>NZ_JBLKRW010000005.1:0-272 GCF_047608225.1 Bacillus sp. SW14 | reverse complement strand
TGTGGTTAAGTCCTCGATCGATTAGTATCTGTCAGCTCCATGTGTCGCCACACTTCCACCTCAGACCTATCAACCTGATCATCTTTCAGGGATCTTACTTCCTTGCGGAATGGGAAATCTCATCTTGAGGGGGGCTTCATGCTTAGATGCTTTCAGCACTTATCCCGTCCGCACATAGCTACCCAGCGATGCCCTTGGCAGAACAACTGGTACACCAGCGGTGCGTCCATCCCGGTCCTCTCGTACTAAGGACAGCTCCTCTCAAATTTCCT
>NZ_JBLKRW010000004.1:0-1048 GCF_047608225.1 Bacillus sp. SW14 | reverse complement strand
CAACACCTGTGTGACCTGCATCGTGCAGGCCTAGTTTGACTGACTACGCACATCGCTGTGCGATTTATAAAAAATGAATTAACAGGTACGTTTTGTCTTGTTTAGTTTTCAAAGATCATTTCGTTTGTTCGCTTTGTTAAAGCAACTTTATTATTATACAATGCTGCTTCTTCAAAGTCAACAACTTTTTTTAAAAAATTGGTGGAGCCTAGCGGGATCGAACCGCTGACCTCCTGCGTGCAAAGCAGGCGCTCTCCCAGCTGAGCTAAGGCCCCATTGAAATGGTCGGGAAGACAGGATTCGAACCTGCGACCCCATGGTCCCAAACCATGTGCTCTACCAAGCTGAGCTACTTCCCGATTGTCTATTCCATTAAAATAATGGCGCGCCCGAGAGGAGTCGAACCCCTAACCTTTTGATCCGTAGTCAAACGCTCTATCCAATTGAGCTACGGGCGCAAGATTTAATGCCGAGGGCCGGACTTGAACCGGCACGGTAGTCACCTACCGCAGGATTTTAAGTCCTGTGTGTCTGCCAATTCCACCACCCCGGCGTGGATGGTATAGTTGGAGCGGAAGACGGGATTCGAACCCGCGACCCCCACCTTGGCAAGGTGGTGTTCTACCACTGAACTACTTCCGCAGACAGGATGTCCAGTTTTTATAACTGTTATCCTATATAATGCGGGTGAAGGGACTTGAACCCCCACGTCATAAAGACACTAGATCCTAAGTCTAGCGCGTCTGCCAATTCCGCCACACCCGCGTAAAGTGGTGAGCCATGAAGGACTCGAACCTTCGACCCTCTGATTAAAAGTCAGATGCTCTACCAACTGAGCTAATGGCTCTTCTTACAAGAGACTTCAGTATTATACCATATAAAAAGTGGTGCCGGCAAGAGGACTTGAACCCCCAACCTACTGATTACAAGTCAGTTGCTCTACCAATTGAGCTACACCGGCAAAATGGTGGAGGATGACGGGCTCGAACCGCCGACCCTCTGCTTGTAAGGCAGATGCTCTCCCAGCTGAGCTAATCCTCCATAATTG
>NZ_JBLKRW010000002.1:0-2728 GCF_047608225.1 Bacillus sp. SW14 | reverse complement strand
CGACGGATAGGGACCGAACTGTCTCACGACGTTCTGAACCCAGCTCGCGTACCGCTTTAATGGGCGAACAGCCCAACCCTTGGGACCGACTACAGCCCCAGGATGCGATGAGCCGACATCGAGGTGCCAAACCTCCCCGTCGATGTGGACTCTTGGGGGAGATAAGCCTGTTATCCCCGGGGTAGCTTTTATCCGTTGAGCGATGGCCCTTCCATGCGGAACCACCGGATCACTAAGCCCGACTTTCGTCCCTGCTCGACTTGTAGGTCTCGCAGTCAAGCTCCCTTGTGCCTTTACACTCTGCGAATGATTTCCAACCATTCTGAGGGAACCTTTGGGCGCCTCCGTTACCTTTTAGGAGGCGACCGCCCCAGTCAAACTGCCCACCTGACACTGTCTCCCCGCCCGATAAGGGCGGCGGGTTAGAAGGTCAATACAGCCAGGGTAGTATCCCACCGATGCCTCCACCGAAGCTAGCGCTCCGGTTTCCAAGGCTCCTACCTATCCTGTACAAGCTGTACCAACATTCAATATCAGGCTGCAGTAAAGCTCCACGGGGTCTTTCCGTCCTGTCGCGGGTAACCTGCATCTTCACAGGTACTATAATTTCACCGAGTCTCTCGTTGAGACAGTGCCCAGATCGTTGCGCCTTTCGTGCGGGTCGGAACTTACCCGACAAGGAATTTCGCTACCTTAGGACCGTTATAGTTACGGCCGCCGTTTACTGGGGCTTCAATTCGCACCTTCGCTTACGCTAAGCGCTCCTCTTAACCTTCCAGCACCGGGCAGGCGTCAGCCCCTATACTTCGCCTTACGGCTTCGCAGAGACCTGTGTTTTTGCTAAACAGTCGCCTGGGCCTATTCACTGCGGCTCTCTCGGGCTTGCACCCTAACAGAGCACCCCTTCTCCCGAAGTTACGGGGTCATTTTGCCGAGTTCCTTAACGAGAGTTCTCTCGATCACCTTAGGATTCTCTCCTCGCCTACCTGTGTCGGTTTGCGGTACGGGCACCTCTCACCTCGCTAGAGGCTTTTCTTGGCAGTGTGGAATCAGGAACTTCGCTACTATATTTCGCTCGCCATCACAGCTCAGCCTTATGGGAAACGGATTTGCCTATTTCCCAGCCTAACTGCTTGGACGCGGATATCCAATACCGCGCTTACCCTATCCTCCTGCGTCCCCCCATTACTCAAATGGTGAGGAGGTGGTACAGGAATATCAACCTGTTGTCCATCGCCTACGCCTTTCGGCCTCGGCTTAGGTCCCGACTAACCCTGAGCGGACGAGCCTTCCTCAGGAAACCTTAGGCATTCGGTGGAGGGGATTCTCACCCCTCTTTCGCTACTCATACCGGCATTCTCACTTCTAAGCGCTCCACCAGTCCTTCCGGTCTGGCTTCACAGCCCTTAGAACGCTCTCCTACCACTGTTCGAAGAACAGTCCGCAGCTTCGGTGATACGTTTAGCCCCGGTACATTTTCGGCGCAGAGTCACTCGACCAGTGAGCTATTACGCACTCTTTAAATGGTGGCTGCTTCTAAGCCAACATCCTGGTTGTCTAAGCAACTCCACATCCTTTTCCACTTAACGTATACTTTGGGACCTTAGCTGGCGGTCTGGGCTGTTTCCCTTTCGACTACGGATCTTATCACTCGCAGTCTGACTCCCAAGGATAAGTCATTGGCATTCGGAGTTTGACTGAATTCGGTAACCCGGTAGGGGCCCCTAGTCCAATCAGTGCTCTACCTCCAAGACTCTTACCTTGAGGCTAGCCCTAAAGCTATTTCGGAGAGAACCAGCTATCTCCAGGTTCGATTGGCATTTCACCCCTACCCACACCTCATCCCCGCACTTTTCAACGTGCGTGGGTTCGGGCCTCCATTCAGTGTTACCTGAACTTCACCCTGGACATGGGTAGATCACCTGGTTTCGGGTCTACGACCACGTACTCATGCGCCCTATTCAGACTCGCTTTCGCTGCGGCTCCGCATCTTCTGCTTAACCTTGCACGGGATCGTAACTCGCCGGTTCATTCTACAAAAGGCACGCCATCACCCGTTAACGGGCTCTGACTACTTGTAGGCACACGGTTTCAGGATCTGTTTCACTCCCCTTCCGGGGTGCTTTTCACCTTTCCCTCACGGTACTGGTTCACTATCGGTCACTAGGGAGTATTTAGCCTTGGGAGATGGTCCTCCCGGATTCCGACGGAATTTCACGTGTTCCGCCGTACTCAGGATCCACTCAGGAGAGAACGAAGTTTTGACTACAGGGCTGTTACCTTCTATGGCGGGCCTTTCCAGACCTCTTCATCTACCTCGTTCTTTTGTAACTCCGTACAGAGTGTCCTACAACCCCAAGAGGCAAGCCTCTTGGTTTGGGCTAATCCCGTTTCGCTCGCCGCTACTCAGGGAATCGCATTTGCTTTCTCTTCCTCCGGGTACTTAGATGTTTCAGTTCCCCGGGTCTGCCTTCTCATATCCTATGAATTCAGATATGGATACCACTCCATTACGAGTGGTGGGTTTCCCCATTCGGAAATCTCCGGATCAAAGCTTGCTTACAGCTCCCCGAAGCATATCGGTGTTCGTCCCGTCCTTCATCGGCTCCTAGTGCCAAGGCATCCACCGTGCGCCCTTTCTAACTTAACCGTTAAAAAGAATCACTATGTGATATCTTGTATTACTAATTGAATGTGATGTCTACTGTTATCTAGTTTTCAAAGAACA
>NZ_JBLKRW010000001.1:4192500-4253551 GCF_047608225.1 Bacillus sp. SW14 | reverse complement strand
TCGAAAAAAGAGCAGCTCATATGAGCTGCTCTTTTTTGTATTCTGGTTTGTTGGTATCATAAAATTTCATTTAATTGTATAATATAATAACTTTACACTGAATTTTAAATCTGTGATCAGGTTTTATGGGCCGAGAAAGTGGAAATAATAAAGGATAGAGCGAGAAAGTTGAAAATTCTCGAGAAACGCCTTATAGTAAGATTAAAGTCAAATATAGTCAAAGTCAGTAAAGGAGGGGGTTGAGTGGGACATAATATTTCTGACATCATTGAACAATATTTAAAACGAGTGTTAGATCAAAATGGCAAGGAAATTTTAGAGATTAAACGAAGCGAAATTGCAGATAAATTTCAATGCGTTCCTTCCCAAATAAATTATGTCATCAACACCAGATTTACAAGCGAGAGAGGTTATATTGTTGAGAGCAAACGCGGGGGCGGCGGTTACATCAGAATTATTAAAATTAAAATGAACAGTGAAGTTGTCCTGATCAATAATATTATTTCTCAAATTAATACCCATTTGTCTCAAGCAGCCTCTGATGACATTATTATAAGGCTATTAGAAGACAAGGTGATTTCAGAAAGAGAAGCAAAAATGATGGTCAGCGTGATGGACCGCTCGGTTTTATACATTGACTTGCCTGAACGTGATGAATTAAGAGCAAGAATGATGAAGGCTATGCTGACTTCTTTAAAATTAAAATAAGCGGGTGAAAAGATTGATTTGTCAAGAGTGCCACGAGAGACCAGCCACTTTTCACTTTACAAAGGTTGATAACGGAGAGAAAAAAGAAGTTCATATTTGTGAACAATGTGCCAAAGAAAATAGTGATTCATATGGTATAAGTGCAAATCACGGTTTCTCTATTCATAATTTACTTTCGGGTTTGCTGAACATGGATTCTTCATTCCAAAAAGCAGGAACTCAAATGTTCAGTCAATCGGAGCAAATATCTGCTTGTCCGAAATGTGGAATGACCTTTCAGCAATTTAGAAAAATTGGCCGTTTTGGATGTTCTGAATGTTATAAAACATTTCGTAGCAACATTACACCTATCTTACGTAAAGTGCACAGCGGAAACACTGTGCATGCTGGAAAAATACCGAAACGTATAGGCGGCAATCTCCATGTCAGACGGCAGATTGACATGCTCAAAAGAGAATTAGAATCCTTAATTCATCAAGAAGAATTTGAAAACGCAGCTCATGTGAGAGATCAAATTCGTTCATTAGAGCAATCACTCAAAAGTACAGATAGTGAGGAGGAACAGGGGTAATGTCGCTAAAGCATTTTATTCAGGACGCACTAAGCAGTTGGATGAAGCAGAAAGGACCTGAAAGTGACATTGTACTCAGCAGCCGCATACGTTTAGCAAGGAACTTTGAACATATACGGTTCCCTACGCGGTATTCCAATGAAGAAGCCTCATCCATCATACAGCAGTTTGAAGATCAGTTTTCAGGACAAGAAATTCCCGAAATCGGCAAATTCGTTTTGATCAGAATGCATGATGCACAGTCTTTAGAAAAGCGTGTATTAGTGGAAAAACATCTCATCAGTCCGAATCTGACAGAATCCCCTTTTGGAGGATGTTTGCTTTCTGAAAATGAGGAAGTAAGCGTCATGATAAATGAAGAGGATCATATTAGAATACAGTGTCTTTTTCCTGGATTTCAGCTTTTAGAAGCAATGAAAGCCGCAAACCAGGTCGACGACTGGATTGAAGAAAAAGTTGATTATGCATTCAATGAGCAAAGAGGATACTTAACCAGCTGTCCTACAAATGTAGGTACGGGTTTAAGGGCTTCAGTCATGATGCATCTGCCGGCATTGGTTTTAACTAGGCAAATAAATCGAATTATACCGGCAATTAATCAATTAGGCTTAGTTGTTAGAGGAATTTATGGGGAAGGCAGCGAAGCAGTAGGGAATATCTTTCAAATTTCAAATCAGATCACGCTTGGCAAGCCAGAGCAGGATATTGTGGATGACCTTAACAGTGTTGCTGCCCAGCTGATTGAACAAGAACGATCTGCCCGAGAAGCGCTTTATCAAACCTCTAAGATAGAACTTGAGGATCGGGTGTATCGATCTTACGGGGTCTTGTCTAATTGTCGGATGATAGAGTCGAAAGAGACTGCGAAGTGCCTTTCGGATGTTCGGTTAGGCATAGATCTAGGCATTATTAAAGGACTTTCAAGCAACATACTTAATGAACTAATGATTTTGACACAGCCAGGATTTTTACAGCAGTACTCGGGAGGCGCTTTGCGTCCGAACGAAAGGGACATTCGAAGAGCGGCTCTCATCAGAGAACGGCTTCACTTAGAAATGAATGGGAAAAGACAGGAGGATGAATCGATATGATGTTTGGAAGATTTACAGAACGAGCTCAAAAAGTACTGGCGCTTGCACAGGAAGAAGCACTTCGTTTAGGTCATAATAACATTGGCACTGAGCATATTTTATTAGGACTGGTACGAGAAGGAGAAGGGATTGCCGCTAAAGCTCTACAAGCGCTTGGACTTGGATCAGATAAAATTCAAAAAGAAGTTGAAAGTTTGATCGGTCGCGGGCAGGAAATGTCTCAAACGATTCATTACACTCCTAGAGCTAAAAAAGTCATTGAGCTTTCAATGGATGAGGCAAGAAAACTAGGTCATTCTTATGTTGGAACAGAACATATTCTTCTTGGTCTGATTCGCGAAGGTGAAGGTGTTGCTGCAAGAGTCCTGAATAACCTCGGCGTTAGTTTAAATAAAGCAAGACAGCAAGTGCTCCAGCTTCTCGGAAGCAATGAAACAGGATCATCAGCGACAGGAACAAACAGCAATGCGAATACGCCTACGCTTGACAGCTTGGCAAGAGACTTAACTGCTATTGCGAAGGAAGACAGCCTAGACCCTGTAATCGGCAGAAGCAAGGAAATTCAGCGTGTAATCGAAGTGTTAAGCCGAAGAACGAAAAACAACCCTGTTCTCATTGGTGAGCCAGGTGTAGGTAAAACTGCAATCGCAGAAGGTTTGGCACAGCAAATTATTAATAACGAAGTTCCCGAGATCTTACGCGATAAACGCGTGATGACATTAGACATGGGAACAGTTGTTGCCGGCACTAAATACCGCGGTGAATTTGAGGATCGCCTGAAAAAAGTCATGGATGAAATTCGCCAGGCAGGAAACATCATTCTATTCATCGATGAGCTCCATACTTTGATTGGAGCGGGCGGAGCAGAAGGTGCCATTGATGCATCTAACATTTTAAAACCTTCACTTGCTCGCGGTGAACTTCAATGTATTGGAGCGACGACTCTTGATGAGTACCGTAAATATATTGAAAAAGATGCAGCATTGGAACGCCGTTTTCAGCCAATCCAGGTTGATCAGCCATCTGCAGATGAAAGCATTCAAATTTTACAAGGTTTGCGTGACAGATACGAAGCCCACCACCGTGTTTCTATCACTGATGATGCCATTGAAGCTGCGGTTAAGCTTTCTGACAGATATATTTCTGACCGTTTCCTTCCGGATAAAGCAATTGACTTGATTGATGAAGCGGGTTCAAAGGTTAGACTGCGCTCTTTTACAACGCCTCCTAACTTAAAAGAGCTTGAACAGAAGCTTGATGAGGTTCGTAAAGAGAAGGATGCGGCGGTGCAGAGCCAAGAGTTTGAAAAAGCGGCCTCCTTGCGCGACACTGAGCAGCGCTTGCGCGAGCAAGTAGAGGATACAAAAAAATCATGGAAAGAGAAGCAAGGGCAGGAAAACTCAGAGGTTACTGTTGATGATATTGCGATGGTTGTATCTAGCTGGACTGGTGTGCCAGTATCTAAAATCGCTCAAACCGAAACAGATAAGCTTCTCAATATGGAGAGCATTCTTCACTCCCGTGTCATCGGCCAGGATGAAGCGGTTGTCGCTGTTGCAAAAGCAGTCAGACGCGCAAGAGCAGGGTTAAAAGATCCTAAACGCCCAATCGGCTCATTCATTTTCTTAGGCCCTACAGGTGTGGGTAAAACAGAGCTTGCGCGAGCACTTGCTGAATCCATTTTCGGCGATGAAGAAGCCATGATCAGAATTGATATGTCTGAATACATGGAAAAACACTCGACTTCAAGACTTGTCGGTTCACCTCCGGGATATGTGGGATACGATGAAGGTGGTCAATTAACAGAGAAAGTAAGAAGAAAACCGTACTCTGTGGTGCTTCTTGATGAGATTGAGAAAGCACACCCAGATGTCTTCAATATTCTATTGCAAGTTCTCGAAGATGGGCGTTTGACTGATTCTAAAGGACGTACAGTCGATTTCCGCAATACGATTCTGATTATGACGTCAAACGTCGGAGCTAGTGAGCTGAAACGCAATAAATATGTCGGCTTTAACGTTCAGGATGAGACGCAAAATCATAAAGACATGAAAGATAAAGTGATGGGTGAACTGAAACGCGCGTTCAGACCGGAGTTTATCAACCGGATTGATGAAATCATTGTCTTCCATTCACTTGAGAAAAAACACCTGACTGAAATCGTGTCATTAATGTCTGATCAATTAACGAAACGTCTGAAAGAACAGGACCTTTCTATCGAATTGACAGATGCTGCAAAAGCGAAAGTCGCGGAAGAGGGTGTTGATCTGGAATATGGTGCCCGTCCGTTAAGAAGAGCTATCCAAAAACATGTCGAAGACCGTTTATCTGAAGAACTCCTCAGAGGAAATATTCATAAAGGACAGCATATTGTTCTCGATGTAGAAGACGGCGAAATTGTCGTAAAAACGACTGCTAAAACGAATTAATATAGAAGACGAAAATGAGGCATACAGCATGTAAGTGTATGCCTCACTTTCATATCAAGAAATAGAACAAGGGAGAGGTCTTACACTATATATGGCTAAAACAAAATCGAAATTCATCTGCCAATCCTGCGGTTATGAGTCTCCAAAATGGATGGGGAAATGTCCGGGCTGCGGTGCTTGGAATACAATGGTGGAAGAAATGATTAAAAAGGCACCGGCCAATCGGAGAGCGGCTTTTTCTCATTCTGTTCAAACTGTACAGAAACCTTCACCTATTACATCAATCGAAACATCAGATGAACCCCGCGTCAAAACCAAGCTTGGCGAATTTAACAGGGTACTCGGCGGAGGTGTCGTTAAAGGCTCACTTGTTTTAATCGGCGGCGATCCCGGTATCGGAAAGTCAACGTTATTACTGCAAGTTTCTGCTCAATTATCAGATTCATCGAACAGTGTGCTGTACATTTCTGGAGAAGAATCGGTCAAACAAACGAAACTTAGAGCAGACCGTCTCGGCATTAATAGTCCGTCGCTGCATGTTTTATCTGAAACCGATATGGAGTATATTTCGTCTGCTATACAAGAGATGAATCCAGCGTTTGTCGTTGTTGACTCTATTCAAACGGTTTACCAAAGCGATATCACATCGGC
The DNA here is from genome assembly GCF_047608225.1 of Bacillus sp. SW14. Lineage (NCBI taxonomy): Bacteria > Bacillati > Bacillota > Bacilli > Caryophanales > Bacillaceae > Bacillus > Bacillus sp. SW14. The sequence continues at coordinate 4,248,101 of NZ_JBLKRW010000001.1, read as the reverse complement.
TCCCGGCAGCGTGTCACAGGTCAGAGAATGTACGGCTGAGCTGATGAAAATCGCCAAAACAAAAGGCATTCCGATTTTTATCGTAGGACACGTGACAAAAGAAGGGTCTATTGCAGGGCCGAGATTGTTGGAGCATATGGTTGACACTGTTTTATATTTTGAAGGAGAACGTCACCATACCTTCCGTATTTTGCGGGCTGTAAAAAACCGCTTTGGTTCTACAAACGAAATGGGTATTTTTGAAATGCGCGAAGAGGGGCTCACCGAGGTTTTGAATCCTTCAGAAATTTTCTTGGAAGAACGCTCAGCGGGATCTGCAGGCTCGAGTATAACTGCCTCTATGGAAGGAACAAGGCCGATTCTCGTTGAAATCCAGGCGCTCATCTCGCCGACAAGCTTTGGCAATCCGCGGCGTATGGCAACGGGAATAGACCATAACAGGGTTTCGCTGTTAATGGCCGTGTTAGAAAAAAGAGTTGGGCTGCTGCTGCAAAATCAGGATGCTTATTTGAAAGTGGCCGGCGGCGTAAAGCTTGATGAACCGGCAATTGACCTTGCCATTGCGATCAGTATCGCGTCAAGCTTTAGAGATACACCTCCAAATCCTGCCGATTGTTTTATGGGTGAAGTGGGATTAACCGGAGAAGTCCGGCGGGTTTCAAGAATTGAACAGCGTGTGAAGGAAGCTGCTAAGCTTGGTTTTAAACGCATGATCATCCCCGCGGCAAATCTGGATGGATGGACAAAACCAAAAGGGATTGAGGTTATCGGAGTAGCAAATGTTGCAGAGGCGCTTCGTACTTCATTAGGAGGATAATAGATGGAAAAAGAGAAAAAAGGGGCGAAACACGAGTTAGACCTGTCATCTATATTGCAGTTTGTTGCTCCGGGTACTCCGCTCAGAGCTGGAATCGAAAATGTACTGAGAGCAAATACAGGCGGTCTGATAGTTGTTGGATATAACGATAAAGTAAAAGAAGTTGTGGATGGCGGTTTCCACATTAACACTGCTTTTTCTCCGGCACACTTATATGAGCTTGCTAAAATGGATGGGGCGATTATTTTAAGTGATTCTGGTCAAAAGATCCTATACGCCAATACACAGCTGATGCCTGAAGCCACAATTTCTTCATCAGAAACAGGAATGCGGCACAGAACCGCCGAAAGAGTAGCTAAGCAAACTGGCTGTCTCGTGATCGCTATTTCTGAAAGAAGAAATGTCATAACGTTATATCAGGAAAACATGAAGTATACACTAAAAGACATAGGATTTATTTTAACCAAAGCGAACCAAGCCATTCAAACACTTGAAAAATATAAGACAATCCTCGACAAAACGATTAATGCACTGAATGCATTAGAGTTTGAGGAGCTTGTTACCTTCAGTGATGTCTTGTCCGTCATGCATCGTTATGAAATGGTGCTGCGAATCAAAAACGAAATCAACATGTATATCAAAGAGCTTGGAACAGAAGGCCATTTGATTAAACTGCAAGTCATTGAATTGATTACGGATATGGAAGAAGAGGCGGCTTTATTTATCAAGGATTATGTGAAAGAAAAAATTAAAGACCCGTTTGTTCTCTTGAAAGAGCTGCAGGATATGTCCAGCTATGATCTGCTGGATGATTCCATTGTTTATAAACTGCTCGGTTACCCGGCTTCTACAAATCTTGATGATTATGTACTGGCAAGAGGATACAGGCTGTTAAATAAGATCCCGCGTCTTCCTATGCCGATTGTGGAAAATGTTGTAGAAGCATTTGGAGTTCTCCCAAGGATTATTGAAGCGAGTGCAGAAGATTTAGATGAAGTAGAGGGAATCGGCGAAGTACGAGCCCAAAAGATTAAAAAAGGATTAAAACGGCTGCAAGAGAAGCATTATTTAGACAGACAGCTGTGATTTCGGTTAAAACCTTATGAAAACGGGTATATTAATGTTGGTTTTTGTTTATTCTGATATTCGTAGGATGCATAAAATCTTGTGAAAATAAAATGTTTAAAAAAGGAGGTGGGGGTATGTTAAAACGAATAGTTCAGGCGTTCTTCATTATTTTCGGCGGCGTTGTTGGTATATTTTTAATACCTGAATTGTTTGTACTGTTAAGTATACAGGACATACCTTTAATAACAAACGCATATACGTCTGCGGCAATAGGAGCAATTATCTTTTTTCTCATCAGTATATGGGGTACAGATTACGTTGTGAACTGGATGAAGTGGATAGAGGATTCATTGTTAAAAGCGCCGGTTCCAGATTTGTTGTTTGGAAGTCTTGGCTTGGTTTTTGGACTTATAATTGCTTATCTTATCGTAAATGTTATTCCTTTAGACAATATACCTTACCGCATATTCAGCACAATCATCCCTGTGTTTTTAGCTTTCTTCCTCGGTTATCTAGGCTTCCAGGTGGGCTTTAAGAAAAAGGATGAATTGATCAGCCTGTTTTCCATTTCCGCCAGAATGCAAAAGAAAAAAGGACCAGCCGATGAAGAACATGAGGTTGAGGACAAGAAGCTGAAAATTTTGGACACAAGTGTTATTATTGATGGGAGAATTGCAGATATTTGTCAGACTGGTTTTTTAGAAGGGATTATCGTGATTCCGCAGTTTGTCCTTGAGGAATTACAGCATATTGCTGACTCTTCAGATGTTCTAAAACGGAACAGAGGACGGCGCGGTCTTGATATCCTGAATCGCATTCAGAAAGAATTAGACATTGAAGTTGAAATTTATGAAGGCGACTTTGAAGATATTCAGGAGGTTGACAGCAAGCTCGTCAAACTCGCTAAGCTGACATCAGGGGTCGTCGTGACGAATGATTTTAATTTAAATAAAGTATGCGAGCTTCAGAAGGTAGCGGTATTAAACATTAATGACCTTGCCAATGCGGTCAAGCCTGTCGTGCTTCCTGGCGAGGAAATGAATGTTCAGGTCATTAAGGACGGGAAAGAGCATAATCAGGGAGTTGCTTACTTGGATGACGGTACGATGATTGTCGTTGAAGAAGGACGCAATTATATCGGAAAGCATATAGATGTACTCGTTACAAGTGTGCTGCAGACAGCAGCGGGACGAATGATTTTTGCTAAGCCTAAGCTGTTGGAGAAGGCGCTGTAAAGGGAGAAAAAACAATGAGTTATGATGTGGTGATTCTTGCAGCCGGACAGGGAAAACGGATGAAGGCAGGGAGAAATAAACTGTTCATTGAGCTGAAAGGAGACCCGGTGATCATACACACGTTAAAAGTGTTTGACAGCCACCGGCCGTGCGAAAAAATCATTTTGGTGATTAATGAGCGGGAGCGGGAGGACTTTCAGCAAATGCTGACCAATTATCGTTTTCAAACCGCTATTGAGCTTGTTGCAGGCGGAGATGAGCGTCAGCACAGTGTTTATAAGGGGCTGAAGGCCGTGAAACAAGAAAAGATAGTCCTTGTTCACGACGGCGCCCGGCCTTTTATAAAACATGAACAAATTGACGAATTGGTCGATGAAGCGGAACAAGCAGGAGCGGCCATCCTCGCTGTCCCGGTAAAAGATACGATTAAACGCGTTCAAGATTTACAAGTCAGTGAGACGATTGAACGTTCAAGCTTGTGGGCTGTCCAAACACCACAAGCTTTTCGTCTTTCTTTATTGATGAAGGCTCACGCTGAGGCAGAGCACAAGGGATTTTTAGGGACGGATGACGCCAGCCTCGTTGAAGAGATGGAAGGCGTTTCGGTCCGTGTTGTAGAAGGCAGGTATACAAATATTAAGTTGACGACGCCAGACGACTTGACGTCAGCTGAAGCGATCATGGACTCAGAAAGTGGGAATAAACATGTTTAGAATTGGACAAGGATTTGATGTGCATCAATTAGTGGAGGGCCGTCCTTTGATTATTGGCGGAATTGAGATCCCTTATGAAAAAGGGCTGCTCGGCCATTCTGATGCAGACGTATTGCTGCATACCGTCGCTGACGCCTGTCTGGGAGCTGTGGGAGAAGGTGACATCGGCAAGCATTTTCCTGATACTGATCCTGAATTCAAGGACGCAGATTCTTTCAAATTACTTCAGCATGTCTGGGGGATCGTGAAACAGAAGGGCTATGTTCTTGGAAACATTGACTGCACCATCATTGCACAGAAGCCGAAGATGCTGCCGTACATAGAAGATATGAGAAAAAGAATCGCCGAAGGGCTTGATGCAGACGTTTCTCAAGTGAATGTAAAAGCAACAACGACAGAAAAGCTTGGATTTACAGGCCGGGCGGAAGGAATAGCGGCTCAAGCGACAGTACTGATTCAAAAAGGCTAACTTGTTTTGATGCCGGGTCTATTTGGTGGTAGAATAGATTCATACATTTTAGCCTGAAGCCATACATGACATGAAAGGAAGTATTTGAAAATGGGAAACGAAATACGCGTCCGTTATGCACCGAGTCCAACCGGACATTTGCATATTGGAAATGCCAGAACGGCGCTTTTTAATTATTTATTTGCCCGCAACCAAGGCGGTAAGTTTATTATTCGTGTTGAGGACACTGATAAAAAGCGCAATATTGAGGGCGGAGAACAAAGCCAGCTGAATTATCTGAAATGGCTCGGTATTGACTGGGATGAGAGTGTCGATGTCGGCGGTGAATACGGTCCATATCGTCAGTCAGAGCGTAACGATATCTATAAAGTGTACTATGAAGAGCTGCTTGAAAAAGGGCTTGCTTATAAATGTTACTGTACGGAAGAAGAGCTTGAAAAAGAGCGTGAAGAACAGATTGCCCGCGGAGAAATGCCGCGCTATTCCGGAAAACACAGAAATCTGACTCAGGAAGAACAGGAGAAATTTATTGCTGAAGGCAGAAAGCCGAGTATTCGTTTCCGCGTGCCGGAAGGAAAAGTCATCGCCTTCAATGATATCGTAAAAGGCGAAATTACTTTCGAGTCAGATGGCATTGGCGACTTTGTTATTGTGAAAAAAGACGGAACGCCGACTTACAACTTCGCGGTAGCTATTGACGACTACTTAATGAAAATGACACATGTTCTGCGCGGGGAGGATCATATTTCTAACACACCGAAACAGATTATGATCTACCAAGCATTCGGATGGGATGTTCCTCAGTTCGGACACATGACGCTGATCGTCAATGAAAGCCGTAAAAAGCTCAGCAAACGCGATGAGTCCATTATTCAATTCATCGAGCAGTATAAAGAGCTTGGCTACTTGCCAGAAGCGTTGTTCAACTTTATCGGCCTGCTTGGCTGGTCACCGGTTGGAGAAGAAGAGCTATTCACAAGAGAACAGTTTATTGACATTTTTGATGTAAACCGTTTATCTAAATCACCAGCTTTGTTTGATATGCATAAGCTAAAATGGGTTAACAACCAATATGTGAAGAAGCTGGATCTTGATCAGGTTGTTGAACTGACTCTTCCGCATTTGCAAAAGGCCGGAAAAGTCGGTACTGAGCTTTCTGCTGAAGAACAAGAATGGGTTCGTAAACTGATTTCCCTTTACCATGAACAATTAAGCTACGGTGCGGAAATTGTTGAGCTGACTGATTTGTTCTTTACGGATAAGATCGAGTATAATCAAGAAGCAAAAGCTGTTCTGGAAGAGGAACAGGTTCCGGAAGTGCTCAGCACATTCGCTGCGAAGCTTGAAGAGCTTGAGGAGTTCACTCCGGATAACATCAAAGCATCGATCAAAGCAGTGCAGAAAGAAACTGGCCATAAAGGGAAAAAACTGTTTATGCCGATCCGTGTTGCTGTAACAGGTCTGACTCACGGTCCGGAACTGCCGCAATCAATTGAATTGATCGGTAAAGAGATTGCGATTCAGCGTTTAAAAACATCTAAATAGATGATTGTTGACAGGGAAGAGTATAAAGCTTTAGGCCATTACAGAAAGGATCTTCATTGGCTGAGAGAGATCCATGAGCCGGGTTTTAGAAGTGCGCCCTTAAGACCTTTGAAGAACATTTTTCGAAATCAGTATTCAAAGGCGGCCGCCGCCGTTACAGGCTGAAGTTGGGAGAGCAGAAGTCTGCTTTTCAAACAGAGTGGAACCGCGCGGTTGAAGCGTCTCTGTCATGTTTACATGCAGAGGCGCTTTTTTTATTGGGTAGAGGAAATCAGATAGAGAGAAATGGGGGGAAGCATGTGTTTTTTAGAATGCTCAAAGAAGACATTGATACAGTGTTCGATCAAGATCCAGCAGCAAGAAGCTATTTTGAAGTGATTTTAACTTATTCCGGTTTACATGCTATATGGGCGCATCGGATTGCACATGCTTTATATAAACGAAAATTTTATTTCCTTGCACGCCTTATATCTCAAGTAAGCCGATTTTTTACCGGGATAGAAATCCACCCCGGCGCTACAATCGGGAGAAGATTTTTCATAGACCATGGTATGGGGGTTGTCATTGGGGAGACATGTGAAATCGGCAATAACGTCACCGTTTTTCAGGGGGTTACCCTAGGGGGAACGGGGAAAGAAAAGGGAAAAAGGCACCCTACGATTAAAAATGACGCATTGATAGCCACAGGTGCTAAAGTGCTCGGTTCGATTACTGTCGGTGAAGGCTCAAAGATTGGTGCCGGTTCAGTAGTGTTGCACGATGTTCCTGATTTTTCAACAGTTGTCGGCATCCCTGGACGGGTCGTTGTACAAAATGGCAAGAAAGTAAGACGCGATTTAAACCATCAGGATTTGCCCGATCCGGTTGCTGATCGCTTTAAGTCTTTGGAACAGCAGATTTTAGAGCTGAAGGCAGAAATTGAAGACAGAAAAGAAAGGATCAATCAAAAATGACAATCACTCTTTATAATACATTGACTAGACAGAAGGAAACATTTGTTCCTCTTGAAGAGGGAAAAGTGAAAATGTATGTGTGCGGACCGACGGTTTACAATTACATTCACATCGGGAACGCGCGTCCCGCTATCGTTTATGATACGGTTCGAAATTATCTGGAGTATAAAGGCTATGATGTGCAGTATGTCTCTAACTTTACAGACGTAGACGATAAATTAATAAAAGCGGCAAATGAACTGGGTGAGGATGTGCCTGCCATTTCAGAGCGTTTTATTAAAGCATACTTTGAAGATGTAGGTGCGCTCGGCTGCCGAAAAGCCGACCTTCATCCGCGAGTGATGGAAAACATGGATGTGATTATCGAGTTCGTAGATCAGCTCGTGAAAAAGGGCTACGCTTATGAATCAGAAGGTGACGTTTATTTCAAAACAAGAGCATTTGAAGGGTACGGAAAGCTTTCTCAGCAATCAATTGATGAACTGAGATCAGGTGCACGCATCCGGGTCGGTGAGAAAAAAGAAGATGCTCTTGATTTCGCGCTGTGGAAAGCGGCGAAAGACGGAGAAATCTCTTGGGATAGCCCTTGGGGGAAAGGACGTCCGGGCTGGCATATTGAATGCTCAGCGATGGTGAAAAAGTATTTGGGTGACCAGATTGATATCCATGCGGGCGGACAGGATTTAACCTTCCCTCACCATGAAAATGAAATTGCGCAATCTGAGGCGCTGACAGGCAAAACGTTTGCGAAGTACTGGCTCCATAATGGCTATATCAATATTGATAATGAAAAAATGTCAAAATCACTGGGCAACTTTGTGCTTGTGCATGACATCATTAAACAGCATGATCCGCAGCTTTTAAGATTCTTTATGCTATCTGTTCATTATCGTCATCCCATTAACTATTCAGAAGAACTTTTGGAGAATACAAAAAGTGCGTTTAACCGTTTAAAAACAGCGTACAGCAACCTTCAGCACCGTCTGAACAGCAGTACGAATTTAACGGAAGATGACGATCAATGGCTGGAGAAAGTGGAAGAGCACCGCAAAGCATTCGAAGAAGCGATGGACGATGATTTTAATACGGCGAATGCCATTTCTGTCTTATTCGACTTAGCGAAGCATGCTAATTATTATCTTCAAAAAGATCATACGGCTGATCATGTGATTACGGCGTTTATTGAGATGTTTAACCGCATTGTTTCTGTCCTCGGTTTTTCATTGGGGGAGCAGGAACTGCTTGATCAAGAGATTGAAGACTTAATCGAAAAAAGAAATGAAGCGCGCCGGAATCGCGATTTTGCATTGTCAGATCAGATCCGCGACCAGCTGAAAAGCATGAATATCATTCTTGAAGATACGGCTCAAGGCACTCGCTGGAAACGGGGAGAATAACGGATGCTTGATTTTGAGACGATAAAAGATTCAAAGCAGCTTAACGGTCTTGCGCTTGCTTATATAGGTGATGCCATTTTTGAAGTGTATGTCAGGCATCACCTGCTTAAGCAGGGCTTTACCAAACCAAATGATCTTCATAAGAAATCAAGCCGGATTGTTTCGGCAAAGTCACAGGCTGAGATCCTATTCTTTCTGCAGGATCAATCATTTTTTACGGAAGAAGAGGAAGCGGTGCTGAAAAGAGGCAGAAATGCCAAGTCGGGAACGACACCTAAAAATACAGATGTTCAGACGTACCGCTACAGTACGGCATTTGAAGCGCTGCTTGGCTACCTTTTTCTAGAGAAAAAAGAGGATAGACTTAGTCAGCTCGTTGCCGAAGCTATACAATTCGGGACGTCAGGGAGGAAAACAAATGAGTCAGCAACATGATTACGTCATAGGAAAAAATGCAGTGATCGAAACGTTAAAATCAGATCGGAAGCTGTATAAGCTGTGGATGGCGGAAAACACCGTAAAGGGACAAGCACAGCAGGTGATTGAACTTGCGAAAAAGCAGGGAATCACGATTCAATATGTCCCGAGAAAAAAACTCGATCAAATGGTGACAGGGCAGCATCAAGGTGTAGTGGCACAGGTTGCCGCTTATGAATATGCGGAACTGGATGATTTATATAAAGCAGCCGAAGAAAGAAATGAACAGCCTTTCTTCCTTATTTTGGACGAACTTGAAGACCCTCATAATCTTGGTTCCATTATGAGAACAGCTGATGCGGTCGGCGCCCATGGCATCGTGATTCCAAAACGGAGAGCTGTCGGGCTGACAACAACAGTGGCAAAAGCATCAACAGGCGCGATCGAGCATATCCCTGTGGTAAAAGTCACCAATCTGGCACGAACGTTAGAAGAGATGAAAGAGCGGGGTATCTGGGTTGTCGGAACGGATGCGTCTGCGCGTGAGGATTACCGCAATATGGACGGCAATATGCCTTTGGCTTTAGTTATCGGAAGTGAAGGAAAAGGAATGGGCCGCCTCGTTAAAGAAAAGTGTGATTTTCTCATTAAACTCCCGATGGCCGGGAAGGTGACTTCACTGAATGCATCTGTAGCGGCTGGTCTTTTGATGTATGAAGTCTATCGGAAACGAAACCCTCTGGGAGAATAAAGACTCATGGATATCCTGTTAGTAGACGGATACAACATGATTGGAGCCTGGCCGCAGCTGAAGGATTTAAAAGCGAACAGTTTTGAAGAGGCGAGAGACGTACTGATTCAGAAAATGGCAGAATATCAATCGTATACAGGAAACAGGGTTATTGTTGTTTTTGACGCGCATCTCGTAAAAGGGCTTGAGAAAAAACAGACCAACCACAGAGTTGAAGTGATTTTTACAAAAGAAAATGAAACGGCTGATGAGCGGATAGAAAAGCTTGCTCAGGCGTTGAATAATATCGCGACTCAAATTCATGTCGCGACCTCTGATTATACTGAACAGTGGGCGATTTTCGGACAGGGGGCATTGCGGAAATCGGCCCGGGAGCTTTTGAGAGAGGTAGAAGCGATTGAAAGGCGAATAGAGAGACGGGTCAGAAAAATCACTTCCGAAAAGCCGGCGGGTAAAATTGCTTTATCGGAAGAGGTTTTGAAAACGTTTGAAAAGTGGAGGCGGGGGGACTTAGATTAAGTTGACGCTTTTTTGCCCAATACTGTATAATATTTCTATCTACGTGCGCCGGGGGGATCGGAGTGAATCTACAGAACAACAAGGGAAAATTCAACAAAGAACAGTTTTGTCAGTTGGAGGACGAGCAGGTCATTGAAAAGGTTCATGTTGGGGACAGTGATGCGCTAGATTACTTGATTACGAAGTACCGAAACTTTGTTCGGGCAAAAGCAAGATCCTATTTTTTAATAGGAGCGGACAGAGAGGATATTGTTCAGGAAGGTATGATAGGCCTTTATAAGTCTATTCGCGACTTCAAAGAGGACAAGCTTACCTCATTCAAAGCTTTCGCAGAATTATGTATTACCCGCCAAATTATTACCGCAATAAAGACAGCTACTCGCCAGAAACACATTCCTTTGAATTCCTACGTCTCATTAGATAAACCGATTTTTGATGAAGAATCAGACCGAACGCTGCTTGATGTCATTTCAGGAGCGAAAACCTTAAATCCTGAGGAAATGATCATCAACCAAGAAGAATTTGATGATATTGAAATGAAAATGGGAGAAATATTAAGTGATTTAGAGAGAAAAGTACTCGTCTTATATCTTGACGGGAGAAGTTACCAAGAGATTTCTGATGAACTGAACCGGCACGTGAAATCGATCGATAATGCCCTTCAGCGTGTGAAACGCAAGTTGGAGAAGTACTTGGAAATTCGCGAAATCAGTTTTTGATAGGGATTTAAGTAATATTGACAGTATTTTTCTGACTGTGATATGTTACTAAAGATAAGAACTAATGTCTATTTAGAAAAAGGTGTAATGACATGAGAAAAAAGATTACCTTGGCATGCAAGACTTGCGGAAACCGTAATTATACGACAATGAAGAGCTCTGCATCAGCGGCTGAGCGATTAGAAGTAAAGAAATACTGCAGTACTTGCAATTCACATACAGCTCATCTTGAAACAAAATAGTTTTTGCGCTTTTTAAATTGTGGAGGTCTTTTACATGCGTATTATGAGATTCTTTAAAGATGTTGGGAAAGAAATGAAAAAGGTAAGCTGGCCTAAAGGAAAAGAGTTAACGCGTTATACCATTACGGTGATTTCAACAGTTATCTTTTTTATTATCTTTTTTGCCCTCCTTGATACAGGAATTTCTCAATTAATTCGTTTAATAGTTGAATAATGATCAGCAATACGTGCTATAATAGATCATAATATCACTTGCCAAAACCCGTTCAGCGGGTTTTTTATTGTGGCTTAAAATGAAAGTTATCATAGGCTTGACGCCTATTTTTTGAGCGTTATGGTAATTCACTAAAACCAAATGCGGGGAGGGAAGGACTGGACAGTCCTGAAGAGAATGGAAAAGAATTGGTATGTTGTTCACACGTACTCTGGTTATGAGAATAAAGTAAAAGCCAACTTGGAAAAACGTGTTGAATCAATGGGGATGCAAGATAAAATTTTCCGTGTAGTCGTACCTGAAGAAGAAGAAACGGATATCAAAAACGGCAAGAAAAAAGTGGTGAAAAAGAAAGTATTCCCTGGTTATGTGCTTGTTGAAATTGTAATGACAGACGACTCTTGGTATGTTGTCCGCAACACGCCGGGCGTTACTGGTTTCGTAGGATCTGCCGGCTCTGGTTCAAAACCTACGGCGCTTCTTCCGGGCGAAGCAGAAACCATTCTGAAGAGAATGGGCATGGACGAACGCAAAACGGACATTGACTTTGAACTGAAAGAGACAGTGAAAGTAATAGACGGACCTTTTGCTAACTTTACTGGGTCAATTGAAGAGATTGATTATGATAAAAGCAAGGTCAAAGTTTTCGTTAATATGTTCGGCCGGGAAACGCCGGTTGAGCTGGAATTTACCCAAATCGATAAATTGTAATGTGAAAAAACTTGAAATTGCTATATATAAATGATAATATAGCAAAGGTACGTCTTGGACTTATCCAAGGCAACTAGCTTGATATTTCGTCATTCATATAAAGAATGAAACCTTGAGTGGGAGGGTTTACCCTATTACCACATCACGGACTTAAGGAGGTGTGTCTCGTGGCTAAAAAAGTAGTAAAAGTTGTAAAATTGCAAATTCCTGCTGGAAAAGCTAACCCAGCACCACCAGTTGGACCTGCACTTGGTCAAGCCGGTGTTAACATCATGGGTTTCTGTAAGGAGTTCAACGCTCGTACAGCTGACCAAGCTGGTTTAATTATTCCTGTTGAAATTTCGGTTTACGAAGACCGTTCATTTACATTTATTACAAAAACTCCACCTGCTGCTGTATTGCTTAAAAAAGCGGCTGGAATTGAGTCTGGTTCTGGTGAACCAAACCGTAATAAAGTGGCAACCGTTAAGCGCGATAAAGTACGCGAAATCGCTGAAACGAAAATGCCTGACTTAAACGCAGCAGACGTTGAAGCGGCAATGCGCATGGTTGAAGGTACTGCCCGTAGTATGGGTATTGTAATCGAGGATTAATTTGTTTCTTGTCGGGTTGCGAGTTTTAACAAGTTCGCAACCCTTATTCGTGGGAGGTTATTCCGCTATAACCACATAAGGAGGAAATTTTAAAATGGCTAAAAAAGGTAAAAAGTACGCTGAAGCTGCTAAGCTTGTAGATCGTTCAAAAGCTTACGACGTTTCTGAAGCAGTAGCTCTCGTTAAAAAAACAAACACAGCTAAATTCGACGCTACAGTTGAAGTGGCTTTCCGTCTAGGGGTTGACCCTCGTAAAAACGACCAGCAAATCCGTGGAGCAGTTGTGCTTCCAAACGGAACTGGTAAAACTCAGCGCGTTCTCGTTTTCGCAAAAGGCGAAAAAGCGAAAGAAGCTGAAGCTGCTGGTGCAGATTTCGTTGGCGATACTGACTACATCAACAAAATTCAACAAGGCTGGTTCGATTTCGATGTAATCGTAGCAACACCTGACATGATGGGTGAAGTTGGTAAAATCGGCCGTGTGCTTGGACCAAAAGGTTTAATGCCAAACCCTAAAACTGGTACAGTTACTTTCGAAGTTGAAAAAGCAATCGGCGAAATCAAAGCTGGTAAAGTTGAATACCGTGTTGATAAAGCTGGAAACATTCATGTTCCTATCGGTAAAGTTTCTTTCGAGGATGAAAAACTTGTTGAGAACTTCACAACAATGTACGATACAATCCTGAAAGCTAAACCTGCTGCAGCAAAAGGCGTTTACGTGAAAAACGTTGCGGTAACTTCTACTATGGGACCTGGTGTCAAAGTAGACTCTTCAACTTTCAACGTAAAATAATATTGACACGACATCAACATTCTGATATTATTCAAAATGTTGTAAAATAGAATATCATTTATACCGCAGACAGTAGGGGCCTAACCGCTTAATCTTCCTACCGAGGTGTATATTATCACAGCTATTACGTTACGTATGCTTGTATATACAGCCTCCATGTCTCATGGAGGCTTTTTATATGGAATCCGTCGTCTCGGTCGTGATCACCTAACGGTATAAGTGTTACACAAGAATCTACAGGAGGTGTAACCATGAGCAGCGCAATTGAAACAAAAAAAGTTGTTGTTGAAGAAATTGCTTCTAAACTGAAAGAAAGTAAATCAACGATCATCGTTGACTACCGCGGACTTACCGTTTCTGAAGTAACAGAACTTCGTAAACAGCTTCGCGAAGCTAACGTTGAGTTCAAAGTTTACAAAAATACGATGACTCGCCGTGCGGTTGAACAAGCTGAGCTTAATGGTTTGAATGATTTCTTAACTGGACCGAACGCGATCGCATTCAGTACTGAAGATGTTGTCGCTCCGGCTAAAGTTCTTAATGACTTCGCTAAAAATCACGAAGCTCTTGAAATTAAAGCTGGCGTTATCGAAGGCAAAGTTTCTAGTGTTGAAGAAGTGAAAGCTCTTGCTGAACTTCCATCACGCGACGGCTTGCTTTCTATGTTGCTTAGCGTACTTCAAGCTCCAGTTCGCAACTTTGCTCTTGCTGCAAAAGCTGTGGCAGAACAAAAAGAAGAACAAGGCGCTTAATCTAATTATCTTTTCATAAATTAAAACAAAATGGAGGAATTACAAATGGCTTTAAATATCGAAGAAATCATTGCTTCCGTTAAAGAAGCAACTGTACTTGAATTGAACGACCTAGTAAAAGCAATCGAAGAAGAGTTTGGCGTAACTGCTGCTGCTCCTGTAGCTGTAGCTGGTGGAGCTGCTGCAGGCGGAGCTGCTGAAGAGCAAAGCGAATTCGACCTTATCCTTGCTGGTGCAGGTTCTCAAAAAATCAAAGTTATCAAAGTTGTACGTGAAATCACTGGTCTTGGCTTGAAAGAAGCTAAAGAACTTGTTGACAACACTCCAAAACCACTTAAAGAAGGTATTGCTAAAGAAGAAGCTGAAGAGCTTAAAGCTAAACTTGAAGAAGTTGGCGCTTCTGTAGAAGTTAAGTAATCTTCACTTACCTGTAGGGGGAGCTCGCTTTTATGAGGCGGGCTTTTTCTTTGCCATTCTTTATGCCATTACAAAAGGAGGTTCTAATAATGAGTGAGCATTATTATTCAGATAAACCTTCAGTTAAAAGCAACAAGCAAACCTGGTCTTTTAGGCTTCGTAAAAAAGATTTCACGTTTACCAGCGACAGCGGGGTTTTTTCTAAAAAGGAAGTTGATTTCGGCTCCCGCCTGCTGATTGATTCTTTTGAAGAGCCTGAAGTTGAGGGCGGCATTCTGGATGTTGGCTGCGGGTACGGGCCGATTGGTTTATCGCTCGCCAGCGACTTTAAAGACCGGACCATCCACATGATTGACGTTAATGAGAGAGCCGTAGAGCTATCAAATGAAAATGCGGAACAAAATGGAATAACAAACGTTAAGATTTATCAGAGTGATTTGTTTTCGAACGTTGATTCTGCTCAAACATTTGCTTCTATTCTTACAAATCCCCCAATCCGAGCCGGAAAAAAAGTTGTCCATGCTATCTTTGAGAAAAGCGCTGAACACTTAAAAACTTCAGGTGAGTTGTGGATCGTCATACAGAAAAAACAAGGCGCGCCTTCTGCCATTGAAAAGCTCGAGGAATTGTTCGATGAAGTTTCTGTCGTTCAAAAAAAGAAAGGCTATTATATCATAAAAGCAAAAAAAGTTTGACTCGGTATTTTAGCTATGTTAATATTATAAAATGCCAATGTATATATTTTGCTTGATATGATGAATTGTCAATATCTATGTATAAATTATACAAGTATGGAAATGCTAATAAAATCGGTATTTGTTTTTGGATGTGGTTTTCTTAATTAGAAACCCTTTTTTCTTTTGTCTTGTAAAAGTATTTTCTTTCTTTGGAAGAAATGCTTATTACACATATAATACGCATGATTTGAGGGGTGAATCAGTTGACAGGTCAACTAGTTCAGTATGGACGACACCGCCAGCGCAGAAGCTATGCTCGCATTAGCGAAGTGTTAGAATTACCAAATCTCATTGAAATTCAAACCTCTTCTTATCAGTGGTTTCTTGATGAGGGTCTTAGAGAGATGTTTCAAGACATATCGCCAATTGAGGATTTCACTGGTAACCTCTCTCTTGAGTTCATTGATTATAGTTTAGGTGAGCCTAAATATCCTGTAGAGGAATCAAAAGAACGTGATGTGACTTACTCAGCTCCGCTAAGAGTGAAGGTTCGTTTAATTAACAAAGAAACTGGAGAGGTAAAAGACCAAGATGTCTTCATGGGGGATTTCCCGATTATGACAGATACAGGTACTTTTATCATTAACGGTGCGGAACGCGTAATCGTTTCCCAGCTTGTTCGGTCTCCAAGTGTATATTTCAGTGGTAAAGTAGACAAAAACGGTAAAAAAGGTTTTACCGCAACTGTCATTCCAAACCGTGGCGCATGGTTAGAATACGAAACTGATGCGAAAGATGTTGTTTATGTCCGCATTGATCGCACACGTAAGTTGCCGGTTACGGTTCTTTTGCGTGCTCTCGGCTTCGGTTCCGATCAAGAGATTCTTGATCTAGTAGGAGAAAATGAATACCTTCGAAATACGCTTGATAAAGATAACACAGAAAATAGCGACAAAGCGTTGCTTGAAATTTACGAACGTCTCCGTCCCGGAGAGCCGCCTACAGTAGAAAATGCGAAAAGCTTGCTTGATTCTCGTTTCTTTGATCCGAAACGTTACGATCTTGCCAATGTAGGACGCTATAAAATTAATAAAAAACTTCATATTAAGAATCGCCTCTTTAATCAGAGACTTGCTGAAACGCTTGTTGACCCTGAAACAGGAGAAATCCTTGCTGAAAAAGGTCAGATTCTTGATAGAAGAACACTTGATAAAGTACTGCCATACTTAGAAAGCGGAATCGGTTTCAGGAAGCTGTATCCAAATGGCGGTGTTGTTGAAGATGAAGTAACTCTTCAATCGATTAAAATCTATGCTCCGACTGACCAAGAAGGAGAACAGGTTATCAATGTAATCGGCAATGCTTACATTGAAGAAGAGATTAAAAACATTACGCCTGCTGATATTATTTCCTCTATCAGCTACTTCTTCAACCTGCTGCACGGAGTAGGCGATACAGATGATATCGATCATCTTGGAAACCGCCGTTTACGTTCTGTAGGTGAACTTCTCCAGAACCAATTCCGTATCGGGTTAAGCCGTATGGAGCGTGTGGTTCGTGAGAGAATGTCAATTCAAGATACGAATACAATTACGCCTCAGCAGTTGATCAATATTCGTCCTGTTATTGCGTCCATTAAAGAGTTCTTTGGAAGCTCTCAGCTTTCCCAGTTCATGGACCAGACGAACCCGCTTGCTGAATTAACGCATAAGCGTCGTCTGTCAGCATTAGGACCAGGCGGATTGACACGTGAACGTGCCGGAATGGAAGTGCGTGACGTTCACTACTCCCACTATGGCCGTATGTGTCCGATTGAAACACCTGAGGGTCCAAACATCGGTTTGATCAACTCGCTTTCATCTTATGCAAAAGTAAACCGTTTTGGTTTCATCGAAACGCCTTATCGCCGTGTTGACCCTGAAACAGGGAAGGTAACGGGCAGAATCGATTACTTAACTGCTGATGAAGAGGATAACTATGTTGTCGCTCAGGCGAACGCTCGTCTTGATGACGATGGCTCATTTATTGATGACAGCATCATCGCCCGTTTCCGCGGGGAGAACACCGTTGTTTCCAGAAACCGTGTGGATTACATGGATGTATCACCTAAGCAGGTTGTTTCTGCTGCGACAGCATGTATCCCGTTCCTGGAAAACGATGACTCCAACCGTGCCCTCATGGGAGCGAACATGCAACGTCAGGCTGTGCCTTTGATGCAGCCGGAAGCGCCGTTCGTTGGAACTGGTATGGAATATGTATCAGGTAAAGACTCTGGTGCCGCTGTTATTTGTAAACACCCTGGTATCGTTGAACGCGTAGAAGCGAAGAACGTTTGGGTTCGCCGTTATGAAGAAGTAGATGGTCAAAAAGTAAAAGGGAACCTGGATAAATACAGCATGCTGAAATTTGTCCGCTCCAACCAAGGTACTTGCTACAATCAACGTCCGATCGTAAGTGTCGGCGATGAAGTGGTCAAAGGAGAAATCCTTGCTGACGGTCCTTCTATGGAGCTTGGTGAACTTGCACTTGGCCGTAACGTAATGGTTGGCTTCATGACTTGGGATGGCTACAACTATGAGGATGCCATCATCATGAGTGAACGCCTTGTGAAGGATGATGTTTATACATCTATCCACATTGAAGAATATGAATCAGAAGCACGCGATACGAAACTTGGACCTGAAGAAATCACTCGCGATATTCCAAACGTCGGTGAAGATGCGCTTCGCAATCTTGATGACCGCGGAATCATCCGTATTGGGGCAGAAGTGAAAGACGGAGATCTTCTTGTTGGTAAAGTAACGCCTAAAGGTGTAACTGAACTGACTGCTGAAGAACGCCTGCTTCACGCCATCTTTGGTGAAAAGGCCCGCGAGGTTCGTGATACTTCTCTTCGTGTGCCTCACGGCGGCGGCGGAATTATCCACGACGTTAAAGTCTTCAATCGTGAAGACGGAGATGAACTTCCTCCAGGCGTTAACCAGTTGGTACGTGTGTATATCGTTCAGAAACGTAAGATTTCTGAAGGGGATAAAATGGCCGGTCGTCACGGTAACAAAGGTGTTATCTCTAAGATTCTTCCTGAAGAGGATATGCCTTACCTTCCTGACGGCACACCAATTGATATCATGCTTAACCCGCTGGGCGTACCATCACGTATGAACATCGGGCAGGTATTGGAGCTTCACATGGGTATGGCCGCTCGTTATCTCGGCATCCACATTGCGTCACCGGTATTTGACGGAGCGCGTGAAGAGGATGTTTGGGAAACACTTGAAGAAGCCGGAATGTCTCGTGACGCCAAAACGGTTCTTTACGACGGGCGTAGCGGAGAGCCGTTTGATAACCGTGTATCTGTCGGTATTATGTACATGATTAAACTGGCTCACATGGTTGACGATAAACTTCATGCGCGCTCTACAGGTCCTTACTCACTTGTTACGCAGCAGCCTCTTGGCGGTAAAGCGCAATTTGGCGGACAGCGTTTTGGTGAGATGGAGGTTTGGGCACTTGAAGCTTACGGTGCGGCTTACACTCTTCAAGAAATTCTGACTGTTAAATCTGATGACGTGGTTGGACGTGTGAAAACATACGAAGCCATCGTTAAAGGCGACAACGTTCCTGAACCAGGTGTTCCGGAATCATTTAAAGTATTAATCAAAGAACTTCAAAGCTTAGGTATGGATGTCAAAATCCTTTCTGGTGATGAAGAAGAAATAGAAATGAGAGATTTAGAAGACGAAGAAGATGCAAAACAAGCTGACGGCCTGGCGTTATCAGGTGATGAAGAGCCGGAGGAAACAGCATCTGCAGACGTTGAACGAGATGTAGTAACAAAAGAATAATCTCTAGTTATAAAGGCAAGTGACATCGGTTAATCCGAAGATAAAAAGGGAGGTAGGCCCCTTGCTAGATGTGAACAATTTTGAGTATATGAACATCGGTCTTGCTTCACCGGATAAAATCCGTTCATGGTCTTTTGGTGAAGTGAAAAAGCCTGAAACGATAAACTATCGTACGTTAAAACCTGAAAAGGACGGTCTATTCTGCGAACGCATTTTCGGACCGACTAAAGACTGGGAATGTCATTGCGGGAAGTACAAGCGAGTTCGTTATAAAGGCGTAGTTTGTGACCGCTGCGGAGTCGAAGTAACACGGGCTAAAGTCCGTCGTGAGAGAATGGGGCACATTGAACTGGCTGCCCCAGTTTCCCACATTTGGTATTTCAAAGGTATTCCAAGCCGTATGGGTCTTGTGCTGGATATGTCACCTCGTGCTTTAGAAGAAGTCATTTACTTTGCTTCTTACGTTGTAACTGATCCGGCAAACACACCGCTTGAAAAGAAACAGCTTCTGTCTGAGAAAGAATACCGTGCTTATCTCGATAAATACGGCAATAAATTCCAAGCATCTATGGGTGCAGAAGCGATTCATAAGCTTCTTCAAGATATTGATCTTGTAAAAGAAGTTGATATGTTAAAAGAAGAGCTGAAAACATCACAAGGGCAGCGCCGTACTCGTGCGATCAAACGCCTTGAAGTTTTAGAAGCCTTCCGTAACTCAGGAAACAAGCCTTCTTGGATGATCCTTGATGTGCTCCCTGTTATTCCTCCTGAGCTTAGACCGATGGTTCAGCTTGATGGCGGACGTTTTGCGACTTCTGATTTGAACGACCTTTATCGTCGTGTCATCAACCGTAATAATCGTTTGAAACGTCTTTTGGATCTTGGTGCACCTAGCATCATTGTTCAAAACGAAAAGCGTATGCTTCAAGAGGCTGTCGATGCCTTAATTGACAACGGACGCCGCGGACGCCCTGTAACAGGTCCTGGTAACAGACCGTTAAAATCTCTTTCTCACATGTTGAAAGGGAAGCAAGGCCGTTTCCGTCAAAACCTTCTTGGTAAACGTGTCGATTACTCCGGACGTTCTGTAATCGTTGTTGGTCCTCATTTGAAAATGTACCAATGCGGATTGCCGAAGGAAATGGCGCTTGAACTTTTCAAACCTTTCGTTATGAAAGAGCTTGTTGAAAAAGGTCTTGCTCACAACATTAAGAGTGCGAAACGTAAAATTGAGCGCGTACAGCCTGAGGTATGGGATGTACTAGAATCAGTTATCAAGGAGCACCCGGTACTTCTGAACCGTGCCCCTACACTTCACAGACTAGGTATCCAAGCGTTTGAACCAACGCTTGTTGAAGGACGCGCAATCCGCCTTCACCCGCTCGTATGTACAGCTTATAACGCTGACTTTGATGGTGACCAAATGGCGGTTCACGTACCATTATCTGCAGAAGCTCAAGCTGAAGCACGCATCTTGATGCTTGCCGCTCAGAACATCTTGAACCCTAAAGATGGTAAACCGGTTGTAACACCGTCTCAGGATATGGTACTGGGTAACTATTATCTGACACTTGAGCGTGCCGGTGCTGTCGGTGAAGGTATGGTTTTCAAGAATACAGACGAAGCGCTTCTTGCTTATCAAAACGGATATGTCCACCTTCATACGAGAGTAGCTGTTCCAGCTAGCTCCCTTAAGAATGTGACATTTACCGAAGAGCAGCGCTCAAAATTGTTAATTACAACTGTCGGTAAACTTGTCTTCAATGAAATTCTGCCGGAATCATTCCCTTACATGAATGAACCAACGAAGAGCAACATTGAAGAGAAAACACCTGACCGTTTCTTCTTAGAAAAAGGTGCCGATGTTAAAGCTGCCATTGCACAGCAGCCAATCAATGCACCGTTTAAAAAAGGCATTCTGGGTAAAATCATCGCGGAAATCTTTAAACGATTCCATATCACGGAAACGTCTAAAATGCTTGACCGCATGAAAAACCTAGGTTTCAGATACTCTACAAAAGCTGGTATTACAGTTGGTGTTTCTGATATCGTCGTTCTCGATGATAAGCAAGAAATTCTTGAAGAAGCACAAGGTAAAGTTGATAACGTCATGAAGCAATTCCGACGTGGTCTAATCACTGAAGAAGAACGCTATGAGAGAGTTATCTCTATCTGGAGTGCTGCGAAAGACGTTATCCAAGGCAAACTAATGCAATCACTTGATGAGCTCAACCCAATCTACATGATGAGTGACTCTGGTGCCCGTGGTAACGCGTCTAACTTTACACAGCTTGCCGGAATGCGCGGTCTGATGGCCAACCCGGCTGGACGTATCATTGAATTGCCGATCAAATCAAGTTTCCGTGAAGGTCTGACAGTATTGGAGTACTTTATCTCTACTCACGGTGCGCGTAAAGGTCTTGCCGATACCGCCCTTAAAACAGCTGACTCAGGATACCTTACACGTCGTCTCGTTGACGTTGCGCAGGATGTTATCATCCGTGAAACTGATTGCGGAACTGACCGAGGCATTCTTGCTAAGCCTCTTAAAGAAGGAACGGAAACCATTGAGCGCTTAGAAGAACGCTTAATTGGCCGGTTTGCACGAAAACAAGTGAAGCACCCTGAAACAGGTGAAGTGCTTGTCAATGAAAACGAACTGATCGATGAAGATAAAGCACTAGAGATTGTTGAAGCCGGCATTGAAGAAGTCTGGATTCGTTCTGCCTTCACATGTAATACGCCTCATGGTGTATGTAAACGATGCTATGGCCGAAATCTTGCAACTGGCTCCGATGTTGAAGTCGGTGAGGCTGTCGGTATCATCGCTGCCCAATCAATCGGTGAGCCTGGTACACAGTTAACAATGCGTACATTCCATACAGGCGGGGTTGCCGGAGACGATATCACACAGGGTCTTCCGCGTATCCAAGAGCTTTTCGAAGCGCGTAATCCGAAAGGTCAGGCAACAATTACAGAAATCGACGGTACAGTCGTTGAGATCAATGAAGTTCGTGATAAGCAACAGGAAATTGTGGTTCAAGGCGCAGTGGAAACACGTTCTTATACGGCACCTTATAACTCCCGTTTGAAAGTAGCGGAAGGAGATAAAATTACTCGAGGCCAAGTACTGACAGAAGGTTCAATCGATCCGAAAGAGCTTCTGAAAGTGACTGACATGACTGCTGTTCAAGAGTATCTTCTCCATGAGGTTCAAAAGGTTTATCGTATGCAGGGTGTTGAAATCGGTGATAAACACGTAGAAGTAATGGTTCGCCAGATGCTTCGCAAAGTCCGCGTGATTGATGCTGGTGACACTGATGTGCTTCCAGGTACATTGCTTGATATTCACCAATTTACTGAAGCGAACAAAAAGGTATTGCTTGAAGGTAATCGTCCTGCTACAGGCCGTCCTGTTTTACTCGGTATTACAAAAGCATCTCTTGAAACTGATTCATTCTTATCTGCTGCTTCCTTCCAGGAAACAACACGTGTCCTTACAGACGCAGCGATCAAAGGTAAGCGTGATGAGCTTCTCGGCTTGAAAGAGAATGTTATCATCGGTAAGCTTGTTCCGGCTGGTACAGGTATGATGAAATACCGAAAAGTAAAAACAGTTTCAAATGTTCAGCCGACTGATGACATGGTTCCGGTTGAATAATTGATTTAAATCCTGCTGAAAGACTGCAAAACAGTCTTTCAGCAGATATTTTTAATAAAGAATCACTCTATGAGATCAACGAAACTAAAAAATGTCATACTATGTTGACATACGTCTCCTAGAATGATAATATAACCAAGGTGCTCGAAATAAACCTGTTACTTTGGAGGATGTATTTATGTCTTATGATAAAGTATCACAGGCCAAATCAATTATTATTGGTACGAAGCAAACAGTGAAAGCTCTAAAACGAGATTCGGTAAAGGAAGTAGTCGTTGCAGAAGACGCAGATCCTATCCTTACGAAAAGTGTTATTACACTTGCGAAAGATCAGGGGATCGCAGTCTCAATGGTCGAATCCATGAAAAAGCTCGGCAAAGCCTGCGGAATTGAAGTAGGAGCAGCAGCTGTTGCCATTATGTTATAACGTACTTTTTTGTTTTTGCGTGAGATTTTTTCTTGTGTGAAGACATTGTTTTTTGCCTTTTGATGAACCACCTGGGTATGTGGGTTATAAAACGTAATGAAGGGAGGAAAAAATAATGCCTACAATCAATCAGCTAATTCGTAAAGGACGCGTGAGTAAAGTAGAAAACTCAAAGTCTCCTGCACTTAACAAAGGATACAACAGCTTTAAAAAAGAGCACACTAATGTATCTTCTCCACAAAAACGCGGGGTATGTACTCGTGTTGGTACAATGACACCGAAAAAACCGAACTCAGCACTTCGTAAATATGCTCGTGTTCGTTTGACTAACGGAATCGAGGTTACGGCTTACATTCCTGGTATCGGTCACAACCTGCAAGAGCACAGCGTTGTACTAATCCGCGGCGGACGTGTAAAAGACTTACCAGGGGTACGTTACCACATCGTTCGTGGTGCGCTTGACACTGCTGGAGTAGAAAACCGTGCGCAAGGCCGTTCTAAATACGGAACTAAACGTCCTAAAGCAAAATAATAAACACAAAAACGTAAAAATAATGAAGGGAGGATATTCAGATGCCACGTAAAGGTCCTGTAGCAAAAAGAGATGTTTTACCTGATCCGCTTTATAATTCTAAGCTTGTATCTCGTCTAATCAACAAAATGATGATCGATGGTAAAAAAGGTAAGTCTCAAACAATCCTATACAAGTCATTCGATATCATTAAAGAACGTACTGGCAATGATGCAATGGAGGTTTTCGAACAAGCATTGAAAAACATCATGCCTGTACTTGAAGTTAAAGCACGCCGTGTAGGTGGTGCGAACTACCAAGTTCCTGTAGAAGTTCGTCCTGAACGTCGTACTACTCTCGGACTTCGCTGGTTAGTAAACTATGCTCGTCTTCGCGGAGAAAAAACGATGGAAGAGCGTTTAGCTAATGAAATCCTTGACGCAGCTAACAATACTGGTGCTGCTGTTAAGAAACGTGAAGATACTCATAAGATGGCTGAAGCAAACAAAGCATTTGCTCACTATCGCTGGTAGGTTTCACATATATTTAAAAAACACAATTTCCTAATAAGGAAGGAGAAATTACCCAATGGCAAGAGAGTTCTCCTTAGATAAAACTCGTAATATCGGGATCATGGCTCACATTGATGCTGGTAAAACGACTACTACAGAACGTATCTTGTTCTACACAGGCCGTATCCACAAAATTGGTGAAACTCATGAAGGAGCTTCACAAATGGACTGGATGGAGCAGGAACAAGAACGTGGTATCACAATCACATCCGCTGCGACAACTGCGCAGTGGAAAGGTTACCGCGTAAACATCATCGATACTCCAGGACACGTAGACTTCACAGTTGAAGTTGAACGTTCTCTTCGTGTACTTGATGGTGCGGTTGCCGTACTTGATGCACAATCAGGCGTTGAGCCTCAAACAGAAACAGTATGGCGCCAAGCAACAACTTACGGAGTTCCGCGTGTCGTATTTGTCAACAAAATGGACAAAATCGGCGCAGACTTCCTTTACTCTGTAGGTACTTTAAGAGACCGTCTTCAAGCTAACGCCCATGCAATCCAATTGCCAATCGGTGCTGAAGACAACTTCGAAGGTATCATCGACCTTGTAGAAAACGTTGCGTATTTCTACGAAGATGATCTTGGAACTCGTTCTGATGCGAAAGAAATCCCTGAAGAGTACAAAGAACAAGCTGAAGAGCTTCGTAACAGCTTAATTGAAGCTGTCGCAGAGCTTGATGAAGAGCTTATGGAAAAGTACCTCGAAGGTGAAGAAATCACAATCGACGAGTTGAAAGCTGCAATCCGTAAAGGTACTTTGAATGTTGAATTCTATCCAGTACTTGTCGGTTCTGCTTTCAAAAACAAAGGTGTTCAGCTTGTACTTGATGCAGTTCTTGACTACCTTCCTGCACCAACTGATGTTGCTGCAATTAAAGGTGTACGCCCGGATACTGATGAAGAGATTGTTCGTCATTCTTCTGATGAAGAGCCATTCTCTGCACTTGCATTTAAAGTAATGACTGACCCTTATGTTGGTAAGCTGACGTTCTTCCGTGTGTACTCTGGAACTCTTGATTCCGGTTCATACGTGAAAAACTCAACAAAAGGCAAACGTGAGCGTGTCGGACGTATCCTGCAAATGCATGCCAACAGCCGTGAAGAGATCGCTACTGTTTATGCAGGAGACATCGCAGCTGCTGTAGGTCTAAAAGATACATCTACTGGAGATACTCTATGTGACGAAAAGGATCTTGTAATCCTTGAATCAATGGAATTCCCAGAGCCGGTTATCGATGTAGCGATTGAGCCTAAATCAAAAGCTGACCAAGATAAAATGGGTATCGCTTTAGCGAAACTTGCTGAAGAAGATCCTACATTCCGTACTCAAACAAATCCGGAAACTGGTCAGACGATCATCTCTGGTATGGGTGAACTTCACCTCGATATCATTGTTGACCGTATGAAGCGTGAATTCAAAGTAGAAGCTAACGTAGGTGCTCCTCAAGTTGCGTACCGTGAAACATTCCGTTCAGGTGCAAAAGTTGAAGGTAAATTCGTACGTCAATCTGGTGGACGCGGTCAGTTCGGACACGTTTGGATTGAATTCGAACCTAATGAAGAAGGCGCTGGATTTGAATTCGAAAACGCAATCGTCGGTGGTGTTGTTCCTCGTGAATACATCCCAGCCGTACAAGCAGGTCTTGAAGACTCTCTTGAAAATGGTGTCTTAGCAGGATTCCCGCTAATTGACATCAAGGCAAAACTTTTTGATGGATCTTACCATGATGTTGACTCAAATGAAATGGCGTTTAAAGTCGCTGCTTCAATGGCATTGAAAAATGCAGTCAGCAAATGTAACCCTGTTCTTCTTGAACCAATTATGAAAGTTGAAGTTGTTATTCCTGAAGAATACATGGGAGACATCATGGGTGATGTTACTTCTCGTCGCGGACGCGTAGAAGGTATGGAAGCTCGCGGTAACGCACAAGTTGTTCGCGCGATGGTTCCTCTTGCTGAAATGTTCGGTTACGCTACTGCACTTCGTTCTAATACGCAAGGTCGCGGTACGTTCACTATGTTCATGGATCACTACGAAGAAGTACCGAAGAGCATTTCTGAAGAAATTATCAAAAAAAATAAAGGCGAATAATTGATTTTGCCTCTTAACTCAAGTATAACTACTATTGTAAGATGAGGAAGTGAAAGCTTTCTTTCACTTCCTATCACACTATACATTACTAATTAAAAGCTCTTAAGGAGGATTTTAGAATGGCTAAAGAAAAATTCGACCGTTCCAAATCACATGCCAATATTGGTACAATTGGACACGTTGACCATGGTAAAACAACATTAACTGCTGCTATCACAACAGTACTTCATAAGAAATCTGGTAAAGGTACAGCTATGGCGTACGATCAAATTGATGGTGCACCAGAAGAGCGCGAGCGCGGAATCACAATCTCTACTGCACACGTTGAGTATGAAACTGAAACTCGTCACTATGCACACGTTGACTGCCCAGGACACGCTGACTATGTTAAAAACATGATCACTGGTGCTGCGCAAATGGACGGAGCTATCCTTGTAGTATCTGCTGCTGATGGCCCAATGCCACAAACTCGTGAGCACATCCTTCTTTCTAAAAACGTTGGTGTACCATACATCGTTGTATTCTTAAACAAATGCGACATGGTAGACGACGAAGAGCTTCTTGAACTAGTTGAAATGGAAGTTCGCGATCTTCTTAGCGAATATGACTTCCCTGGTGATGATGTACCAGTAATCAAAGGTTCTGCTCTTAAAGCACTTGAAGGTGACGCTGATTACGAAGCAAAAATCTTCGAACTTATGGATGCGGTTGATGAGTACATCCCAACTCCAGAGCGTGACACTGAAAAACCATTCATGATGCCAGTTGAGGACGTATTCTCAATCACTGGTCGTGGTACAGTTGCTACTGGACGTGTTGAACGCGGACAAGTTAAAGTCGGTGACGAAGTAGAAATCATCGGTCTTCAAGAAGAAAACAAGAAAACAACTGTTACAGGTGTTGAAATGTTCCGTAAGCTTCTTGATTACGCTGAAGCTGGAGACAACATTGGAGCCCTTCTTCGCGGTGTAGCTCGTGAAGATATCCAACGTGGTCAAGTACTTGCTAAACCAGGTACAATCACTCCGCACAGCAAATTCAAAGCTGAAGTTTACGTTCTTTCTAAAGATGAGGGTGGACGTCATACTCCATTCTTCTCTAACTACCGTCCTCAGTTCTACTTCCGTACAACTGACGTAACTGGTATCATCCAACTTCCAGAAGGCGTAGAAATGGTTATGCCTGGAGACAACACTGAAATGATCGTTGAACTTATCTCTACAATCGCTATCGAAGAAGGAACTCGTTTCTCTATTCGTGAAGGCGGACGTACTGTTGGTTCAGGCGTTGTTTCTACAATCACTGAGTAATAGTATGATCATAAACGAGACCCCCTGCGGGTCTCGTTTTTTATTTTATAATCTATTTCTTGTATAATAGGATCTATCATATTCTAGGGGCTAATTTTTATGATTCCTGAAAAGAGATCAATCGCTATCATGAAACAACTGACCATTGACAAAACGAAGCAAATGCTGATGATTAATGGGGCTGATGTGAAAAATCCTTTGCTGCTTTTTTTACATGGCGGGCCGGGGACGCCCCAAATCGGGTATGTTAGGCATTATCAAAAAGAGCTGGAACAGCATTTTACAGTAGTACATTGGGATCAAAGAGGATCAGGGCTTTCTTATTCAACACGAATTCCTCATCACTCCATGACAATCAGTCATTTCATTAGTGATGCAATTCAAGTCACTCAATGGATCCTAGACCATTTTTCAAAAACAAAACTATATCTTGCCGGCCATTCATGGGGCTCGGTGCTAGCACTTCATGTACTGCAGCAACGTCCGGAGTTGTATTACGCGTATTATGGAATCAGCCAGGTTGTTAACCCTCACTATGAAGAATCAGCTGCTTATCACTATATTCGTGAAATGTGTGATACAAAGCGAGCCAGTATAGTCTCCAAGGCCATACGTTTTATTGGGGCTCCGCCTTGGGAGAAGGACATCTATCATCATATCTATCGGTTTTGTGTCGAGTTGAGTAGGGGAGGATTCACTCACCATCATCGTCAAGCTCTATCTATTTTTTTTCAAATGCTTACCGGTAATGAGTATGGAATAAAAAACATGCACAAATTTCTGAATGGACATCGATTCAGCAAAAAACATTTAACTGATGAGTTGTACCTGTTTAATGGATTTAAATCAATTCCTTCTATTAGAGTGCCGTGCTTTTTCATTTCGGGGAGACATGATCTAATTGTTCCTGCTGAAATATCAAAACAGTTTTATCAAGAGCTTGAGGCGCCTGAAAAGCACTGGCTTCAATTTGAGAATTCCGCTCACACCCCGCATATCGAGGAGCCATCATTATTCGCAAGTACATTGAGTCGCCACGCACTGCACCACTTATGATAGGTCCTTGATAAATAAGAAAAACACCTGTATAATAAAAAAAGTGTGCAAATCATGCATATCTTAAATAAGTCTTGCAACATACGTCTATTTTCTGTATAATGGTGTATGTTGGTCTTTTGACTGCGATGAAGCGAGAGGTTGCTGACACACCCGGCCGCTTTGCCATGGCAAGGTGTTCAGGTTTTTCTCGCGGAGAACTGTCTAACGTGATGTAGGCGAAAAGGAGGGAAAATAATGGCAAAACAAAAAATTCGTATTCGTTTGAAAGCATATGATCATAGAATCCTTGATCAATCTGCTGAGAAGATTGTTGAAACGGCAAAACGTTCTGGTGCCAGCGTATCTGGTCCGATCCCGTTGCCAACTGAAAAATCAGTTTACACAATCCTTCGTGCGGTGCACAAATACAAAGATTCTCGTGAGCAATTTGAAATGCGTACACATAAACGTTTAATCGACATTGTGAACCCAACACCACAAACTGTTGATGCTCTCATGCGATTAGATTTACCATCTGGTGTCGATATCGAAATTAAACTTTAATTCTAAAATATAGAATGATCTTAATAGGAGGTGTGACGAATGACCAAAGGAATCTTAGGAAGAAAAATTGGTATGACGCAAGTATTCGCAGAAAACGGTGATCTTATTCCGGTAACTGTTATTGAAGCTGCTCCAAACGTTGTTCTTCAAAAGAAATCAGCTGAAAACGATGGCTACGAGGCTATCCAGCTTGGTTTTGACGACAAGCGAGAAAAGCTTTCTAACAAACCTGAAAAAGGACACGTTGCAAAAGCGGAAACTGCTCCTAAGCGCTTCGTTAAAGAATTACGCGGAGTGGAAATGGATGCGTATGAAGTTGGTCAGGAAGTCAAGGTTGAAATTTTCTCTGCTGGAGAAATCGTAGATGTAACAGGAGTATCTAAAGGTAAAGGTTTCCAAGGTGCGATCAAGCGCCACGGACAATCTCGCGGACCTATGTCTCACGGTTCACGCTACCACCGTCGTCCTGGTTCAATGGGACCTGTAGATCCTAACCGTGTATTCAAAGGCAAACTATTACCTGGACGTATGGGCGGAGATCAAATCACTGTTCAAAACCTTGAAATCGTTAAAGTTGATGCGGAACGCAATCTTCTTTTGATCAAAGGTAACGTACCTGGTCCGAAGAAAACTTTAATCACTGTTAAAAGTGCTGTTAAATCTAAATAACTCTCTTAGGAAAGGAGGAAATTGATCATGCCAAAAGTAGCATTATACAACCAAAACGGTTCTACTGCTGGTGACATCGAATTAAACACTTCTGTATTTGGTATCGAGCCAAATGAGAGTGTTGTATTCGACGCTATTCTTATGCAAAGAGCTTCCTTACGTCAAGGATCTCACAAAGTAAAAAATCGTTCTGAAGTACGCGGCGGAGGTCGTAAACCATGGCGTCAAAAAGGTACTGGACGTGCCCGTCAAGGTTCTATCCGTTCACCGCAATGGCGCGGAGGTGGTGTCGTATTCGGCCCAACACCACGCAGCTATTCTTATAAATTACCTAAAAAAGTTCGCCGCTTGGCAATCAAATCAGTATTGTCTTCTAAAGTGATCGACAACAACATCATCGTACTTGAAGATCTTACTCTTGATACAGCTAAAACAAAAGAAATGGCAGCTATCCTTAAAGGATTATCTGTTGAGAAAAAAGCTTTAATTGTAACTGCGGATGCTAACGAAGCAGTCGCTTTATCTGCTCGCAACATTCCTGGAGTTACTGTAGTTGAAGCTAACGGAATCAACGTTTTAGACGTTGTCAACCACGAGAAGCTTCTGATTACAAAAGCAGCGGTTGAAAAAGTAGAGGAGGTGCTTGCATAATGAAAGATCCTCGTGATGTTC
The DNA here is from genome assembly GCF_047608225.1 of Bacillus sp. SW14. NCBI lineage: Bacteria > Bacillati > Bacillota > Bacilli > Caryophanales > Bacillaceae > Bacillus > Bacillus sp. SW14. The sequence continues at coordinate 4,217,735 of NZ_JBLKRW010000001.1, read as the reverse complement.
TTAAGCGCCCCGTCATTACTGAACGTTCTGCTGATTTAATGGCTGAAAAGAAATACACTTTTGAAGTTGATGTAAGAGCTAATAAAACAGAAGTGAAAGACGCGATTGAAAGCATCTTTGGAGTGAAAGTTGACAAAGTCAACATCATGAACTACAAAGGTAAATCAAAACGTGTCGGACGCTACACTGGTATGACTAGCCGTCGCAGAAAAGCGATCGTAAAACTTACTGCAGACAGCAAAGAAATCGAAATTTTTGAAGCTTAATTATCTGTAAAAAGAAGGAGGGAAATTCAAAATGGCGATTAAAAAGTATAAACCGACCTCTAATGGACGTCGTGGCATGACAACTTCAGACTTTGCTGAAATCACGACTGACAAGCCGGAAAAATCCTTGCTTGCTCCCCTTCACAAAAAAGGCGGACGTAACAACCAAGGTAAATTGACTGTACGTCACCAAGGTGGCGGACATAAACGCCAATACCGTGTTATCGACTTCAAACGCGATAAAGATGGTATACCTGGACGCGTTGCTACAGTTGAATACGATCCAAACCGTTCAGCTAACATCGCTCTAATCAACTATGCAGACGGAGAAAAACGTTACATTCTTGCTCCTAAAGGAATTCAAGTGGGTACTGAAATCATGTCAGGTCCTGAAGCTGACATTAAAGTAGGTAATGCACTTCCACTTATCAACATCCCTGTTGGTACAGTTGTGCATAACATTGAATTAAAACCTGGCAAAGGCGGACAGCTTGTACGTTCAGCTGGTACATCTGCTCAGGTTCTTGGTAAAGAAGGTAAATACGTTCTTGTGCGTCTTAACTCTGGAGAAGTTCGCATGATTCTTTCTGCTTGCCGTGCTTCTATCGGTCAAGTGGGTAATGAACAGCATGAACTTATCAACATTGGTAAAGCTGGACGTTCTCGCTGGAAAGGCATCCGTCCTACAGTTCGTGGTTCTGTAATGAACCCTAACGATCACCCACACGGTGGTGGTGAAGGACGTGCGCCAATCGGACGTAAATCACCTATGTCTCCATGGGGTAAACCAACTCTTGGATTCAAGACACGTAAGAAAAAGAGCAAATCTGATAAATTTATCGTACGTCGTCGTAAAAATAAATAACGGGGTTGTCTACGGTTCATTTCGGACCGTAGTGCAATCACGAAGGGAGGTTCCAAAATGGCTCGCAGCTTGAAAAAAGGACCATTTGTCGATGGACACTTGATGACAAAAATCGAGAAATTAAACGAATCAGACAAGAAACAAGTGGTAAAAACTTGGTCTCGTCGTTCCACTATTTTCCCACAGTTTATTGGTCACACAATCGCTGTCTATGACGGACGTAAACACGTGCCTGTATTCATCTCTGAAGATATGGTAGGGCACAAGTTGGGTGAATTCGCTCCAACTCGTACGTACAAAGGTCATGCTAGTGATGACAAAAAAACAAGACGCTAAGAGAGGAGGCTTTTAAATGCAAGCTAAAGCTGTTGCAAGAACAGTCCGTATTGCTCCTCGTAAAGCACGTCTAGTAATGGACCTGATTCGAGGCAAGCAAGTAGGTGAGGCAGTATCAATCTTGAACCTTACACCAAGAGCTGCTTCTCCAATTATCGAGAAAGTATTAAAATCCGCTATTGCAAATGCTGAGCATAACTATGAAATGGACGTTAACAACCTGGTTATTTCTCAAGCATTCGTTGACGAAGGCCCTACGTTAAAAAGATTCCGCCCACGTGCTATGGGACGTGCGAGCCAAATCAACAAACGTACGAGCCACATTACAATCGTTGTATCAGAAAAGAAGGAGGGATAAGTAGTGGGTCAAAAGGTAAATCCAGTCGGTCTTCGTATCGGAGTCATTCGTGATTGGGAATCTAAGTGGTACGCTGGTAAAGATTACGCTGACTTCCTGCACGAAGATTTAAAAATTCGTGAATACATTAGCAAACGCCTTTCTGACGCTTCTGTTTCTAAAGTAGAAATCGAGCGTGCAGCAAACCGCGTTAACATTACGATCCACACAGCTAAGCCTGGTATGGTTATCGGTAAAGGCGGTTCTGAAGTTGAAGCACTTCGCAAAGCCCTTAACAGCCTTACTGGCAAGCGTGTACACATTAACATTCTTGAAATCAAAAGAGCAGATCTTGATGCACAGCTAGTTGCTGACAACATCGCTCGTCAATTAGAAAACCGTGTTTCTTTCCGCCGTGCGCAGAAACAACAAATCCAACGCACAATGCGCGCTGGAGCACAAGGTGTGAAAACAATGGTTTCTGGTCGTCTTGGCGGTGCAGATATCGCTCGTTCTGAATACTACAGTGAAGGAACTGTTCCATTGCACACATTACGTGCGGACATTGACTATGCAACATCTGAAGCTGACACTACTTACGGTAAGCTTGGTGTAAAAGTCTGGATCTATCGTGGAGAGGTTCTTCCTACTAAGAAGAAAACTGAGGAAGGAGGAAAATAATATGTTATTACCAAAACGCGTTAAATATCGCAGAGAGCATCGCGGAAAAATGCGTGGCCGTGCGAAAGGCGGTACTGAAGTACATTTTGGTGAGTTCGGTATCCAAGCTCTTGAAGCTTCATGGATTACTAACCGTCAAATCGAAGCTGCACGTATTGCGATGACTCGTTACATGAAACGTGGCGGTAAAGTTTGGATCAAAATTTTCCCTTCTAAACCTTACACTGCTAAACCACTTGAGGTACGTATGGGATCCGGTAAAGGGGCTCCAGAAGGCTGGGTAGCTGTTGTAAAACCGGGCAAAGTTTTATTTGAGATTTCTGGTGTGTCTGAAGAGGTTGCCCGTGAAGCGCTTCGTCTTGCATCTCACAAATTGCCAATTAAAACGAAGTTCGTAAAACGTGAAGAAATTGGTGGTGAATCAAATGAAAGCTAATGAAATTCGTGACCTTACCACTGCTGAAATTGAACAAAAAGTAAAGTCTCTTAAAGAAGAACTTTTCAATCTTCGCTTTCAATTAGCGACAGGACAACTTGAAAATACTGCTCGCATTCGTGAAGTGCGCAAAGCTATCGCGCGCATGAAAACTGTGATTCGTGAAAGAGAAATTGCTGCAAATAAATAATCACTGAGGGGAGGTCGTGAGCATGAGCGAACGTAACCAGCGCAAAGTTTACCAAGGCCGTGTAGTTTCTGACAAAATGGATAAAACCATTACTGTTGTTGTTGAAACATACAAAAAACATACACTTTACGGTAAACGCGTAAAATACTCAAAAAAATTCAAAGCACATGATGAAAATAATCAAGCTAAAATCGGTGACATCGTAAAGATCATGGAAACTCGTCCATTGTCTGCAACTAAGCGTTTCCGTCTAGTTGAAGTTGTCGAAGAAGCTGTTATTATCTAATAAAGTTCGGAATTCTTTTTCCGAAGGGAGGTAACAAATAATGATTCAACAAGAGACTCGTTTAAAAGTAGCTGATAACTCTGGCGCTCGTGAAGTGCTTACTATTAAAGTTCTTGGCGGTTCTGGACGCAAAACAGCTAACATTGGTGATGTCATTGTTTGCACGGTTAAACAAGCAACACCAGGAGGCGTTGTCAAAAAAGGTGAAGTCGTAAGAGCTGTTATCGTTCGCACGAAAAGCGGAGCACGCAGAAGCGACGGTTCATACATCAGCTTCGATGAGAATGCATGTGTTATCATCCGTGACGACAAGAGCCCGCGTGGAACTCGTATCTTCGGACCAGTTGCTCGTGAGTTGCGTGAAAACAACTTTATGAAAATTGTTTCTCTAGCTCCAGAAGTTATCTAATGAAATAAATGCCTTAGTCAAGGAGGTGCGATCAGGATGCATGTTAAAAAAGGCGATAAAGTAATGGTTATCTCTGGTAAAGATAAAGGCAAACAAGGAACAATCCTTGCTGCTTTCCCTAAAAAGGACCGCGTTTTAGTTGAAGGTGTGAACATGGTGAAGAAACACTCTAAACCAACTCAAGCTAACCCTCAAGGCGGTATTTCTAATCAAGAGGCGCCAATTCATGTATCAAACGTTATGCCGCTCGATCCTAAAACAGGTGAAGTGACTCGCGTAGGATACAAAGTGGAAGATGGCAAAAAAGTTCGTGTAGCAAAAAAATCTGGGCAAGTTCTAGATAAATAGTATTAAAAGGAAGGGAGGTCTATCTCATGAACCGCCTTAAAGAAAAGTACAATAAAGAAATTGCACCTGCTTTAATGACAAAGTTCAACTATGATTCTGTCATGCAAGTGCCTAAAATCGAAAAAATCGTAATCAACATGGGTGTTGGTGACGCTGTTCAAAACGCGAAAGCAATCGACAGTGCTGTTGAAGAATTAACGTTTATCGCAGGTCAAAAACCTGTCGTTACTCGTGCGAAGAAATCAATTGCTGGATTCCGTCTTCGTGAAGGAATGCCTATCGGTGCGAAAGTAACTCTTCGCGGAGAGCGCATGTATGATTTCCTTGATAAACTTATTTCTGTATCTTTACCGCGTGTACGTGACTTCCGCGGGATTTCTAAAAAATCTTTCGACGGTCGCGGTAACTACACACTTGGTATCAAAGAACAGTTAATCTTCCCTGAAATTGACTACGATAAAGTAACAAAGGTTCGCGGAATGGACATCGTTATCGTAACAACTGCTAATACTGACGAAGAAGCTCGTGAGCTATTAACTCAAGTAGGTATGCCGTTCCAGAAATAATCAATGAAAGGGAGGCGAAATCGTGGCTAAAAAGTCTATGATTGCGAAACAACAACGTACACCAAAGTTTAAAGTACAAGAGTACACACGCTGTGAACGCTGCGGACGTCCGCATTCAGTCATTCGTAAATTTAAACTTTGCCGTATTTGTTTCCGTGAGCTTGCATATAAAGGACAAATTCCTGGCGTGAAAAAAGCCAGCTGGTAATCCCCAAGAAAGGGAAGGAGGTAATTATATAATGGTTATGACAGATCCAATTGCAGATATGCTAACTCGTATTCGCAATGCAAACATGGTACGTCATGAGAAGCTTGAAATTCCTGCTTCTAAATTGAAAAGAGAAATTGCTGAAATTTTAAAGCGTGAAGGTTTCATTCGTGACGTTGAGTTCGTAGAAGACAGCAAACAAGGTATCATCCGCGTTTTCTTGAAATACGGACAAAACAACGAGCGCGTTATCACTGGTCTTAAAAGAATCAGCAAGCCTGGTTTGCGTGTATATGCTAAATCTAATGAAGTACCTCGCGTACTTAACGGTCTTGGAATTGCGATTATTTCTACATCACAAGGTGTTTTAACGGACAAAGAAGCCCGTGCAAAACAAGCTGGTGGAGAAGTTCTAGCATACGTTTGGTAAGAAGTTTAACATGAATGGAGGTGTTTGGTATGTCTCGTGTAGGTAAGAAGTTACTTGAGATTCCTTCTGATGTTACAGTTACGTTAAACGATAACAATACTGTAGCTGTGAAAGGACCAAAAGGAGAATTAACTCGTACGTTTCACCCTGATATGGAGATTAAAGTAGAGGACAATGTGCTTACAGTCGCTCGTCCTTCTGATCATAAAGAGCACCGTGCGCTGCATGGTACTACTCGCAGTCTGCTTGGCAACATGGTTGAAGGTGTATCTAAAGGATTTGAAAGAGGTTTGGAATTAGTCGGTGTCGGTTACCGTGCGTCTAAATCCGGAAATAAACTTGTTTTAAACGTTGGATACTCTCACCCTGTTGAGATCGTTCCTGAGGAAGGCATCGAAATTGAAGTTCCTTCTCAAACTAAAGTAGTTGTAAAAGGAACAGACAAAGAACGTGTAGGAGCTATTGCTGCTAACATTCGCGCTGTCCGTTCTCCAGAGCCTTACAAAGGTAAAGGTATCCGCTACGAAGGTGAAGTTGTTCGCCGCAAAGAAGGTAAATCTGCTAAGTAAGATCGCTTAAAGTGAAGAAAGGAGTGACCTAGATGATTACGAAAACTAGCAAAAATGCTGCTCGTCTTAAAAGACACGCTCGTGTTCGCGCTAAACTTTCCGGTACTGCTGAAAGACCGCGTCTGAACGTTTTCCGTTCTAACAAGCACATTTACGCTCAAATCATCGATGATGTAAATGGTGTAACACTTGCTAGTGCATCTACTCTCGATAAAGACTTGAACGTTGAAAGCACAGGAGATGCTTCTGCTGCTACTAAAGTTGGAGAATTAGTTGCAAAACGCGCTGCTGAAAAAGGCATTTCTGACGTAGTATTTGACCGTGGCGGATACTTATACCATGGACGTGTAAAAGCTTTAGCTGATGCTGCTCGTGAAGCTGGACTTAAATTTTAATAAAAGAAGGAGGGACACATGATTATGCGTCGTATTGACCCAAGCAAATTAGAGTTAGAAGAACGCTTAGTTACGGTTAACCGCGTAGCGAAAGTTGTTAAAGGTGGTCGTCGTTTCCGCTTCGCAGCTCTAGTCGTTGTCGGTGACAAAAACGGACACGTAGGATTCGGTACTGGTAAAGCACAAGAAGTACCAGAAGCGATCCGCAAAGCTGTTGAAGATGCGAAAAAGAATTTAATTGAAGTACCAATGGTTGGAACTACAATTCCACACGAAATCATCGGACGTTTCGGTGCAGGTAACATCTTGTTAAAACCTGCTTCTGAAGGTACTGGAGTTATCGCTGGAGGCCCTGTACGTGCGGTACTTGAGCTTGCAGGTGTAGCTGATATCCTTTCTAAGTCTTTAGGTTCTAACACACCGATCAACATGATTCGTGCAACTCTTCAAGGTTTAAGTGAACTTAAACGTGCTGAAGACGTTGCGAAGCTTCGTGGAAAATCTGTAGAAGAACTGTTAGGATAAGGAGGGAACATTAATGGCTAAATTAGAAATTACCCTCAAACGAAGTGTAATCGGTCGTCCGGAAGATCAACGCGTTACTGTGAGAACACTTGGTTTAAAGAAAACAAACCAAACTGTTGTTCATGAAGACAACGCTGCGATTCGCGGTATGATTAATAAAGTATCTCATTTAGTTTCTGTTAAAGAACAATAAAAATATTTGATCGGATAAGGAGGTGTCCTAATGAAACTTCATGAATTAAAACCTTCAGAAGGTTCACGCAAAACGCGTAATCGCGTAGGTCGTGGTATTGGTTCTGGTAACGGTAAAACAGCTGGTAAAGGTCACAAAGGTCAAAACGCTCGTTCTGGCGGCGGTGTGCGTCCAGGATTCGAGGGGGGACAAATGCCTTTATTCCAACGTCTTCCTAAACGCGGTTTCACTAACATCAACCGCAAGGATTACACTGTAGTCAACCTAGACAAATTGAACGGTTTTGCAGAAGGAACGGAAGTCACTCCTGAACTTCTTCTTGAGACTGGTGTTATTAGCAAACTTAATGCAGGAGTAAAGATTCTTGGCAACGGTAAATTAGAGAAAAAATTAACTGTAAAAGCCAATAAATTCTCTGCTTCTGCGAAAGAAGCTGTTGAAGCTGCTGGCGGTACAGCTGAGGTGATCTAACTTGTTTAAAACAATCTCCAACTTTATGCGTGTGAGTGATATCAGGAATAAAATCATATTCACTTTACTCATGCTTATCGTCTTTCGCATAGGTGCGTTTATTCCTGTGCCTTATGTTAACGCTGAAGCGTTACAGGCACAATCTCAAATGGGTGTTTTTGATCTCCTTAATACATTTGGCGGCGGTGCGCTTTACCAATTCTCCATTTTTGCAATGGGAATTACTCCTTATATCACGGCTTCGATCATCATTCAGCTGCTTCAGATGGATGTTGTGCCGAAGTTTACCGAGTGGTCTAAGCAAGGTGAAGTTGGCCGCCGTAAATTAGCTCAGTTCACAAGGTACTTTACGATTGTGCTTGGGTTCATCCAAGCGTTAGGTATGTCATACGGATTCAACAATCTGGCAAACGGTATGCTGATCGAAAATTCGGGTGTTTCGACATATCTCATCATTGCTTTAGTGCTCACTGGCGGAACTGCCTTTTTAATGTGGCTCGGAGAACAAATTACGTCTCATGGGGTAGGCAACGGAATATCGATCATTATCTTCGCGGGGATTGTGGCTAGTATTCCTAAAACGGTTGGACAAATATATGAGACTCAATTTGTCGGCAGCGACGATCAGTTGTTTATTCATATTGTAAAAATCGCACTTCTTGTGATTGCGATTTTAGCAGTTATTGTTGGAGTTATTTTCATTCAGCAAGCCGTACGGAAAATTGCGATTCAATATGCTAAAGGCACAGGTCGTTCACCTGCAGGCGGAGGACAGTCTACTCACCTACCATTGAAAGTAAACCCTGCGGGGGTTATTCCGGTCATCTTTGCGGTTGCGTTTCTGATAACGCCGCGGACGATCGCGTCATTCTTTGGAACAAACGATGTGACAAAGTGGATTCAAAACTACTTTGATAATACGCATCCGGTGGGTATGGCGATATATGTTGCGTTGATTATTGCCTTTACGTACTTTTATGCTTTTGTACAGGTCAATCCTGAACAAATGGCTGATAACCTTAAAAAACAGGGTGGCTATATCCCGGGGGTTCGTCCAGGGAAAATGACTCAAGATAGAATTACGAGCATTTTGTATCGACTTACGTTTGTGGGTTCTATATTCTTAGCCGTGATTTCCATTCTTCCTATCTTTTTCATTCAATTCGCTGGATTGCCTCAAAGTGCACAAATTGGCGGAACATCTTTGTTAATTGTTGTCGGGGTAGCCTTAGAGACAATGAAGCAACTAGAAAGCCAGTTGGTGAAACGAAACTACCGTGGATTTATGAAAAACTAGAGGAAATGGATTTATCCATTCCCTCTTAATAAAGAGAGGACGGGGGAAATCCGAATGAACTTAGTCTTAATGGGGCTTCCTGGTGCCGGTAAAGGTACACAGGGCGAACGAATTGTTGAGGATTATGGGATTCCTCATATCTCAACAGGAGATATGTTCCGTGCTGCTATGAAAGAAGAAACACCACTCGGACTCGAAGCAAAATCTTATATTGATAAGGGAGAGCTCGTACCTGACGAAGTCACAATCGGAATTGTAAAAGAAAGGCTTGGCAAAGACGATTGTGAAAGAGGTTTTCTTCTGGACGGATTTCCGCGAACAGTCGCTCAAGCCGAGGCTCTTGAAGGAATTCTTGAGGAGTACGGCAAGCCGATTGATTATGTCATTAACATTGAAGTCGACAAGGATGTTCTGATGGAACGTCTGACTGGACGCAGAATTTGCAGTGTTTGCGGCACAACCTATCATTTAGTCTTTAATCCGCCGAAAACGCCGGGTGTTTGTGATAAAGACGGAGGCGAACTCTATCAACGGGCAGATGATAATGAGGAAACAGTCTCTAAACGGCTTGAGGTAAACATGAAGCAAACTCAGCCTTTACTCGATTTTTATTCTGAGAAAGGTTATCTTGCAAACGTGAATGGCCAACAGGACATTCAAGATGTATATGCAGATGTGAAGGATCTTCTTGGAGGATTAAAAAAATGATTATCTGTAAAACCCCACGTGAACTTGGTATCATGCGGGAAGCAGGGCGAATCGTGGCTTTAACTCATGAAGAGTTAAAAAAGCATATTAAACCAGGAATCTCGACAAAAGAATTGGATCAAATTGCCGAACGTTTTATTAATAAGCAGGGTGCAATCCCATCTTTTAAGGGGTATAATGGGTTTCGCGGGAGCATTTGCGTATCAGTTAATGAAGAACTCGTTCACGGTATTCCTGGCAGCAGGGTGCTGAAGGACGGAGACATCATCAGTATTGATATCGGTGCTAAATTAAATGGTTATCATGGTGACTCTGCATGGACATATCCGGTAGGAAACATCAGCAATGATGACAAAAAACTTCTGGAAGTGACAGAGGAGTCTTTATATAAAGGCTTGCAGGAAGCAAAACCAGGTGAACGTTTGTCGAATATTTCCCACGCAATACAAACGTATGTCGAAAATGAGCAGTTTTCAGTTGTTAGGGAGTATGTCGGACATGGTGTTGGTCAAGACTTGCATGAGGACCCGCAAATTCCTCATTATGGTCCGCCCAACAAAGGACCACGGCTCAAACCTGGCATGGTTCTCGCTATTGAACCTATGGTGAACGCTGGCAGCCGCTACGTGAAAACATTGGCTGATAACTGGACGGTTGTAACGGTAGATGGGAAAAAGTGTGCTCATTTTGAACATACAATTGCGATTACGGAAACGGGTTTTGATATACTGACGAGAGTCTAGGTGATGAAAATAATTCCGAAGACAGGTGTTTTTTCCGGCTTGATAGGGCAAAAAGTTTGGATGAACATTGGCAGGACTGAATTCATCTTGCTGTTGTCATTGGAATTGTTAACGATCATCATTGTACTAACAGCAGACGGAGAAAAGCGTACATTTCATTCTCCTAAGAAAAAGAATATCAATCATTTAACCCTTTATGATTGCGTATCTCCGGAAGTTCAGAACAGTATAAACGAAACAGGGCGTGTGACAAACGGAAAACTGAGATTTTCTCTTTTGAAATTTGTCAGAAAGCAAGTTACTGATTTGAAGAAGGGAGAACACTTGAATGGCGAAAGACGATGTAATTGAAGTGGAAGGTACTATAGTCGAAACATTGCCAAACGCGATGTTCAAAGTTGAACTCGAAAACGGCCATACTGTTTTGGCTCATGTATCTGGTAAAATCCGCATGCACTTCATTCGCATTTTACCTGGAGACAAAGTTACGGTAGAATTATCTCCATATGACTTAACTCGTGGCAGGATTACGTACCGTTACAAATAAAGCACTCCGGAAACTGAAGGAGGTTGGAAACACATGAAAGTGAGACCATCAGTTAAACCAATCTGCGAAAAATGTAAAGTTATTCGCAGAAAAGGAAAAGTAATGGTGATCTGTGAAAATCCAAAGCATAAACAAAAACAAGGATAATTTATAAGGAGGTGCCCAGAGAATGGCTCGTATTGCTGGTGTAGATATCCCACGTGACAAACGTGTTGTTATTTCTTTAACGTATGTCTTCGGAATTGGCCGCACAACGGCTCAACAAGTCTTGAAAGAGGCTGGTGTTTCAGAAGATACTCGTGTGCGTGATCTTACTGAAGAAGAACTTGGTAAAATCCGTGATGTTATTGATAAACTGAAAGTAGAAGGTGACCTTCGCCGTGAAGTTTCTCTTAACATTAAGCGTCTGATCGAAATCGGAAGCTACCGCGGAATCCGCCATCGCAGAGGTTTGCCTGTTCGCGGACAAAACTCTAAAAACAATGCGCGTACTCGTAAAGGTCCGCGTCGTACTGTAGCTAACAAGAAAAAATAAGTAAGGGAGGTACCTAAACAATGGCTGCTGCTCGTAAATCTAACACGCGTAAACGTCGCGTGAAAAAGAATATTGAGTCTGGAATTGCTCATATTCGCTCAACTTTCAATAACACGATCGTTACGATCACTGACACTCATGGTAATGCACTTTCTTGGTCTAGTGCCGGAGCTCTAGGATTCAGAGGTTCTCGTAAATCTACTCCTTTTGCTGCGCAAATGGCTGCAGAAACAGCTGCTAAAGGTTCAATCGAACATGGTCTTAAAACTCTTGAGGTTACTGTTAAAGGCCCTGGTTCAGGCCGTGAAGCTGCAATTCGTGCACTTCAAGCTGCTGGACTAGAAGTCACTGCTATCAGAGACGTAACTCCTGTTCCTCATAACGGATGCCGTCCACCAAAACGTCGCCGCGTGTAATTTGTTTGTATAGATTTTGTGTCCCTGTCAATAATGGGTTATGATACAGTTATTTATGAAACGAATGCACCGACTCGTTGCCTGAGCACATACGGGACTAAACAATGGGGAATTTCGGATGGAATCTCATATGATTCTATTCGAGGTTTCGACGTTTTGAAGGAGGGTTTTAAGTAATGATCGAGATTGAAAAACCAAAAATCGAAACGGTTGAAATCAGCGACGATGCCAAATTTGGTAAGTTTGTCGTAGAGCCACTTGAGCGTGGATATGGTACAACTCTGGGTAACTCCTTACGTCGTATCCTCTTATCCTCACTCCCTGGTGCCGCTGTAACATCAATCCAGATAGATGGTGTACTGCACGAATTCTCGACAATTGAAGGCGTTGTGGAAGATGTTACAACGATTATCTTACACATTAAAAAGCTTGCATTGAAAATCTACTCTGATGAAGAGAAGACGTTAGAAATTGATGTACAGGGTGAAGGAACTGTAACGGCAGCAGATATTACACACGATAGTGATGTAGAGATTTTAAATCCAGATCTTCATATCGCGACTCTTGGTGAGAATGCGAGTTTCCGAGTTCGCCTTACTGCTCAAAGAGGACGTGGGTATACGCCTGCTGACGCAAACAAGAGAGACGATCAGCCAATCGGCGTGATTCCGATCGATTCTATCTTTACACCAGTTTCTCGTGTATCTTATCAGGTAGAGAACACTCGTGTAGGCCAAGTTGCAAACTATGATAAACTTACACTTGATGTTTGGACTGATGGAAGCACTGGACCGAAAGAAGCCATTGCGCTTGGTTCAAAGATTTTAACTGAACACCTTAATATATTCGTTGGTTTAACTGACGAAGCTCAACATGCTGAAATCATGGTTGAAAAAGAAGAAGATCAAAAAGAGAAAGTTCTTGAAATGACAATTGAAGAATTAGATCTTTCTGTTCGTTCTTACAACTGCTTAAAGCGTGCGGGTATTAACACGGTTCAAGAGCTTGCGAACAAGACGGAAGAAGATATGATGAAAGTTCGTAATTTAGGACGCAAATCACTTGAAGAAGTGAAAGCGAAACTAGAAGAACTTGGACTCGGACTTCGCAAAGACGATTGACTAGTTTCCTATGCGAACTAGGATTTTCGTGTGTTTATTATCAGAAACAGCATTCCAATAAAGGAGGGGACATCACATGTCATACAGAAAACTAGGACGTACGAGTGCACAGCGTAAAGCTATGCTTCGTGATCTTACAACTGATTTGATCATCAACGAAAGAATCGAAACAACTGAAACACGTGCGAAAGAACTTCGCTCTGTAGTTGAAAAAATGATCACGCTTGGCAAACGCGGTGATCTTCACGCTCGCCGTCAAGCTGCTGCATACATCCGCAACGAGGTTGCTAACGAAGAAAATAACCAAGATGCACTTCAAAAATTATTCTCTGACATTGCAACTCGTTACGAGGAGCGCCAAGGCGGATACACACGTATTATGAAGCTTGGTCCTCGCCGTGGTGACGGAGCACCAATGGCAATTATCGAATTGGTTTAATATCACATATTTTTGTGTATCTAAAGAAGGGCGGGACAGTTTCTAACTGGATCTATGCCCTTTTTTTAGATACTGCAACTTTTTATATAGAGAGAATAGCAGAGCGTTAGCTGAGAGGAGGCCGGTTTTCCATGAATCAAAATCAGTTGATATCGGTAGAGGATATCGTATTTCGATATCGGAAAGACGCAGAAAGGCGGGCACTAGACGGCGTCTCCCTGCAGGTGTATGAGGGTGAATGGCTTGCTATTGTAGGTCATAACGGTTCAGGAAAATCAACACTGGCCCGGACTTTGAATGGTTTAATCCTTCCTGAATCAGGTGATATCAAGGTTGCCGGGATTCAATTGACAGAGGAATCGGTTTGGGAAGTGCGTAAGAAGATTGGTATGGTCTTTCAAAATCCGGATAACCAATTTGTCGGAACGACGGTTCGCGATGATGTGGCTTTTGGTTTAGAAAACAATGGTGTACCGCGGGAAGAAATGATTGAGAGAGTAGACTGGGCAGTAAAACAGGTGAATATGCAAGATTTTCTCGATCAAGAGCCGCACCATCTCTCCGGAGGCCAAAAGCAGAGAGTTGCGATTGCGGGAGTTATTGCCGCACGTCCTGATATTATTATCTTAGATGAAGCAACATCTATGCTTGACCCGATTGGGCGAGAAGAAGTGCTTGAAACGGTAAGACACTTAAAGGAAAAGGGCATGGCAACTGTCATTTCCATCACACATGATTTGAATGAGGCGGCAAAAGCAGATCGAATCATTGTCATGAATGGCGGTAAGAAACATGCCGAAGGGACGCCTGAAGAGATTTTTAAATTGAATAAGGAACTTGTTCGAATCGGGCTTGATTTACCCTTCTCATTCCAGCTTAGCCAGCTATTACGTGAAAATGGACTGGCACTGGAAGAAAATCATTTGACTCAGGAAGGGCTGGTGAAAGAGCTATGGACATTACAATCAAAGATGTAGAGCATCGCTATCAGATGAAGACGCCGTTTGAGCGCCTTGCACTGTATGACATCAATGCATCGATTAACGAAGGAAGCTACGTAGCCGTTATCGGGCATACAGGCTCTGGCAAGTCCACTCTTCTTCAGCACCTGAATGGTCTTCTGAAGCCGACGAAGGGACAGATATCACTAGACAGCACTGTCATTCAGGCAGGGAAAAAGAATAAAGAGCTGAAAGCCCTTCGCAAAAAAGTCGGAATCGTTTTCCAATTTCCTGAACATCAATTATTCGAAGAAACAGTTCTCAAAGATATTTCGTTCGGACCAATGAATTTTGGTGTGAAAAAAGAGGCTGCTGAACAAAGAGCGAGAGAGATGCTGAAGCTTGTAGGTTTATCAGAAGAGCTTCTGGACAGATCGCCTTTTGAATTAAGCGGGGGACAAATGCGCAGAGTTGCAATTGCCGGCGTACTTGCAATGGATCCTGAAGTGCTTGTTTTGGATGAACCGACTGCTGGATTGGATCCAAGAGGTCGAAAAGAGATAATGGACATGTTTTATGAGCTTCATCAACGGGGAAACCTGACGACGATCCTTGTGACTCACAGCATGGAGGATGCAGCTGCATACGCTGATGAAATGATTGTCATGCATAAAGGAACGATACAAGCTTCAGGCAGTCCGCGTGATCTGTTTTTAAAAGGTGAAGAGATGGCTGGCTGGGGGCTGGATCTTCCGGAAACGATCAAATTCCAAAGACAGCTGGAAGCTGCACTTGGCGTCAAATTTAAAGAGCCTATGCTCACGATTGAAGATGCCGCTGCTGAAATCCGTACTCTCTTTCATGGGGAGAAAACCTTATGATAGACAGCATGATTATCGGCAAGTATGTACCGGGCTCTTCACTTGTGCACCGGCTTGACCCCAGAACAAAACTCATTACGATCTTTTTATTTGTTTGTATCGTATTCTTAGCCAATAATGTACAGACATATGCACTGCTTGGATTATTTACAGTGGGCGTCGTTTCTTTAACAAGAGTTCCTTTCTCTTTTTTACTGAAAGGGTTAAAGCCTATTATCTGGATTGTCCTTTTCACGTTCCTTCTTCACATTTTAATGACACACGAAGGACCGGTTATCTTTCAATTAGGTGTTTTCAAAGTCTATGAGGGCGGTTTGGTTCAAGGGATATTCATTTCTCTAAGATTCGTCTATCTGATTTTAATCACAACCTTATTAACACTAACGACTACTCCGATTGAGATTACCGATGGAATGGAACAGCTGCTGAATCCATTAAAAAAAGTAAAGCTTCCTGTGCACGAGCTGGCTCTTATGATGTCAATTTCTTTGCGGTTTATCCCGACCTTGATGGAGGAGACAGATAAGATCCTGAAGGCTCAGATGGCGCGGGGCGTTGATTTTACAAGCGGCCCTGTCAAAGACAGAGTAAAGGCTATTGTCCCGCTTCTTGTCCCTCTCTTCGTCAGTGCATTCAAACGTGCCGAGGAGCTTGCGGTGGCAATGGAAGCAAGAGGCTATCAAAGCGGAGAGGGACGTACGAAATATAGAAAGCTTGTATGGACAGGAAAAGATACTTCTGTCATTGTCAGCTTGATGGTATTGGCTGCTTTGTTATTTTTCTTAAGAGCTTAGAGGTGCGGGTATGAGACTGAAATGCACGATTTCTTATGACGGACATTTGTTTAACGGTTATCAGGTTCAGCCGGGCAAACGAACGGTTCAGAGTGAACTGGAGAAGGCTTTAGCTGTCCTGCATAAGTCGAAAGAAAGAATTCCGGTCGTATCGTCAGGAAGAACAGACAGCGGGGTTCACGCAGCCGGACAGGTGATTCATTTTGATACACCGCTGTCTATCCCGGCAGAGAGGTGGCCGTATGCCTTAAATGCACTGCTTCCGGACGATATCGCAGTCAAACAGGCAGAAATTGCGGATGATGGGTTCCATGCACGATTTAGCGCAGTGAAAAAAGAATATCGCTACTTTGTATACACGGATAAACACCCGGACGTATTTAAACGGCATTACGCTTACCATTTTTCATATCACCTTAATGTGCAGAACATGAGAGAAGCGGCAAAGCATCTTTTAGGGACGCATGATTTTACGAGCTTTTGCGCGGTTAAAACAGAAGTGCAGGACAAGGTAAGAACGATTTACGAACTTGATTGGACTGAGACAGATGACGGCCTGCAAATGCGGATCACAGGCAGCGGTTTCTTATATAATATGGTCAGAATTATTGCGGGTACTTTGCTTGATGCAGGTATTGGCAAAATTTCTCCCAATGATGTGAAATCCATGCTGGAAGCGAAGGATCGCGAAGCGGCAGGGCGCACAGCGCCGGGGCACGGGCTATATTTATGGAACGTTTTCTATGACAACTAAACCAGGTGTGTAATATTTTCTTGACAGAGTCTGCATAAAGTTATAAGATATCATATGGTATGTATTTCAACCCCACGATAAGCCCCGGAACTTATTGTGTTGTGAAATAGAACGTAATCGAAGTTTATTGAAAATGACAGATCATTTAGGAGGGAAATTCAATGCGTACAACACCTATGGCTAACGCAAGTACTATTGAACGCAAGTGGTTAGTTGTTGATGCTGCTGGCAAGACTCTAGGACGTCTTTCTACAGAAGTTGCATCTATCCTTCGCGGAAAACACAAACCGACTTACACACCGCACGTTGATACTGGAGATCATGTGATCATCATCAACGCGGAAAAAATCGAGTTAACTGGTAAAAAGTTAACGGACAAAATCTACTACCGTCACACTCAACATCCAGGCGGATTAAAATCAAGAACTGCTCTTGAAATGCGTACAAACTACCCTGAGAAAATGCTTGAGCTTGCTATCAAAGGCATGCTTCCAAAAGGTTCTCTAGGTCGTCAAATGTTCAAAAAATTGAACGTATACCGTGGTTCTGAGCATCCACATGAAGCACAAAAACCTGAAGTTTACGAACTTCGCGGTTAATTAAAAAGGAGGTTACCAATTTGGCACAGGTTCAATATTACGGTACTGGCCGTCGTAAAAGCTCTGTAGCGCGTGTGCGCTTAGTTCCAGGAGAAGGTCGTATCGTCGTTAATAATCGTGAAATCAGCGAGCACATCCCATCTCCAGCTCTAATCGAAGATATCAAACAACCATTAACTTTGACTGAAACAGCTGGTACTTATGATGTTTTAGTAAACGTACATGGAGGCGGCTTATCTGGTCAAGCTGGAGCAATCCGTCATGGTATCGCTCGTGCTTTGCTTGAAGCAGATCCAGAATACCGTGCAACACTTAAACGCGCTGGTCTTCTGACTCGTGACGCTCGTATGAAAGAACGTAAAAAATACGGTCTTAAAGGCGCTCGTCGTGCACCTCAGTTCTCAAAACGTTAATTTTACGTTTTCAAAGCTCTCGACCCTGTGTTGGGAGCTTTTTTATTTTCATAAAATGCCCATATGCAATTCTTGGCACACCCCCGCATTCAGTAAAAATAAATAAATGAACGCTTAATGAAGTCTAAGCAAATTGCTTGCTTATAAACAGCCCTGTTGTAATAATCATGGTATCTTTCCTTACCAGCTAATTTACTTGAATGATGATTGGAAAGGTGGTCAAAGTTTTTAATGGTCATGTCGCCAATCCAGTTCATGTTAACAACCGGTTTCCACCTGTTCAATCTCACAGCTGATTCTTCATCTGTCCGGATGAATATTAGTTCTTCACTAATGACATCATTTGATGAGATAAGTGTAAATCTTTTGACGTAAATCACATATCTCCTTTGTGGTTTTTTTGCGTTTCTATGAACTTTTTTCTAAATATGCAAAGGGAAAGCGATAACAATCTAGAAATATTTGTTATACTCTATACATTAAAGTAAGGAGAACGATTCATGAATGCGTTAGTAGATCATAATAGCAAAGCTTGGGATCAAAAAGTAGAAACAGGTAATGAATGGACTGTTGCTGTCGAGCAGCATGTCATCGAACAAGCGAAAAAAGGAAATTGGGATATAAGGGTGACACCAATGAAAGATGTACCGAGAGATTGGTTTCCCCCTGTCAACGGGCTGAAAGTTCTCTGTTTAGCATCAGGTGGCGGCCAGCAGGGTCCGATTTTGGCAGCCGCAGGAGCGGATGTCACTGTATTAGATAACTCGGAAAAGCAGCTGGATCAGGATAGAATGGTTGCTGAGCGCGATCGTCTCGCGATACATCCTGTCAAAGGAAGCATGGACGATCTCAGTCAATTTCAGGATGAATCATTTGATATTATTGTACATCCTGTTGCTAATGTTTTTGTTGAGAATGTCCTCCCAGTCTGGAAGGAAGCCCACCGTGTGCTGAAAAAAAACGGCGCTCTAATCTCGGGTTTTGTCAATCCTGTCGTATTTCTGTTTGATGTAGAATTAGAACAGCAAGGTATTTTAAAAGTAAAACACTCTATTCCATATGCCGACCCAGAAGATCTTCCAAAACATAAAGTGAAAAAACTGATTGAAAATAAAGAAGCTCTGGAATTCGGCCATTCCTTAGAAGACCAAATCAAGGGCCAAATTGATGCCGGTTTTATCGTCACTGGCTTTTATGAAGATAAAGGCGGTTTTGTATTGGACCAATATATTCATACATATTCTGCAACAAGAAGTGTGAAAGTATGAAAAGCAGCAACCTATTAGAGGGGCTGCTTTTATAACGCTATAGAAAGAACATTTGTTCTATCCTCTGTAGAAAGCTTCTAAATCCCCTTCTTTTTACCGGTCTCTGCACCTTCATTTGGGCGAATTTCCAACCGAATTCGGGCATGGTTTCACCATCCAAACCTCAAAATAACCGGTAAAAGGAGAGTGAATTTGTATGGCAGAGGTACTGTCTTTTATGGATGTGAAACGCCAAAAGGATTATGAATTAGAAAAAAACTTGCTCAAAGAACTCTCTCTGAGGCAAATTATTCTGTCTGTTAAGGACTGTTTGGAACCATTATTCCCGTTTTTAGATGATGAAAGAGATATTATCAGCGAAGGCTGTATTGATTTTGCGATAGAAGCTTATTTGTTAGGCGGGCGTTTTGGGATATTCGGCTATTACGGAGAATCCATGCAGAGCATCAGTGCCCGCTCAGCAAGCGAAGAAGAAGAGCTGCGTATGGAGTTTTTTGATTATCTCTATAATTGGATACACGAGCAATACGCAACATTTGATAAAAATACGGTTTATGAAGCAGCACGAAAGTTCATTAAAGACTGGTGGACAGAGGGGTTTGTCCAAAGAGAAAAACAGTGTAAGCTTCGCATGCGATAATCATATTTCCCGGCCCTGTCCCATAGTTATAGTAGTAACGGACAAGCGGGAGGGGAAGGGATGAGGAGAAAGCTTAAATGGCTCGGTTTTTTGCTAGGCTTCATCGTATTACTATTTCTATTTAAGTATCAGTTCAGCAATAACGATTCATGGGAGCCGTGGAGTCTGCCCTTGAGCGGGAAAATTATTTATCTGGACCCAGGTCATGGCGGCCCTGACGGCGGAGCAGTCGGCGGAAAGCTGTTAGAGAAGGATATAACCCTGGAAGTGGCCTTTAGAGTCAGGGACTACCTTCAGGAACAAGGGGCGCTTGTCATTATGACCAGAGAAAGTGATACCGATCTCGCTCCAGAAGGAACGAAGGGCTATAGCAGACGAAAAGCGGAAGATTTGAGACAGCGGGTCAAATTAATAAACCATTCAGAGGCTGAACTCTATATCAGTATCCATCTCAATGCGATTCCTTCGCAAAAGTGGAGTGGAGCCCAAAGCTTTTATTTCGGAAAATACGCAGAAAATGAGAAGGTCGCGAAATACATTCAGGATGAATTGAGAAGCAACCTGGAAAACACAACCCGGAAAGCAAAGCGGATTCATGGTGTCTACTTAATGCAAAACGTCACCAAACCGGGAGCGCTTATAGAAGTCGGGTTTTTATCCAATCCAAGTGAAGCAAAGCTGCTCGGGAATTCGAAATATCAGGACAAGGTGGCATCTTCCATATATAAAGGCATTATGCGATATTACACAGAAAAAGGAGACCCTCCAGAGTGAAGGAGGGTTTTCTTATGGTTCTAAGCATAGGACACCTGCCAATTATGTATGATATAATATTGCTTGAAAACGAATACACAAAAGGGTGAGGTTCGATGATAAGAGAAGATGAAGTAAGAAAACTAGTCGGTGAAATGCGCGAACCTTTTCTTCAAAGACCTCTGGGAGAATTGGATGCCGTTAAAGAAATTAAAATAAAGCCTGAAAAACGGCATGTCAGTGTAAAAGTCGCTCTTGCAAAAACCGGAACCGCAGAACAAATGCAGATTCAGCAAGAGATCGTAAACGTCTTAAAAGGGGCAGGCGCAGAGACAGTCGGCCTTCGATTTGAAGAGCTGCCTGAGGAAACGGTTGCTAAGTTCCGGGCGCCGTCAGCTGAGAAAAAAACATTATTAAATATGGATAATCCGCCAGTCTTTCTTGCTGTAGCAAGCGGAAAAGGCGGCGTAGGCAAGTCGACTGTGTCAGTAAATCTTGCTATTGCTCTGGCTCGTCTAGGGAAAAAGGTCGGTTTAATTGATGCGGATATTTATGGCTTCAGTGTGCCGGATATGATGGGCATCACTGTGCGTCCGACTATTGAAGGAGAGAAACTTCTTCCTGTTGAACGCTTTGGGGTAAAGGTGATGTCAATGGGCTTCTTCGTAGAAGAAAATGCGCCGGTCGTATGGAGAGGGCCAATGCTAGGCAAAATGCTGAACAACTTTTTCCATGAAGTAGAGTGGGGAGAAGTAGACTATATTGTTCTTGATCTTCCGCCTGGAACAGGGGACGTTGCTCTCGATGTACATACAATGCTTCCGAGCTGCAAAGAAATCATCGTATCAACGCCGCATCCTACAGCTGCTTTTGTAGCGGCTAGAGCAGGCTCTATGGCAATTAAAACTGATCATGAAGTTGTTGGTGTTATAGAGAACATGGCTTATTATGAAAGCGCAAAGACAGGGGAAAGAGAATACGTCTTTGGAAAAGGCGGCGGAGATAAACTAGCCGAGGAATTGAATGTGCCTTTGCTTGGCAGAATCCCGTTGAAACAACCCGATTGGGATAAGGATCAATTTGCTCCGTCTGTATATGACAAAAGCCATCCTATAGGAGAAATATATCAGGACATCGCAAAAAAAATAGTTGACAAAATGTCAGTGCAAGTATAAAAAGGCGAACCGGGATTCTATATCCCGGCTCTCCTTTTATTCACTTTCTTTGGCGGTTTCTTTTGCTGCTTTTTTCAGTTCATCTTCGAACTGTTTTTTGTAAAGCGGACTAGAAAGTGTTTCATTAATAACCTCTTCTAAGTAACTGCGGAATTCTTGGCTTTTTGCCAGTTGGCTGTACTTTTTATTCATGCCTGGATCTTGCATAACGTCCATCAGCATCTTCTGATAATCCGGGTCCTTCATCAGTTTTTTTATCACTTTTTCATGCTCTTTTTGAAGAGTTTTCGCAAAACCTTCGGCAAAATCAGTGTCTTCAAAGATGTTTTTCCAAAATTCTTCTCCTTTTTTAGAGGTGAGTGTTTTTTCTATCGTTCCTTTAATCGCATCTTGGTCAATCACCAACGCTTCATTCATCGCATCATCGTTTAATAATTCCTTAATGGCTTTCTTTCCATCATCAGTTTTTAATATATCAACAACCATTTTTTTAGTCTGATCATAGTCCATATCCGCTGCTTGGTCTTTTGGAGCACAAGCTGTTACAGATAATAACAAAAAACAGCTTATCAATAGCGTTTTGGCTTTTGACATGGTTAAGCTCCTTTCACATACTTGTCTTACTTTTAATATGATTCATCTGTTTAGAATTATACATAACAAAATATCGCGGTTTGCGATTCTTGAGGGGTGGATGAAAGAAATGAAAAGCCGTGGTTTGGTTCGTTTTTTCTTTTCTAATTTAGCTGTCGGAGCGGTTATCACAGGTATTGTGGGTTTTGCTTTAAAATGGGGAGGATATAAGGGGCTGTTTCTTGCCTTCGAAGCGGGGCAGATTTTCTCTGTGTTATTTTGGTTTGTTGGAGTAGGCATGATTTTTAGTGTAATCAGCCAAATGGGGTTTTTCGTTTTTTTAACCGTTCACCGGTTTGCACTTGAGATATTAAGATCCTCATCTTTATGGAATTTGCTTCAGTTGTTTTTCATCTTGTTTGTTGCTTTTGATTTAATGTACGTGCGGTTTTTATTTTTTGGAGAGAGCGGAGAATCGCTGACTGGCTATGCGTGGTTACCGGTATTTTTACTGATCTTTGGGGTGGTAACAGCATATATAAAGCAAAAGCAGTCCCCTAAAAAAACGTTTGTGTCATCATTGTTTTTAATGGTTGTGATTACTGCATTAGAATGGTTCCCTGCGTTAAGAGTAAATGATGAGGACTGGCTTTATTTAATGCTTTTTCCGTTAATGGCGTGTAATGCTTTCCAATTGCTGATGCTGCCAAAGTTTGCAGCGAAGTAATTACTTTATCTCTGAGGATTTGGCATCAGAATTTGCAATGAGATCACCTACGGTTACATTTTTTAATCCTTTTTCTCTCAGCTGATGGATGATATCGGGCAGCGCTTCTTCTGTTTGTTTTGCCGAATCGGAGGCGTGTAAAAGAACAATGTCTCCTCCGGAAACTTGCTGGGTCACATTATCGATGATTTTTTCAACTCCGGGATTCGTCCAATCCTGAGAGTTTATGCTGTAATGAACGACCGTATAGTTGTATTGCTTTGCGACCGTTAGAACATTCTTGTTGAATTGTCCGGTAGGGGGTCTTAATAGCTGTATGTCTTTGATCCCTAACTTTTCAAAGGCAGTTTGCGCACGGTTAATGTCCTTTTTTATTTCGATGCTCTCTAAATTGGCATAGTTTTTATAGGCGTAGCCCATGCTCCCTATTTGATGGCCGTCCTTCACGATACGCGCCACTGTGTCGGGGTGGCGTTCAGCCCAAGAAGCGGAAAGAAAAAACGTCGCATTTTTAATCCCGTTCGCCTTCAGAGTATTGAGTATAGGTTCTGCTTTTTCATCACCCCAGCTGATATCAAAAGTAAGGGCAACTTCTTTCGCATCTGTTTCTCCTTTATAAATGGCTTTAGGTCCGGTGTCAGTTGAAAACACGGGAAGCGGGACAGCTCTTTGGATATAAAAAAAGCTAGCTGCTGCAAATGCGGCGATAAGTATAATGATAAATTGTTTCACTCGTTTAATGTGCCACACATAGAAGTGATTCACGGATGAAGCCTCCTTATCTTGTCCATTGTTCTTGTATTACATCTTATGAGCATGGCCGATTGAATATAACCCATAAAATGTATCTTTGTTTACAGCTTAAATTAGGTGTTGACCTTTTGATAATATCCGTGATATATTATTATTCGTCGCTGATAAACAGCTGACAACAATTAAAAGCTTCATTAAATGCTTTGAAAAAAGTTATTGACTTAAAAGAAGCTGAATGTTATAGTAATAAAGCTGCTTCGTTAAGCGGCAGTAATGATCTTTGAAAACTAAACAAGACAAAACGTACCTGTTAATTCATTTTTTTATAAATCGCACAGCGATGTGCGTAGTCAGTCAAACTAGGCCTGCACGACGCAGGTCACGCAGGTGTCACCGCAGGATGCGGTGAACTTAACCTGTGATCCATTTTATCGGAGAGTTTGATCCTGGCTCAGGACGAACGCTGGCGGCGTGCCTAATACATGCAAGTCGAGCGGACAGATGGGAGCTTGCTCCCTGATGTTAGCGGCGGACGGGTGAGTAACACGTGGGTAACCTGCCTGTAAGACTGGGATAACTCCGGGAAACCGGGGCTAATACCGGATGCTTGTTTGAACCGCATGGTTCAAACATAAAAGGTGGCTTCGGCTACCACTTACAGATGGACCCGCGGCGCATTAGCTAGTTGGTGAGGTAACGGCTCACCAAGGCAACGATGCGTAGCCGACCTGAGAGGGTGATCGGCCACACTGGGACTGAGACACGGCCCAGACTCCTACGGGAGGCAGCAGTAGGGAATCTTCCGCAATGGACGAAAGTCTGACGGAGCAACGCCGCGTGAGTGATGAAGGTTTTCGGATCGTAAAGCTCTGTTGTTAGGGAAGAACAAGTACCGTTCGAATAGGGCGGTACCTTGACGGTACCTAACCAGAAAGCCACGGCTAACTACGTGCCAGCAGCCGCGGTAATACGTAGGTGGCAAGCGTTGTCCGGAATTATTGGGCGTAAAGGGCTCGCAGGCGGTTTCTTAAGTCTGATGTGAAAGCCCCCGGCTCAACCGGGGAGGGTCATTGGAAACTGGGGAACTTGAGTGCAGAAGAGGAGAGTGGAATTCCACGTGTAGCGGTGAAATGCGTAGAGATGTGGAGGAACACCAGTGGCGAAGGCGACTCTCTGGTCTGTAACTGACGCTGAGGAGCGAAAGCGTGGGGAGCGAACAGGATTAGATACCCTGGTAGTCCACGCCGTAAACGATGAGTGCTAAGTGTTAGGGGGTTTCCGCCCCTTAGTGCTGCAGCTAACGCATTAAGCACTCCGCCTGGGGAGTACGGTCGCAAGACTGAAACTCAAAGGAATTGACGGGGGCCCGCACAAGCGGTGGAGCATGTGGTTTAATTCGAAGCAACGCGAAGAACCTTACCAGGTCTTGACATCCTCTGACAATCCTAGAGATAGGACGTCCCCTTCGGGGGCAGAGTGACAGGTGGTGCATGGTTGTCGTCAGCTCGTGTCGTGAGATGTTGGGTTAAGTCCCGCAACGAGCGCAACCCTTGATCTTAGTTGCCAGCATTCAGTTGGGCACTCTAAGGTGACTGCCGGTGACAAACCGGAGGAAGGTGGGGATGACGTCAAATCATCATGCCCCTT
>NZ_JBLKRW010000001.1:3732500-4187500 GCF_047608225.1 Bacillus sp. SW14 | reverse complement strand
TGTTCTCGTCAAGGATGTACCAATTTTTATCTTCTAACCATTCTTTATCGTAGCGAGTTTCATCAAATTGTCCTTCTTCATCTATTAGATCATTAAATAGATCCCTAAAAACTTCAATTTCTTTTTCGGGTTTTAGAATTCCATACATCCACATTCCCTCACCGGAAACATCATGAATTTCTCCTAATTTCGTATCTTTAAAATATAAAATCATCTATTTAGACTCCTTTTGATGAAATTTAAAATACTCTTTTGGTATTTCGCCTCTTATTAAATATTCAGTATCCCTTTTTGTCCAACTAAGAGCCCTTTTCTTCCAATAATCTGAATGCTTATCATTCTTTATTAGACGTTCAATTTGTTTCGGAGTTAAAATAGCTACTCCTTTTACTTCTCCTGATTGGTTGGCCTTTCGCAAAGCCGGCAGATTCAATTCAATAAAACTATCACCGTAATTAGTGATTACATTTTTATTCATCGTTAAACTGGTGTACGGACTATTAGACTTTTGAGCTCCTCTAAATCCGCCTAAAATATGTTCTGTTACTGTGACTTGTCTACCTTTATACATTACCTTCTTTATTTATCGGCACAAGATTTCCGGTGTCCGGATCAATATGTGATTTACCTAATCCGTTAGCTGCTTTGGTGGAATATAAATCTTTATCTCCACGATAGAGATTTGAGGGTTTTCCGGCTCCTGCGCTTGCTTTCAATACTTTTCCCGTCCCGATTGCTCTTATAGGACCGAGAGCAGCTAGAGAACTATTAAAGCTGTTTTCGCGTCTATCCTCAGAAATCTTATTCCCAAACATATCTCGGCCGGTTATTGCTTCACTAAAACCATTCGCTGACGCAAGACCATAGAGTCCTTTACTGGAGTTTTGAAGGGCAGGGAATGTCTTAGGTGTTTTATAGATATCAAGCGTTTTGTCTGCCCTATAGATGGCTTTGCTCGTTGAGTAGACAGCCTTTCCGCCTTTGGCTAATTTTCCGGCCCAGCCAACTATAGGGATGTAGCCGGCCGCAGCCATTGCGCCAGCTGCCACTCGTTGCCCCTCGGTTAATTTTTCACCGGTGACAGGATCGACGCCATCAGCAGCTCTCTTATAATCATAATATCCGGAGACTTCCCCCGTAAAATTACAAACGACATCCCAGGTCTTTTCATACCATGGCCTATTTGCGAGTTCTTCCTGTTCCTTCGCAATTCTTCTTTGTTCGGCCTGCTGATCTTTAAAGGAAATATAATCAGTAGATTGTTTTTTTACATCCTCGGTCATCTTATGAATTTCACTGTCCCTATAAGCCTTTGCATTATAGTGGATAGGGGAGGCGCTTTTGCCTTTTGTTGTAGCATTCATGAGTGCTTGATAATCAGCCTGAATCATTTGTTCATTTGCTTCTGAGAGCGTATATTCAGATGTTGAATTTTCATCGACTTCATGAATTTTTTTGACGGTCTTGGTACGTTTGTTGTTGGCTGAAGAGAGTTCGTCTTTAAAAGTTTCTGTGAAGAATAAATCTAGTGGCAGTATGATGTTGAGGTCATTTAGAATGTCTTTCATTGCTTTTTTCTGTTCTGACATGATGGATTTTGATTTAGTATAAGCGTTAGCCAGCTCGTGTTCTAAAAAAGATTCTTCTATGTAGGCATCGGATAAGCTTGCGTCTTCCAGGATGCCAATAATACCCGTGAGAAATGCGATTTTCATGTCGATCAAATCAATCCACTGGTCAGCGATCCCTGCTTGATCTTCTTAAAATGCCGTTATGTTATTGGCCCCTTTACCTGAAAACTCACTGTCATCAAGATCAGCCACTGATTTGAAGACTTTCTTTAATTTGACCATTTGATTTCTTGTATCTTTGTATTCCTTTGCACGGTTTTCAGCTTCAGAAAGCAATGATTTAGCTTCAAATACTTTCATGATCATATCCTTTCTTGTTAAGCTTTTTGGTTCAATAACTAACAAAATTTTACCATATAAAGAGAGTGAGAAATACAATAAACCCTGGAAGATGAGTAATTGAACGAAGTGAACCGAAGAAAAAGTTTGCGGTTTTTTCGCGGCATAAACACTTTTTGGAAATGTTACAATATTACAAAAATAGACATAAGAGGGAGGGGTATGTATGGACCAAGTTTTACCGTCATCCCGAGTGGGAGTCAAGATCAATGAATGGTATAAAATGATTCGTCAGTGTTCCTGATGCAGAGATCTTAAAGGCGGAAGTGGAGCAAGAAATAGAGGAAATGGAAGAGGATCAGGATTTACTTGTATATTATTCATTGATGTGTTTCCGTCATCAATTGATGTTAGATTCATTGGAGCCAGAATACAGATATCGGGATCGTCCCACAGTCGATGAACTACTTGAAAAAATAGAAAAACCGCAAAAAAGACTTACAGGTCTTTTAAATTATTACTCATTATTTTTCCGAGGAATGTAAAAATTTGATCATAAAGAGTACGTTGAAGCGATAAGTTATTATCGTAAAGCTGAGGAGGAATTGACTGCAGTTTCAGATGAAATGGAACAAGCTGAATTTCATTATAAAATAGCAGATGCCTACTATCAAATTGATCAGCATTTTGTTTCCCTGAATCATTTGAAAAAAGCTAAGCATTTGTTTGAAAAAAATCAATTATATAAGGTGAAAGTGATCGGATGAAATATGATGTTTGGTGCTAATATGTACGATATGTACCGGCTGACAGAGGCGGAATCATATTACCGAGAAGCTTTAAGTGTTGCTGAGGGAATGAGTGAGAAAAAGGCAAAAAGGATCATTGGGGTGATCTTTCATAATTTAGGCTTGGTTTATTTAAGGGCCCAAAACCTAAGTGCAGCTGAAGAGTATTTCAAAAAAGCAATAGAGATGAAAGAACATCTTGATACAGTGTATGGAGTAAGATCATTATATATGATGGCAAATGTACTTTACCAAAGCAACAAACCTAAGAAAGCACGTTTCTTTTATGAAACAGCTTTAAAACGGGCTGAAGATTCTAATGAAGAGGAATATATGGCGAAATTAAAGATCATTAATTCAATATATGAAGAATATAATGAAACAGAAGTATATCGAAGCTTAGACTATTGGAAAACAAACGTCTGTGGTCTGATTTTGCAGAATTAACAGAAAAATTGGGTGACTTCCATTATGAGCAAAGAAACTATGCAGAGGGAAGAAGCTTCTTAAAGAGAACTATACATGCACAAACACAAATACTTAAGGTTACGGAGGCTATATAATGAAAAAATTTTTAATCAGCTCCGCTTTAATCGGTATTTTTTTTGCAGGTTTATTAAATGTGGAAAATGTATATGCTGCTATGAATAATTCTGGAACTTTCTATGTAGCAGAAAAAGCTATTAATATCTAAGTAATATTATCCTGTTAAACCCCATCTTTTTAAGGTGGGGTATTTACACAATCCATTTATTCTTTTCCTTATCCCATTTTAACAAACGCTTCCTCATAAGATTCTTAACAGCTTCCCGTATAGCTCGTTCATCCTTCCCAGTCTTTCTCATCAATTGATCCAACGAGGGATTTTTTCCTAAGTGGGTCATATTAAAAATAATCCGATACACTTTTTGCTCAAAATCATTCAATTCAATGCCTCCTTGAGTAAATAATACTAGAACAAACATTCGTTTTTCAACTCGAAACAGAACTAATGTTCGTATAAAATATTGGTAAAGAAGGAGGAGGAAAGCATGGAATCGATTTTAAAACGTTCATTAACTGAGAAAACACCATTAGATATGATATATATGAGAAATGACGGTCTCATTACAAAGAGATCAATTATTGTTCGGCAGATTAATCAGAGTTACATACGCGCTTATTGTTTCAGCAGCCGTCAAATAAAGACGTTTACGATCGAGAATATCCTTGCTGTTTCTCCTGCAGCCTATAAAAGAGGGGCCAAGAATTATGCGTAAAATTACAGAACGACAATTTGAAACGCTCCAAGTAATCGAAAAATACATTAATGAAAAGGGGTTTGCTCCTACATATAGAGAATTAATGAACATGTTAGGGTTAACCTCACCAAGTACAGTGAAGGGGCTTTTAGACGCTCTGAAAAGAAAAGAATATGTAACTTGGGAAGCGGGATCACCAAGAACATTAAAAGTTATTAAATAAAGAACCAACCCATCGTCATAGATGGGTTCTTTTTGTTATAAATTAAAAGGGGGCTTTGCGAGGATTGATTAACATTGCTTTATTGCAGTACTCTTAGGTTGGCGAAGCCAGCAGTATCAATATCCATTCTTAGTACATAGCTCCTTGTGTAGTAGTCAGCTATGTTCCCGAAAGCATACAACGTAAATTGTCCACTTGTTTCTGTAATCCCCATTTTTGGGCTTGTGGCATTTTTTCGAATGATACGGCTGGACTGTTTATCGTTTTTAGCGAATGTACCTTGGAAGCCATGGTAAGCTCTTCTTACAGTTAAGCTTCTTCCTTCATGTTTAATATCTGCTTTGACAGAAATGTTGGCATTTGCTGTGACATAGAAGTATTGTTTTCTTAAAGTGTATGTTTTGTATGTGGCTTGGATGTCAGCGTCACTTTGGGTGAGGTTCTTAGGAAGATTTTCTTTTGATGTAGGAGTTATTTCTAGGGAGTAGACAATTCGGCTGCCGTCATCAAATTTAATTTCGAGAGATTGTCCATTTTTGAATTGGAGTTTGTCTGGATCTTGTCCTAATTCTTTTAGTTTTTTAACTTCGAGTTCTGTGTCCATTGCTTGAGACGTAGCAAGTTTGGCTTGCATAGCATTTGATGTAGTGTGAACTTGAGGTGTTTCTGACGCTGATGCTGGTGCAACAGGGAGCAATAACAAAGCGGCGAGACTAGGCATTAAAAAAGATCGTTTTTTCATTTCTTTCCTATTTGAAGTTTGATACATTCGTAGTATACTTGAAAAAATAGGGGAATAATAGGGTTTATTGTAAAACAAAAGAAAAATAGGAGGAATTTACTATGGCAACTTTAGGTATCATTATTCCGATTATTGTTTGGTTAGGTATCATTTATTTAATTGTTAGATGGTTCTTTAAAAGAAGAAAGAACAAAATTTAACCATAGTAAATCCTCTGTATTGCTCAAAAATATCTTTATAGGTGTATTCGCCACCTTTCTAAAATTGTTTAAACCGTATTGACATTTATCAAAACCCTGCTATAATTACTTTTGTTCTATGAAACCGGAGTTAAACTTTCAAGTTGCTCTTCCATGGTAAGGAAGAGGTCAGTGGTTCGAGCCCGCTTGGAAGCTTTATTAAGTGTGTTATTACCAAGGTTTCTCAAAAAAGAGAAAGCTTTTTTTATTGCGATATGCGGAAGTAGTTCAGTGGTAGAACACCACCTTGCCAAGGTGGGGGTCGCGGGTTCGAATCCCGTCTTCCGCTCCATTTTTATCCCAACGGGTTATTGTAAAATTGATTGCGCCCGTAGCTCAATTGGATAGAGCGTTTGACTACGGATCAAAAGGTTAGGGGTTCGACTCCTCTCGGGCGCGCCATTATTGTTATAGAATAGATAGGGAATCGGGAAGTAGCTCAGCTTGGTAGAGCACATGGTTTGGGACCATGGGGTCGCAGGTTCGAATCCTGTCTTTCCGACCATTTCAATGGGGCCTTAGCTCAGCTGGGAGAGCGCCTGCTTTGCACGCAGGAGGTCAGCGGTTCGATCCCGCTAGGCTCCACCATTTTTTTTAAAAAAGGTTGTTGACTTTGAAGAAGCATCATTGTATACTAATAAAGTTGCTTTAACAAAGCCAAACGAAATGATCTTTGAAAACTAAACAAGACAAAACGTACCTGTTAATTCATTTTTTATAAATCGCACAGCGATGTGCGTAGTCAGTCAAACTACTTTATCGGAGAGTTTGATCCTGGCTCAGGACGAACGCTGGCGGCGTGCCTAATACATGCAAGTCGAGCGGGCAGATGGGAGCTTGCTCCCTGATGTTAGCGGCGGACGGGTGAGTAACACGTGGGTAACCTGCCTGTAAGACTGGGATAACTCCGGGAAACCGGGGCTAATACCGGATGCTTGTTTGAACCGCATGGTTCAAACATAAAAGGTGGCTTCGGCTACCACTTACAGATGGACCCGCGGCGCATTAGCTAGTTGGTGAGGTAACGGCTCACCAAGGCAACGATGCGTAGCCGACCTGAGAGGGTGATCGGCCACACTGGGACTGAGACACGGCCCAGACTCCTACGGGAGGCAGCAGTAGGGAATCTTCCGCAATGGACGAAAGTCTGACGGAGCAACGCCGCGTGAGTGATGAAGGTTTTCGGATCGTAAAGCTCTGTTGTTAGGGAAGAACAAGTACCGTTCGAATAGGGCGGTACCTTGACGGTACCTAACCAGAAAGCCACGGCTAACTACGTGCCAGCAGCCGCGGTAATACGTAGGTGGCAAGCGTTGTCCGGAATTATTGGGCGTAAAGGGCTCGCAGGCGGTTTCTTAAGTCTGATGTGAAAGCCCCCGGCTCAACCGGGGAGGGTCATTGGAAACTGGGGAACTTGAGTGCAGAAGAGGAGAGTGGAATTCCACGTGTAGCGGTGAAATGCGTAGAGATGTGGAGGAACACCAGTGGCGAAGGCGACTCTCTGGTCTGTAACTGACGCTGAGGAGCGAAAGCGTGGGGAGCGAACAGGATTAGATACCCTGGTAGTCCACGCCGTAAACGATGAGTGCTAAGTGTTAGGGGGTTTCCGCCCCTTAGTGCTGCAGCTAACGCATTAAGCACTCCGCCTGGGGAGTACGGTCGCAAGACTGAAACTCAAAGGAATTGACGGGGGCCCGCACAAGCGGTGGAGCATGTGGTTTAATTCGAAGCAACGCGAAGAACCTTACCAGGTCTTGACATCCTCTGACAATCCTAGAGATAGGACGTCCCCTTCGGGGGCAGAGTGACAGGTGGTGCATGGTTGTCGTCAGCTCGTGTCGTGAGATGTTGGGTTAAGTCCCGCAACGAGCGCAACCCTTGATCTTAGTTGCCAGCATTCAGTTGGGCACTCTAAGGTGACTGCCGGTGACAAACCGGAGGAAGGTGGGGATGACGTCAAATCATCATGCCCCTTATGACCTGGGCTACACACGTGCTACAATGGACAGAACAAAGGGCAGCGAAACCGCGAGGTTAAGCCAATCCCACAAATCTGTTCTCAGTTCGGATCGCAGTCTGCAACTCGACTGCGTGAAGCTGGAATCGCTAGTAATCGCGGATCAGCATGCCGCGGTGAATACGTTCCCGGGCCTTGTACACACCGCCCGTCACACCACGAGAGTTTGTAACACCCGAAGTCGGTGAGGTAACCTTTTAGGAGCCAGCCGCCGAAGGTGGGACAGATGATTGGGGTGAAGTCGTAACAAGGTAGCCGTATCGGAAGGTGCGGCTGGATCACCTCCTTTCTAAGGATATATTACGGAATATAAGACCTTGGGTCTTATAAACAGAACGTTCCCTGTCTTGTTTAGTTTTGAAGGATCATTCCTTCAAAAACATAGGAATACCTGCTAAATGCGCCACATCTGTGGGAACGCATGTGTTAGCATGTCCTATACGTTGTTCTTTGAAAACTAGATAACAGTAGACATCACATTCAATTAGTAATACAAGATATCACATAGTGATTCTTTTTAACGGTTAAGTTAGAAAGGGCGCACGGTGGATGCCTTGGCACTAGGAGCCGATGAAGGACGGGACGAACACCGATATGCTTCGGGGAGCTGTAAGCAAGCTTTGATCCGGAGATTTCCGAATGGGGAAACCCACCACTCGTAATGGAGTGGTATCCATATCTGAATTCATAGGATATGAGAAGGCAGACCCGGGGAACTGAAACATCTAAGTACCCGGAGGAAGAGAAAGCAAATGCGATTCCCTGAGTAGCGGCGAGCGAAACGGGATTAGCCCAAACCAAGAGGCTTGCCTCTTGGGGTTGTAGGACACTCTGTACGGAGTTACAAAAGAACGAGGTAGATGAAGAGGTCTGGAAAGGCCCGCCATAGAAGGTAACAGCCCTGTAGTCAAAACTTCGTTCTCTCCTGAGTGGATCCTGAGTACGGCGGAACACGTGAAATTCCGTCGGAATCCGGGAGGACCATCTCCCAAGGCTAAATACTCCCTAGTGACCGATAGTGAACCAGTACCGTGAGGGAAAGGTGAAAAGCACCCCGGAAGGGGAGTGAAACAGATCCTGAAACCGTGTGCCTACAAGTAGTCAGAGCCCGTTAACGGGTGATGGCGTGCCTTTTGTAGAATGAACCGGCGAGTTACGATCCCGTGCAAGGTTAAGCAGAAGATGCGGAGCCGCAGCGAAAGCGAGTCTGAATAGGGCGCATGAGTACGTGGTCGTAGACCCGAAACCAGGTGATCTACCCATGTCCAGGGTGAAGTTCAGGTAACACTGAATGGAGGCCCGAACCCACGCACGTTGAAAAGTGCGGGGATGAGGTGTGGGTAGGGGTGAAATGCCAATCGAACCTGGAGATAGCTGGTTCTCTCCGAAATAGCTTTAGGGCTAGCCTCAAGGTAAGAGTCTTGGAGGTAGAGCACTGATTGGACTAGGGGCCCCTACCGGGTTACCGAATTCAGTCAAACTCCGAATGCCAATGACTTATCCTTGGGAGTCAGACTGCGAGTGATAAGATCCGTAGTCGAAAGGGAAACAGCCCAGACCGCCAGCTAAGGTCCCAAAGTATACGTTAAGTGGAAAAGGATGTGGAGTTGCTTAGACAACCAGGATGTTGGCTTAGAAGCAGCCACCATTTAAAGAGTGCGTAATAGCTCACTGGTCGAGTGACTCTGCGCCGAAAATGTACCGGGGCTAAACGTATCACCGAAGCTGCGGACTGTTCTTCGAACAGTGGTAGGAGAGCGTTCTAAGGGCTGTGAAGCCAGACCGGAAGGACTGGTGGAGCGCTTAGAAGTGAGAATGCCGGTATGAGTAGCGAAAGAGGGGTGAGAATCCCCTCCACCGAATGCCTAAGGTTTCCTGAGGAAGGCTCGTCCGCTCAGGGTTAGTCGGGACCTAAGCCGAGGCCGAAAGGCGTAGGCGATGGACAACAGGTTGATATTCCTGTACCACCTCCTCACCATTTGAGTAATGGGGGGACGCAGGAGGATAGGGTAAGCGCGGTATTGGATATCCGCGTCCAAGCAGTTAGGCTGGGAAATAGGCAAATCCGTTTCCCATAAGGCTGAGCTGTGATGGCGAGCGAAATATAGTAGCGAAGTTCCTGATTCCACACTGCCAAGAAAAGCCTCTAGCGAGGTGAGAGGTGCCCGTACCGCAAACCGACACAGGTAGGCGAGGAGAGAATCCTAAGGTGATCGAGAGAACTCTCGTTAAGGAACTCGGCAAAATGACCCCGTAACTTCGGGAGAAGGGGTGCTCTGTTAGGGTGCAAGCCCGAGAGAGCCGCAGTGAATAGGCCCAGGCGACTGTTTAGCAAAAACACAGGTCTCTGCGAAGCCGTAAGGCGAAGTATAGGGGCTGACGCCTGCCCGGTGCTGGAAGGTTAAGAGGAGCGCTTAGCGTAAGCGAAGGTGCGAATTGAAGCCCCAGTAAACGGCGGCCGTAACTATAACGGTCCTAAGGTAGCGAAATTCCTTGTCGGGTAAGTTCCGACCCGCACGAAAGGCGCAACGATCTGGGCACTGTCTCAACGAGAGACTCGGTGAAATTATAGTACCTGTGAAGATGCAGGTTACCCGCGACAGGACGGAAAGACCCCGTGGAGCTTTACTGCAGCCTGATATTGAATGTTGGTACAGCTTGTACAGGATAGGTAGGAGCCTTGGAAACCGGAGCGCTAGCTTCGGTGGAGGCATCGGTGGGATACTACCCTGGCTGTATTGACCTTCTAACCCGCCGCCCTTATCGGGCGGGGAGACAGTGTCAGGTGGGCAGTTTGACTGGGGCGGTCGCCTCCTAAAAGGTAACGGAGGCGCCCAAAGGTTCCCTCAGAATGGTTGGAAATCATTCGCAGAGTGTAAAGGCACAAGGGAGCTTGACTGCGAGACCTACAAGTCGAGCAGGGACGAAAGTCGGGCTTAGTGATCCGGTGGTTCCGCATGGAAGGGCCATCGCTCAACGGATAAAAGCTACCCCGGGGATAACAGGCTTATCTCCCCCAAGAGTCCACATCGACGGGGAGGTTTGGCACCTCGATGTCGGCTCATCGCATCCTGGGGCTGTAGTCGGTCCCAAGGGTTGGGCTGTTCGCCCATTAAAGCGGTACGCGAGCTGGGTTCAGAACGTCGTGAGACAGTTCGGTCCCTATCCGTCGCGGGCGCAGGAAATTTGAGAGGAGCTGTCCTTAGTACGAGAGGACCGGGATGGACGCACCGCTGGTGTACCAGTTGTTCTGCCAAGGGCATCGCTGGGTAGCTATGTGCGGACGGGATAAGTGCTGAAAGCATCTAAGCATGAAGCCCCCCTCAAGATGAGATTTCCCATTCCGCAAGGAAGTAAGATCCCTGAAAGATGATCAGGTTGATAGGTCTGAGGTGGAAGTGTGGCGACACATGGAGCTGACAGATACTAATCGATCGAGGACTTAACCACATTTTGAATGATGTCACATCTGTTATCTAGTTTTGAGAGAACATCTCTCTAAAAGGCGGAAAAGCAAGGAAACTCCGCTAAGGGCTCTCACATCCTGTGAGAAACGCCCAGTACCTTCATCCTGAAGGCATTTGTTTGGTGGCGATAGCGAAGAGGTCACACCCGTTCCCATGCCGAACACGGAAGTTAAGCTCTTCAGCGCCGATGGTAGTCGGGGGTTTCCCCCTGTGAGAGTAGGACGCCGCCAAGCAAGGTAAAACCCAGCTCATTGAGCTGGGTTTTTTGGTTTATATCTGTACTGATTTGTTTTCATCAGTATCCATTTTATCGAGCTTTTTGCTTTTCAGGTTTTCTAATACTTTTAATACCAATACAATCCCCAGCATGTTCAACATGAGAGTTGTAAATAACCAATGCAGTATGTACTGAGAATTCATCTAGACGCCATCCAACTGCGATTGGCGGGATAGAACCGCCTAATCCGTTGGCAGCTAGCAGTATGCTTGTCGTTTGTTCTGTTTTTCCAAGGTAGAATTGATTGGTGATAATTAAAAGCAATGGTAAACATGCCAGCCATAAATAAGCCTAAAAAGAAACAAAGAACAAACCCTGCAAAATCAGTAAACGGCCTATGATCATACCGATCCAATATATTGTTACCGTTATGGTTGCTAAGGAGTTGGAAATCTCCCATTTCTCAGCGAAGATAGAAGGGATAAAGTGAACAATCGATACTTCACTGGCTCCATAAAAAGAAGTACGCAGCTGCTAAAGAAATAAACAGTAAGCCAAGTCTTCGAAAACTTATAGGTGCTTGTTTTCCATTGCTCGAAGTGTCTGTTTGACGAATGAGCAAATCGTCAAAGCTGCCAAAGCTCATTCGGCTCCAAACAAGCATCAGAAGAAATGAAATAAGCCCCAATACCAGAAATGCCAATGCCCATCATTATTGCTAATTAAAAAATCAGACAGCAACGGCATGAAAAGGGCTCCTAAACCGTACGCTACTTCCATCTTACTCATGACGATTGCTTGTTTTTCTATAATTGCTGTTAAGATAATTGTTCCTACACAAGATTCTACCAGTCCGGGTATCATGTGGCGTGGATATCCCTCAGCTTGCTGAACTGATGATGTAGAAAACCCCGCTTGATACTATGAGGATGCCATTCAGGAATTGATGGGAATAGATCCGTTGTAAAATGTGTTAAAACGATTCTTGTTTCTCATCCGGATATGATATAATTCAAAGATGGCTTAAGCCTAGCTTTAGCCATTTTTTTCTTTAGTATTCATCTTGCATATTTGATTAAAATTTAATATGATACTCTTTGTATAATAACTCCTTGCCTCTATACAACATACTCAACGTTTCCCCTTATTCTTCGTTCGTTTGGCCTTTCCTTTTCTCCCGTAAAATAAAGAAAGCTCCCAGCACAATAGATACGGTGCGGATTTATTTTTTAAAAAAGGAGTCGTTATATTTGAATAATAGTTTTACATTACAACAGCAATGGTTCGGTAATATCCGAAAAGACATTCTTGCTGGCATTTTAGTTGCATTAGCATTAATACCTGAAGCGATTGGCTTCTCGATTATAGCGGGTGTTGACCCGATGGTCGGTCTTTATGCGTCATTTTGTATAGCCATTATCATTTCTATTTTTGGCGGCAGACCTGGCATGATTTCAGCAGCTACTGGCTCAATGGCGGTCGTTATGGTGTCGCTGGTTGCTGATCATGGGCTTCAGTATTTATTTGCGGCTACCATTTTGACAGGAATCATTCAGATGATTTTAGGTATCAGTAAAATTGCGAGATTAATGAAATTTATCCCGCGTTCTGTGATGATCGGGTTTGTGAATGCGCTGGCGATCCTTATTTTCTCCGCGCAGCTTCCTCAGTTTGAAGGTGCTTCTTGGAGCATGTATGCGCTGCTTGCCGGGTCGTTGGTTATTATTTATGTACTGCCGAGGTTTACGACTGCGGTTCCTTCTCCGCTTGTCGCGATTATTGTAATGACGATTATTGCGGTCACTTTCCATGTGGATGTGCGGACGGTCGGAGATATGGGCAATATTTCTAGTTCGTTGCCTCATTTCTTAATCCCTGATGTTCCGTTTACCTTTGAAACACTGCAAATCATTTTTCCTTATTCGATTGCTTTAGCATTTGTCGGATTACTTGAGTCTTTGCTGACAGCACAAATTATTGATGAAATGACGGATACGGACAGTGATAAAAATAAGGAGAGCCGCGGACAGGGAATTGCGAATATCGTGACTGGATTCTTTGGCGGAATGGCAGGCTGCGCTATGATTGGACAATCTGTCATTAATACAAAAGCGGGCGGACGCGGACGCTTATCTGCATTTGTTGCTGGTGCTTTTCTGATGTTTTTAATTGCCGTCTTGAGTACTGTTGTCGTGAAAATTCCAATGGCTGCGTTAGTGGCTGTTATGGTTATGGTTTCTGTTGGCACATTTGATTGGTCTTCTTTAAAAGGCCTCAAAAAAGCGCCGCTCACAGACTCTATTGTCATGGTTGTGACTGTGATTACGGTTGTTGTGACGGATGACTTGTCTAAAGGCGTATTCGTCGGCGTTCTCTTAAGTGCGGTGTTCTTTGTGGCAAAAATTTCGAAACTGAAAATTGTTTCGCATGCAGGGGATCAAAAGCTGAGAACTTATCAAGTAAAGGGACAGATCTTTTTTGCGTCAGTGACTGATCTTACGAATGCATTTATTTATCAAGAGGATATTGAGCGAGTCGTGATTGACTTAACTGAGGCCCATGTTTGGGATGATTCAGGAGCGGCTGCGCTTGATAAGATTGTTGCGAAGTTTAAGGAACAAGGAATTGAAGTTGAAGTAAAGGGTTTGAACAATGCTAGTAAAGCTCTTATGAAGCAAATGACATAAAGTGTGAAAGCCCAGATTGATGAGATCTGGGCTTTTTTATATAACATATGGCTGAACGGCATTGATATAATAGAGTGAGAAAGAAATATTTAATAGGAGACTTGTATATGACGCTTCAGAAGTTGAACCATGTATTGGGGAAAGTCATGCCGCTTTTAACGCCTGCTAGTGTTGTGCTGGGCGTTCTGCTGTCTCAATTTTTAAATGGGTATGAAAGTGCTGTGCCTTGGATCTTTGCTTTTATTACGTTTGCAGGCAGTTTGAGCGCTAACTTTCAATCTTTGAGACATGCGTTGTCTCATCCTCTTCCTATGATTCTTGCACTATTTGTTCTTCATATTTTCATGCCGCTTTTTGCTTGGGGCAGCGGCCATCTTATATTTAAAGGCGATCCTTTGACAATCACAGGTTTAACATTGGCTGTTGTGATTCCTACCGGGATTACAAGCTTGATTTGGGCAGCGATGTATAAAGGGAATGTCGGTTTGACGCTTTCGATTATCTTGGTTGATACGGTGCTGTCACCATTGATCGTACCGCTGAGCCTTTCATTGCTGGCCGGCGCTCAGGTTCATATGGATGTGTGGGGAATGATGAGAGGGCTGATTGTGATGGTCGTGATTCCTTCTTTTCTGGGCATGCTGTTTAATCAGATGTCATCTCCAGATAGAACCGCATCTGTTAGCAGTGCGCTGTCACCTTTTTCAAAGCTTTGTCTGATGGCTGTGATTGCGATTAACAGTTCAGCGATTGCCCCTTATTTCAAAGCAGTTGATTTGAGATTTGTAGGAATAGCTGTGACGGTCTTCTTTATTGCGTTAACAGGCTATGCCGCTGCTTGGCTGATCGGGAAAATGATGAAAAGGCGCCAAGAGGAAATTGTATCTCTTATTTTTACGGGAGGCATGAGAAATATCAGTGCCGGCGCAGTTCTTGCCGTTACATTCTTCCCGTCTCAGGTTGCTGTTCCGGTGGTGATCGGCATGCTGTTTCAGCAGATACTTGCCGCGTTGTTTGGCTATATGGTGAATCGCTTTGAATTAAAACCTGTATTGCAGAAAGCATGAAAAAACCGCTCAATCTTATGAGCGGTTTTTTCCGTATAGCCATTCGAGCGCAATGATGAACTGTTGGCAGAAGTACTTGCGGTGGTGCACCGCCCCTTGTTCAATTGAAAGACATAGCTGATTTTCAGTGAAGCCTTTTTCTTTTAAACTTTGATGCACTTGCTTTGTATTCCGCAGCATATTTCGCTGTATAGATTGTTTTTCACAGCCTTCTTCACTGCCGACAGACATAAAGACACGTGCAGTGCCGGGCTTTAAAGAAGATAAATGAATGGCTTCGGCTGCGTTCTCGTACCAGTAGGAGCCTGAGATAGAGCCTATGTTTGCGAACACTGATGGATACTTTATTAAGGCGAACATTGAGATGAGTCCGCCTAATGAGGCACCGATCATTCCTCTTGACTGCGGTTCCCTGGAGACGTTCCAATTTTCTTCGATAAACGGAATGAATCGGTTTGTTATGTTAGATAGATAGTGATATCCCATGCCTCCGAAGTCCGGGAACCGATCACTGAGTGATGCAGCCGGCCAAGGGGTGTATTCATCCAGCCGACTTGCGGGTTCGATACCGA
Organism: Bacillus sp. SW14; assembly: GCF_047608225.1. NCBI lineage: Bacteria > Bacillati > Bacillota > Bacilli > Caryophanales > Bacillaceae > Bacillus > Bacillus sp. SW14. Next base: position 4,172,330 of record NZ_JBLKRW010000001.1, on the reverse strand, counting down.
TCAACACGAGCTCAGGCAGTCTTCGCTGCTGAAATGTACTTTCTAATAATTTGATTTGGTCTTGAAACAACGAACTTCCATCCTGCAGGTAAACAGCAGGAAATCTCCTGCTGTCTGTGCTGTAGGAAGGAGGGAGGTATAGCGTAAATCTCCTTTCGCCGGCTTTGTGCTCTGAAAGAGATCCGTTCAAGCACTTTCCCCCTTTTTTTGCTTGAAAAGCAGGTATAAGAAATAAGGAACACCGAGGATCGCCAAAATGATGCCTGCGGGCACTTCCGCTGGCTGGAAAAACAGTTTTCCGGCAAAGTCTGCGCTTATTACAAGCAGCATGCCGATTAAACCGCTCAGCGGCAGGATATTGCGGTGTTCGACACCGGCCAGTCTCCGTGAAATGTGGGGAGCGATTAAGCCGACAAACGCCATGCTACCCGCTACGGAGACACAGGCGCTGATGATTGCTACGCAGGCGACGAGCAGGATGGTTTTTTCTTTATTTGATGAAATACCGAGGCTTCTGACTGTGTCTTCATCAAAACGAATGGTGTCCAGCAAGCGGGACTTGGCGATAAGAATAGGTATAAACAGCAGCATCCATGGGAGAACGGCTGTGATGTAAGTCCAATTGGAAGACCAGATGCTTCCGTTTTTCCACACCATGGCCATTTGATAGTCTTGCGGGTCCATTTTTAATGATAAAAACAAAGACAGGGCGCTGAATCCAGAATTGATCGCGATTCCTACCAGAATAATTCTTCCTGAATCTAAATTGCCTCTGTGCCATGCAAATATGTAAATCAGGATCGCCGCAATCAGTCCGCCTATCAACCCGAAAAATGGCATTCCCATCGCCGCAACTATGGATGTCACTTCTTTCTGGCCTTGGAACAAGAGCATAAACGCCACAATCCCGGCTCCCGCCCCCGCGTTAATTCCGAGAATTCCCGGGTCTGCAAGCCCGTTTCTTGTGATGGCTTGGATGACGGCTCCCGCAATGCCAAGACCGAGTCCGATAATGGCCGCCATGACAATTCGCGGCAGTCTTAAATCGAACAGCAAAATTTCATACTGCGGATTCGGATCGATCTGAAAAAGAGTGGAGAGCAGCTCAGCCGGCTGAACGGAAAATGATCCGCTCGTTAAGCTGAAATAGCTGACAACGAGAATCAAAGCGATGAACACTGCATATTTTTTAGCCATTTTGCTCCCCTCCTTTTCGTTTAATCAAATAAAGGAAGAAAGGCACGCCGATTATGGATGTCACGACTTCAATCGGTGTTTCAAACGGATAATTGATAAATCTGCTTGCGAGATCACACAGGGTTAAAAAGACTCCGCCCAAAATGCATGAACACGGAATCAGCCTGTTATAATCGGAGCCGACAAGAAATCTTGTGATATGCGGAACAACCAATCCGACAAACGCAATTTTGCCGGCGAGCGCTACGGCACTGCCGGTTAAAATGATGACTGAAAGCATCGCCATGATTTTAATGGTTTTTTTCTTTTGTCCCAGACTTTTAGAAATGTCGTCGCCTAATGATACAGCAGTCACCTTTTTGCTGAGGGAAACAGCTATCACGATGCCGACCAGAAAAAACGGTGCGGCAAGCTTCAGAAAATCAGGACTCATTTGATGAAGTCTGGCGCTGTACCAGAAACTGAGATCCTGTGATATTTGAAAATAAATCGACATGGCTGCTGATAAACTGCTAAGCAGCATGCTTGTAACTGTGCCGATAATGGCAAGCTGCACGGGGGAAAACCCGTTAGGCATCATGGCGGCAAGGCTGAATACTAGAACGGCTCCTAATGCTGAGCCGATAAAAGAGTAAATGATCATCTCAATGGAAGACGATTGCGGGAGCAGAACCATACAAAGCGTGATAATAAACGCGGAACCATCTGAAACGCCCATAATCGATGGCGAAGCTAAATAATTGCGCGTAATACCTTGCATAAGGGCTCCAGAAACAGCAAGGGCTGCCCCTATGAGCAGAGCGCCGGCAGCCCTTGGAATCCGGGAATGCCATATAATTTGATGGTCTGTGTTTCCCGGATCGAAATGAATAAGAGATGTAAAAACAATATCTGTGCTTAGATGCTTTGCGCCATATAGGATCGAAAGCAGCAGCGACAGTGCAATAGCAAATGGAGAAGTAATCAATATGATACGTGTCCACTGTTTTGAATACATACAAAAACCTACTCTGAATTAGTTTTGTGTCAATTTTTCAGCAGCCGCTTTCAGGAAGCGGACTTTGCTCCAAGCGGTGCCGCCTTGTGCGAGAGGGTCGACTGAGTTAACGTACACATGATCTTCTTTGACTGCTTTAAGGCTTTTCCAGATTGGATTTTTCTCTAAATCTTTTAATGCATCAGGTTTATCTGCATTTTCATCATCAGAAAATTGAACGAAGATATGGTCTGGATTCATTTCGCTTAATTTTTCTAATGAAATCAGTTCTTGCGCTTTTGCAGCTTTTACTTCGTCCGGCGCTTTAAGGCCTAAATCACCATAAAGGGTGGAGTTGAAGTACACCTGTTCAGGGTAAATGTAAATGTTGCCTTGTCTGATTCTAATGACAAGCGCTTTTGAATCTTTTGCTTTTTCGTTGATTTTTGTTTTTGTTTCTTTTAAATCCTGTTCATAGTCTGCAATGATTTTTTTCGCCTTTTTCTCTTTACCAGTCAGCTGGGCAAGGAGCATCATATTTTCCTTCCAGTTTGAAGAGATGTGAGAAACCGGGATTGTTGTGCCGGCTGTACTTATTTTTTTCAGTGTTTTTTCTGGGAACTTTGTTGAAGCAAGGATGACATCTGGCTTCATCTCAAGAATCTTTTCAATGTTTGGCTCCATTTTTTCTCCGGTTGGTTGGGCTTTGTCTGTGATGTCTTTGAACATTTCAGGGAATTTGCCGGAGAATGAAATCGCGCCTTGCGGATGAACGTCAAGCAGTTTCGCGTCTTCCATCGACTCAACGCTTCCCGTTATGGCAATTTTGTCTGTTGGTACAGTTACTTCATATGTTTTATCCAGGTATTCAATTTTCTTCTTCTCGGATGCTGTGCTGCTTGCCTTGCTGGCAGTTGATTCATTTTTGTTGCCGCAAGCTGCCGCTGTCAGCGCGAGAAGCAAGATTAATAAGGTAAGAGATATTTTTTTCATCTATAGAGCCTCCTGTTCAATTGATAACTATTATCAATTGGAATTATAGAGAATGAACGGATATAACACCATGGACAAATTCCATATTTATCATGGACAATCACCGGATAGTAAAGAAATGGTTTGCTGAACAATCCGTTCATGGCCGCAAGCCGAATATTCGTTCCAAGGGTCAAAGGATAGAAGGTATACACGGTTATTCCGCACTGCGCTTAGGTTTTGCCATGCTTCTGTCTGCTGCAATTGCTGGTAATAAGCAATGGTTTCAGGCTCTTTAAATAAAAAAAGCATTAAGCAGTCAGCTTGGTAATTTGGGATATTTTCTACCGAAATCGCTTGCTCTGAAGGCGTGTCTTCCGTTTTTGCGGAGCGGAATTCTAAATCTCCAAAAAAGACTTCGCGGACGCTTCGATGATGTGCCAGATAAAAATTTTGCTTATGCAGCCTCAGAAAGAGAAAACGCTGCCCTTGGGCGTGCTGGAGTGTTTTTTTGGCGACCGCCGTCTGCTGGTCATAAGCCGCGATCCACTTTTCTGCTTCGGACTCTTCCTTTAAGAATGAGGCGGTTTGCAGAAAGTGAGTTCTCCAGCTTTCTTCTGAAGGAAGATAAATGACTTCTGCGATGCGATTCAGATGATTTTTTTCTTCTTGAGAAATAGAATCCATGCTGAAAATCACATCTGGTTCGGCCTGAGATAACGTATTCAGGTTTTCTTCCCATTTTTCATTAAACCGGTATGCGCTGAGCTGGACGGGTATATCTGTCGAATAATGCTGATAGTAGTAAGACGTCCATTTTGGATGGAGCGCGGCCGCAAACGGTATGTGATGAAGAGGGATGAGGTGGCCCATTGTGCCCCTTCCGTATGCGGCTATTTTTTTTCGGCGTTTTTTCATATAGCTTGTAGGTGAGCAGCCTGTATGCTTTTTAAAGATTCTGCTGAAATAAAATTCATCTTGATAGCCGGTTTGATGAGCGATTTCTTTCAATTTGCAGTTTGATCTTGCCATGAGCCGTTTTGCTCTGGTGATTCGCGTTTTTGTGATAAATTCTGTTACGCTTTGACCTGTCCATTTTTTAAAGGTTTCGCTGTAGTGTTTGGCGCTGATCCCTGCCATTTGCGACAACTGGGCAAGTGTCATTTTTGTTTCTGCATGAGTTTCGATGTATTGTTTTGTTTTCTCGATTGCTGAGTGTGTATCCGTTTGATCAGATAAACTGGCAGTCATGAGGTCATAAATCAGGCTTTGTACTTCAATCATACATTTTAGCTGAGAAAGCTGAGACGATTCATTCCATAGCACAGCAAGCTCTTGAAGCCGGGCTGCAAGGTTTTCGATATGTGATATATTCACAAGCTTCAGTTTGGCTAATTCCGTTTCTGTACATGGCGTTAAGATATCTCGTCCGGATTCCTTGGTATAGCTTTGAAGCCTGATCAGACAGATATCTATATGTCCATCGGCTGCAGGCGTAAAGCCGAAGGTTTCGTTAGGCGGACAAACATAAAGCGTCTTTTTTTGCAGAGGACTGATGCTTGTTCCGATCGAAATATGGCCGTTTCCTTTGACATGAAAGATCAGTACGAATGAATCGGCTAATTGCTGTTCTGAGAAGAGATCACTTGTTTTTTTAAGATATTCAATTTGTATGGGATAATAAATCACTGTATTTTGCAAGAGTAGACCACCTTTTCAGAAACATTCAATTGATAATCATTTTCAATAAGATTGTACCAAATAAATGAAAGTTTTCCTATATAAAGCGGGTGGGTTTTTGTCATAAAAAAACCCTTACTCCCGTTTGAAAGTAAGGGTCTTTTGTTCGGTAAGAATATGTTACACGTGTAACATACGAAGCTTACGTCTAATAGATGAGATGCTTTTTTCTTGTTTTACTGAATTGTTTGAGTGGTTTTTCATAGCGATCTATGATGTCTTCTATAGAAGCGCCATTTTTAATTTCTGTTTTGATCCAACCGTTGCCTGCCAGTTTATCAAATGAACCTGTTGCTAGGAACTCAAAATCTTCAGGATAGAGGTCGTGTATTGTTTTAATGAGTGAAAGGCCTGTTCTAACCGCTTCAAACTTTTTTCGGTCTGTCACATAGAGCTGAACACCGTGGCAAAGCATTCCCTGATGTTTAGAAAATGTCGGCGTAAAGGAAGCTGCCCTGAATGTGACGCCTGGCAGATGGAGTCTGTTTAATGTTTCTGCAAGTTCTGTGCTTTTGATAAAGGGAGCCCCAATCAATTCGAATGGCTTTGTTGTCCCCCGCCCTTCGGATATATTTGTTCCTTCAATCAGTCCGGTTGCAGGATATACAAATGTGCTCTCTATCGTCGGCATGTTAGGTGATGGGAGGACGAAAGGCAGTCTGGTGTCGTCAAAATCCATTTTCCGTTTCCAGTGTTTCATTTTTACCACTGTTAGATCGGCATCAATGTCAAATTCCTTGTTGAACAGCAAAGCCAATTCGCCTATTGTCATTCCGTGCTTTAGCGGAATGGGATACAGTCCGACAAATGAGGCGTACTCAGGCTCTAAGACTGGTCCTTCAATATGATTCCCGCCTTGAGGATTCGGTCGGTCCAGCACCATAAAAGGAATGCCGTTTTCTTTAGCGGCTTCCATGGCGTATGCCATTGTATAAATGTACGTGTAGTAACGGGTCCCGACATCCTGAATGTCAAACATAAGAACATCGACATTTTTCAGCATCTCTGGAGTCGGTTTCCTCGTTTTTCCGTAGAGGCTGTATACGGGAATCCCGGTTTTTTCGTCAATGTAAGAGCCGACTTTGTCTCCCGCCTGGGCATCGCCGCGGACGCCGTGCTCAGGGCCGAATAAAGCTGTCAGTTTAATATCAGGGTTTTCGTGAAGAATATCGACACTGCTTTTCAGAGATGCGTTTACGCCGGTTGGATTGGTGATTAATCCGATTCGTTTTCCTTTGAGATGTTTTTTATAAACTGGCAAAAGCGTGTCTATGCCGGTCTGGACTTTAGGTTTTTTAGCCGTTTGATTCTTGGAATCGGGTGATGCCGAGGCGGCTGTTATCGTTCCAAACATGATGAGCCCTGTGAGAAAAGCAAATATTGTTTTTCTCATGAGTCCCTCCTTATGAAAACGGTTTTCCCGTTTTGATATTTAATCCGTAGCCATATGGATAAAGGATGTCTCCCGGTTTCGTGACTGACGGAATGTCAACTGGGAGTGTGCCTTTAGGTTTTGCCTGGCCGAATATCGCCATAACTCCAGCCGGAATATTGGGTTGAAGATAACGGCCATTCGCGTATCCTTTAAAGCCATAGACAGCAATGAGCGCCTTCGCTTCCTCAAAATTGGCAACATCATATGGGTTGCGCAGGCTCATTAAGACAAATGGCTTGTTGTGCTGCAGTGCGGCTTTCATGACAACCCTCGGAAATACAGTGGCCCATTTGCTTGAATCTGATATGGTGTCGTCGATGACACCGTCGTTGACGACAGGGTCATTTTTCACGATGTAGGAGCCGGTAATGATATAATCAGCCTCTTTTACTTGTTTTTCATGCTCGGCATTAAATACTTGGTTGGCAAAATTGATTTTGCTGAGGGACACGGGTTTGATTTTCTTTCGCTTGATGAGATCACGAATGGTTTGTTCAATTGAAGCGGTTTGTTCTTCGTAAGGCGCGATAATTAAGATTCGGCTGTCTTTTTTAGGTTTGAACGGCAAGGTGCGCTGTTCATTTTTTAAAACGGTCACTGCTTTTTCGGCTATATTTTTCTCTGCTTTCAAGTGACGCTTGTTTCCTACGATTTTCTGGGCTTTGGCTATTTTTTCTTTTATGCTGTCGTCATGTCGAGCTGGATACATACCGCGTTTTATTTTCAGGGAAATGATTCTTTCAACCGATTTGTTGATTTGTTGTACAGGAATGTCACCGTTGTTCACGGCTGCTTTTAAAACTTGAATAACACGGGCGAATTTCTGTTCTTCTTTTAGAGAAGTAACTGAGGCAGGCATTAAGGCAATATCGACGCCCGCTTTTACAGCCATGACCACAGCCTCTTCCTGTCCGAAATGATCTGCGATTGCTTTCATATTGAGGGCATCGGTAACGATGACGCCGTCAAATCCCATTTCCTGACGAAGAAGACCGGTCATCACCTTTTTCGAGAGTGTCGCCGGAACCAGAATGTTTGATCCATCAAGTTTGCTTTTGTACGTGGTGTCATCAAAGGCAGGAAATTGGACGTGAGCTGTCATCACCATATCAGCACCGGCATCAATGGCTCTTTGAAAAGGATAGAGCTCGATCTCACGAAGCCGTTCTTGGCTATGGGGAACGAGAGGCAGTCCGTAATGGCTGTCAACGTCCGTGTCTCCATGTCCCGGGAAATGTTTGAGGGCAGAGGCTATATCTTGCCGCTGCAAACCTTTCATCGTGTATAAACCAAGTCGTGCTGTCAGTTCTCGATTGGAGCTGAATGACCGTACGCCGATGACCGGATTATCAGGATTATTATTAATGTCCATGACAGGGCTGAAATCCGTATTAATGCCTAAGGCTGAAAGCTCTTTTCCAATGATGGTGCCAGTCTGATATGCGTTGATTCTGCTTCTGGCTGCACCCAGTGCCATATTCCCCGGGAAATTAGTCCCCTCTCCTAATCTCGTTACGATGCCCCCTTCCTGATCAATACTTAGCATGAGAGGGATTTTGGGGCTGGCTTTTTGGTAAGCGTCTGTCAATTGAACAGTTTGTTTTGTTGTTTTTACATTTTCCGCAAAAAGGATGACGCCGCCGAATTGATATTTCTTGATGAGGCTAGCGACTTCCTTATTCATTTCTGTAAAGGCTTGCGGAGAAGACTCGCCCTCCTTTTGCCAATTTCTGAAATCAGGCATCAGCATCTGGCCGAGTTTTTCATCTAACGTCATGCGATTGACAAGCTGCTTGGCGTTGGGTGAGCTGTTGGATGAAGCAGCTTTTGCTTGGCCGGCGCCGAGAAAACATGAAAGAAAGAGAACGGCTGAAAGGATAAGCGGAAAGACAGGTTTCATAGAAACTTCCTCCTATCGTCGAATCATTTATTCCATCGCTTCATAAATCGCGGTAATGACGCTCCCGTAACTGCCTGTTGGAAATTGATCACCCTCAAACACGTTAGGATTTTCCTCTGGATCAGCAACGGGCGAATGCTTTTTGTTTGTTAACAATGCGATGCCTAAATGGTAAGTTGGATCAATGATCGTAACTGTCCCTGTCCAGCCGGTATGCCCGTAAGCACTTTCGCTGGCATAGGAGCCAAACATCCATTCCATGCTTTTACTGCCGTTTCGCCGCCAGCCAAGAGCGTATGTTGGGTCTGTTGCTGAAGGTGCCGTGAACAGGCCGGCTGTTTTCTGATCAAATAAAGAAACGCTTCGGTATGATCCTTTGTTTAGCATGACTTGCAGCAGAATGGCCATATCATTTGCATTTGAGAACAATCCGGCATGTCCGGACACGCCTCCCATTGAGTAAAATGCTTTTTCGTCATGCACTTCTCCTTGCAGCGTATCTGTACGGATGTTAGGGAAATGAATAAAGCCGTCCCGCGTATTGCCCATACGTTCAGTCGCTGCGAACCGCTTCGGTTTAAATCCTTTTTGCAACGGATTGTATAAGGTATGCTTCAGCCCCAACGGCTTGTAAAGTTCTTGCTCCGCATATACATCAAGCGGTTTACCGGTGAGATTTTCGACAATAATGCCGAGGAGCATATATCCTATGTCGCTGTATACGTGTTTTGTCCCTGTTTCATAATCGAGCGGAATTTTCGTTAAATATTCAATCGTTTTATCCCGATCCTGAGAATAGTACATACCGGCTTTTTCCGGTGAGTAAAAGTAAAAGCTTGCGGGAAGTCCTGATTGGTGCTGCAGGACATCGATGACACGAATTTTGTTTTTTCCTTTTATGAGGTCTCCCGGCTTCTCCTTGAAATCAGGCAAATAAGCAGAAACCTTCTCATAGACGTCGAGTTTTCCTTGGCTGACTAAGCGCTGCAATGCAAAATTCGTTGCATACATTTTTGTATTTGAGGCCAAGTCAAACATCGTGTGGTTTTTCATTTTAACTGGACGGCGCAGCAGCTCTGATCCTTCGTACTTTTTACTGTAGCCGTACGCTTCTTTTTTAATGATGCGGCCATCCTTCACGATAACAAGAACGGCGCCTGGAAATCCTGCTTCAACATCCCGTTCTATCATCCGATCAACCTTCCTTAGTTTCTTCGAAGAGAATTGTACAGTTTCTGAATTTATGGTTTTCGGCTCAATTTGGTTGTCTGCTGTTTGCGCGAAGGTTTCGTTCGACACCAATATGGAAAAGGTTAAAATGGCACTGAATAAGGAAAGTGTCTTTGTTTTCATAGGCTTGCTCCTTTCCATGCTTCTATCCCGTTACTATCCCAAAAACAGAAACCATTTAATCGAACTGAGAAGCCATTTCATCTTTATATCCGAACGCGTAGGTCAATAAAAAGCCGGCCGCGTAGGAAATAAAGAGTCCGATGATATATAGGATAATTTGCGAAGACAGGACGAGAAAGGAAAGCGGCAGCCCGGAGACACCAATGGCAATGGTGGCTACCTGAAAATACGCTTGAAAAGCGCCGCCGATCCCGGCTCCTAAGCATGCTGTTAAAAACGGACGTCCAAGTGGCAGCGTAACTCCGAAGATCAGCGGTTCACCAATGCCGAGAAACCCTGGGGGGAGCCCGCCGGCGATCGCTTTTCTTAATGTTGTTTTTTTTGTTTTGACAAAGATGGCAAAGGCCGCGCCTACCTGTCCCGCGCCTCCCATCGCCAGAATCGGGAGCAGAGGGTCATTTCCAATTGAATTGATCAGTTCCATGTGCACAGGCGTCAAGCCTTGATGCAGTCCGGTCACGACGAGAGGAAGGAAGGTCGCGCCCAAAATAAAGCCTGCAGCGATGCCGCCGATGTCCAGGATGGACAGAAGGCCGGATGTAATGGCATCAGAAATGAAGCCGCCTAAAGGCATAAATACGACATACGTTACGATTCCGGTGATTAACAGTGAAACGGTTGGAGTGACAATGATATCAAGTGATTGAGGAATAAAACGGCGGATAAATTGTTCGGTGTAAGCGATGAATATGGCTGCGAAAAGAACTCCGATCAGCCCTCCCCTGCCCGGAAGAAGCTGTTCTCCGAATAAAACGATCTTTGCGATCTCCGGATTCAAAATCAAGATCCCCGCCAGAGCACCAAGAGCGGGTGTTCCGCCAAATTCTTTCGATGCGTTAATACCGACGAGAATGCCGAGATAAGTGAACAGCCCGGAGCCGATGACTGTCAAGATAATAGCGACTTGTGATTCTGCAGAGAGCCATTCGGCTTGAATGATTGCTTTGGTAATCCCAGTAATTAAACCGGAAGCGACGAGTGCGGGAATTAGCGGGATAAAGACGCTGGCAATTTTACGTAAGAAAAGCTTAAATGGAGTGGCGTTTTTTCGGTTTATATCGGCTTTCTTTTTGGCAGCTGCATCTTTGACATCGATATCTTCTTCTGCTGACACAAGCTTTGAGAAAGCGGCTGTGACATGATTGACGATTCCTGCTCCGAGGATGATTTGGATGGTTTCAGCTTCGATGACCCCCAATACGCCGTCAAGCTCTCTTAAAGCGTGAGCATCTGTTTTGCTTTCATCGTAAGGCGTAATACGCAGGCGCGTCATACAATGCGTATACGAGGAAATATTGGACTTTCCTCCGCATAGCTCAAGGATTTTCTTTGCGAGATGATGGTAGTTATTTTCTTTGCTCATCAAAACCCCTCCTCATCAAGATGCCTTATTTTTTTCTCATAGATTTTATGGCTGCTCTCGTTTTATCGATATATCCGGTTGTTTCTTCGTACCGCTCAGCCGCCATGCCTAAAAACAAAACATCAATCATAAAAAGCTGGGCGAGGCGGGAGGAAGTGGCTGCACTTCGAATCAGGGCTTCATTGGAGTGTGCTGTGTGCAACGGGACATCAGCCAGCGCGGAGACGGATGTCTGACTGAATTGTGTGAGGCTGATCGTTTTGATGCTTTTTTCCTTAGCCATCGTGAGCAGCTCAATGATTTCCTGCGTCTCTCCCGAAAATGAAATAGCGAATACGATGTCATCCTTATCTGCATTTGCGATTAATGATGCCACAAGATGAGTGTCTGTGAACGCGGTTGCTAGTTTATGAATGCGAAGCCACTTTTGCTGGGCGTCCTTGGCGACAATGCCGGAAGCCCCGACGCCGATAAAATGCACAGTATGAGCTTGGAGAAGCAGAGAAACCGCTCGTTCAAGCTCTTTATAGTCCATCAGGTCTGAGGTGTCCTGAATGGCTTGAATGGCATTGCTGGCCGCTTTTTCAGAAATGGAGGACAGCGGTTCGTGGGGCGCAATGTCCCGATAGCCTTGAACAGCAGGCTTTGCCAGATCGCCTGCTACTCTCATTTTTAAATCTTGAAAACCCTTTAGTCCGAGTGATTTGCAGAGCCTGATGACGGCAGCGTCACTTGAATTGGCTAAGGCGCTGATTTCGCTGACAGTGTTTTCTATTGCCTTGTGGGGATGAGTTAGGATGTAATCCGCAAGTTTACGCTCGGATGGAGGGAGCTTGTGCTTCATTGATTGGATGATCGCTAAACCGCCTGTTGCCATGCTCGGTCTCTCCTTATCATGAATGGTAGTTTTCGATTGCTTTGTCTATAAAACCGTTTGCTTCATCAAGCAATGTTTTAGCTTTTTCTTGATCTGTGCTTGTTTTGAGCATGAGGATTGCCGTTTTGACGTGATGATTGGCTTGTTCCAGTGTATGTCTGGCTGTGTCGTATGAAGCGTTAGTGAGGCTTTGGATGATGCTGATGGCTCGTTCTTTTAGTTTCTTATTGCTGACGTTGACGTCTACCATCAAGTTTTCGTAAACCTTGCCGATTTTGACCATTACTGCGGTGGATATCATGTTTAGAATCATTTTATGAGCGGTTGCGGCTTTCATACGTGTTGATCCTGTAATGGCCTCAGGGCCAACAACAACCTCAATGCTGTGATCCGCTTCCTTGCTGATGGCGGAATTTTCATTGCAGGTAAGGGCGATGGCGTGTGCTCCTACTTTACGGGCGTATGTGAGGGCGCCTGCGGCATAAGGTGTGCGGCCGCTTGCTGCAATGGCAATGACGGTGTCGTTTGACGTAAGCTGTATGTTTTTTAAATCTTCCGCTCCTGCCTCTTCACTGTCTTCAATGCCCTCTGCTGCCTGCAAAAATGCTTTGGGGCCTCCAGCCATAATTCCGATGACCTGATCTGGGCTTACGCTGTAGGTGGGAGGACATTCAACAGCATCCATGACACCGAGTCTGCCGCTTGTGCCGGCGCCTGTGTATATGAGCCGGCCACCATTTTGAAACGAGTTGTATGCGCAGTCTACAGCTGTTTTAATATCAGGGAGAACCTGCTGAACGGCGGCAGCGACTTTCAAATCTTCCTTGTTGATCATCTTGAGGATGCCGAGAGTGTTTGTTTTGTGGATTTCCGCTGTTTGGCTATTGCGTGATTCTGTTGTAAGCCGGTGAAGGTTTAATAGTTCTGACATGAGGATGCCCCCTGTTTTAAAATGATGTATCTTACTATTCAGTATATTCACTTCCGTTATGATATTTCAACTGGGTTTTATATTTGTTGAAATTTTATTTCACCCGAGACTATAGGAAATAATGAAGAATCAGCTGTTCTCCGAGCGGCCCGATTTTTCGCCGTCCTTTATCTAGGAACCCGCTTTTCATATAAAGGTGTTTTGCGCGTGTGTTTAGGTGATTGACGGCCAAAATGATTTCATCGCACCATGGAAAATAACTGCTCACAAACGATGGAAGCTGAAGCATTGCTTTTTTTGCATAGCCTTTTCCATGATGTACAGCGTTTAAAGACAGGGAGCTGAGCAGTAAAGCAAATGGATTGCTAGTATAGGGAGCAAGCGTTTCTTTTGATGTATATAAAATGAAAAAGCCGACTGGCAGATTGTCATTTAAGATGACAGCCGGATACCGGTCCTGTATGCCTAAGGCCTGAGTCAGCACCTCTTTGGGGAGAGAGGTAAAGCGCTTGTCATCGTTGTTTAGGGTGAATGATTGAAGTTCCGGCGAATGTTCAGGTTTATAGAAGGATAAAGAAATGTCTTGAGTCATGGGGTGCCCTCCTTACAATATGTCGTCTAACTGGTTTTCTGAAATGACACGGCAGCCCGCTTGTTTTAGCAGTGCGGCGGTCACTCCGCTGCCGGCGATTTTTTTGCCAGTGAATGTGCCGTTATAAATGAAATTGCTTCCGCACGATGGACTGTTTTCTTTTAATATGACAGCGGATGCATTGATTTCTTTTGCGTAAGCTAATGTTTTAGCGGCGCCTTTCATATATAACTCTGTTACATCTTCTCCTGAAGCTGTCACGATTTTAGCGGTTCCATTGAGAACATCCTCGCCGGTGCCTCCGATGATTTCTGCAGGCTCACGGGGAGTGGGAAAGCCGCCGAGAAGCTCAGGACAAGCCATGACTGCTTTATTTTCATCGACGAGTTTTCTGATTTTCTCTGATGCGGCGTGAGAGCCGTTGTATCTGCATTCAATGCCTCCAAGGCAAGAACTGACTAGAATCATATTGGTTTCTCCTCTCTTGCTTAGCTTGTCTCTATCATAAAATAAATGACTAATGTTGGGAGGCTTTTTCAGTTAAAAAAGGAGTTAAAAAGTTTGAAAATAAAAAATTTAATTTTTCTCTTTACAAACAGGGGGTAACCTGTATATAATAACTTTTGTCAGCTCGACGAGAACACAAACGGCCCGTTGGTCAAGCGGTTAAGACACCGCCCTTTCACGGCGGTAACACGGGTTCGAATCCCGTACGGGTCACCATTTGGAGGATTAGCTCAGCTGGGAGAGCATCTGCCTTACAAGCAGAGGGTCGGCGGTTCGAGCCCGTCATCCTCCACCATCTTGCCGGTGTAGCTCAATTGGTAGAGCAACTGACTTGTAATCAGTAGGTTGGGGGTTCAAGTCCTCTTGCCGGCACTGTCTTTGCAAAATACGGAGGGGTAGCGAAGTGGCTAAACGCGGCGGACTGTAAATCCGCTCCCTCAGGGTTCGGCAGTTCGAATCTGCCCCCCTCCACCATTATTGGGCTATAGCCAAGCGGTAAGGCAACGGACTTTGACTCCGTCATGCGTTGGTTCGAATCCAGCTAGCCCAGTCACAGACACCTTTGACCAAAAGGTGTCTTTTTTATTTTGTGAAAATCATTCCAACTTCTAACTGTTCAGTCTGTATAATAATTTTAAAAATATGTTAAGGTAGTTTATTCACGAATTACCATCTACACCCTGCCAAAAATTTGTTAAACTTATTTTATAAAAAATTGAAACCTTTTAAAACGAAGCTCGTATACATACAGACCGGTGAAGGCAGAGGTTAGATAAATATGGAAATGATGATTAAAAAGAGAATTAAGCAAGTCAAAAAAGGCGACCAAAATGCATTTGCGGACATCGTAGATATTTACAAGGATAAAATTTATCAGCTTTGCTACCGTATGCTTGGCAATGTGCATGAGGCAGAGGATATTGCACAGGAGGCTTTCATCAGGGCGTACGTTAATATCGACAGTTTTGATATTAACCGGAAATTTTCAACTTGGCTTTATCGAATCGCGACCAATTTGACTATTGACCGCATTCGCAAAAAGAAGCCGGATTATTACCTCGATGCAGAGGTGGCTGGTACGGAAGGCTTGACCATGTATTCGCAAATCGCCGCAGACGGAGTTTTGCCAGAAGATGAAGTAGTGTCGCTGGAGCTCTCAAACACGATTCAGCAGAAAATTTTAAAGCTTCCTGACAAATACAGAACAGTTATCGTATTAAAGTATATTGACGAACTCTCATTAATTGAAATCGGCGAGATTCTAAACATTCCTGTGGGGACTGTGAAAACGCGGATTCACAGAGGCAGAGAGGCTCTTCGAAAACAATTAAGGGATCTTTAAGTGGGGTGATGAAATGAGCTGTCCTGAACAAATTGTGCAGCTTATGCATATGCATCTTGATGGAGATATCCTTCCAAAAGATGAACACGTATTAAATGAACATCTTGAGACATGCGAGAAATGCAGAAAGCATTTTTATGAGATGGAAAAATCTATAGCACTCGTCCGGAGCACATCGCATGTCGAAGCCCCCGCGGATTTTACCGCTAATGTCATGGCGAAATTGCCTAAGGAGAAGAAAAGAGCTTCTGTGAAAAGGTGGTTCAGAACCCATCCTGTTATCGCAGCTGCTGCGGTATTCATCATTTTGATGGGCGGAGGTTTTTTAAACAGCTGGCATAATGACCACAACTTCAGCGTGTCTAAGCAGCCGAATCTTGTGGTGCAGAACCATACTGTGATCGTGCCTGAAGGTGAGACGGTCAAAGGTGATGTCACTGTCAAAAACGGCAAGCTGATTATTAAAGGCAAAATAGACGGGGATGTAACCGTCGTAAATGGCGAAAAGTATATGGCCTCTGCTGGACAAGTCACCGGTCAGATTGAAGAAATCAATCAATTATTTGACTGGACATGGTATAAATTGAAGTCTGCGGGGAAAAGTGTACTCAATGCATTAAAACCGAACGAAAAAGAGTAAAGCGTGTCAGCCGCTTTGCTCTTTTTTTACGGGCTGTAAGGGCTGGCGCATTTCACTTGCCGAATCGAAATGTGGTATAATGGGCTCGCTATGTTAAGTACATATGCGTAACACGTAAAACACAAAAATACGAAATGACTGAAATCTTGGAGGACGAGGAAATGGCTTTTGAGGATATCCCTTTTTTGCAGTACCTCGGCAATGCCGTTGATATTCTCCTTGTTTGGTATGTGATATATAAACTTATTATGGTCATACGCGGCACGAAAGCGGTTCAGCTGTTAAAAGGAATTGTCGTGATCGTGCTTGTTCGTATGGCCAGCCAATATTTGGGCCTCGGCACGCTTCAATGGCTGATGGACCAAGCGATAACATGGGGATTTTTAGCAATTATTATTATTTTTCAGCCTGAGCTGAGAAGAGCGCTTGAACAGCTTGGCCGGGGCCGCTTTTTCTCAAGGAGCGGCACGCCTGTGGAGGAAGCGCAGCAGAAAACGATTGAGGCAATCACAAAAGCGATCAATTATATGGCGAAACGCCGTATAGGCGCCCTGCTGACCATAGAGCGGGACACTGGAATGGGCGATTATATTGAGACCGGCATACCATTGAATGCCAAAGTCAGCTCTGAGCTGCTGATCAACATTTTTATACCGAACACCCCGCTTCATGACGGTGCTGTGATTATGAAGAATAATGAAATTGCCGCTGCCGCCTGTTATCTGCCGCTTTCGGAAAGCCCGTTTATTTCAAAAGAACTGGGTACGCGGCACAGAGCGGCTGTCGGTATCAGTGAAGTGACAGACAGTTTGACGATTATTGTGTCTGAAGAGACCGGCGGCGTCAGTGTGGCAAAGAACGGCGACCTTCACAGAGAGCTGACCGAAGAAGCGCTGAAAGAAATGCTTGAAGCCGAGTTTAAGAAAAACACCAAAGACACTTCTTCTAACCGCTGGTATTGGAGGGGCAAGAAAAATGGATAAATTCTTAAACAATCGTTGGGCTGTGAAAATTATTGCTCTGCTTTTCGCGCTCTTGCTTTATGTGGCGGTCAACAGCAATCAAGCACCGACTCCGAAAAAACCGGGTGAATCTTTCTTTCCGACATCAACCATTGATGAGGCAACACTGACCGACATTCCGGTCAAAGCGTATTATGATGATGAAAACTACGTCGTGACGGGTGTTCCGCAAACGGTTAATGTCACGATAAAAGGCTCGACAAGTGCTGTGAAAAAGGCTAGACAGACCAAGAATTTTGAAATATATGCCGACATGGAAAATTTAAAAACCGGCACACATAAGGTTGAGCTAAAGGCCAAAAACGTGTCGGATGGGCTGACAATCTCAATCAATCCGTCTGTTACGACAGTTACGATTCAAGAACGGATGACCAAAAGCTTTCCCGTAGAAGTGGAGTACTACAATAAAAGCAAGATGAAAAAAGGCTATTCTCCGGAGCAGCCGATTGTCAGTCCGAAAAATGTGCAGATTACCGGGTCTAAAGATGTGATTGATCATATTTCTCTTGTGAAAGCTTCAGTGAACCTGGAAAACGCAGATGAAACGATTGAAAAAGAGGCAAAAGTGACTGTCTATGATAAGGACGGAAACGCGCTTCCTGTGGACGTGGAGCCCTCGGTCATCAAGATTACCGTTCCGGTGACAAGCCCAAGTAAAAAAGTACCCTTTAAAATTGAACGGACAGGAAGCCTTCCTGACGGTGTCAGTATAGCGAATATTGAATCCAGCCCCAGTGAGGTAACGGTTTACGGCTCGCAGGATGTGTTGGATTCTCTTGAATTTATAGACGGCGTCAGCTTAGATTTAAGCAAAATTAACAAGGATTCCGATATCGAGGCAGATATTCCGCTTCCTGACGGCGTCAAAAAAATCTCGCCGTCAAAGGTGACTTTGCATATAGAAGTAGATAGTGAAGCGGATCAGAAGTTTGAGAATGTCTCTATTAAGACTGTAGGGCTGAGCAGCTCGCAAAACATTGAATTTCTAGATCCTGATTCGCAAGCGATAGACGTGACGGCTAAAGGCTCTCCCAGCAATATAAAAAAACTGGAAAAATCAGATATTGAATTGTATGTGAATGTTTCAGATTTAGATGACGGGGAGCATAGCGTGAAGCTTGAAGTAAACGGGCCTCAAAATGTAACCTGGTCCTTGGGACAGAAAAACGCCAAAATCAAGCTGACGTCTAAAAAAAGCAATACATCAACTAATGACAACAGCAGCAATACATCAGGGAACCAGGATGACACAGGTCAACAAACGAATGATCAAAAGAACAACCAGCAAGAAGATACAACGAAAAACAGCAATGATCAAAAACAAGACGAACATAAAGATCAAAACCAAGATCAGGATGAGGATGAATCTACTTCGGGTTCACAATCATCATCAGAATAAAAAAGGAGCGATTATAAAATGGGCAAGTATTTTGGAACAGATGGTGTAAGAGGTGTCGCCAATAGTGAGCTTACACCTGAGCTGGCCTTTAAAGTCGGACGTTTCGGCGGATATGTGCTGACAAAAGACAAACAACGTCCAAAAGTGCTGATAGGCCGCGATACACGTATCTCCGGCCATATGCTGGAGGGAGCCCTTGTCGCCGGACTTTTATCCATTGGCGCAGAAGTCATGCGTCTGGGTGTCATTTCTACACCTGGTGTATCTTATTTAACAAAAGCGATGGATGCAGAGGCAGGCGTCATGATTTCTGCCTCTCACAACCCAGTGCAGGATAACGGCATCAAGTTTTTCGGGGGAGACGGATTTAAGCTTTCCGACGAACAGGAGGCTGAAATTGAACGGCTGATGGACGAACCGGAGGATAAGCTGCCAAGACCGGTCGGAGGCGATCTCGGGCTTGTAAATGATTATTTTGAAGGCGGCCAAAAATATCTGCAATTTTTAAAACAGACAGCTGATGAAGATTTCACAGGCATTCATGTGGCGCTCGACTGTGCTCATGGCGCTACATCGTCCTTGGCGACACACCTGTTTGCTGATTTAGATGCAGATGTTTCAACAATGGGCACTTCCCCGAACGGGTTAAACATTAATGACGGCGTCGGATCGACACATCCAGAAGCGCTCAGCGCGTTTGTCAAAGAGAAAAACGCCGATCTCGGCCTTGCGTTCGACGGTGACGGCGACCGCCTGATTGCGGTCGATGAAAAAGGAAATATCGTTGACGGCGACCAAATCATGTACATATGCTCAAAATACCTGAAATCAGAGGGCCGCTTAAAGGATGATACAGTCGTTTCAACCGTGATGAGCAACCTCGGCTTCTATAAGGCGCTCGAAAAAGAGGGCATCAAAAGCGTTCAGACAGCTGTCGGCGACCGCTACGTAGTAGAAGCGATGAAACATGACGGCTACAATGTCGGTGGTGAGCAGTCAGGACATCTTATTTTCCTTGATTACAACACGACAGGGGACGGATTATTGTCTGCTATTATGCTGATGAACACATTGAAAGCGACAGGGAAGCCGCTGTCAGAGCTTGCAGCTGAAATGCAGAAGTTCCCGCAGCTGTTAGTCAATGTGAGAGTAACTGATAAATATAAAGTCGAAGAAAATGAAAAAGTAAAAGCTGTTATTTCTGAAGTTGAAAAAGAAATGAACGGCGACGGCCGGATTTTGGTGCGCCCTTCAGGCACTGAACCGCTCGTCCGTGTTATGGCTGAAGCGAAAACGAAAGAGCTGTGCGATGAATACGTAAATCGCATTGCTGAAGTTGTGCGGTCAGAAATGGGATTGGAGTAACGAAGCCTATCATCAGAGAGCGAACAAGACAAGCGAGGTTTACATATGATAATGGTGAGACATGCGGCAAAGTTGTTTAAAAAACAATTGACCGTGCATGGCACATGCTGTAAAATCAAGCTTGTCTTGTTCTTATTTTCTCTGAGGAAGAATAGACGGGATTATTGCTTCACCTATAATTATAGCGCCCGGACTAAGCGCCCGAAAAAAGGCTTAGTTGACGAGGATGGAGGTTATCGAATTTTCGGCGGATGCCTCCCGGCTGATTATGCAGATCACAGCCGTAAGGATTTCTTCAAACCGAGGAGGCGACTCCTTGCACAAAGAGAAATCACATGATCTTCCAAAAACATGTAGGAGGGGACGATTGAAAGTCCCCTTGAAATTCGACTTTCTTCGTCTCCTTTTACAATCTTAGGAGGAAGAAATTATGTGTGGAATCGTAGGTTATATCGGTCAGCTTGATGCGAAGGAAATTTTACTGAAAGGGTTAGAAAAGCTTGAGTACCGCGGATATGACTCTGCGGGTATCGCTGTTGCCAACGAACAGGGGGTCCATGTGTTCAAAGAAAAAGGACGCATTGCTGATCTTCGTGAAGTTGTGGATGCCAATGCAGAGGCGAAAGCCGGAATTGGCCATACTCGCTGGGCAACACACGGCGAACCAAGCTATCTGAACGCTCACCCGCATCAAAGCGCACTGGGCCGCTTTACACTTGTTCATAACGGCGTGATCGAGAACTATGTTCAGCTGAAACAAGAGTATTTGCAAGATGTAGAGCTCAAAAGTGACACCGATACAGAGGTAGTTGTTCAAGTAATCGAGCAATTTGTCAACGGAGGACTTGAAACAGAAGAAGCGTTCCGCAAAACACTTACACTGTTAAAAGGCTCTTACGCAATTGCTTTATTCGACAACGAAAACAGAGAAACGATTTTTGTAGCGAAAAACAAAAGCCCTCTATTAGTCGGTCTTGGAGATACATTCAACGTCGTAGCATCTGATGCGATGGCAATGCTTCAAGTGACCAATGAATACGTAGAGCTGATGGATAAAGAAATGGTCATCGTCACTGATGATCAAGTTGTCATCAAAAACCTTGATGGTGACGTCATTACACGTGCTTCTTATATCGCTGAGCTGGATGCCAGTGATATTGAAAAAGGCACATACCCTCACTACATGTTGAAAGAAACGGATGAGCAGCCTGTTGTGATGCGCAAAATCATCCAAACGTATCAAGATGAAAACGGCAAGCTGTCTGTGCCTGGCGATATCGCTGCCGCTGTAGCGGAAGCGGACCGCATCTATATCATTGGCTGCGGAACAAGCTACCATGCAGGACTTGTCGGTAAACAATATATTGAAATGTGGGCAAGTGTGCCGGTTGAAGTGCATGTAGCGAGTGAATTCTCTTACAACATGCCGCTCCTGTCTAAGAAACCGCTCTTCATTTTCCTTTCTCAAAGCGGAGAAACAGCAGACAGCCGCGCGGTACTTGTTCAAGTCAAAGCGCTCGGACATAAAGCTCTGACAATCACAAACGTACCGGGATCAACGCTTTCTCGTGAAGCTGATTACACATTGCTGCTTCATGCAGGCCCTGAAATCGCTGTTGCGTCAACGAAAGCATACACTGCACAAATCGCAGTTCTTGCGGTTCTTGCATCTGTAGCTGCAGACAAAAACGGCATTGATATCGGATTTGACCTCGTCAAAGAACTTGGTATCGCTGCAAACGCAATGGAAGCCCTTTGCGACCAGAAAGACGAAATGGAAATGATCGCACGTGAATACTTGACTGTATCCAGAAACGCTTTCTTCATCGGACGCGGCCTTGACTACTTCGTATGTGTCGAAGGCGCACTGAAGCTGAAAGAGATTTCATACATCCAGGCTGAAGGTTTTGCCGGCGGAGAGCTGAAGCACGGCACGATTGCCTTGATCGAACAAGGTACACCAGTATTCGCACTGGCGACACAAGAGCACGTAAACCTAAGCATCCGCGGAAACGTCAAAGAAGTTGCCGCTCGCGGAGCAAACACATGCATCATCTCACTGAAAGGCCTAGACGATGCGGATGACAGATTCGTACTGCCGGAAGTAAACCCAGCGCTTGCTCCATTGGTTTCTGTTGTTCCATTGCAGCTGATCGCTTACTATGCTGCACTGCATCGCGGCTGTGATGTTGATAAGCCTCGTAACCTTGCGAAGAGTGTTACTGTGGAGTAAAATGTTTAACCCCTTTGGTTGTTTTGTGGCTTTGAAATAAAGTCGCGATTTTTGTAAAAAAGATGTGATGTTTAAAATAAAGTTACGACGTTTATAAAAATGTTGCGATGCTTTTTCCCTTAGATAATTTTTGTCTAAGGGTATTTTTCTATTTTAACTAAAGAGGCAGGTAACTAAAAATTATAAGGGGATTCCAATTGATATTGAGTCCCCTTTTTACATAAATGATGTGACAACACTCTTACAAAAATGTAACTTTAATCTCAAATAATGTAATTTGATTCGATGGCAGGTCATCTAATTTTCTTTTATTATGTTCTAAAAAGAGATTGGATGGTGTTGGGTTTGGATATTTCAGAAGTTAATATATCACTGTTTAGACTAGTTAATGACTTAGGAAAAGAACATCCCTTTTTGAATCCTGTATTTAGTTTTATTGCTGAATATATGGTTTTTTTACTTGCACTAAGTGTTCTTTTTATTTGGTTTACAAGAGATACGGATAATAGAATTATGATTCTTTGTGCATCTATCGCTTTCATTTGTGCCTTTACGATAGGGAAGGTTGCAGGGGTATTTCACTCGAATTATCAACCTTTTGTTGAATTGGGAGAGGTTAATAAACTGATACATAAAGAAAAAGACAATTCTTTTCCAAGTGACCATACAATTTTATTCTTCTCATATTGTATTTCATTCTGGCTCTTTAAGAGAGGCTGGTCAATTTTATGGGTATTGTTAGCTGTTCTTGTGGGAGTCTCACGTATATGGGTTGGGGTTCATTATCCTTTTGATGTTCTAGCAGGAGTATTAATAAGCCTAGCAGTTTCAACTTTTATATATTTAACAATCCCTAAACTAAATGTTACTCAAACTACCATAAAAATTTATGGAAAATGTGAAAACATGTTTCTTTATCGCTTCAAAAGAAAGGAAAACAAGTCAAAAAACTTTTAGATTTATTCATCAATCGGGTGCTAATGTTCAAAAAATCGTAACCTAAAATGATCAAACTCTTTTATAAAGATTCCATCTGTATTCAAAACTGTAGAATCCATTTTGCTCTATCTTTTTTTCTAAATGGATTCTTTAAATTTGCCGTAAACTGAAGGTTCATGTGTTATTTTTGATCATCCTTTATTTCACAGCTACAGTTTTAGCCAAATGGTTTTTTTGTTTTAAAGATGGCTATGTTTAGAATATGAAAATATAAAGAAGGTATTTTCAGGGAAAGTGACATCTACGGAGAAATTGGGGAATTCTAGCTATAACAATATCCACAACAGCTAGTTCAATTTCTTGGTCGTTAAGGCTGTTGAAAATAAAGTAGGAACCAGTATTCATTTATAGTTCCTAATTGAACTCAGTTATTTACTAAACAAGAAAATAGAAAAATGATTATAAAATTTTTCTTGTATTTCTACAAAAAAATTAGAATGGTAGATATCATAGGCCTTGGATAAAGATTCAGGATGTATATTTAAAGGGAAAGCAAGATTTCATACTTCATTCTCCGTATTCCAACATCTTGACAATGTTTAAAATTTAGCATATCTTATACGTAACGTAATAATCGGTGCAGATGTTTATTTTCGCCATTCTAAATCATTAGGCCTTTAGCATTCTTTTGAATATTTAATTTTAAATCTTGACTGGATGAAAAAGTATTCTAATATTAAAAAGGAAAAGTAACATAAATCGATTTATTTTATAATCAAGGGACTAAATGAAAGTTTTAACGATGATTCCTTTAGAAGGAAGTTAAAATATAGCTTAAAGCTAAATGACCAATAATAAGGTAGCTCTTCAAAAAACTTCACTGAAGTTAGTTGAAGTGAAGCCGACAATTTTCAAGATTCAATGATCTAAAATCATCATTGAAATTTTGAAGTTGTCGGTTTTTTTATTGGAAAAAAATAGAGATGAATAAAAATTGTAATAAATGATAGAAAAATATGATCTGACTTAAAGGTCTTTTGAACAATAATGACATTTAAAAAGGGAGAAGTTAGAATGTTAGTTTCGTCATCATTATTAACATTATTTTTTATGATGCTTATTGCATCTGGGATAAGCGGACTATTGTTTTTACATCCACGCGTACCCTTGAGCTTTATTCGCATTCATATTGGTATTTTGGCTTTACCACCGTTGGTATCCTTAGTCATTCTTGCCAATGGCAGTGTGAATGGAAATGTGGGCCCTTGGTACTTAGATTCCTTAGCTTGGTTAATGGCTTTCTTTGTTTTAGCAATTGGCCTAATCATTCAGCGTTTTTCTGTACGTTACTTAATGGGGGATCGATCTTATCGAAAATATTTTGCGCTTTTTACTTTCACTACAGGTGCTGCTTCAATTGCATGGTTAAGTGGTGATCTCCGCCTGATGGTTGTTTTTTGGGGAGCAACTCTTGTCGGTTTAACCTTACTTATCAGGTTAAACAGTGCTTGGCAAGTGGCTAGTGAAGCAGCCAAGGTTTCTGGCCGTTTATTTTTGTTAAGTTGGTTTTCTTTGTTTTTCGCGATGATTTGGCTTTTTCAAGTCACAGGCCAATGGCAGTTATCATTGGTTTTAACAAATGAAAGTTTAGCTCAACTGGGGGGATGGGAGAGAACAGGGATTCAACTATTGATTGTATTAGCAGTGATCATTCCCGCAGCTCAATGGCCATTCCAAAGATGGTTAATTGAGTCTATTGTTGCTCCAACTCCTGTTTCTGCGATTATGCACGCAGGTTTAGTCAATGCAGGCGGGATTATACTAGCCCGGTTTTCACCTCTATTTAATGGCGGTATAGCTTCGATTATTTTACTTATGCTTGCTGGGATCTCTGTATTGATTGGAACTGGCATTAGTTTAGTCCAGGTTGACTATAAACGCCAGTTAGTAGGCTCCACGATCGGACAAATGGGGTTTATGCTCATTCAGTGTGCATTAGGTGCGTATGTAGCTGCCATTATTCATCTTATTTTACATGGTTTATTCAAAGCTACGTTGTTTTTACAAGCTGGTTCAGCGGTACGGTCTCATGAAGTATTGGCTGGCGCTAATAAAGGAACATCTTATTTATGGATCATGGCTGGTCGGATTTTATCCTTAGTTATAGGGGTTTCTTTTTGGCTTACAGCTCCTGGTGAGGGGTATCAATTCATTAGTGCGCTAATCTTAGGGTGGTCATTGTCCGTTTCTTGGACTCAGCTCGTAGCTTTTGGAGAGGGGAGACTTGGCCGAATTGTTGGCATAACATTTTTAGGAGGAGCAGCTCTCGTATATTTTATCATTCATAGCCTCTTCTATGAGTGGTTGCATACAATCGCTTTTCAAAGTGTTCAGCCTCCCATGTCAGCTGTGATCATTGTCGTATGTCTCTTACTATTTGGCAGTGCTTTAGGTACGTGGGTTGCTCGTCATCGTTCTTCAGTTTTCTTCGCAGTACTCTATCTTTGGTTAGTGCGATTAGGTGAAGCAAAACCAAAGACAGTAGAGAGACATCCAGACTACCTTAAACAATATTTATCATAAGGAGGTCATCAATGATGGGCATTACATCCGTATTAACGAAAGAAAATGTAAAAAACAAAGATATAGATCTCAATGTTCAAGAAAGTGATATTCACGTTTTAATTGAATCTGCCAGCCGAGTGATTGCGCCGCTTTGGCCTATTTCTACCTTTGCTGCACGCAATCCGTGGATGGGACTTGAAAACCAACCTTTTGATCAGGTTGCAAGCTGGTTGAAAAATACCCGTGATGTTGATATATACCCTAGTGCGTCTTTGATCCATTCAGCAAAGAATAAAGGTGAGATTGATGAAGATTTTGTGGAAATGGGACTGCAGAGTTGGTTGGATTCACATTCCTTTACTATCTCGCGGGACGCGGCAGAACGATTTTGTCGTGCTGGATTAAAATTAGATCCACTGCCTTCCGACCTTTTATCATCGCATAAGCTGGAGAAATTGGTGAATGAATGTAGTAGATTGGATCATATCGAGAATATTTTTATGCAGCCAATAAGTTCATATATAGAGAATCAAGATGGTGAAAGGTTAATCAATATACTAGATCATCATGTCATTAAGTGGTGTAAATTATATCTTGATGACTCTCAAGCAGGTTGGACAATGCCCAATCGTAATGAAGGTTTTTATCGTGCTTGGCAGCATCTGATTCAATATGATCCAGCACTTAGTAAAAAGCAGCGTGAAAGGTTAAAAGGCTGGCCGCAAGAGGCACACTTGGCTTTACAAGAAGCATTATTCGCACTAGAAATCCCCGAATCAGAAATCCAGAGCTATCTTGAAGGTCATTTACTTTCCTTACCTGGATGGGCAGGGATGATGCTTTGGCGCTCCCAACAATCGAGCCATGAACATGCACTTCTAACAGAATATTTAGCAGTTCGAATATTGATGGAGCGTGCCCTTGTAAAGCCTTATTTACCTTTGGCTAATCAACGACCTGAGAAAAAAATGTCGATTACTCCCCTTTTAGCAGCTTGGATCCATTGGGGGGGCCTTGCAATAGAGGAATGGTCACAGATGTCGGCCGATGAACAAAACGAATATTTATCATTTGCCTACAGCTTTGATGAGAACCTTCGCAGGAAACTTTGGTTAGAAGCTTGGGAACAAACACACACAGATCGATTAAGTCAGAAGATCATCTCGAAACAACACGAAACTAACGGTAAAACATCGGCGTTAGCTCAATTAGCATTCTGCATCGATGTCCGATCAGAACCTTTTCGCCGTCAACTAGAAAAAGAAGGCCCGTTTGAAACGATTGGTATTGCCGGTTTCTTCGGGGTGCCGATTGCAACTTGTGAACTTGGCAGTAAACACAGTCATGCCTCCTTGCCAGTCATACTAAAACCGCAACATAAAATAAAAGAGTTCGTAGATGATGATGTACTCGAAAAATACAACCAACGCAAGCAGGCAGTTTATTCCGTAAGCCATACATTTAAAACGATGAAACAGAATGTGCTTACGAGCTTACTTCTGCCTGAGCTAAGTGGACCTTGGCTAAGTCTGCAAATGGTAGCGCGTAGCTTTGTACCAAGAAAAGCAGATCGTTTCATTCGTAATCTCCGTGAGACTTGGTTGCGCAAACCTGATACAAAACTCTCGCTTCATCATGTTTATGACACAGAGGCAGAGATACCTGTTGGTTTTTCTGAAGAAGAAAGAGTGAACTTTGCTCGCCAAGCTCTAAAAATGATGGGGTTAACTGAGAATTTCGCACCATTAGTCGTGATTTGCGGGCATGGCAGTCAAAGCGCCAATAATCCTTATGCAGCAGCTCTTGACTGTGGTGCCTGCGGTGGAGCTGCCGGCGGATTCAATGCAAGAGTTTTAGCCGCTTTATGTAATCTTTCAGAGGTAAGAGAAGTTCTTTTAACTGAAGGAATTAAAATCCCTGAGGATACCGTTTTCGCAGCCGCTGAGCATAAAACAACAGTGGATGAATTACATTGGATTTATGTTCCTGAACTTTCCGAAGCTGCACAAGAAGCATTTGATCGTATCGAAGCTGTTATGCCGAAAGTGAGCCATAATGCAAATGCAGAACGTCTAGCCCAATTACCGAATTTCCAAAAGGAACTTAAAAATCCGAAGGCTGAGGCACACCGATTTGCGGAAGATTGGAGTGAGATACGTCCGGAATGGGGACTAGCTCGTAATGCCGCTTTTATCATCGGCCAACGTGAACTAACTAAGGATTGTGATTTGGAAGGAAGAGCCTTCCTTCATAATTATGATTGGAATCAGGATGAAAGCGGTGAACTCCTAGCAAATATTATTGCAGGGCCTGGAACTGTGGCCCAATGGATTAATTTACAATATTACGCATCAACGGTCGCACCTCATTATTATGGCAGCGGAAATAAGGCAACTCAAACCGTTACTGCAGGTCTTGGAGTTATGCAGGGGAATGCAAGTGACTTGTTAGCCGGACTGCCTTGGCAATCCGTCATGCAATCAGATCAAGAGGTTTATCATTCTCCTCTTCGTTTGCTGGTTGTCATCCAAGCTCCTAGAGATTATGTAGAACGGTTATTAAATAATGATTCAGTATTTCGAGAAAAAGTTCAAAATGGATGGATTCGACTGGCTAGTGTTGATCCAGATGGACGCTGGGAAAACTGGTAACTATTCATATGGATTCGTTACTCAATACAAAAATGATAAACATAAAGAAGAGGTGTGCTGTATGAATGTAAATAAAAAAGTATTATTTTTGACGGACATTGAAAACGGCTTGGAGCCTATTTTACAAGAAGTGACTAACACTCCAGCGGAAAATATGCTGACGATACAAAGCTATGGTGCTGCTATCTCGCATCCCTATGGAGAAATCATGAGGTCTGTTATCATTGCAATTTATCAGGAAGATGTTGAGGAGGTTTTTGTTGTAGGAACAAAAGATAAGAGAACTTCCACAGGCCATGTACGAACTCAACTTGAAACAATGAAAGATAAAATACAAACATTGGATTATCTTTTTCAAAATTGCAAGCCTGAATTTTTTGGTGGTACGGTCGATGAATGGCTAGATGGAAATGAAAATAGTAGTGGCTGTATTGAAAAAAGTGTTGAAATCATTCGTCAACATCCACTAGTGCCGTCAGATGTTAAAGTTAGAGGTTTAATCGTTAATCCAAAGGATGGAACATCTTCAATTGTGGATGCTCCTGCTGCTAAAACAGGTCAAGCCTCACCTGATCATTGCTTGTCATGATGAAACGGAAGGAATTAACCTCTAAGCACTGAAAAAAGCAGTTTTAAGGAGAAAGTATGGCCGCGAATTTAACTGATTTTGTAACGAAAACAATAGAGGATATGAGTCCGTTTGATCGTGAAAATATAGAATGTATGAAAAAAGTAATGAGAAAAGCAATTGATTTTTATCATTTGAAATCTTATGAAGAAGTTGAGGAAACCCACTTAGGAAGCGTTCAATTTTTGCATGTACACTCTATTATTGAAGAAAATATGTTATCCAAAATGATTGTCGTCACAAGAAACGGTAAAACTGATTTGGATATTGAAGATGTATATGCAGGACATGTTGTAAGAGAATATTAATCAGACGAAATAACGAATATGCCAATTTTTTTGCTCAGGAGATGTTTTATAAATGAAAAAATCGAAAGGTTCTTTTGAATCAGAGATCAGTAAGTCAATTACGCAATGGGAAAAGGATTATCTTGGGCGTGGGTCTGTATCTGTTAAGACCGATATCTTGCGGGACATGATCATTGTTAATTTAAAAGGAATTTTAACACCAGCTGAATATGCAGTTTGTGGATCAAAAGAGGGTATGTTATCTATCAAACAAACTCGTTCGGAGTTAGTTGAATCAGGTATAGAAGAACTTAAGGATATTATTCTGACGATAACCGGAGAAGAAGTGACAAGTTTTCATACTGATTTAAGCTCTCGGACAGGTGAACGAGTGATGGTGTTTAAGTTATTTAATGATTTAGAGAAGAATCTTTGATGTAAAGAATTAAAATGTTTTATTAAACAATCAAGCCCAAGTGGAGGGCTGAAGCATTCTGATTATTAACAGGTTGTAATATTTTACTTTTTTAAACACGATGGAAGTTATAAGAAATTGAACATAATCAGCTGCCGCTTCTTTTGACTTACAGTTATGCCATCATTAATGATTTTTCATTCATGATCTAAGCGGACGCAAAGAGATATCAATTTATAGCACACTGTCTAGTTATTCCTGAAGACTCAATGGTTTCATTTCGAAAGATCTAACATCCGCTTTTGTTACGAGCGGATGTTTTTTTACATCAATTTAAATAATGAATTTGATGCTAGTGGATTGATCACTTGATCGATATTAAACTCATTTTAACTGGAAGTCATGAAAACATGCTTCGGAAATGAAATAAGTTTTCAAATTTTTAATGTCTAAAAAGAAGTCAGTCGCCAAAAAACGAATTGACATATCGGAATATAACGATATAATAATCGGTATGGAACCAATTGAAGTATTCAAAGCCTTATCAAATGAATCAAGGCTGCAAATTTTACAATGGCTGAAGGAGCCTGATCGTCATTTTGCACCCCATGAAGGGATTGATATGAACACAATCGGGGTATGTGTCAGTCAAATAACAGACAAATTGAAAATGACGCAATCAACGGCTTCTCAATATCTTACCATCCTTTTAAGGGCCGGCTTGATTAAGGCGGAACGAATCGGAAAGTACACGTATTACAAAAGAGATGAAGAAGCCATTGAGAAACTTGCTGACTTTCTTAAAACAGAGATATAAAAATAAACATCAAAGGATGTTTATTTTTACACTATACATATCGACATATTACGATGTGTTTATTTTTTAGTTAATCCATCGACATTTCGTGATATGTTGTTTTATTAATGATTAAGGAGTGAATGTTTTATGTCTAACACTTGGAAAATTTACATTTTAGCCATTGTCAGCTTTTTAGTTGGAACCTCAGAGTATATTATTTCCGGTATTTTGGATCACATTGCTCATACACTAGGGGTAACCTTGGCTGCCGCGGGCCAGCTTATTACGATCTTTTCACTTGTATATGCTCTTTCCACACCCATACTTATGGCATTGACAGCAAGTATGGATAGACGCAGATTGATGATGTATGCCCTCGGTTTGTTTGTGTTTGGCAATGTCCTGGCTTTTGTACTGCCTGGTTATGGATGGTTTATTGCTGCTCGGATCATTATGGCGATGGGAGCAGGTGTGGTTGTTGTCACCGCATTAACGATTGCCGCTAAGATTGCATCGGAAGGGAAGCAAGGCAGTGCCATCGCTACTGTTGTTATGGGATTTACCGCTTCTTTAATCATTGGTGTTCCGCTTGGAAGAATGATAGCAGTAGCATTAGGCTGGAAGTCTGTATTTGGTGCAATTGCTTTGTTGGGATTGATCGCAATGGCCGTTATATTCTTTACTCTTCCGCATACTGAAGGGGATAAGCCTGTACCTTTGCTTCAACAGCTTTCTCTTTTCAAAAAACGGAAAGTGGCGATAGGATTATCAATCACTTTCTTCTGGCTCGGGGGATACTCTGTTGCTTATACCTATCTGTCACCGTATCTCTTGAACATTTCAGGAATAGGCGGCAAGTTGCTTAGCGGTGTTTTGCTTATATTTGGAGTTGCCAGTTTAGTTGGATCGAAGTTTGGGGGATTTAGCACCGACAAATGGGGAGTGTCTTTTACACTTGTTGGCGGAATGACATTGCATATCGTCGCACTGATTCTGCTGTCATTTGTCACTCATTCCTATATCGGAGTGTTGGTGATTCTCATATTATGGTCGTTTGCCGCATGGTCCACCGGTCCGACACAGCAATTTCACTTGGCTACAATAGAACCGGAAATGTCAGGTGTTTTGCTCAGCATGAATCAGTCCATGATGCAACTCGCCATGGCAGTCGGCGCAGGGATAGGAGGGGTTTTTGTAGAAAACATATCATTGGCTTCGATTACCTGGATTGGTGCATCAGGGGTTATAATTGCAATTATGGCATCATTGCTGATTTTTAATTCACAACCGAAACAGGCGCTAAAAGATATCAATCAATAATACATTTTATCGAGCAGGAAGAAGAAAAAAGGTTTTGTGGTAACTTTGTGTTATTTCATGGAACGAACTCTGCGGAATAATGTTTTGTGAGAGTTAAGACTTAATATATATAGGATACTTAGTTATCAATCTACGTGAAGCGGTTATTTTTAGATCATTAGAAACTTTTTAAGATTCTATAAGATGAATTTGATGAATAAGACCTCTTTGGTTAACTGACCAAAGAGGTCTTTTGTGTCAGCGCTTAGCAGGTGTGAGATAACCTTTAAAAGGGCGACAGAGTTTCTTATAGTGGGACTGATACCAACGGATAAACAAGTTAAGACTAGTATACGATGTTAAAACGGTCAACTTGTTGGCTCCTCACAGGATTATTGACAGTGTTTGTAGTATTTAAATGTTGATTGGAAAATAATGAAATTGCTGATGTATCTTTTTGGAATATGCTGAGTGTCTGTTATCAAACGGGAGAGGGGCTCTATTATGAAATCAAATGGTGATGAATTGTCGCTGTCTGTTCAGAATTTAGCGAAAACAAATGAGATCACAATTGTTCAAGCGATAGGGGAGCTAAAGAAATCAGGAAAAGATGCGATACCTGTTTTGTTGAGGCCTTAAAAGAGGAAGGATCTTCACGTAATATTGCTGCGGCTGTTTTAGGTGAGTTTGGGGAAGACGCGAGTGAAGCAGCGGAGGAGCTATCATGTTTATTAAAAAGTCATGCCGAAGATACAAGAATGGCCGCTGCCATTTCACTCATGAGAATCGGGAAGCCCAGTCTGCCCTTTGTCATCAAAATTGCTCAAGAAAGTGAAGGACAATCGTGCTTTTGGGCATCTTGGTGTATTGCATGGATCGATCCGTCTCGCATTGAATCGAAGATGTATGAATGTCTAAAACGCGAGCATGAACACCCTTCAGGAATGGTTGCTCCGTTTGCGGCTGAAGAAGCATTAGGAAAGCTGATTGCTTTTCAGATGAAAGACAAGGAGGATTGAAAGTAGGGTAGTAGATATGGAAGTTGTGTATCGCTAAGCAGAGGACACCTTCATGGGATTATCGGTAATAATAAGAACGAACGAGAATTTTTATTGGCGGTTAGCGGCAGCCTTCTCTAGGAGAAAGATATTGAGGAGGCTACCGCTTTTTTCTTATCTGTCTAATTGCCATAAATAAGTTTAATCTTTCACGGACTGGACGATACATTCCTTAATCAGCTTCCACCTATCAAGAACATTCATAGTGAATTCTGACGCAATCGCTACGATCAGGTTTTTCTCTGGAATACAGCAAATCACATTCCCGCCATCACCCAGTGCTGAGTATGAAAAAATGCCGTCCTCATCACGAAGCCACCATAGATAACCATAGTTATTGGCGTTCATCTTTGTTGATTCGTCAATCCATGACTCCGGAATGATCTGTTGGTTGTTCCAAGTACCATGATTCAAATAAAGATAACCAAACCTAGACATATCCCGCGGAGTCAGCGTAAGCCCCCATCCTCCGGTTGAGTTGCCGCCCGGATCATTTACCCATCCCTTCACTTCTTTTCCGAAAAGGTCGTCAAAGCCAAATGATTTCATTTCATAATTCGGGATTTCTTTCATGCCACTTGGTTTAAACAAGTGTTCGTTGGCAAATTCGCGGGCGCTTTTGCCTGTGCTGCGGGTGATGATGGCTGATAGCAGGTGCGCGCCTGCGGTGGAGTATTTAAATGTGCCGATAGTGCCTCCTTGCCCCAGCATATTCAGTGTATAGGTGATCCAATCAGGATGCATGCACATCTTGTCGAGTGGTTCGTGCCAGTCTTCAAATGGATAGGGAGCTGTCATCGTGAGAAGGTGGCGTATGGTGATGTTTTGTTTTTGTTTATTAGAAGGATCCGGGACGTATTCCGGGAAAAAATCGAGAATGTTTTGGTCGACACTTTTGATGTATCCTCCATGTATCGCAATTCCCATGAGGGCCGATATGATACATTTGGTTACTGATGCTACATGATGCGTATCATTCGGTCCATAGTCATGATAATAGCGTTCATAAGCGATGTATCCATTTTTCACAACTACAACACCGTTAATATTGGTGTACTCGGACTTTATTTTTGGGTCAAGCTCAGACAGTTTTTTAGCGTCCATCCCCAAGGCTGCCGGGTAAGCAGCTGGCCAGTCGCTTCTTTTCATGACAGTTACCTCTCTTTTTTCTTGATTGGAAAATACACTTCAGTCACAATATCTTCTCGCACAGCAGCTTGCTGGTGATCGGTTATATACACTTCATACGGTGATTGGGCCAATTCATAGCCTTCATCTTCGACCCATTCTCTCAACTTAGCGTATACCGAGGTCAATTCTGCATAAGGGCCTTTAAAAACAGACTTTGCGCAAAGCCCCCCCGGCAAATCCCTTGTACCTTTTACAGTCTCATTTATAGGAATCGCAAACTCTGTATCATTGCCGGCAGGGTTGTACTCAGGGCTGTGATAAATGGTCATAGGCGTACCGAGCAAGGTAAGTTTATCAACGGCAATTCTTTCATATAGCCTGCTAAAATACTTCTCATATCCTAAGGCGTAGTCATTACTGCTCATCATTTTGCGTAAATACAGGATGTTCATTGGCTGAGTTTCTGCAAGCACTACTTCTATATCGTCAAGCCATGACATCATTGGTTTGTCTTTCTCTGCACGCAGAATATCGAGGTTCAATTGTGTAAGGGTATATTCATAGGCATTGATCTTTTCCTGTACTTCTTTTCTTTTTCGCTGAAGGACAGAACCAAGCTTTTCTTTAGCCTGATCCTCTCCCAAATCGAGAATGGTGTTGATTTCTTCTAAAGAAAAATGATACGACTTTAAACGGTTAATCAAGAGCATTTCTTTCAGCTGCCTGATAGAATAATATCGATATCCATTTTCAGGGTTAATGTCTTCGGGGTGGATTAACCCGATTTCATCATAGTACCGCAGTGTTTTTGTTGATACTTTGCATATCTTTGAAAATTCACCGATCGATAGCAAGCGATCACCTCCATGCTCCCAATGTACACCTTTCCGTAAGGGCAAAGTCAAATGTCTGAATAAAATCGTCCCAAAATTAATCAGAAATTTATTTTCATATCGTATCCTTTCCGTATCACGTGAAAGGAGCATCATATGAAAACGTTATGGAAAGTACTAAAAATCTTTTTTGGCGGCTTGGCTGCTTTGGTTTTGCTTGTTTCCCTCTCCGTTTTTATTTACCACCATTATCAATTAAATAGGGAAGCAGCACTGTTAAAAGGCAAAGGTACAGTAGTCGATGTTGACGGTAAAAAGATGAACGTGTATCAAGAGGGAAGCGGGAAGGATACATTTGTGTTTATGTCCGGTTCGGGGATTGCTGCGCCTGCTTATGAGATGAAAGGTTTGTACAGCAAGTTTTCAAAAGAAAACAAGATTGCTGTCGTTGATCGGGCTGGTTATGGATACAGTGATGTGTCTAATGATGACAGAGATATTGATACGGTTCTGGAACAGACGAGGAAAGCGCTTATGAAAAGCGGAAATAAGCCTCCATATATTCTAATGCCTCATTCCATATCCGGGATTGAAGCGATGTATTGGGCACAGAAATATCCCGAGGAGATCAAGGCGATTATTGCGATGGATATTGGATTGCCTCAGCAGTATGTTACGTACAAATTGAGCGGGATTGACAGACTGAAGGTGAGAGGCTTCCATCTGTTAACGTCGATTGGTTTTCACCGGTTTATGCCTTCCGCTGTATATAATCCTGAGGTGATTCGGCAGTCGTTTTTAACCGATGAAGAAAAAGAAATCTATAAGGCGATTAATTATAAGCGATTTTTTAATGCCGATATGGAGCATGAGCTTTTAGAGTCTTACCAAAACGGCAGCAAATCTGTGAATCTGCCAGTACCTAAAGAAACTCCCATCTTCATCTTAGATGCGGTTTCTGACCAAAATAGAAATTCAAAGTATGCCATACAAAACCGAAAAGATTATGAAGCGTTTGCGGCTCAATTCAATACCGCCGATATAAAGGAACTGAGGGGAACACACAGTATTTATTTATATCAGCCAGATCAAATATATAAACTCTCCATGGAGTTTATGAGAAAGGTTCGCTAGGATGAAGGGTTATCATATTTTAATCGTTGAAGACGATGTGATGATTGGTGATTTGCTGCAAAAAATTTTGCAGCGTGAGGGATATCATGTGATGTGGAAAACAGATGGAGCGGATGTGCTTTCGGTCATTCAGAAGGTGGATTTGGTCATTATGGATGTGATGCTGCCGGGTGAAGATGGATATCAAATGTCTGCCAAAATCAAAAAGCTGGGGCTGCGCATTCCGGTCATTTTTCTCTCGGCCCGCAATGATATGGACAGCAAGCTTCAAGGTTTGCAGGTCGGTGAGGATTATATGGTGAAGCCTTTTGATCCGAGGGAGCTGCTGTTAAGAATGCAGAATATGCTTGAGCATCATTATGGCACTTTTACGCAAATCAAACATTTATATATTGATACAGAAACGAAAAAAGTGTTCAATAAAACCTTGCATGATGAGGTGCTGTTTACGGCAATTGAGCGGAAAATTTTCTTTTATTTATATGAAAATAGGGACAGCACCCTGACAAAGGAACATTTCTTTGAATATCTATGGCAGCTCGAAGACAGAAATCCGAATATCGTCAATGTGCACATTAAAAAAATCAGAGCTAAAATCAATGATCAAACGGGTGAGATTATTGAAAATATATATGGAGAAGGGTATCGGCTGAATACCGTTGTGAAGAAATGAAGCTCAAGACAAAATATCAGTTGTTACTATGTACCGCCGTCATTAGTGTTCCGGTGCTATTGCTGGCGGTTAGCATTTTGATGTCGGTCATTTATGACAGCATGTTTAAACCGATGAATCATGGTATGCCTTTTCACAGGTCTTTTGCGTATCCGACAATGCTCATTGTATTTTTGTTATCACTCTTATTGTTAGCTTTTTTATTTTCAAAATCGATTCATTCTCTGCTGCATAAAATCAATCTATTGAATCAAACCATTCGGCACCTGGCGAGTGATCAAAAGGTGCCTGATAAAATAGAAGTGAAACGCGCTGATGAAATCGGGGAACTGATTAAGTCGGTTAATTTGTTAATTGAACGGACGACATACCGTGAACTGGAACTGAGGCAGCAGGAAGAAGGGAAAAAGGAGCTTTTGCAAAAACTGCGTCATGACATGAATACACCTTTAACCGCTCTCAGGCTGCAGTTATTTTATTTGGAGGGCCAATGTGATAATCAGGCCGTATTTGAATCATTGTATCAGCAAATCCACTATATCGCGGAATTAACCAATGAATTCAATTTATATTCCGCTGAGACGTTAGAAAGTTCTTATATCGTAAATGAAGAAGTCCGCATAAACGAGCTGTTAGAAACAGCGGTGAAAAAATGGGATTATTTATATAGTGTGAGTGGGATTGGGCTGCACTATAAGCCGGCAGATCAAGATGTGCTATGGATGAGCAACGGGTTATGGTTGCAAAGGCTGTTTGATAATATTTTTCAAAACACGTTAAAGCATTCAAAAGCTGAAAAGGTGGAAGTCACGATTGAACATGGGACTGTTTCTATTTGTGATGACGGCATTGGATTTGATCGTAATCAGAACAGTGAGGGGCTTGGGCTAAAGATTATTGATGATGTATGCAGGCTGCTGTCGATTACTTATGAGCTGCAGACAAATGAGAATGGAACGGGGTTCTTGTTTTCGAAAGAGTGACCCCGCTGATGTTTTCTTTCTCCTATAAACTCTATATAATAGGCAGAAAGAAATGAGGTGATCAGCACATGTTTAAAAAAATCATTAAAACAATCAAGCACCTCTCAAGCAGCTCTAGCGGCCGATATCGCAGACATCGGCATTACAGCAGCAGCCGGCGCAGGCACTACAGCAGCAGCTCAGGTAAAAGAAGACACTACGACCGCTATGGCGGCAGTCATCGTTACAAACGCCGGAGCTACAGCAGCAGTTAATCCAAAAAAGTTCTTGTTCCGCTTTTGGGACAAGGGTTTTTTTGTGTGGCCGATTGAATGGCACGGTTTAGGTCTTCACGGATGGAAGCGGTGTGCTGATACTCTTCATCAATGCCCAATAATTTTTTCAGCAGCAAGGTTACTTCTTTTGTCAGCGTTAATTCCTCCAGCCAAGTACCGTTTTTCTTCTTTTTTCCTTTATATTGAGAGTACAGCAGGAATAATAGTGTTTCTCCGAGATCAAAAAAGTCATCCTGTTTCCTCACTTTTACTTCCTCCGTTTCTTCAGTAGTCAATTGCTTTGCAAGGCCGAAATCGATGAGGCAGAGCCTGCCATTATTGATGATGATATTAGGCGTTCTGATATCGCTGTGAAAAATCAGGTGATCATGCAGGTATTCTACAATCTCAAGCAGCTGCGAAATCAGCAGTAACGCCATAAGCTCTGTAAATGGCTGTTTTCGAAAAAATAATAATTCTTCTATATTATCTCCTTCAATGAACTGCATGGCGTAATAAGCCTGTCCGTCTATGATGAAATCTTCTATGAAGGCTGGGATTTGCGGGTGGTGAATGCTTTTGAGCAGCTTCATTTCCTGCTGGAAGCGGACTCTTTCTTTTTCCTTTTTCGCTTTTGTCGGCCGCAGCTGTTTTAAGACATAAGGTGTTTGCGTATGGAGATCCGTGCACAAATAAACCAAGCCATAGCCGCCCATGCCGAGGCATTCTTCAATTTTGTATCGGTTGTTCAGGATAACGCCGTCCTTTAGAGGGCGGTCAAATAACAGTTTTTTCAGCTGTTTTAATGCCATGTCTGCACTTCCCTTGGTTGTACTGATTTTAGTTTATCAAAACAATGGCATTCTGGGCTAAATAATGGGGAGCTTAGCATAAAAAAGAGCCGGCCCATGGAACTTGAACCAGCTCTGTATGAATTAAAACTGTTTTGTGACATCGTATTCATAATCTATTTTTGCTTTGACATTACTCATCGTCGATCTAGCAGTCGCTAATGTATTGTATTTAAAACTCCATACTTTTGCGACACTGAGTTGATCTGACAAAGAGATATCATAAGACCCTGATGTTGAGCTATTCACAAGGGCACGGCGCCATTCGTTGTTTTCGCTCGTCATGATCATATGGCGTGTATTTCCCTGGCTTGGTGTTTGAGTGGCGGTTGTTTGTACTCTAGTTACAATGGCATCGCGCGGTATTCCGGATTGGTTTGTTAAATCAACCTTGATCACGCTGGAGTCAGAACCTGAGGGGCTAAGGGCTGTATTTCCTTTATTATCGGCAACACTGCTGAATGAGAACGTTCCGCTGCCGGATTTGATCCGATTTTCAATTGAAAGTGTAAAATACATGTTCCCGGTATAAGTGCCGCGTGACACTTTGACATAGAAGGTATCCGTGGTGTTTTGGGCGTCAGCATTGGCATAAATAAAAGAAGAGAAAGTATTGGGGTTAATGACTTCTGTGCCTTGCGAAACAGGAACTCTGTTCTTATCGTAAATTTCGATTTTCATCCCTGTGTACGCGTTCTGGTATGTACTTCTTACGTATACTTTTTCTCCCTTATAAGCTGTAAAGGTAAAATAGGCTTCATCTTTTCCGGCTTCCAGTATCGTTGTATCGATATTCTTATATTTCCAATAACCGATTGGCGTTGCGGTATCAAATGAATTGTTTCCTGTAATAGCAGTGACTCCGGCGGCTGATGCCGAATGCGTAAAGGTGAAGAAGACAGACAGCATAATAGCGAATGGAATGAGCCATTTTTTCGTCATGTAAACAACCTCCTTTTATTTCCATCATACATAATAACGCTTTGGGTGTAAATAAATGTTTTTTGAGGTTAATATATACATTGGTATTGCCGATAAAAAAGAGTAAGAGAGAATTGTTCAGGGGGGAATCCAATGCGTCTGAATCGGCAATTTATCCGCACACAGCTGATGGTACAGAACATATTGAAACAGGATCCGGCTGCCAAGCGCGAGAATACGTCTGAAAATACAGCGGCGGTGCTGGAAAAGGCATACAGCAGGCTTGAGTCACGATCTGCCAATAAGGGAATCAATCAGTTCAATTATTCTAAAACCAGCGTGGCTGGAAACAGCGGAACGTTCAGCAAAGTGTATCAATCAGCAAATGATCGAACAGTGAGGGACACAGGGGAAGAAACAGTGATTCAATCCAATAACCCCTATGAATCTGAGAGTGATATCAGAATCAAAATACTGGATGAAAAATACAGCAGGATAAATGCGATTAACAAAACAAAGTCTGATCCATTAGGCTATATTAAGGATAAATATCAAAATTCAAAGTCGCCTTATTTCAGAAGTGATCTGTCAGCTGCGGAAAGACAGGCTGCTTACGATAATGAAACAGAGTGGCTATTCAAAGGGAAGGCGCAAAACTATAACCTGCAGGCTGCTGCGTTTCGCAATGTCACGTTTCATGGGGAAGTGGAAGCTGAGAATGAAAAGGTGTATCAGCGGAGCCAGGTCAACCAGCAGCTGCAAGTGCTGTTGAATCGAAACGATATTCACATTCCGGAGGGGACAGAGCTGACGTTTACGATTACGCCGATTGACTATAAGGTACAGGTGAGCGGGACGAAAGATGAGGCACTCATAAAGCAAATTGAGCAAGCGCTGCAAGCTGGAGACAACAGCAAAGAGCTATTTTTACATATCATGAAAAGCCAAAGTATTGACTCGACACAATATTCCGAAGAGGCATATCAAAAGTATCAAGCTGCTCGTGAGATGTACGACGTCACAGGCTATCAGTTGAAGGATCTAGAAGTGATCGACGGGCGGTACGTAACACCTGATGGACGTGACTTATTAGACGTATATAAAGAAGAGCTCGAAAAAGATCCTGTGCAAAAACAAACGGCTTCCTATGCTATATCTCACTATCGTTCGGAGCTCAGTAAAATGGCGGAAGCCGGGTATGATGCCATTCCGGATTTCATCCTATCAATTGATTACAGCAATGGATCTCTTAGAGATGTGGGGCAAAGCAAGAGCTACGGCACCGGAGATACCGAGTGGCTTGAAACATTAAAGCGTCAAACTGGCGCGACTTATTAGAAAGCTGTTCATTGTGAACAGCTTATTTTTTATGAGAATTTTAGGGATAATAACATTCAAACAATTTAATTATATTTATATAAAAGATTTTAAATGAAGTGTAGATGAAAAACTCTGACTAAAGGTGTTTACCTGAAAAAAACAATTGTATTTTCCAGAGAAATTTATTATGATGAAATAAGTAATTTTGGAGATTATATAACAATATTAAGTTTGAATTTTCAGATTGTTATAATTGATTGTTGAGAAAGATGTCGAGTATTTTGTTAAGAGGAGGAAGAGGAGTGGCAAATCAAGAATTAAAGAGGGGCTTGGGCGCGCGTCATATTCAGATGATCGCCTTGGGAGGTACGATTGGTGTTGGCTTGTTTATGGGTTCTGCCAGCACGATTTCATGGACTGGTCCGTCTGTCCTTTTGGCTTATGCAATATGCGGAATTTTTATCTTTTTTATCATGCGTGCGATGGGTGAAATGCTGTATGTCGAGCCGAGCACGGGTTCTTTTGCGACATTCGGCCATAACTATATTCATCCGCTGGCAGGTTATATGACAGCCTGGAGCAACTGGTTCCAGTGGGTTATCGTCGGCATGTCAGAAATTATCGCTGTCGGTTCGTATATGAAATATTGGTTCCCGGATTTGCCTGCTTGGATACCTGGTATCGTGGCAATGGTGATTCTCGGGGCGGCGAACTTAATTTCTGTTAAGTCGTTTGGTGAGTTTGAGTTTTGGTTTGCGATGATTAAAATCGTGACGATTATCTTGATGATTATTGCCGGAATCGGGATCATTTTCTTCGGATTTGGCAACGGCGGAGATGCGATCGGATTGTCGAACCTGTGGTCTCACGGAGGATTCTTTACTAACGGCTTCTCTGGCTTCTTCTTTGCGCTGTCTCTCGTTATTGCGGCCTATCAAGGGGTTGAGCTGATCGGGATTACAGCCGGTGAAGCGAAAGACCCGAAAAACACGCTAAGAAGTGCGATTCAAAGTATTATCTGGCGTATTTTGATTTTCTATATTGGTGCTATCTTTGTGATCGTGACAGTGTATCCTTGGGATGAGCTCAATTCACTTGGAAGTCCGTTTGTGTCTACGTTCGCGAAAATCGGAGTTACGGCAGCGGCCGGCATTATTAACTTTGTCGTGATTACAGCGGCAATGTCCGGCTGTAACAGCGGTATTTTCAGTGCAGGACGCATGCTCTATACACTTGGGGTAAATGGACAAGCACCGAAATTCTTTACGAAGATTTCACGCAATGGAGTGCCGCTCTACGGCACAATTGCTGTAATGATCGGTTTGGCTGTCGGTGTTGTGCTGAACTATATCGCGCCGCCGAAGGTTTTTGTGTATGTGTACAGCGCAAGCGTGCTCCCTGGTATGATTCCTTGGTTTGTCATCTTGATCAGCCACATTGGATTCAGAAAAGCGAAGGGCGCTTCATTAGATAAACATCCATTTAAAATGCCGTTTGCACCTTTCACAAACTATGTGACGATTGCTTTCTTGCTGATGGTTCTGGTCGGCATGTGGTTTAACGATGATACTCGTATTTCTCTGATTGTAGGCGTGATTTTCTTAGCGCTTGTGGTTATTAGTTATTATGGGTTTGGGATTGGCAAACGTACGCAGGCGAATGTGACAAAAAGCGATCAAGCGGTTGAATAATATGGAAAAGAGACATTGACGGATGTCTCTTTTTTTCATTTTTGGCGTATGGATTTTTCCTATTTTAGCAAGCTATAGGATAAAGATAGCGGAAGGAAAGGTGTTCATAAAATGGATGTTACACTCGGTTATTTGCGTGAATCACTTT
This sequence comes from Bacillus sp. SW14, assembly GCF_047608225.1. Lineage (NCBI taxonomy): Bacteria > Bacillati > Bacillota > Bacilli > Caryophanales > Bacillaceae > Bacillus > Bacillus sp. SW14. Next base: position 4,129,846 of record NZ_JBLKRW010000001.1, on the reverse strand, counting down.
CGAACCATCTTGAAAATGAAGTCTGCCAGCGGATTTGCAAGAAGATGCTGGCGAAGCGGTATGCGAATGAAGAGGAATTTGTAAAAGACTTAGATGACAATGAAATGTCTTTTTTGAATCATGTGTTAGAAAAAGAAATTAAGTATGCCCAGAATGAACAGGATCAAAAACGGGCCAAGGAATTAAACGAGGTGTATGAATTACTGCTTTGAAAGGCGGGGTAAGAAATGGGAGCAATTGAACGAAGCGGATATACATTTCAGCCGGAGTTTAGCGTCGTCCGTCAAAATGGGGCCATCCATGTGTATCATCACGGCGAATTTGTGGAAGAAATTGAATTTGAATTTAACGGGGAATTTCCCGATCATGATTTGATTGAAGAGCTTGTGAATCATTATTGTTTTGGGCATGAGATTTAGAGCCTTGCCTATTTGCTAGGGCTCTTTCATTTATGATGTGATCAGGCCATGCTTCACTGTGATGTTTTTAGCTTTTGTGCCGGAATCAAACATTGGTGCAAAAATACATGAGCCATGCTCTATGTTGATGAATCCGATAAACCAGCCTAACCCCATATCTGTCAGGCGGGTGCAGGTTTTCCCATAGAACGTGTAATGATCGCCTTCTTCTTGAATCATCATGAGCATAACTGTTTTCATCACTGATTGATCAAATGGAAGCGCCACTTTTTAAAAGCTTCTCCAAAAAGGCTTCTTGTGCCAGCGGAGAAATTGTCAAAGAGCTTTGCAGCCAAAATTGCGTTGTCGTAAGACAATGTATGAAGCCATGTTTTCATTCTTTCCTCGCCGATGTCTCTCGCTAATCCTGATAATACCAGACTGCGGATTCGCGCTTGGCCGAGCCAAGCGTATGGTCTCGGTTCCATGATTCAAATTCACGATTGACCCCGTCCCGCCGTTTGACATCGTATTCATCCCGAACAGTTTTTACCTGCAACTTGATTAAGGGTTTACGACTTTAAAGGTGGACTGCGGAGTTTTTGTCTTTTGTTTGACCGTTCTCTGTTGCAGCCAAATGTCTGATCCTTTTGCATATCGTGCAGGATGAAGGTTCCATCCGTATTATTAAATTCGTCATCGACATTCAGAGAAAGCTGTGTGGATGGAAAAGCTGCCGATCCCTGCAATGCGCAGAGCAAGTACAACTTTTTGCTTTTCTTCTTTAAAAATAATGAAAAAATGCTTAGAAGCAAATACTGTCATTGGGTTTATCATCGTGAGATAACGTGAAAAAAGAGGGTAAAAAGGAAGGTAGGGTTGCGGGATGAATGAGCAGATTCCACATGACAAAAGCCTCGATAACAGTCTGGCTTTGGTGCGGGAAGGATATTTGTTTGTAAAGAATAGAAAAGAGCATTACCAATCGGATTTGTTTCAGGCGCGTTTGCTTGGAAAAACATTTATTTGTATGAGCGGCGCGGAGGCCGCGAAGGTATTTTACGATACGGAGCGATTTCAGCGGCAGGGTGCTCTCCCGAAACGAGTGCAGAAATCCCTGTTTGGCGTTAATGCAATTCAGACAATGGATGGTGAAGCTCATCTTCATCGGAAGCTGCTTTTTCTGTCATTAATGACACCGCCGCATCAAAAGCGTTTGGCTGAGCTGATGACAGAGGAATGGGAAGCGGCAGTCACGAGATGGGAGAAGGCAGATCAGGTTGTGTTATTTGAAGAAGCAAAAGAAATCTTATGCCGGGTAGCGTGCTATTGGGCAGGTGTTCCGCTGAAAGAAACAGAAGTTAAAGAGAGAGCTGATGATTTCATTGATATGGTCGACGCGTTCGGTGCGGTGGGGCCGCGTCATTGGAAGGGACGAAGAGCAAGGCCGCGTGCTGAAGAGTGGATTGAAAGAATGATTGAAGATGTTCGTGCCGGCTTGCTGAAAACATCTGCCGGAACAGCGCTGCATGAAATGGCGTTTCACACACAAGAAGATGGAAGCCAGCTGGATTCCCGGATGGCAGCCATTGAGCTGATGAATGTACTGCGGCCTATCATCGCTATTTCTTATTTTCTTGTGTTTTCAGCTTTGGCGCTTCACGAGCATTCTGCGTATAAGAAATGGCTGGGTTCTGGAAGCAGCCGGGAAAGAGAAATGTTTGTGCAGGAGGTCCGCAGATATTATCCGTTCGCACCGTTTTTAGGAGCGCTTGTTAAAAAGGATTTTGTATGGAATAACTGTGAGTTTAAGAAGGGTACATCTGTATTGCTTGATGTATATGGAACGAATCACGATCCCCGCTTATGGGATCATCCTGATGAATTTCGGCCTGAACGATTTGAGGATCGGGAGGAAAATCCGTTTGATTTGATTCCTCAAGGCGGAGGTGACGCGGAGAAAGGGCATCGTTGTCCGGGGGAAGGGATAACAATTGAAGTCATGAAAGCAAGCTTGGATTTTCTCGTGAATAAGGTACAATACGACGTTCCGGAACAGTCGCTGCATTACAGTCTTGCCAGGATGCCGTCATTGCCTGAAAGTGGATTTGTGATGAGCGGGGTCAGACGAAAAGGGTAAATTTAAAAGCTCTCTTCCTTTATCGAAGAGAGCTTTTAGATTACTTCTTTTTTTCATCGTAATATTGGACGGGATACATGGAGCCTTCGGATACCATTTTGTTATCCTCGATATCTTGCGGGTGCGGGTGGCCGGCTTTATCGACTGGGAACTTCTCCATTTCAGGCTGTTTTGTCATTTTCATTTTCATGCTGTGAATGAATTCTCTTGCTTTTTGGCGATTTGACGGGTCCTTTAATAGATAAGAAGTGATGCCGACAGTTGAAACAGCGAGACCTGAAAGTAACAGCTTTTGTTTCATGGTGATACTCCTTTCTATAATTGAAGAGTAGTGTTTCCTGTATCATTCCCGTTCTCATTATTGTTAAACCTTGCCGGTTGTCTTACTCAGGAGAACTGTAAAGCGAATGTTGTTTCTGTATACGGAAAGCTGGAAAGGGAAAGAATAATTGCCATGATAAAACCTTGTGATGATGTAAGAATTTTGTAGTCGATTGGTCATGTTCATCGGCGAAATATTACACGAATGTAAACGTTAAATAGGACCATAAGGCTGATTGTTAAGTTATTGTAAATTCAGCGGTTGTTTTATTTACAACCAATTGAACTTGAAACATAATCGAAGTGAGTTTGCTGAATAATGTCTAAACAGAGGTGAACATGTTGGCGATTGATTTACAAACATTACTGTTCGAATTTCTCGGAGGTCTCGGTATTTTCTTGATTGGGATTAAGTTCATGGGAGAGGGACTTCAGAAATCGGCTGGAGATAGATTAAGAAATATTTTAGACCGTTTTACAAGCAATCCGCTGATGGGCGTATTGGCGGGGATCATTGTGACGGTTTTGATTCAGAGCAGTTCCGGAACCACGGTTATTACCGTAGGGCTCGTCAGTGCGGGCTTTATGACGCTTCGCCAGGCCATTGGGGTCATTATGGGGGCCAATATTGGAACGACGGTTACCGCGTTTATTATCGGAATCGACATAGGGGCCTATGCCTTGCCGATTATTGCTCTCGGCGGATTTTTACTGTTTTTCTTTAAACATAAAAATATACAAAATGCTGGCCAGATTGTGTTTGGATTCGGGGCTCTGTTTTATGGATTGGAGTTAATGAGCGGCGGCATGAAACCGCTCCGTTCACTTGAGGCCTTTCATGATTTAACGGTTAGTATGAGCACCAATCCGGTTTTAGGTGTTGTCATTGGGACTTTGTTTACGGTACTCGTGCAAAGCTCCAGCGCCACGATCGGTATCCTGCAAGGTTTATTTTCAGATGGTCTGATTGATATTAACGGCGCACTTCCGGTGTTATTCGGGGACAATATCGGAACGACGATCACAGCGATTCTCGCGTCTCTAGGTGCATCTGTTGCCGCGAGACGTGCTGCGGCTACTCATGTGCTGTTTAACCTTATCGGGACAGCGATTTTCCTGATTTTGCTCAAGCCGTTTACCTCTTTGATTCTATGGTTGCAGGCTTCAATGGGGCTTGATCCCAAAATGACGATTGCCTTTGCGCACGGAATCTTTAATACGTCCAATACACTCATACAGCTTCCTTTTGTCGGGATATTGGCTTTGATCGTAACAAAACTGATTCCAGGCAAGGACTCAATGGTGGAATACAAGTCGCATCTTGATCCGATTTTTATTGAGCAATCTCCATCTATTGCTCTCGGGCAAGCAAAAGAAGAAGTTCTGCAAATGGGGAACTTTGCGGTGCAGGGGCTGGAGGTTACAAAACAGTTCTTGGTCACAAAACAGCCGAAATACGCGGCAAATGCTTACCAGTTAGAGGATGCGGTTAACAATCTTGATCGGAAAATTACTGATTATTTGATTGAGCTTTCTTCAAGCTCTCTCTCAGAGCACGAGTCTGAGGAGCATCATATGCTGATGGATACAGTCAGAGACATTGAAAGAATCGGAGATCACTTCGAAAATGTGATTGAACTGATTGAATATCAGCAGGCGCATCGTGTGGTTCTTACTGAATCTGCCATGGCGGATTTAACGAAAATGATGGATTTGACGATTTCTACTGTGAAGGCGTCCATGGATGCTCTGCACCAGAATGATGTGAAGATCGCTGATCAAGTCATTGAAAAAGAAGATGAAATTGACAAAATGGAACGGAAGCTTCGCAAAAAGCATATTATCCGTCTGAATGAAGGGCTGTGCACTGGACAAGCGGGCATTGTCTTTGTCGATATGATCAGCAACCTGGAGCGTATCGGCGATCATGCGGTCAATGTTGCAGAAGCTGTTATTGGTGAAAATCAATGAGAAAAAGCTTAGAATCCTAGGATTCTAAGCTTTTTTTGTAGTCTTTTTTCACATGCTGAAAGACATCAGGATAATTTGTGAACACTCCTGTCACTCCCCAGTCAAGCAGGCGGCGCATATCTGCTTCCGTATTGACTGTGTAAGGATGAAGCAGGAGGCCGTGGCTGCGGATCATGCGGACGTTTTCTTGATTCAAGGCTTTATAATCCGGACCTGCACCGACAGCGTATGTTTTGATTTCTTCTAGGTCAGCATCTGTCATTGACGCCATTTGTTTGGCTTCCAGCAATTGAACAGTTGGCAGGTTTGGCTGTAATTGCTTGACTTTTACCAGGCTTTCTTTGCTGAACGATTGAATGATCACTTGGCCGGGCTTAGAACGTTTGCCCAGTAATTTATGCTTCTGCAAAGAAGCGATCAGTTTTTCTTCCATACCTGGGTAGGTGTCAGGCGATTTTGTTTCGATGTAGTAGTTTGCGTGTTTTCCGAAACGGTCTAATACTTCGTCTAATGTAGGAACTTTAAGGCCGGCGTACTGCGGCTTTGCTTTTTTCGGATAGGCTTCATTAAACCAAGAACCGGCGTCAAGTTTCTTAATGTCTGCGAGTGTATGGTCTTTCACCCAGCCTGTTCCGTTTGTGGTGCGGTCCAGTTTTTCATCGTGCATGACAATCAATTTGCCGTCTTTTGTCATTTGCAGATCCAGTTCAATATAATCTGCTTTCAATTTCTGAGCGGTTTCGTAAGACAGGATCGTGTGTTCAGGCACATATCCGGAAGCCCCTCTGTGCGCGACCGTCAGGATACGGTCAGGTGACAGCAGGTTTCCTTTTGACGCTGCCGACACTGGTGTTACCATAAATGAGAGTAAGCCCAGCGACAGAAGAACCAAGGCTAGTATTCTATTTTTCCGCATAATTTCTCCTCCTTATAGATAAGCCATACCTCTGCCTTTCATATTAAAAAACAGATGTAAACAGCGTGTTGGAAAACGATTAATCTTTTGTTTTTCTTTCTTAAACGTGCTCCGCCCGTTTTCCTGTATTCCACGTCAAAGCTAAGAAGACGATGGCAAGAATGCAGGAAGAGACCAGCATGATAAAGCCGCCGTTCCAATCATATCGATCAACGACAAAGCCCATAATGGCGTTGGCGAAAGCGGATCCGCCGATGTATCCGAAAAATCCGGTCAGACCAGCCGCCGTTCCGGCTGCTTTTTTCGGCGCAAGATCAATCGCTTGCAGGCCGATCAGCATAACAGGTCCGTAGATTAAGAAGCCAATGCTGATCAGGGCGATGTTGTCTACAAGCGGATGACCGGCGGGATTCAGCCAGTACACCAATACGGCAATGAAAACGCCCGCCATAAACAAAACGCCTGCCGGTGCCCGTCGGCTTCTGAAAAATCGGTCGCTAATCCAGCCGCACAGGATCGTTCCCGGTATGCCGGCGTATTCGTAAAGAAAATACGACCAGCGCGAGTCCTCAGGAGAAAAGCCTTTGGCTTCTGTTAGGTAAGTAGGTGCCCAGTCAACAACGCCGTACCGCACAAAATAGACAAATACATTCGCAAACGCGATGTACCAAAGAAATTTGTTGTTCAGCACGTATTGAAAAAGGATTTCTTTTGTTGTTAATTCTTTTTCCTGATTTTTAAAAGCGTGTTTGGGATAGTCATTACGATACTCTTCAATTGGCGGGAGTCCGCAAGATTGAGGCGTATCGCGAACCAATAAAACAATCAAAAATGAAATGATAATGGCGATGATGGCTGGGAAGAAAAACACGCTTTTCCAAGTCGCGAACATCGCAATGCCAAGAGTGACAAGCGGAGCAAGAATACCGCCGCCTATGTTATGGGCGACATTCCAGATCGACATTTTTGTCCCGCGTTCACTAATGGAAAACCAGTGGGCCATTGTCCTGCCGCATGGCGGCCAGCCCATTCCCTGAAACCATCCGTTGATAAACATAAAAATGAACATGATGGTGACGCTCGAAGTCACCCAAGGCATTGAAACGAAAAGAATGTTAACGATTGCTGATAAAAATAGGCCTGTCGCGAGAAAATATCTCGGATTGCAGCGGTCAGACACCATGCCCATGATGAATTTACTGAAGCCGTACGCAATGGACACAGCGGCCAGCACCAAGCCCAGTTCCGTTTTTGAAAATCCCTGTTCCTGCAGATAAGGAATGGCAAAGGCAAAGTTTTTCCGCAGCAGGTAGTAGCCTGCGTAGCCGATAAAAATACCAATGAATACTTGGAGCCTAAGCCTTTTATAAGCCGCATCCGTCTTTGAATCATCCAGTCTCTCAATGTGAGGAGCCGGTTTAAACATGTGAAACATCAAAATCATCCCCTTTGCTGTTTGTGCTGGATGTGTGGCGTGCCTCCTTTCCGAAAAACAAAAAGAGCCAGAAAACACCCCTTGTTTAAAAGGGGGTGGATTCCTGGCTCTCCTCATCTCCATCCAAGCTATTAACTTATCATGATAGCGCTTTCTTAAATTATCATAGTCCGGAATGAATGTAAACGGGTAATTTTCAAATGTAGATATAGGAAGTGTAAATTATCCTTTTACTAATTGCGGGTATGTTTTTTTACAAGCAGCATAAAAATCTGGAGGGAGGCTGTTGCAGGTGGATGAATTAGATATTGCATTCGGTATTTTACCGTTAGGGATTATATTGATATCGGTTGCCGGGACTTGTGTTTGTAAAAACGTGTATCTCATGCCAATGCTTAGTCTGCTCATTTCTTTAGTGCTCACTTTTACCATTTTTAACGAATCATTCTTAGGGTGGGTTGTTGTCTATAGCTTGGTTTCGCTGGCTTTATCCTATATCACATTGATTGTGATCAGGAAAAGAAAAGCTTCAGGAAAATGAAAATGCCCCACTTTCTAATATATTGTTGACTATGGCAACTATATTTGATTATAATTGACTTAATCAACGATATAAGAAAGTGGGGATGAGTTTGAAAACCAGCGAATCAACTGTCGGTTTAAAATTCAGAAAGTTCAATCGATTCTATACAAATGTTCTTGGCTTCCTTAATGAGCACATTTACGACAGTCCGTTTTCCTTAACAGAAACACGGATTTTATTTGAAATTTATAATACGCCCAATTGTACGGCAAAAGCCCTTCAGGATAAGCTTGGGCTTGACCGGGGATATGTCAGCAGGATGTTGAAACTGTTTGAAAAAGAAGATTTGATCTATAAACAGAAGAGCAAAGCTGATGCGCGCCACCATTATATTTATGTCACGGAATCAGGAAAAACGATTTATAAAAAGTTGGAGGAGAAAGCGAACGAACAAGTAGAACTGATGCTGAAGGAAATTGACCAAAAGGACCAGCACAAGCTTGCGGAGGCGATGGCAGAAATTGAAGCGATCCTTTCACAGTCACTAACTTCCAGAACGTCAGACATATCGATTAGAGATTATTTTCTTTCGGATGATCTTCAAATCCTCATTGAAAAACATAGACAATTTTATGCGGAGGCGCATGGCTGGGACGACACGTTTTTAGCTTATCTTCATGAGACATTTGATGCGGAAATCGAAAACATATGGATCGCGGAAAGCGGCGGGAAATTTGCCGGCTGTGTGGGCTTGGTCAAACATGATGAAAAGACTGTGCAGCTCAGATGGTTCCTGGTTGATGACGATTTTCGGGGCAGACGGCTCGGCACTCAATTGCTTGAGCATCTGGTTGCATACTGCAGGGAAATGAGGTTTGAACGCATTTTCCTTTGGACGGTGAGCACCATGGCTGAGGCCCGTCCGCTCTACGAAAAATTTGGATTCAGGGTAAGTGAAGTGAAAGAAGAAGCGCCATTATGGGGGCAGCGTCTGACAGAAGAACGGTGGGATTTGGATCTATCATGAAAAGGCTGCATTATGCTTGGATCATCGTTTCCGTCACCTTTTTGATCTTATTGGCCGTTCAGGGGGTGCGCTTGTCGTTTGGTGCGTTTGTGGAGCCGTGGGAACGGCAATTTTCAATGGATAGAGGCACCATCTCGCTGATTTCTACGATAAGCTTTATTGTCTATGGCATATCTCAGCCTGTGATCGGGCGGCTTGTGGATAAATGGGGTGCTCGGGCTGTTTTGTCATGGAGTGCGCTGCTGACAGGAGTCAGTATTTTCTTAACATACTTTGTCACTTCGCCTTGGCAGCTGTTTTTGCTTTATGGATTAGGTGTCTCGCTTGGAGTTGGCGGGGCATCAAATGTGGCAGCAAGTGTGTTGGTCGTCAATTGGTTCAGCAAAAAGCGGGGACTAGCTTTTGGGATCATGGAAGCAGGCTTTGGCGCTGGGCAAATGCTTCTCGTTCCCGGCTCACTCATGCTGATCCATTGGTTTAGCTGGAAGTTGACGGTTGTGGTGTTAGGGCTGCTGTTAATCGTGATTGTCTTTCCGGCTGCAATGCTGATGCTGCGAAACAATCCTTCAGAAAAGAATGCAGAGCCGATAGGCGGGCTTGCGGCTGCGGAAAAAGAAACAGCGCCCAAAACAACTGCTCTTTCAGTGACCGGGATGTTTCGGATGAGGCAATTCTGGTTTTTGATGTTGCCGTTTTTGATCTGCGGATTTACGACCGTGGGGCTGATGGATACTCATTTGATTCCCTTTTCTCACGATCACGGCTTTTCAACGACAGTCACCAGTGCCGCTGTCAGTCTGCTTGCCGGCTTTAATATCGCTGGCATCTTACTGTCCGGAATTGTAGCGGACCGGTGGAGCAGCCGGAAAATCCTGTGCTATTTATATGCGGTGCGCGCGCTGTCGATTGTGATTTTAATTTACAGCCACGAGCCTTACTTGCTTTTAGGCTTTGCGATTTTGTTTGGATTAGTGGACTTCGCCACGGTAGCGCCGACTCAAATGCTCGCCACCCAGTACTTTCAAAACTACTCGATCGGCCTCATGATCGGCTGGCTGTCGCTCGCCCATCAAATCGGCTCGGCACTCGGCGCGTATATACCTGGCGTCATCTATACGGTAACGGGTGAATATACACTGGCTTTTTATTTGTCGATCGGGATGCTTGTGCTGGCGAGTGTGATGAACGTGTTGCTGAGGGAGCCCGCGGCGGTCACGCGTGACAGTGCGGCTGTGGTGGAGAAGCTGTAAGAGAAAAGCATCTCTTCTTTTATTCAGAGATGCTTTTTTTGTATTTCTGTTCTAATACGAAGTCAATCATTCCGACAATGCGGGTGTTTTCGGATTTTTGTTTGAAGCGGTCAGAGATTTGAACTTTTCTTGAAAATGGGAAAACAACAAAAACCCAAAAAAGGCCGATCAAGGCAAAAAACATTTGTACAGTTAATTCTATTAATTCATTAAAACGAGTGCTGAAAAAATAAATATATAACGTTACGAATGTCACGAAACAAACGATTTTGACGGTGTGTTTGAATGTGAGTTGTGGTTCGCTAAAGAATACTTTTAATTGATTCAGCATGATGGAGTCATGTTTGTTTAGGAAAATCAAAAGTTCTTTATCATCTTTTGCATGTTCTAAAATAAACTTCGCTGCTGTATCGGTTTCTTTATATGTGTGTAGGTCTTTATTCAATACATACATCTCCTAAGTATAGAAATTGCGCATTTTATTTTCTTATTTCAAGGTGAAACAATTTGATGTTAACTAGTATAATAAGCAAAGCCAGTAACATAGCAGATAGTTCGGTAGAATAAAAAATAGATGCCGTTAAGCATCCATATGACATCCGTTCTCCACCAGCTTCGCTTTCGGTTTCAGCTCTGAAATGTAGAGGCCTAAAAGTGTAAGCGCACCTCCTGCGAGAGCGATCCAGGTCATGTTTTCGTGCAGGATCAGGATGGAGGCGGCGATTGTGATGACTGGGACCATGTAAATATACGCGCTGGATTTGACGGCGCCGAGCACGCCGACTGAGTAATTCCATGTGGCAAAGCACAGGGCGGAAGCGCCGATGCCGAGGAAGAGCATGTTGAGTACATTTGAAGCAGATGAAAATCGGCTCAGGTCAAAATGAAAATCGAACAAAAATAAAGCGGGAACCATAAACAACAAACCGTACAAAAACACTCTCTGTGTCAGCTCGATGATATGAAAATCGTAAGCGCTTAATTTTTTCATGAATATCGAATAGCCTCCAAACACGATAGCGGCTCCGACTGCCATGATGTCACCGAACGGATTCAGCCGCAGTACGACATTGCCATTGAACGTAATCAATAAAAGCCCGATCAGTGCCGCCCCAAAACCAATGAAAAAAGTCAGCCGCAGTTTTTCGCCTTCAAGCAGAAAGTGGGCCAGTACAGCCGTGATCATCGGGATAATGGACACGATCATGCCGACATTTGAAGCGTATGTATACGTAAGGGCTATATTTTCTAATAAAAAGTAAAGTGTTACGCCAAATAAACCTGCCCCGGCAAATAACAGCTCCTGCCGCCAGTTTTTGAACGGTATCATTTTGGGACGTACGAGAATAAGAGCAATAAAGCCCATCAAAAACCGGTAAAATAATATTTCCATTGGCGTAAAGTCAGTCAGCAGAACCTTTGTCGAAATAAAGGTGTTCCCCAAACCAGAATGGTCGCAATGGCTGCGGTATGCCCGGCCGTTTCTCTTTGTGTGCTCAAGCTCATCTTTGAAGCTCCTTTTCAAAAATCTTCATGTATTGCTTCGGCGTCAGCCCCACCTGCCGTTTGAAAAACTTCGTCATATGGCTTTGATCGCTGAATCCTGTCTGAAAAGCCGCATCGATCGGTCTTACCCCTTGTTCAAGGAGTTTTTTCGCTTGATTAATCCGGATTGTCTCCAGGTAACTATTAGGCGTAATTCCTTTTTGTTTTGTAAATGAACGCAATAAATGATATTTGCTCCATCCTGTTAATTCACTCAAATCATTGAGCGTAACGTTCTCAGCGTAATGTTTTTCTAGAAATCCGCAAACCATTTTGACCTCGTCGGACGGTTCGGGAATGCTGCTGAGGAACGTGACGTCAGAATAACGGCGGATCAGCTCTTCCAGCAGGTGAAGAAACAGCTCCTCCTTGCGCAAAGCCTGCTTTTCTCTGGATATCAACATATGCAATTCCTGCAGGCTGGCTGTCAGCTCGTGGCGGAATAACACATGCTGGGAGAAATACGGGAGATGTCCTGTGCCAGTAATCTCTTCCACCGCCTTCTCCATGACATCAGGCATCACATTGATACACCGATAATCAAGCGTCCGCCCGTCAATCTGCTCACAGCTATGCGTGTCACGGGGGTTAAAGAGGAGAAGATCACCTGGATTGATGACGTATTCTTGACCCTGACAGGCCAGATACCGCTGTCCTTTTTCAATAAAGCCAATCACATAATAATCGTGAAAGTGGTTCGGGAATTTTTGCATAATCCCTTTAAAGCGGTAGGCTTCTATATGAAGGTGCGGGTCAAGCTGCAATGTGCGTGTTTCGTTTTGCATGGGATGCCTCCTGTCGGTGTGATGGTCTTGGGTTAAGTGTAGCATGATTTTTGGGGATTTCTTGTATGATGTTGCTGTTTGGAATAGAGAAAGCAGACCGTGATTGGTCTGCTTTCGTTACCTTGTATGATTAAGTGTTTTAACAAAAATCAATATTTCCATATTACTCGATAATCGCTTTATCTGCACAATACTCGTAGAAATTGTTTATTAACTTATCAATATCTTGCTTACGAGCCATTTCGTTTAACCAATCTTCTGGGATTGCATCCATCTTATAATACATACCCGCTATCGATCCTGTTATAGATGCTACCGTATCAGTATCTTCTCCTAGGTTGACTGCAGTCAGTACTGCTTCGGTAAATGAAGAGGTAGTGCCGAAACACCATATTGCCGCTTCTAAAGTATGAACGGCATACCCGTCTGATCGAATTTCTTCTCTTGGTGTATTCAAAAAACGTTTGTCAAAAATTCTTTCATAATGGGTTAGCTCTTTATGGTATATATGTTCCTTTGCAAAATTCTCATCGAAAAGCTCTTTCACTTCTCTTAAAGATGTATCAATTGAATTGTTATAGTATAGCCTTAGTAATAGCTCAACATAAATAATGGAACCAACTATAGCACGCGGATGGGCATGGGTTATTTCAGTGTATTTCTTGATCATCTCCGCTTTTTTTACAAAATCAAATTCTTTATGTAAAATAAACACTAATGGTGAAATTCTCATTAATGCTCCATTTCCGTTATCAAACTCTGACTGACCGCCGCATTCTTCTGACAGAACACCTTTCCTAAATCGGGTAATCGCTTCAGCAGTCGTCCTTCCAATGTCAAACATTTCGCCATACGGCGTCCAATAGCCTTCGTCTTGATACTGTTTAAATTTCTGCATCAAATTGTTGGTACTTCCTTCTTCAACTACATTCTCCATCAGACACAAAGTCAGCGATGTATCGTCAGACCAGGTTCCGGGAGGTTGATTATATGTGCCGTATCCAACTATATCCTGTATATGAAATTCTCCTCTTGTTTTAAATTCAACTGGAACTCCTAACATATCTCCAATAATGCCACCGTATATTGTTGGGAGTACTTTGTTTTTTATATTCAGTTTAAGGAAGCTCTTATTGTCATCTTCCCATCTATCTATCATTCTTCTGCCTCTCATTTTTTCACCCACTTAAATTAAGTCTAAAACAATATGTAACTTATTGCTGCTGTCAACATGTGCGCTTTTAATTACCATCTCTTGTCCAAAATTTAAAAGTAACTCAGCTTCATTTGGGAAATGACTTATCTTTCCGAGATAAGCTGCATTAGCTCCTGCTGGAATATTTATTTCCCATGAGACTTTCATGTGTTCAAAGGATGATTCTTTAACAATTGCAGTACTTACAAAACCGTTGTCTCTAAAAGTCTTCCCAATTAGTGATTCAGCATTAATGTCTCCATATTTGTCAACTTCAATTAATGACTCTAAAGGTCTGAGGTCTGTCCCTCTATAAACTTGTAAATTGTGTGGAACTCTCGCTTTATCCAGCCCATTCTTTATATTATAGATTGTATCTAAATCAATGCCATCTAAAGAATCACTAATTCCTCTTAAATAATCATTTATTTTCTTATAATCGTCACCAGTATATTGCTTAATAGCATGTTGTTCACGTGGAGTTAATGAATTAATCCAATCGTCATAATGCTTGCTTCCCCATTGGTGTGCTTGTTCTACTGTATTAATATCACGTGTAATTTTAGAATTTTCACTTGGTCCTACGCCACCTGATTTGCTTTGATCGCTACTATTAATATTGACAAAGTTTTCATGTTTGTTATCAAAATTCTTCTCAAGTTTCGATATAGGGTTTTCAATATTCCCAGCACCCTGTATTGCAGGTTCTAGATGATTGTTACTTGGCAATGTGAAATAAGGTTTTGTTTTATCAGTAATGTTCTTTGCTAAAGATTTATGATCGTTCACAAAAGCTTTTGTTTCCTTTGTCACGAATTTCCCGGCTTTTGTTGCTGATGCCACTTTTCCGAGTCCTTTGGCTCCAAAAAGGGAAGCAACTGCGTAAGTGATGTAGTGGGAGCGGCTGTAAACATCACCATGAACCATATTGTCGTTCCAAGATGTTTTGAATGAATCGACCATGTATTCAAAAGTTTCGGGCGCGCTATAAATGACATTTTGGAGTTCCTGTCCGGCTTTGACTTGTTCTTCGATGCCCATCCTACCCTGTGCTCTATACGACCATACAGCAAGATCGTAAGCACCGACTGCGAGGTTGCATGCACCGGTGACGATATCTTTTCCGGCATCCCAGAGCCCGACAATTACACCTTTTCCGCCTTCGACAAGCATTCTTCCTGTTTCCTGCTGGGCTTTCATTTGAACAATGCTTGAATAATATTGTAATTGCTCAGCGCTCAGGTTGTCAGTGCCAATCTTGTCTGCAATTTTCAAGTATTCATCAGGGTCAGTAGTTTTGTCGAGTTTTTTCTTGAGATACTCGATTTCTTCCTGTTTTTTTGCTTTGATGAACTGCTGGGCTTGTTTGTGAATATCTTCTTTGTTTTGATAAGCGTCTGTTTCGTGAAAGGCTTTTGCGTTAAAGCTCATTGGATTTGTGCTTCCGCCTTTGCTGGTGGCGCCTGTCAGTGCTTCGAAAAATGCCTGAACCTCATGTTCCACTGCTTCGGAGGCCTCGTAATCACTGTTTAGTTTCTCATCAAGGTCATGCAGATGTGTAATCGTTTTTTTTCGTTTTTTATCTGTTTTATCCAGTTGATAAGTGACTGTGGAATTGTCAAAGAGGGACAACGGCAAAATGTCATCAATTGAATTCAGGATTGATTTTATTTCTTTATGCTGTGCATCTATAATGCCGTCTGCTTTAACAAGACCGTTATGCAGTTCATTATCGAGATAGGATTCCTCAACGTATGCATCGTCACCGAATGTTGCTTTCTCAATTGCGGCTGGCATGTTTTTGAAAAAGGCGATTCTCATGTCAATGAGGTCCAGCCACAGATCCGCTCCTGCCGCTTGTTCCTTATAGAATGCTTTAATTGCGTTAGCACCCTTGCCTGTCATGGCATCATCCAAGTTTGCCATCTCTTTGAACTGTTTCTTTAGAACAGCCATATGCTCTCTCAATGTTTGATAGGCTTTAAGGCGCGTTTCGGCAGTTTCTAAAATCGTATTTGCTTCAAATATTTTCAATGTACTGTGTCCTTTCGCCTGAATTTCCCTGTAAATATGGTACCATGGTGAATTCAGGAAAGGAGTGAAAACTGAAAAAACAAGAAAAAAGGTACTTTTTTACTGATTCTTTTTAATCATTTTACTCATAGACAGGAAAAGCTGCTGGAATCAACATCCGCACCAATTTTCGCCGGCTTCCCGCCCTGGTTTTTGTGAAAATGGATTTCAGGTGATCCTGCACGGTATATGCGGAAATGTGCAGTTCACCTGCGATTTCTTTTGTGGAAAGCCCTCTGATCACACAGCTGGTGATGTCTTTTTCACGTTTTGTCAGATTGAATGCATCAGATAATATCATCAAGGTTTCGGCTGGGGACGCTGGTTCGAATGAGACGGCGATTTGTTCCGTGATTCCAGTCAGCCGGCTTGCTTTCAAGGAGAGGCAGGGCTGGCCGGGGATTGTCATGAGAACCTTGGCTGTTTCAGTTGTTCTTGCTTTCGTGCTGACGGCGCGAATCGGTTTAGGCAGTATATCTTCGTTTATATTCTCCCACTCACGCAGGATATTGAGCCAATGGCGGGCAGGCTGGTTATAGGAGAGGATGTCAAGTGCGTGAGAAAGAATCAAAATACCCGCATCAGGTGTTTGCTCAGATATATTTGGAGAAAGTGCGAGCCTGAACCGGCGCATCGCTTGGCCGATTAGCGGGACCAGATCTGCCATAACACGGCGTTCTTCTTTTTGAAAGTGAGGTTCCTTAATCCCGCGGAACAGGGACAGATGACCCCAGTATTCCCCTTGGTCCATGAAGACAGCCCGGAGCTCATCGCCAAACCCGGCAGGCTGTAAGATATCCGTATAGCGCTTGCTTTTCTGTAAATCACCGCCTGTCGCTTCACTTAAAACGGCCGCCGTTTGTTTTGTGTGTATGAGCGCTGTGTACTGGTTATAGTCCTGCTGCCCATACTCGGATTCAAACAGCTGCGGATGGATGCTTTCGATCTGGCTGTCTGTGATGGCTCCGGTCGAAAGCAGTGTATCCGGATCAACGGCGGTGAAGCAGGATGCGGCGAATGGGATAGATGTTTTGAGTTCAGCAATGACCGCTTGTATATAGGGTGGAAATGATGCGGAAACCTGCTCCAGCTTAAGTTTTTCTTATTTTGTCTTTTTTAATAAAAATTTATTTTTCGAATATTTCAGTTATAATGGTTGGGAAACAGATAGGAGGGGCAGAGATGTACCAATCGAAGAAGGTTTTGTTGTTAGGTTCAGGTGAGTTAGGAAAAGAGGTAGTGATTGAAGCACAGCGTCTTGGGGTGCATACGGTGGCGGTTGACAGTTATGAGCATGCTCCGGCGATGCAGGTCGCGCATAACAGCTATGTCGTTGATATGCTGGATCGCGAGCAGATCAGAACTATCGTTGAGAAAGAAAAGCCGGATTTGATTGTGCCTGAGGTTGAGGCGATCGCGACGGATGAATTGCTGAAGCTTGAAGAGGAAGGATTTTACGTCATCCCAAATGCGCGTGCGGCGAAGCTGACGATGGATCGGGAAGGCATCAGGCGGCTTGCGGCGGAAACGCTCGGACTTGCGACGGCTGGCTATGAATTTGCGAATACATATGACGAATTTGTACAAGCGGCAGCTCAGATCGGCTTCCCTTGTGTCGTTAAACCATTGATGAGTTCTTCTGGAAAAGGCCAAAGTGTATGCCGCTCTGAAGCGGATTTAGCAAGCTGCTGGGAGACGGCGATGGAAGGCGGACGGGTGAAAAACGGTCGCGTGATTGTTGAGGAGTTTATTCCATTCGAATCAGAAATCACGCTCTTAACCGTACGTGCTGTCAACGGGACGACATTTTGCGAGCCGATCGGCCATGTGCAAAAGGACGGAGACTATATCGAATCATGGCAGCCGCATCATATGACAGAGCAGCAAAAGGTAGAAGCGAAGCATATTGCGAAAGCCATTACGGATGAGCTTGGCGGATACGGTCTGTTTGGCGTTGAGCTGTTCCTTGCGAAAGATAAAGTGTATTTCAGTGAGGTATCTCCTCGTCCGCATGATACGGGTCTTGTCACGCTGGTGACGCAAAATTTGTCAGAATTCGCGCTGCATGTCCGGGCGATTCTCGGTTTTCCGATTACAGAAATCACCCAGCTTTCTCCTGGCGCCAGCCGGCCCCTCAAAGCACCGGAAGAATCAGCGGACTACACTGTTGAAGGCCTGGAAAACGCGCTGGCAGTACCGAAGACACAAGTTCGCGTCTTTGGCAAGCCGATAACGAAAGCCGGACGCCGTATGGCGGTTGCGCTTTCTGGGGCAGATACAGTCGAAACAGCGAGAGAGAACGCAAAGAAAGCGTTGGATCAGCTATCTATAAAGTAGAGTTTAAGCGGGCCTTTGTCATGTACAAGGCCTGTTTTTTTCATCCTCCATAAAAGTTTTATCATAAGAATCAGAAATGTGATTATAATGTAAAAGTCTTCCATGTATAAGAGTGGTTGACACAAAGGGAGGGAGATGGCTAAAATGAAATTAGTTTCAACATTCAGAAAAAAATGGTTCACTGGTTTAACGGTTTTATGTTTGGCATTGGCAGCAGCGGTA
This sequence comes from Bacillus sp. SW14, assembly GCF_047608225.1. Taxonomy (NCBI): domain Bacteria; kingdom Bacillati; phylum Bacillota; class Bacilli; order Caryophanales; family Bacillaceae; genus Bacillus; species Bacillus sp. SW14. Next base: position 4,111,708 of record NZ_JBLKRW010000001.1, on the reverse strand, counting down.
TCTTTCGGCGCACCGGCCAAAGCGGCAGAGAATCCGCAAACTTCTGTTTCCAATACCGGTAAAGAAGCTGATGCCACGAAAAATCAACCATCAAAAGCAGAACAGGTTTCCGCCCCTTATGAGGGAACCGGGAAAACAAGTAAATCGTTATACGGCAGCACGGAACTGGCAAAAGACATTCAAGCCTTACAGCCTTCAAGTATCATCGGAACCGATGAACGCACCAGAATCTCCAGTACTACTTCTTTTCCTTACAGAGCAACTGTTCAACTTTCAATCAAGTATCCCAACACTTCAAGCACTTATGGATGTACCGGATTTTTAGTCAATCCGAATACTGTCGTAACGGCTGGACATTGTGTGTACAGTCAGGATCACGGATGGGCTTCAACGATAACAGCCGCGCCGGGCCGCAATGGTTCGTCATATCCATATGGAACTTATTCTGGCACGATGTTTTACTCCGTCAAAGGGTGGACGGATAGCAAAAATACCAATTATGATTACGGAGCTGTTAAATTAAACGGTTCTCCTGGAAACACGGTTGGCTGGTACGGCTACCGGACAACAAACAGCAGCAGTCCCGTGGGTCTTTCCTCGTCAGTGACAGGATTCCCGTGTGACAAAACATTTGGCACGATGTGGTCTGGTACAAAGCCGATTCGATCCGCTGAAACGTATAAGCTGACCTATACAACTGATACGTACGGCTGCCAAAGCGGCTCGCCTGTGTATCGAAACTACAGTGATACAGGACAGACAGCTATTGCGATTCACACGAACGGGGGATCGTCATATAACTTGGGAACAAGGGTGACGAACGATGTATTCAATAATATTCAATATTGGGCAAATCAATAAATACAGCAAATTAGCTATTTTCATGTCTATTTTGTTTTTATGCGGATGCAGTTCACAGACGCATTCTGCTCAGAAAGAAACCCCTATACCTGTCACTCTTCATGTGGAGGATGCCAAGGGGCTGCCGGTTGAAGGGGTTCAAGTGACGATTGTCGCAGCACCGGTCTCAGATCAGGAGCCGAGTATAGAGATTGGCGAGATACTTGGCAAAACAGACAAAAATGGAGACATCAAATGGGATACCGGCAAAAAAGGTGACTACTCAGTCGCTTTGACGAAGGGTGAAAAATCAGTAACCCATCACATCTCATTAACTGAGGATAAAAAAGATAAGGTCATTCCATTAGTTTTCAAAGAATAGGCGGTTTCCTTGATTTCGAGGAAACGGCCTTTTTTTATCACAGAAAGCCAAACTATATATATATACTGGAAATTTATAATATGAGATAATGATAAATAGGTATTTTTTCTTACGAGATAAAAGGAGCATTATCCTTTATTTTATATCAATCAAACCCGGAGGAAAAAGAAGAAGATGACACAAGATTCGATGCAGCTTGCCTCGGCTGAAAGCGGTCTTCGCTTTTACCAGGCATATGATCAAAGCCTTTCTTTGTGGCCGATTGAGTCGGAAGCATTCTATGTTTCTACTCGTTTTGGCAAAACACATATCATGGCAAGTGGGCCAAAGGACGCACCTTCGCTCGTTTTGCTTCACAGGGGGCTCTTCAGCTCTCTTATGTGGTATCCGAATATCGCGGCGTGGAGCAGTCAATATCGTACATATGCGGTCGATATAATAGGAGACAAAAATAAAAGTATACCGTCAGCTGCTCTGGATACGAGAGCAGGTTGCGCAGAATGGCTGAAAGACGTCTTAGATTCGCTTGAACTTGAGACCGCACACTTGGCAGGCCTCTCGCTGGGGGGTTCCCATATCGTGAATTTTTTGCTCCAATCGCCTGAAAGAGTAGAGCGGGCGGTTGTGATGAGTCCTGCTGAAGCATTTATATCATATTATCCAGATGTCTATAAATTTGCTGCGGGCCTTACGGGATCAAGAGGAACTGAGGCCTATATCGAGTGGATTACGGATAGCCGTTATGATCTGCATCCTGCGCTGCAAAGACAAATTGTGGCGGGTGTGGAATGGCAGGATGAACAAAGAAGCCTGAAGCCGACAGAAAACGGCTTTCCGTACGTGTTCACAGACCGGGAATTGAAATCGATTGCGGTCCCGATGCTGCTGATGTTCGGTGAGCACGAGGTCATGTACCATCAGCAAATGGCTTTAGAGCGGGCTTCAATATTGGTGCCGGGAATTCAGGCTGAAATCGTGAAGAACGCCGGGCATTTGTTATCTCTGGAGCAGCCAGAGTACGTCAATCAACGAGTCTTGTCCTTTTTGAACGAAGAATAAAATTGTCAGAAACATGAAAAGAATGGCATTCATTGTTCAAAAGGTAAAAAATGTTGTATAATAATAGAATTTGAATGCTGCTTTTTGCGGGGCATTTTATGTTATCATGCTTAATAGAGAAAATTTTTCCTGTAACGCTATTCGATCCATAACGTCGAATAATGATAGATGGTTTTACAATTGGAGGTTTGGTTACACTGTGAATTATATCCCCTGTATGATTACGATAGGAAATTTTATTTGCGGACTGCTGGCGATTCATTCCTTGTTATATCACAACATTCATTCAGCAGTGCTCTTCATTTTTACCGGCATGCTTCTCGATTTTTTTGACGGGATGGCTGCACGTAAGCTGAATGCCGTTTCTGATATGGGAAAAGAACTGGATTCGTTTGCCGACCTAGTGACGTTTGGCGTGGCTCCTTCAATGCTTGCTTACAGTGTCGCATTATACTCTCTTCCATTTATCGGGATTTTATGCGCATTGACGTACAGCATTTGCGGAATGCTTCGCCTCTCTAAATTTAACATTGAACAAAGTAAGCTTCCGACATTTATCGGAATGCCGATTCCATTTGCGGGCATGTGTCTTGTGATTCTCAGCTTTACCTATAACCCGATCCTGCTGGCGATCGGCACTTGCGGACTTTCATATTTAATGGTGAGCAAAATTAAATTTCCTCATTTTAAAAAACACGCGGCAGAAAACCTGGAGTCCGGGAGATGGAATTAGTTCAGCAGCTCATAGCGGATTACGGTTATCTCGCTATTTTTTTGATGCTCGTATTAGGGATTGTTGGATTGCCGATACCCGATGAAGTGATGATGACTGTCGTCGGCTACTTTACGCATACGGACGTGCTGAATTATGAGCTTTCGATATTCATCAGTTTTGTCGGGGCTTTGTCAGGTATGCTGATCAGCTACATGATCGGCAGAAAAGCCGGTCGCCCATTTATCGACAAGTACGGCAAGTGGGTCGGATTAAAAGAAAAGAGAATGATGAAAGTGGAAAAATGGATGAAGAAATACGGTCCATATTCGCTTATTTTAGGTTATTTCATACCCGGCGTCAGACATATGACGTGCTACTTTTCGGGAATCGGCAAAATGGAGCTGAAAACGTATATTGCGTTTGCGGCAATCGGCGCCTTTTTATGGTGCTTTATTTTTATTACAATCGGAAGGGTTATAGGGATTATTCATGTTTAACACAGCTGTAAAGATTCTGTATCGTTCATTGATAGAGCTGACGAATCATCGTCTGTCATCCTATCTGATTAAAGGATTTTGCGAGTCTAAAATCAGCAAACCGGTCATTCCGCTTTTCTCAAAACATTTTCGGCTAAATTGGGATGATGTTGACGGTACGGCCGCTGATTACGGTTCGCTGTCCGAATTGTTCATTCGACATATTAATCTGGAGCGGCGCCCTGTTTCAAAAGAGTTGCAGGCGGTGGTCAGCCCTGTTGACGGTGTGGTGCAGACGGTGGGAAAAATCAACCCGAATCAAACCTTTACGGTAAAGGGAAAAGATTATTCATTCGCTGAGCTGACCGGCTGTAAACGCGCGGACCATCAATACAACGGCGGTTACTTCGTCGTGCTGTATCTAAGCCCGCGGCATTATCACCGTTTCCATTCCCCAATCAGCTGCAGGTATCAAAAGCTGGCCGAGCTCGGAAATCGTTCATACCCGGTAAATCAATTAGGGTTAAAATACGGAAAAGATGTGCTGTCGAAAAATTACCGGTTTGTGTACGAGCTGAATGGCGGCAGTCGAAGTGTCCTGATGATTCCTGTCGGCGCGATGAATATTAATTCTATCGTGCAGACGAGTACACGGGACGAGCTGGAGATCGGCGAAGAGCTGGGATACTTTTCATTCGGCTCAACCGTCATTTTGATTTTTGAAAAAGACGCGTTCAAGCCGGCCGCCAATTTAACAGAAGACCAGGAAGTCCAAGTCGGAGAACTGATAGGTTACGAAGAGTAAAAAGAGGGGCTCGTCTAAACGAAGCGCCTCTTTTTTTTGGAAGGAAGTGAGACTCATGGAGAAACAAATCGCCAGCTGGATCACAGATTATCAGAAAACAGGAGATGAAGCCGTCCTGCGGAAAGTGCGGGAGGCGTGCTGGCCGATCATTGAAGCGATTCTGCAAGAAATGGCAACGGATGAGGCACTGGCGAGCGACCTGCACAAGAAAGGAATCGAGCGGTTTCCGTTTATCATCAGCAAATACCAAGCGGATGTGCAGCTTTCAGTAGAAACATTTTTACGAAATACGTATCGGTTTTACTTTCATCAGGTGATGAGAGAATCCAGTGAAAGCTTCTTTTAATAAGAGAGGCTTTTTTTGCTGGTGGAAAAAGGAAACTTTTTCTATATCAATCTCGTAACTACTAGAGAACCTTGCAGAAAAGGAGAGATAGAATTGAAACGAATGATAGTGAAAATGGCTCTGCCGCTGCTGATTGTCTGTCTGGTGTTTTCTTTTTTTTCAGCCTCAGCCCGTGCTGCTTCTGAAGAAAAACATTGGGAGCGCTGGATTGAACGATATGCGCGTCCACTGGATTCTTCCGATGCTTCAAACAAAGACCTTCGCTTTCTGAAGAAGGTGCTGAAGGGAAAACGAATCGTTCAGTTAGGAGAAACCACACACGGCGCTGGCGAAATCAATGCAACAAAGGTCCGCATGATCAAATACCTCCATGAAGAATTAGGATATGATGTTTTGGCATTCGAGTCCGGATTTTCGGATACAAATACATCCTACCTTAATATGGGCCAATCCACCTCTAAGAGCACGATGAAAAACTCCATTTACGCCGTTTGGCACACAGAAGATGTCGTTGAACTGTTTGATTACATGAAAGAGCAAAAAGAGAAAGGCGATCCGCTGATCCTCACTGGCTTTGATATTCAAAGCATGAAGAATTCATTCAATGATGCTGCGAATCAATGGGTGAAGGCGGTGAACCCGGAAAAAGCTGAGCTGCTTTCCCAATCAGAAAACGATTTTTCAGAATTGGTGACTGGCAGCAGCACCTTTGAGGAATTTACGCAAAAGAAGGAAGTGCTGGTGAAAAACTACGGTGAGCTTATTCAATTCGCAGAAACACATGCATCGAAGTTAAAAACACAACTACCGAAAGAGCCGAAAGCTTATGAGATGTTTATGCATTCTCTCCAGCTGCGAATTGACGTAATGGAAACGTATATGCCTCAAGAAATGAAACAAAAGCTAGAGGATTATCCGGAGAATTTAGAGGAGTTTCCTTTCGTTTTAAGAGACCGCATGATGGCTGAACAATTTCAGTGGGTAGCGGAAACCCTTTATCCGAAAAAGAAAATCATTGTCTGGGGCCACAATTACCATCTCCGCAAACAGAATACGAAAATGGTTAAGGATATGACACAGGCAAACACTCCTAATATGGGTGATTATTTGCCGGAGCGGCTGAAAAAACAAACATATACGATTGGCATTTATGCATATTCAGGCGCCAGTCTTGATAGCTCAGACAATAAGACCGTTACGCCGGTCACAAGCCCGCCGCCGACTGGAAGTCTCGAAGCATTGCTGAAGGCTGCGGACCATCCAGCTGTGTTTGTTGATTTTCTCCATACAAAAAACAAGAAAGGCACTTCGTGGATGTATACCCCGCGGACAGCACTCTATTGGGGGTTCATGGAAGAGCGAATGATCCTAAAGGAGCAATATGACGGTGTCATTTGGCTGGAGCATATCACGCCATCTGTCATTATCAAGTGAGCGGCGTCCCCTGTGATAAACAGGGGATTTTTACATATCGCAAAAATCATCAAAACATATAAGCCGTGATCCATTATTCTAAAAAAGAAAGGAGATTGAAGCGTGCAATGTACTATGAAAAAGCTGTCCAGAAAACGATTGATTGGATTGAATCACATTTACATGAGCAAATATCAAATGAGGATATTGTAAACGTTTCAGGCTTTTCAAAATTCCATTTTCATCGGATTTTTCAAAAAGAAGTCGGCATGTCGGTTGCTTCTTATATTCGGTTAAGGCGTCTTGCGAATGCAGCGGCAGCTTTGCTTTATACAGATCTTCGCATTATTGATATTGCTTTGTATTATCAGTTTGAATCTCAAGAAGCATTTACGAGGACGTTCAAAAAGCTGTATCACATGCCGCCTGGCGCATATCGAACATTTATGAAGCGTTTTACTTCAAAAAAGGAGGAATCTTACATGGAGAAAAAAATGAAGAGCTGGGTTTTGAGCGGGAGCCATCCGTTCCAATTCGAAATGGGAGTTGACCGGGAAAATGTACATCAGGGAAAAGCTTCAGGGTATTTAAAATCAACGATGGTACAGGATATCGGTGAATTTGCGACGATGATGCAGCAATTTAAAGCAGATCGCTATCTAGGAAAAAGGCTTCGTCTATCAAGTTTTATCAAAACAAAAGAAGTGCAGCATTTTGCCTCACTTTGGATGCGGGTTGACAGTGCTGCTGATGACGTTCTCCAATTTGATAATATGAGCAACAGACCTATTACCGGAACAACCAATTGGAATCATTATGCTATCGTTTTAGATGTTCCTGAAAATAGCGCTGTGATATCCTTTGGTGTCCAATTATCTGGGCCGGGTCAGGTGTGGATGGATCATGTTGTTTTTGAAGAGGTAGATGAGAGCGTTCCTTCAACAAACCTTGAAATGCCGGGAGAACTTTTAGATGAACCGGTAAATTTATCTTTTGAAGAGGAACTACAAAAATAGTTTTCAGATAACTACTGTTATTAGTAAGTTAATGGAAAATACTTTTCGCTATTAATAAACCCTTGTGCCGCGTGGGTTTGTAAGAGCTTGGATATTTTTATCAGTCTGTGCGGATATGTTCATCTTTGCGGCATTTTCCTGTATGATATAGTAAGAGTGTGCATAGCAACTAACTATAATTGAACAGGGTGTTTAAATCATGGAAAAACAATACAGAGTATTACTTTACTATAAATATGTTCCGATTGAAGATCCAGAGGCGTTTAGAGAGCAGCATTTGGCTTTTTGTAAGGAGCTTGGTTTGTTAGGCCGTATTCTTGTTTCTTCTGAAGGAATTAACGGTACGGTATCAGGTACCGTTGAACAGACTGAAAAATATATGCAAACAATGAAAGCTGATCCTCGTTTTGCGGATATGGTATTTAAAATTGATGAGGAAGAAGGCCATGCGTTCAAAAAAATCTTCGTCCGCCATAAGGAAGAGCTTGTAACGCTACGTCTTGAGGATGATGTGGATCCGAATGAAACAACGGGACAGCATTTGAAGCCTGCGGAATTTTACGAGAAAATGCAGGACCCAAATACAATTGTGCTCGACGCGCGTAACGATTACGAGTATGATCTTGGCCATTTCAGAGGTGCTGTCCGTCCTGACATCGAAGCCTTCCGTGAATTGCCTGAGTGGATTGAAGAAAACAAAGAGCTGCTTGAAGGCAAACAGATTTTAACGTACTGCACGGGCGGCGTGCGCTGTGAAAAATTCTCAGGATGGCTGATGAAGCAAGGTTTTGAAGATGTATCACAGCTTGACGGCGGAATCGTGACATACGGAAAAGATCCTGAGGTGCAAGGCAAGCTTTGGGACGGCCAGTGCTACGTCTTTGATGAAAGAATCAGCGTGCCTGTCAACCGTGTCGAGCATGTGGTTGTCGGAAAAGACTGCTTTACAGGTGAACCGTGTGAGCGTTATGTGAACTGCGCAAATCCATCTTGCAACAAAAAAATGATATGCACACCGGAAAATGAGTATAAGTATATGCGCAGCTGCAGCCACGAATGCCGCACGAACTCAAGAAACCTGTATGTCAAAGAGCACAATATGACAGAAGAAGAAGTCATCGCAAGACTGGCAGCGATTGAAAAAGAAGATCACGCTGCTGCTGAATAAGAGAAAGAACACCTTGTATTCAAGGTATTCTCAGATGTTGACAAAATCCTAAAACATTTCGTTTCGGGATTTTGTCCTTTTTTATTTTGGCGGTGAAGTTTTCATGTGCCAACGAAAACATCACCAGCAGGAGGGATTTTTTACTTTATTTGAATGTGCTTCATCTCTTCTTCAGATGCATTTGTGAAAATGACCGGTGTTACAGCTGAAGCGGCATGCTGTTTGATGTAATCAAGATCAAATGTGAGAAGCAGTTCGCCTTGTGTGACGGCTTGTCCGCTCGTGACATGTGCTTCGAAGCTTTTCCCGTTTAATTTGACTGTATCAATGCCGACATGAATCAGGATTTCAATGCCGCCGGCGCTCATAAAGCCGATGGCGTGCTTTGTCGGAAAAATGGAGACGATTTCGCCGTCTGCTGGGGCAATGACTTTTCCTTCTGATGGATCAATCGCAAACCCCTCGCCCATCATTTTTTCTGAAAAAACTGGATCCGGCACGTCCGTTAAAGAGACTGTTTCTCCTTTGAGCGGATAAATAAAGGATTCGTCAGAAGCGGGAATCTGTTGTATGTCAGTTTCCGCATCCAGCGCGGCGGCTGTATCAGGCACACCTCCAGCCATGATCGTTTTGATGTCGTCTTTTAAGGCGTCGGATTTTGTTCCGAATATCGCCTGGAAGTTGTTGTTGACTTCCAGCACACCTACTGCGCCAAGCCGTTTTAATTCATCCTTGCTGACTTGGTTTGGCTGATGAACGGTCACACGGAGCCTTGTAATACACGCATCCAGGTTCGCGATATTTTGCTGTCCGCCTAAGGCCTGCAGCACATGAAAGGCAAGCTGGTCTTTTGCAACAGGCGCTTTTGCCTCATTCTGATCGGCTTCATCTGTTTCACGGCCCGGCGTTTTTAAATTCCATTTCAAAATCGCAAATCGGAACAAATAATAATATATGAAAGCAAATACGATCCCGACAGGAATGACAACCCAGCCGTTTGTCGACAATCCGTAGTTTAAGACGTAGTCAATTCCGCCGCCTGAGAACGTATAGCCATGGCGGACATGGAATAAATCACAAACGACAAAGATGACGCCGGCGAGAATAGAGTTAATCAAATAGAGCACGGGCGCAACGAACAAGAAAGAAAATTCAACCGGCTCTGTAATGCCTGTCAGCATAGATGTGAGCGCGGCAGAAATCATCACGCCGGAGATCATTTTCTTCTTTTCCGGACGCGCGGTATGGATAATGGCAAGTGCAACTGCCGGCAGACAGAAAATCATGTAAGGGAAATCTCCCATCATAAAGCGCCCGGCTGTCGGATCTCCCGCGAAAAACCTTGTCAGATCGCCGGTTATGGTATTTCCTGTTGACGGGTCTGTGTATTCTCCCATCATAAAATAGAAAGGTGTATAAAAAATATGATGCAGGCCAAAAGGAATCAGCAACCGATAGATCGTTGCATAAAAGAACAGGCCGACCGTTGAATCGGCAATTAAACTGCTGGCAGCGTTAATCCCGTTTTGGATTAGCGGCCATACCAATGAGAAAATGACGCCGATCACCAATGAACTGATGGAAGTGATAATTGGGACAAACCGTTTTCCTGAAAAAAATCCAAGGACAGGATGCAGTTCAATTGTTGAAAAACGCTTATATAAAAAGGCGGCAAGAAGCCCGATGATGATTCCTCCGAATACGCCCATATCAATCAGGTGCTCTGCTCCTTCATACGGAGGCTGAAGGCCAAGTAATTTCCCCATGTTGTCGAGGGTAACGGTTAAAATTAAATATCCGATGACAGCGGCAAGTCCGGCTACACCTTCGCCGGCGGCTAAACCGATCGCGACCCCCACGGCGAAAATCAGCGGCAGATTATCGAATACAACACCGCCCGCATCCTTTATAATAGGGATATTCAGTAAATCCTTGTCACCGAAACGGAGCAAAAGACCGGCTGCCGGCAGGACGGCAACCGGGGTCATCAATGCACGGCCAAGCTGCTGCAGAATTTGAAATGCCTTTTTAAACATGATAATCTCCTTTTATTGTTTTATGAGTAGGATGTATTCTTTAATTTGCTGGCTGCTTTTTGATCTGTGATAACGGTTACATGATTGTGTTTTTGAAGAATGGAGGCCGGTACATCTGTCGTGACAGGGCCTTCAGCCATCTTTTGAATGGCATCTGCTTTTTCCTCGCCGTTCGCTAAAAGCACAATATGTTTGCTGAATTTCATGATGGTTTTAATGCCCATTGAAATTGCGAGTCTCGGCACCACCACAGGATCACCGCCGAAGAATCTGGCATTTGCCTGTATCGTGCTTTCTGACAGCTTAACAACTCGTGTTCGACCCTCAACATCAGAACCCGGTTCATTAAAACCGATGTGGCCGTTGGCGCCGATGCCGAGAATTTGAACATTAATGCCTCCCGACTGACGGATGAGATCCTCGTAGATCATACATTCAGCCTCAAGCTGCGGATTGTCTCCTTGCGGGATATGGATATGGTCAGGCTGCATATTGATATGCTGAAAAAGGTGCTCATGCATAAAATTGTTATAACTTTGCGGATGAGATGGAGAGAGGCCTGCATATTCATCCAAATTAAATGTAGTAACCTTTGAAAAATCAATTTCGCCTGACTGATAGTCTGAAATCAGCTGCTTGTACAAGCCGACCGGCGTGCTTCCTGTTGCCAGGCCGAGAACGACATCTTTCTTTGCCTGTACATGTTCCTTGATTATGTTAGCGCTTAGCTTACAGAGTTCTTCATAATGCTCGGCGACAATAATTTTCATGCGACACCCCCCAAAGAGATAGACAAGCACCATATTTGTTACAATCAATTTATGATAGTTATCATTACGAATTTAGCACCATAATCATTAAAGTGTCAATACAAATTTTTGAAAATTTGTTATAAAAGAAAGATACAAATCTTTCATCATTATGAGATAAAGTGGTATGATGGTCTCAATCAAAAAGAACGGTTTGCATACAGGATGGGGAGAATGAAATGACAGCTTTATATTCTGTTATCAAGTTTAAAATCATTGAATTAATTAAGTCGGGCAAATATCAGGCGAATGATCAACTGCCGACGGAGAGCGAGTTTTGCGAGCAATATGATGTCAGCAGAACAACTGTGAGATTGGCTCTGCAGCAGCTTGAGCTTGAGGGATATATTAAACGGATTCAAGGAAAAGGAACATTTGTATCGGCGGCAAAAATACAAACGCCGATTCCGCATCAGATTACGAGCTTTGCAGAACAAATGAGAGGCCTGCGTTCTGAATCAAAAGTGCTTGAACTCGTGGTGATCCCTGCTGATCACTCCATTGCCGAGCTTTTGAAAATGAAAGAGAATGAACCTGTCAATAAGCTTGTCAGAGTCAGATATGCCGAGGGGGAACCTTTGCAGTACCACACCTCATATATTCCATGGAAAGCGGCACCTGGTCTGGCTCCGGAAGAGTGCACCGGCTCGCTTTTTGAACTGTTAAGGACAAAATACAATATTGAAATCAGCAGGGGCACGGAATCGATCGAACCGATTTTAACCGATGAAACGATCAGCGGCCACTTATTAACCAATGTGGGAGCACCGGCGTTTTTAGCAGAATCCCTCACCTATGATAAAAATGAAGAAGTCGTGGAATATGCGCAAATTATTACGCGGGGAGACCGAACGAAATTCACCGTAGAACAGTCATATCATTCATAAAGCAATGCGTATGAAAGAAAACGCCTGATGGTTATGAAGAAAGGAATGGTGGTTCTATGTTTCTATTGACGAATGGAAAAGCGCTGTGGGGGTCTGTGATTGCTGCTTTCGTCCTTTCAATGGTGTTTTATCCGTTTCTTCCGGCGGAGATGCCGATTCATTATGATGGTACAAACAGCCCGGATTTGACAGTGAACAAGCTGGCGGGGACAGTGATACTGCCTGTCATGATGTTGGTGTTCGCATGGGCGCAGAAGATCAATTGGCAATTTGTGATCGCGGTGTATATTTTGCTGATTTGCCATATTGCCGTCCTTTATTTAGCAGTCTAAAATCAGACAGCCGGAATGAATCTGGCTGTTTTTCTTTTATTTTTTCTTCATTTGATAATGGATGTGGTGTATAATAGCTGATGATCATAAAGAATATTCTGAAATTTATAGTTTAAAAGCGGCGTATAATCAAAGAAGCGGCTGAAGTTTTTGCAGCTTTAAAAAGACTGAATATTTAAACAACTATGATGTGAAAGGTGTGCTGATCAGATTGAATAAGCTTATCGAACGAGAAAAAATTGCATTTCATAAGGCGAAGCCTGACCCGTCATTCTTGGAATTCGGGAAATATTTTACAGATTATATGTTTGTGATGGATTATGAAGAGGGAATGGGCTGGCGCCATCCTAGAATAACGCCGTACGCGCCGCTTACGCTTGATCCTTCTTCATCTGTCTTTCATTACGGCCAGGCTGTTTTTGAAGGATTAAAAGCGTACAGAACAGAAGATGGCAGAGTGCTGCTGTTCAGGCCGGACCAAAATATCAAACGGCTGAACAGATCATGTGAGCGCATGAGTATGCCTCTTTTAGACGAAGAGCTTGTGCTTGAGGCATTGACGCAATTAATTGAGCTGGAGAAAGATTGGGTTCCCAAGGAAAAGGGGACGTCACTGTATATTCGTCCCTTTATCATCGCCACAGAACCGAGTCTTGGGGTGAAAGCATCCAAAACCTATACATTTATGATCGTGCTTTCGCCTGTCGGCTCATACTATGGCGATCAGCTGAAGCCGGTGAAAATCTACGTCGAAGATGAGTATGTGCGGGCGGTAAATGGCGGAGTCGGATGTGCAAAAACGTCGGGAAACTACGCCGCCAGCCTTGAAGCGCAGCGAAAAGCGAATGAGCGGGGCTATGACCAGGTGCTGTGGCTGGACGCGATTGAAAAGAAATACGTGGAAGAAGTAGGGAGCATGAACATCTTTTTTGTCATGAACGGGGAAGCTGTCACACCGGCTTTAAACGGGAGTATTTTAAGCGGGATTACACGTGCGTCTGCGATTGAACTGATTCGCAGCTGGGGCATTCCGGTTCGTGAAGAGAGAATTTCGATTGATGAGATTTATGCGGCCTCTGCGCGCGGGGAATTGACAGAGGTCTTCGGCACGGGCACGGCAGCCGTCGTAACGCCTGTTGGTGAACTCAATATTCGTGGAAAAACGGTGATTGTAGGCGACGGACAAATCGGGGACATCTCGAAAAAATTGTATGAAACGATAACAGATATTCAGCTTGGCAAAGTGAAAGGGCCGTGCAACTGGACAGTGGAAGTCTAAAGATCGAAAAAGAACCTGCTCTGAGGCAGGTTCTTTTTACTTTGAATGAGTCATATCAGCTGTCGGCTTGTTTATGCGGTTTTTCGCATAATACACTGCGTAGCAGATGGCCATAAAAGAAATGCCGCAATACAGCGCGATTCTTTGATTTGGATCAAAGGCAATGCCGAGTACGGATGCCAGGCATAATAGGAACGCGGCAATCGGCACGAACGGATACCAAGGGGTCCGGTACTTTAAATCGGCGACCTTGTTTCCAGCTTCGATATACCGTTTTCTGAACATGAATTGAGAAGCTGCGATTCCCATCCACACGACAACGACCGCAAAACCGGAAATCGACACGAGCACAACGTATACAGTGTCTGGCGCAAATACGCTGGACAGCAATGAGAGAATGCCGCCGATCATGCTGAACACCAGCGCGTTAAACGGGGTTCCTTTTGATGTCAGCTTTGCAAATGCCGGGTGAAGCGTCTTTTCTTTTGATAAAGACCACAGCATCCGGGAAGAAGCGTAGAGTCCGGAATTAGCCGCTGACAGGATCGCTGTCAGGATGACAAAGTTCATGATATCGGCTGCGTATGGCACACCGACTCTGTCAAAGACAGCGACAAACGGGCTTTTGATGACGCCTGCTTCTTGAATCGGAATCAGCCCTGACAGGACAAAAATGGTTCCGATAAAGAAGAGTGAAAGACGCCAGACCGTTGTTTTAATCGCTTTTGGTATCGTCTTGTCGGGATCGACGCTTTCTCCGGCGGCAATTCCGATCAGTTCAGTCCCCGAAAAGGCAAAATTGACAGACAGCATCGTCATCAAAATCGGGACAAATCCATGTGGAAAGAGCCCGCCTTCCGCTGTGAAATTGGACAGCATCGGAGCGGCATCTCCGCCTTGAATCGGAATGATGCCGAACATGGCAGAGCCGCCTAAAAGAATAAACAATACAATGGCTAAAACTTTGATGCTGGAAAACCAAAATTCCGATTCAGCGAAAAACTTGACCGAAAATGCGTTAAGCAAGAAAATCAGCAGCGCAAAGACGGCACTCCACATCCAAACGGACGTATGGGGGAACCAGCGCTGCATTAACAGGCCGGCTGCTGTGAATTCCGATCCCAATGCCACGGTCCATGTCAGCCAGTACAGCCAAGCGACCGTAAATCCAGTTCCCGGTCCTATGTATTTGGTTGCATAGGTGTGAAAGGCGCCTGTCACAGGCATGGCTACAGACAGCTCACCGAGGCATAGCATGACCAAATAGACGATTCCGGCGCCGACTAAGTAGGCGAGTATCGTTCCCGCCGGGCCTGCCTGCTGAATGGTATAGCCGGAGCTTAAAAACAGTCCGGTTCCGATGACACCCCCTAAGGAAAGCATAAAGAGGTGCCGGCTTTTCATACTTCTCTGAAAGTTTGTCTCATTCTTGTTGTGAGCAGATTTCATCTTTTTCCAACTTTCTATCGGCGATTTCTTTCCTTTAATAAAAAATCCCATGTCAGCGAGTGACACGAGACTCCGGCGAACCGGCTTTAAGATAGAATATACAAACAATTCCGATAAGTCAAGTTGTTTTTAAAGAGCGCGCCCAAGCCGCGATTTCTTTAATATCTTCGGGTTTTGTCCGGCAACAGCCGCCAATCAGCTTCGCTCCTTTTTCATGCCACGCGCGGGCGCTTACTCCGTAAGGTTCTCCGCATGCCGCCCCGTTCCACGTTTTTGTCTCCGGATCATACTGCTCGCCTGAATTCGGGTAGACGATGATCGGTTTTGATGTGTGCTTTTTTAACTCCTCTATTAGAGAAGGGATAAGCTGAAGCGGCGTGCAGTTGATGCCGAGCGCTGCAATTTGGCGGTGCTCATCAAGCCATGACGCGCAGTCAGCGGCAGGTGTTCCGTCACTAATATGAAGGCTGTCTTTTGCACTGAAGCTGATCCACGCATACGTTTCAGGAAACTCCTTCAGCAGCCGCGCAATCGCTTTTGCTTCGCTCAGACACGGAATCGTTTCGCATGCCAACACATCAGCCCCGGCTTCGATCAGCGCCTTCAAGCGGGGACGATGAAATTCAACAAGTTCATCCTCTGAGATTCCGTAGTCCCCGCGATACTCAGAGCCGTCTGCAAGATAAGCGCCATAAGGCCCTACAGAAGCTGCAATGATCGGCTTTGGCCGATTGACACGGTTTTCTTCGAGCGCCCAAAATTCATCACGTGCTTCAGCTGCGATGCTGACGGACATCTCGATGAGCCGGCGTGCTTCCGCTTCGCTCAGCCCGCGTGCGGCAAAGCCTTCAAACGTAGACTGATAGCTGGCGGTGATTGCACAGTCAGCGCCTGCCGCAAAATAATCAGTATGCACTTGTTTAATCAGATCCGGCTCTTCCATCAGGATTTTTGCCGACCAGAGACTGTCGTTCAAATCACAGCCCTTGCGTTCAAGCTCGGTCGCCATGGCGCCGTCTAGCACAATAAGCGGGTATGTATCTAGTATGTGTTGGATAGGATTCATAGAATGTACCGATGCCTTCTTTCAGATTTTTTGAAAAGATATGAAAATCGTAAGGGAGGTTTACGTGTTTGTCAATAAACACAAAAGGGAAAGGTGTTCAGCCCGTCTATCTGAACACCTTTTTTTTATGATATTTGTTTGTTGTGTGTGTCAGCCTGTTTGTCAGAAAGCGGCCAGCATTCAATGCCATTGTGGTTTTTGAGCACATTTTTATAAAAGACTGGATCTTTGCCCGCTTTTTTCTGACGTGTATAGTCTTGCAGCGCCGCAAAAACGACCTTTGATAATAAGAAAATCGCAATTAAATTCACGATGACCATCAAGCCCATGAACAAATCAGCCAGATCCCAGACGAGCTGGACTTTGGCAACACAGCCAAACACAATCATCGCCAGCACGCCGATACGGTAGACAAAAATCAGTTTTTTACTTTTGTTTAAAAAGCCGATATTGGTTTCCCCGTAATAATAGTTTCCGATTAAAGCACAGAAACCGAATAACAAAATCAGAATGGCGAGAAAGCCTGATGCCCACGATCCGACATGGGAGCTGAGAGAGGCTTGTGTCAACGCGATTCCGCTCAGTCCCGGAGTTTGATAGGCATCCGAAAACAGGATGATAAAAGCAGTGCTTGTACAAATGACTAGCGTATCTGACAGCACACCCAGCGCTTGAATCAGCCCCTGTTTGACAGGATGGCTTGTCGTTGCGGTGGCGGCGGCATTCGGTGCGCTCCCCATTCCCGCTTCGTTTGAAAAGATTCCCCGTCTGACGCCCTGCATTAAAGCCGCTCCCAAAGCGCCGCCAGCAGCCTGGTCAAAACCAAACGCATTTTTCACGATAAGCGCAATCACGTCAGGCAGCTGCGTAATGTTGGTTAAAATCACAAAAAACGCAACGCTGATATACAGGGCAGCCAACACGACGACAATGGATTCAGCCAGCTTCGCAATCCGTTTTACGCCGCCGAAAATAATCGTGCCGAACACAGTAATTAAAATGAGTCCCAATGTCAGGCGGTTTGTGCCGAACGCGTTTTCAAAGGCGAGGCTGACTGTATTTGATTGGACCGAGTTAAAGACGATACCGAACGATAAGGTGATTAATACAGCGAACAGCGCGCCCATCCACCTTTTGTTCAGCCCTTTTTCCATGTAATAAGCCGGTCCGCCGCGGAATCCGTTTTCATCTTTTACTTTATAAATCTGGGCCAGTGTGCTTTCCACAAAGCTTGATGCTGATCCGATAATGGCGATAATCCACATCCAGAAGATTGCACCGGGTCCGCCGAGCGCAATGGCGATGGCAATGCCCGTAATATTTCCCGTTCCGACACGGGCTGCCATGCTGATACAGAACGCTTGAAACGGAGAAATGCTGTTTTTCGATCGGGAGGCAGCACCTTCTTTTAATACCCTGACCATTTCTTTCAGCATGCGAACCTGCAAAAACTTCAGTCTGAACGTAAAATAGATTCCCAGAGAAAGGAGCAATACAATTAATAGCTTTGACCACAAAAGATCATTTGCGATACCGACGACATGTTCCAGAATTTGCTGCATACAATCACCTCTTTTTTTTATTTTTAAAAAATGCTGAGTTCCCACTCCTGTGCCATATGCTTCAGCAGCATTCCGCCAGTGAGGCTGTTGCCGTATTCATCAATGGCCGGTCCGTAAATGCCGATCCCGCAACCGGATGGAAAAGGCTCTTCTCTTCTGGCGCTTGGAGGAACCAGTGCCATAATGCCGCCGGAGACGCCGCTTTTGGCCGGCACGCCGACAAACGCCGCATATTTGCCTGAAGCGTTGTACATGCCGCACGTCAGCATTAACGCCTTGGCCAATTTTGCCACGTCCTTTGGAATCACTTGCTTGCGGTGAATCGGATGATAGCCGTCATGGGCAAGGATCAGGCCGATCAATGCAATATCTTCAGTGGTGCTTTCCATGGCGCAATGCTTCAAGTAAACCTCAAGCGTTTCTTCTACGTCTGCTTCTAAAAAGTTTGTTTCTTTTAAATAGTAGGCCAGCGCTCTGTTGCGGTGGGCGGTTTCCCACTCAGACCGGAACACTTCCTCATGAATTCTCGGCTGTTTTCCTATTAAGGTTTCTATTACCGAGTTAAGAAAATCGAGCTTATCGTGTGCCGACTCTCCGGGAAGAAGCGAGGCGATGGTGAGAGCACCCGCGTTGATCATAGGATTGAATGGCTTTCCCGGCTTGTTGATTTCGAGCCGAATGATGGAATTAAAGGCGTCACCTGTCGGCTCGACATCTACGCGGTCCAGTACATAGGGAATGCCGCGGCTCATGCAGGCGGCGATAAAGCTGATCACTTTTGAAATGCTTTGCAGGGTAAAAGGGACGTTCCAGTCGCCGGAGTGTATCATCGTTCCGTCAGGCTCCAATATACAAATGCCGAGCTGTGAATCATTGACTTTTCCTAAAGCGGGGATATAATTTGCACTTTGTCCATTAGCGGCAAATGGGCGATAGTGCTCCACCCAATCATGCAGCTGGGACGCCGGGTCTATTTCTTTCCGGGGCTCTTTTATCAATTCTTTCATCAAATTCCTCCTCACTGTTTTTTTAAAGGACTATGGTTTACCAAAACGAAGGATGAAGGGGCATTAAACGCTTTCACTAAAGCGGAGGGTATATTTACTGTATAATGACGACTACAGAATCATACAAAATACGACAAAAATATTTTGAAAATAAGCCGTAAGATTTATAAAAACCTTATGTTCTGGGTCAAAAGAAATTTGCAGGTTTTCTGCCGTTTCTCCAAAATAAAAGCGAGGATGTGATCATCATAAAACTGGAGCGTTTTTTTGAAAAAGATGGATATATATTGGCTCTCATGCTGATGACGGTGCCGTTGGCCGGTGAACTGAAATTTTATCCTCTTAATGAAGAGTTCCGAATCAGCTTTGGCGCACCGGTTTTTTTCTTCTTCTTGTCGCTGCTGCGGCATGTGCCCGCTGTGCTGCCGGGTTTTCTGACTGGAGCGGCAGTACTCGTCTTTCGTGTCTTTCTGGAATTGTGGCGCGGGGGACACGATGGACTGACTCCGATTCTGTATGACCAAGCGTCTGGCTTTTTCTTTTATATGACTTACGCCTGCCTGTTTTCCGTATTGAAGGCTAATCGTTTCCGTGAACGGCCGTTTATGCTCGGTTTTGTCGGATTTATGATTGAAATTGTGGCAGATTGTGTCGAGCTGGCTGTGCAGTTTCTCATGTTCCATACCGTCGTCACGCCTGAGGAAATCACCGACCTCGCGGTGATTGCGATTTCTCACACATTTATCGTGATGAGCTTTTATAGTGTGCTGAAGCTGTATGAAACACAATCGAGAGAAAAACAGACAAGGCGGCAGCACGAGCATATGCTGATGATCGTTTCCAATTTATATGAAGAAACGGTGCATCTAAAAAAGACGCTGAAAACGACAGAACAAGTGACGAACGATTCGTATCAGCTCTATCGGGAGGTAAAGGGCAAAGATGATCAGCTCAGCGGCAGAATCCTGAGGCTCGCCGGAGAAATTCATGAAGTGAAAAAGGACAACCAGCGGATATTCGCCGGGCTTTCAAAACTGATTTCTAATGAGAGCTTGAGAGATTATATGAGGGCGTCTGATTTGCTGCAGCTTGTGATTCGCATGAATGAGAAGTACGCTGAAGCACTGGGAAAGCAGATTGATTTTCACTGCTTGATAGAGGGGGAGCATGAAGAATATCACGTATTTATCGTGCTTTCGATTATTAATAATCTAACGGCGAATGCGGTAGAGGCCATGGGGGAAGAGGGAATGATCAGCCTGAGGCTCCGTAGGCCAAATGAGAATATGGTAGAATTCCAGGTGGAAGACAATGGTCCCGGCATTTCTGAGAAAATCGGAGAGATTGTGTTTGACCCGGGCTTTACCTCAAAATATGACGAATATGGCACGCCTTCTACGGGAATCGGACTTTCCTACGTGAAGGAAATCGTGACAGAGCTGGAAGGGGATATCACATTTGATAATCAGCAGCGTGGAGTGGTGTTTGCTGTTAGGCTGCCTGTCCGGCATTTGATTCAGAAAGGGTGAACCGAAGCTATGCGTTTTTTTATCGCTGATGATGACCGTGCGGTACGGTCGATTTTAAGGCAGATCATTGAGGATGAGGATCTCGGGGAAGCTGCTGGTGAAGCGGAAGACGGGAGCCAAGTGGAAGGGCATATGCTGCAATTCAAGCAGATTGATATATTATTAATTGATCTGTTAATGCCTGGAAGAGACGGCATTGAGACGATTCGCCAGCTCCAAAATACGTACTCCGGCAAGATCGTCATGATCTCTCAAGTGGAAGCGAAGGAAATGGTCGGAGAAGCGTACTCACTCGGCATCGAATATTTTATCCATAAGCCGATTAACCGCATTGAAATTGTCACGGTTCTCCAAAAAGTGAAGGAACGGATCGAGCTTGAGCACTCAATTGGGGCTATTCAGCTCTCTCTCAGCCGGCTTGTCAATCGGAATGAACGGAAAACGCGTCCTCAGCAGAATAGTGACAGCGGCTTAAAAGAAGCAGGAACATTCCTATTGTCCGAGTTGGGCATGATGGGGGAAGGCGGCGCGCATGATCTCGTGGCGGTGCTGCAGTATTTAGCAGAACATGAGCCGTACGAAAAACATATCCCTTCGCTAAAACAGATCTTCACTCAAGTAGCGGAACGGAAGCTGGGGGCAGGGGCATCCCAAACGGAAGTCAATCGCGAAATGAAAGCCTCGGAGCAGCGCATTCGCAGAGCGATTATCCATTCACTGCATCATTTTGCTTCACTGGGCACAACTGATTTTTCAAATCCGAAATTTGAAACCTATGCATCGAAATTCTTTGATTTTCCGGTTGTCAGCCAGAAAATGAAAGAACTCCAATCCAAGGATGCAAAACCTCTCGCCACTGCGAGAGTGAATATGAAAAAATTCATCCATGTGTTCTTTTTGGAGGCGAAGCTTTTGCATGAGGCGATGAAACAAAGAAGGGTGTAAAACCAAACAGCCGGCTGTCCCGGCTGTTTTTTTGCTGCGCCAGAACCCCGGAGGTACAGCGGTTTACCTTCTTTTTATAAAATATCAGAAAATAAAGATATTGACTTATTGTTTATTTGTCTTACAATTAAACAAAAGGAAGTATGGGAAGGAGCGGATGCGAAACAAAAAAACTAATAAAAGCGCTTTCAGTCAGGGCGGTTTACACGAATAACAGGAGGTTATGTTGATGAGCCGTATGAGAAAAGCACCCGCTGGAATTTTAGGTTTTCCGGTTGCTCCTTTTAACACACAAGGAAAACTGGAGGAGGAAGCTCTTTTTCAAAACATTGAGTTTTTGCTGGAAGAAGGCTTAGAAGCGATTTTTATCGCTTGTGGGTCTGGTGAATTTCAATCTCTCAGCCAGAAGGAATACGCGCAAATGGTCGAAGTCGCAGTCTCGGCAGCCGGAGGAAAGGTTCCGGTTTACACGGGGGTGGGGGGTAATCTCAGCACAGCGCTTGAATGGGCGCAGCTGTCGGAGAAAAAAGGCGCCGATGGCTACTTGATCCTGCCTCCGTATTTGGTACATGGCGAACAGGAGGGGCTCTATCAGTATGCGAAAACGATTATTGAAAGCACTGACCTGAATGCGATTCTTTATCAGCGCGATAACGCCGTTCTCTCTCTTGAGCAGATCAAGCGGCTGACCCAATTGGAACAGCTTGTCGGTGTGAAGGACGGGGTGGGGAATATGGATTTGAATGTTAATCTCGTCTATACGCTCGGCGACCGCTTAGGATGGCTCAACGGAATGCCGATGGCTGAAGTGACGATGCCGGCTTACCTGCCGATCGGATTTCACTCTTATTCTTCAGCGATTTCAAATTATATCCCGCATATTTCCCGGATGTTCTATGACGCATTGAAAAACGGAAATGACGAGCTGGTGAAGGAGCTCTATCAGCATGTGATTCTGCCGATCAACGACATTCGCAAAAAACGAAAAGGATACGCCGTATCTTTGATTAAAGCGGGCATGGAGATCATGGGATTAAATGTGAGAAACACAGCCAGACCGCCTGTCGGCCCGGTTGAAAAAGAGCACTATCAGCAATTAGAAGCGATTTTGAAGCAGGCGGCTGACCGTTTTCCGAAAAAAGCCGCGACGGTTTGATGAACAGAAAAAACATGAAAGGGGCAATGGGCATGTCTGTGATCACGGAACAAAACACGTATCTGAACTTTATTAACGGAGAGTGGGTGAAGTCTGAGTCAGGCGATATGGTCAAGGCCGAAAACCCCGCGGATGTGAATGATATTGTCGGCTATGTACAGAATTCAACGGCTGAAGATGTGGAACGGGCCGTCGCCGCCGCCAATAAAGCCAAAACGGCTTGGAGAAAGCTGACGGGTGCCGAGCGGGGCCAATACTTATACAAAACAGCGGATATCATGGAACAGCGCTTGGAGGAAATCGCCGCCTGTGCAACGCGTGAAATGGGAAAAACACTGCCGGAAGCGAAAGGAGAAACGGCTCGGGGTATTGCGATTCTGCGCTATTATGCCGGAGAGGGCATGCGCAAAACGGGTGACGTCATTCCGTCTACTGACAAAGACGCGCTCATGTTCACAACTCGTGTTCCGCTCGGTGTGGTCGGCGTGATTTCTCCGTGGAACTTTCCGGTGGCGATTCCGATTTGGAAGATGGCCCCGGCATTGGTGTACGGCAATACCGTTGTCATCAAACCGGCGACAGAAACAGCCGTGACATGCGCGAAATTGATTGCCTGCTTTGAAGAAGCGGGGCTGCCGGCAGGAGTCATCAATTTCGTGACAGGCCCGGGTTCTGTTGTCGGGCAGGGACTTGCTGAGCATGACGGAGTAAACGCCGTTACGTTTACCGGTTCAAATCAAGTCGGCAAAATCATCGGGCAGGCCGCTTTAGCGAGAGGAGCCAAATATCAGCTTGAAATGGGCGGCAAAAACCCGGTCATCGTAGCTGATGACGCTGATCTTGAAGCTGCGGCAGAAGCTGTCATTACGGGTGCCTTCCGTTCAACCGGACAGAAGTGTACCGCGACAAGCCGCGTCATTGTGCAAAGCGGAATTTACGATCGTTTTAAAGAAAAACTTCTCCAGCGCACAAAAGATATTACGATCGGAGACAGCTTAAAAGGGGATGTCTGGATGGGACCGATTGCCAGCAAGAATCAGCTTGATAACTGTCTGTCGTACATTGAGAAAGGCAAACAGGAAGGCGCTTCCCTTTTGATTGGAGGAGAAAAGCTGGAGGACGGAAAGTATCAAAACGGCTATTATGTTCAGCCTGCCATCTTTGACAATGTGACATCTGAGATGACGATTGCCCAAGAAGAAATTTTCGGCCCGGTGATCGCCCTGATCAAGGTGGACTCGATGGAGGAGGCGCTGGACATCGCCAATGATGTGAAGTTTGGTTTAAGCGCATCCATTTTTACGCAAAACATCGGCAGAATGCTTTCATTCGTTGATGAAATTGACGCCGGGCTTGTCCGGATTAACGCAGAAAGCGCGGGTGTTGAGCTTCAGGCGCCTTTTGGCGGCATGAAGCAGTCAAGCTCCCACTCCCGTGAACAGGGTGAGGCGGCGAAGGACTTTTTCACGGCGATCAAAACCGTTTTTGTGAAGCCGTAATGGTGCTGGAAAGAGGCGGACGTCTCTTTCCCAGCTTTATCACAGCCAGCATATGATTCTCTACTTTGAAAAGGAGAAGATACTATGAAAAAAGACTATGCGAATGTTTCACCGGCGGGCAAAAAAACGTCTGTACGCTGGTTCATCGTTTTTATGCTGTTTCTTGTGACCTCTATTAACTACGCGGATCGGGCGACGCTTTCCATCACGGGAGATTCCGTCCAGCATGACCTGGGATTGGACTCGGTCGCCATGGGATATGTCTTTTCTGCTTTTGGCTGGGCCTATGTCATCGGGCAGCTTCCGGGCGGCTGGCTGCTGGACCGTTTTGGTTCAAAGACGGTCATTGCGTTAAGCATTTTTTTCTGGTCGTTTTTTACGCTGCTGCAAGGGGCGATTGGTTTTTTCTCCGCCGGCACAGCGATTATCCTGCTGTTTGCACTGCGTTTTCTGGTCGGCTTGTCCGAAGCGCCTTCATTTCCCGGAAACGGAAGAGTTGTTGCCTCATGGTTCCCAAGCTCCGAGCGAGGGACAGCTTCAGCCTTTTTTAATTCAGCTCAATACTTCGCAATCGTCATTTTTTCTCCTTTAATGGGCTGGCTCACCCACTCTTTCGGCTGGCATTCCGTCTTCGTTGTCATGGGTGCCGCGGGCATTCTTCTGGCTGTCATCTGGCTAAAAGCGGTGTATGAACCTAAAAAACATCCGAAGGTCAATGAAGCCGAGCTTGCATATATCGAACAGGGCGGCGGGCTGATTTCCATGGATGACAGCAAAAGCAAGCAAGAAACAGAATCGAAATGGCCTTATATCAAACAGCTGTTGACGAACCGCATGCTGATCGGCGTGTACATCGCGCAATATTGCATTACAACTCTCACCTATTTCTTTCTCACATGGTTCCCGGTATATTTGGTTCAGGCCCGCGGAATGTCTATCCTTGAAGCGGGGTTTGTCGCTTCCCTGCCGGCGCTATGCGGATTTGCCGGCGGTGTGCTTGGGGGCATCGTGTCAGACATCTTGCTCAAAAAAGGCCGTTCTCTGACCTTTGCAAGAAAGGCGCCGATCATTGTCGGCATGCTGCTGTCTTGCAGTATGATTGTCTGCAACTACACGGATTCAGCGTGGCTTGTCGTTGTCATTATGTCACTCGCGTTTTTCGGAAAAGGCTTCGGCGCATTGGGATGGGCTGTCGTGTCGGACACGTCTCCGAAAGAGTGTGCAGGATTAAGCGGCGGGTTGTTCAACACATTCGGAAACATCGCCTCGATTACGACTCCGATTATTATTGGTTATATTGTTAACGCTACAGGATCTTTTAATGGAGCGCTTGTGTTTGTCGGCGCTAATGCGATTGCGGCGATCCTCAGCTATTTGTTGCTGGTCGGGCCGATCAAACGGGTCGTGTTAAAGAAACAAGAGCAGGACCCCGATCAATCATTGCCTGTCTAATAATTATGAAAGCGCTTTATAAAAGGAGGATAAAACATGAGTTCACCAATACAAGAGCAGGTTCAAAAAGAAAAGAGATCGAATATTCCCTCAATTTGTGAGATGAAGGTGATCCCTGTTGCGGGACATGACAGCATGCTGCTGAATCTGAGCGGCGCGCATAGCCCATTTTTCACCCGAAATATTGTGATCTTAACTGACAGCAGCGGAAATCAGGGAGTTGGCGAGGTGCCTGGCGGAGAACAGATACGCCGTACACTCGAGCTGGCAGAGCCGCTTGTTGTCGGAAAGTCTATTGGCGCGTATCAGGCGATATTGCAGACGGTCAGAAAGCAGTTTGCCGATCAGGACAGGGGAGGGCGCGGCATCCAGACGTTTGATTTGCGCACCACGGTACATGCCGTCACAGCGCTGGAAGCGGCTTTGTTAGATTTGCTTGGAACGTTTCTTCAGGAACCGGTCGCGGCCTTGTTGGGCGAAGGGAAGCAGCGCGATGAAGTGAAAATGCTCGGCTACCTCTTTTACATCGGTGACCGAAAGCGGACGACCCTGCCGTATCAAGGCGATGAGCAGTCAGGTTGTGAGTGGTTCCGTCTTCGCCATGAGGAAGCACTGACGCCTGAGGCTATTGTACGCCTTGCCGAATCCGCGCAGGAGCGCTACGGCTTTCAGGATTTCAAGCTGAAAGGCGGGGTGCTGCGGGGAGAGGATGAAATCGAAGCTGTCACCGCATTATCAAAACGTTTTCCTGAGGCGAGAATTACCCTTGATCCGAACGGGGCGTGGTCATTAGAGAAAGCTATTACATTATGCAAAGGAAAGCATGATGTGCTTGCGTATGCGGAAGATCCGTGCGGGGATGAGAACGGCTACTCCGCCCGTGAAATAATGGCTGAATTCCGCCGTGCGACAGGGCTTCCGACCGCGACAAATATGATTGCGACCGACTGGCGGGAAATGGGTCACGCGATCCAGCTTCACGCGGTGGATATTCCGCTGGCTGATCCGCACTTCTGGACGATGCAGGGTTCGGTGCGGGTGGCGCAAATGTGCCATGATTGGGGTTTGACATGGGGCTCCCACTCCAACAACCACTTTGATATTTCCCTTGCGATGTTTACCCATGTGGCTGCAGCGGCTCCGGGACGCATTACGGCGATTGATACCCATTGGATCTGGCAGGACGGGCAGCGTTTAACGAAACAGCCTTTTGAGATTGCCGATGGCTGTGTCAAGGTGCCGAATAAGCCCGGTCTTGGCGTTGACATTGATATGGAACAAGTTGAAAAAGCGCATGAGCTCTATAAGAAAATGAATTTAGGCGCCCGGAATGACGCGATCCCTATGCAGTTTCTGATCAACAACTGGGAGTTCGACCGGAAACGCCCGTGTCTTGTGCGATAAGATTGATTGTAAATATTGTCACCTTGGCTGTTTTGTCTTACAATTGAACAACTGAAGGGAGAGTTGTTCGTGTACGAAGGTTTAGAGGATCTGAAAGTCGATACAGTCAATCGGAAAACATTAGCCAAGCAGGTCATTGAACGAATTGTCCATTTATTGTCGAGCGGACAGTTAAAGGCCGGAGACAAATTGCCGACAGAAATGGAACTGATGGACATTTTGCATGTCAGCAGGCCGGTGCTTCGGGAGGCGCTGAGTTCACTTGAAACGCTGGGCGTCATTACGAGAAAAACCCGCGGCGGCACGTATTTCAACGATAAAATTGGCATGCAGCCATTTTCCGTCATGCTTGCCTTGGCCACTGATAATCTTCCGGCCATCATTGAAGCGCGAATGGCGTTAGAACTCGGACTCGTGACGATTGCCGCGGAAAAAATCAATGAGGATGAACTCCAGCGTTTGCAGAAGACGATCGACGACATCGCCAGCAGCACTGACAATCTTTATGGTGAAGCGGATAAAGAATTCCATCGAATTATTGCGTTAAGTGCCAATAACCCCGTTGTCGAAGGGATGATTCAGTCTCTCTTAATTACCCATGCGAAAATTGACAGCCAGATTCCGTACAGGGAGAGAGATGTAACGGTCGAATATCACAAAAAAATCTACGATGCACTTGCTAAAAGAGACCCTTACAAAGCGCATTACCACATGTATGAGCATCTGAAATTTGTCCGTGACAAAATTCTAAAGGGCATGGATGAGAAATAATTGCAGAGACAGCCGCAGTTGAAACGAAAGAGCTGCGGCTTTTTTGAACCGATTAAGAAAGCGTTTACTATGATATAAGGAGTGATTTTCATATGGCGATGAACCTCAGGCAGAACCAAGCGCCCCTTTACATCAAAGTGAATGAAACAGATAACACGGCGATTATTGTCAATGACGGGGGACTTCCAAAGGGCACTGTTTTTTCATGCGGGCTCGTACTTGAAGAGGATGTCCCTCAAGGCCATAAGGTGGCGTTAACCGATCTCAATCAAGGGGATGAGATCGTGCGTTACGGAGAGGTGATCGGATTTGCCGATGAGACGATCAAACGCGGGAGCTGGATAAGGGACGCCCTCGTAAGAATGCCCGCTCCTCCCGCTTTAGATGATCTTCCTCTCGCAAACAGAGTGCCCAAACCGCTGCCAACTCTTGAAGGATATACGTTTGAAGGGTACCGAAATGCGGACGGCAGTGCCGGCACGAAAAATATTCTCGGTATCACCACAAGTGTTCAATGTGTCGTTGGCGTTTTGGATTATGCGGTCAAACGGATCAAAGAAGAGCTGCTGCCGAAATATCCAAATGTCGATGACGTTGTGCCGTTGCATCATCAATACGGCTGCGGCGTGGCGATCAATGCGCCTGACGCTGTCATTCCGATTCGCACGATTCAAAATCTGGCGAAGCATCCGAACTTCGGCGGGGAAGTGATGGTGATCGGATTGGGTTGTGAAAAGCTCCTCCCGGCAAGGATTGCGCCTGAGAAGCATGATGATATCCTCTCACTCCAAGATCACCAAGGTTTTGCGGCGATGATTCAATCCATTTTGGAAATGGCGGAGGAACGGTTAATCAGGCTGAACAGCAGAACCCGTGTGACCTGCCCTGTTTCGGATCTGGTTATTGGCCTGCAATGCGGAGGCAGTGATGCGTTTTCGGGCGTGACGGCGAATCCCGCGGTGGGGTATGCGGCTGATTTATTGGTTCGCGCAGGTGCAACGGTTTTGTTTTCTGAAGTGACAGAGGTGCGGGATGCGATTCATTTATTAACACCGCGGGCTGTGAGTGAAGAGGTCGGACATACGCTGATCGAAGAGATGAAGTGGTATGACAGCTATCTGCGGCGGGGTGAAGTGGACCGAAGCGCGAACCCGTCACCAGGCAATAAAAAAGGCGGGCTATCCAATGTTGTTGAAAAAGCGTTAGGTTCGGTAGCGAAATCAGGCACAAGCCCCATCTCCGGCGTGCTCGGACCAGGTGAAAAGGCGGAGCAAAAAGGCCTGCTGTTTGCGGCGACACCGGCGAGCGATTTTGTGTGCGGAACCCTGCAACTGGCGGCAGGCATGAATCTGCAGGTTTTTACGACAGGAAGGGGAACACCGTACGGCCTGGCCGTTGCCCCGGTGCTGAAAGTATCGACACGGCATTCATTATCAGAGCATTGGGCGGATTTAATCGATATCAATGCCGGACGAATCGCGACAGGAGAGGCCAGTATTGAAGACGTAGGCTGGGAAATCTTCAGGACCATTCTGGCTGTGGCGAGCGGCCGCAAACAAACGTGGGCGGACCGGTGGGGCCTTCATAATGATTTGTGCTTGTTTAATCCTGCTCCGGTGACTTGAATCTTTTTTTATAGCGATGAGATGGAATATGCTGTAAAATACAATTAACGTATAGGAAACGGAGGGGTTACAGCATGGCATTCAGAGATTCCGATTGACACGAATTCAATAGTGAATAACTTTCGCCTGAATGCGAGAGAATCGGGATGAATCTGCCTATGTATGAGCCCTTATATTGTAATCAAAAAAGAGGGTGGCGATGCCCGCCCTCTTTTTTGTGCCTTCAAACATCCACACTCTCTGCTACAGGCCGGAGCATGAGAAAGGGGAAATGGGATGACAAACCTTACAGAAAAACAGGTTATCACGGAGATTGTCGGAGTTGCACGCATGCGAGGTTTGACAGTTCACTCTGAGAACGCGCAATTGAATGAAACCGGAATGGACTTTCAAGTTGTATTTGCCGAGGACGATACAGGTATGCAATGGGTGCTGCGAAAACCTCGCCGAAGTGATGTAGTTGAAAGAGCGTATGCGGAAGGCAGAACGCTTGCTTTTCTCCGCACGAATCTTACAGCTGATGTGCCGGATTGGAGAATTCATACACCTGAATTGATCGCTTACCCCATGTTAAAAGGAACGCCGGCGGCTGGGATTGATTTGGAACAGAAGCAATATGTATGGAACATGAATCATCAGCCGCCGTCAGACAATTTTGTCCACACACTTGCCGGCATACTGGCAGAATTACATGGCACGAATCAAACAGCTGCCGGACAATCCGGAATAGAAGTGATAATGCCGGAAGATTTCAGGCGAATGACAGCAGAATCTATGGTTGATGTGAAGAATAAGCTTGGCGTATCTAAGCAGCTTTGGGAAAGGTGGCAAACGTGGATAAATGATGATGCATATTGGCCGGGTTTCTCTACCCTGATACACGGGGATCTCCACCCGCCGCATATCCTTATCGACCAAAATGAACGTGTCGCAGGTCTTCTGGATTGGACAGAAGCGAAAGTTGCCGACCCAGCCAAGGATTTTGTTCTTTATCAAACCATTTTCGGAGAAAAAGAAACTGCCCGTTTACTTGAATACTATAATCAAGGAGGCGGCCGAATATGGGCAAAAATGCACGAACACATTTCAGAAATGCAGGCGGCGTATCCGCTGGAAATTGCCAAGTTCGCTCTGCAAACAAAGCAGGAGGAACACATCAATATGGCGCTGGAAGCACTTGGCGTCAAACCGGGTTAAGAATTGACTTCATTTCATTAACCAAGTATTATAAACTTTACAAATAATAGAACGGATCAACAATCGTGAGGAAGAGTAAGTACGCATCGGGATGGAGGTTCAGAGAGTCGGTGGCAGGTGTGAACCGATCCTCCCCTGATGCCGAATGGGCTTCTGAATTGCTTTGCTGAACGGATAGTAGGCGATGCCGGGATTCTCTCCCCGTTACCAAGAGAGGAGTATCGAAACGGATGTTTTCTGTACTGAGAGTGAACGGCTGTAAAGCTGTTAATAAAGGTGGTACCGCGAGACCCTCGTCCTTTGAATAGGACGGGGGTTTTTTGTGTTTCTTAAAGGAGGTGACGGCCAATGGATGATGGCTGGTGGTGCATAACAGATGAATAGGAAAGGAGGATATCAAATGGTTATTGCAACTGATGATCTTGAGGTCGCATGCCCCAGATGTGAAAGAGCTGGAGAAATCGAAGGAAAACCCCCGGCCTGTAGCGGGAAAGGTGTTATTCTGACTGCTCAAGGATATACGCTTCTGGATTTTATACAAAAGCATTTGAACAAGTAAAGGAGAAAAGCTGAGCTGAGATGAGAGCAGAAGAGAAGAGTAAGAGTCGAGAGGCCGCATTAGGTACAATTTTTTTGCTGATCGGAACGGTTTGTTTTGCGTCTAAGTCAATTTGGATTAAGTGGGCATATCAAATGGGTGCTGAGCCAGACGCGGTATTGTTATACAGACAGCTATTTGCTGTTCCGCTGTTTTGGCTGATTTTTTTGTTATACCGTCCTTCAATGCCAGACGGCAATAAAAAAGGAGACCTACTGAAGGCCTGTGTCGCGGGCGTGTTTTGTTTTTTTCTGTCTCCCTTGCTTGATTTTATCGGGCTGAACCATGTATCCGCAATGGTTGAGCGTATTTTGCTGATGAGCAGTCCGATATTTGCAATCGTATTTACCGCATGCCGTGACCGGAAAATGGTTTCCATTCAGGATTTTTTCACAGTGCTGGCAGTCATGTTAGGTCTTTTCTTTGCGCTTGGCGGCTGGGATACTGAGCTCTTTCAGGCAAATATGATTGGATCTGCATTCGTTTTGTTATCCTCAGCCGTCTATGCTGGTTATCTTGTCCTTTCCGGGTGGCTCGTACATCAAATCGGAGGCATCCGTCTTAATGCGTACGGGATGACAGCTGCCGGGGCGGCCATGATGCTTTACATTGGCATCAAATCGACGATCGGTCTGAATATACCAATAGCAGCATATCCGCCTGCTGTCTATGGTTTGTTTTTGTTGATCGCAGTCGTGACCACTGTGATTCCATTTGTGCTGATGCTTGAGGGCATAAAACGAATAGGAGCACAGCGAGCAGCCATCATTTCAATGGCAGGACCTGTCCTGACGATTTTCTATGGGGCTTTATTTCTTGGTGAACGGCTACGGCTTACTCAAGCCATCGGATGCGCAGCCGTATTTTTGATCATTACGGGCATGGAATACAGGAAACTAAAAACAGGAAAAAAATAATTTTTGTAAAACACACACGTTTTTCAATTACAATAAGTGTAATTACGTGTGTGTTTTTTGATTTTGCAAAGGTTAGGTGAGAAGATGCAGCGCATATTGCTTGTAGAAGACGACCATTCAATCAGTGAAATGGTGGATCATTATTTAACAAAAGAAGGTTTTGAGATGGTGCATGCTTTCGATGGAGAAGAAGGCATCCGGCTGTTTCGTCAGGATTCATATGATTTGATTCTCCTTGATATCATGCTCCCGAAGCTGAACGGCATGGATTTTCTGAAAATCATCCGCGAAAAAAGCAACATTCCAGTTTTAATGATTTCGGCAAAAGACGGAGATGTGGATAAGGCATTGGGACTGGGGTTTGGGGCGGATGATTATATCTCCAAACCGTTTTCGATGATTGAGCTGACAGCTAGAGTAAAGGCCGCGATACGGCGGGCGACGCAATATTCGGCAGAGGAACCGGCTGAGAATAAGGTGATCCAGATTCAACAGCTTACGATAGATACAGATAATGTCTCAGTGTTGAAAAGTGGGAAGCCGCTTCAGCTAACGTCAACAGAATGGCAGCTGCTGTGCCTGTTTGCGGAAAATCCTAAAAAAGTGTTTACGAAAGAACAAATCTTCCGTTCGGTCTGGAATGACGAGTACTTTGGCGATCAAAATATCATTAACGTACATATGCGGCGTCTTAGAGAAAAGATTGAAGACGATCCCTCTTCACCTCAATACATTAAAACGTTATGGGGCATCGGTTATAAATTAGGAGAGTTTTAGCATGACAGTGTTATGGATGGCCGCTGTCATCGTTCTGGTATGTCTGAATGTCATTCAATTCATGATGAAAAAGAAGCGGGATGGGAATTTGGCATACATGGCTGAACAGCTCGGAGCCATGCTCAATCGGGATTCGGCAGGGCAAATTTTGCTTCATACAGACGATCAGGCGGTGAAAGACCTGCTTGTCAACACCAACCTATTCGTTGAGAATCGTCAGCAGATCAGCGCCCGGTTTGCCAAAACAGAGCAGTCTATGAAGCGAATGCTGACCAATATGTCACACGACCTTAAAACGCCGTTAACAGTCATTCTCGGTTATATCGAAACCATTAAAAGTGATCATGACATGCCGGACGAAGAGCGGGAGAGATTGCTGGGTAAGCTCGGCCAGAAAACAAATGAACTCATTCAGATGATCAACTCCTTTTTTGATTTAGCGAAATTAGAATCTGAAGATCAAGACATCCCGATCACCAAAATACATATGAACGAAATATGCAAACGAAATATCCTGCACTATTATGACGCCGTTCAGTCAAAAGGCTTTCAAGCTGCCATCGATATCCCGGACACGCCGGTGTTTGCGCAGGCGAATGAAGAGGCATTGGACAGAATCCTGCAAAACCTCTTATCCAATTCGATTCAATATGGCGCGGCCGGCAAGTTTATCGGCATGACGCTGTCGTATGATGAGACGAGCGTTGCCATCACTGTATGGGATCGCGGAAAAGGGATCGGTGAAACCGATCAGCAGCGTGTGTTTGAGAGGCTGTACACACTTGAAGAATCCAGAAATAAAGCATTTCAAGGAAGCGGTCTCGGTTTAACCATTACAAAACGGCTTACGGAAAAAATGGGAGGCACTATATCCATTCAAAGCAAGCCGTACGAACGGACCGCATTTACGATTACATTGAAACGAATGACATACTAGCAAACGTAAGAATTTCTTAAGATTTGAGAAATAAAAATGACAGGGATCGCCGCTACAATAGAAAACAGGAAAAGAGAGGGAAGGAGAAACAAAGTTGACTTATATCGTACAAACGAACGGACTGACCAAAGCGTATCAGGGAAAAGAAGTCGTATCCAATGTCAGCATGCATATTAAAAAAGGTGAAATCTATGGCTTTCTGGGCCCGAACGGCGCGGGGAAAACAACCATTATGAAAATGCTGACGAGCCTTGTTAAACCGACAAGCGGTGAAATCAGCATCCTAGGGAACAAGCTCACCCACACATCATACGAGGTGCTGGGGAACATCGGCAGCATGATTGAATATCCGATTTTTTATGAAAGTCTGACAGCTGCAGAAAACTTAGATCTGCATTGTGAATACATGGGGTACCACAATAAAAAAGCCATTCAAGAAGTGCTGGATATGGTGAACTTAAAACAAATTGACAAGAAGCCCGTCAAAACATTTTCGCTCGGGATGAAGCAGCGTCTGGGGATTGCGCGTGCCATCCTCACGAAGCCGGATCTGCTTATTTTGGATGAACCGGTAAATGGTCTTGACCCTCTCGGTATCAAAAAGATCAGGCAGTTGTTTCAAGTGCTGAGCAAAGAGTACGGGATGACGCTGCTGATCTCAAGCCACTTGCTGAGTGAAATCGAACAAATTGCGGACACGATCGGCGTCATTCGGGACGGCAGGCTGCTTGAAGAGGTGTCAATGGAAGATGTCAGAGGCCAGAACACTGAATACATCGAGCTTGTCACGCCAAATCAGACAAGTGCCTGCTTTGTGCTGGAGAACGAGCTGCGATTAACCAACTTTAAAATCT
The DNA here is from genome assembly GCF_047608225.1 of Bacillus sp. SW14. Lineage (NCBI taxonomy): Bacteria > Bacillati > Bacillota > Bacilli > Caryophanales > Bacillaceae > Bacillus > Bacillus sp. SW14. The sequence goes on along the minus strand of NZ_JBLKRW010000001.1, from coordinate 4,077,400 downwards.
TAAATGAGAAAACGATTCGGATTTACGAGGCAGAAGCCTCTCAAGCTGCCATATCCAAAGCGCTAATTTTAAATGATATAGACATTGAATCAATGAACAAAAAGTATACGTCGCTGGAGGATTATTTTATCAGCTTGATCAACGGCAATAGCATCAGTGCGTAAAGGAGGAGAGACACGTTGATGAATTTGATCAGAATCGAATTAAGAAAAATGAAGATGGGCTGGTATGTCAGAGGTGCCCTCATTTCCAACTTGATCATCATGGGCTTTCTGTGGCTGATCTGTTATTCAGAAAAAGCCGATACCGGGGTTTCGTTCCAAAGCATGGAGGAAGCGTTTCTCATCATCGGCACCTTCGTCAGAGCGGTATTTATCGTTTTTGGTGCAGTGCTGATTGCAAAATTGGTGATTTCCGAATATAAAAACAAAACCATTCTTGTGATGTTCACATACCCGATCAGCCGTAAAAAACTGCTCGCTGCTAAGCTTATGATCGCGGGCGGACTGACGTTTACCACGATTTTACTTTCAAATATACTCATAGCCGCCGGTTTCTTTTGGCTGAACTCGATCTATCATTTCATACCGGAAGAGCTTACGACAGAAATCATGTCTCAGCAGGCGGTAAAAATGGCGGTTTTCGCTTTTGGCGCCGCTGGAACCAGTTTGGTTCCCATCTTTTTTGGGATGCGTAAACACTCGGTTCCGGCAACCATCATTTCATCTGTAGTGATTGTGATGCTCATCAGTTCAACAAGTCCGGGCTTCTCCATTTCGTCTGTTGTGTATATCCCATTATCCTTGGCAGCTTTCGGTTTGTTTTTTTCCTACATGGCGATCAGGAACGCAGACAAGCAGGATGCGTAGCGTAAACAAAGGCGCCCCTTATAAAAGGCCGATGCTATCAGCACCGGCCTTTCGATTATGAATCTGTTCTTGTTTCAAGATAATGCTTCTTGCCAATCTCTTTGCTCATCATATAGAAATGGAAGCAATATTCACCGATGGCCATGGCGATCGCGCCAAATAGAGCCGCCAGTGCAACTTCACCGCCAGTCATCCCCATAGAAAGCGGCATGCCCATCAGCCAAATGACGAGGAAGGCCAGACCGAAATCAGCTAACGTCGCAATCATATTATTCCATCTTGGCAATACATAAAGATCGCCCAGCAAATAAGAAATAACCCCTAACACAAGTGTCATTAAGAGCGTATCACCAAACGTGAAACCGAAGCCCAGACCAAGCACTAGATACAACACAATGATTGTCATAATACCTTTAATCGCGAGTGCTTTCACATGTGTCATTCCAAAGTACCTCCTTCTATTTTTATTTGTTATGTATGATTCCTCAAATGCAGAAAGTTAAACCTTATATTGTGTTTTTGCATGCTGTGTAAAAGGAGTGGATGGTTTGTATGAAAGGAAAGATGTTCACAGTGGTGCTGGTGTGTATGATGTTCGGAGGCGGGTGCAAACCTGCTGAAGAACCCGCGTCAACTGCTCAATCGTCTTCACTATCTGATTCTGCAAAAAACAAAGCTTATGATATTCATGAGGGTTTTATTAAAGCTGAGCGTACATTCGGAACCGAGTTGTTTCAATACATGTCAGCTCAAGACGGGTTAACGGACAATCTTCTGATTTCCCCGTACAGCTTACAGCAGATGCTGATGATGACGGCAAATGGAGCGGCGGGAGATACTTTAAAAGAAATGAAAGCTGCTCTATATTTGTCGGACATTCATGACAGCGCCATTAATGAGTCATCGTTCGGGCTCATGAAAAGGTTTGAATCTTTGCCTGAAGGTGATCTGATGACGGCCAATGCTGTATGGACAAGGCTTGAGACCGAGCCGGACTTTAAACAAACGATTAAACAATTCTTCTCAGGCAGTGTCTTTAAAATGGATGACAACATTCAGACCGCAAAGATCTTGATCAATCAGTGGACGGCCCACCAAACAAAAGGGCATATTGACGACATCGCGGATCATCTTTCGCCGGAAGCTGTTTCTCTTTTGGTAAACGCCGTTTACTTTCAAGAAAAGTGGGCGCTGCCGTTTGACCAGCATGTGACCGCTGAGGAGCATTTTTTTCTGCCTGACGGATCGGCCAAAAAACTGCTGATGATGAAGCAGACTGCACGCCTCGCTTACTTAGAAAATGATCTGTTCCAAGCAGTCAAGCTGCCATACGAAGATCAACAACTTTCGTTTACTTTATTTCTGCCGAAGAAAACGCCGGGTTCTTTTATGTCTCTTTTCACCAATCAAAACATAAAAGCATGGGACCGCGAATTTCAGCCAAAAACAGTAAAGCTGAGCCTGCCCCGTTTTACGCTGAAAGGAAAGTATAACGTAAAACATGCTCTTCGCGATATGGGGATGAAATCCGTCTTTTCTGATGCTGACTTTTCCAGCATGTTTACTGAAGGCCGCGGTGTTTCGATCGATGATGTGAATCACCATACATTTATCAAGGTGGATGAAGCAGGAACCGAGGCTGCGGCTGCCTCGTCAGCTGAAATTGTTGAGTCCGCACTCACGCCAGATGTTACCTTGACGGCGGACCGGCCATTTTTCTTTGTCATCACAGATGAACAAACAAAATACCTGTTGTTTTTAGGCTTTGTCGCAAATCCGAATGAATAAATATAAAAACTTCTCTTGTCCCTCCGTCATCACTTTTGAAGTAATGAAATATGATGAAAGGAGATCAAGGGGAGGTGACGTGATGGCGGTAGTGAAAGCAACGAGTGCGGATGTCGATTTGCTGGCAAGGCTGCTCAGAGCAGAAGCGGAAGGAGAAGGCAAGCAGGGGATGCTGCTTGTCGGCAACGTGGGAATCAATCGGCTGCGGGCAAATTGCTCAGATTTTAAAGGCCTCCGGACCATCAGGCAGATGATTTTTCAGCCGCACGCGTTTGAGGCTGTAACTCATGGATATTTTTATCAAAGAGCACGGGAAAGCGAGCGGAGCCTGGCACGCCGGTCAATAAACGGTGAAAGGCGCTGGCCTGCAAAATTTAGTTTGTGGTACTTCAGACCGGAGGGGGACTGTCCGCCCCAGTGGTATAACCAGCCGCTAGTAGCCAGATACAAGTCACACTGCTTTTATCAGCCGACTGGGGAAACGTGTGAAAATGTATATAACACATTTTAGAGACAGGGCACCGTTCAAATTGAACGGTGCCTTTTTTTGAAAAGATATACAATGGAAAATATTCCTGTGAGATAATCAAAGAAAAAAACGGAGATGACAGAATGGCAACAATAGACCTGCAAAAGAAAAGCGTAAAAATCGTACTGGAGAAAAAGCAATTAACGAAGGTGACGGCTTGTGTCGGACTTGTGCTTGATATTACGGGTTCAATGAGAACGCTCTATAAAAACGGAACGGTTCAAAACGTGGTGGAACGGATATTGGCTGTGGCCGATCAATTTGATGATAACGGCTTACTGGATGTATGGGTGTATGATAACGAATTCTCCCGATTAAAGCCAGTTTCTGAAAAAGATTTTTCAGGCTATGTCGATCGTGAAATTTTGAATAATGACCGCTTGCATAAATTCGGCAGAAATGATGAGCCGCCGGTCATGAAAGACGTGCTGCGCAAATATGTTGCAGAGGAACCCAGTTCTTATCCCGCTTTCGTCGTTTTTATTAATGATGGAGGCTGTAAAAAGTCGATTAAACCAATTATTGCAGCCTCTTCTGACAAGCCGGTGTTTTGGCAGTTTGTCGGCATCGGAAACGGAAACTTCGATTTTCTCAATAAACTGGATACGTTAGAAGGACGCGCTGTTGATAATACGAATTTCCTGCGTATTGAAGAAATCGACCGCATTTCTGATGATGAGCTTTATGACGCTCTGCTTACTGAATTTCCATTTTGGCTGAAAGAAGCGAAGAAAAAAGGGATTGTAAGAGAACAAGAGCCACCTGCTGAAAAGCCGAAAAAGAAGGGCTTCTTCAGCAGATTATTTTCAAAATAACTGGTGCGGCACTGAGTCATTCTGCGAAATGGCTCGGTGTTTTTGTTTTTTTAAGATCATGTGAAGAAAAATAGTCCGAATGGGCGGCTTGCAAACGACAGGATATGCGGAAAACGCGCCATTTAGCCAGCTTTCGGCAAGTTTCAGCGGCAGGCTTGTGAGTGAAGACCTGTTTCTGTAGTTCAGCGCTTACAATCGGTTCACACTTCTTCACATCCATTTAACAATGATCTCCTATAATGGAGGCGATCAATGAGAAGAGAGGGGATCTTGAATGGCAAACGACAGTCGTTTTGATGAATGGGTACAGAAGTTGAAAGAGGAAAGCTTTCAAAACAATACGTTTGACCGCCGCAAATTTATTCAAGGAGCGGGGAAGATTGCAGGGCTTTCTCTTGGATTAACGATTGCTCAGTCAGTTGGTGCATTTGAAGTCAATGCTGCGCCTAAGTTCTCTAGCTACCCGTTTACGCTAGGGGTCGCGTCTGGAGATCCGCTTTCTGACAGTGTCGTGCTCTGGACGCGTCTTGCGCCAGATCCGCTGAACGGCGGGGGAATGCCGAAGCAGGCGATCCCAGTCAAATGGGAGGTCGCAAAGGATGAGCATTTCCGCAAGATCGTGAGAAAGGGCACCGAGATGGCCAAACCGAGCCTAGCCCACTCTGTTCACATAGAAGCGGACGGGCTTGAGCCAAATAAAGTGTACTATTATCGTTTCAAAACCGGACATGAACTAAGCCCTGTCGGAAAAACAAAAACATTGCCCGCCCCTGGTGCCAATGTGTCGAAAATGACCTTTGCGTTCGCTTCCTGCCAGCAATATGAGCATGGATATTATACGGCCTACAAGCATATGGCGAAGGAAAAGCTTGATCTTGTCTTCCATCTCGGTGATTACATCTATGAATATGGTCCAAATGAATATGTTTCAAAAACAGGCAATGTCCGCACGCACAACAGCGCAGAAATCATAACGCTGCAAGACTATCGGAACCGCCATGCCCAATATCGTTCTGATGCCAATTTAAAAGCTGCACATGCGGCGTTCCCTTGGGTTGTGACATGGGATGACCATGAAGTCGAAAACAACTATGCGAATAAAATCCCGGAAAAAGGACAGTCGGTTGAAGCATTCGTGCTCCGCCGCGCGGCTGCGTATCAGGCGTACTATGAACATATGCCGCTCCGCATCTCCTCTCTGCCGAACGGTCCGGATATGCAGCTGTACCGTCATTTTACGTACGGAAACCTGGCGTCCTTCAATGTTCTTGATACCCGCCAGTATAGAGATGACCAGGCCAATAATGACGGCAATAAGCCGCCTTCCGATGAATCGCGCAATCCGAATCGGACTTTGTTAGGAAAAGAACAGGAGCAGTGGCTCTTCAACAATTTGAGCAGCTCAAACGCTTACTGGAATGTGCTGCCGCAGCAGATTTTCTTTGCGAAATGGAACTTCGGAACAAGCGCTAGCCCGATCTACAGCATGGATTCGTGGGACGGCTATCCGGCTCAGCGCGAGCGGGTCATCAATTTCATTAAAAGTAAAAATCTGAATAATGTTGTTGTTCTGACAGGTGATGTACATGCAAGCTGGGCATCAAATCTGCACGTCGACTTTGAGAAGACAAGTTCAAAGATTTTCGGGGCTGAGTTTGTCGGAACTTCGATCACCTCTGGAGGGAACGGCGCGGATAAACGGGCGGACACAGACAAAATTTTAAAAGAAAATCCGCACATTAAGTTTTTTAACGACTATCGCGGATATGTCCGCTGTACCGTGACGCCTCACCAGTGGAAAGCCGATTATCGGGTAATACCGTTTGTGACAGAGCCTGGCGCAGCCATTTCAACTAGGGCTTCATTCGTTTATCAAAAGGACCAAACTGGATTGAAAAAGGTATCCTCCACGACAGTCCAAGGCGGGGTGAAGCAATCCGATGAAGTCGAAGAGGATCGGTTCTTTGCGCACAACAAAGCCCATGAAAAACAAATGATTAAGAAACGGGCAAAAATCACGAATTAAGGAGTGAAAAAGTATGTTTTCAAACATTGGAATACCGGGCTTGATTCTGATCTTTGTCATCGCCCTCATTATTTTTGGCCCTTCAAAGCTGCCGGAAATCGGACGTGCGGCCGGACGGACACTGCTGGAATTTAAAAGCGCCACAAAATCACTTGTGTCTGGTGATGAAAAAGAAGAAAAATCAGCTGAGCTGACAGCGGTCAAGCAGGACAAAAACGCGGGCTGAGTGCTGATGAGGCAGACACCGGGGCTGCCTCTTTTTTTATGAAAGGGAGGGCTTTTTTGAATGGATAAAAAAGAAACCCATCTGATCGGGCATTTAGAAGAGCTTCGCCGCCGAATTATCGTGACCCTCGCGGTATTTCTTCTATTTCTTATCACGGCTTTTTTGTTTGTGCAGGATATTTATGACTGGCTGATTAGAGATTTGGATGGGAAGCTGGCTGTGCTTGGACCGAGTGAAATCCTCTGGGTGTATATGATGCTTGCCGGCATTTGTGCCATTGCGGCTTCCATCCCTGTTGCCGCGTACCAGCTGTGGCGTTTCGTTGCCCCGGCGCTGACGAAAACGGAGCGCAAGGTGACGGTCATGTACATACCCGGGTTATTTGCGTTATTTTTGGCGGGCATCTCTTTTGGATACTTTGTCTTATTTCCGATCGTACTCAGTTTTTTGACTCATTTGTCTTCCGGGCATTTTGAAACAATGTTTACGGCGGACCGCTATTTCAGGTTTATGGTGAATTTGAGCCTGCCGTTCGGCTTTCTGTTTGAAATGCCTTTAGTGGTGATGTTTTTAACAAGGCTGGGCATCTTAAATCCCTACAGGCTGGCCAAAGCGAGAAAGCTGTCCTATTTTTTGCTGATTGTCGTGTCCGTATTGATTACACCGCCTGATTTCATTTCTGATTTTCTCGTTATGATCCCTCTGTTTGTCTTGTTTGAAGTGAGTGTCACCCTATCGGCGTTTGTCTACAAAAAGAGGCTGACGAGCGAAACGGCGGCCGCTTAGTGCAGCGTCCCGCCGAGTGACTTCAAATCTTGCTCGTATTGTGCGGCCGTAACAGCGGCGATCCTCAATGCCCGGACCATCGTGTCCAAGCTGAGGCTCGGCGCTGTTTTGTCGATGGTCTGCTCCGGAATGAAAGGGATATGAATAAACCCGCCGCGTATGTGCGGGGATGTCCGGCTAATGTGATCCATTAATCCGTAGAACAAATAATTGCATACAAATGTGCCCGCTGTATAAGAGACAGCGGCCGGAATGCCGTTTTCCTTCATTTTCGCAGTCATGCGTTTCACGGGAAGCCCGGTCCAGTAAGCGGCGGGTCCGCCTGGAGAAATCTCTTCATCAATCGGCTGATGTCCTTCATTATCGGGGATGCGCGCGTCTGCAAGATTAATCGCCACCCGTTCGGGCGTGATTTGCATTCGCCCGCCGGCTTGGCCGACACAGATCACGACATCCGGCTGATGCTTCTGAATGGCTTGCCGCAGAGTGTCCAGAGCGGTTTTAAAAACAGTCGGAATTTGTTCTGCTGTGATGCTTGCTTCATCCGTTTCAAAGCCATTCAGCCGTTTCGCCGCTTCCCATGATGGATTGACGGTTTCTTTGTCAAAAGGGTCAAAGCCTGTGATCAGCACTTTTTTTCTCATCTTCCCATCTCCTTTTTCCTTTTATTCTATTGTTTATTTTTGGATTTTTCCTCAAAATAACGAAAAGGAGTGAATCACAATGGAACATTTACCGCAACAGTATCGCCAGCTGTTCCCAACCGTGCAGACACATACGATGCTTGCCAGCTGTTCTCAGAGCGCGTTGGCAGAGCCGGTTTCAAGGGCGATCAACGACTATCATGACAGCCTGCTCCATATGGGGACAAACTGGAATGAAGCGGCCGAAAAAACAGAGAGTGCGAGGAACGAGTTTGCAAAGCTGATAGGGGCTGAACCGGATGAAATTGCGATTGTGCCGTCAGTTTCCGATGCGCTGGTCTCTGTCGCATCCTCTTTATCTGTTTTTGAAAAGAAGCATGTTGTGTATACGGAGATGGATTTTCCGGCGGTGTCCCATGTTTGGCAGTCACAATCCGATTATACCGTATCTGTCATTCCGTCAATAGACGGGGGACTGCCTCTCGAACAATATGAAACACATATTACCGATGAAACAGTGCTGACGTGTGTTCCGCACGTTCATTATCGTGACGGCTTTGTTCAGGATGTAAAAGCGATCGCTGCGATTTCTAAGAGAAAGGGTTCTTTGTTATTTGTGGATGCTTATCAATCAGCGGGGCACATTCCCATTGATGTGAAAGAGTGGGGAGTAGATATGCTGGCAACAGGCACGCGGAAGTATTTGCTTGGTATACCGGGAATGGCGTTTCTATATGTGAGAAAGGAGCTGGCGGATGCGCTTAAGCCGAAAGCATCAGCTTGGTTCGGCAGAGAGAACGGATTTGATGAGGCTTATGCGACAGGCGCGCGGCGTTTTCAAACAGGCACTCCTGCTTTTATCAGTGTATACGCAGCGGCATCAGCTTTATCACTGCTGAATCATATCGGGGTTTCTCATATCGGGGATCATGTGAAAACGATCTGTGCCGATGCCTGTCGATATGCTGTTGATAAAGGCTTGCAGCTGGCGGCGGCACAAGCGGGGCATCATCCCGGAATGGTTGCGATCCGGGATGAGCGGGCATCGGAAACGGCGGCGCTGCTGAAGAAGAAAAAAGTGATTTGCGCGCCGCGGGACACTGTCATCCGTCTGGCTCCCCACTTTTACAACACGAAGGATGAATTGCGTCATGCGATTGATGAAATCGCAGCGGTTTTCTCCGCGCGCTGATTGCGGCACATGTAAACATACAAAAGCCCCTGACCTTGAGATCAGGGGCTTTTTCATATTAATGATCAACCTTAACCCGCTTCAAAAAGAAAGCGCCAATTAAACCGATAATCGCCACAATCATCGCGAACACAAACGCATGCTGTACGCCCGCTGTCAAAGCCTGCGGGATGACTGCCGGATCGGCAGGATTTTTGGCTGTGTTCATATAATCATGCTGGCCTGCAGCCATAATGCTGACCGCAACCGCTGTTCCGATAGCGCCCGCCATTTGCTGGAGCGTGTTCATGATGGCGGTGCCGTCTGGATAAAACTCGCGCGGAAGCTGGTTTAAACCATTTGTCTGCGCAGGCATCATAATCATAGAGATCCCGATCATCAAGCAGGTGTGCAAGATGATAATCATCACAGCCGTTGAAGTTGTAGTGACGTTCGAGAAGAGCCAAAGGACAACAGTGACAATCACAAATCCCGGAATGACAAGCCATTTCGGTCCGTATTTGTCGAACAGACGGCCTGTAACAGGGGACATTAAACCGTTTAAAATGCCGCCCGGCAAGAGAATGAGACCAGCAGCAAATGCCGTCAGGACTAAGCCGCCTTGCAGATACATCGGCAGAAGCAGCATAGACGACAGGATGACCATCATGCAAATGAACACCATGAGCACGCCCAAAATAAACATCGGGTATTTGAATGCACGGAGGTTCATCATCGGCTGCTTCATCGTTAGCTGGCGGATTGAAAATAGGATAAGACCGACAACGCCGACAATCAGTGAGACGATAACAGTCGGGCTGGACCATCCGCCGGAGCCTTCACCCGCGTTGCTGAATCCAAATACAATGCCGCCGAAACCAATCGTCGACAGGATGATAGACAAAACATCAATTTTCGGCTTTGTAATCTCAGATACGTTTTGCATGTATGCCATACCGTAAACAAGTGCAAGCACAAGGAACGGAAGAGAGATCCAGAAAATCCAGTGCCAGTTGAGGTGCTCCAGAACCAATCCGGAAAAAGTCGGGCCGATGGCTGGCGCAAACATAATGACAAGCCCGATCGTCCCCATCGCCGCGCCTCGTTTATGCGGCGGAAAAATCACCAAAATCGTGTTAAACATCAGCGGCAGTAAAAGCCCCGTTCCAATAGCCTGAACGATTCTAGCCGCTAATAAAAACGGAAAGCTCGGCGCAAGCGCCGCGATCAAGGTGCCTGCAATTGAAAAGATAAGTGACACGGTAAATAGCTGTCTTGTTGTGAACCACTGCAATAGCAGGCCTGATACAGGAACGAGGATACCAAGTACAAGCAGGTAGCCTGTCGTCAACCATTGAACAGTTGACGCTGTAATGTTCAATTCCTTCATTAGATCGGTTAACGCGATATTCAGTGCCGTTTCACTGAACATGCCGATAAAACCGGCCAACAGCAAGGAAATCATAATCGGCATCACTTTGTATTGTGGAGATGCTTTAGCTGCTGTTTCCAAAATCATTTCCCCTCTCTGTCAGCTGAATGTATTCATTCAGCTTGTATAAGTATGTCTTTTTTTATCTCTTCAGCAGGGCAGGAATGCGGTTGGAGATATGAAGGAGCGGTGTGCTGTTTTTTGCCGTCAAAGATAGAAGAATACCGCCTTCAATCATCGCGTTAATCACGGTGCTGGCTTCCTTAGCATGGCTTTCGCTGAAGCCTGCCTGCCGCAGTTTTTCCTCATACACAAGGGCCCACTCTTTGTAGGCTTCATGGCAGGCTTCCCTCAATGGTTCGCTTTTCAATGACGTCTCAGCCGCAAGCAAACCGACAGGCAAGCCTTCAATGTCTTCCGTACATGAAAATTGGCACGAAAGCTCCTTCAAAAAGGCTTGAATGCCTTCCGCCGGATCGATGTACGCTTCCATGCAGTCCGCGATTTTCTGGCGGATATAATCCTTCATCTCATTCACCGCTTCGATCGCCAGCTGTTCTTTACCGCCCGGAAAGTGGTAATAAAGAGAGCCTTTAGGCGCGCCGCTTTCCTTTATAATCTGGCTCAGCCCCGTGCCGTAATAACCCTGCAGCTGAAAAAGCCGGGTAGCTGCCGAAAGGATTTTCTCACGGGAATCTCCATAACTCATAACATTCCCACCTCACTGAATTGCAATCAAAAATATAGTGACTGGTCTATTATCATGATTCAACCATCAGTTGTCAAGAGAAATTGACTGTATGAAAAACAAAAATTGAAGGGACTCTGGGTGCTTTTGGCTATCTTTATCTTTGAATTTGCAAATGGTAAAATGATGTAAGAAACCGATAAGGGAGGTCTCCCTCATTTGCGATTCAATAGATACACAATGATCCTTATTCTTCTTGCCGCAGTATCTCACGTCATTTCAATATACGTATTTCACCAAGGCATCTTAGCTTATCTTCTTGCCATTATCTTTTTATTAGCAGCTGGATACTCCACGAAAACGAAACCCAAAGATGAAAATCAAACCAAATAAAAAAGAGAAAAGGATTACGCTCCTTCTCTCTTTTTTTTAAGCTTTTTCCACACACCATCAAAAATGAAAGCAGCTGTCATCACAACCGCTAAAACGATCATTGTCACTGTGAAAGAAAAATGTTCTCTTATATTTGCCATGAATAACGCCCCTAAAGCCCCAAACACAAAACCCTTTAGTATATTTAACGCGGAGTTCAAACCTTTCTTCATTTGATTGGTCGTGAGTGCAAAGATGAATGACCTCAAAAACGGCGAGGAGATTGTCAATATTTATATTTTAAAATGAAAATAGGAAAATATTCTCTCTCCGAACCTTAAAATCTCTTTAAAAATAAGGTGAAATTACCCTTTACCTAATTAATTAGGTAACGTAATATAATTGAAGAATTTGTTACAAAAAAAGGAGGATTTTATGAAATTTGTAAAAAGTAAGTTCATTGCACTTGTAACAATTTTGGTACTACTGTCAGTTACATCGCTGTTTGCGGTGCAGCCGTCAGCAAAGGCCGCTGAACACAATCCGGTTGTTATGGTACACGGTATTGGAGGAGCATCATATAATTTTGCGGGTATTAAGAGTTATCTCGTCTCTCAGGGCTGGTCACGGAGCAAGCTGTATGCAGTTGATTTTTGGGACAAGACAGGCACGAATTATAACAATGGCCCTGTATTATCACGTTTTGTGCAAAAGGTGTTGGACGAAACAGGTGCGCAAAAAGTGGATATTGTCGCTCACAGCATGGGGGGCGCGAACTCACTTTATTACATAAAAAATCTGGACGGCGGAAACAAAATTGAAAACGTCGTAACGCTTGGCGGCGCGAACCGTTTGACGACAGGCAAGGCGCTGCCGGGAACAGATCCTAATCAAAAGATTTTGTACACATCCATTTACAGCAGTGCCGATATGATTGTCATGAATTATTTATCAAGATTAGACGGTGCTAAAAACGTTCAAATTCATGGTGTTGGCCACATCGGCCTTCTATACAGCAGCCAAGTCAACAGCCTGATTAAAGAAGGACTGAACGGCGGAGGCCAAAATACGAACTAATGAGAAACATAACCTTGAAGAATGTCTATTCTTCAAGGTTATTCTGCTTTCAGCACAATCGTTTTCGCCGCCATATCATGAACGGCTTGTTTTTTCTTCGTAAAGGCGGCTGTCAAATAGATCAGGCGGGAGAATACATGCACCCACGCGATCATGTAACGGGCAATGGCCTGTGGGAGGGTGATTTTCTCGCATGTTTCGTCCCTCACAATTTGCAGCCCGATGATTTTTTTTCCGAGCGTACCCTTCCAATTTGTCAGCGGCATCAACAATGGATACACAAGCAACACCAATATGGCGGTAACAATGACGCCGGCGGACCCATCGCCAAACATAAATCCGGATGCCAAAATCACTGCGGCTGCGATGATCACATCAAGTATGAGAGCGCAGGCGCGCAGCATAAAACCAGCTGGTTCCAACATAAACACTTCCTTACATTTTGATAAACGCCTAATGATTGTAAAAAAGAAGAGCCTTAAGCGGGAATAGGTTATAAGTCTTAAATCACAAAATGTCATAGGTAAATTAACATCATCAGCCGGCTTTTCATATTACCAAATTCTTTTTTAGCCCGAAACCAAGCCCTCAGAAGTTATTTTTGTTAAAATAGAAAAGTTACAACAGAATTCGGAGGGTTTATTGTGGGAAAAGTGAAACGAAATGCCCCTTGCCCGTGCGGCAGCGGCAAGAAATATAAAAAATGCTGCGGAAGTAAAGTTGTCGACTTCCCGACAGAACTAGCGGCAAAAGAAGCAAAACAAATTCAGGAAGACTTAGTGGAGTTTGCCTTCACCGTACATAGAGAAAGCATGTCAGGATTTATCAATCAGCATGATTTTCTTTCAGCTATGGACAGACAGACGAAAGACATCAGCGTATTTAACTTAGGGATCTGGGGAATCTTCTTCCACCCTCTTGCTGGTGAAAAGACCATTTTCGAAGATTACCTTCAAAAAAAAGGCGATTCGATCACTCGTCCGAAAACGCGTGAGATCGTTGAATCATGGAAGAGCATGACGCCTGCGTTATTGCTGCTGCAAGACCTGAAAGAAGGTGTCATTCACTTTGAGGATGTGATTACGACAAAACAATTCGAAGTGGAAATGGATAAAAATAACCAAGACCTTCCGCCAGTGGGAAGCCTGATTCTCGGCTATCCGATCCATGAAGCGGAAAAAGCAGAATTCTTCATGCAGTTCACGATCTTCCCGGTGAAGAGAACCGAAGCGCTAATCAGCAAGGTGAAGAAATATGCGGATGCCGCTGTGAAGAACGGCAAAACGCCGGAGGACTTCATGAAGCAAGAATTCAACAACGTTCTGTTCGCGCTGTTAGCGGAGAAAGAGGAAGAGCCGCAAGCAGAGGCAGCGGAAGAGAGCAGCGTTGAGTGGGCAAACGACATGGAGAAAGAAACAGCTGCAGCTATCGAAGAAGGCATGAGCGGAGATGAGTATCCGACTGAATTGATTCCGGCTGTCATTGATATCTGGAAAACATTCTGCGAGAAAAAATCACCTGTCATCAGAAAACCGGAAGCTTTTGCGGCGGCAGTTGAATATTATGTAAATGCGATTTCTCTTAACGGCGCGTCCGTTTCTCAAGCCAAACTGGCGAAAAAATACGGCGTCAGCGCATCTACCATTTCCAGCCGCTACAAAGAAATTGAAAGCACGCTGCAAGACGAAGCGGATCGCTTTGCGCAAACGTTATCCTCATAATGAAAAAAACCTTGAAAAGCCGGGCTTTTCAAGGTTTTTTTATTTCTGGAACGGAATTTTGATTTCTAACCGGAAGACGGGATGGCGGTAGGTGAAATCCAGTCTGCCAGAAGCGCTTTTCACCAGTTTTTGAATGATATATGTGCCCATGCCTTCATGATCGCCGCCGCTTTTCGTTGAACTTGCCATATTCTTTTTACTGGCCAGAGCCTTCTTCTTGAAGGATAAATGGGTTCTGCCAAAATAAACTTGCAAAAGGAGAAATACACTTTCTCCTTTTTGTATATCCTGAAAAAAGAAGGAAAATAGAAAAAGGATATCTAATACAGAAAGTGACCCTGCCCTATTTTTCATCAAAATTGGTTTCGAAGGAGAAGAAACAATGGATCAAACACGTACTCTTGGCAAGACGAAGCTGCAGGTGAAGCGGATCGGATTCGGCGCGAATGCGGTCGGCGGACATAATCTATTTCCGAACCTGAACGATGAAACAGGGAAGGTTTTGGTGAGAACGGCATTGAATGGCGGCGTGAATTTTATTGATACCGCCTTTATATACGGACTGGGGCGTTCTGAAGAATTAATCGGCGAAGTTGTGCAGGAACGCGGCGCACGGAATGAGCTCATGATTGCCACCAAAGGGGCCCATAAAGAAGCGGGTGGCAGCATTGAATTAGACAACAGCCGGGAGTTTCTTCGCGGCGAGGTGGAAAAGAGTCTGAAGCGGCTGGAAACAGATTACATTGATTTATATTATGTTCATTTCCCGGATGGCAAAACGCCTCTCGCTGAAGTGGCGGGCACGCTGAAGGAGCTGAAGGATGAGGGGAAAATCAAAGCGATCGGCGCTTCAAACCTCAATGAACAGCAATTACAGGAATTTAATGCAGACGGCTATTTGGAGGTCTTCCAGGCAGAATACTCTCTCATTCAGCGTGATGCCGAGAAGGAGATTCTTCCATACTGTGAAAAACACGGCATATCCTTTATTCCTTATTTTCCGCTCGCGTCCGGACTGCGGACAGGAAAATTCACGAAAGATACGGTCTTCGATGACTTTAGAAAGGATAAGCCGCAATTTCAGGGAGAAACGTTTATTCACAACCTCAAAAAAGTAGATAAGCTGAAAGCGGTGGCGGAGGAAAAACAAGCGGATACGGCACATGTCGCATTGGCGTGGCTGTTAACGAGACCGGCAATAGACGCCATCATTCCAGGCGCTAAGCGTCCAGAGCAATTGAAAGATAACCTGAAAACCTTGAACATTGAACTGACCGAAGATGAAGTGGAATTTATCAGCGGGATTTTTACATAAAAAAGGAAATAGCCGCGGTGGCTATTTCCTTTTGGTGTTTTATTCTTTGATGAATGCTTCGACTAATTCTGCTGCTCTGTAATCGTCCATATCAAGCTGCCATTGATCGATGTCGTTCTTCTTCATTTTCACTTCAACCGTTTTTTCAGATGAAGCCGGTCCGAGCTTTTTGAATTCCTCAGGATATACTTGAAGCGCGTATTTCACAGCATCCTCATAGCTCGCGCCAGCATTCTTGCTGTAGTAGTCTTTTACTCTGTCTTCTATGCGGTCTGAGAGCGAAGACGCATCTACAGGTTTGATAGTGGCTTCAACAATTGCTTCGTCTTTAGAGAGCGATGTGGTTTTCGCCTGGATGGAAGAGTTTTTGCTTAATCCCGCTTTAATGCCGTTCACGATATTATCAAGCGCTTTGCTGTCCGCGTATGTGCTTGAAAGACCGGAAGCTGAGAGATAGCCGTCTTTGGCTGATTCGTTGAAATCATGTACAATTTCGTTTTTGTTGGCACCGGTGATTTTTTCGAAATCAGCGTTGTCTTTACCGAAAAGAAGGACGTCAACATAAGCCGATAATGCTTTTGCAGAGTCTTGTAGCTGATCGGCTGTTGCAAGGATTTTTTTGTCTTTGCCATTAATTTTGAAAGTAACTGATTTTGGCTTTTTATCACCGTAAGATTCCGGCGTATAGTTAAGCTCGTATTTCTCGCCTTTATCTACAACAAAGAAAAGGCTTCCTTCAACGGATTTATCAGCGTTAATCGTGCTGCTGCGCAGCTTTTCGTTATAGTCTTCAGGGTCTGTGTCAGACATTTTGGTATCATCTTGGTACAAAGTGAAATCCATACTGTCTACATTCAGCGGCTCTTTCCCTGTGTTTTTCACAGCGACATTGACTTTTAACACAAGCTGGCCATCTGTAGTGGACTTATCATATTTAGACGGCAGTGTATAAGAGACATCTTTGAGTTTGACTTGAGCTATATCTGAGCTTTTTTCTGTTTCTGACTCTTTCTTCTCCGCGCTTGTTTTGCTTCCGGAACAAGCGGCTGTAAACATCATCAGCAGAAGAATTAGGAAAACAGCTTGCGTTTTTTTCTGGAACATTCTTTTTCCTCCTCAAGTGGTTTTGGGTAAGGGAGTCTTTTGTCTTTGAGAAATGGATCTTTTTGAATGGATTAGCATCAAATAACCAAAAAAATCAGTTCTTTTCTCACGGTTTTCACCGGGTTTTATGGAAACTCCGCCCTTCTTTGTTATAAATGGACCTATAAAAGTTACAACGGATTTAATTTTAAGATTATTGGCTGTTATATTGAATAGGTTCATCATCCTATTTTTGGTGAAAAATGTTCTGGTAAAACTGGTAAACTCAGAAATTTGTGTATTTTAGACTATTACTTTTTGATTAGTTAGAGGGGGCGTCTTGTTGAACAAAGAGGAAATGAAACAAAAAGCACTGGAAATCGGCCGTGTACCGACACACTTAAAACTGGAAATTGAGGATTATGGCGATGATGAAAAAAGAACCTATTTTTGTTGGATAGATCCTCACAATGAACACATCGGCATTATCGTGGAACTTGATCCTGACGGGCAGCTTACGTCACTTTCCCGTGATATTGAGCCTGAGAGCAAAAAAAGGCTGTCTGAAGAGCAATTAGAGAATATCATGCGCCAATTTGTCGAGACTCATTATCCCGGAGCGCTCACTGACTTTGTCTGTGAAGAAAATGGCCGTACATACGATGATAAAGTGAGATTTTCATATGTTCAAATAGAGGACGGTCTTCCTCTTCCCATGAGCGGATTTATGGCGGATATCACCTTATCAGGCGAGATCATTTACTTCCGCTATTACGGGAAAGCGGGCAGCATCATCAAACCAAAGCGGATCGCTGATGATGAGGAGGCACTTGCCTTTATCAAGAAGGATGTGGAGTTCAACCTATTGTTTGAAGTTCTCAATCGTTCTGTTTACAAAAACGGGGACGATCAGCCGCATTTGGTGTATGAGCCTGAATGCAGAGCCATCACCGTGCCCGCGGATTTGATTCAAGAAGAACGAGTATTTGATGACGATGACAGGGAGCGTGAAAGCTTTCCTCTCCCTTTATTCGAAGACATTTATGAAAAGGCTGATCTAAGCAGCATGATCGGCATCGAAAAAGAGTTTGTCAAAGAGCGGGAAGCGGATTTGGGAGACGGGAGAATCGGGACCGTTTGGCGGAATCCGGATGATCCTGTATATCAGCCGGCGGATAAAAGCATGGACAGCTGGCTTAGAGGACGGGTTCATCAAGTGCTGAAAACCATCCATAACAAAGATACCGGAAAACTCGAAGGTGTCATGTCATTTATGGAGAAAAAAGGGCCGTTGACAGTAGCTGAGGCAGAGTGCGAAAAAATTGCGATTCGCTTCCTGTTTGCTTTATTTCCGGATGCCGATCAATATTTTAAGATCAGGTACGACGAACCGGATGAAGAAGAAAACGCAGTCGCTGGTTTTACATTTGAAGCGCACTGTCATGGAGTTCCGCTCCGGTTTGGACAGACCAGAATCTGCGTCAGCCGCCAGACCGGCCGCATTACCGCTTATATGGGACCGGATATTGACCCGAAGGAGCTGGAAGCCATTCATCCGGTTCCAGCTATTTCAGCAGAACAAGCGAAGTCTATCTTCTGGAAGCATTTTAAAGTTGAGCTTAGCTGGGAGAGGGAATACCGTGATGAAGAAAACAGCTACCGGCTCGTCTACAAGCCGGTGTATCCGTGTTTTATTGAAGCCCATACAGGAGAGCCAGTGATGAGTGTCTGGTAAAACAGTGAAAAGCCACACAAATGCAGCAAATATATAAGATGACGTGTGATGAAAGTAACAGAAAGAATATTAGAGAATAAAGACAATAATATAAAAGGACCTTTCTTCACTTTAAATGAAGAAGGGTCCTTTTATATAATAAACAGGATTCTCTTTGTCGTAGACTCTTTTGAAAGGATGACTTCATTGGTTAATAAACAGCTGAAAAAGAAGGCGCAAGGAATCGGGAATGTACCGCCGCATTATGAGCTTGAGATAGAAGATTACGGCCAAAAGCAAAAGAAAAAGGGGCAGGCGTACTTCATCTGGAAGGACCCTAAAGATCCTGAAAAGCACATTACAGTTGAACTTGGAAATGACGGCGCTTTGCTCACCTTTTCAACAACCGTGCGCTCCGAGGCAGACAAAAAGCTCCCAGATGCCGAGCTGAAGCTGAAGGCTCTTCAATTTGCTGCTGCCAACCATCCCGGCACATTTATGAAATTTCATTTTCAGGGCAAGGAAGAACGGGGGCAACGCATCCGTTTTATGTATGCCAAAATGGAACTGGGGCTTCCGCTTCCCAATTCAGGCTTTTTGATTGATATGACACGCAGCGGACAGATTGTCCATTTTTTATATTACGGAGAAGGGCATAAAGCCGAAGTTCCAAAGGAATTTGTAGCAAAAGAGAAGGTTGTGTCCCATTACGTAAATACAATGTCTTTGCGGCTGATGTACGATGTCATAGATGGCGAACAGGCACCAAGACTTCTGTATGAACCGATTCTGCCGGGATACAGCTATCCCGCCGACGTAGACGAAATCGTTCCCGACCAGCATATCGCTGATGAAAGAATAGAAAACGGGACGCCCCTGCCGACGCTTCAGAACACGGAAAAAATCGATATATATACGATGCTGGGCTTCACCCCTGATATGCAGAAAGTCAGTGAAAAGGACTTTGGAGAAGAAATGGGAAGCACGTGGCGCGAAGGAACTGCGCCGGAGCGGAAGGATTTAAGCATAGGGAGTTATTTTGAAACGAGAAATAAAAACACAATCAAAATAAAAACGGACAAAACAACAGGGAAGTTAAAAGCAGCGCTCTCTTTTATGGAACAGCGGAACACCCGCCAATGCTCAATAGAAGAATGCCAAAGGACAGCGCTTCAATTTTTATATGCGCTCTATCCTAGAGCGGCTGAGTTTTTCAAAGTGAATCCCATCCTAATTGATGAAAGAGGGAGGGTCCGCAATCATTTTTCTGTCTGGTATAAAGAAGTGCCGCTGCGGTTCGGTGCTGCCCGAATCATTGTCAATCCGGAAACCGGAATGATAGATGCTTTTATGGCGCCGGATATTGATCCTGAACAATTAGAATCAATCAATCACAGGCCGGATGTTTCAGCTCAAGAAGCGAGAGAAACGTTTTTAGCCGCTTTTGATGTGAAGCTGGAATGGCAGCCTGATTTTACAGCGGGCAGCGTTCAGCATTACAAGCTGGTGTATAAGCCGGTTTATCCTTCCTACATTGATGCGCACATAAGGAAAAAGAAAAGGCTGTGAGGGTGTCTAGTCAGGAATCATTTGCAAGTGGGGGTAGTCCTTGAATCGTTTCCAGTCCCCGCCCCATTCAAAACCGAGCTTCTTAGCAATCTCGACAACCTCCACCCAATCTGATTGACCGTTTTGATTGCCGTCATATTCTATGTCCCAAATGATGCTGCCATCCTTTTTTTGCAGGGCGAAATCTATGGCTAAACCATAGTTATGATACGATTCTCCTCCTCTTGCATAGGTGACAATATTCCCTTCTTTTGTACGCCCCTGTTTATATAATTCGTCTTGTTCCTTAAAGGACCTGAATCCTTCTGTAATGACAACGTTAATGCCTTTTTTCGCCGCTGCGGCCTTGAGAGCATCGGCGTTCTGTTTCACAATCGGATGAAGATCCGAAGGGACAGGCATATTCTGCAGGGCGTTTTGAGAATGCCATTCGTTTTGTATATAACTAAAACACAGATCAAGAAGAAACAGAATACATAAGATAACGGATATTTTTGCGGATAATTTCATATCGGTCTCACTTTCTCATGATGTGCTGAATGTTTTCGCTTTTAAGTGATTGACTCTCTCTAAAAGAGAACAGCTATGATAAAATATAACATAAATAGTAGCAGGAGGAAGGAGGCAGATAGATGAGAGCAAAGATTCCATCTGAGGAAGTAGCAGTAAAGCTAAACGAATGGTACAAGCTCATTCGCGCATTTGAAGCAGATCAAGCAGAAGCGTTAAAGCAGGAGATCGAATACGATTTAGAAGACATGGAAGAAAATCAGGACTTGCTTTTATATTTTTCTTTGATGGAATTCCGGCATCGAATCATGCTGGATAAGCTGATGCCGGTGAAAGACAGCGACACCAAGCCTCCGTTCTCTGATATGCTGAACGAAATTGAAAGCAATCAGCAAAAACTCACAGGCTTATTGGAATACTACTTTTATTATTTCAGAGGGATGTACGAATTTAAACAGAAAAATTTCATATTAGCGATTGACCATTATAAACATGCCGAGGAAAAGCTTGAGTATGTCGAGGATGAGATCGAAAAAGCTGAGTTTCTTTTTAAGGTTGCAGAAGTGTATTATCACATCAAACAAACGTATTTTTCCATGAATTATGCGAGCCAGGCGCTTGATATCTATACGAAATATGAGCTGTACGGGCGCCGCCGCGTGCAGTGTGAATTTATCATTGCCGGAAATTTGACCGATGTTTATCATTATGAAAAAGCGCTGATACACTTGTGCAGTGCCTTAGATCATGCGAGGCAGCTTGAAGAATCGTATATGATCGCCGCTGCCCATTACAATGTCGGACACTGTAAGTACAGTCTGGGAGATTTCAATGAAGCGGAGGGCTATATCAAAACAGCCGCCGCCATTTTTGAGAGGCACAACTTTCAGCAGGCCGTTCAAGCCGTTTTTTCACTGACCCATATCTACTGTAAACAGGCAAAATACGACAAAGCGGCAGAAGCATATGACCGCGGGATCAAGAGTGCTGCTGAATGGACAGATGACATGTACTTGACGAAATTCCGCCTCATTCATGAGCTTTATCTTGGCAGCGGCGACTGGAAGGTGCTTGAAGAATGCTTCGACTTGCTGGAATCCCGGCAGCTTCTTGCCGATGCTGAAGAACTGCTGCATGATACAGCGGAACATTTCAATCAGCAAGAACGTTACGAGTCCGCCGCTTTCTTTTACCGCAGGCTGATGAATATTAAAAAGAAGCTTGCTGAGCAGCGTTTTCGATAGAAAAGGGCAGAGAACATACAGGTTCTCTGCTTTTTTATGCTGTTTTCAACCCGGAAAAATGGGGTATTTTCCACTGCATAATGGAAAATCAGAGGAGGATATCGTTTATGTATAAAGATTTAACCGGAAAAACAGCGATCGTGACAGGTTCTTCAAAAGGAATCGGGAAAGCCATTGCGGAACGGTTCGGGCAGGAGAAAATGAATGTTGTTGTGAATTATCACAGCGACCCGTCTGGAGCCGATGAAACGGTGGACATCATTAAGCATAACGGAGGGAAAGCCGTCGCAGTTGAGGCGGACGTGTCAAAAGAAGAAGGAATTCAGGCGCTCTTGGACACCGCTTTAGACCATTTCGGCACGCTCGATGTTCTGGTGAACAACTCGGGTTTTAACGGCGCGGAGGCTATGCCGCATGAGATGAGTCTTGAAGATTGGCAGAGAGTCATTGATGTCAACATCACCGGAACCTTTCTGGGAGCAAAAGCAGCCCTTAGCCACATGATGAAAAACAACATCAAAGGCAATGTGCTGAATATTTCGAGCGTTCACCAGCAGATCCCGCGCCCCGTCAATGTTCAGTATTCCACGTCGAAAGGCGGCATCAAGATGATGACAGAAACGCTGGCGCTCAATTATGCGGATAAAGGAATTCGCGTCAACGCAATAGCGCCCGGAACCATTGCCACAGAATCAAATGTGGATACGAAAAAGGAAGAGAGCAGACAAAAACAATTGAAAAAAATCCCAATGAATGCCTTCGGAAAGCCGGAAGAAGTGGCAGCAGCAGCGGCTTGGCTTGTTTCTGAGGAAGCGAGCTATGTAACCGGCACCACACTCTTCGTCGATGGCGGAATGACAATTTATCCGTCTCAGCTTGAATAGAACATAAAACAGGGGGATTCGGGATGAAGACAGACTGGTGGAAGGATGCGGTGGTCTATCAAGTTTATCCGAGAAGCTTTCAGGACAGCAATGGAGATGGAATTGGAGATTTGCGGGGAATTATGTCCCGCCTTGATTACATAAAGGAGCTCGGAGCAGACGTGATTTGGATTTGCCCGATTTATCCTTCTCCGAATGTTGATTACGGCTATGATGTGACAGACCATAAGACGATTATGGATTCATACGGAACGATGGACGATTTTCACGAGCTGCTTGACCAGGTGCATCAGCACGGATTAAAGCTAGTGATGGATTTTGTGTTAAATCACACCTCGGTCGAGCACCCGTGGTTTAAAGAAGCGGAGCTGGACAAAAACAGCAAATACCGGAGCTATTACATTTGGCGCCCCGGCACAAAGAACGGCCTACCGACGGACTGGGTGTCTGACTACGGATGCCCGGTCTGGCAATACGAGGAGCACACGGGAGAATATTATCTCCATATGAATGCCGTCAAACAAGCTGATTTAAATTGGGAACATCCTAAGGTGCGCCAAGCGGTATTTGACATGATGAGATTTTGGCTTGATAAAGGGGTGGACGGGTTACGGATTGATCAGCTCCATCTCATCTCTAAGAAAGAATATCTTCCTCCGTATGAGGACTATATCAACCGGCAGGCAGAGCTGAAGCCTTTCCAACCAAATGGCGAACGAATTCATGACTATTTAAAAGAAATGACAGATAAAGTATTTTCTCAATATGATGTCATGTCCGTCGGAGAGGCAGGAAACGCCACACCGGAGGAAGGCCTGAAGTATACGGGAACAGATAAGCATGAACTGAACATGATTTTTCACTTTCAGCATATGGAGCTTGACCAGCAGCCGGGAAAAGAACATTGGGATGTAAAGCCCCATGAGCTTTCTGATTTAAAGTCTGTTTTGACAACATGGCAAAAGAAGCTTGAATACGAAGGGTGGAATACATTGTTTTGGTGCAACCATGATCAGCCCCGGATTGTGTCGCGATTCGGAGACGATGGGGAATACCGGAAAGAATCCGCGAAAATGCTGGCCGCCGTTCTTTATTTCATGAAGGGCACGCCGTATATTTATCAAGGAGAAGAAATCGGGATGACAAACGCGCCGTTTACCCGAATTGAGGACTACAAAGATATCCAAACGGTCAATATGTATCATAAACGGGTGTTTGAAAAAGGCTATGATCCAGAAGATGTGATGAGATCGATCTTAGCCAAAAGCCGGGATCACGCCCGGACGCCGATGCAGTGGAGCAGCGGCAAGAATGCCGGATTTACTAACGGCACGCCTTGGCTGAGGGTCAACCCGAACTTCTCGACTATCAATGTGGAGGGAGCACAGGCAGACCCTGATTCGATCTTAACCTACTACAAAAAGCTGATCAGCCTGAGAAAGCAGTACGCTGACCTCATGAAAGGAAGCTATAATCTTTTGCTTCCGGATGATCCGCAGCTGTTTGTATACATGAGAGAAAATGGAAAACAGCAGCTTTTGTCGGTCAATAACTTTTCAAAAGAGCAGGCTGTTTTCCGTTGGCCTAAGCATTGCGGAAAGGATCAGGCATCCTTGCTTCTCAGCAATTATAAAAACAACGGTGATCTGGCTGACGAAATGGTGTTTCAGCCTTACGAGAGCAGAGTATATCTTCTGGACAAAACAATCAAATGACTCAGCCCGCCCGGCTTTTTAGCCGGGTTTTTTAAGTACATATATTCACCCCATAGACGGAAGAATAACAAAAACGAAAATTACTCTTGCAAAACGTAATGACTTCGGTTTATTATAATATAGGATTACAAAATCGTTATCATTTTGATTTAAAGTTATGTGAAAAAGAGGGGATATACGATATGTTTAAAAAATGGAGCGGCTTGTTTGTGATTGCAGCGTGCTTTTTAGTAGTCGCAGCATGCGGCAATTCATCAACAAAAGGGTCGGCGGATTCTAAGAGTGATAAACTGCACATTGTCACAACGTTCTACCCGATGTATGAATTTACGAAACAAATTGTAAAAGATAAAGGAGATGTGGATTTGTTAATTCCATCTTCCGTTGAACCGCATGATTGGGAACCGACGCCAAAAGACATTGCCAACATTCAAGATGCTGATTTGTTTGTTTATAATAGTGAATACATGGAAACTTGGGTTCCGTCAGCTGAAAAAAGCATGGGCCAAGGCCATGCCGTTTTCGTCAACGCGAGCAAAGGCATTGATTTAATGGAAGGTTCGGAAGAAGAAGAACACGAAGAGCATGAAGAACACGGAGAGCACGAGGAGCATGAACATGAGCACAGCCATAGCCATGCAATGGACCCTCACGTATGGCTCAGCCCTGTTCTGGCGCAGAAGGAAGTTGAAAATATTACGGCGCAAATCGTAAAGCAGGACCCGGATAACAAAGAATACTATGAGAAAAATAGTAAAGAATATATTGCAAAACTGCAGGATCTTGATAAACTATATCGTACAACCGTAAAAAAAGCGGTGAAGAAAGAATTCATCACACAGCATACAGCTTTTAGCTATTTGGCAAAAGAATACGGTCTGACGCAGGTTCCGATTGCAGGGCTTTCGCCTGACCAAGAACCGAGCGCAGCCGACTTAGCAAAACTGAAAACGTATGCCAAAGAACATAACGTAAAAGTCATTTACTTTGAAGAAATTGCATCCTCAAAGGTCGCAGAAACGCTGGCCAGTGAAATCGGCGCAAAGACTGAAGTGCTCAATACACTGGAGGGCTTAAGCAAAGAAGAACAAGATAAAGGTTTAGGGTATATCGACATTATGAAACAAAACCTCGATGCCCTTAAAGATTCACTATTGGATAAATCATAAGATAGTGTGCGCCGGAGGGTGCACACTATTTCTTTGTGAGAAAGGAAGATTGACATGAATCTCGTCTCATTGAAAGATATCGTTTTCGGCTATTCCCATACGCCTGTTTTGGATAAAGTATCACTTGATATTGAAAGCGGTGAGTTTGTCGGTATCACGGGCCCAAACGGCGCCGCTAAATCGACGCTTATGAAAGTCATGCTCGGCATGCTGAAACCGTGGGAAGGCACGGTGACGATCAGTAAAAGGAATACAGAAGGAAAACGCCTGACGATAGGCTACGTCCCGCAGCAAATTTCTTCATTTAATGCCGGTTTTCCAAGTACGGTGCTGGAGCTTGTGCAGTCAGGCCGATACACAAAAGGGAAATGGTTTAAACGTTTAAATGAAGAAGATCATATCGAAGTGGAAAAAGCGTTGAAAATGGTGGAAATGTGGGAGCTCCGCGATCGGAAAATCGGCGACTTATCAGGCGGACAGAAGCAGAAAATCTGTATCGCCAGAATGCTTGCCAGCAATCCGGATCTCTTAATGCTTGACGAACCGACAACAGCCGTTGACTATGACAGCAGAAAAGGATTTTACGAATTTATGCACCATCTCGTGAAAAATCACAACCGCACAGTTGTGATGGTCACTCATGAACAAAATGAAGTGCAGCAATTTTTAGATAAAGTAATTCGATTAGAGAGAGGAGAAAAAGGCGGATGGAAATGTTTGACTTGGAATTCATGCGACGAGCTTTTCTAGCAGGCGGCATGATCGCCATCATGGCCCCGATTTTAGGGGTTTATCTCGTTCTCAGAAGACAGGCCTTAATGGCTGACACACTATCACATATTTCATTGTCAGGTGTGGCCATCGGCTTTTTTCTCAGCACCAATATTACCGCGGCGAGCATCGTCGTCGTGACCGTAGGCGCAATCGGGATTGAATACATGCGGCGGGCATACCGAACCTATTCAGAAGTGTCCATTGCCATCTTAATGGCGGCTGGTTTGTCCTTCGCGATGTTTTTAATCAGCCTTTCAAAAGGCACAGCCAATATGAGCATTGACCAATACCTATTTGGATCGCTCGTGACCGTAAACCAGCAGCAGGTCTATATTATCGGCATCATTACACTGCTGATCCTGCTTTACTTTATCGTACTGAGAAGACCGCTCTACCTGCTGACGTTTGATGAAGCAACAGCAAAAACGTCCGGAATCAATACAAACGTTCTGTCGATGTCATTCAGTATCGTCACAGGGCTTGCGATCTCAGTCATTATTCCGATCATCGGGGTTCTTCTTGTATCAGCCCTGCTCGTATTGCCGGCAGCATTCGCCATTAGAATTGCGAAAGGCTTTAACATGGTATTTATCGCAGCTATACTCATTTCGTTATTCAGCGTTTTTATGGGACTGACATCATCTTATCAGCTCGGAACGCCGCCAGGGCCGTCTATTACCCTGCTTTTGATCGTTCTGCTTTTGATTGGATTCGCGGTTCAGGGCGTTTGGACGTTTATCAAAAAAGAAACCCTGCGTAAAAAAGGGAGCCGGTAACACGAAAAGCAGTTTTTCCATCGGAAAAACTGCTTTTTTTATAGAAACAACCCGGCAAGACGCTCATATGATTCCTTTTTCGCCTCAAAATCAAACACATTGCAAAGAACCATAATTTCATTTGTTTCATAACGGTCTGTGAGCTCTAAAAGCTGCTGTTTGACAGTGTTTGGAGAACCGATCACCATTCGCTTTCTGTTTTCTTCTATGAGCTTTTTATCGGACTCTGTGTAGGGATGCGTTTTTGCCTCCTCGCTGCTCGGCACGCGGCTGTCCAAGCCTTTTCCGACGCGAAGAAGCCATAAATCCTGGCTTAACGCGAGCTCTTCTGCCTCCTCATCTGTTTTTGCGCAAATGACAAAAATCGTAAACAATGCGGCCGGAGACGAGAAATGAGCTGACGGCCGAAAGTTTTCCCGGTAAACACGAAATGCATTTTCTCCTCGCTCGGGGTTAATGAAATGCCCAAACACATATCCAATCCCCTGATGCGCCGCGCGTCTTGCGCTGTTTTCACCGAGACCGAGCACCCATAGCTCCGGTGCAGTGTCAATAAGCGGCGCCGCTTTGATTCCGGCATACGGATGCCCGGCAGGAAGCGAATCTGTGAGAAAATAAGAGACATCCTGCAGTTGTCTGTTGAAATCGGTTAAGCTTTTTTTCACCCCGTCCGTTAGCGCAAGGCGGGTTTTTGTCGTGCCGCCGGGGGAACGCCCGACACCGAGGTCAATCCGGTTGGGATACAGGGCCTCAAGCTGGCGAAAGGTTTCGGCCACTTTGAACGGGCTGTACTGAGGCAGCAGCACGCCGCCTGACCCGACACGGATCGTGTTTGTCTGTGCCGCGATGCGGGCGATCATAATTTCCGGCGCCGTGCTTGCCAGTCCTTTCGTGCTGTGATGTTCGGCAAACCAATAACGCTTATAGCCCCACTGTTCGCTTAATTGGGCAAGCTCAACCGAATGCTGAAGAGTTGTCACAGGGCTTTCTCCTTTAGAAACAGGTGCCTGGTCAAGTATGCTGAAATGAATCAAAAGGCCGCTTCCTTTCTGTCTGTTTTTAGAATGTGACACAAGAATAGGCAAAATGACTCGCTCACGTCAAATGGTTTGTTTTTAGAATCACAATTCATATGATTTGCAAAAATCACATCAAATATGGAAGTTTTTTTCGAGGATTTTCGTCAATTATTCTTAACTTTTATGAAACTTTGCTATAATAACAAACGTATCTATTAATAATTTACGGCATACTCATCTTCCCTTTGTACGTAAAAATAAATGTGACTATATTCACATCTTGATGATTAGGAGTGAATCGTGTGGCGATTTCTTTAGAAAAAGGACAACGTATTGATTTAACAAAAGGAAAAGCGGGCTTATCAAAATTGATGGTCGGTCTCGGCTGGGACCCGGTTTCATCAGGCGGAGGCGGTTTTTTCGGAAAGCTGCTCGGCGGGGGCGGACCCAATGTCGACTGTGACGCTTCAGTATTGATGCTCGAAAACGGCAAATTCACCGATAAGAAAAATATCATCTATTTCGGCAACCTGAAAAGCCGCTGCGGCGGTGTCAAACACACAGGCGATAACCTGACAGGCGACGGTGCGGGTGATGACGAACAAATTATGATAGATTTGGAAAAAGTGCCTGCAAATATCGACAGGCTTGTATTTGTTGTTAATATTTATGATTGTGTCAGAAGAAAACAAGATTTCGGCATGATTCAAAATGCGTTTATCCGTGTGGTCGATCAATCTAAAAATGAAGAAATGCTCAAATACAATTTAAAAGACAATTATGCCGGCAGAACAAGCTTAATTACGGCTGAAATCTACCGCCAGGACGGCGAGTGGAAATTCGCGGCGATCGGTGAAGGCACAAACGATACGAGATTAGAAGATATTATCAGCCGGTACGTATAAAAGAAAAAAGGAGTGGATGAAACATGGCAATTTCATTGGCAAAAGGACAAAAAGTAGATTTAACAAAAACAAATCCAGGTCTTTCAAAGGTTGTTGTCGGTTTAGGCTGGGATACGAATAAGTATGACGGCGGACATGACTTTGACCTTGACTCAAGTGTATTTCTTTTAGATGCGTCTGGAAAATGCGCATCTCAAAATGATTTTATTTTCTACAACCAGCTTGAAGGCGGCAATGGTTCAGTCGTTCATTCAGGCGATAACCTGACAGGTCTTGGCGAAGGCGATGATGAGAATGTAAAAGTGAATCTCAGCGCCGTACCTGCCAATATCGACAAAATCTCATTTGTCATCACGATTCACGAAGCGGAAGCGCGCAGCCAAAACTTTGGACAAGTGTCAAACGCGTTCGTTCGCATCGTCAATGAAGAAACAAATGAAGAGCTCATCCGTTACGATCTGGCGGAAGATTTCTCTATTGAAACAGCAATTATCGCTGGAGAGCTTTACCGGCATAACGGCGAGTGGAAATTCTCCGCTATCGGCTCAGGCTACCAAGGCGGCCTTGCCCGTATCGCAACAGACTTCGGCTTGCAAGTTGGTTAGGACAGATTACGAAGAGCAGAAAGGAGAGAGGCAGTATGGCTATTCAATTAGCAAAAGGACAGCGTGTTGATCTAACGAAAACAAATCCGGGACTCACAAAAGCGGTGATCGGTTTAGGCTGGGATACAAATAAGTACTCAGGCGGAGACGATTTTGACCTGGATGCTTCAGCTTTTTTAGTTGATGCGCATGACAACTGCGTGAATGATCTCGATTTCGTCTTCTATAATAACCTTGAGCATCCGAGCGGCGGTGTCATCCATACGGGTGACAACCGCACGGGTGAAGGTGACGGAGATGATGAGCAGCTCATCGTTGATTTTTCAAAAATACCTGCTCACATTGAGAAAATAGGTATCACAGTGACCATTCACGACGCGGAAGCACGCAGCCAAAACTTCGGACAAGTTTCCAATGCGTTTGTACGCGTTGTGGACGAAGAGACGCAGAATGAACTTCTTCGCTTCGACTTGGGAGAAGATTTCTCTATTGAGACAGCCGTTGTCGTTTGTGAGCTTTACAGACACGGCGACGAGTGGAAATTCAATGCGATCGGCAGCGGTTTTTCCGGCGGGCTGGCTGCATTGTGCCGGAACTACGGTTTGCAAGTGTAAGCGAGTGACAAATAGAGAAGTCACCGTTTTCAATTAATAGGAGGAAAAAATTTGGACTTTTTACATCATATCATGTCTACGTATGCTTCATTTTTCGATTGGAAAATGTGGGGGGAAGTGTTGTCTGATCCTGTTTCCTGGGGTCTGATCGGTTCTCTTGTTGTTTTGGAAGGCCTTTTATCGGCCGATAACGCGCTTGTTCTTGCGGTGATGGTTAAACACCTGCCGGAAAAACAGCGGAAAAAAGCGTTAACGTATGGTTTATTTGGAGCTTATATTTTCAGGTTTATTTTTATCGGGCTCGGTATGCTCCTCATCAAGTTTTGGTGGATCAAGGTGCTTGGCGCGCTTTATCTGGCTTGGCTCGTCATTAAGCACTTCTGGATCGGCGAAAACGATGAGGAAACGGACGGCATGAAGAAAAACTCTTGGATGGTCCGCACGTTCGGTATTTTCTGGGCGACTGTTATTTCAGTTGAATTGATGGACCTTGCCTTCTCTGTGGACAGCATTCTGGCCGCATTTGCGGTATCTGAAAAAGTATGGGTGCTTCTGGTCGGCGGTATGCTCGGTATATTAATGATGCGTACAGTGGCAAAAGTATTCCTTGTACTGATTGATAAAATTCCTGAGCTGGAAAACACAGCATTCGTGTTAATCGGAATTATCGCGCTGAAAATGGCCGGTAGTGCCTTCCATTACGAAATGCCGCACTCTGTATTCTTCATTATCATTATCGCTGCTTTTGCGATTACATTTATCATTCACTATATCAACAAACAAAAGCAAGTGCGCGAACAGACAGCCGCGTCAAAAGAAGAATAAAACAAAACAAGGAGGGAGGTTTATGTCCTTCCTTTTTTGTTACAGAAAAGAGGTGACGTGTGTGCGGTATTTCCACTATTTATCAACACATCAAGAAGAAAATGTATTTTATCAAGCGCCGAAACAGGTCACGAAAGAGGCGCCTAAGAAGTTGCTTGAGCACGCATTGGGGGCCGTATTATATATGCCGGCAACCCGCCCGGACATAGCGGCGATGATAACAGAACACAAATATGAGGATTTATCATCTATTGTTTTCTGTCTGGAGGATGCGATTGGAGATCATGAGGTCAAGCGGGCTGAACATAATGTGAGCCGCCAATTGGAGTTGATTGAGCAGGCGATCCAGCACCGCAAGATAAAGCCGGACCATCTCCCGTTTATGTTTGTGCGTGTACGGTCTCCGAAACAGCTGCTGCAATTAGCCGATACCCTGAAACCTGCACTCCATTTGTTAACAGGATTTGTCTTCCCAAAATTCTCAGCGGAAAACGCCCGTGACTATGTTGAAGCACTTGAAGGCATATCCGGTGACATGAAGGTGCCGCTTTACGGCATGCCGATATTGGAAACACCCGATTTGTTAATGAAAGAGACAAGGGCTGCTGCTTTGTCTGAACTAAGTATGATTTTGCATCAGCATCAGGACTTGATCTTAAATGTGCGCATCGGTGCGACTGATTTATGCGGACTATACGGCATCAGAAGAAAGCCGAAGCAAACGATATATGATATCCGCATGATTGCGGACTTTATGTCAGATATCATCAATTACTTCGGCCGGGAGTTCATTATTTCAGGCCCTGTATGGGAGTATTTTCAGACATCGCAAAAGCCCTATCTGCTATCGACGCACCCGCCAGTTGAGTTGAATGAGTATGTAAAAGGTTTGGTGAAGGAAACCGAACTTGACATCGCCAACGGCATTCACGGAAAAACGGTCATTCATCCGACCCATATCAAAATTGTAAACAGCCTGTATGTTGTAACAAAGGAAGACTATATGGATGCGTTAAGCATTATTCATCACGGAAACGGTTCAATCGGCGTGATGAAAAGCCATTTTTCTAACAAAATGAATGAAATCAAGCCTCATATGAAATGGGCTGAAAAAATCTTATTAAAATCAGAAATTTATGGGGTGTATCATGAAAACCGATCTTTCACCGATTTGCTCAACGAACAGCAAAACCCTTCAAATATTGGACAATATGGCGGTTGATCTGTCGGTCACAGACAACCCGCTTTTCATACCTGAACAAGCATTATTCGAGATGGCGGCAAGAGTGAATAAAAAAAGGGGCTTTTTATTTGTCAGCAAAGTGCTGGGCAAACATATCCCGGTTCACCCGCTGAAGCCGCTTTTAGCGTCCGGGCTGCTTGCCTTGGAATACGCTGAGCGGAAAACCGGACAGGAGATAAAGGAAAAAAACGAGATTTTGAACGGACTTCTTTCAGAAACGGAAAGCGAGCTTCAAGCTGCTTATCAAACGCTTCAACAGCACCCTGTTACACTGGACGAAGCGCCGCTTGTAATCGGGTTTGCGGAAACGGCGACGGCGCTTGGACACGCGGTTTATGATTGCATTGAACAAGCGTCGTTTGTCCATACAACACGTGAACAGATCCGAAACACAGAGCCTTCGATCACATTTGTGGAAGAGCATTCCCATGCCACTGATCAGCTGTGTTACGCAGAACCAGATATGATGAACAACAGCTGTCCGATTCTTCTTGTAGATGATGAAATCACTACAGGGAAAACCGCATTACATATGATTCGGGATATCCAATCCAAATTTCCGCGCAAAGAATACGCTGTCCTGTCTTTATTGGATTGGCGGACGGAGGAGCATAAGAAGGCATACGCAGAGGCTGAACGGGAATTAGGCGTCACAATTTCAACCGTTGCTTTATTATCAGGGCGGATTTCCTTTAAGGGTGTGCCGTTGTCCGAGTCCTCCTGCAACTACAGCCCGAAGCCCCAAGGAACAGCGATAAACAGAACGGACATTGATATATCGGATTTCTTCACATCCGTTCCTTATCAGCCGGAAACATCCGCAAACGTTCATTCTTACGTGAAAGAAACAGGGCGATTCGGCGTAAAGCCGTCTGAGCGAAAGGCTGTTCACGAAGCTTGCCGCCAAGCAGCGCTTTACATCGAACAATATCGGAAGGGCAAAAGAACACTCGTGCTTGGAACGGGAGAGCTGATGTATCTGCCAATGAAAATCGCCTCAAAGCTTGGCGGTTCGGTTTCCTATCACTCTACCACGCGCAGTCCGATTCACCCGGTTGCAAAACAAGGTTATGCCGTGCAAAACGGTTATTCATTTATGAATCCGGAAGATGAGGCAGTTCGCCATTTTGTCTATAACCTTCCTGCCGGAGCGTATGACGAAGTCTTTTTCTGTCTGGAAAAGAACGTTTCGGATGAGGCGTTACAGCCGATTTTTGATATTTTCAAAGAAAAAGAAGTGCCTCATATCCACATTGTAACTCTCTCAGGAAAGGCGTGATCTGATTTGAAAGACGTTATTGATCGTATTGGGAGCTATCCAGAAGAAGATGTGACCTTTCTATTAAAAGACTTGTCCGCTGTATCCATTGAAAAAAGTACGGAAGAACGGGAGAAGTCAATTCAAAGCGGCATCCATTATTCAGAAATGCTGCCGATCGAATACAAGCCGACAGATGAATACATGAAACTGTTTTATGCCTCGCTGGAAGACAGCAAACAGAAGGTCGCATTAGCGGCGGGAGTTGTTGCGGAGCAGATTTATGAAAAAAGCGGGAAAGATGCGGTTTTGTGCAGTTTGGCAAGAGCAGGCACGCCGATCGGTGTCCTGATCAAACGTTATATCAAAATGAAGTATCATGTCTCGCTGCCGCACTATAGCATCTCTATCATTCGGGACAGGGGAATTGATGAAAATGCCTTGCATTATATGTTGAAGCATCATCCGGATGGCAAGGTTGCGTTTATCGACGGATGGACAGGTAAAGGTGCCATCACGAAAGAACTGATCCGCTCTGTAGAACGCTTTAATCAACGCTTTGGAACAAGGCTGTCTTCTGAAATCGCGGTGCTTGCCGATCCGGGGCATTGCGCGGACATCTATGGAACGAAGGAAGACTTTCTGATTCCGAGCGCCTGCCTCAACTCTACTGTATCAGGACTTGTCAGCCGCACGGTTTTAAATGAAACATGGATCGGGCCGGCTGATTTTCACGGGGCGAAATATTACAAAGAGCTCAGCGAAGAGGATGTATCCAATCTCTATATTGAAACGATAGCGGAGCAATTTCCGTCTATTCATAAAGAAGCAGAACGCCTGGCACTTAGGCTGCAAAACGATCGTGTGAAACCAGATTGGAGCGGTCTAGCTTCCATTGAAACCATCCAAAAGCAATTCGGCATCAGCAACACAAATCTGATTAAGCCGGGTGTTGGGGAAACGACCCGCGTGCTTTTGCGAAGAGTGCCTTGGAAAATACTCATTCAGCCGGGTGCTGAAGAAGCATTGCAGCATATTTTATTGCTTGCGAAGGATCGGGGCGTGCCTGTGGAAGAATACAAGAATATGTCATATCGCTGCTGCGGGCTGATTCGTCCGGCGGAGAAAAGCCTATGAACGCATTCGCCAGTGATTTAGACAGAACATTAATTTACTCGAGGCGCATGATCAGCAATCCTGATAAGGAAGCGGGGGTTGAGCTGATAGAAACACTGAACGGCCGTGACATCTCTTATATCTCGGGAGTGACAAAAGAGAACGTAAGGCAAATTCAGAAGGATCACTATTTTATTCCTGTCACCACACGCACAAATGAGCAGTATAAGAGAATTGTTTGTTTTCAGCAGGACATTGTGCCCGAATATGCTGTGACTACGAATGGCGGCTGTATTTTAAAGGACGGCCAACCTCTGAAAGAGTGGGACGAGTTCATAAAAGAGCAGCTCGCATCGTGTCTGCCGATTGAGGCTATGCTGAGAGAAATCGCTAGTCTGTCTGTAGCACAAGCGGTTGAAAGAACCCGAACGGCACATCATTATTTTGTCTATCTTATCTTGAACGAAGAGAAAATAGCCGGAATCGATCCCGCTGCTGTGAAGGAGTGGGGGGCTGAAAAGGGATGGCAGGTATCCCTGCAGGGGCGAAAGCTTTACTTTATTCCGAAGCCGCTTAATAAATGGAGGGCGGTCGAATATCTGAAATCGAGGCTTTCGCTTGATGAAATCTATACAGCGGGAGATTCGCTGCTGGATCTTGAACTGATTCAGGAAGCTGATTTCGGCATCGCGCCCGCTCATGGCGAGGTGCTGCGCCACTGTCCGGAATTACGCAAAACGAAAGCAAGCGGCATGATGGCAGGTGAAGAAATCACAGCGTCTGTTTTATCCCGAATAACCCGATTAAAACAAGTATAATGCATACAAACAGACCAGAAAGGAGGATATGATGAGACAAGAAGAGTTAATCATTCATAAAACAGTTCCCGCCGACGGTGATTGGAAAAACATGTTGTTTCAGACGCTGCCCGAGCGGGACCGCTATGAGAAGGAACACGGGCTGTCTTTTTCGAGGCTCGCCGGACAAATACTGGGTACGCCCATAGATGAAACGGACTATTATAACGACTTGTATGAGCTGTCGGTTAAGGATCATATTTATATCTTAAGCGAGACGCTTGATAAAACGATCGCGCCGGAAACGTTTCAGGCGCTACAGCATATTCATTCCATCAACCAGAAAGAAAAAGGGCTGTCGGTCAGCCGTTTTGTCGCCTTTCTGGACGGGGAGCAGCTGATTGCGAAGCATACAAACCCCCTCATGCACCGCCACTTGAGAAAAGCATTGATGACGCTTTTACATACCTTTGCAGACCATCATGAGCAGGGGCTGAATCATCCTGATTTTCGCAGAGTATTGCTTGATGTCTCGAAGTTTTCTTTGAATCACCTGAATCCTTGGCTGGAAAAAACCGATATAGAACGGGAGATGCCAAAAGTTGTTTGGTACGGAGACGCAACGAAGAGCCAGCTCTATTTCTTATATTATCTGATGTTGGCCGGCTGTGATGTCCTATTGTTCCATCCGGCGGGAACCGATCAGCTGGCGCTTGTCGATCCGAAGCAGGAGCTCAGTTTTACGGAAAAGCTGCCTGATGTTTCGGAGCTTCAGCCGTTTCCGAAAGAAAAACCGGACCGGAAATCAACCGTAGCCTACCGCTCAACAAAGGAAATTGAACATGTGCTGAATCATGAGGAATCCATGCTGTACAAGCCATGGCAGTTCAGGGATCATACACCGATGTCTGTTACGCTGAAAACGACCTATGATGAACTGTTTTTAATCGCAAAAGAGCGGGCCTTCATTCGGCCGAATTTCAAAGCCGATAAACATTCCATTGAGATTCCGAATGTATTCGCCAAAATCATGGGCGTGTCGAAAGACCATAAAGAATATTGGAACAGGCTTCATACATTAGAGGATTACCAGGAAACAGAAATGATCAGAAGCTTTCCGTTTACAGCAGAAATCAAATCGAACTATCAATTTCATTACAGCCACGCGCTAGACCATGAAGGGAACATTGATCCGGACAAGCTGATGGCAAGCAATGTGTGGCAGTACAAGCAGCTTCCGGCGGGCGTTCAGGCTGCCATTGCCAAAACGATTTCGAGAATGTGCAGGCACCCGCGTCTTAAAGCTTTGCATCAGGAACAAGTCAAGGATGTTCAAATTTACTTGTTTAAACAAACAACGAACCTGTCTGCTAAGCTGCTGAAATTGATTCAAATGTTCGACTATGCGCAAACTGTTCCGAAACTCGTTTTATATCATACGGAAATGAGCGGCAGACTCACGCGTTCAGACGCTGCCGCCCTGCTGTTCCTGAATGAAATCGGAATCGATATCATCATGTATAACCCTCCCGGCCATCAAGACATTGAGCAGTTTATTGAAGAGGATCAGTATGATATCCACTGGCTGGATGACATGGTGTTTCAGCAGGACTATAAGGAGCCTTCACTTGTAAAAAGGCTGTTCAGAACGATTACCCAAAAGTAAGGAGAGAAGAAAAGCATGACAACAGAAAATCAAAACCCGCTTGTTCTTGATAAAAACGAAGAAATTTCCCAGCAAAAAGCTGACGATATCCGTCTGCAGCTCCGCCAGGAACCAGAGGTGAAACGGCTAGTCCAACAAATTGACGTGAAAAACCAAATGGAGCTGCTTGAGTACGGAAAGGAGCCGGCCGTTGAAATCTCTAAGTTCTCTGACCGCATCTTGGGGATGATGAAAACGACAAGCGTGACAGACTCAGGCACGATGCTGACCCAGCTTGGAAAAATCATGGACCGTTTTGACAAAAACGATTTTGACGAGCCAAAGGGACTGATGGCTAAAATTTTCAAACGCGGCGGCAGCATGATTGAGAAAATCTTTAAAAAGTACCAGACGCTCGGCGGAGAAATTGAAAAAATCAACGTTGAGATTTCTAAATATAAAGATGAGATGACCAAAACAAACTATACGCTCGATGAAATGTATGAAAACAATATTAATTACTATATGGAGCTTGAAAAATACGTTGTTGCCGGACAAATGAAGCTGGAAGAGATGCAGTCCATTCTCCCTTCATATGAAGAAAAAGCAGCAAGCGGAAATCAGCTAGCGCAAATGCAGCTTGATACGCTGCGCAACGGCATTCAGGCGCTTGAGGAGCGGGTATACGACCTTGATATGGCGCGAATGGTAGCGCTTCAAACTGCACCGCAAATCCGCCTTCTTCAGCGCGGTAATGCGAAGCTGATCGGAAAAATCAACTCCGCTTTCATCATCACCATTCCGATTTTCAAAAACGGCATTATTCAGGCTGTCACAGTAAAACGGCAAAAGCTTGTGGCTGACTCCATGAGCGAGCTTGATCGCCGGACAAACGAGATGCTGAAACGAAATGCGGAAAACATCTCGAGCCAGAGTGTTGAAATTGCCAGAATGGCCGGCAGACCGAGCATAGATATTGAAACGATTGAATCGTCTTGGAACACGATCGTCAGCGGTATGCAGGAAACAAAACAAATTGAAGAAGAAAACAAACGCCTCCGCGAAGATGGTGCAAGACGAATTGCCGAGCTTCAGGATAATATTAAAAAAGCAGCATTGCAGCAATAAAAAGCCCCCCGCTTGTGAAATATAAGCGGGGGTTTTACATTTACACCATTTAGTTAATGACATTGTGTAAAGACAGTTGTAAACTTAAACGGTAATCATTTTGCATATCAGAGGTGTTGACAATGGGAAAACAACAGCCTATATCCCAGCGTAAGCTGCTGGGTGTCGCCGGTTTGGGGTGGCTGTTTGATGCAATGGATGTCGGAATATTATCGTTTATTATCGCCGCGCTCCACGTGGAGTGGAATCTTGCGCCTGAAGAAATGAAATGGATCGGAAGCGTGAATTCCATCGGCATGGCTGTGGGTGCGTTTTTATTTGGGTTGCTGGCTGATCGAATCGGCCGAAAAAAAGTGTTTATCATTACCCTTTTGTGCTTTTCCATCGGAAGCGGCATTTCAGCTTTTGTGACAAGCTTATCTGCATTCCTTATTCTGCGTTTTGTTATTGGGATGGGGCTTGGCGGCGAGCTGCCAGTCGCTTCAACTCTTGTTTCTGAAGCGGTTGCGCCTGAAAAGCGGGGCAGAGTGATTGTGCTTTTGGAAAGCTTTTGGGCAGTAGGCTGGCTCGTAGCAGCACTGATTTCTTACTTTGTGATACCAAGCTTCGGCTGGCAGGCCGCCCTGCTGTTGACGTCGCTGACTGCTTTTTATGCTCTGTACTTGCGGACGAGTCTGCCTGATTCGCCGAAATATGAGTCGCTTTCTGCTAAAAAGACATCGGTATGGGAGAATGTAAAAAGCGTTTGGGCAAGACAGTACTTACGGTCGACCGTGATGCTGTCGATCGTTTGGTTCTGCGTGGTGTTTTCTTATTACGGCATGTTCCTATGGCTGCCTAGTGTCATGCTGCTCAAAGGCTTCAGCATGATTGAAAGCTTTGAATACGTCCTGCTGATGACGCTTGCTCAGCTTCCGGGCTATTTTTCTGCTGCGTGGCTGATCGAAAAAGCGGGACGGAAGTGGATACTCGTCTTTTACCTGATTGGTACAGCAGGAAGCGCCTATTTCTTCGGAACTGCGGATTCATTAGGCCTTCTGCTTACAGCTGGAATGCTGTTATCGTTTTTCAATCTTGGTGCGTGGGGCGTGCTGTATGCCTATACACCGGAGCAATACCCGACAGCGATTCGCGCCACAGGTTCAGGGACGACAGCGGCGTTTGGAAGAATCGGCGGTATCTTCGGGCCGCTGCTCGTCGGAACGCTCGCCGCTCGCCATATTTCGTTTTCAGTGATTTTTTCAATCTTTTGCATTGCGATCTTACTCGCGGTTGCTTGTATTTTGATTATGGGAAAAGAAACGAAACAAACTGAGCTTGAATAGGAAAAGCACCTCGCGATTGAGGTGCTTTTTTACAGTTGAACCCGGGCTGCGGATCATCGTGTTTGTCTGGCAGAGCGCCATGGCAGTATAAAAACAGAATCGTGTAAAGTACCGAAACGGTGTGTGTTGATATAAAAAACCTGCAAGACATGTGCTGACAGTGGTGCCTCGCCGCAAAATGGATTGAAAGACACCATTACTTCTTATCACGCCTATAAATTTTATAATGTTGAAACTATGAAACAGATATGTATTGAGAAACCCTATTTCGTCCACGAATCTTTTCGGAGTGCGTCTACCCCGCTTCTCACATGAGTAAGATGCAGTGATTTTGACAATGTTGCATGTTGACCTGCATGTCGGTAGGTGAGTTCTTTTCCGCTGTAATCAAGCGTACGAATAATAGCAAGTCCTGATTCATCAGACAGCATTTTAAAAATTTGGCGGATGTTTGATTATTTGGTTTTTTATGTCGCGAAACTGCAAATAAGTCAACTTATTTTTCCAGATCGAGAGCAATAAGTCCTGAAATATAAAGAACAAAAGATTTTTTGTAAGCGCTTAATAGTAGAAAAAGCCTGAATTTTATCTGCAATATGCACTAATTAAGAAGGATTAAAGAGTATTTAGGAGTATTCACAAGGTTAAGGAGCTATAATAAAGAATATAGAGAAATGATACAGAATAAAAGAGTATATGCTGTTTGTATGGAATGTTACATAAGTGTTACGGTAATAAAGATTGCTTCATATGGAGGGAAAATATGAGTGTAGATGAGAAATCAATTAAGATAAAAGTCGAGAAAGTATCTAAAATTTTTGGGAAACAAACAAAGAAAGCAGCTCAAATGCTTGCCAACGGAAAGACAAAAAAAGAGATCCTGAAAGCGACTGGATCAACCGTTGGGGTAAATCAAGCAGATTTTGATGTGTATGATGGTGAGATATTTGTCATCATGGGTCTATCAGGGAGCGGTAAATCAACATTAGTACGGCTGCTAAACCGTTTGATTGAACCGACTGCCGGAAACATTTACATTGATGGTGACATGATAACAAATATGTCTAAAGACCAGCTCCGGGAAGTCCGCCGGAAAAAAATCAGTATGGTCTTCCAAAAGTTCGCTCTGTTCCCGCACAGAACGATACTTGAAAACACGGAATACGGGCTGGAGCTTCAAGGTATAGACAAACAAGAACGGCAGCAAAAAGCGCTTGAGTCCCTTAAGCTTGTCGGACTTGAAGGATTTGAACAGCAATATCCTGACCAGCTTTCCGGCGGAATGCAGCAGCGTGTCGGCCTTGCCCGCGCGTTGACGAATGATCCGGACATCCTTCTGATGGACGAAGCGTTTAGTGCGCTCGATCCATTGATTCGTAAAGATATGCAGGATGAACTTCTTGATCTTCACGAAAATGTCGGGAAAACAATTATCTTTATTACACACGACTTGGACGAAGCGTTGCGGATCGGTGACAGAATTGTTCTAATGAAGGACGGTAATATTGTTCAAATCGGCACGCCTGAAGAAATCCTGATGAATCCATCTAACGAATATGTTGAGAAATTCGTCGAGGATGTTGATTTATCTAAAGTCCTCACAGCAGGCCATATTATGAAACGCGCTGAAACGGTGCGGATTGATAAAGGGCCTCGCGTTGCTTTGACACTGATGAAAAACCTTGGAATTTCTTCGATTTACGCAGTGGATAAACAAAAGAAATTGTTAGGTGTTATCTATGCGTCTGATGCGAAAAAAGCGGCTGAGTCTGATTTGTCACTTCAAGATATCTTGAATACAGAATTTACGACTGTACCAGAAGATACGTATCTGACAGAGATTTTTGATGCTGTTTCTGACGCAAATATTCCAATTGCGGTTGTAGATGAGAAGCAAAGAATGAAAGGGATTGTCGTAAAAGGCGCACTGATTGGCGCGCTTGCCGGCAATAACGAGTATATCAATGCTGAAAGCACTGACGAACAAACACAAGATCCTTCTGTACAGGAGGTGAAGTAAGATGGATAGACTGCCTAGAATACCTTTAGCAGATATCATTGACCGTTTTGTTGACTGGATTACGATGACGTTTGGCGGATTCTTCGACGGAATCTCAAACGGACTTGCCGCTTTTGTA
This sequence comes from Bacillus sp. SW14, assembly GCF_047608225.1. Taxonomy (NCBI): domain Bacteria; kingdom Bacillati; phylum Bacillota; class Bacilli; order Caryophanales; family Bacillaceae; genus Bacillus; species Bacillus sp. SW14. The sequence continues at coordinate 4,035,885 of NZ_JBLKRW010000001.1, read as the reverse complement.
AATGGAATTGTCAGCGGACTTGGATTTATACCATCTATTTTGTTAACGATTATTTTCGCCGCACTTGCGTGGTGGATCAGCACAAGGGGAATTGCGTTATTTACGTTGATTGGTTTCCTCTTGATCGATTATTTAGGATATTGGGACCCAATGCTTCAAACATTGGCGCTTGTTCTGACATCGGTCATTATTTCGATTGTGGTCGGGGTACCGATCGGAGTTTGGGCGTCCCAGAAAGAAACGGTTCGCCGTATTGTAACACCTATTCTTGATTTAATGCAGACAATGCCTGCTTTCGTATATCTATTGCCGGCGATTTTCTTCTTCAACATCGGTGTTGTGCCGGGGGTTGTAGCATCTGTTATCTTCGCGATGCCGCCGACAATCCGCATGACTGTTCTCGGTATTAAGCAAGTGCCGGCAGATCTGATTGAAGCAACTGAAGCGTTCGGTTCTACGACAGCTCAGCGTTTGTTTAAAGTTCAGCTTCCGCTTGCGACAAAAACCATTCTGGCCGGAATCAACCAAAGCATCATGCTTGCTTTATCAATGGTTGTTATCGCCGCAATGGTCGGTGCACCGGGACTTGGTTCTGAAGTATACAGTGCCGTTACACAGCTGAAAACCGGGGTCGGCGTAGAGGCCGGTATCGCCATCGTTATCGTTGCCATTACGCTGGACCGCATTACTCAAAACATTAAAGTGAAGAAGAAAAGCAGGGGGAATGCCTGATGCTTAAAAAAATCATCGGTATCGGCGTTTCCGCCATGCTGGCGCTCTCACTTGCGGCTTGCGGTTCAGAAAGCGATGAAAATGCAACCGCGGCTCAACAGGTGAATAAGACCATCATCGGGATTGATCCCGGTTCAGGGATTATGGCCCTGACCGACAAAGCGATGAAGGATTATGAGCTGAACGACTGGACATTGATTTCGGCGTCAAGCGCCGCGATGACCGCAACACTTAAAAAGTCATACGACCGTAAGAAACCGATTATCATTACAGGGTGGACACCGCACTGGATGTTCTCCAGATATAAGCTGAAATATCTCGATGATCCGAAACAATCTTATGGCAGCGCAGAGGAAATCCATACGATCACACGCAAAGGCTTCAGCAAAGAACAGCCGAATGCCGCTAAGCTTCTGAGCCAGTTTAAATGGACGCAAGACGACATGGGTGAAGTCATGATCAAGGTGGAAGAAGGCGAGAAACCTGCCAAAGCCGCTGCTGAGTATGTGAAGAACCACAAAGATCAAATTGCGGAGTGGACAAAAGGCGTTCAGAAGGTGAAGGGAGACAAAATCAACCTTGCCTATGTGGCGTGGGACAGTGAGATTGCCAGTACAAACGTGATTGGCAAAGTCTTTGAAGACTTGGGCTATGACGTAACGTTTACTCAGGTAGAGGCTGGCCCGATGTGGACCGCGATTGCGACGGGAAGCGCGGATGCATCCCTTTCCGCATGGCTGCCGAATACCCATAAAGCATACGCTGCCAAATATAAGGGCAAATATGACGATGTTGGCACCAGTATGACTGGCGTGAAGATGGGACTTGTTGTGCCTCAATATATGAAAAACGTTAACTCAATTGAAGATTTGAAGAAGTAAAGATAATGAAGGCTGCCGAGTAATTCTCGACAGCCTTCATTTTTTCCTTCAAGAAAAGCGAAGCCAACAAAGAAAACCTTAAGTGAGAATGTAAAAAGGTTATGATGACTGAGTCACTTATCACTTTTTCCTAATCCAAATGGTCTTTAGGTTTTTCTTTATGATTTCTAGCTTTCACTTCCGTAAATATATTATTTGCGGGTTTTGCGGATTCATTGGAGGGCTTAGAGTGATGTGATTCAATCAGTGATTTTATCATTTGAATATCCTCTTTCGTCGCGGATTGTTTTTCGGATTTTAACATATAACCTAACTGGCCGTTCGATTCTATTGTAGCCCATTGTAAATCAGCCAAGTGCTGAATATTTTGTTGTCTCAACCTTACTTCAAGCATATCAACTGTTAAGCGCAGTTTTTTTAAATTTTTTTCATTCACTTCGCCGTTTTCGACTACTGTAAGTGATTTTCCATAAATAAACGTCTCAAGGGTATCCGATTTCAAAACGATATATTCAATGAAAAGAAGTGTGAGTACCATTAAAAACGTAATCACCATTGTAATCCAAATGTTCCTGTTGCCAACAGGTTGAATAATTAATGATCCAACAGCTATCATCATGACAGTCTGAGCTACCGTAAGCTGAGAAACGGATTTTCTCCCAGCTAACCGCAAAATAAGAACTCCTCCTGCGACGACCACTATAGATTTCCATATGAAGTTGAAATCCAAAAAAACATCCCCTCTTTTCAACCAATCAATAAATTCCTGCGCTGTTTTTATTGTGGATTAAATTTTGAATTCTATTCTTCAGCGATAATCACCAAACGGAATCTAAATGTAGCAGACTGCTTTTTTAATTTCATTATGCCTAAGGCTTTTTTTTCTTTTCGACATTTTCAATGGTTTCTCCGTGAGCGATTTGATATAACCTGCTTTTAGGTTCATATATTTTTTGAGAAGGCCATAGTCCATGATGTCCTGAAAATAAATAACTAACGATACAAGCGACAAAAAAGTACTCTAATCCCTTTCCGTCAAACATCTCCATTGCCAATAGGAAGGCTGCTATAGGAGTATTGGCACCGCCGCAAAAAACAGCGATCAATCCTAATGCAGCGAGAAATGACATGGGTAAATCCATGAATGTGTGTAAGGTGTTCCCTAATGTTGCCCCCATAAAAAATAAAGGTATGGCCTCTCCGCCAACAAAGCCGGTTCCAAGCGTAACTGCTGTAAAAACCAGTTTGGCGAGGAAGGCAAAAGGAGGAACATCTTCTTTAAAGGATTGCTGCAGCATCTCTAATCCCCGGCCATTGTAATCTTGTGAACCTGCTATTAGCGTTAATGCCACAATGACTATTCCGCCAACAAAGGCTCTCTTCATATGATTTTTTTTGAAAAGCTTCTCCGAAAATGTTTGTATACCGTGTCTCATTTGACAGTATAAAACACTTAATAGACTGAACATAACAGCTGCGAGAATCACTTTTATAAACGTCATAACAGATAGTTGAGGCACAATTTGTATAATGAATTTTTCGTGTTTATGTCCCAAAGCTGCTGTTGTCATAAAGTGACCGACAAAGCTGGCCGCCAGACAAGGAACAAGTGCTTCGAATTTCAGCTTTCCTAAAGCAGCCATTTCCATCCCAAAAACAGCACCTGTTATGGGGGCTCCAAAGGCGGCGCCAAACCCGGCGCTTATGCCGCTCATGATGAACAATTTACTGTCGAATATGTTTAAACGAAAAAACCTGTTTACTGCTGCAGCGATACTTCCTCCCATTTGAACAGCCGCACCTTCTCTTCCTGTAGAACCGCCAAAAAAGACTGTTATGAAGGTTCCCAAGTAGACGATAGGTCCCATTCTCCGCGGAACGCTTTTTTTTCCATGAACCGCGTCTATCACTAGATTATTTAATTCAGCAGTATCATTTAAGGTATTATTCAAAAATACCTTTCCGTAGCTCATATAGACGTATCCTAAGACCAACCCGCCTAAAGGGAGAAGGAAAATTAACCAATCCCTTTTTTCTCGTATTTCTCCTAGATAATCGTTTGTCTCTAAAAGAAAAGTTGTTGTCGAGCCAACAATGATACCAATAATGCTTCCAAAAATAATCCATCGAACAAGAACTGAAAAAAAGTTTTTATATCTTAGTATGATTTCATTCATCCATTACCCTCATTTCACACTTGTAGCCGCATTACTTATGTAAGATTCTGATACGCTTGTTTGATTTGCTTTTGGAAATTGGTGGAGAAACGAATTTACAACCATCTAAGCTAACCGTTTGAACCTATTGTTGCCCATTGTTCAAAAATTGATGATCGAAATTTTAATGAAAAAGGAAAAGCTTCTACATGATCAGCTCTTACATAGGCAGTGGCGAATGGTGAAAACCTGGCTGAAGGCCGCAGCCAAGTCCGGGTGCAGATATCTTGTATGGCTGTGCATGCCGCAAGCGGAATTTCATAAGTGAAGCGGCTTCGGTATATGCTCCTGCTTGCTCTGATTCGGTCTACATCGGTCTTTGTGTTGAATTGTAACTAGGGAGCGTTTTTCTATAATGCTGCCCGCCGGCTTGTACGACGGGCTTTTGAGTTATTCATTGCAGAAGCACAGGCTGTTATTGTAAGATGTAAGCCAAAGCCATTCGTAAAAGTGCGGGAGGAAGGTCATGAATAATCTGCGTAATAGACTTTCAGGCGTGAATGGGGAAAATAAGAGAGTAAAAGAAAAAGAACAAAAAATCTGGACGGAGATTGGGATGATAGCGGGAGCGTTTGCACTCCTTGATGTGATCATCCGCGGCATTATGTTTGAATTTCCGTTTAAAGAATGGGCTGCAAGCCTTGTGTTTTTGTTTGTTATGATCTTATATTACTGCATCAGGGCAGCGGCGTCTGGAATGCTCCTGCCGAGAATAAACACCGAAGAAGAATTGAAAAAACGGGTGAAGCAGCAGCGATTAGATTCAATTGCGGTTGCTTTTGCGGTAGTGATGCTCACGATGTACGACAGGGGGATTCCCCATACATTCTTCGCTTGGCTGAAAATGATCCTTCTTTTTATCGTCTGCGGCGGCGCACTGTTTCTGCTTCGGTATGTTATTGTGAAGTGGTCTTACAGAAGAGCGGTAAAAGAAGAAATAGAGAAGAAATCATCTTAGGTGAGATGGTTTCTTTTTTTTGTTTGGGAAAACGGCTCATGTTCCGGGCAGCGTTTTCTAGTTGGATAGGCACATGGATTTGAATTCACTCTACTAAGTTGTTTTGATAGAGTGATTGTGATAATTTAAAATGTAAGCGTTAACAAAATTCTCCAGTCTTCACATCAGTTTGAAAGGAGGGAGCGGAAGAATGAAGTAAGAGGGATATGTTTGACTCCGCATTAAGTCTTTAATAATTAAATAAGGAGTGTCAATAATGTTTGAAAAACGATTCAAAACCTCTTTACTGCCGTTATTCGCTGGATTTTTTCTGCTGTTTCATTTGGTTCTGGCAGGACCTGCGGCTGCGAATGCTGAAACAGCGGACAAATCGAATGAGCTTACAGCGCCAACGATCAAAGACGGAACCATACTTCATGCCTGGAATTGGTCATTCAATACGTTAAAACACAATATGAAGGATATTCATGATGCAGGATATACAGCCATTCAGACGTCTCCGATTAACCAAGTAAAGGAAGGGAACCAAGGAAACAAAAGCATGTCGAACTGGTACTGGCTGTATCAGCCGACATCGTACCAAATTGGCAACCGTTACTTAGGTACTGAACAAGAATTTAAAGAAATGTGCGCTGCTGCTGAAGAATATGGCGTAAAGGTCATTGTTGACGCTGTGATCAATCATACCACCAGTGACTATGCTGCGATTTCAAATGAAGTTAAAAGTATTTCAAATTGGACGCATGGAAACACACAAATTAAAAACTGGTCCGATCGATGGGATGTCACGCAGAATTCATTGCTCGGGCTGTATGATTGGAATACACAAAATACACAAGTACAGTCCTATCTGAAACGTTTCTTAGAAAGAGCATTGAATGATGGGGCAGACGGATTTCGCTATGATGCCGCCAAGCATATAGAGCTTCCCGATGATGGGAATTACGGCAGCCAATTTTGGCCGAATATTACGAATACATCTGCCGAGTTCCAATACGGAGAAATCCTGCAAGACAGTGCCTCCAGAGATGCAGCATATGCGAATTATATGAATGTGACAGCATCTAACTATGGACATTCCATAAGGTCCGCTTTAAAGAATCGTAATCTGAGCGTGTCGAATATTTCCCATTATGCATCTGATGTGTCAGCCGACAAGTTAGTCACGTGGGTGGAATCGCATGATACGTATGCAAATGATGATGAGGAGTCAACATGGATGAGCGATGACGATATCCGCTTAGGCTGGGCAGTGATTGCTTCTCGCTCAGGCAGTACGCCTCTCTTCTTTTCAAGACCTGAGGGCGGCGGAAATGGTGTAAGATTCCCGGGGAAAACCCAAATAGGCGATCGCGGGAGTGCTTTATTTGAGGATCAGGCTATCGTTGCGGTCAATACGTTTCACAATGTAATGACTGGACAGCCTGAGGAGCTATCGAATCCGAATGGAAACAATCAAATACTTATGAATCAGCGCGGCTCAAAAGGTGTTGTGTTGGCAAATGCAGGTTCCTCTTCTGTCAGCATAAATGCTTCAACGAAATTACCTGATGGCAGCTATGATAATAAAGCCGGGACCGGTTCATTTCAAGTCAGGGACGGTAAACTGACAGGCACGATCAATGCCAGATCAGTGGTTGTTCTTTATCCTGACGATATTGCAAATGCGCCTCATGTCTTCCTTGAGAATGTCAAAACAGGGGTCACACATTCTTTCAATGATCAGCTGGCGATCACCCTGCGTGCTGATGCGAATACAGCAAAAGCCGTGTATCAAATCAATAATGGGCAAGAGACAGCGTTTAAGGATGGAGACCAATTAACAATCGGAAAAGGAGATCCATTTGGCACAACATACGACATCACGTTAACTGGAACGAACAGTGATGGTGTAACGAGGGCCCAAGAGTACAGCTTTGTAAAAAGAGACCCGTCTGCGGCCAAAACAATTGGCTATCAAAATCCGGATCATTGGGGCCAAGTAAATGCTTATATCTATAAAGATGATGGAGGCCGCGCAATAGAGTTGACCGGATCTTGGCCGGGAAAAGCAATGACCAAGAATGCGGATGGTATTTACACGCTGACGCTTCCTGCGGATACGGATACAACGAACGCTAAAGTGATTTTTAATAACGGCAGCGCCCAAGTGCCCGGCCAAAACCAGCCTGGCTTTGATTATGTGCAAAATGGTTTATATAACAACTCTGGGTTAAGCGGTTCTCTTCCTTATTGAGGGAAGGGGAAAATCTCATAGAAACCATCATAGATGGTTTCTTTTTTGTTCATAAATCAGACAAATCTTTTCTCTTGCAAAAGTTTGTGAAATGTTGCACAATATAAATGTGAAATACTTCACAAACAAACACCGAAGAAATACAAACCTTGGAAGGATGATTAATGATGAACAAACATGTAAATAAAGTAGCTTTAATCGGAGCGGGTTTTGTTGGAAGCAGTTATGCATTTGCGTTAATGAACCAAGCGATCACAGATGAGCTTGTGGTCATTGATTTAAATAAAGAAAAAGCAATGGGTGATGTGATGGATTTAAACCACGGAAAGGCGTTTGCGCCGCAACCGGTCAAAACATCTTACGGAACATATGAAGACTGCAAGGATGCTGATATTGTCTGCATCTGCGCCGGAGCAAACCAAAAACCTGGTGAGACACGCCTTGAATTAGTAGAAAAGAACTTAAAGATTTTCAAAGGAATCGTCAGTGAAGTGATGGCGAGCGGATTTGACGGCATTTTCTTAATCGCGACAAATCCGGTTGATATTCTGACTTATGCGACATGGAAATTCAGCGGCCTGCCAAAAGAGCGAGTGATCGGAAGCGGCACAACACTAGATTCTGCCAGATTCCGTTACATGCTGAGCGAATACTTTGGCGCAGCGCCTCAAAACGTGCACGCGCATATTATCGGCGAGCACGGCGACACAGAGCTTCCTGTCTGGAGCCACGCGAATATCGGCGGTATGCCGGTTAGTGAACTTGTTAAGAAAAATAATGCGTATAAACAAGAGGAGCTTGACCAGATCGTAGATGACGTGAAAAACGCCGCTTACCATATCATTGAGAAAAAAGGCGCGACTTATTACGGTGTTGCGATGAGTCTTGCCCGCATTACAAAAGCCATTCTTCATAATGAAAACAGTATTTTAACTGTCAGCACATATCTGGACGGACAATACGGCACAGATGACGTGTACATCGGCGTTCCGGCTGTCGTCAACCGCGGAGGAATTGCAGGCATCACTGAGCTGAACTTAAATGAGAAAGAAAAAGAACAGTTTCGTCATAGCGCCGGCGTTCTCAAAAACATTTTAAAACCTCATTTTGCAGAACTAAAGGTCAACTAATCGCAACTATAGAGTAAAGGGCTGATTGTCAATGGTTGAGCAGCTGTATGATCCGTTTGGAAACGAGTATGTGAGCGCACTTGTGGCGCTCACTCCAATTCTCTTTTTTCTCTTGGCTTTAACTGTTTTTAAAATGAAAGGCATTCTCGCGGCATTTCTTACCTTAGCCGTCAGTTTCATCGTCTCCGTTTTGGCATTTCATATGCCGGTAGAAAAAGCGATTTCTTCTGTTTTGCTGGGAATCGGAAGCGGGCTGTGGCCGATTGGCTATATCGTCCTGATGGCGGTGTGGCTGTATAAAATCGCAGTGAAAACCGGAAAATTCACTATTATTCGTTCCAGCATTGCCGGCATTTCGCCTGACCAAAGGTTACAGCTATTATTAATTGGTTTTTGTTTTAACGCGTTTTTGGAAGGCGCGGCCGGTTTTGGTGTTCCGATTGCGATTAGTGCGGCGCTGCTTGTCGAACTTGGTTTTAAACCGTTAAAAGCGGCGGCGCTCTGCTTGATTGCGAACGCAGCCTCTGGAGCCTTTGGGGCGATTGGGATTCCTGTGATCACAGGGGCGCAGATTGGTGATTTGTCCGCTCTTGAGCTGTCACGGACATTGATGTGGACACTGCCGATGATCTCATTTTTGATTCCGTTTCTGCTTGTCTTCCTATTAGACCGAATGAAAGGAATCAAACAGACTTGGCCTGCCCTATTGGTTGTGAGCGGGCTGTATACAGCGGTTCAGACACTGACAATGGCGGTGCTCGGGCCGGAATTAGCAAACATCTTGGCGGCCCTATTCAGCATGGGCGGGCTTGCGCTCTTCCTTCGCAAATGGCAGCCGAAAGAGATTTATCGGGAGGAAGGAGCCGGCGAGGCTGGTGAGAATAAGGCATACAGTACCGCTGACATTGCGAAAGCGTGGTCTCCTTTCTACATCTTAACTGCGGCGATCACAATCTGGAGCCTTCCTGCCTTCAAAGCGCTTTTTCAAGAAGGCGGACTGTTGTATCAAACAACGCTTCTTTTTAAAATGCCTTTCCTGCATCAGCAAATGATGAAAATGCCGCCGATTGCGCCATCCGCCACGCCGTTAGATGCAGTCTTTAAAGTCGATCTGCTGTCAGCTACTGGTACAGCGATTTTAGCGGCGGTCATCGTGACAGGCCTGTTCAGCAAAAATTTCTCTTGTCGGGATGCCTTTGCGTCCATGAAGGAGACAGGAAAAGAGCTGTGGGTGCCGATTATGACGATCTGCTTTGTGATGGGGTTTGCCAATCTGGCCAACTTCGCAGGGCTCAGCTCTTCAATTGGGTTAGCACTGGCCAAAACAGGAGACTTGTTCCCGTTTGTCAGTCCTGTTCTCGGCTGGATCGGCGTGTTCATTACTGGTTCTGTTGTCAGCAATAACGCTTTGTTCGGACATTTGCAGGTTGTTACCGGAGCGCAGATCGGTGCTGGTTCTGATTTGCTGTTAGCCGCAAATACGGCGGGCGGGGTGATGGCGAAACTCGTTTCTCCTCAATCCATTGCAATTGCCGCCGCAGCGGTCGGCCAGACAGGCAAGGAATCTAAACTGTTTAAGCGGACAGTGGCGTACAGCCTCATTCTGTTATTGATCATTTGTATATGGACATTTATTCTAGCAAGATTAGGAGTGTAATCAAAAAAAGCAGTACATGCCAGCCATGTACTGCTTTTTGGTGTTAATTTACTTTTCTTCGCCATTTCCGCTGTTGTTTTCACTCTGGTTTTTCCCATAAACAAAATAGTAACAGCCGCGAGGATAATTGGAATCAAAGCGAGCAAAAAGATGTACGTGATACTTGATGACATCGCGTCAATGATGCGATTCAGGATCATATCAGGAATTTGGGAGCGTGTTCCCGCTTGGAAAATCGTCTGCGGATCGCCGATATTTTGCGCGGCGCCTGAGCCTGCTGAGCCTTTCATACCGCTGAAGGCATCACTCAGATTGTTTGTGAACACGTTTGTTTGCACCGTTCCGAAAATGGTGACGCCCAAGGTCATGCCGAATGACCGCAAAAATGAATTTGTAGAGTTGGCCGTCCCCCGAAAGCGAGGTTCAAGATCGTTCATCGATGCCGCCGGCAGCAGGGAAAAATTAAAGCCTACACCAAAGCCGGTAATCATCATAAAGACTGTCAGCCATACCCGTGCCGTCTCCGGTGTCATATTGGATAAAAGCAGCATGCCGATAAAGAAAGCCGTGACAGATATCAGCATCAAATTGCGGAAGCTTGCCTTCGTTTGGAAGATCCCGCCGATCATGCTTCCGATGACTGATCCAATCATCATCGGCGTCAAAATAAAGCCTGCGCTTGTCGCAGAGCTGCCGTAAACCGCCTGAACGAAAATCGGAATAAATACCGCTAAAATAATAAATGTGCCGCCATACAGGAAAGCGAGAATCTGCGCTGTGGCAAACAATCGGTTTTTAAACATCCAGAAAGAAATGATCGGCTCTTCCGCTTTTCTCTCCACAATAAAAAAGGCAATGAAGAAAACGGCGAACACAATAAACAAGCCAATGATCTGAATCGAATTCCAATCGTATGTTTTGCCGCCAAGCTCAAGGGCGAACATCAGGCATACAATGGATACGACCAAAGTAATCGCGCCGCCCCAGTCAATTTTCTGCTTTCTGTGCTCCAGAGATTCTTTGTAATAGCGAATAATGAAAAACAATGACAATGCGCCGATCGGCACATTGATGTAAAACACCCAGTGCCAGCTGATCGCGTCTGTAATGATCGCGCCTAACAGCGGTCCAAGAACACTGGATAATCCAAATACAGCGCCGAACATGCCGGACATCTTACCGCGTTTTTCCGGCGGAAACAAATCAAAGATAATGGTAAAAGCAATTGGCAGGAGCGCGCCGCCTCCAATACCCTGAATGGCCCGGTAGATGATCAGCTGATTCATCGTCTGTGCAATCCCGCATAAAGCCGACCCGATTAAGAAAAAAATAAGTCCAAACAGGAAAAAGCGTTTTCGGCCGTACATATCGGAAAGCTTGCCGTAAATCGGCATTCCGGCCATGACTGCCACCATATAGGACGCCGTTACCCAAGCGAATTTATCGAAGCTTCCAAGATCGGCTACAATGCTGCCCATCGCGGTGGCAACAATCGTATTGTCCATCGCAGACATCAAGATGCCCAGCAGGAGACCGAGGACCACAAATTTGGTGGAAGCCTGCTTTGCTAATGTTGTGTCCATTTGTTCTACCTCCTCTTACTTTTCTATGTAAGTTCTGATATCATGATAATAGTTTGGTCGTCGAATATCTCGATTATCAAGATAAATTTGATTTTATAGGGAGGATTGTCAGTTGTCAACAAGAAATTCCAGAAGTGAGTTGGAAAGGACTGCCGTTCAGCTTTTTCGGAAATTGGGCACAAGAACGGTTCTGTTTCACCAAGCAGCCGCTCAAGCTCTCGGTCTGTTTCCCACCGATTTAAAATCAGCTGACATCTTAAATGAAGCAGGGCCAATGACGGCTGGAGAGCTGGGGAAAAAGACGGGCCTCAGCACGGGTTCGGTCACGGCGCTTGTTGACCGTCTGGAAAAAGCGGGGTATGTGGCTCGTGAAAAGGACCCTAGTGATCGCCGTAGAGTCATAATTGTCCCATTGACCGCTTCAAAAAAACATGTAAAAGATTTGTTTCGTTCACTGTCGGAGTCTACGATGGATTTATGCCGCGACTATACCGAAGAGGAACTGGAACTCATTTTCAGTTTCGTAGGAAAAGCCGCCGATATTATGGAGGAAGAGCTTGAACGTCTGAAACAGTAAGCGAAATTGTGCATAGCTTGGCCCGTTCCCGAATAAATTGTACAAGTTACGTAAGAGAAGGGAGTACGGGCCGGTGAACATTTTTTTGAGCTATATTGTGCTTGGACTGTCCTTGTCTGCGCCTGTGGGACCAGTGAATGCGGCGCAAATAGACAAAGGAATTAAAAACGGTTTTTGGCATGCGTGGGTTTTTGGTTTAGGCGCCATGACAGCGGACGGACTGTACATGCTTTTTATCTATTTCGGGCTGTCACAGTTTTTGACCGCTCCATTTGTGAAAACGTTTTTGTGGCTCTTCGGCTTTTTTGTTCTGACCTATACCGGAATTGAAACGCTGAAAAATGTCAGAGAACCGATGGATGTGCGAAGCTCACGAGGAAAAGCGTCGTACCAGAAAACATTCGCTTCGGGTTTTCTCATTTCACTGTCAAATCCATTGAGCATCCTGTTTTGGCTTGGGATTTACGGCAGCATACTTGCGAAAACAGCAGAGGCCTACGATATGAATCAGCTTCTCATCTATAGCTCCGGTATCATGATCGGCATTTTAATCTGGGATTTTTGCATGGCGATCACAGCCAGTATGTTCAGAAATCTGCTTCATGAAAAGCTATTAAGAGGATTGACCGGAATCGCTGGTGTGTCTCTCCTTGTATTTGGATGTTACTTTGGTTATCAAGGCATCAAACAGTTATTGGGCTGATTCATCAAGGACAGTCACCTGCCGCTTCTGGTTTTAATATAGTATCCAGATGATACTGGAGGTGGATCAATGTGGATGGGATGTACACCAAAAGTTTTCTGGAACGTAATCAAGAAGAGCTTCTTGAATGGCAAAGAATTGCTTTTGAGCTTCTGGCAGAAACTGTGGCCGATGACGCGGATACGTTTCCATGCATTCCCGGACGGCAGGCGTTTCTGACTGACCAGCTCCGCATTGCGTTTGCCGGAGATCCGCGGGAAAACGGTACGGCGGAGGAACTGGCTCCATTGCTTGCGGAGTACGGAAGGATTTCACGGGACACTGGAAAATACGCATCCCTCGTTGTGCTGTTTGACACACCGGAAGATTTGGCTGAGCACTATTCGATTGAAGCGTATGAAGAGCTGTTTTGGAGCTTTTTAAATAGACTGAGCCATCAAGACAAAAAAGAATGGCCGGAAGACATTCCGGCCGATCCCGAGCATTACAAATGGGAGTTTTGTTTTGACGGCGAGCCGTACTTTATTCTGTGCGCTACACCTGGGCATGAGGCGAGAAGGAGCCGGAGCTTTCCCTTTTTCATGATCACGTTTCAGCCAAGGTGGGTGTTTGAAGAGTTAAATGGATCAACCGCATTTGGCCGCAACATGAGCAGGCTGATCCGCTCGCGTTTAGAAGCCTATGATCAAGCTCCGATTCATCCGCATTTAGGCTGGTACGGAGGAAAAGATAATCGCGAATGGAAACAGTATTTCCTCCGTGACGACGAAAAGCAGGTGTCGAAGTGCCCATTTTCTTATTTGAAGAACATGTTCAACAAAATGAAATAAATCACGAGCTGGCAGGGCGGTCTTTATGTCCCTGCTTTTTTTGATAGATCACTGTAACGACCGCAATAATCGCGAGAAAACCTATACTCACAAAAAAACCGGGCCGGCTTGATTTTTCAAACAATGTGCCGGACACAGCCGCAGCAATCAGAATCGTCGCTGAATAAATTTGCGTTTTCCCCATGCCTTCGGGATCGGTGAGCTTTTTGCTGGAGAACAAGATAAACAGCCAAGTGTATAAAAGCATAAGCCCCGCTGCTGTGGTCATGTGCTCATAAATGTTTTTGGGCAGCACTAAAGACAGTATGATGGATAAAATAAGCCCTGCAAACGTCAGCCCCAGCGCCGGCCAGCATATTTTTTTGCCTTCCTTTAAGGTAAAGCATTTCGGCGCGTCGCCGTCATCAGCCATCGTACAAAGCAATGTCGTAACCGCAAACAGTGAAGCGACGAGGGTCGAGAACCCGGCGATAATGAAAATCCCGTTAAAAATATCGAGAATGATCTTAAGGTTATATCCTTTTAACGACGTAATGAACGGGCTATCCTGCTGTGTAAACGTGTCTAATGGAACCAGCAGCAAAGCCAGTCCGATCGAAATAATATAAATAACCGCCAGTGTCGCCAGCATCAGCTTCCCTGATTTTGACGCTTCCTCTGGTTTTTTTAAGTGAACCGCCATCAGCCCCATGACCTCAATTCCTCCAAAGGCGTAAAACGCGTAGATTAAACCTGTCCACAGCCCCATGGCGCCGTATGGGAAAAATTCACTCGTCTTATTTGGAATCTGTACATCGTGCTTTCCGCCGGATAAGATGCCGCATAATGCCAGGATGGCAATCACAATAAACATAAAAATAGCGGCTGTTTTGATGACTGCCAGTACGTTTTCAGTCTTCTCAAAAACAGACAGCCCGGTGAAAATAATCAGAAGCCCAAGTACCGCGTAGATTGAAGCGAACACCCATAGCGGGACTTGTGGAAACCAATGTTTCGTAAATAGCGAAATGGCTGTCAGCTGGCTTCCGGTAATCAGCATTTCTGATGACCAATACACCCAGCCGTTGCTGAACCCGGCCCATCTGCCGAATGCTTTTCTTGCATACGCGCAAAACGAGCCTTTTTCCGGCTGCTTTGCCGACAGCTTGGCAAGCTGTTCGAATACAAAATACGTGCCGATTGCCCCAATCAGAAATGAAAGCAGAACGGAAAAACCGCTTTTCACTATGGCAATGCTGGAACCGAGAAAAAATCCTGTTCCGATTGTGCATCCTATCCCGATTAATGACAGCTGCCACCAAGCCAAATTTCCTTTTTGCTGGTCTTTTTTTGTTTGACTCATCAATTTCAACCCCTTTTATCTAAGGTTAGATTGCGACCCGCCCGAAGCTTATATACATCGGATTTTTGCCTCTTTTTACATGGAGAAGGCGGCGAACGCCCATACTAATGGAAAAAGGAGCAAAGCAATGACACAGCAATATATTATTGAGCCGAAAAAAGGGCTTGGTCTGAAGCTGAAAAAGGGGCAGATTTTGAAGGTGGTTGATGTAGAAGGGCAGCAGGTAGCAGATTTTGTCGCGTACCATGCCAAAGATTTTTATGAGCACCTTGATCAGGGCGCGACCATTGATGCCAATCATTCTATTCATGTGAAGGTCAATGACCATCTCTACTCCAATCTGTACAAACCGATGCTGACGCTGATTGAGGATACGGTCGGCAAACATGATCTCCTGCTTCCCGCCTGCCGACCTGATATGAACAGGCTGTTATACGGCAAGCAAAAGGATGAGTTTCAGGATACGTGCTATGACAATATGAACCGTGCGCTTGAGCAGTTTGGCGTACCGAAGCCTCACATGCATTACCCGTTTGCGATTTTTATGAATACTGTCCTTGATGAGAAAGGGAACCTGTCTGTGGAAACGCCGCTTTCGAATGCCGGCGATTATGTAAGGCTGAGGGCGGAAACGGATTTGATTGTCGCGTTTTCTTCCTGTCCGATCGAAAAAGGAAAGTGTAATGGAGACTGTGTAACGTCAATACGGGTGGAAGTCAGCTGATCTCTCTTGTTCACTGTAAATGAAGACCTGTGCTATATTTAATAGGGATACATAACGATCATGATTCATTTCAATTCATTTGGGGAAATGATCAAATAAGAAACAGCGATTGTACAGGAGGAATGAGTAGGATGAGTGTGCAGGAAACGATTATGCGCGAATTACATGTGAAGCCTTCAATTGATCCAAAACAAGAAATTGAGGGCCGAATCAACTTTTTAAAACAGTATATTAAGAAAACCGGCGCTAAAGGTTTTGTATTGGGAATCAGCGGCGGCCAGGATTCAACTCTAGCGGGGCGCCTTGCCCAGCTTGCTGTGGAAAGCATTCGCGAAGAGGGCGGAGACGCTCAATTTATCGCGGTCCGTCTTCCGCATGGCACACAGCAGGATGAAGACGATGCCCAGCTCGCTCTGAAATTCATCAAGCCGGACAAATCCTGGAAATTTGACATTCAATCAACAGTCAGCGCTTTTGCAGATCAATATCAGCAAGAGACAGGCGATAAGCTGACAGACTTTAATAAAGGGAACGTAAAAGCGAGAACGAGAATGATTGCTCAATACGCGATCGGCGGCCAAGAAGGCCTTCTTGTGATTGGAACAGACCATGCGGCCGAAGCCGTAACTGGTTTCTTTACGAAATACGGTGACGGAGGCGCTGATCTCCTGCCGCTGACAGGCTTAACAAAGCGTCAGGGAAGAAGCCTGTTAAAAGAGCTGGGTGCACCGGAACGCCTATACTTAAAAGAACCAACTGCCGATCTGCTCGACGAAAAACCGCAGCAGACGGATGAAACAGAGCTTGGCATTTCTTATGAGGAGATTGACGATTATCTCGAAGGAAAAGAAGTATCAGCGAAAGTGTCAGAAGCGCTGGAAAAACGCTACAGCATGACTGAGCATAAACGCCAGGTTCCGGCGTCTATGTTTGATGACTGGTGGAAATAAGACCAAAGAAAGCCCGCTCTCGGAGCGGGCTTTTCAGATTGTTGACAAAGACCTAAAACGGTTTTCGTTTTAGGTCTTTGTCATCTTTTCAGCGTGATTGAAAACCCTTGAAGTCTAGGAATGACGAGCATCGGAGCACAGCGAATGTTAAAATTCGTGAGCACCGACGCGCAGGCCTGACAACGAATGCGAGGGTTTGTCGACACGCTGGAAAGCCCGCTCTCGGAGCGGGCTTTTGTCATGTGCAGGATCTTTATTTGATGCGGATATGATTCAGCTTTACCATCAATCTGTCGGTGAACCTTCGGAGGCTGCCTCTCGTATCAGGGTCTAATGTAAGCTTGGCTTTCGCGGCAATGGTTTCTGCCGCATCCTGAATCGACATGTTGTCTGTTTGGAGGTGATCCGCAAAGACTGGTGATGACAATCCTTCAATGCAGCGGTCGATTTGTTTGGCGGCCCAGGAGTTTTGTCCTTCTGCTCTTGTGCGCAGCCGTTTTAACAAGGTTTCCTTTGAAGCCATTAGTGTAAAGTGGTGAACCGTCTGGCCGTCATGTCTGAGCCTGCCGATGATCTCATTAAAGTATTCAGGGTGTACAATCGTCATAGGCACAATGATGATGCCGCGGTATGTATCGTTCAGGGAGGCAAGCAAGCTATAATTAAATGCCCGCCATAAGGGATAGCTTTGAAAATCGTCCTCCGCGATCTCCGGCGGTATCATAGAGCGCATAGCAAATCCCATTTTCTCAGGATCATACACGTAAGACGGTTTCAGCCTTCTGTGCAGTTCGAAGGCTGTTTGTGTTTTTCCGGAACCGAAAGCCCCGTTTATCCAAATGATCATCTCCATTTCTCCCTTCTCACTTATGATACAAAAAAAGACCCTTCGATCGAAGAGTCAGCAGAACAATAAAAGCAGTGAGCTTAAGAGGTTTTAATGCTTTTTTGCGTCGAAGTATTAAAATATCTGTGGAAATGTTGTACAATGAATGTCATTCAGGCAAAAGCGCCGCCAAAAGGACGGGCAAGCCGGTATCTATATAAATATTCGCAAAATAAGCATATAATGAATATAAAATTTCATTCCTTAGGAGGATTTCGCCGAAGATGAACGCTAAACGAGCCATCCCAGTAAGAGAAAGAAATATCGTCCTGATCGGATTCATGGGTGTAGGAAAAACGACAATCGGCCAATTGGTCGCTAAAAAATTATATAGAGATTTTATCGATATAGACCAAGAGATTGAAAAAGATTTCAATATGTCGATCCCTGAGATGTTTGAGAAAAAGGGTGAAGATTTTTTTCGGAAAACGGAGAAGGAATATATTTTAGACATTTGCCATCATAAACGATTCAAAATCGTATCTCTGGGGGGCGGGTCTTTTAAACAAGAGGAAATCAGAACGTGCTGTCTGGAAAACTGTCTCGTGCTTCATCTAGACCTGTCATGGGAGAACTGGAAGCAGCGCGCGGACTTATTGATCGAGAACCGCCCTGTGCTGCACAACCGTTCAATGGATGACATGGAACAGCTGTTTAACGAAAGAAAAGCCATTTACGACAAACACAATTCAAAAGTCGCAACAGACAACCTTTCTCCTGAAGAGGTCGCCGATTATATTGCGGAGACATTGAAAATCGGCTGGGACCTTTATCAGCCAATGTAAAAGCCGTGCGGAGCGCACGGCTTTTTATCATTTTATACCTTGAATCAAAATCGCTTTTAAGCAAAAGGAGTCGGGCTGTCCGTTTTGATTCAATTTGATACAGAACGTGTCACGTGCTTCGTCTGATGCTTGATGTAAATGGCTGATAATCTGTTTTTCTCGGTCGGCAGGGGTTCCGCCCCGTTTGATCCAGCTTTCGTATTGAATCGGCAAATTCCACTTTTGGACTTCTTGATAGCCCAGCTGATTAGCGGCGAACATCGACTGCCATTCTGATAATGAGCTTTCCCGCACGTGGGAAGGGTCTCGGAGCCGGTTCAAATGATTGACAAACTCATCAAGAATGGGATCTTCAGGCGCGTAATGATCGACCAAGAGAAAACGTCCGTCCTTTTTCAGCACACGTGCAACTTCGCTGACAGCTTTGCGGAGATCTGAAAAATGATGGGCCGCGTACCGGCAGGTAATGAGATCAAATGAATCGTCGGCGAAGGGAAGCGACTCCGCCTTTCCTTGCCGGAAACGTACGTTTTTCGTTCCTTTTTCTTGCGCAAAGGAGGATGCAACTTCTACCATTTCTATCGTCGCATCAACACCGTTGCACTCCTGTACATATGGAGAAAATGCCAGTGCTGTATGGCCGGCACCCGCTCCGATATCCAGCACCCGATGCTCAGCCCGGCATTGCGCCGTTTTGATCATAATACCCAAATCTTCCCCCTCGGCAAATACCTTCTCATCCCGATACATCTCGGCGTTTTTCGAAAACGGCGTTTCATTTGTCATGTCAACCAGCTCCTTTTTTCTGTTTGATGATATGGATTATGTTAGCAATTTCTGTTATGATTCGTCCAAGATATAAAAATGATAAAAACGATAGGTTTAACCTATGGAGGCTGAAATGGATATTAAAGTGATGGAATACGCAGCGGA
Organism: Bacillus sp. SW14; assembly: GCF_047608225.1. Lineage (NCBI taxonomy): Bacteria > Bacillati > Bacillota > Bacilli > Caryophanales > Bacillaceae > Bacillus > Bacillus sp. SW14. The sequence goes on along the minus strand of NZ_JBLKRW010000001.1, from coordinate 4,016,762 downwards.
AATCGCCCGGCGCCAAAGCTTTACAAAGGCGGCGGAGCATCTTCATATCGCTCAGCCATCTCTCAGCCAGCAAATCAAAAAGCTTGAGGCTGAGCTTGGGCTTACCCTTTTCCACAGATCCCACGGCTCTGTTACCCTGACACCCCACGGCCGGCGTTTCATTGAAAAAGCCGAGGACATCATTCGTTCCAGAGATGATTTGCTCCGGGAGATGCAGGAGCGGTCGCAGGGGCTTGGGCATAAGCTTTCCATCGGGATTCCCGCTGTCACGGGGAGATATCTCTTTCCGCCTCTGCTGAAGCAGTTTTTGGCGCGCTATCCTCATGTAGAGGTTCAGCTTGTTGAAAAAGACCCTGCTTCATTAGAGGAAATGACGGCAAAGGGAGAGGTCGACCTTTCTGTTTTGTCCTTGCCGATCGAGGATGAACGGCTTGCCATTACACCCTTGCTCACGGAACCGATTGTTCTCGCGGTGCCTAAGGAAAAACAAAGGTGGATGCCTCCGGAAATGACCGCGCTGATTGAGAAAGCGCTGGAAGGAGAGGAGGGCCGCCAGCCGTCCGTGCCCCTTGAAATGGCGAGGCACGTGCCTTTTATTCTGTTAAAAGAAGGCTTCGGTTTTCGAAGGACAGTTCTCGATCTCTGTGCGGAAAGCGGCTTTAAGCCGAATGCTGCCTTTAAGACGAGCCATATCGAAACCGCGCAATCTCTTGTGGCAAACGGCTTAGGTGTGACAATGGCGCCGAATATGGTCAGAAGGGATAAGGACCCGGGTGTAATCTATTTATCTATTCAATCAGCGCCATCCCGAACCCTTGTCTTTGTATTTTTAAAGAACCGATATGTCAGTCTGACAGCTCAGGCTTTTATGGAAATGAGCCGGGAAAATCTTAAACAAACGTTTGATGAAGGCTGTTTGGAAAACAAAAGTGAAAATATTTAGAAAACGTGGTAGTATAGAATACAAACTAAAACTTATAAAACAAAGGGGAATAATCGGAAATGCAACTATTCGATATGCCGCTCGACCAATTGCAAACGTATAAGCCTGAAAAAACAGCACCGAAAGATTTTTCTGAGTTTTGGAAATCGTCTTTGAATGAACTTGCAAAAGTCCAAGCGGCACCTGATTTACAGCCAGTTGATTATCCTGCTGATGGAGTCAAGGTGTACCGCCTTACGTATAAAAGCTTTGGAAACGCCCGCATTGCCGGATGGTACGCGGTGCCTGACAAGGAAGGCCCGCATCCGGCGATCGTCAAATATCATGGCTACAACGCAAGCTATGACGGTGAGATTCATGAAATGGTGAATTGGGCGCTTCACGGATACGCGGCATTCGGCATGCTTGTCCGCGGGCAGCAGAGCAGCGAGGATACGAGTATTTCTCCGCATGGTCACGCTTTAGGCTGGATGACGAAAGGCATTCTTGATAAAGATACATACTATTACCGCGGCGTTTATTTGGACGCCGTCCGCGCGCTTGAAGTCATCAGCAGTTTTGACGAAGTCGACGAAACAAGAATAGGTGTGACAGGCGGAAGCCAAGGCGGCGGCGTAACAATTGCCGCAGCAGCTCTGTCACACATTCCGAAAGCCGCGGCTGCCGATTATCCTTATTTAAGCAACTTTGAACGGGCCATTGATGTGGCGCTTGAACAGCCGTACCTTGAAATCAATTCCTTCTTCAGAAGAAATGGCAGCCCGGAAACAGAAGAGCAGGCGATGAAGACACTTTCATATTTCGATATTATGAATCTTGCTGACCGAGTAAAGGTGTCTGTCCTGATGTCGATCGGCCTGATTGACAAGGTCACCCCGCCGTCCACCGTGTTTGCCGCCTACAATCACTTGGAGACAGAGAAAGAGCTGAAGGTGTACCGCTACTTCGGGCATGAATATATCCCTGCCTTTCAAACGGAAAAACTTGCTTTCTTTAAGCAGCATCTGAAAGGCTGATAAGCATGAAAAGCCGCCGCACATCATCAGGCGGTTTTTTTCTGCAAACTGCCGGAATGAAACCAGACTGGAGACGAATAGATATGAAACAACGGATCATTGATGAATTAAAACGAATCGAGCAGTCATACGGAGTCAAAATCGTATATGCCGTTGAATCAGGAAGCCGCGCCTTTGGATTCCCGTCCCAGGACAGTGATTACGATGTCCGCTTTATTTATGTGCCGAAAAAGGAATGGTATTTTTCAATTGAGCAGGAGCGTGATGTCATTGAGGAACCGATTCGCGATTTGCTGGATATCAGCGGCTGGGAGCTGAGAAAGACGCTGCGCCTCTTCAAAAAATCAAACCCGCCGCTCCTTGAATGGCTGTCCTCAGACATTGTGTATTACGAAGCATTTACAACCGCAGAGCAGCTAAGAAAGCTGCGGACGGAGGCGTTTAAGCCCGAAGCAAGCGTGTATCACTATATCAATATGGCGAGAAGGAACGTCAAGGATTACCTTCAAGGGCAAGAGGTCAAAATCAAAAAGTATTTCTACGTGCTTCGGCCTATCTTGGCTTGCAAATGGATTGAAAAGCACGGAACCATTCCGCCAATGGATTTTACTGTTTTGATGAATGAACTTGTTACTGATTCTGAGCTGAAGGCAGAAATGGAAACCTTGCTTGAACGGAAAAGAAGAGGCGAAGAGCTTGATCTTGAAGCGCGAATTCATGTTATTCACCAATTTATTGAAACGGAAATCGAAAGAATCATGGAAGCAGCAAAAACGCTGAAAGCAGAACAAAAGGATATGACACCTGAACTGAATCGTTTGCTTTTGAATACGGTTGAAGAAGTGTGGAAGGATGGAGGAAGCTGATGTTTTTTGTCGCTTCCTTTTCCCCTTTATTCGACACGATTCCCCGACTTTCTAACTATCTGATTGTGGTAAATCCACAAAAATAATCAGAATCTTTGTATTTTGAGAATATTGTGAACGTGGGTTTTGTCCATTTACAATTAACTCATACAAATACTTCTTAGATTGCGGGGTGTTGAGGTTGGAAGTGATCACAAGAGATTTTTTCTTATTTTTATCCAAAAGCGGCTTTCTCAATAAAATGGCAAAGAACTGGGGAAGCCGGGTAGCAGCGGGTAAAATTATCGGAGGGAATGATTTTAACAGTTCAATCCCGACGATTCGACAGCTTAACAGCCAAGGCTTGTCAGTTACTGTCGATCATTTAGGAGAGTTTGTAGACAGCGCAGAGGTCGCGCGGGAGCGTACGGAAGAGTGCATTCAAACCATTGCGACGATTGCGGATCAGCAGCTGAACTCACAAGTTTCTTTAAAAATGACGTCTTTAGGTCTCGATATAGATATGGATCTGGTGTATGAAAATATGACGAAAATCCTTCAGACGGCCGAGAAGCATAAAATCATGGTCACCATCGACATGGAAGATGAAGTCAGATGCCAGAAAACACTTGATGTTTTCAAGGATTTCAGAAGGAAATACGAGTATGTGAGCACAGTGCTGCAAGCCTATCTGTACCGGACGGAAAGTGATATTGACGATTTGGATTCTTTAAACCCGTTCCTTCGCCTTGTAAAAGGAGCTTATAAAGAATCACAAAAAGTAGCTTTCCCGGAGAAAAGCGATGTCGATGAAAATTATAAAAAAATCATACGAAAGCAGCTCTTAAACGGTCACTATACAGCGATTGCCACACATGACGACAAAATGATCGACTATACAAAGCAGCTTGCTAAAGAAAATGGCATCGCCAATGACAAGTTTGAATTTCAGATGCTGTACGGCATGCGGTCGCAAACCCAGCTCAGCCTCGTAAAAGAAGGTTATAACATGAGAGTCTACCTGCCATACGGCGAAGATTGGTACGGCTACTTTATGAGACGCCTTGCAGAACGTCCGTCAAACATTGCATTTGCTCTCAAAGGAATGACAAAGAAGTAAAAAAGGAGAGATTATCATGACAACACCTTACAAACACGAGCCATTTACAAATTTCCAGGATCAAAACAATGTAGAAGAGTTTAAAAAAGCGCTTGCGACGGTAAGCGAATATTTAGGAAAAGACTATCCGCTTGTCATTAACGGCGAGAGAGTGGAAACAGAAGCGAAAATCGTTTCGATCAACCCGGCTGATAAAGAAGAAGTCGTCGGCAGAGTGTCAAAAGCTTCTCAAGAGCACGCTGAGCAAGCAATTGAAGCGGCTGCGAAAGCATTCGAGGATTGGAGATACACGTCTCCGGAAGAAAGAGCGGCTGTCCTTTTCCGCGCTGCTGCCAAAGTCCGCAGAAGAAAACATGAATTCTCCGCTTTGCTTGTAAAAGAGGCAGGGAAGCCATGGAACGAGGCAGATGCTGATACAGCTGAAGCGATCGACTTTATGGAATATTATGCACGCCAAATGATCGAACTGGCAAAAGGCAAACCTGTCAACAGCCGTGAAGGCGAGAAAAACCAATATGTATACACGCCGACTGGTGTAACAGTTGTTATTCCGCCTTGGAACTTCTTGTTTGCGATCATGGCTGGCACGACAGTGGCGCCGATCGTTACTGGAAATACAGTTGTTCTTAAACCTGCTAGCGCGACACCTGTCATTGCTGCGAAATTCGTTGAAGTGCTTGAAGAGTCTGGATTGCCGAAAGGTGTAGTCAACTTCGTTCCTGGCAGCGGGGCGGAAGTCGGTGACTACCTTGTTGACCATCCGAAAACTAGCCTTATCACATTTACGGGATCAAGAGAAGTTGGTACGAGAATTTTCGAACGCGCGTCGAAAGTCCAGCCGGGCCAGCAGCACTTAAAACGTGTGATTGCTGAAATGGGCGGAAAAGATACAGTTGTCGTTTGTGAAGATGCAGATGTTGAACTTGCTGCACAATCGATCTTCCAGTCAGCGTTCGGCTTTGCGGGACAAAAATGTTCTGCAGGTTCACGTGCAGTTGTCCATGAAAAAGTGTATGATCAAGTATTGAAGCGTGTCATTGAAATTACGGAATCTAAAGTGACAGCAAAACCTGACAGTGCGGATGTTTATATGGGACCTGTCATTGACCAAGGTTCTTATGATAAAATTATGAGCTATATTGAGATCGGAAAACAGGAAGGGCGTTTAGTAAGCGGCGGCACTGGTGACGATTCAAAAGGATACTTCATCAAACCGACGATCTTCGCTGACCTTGATCCGCAAGCAAGACTCATGCAGGAAGAAATTTTTGGGCCTGTCGTTGCATTTTCTAAAGTGTCAAACTTTGATGAAGCTTTAGAAGTGGCAAACAATACTGAGTACGGTTTGACAGGCGCTGTTATTACAAACGACCGCAAAAACATCGAGCGTGCGAAACAGGAATTCCATGTCGGAAACCTGTACTTCAACCGCAACTGTACAGGCGCTATCGTCGGCTACCATCCGTTCGGCGGCTTCAAAATGTCCGGAACGGATTCAAAAGCAGGCGGGCCGGATTACTTGGCACTGCACATGCAGGCTAAAACGATCAGTGAAATGTTCTAAAGCGGGACTAAATGGGCATCCTCCCTGCGGGGATGTCCATTTCATCCATATACCATAAAAAAGAGGAGGAAGTGCCATAGAAAACACACAGCTGATTATTTCGATTTGTATTTATATGGTGGGGATGCTGCTGATCGGCTACTTTGCTTACAAGCGTACGTCGAATCTGACGGATTACATGCTGGGAGGACGCTCTTTGGGTCCGGCAGTAACCGCTCTCAGTGCCGGCGCTGCCGATATGAGCGGCTGGCTGCTGATGGGGCTGCCGGGCGCTATGTTTTCAACGGGTCTGAGCGGTGTGTGGATTGCGTTCGGACTTTGTCTTGGAGCATGGGCGAACTGGCTCTACGTCGCGCCGCGGCTGAGAACCTATACGGAACAAGCGGGGAATTCCATCACAATTCCCGGATTCCTAGAAAACCGCTTCGGAGATCAAACAAAGCTTCTTAGATTGTTTTCAGGGATTGTGATTTTAGTCTTCTTCACATTTTATGTTTCGTCTGGAATGGTATCCGGCGGTGTTTTATTCAACAGTATTTTGGGGATGGAATATCATACAGGCTTGTGGGTTGTGACTGGTGTTGTTGTGGCATATACTTTGTTTGGCGGCTTTTTGGCAGTCAGCTGGACAGATTTTGTTCAGGGGATCATTATGTTTGCCGCACTCATTCTTGTTCCGATCGTTACGTTTTTCCACACGGGAGGAGCAAGTGAAGCAGTTACTGAAATCCGGTCTGTTGATCCAGATATGTTTAATATTTTCAAAGGAACAAGCGTCCTTGGCATTATTTCTTTGTTTGCATGGGGTTTGGGATACTTTGGACAGCCGCATATCATTGTGCGTTTTATGGCAATAACGTCTGTCAAAGAGATCAAAAAAGCGCGCAGAATCGGAATGGGCTGGATGATGTTGTCGGCAGTCGGCGCTGTGCTGACCGGTTTGGGCGGAATCGCTTATTACCATCAGAATGGCATGACACTGAAGGACCCAGAGACGATCTTTATTCAATTAGGGAATATTTTGTTCCATCCGATTATCACAGGTTTTCTTATATCAGCTATTTTGGCCGCGATTATGAGTACAATTTCTTCCCAGCTGCTTGTGACATCAAGCTCTTTGGTAGAAGATTTGTATAAGTCGATGTTCAGGCGCTCAGCCTCTGATAAAGAGCTGGTGTTTTTGGGCCGTTTGGCTGTGCTTGTGATTTCTGTCATCGCGTTATTCCTAGCTTGGGAGAAAAATAATACGATCCTTGGATTGGTTAGCTACGCGTGGGCTGGCTTCGGCGCATCATTCGGGCCGGTTGTACTGCTCAGTCTGTTTTGGAAACGAATGACTAAATGGGGGGCACTCGCCGGCATGATTGTGGGAGCAGCAACTGTAATCATTTGGGCGAATGCCGGTCTTTCGGATTTTCTGTATGAAATCATACCTGGTTTTGCTGCGAGCCTATTATCTGTCTTTATCGTCAGTATATTGACGCAGGCTCCGTCACAAGCTGTCGCAGACCAGTTTAAAGACTACCAAGATACAATGTCACAATAAAGATCGAAAGGAGGAGGAAGGGGCTGTCCCTTTTTCCTCTTTTCTCCTTTTAAACGGGCCGTTTTTTTCTTTTGGAAACAAACGTATTTTTTTTCTATACAAATAGACCCCGTATGGATATGATTAAAGTAAAAAAAAGTATAGGAGAAAAAGGTATGGAAGAGCTTTTAGAGAGAGTTTTTTCATTTTCAGATGTTGATAAGCTGATTGACTTCATCAGTTATGAACTGCAAAAACCAGTCATACTGGAAAGCGCAGATTTCTTTTTGTTAGCCTATAATTCTTACTATATTAACCATTTTGATTCTGCCAACCAGCAGACTATTTTTTCAAAAAAATGCCCGGTTCAGATTTTTGAGAGATTTCTGAAGGATGGAGTCATTGAAAAACTGAAAACAGAACCTGAGCCTTTTCGCGTCAATAAAATTGAAAGCATTGGGTTAAACCAGAGAGTGGTCGTGAGTGCGAAACACAAAGGGGATGTCATGGGCTACATCTGGGTTCAGGAGCTGGACCAAAATCTGACGGAAGAAGAACTCGACTTTTTGTATGAGACCTCTTTCCATGTCGGGAAAATCATTTATAAAACGAACAAGCTGAAACAGGAAAAGGAAGAAAAAGCAGAAGATCTTGTCAAACGGGCGATCTATCAGCAATTTACCTCTGAGAAGGAACTCAAACGGGAAGCCGAAAGGATTAACACCGTGCTGCCTTCCATGTTTTCAGTTGTCATCCTGCACGCCGCGAATGGGGATGGGGAAGCGGTTGAGGATTTAAAGGAAAATATCAGGTCGTACCTAAATTTACGGGATAAAGTCAGTCATGTCTTAACGATTGATTCAAATATTGTCATCGTCGTAGCGAGTTTTTCCCAAAAAAGCTCCGTCTCCTCGGCAGCTTCTGAATTTATTAACAAGCTGTTAACACATTTTCACTTTCAAAGAATTCCCACCCCTATTTATATCGGTATCGGAAACGAATATGATCATCTTTTAAAGCTTGGCAAGAGCTACACAGAAGCGCTTGAAGTGATCAAAGCCGCGGAAATCACCGGCAATCAGGAAAACATTCCATATGAATATGCAAAACTCGGCATTTACCGTTATTTAGAAAGCATTGAACAGAAAAATAAATTTTTAAAATACGAGAATAAGGATTTGGCTTTATTAAAAGCGAAAGACCAAGAAAGCAGCACCGAGCTGCTAAAAACGCTGGAAATCTATCTTCTCAACAACTGCAAAACAAAACCAGCAGCAGAACAGCTGTTTATTCACCAGAATACATTGAATTACCGCATCAAACAGATTACTGAAATGACGTCGATTAATTTAAGCGATTTTAGGACACGATGCCAGCTCTATCTCGATTTGATGCTGATGAAATAAAACAGACTATTTAATAGAGTTCTTCTGCCAGTTTGTTAATAGAATATATATAGAGTATTTTTTCTTATAATCCATTATCTATATATGGGATAATTAGGTTGTGGTTGAACGGGTGAGCGCGCTGTCATTCAATCTACATTAAAAAAGAAGGAGTGGATCAGTTATGGTGAAAAAAGGTCTCATGAGTGCAGCTTTAATAGCAGCATTAGCATTATCGACTGGACAAGCAGCATCAGCAGCAGGTGCAGCAACAAGTGGCGAGGTTGATTTAACTAATACGCCTCTGAAAAACTCTGAAGTAACCCCATTTGAAAATGAAGATGTTGGCGGAGGAAACTGGGATTACGGTACAGCTGGTTATTTTGATTGGGGATTTAAAAAGAAAGTTTGGTCAAATTATTATCACAAAGATAAGGCCCATGCTTCATCATGTGCTCTAGGGACAAGAACTAATTCAAGCGGTAAAACTAAAGCAGGAACAACCTCATACTCCAATTTGTCAGGCGGCGCAACAGATGCTAAGACAAAGGCCAATTGGAAAACTTACTAATATAAAATTTTGATAAGGATATCATCGAAAACTAGAGAGAGTTTTCGATGATTCTCCTTTTTATAAAGGAGTTTTTTTTGTGAGAAAAATTGTGATTTTATTTCTAGTGATTTCTTCACTGTTCTCCTTTTTGATTTCCTTTAGGGAAACCGCAAATAAACAAATTGAAGAAATGGAACAGCTAGATAGTTCTGTCGGAAAACCTTTTACTATTCCTGATGATCCCTTACTAAATGACCCTAAAGAAATGATCGAACTAATTATGAGTAGTTCTAAGAAATATAAAACTAATATTTTTCGGCCGGCTACTAATTTCTCTACAAACGATAAAGTGGAAATTTCTAAATATGTATTGTTAACGCAACAAACTGACTATTTTAATGGCATTGAACTCTCACAAGGGAAATTTTTAAGTAAGTTGGATACTCAATCTAAAAATTTTTACATAAGTACGCAAAAATCAAAGGATAAAAATCAGATAGGACAAATAGAAAAATTCGGTATCACTTCTGAAATAACAATTAAACCACTAAAAAACTCATTTGATTATCTTCCTGTAAACGGTACATATTATGCTGAAATTAAAGGTAAGTATTCTTTTGAAGATTTTTTAAAGGGATTTGTTAATGAGATAAATGAAAAATTTGATTCAACGTTTGAAATAAATGACTTTTTACGAACTCGAGAAGTTAATGATAGTTATGCGAAAATCTCTACCTCATCATTACAACAGTACAACTATTTGATTCTTATTGTAACATTGTTTCTTCTTATTTATTATATCGTGAATGAGTCAAAAACAATAGGTGTTTTAAAATTACATGGGTATTCTAATTTAAGAATTTGGTTTCAAATAGTAGGGAAATTATTAATATTTACTTTTTGTTTTTCCTTGTTATTATCAATCATATGTACAATTTTCTTACCTGGTTCTACCTTTTCTTTTATTATGAATACCATCATGAAACAAATTATTAATTATTTGATTATAGGCTCATTATCAATACTTACTTATTTTTATATAAGAAAGGTAAAAGTTAATCTAGCAATAAAGAATAAGAAAGATACAAATAGCATCTTTATTTTTAATTCTATTTTAAAAATAGTTTGTTCGATCTTAATAATTGTGATAGGTAGTTCAACTTTAAATCAATATAGTGAAGTGAAAAAAAAACAATCTCATTTAGATGATTGGAAGGTTAGTAAAGATTATGGGGTTTTCAATCCTTTGTATATAGGCCATGATATTGAGGATGTTAATAACGGAAAGCCACAACTTACGAATGACATTGATAATATTTACCCTATTTTGAACAAAATGGGGGCTCTCTTAATAGATACAAGAGAATATGAAGAGGAATTTATTCGATTAAACTCTCGCTATAAGGGAATCAGGTCTATCATTGTAAATGATAATTATTTAAAACAATTTCCTGTATATAACTCAGAAAAACAACCAATATCAATCAATGAGAGAGAAAAAAGATTAATATTACTTGTCCCAGAGAAATATAAACAACAAAGAGAAAAAATAATAAAATTTTTTAAAGAAGATAGAAAAGAATCTGCAGTAGCTTATGATGAAGAGTTTTTAGGGAGATATGTACCAAAGTATTTAAAAGAACCTAAAATACATATTATTTGGACAGCTAGTGACCAGAAAATTTTTAGTTTTAACCCAGAAGTTTTTAAAGCTGAGGATAATTTAATTATAGATCCTATTATACAAGTTGTTACAGAGAATAATAGCTTGGTAGGTGACAGAAATACAATTTTAGGAAATGGAAGTCGAGATCCACTTAAAATAAAATTAAATGATAGAGATTCAAAAAAGACAATGAATATATTAGAGCCATATTTAAAAAAATATCATCTTGATGATAATTTGAAGTACTTGGTCTCTTTAAATCAATATGCATTGAATGAAATCAAGGAGTTGCATAGCGAAATTAGCTCACTGTTAGCTTTAGCTGCTGTATTAGCTGTCGCTTTGGTACTTCTTATCGTGCAAAATTCTGTAATATACTTCAATAAGAAGCAACAAAAGTTTGTAGTCTATAGGTTGTTTGGTATTGGTTTTTTTAGAACATATAAAGATTATATGACCTTGTTTTTCATACTATGGCTCATTCAATTTATATCTTGTATTGTTGTCAAAAGAGGAATAACTTTAAACCTATTAATTTGTATTGTATTTCTTTTAATTTTAGAATTGGTTACTTCGATAATTGCATTAATTATTATAGAACGAAGAAACAAGATTAAAGTTATGAAAGGAGGTTTCTAATTAATTGAGTTATCTTATGGAATTACAAAATATAAGAAAAGCTTACGGGAAACATGTTGTATTGGAAAACGTCAACATTGTTATAGAACAAGGGGAAATGGTTGCAATTACAGGTAGCAGTGGTTCCGGAAAAACAACAATACTTAATATTATGGGTATGCTCGAAAAGCCAGATGGTGGGATTGTTAAAATACTTGGGGATGTTGCTCCGAGAATTGGTTCTGGAAGAGCCAATGAATTGTTGCGTTCTAAAATATCATATTTGTTTCAAAATTACGCCTTGATTGATAATGCTAGTATCAGTGCGAATTTAGATGTCCCATTAACTTATAAAAAGTTAAAGAGAGAAGAAAAGGAAAAATTGAAGATTGAGGTTCTTGAAAAAGTGGGTTTGCAAAAAGTGTCCTTAACACAAAAAGTCCATGAGCTTTCTGGGGGCGAACAACAGAGATTAGCAATAGCAAGAATCATATTAAAACCATGTGATATTATTCTTGCAGATGAACCGACAGGATCTTTAGATGCAAATAATCGCAATGAAATTATCACCCTTTTAAAAGAATTAAATCAGATGAATAAAACAATAGTAATAGTGACTCATGATCCTTATGTGTCAAATCAATGCAGTCGAGTGATCAATCTTAATTGATTAATATGTATAAGATAAAGTAATATAAAATATGTAAGTAGATTTGAGGAACCAATATTCTTTGGTTCCTCAAATCTTTTTAAAATCCTCTGTAAACATAAGGATCATCAGGCTTTTTAATGGTGTTCCAGTCGGTCACTTTCACAACAGGCAGCGTTGATTTGAAAGGCTGATAATATTCTGAGGCCAGCGTGCCCTTAATATGAATCCATTCATCATCCTTGATGTTGATGTCCTTCGGAAACTCCACAAGCATCCCGTAAACGCCGGAATCAGCGATACAGTGAATGACGCCAAACCTCAACACGAACAGCTGGTTTTTGTTAATCGCATTTCCTTTATACGCAAATCCATGAAAATCAATCGTCCGTCCGAGAAATTCACCAGGATAGTTATATATGGTTTCCATGCCTTTTAGGAAATCATCATCGGTCAGCGAAATCTCTTTCTTGCTGGAATATTTCTTAAACAGCTGTTTCATCTGTTTGTCATAGCTGTCTTGCGCGTAGTAAAGGCTGGCATCAGGCCGCAAATACTGTGTTTGCGAGTAATGGTCTCCGCTCTCCATCGCCTTAAATGAGAACCCTTTTGTTTTGACAATGGATGAGTCAAGCGTCGCAATCGGGAAGAAAATGCCCGACACTAAAGGGAAAAGAAAAACAACATAAATCAAATAACGCTGATAAAATGGCTTGTTTTGTTCATGCTCGTGATCATGGCCGCACCCGCAATCATGATCATGGTGATGCCCGCCTTTTTCAGGCGACTTGATAAATACATATGCTTGAACGGCTGTCAGAATGGCCAGCAGGAAGATCGCAATAAAGGAAAGATAGGAATATTTCATATTGATATATTTTGTAAGATTTCCTGAGGCATGCAGATGATAAAAGAAAAACGTAAATCCCATCAGCACCAATAGTCGAAACATCCAATCACCCCTTTACCAGTAGTGATCCCGCTAAGACGAGCACGACAATGTACGTAATCAGCAGGAAAACAAATCGTTTTTTGAAGGCCGCAAGCATCATCAATAGATTCTTAATATCCACCATCGCACCAAAGACGAGAAAGGCGATTAACGATCCTAATGAAAATGTGCTGCTGAAGGAAGACGCGATGAACGCATCAACTTCTGAACAGAGCGACAAGACAAACGCCAGCCCCATCATCACAAGGGAAGAGGATACATCATTCTGCCCGATCGCAAGCAGAGTGGATGTTTTGACATACGTCTGCATAGCGGCTGCGATAAAGGCCCCGATAATTAAATATTTCCCCACGGAGAAAAATTCTTCAATGGCATGACGCAAGGTCCCTCCCAGCTTTTGCAGCAGGGTGTGGTGATGACGGTGGTGATGCCCGGGTTCATGAGGCTTTAAAAGCTGGTTATCTTTAAATTGATAGGATAAGATAATCCCAATGATCACCGAAACCGCGAGCGCCAGTCCGCCCCGATAAAAGACAACGCTCAATCTGTTCCCGAACGCAATAAAAGTAGAAAATAAGACGATTGGATTGATGATCGGCGCGGTCAGCATGAAAGCAACGCCCGCATGCAGAGGAACCCCCTTTAACAGAAGCCGCCTCGTAATCGGGATAATGCCGCACTCGCAGGCGGGAAATAAAACGCCGGCCAGCGCGCCGAATAAAACGGCGAGAAAGCGGTTCTTTGGCATGATCCTTGCAATCATTTCTTCAGAAACAAACATTTGAATGATTCCGGAAAGGATGACGCCGATCAGAATAAACGGAATGGCTTCTATTAAAATGCTGATAAAAATAGAATTCAGCTGAAGAAAAGATGATTGTGCTGTCACAATAAAACCTCCGCTCATGTTAAGCTGCCTTTTATCATATCAGAAAAAAGGCACTGCTTGTTTGACGGAGGAGGAGGAAAAATCGTTTCACTTTGTTTAGGATTCTAAAAATTCGAATATGATTCTATCTGTTTCAGCAGCTTCTTTCCCGAGCCAAATCAGGTGTCCCCATGAGTGAAGCAAATGGAGAGCAGCGTCAGGAATGTGTTTTTTTGCATAATGTGCATGTGACTTGTTGATAAATCCATCATAAACACTTTGCATAATCAGTACGGGGCACGAGATGGCATGCAGCTCCTTTGAAGAGATAGCGGCGGTTTGTGACAAGTCTAGCAGAAATCCGTCACCGGAGCGCTGCCGGCTGTTCATTTTCCGAAATGCTTCAATGTCTTTTTCATCCATCATGGTCTTGATTCTCTGAAACGAAAGCGTGCTGAATTGCGGACTCATGGCTTTGAACATCAAACGCGGGAAGGCGTTATTCAAATAAGAAATCAGCTTCCATATCCACTTTTCCACCGGCGGGCGAAAGAGGATTTTTCCCATTTTATATTCAGCGTCTTTTGGAGTGAGCCATTCTTTGGTGACCGCGGATTGCAGGGTCAGAGTGTTCACCCTTTCCGGATATTGTGAGGCAAAGCTTATGCCGCTCGGCCCTCCTGCTGAGATGGCTATGACATGGACACTGTCGATTTGTAAATGATCTAATAGTTTTACATAGAAACGACAGGCGTCAGCAAGACTTTTTCCAATCTCTTTTGACGTTCGTCCGTAACCGGGCCTTGAAGGCGTGATGATGGAATACCCATGCTCAATCAGCGCTGTGTACCCGAATTCCTCATAACAATTTGAATGCCCGCCATGCATGACAAGAATGGGAGCTCCCTTGCCTGTAACAGAATATTCTAGTGTATGTCCTTCGAAAGTGATCGTTTCAACTCGTCTTTTCATCTGTTTCTCCCATTTGTTTTTCTGCCTATTATAGGGTTTTAAACAATTTATCACAAGGAGCAGAAATGAATAAACACAGGCTCGTGAAATATGATATACTTTTTATTGATATTCATTCTCAATTAAAATGATTTTGATATAGATGTGAACGGGAGGCAGGACGGATGGCTGAGAATCAACAGGTGTATGACGTCACAATTATAGGCGGGGGGCCGATCGGGCTGTTTACGGCTTTTTACTGCGGGATGCGGGAGCTGAAAACGAAAGTAATCGAATTTTTGCCGCGGCTCGGAGGGAAGGTATCTTTATTCTTTCCTGAGAAAATCATTCGGGATATCGGCGGAATACCGGGGGTTGCGGGAAAGCAGCTGATCGAGCAGCTGAAGGAGCAGGCGGCGACGTTTGATCCTGACATCGTGCTGAATCAGCGCGTGACCGGTTTTGAACGTCTTGATGACGGCACTATTGTGCTGACAGGTTCTGAAGGAGAAAAGCATTATACACGAACCGTCATTTTAGCTGTCGGCATGGGAACGCTTGAGGTCAATGAGTTTGACAGTGAGGATGCAACCCGGTACGCGGGCAAAAATCTTCATTATGGAGTGGAGAAGCTTGATGCGTTTAAAGGCAAGCGGGTCGTCATATCAGGCGGCGGAGATACTGCGGTCGATTGGGCTAATGAGCTGGAACCGATTGCGGCTTCTGTGACTGTCGTTCATCGGCGTGAGGAATTCGGCGGAATGGAAAGCAGCGTGACGAAGATG
Organism: Bacillus sp. SW14; assembly: GCF_047608225.1. Classification (NCBI taxonomy): domain Bacteria; kingdom Bacillati; phylum Bacillota; class Bacilli; order Caryophanales; family Bacillaceae; genus Bacillus; species Bacillus sp. SW14. The sequence goes on along the minus strand of NZ_JBLKRW010000001.1, from coordinate 4,001,322 downwards.
AAGCAATCATCGGTGCGGGTGCTCACTCCTTATCGTCTGGAGCAGCTGAGAGGCGATGAGGAGCGTATCCAAAACGTGACTGTTTGTCATAATGCGTCAGGCCAGATGGAAGACATAGAGGTTGACGAGCTGATCGTTAATCATGGTTTCAAAATTGATCTCGGGCCAATGAAGGAGTGGGGGCTGGAGATTGAAGAAGGCAGGGTGAAAGCTGACAGACATATGCGGACGAATCTTCCGGGTGTGTTTGTGGCGGGTGACGCGGCTTTTTATGAAAGCAAGCTGAGATTAATTGCCGGCGGCTTTACGGAAGGCCCGACAGCGGTCAACAGCGCGAAGGCTTATTTGGATCCTAAGGCCGAGAATATGGCGATGTATTCAACCCATCACAAAAAATTGGTGCATAAATAAAACAGCCCTTGAGAAAAGGGCTGCTTGCAATCAGCTGTGAAGGAGCTTTTTTTCCGCCTGTTGATTCTGAATGAGAGAAAACAATTCTTCCTGTTCTTGGACAGCTGTGAATCCATAAATGCCGGCAGCTGAGTCATCGCCTATGCAGACGATGGGAGGTCGGCTTGCTGACGGTTCCGGCGAGATGCCAATTTGTTCGCCTGCGCTGATCAATTGCTGAATGGACGGTTTGCTCGGACAAATGATCATGTGCAGCGGAGATTCACTGATGGTTCGCTGAATCATGTGGGTGAACCGGTCATCTATAACATTTTCATGGGTGACATAAAACGAACAGGGCTTCTGCGTCTGCATGTTTTCCACTGCATGGCGGCTCCCGACAACAAGACGTTTTTCTGACTCAGGCTGAATGGCGGAGACGAGAAAGCCCCGTTTTTCAAGCTCTGTCACTGCTTGTTCAGATGCCGCACTCAGTCGGGCTGTCAGCTGGCGGATGTCGATTTTCTTGGAAGCAAGTGTTTGGAAAAATTCACAAACCGCACGGCGCGATGTGAAAACAATGTCTTCAAAGGTGCCGATTCTTTGAAGAATCTCTTCATTGACAGGTATGTTCTCAGTCCGCCATTTCGGCCATTCGATGACATCGGCACCGGAATCGCGCAGCTTGTCTGCAAGCGGGTCTTCATCTTCGCCATGAGTGACAACCATCATGTGCTGGCCGATGAGCGGTTTGCTTTCAAACCAGCTGTGAGTTTGGAAATTGACGATATCCCCGATGACGATAATCGCAGGGTTTGTGATCTGGTGTTCCTGTACTTTTTGCTGAATGTTCTCGAGCGATCCTTTCACACTCCGCTGGCGGCCCCATGTCCCCCATTGGATTACAATGACAGGAACGGAAGGAGATTTTCCGTACGCAATGAGCTGCTGGCAAATATAAGGCAAATTCTTAACGCCCATGTAAAAGACAAGGGTTTGAACGCTTCTGGCAAGCCCTTCCCAATCGAGATTCGGCGTTCCTTTTAATGATTTATCATGTGCTGTAATCATGGCAAAAGACGATGCAAAATCCCGATGCGTGACGGGGATGCCCGCATATAACGGCGCTGCAATTCCGGAGGTGATACCCGGCACCATTTCATAGCAGATGCCGTGCTCATAGAGAGCATCTGCTTCCTCGCCGACTCTGCCGAATACGCTTGGATCTCCGCCTTTCAAACGGACGACGGTTAACCCTTTTGATGCTTTTTCAACCAGCAGGGCATTAATTTCTCTTTGTTTCATAAAATGGCGGTCTGGCAGTTTTCCGCAATAAATAAATTGGCAGGCTGGTGATGCGAATTCGAGCAGCTTCGGGTTGGCGAGCCGGTCATATAAAATAACATCTGCTTTCTCCAGCGCCTGTTTCCCTTTGATGGTGAGCAGCCCCGGATCGCCGGGGCCTGCTCCCACGAAATATACGATTCCGTTCTTCATGTCATGTCATCCTTCCGTCACTGTAAAAATGAAGGATCACTTGAAAAGTGATCCGGTCTTTTGATCAATATACGAGATAAACATGTTCTCCTTCGATCAGCGTTTCGTATGTTTTGACGCATCCGTGATCAGGTTCTTGGACGGTTCCGTCTTTTAAAGAGATTTTCCAGTCGTGCATCGGGCAGAAAACATATTCGCCGCTGACGATACCTTCCGCCAGAACGCCGCCCTTGTGCGGACAGCGGTTTTCGATGGCACGGACGCTTCCGTTTGAAAGCTTAAAAACCGCGAGTTCCTTATCTTCAATATACACTGTTTTGCCTAATTGTTCAGGCAATTCTTCAATTTTTCCGATCCATACTTTTGTTGCGCCTTTGTTTACCATGTTCATTCCTCCTTCATGTTTGTTTTTTGTCATTATGATGTGGTCACGACGTTTTCAAATAATTCTTTAGAGGTTTGTTTATTTTCCAAAAAGCCCTTCCACGGATCCTTGTGGACAGAGAGTGTTTCATTCATTCGGTCGTTCAGATCCTGCCGCTTTTCCGGATCATTTAACACGGATTGGACATGGGATAAACCGACGCGCTCAAGCCATGCGGAAGTACGCTCCAGATAGTTTGCGGTTTCCCGGTAATATTGCAGGTAAGCGCCTGCGTATTCTAAGACTTCTTCATTTGTTTTCACCTTCATCAGCAAATCACCGGCGCGCAAATGGGTTCCGCCGTTTCCGCCGACATAAAGCTCCCAGCCTCCGTCAATGCCGACAACGCCAAGGTCCTTAATGCCGGATTCCGCACAGTTTCGCGGGCAGGCAGACACGGCCATTTTCACTTTATGAGGCGTGTTCAGCCCTTCGAATTTTTTCTCAAGCGCAATGCCCAGTGCCATGGAGTCTTGCGTGCCGAAGCGGCAGAATTGCTCGCCTACGCACGTTTTTACTGTGCGGAGCGTTTTCCCGTACGCGTAGCCTGACGGCATATCGAGATCTTTCCATACCCTCGGAAGGTCTTCTTTTTTCACGCCGATGAGATCAATTCGCTGGCCGCCGGTCATTTTAACGAGCGGGATCTCATATTTGTCGACGACATCGGCAATCTTGCGCAAATCTGTGGAGTTGGTCACGCCGCCGTACATCCGGGGCACGACTGAATATGTTCCGTCTTTTTGAATATTGGCGTGCATTCGTTCGTTAACAAAGCGGGAAGTCCGGTCATCTTCGTATTTGGTTGGATTGATCATGCCTAAGTAGTAGTTCAAAGCCGGCCGGCATTTGGAACAGCCTTCTGGCGTTTTCCAGCCGAGTACGTTCATGATTTCTCTTGTATGTGACAGCCCTTTGGCTTTGATTTCTTCTACGATTTCATCTCTCGACAATGTCGTGCAGCCGCAAATCGCTTCTTTTTGCGCTGACGCATCAAAGTCTGATCCGAGTGTATGCTGGAGGATTTCTTCTACGAGTGGTTTACAGCCTCCGCATGAACGGGATGCACCGGTGCATGCTTTGATCTCGTCCGTTGACGAGCAACCTTTTTCCTGTATGGCTTGAATAATCGCACCTTTTGACACGCCGTTACAGCCGCAGATGATTTCATCGTCGCTCATCGCCGCGGTAATGCTTGTGCCTGCTTCTTGGTTGAGAGGCTGTAAGATTGATATTTTAGAGGTTTCAGTGATGTCGGCTTCTTTTTGAATCATAGAAAACAGGCGATTGCCTTCGCTGCTGTCGCCGAATAAAACAGCACCGACAATTTGATTGCCCCTCAGGACGATTTTTTTATAGATGCCGTCCTGCTCATCGAAGACTTTAACTGCTTTTTTCTCCTCTGATTCATCAAAGTCACCGGCAGAGAAGACCTCGACGCCTGATACCTTTAACTGAGTGGAGAGAACGGAGCCTTCATACGGTTTTGTTTCGATGCCGCACATATGCTTCGCCAGCACTTTTGCCTGTTCATAGAGCGGCGCCACGAGCCCGTATGCGATCCCCCGATGCTCAGCGCATTCGCCGACCGCATAAATGTGCGGGATTTCAGTTTCCATATAATCGTTGACGATGATTCCGCGGTTCACCGGAATGCCGCTTTCGGCTCCGAGCGCTGTATTCGGGCGGATGCCTACGGCCATGACGACTAAATCTGCTTCAATGCTTGTGCCGTCTGTAAAGCGGAGGCCTTCAACACGGCCATCACCGATAATCTCTTCGGTTTGTTTTTCAAGCAAGAATGTCATTCCTTGTTTTTCTAGCTCGTTTTGCAGCAGGCGTCCCGCCGCTGCGTCAAGCTGTCGTTCCATCAAAAATGGCGCGAGGTGGATGACGGATACCTCCATGCCGAGATTCAGCAGTCCGCGGGCTGCTTCTAAACCGAGCAGGCCTCCGCCGATGACAGCTGCTTTTTTATATTGTTGTGACGCGGCGAGCATCGTGTCTGTATCTTTTATGTCCCGGAAAGCCGTGACGCCTTTTTTGTCTGCGCCCGGAATCGGAAGGATAAAAGGGACAGAGCCTGTCGCCAGAATCAATTCGTCATAAGGCTGGATTCTGTGTGCATCTGTGATGACCGTTTTGTTTTCCGGGTCCACCTTGATGACTGTTTCATTTGTATACAATTGAATATTGTTTTCTTCATACCAGTCCCAATCATTTAACGTAATATCTTTAATGTCGGTATCGCCTTGAAGCACTTTTGACAAAAGGATTCGGTTGTAATTGGGATGCGGTTCGGCACCGAAAATTGTGATCTGAAACTCGTCTTTTGCAACACTCAGTATCTCTTCAATGGCCCTTACCCCGGCCATTCCGTTTCCAACAAGAACTAGTTGTTTTTTTCCCATCAGATGATCCGCTCCTTATCAATGTTTTTTCCAGCGTAGCACAGCAAAAAGGAATATTTAAGATACATGTTATAAAATGTAACAAAATATACGAAAAGTTCTAAAAATTTTATGAAAAATTTAAAAAGGTCTGATTCGGACGGCGCATACTTTAAAACCGGGCATTTTAGAGGCTGGATCTAAGGCTCCTCCGATTAAATCATTCACATTTTGAGCGTCTGCCCAATGGATGGGAACAAAAACGGTGTCTTTTCTGATTTGTTCCGATAATTTGCTGCGGACGGTGATGCTTCCCCGCGGCGATTCTATTTTTACGAGCACACGGTCTTCGATATGGTAGGATGCCGCAGTTTGCGGGTGGATTTCCATAAATGATTCAAAATGTCTCGCGGCAAGGGCGGCGCTTTTTCTCGTTTGAACGCCTGTTAAGTAGTGAGACATGACTCGGCCTGTTGTTAAATAAAGCGGATAATCGGCTGTCGGCTTCTCTTTTGGAACGGGCGGTTCGTTTGGAATCACACTTAGTGCCGCTTTTTGATCCGGATGGGCAAATGAGTCCGCAAACAAGCGTCCTGTTCCGGGGTGATCAGGTTCCGGACATGGCCAATGAATGCCGCCTTCACGTCTGAGCCTGTCATATGTGATGCCTGAATAATCAGCAATCCCGCCTCGGCTCGCTTCTCTCAATTCATTAAAAATATCCTTAGCTGACGTGTAAGAAAAGTAGCGGCCTTTCCCGAGAGCGGATGCGATGTCACAAATAATCTGCCAATCATGCTTTGTTTCACCGGGACATGGCCGGGTTGCTTCTCTTAATGTCACGCGGCCTTCGACATTTGTCATGGTGCCTTCATCTTCTAAATAAGAGGAGGCGGGCAAAATCACATCTGCGTATGTCGCAGTCTCAGACATAAACAAATCGATCGCAACAAAGAATGTCAGTTTTCTCAGAGCTTTTTTGACGAGATTTGCATTTGGGCTGGAGACAGCAGGGTTGGAGCACATAAGGAACAGTCCTTTGATGTCGCCGTCATTGATTTTCTCCATCATTTCATAGGCCGAGACACCTTTTCGCGGGAGTTCATCCTGATGGATTCCCCACACTTTCGCAATATGCGCGCGGTGTTGTTCATTTTCGATAGAACGGTAGCCCGGAAGCTGATCGGCTTTTTGTCCATGCTCTCTTGCGCCTTGTCCGTTGCCTTGTCCGGTGATCGCCCCGTAGCCCGAATAAGGTTTGCCGATTTTTCCTGTGATCAGCACCATGTTTAAAAAGCCCTTTACAGCCGCTGTTCCATCGGTTTGCTGTTCAATCCCGCGGGCTGTAAAGAGCATGCCGGACGTTTCTTTCGCAAACTTTACAGCGGCTTTTCGCATGTGCGCCAGCGGGACACTCGTCTGTTCGGCGATATCATTCAGGCTCAACGCGTTAGTATGCCTCCTCAGCTCCTCGAAACCGTTTGTTCGTGATCGAATGAAATTTAAGTTTGCGAGCTGTTCGTCGATGATGATTTTGACGAGACCGTTGGCAAGGGCGGCGTCTGTGCCGGGCTTGATTTTCAGATGAAGATCGGCGATTTTCGTCGTGGCTGTTTCGCGCGGATCAATAGCAATGATGTAAGCGCCGTTTTCCTTCGCTTTTTCAAAGTACGGCATAATCGTAGGCTGGCATTCCACAATATTGGTGCCGGCCAGAATGATCACACGGGTGTGGGGAATGTCTGATAAGGGATTCGTTAAGCCTCTGTCCGCGCCGAATGTTTGGTTGGCTGCGGTTGCTGCGGCGGACATACATAGCCTCCCATTGTAGTCGATGTATTTTGTCTGTAAGCCAACCCGTGCGAACTTCCCTAACAAATACGCCTCTTCATTCGTAATTGAGGCGCTTCCGTATACAGCCAGGGCGTCATGGCCGTGTTCTGCTTGAATCATCGTCACTTGGTCTTTGATGTGATTCAGTGCTTCTTCCCAGGAAACAGGCAGAAATTCGCCGTTTTTCTTCAGCAACGGCCGGGTGATGCGGGAGGAGTTCAAGGCATGCTGGTGGGCGTTCATGCCCTTCATGCATAACCGGCCCTGTGTCGTAGGATTATCAATCCCGATCGCTGTGTACTTTTTCCGCGTGACGATGGTTTGTTCCACGAGTTGCATTTTGCACTGCATACTGCAAAACGGGCATTGGGTGTCATACGTTTTTTCTGATTGGATGTCTTGCTGTTTATCACGGAAATATCTAAGCAGTCGATCAGTCAAAATGCCTCATCCTTTCTTATGTGCGCCAGCCTGTATGGGCGGGTTTTGAATCAGTGACAGGTCAGTTTGGAGGTTTTCCAGAAGCTGTGTCCCAAGGTCCTCTTCAAATAGCACTTCTCTGATATGAACGATCCCGAGACGGTCCATCCACTGATGAACGGCTTCTAAGTAATGAGCTGTTTCACGGTAATACTGAACCAGTCCTTTGATCATGCCGGCAGTGCTGTCTGCGTTGTCTGTCACACAAAACAGAGCTCCGGAACGGGCATGAGTTCCCCGGACGCCGCCGATGTAAATGTCCCAGCCAGCTTGCGTTCGAATCGCGCCGACATCTTGTATGGCGGCATCGTTGCAGTCTGTTTCACATGATAAGCTGATAGACATGGAAGCGGGCATGGAAAGCATCTCAAGATGTCTTTCAATCTGGGCTGCCAGCTGCTGAATCGACCGGTTTTGCCCGCATGTACATGCTTTGACACTTTGCAGCGTGCGGCGGTGTTCATTGGTGCAACCGGGCATTTTTAGGTCTTCTTTGATGTTCAGGAGATCCGCAGGCTTGATCCCGGAAAGCTTCAGTCTTTGGCTGTGAGTGATGGATACGTCAGGGATGCTGTATGTCTCGATGATGTCGGCAATATTTCTTAGCTGCTCCGCGTTTGTCATCCCGCCGTACATTTGCGGTATGAGGATGCATGTGTCTTCTGAGGTTGATTCCGGCTGAACAAAACCGGCATGCAGCTTTTCCAGATAGTATTGAATCGCCGGGACACATTTGCGGCATCCGTTTTTCGTTTTCCAGCCAAGCTGGCTCATCGCTTCTGCAGGATCAGTGAATGGTCTGCGCTGAAGCTCAGCAATGATGTCGTCTTCCGTCAAATCGGTGCATGCGCAAAATGCAGGTGTATCGGCGGACTCTGTATATTCGCCGCTGGCCATGTACCTCAAAAGGTCTTCAACGAGCGGCTTGCATCCTCCGCAGGAGCCGGATGCTTTGGTGCAGTGTTTGACATCCTCAACAGTTGTTAAGCCTTTCGTGTGCACCGCTTCTTCAATCGCGCCTTTCGTCACTGAGTTGCATTGGCAAATCGTTTCACTGGAGGGCATGGATTCAAATAATCTGCCGATTTTCTCCGGTTCGATGATCTGCTTTTTGACAATGGAGATATCTCGTTGTTTGAGCAGGCTGTCGAGAAGCCGCTGCTTGTCACGTGTGTCTCCGAACAAAATAACGCCGGCCGGTTTGTCATCCTCAAAGAGTGCTTTTTTATAGATGCCTGCTTGTTCATCGTAGATGTTAATACTCGTCGTGCGTTCATCTTCGTGAACCTTTCCTGCTGACCACACATCAATTCCGGCTATTTTTAAAGCGGCAGATGGTGATGAGCCTTGATATCCTTCGCACGGAACGCCGCAAATATGTTTGGCGAGAACGTTTCCCTGTTCATAAAGGGGTGCCGCCAAGCCGTACACCGTTCCGTTATGCTCGGCGCATTCCCCGACGGCATACACATTCGGTTCGCTCGTCTGCATGCAGTCATTCACGATGATCCCGCGGTTCACTTTGATTCCGGCGGATACAGCCAATTCAATATTCGGCCTCACGCCAGCCGCCATCACAATCAAGTCTGCTTTCAGTGAAGAGCCGTCTTTAAAACGGATGCCGTCTGCCCGCGCGGCACCAGAAATAGATACGGTATCTTTCTCCAAAAGAAAGGTTAAGCCTTTCCGTTCCAGCTCCGTCTGCAGCAGCAGCGACGCGGTGTGATCGAGCTGTTTTTGCATGATGGCGGAGGAGTGGTGAATGACGCTGACATCCATGCCGAGATGCTTTAACCCGACTGCAGCTTCCAGCCCTAATAAGCCGGCTCCGATCACTGCTGCTTTTTGATGGTGTTCGGCCATGCTCATCAACGCTTGGCAGTCTTCTATTGTTCGAAATCCATAGACGCCTTCTTTGTTCGCCCCGGGAATGGGGAGAATATGGGGGGAGGAGCCTGTTGCCAGAATGAGTTTGTCATAAGAAAGGGTTCGTTTGTGATCCGTGATGACCCGCTGCTGATCTGTATCAATTTGAACAACCGTTTCGCCCGCGTAAAGGGTAATCCCGTGCTTGGCGTACCAATCCTTGCTGTTCAGTGTAATGTCATCGAGTGACGCCTCCCCCTGCAAAACAGAGGATAAGAGAATGCGATTGTAGTTGGGATGCGGTTCGCTTCCGAAAATGACAATCTCAAACATTTGGCGATTCAGCTTTAAGACTTCTTCAATACAGCGGATGCCGGCCATTCCGTTTCCTGCCAACACCAGTCTTTGTTTCTTCATGTGCCAGACCTCCTTTATTGCAGCGTGTAAGTTTTCTCTTATTAAAAATTATGTCAAAATGCTTTGTTAACGCATTAAACGTGTCACAAAAGCTTACACATGTCTTTTCTAGAAAAAAATGCTCATATATCCTTAATTCAGAAAATTTAAAATAATTGAGGGTCAAGAAAGGGGAATCTTATGAAGCTGTCGGAACTGAAAACTAGCGGTCATCCACTCACTTTACTCTGTTCCTTTTTATACTTTGATGTGAGTTTTATGATATGGGTTATGCTTGGGGCACTGGGAGTTTATATTTCTCAGGATTTTGGCCTGTCTCCTTTTGAGAAAGGGCTTGTGGTGGCTGTGCCGATTTTATCAGGATCTGTGTTTCGTATCATTCTGGGTATTTTAACGGACAGAATCGGACCGAAAAAAACGGCAGTGATCGGCATGCTGGTGACAATGATTCCGCTGCTGTGGGGGACATTTGGCGGCCGTTCGCTGCCTGAGCTGTATGCCATTGGGATTCTGCTAGGCGTAGCGGGGGCAAGCTTTGCCGTTGCGCTGCCTATGGCAAGCCGATGGTATCCGCCTCATTTGCAGGGGCTTGCGATGGGGATCGCCGGCGCGGGGAACAGTGGCACTTTGTTTGCAACCCTGTTTGGCCCGCGTCTTGCGGAGCAGTTCGGCTGGCACATTGTCATGGGAATTGCGCTTATTCCTTTGCTGATCGTCTTTATTCTTTTTGTATCCATGGCAAAGGATTCTCCTGCACAGCCGGCGCCGCAGCCGCTCAAAAACTACCTGCATGTGTTCGGGCAGAAGGAAACATGGTTTTTCTGCCTGCTGTACAGCGTCACATTCGGGGGATTTGTCGGACTATCAAGCTTTTTATCTATTTTCTTTGTCGATCAATACCAGCTGTCAAAAATTCACGCGGGCGATTTCGTTACATTATGTGTGGCGGCGGGAAGTTTTTTTCGGCCTGTCGGGGGCTGGATTTCAGATCGTGTCGGCGGCACAAAAGTGCTTTCTGTCTTGTTTGTCATCGTGGCCCTGTGCATGGCCGGGGTCAGCAGCCTGCCGTCTCTTTCGATGGTCATCGTTCTTTTGTTTGTCGGCATGATGGGGCTCGGAATGGGCAACGGGGCAGTATTCCAGCTCGTGCCGCAGCGCTTCCGCAAAGAAATCGGCATGGTGACGGGAATCGTCGGCGCGGCCGGCGGCATAGGAGGTTTTTTCCTGCCGAACATCTTAGGATCGCTAAAACAGATGACAGGCTCATATGCTATCGGATTTATTACATTTTCCTGTATCACGCTGCTGGCGTTTGCGCTCGTGCTTGCCGCAGGCTATTATTGGAGAAAAAGCTGGGGCGCGGAAAGCAGCCCGGCGGATGTTTAGATTTTCACGGATACGCCTTTGTGCGTGTCTTTTTTATTTTCTCTTGATTTTAATCGCTAAACCGATCAAAATAAATAGTAATTATTACGATTTATCGAGAGGAGTTTTCTGATTGAATCAACACACGCTGCTGCCGGAAAAACCGGAGCGTCTTCAATACTTTGGGTCGGTCAGTCCGATGAAAGGCGAAAAACCTGTAGAAAAAGAGAAGATGAAGGATTTGCAAAATATCAGGAAGGATTATTTTTTTGACATTCAGCATGTAGGTGTCGCTAATGTGTCCCATCCGGTCACAATCACTTCTGCCATGGCGCCTGCTGAGCAAACAACGGCTGCGAACTTTACAATGACTTGTGATTTGCGGAGAAATCAAAAGGGAATCAACATGAGCCGGTTAACAGAGCTGCTGCAAGTCTATCATCAAAACGGCTGGGTTCTCTCATTTTGCTCTCTTCAGCAATTTACGAAAGAGCTTGCAGAAAATATGGGTCAGTCATCAGCTTCAGTCGAAGTGCGGTTTCCATGGTTTTTCGAACGGAAAAGTCCGGAGCTTGAGAAATCGGGCCTGATGCATGCTGACATATTGATGTCTGTCACCTATCAAGAAGATCAGCCGTTTAAACAGCGTGCCGGCATCTCAGCGAAAGTAACGACCCTTTGCCCCTGTTCCAAGGAAATCAGTGAATACAGTGCTCATAATCAGAGGGGAACGGTCAGCATTTGGGCTGATATTCATCCGGCTACATCGCCGCCAAGCGATTTTAAAGCCGATTTGCTTCACGCCGCGGAATCAAATGCCTCCGCGAGACTGCATCCGGTGCTGAAGCGCCCTGATGAAAAAGCCGTGACGGAAACGGCGTATGAAAACCCGAGATTTGTTGAGGATCTCGCCCGGCTGATTGCCGCTGATTTGTATGAGCTTGAATGGGTGTCAGTCTTTGAGATTGAATGCCGCAATGAAGAATCGATCCATCTCCACGATGCCTATGCGAAGCTGCGTTTTTCGAAACAGGTGGATCAAATATGAAACTCTCATTATTCATTGCTGCGGTTCTGATGCTGGCCTGCCTGCTGTCAGCCTGCTCTGGCCATGCGGAAGAACACGCAAGTGCCGATACAAAGAAAACGGAAGAACAAGTAAGCGCTGATAAGAAGAAAATGGCAGAGCACGCAACGTCCGATCAAAAAACAGAAAAAACAAGCATTGATTGGGCAAAGCCTTCAGGCGGTAAATACCCGGATATCAAGCAGAAGCATGTCTGGATTGATGTAGATGTGAAAAACCAGAAGGCTTACATCAAAGAAGAAAACAAAACCCTATATACAATGATTGTCTCGTCAGGACTTGATCAAACAAAGGATGACGCTACGCCAAAGGGCACCTTTCATATCGAACCTGAACGGGGAGAATGGTTTTTTTCCGAAGGATATCAGGAAGGCGCGGAATACTGGGTCTCATGGAAAAACCATGGCGAATTTTTATTTCACAGCGTGCCAATGACAAAGGATAAAAAAGTCATTGAAAAAGAAGCGGAAAAACTAGGAACAAAAGCATCTCATGGTTGTATCAGGCTGACCATCCCGGATGCGAAATGGATATATGAAAACATCCCTGAACATACAAAAGTTGTGATCAGCTGAACTAAAAAGCGGTTGACAAAAAGGAAAAAAGAACATACGATTTAAATCGTAACAATTACGTTTTGTAGAGAGGAGATTCTCCCATGTATAAATGGCTGATCATTGGCGGCGGCATCCAAGGCACTACCTTGGCTGTGCATCTGGTGAAAAGCGGAAAGGCATCGATTAAGGATCTTGCTGTCATTGATCCCCATGAACGGCCTCTTGAATGCTGGAAACGAAACACAGGCCGCATTCAGATGAAATACTTGCGCTCTCCATCGGTTCATCACGTGGACACAGAGCCGTTCAGTCTGCAAATGTATGCGGATAAAAGCCAATGGCCGGAAGTGTTCTTCGGAAGGTATAAGAGGCCCTCGCTGTCGCTCTTCAATCAGCACTGCGAGACTGTGCTGGATGAGATACATATTGAGCAAGCATGGAAAACAGGCACGGTGACAGATTTGAGAAGGACAAACGGGTTGTGGGAAGCGGAGACAGATGCTGCCGGAACAATTACGGGTGAACGAGTGGTTTTAGCCATGAGTTTTTCTCATCAGCCTTCATGGCCGGAGTGGGCAAAACCATTTCAGAATGACGGCATTTATCATGTGTTTGATAGAGATGTGGACGATGTAAGGAATAAAAGTGTGCAAATGGCAGTTGTAGGCGGGGGGATAACAGCGGCTCATTACGCCATAAAACTCGCGGATGACGGGCATGATGTGACGATGCTGGTGAGGCATCCCTTCCGAACCTATGACTTTGACAGTGATCCGGGCTGGCTTGGTCCGAAATATATGAAAGCATTCAGTAAAACGTCAGACTATCAAAAGAGAAGGCAATGGATTACAAGCGCCAGGCATCGCGGCTCTTTTCCAAAGGACATTTCACGAACGCTTGCTGTCTATAGGAAGGAGGGCAGAATAAAAGTCATTCAGGATGAAATTGAGTTTTGCCAAAAAACAGATGAAGGCAAGATACAGATACACGGTAAGAACAGCGAACCGCCATACGAATATGAGCGTATCGCACTGGCAACAGGTTTTACTTCGGACATCAGCCGGTTCGAGTGGGTACAGAGAGCGGCGGAAGCGGAGCAATTGCCGTATGCAGGCTGCGGTTTTCCGATTGTCGGCCAGGATTTGCAATGGGGAAAAGGATTATATGTAATGGGGGCCTTGGCTGAATTAGAAATCGGGCCGACAGCGAGAAATATTTCCGGAGCGCGAAAAGCTGCTTACACCATTGCACATACGGCGAAGCATACAAGTTAAATCGTAATGATTCTATTTTATGAGGAGGGCATTACCATGAAAAAAATTCCGGTTACCGTACTGAGCGGTTATCTTGGTGCGGGAAAAACAACATTGCTGAACAGCATTCTGCAAAATCGTGACGGCTTAAAAATAGCAGTCATCGTCAATGATATGAGCGAGGTGAACATTGACGCTGGTTTGGTTAAGCAGGAAGGAGGCCTTTCCAGAACCGATGAGAAGCTTGTGGAAATGTCAAACGGTTGTATTTGCTGCACGCTTCGCGAAGATTTATTAATTGAAGTCGAGAAGCTGGCAAAGGACGGGAGGTTTGATTATATCGTCATCGAATCCACTGGAATCAGCGAACCGATCCCGGTGGCGCAAACTTTTTCTTATATTGATGAAGAGATGGGGATCGACCTTACGAAATTCTGTCAGCTGGATACGATGGTGACAGTGGTTGATGCCAATCGTTTTTGGCATGATTATCAGTCAGGCGATAGCCTGCTGGACCGCAAAGAAGCATTGGGAGAAGGGGATGAAAGAGAAATTGCCGACCTCTTGATCGACCAAGTCGAGTTTTGTGATGTTCTGATCTTAAATAAATGTGATTTGGTCAGCGAGCAAGAGCTCGAACAGCTTGAAAAAGTTCTTCGCACACTGCAGCCTAGGGCAAAATTCATTCGATCCGTCAAAGGAAATGTAAAACCGCAGGAGATTTTGCATACAGGATTATTTAACTTTGAGGAAGCGAGCGGATCGGCCGGCTGGATTCAAGAGCTGACTGCGGGTCATGCGGAACATACCCCGGAAACAGAAGAGTACGGCATCTCTTCATTTGTGTATAAGAGACGTTTACCGTTTCATTCCACACGGTTTTATCGCTGGATGGATCAAATGCCAAAGAACGTGGTTCGCGCCAAAGGAATCGTCTGGTGCGCATCTCATAACAATCTTGCTTTGCTGATGTCGCAAGCCGGGCTGTCCGTTACGATTGAGCCTGTATCCTATTGGGTGGCGGCGCTGCCTAAGCTGGAACAGGAGCAAGTCAAACAGCAGGAACCGGAAATTCTGGAGGACTGGGATCCGGAATTCGGTGACCGACTGACACAGCTAGTGTTGATCGGAACAGATTTGGATGAAGAAGAGATTACGAAAGAGCTTGATCAATGCCTGTTGACTGAATATGAATTTGATTCAGATTGGTCGCTATTTGAGGACCCGTTCAAGTGGAAGCTGAATCAATAGAAACAGCGTGTTGGCAAACCCCGCATTCGTTGTCAAGCCTGCGCGCCGGTGCTCACATTAAAAAAGATTAGCGTCTAAATGCTGGAGCGTCCTGCTCAAACGCCGCTGTCAACGACTTCAAGGGTCTGAAAAAAGACAAAATCCTAAAACGAAAACCGTTTTAGGATTTTGTCAATAATCTGAAAGCCGTCTCCTGCGGAGCGGCTTTTTTTAATGAAACGTTTGTTTAAACATAATGAGCGTATTTCTTCTCAAGGATATTTTGAAAAGCTGCCGCTGCTGAGCAGATAGCCCAATAGATGAGAGCGGTCAGAATATACATGGTCATGTAATCAAACTCTCTGCCGCCGATGATTTTCGCATGCTGGAGCAATTCCGGCACTGTAATCATCGCAGCGAGAGAGGACGCTTTGATTAAGTCAAGCAATACATTGGCAAGCGGAGGCAGCGCAATACGGATGGATTGCGGCAAAATGATGCCCCTCATCGTCTGCCAATAGGAAAGGCCGAGCGAGGATGCGGCTTCCCACTGTCCTTTTTCAACGGATGAAATGGCTGAACGGTTAATTTCCGCAATGTAGGCGGCGCTGTTAAGGCTAAAGCCGATTAAAGCGGCCGTGACAGCGGAAAATTCAATGCCGATATAAGGAAATCCAAAATAAAGGATAAACAAGATGACCAAGATCGGAACGCCCCGCATAAAGGAGATATAGAGCTTCGCCGGCCATCTTAACAAGGCAAGTGTAGACATTCTGGCGAGTGATATGAACAGGCCGATCGCCGTTCCCGCAAACATGCTCACAAAAGAGATGAGCAGCGTGTATCCAATGCCTTGTATGACATAAGGAAACGATTCAATCGCCAGCTTCGTGTTGAAAATATATTCCCACTGAATGCTATTTATCATGGCGTCCGATTACAAATCAACGTCCTGAACGTCGACATCCAGTTTCTTTGATACATCTGCTTTATTGAAGAATTGTTTCGAGAGCTTAGTCAAAGTGCCATCTTTGCTCATCTCTTTCAGTGTTTCGTTCATCTTTTTCTGAAGTGCCGCATTGCTTTTTTTCATGACAAGCGCCTGTTGATTCGGCATGTACTTGATGTCCGGGTGGATCGTGATGTTGAGATCCGGGAATGCTGCGAGCGCAAGTGTCTGCAGGTAATAGTCGTTTAAAATGACATCAGTGCGTCCGTTGGCGACATCTTTTAAATACTGCTCGTTGGTCGCATTATCATATATCACTTCTTTGGCGCCGTATTTTCTCGCTACATCCATGTAGACAGTTGTAGCCGCGCCAGCCGCTTTCTTCCCTTTTAAATCCTTAAGGGTTTTAATCCCTGATAAATCGTCTTTTCGGACAATTGCTGTGCCATATGAATATTTATATGGAGTGGAAAACGCAAACTTCTTCTCACGGTCTTTCGTTACGTCGATGTCATTTGCGGCTGCGTCAACCTGGCCGCTGTTGACCGCTGTCAGCATCCCGTCAATGCCCATTTCCTTAAATCCAACCTTCAGTCCCAAGCGTTTTGCCGCTTCGCGAACAACTTCAACCTCGTAGCCCGTCAGCTTATCGGAACCAGAATCGGTTTCGTGATAAGAAGTGGGATAAAGCGTACCGGATGTAGCGACAACGATCTTCCCTTTGTCTTTAATCTGATCCCAGCCTGTATCCTTGGAATCGGCTTCATTTTTGCCGGAACAAGCTGCCAATATAAGAAAGAAAGCCATTGTGAAACTGAATATAACGGCTTTTGATTGCATGAATGATTTCACCTTTGTTTCCCCCAATCTGTTAATCAACTAAAAAGATAGCATTGAACATAGAGGGTTGCAATATGTTGATGACGTTTTCAAAAAGTTCGAATTGTGTATACAAAAGCGTTTTGGCGTTTAAATGCGGTAATGAAAGGAAGGGGGATAAAAAAGGAGTTGTTCAAGGATGAATGCATTGACATACCAAGGAAAAGAGCATGTTGAGCTGATCTCAGGCCATTATACGTAGTGAAGAAGCATGAAATCGTTCTTCCGGATAAAGTTAAATCTTGCTGATGCTCCTAAGGCATATGTTATAGTCGATAAGAAAGAAGATGGAACATCAAAGTCATATTGAAGACATAATGGGGGAGTCAAATTGAATATTTACAAACCAGCAGGATTCTGGATCAGACTGGGAGCTTCATTGCTGGATTATATGATTGTCTCGGTGCCTCTTTTGCTGATCTATTGGCTGATTACAGGAAAAGACCCGAACGACAGCATGTTCATCAGCTTGATTGTTCTGCTGTACTCTATTTTGCTGCCGGTGTTTTGGCATGGCTACCTTATCGGAAAAAGAATCTGCGGTATCAGAATCGTAAAAAAAGACGGATCACAAGTCAGCCTTCTAACGATGTTTTTGCGGATTATTGTGGCCGGCCTGGTTTACACCTTAACCTTCGGGCTCGGCTTAATCGCCAGCCTGATTCTCATCGCCGTGCGGGAAGACAAACGGACACTGCATGATTTAATCGCTGGAACGTATGTCACTTACGCGTCACCGGGTGAAGAAGAACTTTATACTGACGAACAGATCGGAAAGAGCGAATAATGATTCGCTCTTTTTATTTTGCATGCATAAAAAATGCAATGCAGCAAAACATATGAAAAATAGGATTGGAGGAATAAATTGGATGAAACGAATGAAAACCAACATCATCATAATGTTCATCGCCGCGGCTGTTATTTCTTTGTCCGGTACAGCTGAAGCTGCTGAAAAACAGCAGCAGCCACCCGCAAATGTTAAACTGACAGAACAGGAAATGAAAGAAATTGAACAGCTCGAAGCAGACATACTCAAAAAGCGCAAAGACGTTATTTCAAAGTACGTACAATACGGTGTCCTGCCTAAAGAAAGAGGAGAACACATCAAAAATCACATGGACAAACACTTTGAAATGATGAAACAAAACGGCTTTGTTCCAAAGGCTCACCCCCATCCGCATAAATTTGAAAAAAGACATTAAGACGGTAAGCATCCAATGGGAATTGGGTGCTTTTTTATTGTGAAAAAGCTGCTAGTTATTAATAGGTGTAATTTTAGAAAGTAGTATCGTACTTGTCAGTTATATCGTATAATATGATATAAAGGGGTGTGTATGATGGAAATGGATTTCATAGCTAAACTAAATCAGCAGTGGACAGATATTTATTATTTATTACATTACAAACATAAAGAAAATATTTCTCACCAGGCAATACGTCTTATGCAGCATATTGAAAAGCAAGGCGAATCAACAATAGGTGCTTTGGCTGAATACTTGTCTGTCTCTCACAATACAGCGTCAGAGCATACTAAACGTTTAATTCAAAAGGGATTTGTAGCTAAACGGCGAAGTCGCCAAGATGAACGAAAGGTTTTAGTTTTCTTAACACAAGAAGGAAGGTCTGTTCTTGAACAGCATACACAGCTAGATAAAGAGAAGTTAAAAGAAATCATTGAACGAATGAGCACATCAGAAAAGGAATTACTTGAACAGGCCTTTGAACTTTTAAGTAAGGAAGCTAAACAATGGCAGTTTTAAGCAAAGTGATCATCTCAGCGTTGATTATCGGTTTTGTTACTGAAATATCAAAAAGACATCCGACCTATGGGGGGATTATTGCCGCTTTACCCTTGGTCAGTTTATTAAGCCTTTTTTGGATGCAAGTACAGGGGGAAAAAACAGCTCAGTTAAGTCAATTTGCATCGGGTGTGCTTACTGGAATCCCTGCTACAGTTTGTTTACTAGCTATTTTGGCGATTTTGCTGAAAATTCATGTGCCGTTCTGGTTAGCGTTATGCGCTGGAATACTAGGATGGGTTGTGTTTTTATGGATGCAGAAGTTTTTTTCTCAATATATTATGTAACTGAGTAATAGAAAGGAGATGCCATGTTTTTAAAAAAGGTTACTCTTCTTCGAGATAAGATTTTGGACTTCGACAGATTTCCTTTTTCTATCCCGGCTATAAGTCAATTAAATGAAATTCTATTTACTAGCCAAGTGACTTTTTTTGTGGGGGAAAATGGATCTGGTAAATCTACTTTGCTTGAAGCGATTGCGGATAAGTGTGAATTCAATACAGCGGGAGGAAGCCGAAATAATCTCTATGAATTACAGGAGTCAGACTCTCATTTAGGAGATTACATACGTTTATCTTGGCTTCCAAAGGTAACAAATGGCTTCTTTTTAAGAGCTGAATCGTTTTATCATCTTTCTCTTCATCTGGATGAGATGGAATTAGATGCTCCGCAGCCATACCGTTCTTATGGAGGGCGGCCGCTGCACAAGCAATCACATGGAGAGTCTTTTATGTCTCTATTCCGTCATCGATTTAAAGAAAAAGCGATTTATCTTTTAGATGAGCCGGAAGCGGCACTTTCTCCGGCTAGGCAGCTGGCTTTTTTGAGAGTTGTACATGATTTGGTGAAGGGTGGAAATGTACAGATGATCATTGCGACTCACTCCCCGATCCTGTTGGGATATCCCAATGCTAATATTTTAAGCTTTGATGGTGGAAGAATACATCATACAGAATATGAGAATACAGAACATGTTCAATTAACAAGATATTTTCTTGGACAAAGAGAAAAAATATTGGCTGAGCTGTTCCGCGATTAACATAGAGTTGATATGAAACGCGTTTCATAACCTATGATAGGTTTATCAAATATTTCAGGAGTGATAAACACTATGATCCACCAGCATCCAGAATCTTTTCCGAAACATTTTTTGTGGGGCTCTGCTTCTGCAGCGTACCAGATTGAAGGCGCTTGGAACGAAGAAGGCAAAGGCCCTTCTGTTTGGGACGTGTTTACAAAAATACCGGGCAAAACGTTTAAAGGAACCAACGGCGATATTGCGGTTGACCATTATCACCGTTATAAAGAAGATGTCGCTCTGATGGCTGAGATGGGCTTAAAAGCGTATCGATTTTCCGTCAGCTGGCCGCGGATTTTTCCAAAAGGAAAAGGGGAGATCAATGAAGCGGGCCTAGCGTTTTATGATCATTTGATTGCTGAATTGCTTTCTCATAACATCGAGCCGGTTCTGACTTTATATCACTGGGATTTGCCTCAGGCGCTTATGGACGAGTATGGCGGTTTTGAATCAAGAAACATCATAGAGGACTTTAATAACTACTGTATTACTCTTTATAAACGCTATAGAGACAGAGTGAAATACTGGGTTACGTTAAACGAACAGAACTACAATTTTAATCACGGCTTTATTACAGCCATGCATCCGCCTGGAGTGAAAGACAGAAAACGTTTTTACGAAGCAAACCACATTGCGTTTCTGGCTAATGCGAAAGCCATTGACTCTTTTAGGGAATATGTTCCTGAAGGCAAAATTGGTCCGAGCTTTGCTTATTCGCCGGCTTATCCTCTATCAAGCCATCCAGAGGATATACTGGCATTTGAAAATGCTGAAGAATTTATGAACAATTGGTGGCTGGATATGTACAGCTGGGGAACCTACCCGCAAATTCCTTTCCGTTATTTAGAAAAACAGGGCTGGGCACCAACAATCGAAGCGGGTGATATGGAGCTGCTTGCGAAAGGGAAGCCTGATTTTATAGGTGTCAATTATTATCAGACCATCACCTATGAACGAAATCCGCTTGATGGTGTGTCAGAAGGGAAAATGAATACAACAGGCCAAAAGGGGACCAATCAGGAAACAGGGATACCCGGGGTATTCAAAACGAAAAAAAATCCGCACCTGAAAACGAGCAACTGGGATTGGACAATTGACCCAATTGGATTGCGTATCGGCCTTCGCCGCATTACAAGCCGTTATCAGCTTCCAGTGTTTATCACAGAAAACGGTTTAGGTGAGTTTGATAAGGTTGAAGACGGTACTGTGCTGGATGATTATCGAATCGATTATTTGCGTTCGCATCTTGAGCAATGCAGACAGGCCATCAGCGACGGTGTCGATTTGATCGGCTATTGCAGCTGGTCATTTACTGATCTGTTAAGCTGGCTGAACGGCTACCAAAAAAGATACGGATTCGTTTATGTCAATCGCGATGAAGAACATACACATGATTTAAAACGCTTGAAGAAAAAAAGCTTTTATTGGTATCAGAATTTGATTAAGACGAATGGAGAAAGTTTATAAAGAGTCCCTGAGAGTCATTCTCTCAGGGCTTTTTCATTACACAGAAACAGCATCAATAATATAAGTGTCGGCATGAAAATCTGACCTCTCAGCCGGTACAGTCCAGCATGTCAATTGATAGTCTCCTTTAGGAAGATCAAAGGACAGCCTTTTAGACATAATACTTTCAATTTCAATTCCGTTCTCTGTGACATGAAAGGGAACAGTCACTTTTTTTTCGTAGGAGTCTACAGTTTCTGAACTGTTAAGACGCAAAAGAATAAAGGCCTTTGCATTTCTCTGCGCTTCAAAGGAAATGGCTCCGTCCGCCGAAGCATATCCTTTTTCAATGGCTTCGTCAGTCCAATCCATTACAGGAGGTGCAGAATCCTTTTGAAATACAGTAAATTGATGATATGAAATCGACAGTTCTTGCGGCTTCCATGACTTGATCAATGTGCTATTCCTCCTCTTTTAACATGTTTACTGAATTGTGAATAAAACCTTTGTGCCGTCGGGATAATCGGTAAGCTGATGCCCAACCCAAGAGCCTGCACCGCGGTTGTCAGCGGGAGAAATATATTCTACAGAAGCCCCCTCACCGCCTTCTTTGCACATGGCCATTGGCCATTCATCTCTGTCATACCCTGTTTTAGGAGGTACGTCTTTTAATGATTGCTCGCGGCGTTCTTCAGCTCCGTCTCTGTCGATGGTGCACACATCTGAGTGCCCCTCATTTATCGCATCCTTAATATGTTTGGCCGTTTCGGGATAACGGTCAGAAGGGAGGGCGATTGTTTCGTCATATTCTTTCGTTTGAGACGTTTTTTGATCAGTTGGGAAAAAGTCCCCCTTTATCAGGCCGACAGCTGCAGCTGCTATGACGACGATGACGAGAAGTAAAGTTTTTATGATGTCCATCGTGATGTTCACCTCCCGCTTTTAGCAACTTTAAAACTGACCCAAGAGTAATCCAGAAAGCGTTTGGTGTAAAGGTTGAAAAATTTTGTTTAACACTCATTTTATTGCTGAAATTGTAATTTTAGCAGGTCGAAATATTTGTTTTTAGTAATATGCTGTTTCTAATTTACAATAATGATACTGAGTCATCGGGCGTTTTCAGGTTGATCAATCATTTTAAATTGGCTTATGATACCGGTAAGCTCCTCAGCTAATTGGGATAGCGTTTCAGAAGCGGCAGTAATCTCTTCCATTGCAGCAAATTGCTCTTCTGTTAGTGCAGCCGCCTGCCGGGTATTTTCTGTAGATTCTTTTATGTCAGCCGTATTGGCTGCAAAGGAATCGTTTATGCTATGCGCACTGGCTGAGATGTTTGATACCGATGCTGATAAATCACTAATCTCGGCGCTGATTTCACCTGTTGCTGCTGCAATTTCCTTAAATGCATCTCTGGTGCGCTGAATCATAGTGACACCTTCTGCAGCCTCTGTTTTCACATGCTCAACAGATCCAGCAGATAGGTTCATATCATTTTGTATTTCTGTAACCAGTTTTGAAATCTGTCCCGCAGATTGTTGAGATTCTTCCGCTAATTTACGTACTTCATCGGCAACAACTGCAAAGCCTTTGCCATGTTCACCGGCTCTGGCAGCTTCAATCGCTGCATTTAGCGCAAGGAGGTTTGTCTGATCGGCAATTTGGGTGATGACGGATAAAATGTGTTCAATTTGTTTAGAGCGGCCGTCCAGCTGCTGTATGATTTCTCCGCTTTTCTGAATCGAATGGTGAATCGCATCCATTTGTGCCTGTACATTTAGAATTTCCTTTTGCCCAATGTCGGCTTTTGTTTGCGCAAGCTGTCCTTTGTCAGCAATTGCAGCCGTATTTGAAGAAATATCCCGAATGTCTGCTGAAGCTTGTCTTAGTGAGCTTTCACTGTTTTCAATTCGGTTGATCTGATGCTGAGCCCCGTTTGCAATGTGCTGTACAGCCTCTGTAATCTTTTCTGAAGCTTGATTTGTTTCCTCTGCTCCGGCTGAGAGCTGCTGAGAGGCGGATGCAAGCTGAAGGGCTGATTGCTGCACAGTTTGGATGGTATCATTCAGTTTCATTCTCATCTTATTGTAATAGACGCTGAGTTCTGATAGCTCGTCACCGGATTTGTCTGACACCTCTATTGTCATATCTCCGTTTCCGGCGCTTTCAAAGGCGAATTTTAAAGCGTTCAGCCGCTTATTGATCCTTCTGGTGAAAAGCAGGACAAGGATGACTGATACAATAATGACGATAACAAGAACGATAGCGAATTGAGTGAAGAGTGATTGCGTAAGTGATGCTAAAATGCTTTGATTGGCTCCTGTATACAGCATGCCGATGATATTCCCGTTTCGATCTTTTAAAGGCATGTATGCCGTCTGATAAGAAGAGCCTGCTACGTCTGCTTGTCCGTAGAATCGTTTTCCATTCTTTAAAACAGCGTCAGTAACTTCATTAGAAGCCTGAGTGCCAACAGCTCTTTCGCCGTTTTTCATGACATTGGTTGCAACACGAGTATTTCCTTGGAAAATAGTAACGGTATCACCTGTTTTTTCGCCAAGCAGATCAACGATATCTTCATTTCCGTTGATTAGTGTTTGCCCTTTATAAAGCTCATTGTTTTTTACATGCCAGGCCCCTGAAATGGCATCATCAATATAAACGCTGCTTAAAGCGAGGTCGCCTTTCGCTTTTTCAGTCGCCATTTGTTTCATGCTGTCTGTAATATCCTTAAGCATTACAATACCGACTGATATCGAAAACAAAAGAATAATCACGAAAACGAGACAGAGAATTTTAGTTCCGAGCTTAAGCTTTAGTTGTTTTATCAACATAATTCCTCCTTTTTATGATTTGTGGGTCATATTACTTATCGGGTTTTTGGATCCATAGGTTTATTTTTAGAAAATATAAAACCGGCCTGATCGCCAGGCCGGTTGTGTAACACTATTCTAGGTTTGCGTGGTAAGTGAACATGGTTTCAGAATTGAGTCCTTTTTTCTCCATGAGTTTTAAAATCACTGCATCATAGAATAGCAGTAAAGTTTGCTCAAATAATGAACCCATTGGCTGAATGGTTTTATCGCTTCCGTTTGACCGGTCTTTAGGAGAACCGGGCATTTTAACGATGAGATCCGCTTGTTTGCCAATGCTTGATTCCGGATTGATGGTTAAAGCGGCAACAGCCCCGTGTAAGCTTTTTGCTTTTGCTGCTGTATGGATCAGGCTCTTTGTCTCGCCTGATCCTGAACCGATAATGACGAGATCTCCTTTGCGGAGCGGGGGAGTGAGAATCTCACCGACGATATGAGCGTTGAAGCCCATGTGCCTCAATCTCATTGCGAAGGATTTTGCCATCAGGCCAGACCGCCCCGCTCCCGCAGTGAAAATTTGATTGGAAGAGAGAATGTGATCGGCAAGCTGATCTGCTTCTTCATCAGAAATATAAGCCGCTGAACGGTGTAACTCATTAAGAATTTCCGTTACGTATTCAGTCGTTTTCATATCATTATCCTTGGGCAATAAGCTGCTTCATTTTTGAAGCTGTTTCCGCTTTATCGGCTGCGCTTGTAATTCCGCCCCCAACAATGACAAGGTCAGGATTTTGTTTGACCACTTCTGGCAATGTATCAATTTTGATGCCGCCCGCAATTGCGGTTTTTGCGTTTTTAACGGTATTTTTGATAGTCGTTAATTCTTCGAAAGAGTTTTTGCCCTCTGCTTGAAGATCATATCCAGTGTGGACGCAGATGTAGTCAACACCGAGTGCGTCAATTTCTTTCGCGCGGGATTCAATATCTTTTACGTTAATCATGTCCACTAAGATTTTCTTCTTCTGTTTTTTAGCTTCTTCTACTGCTCCTTTAATTGTTGCATCGTCTGTAGCCCCTAAAACGGTGATGATGTCAGCGCCTGCTTCCGACGCTTTCATGATCTCGTATCCGCCGGCATCCATGATTTTTAGGTCTGCTAGAACCTTCAATTGTGGAAATGCCTCTTTTACTTCTTTAACGGCTCTGAGGCCTTCATTAATGACAACCGGTGTTCCGATCTCTACCACGTCGATGTATTGTTCCACTTCTTTGACGAGCTCGATGGCTTCCGGGATATTTACGAGGTCTAATGCTAGCTGTAATTCCATTGTTGATCCACTCCCTTTTCGAATTATTTTTCATTCTATAGGTTCTCTCTTTTGATGAGAAGTAGGCACTTTAAAGTCAACTAGTTACTTGGAGGATACTATGAGAAGAGGCAATCAGATTACTTTCGCTTGGTTTTATGAGTGAGTATAATAAAAAGGAGTCTGCAAAAAAGTAAGTAAGTGATGATACGTATCTAACATATAAAAAGTATGCTAAGGGGGGATTACTTTTGAGCCGGATGGACGACAAAAAGTTTAACTGTGAGAAGGAATTAACGCTTGCAGTGATCGGCGGTAAATGGAAAATGCTCATTTTGTGGCATTTAGGAAAAGAAGGTACAAAACGGTTCAATGAATTAAAAGCTTTGATTCCTGATATTACACAGAAGATCCTCGTGAATCAGCTGAGAGAGCTTGAGCAGGATATGATTGTTCACAGAGAAGTGTATCCGGTTGTCCCGCCGAAGGTTGAATATTCCTTGACCCCGCAAGGAGAAAGCCTGATGCCTATTCTTGATGCGATGTATGAGTGGGGGAAAGGTTATATGGAATTGATTGATATCGATAAAAATGTCATTAAGGAATCATTGTAAGGCGCTCTTCGCAGGGGTGTCTTTTTTTTGCCTGTTTTTCGGTTTTTGCGCGGTAACAGATGGGATGTAAAGAATTGTAAATGGCTTTCAGCAAATAAAGAAATTGAAAGGAGCAATACGTTTTAAGAATTTTTATTTTTCTGTAAATAATGTTAAGTGGAAATTGTTGCGGCATCCCGCAAAAATATCCCAGTAAATAAACTGGAATCTTTCGGTATACCGCATGAAACTTTTCACCTATTTTTCGGTGATAAAAACATTTTTTTCATTTAAAGTGAACGGTAGCAATGTAAAAAAATATTGAAAACAATGAATAAATAGCCAAAAATGTTTCGGGTTAGGATGAAGGGTTTTGCGGTCTTTATCCGCTTGTGTTAAACACTGCAAAGGTGATTGATGGCAGCCGTTTTGATAGCGGCAATCTGTTTTTGTTTGGATGCACTGCTTTTTAAGCGTAGTACTTTGGGCTTTTTCGGCTGTTAGTTCATAAGAATTAAACGCTTATATGGTTAAGAAAGGGAAATACGCTGCACATGTTCACTGCTTATTGAAGATTAGGGGAGGTATGACAATATGGAAATAACTTTTTACCCTTTAACAGATGCGCAAAAACGAATTTGGTATACAGAAAAATTTTATCCTCATACAAGTATTTCAAATCTTGCGGGGATTGGTAAGCTGGTTTCAACTGAAAAGGTTGACTGGGTGCTGGTTGAGCAGGCAATTCAAGAGTTTATCCGCAGAAATCACGCCATGCGCCTTCGTTTGCGGCTCGATGAAAATGGGGAGCCTGTTCAATATATAAGCGAGTATCGGCCTGTTGATATAAAACATACTGATACCACTGGAAATTCGAATGCGATAGAGTTTATTTCACAATGGAGCCGGGAGGAAACAAAAAAGCCTTTGCCGCTGTACGAGTGTGACTTATTCCGTTTTTCCACCTTCACCATCAAGGAAAATGAAGTGTGGTTTTACGTAAATGTTCATCATGTGATTTCTGATGGGATTTCTATGAATATTCTTGGAAATGCGATTATGCGCATTTATTTAGAATTAGCGGGCCGCTCAGAAACAAACGAAGGAATCTCGCATTCATTTATCGATCATGTTTTATCTGAACAGGATTATGCTCAATCAAAGCGGTTTGAAAAGGACAAGGCGTTTTGGAACAAGCAATTTGAAACGGTGCCTGAACTTGTTTCTCTAAAACGGAATGCTTCCGGTGGAGGGAGTTTAGATGCTGAGAGGTTCTCTAAGGATGTGCCTGAAGCGCTTCATCAGCAGATCCTATCGTTTTGTGAGGCAAACAAGGTCAGTGTTCTTGCGGTGTTTCAATCGGTGCTTGCCGCCTATTTGTACAGAGTCAGCGGCCAGAATGATGTCGTGACGGGAACCTTTATGGGCAACCGGACAAATGCGAAAGAGAAGCAGATGCTTGGCATGTTTGTTTCCACAGTTCCGCTCCGGACAAACATTGACGGCGGGCAGGCGTTCTTAGACTTTGTCAAAGACCGGATGAAGGATCTCATGAAAACACTTCGTCACCAAAAGTACCCGTATAACCTCCTGATCAACGATTTGCGTGAAACAAAGAGCTCTCTGACCAAGCTGTTTACGGTTTCTCTTGAATATCAGGTGATGCAGTGGCAGAAAGAAGAAGAACTTGCCTTTTTGACTGAACCGATTTTCAGCGGAAGCGGATTAAATGATGTTTCGATTCATGTAAAGGATCGATGGGATACTGGGAAGCTTACCATTGATTTTGATTACCGCACTGATTTGTTTTCACGTGAAGAAATCAACATTGTTTGTGAACGAATGATTGCGATGCTCGAGAATGCGTTATTGCATCCAGATCATACAATTGATGAATTAACGCTGATTTCTGAAGCGGAAAAAGAGAAGCTCTTTGCGAGGGCCGGCGGTGAACCTGTCAGCTATCGCAAGGGCATGACGATTCCAGAGCTGTTCCAAGAACAGGCTGAACTGCTTTCTGATCACCCGGCTGTTGTTTTTGAAGATCGAACATTGTCCTATCGAACGTTACATGAACAATCTGCACGCATCGCCAATGTGCTGAAACAGAAAGGGGTTGGCCCAGACAGACCTGTCGCGGTTCTGATTGAACGCTCTGAACGGATGATTACGTCTATCATGGGGATTTTAAAGGCCGGCGGAGCCTATGTGCCAATTGATCCCGGATTTCCGGCGGAACGCGTGCAATATATTTTGGAGGACTGCGGGCCGGATGTCATCCTGACTGAATCGGGGATTGCGGCTCCTGCAACTGATGCTGAGCTGATTGATTTTGATCAGGCGATTGCGGAAGGTGCAGACGAAATTCCGGCTGCTGATATAAACGCATGGAACCTTGCCTACATTATTTACACATCGGGAACAACCGGACGTCCGAAAGGCGTTATGATCGAGCATCGCCAGGTCCATCACTTGGTTGAATCTTTGCAGCAGACGATTTACCAAAACGGCAGCCAAACGCTGCGGATGGCATTGCTTGCGCCGTTCCACTTTGATGCGTCAGTGAAGCAGATTTTCGCGTCGCTTCTTTTGGGACAGACTCTTTACATCGTACCGAAGAAAACAGTGACGAACGGGTCTGCTCTTGCCGCGTATTATCGCAGGCACAACATTGAGGCAACGGACGGGACACCGGCCCACCTGCAAATGCTGATAGCGGCGGGCGATCTCAGCGGCCTCAAACTGAAGCATATGCTGATCGGAGGAGAGGGCCTATCGTCTGTTGTTGCGGACAAGTTGCTGAAGCTGTTTAAAGAAGCAGGCGCGTCGCCGTGTTTGACCAATGTGTACGGGCCGACTGAAACGTGTGTTGACGCGTCCGTTCATCCGGTTATCCCGGAGAGTGCTGTTCAATCAGCGTATGTGCCGATCGGGAAAGCGCTGGGGAATAACCGCTTATATATTTTAGACCAAAAAGGCCGGCTGCAGCCGGAAGGCGTGGCGGGCGAGCTTTACATCGCTGGCGATGGTGTCGGCCGAGGCTATTTGCATTTGCCTGAATTGACGGCTGAAAAGTTTTTACAAGATCCATTTGTGCCAAGCGATCGCATGTACCGGACCGGAGACGTGGTGCGCTGGCTGCCAGATGGAACAATCGAATATTTAGGAAGAGAGGATGACCAGGTAAAAGTCCGTGGATACCGGATTGAGCTTGGAGAAATTGAAGCCGTGATTCAGCAGGCGCCAGACGTTGCGAAAGCCGTTGTTTTGGCACGTCCTGACGAACAGGGAAATCTTGAGGTTTCCGCATATGTTGTGCAGAAGCCTGGCAGCAAATTCGCTCCGGCCAGCCTGCGGGAACATGCGGCCAGACAGCTTCCTGACTATATGGTGCCGGCTTACTTTACTGAAATGACAGAAATCCCGCTCACGCCAAGCGGCAAAGTCGACCGCCGCCAGCTGTTTGCACTAGAGGTGAAGGCGGTCAGCAGCACGGCCTATACGGCGCCTCGCAATGAGACGGAGAACGCAATCGCAGCCATTTGGCAGGACGTGCTGAATGTTGAGAAGGCGGGGATCTTTGACAATTTCTTTGAAACGGGCGGCCATTCATTGAAGGCCATGACGCTTTTAACAAAGATTCATAAGGAAACAGGCGCTGACATTCCGCTTCAATACTTGTTTGAGCATCCGACGATTGCGGCTCTTGCAGAGGAAGCCGAACACAGAGAAAGCCGGACATTTGCAGCGATTGAACCTGCGGAAAAACAGGAGCATTACCCGCTTTCGTTGGCACAGCAGCGAACTTATATCGTCAGCCAGTTTGAGGATGCGGGTGTCGGCTACAACATGCCGGCGGCAGCGATTTTGGAAGGGCCTTTAGAGATTCAAAAGCTGGAGCGCGCATTTCAAGAGCTAATCCGCCGCCACGAGTCTTTGAGGACGTCATTTGTTCTTGAAAACAGCACGCCGAGTCAGAAAATTCATGACAGCGTCGATTTCAACATCGAGGTGATTGAAAGAGGCGGCCGCTCCGATGAGGCAATAATGACTTCATTCGTACGGAGATTTGATCTGGCGAAAGCGCCGCTGTTCAGAATCGGCTTGATGGAGCTTGAAGAGAACCGTCATATGCTTCTGTTTGACATGCATCATTTGATTTCTGACGGTGTGTCCATCGGCATTATTTTGGAGGAGTTAGCACGGATATACAAAGGCGAACAGCTTCCTGAACTTCGTCTTCAGTATAAGGACTACGCCGTGTGGCAAAGCGGCCAGGCTGCTGAAGGATACCGGAAGGACGGGGCGTATTGGAAGGAAGTCTTTGCGGGCGAGCTTCCGGTGCTTCAGCTGCTGTCCGATTATCCGAGACCGCCTGTTCAAAGTTTTGAAGGGGATCGGGTGTCAATCAAGCTGGATGCGGGATTAAAGGATCGTTTAAATCGTTTGGCTGAACAAAATGGCGCCACGCTGTATATGGTGATGCTGTCCGCTTACTATACGCTTTTGTCAAAGTATACGGGACAGGATGACATCATTGTCGGAACGCCGTCAGCGGGCAGAAACCACTCTGATACAGAGGGCATTGTCGGGATGTTCGTCAATACGCTCGCGATACGCAGTGAAGTGAAGCAGGACGAGACGTTTACCCATTTGATCACGCGTGTCCGTAAACAGGTGCTGGATGCCTTTTCTCATCAGGACTATCCGTTTGAGTGGCTTGTTGAAGACTTGAACATTCCGCGTGATGTAAGCAGACATCCTCTGTTTGACACGATGTTCAGCCTTCAAAATGCGACAGAGGGCATTCCGGCTGTCGGCGATCTGGCCTTGTCTGTTCATGAGACCAACTTCAAGATTGCCAAATTTGATTTGACGGTACAGGCGAGAGAAACGGATGAAGGCATTGAGCTTGATTTGGACTACAGCACGAAGCTGTTTAAACAAAGCACGGCTGAAAGGCTGCTTACGCATTTTGCGCGTGTGCTTGAAGATGCCGCGGCTGAGCCTGAGAAACAGATATCTGAATACAAGCTTCTTTCTGAAGAGGAGGCTGCTTCGCAAATTCAGCAGTTTAACCCGGGAAGAACACTTTATCCGAAAGACAAAACGATTGTTCAGCTGTTTGAAGAGCAAGCAGCGAAAACGCCAGACTATCCTGCACTTCAATATGAAGGCGAATCACTCACTTATCGTGAGCTGAATGAACGGGCCAATCGTTTAGCCCGCGGAATTCTTTCTTGTGGAGCAGGAGAAGGCAGAACAGCGGCTGTCTTATGCGAGCGGTCAATGGACATGATTGTGTCGATTCTCGCGGTTTTAAAAGCTGGCTCGGCTTATGTTCCGATTGATCCGGAACATCCGGTTCAGCGGATGCAGCATTTCTTCCGCGACAGCGGAGCGAAGGTGCTTCTCACCCAGAAAAAATTAAAGGCTTTAGCAGAAGAAGCCGAATTTGGCGGCGTTATCGTACTTGCAGATGAGGAAGAAAGCTATCGTGCTGATGCGCAAAATCTCGCACTGCCTCTTCATTCAACGGCAATGGCCAACCTGACGTATACGTCAGGAACGACAGGGACACCAAAGGGAAATATCGTGACACACGCCAATATTCTGCGCACGGTGAAGGAAACGAATTATCTCAGCATTACAGAACAGGATACGATTCTCGGGCTTTCCAATTACGTGTTTGACGCGTTTATGTTTGATATGTTCGGTTCTTTGTTAAACGGAGCCAAGCTTGTGCTGATACCGAAAGAAACCGTTCTGGATATGGCTCGCCTGTCTCGTGTCATTGAGCGGGAGAACATCAGCATTCTCATGATTACAACGGCTTTGTTCCACCTGCTTGTCGACATGAATCCGGCGTGCTTGTCAACGCTGCGCAAGATTATGTTTGGCGGGGAGCGGGCTTCGGTTGAGCATGTAAGAAAGGCTTTGCAAACGGTTGGAAAAGGCAAGCTCCTTCACATGTACGGACCGTCTGAAAGCACGGTTTTCGCGACGTATCATCCGGTTGATGAATTGGAGGAGCACACACTGTCTGTGCCGATTGGAAAACCGGTCAGCAATACGGAAGTATACATCCTTGACCGGGCGGGACACGCGCAGCCTGCCGGGATCGCCGGGGAGCTTTGCGTTAGCGGCGAAGGCCTCGTGAAAGGCTATTACAACCGTCCCGAACTGACTGAGGAGAAATTCGTTCCGCATCCGTTTACATCCGGCGAACGCATGTATAAAACAGGTGACCTTGCCAGATGGCTGCCGAATGGCGACATCGAATTTATCGGGCGGATCGACCATCAGGTGAAAATTCGCGGACAGCGCATCGAGCTTGGGGAAATCGAACATCAGCTGCAAACCCACGACCGCGTGCAGGAGACTGTCGTGCTTGCTGTTGATCAAGGAGCGGGAGACAAGCTGCTCTGCGCGTACTTTGTCGGAGAGGGAGAAATCTCATCTCAAGAGCTAAGAGAGCATGCGGCGAAGGATCTGCCGGCTTACATGGTTCCTGCGGTGTTTATTCAAATGGACGAGCTGCCGCTGACCGGAAACGGAAAAATCGACCGGAGAGCGCTGCCGCTTCCTGATGCCAACGTCTCAAGAGGTGTGTCATATGTAGCGCCTCGAAATGAAACGGAACAAAAAGTCGCAAACATTTGGGCGCATGTGCTTCAGGCTGAAAAGGTCGGCGTTTATGACCAATTCTTTGATATCGGCGGACATTCATTAGCAGGCATGAAGATGATTGCCGTGGTTCATCAGGAACTGGGTGTTGAGCTGTCACTCAAAGATCTTTTCCAGTCACCGACGGTTGAGGGCTTGGCACAGGTGATTGCCTCTGCTGAAAAAGGGGCGGCCATCAGCATCAGCCCGGCAAAGAAACAAGATACGTATCCTGTTTCTTCACCGCAAAAACGGATGTACGTGCTCCAGCAGCTTGAAGGAGCGCAAACGAGCTATAACATGCCTGCGGTTCTGCGCCTTGCAGGTGAGCTTGATGTTGAAAGGCTTAACAGCGTCATGCAGCAGTTGATGCAGCGTCATGAAGCCTTTAGAACCACGTTTGAAATAAAAGATGGAGAAACGGTGCAGCGGATCTGGGAAGAAGCTGAATGTGAGATGGCCTATTTCGAAGCCGCAGAAGAAGAGACAGAGCAGATCGTTTCTGAGTTTATCAAGCCTTTCAAAATCGATCGGCTTCCGCTGTTCAGAATGGGGCTGATCAAGCTTTCAGAAACTGAGCATCTGCTGCTGTTTGATATGCACCATATTATTTCAGACGGAGCGTCTGTCGGCGTGCTGATTGAGGAGCTTTCGAAGCTGTACGACGGAGAAACCCTTGAGCCGCTCAGCATTCAATATAAGGATTATGCCGTGTGGCAGCAGCAGTTCATTCAGTCCGAGCTTTACAAGAAGCAAGAGGATCATTGGCTGAAGGAGCTGAACGGAGAGCTGCCAGTGCTGACGCTTCCGACTGACTGCAGCAGGCCTGCCGTTCAAACATTTGAGGGAGACCGCATTGCATTTTCATTAGAAGCAGGAAAAGCTGATGCTCTGCGCAGACTTGCAAAAGAAACGGATTCCACGCTGTACATGGTGCTTCTGGCTTCATACAGTGCGTTTTTATCGAAGCTAAGCGGTCAGCACGATATTATCGTCGGTTCACCTGTAGCCGGGCGCTCTCAAACAGACGTCAGCCGCATTATCGGAATGTTCGTCAATACATTGGCGCTGCGTACGTATCCGAAGGGTGAAAAGACGTTTGCTGACTATCTCAGTGAAGTGAAAGAAACCGCGCTCAATGCTTTTGATGCGCAGGATTACCCGCTTGAGGACCTGATCGGAAACTTGCAGGTTCAGCGTGACACGAGCAGAAATCCGCTATTCGACGCCGTATTTTCAATGCAAAATGCGAACATCAAGGATCTGACGATGAAAGGGATTCAGCTTGAGCCTCATCCGTTTGAACGGAAAACGGCCAAGTTTGATATCACGCTGACGGCTGATGAAACGGACGGAGGGCTTACGTTCGTATTTGAATACAATACAGCGTTGTTTAAGCCGGAAACAATCGAACGATGGAAGCGATACTGGATGCAGCTTCTAGTCGCGGTCACCGACAACCCGAACCAGCCGCTTTCCAGCCTGTCACTCGTCACCGAAACAGAAAAACAAACGCTTCTCGAGGCATGGAAAGGCAAAACATTGCCTGTGCCGACAGACAAAACCGTTCATCAGCTATTCGAAGAAACGGCTCAGCGCCACAAAGACCGTCCGGCTGTCACATACAACGGCCAGTCGTGGACGTACGGCGAGCTGAATGCCAAGGCGAATCGTCTTGCCCGGATTTTGATCGACTGCGGTATCAGCGCGGATGAGCGCGTCGGCGTTCTCACGAAGCCGTCGCTGGAAATGGCAGCCGCGGTGCTCGGCGTCTTAAAGGCGGGGGCGGCGTTTGTGCCGATTGATCCTGACTATCCGGATCAGCGGATTGACTACATTTTACAAGACAGCGGCGCGAAGATTCTCTTGAAACAGGAAGGCATCGCAGTGCCGGACAGCTATACGGGAGAGGTTATTCTTCTTGATGGCGACCGCACGATTCTAAGCCTGCCGCTTGATGAAAACGACGAGGAAGATCCGCTCACAGCTACAAAAGCGGAGAACCTCGCGTACATGATTTACACGTCAGGAACGACCGGACAGCCGAAGGGTGTCATGGTCGAGCACCATGCGCTTGTGAACCTGTGCTTTTGGCACCATGACGCGTTCAGCATGACAGCGGAGGACCGCAGTGCGAAGTACGCGGGCTTTGGATTCGACGCCTCCATTTGGGAGATGTTCCCGACGTGGACAATCGGCGCCGAACTTCACGTCATTGATGAAGCGATCCGCCTCGATATCGTCCGCCTGAACGACTATTTTGAAACGAATGGCGTAACGATCACGTTCCTGCCGACGCAGCTGGCGGAACAGTTCATGGAGCTTGAGAACACGTCACTCCGCGTCCTCTTGACCGGAGGAGACAAGCTGAAACGCGCGGTCAAACAGCCGTACAAGCTCATCAACAACTACGGGCCGACAGAAAATACAGTCGTCGCCACAAGCACAGAGATCAATCCGGAGGAAGGCTCACTTTCCATCGGGCGGGCGATCGCCAATACGAGAGTTTACATTCTCGGCGAGGGCAATCAGGTGCAGCCGGAAGGCGTGGCCGGAGAGCTTTGCGTGGCGGGTCGCGGGCTGGCGCGCGGCTATCTGAACAAGGAAGACGAAACCGCGAAGCGGTTTGTCGCCGATCCGTTTGTGCCGGGTGAACACATGTACCGCACCGGCGATTTGGTGAAATGGGTGAACGGCGGCATCTCGTACATCGGCCGGATCGACCAGCAGGTCAAGGTCCGCGGCTACCGGATCGAGCTGTCAGAAATTGAAGTCCAGCTCGCTCAGCTTTCTGAGGTGCAGGATGCGGCGGTGACAGCTGTGAAGGATAAAGGCGGCAATACAGCGATCGCGGCGTATGTCACACCAGAAACAGCTGACATAGAAGCACTGAAATCAGCACTGAAAGAAACCTTGCCGGATTACATGATCCCGGCGTTCTGGGTGACATTAAATGAACTTCCGGTTACGGCAAACGGCAAAGTAGACCGCAAATCCCTGCCTGAGCCGGACATCGAAGCGGGAAGCGGAGAATATAAAGCGCCGACGACCGACATGGAAGAGCTGCTTGCCGGCATTTGGCAGGATGTGCTCGGCATTTCGGAGATCGGTGTCAGTGACAATTTCTTCTCACTCGGCGGAGATTCCATCAAAGGAATTCAGATGGCGAGCCGCTTGAACCAGCACGGCTGGAAGCTGGAAATGAAAGATCTCTTCCAGCACCCGACAATCGAGGAGCTCACCCAATACGTGGAGCGTGCCGAAGGCAAACAGGCGGACCAAGGGCCTGTGGAAGGCGAAGCCATTCTGACGCCGATCCAGCACTGGTTCTTTGAAAAGAACTTCACGAACAAGCACCACTGGAACCAATCGGTGATGCTTCACGCCGCGAAGGGCTTTGACCCTGAACGGGTGGAGAAAACGCTGAAGGCGCTGATCGAACACCATGACGCGCTCCGCATGGTTTATCGTGAGAAAACGAAAGAGGTCGTTCAATATAACAGAGGACTTGATGCTGCTTTAGCTCAATTGGAGATCATCCACATTGAGGGCCAAGCGAAAGATCATGAAGACCGCATAGAGAGAGAAGCGGAACGGCTGCAAAGCAGCATTGGCTTACAGGAAGGCGGCTTGTTAAAAGCTGGCTTGTTCCAAGCGGAAGATGGAGACCACTTGCTTCTTGCCATTCATCACTTAGTGGTAGACGGCGTGTCGTGGCGGATTTTACTGGAGGATTTCGCCGCGGTTTATACACAGCTTGAGCAAGGCAATGAACCGGTTCTCCCGCAGAAAACACATTCATTTGCGGAGTATGCGGAGAGATTGCAAGACTTCGCGAATTCCAAAGCCTTTTTGAAAGAAAAAGAGTATTGGAGACAGCTTGAAGAACAGACTGTCGCGGCAAAGCTTCCGAAGGATCGCGAATCTGGTGATCAGCGAATGAAACATACAAAGACAATCGAATTCTCGCTGACTGCTGAAGAGACAGAACAGCTCACCACAAAGGTGCATGAGGCATATCACACAGAAATGAATGATATTTTGCTGACGGCATTCGGATTGGCGATGAAGGAGTGGACAGGTCAGGATCGAGTAAGTGTTCATTTAGAGGGGCATGGACGTGAAGAAATCATAGAAGACCTGACCATTTCCCGCACAGTCGGCTGGTTTACGAGCATGTACCCGATGGTGCTCGATATGAAGCATGCGGATGATCTGGGCTACCAGCTGAAGCAAATGAAAGAAGATATCAGACATGTACCGAATAAGGGAGTCGGATACGGCATTCTGCGCTATCTGACGGCGCCGGAACACAAAGAAGATGTGGCGTTCTCGATTCAGCCGGATGTCAGCTTTAACTATTTAGGACAGTTCGATGACATGTCGGACGCAGGCTTGTTCAAGAGATCAGAGCTGCCGTCAGGGCAGTCGTTAAGCCCGGAAACAGAAAAACCGAACACGCTCGATGTTGTCGGATATATCGAAAACGGAAAACTGACGATGTCACTGGCCTATCATTCTCTTGAGTTTCATGAAAGAACGATACAGACATTCAGCGACAGTTTTAAAGCCCATCTTCTCGGAATCATTGAACATTGCCTATCTCAAGATGGAACGGAACTGACGCCGAGTGACCTTGGCGACGACGATTTGACGCTGGATGAACTAGATAAATTAATGGAAATTTTCTAATAGAGGTGGCATATGAGCAAAAAGTCGATTCAAAAGGTGTACGCACTGACACCAATGCAGGAGGGAATGCTGTATCATGCGATGCTTGATCCGCATTCTTCCTCGTACTTCACACAATTAGAGCTTGGGATTCACGGTGCTTTTGATCTTGAAATCTTTGAGAAAAGCGTCAATGAACTGATTCGGTCTTATGATATTCTCCGTACAGTATTTGTGCATCAACAGCTGCAAAAACCGCGTCAGGTTGTGTTAGCTGAACGCAAAACAAAGGTGCACTATGAAGATATTAGTCATGCGGACGCAGACCGCCAGAAAGAGCACATTGAGCGTTATAAACAAGATGTGCAGCACCAAGGTTTTAACCTGGCAAAAGACATGTTGTTCAAGGTGGCGGTTTTCCGTCTTGACGCAGATCAGCTGTATCTTGTCTGGAGCAATCATCATATTATGATGGACGGCTGGAGCATGGGCGTGCTCATGAAAAGCCTGTTCCAAAACTACGAGGCGCTCAGAGGAGGCCGGACACCGGCAAACGGTCAGGGCAAACCTTATTCCGACTACATCAAGTGGCTCGGAAAACAAGACAATGAAGAAGCAGAGAGCTACTGGAGCGAACGCTTGGCGGGTTTTGAACAGCCGAGCGTGCTTCCGGGCCGCCTGCCTGAGAAAAAAGACGAATATGTCAATAAAGAATACTCATTTACATGGGACGAAACACTGGTTGCCCGCATTCAGCAAACTGCAAACCGTCACCAAGTGACAGGGCCCAACCTGTTTCAGGCTGTTTGGGGTATTGTTCTCAGCAAATACAACTTTGCGAATGACGTTGTCTTCGGCACGGTCGTATCGGGACGGCCGTCTGAAATCAACGGGATTGAAACGATGGCGGGGCTGTTTATCAACACCATTCCGGTGCGGGTAAAAGTTGATCGTGATGCAGCTTTTGCTGATATTTTCTCAGCTGTCCAGCAGCATGCGGTAGAGGCGGAGCGCTACGATTACGTGCCGCTATATGAGATTCAAAAACGCTCAGCCCTTGATGGCAATCTCTTGAACCATTTGGTCGCGTTTGAAAATTATCCGCTTGATCAAGAGCTTGAAAATGGCAGCATGGAAGACCGCCTTGGATTTTCTATCAAGGTAGAAAGCGCATTTGAGCAAACAAGCTTCGACTTCAACCTGATTGTATATCCGGGCAAAACGTGGACCATCAAAATCAAATATAACGGAGCCGCCTTTGATTCCGATTTTATCGAACGGACAGCGGAGCACCTCACCCGCATGATGGAAGCGGCTGTCGATCAGCCGGACGCTTATGTGCGTGAGTACGGGCTTGTGGGAGACGAAGAGCAGCAGCAAATTGTCGAGGTGTTTAACCAGACAAAAGCCGAATTCCCTGAAGGGGTGGCCGTTCATCAAGTGTTTGAAGAGCAAGCGCAACGGACACCGGCAAGCCCTGCCGTTGTATATGAAGGAGCCGAGCTGACATACCGTGAGCTGAATGCAGCGGCAAACCGTCTGGCGAGAAAGCTTGTCAAACAAGGTCTTCAAAAAGGGGAAACAGCAGCGATTATGAATGACCGCTCGGCAGAAACCGTTGTTGGCATGCTGGCTGTGTTAAAAGCAGGCGCCGCCTATGTGCCGCTTGATCCGGCGCTTCCTGAGGACCGTCTACGTTTCATGGCGGAGGACAGCATGATTCGCATCGTATTGGCCGGAAAGTCTTATACAGAGGAGGCGCAGCAGCTGCAAGTGCCGGTTGTTACACTGGACAGTGGTTTTGAAGAGAGCGAAGCGGCTGACAATCTCAATCTGCCATCCGCACCGTCTGATTTGGCATACATCATGTATACATCTGGTTCAACAGGCAAACCGAAGGGCGTCATGATTGAACATAAAAGCATCTTGCGCCTCGTCAAAAATGCCGGTTACGTTCCTGTTCACGAGGAAGACCGCATGGCGCAAACGGGAGCTGTCAGCTTTGATGCCGGCACCTTTGAGGTATTCGGCGCACTGCTGAATGGCGCAGCGCTTTATCCCGTAAAAAAAGAGACGCTGCTTGATGCGAAACCATTTGCGGCCTTCCTGCGCGAACAGAAAATCACGACCATGTGGCTGACATCACCTTTATTCAACCAGCTTGCCGCAAAGGACGCCGGCATGTTCGGCACATTACGCCATTTAATCATCGGCGGAGACGCGCTCGTGCCGCATATCGTCAGCAAAGTGAAACAGGCATCGCCGTCGCTTTCGTTGTGGAACGGATATGGCCCGACAGAAAACACGACATTTTCAACAAGTTTTCTGATCGACCGTGAGTACAGCGGCTCTATTCCCATTGGGAAGCCTATCGGAAATTCAACTGCCTACATCATGGATGAACAGCAGCGTCTGCAGCCAATTGGCGCGCCGGGTGAGCTGTGCGTCGGAGGAATTGGTGTAGCGCGAGGATATGTCAATCTCCCTGAGCTGACGGAGAAGCAATTTCTCGAAGATCCGTTCAGACCGGGTGAAAGGATTTATCGCACTGGCGACTTGGCGAGATGGCTGCCGGACGGGAATATCGAGTTTTTAGGCAGAATCGACAATCAAGTGAAGGTGCGCGGCTTCCGAATTGAGCTTGGCGAAATTGAAGCAAAACTGAACATGGCGGATCATGTGACAGAGGCTGCGGTGATCATCCGCAAGAACAAAGCGGATGAAAATGAAATTTGCGCGTACTTTACGGCGGACCGCGAAGTATCTGTGAGCGGGCTGAGAAAAACGCTGTCTCAGTCTTTGCCTGATTATATGGTTCCCGCCCATTTGATTCAGATGGACAGCCTGCCGCTCACGCCGAACGGAAAAATCAACAAAAAAGAACTTCCTGCGCCTCAATCAGAAGCTGTGCAGCGGGAATACGCAGCACCAGAGACAGAGAGTGAAAAGAAATTAGCGGAGATTTGGGAAGGGATTCTCGGCGTCAAAGCAGGCGTTACCGATAACTTCTTTATGATCGGCGGCCATTCGTTGAAAGCGATGATGATGACGGCGAAAATCCAAGAGCAATTTCATAAGGAAGTGCCGATAAAAGTGCTTTTTGAAAAGCCTACCATTCAAGAACTGGCGCTGTATTTGGAAGAGAACGAAGGCAAGGAGGAGCAGACGTTTGAACCGATCAGGCAAGCACCTTATCAGCAGCATTATCCTGTATCCCCAGCCCAGCGGAGAATGTATATCCTCAATCAGCTTGGACAAGCAAACACAAGCTACAACGTCCCCGCTGTACTTTTGCTGGAGGGAGAAGTAGAGAAAGACCGGCTTGAAAACGCGATGCAGCAATTAATCAACCGGCACGAAATTCTCCGTACATCGTTTGACATGATCGACGGAGAGGTTGTACAAACCATTCATAAAAACATATCGTTCCAGCTGGAGGCTGCCAAGGGACGGGAAGAAGACGCGGAAGAGATGATCAAAGCGTTCATTCAGCCGTTTGAATTAAACCGCGCGCCGCTCGTCCGTTCGAAGCTTGTCCAGCTTGAAGAAGAACGCCACCTGCTGCTCATTGATATGCACCATATCATTACTGACGGCAGTTCAACAGGCATTCTGATCGGTGATCTCGCCAAAATGTACCAAGGCGCTGACCTTGAGCAGCCGCAGATTCACTATAAAGATTACGCTGTTTGGCATAAGGAACAGGCTGATCATCAAAAGGATGAAGCATACTGGCTCGATACCTTTAAAGGCGAGCTGCCGATTCTTGATCTTCCGGCGGACTTCGAGCGGCCTGCTGAACGGAGCTTTGAAGGAGAGCGCGTGATGTTCGGGCTTGATAAACAGATGACGGCTCAAATTAAGACACTCTTGGCAGAAACGGATACGACAATGTACATGTTTTTGCTGGCGGCGTTCAATGTGCTTCTTTCTAAGTACGCGTCACAGGACGATATCATTGTCGGCTCGCCGACTGCGGGAAGAACACATCCTGATCTGCAAGATGTGCCGGGCATGTTTGTCAACACGGTGGCATTAAGAACGGCGCCTGCGGGGGATAAAACCTTTGCACAATTCCTTGAAGAGGTCAAAACAGCCAGCCTTCAAGCTTTCGAGCACCAGAGCTATCCGCTTGAGGAGCTGATTGAAAAGCTTCCGCTTACAAGGGATACCAGCCGAAGTCCGCTGTTCAGCGTGATGTTCAACATGCAGAATATGGAGATTCCTTCATTGAGATTAGGAGATTTGAAGATTTCTTCGTATTCCATGCTTCATCACGTCGCGAAATTTGATATCTCCTTGGAAGCAGTCGAGCGTGAAGAGGATATCGGCCTAAGCTTTGACTATGCGACTGCCCTGTTTAAGGACGAGACGATCCGCCGCTGGAGCAGCCACTTTGTCAATATCATCAAATCGGCCGCGGCTAATCCGAACGTCCGGCTGTCTGATGCAGACTTGCTTTCACCAGCAGAAACGGCTGCTTTGCTTGAAGAAAGGCATATGACTCAAAAGACTGAAGCAACCTTTGCAGCTCTTTTCGAAAAACAGGCCCAACAAACACCTGATCATCCTGCGGTAAGGTCTGGGGGAAATCTGCTGACCTATCGCGAGCTTGATGAACAGGCGAACCAGCTGGCGCATCATCTTCGCGCGCAAGGGGCAGGGCGTGATGACATCGTCGCGATTGTCATGGATCGGTCAGCAGAGGTTATGGTATCGATTCTTGGTGTCATGAAAGCGGGGGCGGCTTTCCTGCCGATTGATCCTGATACGCCTGAAGAACGAATCCGTTATTCACTAGAGGACAGCGGAGTGAGAATTACGGTCGTGAACGAAAGAAATATGACGGCCATTGGGCAATATGAAGGAACAATCGTCAACCTTGATGACGCGAAATGGAGAAATGTGAGTAAGGGCCGCCCCTCTTCGATCTCCGAATCTCATAATCTGGCATACGTCATTTATACGTCCGGTACGACCGGGAAGCCGAAGGGCGTGCAAATCGAGCATTGCAATCTGACAAACTATGTTTCTTGGTTTAGTGAAGAAGCGGTTCTAACGGAAAGCGATAAGACTGTATTGCTTTCGTCTTATGCATTCGACCTAGGCTATACGAGCGTGTTCCCTGTGCTTCTGGCAGGGGGCGAGCTCCACATCGTGCCGAAGGAAACCTATACGGCGCCGGATGAAATGGGGCGTTATATCAAGGAGCACGGGATCACTTATATCAAACTGACACCGTCTCTGTTCCATACGATGGTGAATACGGCCAGCTTTACAAAAGAGTCAAACCATGAACCCTTACGCTTGATTGTCTTGGGAGGAGAAAAAATCATTCCGGCTGATGTTCTCGCCTTCCGCAAGGTGTACGGACATACCGAATTTATCAATCACTACGGCCCGACTGAAGCAACGATCGGCGCCATCGCCGGACGGGTTGATCTATCTGAACCGGACGCGTTCGCGAAACGCCCGACAATCGGACAGCCGATTGCGAATGCCGGCGCGCTTGTTTTGAATGAAGCATTAAAGCTTGTGCCTCCGGGAGCGAGCGGCCAGCTCTATATCACGGGACAGGGGCTTGCAAGAGGGTATCTCAACAGGCCTCAGTTGACGGCGGAGAGGTTTGTTAAAAATCCATATTCACCGGGCAGCCTCATGTACAAAACCGGAGATGTCGTGCGGAGACTTTCTGACGGTACACTTGAATTTATCGGCCGGGCTGATGATCAGGTGAAAATCCGCGGCTATCGCATTGAGCCAAAGGAAATTGAAACGGTCATGCTCAGCCTCAGCGACATTCAAGAAGCGGTTGTGCTGGCGGTTTCCGAGGGCGGGCTTCAAGAGCTTTGCGTGTATTATACGGCGGAGCAAGCCATTGAAAAATCAGAGCTCCGGAACCAGCTTTCACAAACACTGCCGTTTCATATGATTCCTGCTTTTTTTGTGCAGATGGACGCCATTCCGCTGACCGCAAACGGGAAAACCGACAGAAACGCATTGCCAAAGCCGAATGCGGCACAATCCGTACGCAAGGCCTCAGCCGCACCGGAAACAGCGCTTGAAGAGAGCCTATGCCGCATTTGGGAGAAAACGCTTAGCATAGAAGCGATCGGCATCGATGACGATTTCTTCGATTTAGGCGGCCATTCATTAAAAGGGATGATGCTCATGGCCAATATTCAGGCCGAATTGAGGAAAACCGTACCGCTTAAAGCCTTGTTCGAGCAGCCGACTGTCCGCCAGCTGGCGGCTTATATGGAGGCGTCGGCGGTTTCAGGCGCCCATCACTTGCTCAAACCGGCTGACAAACAGGAGATGTACCCACTGTCATCCGCACAGAAACGGATGTATGTACTGAATCAGCTTGACCGGCAGACGATTAGCTACAACATGCCATCTGTTCTTCTGATGGAAGGCGAGCTTGATATTTCTCGTCTGCGCGACTCGCTCAATCAGCTTGTGAACCGCCATGAGTCATTGCGTACGTCATTTGTAGAAGCAAATGGTGAGCCTGTTCAGCGCATTATGGAGGCGGCGGCGATTGATCTTCACGTGTTTGAAGCGGAAGAAGATGAAGCGGAACAAAAAATCAAGGAATTTATCCAGCCATTCGACTTAAACGATGCACCGCTCATTCGCGCGGCATTGCTTCGAATTGAAGCGAAAAAACATTTGCTGCTGTTGGATATGCATCATATTATCGCAGACGGCGTATCAAGAGGCATTTTTGTAAAAGAATTGGCACTGCTTTACAAAGGAGATCAGCTTCCGGAGCCGGCGCTTCACTATAAGGATTTCGCCGTTTGGCAAAATGAAGCGGAGCAAAAGGAGCGGATGAAGGAGCATGAAGCGTACTGGCTCTCGGTTCTTTCAGGCGAGCTGCCTGAGCTTGATCTTCCGCTCGATTACGCCCGTCCGCCTGTGCAAAGCTTTAAAGGGGACACGGTCCGTTTCCGTACGGGGAGTGAGACGGCAAAGGCGGTAGAAAAACTGCTCTCGGAAACTGGGACGACCTTGCACATGGTGCTTCACGCTGTTTTCCACGTCTTTTTAAGCAAAATTTCCGGACAGCGTGATATCGTCATCGGCTCCGTTACTGCCGGCCGGACGAATGCTGATGTCCAAGACATGCCGGGAATGTTCGTTAATACGCTTGCCTTAAGAATGGAAGCGGAAGAACAGCAAACATTTACAGAGCTCCTCGAGCAAGCGAAGCAGACGAACCTGTCAGCGCTGGAGCATCAGGAATATCCGTTTGAGGATTTGGTCAATCAGCTTGATCTCCCTCGGGATATGAGCCGAAATCCATTGTTTAACGTAATGGTGACGACAGAAAATCCTGATAAAGAACAGCTCGCATTGCAGAATCTAAGCATTTCACCTTACGAGTCCCATCAAGGAACGTCTAAGTTTGATCTGACATTAGGCGGATTTACTGATGAAAACGGCATCGGCCTGCAGCTCGAATATGCGACTGATCTGTTCTCAAAAGAAACGGCTGAGAAATGGAGCGAATATGTTCTGCGTTTACTGAAGGCTGTTGCGGAAGATCCGAACCAGCCGCTTTCCAGCCTGTCACTCGTCACCGAAACAGAAAAACAAACGCTTCTCGAGGCCTGGAAGGGCAACACGCTGCCTGTGCCGACAGACAAAACCGTTCATCAGCTATTCGAAGAAACGGCTCAGCGCCACAAAGACCGCCCGGCTGTCACATACAACGGCCAGTCGTGGACGTACGGCGAGCTGAATGCCAAGGCGAATCGTCTTGCCCGGATTTTGATCGACTGCGGCATCAGCGCGGATGAGCGCGTCGGCGTTCTCACGAAGCCGTCGCTGGAAATGGCAGCCGCGGTGCTCGGCGTCTTAAAGGCGGGGGCGGCGTTTGTGCCGATTGATCCTGACTATCCGGATCAGCGGATTGACTACATTTTACAAGACAGCGGC
Source organism: Bacillus sp. SW14 (assembly GCF_047608225.1). NCBI lineage: Bacteria > Bacillati > Bacillota > Bacilli > Caryophanales > Bacillaceae > Bacillus > Bacillus sp. SW14. The sequence goes on along the minus strand of NZ_JBLKRW010000001.1, from coordinate 3,956,388 downwards.
GCGAAGATTCTCTTGAAACAGGAAGGCATCGCAGTGCCGGACAGCTATACGGGAGAGGTTATTCTTCTTGATGGCGACCGCACGATTCTAAGCCTGCCGCTTGATGAAAACGACGAGGAAGATCCGCTCACAGCTACAAAAGCGGAGAACCTCGCGTACATGATTTACACGTCAGGAACGACCGGACAGCCGAAGGGTGTCATGGTCGAGCATCATGCGCTTGTGAACCTGTGCTTTTGGCACCATGATGCTTTCAGCATGACAGCGGAGGACCGCAGTGCGAAGTACGCGGGCTTTGGATTCGACGCCTCCATTTGGGAGATGTTCCCGACGTGGACAATCGGCGCCGAACTTCACGTCATTGATGAAGCAATCCGCCTCGATATCGTCCGCCTGAACGACTATTTCGAAACGAACGGCGTGACGATCACGTTCCTGCCGACGCAGCTGGCGGAACAGTTCATGGAGCTTGAGAACACGTCACTCCGTGTCCTCTTGACCGGAGGAGACAAGCTGAAACGCGCGGTCAAACAGCCGTACAAGCTCATCAACAACTACGGGCCGACAGAAAATACAGTCGTTGCCACAAGCACAGAGATCAATCCGGAGGAAGGCTCACTTTCCATCGGGCGGGCGATCGCCAATACGAGAGTATACATTCTCGGCGAGGGCAATCAAGTGCAGCCGGAAGGCGTGGCCGGAGAGCTTTGCGTAGCGGGACGCGGGCTGGCACGTGGTTACCTGAACAAGGAAGACGAAACCGCGAAGCGATTTGTCGCCGATCCGTTTGTGCCGGGTGAACGCATGTACCGCACCGGCGATTTGGTGAAATGGGTGAACGGCGGCATCGCATACATCGGCCGGATCGACCAGCAGGTCAAGGTCCGCGGCTACCGGATCGAGCTGTCAGAAATCGAAGTCCAGCTTGCCCAGCTTTCTCAGGTGCAGGATGCGGCGGTGACAGCTGTCAAAGATAAAGGCGGCAATACAGCGATCGCGGCGTACGTGACACCGGAAACAGCTGACATAGAAGCACTGAAATCAGCACTGAAAGAAACCTTGCCGGATTACATGATCCCGGCGTTCTGGGTGACATTAAATGAACTTCCGGTTACGGCAAACGGCAAAGTAGACCGCAAAGCCTTGCCTGAGCCGGACATCGAAGCGGGAAGCGGAGAATACAAAGCGCCAACAACCGACATGGAAGAGCTGCTTGCCGGCATTTGGCAGGATGTGCTCGGCATTTCGGAGATCGGTGTCAGTGACAATTTCTTCTCACTCGGCGGAGATTCCATCAAAGGAATACAAATGGCGAGCCGCTTGAATCAGCACGGCTGGAAGCTGGAAATGAAAGATCTCTTCCAGCATCCGACAATCGAGGAGCTCACCCAATACGTGGAGCGTGCCGAAGGCAAACAGGCGGACCAAGGGCCTGTGGAAGGCGAAGCCATTCTGACGCCGATTCAGCGCTGGTTCTTTGAAAAGAACTTCACAAACAAGCACCACTGGAACCAATCGGTGATGCTTCACGCCGGGAAGGGCTTTGACCCTGAACGGGTGGAGAAAACGCTGCAGGCACTGATTGAACATCATGATGCACTTCGTTTGGTTTATCGTGAGGAAAACGGGGACATCATTCAAGCATATAAACCGATCAGTGAAAGCAAGGTCAGCTTCGAGATCGTTGATTTGTACGGCACTGATGAAGAGATGCTGAAAAGCCAGATCAAGATTCTCGCGGACAGGCTGCAAAGCAGTCTCGATCTGCAAAACGGACCGCTTCTGAAAGCCGAGCAATACCGTACGGAAGCTGGCGATCACCTGCTCATCGCTGTACACCATCTCGTGGTCGACGGCGTATCATGGCGGATTTTACTTGAAGATTTTGCTTCAGGCTACGTGCAGGCTGAGAAAGAAGAGAACATTGTCTTCCCGCAAAAAACAAATTCCTTCAAGGACTGGGCGGAAGAACTGGCGGCATTCAGCCAATCAGCAGATCTTTTACAGCAGGCTGATTACTGGGCGCAAATGGACGCTAAACAAGTTTCTCCTGTGCCGAAGGACTACGAAACAGAGCGGCGGATTGTCAAACATACCTCATCCGTCCTCTGTGAATTAACGGAAGAAGACACCAAACATCTCTTAACAGATGTTCATCAGCCATATGGAACCGAAATCAATGATATTCTTCTCAGCGCGCTCGGTTTAACGATGAAAGAATGGACAGAAGATGCCAAAATCGGCATGAACCTGGAGGGACACGGACGGGAGGACATCATCCCGAATGTGAATATCTCTAGGACGGTCGGCTGGTTTACCGCACAATATCCTGTTGTGCTCGACATATCTGAAGCAGACGCCTCAGCCGTGATCAAATCAGTCAAAGAAAACCTGCGCCGCATTCCGGACAAAGGTGTTGGCTACGGCATTCTCCGTTATGTCACAGAAACAGCGGAAACCAAGGGCTTTACGCCAGAGATCAGCTTTAACTATTTAGGCCAATTCGACAGTGATGTAAAAACCGACTTTTTTGAGCCGTCCGTTTTCGATATGGGGCGTCAAGTAAGCGAGGAATCAGAAGCGCTGTACGCTTTAAGCTTCAGCGGCATGATCAGAAACGGCCGGTTTGTGCTTTCCTGCTCCTACAATGAGAAGGAGTTTGAAAGAGCTACAGTCGAGGAGCAAATGGAACGGTTTAAAGAAAACCTCCTGATGCTGATCCGCCATTGCACGGAAAAAGAGGACAAGGAGTTCACGCCAAGCGACTTCAGCGCCGATGATCTTGAAATGGACGAAATGGGCGATATCTTTGACATGCTTGAGGAGAATTTAAAATAAGACGCAAGGGAATTACAGGAGGCGGGAGCGAAGCATATGAGTCAATTTAGCAAGGATCAGGTTCAAGATATGTATTACCTATCGCCGATGCAGGAAGGGATGCTGTTTCATACCATCCTGAATCCCGGCCAGAGCTTTTACCTTGAACAAATTACGATGAAAGTGAAAGGCAGCTTGAATATCAAATGCCTTGAAGAAAGCATGAATGTGATCATGGGCCGGTACGATGTATTTCGTACCGTGTTCATTCACGAAAAAGTAAAAAGACCTGTCCAAGTCGTATTGAAAAAACGCCAGTTTCATATAGAAGAAATCGACCTGATGCACTTAACGGACAGCGAGCAAACAGCAAAAATCAATGAATACAAAGAACAGGATAAGATCAAGGGCTTTGATTTGACCCGGGATATCCCCATGCGGGCAGCCATTTTCAAAAAAGCTGAAGAAAGCTTTGAATGGGTGTGGACCTACCACCACATCATTTTGGACGGCTGGTGCTTCGGCATCGTCGTGCAGGACCTATTTAAGGTATACAATGCCCTGCGCGAACAAAAGCCGTACAATCTGTCGCCTGTCAAACCGTATAAGGACTATGTCAAGTGGCTCGAAAAACAGGATAAACAAGCGTCACTCCGTTACTGGCGCGAGTACTTAGAGGACTTTGAAGGGCAGACGACGTTTGCGGAGCAAAGAAAGAAACAAGGGGGCGAATACGAGCCGAAAGAACTGCTCTTCTCGCTGCCGGAGGCGGAAACAAAGGCCTTTGCCGAGCTTGCGAAATCGCAGCATACCACTTTAAGTACGGCGTTGCAGGCAGTTTGGAGCGTGTTGATCAGCCGCTATCAGCAGTCTGGCGATTTGACCTTCGGCACAGTCGTTTCCGGGCGCCCCGCGGAAATCAAAGGCGTTGAACATATGGTCGGGCTGTTTATCAACGTTGTCCCGAGACGTGTGAAATTGTCTGAGGATCTCACATTTAACGGTTTGCTCAAGCAGCTGCAGGAGCAATCACTTCAGTCCGAGCCGCATCAATATGTGCCGCTTTATGACATCCAAACTCAGGCCGATCAGCCAAAACTGATTGACCACATCATTGTCTTTGAAAATTATCCGCTTCAGGATGCGAAAAATGAAGAAAACAGTGAAAACGGCTTTGAGATGGAGGATGTACATGTTTTTGAGAAGTCGAATTATGATCTCAATCTGATGGCTTCTCCGGGGGATGAGATGCTGATAAAGCTTGCCTATAATGAGAATGTGTTTGATGAGGCGTTTATCCTGCGCTTGAAATCTCAGCTTCTCACCGCGATTCAGCAGCTGATTGAGAAGCCGGATCAGCCAGTCAGCACGATCAGCCTTGTTGACGAAAAGGAGAGAGCGTTTTTACTAACCGGCTTAAACCCGCCGGCTCAAACTCATGAGGCAAAGCCTCTGACGGAGTGGTTCAAGGAAGCGGTGAACGTCAATCCGGATGCACCGGCGCTTACGTATTCCGGCCAGACGCTGTCCTATCGCGAATTAGATGAGGAAGCGAACCGCCTTGCACGCCGTTTGCAAAAGCAAGGTGCGGGCAAAGGCTCCGTTGTAGCGTTGTATACGAAGCGTTCGCTTGAACTGGTGATCGGCATTCTCGGCGTATTAAAAGCGGGAGCCGCATATCTGCCGGTTGATCCGAAGCTGCCGGAGGACCGAATTTCGTATATGCTGACTGACAGCGCGGCAGCCTGCCTGCTGACACATCAGGAGATGAAAGAAAAAGCGGCTCAGCTGCCGTATACAGGAACAACCCTCTTCATCGACGATCAAACTCGGTTTGAGGAACAGGCAAGCGACCCTGCAATCGCGATTGAACCCGATGATCCGGCATATATCATGTACACGTCCGGCACAACCGGAAAGCCGAAGGGCAATATCACCACTCATGCCAATATTCAAGGATTGGTCAAGCATGTAGACTACATGGCATTTTCTGAAAAAGATACGTTCTTATCTGTTTCGAATTACGCCTTTGACGCATTTACCTTTGATTTCTACGCTTCAATACTGAATGCGGCACGGCTGATTATCGCAGATGAACAAACGCTGCTTGATACAGAACGTCTAACCAATCTGATTCATCAAGAGAATGTCAATGTCATGTTTGCGACAACCGCACTATTTAACCTACTCACCGATGCGGGAGAGGATTGGATGAAGGGGCTTCGCTGCGTGTTATTCGGCGGAGAGCGGGCGTCAGTGCCTCACGTCAGAAAAGCGCTGCGGATCATGGGGCCGGGCAAGCTGATTAACTGCTACGGGCCTACTGAGGGCACGGTATTTGCGACAGCTCACGTTGTACATGATATACCGGATTCCATTTCCTCATTGCCGATCGGAAAGCCGATCAGCAATGCCAGTGTTTATATTCTCAATGAGCAAAACCAGCTCCAGCCATTCGGAGCGGTTGGTGAACTGTGCATCAGCGGAATGGGCGTATCAAAAGGGTATGTAAACCGTCATGACCTGACGAAGCAAAAGTTTATCACGAACCCGTTTAAGCCGGGAGAAACACTTTACCGCACAGGGGACTTAGCACGCTGGCTGCCGGATGGAACGATTGAATACGCCGGCCGTATTGACGACCAGATCAAAATACGCGGACACCGGATTGAACTTGAAGAAATCCAAAAACACCTGCAGGAATACCCGGGTGTGAAAGATGCGGTCGTTGTGGCGGACCGCCATGAGTCTGGCGATGCGTCAATCAACGCTTACCTCGTGAACCGAACGCAGCTTTCAGTTAGGGACGTAAAGGCGAATCTGAAAAAACAGCTTCCTGCTTACATGGTGCCGCAAACCTTTACGTTCTTGGACGAGCTTCCTTTAACAACAAATGGAAAGGTCAATAAACGGCTCCTTCCAAAACCGGATCAGGATCAGCTGGCGGAAGAATGGATCGGGCCCCGAGACGAGACGGAAGAAACGATCGCGCAAATCTGGTCTGAAGTTCTCAGCAGACAGCAGATCGGCATTCATGACGATTTCTTTGCGCTCGGCGGGCACTCCTTAAAGGCAATGACCGCCGCTTCCCGCATCAAGAAAGAGCTCGGGATTGATCTCCCGGTGAAGCTTTTGTTTGATGCACCGACGATCGCCGGCATCTCAGCATATTTGAAAAACGGGGGCTCAGATGGATTGCAAGATGTAACGATTATAAATCCCGATCAGGATCAGATCATTTTCGCATTCCCGCCGGTATTGGGCTATGGCCTCATGTACCAAAACCTGGCCAGCCGCCTGCCGTCATATAAACTGTGCGCCTTTGATTTCATTGAGGAGGAAAACCGGCTTGACCGCTATGCGGATTTGATCCAGAAGCTTCAGCCGGAAGGGCCTTTAACATTGTTTGGATATTCAGCGGGATGCAGCCTGGCGTTTGAAGCTGCCAAAAGGCTTGAGGAACAAGGCCGTATTGTTCAGCGGATCATCATGGTGGATTCCTATAAAAAACAAGGTGTCAGCGATCTGGACGGGCGCACGGTTGAAAGTGATGTCGAAGCCCTGATGAATGTCAACCGGGACAATGAAGCGCTCAACAGCGAAGCCGTCAAACAAGGCCTCAAGCAAAAGACACACGCTTTTTACTCGTACTACGTGAACCTGATCAGCACAGGACAGGTGAAAGCGGATATTGATCTGCTGACTTCCGGCGTTGATTTTGACATGCCGGAATGGCTTGCATCATGGGAAGGGGCAACAACAGGTGCTTACCGTGTGAAAAGAGGCTTCGGAACACACGCTGAAATGCTGCAGGGTGAAATTCTGGATAGGAATGCCGGGATTTTGCTCGAATTTCTTAATACACAAACCATAACGGTTTCTTAAATGAAGTGTGAAAGGAGGAGACGGCCAATGAGCCAGCTCTTCAAATCATTTGATGCGTCGGAAAAAACGCAGCTCATCTGTTTTCCGTTTGCCGGCGGCTACTCGGCATCATTTCGCCCTCTCCATGCTTTTTTGCAAGGAGAGTGTGAGATGCTCGCTGCCGAGCCGCCGGGACACGGCACGAATCAAACGTCAGCCGTTGAGGATCTCGAAAAGCTGACCGATTTGTACAAGCAAGAATTGAACCTTCGTCCTGATCGGCCGTTTGTGCTGTTCGGACATAGTATGGGCGGAATGATCACCTTCAGGCTGGCGCAAAAGCTGGAGCGTGAAGGCATCTTTCCTCAGGCGGTGATCATTTCTGCGATACAGCCGCCGCATATTCAGCGGAAGAAAGTGTCGCATCTGCCTGATGATCAGTTTCTCGATCATATTATCAAATTAGGCGGGATGCCCGCGGAGCTCGTTGAAAATAAGGAAGTCATGTCCTTTTTCCTGCCTTCCTTCAGATCAGATTACCGGGCTCTTGAGCAATTTGAGCTTCACGATGTCGCCCCGATCCAATCACCTGTTCATGTCTTTAACGGGCTTGGTGATGAAAAATGCATTAGGGATGCGGAAGGCTGGAAGAAGTGGGCGAAAGACATCGCATTCCATGAATTTGACGGCGGGCACATGTTTCTGCTGTCACATACGGAAGAAGTGGCAGAACGAATTTTTGCGATCTTGAATCAGCATCCGATCATTCAATCGTGACCATAAGCGGACAGCGCTGGCTGTTCCGCTTTTTTTGCATGGAATGTAAATTTTTACATGATATAATAGGCGCAATACTCAAACAAAGGCAGGTCGAAACATGCGCGCGTCTCCCAAGATGAAATGGTTTGTATTGCTGTTTACGTTTGTTTTCGCCATCGGAATGAACTCATTCAGAAATTCCTTTCAATTTTTTATGCTGCCAATGGCGGATACCTTCCATGCCGACAGGTCGCTGATCTCGGTTTCAATCAGCATTTTTATGATTACAACGGGCATTGTTCAGTTTTTTGTCGGTTTTTTTATTGACCGGTTCAGCGTCAGAAAAATTATGGCGCTCGGAGCTGTTTGTGTCAGCGCAAGCTTTTTGGTGCTTCCGTATTCACCGAATGTTTATGTGTTTTCTGCCATTTACGGAGTCCTCGGCGGAATCGGCTATTCGTGTGCGGTTGGCGTGACGACCCAGTATTTCATCAGTCGCTGGTTTGACACACACAAAGGCCTCGCGCTCGCTATTTTGACCAATGCCAACTCAGCGGGCCTGCTGCTGCTCTCGCCCATTTGGGCCGCGGCTCCGTATCATGCCGGCTGGCAAAACACCTATACGATATTGGGCATCGTCATGGCTGCTGTTCTGCTGCCGCTCCTTGCCTTCGGGATGAAGCACCCGTCACATGTGCAAGCGCCGTCAGTGAAAAAATCTTATGACTGGCGGGGATTTTGGGACGTGGTAAAGCAGTCCCGTCTCATTCATATCCTATACTTCGGCGTGTTTACATGCGGATTTACAATGGGAATCATTGATGCTCATCTCGTTCCGATGCTGAAGGATGCACATGTCTCTCATGTTAACGGAATGATGGCCGCGTTCGGGGCGTTTATTATCATTGGCGGATTATTGGCGGGCTGGCTGTCAGATCTCCTCGGCAGCAGAAGCATGATGTTATCCATCTTATTTTTCATCCGGCTGCTCAGCCTGATTTGCCTGCTCATTCCCATTCTCGGAATCCATCACAGCGAACTTTGGTACTTCAGTTTTATCCTGTTATTCGGGCTCAGTTACACAGGCGTGATCCCGCTGACCGCGGCGTCTATTTCAGAAAGCTATCAAACAGGATTGATCGGCTCGCTGTTAGGCATCAATTTCTTTATTCATCAGATCGCCGGGGCTCTCAGCGTGTATGCGGGCGGGTTGTTTTTTGACATGGCCCATGATTATCTGCTGATTGTTGTTGTGTGCATCGTGTTTGTAGGTGTATCGGCTGGAATAGAGCTGATGCCGTTTTTAGATAAACAGAAGGCAAAAGAAACGCATCAATCAATATAAAAGGATCAGCACTATCAGCGTTGATCCTTTTTGAATTTTACTTTTTTTGTTTCGGTATGATTAAGGATAATTCCTCGGAATCTGTTCATCTCCTCTTTGGAATGAAAAAAATGTTTTGGTATCGCAATATATTGGCTGCTGGATGTATTGATCCGGAAGATATTCTTATATTCGAAAACAGCCGTGATTTCATTCCAATGAAAAATGAGGTCATACTTTTTAGAACATATACGGATTCCTTCTTGATTGAGGGTATATGTTCTTTTGGATTTAATCCGTTCGTTCTTCTTGTATGCTTTAGAAAACTTTACATATAGAAGAAGGAGGAGCAGTAGTGTAAACAGAACTGACATCACGATAATCAAAATACTATTCATAAACAAGTTAAGCGCGTCGCTGCCATAAACAATACGAGGCCATCCGTTAATGAAATGAACTGCAGCAAAAATGGCGCAAAACAACAGAAAGTAATAGAATGAGATTTTTCCGAGTTGATAAAAAAAGATTTCTCTTACGTCTTTAAAAGTAATTTCTCCTGGAAGATTAATACTTTCACTAGCATATTGAATCATACGGTAACCTTACACCTCAAACCATGTTTTTCCTACCAGTCTAGCATAATTTCTCATTTTTTTGCAGGAGCCCTATGGCGATTTGTCTTTTTCTGCAGATTCGTATTGCTCCCCACCACGCCGATCATAATACAAACGGCTCCAGCAAGATGATACCAGGCGAGCGTTTCGTTTAGAATCACCACTCCCGCTATCATTGTCACGATGGTAGACACGTGATTGAAGGCACTCATTTTAAACGCCTCAATCCTCGAAAGTGTATAGTTGGACAGAAACGAAGTGACGAGTGAAGATAGCACGCCCAGATACACAATGGCGAGAACAAAGCCGGGCTCCTGGAATGGCTGAAAATAAGTGCCGACAGTTCCAGCCGCGCCGTGGCGAACAAGGGCGATGGCGTTGAAGACGACAAAGCCGATCGCTGACATGATGTAGGTGAGCTCGGTCAGCTTGAACCGCTGCGTCATTTTTCTGGCGGCGGTATTATACATCGCGGAGGACAAAGCTGACAAAAGGATCAGCAAAGATCCTTTTAAGCTCGCTGATTCCACATCGACGCCTTTCATCACAAAAATAAACATAACGCCGGCAACGGATAAAACTGTGAAACCCTTCTGCACCCACGTGGAGCGTTCCTTTAATAGATAACTGGCTAAGACCATCGTGAAAATTGGAATGGCTGCCTGAATAATTCCCGCTTCAGAGGAGGACGAGTGCACAAGGCCGAATGCCTGAAAGCTGAAAAACAACGCCGGGTACAGCAGGGCGAGCGGCAAAATGGCAATGACGTCCTTTACACGGATTGATAGCTTTACCCAGCCGAATAAGACGGGTACAGTGGCCGCGGCAAACGCAATGGTGAACCGGTGCGCGAGAATATCAAACGGTTTGGATGTTTGCAGTGCGATTTTTACGAATAAAAAGGATAAACCGATAATGAACGAATATAAGATAGCCGCCATATAAGCGGCGGTTTGCTGATTTTTAAACATAACGGAAGGTGCTCCTTTACCTGATTTGCAGCGCCGGTCGCTCCTTTTATTGTATGGCTGTGAGCAGAAGGGTACAATGAGAAAAACAATGAACTGTACCGGTACAAAAACAGGGGGAAAACACATGAAGAAATATATGACTCTATTGACGAGGATAGAGGAGATGATGCAAAGCAGCGCCTATCAAGAAGGAGACAGGCTTCCGTCCATCCGACAGCTGTCCGCCCGCTATCAAGTCAGCAACAGCACAGTGATCCGCGCACTTCAGGAGCTGGAAAAGCGCCATCTCATCTACTCCGTTCCGAGAAGCGGCTATTATATTGTGAAAAAGACGGGCACATTAAAAAGCGGAAAGCCGGGGCCCATCGACTTTGCCACATCTGCGCCGGACCCCGATGTGTTTCCGTATCTTGATTTTCAGCACTGTATCAACAAAGCGATTGATACATACAAAAACGATTTGTTTATTTATGGGACGCCAAAGGGGCTTCCGTCGCTTATTCGTGTACTCCAAAAACTGTTGGCCAATCAGCAGGTATTTGCGGACGAACGGAACATTTTCATTACATCAGGTGTCCAGCAGGCATTATCTCTGCTTTGCGCCATGCCATTTCCAAATGGGAAAGAGAAGATTGCCATTGAACAGCCTGGCTATCATTTGATGGTTGAACAGCTTGAGGCGCTTGGAATACCCGCCATCGGTGTGAAAAGAACGGAAGAGGGGCTTGATATGACCGAGATTGAGCGGCTGTTTCAGACAGAATCGATCAAATTGTTTTATACGATGCCGCGCTTCCATAACCCGCTTGGCTGCTCTTTGTCAGAGCGTGATAAACAAGAGCTTGTAAGACTGGCGGAAACGTATGATGTCTATCTCGTTGAGGATGATTATCTCGGTGATCTGGAGGAAAACAAAAAGGCAGATCCGCTGTACGCATATGATCTGTCCTCGCATGTCATCTATCTTAAAAGTTTCTCAAAAATGATGTTTCCAGGCCTTCGCGTAGGGGCAGCTGTTTTGCCGGATGAGCTGACTGACACGTTTCACACGTATAAAAAGCTGAACGACATCGACAGCTCTGTGATTTCTCAAGCAGCGTTAGAAATTTATATCAAAAGCGGAATGTTCAGCCGGCATAAAGACAAAATCCGAGAATCCTATAAGGAACGATCAATGAGGCTTCATCAAGCCATTCAAACGAACAGACAGCTGGGAAGCGGACGCTTTGCGTTTTCCAGCGGGCAGGCGCCCTGCATGCATACCCATCTGGTGCTTCCTCCCGATCTGCCGGCCTCAAGGGTGATGCAAAGGCTGAAACAACAAGGGGTTCTCCTTGAGGCGATAGATCGTCATTATTTATCAGATTATCCAAAAGAAAATCTATTAAAAATCAATATTTCCAATGTCAAAACGGAAGAAATTGAACGCGGCGTCAAGCTGCTGATGAGCCATCTATAAAAGCGCTTCGTACGAGACCATTGTGATCTCCTCAGGGAAATCAGAGTGCGCGGCGCATACGGCCATTTTGTAGCCGGGATCCACCTCATAGGTTTTGATATAGCATGGTGAATGGCTGTCCGGAAGCTCAATGGATACCCGTCCATCCTGATGCAGGCGCACCGAAAAGGAATCAAGCGGAAGCGATAAGCCTTTGCCTTCCTGTTTAATAAAGCTTTCTTTCATTGACCATAGATGATAAAAATAGTCTGTCTGCTCGTCTTTATTTTTGGCTGAAAGATCGCTGTACTCCGTTTTTGAAAAGAAACGTTTGGCGATGTCGAGGCTGATCGGTTTCGTTTTTTCAATATCGATGCCGATCGGCTGTGAATCAAACGCGCAAATGATCCAGCGGCCGGAGTGCGAAATGTTGAAATGGGCGTCAGGAAGATCAGGGATGCAGGGCTTCCCGTATTCCTGCGCGCTGAAGCGGATACCGGATTTGTCCAGCTGATACTGTCCGCTGATGACTGAGCGAACGAGCACATCTCCCAGCAGGGTGCGGTGAGCATCTTCTTTATGATAAAATCTCCGGCATTTCTCCCGTTTTTCAGGTGATACGAATGACATGAACCGTTCAGTCTCTTCCTGTGAAAGCGGGCGGTCCATATAAATTCCGTAAATCTTCATTCTAGATCCTCCGTCTGCAAAAGATTGTCAAAACTATCCTATCATATTTTGTTTTACTTCGGAGTAAGATCCTCGATGATCTCATATACATAGGGGTTTTTGGGCGTATTGATCTTTTCCGCTTGTGTGACAGAAACGATGGGAAGCTGTTCGCCGTTTTTATGGAATAGATCAAGCCTTCCAGTGATCTGAACCCAGTCGCCTTCCTTTATCTCTTTATTTTCTGAGAAAGAAGCCGGCAGTCCGTAAACCGCGGCATCCGCAATGCAGCAGGATATCCCGTAACGTCCAACGATATAGTGATTCAGCTGTTCATCATAATAGACAAATCCTTTCATGCTGATCTCTTTTCCTGCATACGCTTCTGCATTCTCCAGCAATAGATTGACGATTGGAACATAATACTTATCTGAAATCGGAATGACATTCTTCCCCTCCAGCTCCCGCGCCAGTTCTTTTTCATACCCGCTTGGCAGTACCGCAGCCGTCCCTGCTTCATCAGAGGATTGCGTTTGAGCATCAGATTTCATCTCTTCCGGGCTCTTGGCACTGTTTGCTGAGAAGATTCTGTTCTGTGCGACTTCCTTTGTCAGCACATGGTTAGGAAAAAGGAAACCGGTCATGATAGGGATCAGAAAAAAGCTGTACAGCCACGGGTGAGACGGAGAATGTGTTTGACTGCTTGCACATGCGCAGCACACGTGCGGACTATCTTGTTTTCTCCAGATCAATGACAGTATGCCAAGCGCAAAAGCAGCTACAATAAAGAACTTCGTAAACCAAAGCATACGCGGAGAAATGAAATGCAAAATATGTCCTGTCAGATAAAGTTTAAATGCCATTAAAGCAAAGCCGATTAATAGAAGCCCCCGCACAACAGCATCAAAAGAATACGGTTTATTTTGTCTCATCATACTCATCCTTTATGAGGTAATCAAACCATAAAGCCAGGCTATTGCAAGAACTGAAGCTGAAATGACAACAAAAAATACAAACACAAAGCGTTTTTTGAAAAATGAAGCATACACAAACGTATTTTTTAAATCTAACATCGGGCCGTACAGCATGAAGGAGAGAAGGGAAGCGTGAGAATAGGTGCCTGAAAAAGTAGATGCGACAAACGCATCCGCATGTGAGCAAAGTGACAGGACAAATGCCAATCCCATCATGACAGCGGAACCAGACAGGTCGCTTGTCCCCAGCTCAGCGAGAGATCCGCGGTTTAAAAACGTTTGAAACAGACTGGCGATAAATGCGCCCATGATCAAATAGCGGCCCATATCGAAAAACTCTTCAACAGCATGGGTGACGATAGGTTTCAAGCGTTTTCCTTGCTGTTGGCTGTGTTCCGGCAAGGCAGCTGTTTTATGCGTTTTCAGCATGTTCTTGTTTCCGAATATCCAATACATCATGAGCCCGATTATGATACAAATGACGACGGCGAGCCCAATCCTCGCGTACACAAGTTCCAAATGCTTGCTGAAGGCATAGTAGGTGGAGAGGATGACAATCGGATTTAAGATGGGCGCTCCAACTAAGATAACAGCGCCGACGTGAAGCGGAAGCCCTTTTTGAATGAGCCGGCGCACCACCGGAATGACAGCACACTCACATACAGGGGAAAGAATACTGATGACGACAGCGGACCCTATCGCGCCATACGGGTTTTTGACGATCCATTTGGTCATCCATTCATCTGAGACAAAGAATTCAATGCAAGAAGAAAAAAAGATGCCGAGCATGATAAATGGAATGGATTCTAGCAAAATACTCAGGAAAATGGTATTCACATTCAGCAGTGAAACCGGAATAGAAAAAGACAGCTTATTAGGTTCAAGCAGAATAAAACAGTACAGTAAAAAGAAAAAGAGTAATATGCTGAAGGAGCGTCTTGCAAAGTGTTGGAGAGCTTCCATCATGATACCTTCCGTCTCTAGTATTTCTCTTTCATCAGAGATAGTATCAATCTATGAGACAAGCCTGCAAAACATGAGTGAAATCAAAAAAACGGGCCATTGAACTGGTCCGTTTAAAGATTAATGCAGAGGCGGAGATGCTTTAACAGCGGCTGTCCGCCTTGCCACAGCATAATTCAGAAGCTGAATTGACTGCGGCAATGAAAAGCGCAAAATGATACCGGTGAGGATAGCGGTCAAAATAGTACCTACTCCGATCGGGCCGCCCATGCCCCAAGCCGCAAACAAAATTGTTATTTCCATGCCGTTCCGCACCCATTGCACATTCCAGCCGGTTTTTTCTGTAATCAGCATCATCAGTGAATCACGCGGCCCCGCGCCAAGGCCTGCTGATACATAAACACCGACGCCGTAGCCGATCAGCAAAACGCCGAGAGAGAAGACAATGACGGAGCCCGTATAAGTGGAGGGGGCAGGCAGGAGAAAATTGAAAAAATCTATAAAAACACCAATGAGCACCATGTTCAGGATTGCGCCAATTTTTGGCCAAACCCTCGTAAACAATGACGTTAATCCGACGATGAGCGCTCCAATAATGATGGACCACTGGCCGACGGTAAGCCCGAAGTGTTGAAACAGGCCGTAATGAAATGCATCCCACGGACTTATGCCGAGTGCTTTTCCTTTTATCGTCAAGGATATACCAAAAGCCAAAATGATCAAACCGGCAAAATAAAATGTCCAGCGCAGCACAAGTTCTCGCTTCACGTGAGGTCCCTTCTTTCGTAAAAATCAGTCGAGTGTCATTGTAGCACATCTGACAAAAGGGCGGAATAGGCGAATGGGGATCAACAAAAAAACAGGGCCGCCGCAGGCGCCCTGTTTCAGCGTGTTGGCAAACCCTTGCATTCGTTGTCAGGCCTGCGCTTCGGTGCTCACGAATTTAAAATTCGCTGTGCTCCAATGCTCGCCCTTCCTAGACTTCAAAGGTTTTCAATCACGCTGAAAATGACAAAATCCTAAAACGAAAATCGTTTTAGGATTTTGTCAACAATCTGAAACAGGGCGCTGACGCCCTGTTTTTCTTTTTACAACGGGTTCAAAATACGGTTCAAGAACCGCTGCGTCCGTTCTTCTTTTGGTGCGGAGAAGATTTGCTCCGGCGGTCCCTGTTCCACGATGACGCCGCCGTCGATGAAGACGACTTCGTCGGCCACATCCTGGGCGAATTTGATTTCGTGGGTCACGACAGCCATGGTCCACCCTTCATTGGCCAAATCCTTGATCACCTTCAGCACCTCTCCGACAAGTTCGGGGTCAAGCGCTGAGGTCGGTTCGTCAAACAGCATGAGCTCAGGCTGAATCGCCAGAGCGCGGGCGATGCCGACACGCTGCTGCTGTCCTCCGGAAAGCTGGAACGGATATAAATCCATTTTGTCCTTCAATCCGACTTTATCAAGTAGCTGAATCGCTTCTTTTCTGACTTCCTCTTTGTTCCGTTTTTGCACCTGAACAGGGCCCTCCATCACGTTCTCAAGAGCTGTGCGGTGCGGGAACAGGTGATACGCCTGAAACACCATTCCGGATTTCCGGCGAAGCCGCAGGATATCCGCCTGTTTCACCTTTTTGGAGAAATCGATAGAGAAGTCGTCAAATGCAAGTTCCCCGCGATTGGGGATCTCCAGCGCGTTCAGGCAGCGGAGCAGCGTCGTTTTCCCAGAACCTGAAGGCCCAAGTATAGCGATGACTTTCCCTTTTTCAATCTTCATATCTATCTTTTTTAAAATTTCATTTTCACCGAATGATTTGTTTAATCCTGTAACGGTAAGCATACTCGGAACCTCCTTATTTGGCCACGTAGCGGTCAAGACGCCGTTCGATGACATGCTGGACGAGTGAAAGCAGGAAGCAGATCATCCAATAAATAAAGGCTGCTTCAATATAGATCACTAAAATTTGATCAAGATTCCGCGCGCCGATTTCCTGGGCTTTTCTGAACAGCTCAGCGACCAGAATCTGAGAGGCGAGGGATGTATCTTTGATCAGGCTGATAAAGGTATTGGATAATGGCGGGATCGACACCCGAAACGCCTGCGGCAAAATAACGCGGAACAGCGTTTTCTGATGGGTCATGCCAATCGTATAGCCGGCTTCCCACTGCCCTTTCGGCACGGATAAAATAGATGCCCGGATAATTTCGGATGCATAGGCGCCGACGTTTAGTGAAAAGGCAATCACTGCGCTTGGAAATGGATCTAATGTGATGTTAAAAGCCGGGAACAGATAGAAAATGATAAACAATTGAACGAGAAGAGGAGTGCCGCGTATCGCGGATACGTATACGCTAAACACCCATCTCAAAGGTCTCACTTTCGACATTCTGGCAAGCGCTGTAACCAGCGCGATGATCATTCCAAATATAAAGGAAAGAATGGTAAGGGGAATCGTATAGTAGATTCCCCCTGAAAGTATCGGCCAGAATGACTGCTGCACCAGATCCCACGGGATCGCCGTGCCAAGCGTCAATGCCGGCAGATTATTTAGAAACATCTTCGCCGAACCATTTTTTAGAAATGTTAGAAAGAGTCCCGTCCTCTTTCATTTCTTTTAATGCTTTGTTGACTTGATCCACAACCTCGCCGCTTCCTTTGCGGAACGCGAAATAGGTTGACTGCGGATCGCCTGTTTCAAACGCGATTTTCACGTTTTTGTTGTCTGATGTTTTTAAGTAATTTAATACAGCAAGTTTATCGTTGTATGTCATATCGACGCGGCCTTGCTGGATGAGCTGAAGGGATTGTGCCAAGCCTTCAACGCCTTCAACTTTTGCGCCGGCATCTGTAGCTAATTTGTTGTAGTTGCTTGTCAGTGATTGAGCTGATGTTTTTCCTTTTACATCTGCTTCAGACTTAATGTCGTTGTTGTCTTTTTTTGTCACGACAACAGCTCTTGATGTTGTGTATTTATCAGAGAAATCGTATTTGTCTTCACGGTCTGTTTTTCCGACTTGGTTGGCAATAACGTCAAACCGCTTGGAATTCAAGCCGGCAAACATACTGTCCCATTGTGTTTCCTTAAAATCGACTTTCAGCCCTAGGCGTTTTGCGGCTTCTGTGATGACTTCCACATCATAGCCAGTCAGCTTGTCCGTGTCTTTGTCGTGGAAAGTGAACGGTTCATATGTTCCTTCCGTACCGACTGTCAGCACACCTTTTTTCTTAATTGAAGCCCAAAGATCGCCGTCTTTGGCGTTATCTTTTGACTGATTGTCATTTCCTGCTCCGCAAGCTGCGAGAACTGCAATGCTTACGACCATGAATAAAGCCATTAATGCTTTTTTCATCTTATTCCCCACTTTTCTGGTTGATTTTATTGAAATAAAAAATTAGCTTACAAATCTAAAGGATAACTTTTTTTTAGTATGAGTCAAGTATTTGGTTTTCATAAGGCCAAATCTTTTAAAATAAACCCAAAAATTGATGTGCCGGTTTTGGCAAGTAACTGTCCGTTCTCCACATGACAGCCGGTGTCATAATGAAGGGATTGTCTTCGATATGAACGGTATGAACGTGATTCCTCATATGAACGGGAATCATCGTAACGGGCAGAATGGAAGCGCCAAATCCGGATGAGACGAGACTGAGCAGAGTTGCGGAATCGTGGCATTCGCAAACAATGCGCGGCTCCAGATTCAAACGATGAAATTCATTCATGACCTGATTATAGACGCCTTTTCCGTTGACAGGCCGCAGCAGAATCAGCGGAAAGGAAGGGATGTCTTCCATTTTAATGGTGTCCCCGCACGTATATCCGGCTTCATCGGAAAGCACGAGCACACATGGAATGTCATCAAGCTGTTTGAATTGAACCGTGTCGCTTTTGATCATTGTCGTCGTGACCGCCGCATCGATTTGACGGCTTTCCAGAAGCTCTAACAGTGTCGCGGGCTCATTCTCCCAAATGTTAAAGGTGAGGTGCGGGTATTTCTCTTTCATCTGTGTGACTTTTTCAAGCATCAGAGCGGCGCAATAAATCGTTGACCCCACAGCCAGCGTGCCGGCTACCTCCTCCTTCAGCTCTTGTACCTCGATGACGGCATCTTCAAACCTGTGCAGAATCTCTTTGGCTCTTTTCAGAAAAACAGTTCCTTCATATGTGAGCGTCATTTGCTTTTTCTTATTCCGGTCAAAGAGAATGACACCTAGCTCGTCCTCCAGCTGTTTCAGCTGTCTGCTTAAAGGCGGCTGCGCCATGTGAAGCTTTTTGGCGGCGGATGTGATTTTCTTTTCTTGGGCGATGGTAATGAAATATCGAAGCTGTCGAATGTCCAAAAAAATAGCGCCTCCTCACTTATACCTTTTGGGTATTAAATATAGATTTAACAGATATTTATCATATGGATATATCAGGAGTATGATGGAAATGAAAGCGGAATTCAAGCGTAAAGGAGGGGCAAAAGTGAAACTCGTTGTCGGAATGACAGGGGCAACAGGGGCCATTTTCGGAGTCAGGCTGCTGGAGTGGCTGAAGGCGGCCGAAGTGGAAACCCATCTCGTTGTGTCTCCTTGGGCGAACGTCACGATCAAACACGAAACAGGCTATACCTTAAAACAAGTGGAACAGCTGGCTACATACACATATTCGCATAAGGACCAGGCGGCAGCTATATCTAGCGGGTCGTTTGATACCGATGGAATGATTGTCGCGCCATGCAGCATGAAATCTCTCGCAAGCATTCGCACCGGAATGGCGGATAATCTGCTGACACGTGCGGCGGATGTCATGCTCAAGGAGAGAAAAAAACTCGTCCTCTTAACGAGAGAGACGCCTTTAAACCAGATTCATCTCGAAAATATGCTAGCGCTTACGAAAATGGGCGCCATCATTCTTCCTCCGATGCCGGCATTTTATAATCAGCCGGGCAGCTTAGAGGAAATGGTCGACCATATTACCTTCAGAACGTTGGACCAATTCGGCATTCGCCTTCCTGAAGCGAAACGCTGGAATGGGATTGAAAAACAAAAAGGAGGAGCTTGATCATGGCTTATCAAGATTTCAGAGAATTTCTCGCTGCCCTTGAAAAAGAAGGACAGCTGCTGACAGTGAATGAAGAGGTAAAGCCGGAGCCGGATTTAGGGGCCGCGGCACGAGCAGCCAGCAATCTTGGCGATAAAAGCCCGGCGCTTTTATTCAATAACATTTACGGCTACAATAACGCGCAAATTGCGATGAATGTGATCGGTTCCTGGCCGAACCATGCGATGATGCTCGGCATGCCGAAAGACACGCCGGTTAAAGAACAGTTTTTTGAATTCGCAAAGCGTTATGAACAGTTTCCAATGCCGGTCAAACGTGAGGAAACAGCGCCGTTTCATGAAAATGAAATCACTGAAGACATCAATTTGTTCGATATACTGCCTCTTTTCAGAATTAACCGAGGGGACGGCGGCTACTATTTAGACAAAGCGTGTGTCATTTCCCGCGATCTTGAAGATCCAGACAACTTCGGCAAACAAAACGTTGGCATTTATAGAATGCAGGTCAAAGGAAAAGACCGCCTCGGCATTCAGCCTGTACCGCAGCACGATATTGCCGTCCATCTGCGCCAAGCTGAAGAGCGCGGCATTAATCTTCCAGTCACCATTGCACTCGGCTGTGAGCCGGTCATTACAACGGCGGCATCGACTCCGCTTCTTTATGATCAATCAGAATACGAAATGGCGGGCGCGATTCAAGGCGAACCTTATCGCATTGTGAAATCAAAGCTGTCCGATCTAGATGTTCCATGGGGTGCCGAAGTGGTGCTTGAAGGCGAAATCATTGCCGGAGAGCGTGAATATGAAGGCCCGTTCGGTGAATTCACAGGGCATTATTCTGGCGGACGCAGCATGCCGATCATCAAAATTAAACGCGTATATCACAGAAACAATCCGATTTTTGAACATTTATACTTAGGCATGCCTTGGACAGAATGCGATTACATGATCGGCATTAACACTTGTGTGCCGCTTTATCAGCAGTTAAAAGAAGCATATCCGAATGAAATTGTGGCAGTAAACGCCATGTACACACACGGTTTGATCGCGATCGTTTCCACAAAAACACGCTATGGCGGATTTGCAAAAGCGGTCGGCATGCGCGCACTCACAACACCGCACGGACTCGGCTACTGCAAAATGGTCATTGTCGTTGACGAGGATGTCGATCCATTCAACCTGCCGCAGGTCATGTGGGCGCTTTCGACCAAAATGCATCCGAAGCACGATGCGGTTATTATTCCGGATTTATCTGTTCTGCCGCTTGACCCGGGATCTAACCCATCAGGGATCACTCACAAAATGATTCTGGACGCCACAACACCGGTTGCGCCGGAAACAAGAGGCCATTATTCACAGCCGCTTGATTCACCATTAACAACGAAAGAATGGGAACAAAAACTAATGGACTTAATGAATAAATAAGGAAAGGATGATTCGATATGCATACATGTCCTCGATGCGATTCAAAAAAGGGAGAAGTCATGAGCAAATCGCCTGTAGAAGGCGCATGGGAAGTTTATCAGTGCCAAACATGCTTTTTTACATGGAGATCCTGTGAGCCGGAAAGTATTACAAATTCCGCGAAATACAATCCGGCGTTTAAAATTAATCCGAAAGAAACTGAAACAGCAATTGAAGTTCCGGCTGTGCCGGAACGAAAGGCCTGATCAGCGTGAATTGTATATCAGACCGTCTCTTTGAGCTGCTTGACGGGAATCGCCTGAAGGAGAAGCAGCAGGAGGCTTTCGTTCTGCAAACGGTATCGGAGAACGGCTGGCCGCACGCCGCTATGATCAGCGTGGGAGAAATCATCGCTCTAAGCCGGACAGATATCCGAATCGCGCTGTGGAAAAACACAGCGACTGCCGCCAACATCCTTCGTACAGGAAAAGCGCAGTTCACGGCATGGTGGAGGGGAGCCGCTCATTATGTGAAGCTGCAATGCGAGCCTTTGCCGCCTTTGAAAGAAGCCGAATATGACAGAAACCGTTTTGCCTGCCGCATCGTTTCGGTGAAGGAGGACGTTGCGAAATATGCTGATTTGACTTCCGGTGTCCGTATCCGGCTTCACAGCCCTGATGAGGTGCTGAACAGATGGGAAAAGACGCTTGAGGAATTAAAACAGTAATATAGACAGCTCGAAAAAGTGAATCGATTTTCTTAGAAACAGCCGGTCTTGAGAGAAAGAAACGCTTTGAAAAAGACATCGCGAATTTGCAGCAAGACATCAAAAAAGATCCTGAGAGACGCTTCATACACCTGTGTACGAAGCGCTGAGGCGAGAAGCTTTTATCAAGAGCGGCCGCATGCTGCTCTACTGGATGGTGATTTCACGAATATGCCGATCATTGATGAATGATGGGGCCATACATTTGCGGGGGTGTCTTCTTCAGCGGTTAGCAGATGTTCAAATGCCGGTGTACATCGGATAAGGAAGATATGAAGACCTGGTCGCCCCTGTTGCGCAGTGGGATATTGTTGACGGTTTATATTCCCATGTGGAGAAGGTTATTTTTGAGGGTAGCGGCCATCAGCCGATGCTGGAAGAACCGCAAGCCTTAGATCAAAGCTTCAGCAAAAGGATGGACAAATAAGAAACAGCCCGCAGGCTAAAATCCGCGGGCTGTTTTCTTATTATAAGACCCCTTTCATCGCACGCTTGATAATCGGCGAAAGCAGCAGAAGAATGCCGCCAAGTACGATAGAAATCAAGCCGATGGTGCCGAAGTACATTGTTTCAGGAATTTTATCAAACAATCCGGCTACTTGGGCATTGATCGCTTGGGCTGCTGCGTTAGTCAGAAACCACATACTCATTGTCTGTGCAGAGAATGCAGCTGGCGCCAGTTTCGTTGTGACGGATAAACCGACTGGAGACAGGCACAGCTCTCCAAGCACGACAAGCAGGAAGCTGAGAACGAGCCAAAGCGGGCTTACGAGTGCTTCTTTTCCTTGCATTGCAGGGAATACCATAATGATAAATGACAATCCTGCTAGAATAATTCCGATTGAGAATTTAACTGGTGTGGACGGCTGGCGTTTGCCAAGCTTCATCCATAGCCACGCGAAAATTGGCGCGAAAATGACGACAAACAATGGGTTTAATGATTGGAACCAAGATGACTGAAGTTCGAATCCGCCCAATGAAAGCCTTGTGCGTTCATCAGCGTATACCGCAAGAATGGTCGCTCCCTGTTCCTGAATGGCCCAGAACATGACAGCACCGATAAACAAAGGAATGTAAGCGGCAAGACGAGATTTTTCTGTTTTGTCCGCTTTTTTGCTTGTAAACATGATGATGAAATAAACAATAGGAATCAAAATACCGAGAATACTGACAAGGTCGATGAAACCATTGACCGTCAGCACGCCTGTTTGTACAGAAATAATAACTGCGATCACTACAATGATAACACCGATTCCAGTACCAATCGCAGATTTTTTAGACAGCGGATTCGGCACATTTGAGCCTGCAAGCCCGAGGTTTTTCTTTCTTGTCAGAGCATATACGATAAGTCCGAGAAGCATTCCGACTGCGGCAGCTCCGAAGCCAAGATGATAGTTGTACTTCTGTCCGAGTGTTCCGACAATTAACGGCGCGAGTAAACCGCCAAGGTTAATCCCCATGTAGAAAATACTAAAACCTGAGTCGCGGCGCGGGTCTTCTTTTGTGTAAAGATCTCCAACCACACTTGAAACGTTTGGTTTTAATAAGCCTGTTCCGATAATGATAAGCGCCATGCTGATATAGAATGCTGTCGCGCTGCCCGGATAGGCGAGTGCAATGTGGCCGAACATAATGAATATGCCGCCGTAAAACACGGTGTTTGCGGTTCCGAATACCCGGTCAGCAAGCCATCCGCCGATAATAGTGGACATGTATACGAGTGAACCGTAAATTGACATAATGGCAACCGCTGTGCCTTTGTCAAAGCCTAGCCCTCCGTTTACCGTCTCTGTATACAAATAGTAAAGCAAGATTGCTCTCATACCATAGTAAGAAAAACGCTCCCAAAATTCGGTGAAAAATAGTGTAAATAGTCCCCGCGGGTGACCAAAGAACCCTTTTTGCGGGACGCTTTTAATGATACTTTCGTTATCAATCGAAGCCATGTCAGCCAAACCCTTTCTTAAAAAAGTGTATTATAAAAATCATATTCTTATATAATACTTGTGTCAATATAATTTATACGCATTTCAAATAGTTCCATAATGGAAAAGTTATAAATGTATAAAAATAGTGATTTTATCCTAATGATTAAGTCCTTTTTCGTAAGGTTTTCTTACAAAACGATTCCTTTATATTTTTTTAATAAAATTTTAGAGAGATGTACAAGCGGATCGGGCCTTTGTGAGTATCATGATAGTAATCATGGAGAAGGAGGCTCGCAATTGGCTGAATTCATATTAAATGCGGCGGATTTCGGTATTTCAGGAGATGGTAAAACGGATTCAACAGAATTGATTAATCAGTGCCTCAGTACGGCTGTTTCGAAAGGATATCATACGGTCTGGTTTCCAAAGGGAACCTATTTAATAGACGGAACGCTTGGAGGAGATCCCAATCAGAAGTTTCGAAACGCGGGGATTAAGGTTCCCGCCAACCTTGAGATTGTCATGGACCCCGAGTGTATCATCAAAGTCATCCCGAACAGTTCGTGGGGTTATTCCGCATTTTATGTAGGCAAGCAAGAGAATATAACCATTTCAGGAGGACAAATTATCGGCGAACGCGATGAGCATACGTACGCGTCCGCGGGGATAAGGTCAACCCATGAATGGGGCTTCGGCATATGTATTGAAGGCTGTTCGAATGTTGTCATTGATGATGTCAAAATTTCTGATTTTACCGGCGACGGAATTATTGTCAGTCCGAGAGGATTAAAGACAAATAATGATTATCGAACGTCAGAGCATATTACCATCCGCCGCTGTGAGGTTCGGCGGTCGAGGAGAAATAACATTTCGATTACCGGATGTGATAGGGTTACGGTGGAGGAATGCGTGATTGAAGATGCCGGGACGGGAAATGGAACAGCGCCGAAATTCGGAATTGATATAGAAGGTTACGGCGAAGGCGATGTTGACTATGAAGAGCCGATCAATGTATCCATTCGCAATAACCATTTTAGCGGAAACGTTTCAAGTTCTGTGACCAATTTTAACGGGTACGGCATTTCAATAGAAGGAAACCACTCAGACAATACGATCAGCTATGGATATGGAACTCAAACGGTGATCAAGGGAAATATTCTCAGACGGGCGGAAGACGCGGCTGCTGCGCCTAGAGTCGGGATTACCGGACTCGGTGTGTCACAAGGAAAAGAGAGCAGTGATGCGGTGATCGCCGGCAATCTTATTACCGGGTTTTCAACCGGGATTGATGTCAGAGGAAAGAGCGTGCTTGTCACGAACAACAAAATCAGTAACTTTGAAAACACAGGGATATTGGTTTATCAGTCATCCGACGTAAAGGTAGACGGCAACCAGATTCAAAACGGACTGTCTGAAACAAGGCGCAGTACCGGCCTTCGCGCAGTGCTGTCAGATGATACCGCGTTTCTGAATAACTGCCTCATTCAAGTCATTGACGGCGTAAATATTTCCGGTGGCGATATGATCATTAAAGATAATGTGCTGAGAAAATTCAGCCGGGGGATCTGGATCGCTCAAGGAAACGCGGTGATTGAAGGAAATACACTGAATCCTGACGCGTTTGAAGCAGCCCCAGAATCATATACTGTCTCTGTTACAAACAATGCGAGCGCTATCATCAAAAACAACACATGTAAAGAGTTTAAAAACTACCCGATTTACTGTTCCACAAGTGCGAAAACCTCAATTATCGGCAACCACTTCGAAAGATCTCCGCTTTTGGTCACCATCTATATCAACGCCGGTGTGCATGAGATTTTGGATAATACCATTTCAGTCAACAGAACAGCCGGGAATCCGATCGTCATGTATATCAACGGTTCTGCGGGCTCTATCATCTCTGGAAACACCATCAATAACCTCTCCGCAGGCACGGCGACAGCTATTCAAACAAACACCTCAACCAATTCGAAAATCATCGGCAATCACATCTTCAAAGGAACCATCAACAAACATAGCAGCGATACAGCAGACGGCAATATAATCGTTTGAAAACCGCCCCTTCTAGGGGTTCTTTTTTTTCGATTTATACATCAAGAATATTTCTCTGCTCAATTCCAATATAAAAAATAAAAACACGATCCCCTCAGCAAACGTTGTCATTTTGAAGCTGGACATATTGTTGTATATGGCTTTTATCAAGCTGAACCCTTGCAGCGTGTCCATGAAAACAGAAATAACTAACAGACAAAACAATAAAAGCGCAGTCACGCCTAATATCTTCATGATTGATCACCCTCCGCCTTTTAGTTTCTATCTTTATCAGAGAGTTATACCGCTCGCCGGACACATGCATAATCTTAACGCCTAAAGGGAGAATATGAGAAAACGACAAAGAAAGGTATTTGTGTATGCCTTTATTTTCAAAGCGAAAGAACAATACCGATGCAAAAGACAAGCAGAATACAGAAGAAAAGAATCACGAACAGCAGAAAGAAAAAGAAAGGCCGGTTCTCATTTCCTCGAGTTTGGAAAAAAACATAGCGGAAATGAAGAAGGAAGTCGGAAGCAGCGCTGATGTTATCATTCGCGAGATCAAAATCGGGGAACAGGAGCGTGTCCGCCTCGCCGTTATTTATATTGCGGGTCTGGTCGATAATAACACGCTTCATGAATCCTTAATTGAGCCTTTGGTTGAAGACCAGTCCATTCAAAATTCTCATGCGATCCAGCAGATTCTAGAAAAAACGCTTCCGCTGGGCGGGGTGAAGGCGGATAAGGATTGGGACAAGCTTTTTTCTGAATTAATGCTCGGCAATGCGCTGGTTTTTGCAGACGATTCAGAAGAGGCGCTGATCTGCAGCACACAGGGCGGAGAACAGCGCTCCATCCAAGAGCCGAGCACCCAGGTGTCCTTTCGCGGCCCGCGCCAAGGGTTTACAGAGTCTCTTCAAACCAATATTTCCATGGTCCGACGATACATCAAAAATCCGAATGTATGGGTAGAGAAAATGAAAATCGGATCTGTAACACACACGGATGTCGCGCTGATGTACATTCATGGCATTTGTGAGGAAAAGGTGCTGAAGGAAGTTCGCTCACGCCTGAAAAGAATAGATATTGACAGTATTTTAGAGTCGGGATATATCGAGCAGCTGATTGAAGATGAAACATTTACAACGTTTCCGACCATGTATCATACAGAACGCCCTGATGTTGTAGCGGGAAATCTGCTGGAAGGAAGATTTGCGATCCTTGTGGACGGAACGCCGTTTGTTCTGATTGCCCCGGCCTTATTTGTTCAATTCTTTCAGTCTGTTGAAGATTATTATTCGCGCTTTGACATTGCGACAAGCATAAGGATTCTGCGGGTTTTAGTCTTCTTTATTTCACTTGTGGCGCCGGCTGTTTACGTGGCGGCCACGACGTTTCATCAGGAAATGATTCCTACACAGCTGTTGGTTGTCATTGCCGCCCAGCGGGAAATTGTCCCATTTCCGGCTGTTGTCGAAGCACTCACGATGGAGATTGCGTTTGAGATTCTCAGAGAAGCGGGAGTCAGGCTTCCGCGTGTCGTCGGCTCGGCGGTGTCTATCGTAGGTGCGCTTGTTATCGGGCAGGCCGCCGTACAGGCTGGCATCGTCTCTCCGGCCATGGTCATCATCGTTGCCCTCACGGCTATTGCCAGCTTTGCAACACCGGCGTTTGCGATGGCGATTTCAGCCCGGCTCATTCGGTTCATCTTTATCATTGCATCAGCTGTTATAGGATTTTACGGGCTGATTTTAGGGATTATTATCATGATTGTCCATTTATGCAGCCTTCGTTCCTTTGGCGTTCCTTATATGTCGCCGCTTGCTCCCTATTCTTCTCAAGGCGTAAAGGACGCGCTGTTTAGGGTGCCGTGGTGGGCCGATGAAAAACGCCCGGAATCAATCAGCAAGAAAGATAAAGTGCGCCAGTCAAAACATCAGCGGCCTTTGCCTGACGCTTCACGGGGAATGGTGAACAAAGAACTGGAAGAAGGGGATAAGGATGATACGTAATCGTGTATTAGCCGTTATCATGCTTTTAAGCATCATTGTGCTGCCCGGCTGCTGGGATAAGCGGGAACTGACGGACCTGGCGATTATTTCGGCAATTGGCATCGATAGAACAAATGAAGGAAACTATGTACTGCATTTTCAAATTATCAATCCCGGAAATGTAGCCGGCGGGCTTCAGGGAGGCGGCGCGGGAGACAGGCCGCCTGTATCCGTTTATTCGATTGAAGGCGACAACATGACGGAAGCGCTGAGAAAAGCCTCCATGAAAGTATCAAGGCGGCTTTACTTTGCCCATACGAATCTGATCGTGATCAGTGAAAAGCTGGCGAAAGAGGAAGGGTTGGATTTTGTGTTAGATAATCTTGACCGCGACACAGAATTCAGAACAGCAGCCACAGTGGTCATCGCTCATAAAACGAAAGCGGAAAACATTGTGAAAACCCTGACCCCGATTGACAAAATTCCGTCAAATAAAGTCAATAAAACACTCGACTTTACACAGGCCCAATATGGACGGGTCATTAAAACAAATATTCAGGACGTCATAAAAACTCTTGCTGCTTCGACACAAGCGCCGGTCATACCCGGGTATTTGATGATCGGTGACAGCGAAAAAGGGATCAGCCTGGAAAACACACAGGCGACTGATCCGAAAGCGATTCTTCAGGCGAACGGTTTAGCGGTCTTCGATAAAACCGGCCATTTAAAATATTGGATTGAAGATGATACGGTAAGCTCCGGTGTGGTTTGGCTTAAGAATCAAATTCAGCATACGTATATTAATGCCGATTGGGGCAAGACAAAGGATGCGGTAAGCTTACAGATCACGCATCAAGTCACAAAGCTAAGCCCCGAGATGCGCAACGGCCGCCCGCGAATTCATGTTCATGTCACTGTCGAGGGCATCATAGACGCGGTCAAATACCCGTTTCAATTGTCTGATCCGAAGGTGCTGGCAAGCATCGAAAAAGCGCTAAACAAAGAATTAGAACATGAAATCAGCAGAACTGTTAAAACCATTAAAAAGAATAAAATAGATTTTATCGGATTTGGAGAGACGATCTACAGAAAGTATCCAAAGCAGTGGGAAAAAATGAAACGCACATGGGACAAAGAGTATTTGCCTGAACTGCCTGTCGATATAAAGGCGGAGACGTATATCAGAAGAACGGGATTGCGTAATAATCCGATCAGGCACCAGCTTGACCATGAATAGGCCTTGGAGAAAGGGGAAGTGACAGATGGAAAAAGCCCAAATCAGCATCAGGCAGCTGTTTGTCATGATTATCATTTTTGAGCTGGGCAGCTCCTTATTGATTACCCCGGGGACGATTGCGGGCCGAGATGCCTGGATAGCAGTGCTTTTGGGCTGTGCGGCCGGTTTGTTTCTGTTTTATTTATATCAGGGCATATACCAATGCTACCCGGACTTTTCCCCGAAAGAATATATGGATGATATGCTCGGCACCACGCTCAGCTGGATTTTTTCATTTCTCTATATCTTATACTTTGCCTATATTGCCGCACGGGTGCTTCGTGACTTCGGAGAAATGCTGCTGACGTTTGCATATCATGATACACCTATCATTATTGTCAATGCGCTATTAATAGTCGTAAGCATTTATGCAGTCAGAAAAGGGATTGAAGTGCTGGCCCGGTCAGCGGAACTTCTTTTTGGGGCCATGTATTTATTAGGTGCGCTCGGTCTCGTACTGCTTATTGTATCAGGCTCTGTAGAACCGCAAAATTTAAAACCGGTTTTAGCAGACGGCGTTTATCCTATCGTTCACTCTGTTTTTACGCAAACGATGTATGTACCGTTCGGTGAGGTTGTTTTATTTGTGATGATTTTTCCTTATCTCAGTGATCGTAAAGGTGTAAAAAAAACAGGGATGCTTGCCATGATCATCAGCGGATTGGTTGTGACGCTTACCGTGGCCATTAATATCAGTGTGCTTGATGTTGATTTGACATTGAGATCTCAGTTTCCGCTATTAAGCACAATTCAGACGATCAAGGTTGAAGAATTTTTAGACCGTCTCGATGTCTTTTTTATGCTGGCGCTGATTATCGGTGGTTTCTTTAAGGTCAGCCTTTATTTATACGCGGTGGTGGTGGGCGCGTCCACGCTTTTTAAGGAAAAGAACCCTTCTCAATTGGCTTATCCGATGGGATTTGGCATCTTAGTTCTTTCCATTACAATTGCGACCAACTTTTCCGAGCATTTGAACGAAGGCCTGAATGTGGTGCCGCTCTATATTCATTTGCCTTTTCAGTTTTTGTTTCCGCTTTTCTTGTTTATCATAGCCGTTTGGAAAAAGAAGAGAAGAGAGAAATTAAAGCCGTCGGAAGAAAAGAAACAATAAAAAGAGCGGGGGGATGCAGCCGCCGCTCTTTTTACGTTCACTTCTATATAAAAGGGGGATATAGGGTGCGCCCCTGTCTGCACTGGCAGAGGCGCGTTTTGTTATACGACTGCGACGTTTTCCTTCACAGTAAAGCTACCTCTTGAAAGCCTGATGTTGATGTCCGATACTTTCGCAATTTGCTCATCGTGCGTCACCATGATGACGCATTTATTTTCCTTGTGCGCCAGATCTTGAAAGAGCCGCACAATTTCTTTTGATGTATCCTCATCAAGGTTCCCTGTCGGTTCATCGGCTGCGATGAGATCCGTGTCGCAGCAGAAAGCCCTTGTAATTGAAACCCGCTGCTGCTGTCCGCCGCTCAGTGTCAGCACTTTTTGCCGGGCTTGTTTTTCATTGATGCCGACCTTCTGAAGCATTTCCAGCGCGTATGCTTCTTTGTTCTTTTCTTTAGAACCTGTGATTTCCATGGCGGTTGTGACGTTTTGAAGAGCCGTCATATATGGGAGCAGGTTGTACGCCTGAAAGACAATGGATACATATTGATTTCTGAAATTTGTTAAGCCGATTTTGGAAACAGCTTTTCCGCCGTAAAGGATGGTTCCTTCTTTTGGTGCGTCAAGTCCGCCTGCCAGAGACAGGAAAGTGGTTTTTCCTGTCCCTGATGTGCCGACGATTGTGTAGAATTTTCCTTTTTGAAAGCTGATGTTGATATCCTGAAACAATGGCTGGCTCTTTTCTTTATACCAGTAGCCGACTTGTTGAAATTCTAATAAGCTCATAGGTTTCGCCTCTTTCTATTCCTGTTTTGTCAATATCGTTTTCGGATGGAGCCGCAGTACTGAAATAGACGGCAGCAATGTTGCGATGATGGCGATTAAGATGCCGATTCCGCCAAGAACAAGCATGTCGTTCATAGAAACCGCGACGTTCAGTGAATCAATGACATTCGTGTTTGTTGAGCTGTGGCCGAACATGCCGCCGCCCATGCCGCCGCCAGGCATTTGTCCGCTTTGTGCGCTTGCGTTTTGCGTTGAATCAGTTGATGAACTGACCTGCTGGGATAAAAGCTGATTTCCGAGCTGGTTTGCGACTAGATTTCCCGTCACTGATGCAAGACCGATGGCGATAACGGCCACGATCAAAATCTCAGCTAAGAACTGTCCGATCAATTTCCAGCGTTTTTCACCGATGGCCATTAACACGCCCATCTCATATTTTCGTTCTCTGATTGACATCATAACAATCAGGCCGAGAATGACCGCGCCCGCCGCTGATACAAGGTACACGACGTTTTTAGAGAATGAAGCCACATTTTCAATCGGACCGACCATTTGCTGGTAAAGCTGGTCGTTTGTATTCAGTGTGTACGTATCGAAATCAATTGATGTTTTCTTCGCTGCTTTTACGAAAGAATCCATATTTTTCGCATCGTCCATATAGTAAACAGCTGAGTCAATTGTGTTTTTATAGTCGTCACCTTTCAGCGCCGCTGTTGCTGTGTAAGGTGTGTACAGCTTGTTGTAAGGATTTAAAAAAGAGAAATTCTGGGCTTGGTCGTCGCCTGAAGACGTTGTTTTATAGATACCGACAATCTTCAGCTTCACCGTTGTATCTTCATCCGTGGCTGATTCAATTGTGATCGAATCGCCAACGCTTAAATCATTTTCTTCGGCTAATGTTTCATTGATCACTGTTACTTTTTTGCCGACATCTGATTTTGTAATCGCGCGTCCGTCTGTGATTTTTGAATCTCCGTCAGAGAAGTCATCGACTAACGCTGTGCTGATGACACCTTCGATAGAAAGGTCGGCTTGAACCATTTGCGGCCCGCCTTGTCCGCCGCCTTGGCTGTTTTTATTATTTGAGCTTGAACTGCTTGAGCTGGAATCACTTGAACTAGAGCTTTCAATCGCATCAAAGTTTCCTGCGTTGGCTGAAGCTGATGTGGTGTAGTTGTAGCTCTTCACATGATCAAGTGCTGCAAGTTTATTCGCATCAGATATTTTGATCGGTGTTGATTCGAAGCTGCGTTTTTCTCCGCTGTCCTGCTGTTTTTCCATTTGCTTTTGGCGGTCCACCTGGAGCGTCACGCTTCCGCCGAGCTCCTGTCTGGCCAGTTCGCTTGATTTTTGTGCTGCCGACTGAATGGTGAGGCCTGACAGAACAAAGACACATATGACTGTAAACACAAATAATTGCAATAACGTTTTTCCCTTTTTCGCCTTCATATTCCAAAAGGCCCGTTTGATAAAGTTCATGTATGTTCCTCCGTATAGGTATTTATATTGTTAAGGCCGCCTGTGGAGCGGGCCCGCTTGCTGATAAATTAATAGTAGTCCTAAGGTATGAAAAAACTATGAACAATGTATTGCTAGTCAATAAAAACTAACAATTGTGAAACACAAATGCATCTGTATAAAATGGTGCTATGATATAGAAAAGCATCAAAACAACCGGAGGATACAATGAAAATATTAATGATAGAAGATAATGTTAGTGTATGTACGATGACGGAGATGTTCTTTTTTAAGGAAGGTTTTGAAGCGGAATTCGTTCATGATGGGTTAGAGGGATACCAGCGTTTTACGGAAGAAAATTGGGACCTGATCATTTTGGATATTATGCTTCCATCCATGGACGGCGTGACCATCTGCAGAAAAATAAGAGAGACAAGCACAGTGCCGATTATCATGCTGACTGCCAAAGACACTGAATCAGATCAGGTCATCGGTTTTGAGATGGGAGCGGACGATTATGTCACG
The DNA here is from genome assembly GCF_047608225.1 of Bacillus sp. SW14. NCBI lineage: Bacteria > Bacillati > Bacillota > Bacilli > Caryophanales > Bacillaceae > Bacillus > Bacillus sp. SW14. The sequence goes on along the minus strand of NZ_JBLKRW010000001.1, from coordinate 3,923,684 downwards.
AAGCCGTTCAGTCCGCTGACATTGGTTGCCCGCATTAAAGCCGTCATCAGAAGATATCAGGCGACAGGCAAAGCGGTCATTGATGAAGATTTGATCGAATCGGAATGCTTTACCATTAATAAGAAGACGAGAGAAGTATTTTTAAACGGAGAGCCTGTAGAAAACCTCACGCCGAAAGAATTCGATCTGCTTTATTACCTGGTCCAAAATCCGCGGCAGGTATTCTCTAGAGAACAGCTGCTTGAGCAGGTATGGGGCTATCAGTTCTACGGAGATGAGCGAACGGTCGACGTTCATATTAAACGGCTGCGGAAAAAGCTTGCCAGCGAGGACAAGCCTTTCCTATATACGGTGTGGGGAGTAGGGTATAAATTTGATGAAGATTAAATATTTATATCAGCTGCTGCTGAGCCATATCAGCATTTTGCTTTTAGCGTTTGTCATTATCATTTCTCTCTTTTCCCATTTTGTGAAAGAGTTTGCCTATCAAAACAAAGTAGAGGAATTGACATCATACGCGGTACAGATCGCAAACGAATTCCAAGGAGGCCAGGTTGACATGCACAGGCTGTACCCGTATCAGGATTTGCTGAGCACAAGAAAGACACAGTTTATGCTCTTTGATGAAAAACAGCGCCCTTATTTCATGCCCGAAGGTTTTCCGCCAAGAGAAAAGCTTAAGAAATCTGAGTGGAGTAAGCTGAAGAAAGGGCAGACTGTCATGATCAGAGCGGATGGCCGTTTCGATGATGAAGTCTCTCTTGTGGCGCAGCCTATTTTTGTTCAGAACGAATTTAAAGGCGCCGTTCTGCTGATTTCTCCGATCAGCGGTGTTGAACAGATGGTCAATCAGGTCAATCTCTACATGTTTTACGCTGTGATCAGCACACTTGTGATTACCATTCTCGTCAGCTGGCTTCTGTCCAAATTCCATGTGAAACGGATTGAAAAGCTGAGAGAAGCGACAGATAAAGTGGCTTCCGGTGATTATAACATCCACTTGGAAAGCAGCTACCGGGACGAAATCGGCGTGCTGGCGTCTGATTTTACGATCATGGCGAAAAAATTAAAGCAATCAAGGGATGAAATCGACCGCCTTGAGAAGCGGAGAAGGCAGTTTATCGCTGATGTATCACACGAATTAAAAACACCGCTGACGACGATTAACGGCTTGGTTGAAGGACTGAACAGCCATACGATTCCTGATGATAAGAAGGAAAAATGCTTCTCGCTCATCAGTGAGGAAACAAAGCGCATGCTGCGGCTCGTCAAAGAAAATCTGGATTATGAAAAAATCAGATCCCAGCAAATTACCTTGAACAAGCTCGATGTTCCGCTGATTGAGGTTTTTGAAATTGTGAAAGAGCACTTGGAACAGCAGGCGGAAGAAAAGCAAAACAAGCTGACGATTCAGGTAGAGGATAACATTATCGTCCATGCCGATTATGACCGGTTAATTCAAATTCTCGTCAACATTACGAAAAACAGCATCCAATTTACGCAAAACGGCAACATTTGGCTGCGCGGAATAGAAGGATATAAAGAGACGATTATCGAAATCGAGGATACGGGAATCGGCATTTCAAAAGAGGATATTGAGCATATTTGGGAGCGGTTCTACAAGGCTGATATTTCAAGAACGAACACGGCATACGGGGAATACGGACTTGGTCTCTCCATCGTCAAGCAGCTCGTTGAAATGCATCAGGGCACAGTAGAAATCAAGAGTGAAGAAGGAAAAGGCACGAAATTCATCATCCGCCTTCCTTTAACGGCAAAACAGCAATAACATACAGGGCGGCATCGTCAAATGCAGCCGCCTTTTTTGCACATCGCTTCGGTTTATTGCGTGCTCCCGAAACAAAGATTGCGTGTTTTTCGGGTCGGGACGGCCTGTAAACATGATAAAATATGACATAAACAGTTTTTGATGGGAGAGGGTGAAGGAATGAAGAGCGGGGTAATTCCTTCTTCAGCGGTCGGTCAAAAAATTAACGAGTGGTACAAATATATCCGCACATTCAGCGTGCCGGATGCCGAAGTGTTAAAAGCTGAAATCCAGCAGGAACTGAAACACATGCAGCATGATTCCAACTTGCTGCTCTATTATTCACTAATGGAATTTCGCCACCAGCTTATGCTTGATTATCTTGAGCCGTTAGAGAAATTAAATATCGAGGACCAGCCAAGCCTGTCTGAATTATCAAGAAACATTGACAGCAACCAGGCGGATCTCAAAGGGCTGCTCGACTACTATGTGAATTTTTTCCGCGGGATGTATGAGTTTGATAAGCGGGAATTTATTTCTGCCATTACATACTATAAACAGGCGGAAAAGAAGCTCTCCTTTGTCGCAGACCATATTGAACGGGCTGAATTCTATTTTAAAATCGCGGAAGCTTATTATTATATGAAGCAAACGTACTTTTCACTGATCAATATAAAAAACGCCTATGAAATTTATGTGGAGCAGGAAACCTATAATGTGAGAATCATTCAATGCCATTTCGTCTACGGGGTTAACCTGATGGATGAAAGGAATTTTGAACAAGCCGCAAGCCATTTTAAATTGGCGCTCGATATGGCCGAAGCAGAACAAAAAGCCCAGCTGGTCGGAAGAGCATACTACAATCTCGGACTATGCTATTACAATCAAGACATTCTCGACCCTGCTATTGACTACTTTGAAAAAGCGGTCTCCACGTTTGAAAGCAGCCGGATTATCAATTCACTGCCGCAAGCCTATTTTTTAATCACCCTGATTTATTATAAACGGGGAAAACATGATAAAGCTTCGGAATATCACAAGCGGGGCTATGAATATGCTAAAGAAACAGACGATGCAGATTACGCGGCAAAATTCGAATTTTTGAAATCCCTATATCAGGATCAGCCCAATGAAATAGGAATCGAACGATGTTTCCAATACTTAAAAAATAAAAATATGTACGCTGATATAGAGGATTTAGCCCTAGAAGTAGCAAAATATTACTATGAACAGAAACGGTTCAAACTGTCTGCTTCCTACTTTCTAAAAGTTGAAGAGGCAAGAAAACAAATACAAAGGAGTGAAGGTTTGTATGAAATTGAAATCTAAGTTGTTTGTTATTTGTTTGGCCGCGGCTGCGATTTTTACAGCGGCTGGCGTCTCAGCTAACGCGGAAGCACTCGACTTTCATGTGGCGGAAAGAGGAATGACGTAAGAACCAGCCCCCCTTCTCATTAGTGAGAAGGGGTTTTTTACAGAAACAGCGCCGCAAGACATGTATGTCACGGCGCTGCTCTTCACCGGAGAATATTTTTCTTAGTATCCCCCGTTATAAAATGCAGTACCCACAATAATCAAGAGGATAAATAACACAACGATCAAAGTAAATGAGTTTCCTCCATAACCTGACATCTTGTGCCACCTCCTTGTGAGATTACATTATCATATGCTGAATGATCACAGAGGATTGGGTATGGACCATATAAAAAACAAAAACGCCGTAAGATTAATTTGTCTTACGGCGCCATACGGGTAAGTGAAAAAGGTTTAGTAGAAGCCGCCGCCTACATAAGCCGCTCCAACAATAATCAAAAGAATAAACAATACAACGATTAAAGCGAATGAATTATTGTAACCGCCGCCGCCAGTGTATCCTGACATAAGGCTTCACCTCCCTATAATGGATACTATAAGGTATGCAGAACAGGTCCGTTTGTCAGGGCCATTAGAGGACAAGAGAAAAAATGGACACAGCTATGAGCCAGATGGGCATAAAAAAATAGCGGGCGTTTGCGCCCGCTATTTATGTAATTAAGAGATCAGCACGCCCGCGAAAAATTCCTGATATAACGCTTGAACGGCTTTTCTTTCTTCGGCTTCTTTTACGCCGAACATCATGCTCACTTCAGAAGATCCCTGATTGATCATTTCGATATTCACTTTTGCCTCTGATAATGCCTTGGCCGCTCTCGCCGTTGTGCCGACATTGTGGCGCATCGCTTCTCCAACAACCATAATCAGTGCGAGATGATGCTCGACAATCACTTCGTCGGCGTGCAGCTCCTCTTGAATCTGTTTGATCACGCTGTGTTCAGTGACGGCATCCATTTGACCCTCCCGTAAGATGATGGTCATGTCATCAATTCCCGATGGAACATGCTCATACGTCAAACCATGGTCCTCCAGAATTTGAAGGGCTCTGCGGCCAAATCCGATTTCTCTGTTCATTAAATATTTGCTGATATAAATGCTGCAAAAGCCGGTATCGCTGGCAATGCCGACGACAGGACCATTTGTGTTATCCCGCTTGCTTGCGACACGGGTGCCTCGGGCTGACGGGTTGTTCGTATTTTTGATTTGTACGGGAATCCCCGCTCTGAACGCCGGAATGAGCGCTTCATCATGAAAAACTGAAAAGCCCGCATAGGACAGCTCCCGCATCTCTCTGTATGTCAGTTCGCTGATTTCCTTTGGATTCTCAACGAAGGACGGATTGACAGAGTACACAGCGTCCACATCTGTAAAGTTTTCGTACAAATCAGCTTGAAGTCCGTTGGCGAGAATGGAACCGGTAATATCAGAACCGCTCCGTGAGAATGTGATCACATCGCCATCCTTGCTGAATCCGAAAAAACCGGGAAAAATAATGAGGCTGTCACGTTCCCGAAGACGATAGAGGTTTTGATAGGATTCAGGAAGAACTTGCGCGTTGCCGGGTTCATGTGTCACAAAAAGGCCGGCGTCCTTCGGGTTGACATATTCCGCTTTGACGCCTTTATGGCGGAAATAGGCGGCGATCAGCTTGGCGTTGTTATCCTCCCCGCTGGCTTTGACTGCGTCAAGATACTGCTCGGGATCGTTTTTATCTCCTTCTAAAAGCGTAAACAGATCATCGCGGATTTTTTCGATAATGCTTTGCTCCAGCTGAAGCTCATTGGCGATGAGGGCATACCGTTCCATAACAGCTTCCGCCAATTCAGGGGCGCTGCCTGATGCCAAATATTGTTCTGCACATGCGATTAAGAGATCAGTCACTTTCGTATCCTCAGCATAGCGTTTTCCCGGAGCTGAAACGACTACAGCTTTCCGTGCCGGATCTGAGGTTACGATGTGAAACACCTTTTCAAGCTGAGCGCCTGAAGCGAGTGAGCTGCCTCCGAATTTAACGACCTTCATGTTTACATCTCCTAATGTTTAAAATTTTCTCACAAATTTAGTATTTATTATCTCTCTTTCAGTCCTGTAAATCAAGGGGTAATTTCTTTCTGGAATGAACATTTGTATTTTCCACGAGGAACGATGTCAGGTTTGCTGACCGTATACATGCGTTGTGAAGATAAATATGGTAAACAGCCTAACGATTTGGGATTTGAAAATGATGATAACGATGAGTAAAATTGATTATATGATCAGATTAATATTTTGAAAGAATATTGACTAACACTAGAAAAATGGTAATATGTAAATGATAATGATAATCAATTACTATATGGCCATATTGTTTTGAGTCCTTGCGGAGTAGGAGATACGTTCTTTTTGCTGTAAGGATGTGAGGAGGCAGCATGAAGCTACGTTACTTATTTATTCTACTTATCATATTAGCAGTCACATCTGTATTTATCGGCGTAGAAGATCTGTCGCCGCTTGATCTCTTTGATTTAAGCAAACAAGAGGCGTCAACGCTGTTTGCAAGCCGTTTGCCGCGATTGATCAGCATCATTATCGCGGGTTTAAGCATGAGCATCTGCGGTTTGATTATGCAGCAGATCACCAGAAACAAATTCGTGTCACCGACAACCGCGGGCACAGTGGATTGGGCGAGGCTTGGCATTTTAATTTCTTTGCTGCTGTTTACATCCGCCAGTCCTTTAATCAAAATGCTGGTCGCGTTTGTCTTTGCCCTTGCAGGGAATTTTCTGTTTATGAAAATCCTTGAAAGAATCAAGTTTAACGACACCATCTTTATTCCGCTTGTCGGTTTAATGCTCGGGAATATCGTCAGTTCCATCGCGACATTTATCGCATATAAATATGACTTGATCCAGAATGTGTCATCATGGCTTCAGGGAGACTTCTCTTTAGTCGTGAAAGGAAGATACGAGCTTCTTTATCTGAGTATTCCGCTCGTCATCATTGCCTATTTGTATGCGGATAAATTTACAGTGGCCGGTATGGGAGAAAGCTTTTCTGTCAACCTCGGCCTGAAGTACAAGCGGGTTGTGAACATCGGGCTCATGATCGTGTCCCTGATCACGTCTCTTGTCATTTTGACTGTCGGTATGCTTCCGTTTCTCGGTTTGATCATCCCGAATATTGTATCGATTTACAGAGGAGACAATCTAAAGAACAGCCTGCCGCACACGGCGCTATTGGGAGCGGTTTTTGTGCTGTTTTGCGATATATTGGGCAGAATCATTATCTTCCCTTATGAAATCTCGATTGGCCTGATGGTCGGAATCATCGGCAGCGGCATTTTCCTGTTTATGCTGTTAAGGAGAAAAGCGTATGCGTAACCAGATGAAAATTGCGTTGCTCGTTGGTTTAGCCATTGTATGTATTGGCTTGTTTTTGTTTTATGACGTAGGCAATTGGGATTACACCCTGCCGAGAAGAATCAAAAAGGTCGCTGCTATTGTGCTGACGGGAGGAGCGATTGCGTTTTCGACGATGATCTTTCAAACGATTACGAACAACCGCATCCTGACGCCGAGCATTTTGGGCCTTGATTCTCTCTACATGCTGATTCAAACCGGCATTATCTTTTTGTTCGGTTCTGCAAATATGGTCATCATGAATAAAAACATGAACTTTATCATCTCTGTTCTGCTGATGATACTGTTTTCCCTTGTTCTTTATCAGCTCATGTTTAAGGGAGAGGGGAGAAATATCTTTTTCCTTCTGCTCGTTGGAATCGTGTTTGGCACATTGTTCAGCAGCCTGTCTTCCTTTATGCAGATGCTGATTGATCCGAATGAGTTTCAAGTGGTGCAGGACAAGATGTTTGCCAGCTTTAACAACATCAATACGGATTTGTTATGGCTCGCGTTCATCATCTTCCTGCTGACAGGCGTTTACGTCTGGCGTTTTACGAAGTTTTTTGACGTGCTGTCGCTTGGGCGCGAGCACGCCGTGAATTTGGGCATTGACTACGACAAAGTGGTGAAGCAGATGCTGGTCGTGGTTGCGATCCTTGTTTCTGTTTCAACAGCGCTAGTCGGGCCGATTATGTTTTTAGGGCTTCTTGTCGTCAACCTGGCGAGAGAATTCTTGAATACATATAAGCATTCATACCTAATCGCAGGCTCCGTCTTGATCAGCATCATTGCGCTGGTGGGAGGACAGTTTGTGGTTGAGAAAGTGTTTACCTTCTCAACGACGCTGAGCGTCATTATCAATTTTGCCGGCGGGATTTATTTTATCTACTTGCTGTTAAAGGAGAATAAATCATGGTAGAGGTCAAAAATGTAAGCAAACAATATGGCGGGAAAGTGGTCCTTGAAGAGACGTCAGTCACGATTCAAAAGGGTAAAATTACCTCGTTTATCGGTCCAAACGGCGCCGGCAAAAGCACGCTGCTGTCTATAATGAGCCGCCTGATCAAAAAAGATTCCGGCGAGATTTTCATAGACGGCCAAGAGATTGGATCATGCGACAGCAAAGAGCTTGCTAAAAAAATGAGCATTTTGAAGCAGGCGAACCAAATCAATATCAGGCTCACCATCAAAGATCTCGTCAGCTTCGGCAGATTTCCTTACTCACAAGGCCGGCTGACAGAGGAAGACTGGGGTCATATCAACCAGGCGCTCGGCTATATGAAACTGGAAGACATTCAGGACAAATACCTAGATCAGCTGAGCGGCGGACAGTGCCAAAGGGCATTTATCGCAATGGTCATTGCCCAGGACACCGATTATATTTTTCTGGATGAGCCGCTGAACAATCTGGATATGAAACATTCAGTTGAAATTATGAAACTGCTGAAACGGCTGGTGGAGGAGCTTGGAAAAACAATCGTGATCGTGATTCATGATATCAACTTCGCATCCGTCTACTCCGATCATATCGTGGCCTTGAAGAACGGCCGAATCGTAAAAGAGGGGCCGCCTGAGGAGATTATTGAAACCTCTGTGCTTGAAGAAATCTACGATATGACCATCCCGATTCAGACGATTGATCATCAAAGAATAGGTGTTTATTTTTGTTAATCTATAGAAGAGGTGAAGAGCATGAAAAAGTTTGCATTATTATTCATCGCTTTGGTGACGGCAGTTGTCATTTCTGCATGCGGAAACCAAAGCACAAGCAGCAGCAAAGGTTCTGATTCAAAGAATGAACAAATCACAGTGAAACACCTGCTTGACAAAGACGGCACAAAAGTTCCAAAGAACCCTGAAAAAGTAGTCGTGTTTGATTTTGGAAGCTTAGATACGTTAGATAAACTCGGCCTTGATGATAAAGTGGCAGGCCTCCCGAAACAAGCCCTTCCCAAATATCTGTCCCAATTCAAAGATGACAAATATGCGGATGTCGGAAGCTTAAAAGAGCCGGATTTTGAAAAAGTGGCTGAAATAGACCCTGATCTGATCATTATTTCAGGAAGACAATCTGAGTCTTACAAAGAATTCTCTGATATCGCGCCGACGATTTACCTTGGCGTGGACACAGCGAAATACATGGAGTCATTTAAGTCAGACGCGGAAACAATCGGTAAGATCTTTGATAAAGAAGATGAAGTAAAAGATGAACTTGCAACAATTGATAGCTCAATTGCAGACCTTAAGAAAACAGCTGAAAAGCTTAACAAAAACGGTCTTGTCATCATGGCGAACGACGGAAAAATCAGCGCGTTCGGTTCTAAATCAAGATACGGCCTGATCCATGACGTATTCGGCGTGACACCTGCTGATAAAAACATCAAAGCCTCTACTCATGGACAAAGTGTTTCTTACGAGTACATTTCAAAAACAAACCCGGATTACCTGTTTGTCATTGACCGCGGTACAGCAATCGGAGAAACATCATCTACAAAACAAGTCGTTGAAAACGATTATGTGAAAAACGTAAACGCAGTGAAAAATGATCACGTCGTTTACCTTGATTCTGCTACTTGGTACTTATCAGGAGGCGGACTTGAGTCTATGACGCAAATGATTAAAGAAGTGAAAGACGGTTTAGAGAAGTAAACAAAAGGGCCTCCGCTGGGGCCCTTTTTATGTGATCAGCGTGCCGCCTGCTGTTCGGCAGGGCGCTGAGGTTTCTTTAATGTAAATGATAGAAGGAAGCCGGCAAGTGCGATGCAGGCTGCCACGAGAAATGCGGCGTTCATGCCGTGCAAGGCGGCGTGTTTCACATTTGTCGTGCCTGCGTGTGCCGCCTGGTTGCTCATGACGGACACCAAAAGTGCGGTTCCGATCGAGCCGCCGACCTGGCGGATGGTGTTGTTCATCGCTGTTCCATGCGGAATCAGGTGGCGCGGCAACGCGTTGATTCCGGCTGTCGTCACCGGCATCATGATCATGGCGGTACCTAAAAGACGAACGGTATACAACACAACAATCCAAGCGAGTGACGTATGGTCGGTCAGCTGCATAAACGGCAGCGATGTCAGGAAGATGATGCAGAAACCGGCGATTGCCAGCCCTCTTCCGCCGACACGGTCAAAGATTCTGCCGATGATCGGTGACATGAAGCCCATCAGAATGGCTCCCGGAAGAAGCATGAGTCCTGTATCAAAAGCTGTGACGTCTCTGACGTTTTGTGTATAAAGCGGCAGGATGGTTTCCGTACCGATCAATAGTGCAAAGACAAGCGTTCCAAGCAGTGTTGTTAAGCTGAACACGCCAAACGTGAAGACGCGGAATTCCAGCATCGGTTTTTCAAGTTTCATTTGTCTAGTAATAAATAAAATAAGTGCGACAGCACCCACCAGCAGTGAAATCAAGACGGTTGAACTGGTCCAGCCATAAGATCCAACGCTTGAGAAGCCGTACAGAAGCCCGCCGAATCCAAATGTCGAAAGGATCACTGATAAAATATCAATCTGTGTTTTTCTTAAAGTCGTCACGTTCTTCATCAGGATGCTGGCAAGAATTAAATCAATCACAGCAAACGGAAGAATGATATAAAACAGAGATCTCCAAGAGAAAGCTTCGACTGCCCATCCGGAAAGAGTCGGCCCGATTGCAGGCGCGAACGAGATGACCAATCCGACCATACCCATAGCCTGGCCGCGCTTTTCAATCGGAAAGATCGTCAGGAATACGGTCTGCATGAGCGGCATCATAATACCTGCACCTGCTGCTTGAATGATACGCGCTGTCAGTAGAACCGGGAAGTTCGGCGCGAATGCTCCGACGACTGTTCCGGCAGTGAAAATACTCATTGCTATGATGAGCAGCGTCCTGCTCGTGAATTTCTCAATTAAAAACGCCGTAATCGGAATTAAAATCCCGTTGGTTAACATAAATGAAGTTGTCAGCCATTGCGCTTGGTTGGCATCTACATTGAAATCCCTCATAATATGGGGAAGCGCGGTAATTAACAGCGTCTGATTCAAAATCGCGACAAACGCCCCGGCTAATAAAATGCCGACAATGACAGAACGATTAAAAGGTTTTGGTGCAATACTTTTATCCAATACATATCCCTTCTTTTCTCTAAGTAATTAACAGTGTTTTTAACATCGAAACGGGCTGTGTTAAAACACCGGTTTGTTCCAGATAGCCAATCAGTGATTTGAGCAAAAAAGCGCGGGGTTCTTTCTTCTTCGCTTCTTCCTCCAGCATAGCGGCTGCGGATGTCAGTTCATCTACGTCAAAGTCCGCGGGGGGCAGGGAAGAAATGCCTTGGTGTAATTCCTTCAGGCTTTCCGACAACAGGGCTGATTTATCCTTTGGCTTGTAGGAGGATGCTGAATGAATATAAAGCTCGATGGCTTCAGGAGGAAGGAGAGACTGCCGGGTTTCCTTGTTTTTGACAAGCTGATTGAGGGTGCTGATGATAAACGCTGCGATGGGGTCAAGCTCAAGCGGTTTTTCCTCGATTTTGATCAGCATGACAAACTCGCGCATCATGCCGTGAAGAATGATGACTAAATCCCACACAAACGGGAGAATGGTTTCTCCATACGCCTGGATCAGCGAATCGCGGTGCCAGCAAATAATCGTTGATCTGGTCTGATGGATATGCTGTTTGACCCGGTTATTATGCAGCTTAGGGTTCCCGTAGGTCAGCATATTGAAAAATTGCTGGTTCCGCCTGAAGCCTTCCAGCTCCATTTTGACCTTTTGCATCAAACGCTCCTCCGGTGTCAGCGAGGTATTTTCCTGAAGTCTTGAGGCCGCGGCCACCATTTGCTTCTGGTTAAATGACAGCAGCTCTAAAAGCAGATCTTCCTTAGACTGAAACAGCTTATATATCGAAGCTTTTGACATCTTACATTCTTCTGCGATCGCCTGCATAGAAACCGACGTAAAATCCTTTTCCGAAAAAAGCTTTCTCGCAGTTAACAAGATATCTGTTTTTTTATCAAGCATCTCATGGCTTCCTTCTTTCTTGAACATTAGAAAACCCATTGGTTCACAGAAAACCAATGAGTAACAATGAAAAAATTTTACCAAATAAACTAAATAGAAGTCAATGGATTTTAACCGGACAATCGAAAGGCCCGCCGGAAAATCCGACAGGCCGGGTGAGGCTTATTTTTCAACTTTAAATCCTTGCTTTTCAAGCATTTCACGGATGTGCGGATAGTACAGGCGCTCATAATAGGAAGCGATGCCCTGTGACCAGTTTCTTGTTTCTTGTCCGTTTGTCCGTTTACTCATGTATTCAGACATTGTCTCGTCATATGACTGAATGTGGGACGTCAGCTCATCTTGATTCAAATAGGTTTCCTGATGATTGACTGCTTCCTGCGGAAGACGCGGTTTTTTCGCTGAACGGTCAGCTGGATGCCCGATGACAAGGCCGGAAACAGGGAACACGTATTTCGGAAGCTCAAGCAGTTCGATCAACTCTTGAGGGTTTCCGCGAACCGCCCCGATAGGAACCGTTCCCAGTCCGAGGGATTCGGCCGCTGCTGTCGCTGTGCCGAGGGCGATACCGGCGTCTACGGCGCCGACAAGAACGGACTCCAATCCGTTTGTGATTTCCATATTGAAATCATGCAGATCTTCAAGCGCGATTTTGGCCCGGTTGAAGTCTGCGCAGAATAGCAAGAAAACAGGAGCCTGATCAATCCAAGGCTGACCGCCTGCCAGCTCGGAGATTTTCTTTTTGCGCTCTTTATCCTGCACTGTGATCACAGTCACTTGCTGACCGTTGATAGAAGTGGGGGCTGCTTGCACCGCTTGAATGATGTGGTCCAATTGTTCCTGTGCTACAGGTTGATCCGTATAGCTGCGAATCGAGCGGTGGTCTGTTAATGATTTGATGACTTCATTCATATGGGACACCCTTTCCTTACTCGCTAAGCTCGGTGCGGACAACATCAAGAGGGGCGCTCAGCAGTTCTTTTCCTTTTGCGACAAATCCTTGGAAATGCGCAGTTTCATTGTGTGATTTCATCGCCGCTTCATCTTTCCATTGCTCAAGCATCACAAATGTATTTTCTTCACCCACTTTTTCAAATAGGTCGTATTGCGCGTTGCCTTCCTCAGCTCTTGAGTGCTGAACAAGCGATTGTGCCTCGCTCAGAAATTCCTCGCGTTTTTCTGGTTTTACTTTGATGTAAGCTTGTAATACGATCATGTCAGTCTCCTCCATCGTTATGCTGATTTTATTGTTCGAATTTAATCGAACTAACTGTATCATGTATTCAAAATGAGGTAAAGGAAAAACCCTCAAATAGTAAAATTGTCATTCTAATTGTTGTGTGATACATTTGTGTCATGAACATTCCAAACCATCCAGAAACAGAAACGTTGCAGCTGACAAAGGTTCTTCACGCACTTAGTGATCCGCTTCGTTTAGAGCTGGTAAAGCAATTAGCTGAAGCGAAAGAAAAAACGTGCGGCACCTGTGCGGATGTACAGGTTGCCAAATCGACCTTGTCGCATCATTTTAAAGTACTGAGAGAATCAGGCATCGCTCAAGTTCGGATAGAAGGAAAGCGCCGGTATTATTCGCTTCGCGCTGAAGACCTTGAAAAGGCGTTTCCCGGCCTGCTTGAAGCCATACTAAATGTGGACCAGGATCGCTGGTGAATCAATCCCCTGTACCGGGGATTTTTTTATGTCCGTAAACAGCACGGAAAAGCCTCTCGACACCCTCCTGAATGTCTTCTTCCTTCAGCCGCGCGAAGCCGATAATGAGAGCGGGACGGCCTGTTTGCCGCTTGTTTTTTTCCTCTAAGTCAAATCGGCTCATTCCGAAGATTTCGAGCTGCTGGCCGGCGGCGTGTGCCAGAATGTCTTGTTCGGTGCGGCTTGTATGAAATTCGGTGACAAAATGCAGTCCCGCATTCGCCCCTTTTACGGAAATCTCTCCTCTGAACTTTGTTTCTAAAGCGGTGATCAGGCGCTCTCTCTTTTCTTTATAATGCTGCTTCATTTTTTTAATATGCTTCTGATATTCTCCGGACTCGATAAATGCCTGCAGGGTGAGCTGGGTAAGCGACGAGCATGTCTGCAAATCATAGCCCCGCTGTTTGTATGTCCGGAGCAGCTCCGGCGGCAAAACCATATAGCTGATCCGCAAGCCTGGGAGAAGGGATTTTGAAAAGGTGCCCATATAGATGACATTTTGAAAATGGCCGAGGCTTTGAAGCGCCGGAATGCTATCGACATCGTATGTAAATTCACTATCATAATCGTCTTCAATAATATAGCGATGCGGTTCCTCGGCTGCCCAGTTCAGCAGCTGAATTCTTCTGGATACAGGCATAATCGTTCCGGCCGGAAATTGATGCGATGGGGTTGTCACCAGCACATCGGGCTGCTGTCTATTGATTTCAGCAATCGACATGCCTTTGTCATCAAGCATAATGGTCTTCACCTGTTTTCCGGCATGTTTTAAAAGCTGGTACATGCGCCTGTAACCGGGCTCCTCCATCGCATACACCGCTTCCTTGGGCAACAGCTCAGTCAATAGCTGCATGAGCACCTGTGTGCCTGCCCCTATAACGATTTGTTCCGGCCGGCATTTTACACCCCGCGTCAAAGAAATGAGCCTGGCAACGGCCGCTCTCACTTCATATATTCCTTGCGGATGCGACATATCACCGAGCGTGCGGTATGAGCGGGAGGCCGCTTTTTGCTCGCAGCGAAACCAGCTTTTGATCGGAAAATGGTCTGTATCGGCACTCATGTGTGAAAACGAGATCCAATCGCTCTGATCTTGGTGAACCTCTTTCAGATCATCCGGCAGTGCAAACGGAGGGTGCTCCTCGGCTGAAAACATGTCCAGCTTCTCCACGTAAAAACCCTTTCGCTCAATGGCGTATAAATATCCCTCAGCCAGCAGCTGCTGATAGGCTGCATTCACTGAGTTTACGCTGACCTTCAGCTTCTCTGCCAGCTCCCGTTTGGAGGGAACCTTCGAGTGGGGCAGCAGATTGCGGCTGAGGATTTCTTTTTTCAGCTTTTGATAAATTTGCTGATAGATATAATCGGCTTGTTCTGAGCGGTCGAGTGTGATTGTGATATCCATTTGCGGTGTCTCCTTCTGATACTATCAAAAAGTTATAATTGGTACTTTTCATCATACCAAAAAGAAGTCAGAATGATAAGAAAATAGCGACAGGGGGACATTCACATGAGTGAAACAACAGCAAGCATCACGACTGCCCAGTGGCAGCAAAAACGGGATCAATTCGTGTCAAAAGGTGTGAGCAACGGCAACCGCAGTCTGGCGGCCAAAGGGGAAGGGGCTGAGCTGTACGATTTGGATGGCCGGAGGTTTATTGATTTTGCAGGCGCCATCGGAACGGTAAACGTCGGACACTCACATCCGAAGGTGGTTGAGGCTGTAAAGCGGCAGGCGGAGGAGCTCATTCACCCGGGGTTCAATGTCATGATGTACCCGTCTTATATCGAATTAGCCGAAAAACTGTGCGGCATTGCACCGGGCAGCTATGAGAAAAAAGCGATCTTTCTGAACTCGGGGGCGGAAGCGGTTGAAAACGCTGTGAAAATCGCCAGAAAATATACAAAGCGCCAAGGGGTTGTTTCGTTTACACGAGGGTTTCACGGGCGGACGAATATGACGATGAGCATGACGAGTAAGGTAAAACCTTATAAATTCGGATTCGGACCTTTTGCTTCAGAGGTTTATCAAGCACCGTTCCCCTATTATTATCAAAAGCCGGCGGGCATGAGTGATGAAAGCTATGACGACATGATCATACAAGCGTTTAATGATTTCTTTATCGCTTCCGTCTCGCCGGAAACGGTGGCGTGTGTCGTGATGGAGCCGGTGCAGGGAGAAGGCGGCTTCATTATCCCATCGAAAAGGTTTGTGCAGCATGTTGCGTCATTTTGCAAAGAACACGGCATTGTCTTTGTCGCTGATGAAATTCAAACGGGTTTTGCCAGAACTGGCGCTTATTTCGCGATTGAGCATTTTGATGTAGTGCCTGACCTGATCACGGTTTCTAAATCACTTGCGGCGGGCTTGCCGTTAAGCGGTGTGATCGGCCGTGCGGAACTGCTTGATGCGGCGGCGCCCGGGGAGCTGGGCGGCACGTATGCAGGCAGCCCGCTCGGGTGTGCTGCGGCTTTGGCTGTGTTGGATATCATTGAAGAAGAAGGATTGAATGACCGTTCTGAAGAAATTGGAAAAATCATTGAAGAGAAGGCGTATGAGTGGAAACAAGAATTCCCGTTCATCGGTGACATCCGCAGACTCGGGGCAATGGCGGCCATCGAAATCGTCAAGGAACCCGACACGCGAGAGCCTGATAAGGCGAAAGCGGCAGCGATTGCGGCGTATGCGAATCAAAACGGATTGCTTTTGCTGACAGCGGGAATTAACGGCAATATCATTCGCTTTCTGACGCCGCTCGTCATCTCAGACAGCCTTCTGAATGAAGGGCTCAGCATATTGGAGGCGGGCCTGCGAGCGTAATCATTGGAAAGAAAACGGCTGGGTCTGCTATCATTTTAAGTAATCATAAAACAGAAAGGAATGTTCAATATGCCAGATCAATTAACGGTCTGCAACCCGGCTACGGGCGAGGAGATCAAAACGATTCCTCAGCAATCAGCCAAAGAAGTAGAAGAAGCCATTGAACGTTCACATCAGGCGTTTAAAACGTGGTCTAAAACATCAGCGAATGAAAGAGCGTCTCTCTTAAAAAAATGGTATGAGCTGATTGTTGAACATAAAGAAGAACTTGCAGATTTAATTACAAAGGAAAACGGAAAACCGTATCAGGAAGCGGTCGGTGAGGTACTATACGGCGCAGGCTATATCGAATGGTTCGCAGAGGAAGCGAAGCGTGTGTACGGAAGAACGGTCCCTGCTCCGACAACCGGCAAACGAATTGTCGTCACACGCCAGCCAGTCGGCCCTGTTGCTGCCATCACGCCTTGGAATTTCCCGAATGCGATGATTACACGTAAAGCGGCGCCTGCTCTTGCTGCCGGCTGCACGTTTATTATCAAGCCGGCACCGGACACACCGCTGTCTGCCTATGAGCTTGCGCGCCTCGCATATGAAGCGGGCATTCCGAAGGACGTCCTTCAGGTTGTGATCGGCGACGGCGAAGAGATTGGAAATGTCTTCACAAGCAGTCCGAAAATCCGCAAAATCACCTTCACAGGATCAACGCCGGTCGGGAAAATCCTCATGAAAAACAGTGCGGACACCGTGAAACATGTCTCTATGGAGCTCGGAGGACATGCGCCGCTGATCGTGGATGAGGATGCCAACATCGACCTTGCCGTCGAACAGGCGATGGCGTCTAAATACAGAAACGCCGGACAGACTTGTGTTTGTGCAAACCGTCTCATCGTTCACGAGTCGATTAAAGACGAATTTGCCGCGAAACTAAGCGAGCAAGTGTCTCAGCTCAAAGTCGGAAATGGGCTTGAAGATGGCGTCAATGTCGGCCCGATTATCAATAAAAGAGGCTTCGAAAAAATCGTCAGCCAAATCGATGATGCCGTTGAAAAAGGCGCGAAGGTTCTTGCAGGGGGCACGTATGACCGAAACGATGACAAAGGCTGCTACTTTGTCAATCCGACAGTGCTCACCGATGTCGATACGTCCATGAATATCATGCACGAGGAAACTTTCGGCCCGGTTGCACCGATCATCACGTTTTCTGATATTGATGAAGCGATTCAGCTTGCCAACGATACGCCATACGGCTTGGCTGCTTACTTCTTCACAGAAAACTACCGCCGCGGCATCTATATTTCCGAGAATCTCGAGTACGGCATTATCGGCTGGAATGACGGAGGACCGTCAGCGGTTCAAGCGCCATTCGGCGGAATGAAAGAAAGCGGCGTCGGCCGCGAAGGCGGTTCGGAAGGCATTGAGCCGTACCTTGAAACGAAATATATGTCCATTGGTTTGTAAAAGAATGCAAGCTCCTAAAGAGCTGCCGGATCTTCCGGCAGCTCTTTTTGTGTTTCCGGCGAATAAACCCAACCATTCCAGCCAAAATAACAGCAAATACATTTTGAAAGAAGGTTCCCCAACAATGGATTTATTATTGGCTCTTCTCCCGGCTTTGTTTTGGGGGAGCATTGTTCTCTTCAATGTGAAATTAGGCGGTGGACCGTACAGCCAGACACTCGGAACGACGATCGGGGCGCTCATTGTGTCTATCGTGATTTATTTTTTTGTTCAGCCCGCTCTGTCACTGCGCATTTTTATTGTCGGCATCGTATCCGGCTTATTTTGGTCCCTTGGACAGAGCAACCAGCTGAAAAGCATTGAATTGATGGGTGTGTCCAAAACAATGCCGATTTCTACTGGAATGCAGCTCGTTTCAACCTCACTGTTCGGTGTGATTGTGTTTCGTGAATGGTCTACACCGATTGCGATTACGCTTGGCATTCTCGCTCTGATCTTTATCATCGTGGGAATCATTCTCGCATCATTGGAAGATAAGAAAGACAAGAAAGAGGGTGAGCCAAGCAACTTTAAAAAAGGCATATTGATTCTTCTTGTCTCGACGCTCGGTTATTTGGTGTATGTCGTCGTTGCCAGATTGTTTAATGTGTCTGGCTGGTCGGCTCTTTTGCCGCAGGCGATCGGGATGGTAATCGGGGGACTTGCTTTAACCTATAAACACAAACCCTTTAACAAATATGCAATCAGAAATATCCTCCCCGGCTTAATCTGGGCAGGAGGAAATATGTTTCTGTTTATTTCTCAGCCGAAGGTCGGCGTCGCAACAAGCTTTTCCCTCTCGCAAATGGGAATTGTCATTTCTACGCTCGGCGGCATATTCATCCTGCGTGAAAAGAAATCAAAACGCCAGCTTATTGGGATTGGGATTGGGATTGCGCTGATTATCGCGGCAGCCATATTTTTAGGAATCGCCAAAACAAATTCATAACAATTGGAGGAGGATATATATGTATCCGGATTTAAAAGGAAAAGTCGTCGCCATTACAGGAGCCGCATCAGGCCTTGGGAAAGCCATGGCCATTCGCTTCGGCAAGGAGCAGGCGAAAGTGGTGATCAACTACTTTAGCGAAAAACAGAATCCGAACGAGGTCAAAGAAGCGGTCATTAAGGCGGGCGGTGAAGCCGTTATCGTCCAAGGTGATGTCACGAAAGAGGAAGATGTAAATAACATTGTGCAAACTGCGATTAAAGAGTTCGGCACACTCGATATTATGATAAATAACGCCGGACTTGAAAATCCTGTGGCGTCTCACGAAATGCCGCTGAAGGATTGGGATAAAGTCATCAGCACGAACTTAACCGGCGCTTTTTTAGGAAGCCGGGAAGCGATTAAATATTTCGTAGAACACGATATCAAGGGAAATGTCATCAACATGTCCAGTGTGCATGAAGTGATTCCGTGGCCGTTATTTGTCCACTATGCGGCTAGTAAAGGCGGGATTAAACTGATGACGGAAACATTAGCGCTGGAGTACGCGCCGAAGGGCATTCGTGTCAATAATATTGGGCCGGGCGCGATCAACACGCCAATCAATGCCGAAAAATTCGCTGACCCTAAACAGAAAGCAGATGTTGAAAGCATGATTCCGATGGGATATATCGGCGAACCGGAGGAAATCGCCGCAGTAGCGGTATGGCTTGCTTCGAAGGAAGCCAGCTACGTCACAGGTATCACGTTATTCGCGGACGGCGGTATGACACAATACCCTTCCTTCCAGGCAGGACGCGGATAAATCAAAAAAAGCGACCCAGATATGTCTTCTGGATCGCTTTTTTCATTATGCGCGCTTTTTCTTTACAAGCGCTGCTACAGACAAAATAATGGCTGCGGCAGACAGCACAATCGCTGTGATGTCGAGAGCTGAAGAGCCTGTGTCTTCGGAATCGTCTTCCGTTTTCGTGGCGCCGTGTTCATCTGTCACTTGTTTTGCAGCAGTGATGTTTGTAATGGAATGAGGCGTATCCGCATCCTCGTCACCTGTCCATTCGACAATGCTGCCGTCCTTGTAATATTGGTATGCGTCCCAAGCGGCTTCCTCCGCTTTGTCAGGGTTTTTGGCAACAAAGGTAAACCGCTGGAACTGTCCTTCCTGAATGCCGCCGTCAGTCGCCTCCCATGTGACGGAAACTGATTGATCATCGTGTTTCTGGGTGGATATCTTCCAGCCCGGAATCGGCTCGTACTGTTGGAACTCAACATCCTTCGGCATTTTGAGGACAACCTTTGTTGTCGGCAGGTTTTTTTCAGAAGGAACCTTCATTGTATAGGTTTCCCATGAACCTGCAGCAGATTCAGCGGGCTTTACAGTAACGTGCGCGCTGGCAGGGGCCGTAAAGAATAAAAGTGAGCCGACAATAGCTGGACATAGTGTGAATGCGATTTTTTTTAACAACGTAAAACACTCCTCTAATTGGTTTTTGTAAACATCATATTGATTTCATTAAAGTCACCGGTCAAACCGTGGACTTTAATCTTCCAGTTTCCTTTTTCATTAATGGATAGGTTTTCATCCTGGAAGACGCCCTTTGCTTTCTCTTTTAATTGGAAGGCGTTTTTGTTTTCGCTGCCTGACAGACCTGTTTTATAAACGGTTAACGTGATTTGCTGGATGTTTTTCACCGGGTCGCCGTTATGGTCGGTGACTCGCAGCTCAAATACGTTTTTGCCGGGCTGGTTCGGGCTGATGCTGAGAGAAACGCTTTGCCCGTTCTCAATCGCTTTGGTTTGGTAGAACGGTTCCGGCACCGGCTCAGGCGGGCTCGGCAGGCTGGTAAACACGGCCGCTGTGATCAATACAGCGATGCCGATTGCCCATTCCGCTTTCACGGTCCGGCTGATTCCTGCGCGGTGCTGTTTTCTGGTGAGCAGAAAATGAACCGCGCCTAAGGCCAGCATCAACACAAACAATCCGCTTTTAACTAAAAGAGCTTGGCCGTACGCTGTGCGGAACAGTGAATCCATCGAACGAATGATGAAAAATCCATTAAGCAAACCTGAAAATAAAATGACGCCGACTGCAGTAAGCGCCCACGGCGAGAAGCGGCTTACCGTTTCCCATGCGAGCGTTTTGTCAGGCTGCTTCCATTCGTTTGCGAGCAGCAAAACGAGTGCCGCTATTCCGCCGACCCAGATGGAAGCGGATGATAAATGAAGGAAATCCATCAAAATCCCGACCGCTTTTTCTTCAACGACAGCAGCATGGCCGGTAAACGCTTTGGCAAGCAGGAGACCGAAAAAGAAAATGAGCGGCGCTGTCCAATAGCCAAAGGACGAATAGCGGTTTTTGCGTATCACAGGGATCACAGACAGTGCTAGCAGCACGAACAGCGCGGCCTGTATGATCCAAATGGTGCCACCTGCTGTCTCAAACAGTGTCTCTCTGATATAGATCGGCTGGAAGGCGCTGCCCCAGCCGCCTGCGTTTGCTTTTGTCTGAATCGGAAGCTGAAGCAAAAGCGCCAGGCCCAATGCGGTAATCGAGACGATCAAGATGCGTCTCGTCCGTTTGGCGAGTTGTTCTGAATCCCCTTTATACCAGAAGAGATGGAAGAAAACCGTCCCGATAAACAAAGATAAGGCTGTATACAGCATCGCTCGGTCTGCGGCTGTTTCCGGGTTCAGCGGTGAACCTGCTGCTTTTTGGCTGCTGAATCCGCCTTCCGCTTTCCCGATGCTGAACGGTATGACGCCGGAGACCGGATGCCCGTCCGCGGACACGGCATTCCATTCCGCTCTGTACACATCATGCGGCAGATTCTTTTTCAGCTTCACTGTCATGATGTGATTGTTATCTTTTTTGATTTCAGTCTTGCCGTTATCCACCCGTTCGCCGTTTGAATTATAGACTTTAATGTAATGAAACCCTTCTTCTACCGGTTCATTAAATTCGATTTCTGCATGTGCAGGTGCGCTTTTTAATTCGCTGTTTTCACTAGGTGAAGATTTGACGATATAGGCGTGAGCAAAGCTTGTTTTCGGCAGGAAAACAAGAAAAAGCAGAAAGATGATCCACCATCTGTTTCGCTTCATCACTCAGACACCACCTTCCGCTGTATATGTTGTGTTTAATTCTTGGTGCAGGTGCAGCGCTTTTTTCTGTCCTGAAGCATATCTTCCAGCGCCTGATCGAAGGTGCGGACGGCTCCGCCGAATCCTTTTTGAAACCGTTTGGCATGATCGAGTGTCGCAAACGGAATCGCCTGCGGCTGGCAGCAGTGCAGGTTTAATTCAGCATTTACCACAAAATAAGCCGAACCGGCACTGACGGTTGTGTGTAACAGAAAATCCCGGCAAATCAAGTGTGAAATCTCTTCCGTTTTATCTGCGTAACGCAAAAACGCACAATGTGCGCAGCACAGCTGTTCAATGTCTTGGTTTACCGTAATCAGCTGAACCGAATGGACTTGATTGACCGGTTTTAGGCAATAGCTGCACATATGATCCGCTTGAGGTGTTGGGGCTGGGAGCGTAATGCCGCCGGCCGTTTTGATGACCTGATTTGACTGAACGAGCTGATTGACATCTCTGTATACCGTCATTTCAGAAACGCCGAACCGTGCGCTGATATCAGTAATTTTGAGCGCGCCTTCTTCTTTCAGCCACTTCAGTATGTGTTGCTGTCTATTAATCGGAAGCATTCATACATCCCCTCCATTAAGATCTATTTAAGCGTAGAGGATTTTAGAGACAGAGACAAGTAAGCTGATGATAAAAAATGTGAAAATGTGTTGAACAGCAACAAAACGAAACAGAAGGGACTCTGGTATAATAGACATATGGAATGGAAAGTGAGGAATACCCTATGAAAGAAACTCTATGCCCCAATTGCGGCAAACCTTTGACAGGCGACATGGTCAGATCATCCAATGTGCCTTGCCAATTTCGCTGCGGACACTGCCGGGAACGGCTTTATGAATATAAAGTATCAGCTCCGATGATGCTGGTGTCACTAGCGGTCATCGTGCTGCTCATTTATCTGTTGCTGCTCCTCCGCAATGCGGCAGGATCAATGCTGCCGGCCGTACAGCACGTCCCGATGGCTGTTTTTGCGCTTGTGTGCGCGTATCCTGTTTTTATTGTAAGTGAACGGATGATCGCAAAGTACGTGATTCAAAACGGCAACATTATTTATAGAGGTAAGAGAAAAGGCTCCTGATATCAGGAGCCTTTTTATTTTTAAAAAAATGTCACACCCATGTGCCAAAGTCCTCTTTACTTTCAATTGTATAGGAACTGTAAGCGTTTTAACATAGAGTCAAAGGGAAGCAAAATTCTCTGAATCTATTTTTATAGCTTACAGCGACAACAAGGAGGGTTTATATATGCAGCAAGAACAGCAAGGCGGCATGAAAGTGAAAGTGCAGCGCTTCGGCAGTTATTTGAGCGGAATGATTATGCCGAATATCGGCGCGTTTATCGCGTGGGGCATCATTACCGCGCTGTTTATTCCGGCGGGATGGATTCCGAATGAACAGCTGAATACACTTGTCAGCCCAATGATCACATATTTACTGCCGCTTTTGATAGCGTATACAGGCGGAAAAATGATTTACGACCACCGCGGCGGAGTCGTCGGGGCGACAGCGGCAATCGGGGTGATTGTCGGGTCGGATATTCCAATGTTTTTAGGTGCAATGATCATGGGACCGCTTGGCGGATACCTCATTAAACAGACTGATAAATTGTTCAAGGATAAAGTCAAACAAGGCTTTGAAATGCTGATCAACAACTTTACGGCGGGGATTGTCGGGGCGGCTTTAACGATTCTCGCGTTTTACGCCATCGGTCCGGTTGTCCTGACGTTAAATAAATTGCTGGCGGCAGGTGTGGAAGTCATTGTACACGCTAATTTACTGCCTGTAGCCAGCGTTTTTGTGGAACCGGCGAAAGTGTTGTTCCTCAATAACGCCATTAACCATGGAATCTTAAGTCCAATCGGAATCGAGCAAGCAGCCCAAACGGGAAAATCGATTCTGTTTTTAGTAGAAGCAAACCCTGGGCCAGGGCTCGGCATTTTGCTGGCGTACATGTTCTTTGGAAAAGGTTCTTCAAAATCAACGGCTCCCGGAGCGGCGATCATTCATTTCTTCGGCGGGATTCACGAGATTTACTTCCCATACATTTTGATGAAACCGGCCCTGATTCTGGCGGCCATTGCCGGCGGAGCAAGCGGACTGTTAACATTCACGATCTTTCATGCCGGACTTGTCGCAGCAGCGTCACCGGGCAGCATTATCGCATTGATGGCGATGACGCCAAGAGGCGGCTACTTCGGCGTATTGGCGGGTGTATTGGTCGCAGCAGTTGTTTCGTTCATCGTCTCAGCGGTGATCCTGAAATCTTCAAAAGCAAGCGAAGAAGACCTCGCTGCCGCAACAGAAAAAATGCAGTCCATGAAGGGGAAGAAAAGCCAAGCAGCCGCTGCTTTAGAAGCGGAGCAAACGAAAGCTGAGGAAGCGTCTGAGCTGTCTTCTGAAAGCGTAAACAAAATCATCTTCGCATGTGATGCGGGAATGGGATCAAGCGCGATGGGAGCATCGATTTTAAGAAACAAAGTGAAAAAAGCGGAGCTTGATATCAGTGTGGCCAACACGGCCATTAACAATCTGCCAAGCGATGCGGACATTATCATCACCCACAAAGATTTAACAGATCGCGCGAAAGCGAAGCTGCCGAACGCGACACACATATCAGTGGATAACTTCTTAAACAGTCCAAAATATGACGAGCTTCTTGAAAAGCTTAAAAAGTAATCTTATAGAAAGAGAGTGATACCCATGCAAGTACTCGCAAAGGAAAATATTAAACTCAATCAAACGGCATCATCAAAGGAAGAAGCCATCAAAATGGCAGGCCAGACGCTGATTGATAACGGCTATGTGACAGAAGATTACATTGGCAAAATGTTTGAACGTGAAGAAACATCATCTACTTTTATGGGGAATTTCATAGCCATACCACACGGCACAGAAGAGGCGAAAAACGAGGTGCTTCACTCTGGAATCTCAATCATACAGATTCCAGACGGTGTCGAGTACGGCGCAGGCAACACGGCAAAAGTGGTATTCGGCATTGCGGGCAAAAATAATGAGCATTTAGACATTTTGTCTAACATCGCCATCATTTGCTCAGAAGAAGAAAACATTGAACGCCTGATCTCTGCTAAAAGCGAAGAAGATTTGATCGCCATTTTCAACGAGGTGAACTGACATGATCGCCTTACATTTCGGTGCGGGAAATATCGGAAGAGGGTTTATCGGCGCGCTGCTTCACCACTCCGGTTATGATGTGGTGTTTGCGGATGTGAACGATACGATGGTCAGCCTCCTTAATGAAAAACGGGAATACACAGTGGAGCTGGCAGAAGAGGGCCGCTCATCAGAGGTCATAGGCCCGGTCAGCGCCATTAACAGCGGGAGCCAGGCGGAGGAGCTGTATCGGCTGATTAATGAAGCGTCGCTCATCACAACAGCGGTCGGCCCGAATGTGCTGAAGCTGATTGCTCCGTCTATCGCAGAAGGTTTAAGTCGAAGAAAAGCTGCAAACATACTGAATATCATTGCCTGCGAAAATATGATCGGCGGCAGCAGCTTCCTGAAGAAAGAGATATACAGCCATTTAACGGAAGCAGAGCAAGAGTCCATCAGTGAAACGGTCGGTTTTCCGAATTCGGCTGTTGACCGGATCGTGCCGGTTCAGCATCATGAAGATCCGCTCAAAGTATCGGTTGAACCGTTTTTTGAATGGGTCATTGATGAATCAGGCTTTAAAGGGGATACACCGGCCATAAACGGCGCGCTGTTTGTTGATGATTTAACGCCGTATATCGAACGCAAGCTGTTTACCGTCAATACCGGCCACGCAGTGACCGCCTATGTCGGCTATCAGCGCGGATTAAAAACCGTAAAAGAAGCAATCGATCATCCGGAAATCCGCCGTGTCGTTCATTCGGCGCTGCTTGAAACCGGTGACTATCTCATCAAAACGTATGGCTTTAAGCAAACCGAACACGAACAATATATCAAAAAAATCATTGGACGCTTTGAAAATCCATTCATTACGGACGATGTGACCCGCGTGGCGAGATCGCCTCTCAGAAAGCTGGGAGAGCATGATAGACTCGTAGGCCCTGCAAAGAAAATAAAAGAGCCGAATGCGCTGGCGGAAGGGATTGCCGCAGCGCTGCGCTTCAATTTCACCGGTGACCCTGAAGCGGTGGAACTGCAAGAGCTGATCCAAGAAAAAGGATACAGCGGCGTGCTTCAAGAGGTGTGCGGCATTCAGTCCCATGAACCGCTTCATGCCATTGTTTTAAAGAAACTCAACCAATAACCGACCCGTGACAGCATGTCACGGGCTTTTTTTGCCATCTTGCAATCTAGTATAATAGTAAGCGCTTACGATAATAGGGGGAGGAGAATGACACAATGAAACAATTCGAGATTGCGGCAATACCCGGAGACGGAGTAGGAATAGAGGTTGTGGCGGCTGCGGAAAAAGTGCTTCATACAGCAGCCGAAGTTCACGGAGGTTTGTCATTCTCATTTACGCCTTTTCCATGGAGCTGTGATTATTATATGGAACACGGCGAAATGATGCCTGAAGACGGAATACATACGCTCACTCAATTTGAAGCGGTTTTTTTAGGAGCGGTCGGAAATCCGAAGCTGGTTCCCGATCATATGTCATTATGGGGGCTGCTGCTGAAAATCCGAAGGGAGCTTGAGCTTTCCATTAATATGAGACCTGCCAAACAAATGGCCGGCATTATGTCACCGCTTTTACATCCAAATGATTTTGACCTCGTGGTGATTCGTGAAAACAGTGAAGGCGAATACAGTGAGGTCGGCGGTCGCATTCACAGGGGTGATGATGAAATTGCCATCCAGAATGCCGTGTTTACGAGAAAAGCGACAGAGCGTGTCATGCGTTTTGCCTTTGAATTGGCGAAAAAGCGGCGCGGCCATGTGACGAGTGCAACAAAGTCCAATGGCATTTATCACGCGATGCCGTTCTGGGATGAAGTCTTTCAAAAGACTGCTGCGGATTACAGAGGAATTGACACGTCATCCCAGCACATTGATGCGTTGGCCGCTTTCTTTGTCACACGTCCTGAAACCTTTGACGTCATTGTAGCGAGCAACTTATTCGGTGACATTTTAACAGATATCAGCTCCAGTCTCATGGGGAGCATCGGCATTGCCCCATCTGCAAACATCAACCCGTCCGGCAAGTATCCATCCATGTTCGAACCGGTCCACGGATCAGCTCCCGATATCGCCGGCAAAGGCCTCGCGAACCCAATCGGCCAGATTTGGACAGCAAAGCTGATGCTTGATCATTTCGGAGAGGAAGAACTGGGGGCGAAGATCCTCGATGTGATGGAACAAGTAACGGCAGACGGCGTCAAAACACGCGACATTGGCGGACAAAGCACAACGGCAGAGGTCACGGATGAAATCTGTGCTCGTTTGAGAAAACGTTGACGAAACGGCCGGGGCGGATGGTTGCCCCGGCCAATCAATTTCCTTGCAAAAATATCCGAAAAAAAACTAACCAAGAAGATCCAAATGCTGTATAATAATTTGGGATTCTTAGGAAGGTATTGGGTGAAGGAAGTTGAATGCGAAAAAAATCACATTAAAGAAAAAAAGAAAAACCAAATGGATCGTTGTATTCAGTATCGTTTTGATCGCTGCGCTTATTTTGACGATCAGAATGGCGTTTTACAGGCCCTTTCTCGTTGAAGGCTTGTCAATGGCTCCAACGCTTCAGGACTCAGAAAGAATTTTGGTTGACAAAGCAGCCAAATATACAGGCGGTTTTCACAGAGGCGACATTATCGTCATTCATGACAAAACAAGCGGCCGTTCATCAGTCAAACGTTTAATCGGTTTGCCTGGTGACAGCGTAAAAATGAAGGATGACCAGCTATACATAAACGATAAAAAGGTGGAAGAACCGTACCTAAAGGAACATCAACAAGAAGCCAAAGAAATAGGTGTAAGCTTAACCGGTGACTTCGAAGCTGAGGTTCCTTCCGGCAAATATTTCGTAATGGGAGATAACCGCCTCAATTCGATGGATAGCAGAAACGGAATGGGTATGCCTTCTGATGAAGAAATCGTCGGTACGGAATCTCTCGTCTTTTATCCGTTCGGTGAGATGAGACAAGCAAAATAAAAATCTTATGGAACGAGTCACGGCTGTGGTCACTGACGACCATTTGTGCGCGTTTAAGAACAATCTGATGAAACAGGGCGGGGCGGTTTTTCTGCCTCGTTTTTTATGATGGAAAGCGCTTTGAAGAAGAGTGCCCTGTCGAAAGTATCAGAGTCAGGATTGGCAAAGCCGTGAAGAGCTTTAAATTGATAAATCTCCAAATCGGGATGCTGTTTTTCCCGCAGTTTTTTGATGAGAAGCGTAACATCAAACGACGGTTCAAATGAAGGGAAAAACAATAGGACCGGGCAGACTGGCACGTGATGAAGAGAATCGCGTATCCGGGAACCGTAATAGCAAACAGCTCCGCTCACCTCAGGCATACTGCTGCATTTCCATGCGATCGTTGCGCCCGCGCTGAATCCAACCACAAAGATGCGCCGTCCGGTGTTTTGCCTGATCAAGCTCTGAATGATGGTTTCTCCTGTTTTCAGCCGTTCGTGTTTTGTAAATTGATCGTATGCGATTTTTTCCTCTTGCAATGTGTAGACTTCACCATCCCCGAGCAGGTTAGGCGTCACCACATCATATCCAGCCATTTTTATCAGCCGGGCCATCTTTTTCATATGGCTGTTAACACCGTATATTTCGTGTGCGAGAATGACGAGCGGTTTTGGGGGCATAACGGTCTCCTTTGCGTTTTTTCCATTATATCCTATTGTTCAGCTTTTGGCTGATATATAATAGTCAAAAAAGGAGAAATAGAATGAACTCATTATTTTTGCCTCATCGCTATCCGTTTTTGTTTATTGATGGCGTGACGGAAAGCAAGCCCGGCAAACATGCGGCAGCGTATAAGCTGATCAGTGAGAACGACTGGTTTATCAATGATAAGCAAACAGAAATGCCGTTTTCACTTGTGATTGAAGCACTTGCGCAAACAGCGGCTTTTACAGGAGTTACAGATCAGAACAGCTTGGGTTTATTGTCTTCCGTGAAGAAAGCGGAAAAACTGGGCGCGGCCGAGCCTGGTGACCGGCTTGATCTTACGTTTGAAGTTACGCGCAACCGACGCGGGTTTGTGTTCGGGCATGGCAAGGCGTCAGTGGGCGGACAGCCTGTTGCTGAAGCTGAAATCGGCATTTATATCGAAAAATGAAAAAAACCCTTCACAACGATTTGTGAGGGGTTCTATTACTTCGTATCGTAATCCCGTTCGCTTTGTGAGTCATCTCTTTGCTGCCGTTTGTGTTTTTCATCCTTCATGTTTTCCTTCAGCTCTTCATTCGGAATCGGATCGGTTAAGTCATTGTGTTCAGGATTTTCATTTGGTTTGTTTTGCTGTTTTCTTTCTGTCATCTTTGATCACCTCACCGTTTGTTTTCCTTTTATCAGGACGCCTCAAACATGTGAAATCGCTTTTTTGTTCCGATGGGTATAATGTATTAGAATAGAAAGATGCACAATTAAAAGATAAAGAGAGGTACATATATGTCTGTTCAAAGAGAAAATGTAGATATCAAGCTGATCGCAATTGATATGGATGGAACGCTGCTGAATGACGAGCAGCTGATCTCCGATGAAAACCGTAAAGCCATTCGTGAAGCCGAGGATAAAGGCGTGTACGTGGTGATCAGCACGGGCCGGACGCTGATGACCTGCCGGGAGCTGGCGGAATCGCTGAAGCTGTCATCCTTTTTAATCACGGCAAACGGCAGCGAAATTTGGGATTCGAATTTTAATTTGGTGGAACGCAAGCTGCTCCATACGGATCACATTCAAATGATGTGGGATTTGCGGAATAAGCACAACACTAATTTCTGGGCTTCTACCGTAAATAAAGTATGGAGAGGCGAGTTTCCGGAAAACATTACGGATCATGAATGGCTCAAATTCGGCTTTGACATTGAGGATGACGACATCCGAAACGAAGTGCTGGAGGAGCTGAGGAAAAACAAAGAGCTTGAAATCACCAATTCAAGCCCGACAAACATTGAGGTCAACGCGCTTGGCATCAACAAAGCCGCGGCTCTTGCGAAGGTTTCTGAAAAACTCGGCTTTACGATGGAGAATGTGATGGCGATGGGTGACAGCCTCAATGACATTGCGATGATCAAAGAAGCGGGTCTGGGTGTTGCGATGGGAAATGCGCAAGACGTCGTGAAAGAAACGGCTGATTGGACCACGGATACAAATATTGAGGATGGTGTCGCTAAAGCGATTCGCCATTGGGTACTATAAAAAAGGGAGTCCTAAGATGGACTCTTTTTTTAGTTTGGGAGGTTTTCTTCTGGGACCATGGGAGGTTTTCTGACAAAAGGATTTCACAAACTGATAGGTTTGAATTATAATAAAGCAAAGTTCAAAAATTCGGAATAGTCGTTCCGAATTTCGGAACAATGATAACATAAAGCATATTGTTTGCTTTGGCTGGAGGGATTCTGTGTTTCAGGTTGATTTGAACTGTGATTTAGGAGAAAGCTTCGGAGCCTACACGATTGGCCTTGACCAAGATATTTTAGAGCATGTCACATCAGCGAACATCGCATGCGGATTTCATGCAGGAGACCCCGGTATCATGCGGAAAACCGTCGCGCTTGCGGCAGAAAAAGGCGTAAAAATCGGCGCGCATCCGGGTTTGCCGGATTTACTCGGTTTCGGCCGCCGCAATATGGCAATTTCACCTGAGGAAGCGTATGATCTTGTCGTCTATCAAATTGGCGCGCTCTCTGGTTTTTTAAAAGCAGAAGGACTTCGCATGCAGCACGTCAAGCCGCATGGCGCTTTATACAATATGGCGGCAGTCGATCAAAAGCTGTCTGACGCCATCGCAAAAGCTGTCTGCAAGGTTGATCCCGGCCTGGTTCTTTTCGGTCTTGCTGAGAGCGAGCTCGTAAAAGCGGGAGAACGGATCGAACTGCAAACAGCAAGTGAAGTGTTCGCCGACAGAACATACCAAGCGGACGGCACACTGACGCCGCGATCCCAGCCGGACGCACTCATTGAAAGCGATGATGCCGCCGTCACCCAGGTGATCAAAATGGTGAAAGAAGGGGCGGTCAAATCTCAGCAAGGCCATGATGTGTCATTAAAAGCGGACACGGTTTGCATTCATGGAGACGGAGCCCATGCGCTGACATTTGCGCAGAAAATCAGAAAAGAGCTCAAAGCGGCGGGAATTGAAGTGGCCGCTATTTCAGCACAGAAGTCAACATAAAGGAGGAACAATAGATGGAGCAGCAGAAAAAAACAGCAGGGAAAAAGGCGGGCAGCTGGTCATTGCTGATGGGGGCCGCCTTTTTAATGGCGACATCAGCGGTCGGCCCGGGATTCCTGACACAAACCGCAACTTTCACAAACACACTCGCGGCAAGCTTTGGTTTTGTCATTATCATATCTATTATTTTGGATATTTTCGCCCAAACCAACGTATGGCGCATCATAGCGGTTTCTGGAAAACGCGGTCAGGAAATTGCGAATATGGTGCTTCCGGGATTGGGTTATTTCATCGCCATTCTCGTCGTGCTTGGCGGATTGGCTTTTAATATCGGGAATATCGGAGGTGCCGGACTGGGGCTTCAGGTATTGTTTGGCATTACACCAACAACAGGCGCTTTGATCAGTGCTGCCGTTGCCATTTTAATCTTTTTAATTAAAGAAGCGGGAAAAGCGATGGACCGTTTTACGCAAATTGCCGGTTTTGTCATGATCCTTTTAACTTTGTATGTCGCGATCACGACAGCTCCTCCTGTTGGAGAGGCTGTGGCGAATACGATTGCGCCGGAGCAAATCAGCATTTTTGCTATTGTCACGCTTGTGGGCGGAACCGTCGGCGGTTATATCACATTTGCCGGAGGACACCGCTTGCTGGATGCCGGAATAAAAGGGAAGGAATCCATCCCGCAGGTGACAAAAAGTTCGGTTGTCGGTATTTTAATTACATCTGTCATGCGTATTGCTCTTTTCCTCGCGGTGCTTGGCGTTGTTTCAAAAGGCCTGCATATCGATGAAAGCAACCCGGCGGCTTCTGTTTTCAAGCTGGCTGCTGGAAATGTCGGTTATAAAATTTTCGGATTGATCATGTGGTCTGCGGCCATTACCTCTGTCATCGGAGCAGCTTACACGTCTGTCTCCTTCTTTAAAACCTTTTCTCCGAAAATTGAAAAAAA
Organism: Bacillus sp. SW14; assembly: GCF_047608225.1. Classification (NCBI taxonomy): domain Bacteria; kingdom Bacillati; phylum Bacillota; class Bacilli; order Caryophanales; family Bacillaceae; genus Bacillus; species Bacillus sp. SW14. Next base: position 3,891,781 of record NZ_JBLKRW010000001.1, on the reverse strand, counting down.
TTCACGGGGCATTATTATCGGGTTTATCGTGATTTCCACGTTAGCTTTTGTCACAATCGGACAGCCTGCGAAAATCCTCGTGCTTGTCGGTTCGCTGAATGGCTTAATTCTGCCGATTGCGCTCGGAACGCTGCTGATTGCCGCATATAAGAAAAAGATTATCGGTGATTATAAGCATCCGCTTTGGCTGACCGTTTCAGGTTCACTTGTGGTGGTCGTAATGGCTGTGATGGGTGTCTACATGTTATTTACACAACTTCCTCAATTGTGGAGCTGATAAAGGTGGAGCAATTAAATAAAATGGCGCCGCAGGATGTGCGCGCCCTGATACGAGAAGGAAAAATAAACGGGCCGACCGCAGGAATGTCCGGAGGCTATGCCCAAGCGAATCTTGTGATCTTGAAGAAAGACCTTGCGTTTGACTTCCTGCTGTTTTGCCAGCGGAATCAAAAGCCATGCCCTGTGCTGGATGTGACAGAAGCGGGTTCGCCTGTGCCATTTCTGGCAGCGCCGGATGCCGATATCAGAACGGACTTTCCGAAATACCGTATTTACAGGCATGGTATCTTGACGGAAGAAGTATCTGATATTACGCCATACTGGGAGGATGACTTTGTCGGCTTTCTGATCGGATGCAGTTTCTCCTTTGAACAGGCGCTGATCAATAATGGAATAGCTGTCCGGCATATTGATGAGGGGACGAACGTTCCGATGTATAAAACGAATATCGATTGTGTTTCAGCGGGGGTGTTTCAAGGAAAGATGGTTGTCAGCATGAGACCCGTTCCAGAACGGCTGGCTGTACGCGCTGCACAAGTGACCTCGCGTTTTCCGGCAGTGCACGGAGGGCCGGTTCATATCGGCAATCCGGGAGCAATCGGCATTGTTGATGCGGACAAACCGGATTTCGGAGATGCCGTTTCCATTCGTGAAGGCGAGGTTCCTGTTTTTTGGGCATGCGGTGTGACCCCGCAAGCCGTGGCTATGAATGTAAAACCTGAAATGGTCATCACACATGCGCCGGGGCATATGCTCATCACAGATATTCGAGACGAGTCGCTTGCGGTGCTGTAACCTCTCGTCCTCCAGATGAATGAGAAATAAAAGAGGTGAGAAAGATGACTGTACGATGTCAAATCGAACAGCTCGGTGATTCTGCAATGATGATCCGATTCGGAGAAGAAATAAACGAACAGGTCAACGGTTTTGTCCATGCTGCGGCCGCTTATATAGAAGAACAGCCATTTCCGGGGTTCATTGAGTGTATCCCGGCTTTTACAAGTCTAACGGTATTTTATGATATGTATGAAGTGTACAAGCATTTGCCTAAAGGCATGAGCTCACCTTTTGAGAAGGTAAAACTTGATGTCGAAGAGGGGCTGAAGGAAATAGCTAAAGACTATGAAAATAGCCGCCGTATTGTAGAAATTCCAGTATGCTATGGCGGTGAATTCGGGCCCGATTTAGAAGAGGTGGCGAAGATCAATCAGCTCTCTCCGGAGGAAGTCATTGAGATTCATACAAGCGGCGAATATGTGGTGTATATGCTTGGTTTTGCTCCTGGTTTTCCTTTTTTAGGCGGGATGTCCAAACGCATTGCCGCTCCAAGAAAATCATCGCCAAGACCTTCGATTCCCGCAGGTTCGGTAGGAATTGCGGGATTGCAGACAGGCGTTTACCCGATTTCGACGCCGGGCGGCTGGCAGCTGATCGGCAAAACGCCGCTGGCTCTTTTCCGGCCGCAGGAAAACCCGCCGACATTACTGCGGGCGGGAGACACTGTGAAATTCGTGCGCATCTCAGAAGAAGACTATCACGCCTATAAGGAGGAGTCCAATTGAGCATGAAAGTGTTAAAGCCCGGACTGCTCACAACGGTTCAGGATATAGGCAGAACGGGTTATCAAAAATACGGTGTACTGGCAAGCGGAGCCATGGACACGGTTTCGCTGCGCATTGCCAATCTGCTGATCGGCAACAGCGAAAATGAAGCCGGTCTTGAAATTACGCTGATGGGGCCCGGTCCGTCGTTTTATTTTACAAAAAAGACGTTGATTGCGGTGACAGGAGCGGACTTCACGCTACGTATTAATGACGAGGAAGCACCTTTATGGAAGCCTGTGCTCGTCAAGGAAAACAGCACAGTCAGTTTTGGTCCCTGTAAACTTGGCAGCCGTGCTTATTTAGCGGCGGCCGGCGGTTTCGATGTGCCTGACGTCATGGAAAGCAAAAGCACGTACGTCAGAGCAGGAATCGGCGGACTTCATGGCAGAGCGCTTCAGAAGGAAGATGAACTGTCCATTGGAGAAATATCATCTCTTTCGCAAACCATCCTTTCCCAATTAAATCTCCAGCTTGGAAAGCGGGAATTTGTAGCACCGAAATGGTCGGTTAGCCGCGGCAGGTTTCTGCCATTAAAAAAGAATCCCATTATCCGTGTACTGGAAGGAAAACAATTCGGCTTTTTCACAGAAGAATCGAAAACACGTTTTTATGCAGAAACGTTTCGGGTCACGCCGCAGTCCGACCGTATGGGTTACAGGCTCAAAGGAGAACCGCTCGAACTGAAGGCGCCGCTTGAGATGGTGTCGGAAGCGGTTTCGTTTGGAACTGTTCAGGTGCCGCCTGACGGCAACCCGATTATCCTGCTTGCAGACCGGCAAACGACCGGCGGCTATCCGAGGATCGCGCATATCATATCCGCTGATCTTCCGATTGTCTCCCAAATTATGCCGGGCGAGCACGTCCAGTTTGAGCCTGTATCCCTTCAAGAAGCGGAAGCGTTTGCGATAGAACGGGAACAGCATATAAAAGAACTGAAAACGAGAATGAAGATGGAATGGCTGACGTAATAAAGGAGATCAATGATGCAGAATAAAAACAAAACCGTAGTCAAATCTATGACTCTGCTTAATTTGTTTTTGCATGAACCAAGCCTTACCTTAAGTGAACTGGTGTCGCTGTCAAAAATGCCGAAAACCTCTGTTCACCGGATGGTCAGCTCTTTGGAGGAAATGGGGTTCCTCAATCGGGATTCGTCCGGCGCTTATTCGCTGGGACTGGTGTTTCTTGAATTTGGACAGCTTGTCGCTGACAGGCTCGATATCAGAAAAATAGCGAAACCGGTGATGGAAGAGCTGTGCCGGGAAGTGGATGAAGCTGTGCAATTGATCATGAGGGACGGCAATGATGCGATATACGTTGAGAAAATCGAAGGAACACAGACTGTACGGCTGTACACGGCGATCGGCAGGCGTTCTCCTCTGTATGCGGGAGCGTGTGCGAGAAGCATTTTGTCCTTTCTTCCCCGTGAAGAAATCGAAACATACATCAAACAAACAGAGTTCATTTCAATTGGGGCCGGGACGATTACCGATCCGGAAAAGCTGCTGAAGGAGATTGATGCCTCCGTGCAGAATGGCTATACCGTCAGCTATTCAGAGCTCGAAAACTATACGGCGGCCATCGGCGCCCCGATCTTTAACCATAAGCGGCAAGTGGCAGCCGGCATCAGCATTGCAGGCTTTGAAGCAAGATTTACAGAAGACAGGCTTCCTTATTTAACAGAAAAGGTGAAGGATGCCGCTATGCAGATTTCCAGAAAAATAGGGTATTCTTGAGTAGCCGATCTTTTCCCCGCTGCGTACATTAACGTATCGACGTTCAGGAGTGGAGGAAAAAACATGGTGCTTCAATATACAGCACTGGGGGATTCTTTGACGACAGGGAGAGGAGCCGGGCTGTTTTCCCCCGGATTCGTCCAACGTCTGGGAGACATGATGGAAGCTGACTTGAAAACAAAAACGGCCATCTCCATCTTTGCCAAATCGGGCCTTAATACAGAAGAAATTCTGGGGCTCCTGTCACATCCCCATGTGCAAAAATGCATTCAAGCTGCTGGCATGATAACGATCACAGGGTGCGGAAATGATCTTATAGATTCAGTCTTTGCTTACCAAACGTCTAAAGATGAAACGACTTTCAGCCGAGCATCCGCTCATTGCCATGAGAATTTTGAAAAGATGATTGCCAAAATCGCCGAAATCAAAGGAGAAAACCCGTCTCCGTACGCCATCCGTGTGTTCAACTTATACAATCCGTTTCCCGGCATTGACATCGCTGGCAAATGGATCACATCTTTTAATTCGCATTTAGAAACACTTGCGGCGGCGCCCCATGTCAAAATCGCGGATGCCTATAGCATTTTCAAAGGAAAAGAGCAGGAATATCTGTCCTTTGACGGTGTCCATCCGAACAGCAAAGGCTATCAAGCAATGGCTCAAGCCGTTCACAAGCTGGGTTATAAAGAATTGCCAGTTTCATAGAAACGCGCCTTATGACAGAGCGCGTTTTTTTATATGTGATTGAAACATTAAAAGAAACTTAAAATTCCCTGTCTCCTGTTCTACAGACAAAAAAAGTGCGCTAGAATAATGGAGGACGTAGGCAAATATAGCCATAACGTTCAATATTTCTTATATAAGGAAGGATGGTCCTTTTGTTTCGGATTTTTAAAATGTCTTTTGCGGTTATCATAATTATTCTGGCGCTCGTTGCTTTTAACTATACGGAACACACCTCTGTTATCCAATCGGTCATGCTTGTCTTTCTTGGCGCAGTCATGTTTATGCAGGGGCTTGAAGAGCGTAAAAAAGAAAACGACGGCTCAGGTGCGTTTAATATTTATACCGCCGTTTTCGTATGGTCTGTCTCTCTCATCGGTTTTACTCTTCATATTATATAAGTCTATTACACATCCTGAAAATGCTCGACCGTCGGGAACGGGGTATAGAACCGATGAAGCAAGGCTTTCCACTCTTGATACTCTGAAGAACCGCGAAAGCCTTCCGTGTGGTCCTCGAGTGTTTCCCACTCCACAAGCAGCAGATATTTATGTGTTTCTTCCATGCATTTTGATAACGAGTGCGTGATATAGCCCTTCATGCCGGAAATAATCGGCGCCGCTTGCCGGAACGCCTCCTCAAACTCTTGTTCAAGCCCCTCTTTAATGTGAAGTATCGCTGCCTCTCTGACCATGTCATCCCTTCTTTCCTTCTTTTCAAATAGTCTACAGCAAACGACAGGAGATTTCTGCAAAATCGGTGAACCTTTTCCTTCATTTTCAAAAAAATCTTGCGCGCACCAATTCATATAAGAGAAAATAACAAGTGGAAGGCAGGGGAAAGTCATGTTAAAAAAGTGTATTCTACTAGTATTTCTATGCGTCGGATTGATTGGGTTAATCGGATGCTCCAAGACAGATTCACCAGAGAATCGCATGGAAGCATTCGTGAAACAGTGGAACGATCAGCAATTCGATGACATGTATCAAAGCCTGGCCAAAGATGTCAAAAAAGAAATCTCCAAAAAAGATTTCGTCAGCAGGTATAAAACCATCTATGAGCAGGCAGGCGTGAAAAATCTGAAAGTCACTGCGGGAGAAGTGGATGAGGGCGACAAAGATAACAAGACGATGAAGCACATCCCGTATAAAGTCAGCATGGACACAAATGCGGGCAAAGTCAGCTTCAAAAATACCGCAGTGCTGAAAAAAGAAAAAACTGATGACGAGAAGTCATGGAATATAGATTGGGACCCATCGTTTATTTTCAAGCAGCTGGCTGATGATAAAACAGTGCAAATCGCCAGCGTTGAACCAAAACGCGGCCAAATCTACGATAAAAACGGGAAAGGTTTAGCCATCAATACAGATGTGCCGGAAATCGGCATTGTTCCCGGAGAGCTTGGCGACAAAAAAGAAAAAGTCATAAAAGAACTCGCGAAAAAACTTGATTTGACTGAAGACGACATCAAGAAAAAGCTGGATCAAGGCTGGGTGAAAGACGATTCGTTTGTGCCGGTCAAAAAGGTCAAGCCGGACCAAGAAAAGTTAGTGTCTGAGGCGACTTCATTAAAAGGTGTAACGAGAACGAATGTCAGCTCCCGCTATTATCCGTATGGCGAAAAGACAGCCCATTTGACAGGCTATGTCCGCGCCATTACTGCGGAAGAGCTGAAGAAAAAGAAAGACGGAGCATACAGCGATACGTCTAACATCGGCATCACCGGACTTGAAAATGTGTATGAAGACAAACTAAGAGGCGCAACTGGATGGAAAATCTACGTTCCGCAAACCGGAGAAGTCATCGCTGAAAAGAAAGCGAAGGACGGCGAGGATCTTCACCTCACCATCAATATCAAGACGCAAACGAAGCTATATGATGAATTGAAGGACGACAGCGGGGCGGCGGTTGCGCTTCAGCCGAAGACAGGCGAAACACTCGCGCTTGTCAGCGCGCCTTCTTACGATCCAAACGGATTTATTTTCGGCTGGAGCGATAAGGAATGGAAAAAACTAAACGAAGATAAGAACAATCCGTTTTCAGCGAAATTCAACAAGACATACGCACCGGGTTCGACAATTAAACCGATTGCCGCTGCCATCGGAATTAAAAACGGCACCCTAAAAGCGGATGAGAAGAAAACAATCAAAGGAAAAGAGTGGCAAAAAGATTCAAGCTGGGGCGGCTATTCAGTGACACGTGTGTCTGAGCGCCTTCAGCAAGTCGATCTGGAAAATGCCCTCATTACGTCAGACAATATTTATTTTGCGCAGAACGCGCTTGATTTGGGAGCAGACAATTTTACAAAAGGGTTGAAAACGTTCGGCTTTTCAGAGGACATTCCGTATGAGTTCCCGATCCAGCAATCGTCTATCGCAAATGACAAGCTCGATTCAGACATTTTGCTTGCGGATACAGGATACGGACAAGGACAAATGCAAATGTCTCCGCTTCACTTGGCAGCTGCTTACACGCCATTTGTCGACAACGGAGATCTCGTCAAACCGACGCTGATCAAACAAGACTCGCAAACAGCTGATGTCTGGCACAAGCAAGTGGTCACGAAGGAAGGAGCGGCAGACATTACGAAAGGTCTGAAAGGCGTTGTGGAAGATGCGCGCGGATCAGCGTACCGGCCTGTCGTGAAAGGAATCACCGTTGCCGGAAAAACAGGAACAGCCGAGCTGAAAACATCAAAAGATGATAAAGACGGCACGGAAAATGGCTGGTTCGTCGGCTACGATTACAAAAACAAAGACCTGCTTGTCGCCATGATGATCCAAAATGTGAAGGACCGCGGCGGCAGCCACTATGTTGTTGAGAAAGCGAAAAAGCAATTTCAATCGAATTAAAATACCCTTCGCGGTAAACACGCTGGCATACAAGTTTGATCAGGATCAGTGGTTCCGCATTTTTACAGCCGCACAGGGTTGCGATATACCTTAACAAAAAGCATCAGCTTAGCAGCTGGTGCTTTTTCAATATTGTCACACCGCTTGATGCCAAATTCCCATTTATAAGTGATTGAATCTCGTTTGAAAGCGTTTTATATTATAAAGAAAACCTCTCTTATTCCTCTCCTGTATCTCCTTGCGACTTCATCCGCACATCACGACTGTCTAGGAGGCCTTTTTGATGTATATGACTGCCAGAGAACAAAAGCTTTTAAAGCACTTATTATTACAAAACCGGTATGTAACCGTAACTGAGCTTGCTGAGCTGATGGAAGTCAGCACGAGAACCATTCACAGGGAGCTCAAATCAATTAAGCCGCTGATGGAACCCGTCGGGCTTACGCTCGATAAACAGCCTGGCAAAGGGTTGAAGGCAGTGGGAAGTCCCGAGAATAAACAAAAGCTGCTTACCGACTTAACATATGAACAGCATGAATACAGCGCGGATGAACGAAAGCTGCTCATTCTCTGTTCGCTATTAGAGTCTCAGGAGCCCGTCAAGCTGTACACGCTTGCCCATGACCTGCAGGTGACGAATGCCACGGTCAGCTATGATTTAGACGAGCTGGAGAAATGGATTTCTCCCTTTAGATTGACACTGATTCGTAAAAGAGGTATTGGCATCCAGCTCATAGGGCCGGAGAATGCGAAACGTAAAATTGTCGGCAACCTGATTGTGAACCGCCTCGACATCCAAATGTTTTTAGAAGCGGTAGAATTAAACATCAAAGGTAAAGCTGATTCTTCAGAGAAAATGTTCGGCGTAGTCAGCAAAGGCGAGCTGTTAAAAATGGAGCGTATCCTATTTCAGCTGAAAGAAGAAATCGCCTTTTCATTGTCCGACAGCTCTTATATAGCACTCGTCGTCCATCTGACGTATGCAATCGAGCGGATCAAGCTTGGGGAAACCATTGCTATGGAGCAAAATGAGCTTGAGGAACTGAAGAATGCGAAGGAATACAGCTCAGCTCTTGAAATCGCGGACGAACTTGAACATGCCTTCGGCGTGACGATTCCGGAGGCGGAGGTGGGCTATATTACAATCCACCTTCGAAGCGCCAATCGAAAGTACAAAACAGAATACAAAGCGCAGGAAATCGAACTGGAAACAGCCCTGCATACAAAGCGGCTCATTGCTTTTATTTCAGACAAAATCAGAATGGATCTTACGAAAAACTATTCTTTATATGAAGGACTGATTGCCCATTTGGAGCCGGCTGTCAGCCGCATAAAAGAAAATATCGAAATATACAATCCGATGAAGGAACAGATCAAACGCGATTATTTTCTGCTTTATATGGCGATCGAAGAAGGCGTGGAAAAGTATTTTCCGGGCATGTCCTTTTCTGATGATGAGATCGCTTTTATCGTCCTTCACTTCGGCTCGGCCCTTGAAATCAAAAAAGAAGAAGCCAAAGTGAAAGCGCTTGTCGTCTGCTCAAGCGGGATCGGGTCTTCGAAAATGCTTGCTTCCAGACTGAAGAAAGAGCTGCCGGAAATTGAATCGTTTGATATGTCATCCTTGATCGAGCTGAAGGGCAGGAAAGTTCAAGCCTATGATATGATTGTTTCCACCGTGCCGATTCCTTACGAAAACATCGATTACATTATGGTTAGTCCGCTTTTAAATGAGGAAGACGCAAATCAGGTAAAACAGTATATCAAGCGGAAAATTCCGCTCATTCTTGAGAAAAAAAGAACGCCTAAGGAAGAGGCGCAGCAAGCTGACGTGCCTGACATGCTGGCAGCATCGGAAAGCATGGGGCGGTACATGGCCGTCATTCAAGATGTTCTGCGCCACTTTACACTTAATCAACTCCAAACAAACTCGGATCATAGCAAGCTTCTGTCAGAGCTTTTTCAACAGCTGAAGGAGGATGGCTTGATCCGTGATCCGAAAAAAGCCGCGGTTTGTCTGGCGGAGCGGGAGAAACAAGGGGGATTGGGAATTCCGGGGACCAACATGGCGCTTTATCATCTCAAAAATGATGAAATCGTCCTGCCTTTTTTCAAAATGTATGATCTCAGCACCTCTTATGAAGTGAATGGCATGGACGGAAATACCCTCAGTATGACACGCATTCTCGTGATGATGGCGCCTGGCTCATTATCTGCTGAAGGATCGGAGATTTTAAGCGCGATCAGTTCCGCCATTATCGAGAGCAGCGAAAGCATGGCGGGGTTTCAGGGAGAGGGAGAACAAGGACTGTATCAACGATTAAACCGCATATTCTTCACATGGATGAAAGAAAAAAACATATTGTAATCCCGCATGGCACACGTCAAAAAATTGGCGTGTGTTTTTATGTGGATGGTGTACAAAATGACAAAATGCGGGACTATTTTATCATTCATTAATGGAATAGTTCCAAAATGAAATAGTTTTACAAGTTATCTTTTTTGGGTTAAAATGGGTGAGGTGAGGAAGAAAACCTAACAAATTATTGAAGATTCAAGAGAATATAGGAGATGACAATATGGAAACATTACAGCATCTGATTCTGCATGACATGCCGAATAGCGAAGAAATAGAGGCTGTAAAAAGCGGAGGCCATACACTGACATATGCAGGTTACCGCAAACGGATTAATCAGCTGGCGAATGCCCTGCTGCAAAAAGGAATTCAAAAAGGCGACCGTGTTGCATTGCTTTGCAAAAACGGACATCCCGCCTCAACTATTATGTTCGCCGCGCTTGAAATAGGCGCTGTTGTCGTACCTGTCAGCTGGCAGCTCAAACCATATGAAATGACAGGCATTTTAAAAGCTAGTGAACCGAAAGCGCTGTTTTACGGAGCGGAGTTTAAAGAGAAACTGGACGAAGTTCTTCCTGAACTGAGCTCATTGTCTGTAACGATGGCAACTGGAACAGCTTACGAAACGTCTGCTGAATTTGAAGCTCTGTTTGCCGGTCCTGATCATTTGCCTGAAACTGAAATGGTTTCCCCTAATGATACAGCGCTTCTGATGTTTACGTCCGGCACAACCGGAAACCCGAAAAGATGCATGATCACACATGGCGGCATATATAGATACGTAACAGGGTCCAAAAGTTCAACAACACGTATGAAGGGCCTGCGTTTTCTCGCGTGCCATCCGATTTATCATACGAGTGCGCTCATTTGCATCATGCTGGGAACTTTTGCAGAAACAACCTTTATTTTTACAAAGGATCAAGATCCTGTTGATATGCTGAAAATCATTGAAGAAGAAAAGGTTCAAACCGTGATGGCTCTTCCCGTGTTTTACACGTATTTGCTTGAAGCATGGGAAACACACCAAACCGACCTATCTTCGCTTGTTATTTTAATGACTGGCGGAACAAAAGTGCCGAGCAGCCTGATTCGCCGCTATCTTGATATCGGCATCCCGCTCGCACACGGCTATGGAAGCACTGAGGCTTGGGGAATCAGCACATGGATGCCTGAAATGGGAATGGATAAAGCCGCATCTGCGGGAAAACCTGTGGCAGGTGTGAAAGTTAAAGTGGAAGATCCTCAGACGGGAGAAGAACTCCCTCAAGGGGAAATCGGCGAAATCGTTGTTCACACGCCATTTTTATTTAAAGGCTATGAAGACAATCCTGAAGCGACAGCGAAAGTGCTGCAAAACGGCTGGTTCAAAACCGGAGATTCAGGCTATGTAGATGAAGATGGTTTTATTTTCATTACTGGACGCTACAAGGATGTCATTATTTTCGGAGGAGACAACGTCTATCCGGATCAGGTTGAAGAAGTCATCCAGCAGGTCCCGGGAATCCTTGAAACAGCGGTGGTCGGTATACCAGACCCGCTGTACGGGGAAAAACCAAAAGCATTTATTGTGGCAAACGGCGGCCAGCGTCTAACGGAAGAGGAAGTTATCGCATATTGTAAAGAACGCCTGTCCGCTTACAAAATACCCGAAGTGGAGTTCGTTAACGAACTGCCGAAAAATAACCTCGGCAAGGTGAAAAAAGACGTCTTGCGCAAGCAGGCCGTGCATTCGTAAAAAAATGCCCGTCACTTATGTGGCGGGCTTCTTTGCTGTTGCACAGACAGAAAGCTCAGGCTTAATGTGTTTAAATTGCAACTCAATGTCTTCGAAGCCGGCTGTTTTGAAGTCGGCAATCATCTGTTTTGCAAATGATTTGGTTCTCTCAGGGCTGGCGTCCGCTTCCCGCGGCTGCATCGTAATCGCTGCTCTGCCCCCGGGCTTTAGCGCCCGATAAATCTGTTTCACGCCTTTTGTCTGGTCATTCCAAATGGTGTAGTTGTTAACAGAAATCACTTTATCATAAAACGAGGCGGTGAGAGGAAATGTCTCGATGCTTCCCTGCATTAAGCGCACACCTTTCGATTTTACTCTGCGGGCGGCCAGCTTCAGCATCGTCTCTGACACATCAATCCCATGGAGCTGAACGTCCTTTTCGCGTTTCAGCATCTGCTGCATGCAGTATCCCGGTCCAAATCCGACTTCTAAAATACTGTCCCCCCGTGTGATTCCCAGCTGATTGATTGTCCACTGATTCAGTGTCTGATTTTCAGCAGCCATGATGTACCCGGCAATCATACCGATTACGCCCTTTGGCCTGCTGAATGTTTTAGAAAGCATGTTCATCATTCAGCAACCTCCTTTGCAAGTTATTTCCTCCTTGCGTTTCATGTGAAACATTTTTCTGATAAAGCAATGTGAAGATGCCAATCCATGTTTATCCAAAGGCTGTCTGAGGTACAAAACAAATAGACATGAAAACAAAGGAGGAGAATCATCATGGCCAATTATCCAAAAGAACTGCCGGCACAAACCCAAAATCGCCAGCCGGGGATTGAAAGTGAAATGAATCCAAGTCCGGTGTATGAGTACGAGGATTATAAAGGAGCGGATAAATTAAAAGGAAAAACAGCGCTCATTACAGGCGGCGACAGCGGGATCGGGCGCGCGGTATCCGTCGCTTACGCAAAGGAAGGCGCTGACATCGCCATTGTGTATAAGGATGAGCATGGGGACGCCGAAGAGACGAAGAAGCGTGTAGAACAAGAAGGCGTAAAATGCCTGCTGATCGCTGGTGATGTAGGCGAAGAGGATTTCTGCAATGAAGCGGTTGAAAAAACGGCCAAAGAACTTGGCGGCCTTGACATCCTTGTAAACAATGCCGGTGAACAGCATCCGAAGGAAAGCATCAAAGAGATTACGAGCGAACAGCTTCACCGCACATTCAAAACAAACTTTTATTCTCAATTTTATTTGACTAAAAAAGCAATTGATTACTTGAAATCGGGCAGCGCTATCATCAACACGACATCCATCAACCCATATCGGGGGAACCCGTCGCTGATTGATTATACAGCGACAAAAGGGGCGATCAATGCCTTTACAAGAACAATGGCGCAGGCGCTTGTCAAAGACGGCATTCGCGTCAATGCAGTCGCACCGGGTCCAATCTGGACACCGTTAATCCCATCTACGTTCTCTGAAGATAAAGTCGCTCAATTTGGACAAAATACGCCGATGGGCCGTCCGGGTCAGCCTGTTGAGCATGTCGGCTGTTATGTGCTGCTGGCTTCAGATGAGTCATCTTACATGACAGGCCAGACGCTGCATGTCAACGGCGGAGATTTTGTGACGACGTAAGAGGGAGTGAGACACATGAGCATCACGAAAGAGGAAGTGAACAGCTATTATCAAAAAGCCGGTATTGTATTAACGGATGAGGAAGTAGACCAAATCCAGCTAATGGACTACGGCTTAGGCAAAGAAAGAAAAGTCGGGCTCCAGCTCTTCGTCTACGTCAATACAGACCGTTATTGCTCAAAAGAACTGGTGCTGTTTCCTGAACAGACTTGCCCGGAACACCGCCATCCGCCGGTCGACGGCCAAGAAGGCAAGCAGGAGACATTCCGCTGCCGCTACGGAAAAGTGTATCTTTACGTAGAAGGCGAAAAAACGCAACTTCCAAAGGTTCTTCCGCCGCATGAGGACAGTGAACACTATACGGTCTGGCACGAAATTGAACTTGAACCGGGCGGGCAATACACGATTCCGCCGAACACAAAGCATTGGTTCCAAGCCGGGGAAGAAGGTGCCGTGGTGACGGAAATGTCTTCGACGAGCACAGATAAACATGATATCTTTACCGATCCAAGAATATAAGGATGAGGCTTAACAGCCCATCCTTTTTTGTATTGAAAAAAACGGAATCATCGTTATAATGGGTAAAAAAGGAAAGAGGGCGAGGGAATGTTCACCTGCAAGGTAAATGAGCGCATCACCATCCGATTATTGGAGCCAAAGGATGCGGAGCGGCTTGCCGAACTCATTATCCAAAATCAGGAGAGGCTTAGCAAGTGGCTGTTTTTTGCGGAAAATCCAAGCAGCGCTGAAACGTACAGAGAAACGATCATTCCAGATTGGCGGCGCCAGTATGCCGACCTGAACGGCATTGAGGCGGGGCTCCTTTATAACGGCAGCCTATGCGGCATGATCGGCCTGCATAACCTTGATCAAGTAAATCGAAAAGCGGAAATCGGATACTGGATTGCCAAAGAATATGAAGGCAAAGGCATCGTTACCGCTGCTTGCCGAACACTCATCACGTACGCTTTTGATGAGCTTGAGCTGAATCGCGTTGCTCTCTGTGCGGCTGTCGGAAACCAAAAAAGCAGAGCGGTCCCTAAGCGGCTCGGCTTTCAAGAGGAAGGAACGGCACGGGATGGCTTATTCATTGAAGGCAGGTATCATGACCTTGTTTATTACAGCTTGCTGAAGCGTGAATGGAAAGGATTAAAATAAAGGCGCATTTTCTTGTTTAAATCTTCCCCGGATGTGGAAAAGTAACAGCGGAGACGTTAAAAAGGAGTGATTCATGATGAATCAGCAAGACATTAAACAAAAGGTGCTTGATGTTCTAGATCATCACAAAGTAGGCTCGCTCGCAACGGTTCAAAAGGGCAAGCCGCATTCCCGCTACATGACTTTTTTCCATGATGGGCTGAAGATTTACACACCCACAAGCAAGGAAACACATAAAGCGGAAGAAATTGAGAACAACCCCAATGTCCATATTTTATTAGGCTATGATTGTGAAGGCTTTGGCGACGCGTATGTCGAAGTTGCCGGAAAAGCCAAAATCAACAATTCGGCAGAACTGAAGGACAAAATATGGAATCCTAAGCTAGAGCGTTGGTTTGACGGCAAGGATGACCCGAATCTGGTGATTCTTGAAATTGAACCGGAGGATATCAGATTAATGAATGCCGGAGAGAAAACGCCAGTCTCACTTGATTTATAAAAAGTTGTAATTGCAGGGGCGATATGTTATCATGAATAGCTAAGCAAGAAATAAGCAAATAAAAAAGAAAGTAAACTTCTTTTTTCTGTTTTGAGAGAGAAGCTTTACCGCTTCCCAAGCAGCACATCAGCTGCCCTTATTCTTTTCCTTCATAACAAATCGCCCCTAACGATGAGATGGAAAAAAGACTTTTTTGTTTTACAATTCACACCGGCGCGGCTTCGGAGCCGCAGTGACGATTGAGAGGTAGGGCTTTCGTTGTCTTGTGTTCAAGAAAATTCCATGGTGTTTACTTTCCAGAATGATTCTACGGAACAATGCTTCATGAATCTAACCGCCCGATTTGGCGGATCATATAATCTTTATTTGCCTATAGAAAAGAATAAGACAAACCGCTCGGCGTACGCCGGCGGTTTTTTTATTGTGAAAAGCACATCGCATTGAAACCTGCTCGTCTTCTTTCCAGTCTTATCTCTAGGATGAAATTGGAGGAAGAATAACGTGCATGTCATGACAACACAAGTGCTTTTTATTTTCTGTTTTTTATTACTGATTCACTCGATAGAAACCTTAGCCTACGCCACCAGGCTTTCCGGAGCCCGCGTTGGATTTATTGCGTCCGCGCTTTCCCTGTTTAATGTCATGGTCATCGTGTCCAGAATGTCGAACATGGTGCAGCAGCCCTTTACCGGACATTTAATTGATGATGCGGGAAAAAACGCACTGGCGATTGTCGCCGGGCAGTTCCGCTTCTTGATATTCGGATCGACAGTCGGCACCCTTCTGGGCATTATCCTGCTCCCGTCTTTTGTCGCTTTATTTTCACGGGCGATTATTCACTTGGCGAGCGGCGGCGGCTCTGTTTTGCAAGTGTTCCAAAAGGGATTCTCGAAGCAAGGTTTCAAAAATGCCCTTTCCTATTTGCGTCTGCCGTCTCTTTCGTATGTAAAAGGATTTCATATCCGCTTGATACCGAAGCGATTGTTTGTTATCAACATGCTGATCACATCCATATATACGATCGGTGTGCTTTCGGCTTTGTACGCAGGCCTTCTGGCTCCGGAACGCAGCACGACAGCCGTCATGGCATCGGGTTTAATCAACGGAATTGCGACGATGTTGCTGGCGGTTTTTGTTGACCCAAAGGTATCCGTTCTTGCCGATGATGTGGCAAAAGGAAAACGAAGCTATACGTATTTAAAATGGACCTCTGTCACGATGGTCACATCAAGAGTGGCGGGGACACTCCTCGCCCAGCTGATGTTTATTCCGGGCGCCTACTATATCGCGTGGCTGACAAAGTGGTTGTAATAAGAAAGGCTGGACCATATAGATCCAGCCTTTTGTTATTTATATTTTCTTAACCCGCGGTCGTACAAAAAGTTTCCGAATGGGACAAAAGCGGCGATAAAGCCGGCGGCTGACCATTTCAGCGGCCATTTGACAGAGAAGGCCGCATACGCCAAGACAAGCAAATACAAAATGAACAATCCGCCGTGAACCGAACCGACAATGGTCACCGCAAGCGGAAGGCCTGCCCAATATTTCAGCGGCATGGCGATGAACAGCAGGATTAAGAGTGACATTCCTTCAATAAAACCCATCGTGCGAAGTCTTCCGATCGGTGTTTGCAGCATAAATCGCCCTCCTTGTGGACACGTTTTCATACTATATGATAAACAATCCGGAGAGCCATATGGCGGCTTTCAGAAAATGTTCGAAAAACATTCATTTTTATCCTACTTGTCGTCTGACAAATCTTTATTTTTAAGGAAAGATCTGCGAAGGCTTAAAAAGTTGAGCATAAAATAAAAGAAGAAAAATAGAACTGTGAGTATGAGAGCGTCCAGCCACTCGTTAAGAGTACGAGGAACGTCTGTAAACAAGATAGTGATGATGAAAAATATCACACCTGATGTAACACTCACTGCTATTATTTCTTTTCTTTTTTTTCGGTAGGCTGCTTTAGTGGCAATATCGGGGTGCTCAAGCCCTGATAATAGATAGCGAATGAGGATATATCCTGCGAAGAGGGCAAATCCTATTCCACTTACCATGTACTCTATCGGTTCACGGTGAAGAATAAAACCTCTGATAATGAGATCTGCCAGCATTAAGGCGGCCAGTAAAAATCCTGCTTCTCCATAAAATTGTTTCATTTTTCTTTCGATATATTCATCTCTAAAATTGAAAAATAAATGCTTCATTAATGGCCATCTCCTTCCCAAAATAACTGATCCAGTGTCTTATCGAGCGCTTGTGCAATAGCAATGCAGAGCTGTAGTGTCGGATTGTACTTGCCTTTTTCAATTAATCCGATGGTTTGTCTGGTTACTTTAATCTGTTGTGCTAATTGAGCTTGGGTCCACCCCTTTTCCACCCGTGCTAGTTTTACCCGATTTGTCATCTGTCCACCTCTATGCAATTTATATATTACTAAATGTAAATTATATATTACAATTTGTTTTGTATATAGTCAATAAAAACCAAATCTTTTACTTGTCATTTACAAAAATACCCGAGATAATGTGAACAAAATCATAAAAGAAGGATGTTGACATGAAACTTGATCAGGTTGATCTGAAAATCATTGAGGAGCTGAAAAAGGACAGCCGTTTGTCGATGAGGGAATTAGGCAGGAAAATTAAGCTGTCGCCGCCATCCGTGACAGAACGGGTGAGGCAGCTTGAATCGTTCGGCGTCATTAAGCAATACACACTAGAGGTCGATCAGAAAAAACTGGGGCTCCCCGTTTCCTGCATTGTGGAAGCAACCGTCAAAAACGCGGATTACGAGCGGTTCAAAAGCTATATTCAAACATTGCCGAATATCGAATTTTGTTACCGGATTGCCGGCGCGGCCTGCTATATGCTGAAAATCAACGCTGAAAGCCTTGAAGCGGTAGAAGATTTTATAAACAAAACATCGCCATACGCGCAAACCGTCACTCACGTTATTTTCTCGGAAATCGACACGAAAAACGGGCGCGGTTAGAGAGTGCTTGTTCAAGTCTGTTATAATAAAAGGATGAGCGTGAAAGAAAGAGAAGTGATCAAGCATGTCAAAAACAGTTGTATTAGCTGAAAAACCTTCAGTCGGCCGGGATTTGGCCCGGGTGCTGAAGTGCCATAAAAAAGGAAACGGTTATCTCGAAGGCGATCAATATATTGTTACATGGGCTTTAGGCCACTTGGTAACACTTGCTGATCCGGAAGGCTATGGAAAAGAATTTCAATCATGGCGTCTGGAGGATCTGCCGATTATCCCTGAGCCCCTAAAGCTTGTGGTGATCAAAAAAACCGGAAAACAGTTCAATGCGGTCAAATCCCAGCTTATCCGTAAAGACGTCAATCATATTGTCATCGCGACTGATGCAGGCCGGGAAGGGGAGCTTGTTGCGCGCTGGATCATTGAAAAAGCGAATGTCAAAAAGCCGATCAAGCGGCTGTGGATTTCATCTGTGACAGATAAAGCGATCAAGGAAGGCTTTCAAAAGCTGCGCAACGGCAAAGAATATGAAAATCTGTATCATTCTGCCGTCGCCAGAGCGGAAGCGGATTGGATTGTGGGAATTAACGCGACCCGTGCGCTCACCACAAAATTCAATGCCCAGCTCTCCTGCGGCCGTGTGCAGACACCGACGCTTGCCATGATTGCAAAGCGTGAAGCCGACATTCAAGCGTTTACGCCGGTTCCATACTACGGCATCCGCGCGGCGGTTGATGGCATGACGCTGACCTGGCAGGATCAAAAAACAAAGCAGACGAGAACGTTCAATCAAGACGTAACAAGCCGGTTGCTAAAAGACCTCGACGGAAAGCAAGCGGTCATTGCTGAGCTGAAAAAAACAGCGAAAAAAAGCTTCGCGCCTGCGCTCTATGATTTAACGGAGCTGCAGCGCGACGCCCACAAACGCTTCGGATTTTCCGCCAAAGAAACGCTTTCTGTGCTGCAAAAGCTGTATGAGCAGCATAAGCTCGTCACATATCCGCGGACAGACTCAAGATTTTTATCCAGTGATATCGTTCCGACGTTAAAAGACCGTCTGGAAGGTATGGAAGTAAGACCGTATGCCCAATATGTCAATCAAATTAAAAAACGCGGCATCAAATCCCACAAAGGCTACGTCAATGACGCGAAGGTGTCAGACCACCACGCGATTATCCCGACCGAGGAGCCGCTCGTTCTCAGCAGTCTAAGCGATAAAGAACGAAAGCTGTACGACCTGATTGCGAAACGTTTCCTTGCTGTGTTAATGCCGGCATTCGAATATGAGGAAACAAAGGTCATCGCAGAAATCGGCGGAGAAACTTTTACGGCGAAAGGTAAAACCGTACAGTCGCAAGGGTGGAAAGCCGTTTATGATATGGCGGATGAAGATGACGAGCAGGAGGATGACAGAGATCAGACACTCCCTGCACTTCAAAAAGGCGATTCTCTTGCCGTGCGCGCCTTAACTGAAACAAGCGGCCAAACGAAGCCGCCTGCCCGCTTCAACGAAGGGACCCTGCTGTCAGCGATGGAAAACCCAAGCGCCTTTATGCAGGGAGAAGAAAAAGGCCTCGTCAAAATGCTTGGTGAAACAGGCGGCCTCGGCACGGTGGCAACGCGTGCCGATATTATTGAAAAACTGTTCAACAGCTTTTTAATAGAGAAAAAAGACAAAGATATTTTTATTACTTCTAAAGGAAAACAGCTCCTGCAGCTTGTTCCGGAGGATTTGAAATCACCTGCCTTAACGGGTGAATGGGAGCAAAAGCTGTCAGCGATCGCCGCCGGGAAATTGAAATCGGCTGTCTTTATTAAAGACATGAAGGCTTACGCTAACCAAACAGTAAAAGAAATCAAAAACAGCAGCCAGACTTTCAGACACGACAACATCACGGGAACCGCATGTCCGGAATGCGGCAAAATGATGCTGAAAGTAAACGGCAAACGCGGCACGATGCTTGTGTGCCAAGACCGTGAATGCGGAAGCAGAAAAACGGTTGCCCGAAAAACAAACGCGCGCTGCCCGAACTGCCATAAAAAAATGGAGCTTCGCGGCCAAGGCGAGGGCCAGACCTTCGCGTGTGTCTGCGGTCACCGTGAGAAACTGTCCGTATTCGAAAAACGAAAAAACAAAGATAAAGGACGCGCTTCCAAACGGGACGTTTCCTCTTATATGAAAAAACAAAATAATAAAGATGAGCCGATTAACAACGC
This sequence comes from Bacillus sp. SW14, assembly GCF_047608225.1. Classification (NCBI taxonomy): domain Bacteria; kingdom Bacillati; phylum Bacillota; class Bacilli; order Caryophanales; family Bacillaceae; genus Bacillus; species Bacillus sp. SW14. The sequence goes on along the minus strand of NZ_JBLKRW010000001.1, from coordinate 3,872,011 downwards.
GCTGGCAGAACAGCTGAAGAAACTCGGTTTGGATAAATAACCGAAAAACCTGTGCATACCGCACAGGTTTTTCTATTAGACTTAGGTCCTGATTTTTAAATGTTTAAAAAGGAAAAAAAAAGCTAGCAATCCGCATTTTTTTCTTTTATAGTAAATGTAATTTGTAACATGGCAGTCATACTTTCGTCTATATATATTTGTGAGCGTCTGATTCGCTTCAGGCGACAAAGGGGGATTTGCCTGTGAGGCATTTGTTAATAGCTGTCATCTTATTCTTTTTATCTATCGGACTTTCCGCAGGGTGTGCCGAGGCTGGAAATAAGACCCAAAATCTGTCGGCGGCAGAAGTGAACGCCAGTCCGCTTCAGCCGGCGGAGTATTTCATTTATCACAATCTAATGAATGGCCAAGGGCTGATCAAAACCGATTTTTCGGACCAGCCTTCTTATTTATCAGAATCACTCGGCCTGTGGATGGCGTTTTTGGTCAGCAAAAATGACGCCCCGCATTTTCAGGAGCAATATCAGCATCTGACTGATTCATTTCTGATGAGCAATCACTTGGTGACGTGGAAGATTCAAAATGGCCAAGCGAGCGGAACGAATGCGCTGATAGATGATATGAGAATTATGCTGTCCCTTGACCAAGCCGCCGCCAAATGGGGCCGCAGCGACTACGCGCAAACGGCCCGGGATATCGGCACGGCTTTGAAGACATACAATATGAACAACGGGTTATTTACAGACTTTTACGACTCACAGGCCGCTTCAAAGGATGTGACGCTTTCATACGTCATGCCCGATGCGTTAGCTGTCTTAAAGAAGAATGGAATTATAGACGAGGGAACAGAACAGCGGAATGCCAATGTTCTCTATTCGGCTCCTTTAAAAAATGGCTTTCTGCCAAAGGTATACAGCTCGGAGACAAAGGAATACACATATGATAGTGAGATCAATCTGATAGATCAGCTGTACGCTGCTTGGCACTTGCCGGAAGGGGATGAAAAAGCCGCTGTTTTAGCGGCCTGGATCAAGCAGGAATTTCAGACACACGGAAAGCTGTACGGACGATATTCGGCAGATACGAAGGAGCCTGCCGTCAAATATGAGTCGCCATCCGTATACGCATTAGCCGTATTGTTTTTAACAAAACAATATGAAGACAGTTCAGTCACCAAAGCCATATATGACAGAATGAATGACTTTGAAATTCTTGATCCGGTGAAATCGTATTATGGAGGCTATATGAGCGGCGCTCAGACGCATTCTTTTGACAATCTGCTGCCGCTGTTAGCCGAAAGGAAGCTTTTTAATGAAAATATCATTCAATGAATCACAAAAATTATTTGCTTATTTTTCAGGGCTCGTCGCAGCCCTGTCTCTGTTTATTTATTATGTGTCAGCCCAGCAATCGGAAGGCGCTCTGATCCTTTGCATCACGTTTGTTGTCATCGCCGCAGGCATATGGTTCGGCCCGATTTACGCGCTGGCGGTGACCTTAATCGTCCTCTTTGTTCTCGGCACCTTAATGATGTTTTTCCAGACTGGACAGGCTGCGCTGTTTCCGGCTGAGGAAGGGCTGCGAATACTTATCGTGTGGGGAATCGCTCTTTTGTTGTTTTCTTTTATATCGGGAAGAATTCATGATATTGCCGCAGAGCTAAGGCATTCAGTTGCACGGCTTCAAGCCGAAATCAAAAGCTTTGTCGCTGTTGACAGAGTGACCGGATTTGATAACAAGCAGAGGATGAAGCTGGAACTTTCAGAAGAAATCAAGCGGGCGGAGCGCTACGGCAACTCTTTCGTGTTTTTGCTGCTTCATATGCATTACTTCAAAGAGTTTAAGTCTTTGTACGGTGAAAAAGAAACGGACCGCCTTTTCCAATATGTCAGTCAGCAAATTAGGACAAGCGTCCGGGAAACGGATAAGAAGTTCCGCCCCTCTGACGAGCGTATCGGGATTGTGCTGACGCACACGCCCGCTGAACATATGCCGGCCGTCCTGACAAAGCTGAAAAAACAATTGGACACGTATCAGCTGGAAAATGGAAAGTATGTGTCGCTCACGTTCCATGTCTGTCATTTGCCTTACCGCAAAGATATCAAAACAGCCGATCACTTTTTAGAAGAACTGGAAAACGAGATGATGATGAATGAACTATAAAGGAATCACGCTGCTCTGCATCACAATGCTTCTGCTTACAGCTATTGCGTCCTTTCCCGTTTCCGTACAAGCGAAGGAGCGGGATGCCGGCATTCTCATCATCTATTCAACCTTGGACGGCAAAGAGTCGTCTCAAGTCAAAATGCTCGATTTGCTTGCGGGCCACTTTACATCCCATGTGACAGTCAAAAAAGATTCGGATGTGAAAGCGTCCGATTTCAAAGGCAAAGACCATGTGATGTATTACGGCCAAACGAAAAGAAAGCTCAGCAAAAAACTGGTGTCTCTGATCAGCAGCGTTAAAACACCTGTTGTGGCCATCGGCTATAACGCAGGCCAAATCAGCCAATTTTCCGGGCTTTCATTAATCAGCAAAGAACATGTATATCAGGTTCACAGCAGGTCGGAAAAGGCCGATGTGTCTCTGGAGAGCGGGCTTAACGTGCTGAGCGTATCAGGCCTGAAAGGAAAGTCGCTTTATACCTTTAAAGCCGATGACGGCAAAACGCATTCTTTTATATGGAAAACAAAAAAAGCGAATGTGTACATTGGATTAACGAATTTGTTAAATGACAATTTGATCGTGGCGAAACAGCTCAGAGAAGCTTTCGGAGAGGAGGCGGGGACAACGTTATTGTATTTGCGTCTCGAGGATATCAGCCCGATGTCTGATGAAAAATTGCTGCTTCAAGCCGGTACATATCTGCATAAGAGGCATGTTCCTTTTATCCTGGCAGTGATTCCGGTTTACTTGAATCCGGAAACTGGCGACAAAGTGTATTTGTCTGATAAACCGGAGATGGTCAAGGTGCTGAAAAAGCTGCAAAGCATGGGCGGCAGTATCATTGTCCACGGCTATACACACGCCTACCGCTACAGTGAAACGGGAGAGGGCTTTGAATTCTGGGATGCAAAGGCGGATCAGCCGATTACATCTGGAAATGCCGAAGCCACCCCATCCATTCTGGAAAAAGAACGGGACTTTCCGAGCGAACAAGCTTATAACAGCTATTTAAAACCATTTCGTGAAAAGGAAGAAACGTATACAAAGCAAAAACTGACGCGTGCGATTGAGAATTTGACATCATCGGGTCTCTACCCGCTGGCGTTTGAAGCGCCGCATTACACGATGTCCGAATATGGCTATCAAATCGCCTCGCAGTATTTTACAAGCATTTTCGGGCAGGTCCAGCTCAGCGGCACAACGTGGAAAACATCCGGTGCGTCTCCATATGTGACAACTCCTTCAATGCTGCACGGTATGACACTGTATCCGGAAACGATCGGCTTTGTCGATACATCAAAACAAAACCCGCTCGGCGATATGGAGGAGCACATCGCCCAGATGATTGATTTTGAAGGCGGAGTAGCCGGCGGGTTTTATCACCCGTATCTTGGAATGAAATATCTGCCGGAGCTGGTTGATCAGATGGAACGCATTCCAGACAGTGAATGGCTGGATTTAAAGAAAACGAAACAAACCGTCAAAACAGACAAAGTTGAAATTCATACAAGCGGTGACGGAACGATTCAGGTCCAAAACGGCGTAAGCGCCATTGACGAGTTTTTCGATCATCATCGGCAAACTCCTCTGGAAAAGGCGTTATGGATTCTCTCCGCGATTGTGCTCTTATTTGTCGTCATGTTTGTCAGTTATACGTTTTACTTGAGAGCCACATTGAAAAAACGAATTTTTAAGGAGAGAAGAAGCCTTGGGTAATACGCTGTTCTTTATCTCACTAAGTTTAATTTGGGTCATGCTTCTCTACCACATGTTTCTCATGCAGGGCGGGTTCCGCCACTATATGACCTTCGAGCGGAATATCCCGAAGTGGAGAGAAAACATGAAGGAGCTGCCAAAGGTCAGTGTCCTTATCCCGGCGCATAACGAAGAGGTTGTGATTCGGAAGACGCTGAAGGCGATGGTCAACCTTTATTATCCGAAGGACCGGCTGGAGATCATCGTCGTTAATGATAATTCATCAGACCGGACGGGTGATATCGTCAATGAATTTTCCGAGACGTACGATTTCATCAAAATGGTGATCACGAAGCCGCCAAACGCAGGAAAAGGCAAATCCTCCGCGCTTAACTCTGGTTTTGCCGAATCGAACGGCGATGTGATCTGTGTATATGACGCCGACAACACGCCTGAGAAAATGGCCGTGTATTACCTCGTTCTCGGCCTGATGAATGACGAAAAGGCAGGCGCCGTGGTTGGGAAATTCCGCGTCATTAATGCGGCAAAAACGCTGCTGACGAAGTTTATTAATATCGAAACGATCTGTTTTCAGTGGATGGCCCAAGGAGGCAGATGGAAGTGGTTCAAAATCGCCACGATCCCGGGCACCAACTTCGCGATCCGCAGAAGCATTATCGAAAAGCTCGGGGGCTGGGATGACAAAGCGCTTGCTGAGGATACCGAGCTGACCATCCGGGTGTATAATCTCGGCTATCACATCCGCTTTTTCCCTGCCGCCATCACTTGGGAGCAGGAGCCGGAAACGTGGAAGGTGTGGTGGCGCCAGCGCACCAGATGGGCACGCGGCAATCAATATGTCGTACTGAAATTTTTGGCGCAGTTTTTCAAACTGAAACGAAAACGGATTATCTTTGATTTGTTTTATTTTTTCTTTACGTACTTCCTGTTTTTCTTTGGCGTGATCATGTCAAATACGATATTTGTCGTCAATTTGTTTTATGATTTGCATTTATCGGTCGGTTTTTTGGCCATGGTCCTCTGGATCTTGGCGTTCTTCTTATTTATGACAGAGGTCATGATTACGTTGAGCATTGAAAAAACAGAAATGAACAGGCAAAACTTTTTTATCGTATTTCTCATGTACTTTACATACTCGCAGGCATGGATTGTGCTCGTTATCTATTCTTTATTCGTAGAAATCAAGCACCGTTTATTCAAGCAGGAGGTCAAATGGTACAAAACAGAACGATACAATCAACATAAAAGCGGGTGACCTTTTTGAAACAAATAATGATTTTTCTCACAAGCTTCATGCTTCTGGCGATGACCGGACAAGCGGCTTTAGCCAAAGAGGTGCAGGTCAGCGGTTCGCTTCTCGGAAAAAGCAGCCAAGAACAAGCCAAACAGCAGGTGCTGACAAGCGACCTGATGACACTGTACGGATCAAAAGACAGCGCGGAGCTGACGTATCAGATTCCGGCAGGCGCCTCTTCCGGCAATCAGCAATTGGTGATTGAATACGAGGCTTCAAATCTTTTAATTTCTCCATCATCGTTAACGGCTGTCATTGACGACGAACCAGTCAAAACGGTAAAGCTTAATGGTGATTCAAAACGGAAAACATTGAAGCTGAACCTGACTAAAAGCCAGTCTGCCCAAGGCTATCACAACGTATCGCTGAAATTTTACGGTGTAATGAAAGAGGGCGTCTGCGTCAGACAGGATACGTCCGGAAACTGGATCAAAATTTACCCGGACAGCCGCCTGACGCTGGCGGACAGCAGTGAAGCGAAGGGAACGACGCTGGACCATTATCCATATCCTTTCGCCCAATCGGGAAATACAGCCGAGGAAACCGCCATCGTCATTCCGGACGACCCAAGTTCGGCGGAAATTGAAGCAGCAGTGAAAACAGAAGGCTATTTGAAAACGGCCGACAGCAGTGTCACCATTTCGTATGTCACGGAATCTGAACTGAAGAAAATCGACAAGCCGACGATTTTCATCGGAGTGGACAAGCATTGGAACGGAAAGGTGAAAAAGCTGATGAAACAAGCCGGCTTACAGGCAAAAGGAGAAAAACTCCTGCTTGCGGAGCGGGTGCTGAAAGCAGAGAGCAAGCAGCAGCCGGTTCTGTTTGCGCAAGCCGCATCCGATGACGTGCTCACTGAAAAAATCAGTGTCATTACGGATCAGACTTATACAGGCCAGCTCAGCGGCGATACACTCTCAATCAGCAAGCTTAAGCAGGCTGAAAAAAAAGAAAGCAATAGGCTGACCCTCAAGAATTTTGGAGTGGATGATATCACAATTGGAGCTGACAAAACATCTTCAGCACATTACTTTTATCCTGCAGCGGCGGTTTTAGATGAAAACCAATCAGCGAAGCTGTCGCTTAAGCTGAAAAAGTCCGAAACGATTCAAGCTTCAACGGCCGAAAACGAATCGGCTGCTCAGGCTGCAGAGCTGAAGGTCATGATCAACGGCCAGCCGCACTCGGTCCGGCTTGATGATTTAGGAAAAGAAGATAAAAACGGATTCTATCATGCCATGGTAAAAGTGGATCCTAAGCTGCTGCAGAAAAACCGATACATTGATATTCAATTCGTCACAACTGGGCTAAAGGAAAATAATCCTTGCAACACCGCTGACGAAGAAAAGTGGGTCTTTATCGATAAAAACAGTACATTGTCTTACACCGTCAAAGGCATGTCTCCGTCAGCGGATTTTCAAGAGTGGCCGCTTCCTTACGCCGGAAATCAGGAACAGGCAACGTTGATCGTGATTCCTGACGCCGTGAGCCAATCGAAGCTAGAGGAGCTTTCTCTCGTAACAGAGTCCTTTGGCAGCGAAGCGCAGCATTCATATTCGGTGAAGAAATCATCCGATGTAACAGCGAATGATACAAAAGGACGGAATCTTATTTTCATCGGAAGCATCAATCAATTTTCTCTTCTGAAGGAGAAATCTTCAGAATTGCTTGTGCCGCAAGTGAAGAACGGCTCGTTTGATGTATCAGGATTTGAGATGCTGAATGAGACAACAAAACAAGTGGCGTTTACCCAAGCATCTCTTTGGGATACAAGCTACACAATGGCTGTCTTTGCACCGTCAAAAGGAAAAGGCGCGGCCGTCACGAAAGAAATCATCAACTATCTCAACAGCACCGATGACTCGGCAACCGTCGTCAATGAAACAACCAGCCAGCAGGTGTTTACTAATCACCAGCAGCTCAAATCAGAAGCAAACAGTGCCAGTGAAGAACAGCTATCACAAGAGAATGGCCAGAAATGGCTGTATATTGGTGTGCTGGCACTCATTATGATGATTGCGGCAGTGTTCATTTGGATTGCCGTACGACGCAGAAAAAGAAAGACAGACAGGGGATAGCACATGAAGAATGATGTCCCTAATAGTCATTCATTTGGATACAACACTCATACAGAGTGTTGTATTTTTTTAGGGCCTATACATGAAAACAGAAAATACCGCCATCCTAAAGCGTAAAGATGAATTGGAGGGATATAGATGTTTTTCCATGTGAAAGAGTTACAATATAATGCCAAACCTGACCGGCCAGACCCCGTTTACGCGAAAAAATTGCAAGAAATATTAGGCGGACAGTTCGGTGAAATTTCTGTCATGATGCAGTATTTATTTCAAGGCTGGAACTGCAGAGCTGATCAAAAATACCGTGACATGCTTCTTGATATCGGCACAGAAGAAATTGCCCATGTGGAAATGCTGGCAACGATGATAGCTCAGCTGCTTGATAAAGCGCCAATTGAAGAACAAGAGCAAATGGCTAAAGATCCCGTCATTGGAGCTGTAATGGGAGGGATGAATCCCCAGCATGCCATCGTAGGAGGTTTAGGGGCTAAACCAGATGATAGTGTGGGATACCCTTGGACAGCCCGATATACCATTGCAAGCGGAAATCTGCTCGCCGATTTCCGTGCAAACCTTAATGCTGAATCGCAAGGCAGGCTGCAAGCTGTCCGTCTATATGAAATGACAGATGATAAAGGTGTGAGGGATATGCTGTCCTTCTTGATCGCGAGGGACACGATGCATCAAAATCAATGGCTGGCGGCCATTCAAGAATTAGAGGAACGTGAAGGCGTAGTTGTCCCAAGTACATTTAATCGTGAATACGAAAAACAAGAAGTTTCCTATTCATTCATGGACTGCTCTAAAGGAACTGAAAGCCAAAGCGGCCGCTGGGCGTCAGGGACTAGTATGGATGGAAAAGGGAATTTCGAATATGTTGGGGAGCCTGAGGCTATGGGCCAAAAACCAGTGCTCAAGCCGGCGCCTCCGTACGTTCACGGCACAATGCCGGCCGACGGCGCATCATCGCTGGAACATTAACGAAACATTATTGGCTGCCAACCATGTCTTGGCAGCTGGTTATTGCTAACGTGATGATTGAAAAAACGGGCCGGCATACCATCCTTTACAGCCAATCGGCCTTCTTTCTCAGAGTCCGCTGTTGTGAAAAAAAGGACATAATGATTGCCGCACTGCCGTATCATTTTAAAAAGGAAAGCAACTATGACCAAGGGGAAAACGACCTTGGTCTTTTTTGCGTGAAAAGGAGAATTGGCAATGTATACGCAAGGTTCGTTTGTCATTGTATCGAATGAAAAACATCAGATTCTGCTGGTGAAACGAAAGGACGTCCCTTTATGGGATCTGCCGGGCGGCAGGGTCGATCGATCCCGGGGAAACGGCTGAGGCAGCGGCAGTCCGGGAGGTGTTGGAAGAGACGGGATACAACGCAGCGCTTTCTGCGAAAATAGGTGTCTACCAAAGGCCGAAGTTTCAAGATGAACAGCACGTGTTTACCGGACACATAACAGGCGGACAAGCGATAACGAGCGGCATGGAGACAGCGGATTTGAAGTGGTTTTCTCCGCAGCGTTTGCCGCTATTTATAGTGCCGAACCGAAAAAGGCAAATCAAAGATTTTATGAGCGGCTCTCTAGACGCAGCCGTCACTCTCAAGGACAGCGGCATGCTTGCGGCGATTGGCATGTTGAAAAGAAGACTGGGCAAGTGATAAAGGTCTCCGGGTTTTAAAGAAGCTCTCCTGTGGTATTGAAAATAGGAAAAAGGAGGATACGTCATGGCACACAAAACTGCAGGACAAGCAATGACAGAACTGCTTGAACAATGGGGAGTTGATCATGTATACGGCATCCCCGGAGACAGTATCAATGAGTTTATTGAAGAATTAAGGCACGAAAGAAATCAATTGAAATTCATTCAAACCCGCCATGAAGAGGTGGCTGCGCTGGCTGCCGCGGCTGAGGCAAAACTCACCGGCAAAATCGGCGTCTGCCTGTCGATCGCAGGGCCGGGGGCGGTGCACTTATTAAATGGTTTATATGATGCCAAAGCGGACGGCGCCCCTGTGCTGGCGATTGCAGGACAGGTTTCATCAGGCGAAGTCGGACGGGATTATTTTCAGGAAATCAAGCTTGAGCAAATGTTTGAAGACGTGGCAGTATTCAACAGAGAGGTACATAGCGCGGAATCACTGCCGGATCTCTTGAATCAGGCGATCCGCACCGCCTGCAGCAAAAAAGGCGTTGCGGTATTGAGCGTGTCAGATGATTTGTTCGCGGAGAAAATCAAACGCGAGCCCGTATACACGTCACCAGTGTATATTGAAGGGAACCTTGAACCGAAAAAAGAACAGCTCATCACTTGCGCGCAATATATAAATAACGCCAAGAAGCCGATTATTTTGGCGGGGCAGGGAATGAAAAAGGCGAAACGTGAGCTGCTGGAATTTGCGGACAAAGCCGCGGCCCCGATCGTTGTCACGCTCCCGGCAAAAGGCGTTGTTCCCGATAAGCACCCGCATTTTCTCGGCAACCTCGGGCAGATCGGCACAAAGCCGGCTTACGAGGCAATGGAGGAATGTGATTTATTAATCATGCTCGGAACTTCATTCCCATATCGCGATTATTTGCCTGATGACACGCCGGCGATCCAGCTTGATTCAGATCCGGCGAAAATCGGAAAACGCTATCCGGTAACAGCGGGTCTTGTCTGCGATTCGGTTCACGGCCTGCGCGAATTGACAGAGTTTATTGAACGGAAGGAAGACAGAAGGTTTCTGGAAGCCTGCACTGAACATATGCAGCATTGGTGGAACGAAATTGAAAAAGATGAGACAGAGGCGGCAACACCGCTCAAACCCCAGCAGGTCGTGGCGCGTCTTGAGGAAGCGGCAGCCGATGATGCGGTGCTTTCTGTAGATGTCGGCACTGTGACAGTCTGGATGGCGCGTCATTTCAAAATGAAAGCAAACCAGGATTTCATCGTTTCCAGTTGGCTTGCGACAATGGGCTGCGGCCTGCCGGGAGCAATCGCGTCAAGCTTGTCGGAACCGGAGCGCCAGGCGATCGCCGTCTGCGGGGACGGGGGCTTTTCCATGGTCATGCAGGATCTCCCGACCGCCGTCAAATACAAACTCCCGCTCACCGTTGTCATTTTAAACAACGAAAATCTCGGCATGATCGAGTACGAGCAGCAGGTGAAGGGCAATATCGACTATGTCACCAAACTTCAAAATGTCGACTATGCCGCATTTGCAGAAAGCTGCGGAGCAAAGGGCATCAAGGTGACTAAAGCGGAAGAGCTTGCGCCCGCTTTCCATGAAGCGTTACACGCTGGCCAGCCGGTCGTAGTGGACGTCATGATCGGAAACGAACCGCCGCTGCCTGGCAAAATCACCTACGGGCAGGCAAAAGGCTTCAGCAAATACATGCTGAAAAATTTCTTCGAAAACCAAAAAATCGAAATGCCGTCACTGAAGAAAAGTTTAAAACGGTTATTCTAAAAAAACAGGGGCCTCGTGAGACCCCTGTTTTTTAGGTGTTGGAAATAAATGGACTGTAAGTTATCATAGCATTATATTGAATGATAGGAGGAAAGCATGTTTGAATCCATAAAATTAGTGATGTACGTATTGGGATCTCTAGGAATGATCTATGCAGCCTGTCACGATATTCGCCATGCTCAAAACGGACAAAAGGACAAATGCATCTTCTTTCAAAACAAAAAGATCAGCGCATTTGTCCTTGTATGTTTCATATGTTTATTTTTATCAAATCTTACAGCGTTCATGTCTCTATGAGTTTATTTCTCTTTCTTCTTAAGCCCAAAAAAGAAAGGAAAAGCAGAACCAACCAATAACGTTCCGAATAAAAACATTCCGCCGATAAACACGTGGAAATTGGTGTGTCCGGCCGTAAACGCGGTGACCAAGGAAATGATACTGAGCACGATCATGGCGATGCCGGGCGCGACTCTCATTTTCCCCTTGGATTTATAGGCAACAGCAGAACATAAAATGCCGATTACAATAGGAACAATCCACAAATAAAACAGAATAAATAATGACATCATCAAAACTCCGATTTTTTCTTCTATCATAACAAATTTCTGGCAAAAAGGGTATCAATGAGCTTTTGCGCAATATGAAAAACCGGCTTAGCGGCCGGTTTTTTCTAACGAAACGTATCAACAATTAAAAACACGTTCAAAGCGACGATCAATACAGCGATCAGCCAAGAAACCACTGTGACCCATTTGGCGTTGATCAAGGCGCCCATAATCCGTTTATTGCTTGTAAACATAATAAGCGGGATTAAGGCGAAGGCGATCCCGAAGGACAGCACGACCTGGCTCATGACGAGAGCTGTTGTCGGATTGACGCCTGATGCGATAATCAAGATCGGCGGAATGATCGTGATAAAACGCCGCACATACAGCGGAATGCGGTAGTTGATAAAACCTGCCATAATCACGTCGCCTGAAAGCGTGCCGACTGACGAACTGGACAGACCGGCAACGAGCAGTCCGATCCCGAATAAAACGGCTGACATTGGGCTGACAAGATGTCCGAATTGCTGAAAGGCGACATCAAGATCCTCGACAAACAGCCCGTTTTTGAAGAATAATGCGGCAGCCACGATCAGCATGCTCGCATTAATCGCACCTGCGATCAGCATCGCTATTAAAATATCAATAAATTCAAATCTGAAGATTTTTTTTCGCTCAGCATCAGTTTTGCCAACCACCCGCCGCTGTGTAAGGGCTGAGTGTAAATAAATGGCGTGCGGCATAACGGTTGCGCCGAGAATACCAGCTGCGAGAAGCACACTATCAGTGCCTTGAAACGCCGGAACAAAAAGGCCCTTCATCACTGAGACGGCATCAGGCTTGGCGAAAAAGGTCTGCAGCGCAAAGGCGATGACCACCACAAACAGCATGCCGGTAATGCCGGCTTCAAGTGAGCGATATCCGCGGCGCTGAAGCTCTAATATCGCGAAAGAGCCGATCGCCGCTATAATAGACGCTTCAAGCATCGGGATGCCGAACAGCAAATACAGTCCCAGTGCCGCTCCGATAAATTCCGCCAGATCAGTTGCGATAATGACCAGCTCGCCCTGAATCCATAAACCGATGGAAACAGGCTTAGGGAATTCTTCGCGGGCAATCTCTGGCAGGTTTTTGCCTGTCGCGATGCCGAGTTTAGCGGAGAGTGATTGGATTAAAAGCGCCATAATATTAGAAAATAAAATCACCCATAGCAGCATATATCCGTATTTAGAACCCGCTGATATATTCGTGGCGAAGTTGCCGGGATCAATATAGGCGATGGCTGCTATAAATGCAGGGCCCAGAAAAGGGAGCAGCCCTCTGAACCCTTTGATTTTCCCGTCAAGCGCCTCTTGGACTGCTTTGGAACGGGGAGATTGTGCTGTGATGTCCTTGTTCATCATGTCTCACCTGAATTCTGATTGTTTTTTGCCATACAACAAAGAGTTTCCTTAACGCAAATTATTTTATCTACATCATATGACCATCCCGGTTTCTTGTCAACCGAAAACGTTCATTCACTTTCAAATTTTCCCCTGTTATGTCACATGATATGTAAAGATTCAAATAAGGTCCCACATAAAAAGACATCGTTTCAGTTCGAAACGATGCCTCCTGTATCAAAATGAGTCTAGGCTTCCTTCCGCAGCCCGCGGAATACGAGGCTCAGCAAGAACACGAGGATGGCAGCCCCGATAATTGCCGGGATAATGGCAAAGCCGCCGAGGCTAGGTCCCCAAGTGCCAAAGAGTCCGTGTCCGATCCAAGCGCCGGCCAGCCCGGCAATCATAGAGCCGAAAATTCCTCCCGGCATCCGGTTCCCCACAATGGCGCTTCCGATTAAGCCGATTAGGATAGCTACAACTAATGAAACCAAAAAGCTAAGCATCATGCTCACCCCTCTTAAATGATTTATCAATCAATAACCGCTCATGCCAAACCCGAAACACCGAATAGCATATCGCTTTATGATCCTGTTTTGATCTTTCTCTGCACGCTGCCATCAGCTAAATGAACAATCACTTCAGTGCCTTTATGCGCTGCGATCTCCTTTGCCCGTTCAATTGCTTCTTTCTTTGTACCCTTGATCTCAGATACACGTTTAGCATCCTCGGCTTTGACCGCCCAGCCGTTTTTATGCTTGATGACATGTTCTGCTTTATCCATGAGCTCAGAACCTTTGCCGCTGCTTGGATCTTCATCGTGTTCTGTCTCATCGCCATTCTTGAGGAAATCATCAATTTCTTTTTTCGAGGCGTTTTCCGCCCATTCCTTTGCCTTGCTTGTCGCAATCGGAATTGCGCGGCCGTCCTCGTAACCCTCATCAATCATTGCATTTGCAATGTCAATCGCTTTTTTCTTCACCGGGTTCTCAAGATTTTTCAATGAAGCGGGATAATTCTTCATCGACCAAGGCATGTCCATCACTCCTTTTCCTTTTATAAAAATGGTACCCGCAGGTGAAAAATAAAAACGTTTCCGGAAAATGAAGGTATACTATACAGTAGAAAAACAGAAGGGAAGTGCGGGTTGGGTGACAACAGAACGAAAAGAAGACTTGCATCAGCAATTAAAAGAAATAGAGAAATGGGAAAAAGATCAGCAAAAAGTCTGGTTTTGGGAAAAACTCAGCCGTCTCCCGTTTCAGCTGCTGGACAAGCTGACACCGGAATTCATCCAGAAAAAGATCGGCAAGCTCTTGGATGAGCTCGGCAGCTTTGTCCAAACAGGAGGGCAGTATCTGACATCTGAAAAACAGATTATCAAGATGTTTCAAAAGAAACTGCCGGAGGAGACCTTCGAATCACTCGAAGACGTACAACAAGCCCCTCTTCCTATCATGGATGAAATTGCGGAAGGAATGGGCAAAAACAGAATTAACGCCGCAACAGTTCAAGGCGCGACAACGGGTGTGGGCGGCGTGTTTACGCTGGCGGCAGACATTCCGGCCGTGCTTGGCCTGTCGTTAAAAACGTTGCAGGATATCGCGGTTGCTTACGGCTTTGACCCAAAGGAGAAAAAGGAGCGGGTCTTCATCGTAAAATGTATGCAGCTGACTTCGGCTGATGTTGTCGGCAAAAAATCGATTTTGAATGAATTAAAAGACTACGATCAAGATCGTACATATAAGAATGTCGCTTCTCAAATCCAAGGCTGGCGTGAAGTTGTTTTAGGCTATCGCGACACGTTTGGCTGGAAAAAGCTTTTTCAACTGGTACCGGTCGCGGGAATGGTCTTTGGTGCGTCAGCCAATCGCTCGACATTAAACGACATTACCGAAACGGGCATGATGTTGTATAAAAAGCGCCGCATTCTTGAGCGGCTGAAAGAAAAAGAATTAGAGATGGAATAACAAAAAAAGCAGACGGACACCGCGCTCCGCCTGCTTTTTTTAGTGGAAACACACCCAATGTGTTTTGTTTGTTTAAAAGGATGGATAGCGGGAATACAACAACCAACACCAATTAAAGGAGGAATTCAAAATGGCAGACGATAACAAAATGAGCAGAGAAGAAGCAGGTAGAAAAGGCGGAGAAACAACAAGCAAAAACCATGATAAAGAATTCTATCAAGAGATTGGTCAAAAAGGCGGAGAAGCCACTAGCGAAAACCATGACAAAGAATTCTACCAAGAAATCGGTGAAAAAGGCGGAGAAGCCACTAGCCAAAACCATGACAAAGAATTCTATCAAGAAATCGGCGAAAAAGGCGGAGAAGCCACTAGCGAAAATCATGACAAAGAATTCTATCAAGAAATCGGCCGTAAAGGCGGAGAGGCAACAAGCAAAAATCATGATAAAGAATTCTACCAAGAAATTGGCTCAAAAGGCGGAAACGCCCGCAACAACGACTAATCAAAAGCATGAAGGCAGACAACCTGCAGAAGATAAAAAGCGATCCGGCGAAACAGCTGGATCGCTTTTTTATTTTGGAAATAACTTGATCTAAGCCGGTGCTGCGATACAATAAATGAAAAAGGGGTTTTCGCTAATGTCTGAGATGCAAAACCTGCTCGCCATTGCCAATGAAGTCAAAGAAAAACACGCTAATTTCTCCATTTCAGAGGTCAACGACCATTGTATACGGCTCGCTGTGTTTACAGGAGAATATGACTGGCACCATCATCCTGACTCAGATGAATTGTTCATTGTTCTTGAAGGTGAGCTGCTGATTGATTTTAAGGACAAAGAAACTGCGGTACTCAAAGCGAATGACAGCCTGCTCATCACGAAAGGAACGGTTCACCGCACGCGCTCTTACGTCAGAACGGTGAATCTCTGTGTCGAGCATACACAGGCGAAAACAGTCATCATAGAGGAATTGCCATGCTAATCAAAAAGATTGTATGTGAAGTAGATGCTGCAAACGCCGAAGCATTTTCAAAAGCGCAGTCACAGTGGGGGGCATTGTCACATGTGGCCGGCTTTGTCAAACAGGCCGGCGGCTGGCGAACATCAGCAGACAGGCCGCTTACCGCAGAGATCATCAGCGTTTGGGAGGACAGAGAAGTTTATGAGGCTTTTATGGAGAACGAACATGACGTTATCTATGAAGAAATCGGGCAAAAGGCTACGTTATATTCAATAGAAGTGACGTTTACTCAGGCTGATGCAGAGGAGGCCGCTTGCATGTTTGACAACCGGGAAATTGAATACGAGCCTGGATGGACCGTGACAAAAGCTTAGTTATGGGAAGTCGTTTTAAAAAAGATGATAAGCTGATTTTATCACTCATTATAACAATGTAGATATTCTCCTATTATTTTGATTGAATTAAAATGAAGAAAATGGAATTCAATTGGGGAATCAGGGGGATTGATTTAGATGACTTTTCATTTTAAGGGAATTGATCATATTCAGCTTGCGGCTCCTAAAGGCTGTGAAACTGCTGCAAGACAATTTTACGTCGGCATATTAGGCTTTCGGGAAATTGAAAAACCTGATGAGTTAAAAGCCCGAGGCGGGGTCTGGTTCACTTTTGGGAATAGACAATTGCATATCGGGATAGAAGAACCTTTTGTACCCGCTAAAAAAGCACACCCCGCCTTTGAGGTTATGGATATAGAAGGCTTAAAAGAACATTTGGAATTAAATGGAATTGGAATTGTTGAGGACAATAAACTTCCGGGAGCGGACAGATTCTATGTTTTAGATCCATTTGGCAATCGTCTTGAGATGCTTGAGTGGCAGAAAACGCGCAAAAAAGGATAGATCACAGTTGATGATGATCTATCCTTTTTATGCTTGTATCTTTACTCACGTCCCGGAAGCGTATCATGAACAAAAGGCGGTGCTGGTTTTAATTCCGGTTTTTCTCCAAACGCTTTCGCTTCTTTTACATATTCAAAGGCTTCTCCGTCCGGCGCTTTTTCGTTCAGCCAAGTTTGCTCGGCGCTTTCTTCGCCTTCAGAGAAATTAATAAGCTGATGCGAGAACTCTTGCTTTTCGAGTGCTTTCGGAAATGTTCCCGGCACAATCGGGCCTTCTTGTGCTTCTAATTCTTTAATGGCGGCGAGCCATTGATTTTGGTGCATCGTGTCACGCGCCAGCAGGAAGCTGAGCATATCTTTAACGCCTTTGTCATCTGTCATTTCAAACAGGCGTGCGACCTGCAGACGGCCTTGTGATTCCGCATTCAGATTGGCGCGGAAGTCTGCCAGCAGGTTTCCGCTTGCAACGATATAGCCGCCGCTCCAAGGGACGCCTGTACTGTTTTCCGGCATGGCGCCAAGTCCTGATACAATCGCGTGGTGAGGGTTCATGCCGCCCAGAATGGAGCCGATGACCGGATCTTCAGCGGCTTTTTCCTGCTGATCGAGCGGGGCATCCTCAAGAAGTCTGGCGATCATCGTGGCGATCATTTCAACATGCCCGAGTTCCTCAGTTGCCGTATCCATCAGCAAATCCTTGTATTTTTCATTTCCTCTTGTATTCCAGCCTTGAAATAAGTACTGCATGGCAACAGAAATTTCTCCAAATTGCCCGCCTAAAATTTCTTGCATTTTTTTCGCGAATAATGGATTTGGACGATCTGGTTTAGCAGGATGCTGCAGCATTTTCGTGTGCTTAAACATGTTCCCATCTCCTTTTTTCGTTTATCCCTTTTTATATTTCCGATCAATTGAAAGATAAACGAAAAACAGCGTATCGAGTTGGGGACTACGAATCACCTCGCAGCTCCAAAAGCTCCTGAATCAGCTTCCGGCCGAAGATAGGCTCGTACTGCCGGTAAACAGGATCGAGGCGCTTCATCCATTCTTTTTTCTCTTTATCTGACAGCTCGTAGATGTGAATAGAAGAACTCATTTTGATGACTTCCAGCTGCTCCTTGTTCATTTGCTCGGCATGCATTTCATTCCACTCTGTCGTTTCCTTCATCGCTTCCGTTAAAATGCGCCGTGTTTCCGGCGTTTGCGCGTTCCAGAAGTGCTCATCCGTCATGACGGCATAGCCGAGATAACCGTGGCTGCTTATTGTCAAATGGTCCTGAACATTATAAAATTTTTTAGAATAGATGTTTGAGATGGTATTTTCTTCGCCATCGACTGTATTGTTTTCTAGCAGCTGAAAGGTAGAATTGAAGGATTCCTGATGAGGCGTTGCACCAAGCAGCTTGAACTGATCCTCTATCACATCGCTTTGCATAATGCGGAGATCTTGACCTTTTAAATCATCCGGGGTTTTGACCGGCCCTTCATTTGTCGTGATTTGTTTAAAGCCGTTCGTCCAATAGGCGAGGCCTTTTAATTGATTTTTCTTTAGGGAATCAAACAGCTGTGTGCCGATGCTGCCGTGCAGCCCTTTTTTGACGGCATTGTAATCTGTAAATGCATACGGCAGATCCAGCACGCACCATTCAGGCGAGAGCATGCCGAGCTTCGATGTGGAGGGGGCGATAAACTGAACATCGCCGTTTTGCAATGCTTCAATTTCTTCAATGTCCGAATACAGGCTTCCATTCGGAAACACTTCAATTTTTATTTTTCCGCCTGATTTCTCGTTTACCAGCTCGGCGAATTTATTGGCGGCCAGCCCTTTCGGCGTGTTTTCGGCAACCACATGGCTGAATGTAAACACGATTTGATCCTGTAAGCCTTCCTGGTCGTCATCATAAACGATCTCTTCACTGCCGGAACGATCATGGAATCCGATAAATAAAGCGGTTGCAATTCCGGCGATCATCAGTGCGAGACATGCAAGCAAACTCTTCATGAAAAGCCCTCCCCTATGTTTTAAGGATAATGGGGGCCATGCCATTCGTAAAGACCTGAAAGGAGAAGCTGATGAACAAAAAGAAGCTCTCAATCCGTTGGAAAATCACGATCTTATCCTATATACTCGTCATTTTCTCCTTTTTGATCGGCGGCATTGTGCTTATCGGCAATATCCAGCATACAGAGGAGCGGGAGCTGAAAAAACGTTTGATGAATACGGCCCGGACGGTATCGGAGATGACAGAAGTAAAAGAGGCCTTGGCGCGAAAAAAACAAACAGAAGCTGTTCGCCATGCGGTTGAAGAGATCAGGATGATTAATGAAGCAGACTATATTGTTGTCATGGATATGAATCACATCCGCTACACGCATCCTGTCAGTACAAGTATCGGCAAGAAATCCAAGGGTGCAGACGAAGAGGCGGCGTTTGCGGAGCATATTTATTTCTCAGAAGCAAAGGGAGAGATCGGCACGGCGGTCCGCGCTTTTTATCCGGTGAAGGATCACGAGCTGAACCAGATCGGCGTGGTGCTTGTCGGGAAAACACTGCCGGGGATTACCGACATATTGCTTCAGTTAAAACACGATATCACATTCATCGTTGTACTGACACTCGGCTTCGGCCTTGCAGGTTCCTTTCTGCTGGCCCGCCATATCAAAAAACAAATGTTTCAGCTTGAGCCTCATGAGATTGTCCGAATGTATGAAGAACGGACAGCGACGTTTCATTCCATGAACGAAGGCGTGATTGCCATCGACAACCGGCTTATCATTACGATTTTTAATGAAAAAGCGAAACAGATCTTTGAGGTGCAAGGGGATCTGGTCGGAAAGGTGATCTGGGAGGTTCTTAAGGATTCGCGCCTGCCCGAAATCGTGGAGCGGAACAAAGCGGTTTATAATGAAGAAATTCGCGTCAGCGGAAAAGTGATTATGAGCAGCAGAATTCCGATCGTCATGAAGAAAAAAGTCATCGGCGCCGTCGCGATTTTTCAGGACAGAACGGAAGCGGCTAAGATGGCGGAGGAGTTGACTGGCGTCAAAAACTTTGTAGAGGCGCTTCGCGTCCAAAACCATGAGCATATGAATAAGCTGCATACGATCGCCGGCCTCATCCAGTTGGGGAAATCTGAAAAAGCCTTGCAGCTTGCATTCCGGGCGTCAACTGAGCAGGAAAATGTGACTGAATTTCTTCATCGCTCGATTCAAAATGACGCTGCGGCTGGCCTTCTATTAAGTAAAATCAGAAGAGGAAGGGAGCTCGGCATTGCTGTTCATATTGATGAAAACAGCAGCCTTCAGCAATTTCCCGAGCATGTTGATCAGCATGATATCGTTGTGCTTCTTGGCAACCTGATTGAAAATGCCTTCGGTTCATTTGAAACGGTTCAATCTAATGACAAACGGATTGACATCAGCATCGAACAAACGGATGATATCCTGGCAATTTTAATAGAAGATAACGGCTGCGGGATTGAATCGGCACATATGCCGCACCTTTACGACAAAGGATTTACAGTCAATAAAACAGGCGGCACAGGCTATGGCCTGTATCTAGTCAAACAAATAACAGACAAAGGATCGGGCACGGTAGAAGTGGATTCACACGCAGGGCAAGGATCAGCTTTTTCTATCGTTTTTCCAATGAAGGGGGAGGAAGCACAGCATGGCTCTTAAAGAATGGAAGGTTCTGCTCATTGAAGATGATCCGATGGTTCAAGAGGTAAACAAGGATTTCATCACAACTGTCAGCGGCTTTATTGTCTGTGCAACAGCGGGAAACGGAGAAGAAGGCATCAAGCTAATTAAAGAAAAACAGCCCGACCTCGTTATTCTCGATGTGTACATGCCGAAAAAAGACGGGATCAAAACGTTGCAGGAGATCAGAAAGCAAAAGCTTGAAGTGGATATCATTGTCGTTTCCGCTGCAAAAGACAAAGAAACGATCTCCCTTATGCTGCAAAATGGAGCGGCTGACTATATCTTAAAACCATTTAAGCTTGAGCGAATGAGACAGGCACTTGAAAAGTACAAGCAATATAAACAAAAAATAGAAGCGAACGATACGCTGTCCCAGGAACAGCTCGATGCGATCCTGAATATTCCGCAGCAGGCCGTACAGGATCTGCCAAAAGGATTGAATCATTTTACGATGAATGAAGTCACTGCTATTTTGAAGCGGCAAACCGCATCTCTTTCTGCAGAAGAGGTCGCCAAGGCGCTCGGTATCGCCAGAGTGACAGCGAGGCGATACCTTGATTATCTAGAAAAAAACGGAACCATTAAGCTGGACGTTCAATACGGCGGAATCGGCCGTCCTGTCAACCGCTACGTGTTTAAAGGATAAACCTGAGACCAAAAAGACCAAAATGTCCGTTATGATCATAAACTTCCCCACCTTATATGAAAACGCTATCATTCTAGTAAGAAAGACACAAAGGCGAATAGGACAGGGGGATGCAGAATATGAAACTGTTTAAAAATTTAACAGTTCAGGTCATAACTGCGGTCATCATTGGGGTCATTGTCGGGCTGGTCTGGCCTGATATCGGAAAAGAAATGAAACCGCTTGGCGATACATTTATCAACGCTGTTAAAATGGTGATCGCTCCAATCATTTTTTTCACTATCGTTCTCGGGATTGCAAAAATGGGCGATATGAAGAAGGTTGGAAAAGTAGGGGGAAAAGCGTTTATTTATTTCGAGGTTGTCACAACTCTCGCACTCATTATCGGTTTGTTCGTCGTTAATATTATAAAGCCGGGATCGGGGCTTGATTACAGCAAGCTTGAAAAGGGTGATGTATCACAATACACGCAAAATGGGGGTCAGGGAATCGACTGGATTGAATTTGTCACACACATTGTTCCGTCCAACATGGTTGATGCCTTTGCAAAAGGGGACATTTTGCAGGTCTTATTCTTTTCGATTCTTTTCGGAGTCGGTCTTGCGGCATTAGGTGAAAAAGGGAAAAGCGTCATTGATTTCTTCGACAAGATTTCTCACGTCTTTTTCAAAATCATCGGCTATATCATGCGCGCGGCGCCAATCGGGGCATTCGGGGCGATGGCGTATACGATCGGGCACTTCGGTCTCGATTCCATCAAGCCTCTGGCAAGTTTAATGATGTCTGTTTATATTACGATGTTCCTGTTCGTATTTGTAGCTTTAAATATCATCTGCAAGCTTTACGGATTCAGTCTGTGGAATTACCTGCGCTTTATTAAAGATGAGCTTCTCATCGTGCTTGGCACAAGCTCTTCAGAATCGGTGCTTCCGCGTATGATGGATAAAATGGAGCGTTACGGCTGTTCAAAATCCGTTGTCGGGCTTGTCATTCCGACGGGCTATTCGTTTAACCTTGACGGCACATCGATTTATTTATCAATGGCGACGGTTTTTCTGGCACAGGTGTTTGGAGTGGACCTCAGCATTGGTCAGCAAATTACAATTATCCTCGTTCTGATGCTGACATCGAAGGGAGCGGCCGGTGTGACGGGAAGCGGATTTATCGTCCTTGCCTCAACACTGTCAGCGCTTCAGGTCATTCCGCTGGAGGGTCTTGCACTCCTGCTTGGGGTTGACCGTTTCATGAGTGAAGGAAGAGCGATTGTGAACCTGATCGGAAACGGAATCGCCACGATCATTGTTGCAAAAAGCGAAAATGAATTCGATGAAGCAAAAAGCATAGAGGCTGTTGAAGACATGAAAAAAATGAAAACAGCAGTTTAAGAAATGAGCGGCTCATCCATGGGGCCGTTTTTTTAATTGTTTAAGAATTATTAAGGTAATGACAGAGACCTCAGCATTTTTTTGTTATATAATTTACAGATGGATACTATATTGAATTAAGGACGTTTGTCCTAACAGGGGTGTATAAATGGCCGCTTTAGTTAAATTTTTTCAGCACCCGGGAGTAAGGCGTTTTTCCGTCTTTGTCGTGTTAACTGGTGTGTTATATCTATTTAAGAGCATGATCAACTTAATATTGCTTACCTTCATTTTCACCTTTCTAATGGATCGTTTGGAGTTTGTCGTACGGCAGTTCGCAAGTCGATTCTTCCGCGTGAGCCAGCGGGTTGTCATTACGTTTCTTTACGTGTTGCTGGCTGTTTTGCTTACAGTTGGGGGATTTGTTTTTTATCCGATCGTCGCGGCGCAGATTCAGCAGCTGGCTAAGCAGATTAAACATATTGCGTATCACCCGGACACCATCCCTTTCTTTGATGAGATCACCAGTGTTTTCGGAGATATTAATATCAGTTCATATGTCAAAGAGGGTTTCAATGTGGTGTATACGTATCTGGCCGATATCAGCACATTTGGCTTGCAGGTCGTAATGGCGCTCGTTCTCAGCATGTTTTTCTTATTTGAGAAAAAACGGCTTTCAGAATTTATGGGGAAATTTAAAACGAGCAAACTGGCGGTCTTTTATGAGGAAATTGCTTTCTTCGGAAGAAAATTTGCAAGAACGTTCGGCAAAGTGCTTGAGGCTCAATTTATCATTGCGCTCGTCAACTGTGTTCTGACGTTTATCGCGCTTTGGATTATGCATTTCCCGCAGCTGTTTGGGCTTTCTATTATGGTTTTTTTCCTTGGATTAATTCCTGTAGCAGGCGTTGTCATTTCTTTGATTCCGCTCAGTATTATCGCTTACAGCACAGGCGGTGGAATGTATGTGCTCTACATTGTGCTTGTCATATTCGCCATACATGCGATTGAAACCTATTTCTTAAATCCGAAGCTGATGTCTGCGAAAACAGAACTGCCGATCTTTTTCACTTTCATAGTACTCATTTTCTCTGAGCACTTTTTAGGCATTTGGGGTTTAATTATCGGGATTCCGATCTTTGTGTTTCTCCTTGATATCCTTGATGTGACCAATAAGGAAGATGGACCCAAAAGATTCCAAGAGAAAAGTAACAAAAAATAGTTTACAAAATTGGTTCTTTTCTGTATAAATAAACTATCATACAATAGTAAGCCACACGCTTAATCCTTTTAACTAAGGAGTGGGGGACCCGATCTTTTGGGGTTAATTTTTCGTCAGAAAAACGGACATCTCTTCGTCCGAACCCGTCAGCTAACCTCATCAGCGTGAAGAGAGAATCCAGTGGTTTGATGTTATAGCCAAAGCCCACGGGAGTCTCTCGCGGGCTTTTTTTCAAAAAAGGGAGGAATGCTGATGAAGCTGGCTACAAAGATAATCATTGCATTGGTGCTGGGAGCGGTGACGGGAATTATTCTTAACCTGACATCACCTGAATTATTTGAAAATTTGAATAAGTTTGTATTCGGTCCGCTTGGTACGATCTTTTTAAACCTTATCAAAATGCTTGTCGTTCCGATTGTCTTTTTTTCACTGACACTGGGAGTAGCTGGACTGGGCGATCCTAAGAAGCTTGGCAGAATCGGTGTAAAGGCGATTTCTTATTTTCTCGTCACAACTGCAGTGGCGATTACCATTGCCATCATTTTAGCTCTTGTCATCAAACCGGGAGAGTTTGGAACATATGATACATCGTCTGCCGAATTCACTGCTGAAAAAGCGCCAAGTATTGCGGACACCCTGTTAAACATTATTCCGACCAATCCTGTTCAAGCGATGACCGAGGGGAATATGCTGCAGATTATCGCTTTTGCCATTTTTGTCGGGCTTGGGATTACAATGCTCGGTAAAAAAGCGGATATGCTTCTCAAAGTTGTTGAGCAAGGAAATGAATTGATGATGTACCTAGTGAATCTGGTCATGAAGTTTGCTCCGTATGGCACATTCGGTTTGATTGCGACAGCCGTAGGAAGCCAAGGGTTCAGTGCAATGAAAGCGATGGGCTTGTACATGCTTGTAGTAACCATTGCATTATTGATACATGCAGTCGTAACCTACGGATCTACGGTAGCGCTTATCGCCAAAAGAAATCCGATTACGTTCTTTAAAGATTTCTCAGAGGTTATGGTCGTCGCGTTCAGTACTTCCAGCAGCAATGCGACTCTGCCGGTTTCCATGGATGTGGCACAAAGAAAACTAAAGGTGCCTGAGCCGATCAGCAGCTTTGTCCAGCCGCTGGGCGCTACAATTAATATGGACGGAACAGCCATTATGCAAGGGGTAGCCACCGTCTTCATTGCGCAGGTATTCGGGCATGATCTGACACTCACGCAGCTGCTGATGGTCGTACTGACGGCTGTATTAGCAAGTGTCGGAACCGCGGGTGTTCCGGGAGTCGGTTTGATTATGCTTGCTATGGTGCTTCAATCTGTCGGTCTGCCTGTCGAGGGAATCGGATTGATCCTTGGAATTGACCGCTTGCTTGATATGCTTCGTACAGTTGTAAATACAACAGGAGACGCGGCCTGCGCTGTCATTGTGACAGAAACAGAGAAGAACAAACAGCCTGAGCAAACGTCTCTATCGGTTTAACCAAACATTTGGAAGCAACAAATGCTATAATACAAACAGTGCCTAATTGTTGGGCACTGTTTATTTTTTGCCGAAAAAGGAGGAAGGCTTTATGGCTGAGCCGATTTTACATATTAAAGGCCTCGATAAAAAGATCGGGTCTAAACAGATTTTAAAACAGATCAGCATGGACGTCATGGAGGGAGAAATCATCGGCCTGCTCGGCCCGAATGGTTCAGGGAAAACAACACTCATCCGTATCATCGTCGGGCTGTTAAAACAAAACAGCGGAAGTGTGACAATCAGCGGATTCCAGCATGATACAGAGTTTGAACAAGCGATGGAAGCTGTGGGGGCGATCGTCGAAAACCCAGAGTTCTATCCGTACCTGACAGGCTGGGAAAACCTCAAGCACTTTGCGAATATGCACAAAAAAATAGCGGATGAACGGCTTGATGAAGTGGTGGAACGTGTCGGGCTGACGTCAGCGATTCATGATAAGGTCAAAACCTATTCCCTTGGCATGCGCCAGCGACTTGGCATTGCGCAGGCGATTCTTCACGGGCCGAAGCTTCTTATTTTAGATGAGCCGACAAACGGTCTTGATCCCGCGGGCATGAAGGATTTTCGCGATCATATTAAAGAGCTCGCGGAAAAGGAAGGGACAGCAGTCCTATTCGCCACCCATTTATTGCGCGAGGTTGAAGATCTGTGTGACCGTGTCATCATCATTCAAAAAGGCGAGATCAAAGCGGAAGTCAGCTTATATGGAACAGATCAAACAACAGAAAAAGCAATCATTGAAGTGCAGCCGGAAGAAAAAGCACTCAATTGGCTGACAAGCAATCAATATCAAGCTGAGCGGCAAGACGGGGCGATTGTTGTTGAGGTAGCAAAAGAAAACATTCCGGAGCTGAACCGCTCACTTGTCGGACAAGACCTGGATGTATTTTCCGTTATGCCTTACACGCAATCACTGGAAGATGAATTCATAAAAGCGACAACTGTCCATCAAGAGGAGGGAGAAGAGCTTGTCTAAATTAGTTTGGAATGAACATATGAAACTGTTTAATCGGAAGGTCACATTGATATCTCTTATCTTGATGGCGGTCTTTCAATTTTTCATGGCTTTGATCATTAAACGGATTGTCATCAGTGCCGGGACAGATGAAAACTTCATCGGCTATTTTTCGTATACACCGAGCCTGAACATCCTGCTGCAGGCGTTAACGATCGTGATTGCAGCGACAATTGTTTCGATGGAGTTTGATAAAAAGACGATCAAATTTCTGCTCATTCGTCCGGTTAAACGTCAAAAGGTTTTTTGGTCAAAATTAATCACAATTGTGATGGCCAGCTTTTATTTGTATTTGGCATACTACATTCTGGCATTATTATTCGGTCTTATCTTTTTTGGCACATCCGTGACTTCAGAATCACAGGCATTGCTGATCAACACTTTGGAGCTGATCGGGTCAAACTGGCTTGAAGCCGTAATGATGGGATTGTTCGGGCTGCTTTGTTCTTCGCTGTTCCGCAACAGCGCGGTAGCTGTCGTCGTTTCTTTTGTCGTTTTATATGGAGCGAGTACACTTGTCCAGCTCATGAAGCTGTTTGAAAACAAATGGGGCAGCTTTTTACTTTTTGCGAACACTGACTTTACCCAATACAGCAGCGGCCAGACCGTGTTGTTTTCAGGCATGACACCATTGTTTTCAGTAGGGATTATCGTCATACATGCCATATTTTTCATTGCGGTTGGCTGGTGGTGCTTCTGTAAACGGGATGTCCGGGTATAAAGGCAAGGAATGACACTTTTGTGAAAAAAATTACGCAAATCAATATCAGCTGATATTTTGGTTTATACTAAAGGTACTGACGGAGGTGTCTCGATTGAGGAACTTTATTACCGCTTTACCGATCGTATTGCTGCTTGGATTCTCATTTGTGTCATTCATGTTTCAGTTTGAGCATCTTGTTTATTTCAGACTCGCGCTTGGATTGTTTTCTCTCGCGGGGCTGTACATGATATATAAAATGAAGACGGGCATCCGTTATTTTATCATCTATCTGTATGCAAGCTGGATTGTGCTTGCGGCAGTAACCGCTTTTGAAGAGCCGATTTTCTCGAGCTTTTTCTTTGGCGGCTTGGTGATGACAATGGGGTACCTGACATATATGCTGATTTATCTCGGCATGAAACAAGACCGGGATGCAAATCCTGTCTAATCGCGCTGTTCCCTTGCGGAACGGCGTGTTTTTTTTATCCCCGAAAAAAGGTTAACAGTTGCGGAATAATGGCAGGAAATCTATAATACATATTAAATTTATCGGAATTAAAACCTTGGGGGGCTGCCGGATGTCATTATTTATACAAAACGATCAACAGCGGCAATGGATGGAGAGAATCGGACGGATTGCGGATGAATTTCAGCAAACGGCCGCTGAAGATGACGAACAGGGACGTTTTCCTGCAGAAAAAATACAAAAACTGCGTGAAGCTGGGTATACGGCTTTAACATTGCCGGCATCTCATGGAGGAGGGGGCATTTCTGTTTACGATATGCTCCTGTATCAAGAACGGCTGGCACGGGGAGACGCTCCCGCAGCGCTGAGCATCGGCTGGCATATGAGCGTAATCGGAGAGCTCGGAGAAGGCAACAGCTGGGATAAAGACGTGTTTGCGTTTATTGCAAAGGAAGTTCAAAACG
This sequence comes from Bacillus sp. SW14, assembly GCF_047608225.1. NCBI lineage: Bacteria > Bacillati > Bacillota > Bacilli > Caryophanales > Bacillaceae > Bacillus > Bacillus sp. SW14. The sequence goes on along the minus strand of NZ_JBLKRW010000001.1, from coordinate 3,844,424 downwards.
GAGCCGTTATCAACAGGGCGGCGACAGAAGCGAACACCGGAAGCCCGACAAGAGGAGGGCGCCCCGGTACAAACGCCGTCAAAAAGGATGGCAAATGGGCAGTGAACGGAAGAAAAACCTTTACGACGATGTCGCAAGCACTGGATTATTTTTTAGTCACGGCATGGATTGAAGAAAAACAATCAACAGGCGTGTTTCTTATTCATAAAGATGATCCCGGATTGTCGATTGAAGAAACGTGGGATATGATGGCGATGCGGGCTACTGGAAGCCATGATCTTGTACTGAATGGGGTAACGCTTGCTGAGGATAAACTGGTGGAATTGCTTCAAGGGCCTCGGGGAGCAAAGCCAAATGGCTGGCTGCTTCACATCCCGGCGATTTATCTTGGCATTGCTCAAGCAGCGCGAGACTATGCGGTGCAATTTGCGTCTGAGTATTCTCCAAACAGTTTGAAGGGACCGATCAAAAATGTTCCGGCCGTACAGCAAAGAACAGGCGAAATGGAGCTTGAACTGACTAATGCCAGACATTTTCTTTTCCATATCGCCCAATTGTATGACGATCCCGAGCGCCGCTCTCACTTGAGAAGCGAGCTCGGTGCGGCGAAACATATCGTCACAAATGCTGCGCTGGCTGTTGTCGATAAAGCGATGAGAATTGTCGGAGCCAAAAGCCTAGAACGAACCAACCCGCTTCAGCGCTATTATCGTGATGCGCGCGCAGGCCTCCATAACCCGCCGATGGATGATGCGGTAATCCAAAAGCTGGCCGCAGAAGCGTTTGAGTGATGAAAAAGAGCCTTCCCGGCTCTTTTTATGTATTGTTTTGCTCTTGCAGATTTTTTTGATGCTTGCGGTCGATTCTGTCATAAATGATATTCATCAGCTTTGGGTTGCCCATAATCGCCTCTTTGTTTTCCTGGATCAGCTGCTGGTAGGTTTTTACTTTACGCTTCGACATGCTCTGGTTCCCTCCTGACATGTTTGTATTCACTTTCTAACTCTGTAAGCGACAATTCATATAAATGACGCGTGGACTTTTTGTATATACCATTCTGTATTAACAGATGAATGAGCTGTTTTTTTCTGATTTCTCCAGACTGAGGTGTCATTGTGTCACCAACCTCCAATCGAACGATATTGATAATCATTATCAATTAACCACAGTATACAATGTCCCCAATAGCCTGTAAAGGTGAAAACAGTCCTATTCTTTCATGAATTTGCAATTATTCAACAGATCGACAAAATGTTTCCCGGGCAATAATTGCTGTCGAAATGTTCCTGTGCATTGAATGCTGCTGCTATTTTTTATGTTTTGAACCATACTATGTAACAGATTGGAGGCTGGTATTCAATGGAGCGGACAAAAAATCTGAAAAAGGGAGAAAAAGGGGCGCTCCTCAATATTTTCGCATATCTCATCCTTGCTGTTGTGAAGCTAGTCGTTGGGATTCTCTATCACTCCGAAGCGCTGAGAGCAGACGGATTAAATAATGGAACAGATATTGTAGCGTCAGTAGCGGTACTGATTGGATTGCGTATTTCTCAAAGGCCGGCTGACAACGATCATCCATATGGCCATTATCGGGCTGAAACGATTTCGTCCCTCGTTGCGTCTTTTATAATGATGGTTGTCGGCATTGAAGTGTTAATTGGCGGAGGAAGAGCGATTGCGGACGGAACAACAGAAACGCCAAGTCTTATTGCAGCATGGACGGCGTTAGGAAGTGCTGTGTTTATGTATGGCATCTATTTATATAACAAAAGGCTGGCGGCATCCATTAAAAGCTCTGCTCTGATGGCGGCGGCAAAAGACAGCAGGTCAGACGCCTTTGTAAGTGCCGGAGCGTTTATCGGTGTGATGTCAGCCCAGCTGCAGCTGCCGTGGATCGATCCGGTAACAGCTTTTATCATCGGCATCGTGATTTGCAAGACGGCGTGGGATATCTTTAAAGACGCTTCACATTCTTTAACAGACGGCTTTCACTTAAAAGATCTTGAGCCTTACAAACAGACTGTCGGCAGAATTGAGAATGTGCATCGTCTAAAAGATGTGAAAGCGAGGTATTTAGGCAGCACAGTTCATATTGAGATGGTCATTACGGTTGATCCGAAGCTTACAGTAGAGGAAGGCCATGGTGTGGCGGATGAAGTAGAAGACAAAATAAAACATGAACACGATGTTACTCATGTTCATGTTCATGTAGAGCCCGACGACATAAAATAAGGCTGTTTAACGAATTAGCTTATATGTTCAGATAAAAATTCAGTCACTTCTTCAGGCGTTTTGGCATTGGCGCTGTGAAGGTGAGCTGTTTTTTCACCGTTTTTGAAGATAAGTAAGCTGGGAATGCCCATTACTTGGTATTTTTCAGCCGGCTCAGGAAGCTCGTCCTTATTCAGCTCATACCAATCGTTTTGATTGTACTCTTCCAAAATATCGCCGATGAACATATTCATGCGTGTGCAGTCTGGGCACCAATCTGCATAAAACTTCACAATAATTTCTTTATCAGATTGAATCAGTTCATTAAATTGTTCGTTAGTCGTGATTTTTTTCATATGTCACATCTCCTTTTCAATGCCATTTTAATATAAAATAAAAAGGAATTACATACAAATGCATTCAGCATCAGCATGCCCAAAAATAATTAGATCATTTTCTCGTGAAAGTGATAAGATAGTAAAGATGAATTGTAGTGGGGGGAGTATCCATTGAAAACAAGTCTAGGATTAGTGTACGGAGGAAAGTCGGCTGAACATAATGTTTCACTGCAGACGGCTCTGGCTGTAATCAAAGCGCTTAATACTGAGAAGTTTGATATACATCCGATTTATATAACTGAAAAAGGCGAATGGGTAAGAGGCGCCCGTTTAACTGAGCCTGTTTCAAACGTGAAAATGCTTCAATTTGAGCAAGGAGGCAGTGCTTTTTCTCCAGCTGCCCTGAATCAGGAGATGTTTCCGCAGGAAGCGTCACAGCAAAATGAAGCCATCGACGTCGTATTCCCGCTCCTCCACGGACCGAACGGAGAAGACGGTACGATTCAAGGAATGCTCGAACTGTTGAATATTCCATATGTCGGAAACGGCGTGCTTGCTTCCTCAGCAGGCATGGATAAAGTCGTGATGAAACATCTATTCGCGCAAGCCGCCCTAGCTCAGGCTAAATACGCAGCTTTCCTTAAGAAAGACTGGACTCGTTCTCCGGAAGAAAGCTGTGAGCAGGTCGAACAGGAATTAGGCTATCCTTGCTTCGTAAAACCGGCGAACCTTGGCTCAAGTGTCGGAATCAGCAAATGCCGAAACCGTGAAGAATTGCAAAAAGCGTTCGAGCTTGCATTCCAATATGACCGCAAAGTTGTCGTTGAAGAAGGAATTAATGGCCGAGAAATAGAAATCGGCGTACTTGGAAATGATGATCCTAAATGCTCTGTTGTGGGAGAAATCGCACCGAAGACAGATTTCTACGATTACAAAGCGAAATATGAGGATGGAGATACTGATCTGGTGATTCCGGCAAATGTGACCGATGAGGAATACGCAAAAATCAGTGATATGGCAATTAAGGCGTTTAAAGCGATCGATGGTTCAGGACTTGTCAGAGCGGACTTTTTCTTGACTGCAGACGGCGAAGTTCTGATCAATGAAGTTAACACAATGCCTGGCTTTACTCCTTTCAGCATGTTCCCGCTGCTCTGGAAAGAGGCGGGAGTGGAATATGCTGACCTTATTGAACAGCTTGTGGAGCTTGCAAAAGAACGCCACGCTGAGAAACAATTGATTAAGCATACATTCTAATGAAGATGGACACTGCCGGTAAGAGGGCAGTGTCTTTTCCCGTATACAAAAAGAAAGAGAGGGACCGCACTTGATTAAGCGAACCATAAAAAATATTGCAGAGATGGTCAAAGGCACATTGATAAATCCGAAATACGAACAAACAGTCATTCATGGAGTGGCAACTGATACAAGGAAACTGGAACAAGATCAGCTTTTTATCCCGCTGAAAGGGGAACATTTTAACGGACACACATTTGTGCAGCAGGCTTTTGACGCCGGTGTAGCGGCCGTTCTTTGGGATCGGTCAGAACCAAATCCGCCCGAGGAACAGGCCGTCATCTTAGTTGACGACACCCTTTCCGCTCTTCAGCAACTTGCAAAAGCTTATTTACAGGAGCTTGGCACGCGTGTCATCGGGGTAACCGGAAGCAATGGCAAAACGACAACAAAAGATATGATCCACGCCGTCTTGGGAACCCAGTACCGTGTTCACAAAACAGGAGGGAACTTTAATAATCACATCGGATTGCCGCTGACGGTTTTAGCCATGCCTGAAGATACGGAGATCGCCGTATTGGAGATGGGAATGAGCGCTAGAGGAGAAATTGACCTCCTGAGCCGTCTGGCAAACCCGGATGCGGCTGTGATTACAAATATCGGCGAATCCCACATGCAAGATCTTGGCTCAAGAGAGGGCATTGCAGAGGCGAAGCTTGAAATCATTAACGGGCTTAAAGAAGACGGAGTGCTGATTTACATCGGGGATGAACCGCTCCTTCAAAAAGCATACAGCTGCCAAACGAAAACGTACGGATCGGGAGCGCAAAATGATTATCAGCTTCAGGATGTCAGCCAGAGTGAAGCGGGAACCCATTTTACAATCAAAGGGATGGAAAAATCGTTTTTTATTCCGGTACTCGGCAAGCACAATGTCATGAACGCTATGGCTGCGATCGCCGCGGGGGCTTATTTCGGCATCACTGCTGATGACGCGGCAAAAGGACTGAGCGGACTAAAGGTAACCGGCATGAGACTCGAACTCATCAAAACAGACAGCGGCCTTTCGATTATCAATGACGCTTACAATGCCAGCCCGACTTCAATGAAGGCTGCCATTCAATTGACAGAAAGCCTTGAAGGCTACGGGAAAAAAATGCTTGTGCTCGGCGATATGCTTGAACTCGGTGATCTTGAAGAAACATTCCATAAAGAGTGCGGCGCAGTCATCAGCCCTGAGAAAATCGACCGCGTCTTTACGTACGGAAAGCTGGGCGCTTTTATTGCGGAAGGCGCACTGAACCACTTTGAGAAAGAACGCGTCAGCCACTTCACCGAGAAAAAAGATCTCTTTCAAGCCGTGAAGGAAAGCGCGTCAAAAGGGGATTTGATTTTATTCAAAGCGTCCAGAGGTATGAAGCTTGAAGAAATCGTTAAAGATTTAATAGACAGCCCGCTTTCATAAAAAAATCCTGCGAAAAAACGCATATTGCATCATAAAATAGAATGATGTGCAAACACTAATGTATGCCGGCCTGAAATAATGTATGTCTGGCTGGCTGCGGCTATGATACAATAAATACAGGTTATTTTGCGATACGAAAATATTTGTCCGGACTTTCATTCGCCTGCCCGAAGTTCTCCCGCCGGACATTTGGGAGCGGATGAAACAGCAGCCGGCATATTCGAGAAGCCAATCTGCTTCTCATTTTATTGAAAAACAAATAGTGTAATGGTAAGATAAAACTTAGAAGTAATTCGGGCTTTGTATACGTATGGACCTGTCCTTTTTGTGGAAAGGGCAGTTTTTGGTGGTAAATCACGACATTACTGACACAGCAATTAGAAGGAGTTTGAATAATTTGACTATAACGTTTCAAGATTTTAATTTAAGTTCTGATCTCATGAAAGCAATTAACCGTATGGGATTTGAAGAAGCAACGCCGATTCAGGCACAAACGATACCGCTCGGACTTTCAAATAAAGACGTCATTGGACAAGCGCAAACAGGTACAGGTAAAACAGCTGCGTTTGGTATACCCCTTGTTGAAAAAATTAACCCCGAGTCTCCTAATATTCATGCAATCGTAATCGCGCCAACCCGTGAATTAGCCATTCAAGTATCTGAAGAATTATATAAAATCGGACAAGATAAGCGTGCGAAGGTTCTTCCTATTTACGGCGGACAGGATATTGGACGACAAATTCGGGCTTTAAAGAAAAACCCGCATATCATTGTGGGAACACCTGGACGTCTTCTTGATCACATTAACCGCCGCACAATTCGTTTAAACAATGTAAACACTGTTGTAATGGATGAAGCGGATGAAATGCTGAACATGGGATTCATTGACGACATTGAATCTATTCTTTCAAACGTGCCGAGCGAGCATCAGACACTTCTGTTTTCTGCTACGATGCCAGCGCCGATCAAACGTATTGCGGAGCGCTTCATGACTGAGCCGGAACACGTGAAAGTAAAAGCAAAAGAAATGACGGTTTCTAACATTCAGCAGTTCTATTTAGAAGTGCAGGAGCGTAAAAAATTCGATACACTGACTCGTCTTCTTGACATTCAGTCTCCTGAGCTTGCGATCGTCTTCGGACGTACAAAACGCCGTGTCGATGAGCTGGCTGAAGCTTTGAACCTTCGCGGATATGCGGCTGAAGGAATTCACGGTGACTTAACGCAGGCGAAACGTATGGTTGCGCTTCGCAAATTTAAAGAAGGCGCAATCGAAGTTCTTGTTGCAACTGATGTTGCCGCTCGCGGACTTGATATCTCTGGTGTTACGCACGTGTACAACTTCGACGTGCCTCAAGATCCTGAAAGCTATGTTCACCGTATCGGAAGAACAGGCCGTGCAGGAAAAACAGGTATGGCGATGACGTTCATTACACCGCGTGAGAAAAGCATGCTTCGCGCAATTGAACAAACAACAAAACGCAAAATGGACCGGATGAAGGAGCCTACACTTGATGAAGCGTTAGAAGGCCAGCAGCAGGTTACGGTTGAACGCCTTCGCACGGCAATCAGTGAAAACAACCTGAACTTCTACATGACAGCGGCAGCTGAGCTGCTTGAAGATCATGATGCAGTGACAGTGGTTGCGGCGGCTATCAAGATGTCTACAAAAGAGCCGGACAACACACCGATTCGCTTAACAGACGAAGCGCCGATGGTCGGCAAACGCCACAAGAACCAGCGCTCTTCTAAACGCAGAGACGGACAAGGCGGCGGCTATCGCGGCGGAAAAGGGAAAAACAACAACCGTTCTTCCTACGACAAAAAGCGTTCAAACGATCGCCGTTCTTCAGGTGACAGACGCCAGAAAAAATCTTACTAATTCTATCGATTAGAAGCCCAAAACATGTCGTTTTGGGCTTTTTTATGTTTACGACTTGGTATTCAGCAAACTTTCAGCTGACGGAAGCCGTTTTTCTCTGTATGCTTAAGAATGAAACCTTTCTGTATAAGAGACGTATAAGTAAAGATAAAAAAACGGGAGGTAGGTATTTTGAGAGAGCAGCCTAAAAACCAAATCAGTCCAGACGGATTAAAGGTTTGGCGACTTCAAGAGATCATCATATCCGCTGTCTGCTTGCTTATCGTCATAGCAGTTGCAGTGTTAAGCTATTATTTTCATTGGCCGTACTCGATCAGCGGCGTGCTCGGCGGGATTTGGCTGCTGGGTTCGATTGTGACGGTCTTTATCATTCCAAAGATCCGTCATAAAGTGTGGCGCTATGAAGTCCATGAACATGAAATCGATATTCAGTCAGGTATCTTTGTGGTGACGCGTGTGATTGTCCCGATGGTCAGGGTTCAGCACGTCGATACGTCACAAGGGCCGTTATTGAAAAAGTACAACCTGGCAACTGTGAAAATTTCCACGGCCGCGACCGTTCATTCGATCCCCGCTTTAGAGATGGAGGAAGCGGATCGACTGAGAGACTCTATTTCCCGTCTGGCAAGGGTGACTGAAGATGATGTCTGAACCGAAACGCTTGCACCCGGCGGCAGTCATTTTGAATTTATGCCATACCATTATTCAAACGATTAAAAATATCATTTTGCCATTCTTTTTTGTGTATATCGTTAATTCAAACCATACGATCCGTTTTTACGGAGCTATTGCGCTTGGTGTGCTGTTTATCTGGCTTGTGGCCGCAAGCATCATCAAATGGAGAAAGTTTACCTATCGAATCGAAGATGACGAATTCAGAATTGAAGAAGGCTTGTTTGTCACGAAAAAGCGATACATATCGATCGATCGGATTCAAACGATGAATACGAGCGCGGGCGTGATCCAGCAAATCTTTAAGCTTGTGAAGCTGCAAATTGAAACGGCAGGCGGAGGCAAGGAGGCGGAAGCTGTTCTGTCTGCTATTTCTGTTGAAGAAGCCGAACGCATCAAGGAATCCGTCTTTAAGAAAAAAGCAAAAAGTCACGAAAGCGAAAACGATGAAGAGCTGCTGGAAGCAGAACAGGAGCAGACTCCGGAAGTTGAGCCGCAAGAGCGCTATCGCATGAACATGAAAGAGTTGCTCATGGCCGCCTCTACCTCCGGCGGAATCGGAGTGATTATCTCCGCTGTATTTGCGCTTATTTCTCAGCTTGATGAAGTGCTGCCGATGGATTGGTTTTTCGATAAATTCTCCTTCCTTCAGCACGCCAGCATCGGTATTTATGCGGTACTGATTTTTATCGGTTTATTTATCGTCTGGATATTCAGCATCGCCGGTATGATGTTTAAATACGCGAACTTTCAAATTATAAAAAAAGAGCAGGAATTGGTCATTTCAAGAGGGATTATCGAAAAACATCAAGTCACGATCCCGCTCCGAAAAATACAAGCCATTAAAATCAAAGAAAATATCATCCGCCAGTTATTCGGCTATGTGACGGTGTCCATTGTCAGCGCGGGCGGCGGCGACCGGGAAAAAGAAGAAGGCGCTTTGACGATTCTTTTTCCGATGATTCATAAAAAGAAGCTTCCGCACATGCTTCAGGCATTTACGCCGGAATACACGCTGGAAGAAAACGTCCGCCGTCTGCCGCGGCGCGCGTTGAAACGATATTTGTTCCGCTCCGTCATTTTTTCATTTTTTTTGATTATCCCAATATGTATCTTCTTTCAGCCATGGGGCTACCTGTCGATCATGCTGCTGCCGATTGAATTGTTCTTCGGCTACCTCGCATATAAGGATGCAGCATGGACGATCAACGGGGAGCGTCTTCAGCTGACGTCAAGATTTATCGGCAGAACAACCGCGATTGTGCTGAAAAGACGAATGCAGATTTGCAAATTCAGCCAATCCTATTTTCAAAAGAAAGGCCGTCTGTATACCATTTCTACCGCGGTAAAATCGTCAAGCCATATGGAAGAATTAACAGTGAGGGATGTAGGTGAAAAGGATGCGGACTTCATTTTGAACTGGTACTCATATGAAAAAGCGGACGGTTAATACCGCCGCTCTTTTTTTTGCACACATAAAAAGGAGAGAAGAAACCCGCCGCAAAGTCCAAACAGATGGGCCATCATGTTAATATTGGAGTTGATAAACGACATTAGAACGGCAAATGCGAGCAGTGTGACAATCATTTTGGAGTGCTCCTGCCCGATCAGTTCTTTGTGAAAAAGAACCATAAACAGATACACGCCGAACAGCCCGAATATCGCGCCTGAAGCCCCGACATGCACGTAATCAAGCGGCTCTGTCACATATGTGCCGATATTGCCGATGATGCCGGAGCCGGCGTACACAAGGAGGAAACGCGCTTTTCCCAGCATACGCTCCAAAGCCGGGGCAAATAAAAAGATCGACATGGAATTAAACAGCAGATGGGTAAAACCGGCGTGCAGCAAAACCGGTGTGATCAGCCGCCACCATTCACCGTTTGCAACGCCTAGATTATAGCCTGTGACGGTATCTCTCCATAACACGACTGAATGGACAGGAAGTGAAAAAAATAGCCAGAGAACAGCTTGCAAAGCCAATATAAAGGTGACAACGGGATAAAGCCTGATAAACGTTTGAAAATTTTCGGTCCGTATAAACATTCCGAGCCCCTTTTCTTCATTTTGGTATTTCTATAGTAACACGTTTATGAGACAAACCATTCAAATAGTACATACGCAAAGGAGGTTATCACCCATGATATACGGCATAGGACTAGATATCACCGAGCTTAAACGGATCGCTTCTATGGCCGGCCGTCAGAAACGATTTGCTGAGCGGATTTTGACGCGAAACGAACTTGATCAATATGATGAGCTTTCAGAGAAAAGAAAAATCGAGTTTCTCGCGGGCAGATTTGCGGCAAAAGAAGCTTTCTCGAAAGCGTTTGGCACCGGTATAGGAAAGCAGCTTAGCTTTCAGGATATTGAAATTAAGAAAGACCAAAATGGCAAGCCTTATATCATTTGCGCAAAACTAAGCCAAGCCGCCGTTCACTTATCAATCACCCATACAAAGGAATACGCGGCCGCGCAGGTGGTGATTGAAAGGTTGTCAAGCTAGTCTGCATATTAGGGGCGCCCCACTCATATATTTGATAGTGCATTAAGGGAGACAAGTTGTTTGAGGCTTTTATGGTACGCATCCGTTCTGCCTAACGTGTACCGAGCGTACCGTTAAAGTCAAACAAGCGATTTCTTCCTTTTACATCAATTGAGAAAAAGGGGTTGAAAAAGGTGAGAAAAAGCTTTGTTTTGCTTTTAACGGGACTGCTTGCTGTCCTTATTCTTTCTGCCTGCGGGCAAAAAACACAGCAAGATATTGTGACCGGGTTAGATGAAAAGGCGAAAGAATATACCTCGTACAAAGCAAAAGCGAAAATGACCATCGAGACAGGGAGTGAGCCTCAAGTATACAATGTGGAAATCTGGCACAAAAAGCCGTCTCTGTACAGGGTTTATTTAGAAAATCCGAAAAAGGACCAAAACCAAGTCATTTTACGAAATGAAAACGGAGTATTTGTTCTCACGCCGTCTTTAAATAAGAGCTTCAGATTTCAAAGCGACTGGCCGAACAACAGCAGCCAGGTCTATCTGTTTGAATCGCTCGTAAAGGATGTTCAAAACGATTCAGATGCGGTTTTCACTGCGAAAGAAAAGAACTACGTATTTGAAACAAAAACGAACTATCAGCATAACAAAATGCTGCCAACGCAAGAAATCACGTTTAACAAAAAAGATATGAGCCCGTCATCTGTCAAAGTGATGGATACTGACCGAAAAGTCATGGTGAAAGTAGAATTCAGCAGCTTTGAATTCAATAAACATTTCGACAAAGAATCCTTTGACGAGAAGAAAAATATGACCCTTTCCCAAATGGACGTTGCCACAAGCGCGAAGCCATCCGATACATTCGCGGTCAAAACGCCGCTTGAACTGCCGCTTGGCGTAAAGCTGCTAGAAGAAAAAGATATCTCTACTGAAGACGGGAAGCGGATCATCATGACCTACGGAGGAGAAAAATCATTTACCTTAATTCAGGAAAAAGCCCAAATTGCCAAGGCTTCCTCTTCAGTTAGGCTGAACGGCGAACCGGTGAACCTCGGCTACACCATCGGCGCCTTGTCGGATGCATCATTATCATGGACGTATGATGGCGTAGATTACCTTCTCTCATCTAAAGATCTTACGAAAGAGGAAATGGTGACAGTCGCGAAAAGCATGCAGGGACAATCATCTAAATAACCGCCAAAGGCCAAACATGATTTGGCCTTTTTTTCGTCTTGCATCGTTTCCCTTCGGCCTTTAATTTTAGTATGATATGTAAATGATATTGAATAAAAGCTAGGAAGTGTCATAATGAGCACAAAACCTTTTTACAGAAATACGTGGGCGGAAATCGACTTGTCCGCGATAAAGGAAAATGTCAGCAATATGAAAGAACATATCGGCGAGCATGTCCACCTAATGGCAGTTGTGAAAGCAAACGCCTACGGGCATGGCGATGCAGAAACAGCGAAGGCGGCGCTTGACGCAGGTGCTTCATGCTTGGCAGTGGCTATTCTCGATGAAGCGATTTCACTGCGCAACAAGGGCCTGAAAGCGCCGATTTTGGTGCTCGGCGCGGTTCCCCCTGAGTATGTATCAATCGCGGCAGAATATGACGTGACAATAACAGCTTATTCTGTTGAATGGCTTCAGGAAGCTGCCCGCCATATGAAAAAAGGTTCTCTTCATTTTCATTTAAAGGTCGATACGGGGATGAACAGGCTTGGCGTAAAAACAGAAGAAGAAGTTCATCACATCATGGCGATTCTTGACCGTAACCCTCGTTTAAAATGCAAAGGGGTATTTACCCATTTTGCGACAGCGGATGAAAAAGAAAGAGGCTATTTTTTAAAGCAGTTTGAGCGCTTTAAAGAACTGATTGCTCCGCTGCCGCTCAAGAAACTGATGGTGCACTGTGCGAACAGCGCCGCCGGCCTCAGGCTGAAAAAAGGCTTTTTCAACGCGGTCAGATTCGGCATCGGCATGTACGGCCTCCGTCCATCAGCCGACATGACGGACGAAATACCGTTTGAACTGCGCCCCGCTTTCACCCTGCATTCAACGCTGTCGCATGTCAAACTGATCAGAAAAGGCGAGTGCGTCAGCTACGGAGCGGAATACACAGCGGAAAAAGATACATGGATCGGGACGGTGCCTGTCGGCTATGCGGACGGCTGGCTTCGAAAGTTGGAAGGAACCGAAATCCTTGTGAAGGGAAAACGGCTGAAGATCGCCGGCCGGATCTGCATGGACCAATTTATGGTGGAGCTGGATCAGGAATATCCGCCGGGCACAAAAGCCACATTAATAGGCCGGCAGGGAGAAGAATATATTTCCATGGATGAAATTGCAGGCAGGCTCGAAACCATTAACTATGAGGTGTCTTGTACAATAAGTTCCCGGGTTCCCCGTATGTTTTTGGAAAATGGGAGTATAATGGAAGTAAGAAATCCTTTAGTGCAGGAAAATACAAGCAAATAGCTCATCTCATAATGGAGAATTCATAAAACAGCTTTGCTTGAAGAGTGAATAATGGTATCATTATCACTGGATGGATAAAAGAGTCGTATCCGTAAGTTTGGTGGAGGTGTATGTTTTTTGTCTGAATCCAGCGCAAGAACCGAAATGAAAATCAGCTTGCCCGAAAACCTAGTAGCTGAATTGGATGGTGTAGCGATGCGGGAGAAACGAAGCAGAAACGAACTGATATCACAAGCAGTGAGAGCGTATGTCAGCGAACGAACAACTCGTCACAACCGTGATTTGATGAGACGCGGCTATATGGAAATGGCGAAAATCAACCTGAATATTTCTTCTGAGGCTCACTTTGCGGAGTGCGAGGCTGAAACGACAGTTGAGCGCTTAGTCAGCGGAGGATAATCATTTGATTGTGAAACGCGGCGATGTTTATTTTGCTGATTTATCTCCTGTTGTTGGCTCAGAACAAGGCGGGGTGCGCCCGGTTTTAGTGATCCAAAATGACATCGGAAATCGCTTCAGCCCAACTGCTATTGTTGCAGCCATAACAGCGCAAATACAGAAGGCGAAATTACCAACCCACGTCGAAATTGATGCAAAACGCTACGGTTTTGAAAGAGATTCCGTTATTTTGCTGGAGCAAATTCGGACGATTGACAAGCAAAGGTTAACGGATAAGATTACTCATCTGGATGATGAAATGATGGATAAGGTTGATGAAGCCTTACAAATCAGTTTGGCACTCATTGATTTTTAGACATATGTGCAGGTTGCTCAAATAGAGCAACTTTTTTTGTTTTCAAAAAACATAAACGATATAATAGTGTAATAACAAAAAATATGTTGTTTTTTATCGGGAGGTAAGCGAATTTGATGTCGAATCAGACTGTATACCAGTTCATTGCCGAGAATCAAAATGAACTGCTCCAACTGTGGACTGACACACTAAGAGAATTAAGCGAGCAAGAATCATACCAGCTGACTGACCAAGTGTATGAAAATATATCTAAAGAATATATCGACATTCTTCTGCAGTCTGTTAAGGACGACAGCGCGGCTGAAAGTCAGATCAGCGAACTGGCGCTGAGAACCGTCCAAATTGGACTTTCTTTGAAGTTTCTGGCTACGGCGCTTGCTGAATTCTGGAAGCGTCTCTACACGAAGATGAACGATAAGAGATTGCCAGATCAAGAGAGTACGGAATTAATCTGGCAGCTTGACCGCTTTTTCAGCCCGATTAATACAGAAATCTTCAACCAATACTCAATCTCGTGGGAAAAAACCGTATCCTTGCAAAAAATCGCGCTGCAGGAGCTATCTGCGCCGCTTATCCCGGTGTTTGAAAACATCACCGTGATGCCGCTGGTCGGAACAATAGATACCGAACGTGCAAAACGAATTATGGAAAATCTTCTTAACGGTGTCGTCAAACACCGGTCACAAGTCGTGCTGATTGACATCACAGGTGTTCCTGTCGTTGACACGATGGTTGCCCATCATATTATTCAGGCGTCTGAAGCGGTAAGGCTTGTCGGCGCGAAATGCCTGCTCGCCGGCATCCGTCCGGAAATTGCTCAGACCATTGTCAACCTGGGCATTGATTTATCCCAGATTATTACTAAGAATACCCTACAAAAAGGAATTCAAACAGCATTGGAAATGACGGATCGAAAAATCGTTTCATTGGGGGAATAACATTTGAGACATCCGAAAATCCCGATCTTGAAACTGTATAATTGCTTATTAGTGTCCATTCAATGGGAACTCGATGACCAAACAGCATTGACCTTTCAAGAAGACTTATTAAATAAAATATACGAAACAGGTGCCAACGGAGTCGTGATTGACCTGACATCTGTAGATATGATTGATTCATTTATCGCCAAAGTGCTGGGCGACGTCATTACAATGTCTAAGTTAATGGGGGCGAAAGTTGTCTTGACCGGCATTCAGCCCGCTGTGGCAGTGACGCTGATTGAACTTGGAATCGCACTTGAGGAAATCGAAACCGCGCTCGACTTAGAGCAGGGGCTTGAGACATTGAAGCGGGAATTGGGGGAATAGCGAATGAACGACCAATCCTGTGTAAAAATCATGACAGAATGGGATATTGTGGCCGCCAGACAACTGGGGCGAAATGTTGCAAAAGAACTTGGTTTCGGCACGGTAGACCAGGCTAGAATTACAACGGCTATTTCAGAATTAGCCAGGAACATTTATTTGTATGCCGGCAAAGGCCAGATTGGTATTGAACAGGTCGCTGACAGAGGAAAAAAGGGCCTGAAAATCATAGCGGAAGACCAAGGGCCGGGAATTCCTGATATCCGTAAAGTCATGGAAGACGGATTTTCAACGTCTGGCGGACTCGGAGCGGGACTTCCTGGTGTCAAAAGGCTGATGGATGAATTCAGTTTAAATTCCGTATCGGGGGAAGGAACAGAGATACAAGCCATTAAATGGCTTCGGTAGGAGGTAAGAAAGTGGATTTTAGGGAGGTTATTGAGCAGCGGTATCATCAGCTGCTTAGTCGATATATAGCTGAATTAACAGAAACATCTTTATATCAAGCACAAAAATTCAGCCGAAAAACAATCGAGCATCAAATTCCTCCGGAAGAAATCATCAGCATTCACCGAAAAGTGCTGAAGGAGCTGTATCCGAGTCTCCCGGAAGATGTTTTTCATTCGCTGGATTTTTTAATAGAAGTCATGATTGGATATGGAATGGCTTATCAGGAGCATCAAACCCTCAGGGGAATACAGCAGGAAATTAAATCAGAAATTGAAATCGCGGCGAATGTCCAGCAGACGCTGCTCGGAACAAAGATTCCGCAGGAAGAAGCGCTGGATATCGGTGCCATCAGTGTGCCCGCTAAACAGATGAGCGGTGATTATTACCACTTTGTCAAAGACAAGGAATCCATTAATATCGCAATCGCGGATGTGATCGGAAAAGGCATTCCGGCGGCTCTTTGTATGTCCATGATTAAATACGCGATGGACTCTTTGCCGGAAACGGGCATACACCCTCCTCAGGTGCTGAAAAATTTAAACCGGGTTGTCGAACAAAACGTTGACGCCAGTATGTTTATTACGATGCTTTATGCCAATTACAATATGGACAAGCATCAATTTACATATGCTTCGGCGGGACATGAACCGGGATTCTATTATTCTCAAAAAGACAACACGTTTTACGATTTAGAGGCCAAAGGGCTCGTTCTCGGCATCTCGCAGGATTATGACTACAAACAATTTGATCATCATCTCGATAAGGGCGATATGATTGTCTTATTTTCTGACGGCGTCACAGAATGCAGAACGGAAAACGGTTTCTTGGAGCGTCCTGATCTGCAGAAACTCATTGAGGAACATATGTGTTCCTCTGCGCAGGAAATGGTCAAAAACATTTATGACAGCCTCCTCAAATTGCAGGACTTTCAGCTTCACGATGATTTTACGTTAATTGTTTTGCGAAGAAAGGTTTAGCATCAGCCAGCCGGGGGTATACAACAATTAATGATTTGAAGGATAATTTGAGGTGATATGAATGAATATAAATGTTGATGTGAAGCAAAACGAGAATGATACACAAGTAAACATTGCAGGAGAAATAGATGTTTACTCAGCTCCGGTGCTCAGAGAGAAGCTCGTTCCTCTGGCAGAACAAGGCGCTGACTTAAAAATTTGCCTGAAAGATGTCAGCTACATGGACAGTACCGGACTCGGCGTCTTTGTAGGCATCTTTAAAACAGTGAAAAAACAAGGCGGGTCGCTGAAACTTGAAAATCTTTCTGACCGGCTGATTCGTCTGTTTGAGATTACAGGTTTGAAGGACATCATTGATATTTCTGCAAAGTCAGAAGGTGGAGTGCAATGAAGAATAACGCTGATTACATCGAAATGAAAGTGCCGGCCCAGCCTGAATATGTAGGGATTATAAGGCTGACGCTGTCAGGCGTCGCGAGCAGAATGGGCTATACGTATGATGAAATTGAAGATCTGAAAATCGCAGTCAGTGAAGCGTGTACGAATGCGGTTCAGCATGCTTATAAAGAAGACAAAAATGGTGAAGTGTCAATCCGATTCGGTGTGTTTGAAGACCGTTTAGAGGTCATTGTGGCGGATGAAGGAGACAGCTTTGATTTCGATCAAAAGCAGCAGGATCTAGGGCCGTACACACCTTCGCACACAGTTGATCAATTATCAGAAGGAGGGCTCGGTCTATATTTAATGGAAACGCTTATGGATGAAGTCAGAGTGCAAAACAACTCCGGCGTCACCGTAGCGATGACAAAGTATTTAAATGGGGAGCGAGTTGATCATGACACAACCATCAAAAACTACGAAACTAACTAAAGATGAAGTCGATCGGCTCATAAGCGAATACCAAACAAATCAAGATGAACAGGCGCAAGAAACGCTTGTGCAGGTATATACAAATCTTGTAGATATGCTTGCGAAAAAATATTCAAAAGGAAAAAGCTTCCACGAGGATCTTCGCCAGGTCGGCATGATCGGGCTGCTGGGAGCGATTAAGCGATACGATCCGGTGGTCGGCAAATCGTTTGAAGCTTTTGCGATACCGACGATCATCGGTGAGATTAAACGTTTCCTCAGAGATAAGACGTGGAGCGTTCACGTACCGAGACGAATCAAAGAATTGGGCCCAAGAATCAAAATGGCGGTTGATCAGCTGACGACTGAAACACAAAGGTCGCCGAAAGTAGAAGAGATTGCCGAATTTCTCGATGTTTCGGAAGAAGAGGTTCTTGAAACGATGGAAATGGGCAAAAGCTATCAAGCCTTATCCGTTGACCACAGCATTGAAGCGGATGCGGAAGGAAGCACCGTCACGATTCTTGATATCGTCGGATCACAGGAGGATGGATATGAGCGGGTCAACCAGCAAATGATGCTGCAAAGCGTGCTTCATGTCCTTTCAGACCGTGAAAAACAAATCATAGACCTTACGTATATTCAAAACAAAAGCCAAAAAGAAACTGGGGACATTCTCGGTATATCTCAAATGCACGTCTCGCGTCTGCAGCGCAAAGCTGTGAAGAAGCTCAGAGAGGCCTTGACTGAAGATCCCTCGATGGAGTTAATGTAATGATCCAGGTTGAAGAAAACGAGCATATTCAAACTCTTGTATACCAACTGAATAAAGAAGGAAAATCGATTTGCGGCGACAGCTTTTATATGAAAGCTGATGATAAGGAGTTAATTTGCGCGGTAGCTGACGGACTTGGAAGCGGATCGCTTGCCAACGAATCTTCTGCGGCCATCAAAGACTTAGTGGAAAACTATGCGAATGAAGACGTACAAAGCATTATTGAACGCTGTAATCAGGCGATGAAACACAAAAGAGGCGCTACAGCTTCTATCCTGAAAATCAATTTTAAACAAAGGCAGTTTACGTACTGCTCTGTCGGAAACGTACGGTTTATTCTGCATTCCCCGTCTGGTGACAGCTTTTATCCTCTGCCGATTTCAGGCTATTTATCAGGCAAGCCGCAAAAATACAAAACACACACCGCCACCTACGAAAAGGGTTCAAAGTTCATTATACATACCGATGGACTAAACGTACCCGATATCCGCTCCCATTTGAAAAAAGGCCAATCGGTAGAAGACATATCGAATTCACTGAAAATGTACACAACATCGAGAAAAGATGACCTGACCTATATTCTTGGACAGCTGTCCTAAGAGATCAGAAAAAGAAGCTGGAATCCGGCTTCTTTTTTTGTAATGGTGCATTCAATACGATGGGTGTGTGGAAACTGCCAGCAATCAAACGGAACTTTCCGGGTTGTTGAAGAATGAATAAAGTACGACTGCCCAGCTGTCTTTTTTTATGTGTTTCTTTCGGTTTTTGATACACTAGAGAAAGAACGACAAAATTGGAGGCAATGGTTACATGGAAACGTCAGCCCTTTTAAAACAGCAAATTGCGAAAGAAATCGGTTTGTCACAAAAACACGTTGAAAGTGTCATCCGCCTGCTTGAAGACGGCAACACAGTCCCGTTTATCGCCCGATACCGAAAAGAGCAAACGGGTTCAATGGATGAGGTTCAGATTCAGACAATTTCTGAACGCTGGCAATACATACAAAACCTGAATCAGCGAAAAGAAGAAGTCATCAGGCTCATTGCAGAGCAGGATAAATTAACAGATGACTTGAAACGTAAAATCGAGCAATCGGTGAAGCTTCAGGAAGTGGAAGACCTTTACCGCCCGTATAAACAAAAACGCAAAACAAAGGCGACAGTCGCGAAAAGCAAAGGCCTCGAGCCGCTTGCCGACTATATCCTGACACTTCCGCAAGATAACCGTCTGGCAGAAAACGCAGACCAATATATCAGCGAAGAAAAAGAAGTGTTCACACGGGAAGAAGCGATTGAAGGCGCCAAGCACATTATTGCGGAACAAATCTCAGACGAGCCGAGTTTCAGAAAGTGGATTCGCCAGGAAACCTTTAAAAAAGGAACCATGAAATCTGCAGCCGGAAAGTCGGCGGACACAGACGAAAAAAATGTGTATGAAATGTATTATGAGTACGAAGAACCAATCGCAAAAGTCGTTCCGCACAGAGTGCTGGCGATGAACCGCGGCGAAAAAGAAGACATTTTAAAGGTATCGATCGAACCGCCGGCAGATTATATCAAGGCGTATTTAGAAAAACAGATTATCAAAAACCGCACCACGTCTGTAAAAGAGATTTTGCAGGAGACGATTGAAGACAGCTATAAACGGCTGATCCAGCCGGCGATCGAGCGTGAAATCAGAAAAGAGCTGTCAGAAAAAGCGGATGAACAGGCGATTCATATTTTCTCTGAGAACCTGAGAAAGCTTCTGCTTCAGCCGCCGATGAAAGGCAAAACCGTTCTCGGTGTTGACCCAGCCTTCCGAACGGGCTGCAAGCTTGCTGTGTCAGATGAGACAGGGAAAGTCTTGAAAATTGATGTCATCTACCCGCATGCGCCAGTCAACAAAACGAAAGAAGCCCATGAGAAAGTCAAAGCGATTCTCGAGCAGTATCAAGTCGAGATGGTGGCGATCGGAAACGGCACGGCGTCCAGAGAAACAGAGCAATTCATCGTCAATGCACTGAAGGACATGCCGCGCAAAATTTATTATGTGATCGTCAATGAAGCGGGAGCAAGCGTGTATTCGGCTTCTGAGCTTGCCAGGGAAGAATTCCCTGGGCTTCAGGTTGAAGAGCGCAGTGCTGTATCCATTGCGCGAAGACTTCAAGATCCGCTCGCGGAACTTGTCAAGATCGATCCGAAATCTGTGGGGGTCGGACAGTATCAGCATGACGTCAGCCAAAAACGCTTAAATGAATCTCTGCGGTTCGTCGTCGAAACAGTCGTAAACCAGGTGGGAGTAAACGTCAACACAGCATCCGCCGCGCTGCTTCAATATGTAGCCGGATTATCAAAGTCTGTAGCAGGCAACGTTGTTAAAAAGCGTGAGGAAATCGGGAAGTTTTCGAATCGAAAAGAACTGAAGGACATCCCGAGACTCGGTGCGAAAACTTATGAGCAATGCATCGGTTTCTTAAGAGTGCAGGAAGGGACAGAGCCTTTGGACAGAACAGGCATCCACCCGGAAAGCTATAAAGAAACAAAAGCGCTATTGAAAAAGCTCGGTCTTTCAACAGAACAAATCGGCACGGCGGAATCGAGGGACAAAATCAATCAGCTGGCGCTTTCTGAAACGGCAAAAGAGCTTGGAATCGGCGAAATCACTCTGAAAGATATTTGTGAACAGCTGACAAGGCCGGAACGCGATCCCCGTGATGAGGTGCCTAAGCCTTTGCTGAAAACAGACGTCCTTCAGCTGGAAGATTTGAAAGAGGGAATGGAGCTGCAGGGCACCGTGCGCAATGTAGTGGACTTCGGAGCGTTTGTTGATATCGGAGTCAAACAAGACGGGCTTGTGCATATCTCAAAACTCAGCAATCAATTCGTCAAGCATCCTCTTGATGTCGTGTCCGTCGGTGACATTGTGACGGTTTGGGTTGACGGTGTAGATGTACAAAAAGGCAGAGTATCGCTGTCTATGATAAAATAAAAGCACTGCTTACGAGCAGTGTTTTTTCCTATAGAAATACCAGCATTGATTCAGCAGTTTAATTTGGTAATTATCTTTTTCAAGGAACGCTTTTTGCATCTGTTTTTTAAGCCAATTTGGCATAGGCTCATTCCTCCTCAGCTTTTATCATAAGAGGGACGGTGATTACCATATTGTATGCGAACGGTGAATTGTCCCGTTCAATGTTTTTTAAGTGAGGTGCACCATGGATAACAAAGAGCTTCAAAAGCTGACAGAGGATATTTCTGAAACGTATTTTAACAAGCCGTTCCGCCATCAGGCGCTTTTTAATGACAGGCTGAAAACGACGGGCGGAAGGTACCTGTTAACCTCTCATAACATTGAATTGAACAGGAAATATTTGATTGAACATGGCAGGGAGGAACTGATCGGCATCATCAAGCACGAGCTTTGCCATTACCATCTTCACCTAGAAGGAAAAGGGTA
Source organism: Bacillus sp. SW14 (assembly GCF_047608225.1). Lineage (NCBI taxonomy): Bacteria > Bacillati > Bacillota > Bacilli > Caryophanales > Bacillaceae > Bacillus > Bacillus sp. SW14. The sequence continues at coordinate 3,823,102 of NZ_JBLKRW010000001.1, read as the reverse complement.
CAAGCACAGAGACAGAGATTTTCGAGTGCTGCTGCAGCAGGTCAACGCGCCAAGGTTCTGTACGCCTTTAAAGAAAAAAACAGAAAACAAAAAAACTTATAGGTATATCTGTACGGCCTGCGGCCAACAGTATATAAAGAAGCGTGCCATGAACCCTGACAGATACAGGTGCGGAAAATGCCGCGGAAAAATAAAAAGATTTTTTTTGTGAAAAAGGTTGACGGATATGGCAAGCCTATGGTACATTATAAAAGTCGTCACGAGAGATAGACAAAAAACATATACCTCTTGACACTGCAAATCAAGGCTGATACAATAAGTCTTGTCTTATTATTCCACAGTAGCTCAGTGGTAGAGCTATCGGCTGTTAACCGATCGGTCGCAGGTTCGAATCCTGCCTGTGGAGCCATATTGGAGAAGTACTCAAGTGGCTGAAGAGGCGCCCCTGCTAAGGGTGTAGGTCGCGTAAGCGGCGCGAGGGTTCAAATCCCTCCTTCTCCGCCATCAGATTTCGATATAAGTTCTCAACCATCGGCCCGTTGGTCAAGCGGTTAAGACACCGCCCTTTCACGGCGGTAACACGGGTTCGAATCCCGTACGGGTCATTCCATTTTCGTTGGGCTATAGCCAAGCGGTAAGGCAACGGACTTTGACTCCGTCATGCGTTGGTTCGAATCCAGCTAGCCCAGCCATTTTTATTTTTTGAAATTTAATAGCAAGAGCCATTAGCTCAGTTGGTAGAGCATCTGACTTTTAATCAGAGGGTCGAAGGTTCGAGTCCTTCATGGCTCACCATTTGTCTTTTTGCGGGTGTGGCGGAATTGGCAGACGCGCTAGACTTAGGATCTAGTGTCTTACGACGTGGGGGTTCGAGTCCCTTCACCCGCACTTTAATTACAAAGTGCACGAAAAATCGGTTTTGCTAGGTTAAGAGCCTAATAAACCAGCACAAACAATTTAATGATCACGCGGTCGTGGCGGAATGGCAGACGCGCTAGGTTGAGGGCCTAGTGGGTGAATAACCCGTGGAGGTTCAAGTCCTCTCGGCCGCATCCCAATAATACCAAGGGTTTTGACACCCTTGGTATTTTTTTGTGTTTTTAAAAAAATTGTGTACTCCCCATGAACTGCCACTTGCCTAAAGGCTGCGGGGATGGCGAATATGAAACGGTTGGCATTGCACCGGAAGTTGAACGATTTAGGGCGGTATTTGAGAAATACGCCCGTCAGGAAGGCGTTTTTGATCAAGTGAATATTATAATGGCGCTCACCATGCAGGAAAGTGGTGGGCGTTCTTTAGATATCATGCAAAGTTCCGAAAGTATCGGCTTACCTCCTAACTCCATAACTGACCCGGAATATTCGATTGAAGTCGGCATTAAACATTTTAAGAAGGTTTTTAAACAGGCTGGCGGTGATATTCGTTTAACCTTACAGGCATACAATTTCGGTTCTGGATTTATTGACTATGTGAAAAAAACGGCGGGAAATACACAAAAAAATTGGCACTCGATTTTAGCCGATTGCAAGCTTTTAAAATGGGCTGGAAGAGCTACGGTGACCCAAGTTATGTTGATCACGTCATGAGGTATGTGAAAGGCTCTGATAAAAATGTGAAGCCTGTGAATGGTTCTATGGATTTCTATGAAACGGTCATGAAGGAAGCTTTGAAGTATGAAGGGCAACCGTATGCTTGGGGCGGTTCAAACCCGAAAACTGGATTTGATTGTTCGGGCCTTGTTCAGTGGTCTTTTGCGAAAGCTGGAATCACTCTTCCTAGAACAGCACAAGAACAACATGGGGCAACAAAGAAAATAAGTGAAAAAGAAGCGACTGCGGGTGACTTAGTGTTCTTTGGTGGCACATATGAAGGAAAAGCAATCACTCACGTCGGTATCTATGTAGGCAATGGGAGAATGTTTAATTCGAATGACAGTGGAATCAAATATTCTGATCTGAATTCAGGTTACTGGAGAGAGCACCTTGTATCTTTTGGACGCATTAAATAACTAGGAGTGAAAACATGAAAACACACATTGCATGGGCTTCAGCTTGTTTATTATTGATACTGCTGACCGGATTTTTTACGAATGGACAGCAAACGTATAAGATTGAAAAGTTAAAAGATAAAAATGAAGTTTTGAGCGAAAAAATTAAGGAATTGAACCATATAGAATCAACAAGCAGCGCTTCGGAAAATAAGCATTTTTTGAAGCGTTTTTTAATTACTCAGACATAGATAAGCGATATGAAACAGTTAAGAAGCATACAACAGAAAAAGGGTTTGATTATGCATTCCCTTCTCGATCTGATCAAAAGCACACAGTCAGCGTGCAAAGTGAATTACTTTCACTAGAGAGTTATTCAAAACCGTTGGATGAATCCCATGAATTGTATTTAAATGTTGTTGAAATCGCCACAACTGCGAATTCAGTTACAATGAATCAAGTGTTAATTGTTCAAACAACTATGAAAAAAGAAAAAGATGGTTGGTTAGTTGATAATGTGCAGGTCAAGGGAAATGGATAAAAGGAAAGGGGTTTAAGTCTTTCCTTTTTATCTATTATGTATGTCAGCAAATTTTCTGTGCCCTTCAACTTCTGTTTTCTAGATTATGTTTAATTTAACCAAGCACTTTTTAAAAGCTGTGAGCCAGATGTAATTTCATCAAAGTCGAGACGAGCGAAACCTAACTTTATGATTGGTTTATCAGGAATAGTGTTAACAAAATAAATAGAAGTGGGATATACTTTCACTCCGTACTGCAAAGCCCGCTGAATTAATTTCTCTTCTGAACAATGCAGATGAACTCTCACTAATATATATAATCCGGACTGCTCGCCGATGATTGTCACATGATCCCCAAACTCCTGCTTTATATTTGAAATTAAGTGTTGCATTTTGCGTCTATATACAATGCGCATACGTTTAATATGGCGAGTCCATTCACCAGCCTTCATAAATTCAGACATGGTTAGCTGATTAAGCAAAGAAGCAGTGTTTTCGAAATGAAGAAACCGTTTTTTATACTTATGCAAAATGGGTTGAGGTAAAACCATATAACTTATACGGATGCCGGGAAGAAAGGATTTTGAGAAATTCCCCAAATAGATCACTCGTTCGGATTGAATGGATGCAAGGGCGGGAAACGGCTGTTGCGTATAACGGAACTCACTGTCATAATCATCTTCAATAATATATCCCTCTCTATTATTCGCCCAATTGATCAGTTTTTGGCGATGCTGAATGGTCATGCTTACACCGTAAGGGCTATGATGGGAAGGAGTCACATAGATTAATTTCTCTTTCAGTGTATTTAATTGAGAAAAGTCAGCTCCACTTTCATAAACAGGAAGCGTTTCTAAATGAATTCCATGAAATTGAAAAGCTTCCCTGGCACCTTCATACCCCGGATTTTCAACTATAATTTCGTGAAATTCCTCTTTTAGAATGTGGCAAAGATATATTAGCATTTGTTGCGTACCACTGCCGATAATAATAGAATTAGCATCTGTTTTCACACCACGTGATTCCAAGAGATAAGTGGCAATTTGCTCACGGAGGTTCATTTCTCCGAATGGTTCACTGTACAGATAGCTTTTCTCTAATGACAAAACCTGATTGTATAATTTTCTCCATGTTTTCAGTGGGAAATGCTTTTGATCCACGGCTCCGGCGCGAAAATCAATCAGTACCGGTTGTGACGTTTCTGTTTTATCAGCTCGAACCTCAGCATTTTCTTGTCTTAAAAGGGGTCCTACTTCATTTGCAAAATACCCTTTACGTGATTCTCCGCGAATGTATCCCTCTGCTAAAAGAAGATCATAGGCCATTAGCGTTGTATTGCGGCTTACCTGCAGGGAATTGGCCAGTTCTCGAATGGATGGCAGCTGCTCATTTACTTTTATATTTCCATGCTCGATTAATGCCTTAAATTGCTCGTAAATTTGTTTGTATTTCGGAGTGTCGCTTTTGAAAGCGAAAATCATGCTTTTCATTCGTTTTTCTCCTCTGACATGTATATTTAACTAAAACTGTACCTTTTAAAATGTCAGTTGTTATTTTATCCTAAAAGTACTTTGTCAATCCATTGAAAATAAAGACATATGGTTAGTTTATGAAAAATATTCACTTGGGGGGATTTCTAAATGAAAAATTTAAATGTTGCTATTCCTACACCTTTTAATGAGGATGAAAGTCTATTCTTAGAAGGATTTGATCCTATTGTGGAACATTTAAAAAACAAGGGTATCAATTCATTACTAATATGCGGTACTACTGGTGAACAACATTCACTGAGCATAGATGAACGTATTCAGATCATTGAGTATTTCAGTCAGCGAAAATCCGATGATATCGAACTTATGTTTGGTGTTTCGGCTACGAGAACAAGTGATGCTATAAAACTAATTGAAAAAATTGAGAAAACTCATATTCATTCAATATTAATTGGTTTTCCGCCTTATATAAGACCTACACAAAAGCAAGCTATTTATTATGTTGACGAACTTCTTAGTCATACATCTAAAGAGGTTGCGCTTTATAATAACCCTACCAGGACTGGTTTTAATTTGAGTGAGAAAGCACTTAATGATTTACTAAGCCGACATTCAAATATAAGGGGACTTAAAGAAGGGGGCGATGTTCATCGGCATAAACAAACAGACTTCCCTAATAATTTTATTATGTTTGCAGCTGGAGATGTAAATCTTCCAGAAATGATTAAAAATGGATGTAATGGTCTATCAAGCTTGGTTGGAAATGTTTATCCTGATGAAATCAAAGTAATTTTCAATGACTTATTAGAAAATAAACAAGTAGATTTAAATAGATTAAACGAACTTATAAATGAAGTTATAAACGATCACACTCTTATTAATTTAAAAACTCACTATAAGAATATTGGTATAAATATAGGTAATTGCCGGTCACCAATTGTAAAAATATAAGATATATGCGTCGGTAAATTGGATAAAAGATGGAAAATTTAAAAAGGTTTGTTTATACTAAAAATTGAAAAAGGAGGGAATGTTTATTTTGAAAAACCTTTTTATTCTCCTTAGTTTGATGATGATGTTCTTTTTAACTGCATGCGGCGGCAATAAATATGATGATACGATTGATAATGTAACCAATCAATATAAAGAATATAAAGGCGATGATACTAGAGTAAATGTTTCGAGGGCTAATTCTATAGTTCGGGTTTACGATGGAGGAAAATATATTCAGTTCGCATTTTATATGCCTGATGATTCTTCTCGTGAATTAACTACTTTTAAATACTATGAAAAACTTGGAGACGAGTATATAGAAATGAGCGACATGCCCGGAAATGGTGAAAATGATCGTCTTGGCTTATCAAAGAAAACGCCTGACTATGAAGAAGCCAAAGGTAAAAAAACTAAGTTAGAGGAGTAAACCATGTGTTTACTCCTCTTTTTCTGTTTACAAAAGAATTGCCGTAATGTTGGCGTCAAGTCGCAAAAGTATTGATATAACCGCTAAGAGTAGATACAATGTATCTTTTTGTAATTCACCTTTGTAAAATTGAGGATGCTTTTTTCATTTGATCTTAAAAAGGATTACTTTTCAGAAGAGTTACCAAAAGTAATTCTTAAAACAATGCCCATAATAATAATTGCAATTAGTCCAATAATATTAACTATTGTTAAAATAGATTCATTATCTACAAAAATATTAACAATAAACGAGCCTGCAACGATCAATAGTATCAAAAAATATAAACTTTTTTTCATAAACACACTCCTATTTTTTAAAAAATATGTTATTATTTTCATTGCAAAATAATTCTATAAAAATATTGTAAAGGAGTTTTATCGTGAAGAAAAGCATTAAACAATTGGTCATTGTAATCTGTTTCTCTCTAATTTTCACTACTATAACAATACCAATAGCTAACGCAAAAGAAAATTCTAATGATGTTTCTTCTGAGCAAGTTAATGTAGAAGCTCAAAACATGAAAAGAACTCTCGAACCTCTATTAGAATTAATTGATCAAATGCCAGAGGATGTTGCGGTACAAGGAATAAACTCCGGTGTTGAATGGTTAAACGTACATAAAGGTAACGAATTTGAAGGTTATGAATTTGTTGCTGATGGAGAAAACCTAACTGCTGTTAAAACCGTCCAGGAAAGTATAGGACCATTTATAGTATTGAGTACATGGAGTTGCATTTCTAGTGCTGCTAAAGCTATAGCAGTAAATGCTATCCCCTGGGCAAAGATCTTAAAAGTTAAAAAAGCCGCAAAATTAATGGGCGGACTAAATTCAATGACAAAAACAATTATCACAGCTTATAAACATCAAAGAAACCTAGGACTTTCTAGAACAAATGCTATAAAAAAAGCCGTAAAAGTATCTACTAAAGCACTACCAGGTGAAACTCAAAAAGCCGTACTAGAATTCTTTAGTTTAGGTGACGTTGTTGATAATTGTTTCTAATTGTTTTAAAAACAGAATACAAACAGGTTTAAATTATCAAGACCTAAATTATAAAAACCCTTAAAATAAAGGAGAAAGCATATAGACATATATAATATGTTTTCTCCTTCGAAATTGATTACAGACACAGTCAAGATACTGTGGTTAAAGCCCACTCACCAATCGCTCACGGTGCAATTCTTGATATAAACGATACAGTGTATTTATAAAAGTTTGTGACGGAGGCAAATATATTCAATTTGCGTTTTACCTTCTGAAAGATCTTTTCGTGAACTGACATCGTACACCTATTATGAGAAAGTCCGCGATAAGTATCAAGAGATGGATGGTATGCGAATGAATGGTGAAAATGATCGTCTAGGCTTATCAAAGAAAACACCAGACTATGAAGAATCAAAAGGTGAAGAGACAAAGTTAAAGGAGTAAAACGTGTGTTTACTCCTCTTTTTTTACTCTTGGATTCATTTTTCTCATTCTAGGTGTTCGATGGGGTGCTCTTTTTTCGGTGAATTTTTTTCCTGTCACCATCTCCATTTGACGTCTAGCACTGGCCATTTCAGTAGGAAGAATGTAAACATATTCAAGTATCTTATTTGTGAATTTAAATAAAGGCTCAACGATAGTACTATTAAATTCTATATCATCACCATGAGCAGCTACATTCCCTGCCTCTTTAATCATCTTAGAAAGACCGCCCATTAAAGGTGGTAAAATGTTCCTTTCTTCTAAGTCGTTAAGTTTTGCATGAAGTGTTCTTCCGGTAGCCCCTTTATTTTTACAAACCATTTCCAAAGTTCTTCTAAGAGCCATTAGGCATACCATAGCATCAATCTTCCTTACTTTTAAAGCTGACTCATAAGCAGATTTAATGTTTTTAGGTAAGAGGTTTAAATTCACCTGCTCACTATATGGGAACAAAACTTGACCATCTTTATAAATAACATCACCCTCGTAGTATACTTCTTCAGTATTCCAATGAGTATGATACAGTTGAAATTCAAAACAAACAGGACAATCGAACACTTCAAATATGTCATTAAATTGGGCTTCATAAGAGGTTAATGGTACAAATGTATTTTTTTCATATCTGTTTAATAAATTCATAGGTGCCTTAGTTCCACAATGTGGGCAAGTGAGAATTATATTTTCTTCCATTTTTAGCTCCCTCAATAGATTTTTCCTCGTATTATAGCACTCTTGTTAAAATTGTAAAAATTTTTACCAATGATTTCAAAAGTTAATCAATTTATGTCAAGTCTCAAAAGAATTGCTGTGACCGCAAATAGGTAGTTACTATGTACCTTTTTGCAATTCATCTTTGTAAAATAAAGAGGGTTCTGACATAATACAATTAATGTAAATATTCGTACAATTTATGTAAGGATAGGGGAATTTTCTTGCGGGGTGTTTTCTTAGATAAAGATAAAATTCCGTACGACTTAGTCACGAAATTAAATGAATGGTATACATCAATAAAAAATGAGAAAAAGCAGAGATTATAAAAACAGAAGTAGAGAAAGAATTGCAAAACATGGAAGAAAACCAAGAATGCATTGTTATATTATCAGCTATTGGAATTTAGGCACGAGATAATTAAAGGGCCATAACATATTAGTATATAAAATATGTTATATACCTTCTAGTTCCACTAACGCACTCGTTACTTTAAGTGTAAATGTTCGCTATGTTACTTTATGTTACTTTATTATGGAATAAAAACAAGTATCAGTCAGCTTGCTGCCATCTGCGGATAAATCATCATTTCTTAAAGTGCCTTCGAATACAAACCCCAGTTTTTCTGGGATAGCACGACTTTTAAGATTTGTTGATTCACACCTTATTTCAATTCTTCTAAATTTTAAATTGTTTAACCCAAAGTCAGCTAATTTCTTTACTGCTTCTGTCATATATCCATTCCCGCTAAATTTAGAATTTATCCAGTATCCAATTTCACATTTAGGAATGGTCCAGTTAATTCTCTGAAGGCTAATTATTCCAATAAAGTCATTGCAATCTCTATCAAAAATAAGGAACCGAAAACTTTCTCTCTTTAAAAAATCTATATGAGCATTTCTTATATTGATCTCTGTCTCTTCAACAGTTGGAAGTTCTTGAGCAAATGGCAACCACGCTTTTAATTCACCAAAGGAATCTCTAATTGCTTGGTTTACAATATTCCCGTCTCCTGTTTGGTGTGGTGCTCGAAGAATGAGTCTTTCTGTTTCTAATTGTAAAGGAACATCTAACAACAAAGGATTCATTTGATTTCTCCTCTCTAAAAATTAATATTGTAATAAAAAACTCTCATCACCAAGAAATAATTCTTGAGGACGATAGTGCACCTTCGTGGTATCCTCTTCTATCTCTTGTTTATTTTTTATTCTAATCAAAGAATTTTTTCACTCTAGAGTAATTCACATTTCTCCTCACATACATTTAATTTTGGTTTGCAATTCATCGATCTTATTAAGTTCGTACTCATAATCACAGTTTTCTTCTAAAACGCAATTCATAGTTTCAAAGAAACTTTTCGCATTCTTTAAGAGTGATTCAAAAAAATCAAGTTTCGGTAGTAATACTTTTTGTTTTTGGTCAATCTCAAATAACAACATATCATTCGATATTGATTTCATTTTCAATAGAAGAGGTTGATCTGGAAAATAAGTTTCGCTTTCTCCTGTTTCAAGAGCTTCTTCAATTAGGTTCAAAAAATAAGCCTACAATTGGTCAACCAAGTCCCAGATAGTGACATCAAGCAAATCTTGTTCACCATATTTTAAAATAATCGCCCTAGATAAATAATAGGAGACTAACTCTCCTATTTTTCCGGATAGAATTGTCCTACTTTCCCTTTTTGAAAGCCAACAACATATTGTTGACCCTCATATGTTCCTCTAACTTGATAACTAAATTTAGTTCCTTTTTTTATTAACTTTTCACGGTTTTGTTTCATAATTGATTCTATCGCATCCGCCACATCGTTAACAGTCATCTCTTTATTGAGAAAAGATTGCTGAGACATAACTAAACCAACCCATAATTAGAATGATGGCGCTCTAAAATATGCTTCATTTTTCGTTTATTAATGAGGAATGATTATCCTCCAAAAATATATTTTCTGCTTTGAAACGTTTTAAGCTCGTTGACAACACCATGCGGGTTTGCTTTCTTTAAACCCCGTGTAGCAGACGAGTTCTTGAAAATTTTAAGTGCACATCTTTTACAACTATTAATCTTCTATATTAGTGTAAAATAATCTTACATCCCATTCATTACATATAAAGATTGGAGTTAAAAATGAAAAAAAGTAAGCATATTTTAGTAAGTATTGTTTCTGTTGTACTGCTGGTTTTTTTAGCATGGTTTATTTATGCTGGCACCCACCAGCCTCCTATTTTGAAGGGTAATTCAAAAGATGGAAAATGGAGTGTTATCTATTCTCCTGAAAAAGACATAGATCTTGCAAGGCAAGACTTATGGGCGGTTCATATTACATGGAAAAGGGATTCTGAGTTTTCAATAAAAGAGGTTGTGTTTAAAGAAAATGGTGTTGTTGAGGCATCAGGTGATGCAACAGATGAACCTAAGAATGCAAAAGAAATAGCAGTAGCGATAATGGCAGATCCACCAAATACGACCAATGATTATCAGGTAGAAGTCACTTGGGAAGAGAATGGGAAAACACAAAAAGACATTATTCAAGTAAATAAAGAGATCAAACGGTCATTTGTCATTCCTAATGTAATAAAAAGAGTTTTAAGTTTAGGATAAAGCTAAAACACTCTCATAGGAATATTTAACAAAGCAGGTGAACGCACCTGCTTTGTTAACCTTAACTGATTACTTCGAGCAGTGCTGTTACTAAGTAAAACATCAATAATAAGGTAACTTTTTTAAAAAGAAGGCTACTCCACTTCTACTCCTCAATATGAGTAAATCATTATAAAACCTCCTAATCAAAATAAACAAACACTGATATATAAAGGTTTTGTAACCGAAAACACAGATTCACTTTATTGAGGGCCTAGTGGGGGCAAACCCCGTGGAGGTTCAAGTCCTCTCGGCCGCATCAATGATACCAAGGGTTTTGACGCCCTTGGTATTTTTCATATTCATTTGTTTTTTTCCTCTAGTGCCCACTTACTTAAAATACCTTCTATATGGAATGCTTTTTATCTTGACCATCATTTGGTGATGTACTGGAGTTGGAGTTTGTTAATATGCGATCCAACACTTTTTCAGTAAAGGGCATGAAGTAATTAAGTATTAACCCACCTAAACAAACGGTTAGTATAGTTCCAACGCCAATTGGTCCATTCAAAATAAACGCCATTATCAAGAAGACGAGGTAAATGAATGTTCTCGAAAAAAATATATTGGTTTTCGTTAATTCTTTTATGATTAATGTTAGCCGGTCAACAGGAATCGGGGCGAATTTTGTGTGTAAATATGTTGCGGTTCCCAATCCTATAACAACTAAGCCAATTGCAAAACAAACAATTTTGCTGTGCAAAGTTTCAGGTGTTACAGAAAAATGCAATAAAAAAAGCCATATATCAATCCCCATACCCGTTATAAAGGCCGTTAACAACCCCGAAATTTCAGGTTTTTGTCTTTTTAAAAATGAATTACAACATATTAATATAAGAGCTATGATGACTTCCCAACTTCCCACAGTAAGCCCCACATTTATGGACAGTCCCACCAAAAGTGCGTCAAAAGGGGAAGCTCCAAGATCTGATTGAATCGTGAAAGAAATACCAAGGGTTAAGATTAAAATTCCTAATACATAAAAAACATATTTCACTTTACTCGACCTCTTTATCTTTATTTTTTGTTGTAAATACAACAAAGATGAGTTATATTTAATGTACGTTATTTTTATTGCAAATACAACAAAAACATATACGTAAGGAGTTTAATGATGAAGGATATTCTTCGTGAAATTGGAATGATTGCACGAGCATTGGATTCTATAAGCAATATCGAATTTAAAGAACATGACCTGACAAAAGGGCAGTATTTGTACCTTGTCCGAATATGTGAAAACCCGGGAATCATTCAAGAAAAGTTAGCTGAGATGATTAAAGTAGACCGAACAACCGCAGCTCGTGCAATAAAAAAACTTGAATTGAAGGGCTTTATTGAAAAGAAAGATGATGAACATAACAAAAAAATAAAAAAACTCTTTCCGACGGAAAAGGGGAATGAGGTATTTCCTTTTATAAAAAGAGAAAATGATCATTCGAATCGTGTCGCTTTAGAGGGATTTTCTGAAAGAGAAGCGGAGACCATTTTCAATTTTCTTCAAAGAGTAAGAAAAAATATAGAAAAAGATTGGGATTTTGTAAAAAAAGGGAACAAGAGAAATTATTGATGTTATAAAGGAGTGACATATTTAAATGACTATCAATATAAAAAAGTGCACACTTGAAGATTTGGGCAAACTTCAAGACATTAGTTATGAAACATTTAATGAGACATTTAAGGATCAGAATTCGCCCGAAAATATGAATGCCTATCTGGAAAAGGCATTTAACTTAAAACAATTAGAAAAAGAATTATCCAATATTTCTTCGCGCTTCTTTTTTGTTTATTTTCATCATGAAGTCGCAGGATATTTAAAGGTCAATATCAATGATGCTCAGACTGAAGAAATGGGTGTTGAATCACTTGAAATTGAGAGGATTTATATCAAGAACAAACTTCAAAAACATGGACTTGGTAAATATCTGTTAAATAAAGCTATGGAAATTGCGAAGGAACTGAATAAAAAGAAAATCTGGCTGGGCGTATGGGAAAAAAACGAAAATGCTATTGCTTTTTATAAGAAAATGGGGTTTGTTCAAACTGGAGCCCATTCTTTTTATATGGGGCATGAAAAACAAACGGACTTTATAATGGCTAAAACACTTATATAATTTTTGGAAGGAGGATGATTATGTATATTCCAAAATATTTTAAGGTCTCAAATGTTGATGAAATATGGGATTTCGTTCAAAAAAACTCTTTTGGCACGATCGTCACGACAGAACAAGGGAAACCAATTGCCACGCATTTGCCTTTGGGGTTAAATAAAAAAGGTGATGATTACTATATCACTGGGCATATCGCTTATGGAAATCGTCAGTGGAGAACATTTGAAACCTGTGAAGATGTGCTTGTTATGTTTCAGGGAACACACGCTTACATTTCTTCTTCTTGGTACGGGCATGAAGATGTTCCGACATGGAATTATCAAGCCGTCCATATATACGGTCAAGCACGTATTTTAGAGAGAGATGAATTAATAGAAGAATTAACAACAATGATGGAAAAATACGAAAAACATCGAGAAAATCCAATTTTATGGGATGAACTTTCTCCTGAACTCTTAGAAAGACAACTGAAAGCGATTGTCGGTTTTAAGATTAAGGTGGATGACATTCAGGCTGCATATAAATTAAGTCAGAACCGAAGTGAAATGGATTATATGAATATCATTGACCAATTGCAAAATGAAGGAAATCCAAATTCGAAACAGATGGCAGAACAGATGGAAAAGAGATTAAAAAAATTCGAGAATTAAAGAATGGAACTGGAGCAGTTATGTTTGCAGCTTCTATTCATTGCTCTTTCTTTCATTATATTGGGATGCGAACTTTAAATTAATCAGTGTGCTTACAGCCTAAAAACAGTGCCCATTTTATGCCCAAAATGAATATAAAACGATGAAAATACATGTAATAAATGAATTCAAATGCTTGAAATAACAGGCTTATATAACTGATAATAAGCTTCCACTTTATTGAGATCCTATTGGGTGAATAACCCATGGAGGTTCAAGTCCTCTCGTCATCATCCCAATAATATCAAGGGTTTAACCACCTTTGGTATTATTTTTTTGGTCGGAATACGATTGTGGAGTCTGTGAGTGTATTTGGCACTAAAAAAGTGCTGGCCTCTGCACAAAACCGTTGCGCGAGACTGCACTTTTATTCTGCAAGATACACTGCCCCTTATCATCGGTTAGGGGGATTTATTTAATCCGCTCCAAGCCGCGGTGACACTTGGCTTTTAGAAGCTTTTTTTAAGTGGCTAAAACCGACAAATTTTTTGCTTTCTTCATCCCATAGGCGGAACTTTAACGACTTAAGACTTGTTGCCAGTGTAATGGTCGGAACGTTTTGCAATGGTTCAGCGTTGTTATGCGCTTTTTCAAGCTTATAGTTTGGCACTCTCGGGCTTAAATGGTGAACATGATGGAAACCGATATTGCCTGTTAGCCATTGCATGACTTTTGGTAGCTTATAATAAGAACTTCCTTCAACTGCTGCTTTTACATATTCCCAATGCTCATCTTCTTCAAAATAAGAGTCCTCAAACGTATGCTGAATATAAAACATCCAAATGCCGAGAGATCCCGATATCAGAAAAATTGGCGCCTGAACCAGAAGGAAGTTTTGCCAGCCAATAGCCCAACATAAAAGTGCTGCCAAAGTGACGATCCCCAGGTTCGTTACATATGTATTCAGCCGTTCTTTACGTTTAGCCCCTTTACGATTAAAACGATTGGTAATTCCGAAGACGTAAAGCGGCCCAATCACAAACATAACAAACGGATTTCTGTACAAACGGTACATGATTTTTGTCTTAGTTGAGGCTTCCTTATATTCCTCAACGGTCAGTACCCAAATATCGCCTGTCCCGCGTTTGTCCAGGTTGCTGCTTGTCGCATGATGGACAGAATGGTCGTGTGCCCAATGATCAAAAGGATGCAGAGTCAGAATTCCTGTGATTGTTCCGAGGATTCGATTCGCCTTTCTGTTCTTAAAAAAGGAATAGTGGCAGCAATCATGAAAGATGATGAATGTTCTCACTAAAAAACCTGCAGCAACGGCAGAAATCGCTAATGTAAGAAAATAAGAAATCGACAAGCTCTTATATGCCAAACACCATAACAGGAAAAATGGTACCAATGTGTTCATGATTTGACAAATGCTTTTTTGTAAATCGGACTTTTCATAAGGTGTGACCAGTTTTCTCAAAGTCCTGAGGTTTTGTTCATTCATTTTTAAAAGGTTCCCCTTCCCTGATGATCTTCTGAGTATAGAAAATGTTTTATTGCCTTTGAAGACCCAGCGTCATACTCCATATATGAAGGTATCTTTCCCAATTATTTGTGAAATTATTGGAAATCCAAAATGTTTCAAGTTCAGTTAAATCTTTATTAGCAGAGCCAGCCGGGATACAAAAGGATATGAAGAGTATACCCGGCTATTTATCTGGCCAAACTCTCTCCCTGCTTCCCTATGGCGAACGGTTTATTGAGCCTGTGAACATGGATTGTTTGAGGAAATAGTAGAGAAAATTTGGATGGATTGATAATAATCAATAATGAAGTGCTAAAGAGCAAAGAAAGGCTTGAAGACACTCGTGATTCATTTTCACGGTGTTTTCAAACCATAGTTAGGAATAGACCTCTTAGACATATTAAAAAATTGGTGCAGTATGATTGGCATTTTCTGTTTTTTTACTGCTTCTGTACTGGATTCCATACATTTAAGAAATAATAATGAATAAAACGAAAATATTAATTTGGAATGATTTCCGTTTCGTGTTATGATAAAGAAGAATTATTTTTGTTCGGTGTAAAGGATAGTATGAATATTAACTTTTCGTCTTGATGATACTATGGGCAAGGATAGTATATACTGTGTGGTAACACACTAGGAGGCAACAATAATGGAACAAGGTACAGTAAAATGGTTTAATGCAGAAAAAGGTTTTGGCTTCATCGAACGTGAAAACGGAGACGATGTATTCGTACACTTCTCTGCAATCCAAAGTGACGGATTCAAATCTTTAGACGAAGGTGAAAAAGTAACGTTTGACGTTGAGCAAGGTGCTCGTGGAGCTCAAGCTGCTAACGTTCAAAAAGCTTAATCTTCAATCGTTTATACAAACAGGCTCTTTAAATAGGGCCTGTTTTTTTATGTTCTCAAAAAAACCCACTCAACGTTCGAGTAGGGAGATGGTACAAGGTAATAGAAAAAGATTTAAAGCTTCAAAGGTTTTTTTACAGTATAACATACTTTATTTACAATATATGGAATGTGTTTTCTTTTCCAATACGAACGAAAAGCCAGCGTAAATGTGTTGTGCCATCTGCCAAAAGCGTCACGCTAAACGAAGTACCGATGATAATCCCAACACTCGCCTTCCTTTTAATTCATCAGGATCAGATAAAATGTATGTTTATCCTATTATTACGACAAGTAAACAAAAAGGACCATCCCTTCTCGTAAAGAATCATCCTTTTCTTCGTTCATTCGGCAATTTTTAAGAATTCTTGATTTGCTAATTCTTGTGTAGACATATGTTTCGTATCTCCACACCCTCATTGTTTTATTTCAAAAAATTTCTTCATTTTTTATTGTTGACCATATATTTAGATGTTACCAACTCGTGAGGGGAAACCTAGAAATAATCACTAAGATCCTAAAACAATGAAAGCCCTCCCTTTCTTCCATCTTTGCGGCTCCTTGTCCGTGGCAGTGTGAATCAGGATTGAAAAAATCAAGACTATTTCGTTTTTTTCTTCAAATGTTCGCAGAAAAATTTAAATAATAAAAAGGGAATAGATGATAGGAATAACAAAAGGGGTTCATGTTCCAAAAGTAAGTTGAAGAAGTTGAACATATTTGAAATGATGTACTTTACTTGTAATCATAATATCATCAAAAAATTCAGGATATTTTTCAGAATGAAATACATGATCAATAATTAATATTAACAGAAACTTTTTATTTGGTTTTCAGTGATTCCTTTAATGACTTCCAGTTCACTAATCAAAAATTCTTGTGCATGATCCAACATTTTTTTTTCGCTTGTATTAAGTGCTTTTTCTTTCTTCATACGCCTTAAATCACGTACAACTTCAGCACCTTCTAGTATTTCACCCGTTTTTATTTTGTTCGTGTTTACTTGATACCTTTGTTTCCACGGCAGTAACCTATCTGATTCTCCATGCTGAAAAATGTGTAGAATGTGTTTTAATGCAAGTATATCAGTAACTGGTCGTATACTTGAACTCAATAGTTTACGCGCTGGAATCATAACTGTCATATTACTGATTGACATTTTGATGACATAATACTGTTGTTTTTCCTCTAAAAAATCTTTTTCTTCTATGGCTTCAATTATACCTGCGCCGTGCATTGGATAAACAATGTAATCGCCAACTTGAAACATATCATACACCTCCATATATGGTACCTTTCTTAAGGTTACCATATATGGAGGTGTAATATCAAATATTCAATGATAACATGATTATTTTTTTATTGTCAATAACTTTTTTGAAAAAAACAGATCGAGCACAATCAACATCAAAACAATAGGGAACGAGGTCTATTGGTCCGTGTATATCCTGAAAGCCGACTAATTTACATAAATCGGTTTGAGTTATTAAATCTCCTTTAGGAATTCAGACTTGGCATCAATTTTTTTATAGAAATGATGAAAATGGAGGATAGAAAGTGTAATGAAAACAATCTTTCATAATCAGTGATATGTTGAGGAGGGCTCAGTGAGTGAATAATCCGTGGGGTTCAAGTCCTCTCGGCCGCACGAACGATACCAAGGATTGCAGACCCTTGGTATTTTTTGTCCTATAACCGGAACAAAGAGATGTTAGTTGGCAAAATGAAATTGAGATATTTAAGCGGTAGTTGAAATAACGGGAATACCTATCTATTCAATTAATGAAGATGATACTTATGATGAAGTAGGTGATCATACAGGGGAGTTAGAATACAAAATTGTTTAATTTCTATATTTGATAAGCTGTTAGATAAAGGTTTTATCATAATTGGTAAAAAAGGAGGAAGGTAATTTCATCATCCAAGCAAAAAAAGAAGTGTATACCACAGCTAAGCCGCTATAAATACGACATTTATGTGGTTAGTTACCAACTGGTATCTGTTATGTCTTAATGATAAATAGTGGTTGTGGCGGCTATGTTAAAACTGCATATTCTTTATTGAATCACATAAAATGGTTATGGAAAGGACCCGTTATAGGTACATTTTAAAAAAAGGAGTCATAATGTTGTTTAAAAGGTTTTTTCTGGTTTTACTTACACTAATAATGTCTATAGTTGTTATGCTAGTGGCTGCTAAAAATTCACCTGGAGAGCATGTCATTTCATTTGATGAGCCTATTATTTTAATGATATCAATTGGGATCGTTGTATTTTTATTCATCCCTCCATTAGCCATGTCCTTTTTTGGCAACCTTGTTGTAAGAATCATATCTGCAGTATACCAATGTTTTATCGTTTTGACTTTTTTGGGGCTAATCCCAATTGGCTTTCTTATTCCCGATGGCTTTTGGACAATTCTTGTTTCTATTGCAGGAACGTTCGTTAGTATAGCTAGTGTTGTAGTAACCTTATTCATTGATCGGAATAGAGAAGTTACATTATAACTTTTATGATAAATAAGTGTAGTGAAGAACTCAAATGCTTGAAATCATGGGTTTTTCAAATAAGGTGACCAATACAACAGCTTTTCTTTATTAAGAAGTTATGTAAGTGGCACATTCCCACAACAAACGCATAGGGTAATATCATAAAATAAAAAAATGTGGGGATCGAAAAATGTATTATATACCTGTTACACATCAATATCCTTATTATGTGTGCTGCGATGGAAGATCGGTTTATTGGATGAATCCAAATAAAATGAAGCATGCAAACGCAGAACAAAACCTTCACTTGACAGATTATGGGCCGAAACCATTTGTTATTAATATTAACAAAGCGACAAAACAAAACAATACATTCCGTACCGCGCTATGGACAGGAGCGCACCTGCAAGTTACTGTAATGAGTCTCGATATTGGAGAAGATATCGGTTTGGAAATGCATTCTAACCTCGATCAATTTTTGCGGATAGAGCAAGGCCGCGGTATCGTTAATATGGGCAAGAGTAAAGATCAGGTAAACTTTCAGCGAAATGTCTATGATGATTCAGCCATTGTCATACCTGCCGGCACATGGCACAATCTGATCAATACAGGCAATACGCCGCTAAAACTATACTCCATTTATGCCCCGCCTAACCATCCATTTGGCACGGTCCATGTGACTAAAGCGGATGCAGAAGCTGTGGAAAAGGAGAACAATTCATACAAAAATTGAGCGGGTTAATGAGACTTTTTTACAAGATATTTCCCAACATTTATCTTTTCCGGTTTTAACACAGACCATTTCCGGCGTTGTTTATGTGGATTATTTTTGAGAGGGAATGAAACACGAATAAAAAACATACCCAAAATAGCGGTATGTTTTTTATTCGTGTTTATTATGAATCAAAATCATTCCAATTATCTAAATAACGGTACAGTGTTGTTTTACTGATGCCCGTCTCTTTGGTAATTTGCTGAATGGTATACGTTTTGCTTTGATACATTTCCATCGCGCGCCGGACATTATGGTCTGGTTTCCTCGGACGTCCTGTATTTTTCCCCTTTAATTTCGCCTCTTGAATGCCAAGCTTTGTGTTTTCACTAATCATGTCAAATTGAAATTCGCCGACTCTTTCTAAAAAATCGAAGAATATGGAACCGTTTTTCTTTGTGGTGTCCACTTTGTCTAATATTGAAATAAAGTGGATTTGTTTCCTTTTGAAAAAATCTGTGATATCGATTAGGTTTTTTGTAGAGTCCGCAATGCTGTATAACTTATAAATGATTACGGTATCTCCGGTATTTAAACTGTTGCATAATGACTCAAATTCTGGCCTGTTTTTTGCTGAATTTGTTTGTTCAATATATATTTTTTCACAGTTGAACCCTTTAAGTGCAGTTATCTGTTTTGTTACATCCTGATCTTGACTAAACGGACGTGCATATCCAAAAATCAAATCATCAACTCCTGATGAATTTTGTATATTTCATTATAACAAAATAAGATGGATAGCGCAGAATGCGCCGTCAGTTCCAAAAAAGATCTATTTTGGAACAAAAAATTGTAGACATTTGAATTCTTGTTTGTTACATTCTAAATAGTTACAAACGACCCTGGCTTCTATGAGAGTTAGAAGTCAACAAAAAATAATCATAAAGAGGTGTACTGTATTTTATGTTAAAAAAATTAAATATAGAGTGGTTCTCAAATATAAGAGGGGACTTATTAGCCGGGATTGTCGTTGCTTTGGCACTAATTCCTGAAGCCATTGGTTTTTCTATTATTGCAGGTGTTGACCCGATGGTGGGATTGTATGCCTCATTTTGTATTGCGGTGGTGATTTCTTTTGCGGGCGGAAGGCCTGCGATGATTTCTGCGGCTACAGGGGCTATGGCGTTGTTAATGGGAACGCTGGTAAAGGATCACGGATTACAGTATCTGTTTGCTGCTACGATCCTGACGGGTATCATCCAAATCATATTTGGGGTTCTCAAAGTGGCGCGATTAATGAAATTTGTTCCTCGATCGGTCATGGTAGGTTTTGTTAATGCGCTGGCCATTTTAATTTTCATGGCACAAGTTCCTCATTTTGTTGGTATATCCGGTCTGACATATGTGTTTGTCGGCATAACTTTAGTCATCATTTATTTGTTCCCGTTTATTACAAAAGCTGTTCCAAGTCCTTTAATCGCAATTGCATTTCTCACGGTTGTTTCTATTTGGGGTCACTTTAATGTTCAAACAGTTGGAGATTTAGGAACAATCAAACAAGCTTTGCCGAACTTTTTGATTCCCGATGTTCCATTAAACTTTGAGACGTTATCAATTATCTTCCCGACTTCTATTGCTCTAGCTGTCGTTGGTCTGCTTGAGTCGCTGTTGACGTCTTCCATTGTTGATGACATGACTGACACAGATAGTAATAAAAACCGGGAAAGCCGAGGGCAAGGGATTGCCAATATCGTTGCCGGATTTTTCGGCGGTATGGCAGGGTGTGCCATGATCGGTCAATCTGTTATCAACGTAAAATCTGGAGGGAGAGGGAGACTGTCAACCTTTACGGCTGGTATGTTCCTCATGTTTTTAATACTCGTTTTGGGTGAATGGGTTGTTCAAGTTCCTATGCCTGCACTGGTTGGCGTTATGATTATGGTTTCAATTGGAACTTTCGATTGGTCTTCAATCCGGACGCTTAAAAAAGTTCCGTTCACTGATTCGGTTGTCATGGTTGTCACAGTCATTACTGTAGTGGCAACAGATAACTTATCCATTGGCGTAATCGTAGGCGTCCTGTTAAGTGCTATTTTCTTCGCTTCTAAAATTTCACGAGTAAAGGTGGATTTGTCTTCTGTTTCTGAGAAAGAGGCTGTTTATGACATTAAGGGCCAAGTGTTCTTTGCTTCTGTTCAAGATTTTGTGAATTCATTTTCATATGAAGATGTAAAAGAGCGTGTTGTGATGAACTTTTCAGAGGCGCATATTTGGGATGATTCTGGTGTCGCCGCAGTGGATAAGGTTGTTTTGAAATTCAAAGAAAATCATGCAGATGTTACATTGGTTGGCTTAAACGAATCAAGCCAACATTTGATTGAAAAGCTGGCTACTTACAATCATCCTAACGCACAGCCGTCAAGCCACTAAGGGGAAGGTGAAGGGGTATGTATCAAAATATTTTGTTGGCAGCTGATGGATCAGATCATTCCATTCGATCAGCAGAACATGCAATTCGTATAGCGAAACTGGTGCCTGATGCAAGAGTGGAAATCATTTTTGTTAAAGATTATTCAAAAGCGAAAACCGAAGTGCTTCATACCGCGAGTTCTGCAGAGTTAGAAATGGAAAGGCGTAAAAAGTTGGAGCCGATTTTAGAAAAATTTGAGCAAGCTGGTGTCCGGCATGATGTAATGATGAAACACGGAGAACCAGGACCGACCATTGTTGCTTATGCAAATGAAAATCAATTTGATATGCTCGTAGTAGGCAGCAGGGGATTGAATTCACTGCAGGAAATGGTGCTGGGCAGTGTAAGCCATAAAGTGGCTAAGCGAGTAAATTGTCCTGTGCTGATTGTAAAGTGATGGATGGAACAAGCCGATTTTATATAAAATCGGCTTGTTTTTTTACTGTTGTAAATTTAGCTGGGCAAAAGTGATAGGTGGTTTTATTTACAGTCTCAAAACAGCACTTCGTATCAAAACGATCCGAAATCTAATTTTCACGCACTTGACTTTATACCTATGGGGGTATATTATTGGTTCATAAATAAGAAGCAGTTAAAAAGGCGCTGTAAATAAATTTCTTACTTGGCTGTCGCATTCCTGCTTATTTTGATATTGATCTATGCCATGTCTAGACGTTATTATTCTGCAGGTATTTTTGTCTCAATAAAGAAGAATTAGTAGCCATGGATGTGACCATATTAGATATCGTCATTTTAACGATGTAACCAATTTTTCAAAATGATTTTATTTTAAACATTCCATATGCCTATCTAAAACGTTTTTATTTAGAGATTCCGCGTGATAAAATACACATAATAGGTTTTGATAAGGCAGAATTAAATGTTGGAGTGTGTTTTCTAAAGAAGGTATTCATGTGAACAGTTATGAATTGCAAAAATTAATGAAAGAAAGGATTTCAACGATATGGAGTATGATCAAAAGGTTAAAAATCGCTTGCGCCGGATAGAAGGGCAAATTAAAGGTGTATTGACGATGATGGAGCAAGGAAAAGACTGCAGAGAAGTTGTGACTCAATTGGCAGCCTCACGCAATGCAATTGATAGAGCATTAGGTGTTATTGTTGGCACAAATCTTGAACTTTGTATTCGTGAAAGCTTGGATCAGGGAGAAGACACATCCAATTTAGTAAAAGAAGCAGTCGACTTACTGGTGAAGAGCCGATAAAAAATTCATCAACCTATCATTTTTAAGGTTGACGAATTTTTATATGTGTTATAATATACCCCTACCGGTATTTAATTGATTGAATTATAGCCTTAACTTTTAAAAAATTTTGCTTTCAATATACCCCTATGGGTAATTGGGGGTTTAGGAGGATAAACATGACAGAACAAACAAAACGCACAACGATTGTCTTATTCAGCGGGGATTATGATAAAGCGATGGCAGCTTACATTATTGCAAATGGTGCAGCCGCCTATGACCATGAAGTGACCATCTTCCATACGTTTTGGGGATTAAACGCTTTACGTAAAGAAGAGCTGGTCCCTGTAAAAAAAGGATTTCTTGAAAACATGTTTGGAAAAATGATGCCTCGAGGCGCTGATAAGATGGGCTTATCTAAAATGAACTTTGCAGGTATGGGCCCTAAAATGATCAAAAATGTGATGAAAAAGCATAATGCGCTAACATTGCCTCAGTTAATTGAGATGGCTCAAGAACAAGGTGTAAAGCTCGTAGCATGTACGATGACAATGGATCTGCTTGGTTTGCAGGAAAAAGAACTATTAGATGATATCGACTATGCTGGTGTAGCAGCTTATTTAGCTGATGCTGAAGAAGGTGCTGTTAACTTATTTATTTAATTGAAGAGAGGTGAATCGAATCCGATGGATAGCAGAGTCATCATCTATACCATACTCATTTTGTTTTTTCTATGGATATTGATTCGGAATGTTTCACCAGTAAAGGGTGTGAAACAAATGACAACGACAGTTTTAAAATCAGAGCTGAAAAGTCAAGGGAAACAATTTATAGATGTCAGAACACCTTTTGAGTTTCGTACAAAGCATATTAAAGGTTTTAAGAATATTCCCTTGTCAATACTGCCTCAACAAACAAATCAACTTTCAAAAGACAGGGAGATTTTCGTTATTTGCCAAAGCGGCATGAGAAGTATGAAGGCGAGTAAGGTATTGAAAAAACAAGGATTTAAAAGTGTTACAAATGTAAAAGGCGGCATGAATGCATGGCATTAATGTCGGTGAAAGGAAGAAGATCTCTTTTTTTGACGGATCATATACCCCTACCCCTATTAGATAAAAGGAGGAAATAACATGATACAAGCAAATGTTGTATTAGATGCTAAAGGTTTAGCATGTCCGATGCCTATCGTCAAAACGAAGAAGAAAATGAAGGATTTAAAAGCTGGTGAAGTATTAGAAATTCAAGCAACAGACAAAGGCTTTACGGCAGATTTGCAAGCATGGGCAAAAAGCACAGGTCATCAATATCTAGGTACTGAAACAGAGGGAGATCTATTTCGCCATTTTCTTCGCAGAGGAGGCGAGCCTGCATCAGAGAACGCATCTTCCATTCCGGACATTTCATTAGACACTTTCAAACAGAAAGTAGAAAGTGACGAGCCTCTTCACATTTTAGATGTTCGGGAGGCGGAGGAGTATGAAGAAGCCCATATTCCGGGTGTTGTGCATATCCCTCTTGGTGAAGTGGAAAAACGCTCTAGCGAGTTAAATAAAGATGATGAAATTTATATCATTTGCCATTCAGGAAGAAGAAGTGAAATGGCAGCCCAAACGATGAAAAAACAAGGTTTTAAAAAGGTAATCAACGTTGTCCCCGGTATGCGTGATTGGACAGGGGAAACAGAGTAATTAAAGGAGGGATTTAAACATGACTGTACAGGCAACTACCGCAAAAGAAGTGTCACAAAAAATTTTTAACAAAGAACCTTTATACATTCTTGATGTGCGTAATGAAAATGATTTTAGCGATTGGAAAATTGAAGGACATGATTTTGAACATTTGAATGTGCCTTATTTCGACCTTTTAGATGGCGTGGAAGATATCTTAGGGGAAATTCCTTCCGATAAAGAAGTGCTAGTCGTATGCGCAAAAGAAGGTTCATCTGTAATGGTATCCGAGATGCTTTCAGAAGCCGGTCTTTCTGTATCGTATCTTAAAGGTGGTATGAAAGCGTGGAGCGAGCATTTAGAGCCGGTAAAAGTCGGCGATTTAAAAGACGGCGGTGAGATGTATCAGTTTGTGAGAATCGGCAAAGGCTGTCTGTCATACATGGTGATTTCCAATGGTGAAGCGGCGATTATTGATGCGACACGTATGGCGGGTGTCTTTATGGATTTTGCAAAGGAAAAGGGTGCGGCGATTACCCATGTATTTGATACACACCTTCACGCAGACCATATTTCAGGCGGCAGAGTGATTGCCGAAAAAACAAAAGCAACCTACTGGTTACCGCCTAAAGATGCTGAAGAAGTGGTATTCGATTATCAGCCGTTGGAAGAAGGAAATGACGTTGTCATTGGAAAAACAACGATTAGAATTCAACCAATTTATTCTCCTGGGCATACAATTGGCTCCACTTCTTTCATTATAGATGATCGGTATCTCCTTTCAGGTGATATCTTGTTTATCGATTCAATCGGCAGACCGGATTTAGCCGGTATGGCAGAAGATTGGGTAGGAGATTTAAGAAAAACGCTTTATAACCGTTACAAAGCGTTATCAAAGGATTTAATCGTATTACCGGCACACTTTATGATCATTGATGAGTTAAATGAGGATGGAAGTGTAGGTAAAAAATTAAGTACATTATTTACCGAGAATCATGGTTTGAACATTGCGGATGAAACAGAATTTAGACACCTAGTGACAAATCATTTGCCTCCGCAGCCAAATGCATATCAAGAGATTCGCGAAACAAATATGGGGAAAATCAATCCAGATGAAGAAAAACAGCGTGAAATGGAGATTGGGCCAAACCGTTGTGCAATTCGGTAACACAACCATTCTATTAAAAGAGGAGAGAGATGAACATGAAATCAGCTAAAGTATTAGACGCAAAAGGACTGGCATGCCCTATGCCAATCGTCAGAACGAAGAAAGCGATGAATGAACTGGATTCAGGTCAAATATTAGAAGTGCATGTAACAGATAAGGGAGCTAAAAGTGATCTGGCAGCTTGGTCTAAATCCGGCGGGCATGACCTTTTAGAGCAAACTGAAGAAGGCGATGTACTGAAATTCTGGATTCAAAAAGGCTAATGAATGTGAAAGGGTATCGAATAAAAAGATACCCTTATTCTTTGAAAAGGAGGAAACCCGCATGGACATTGCCTTTATGATCACTCTTTTCATTATAGGGTTTATTGGTGCCTTTATTTCCGGAATGATTGGTATTGGCGGATCAGTTGTTAATTATCCAATGCTATTGTACATTCCTTCTTTAGTGGGAGTGATGTCATTAACCGCTCATGAAGTTTCAGGGATAGGAGCTATTCAAGTCTTCTTTGCGACACTTGGCGGTGTTTGGGCTTATCGTAAGAGTGGGTTTTTAAATAAAGCAATAATCATTTACATGGGAAGCAGTATTTTTATAGGGAGTGTATTAGGGAGTTACATTTCTCATCGCATATCTGAACAAGGAATGAACTTCGTATACGGTATTTTGGCTATTATAGCTGTTATATTAATGTTTATACCTAAAAAAGGACAAGAACATAGGGATGGCGAAGAAGTCATATTTCATAAATGGTTAGCTTCATCTTTAGCCTTTATCATTGGCGGAGTATCAGGTATTTTAGGAGCTGGCGGCGCCTTTGTCCTCGTTCCTATTATGTTATCAATTTTAAATATTCCTGTAAGAATCACCGTCGCTTCATCTCTTGCGGTTACATTTCTATCATCTATTGGCGCAACAGTTGGAAAGGTAATCACAGGACAGGTGCTTTTTGTACCAGCTTTGGTTCTTATGATCGCTAGTTTAATTGCTTCTCCTATTGGCGCAAAAGTTGGACAAAAGGTAAATACAAAATTCCTGCAATGGATTTTAGCGCTATTAATATCAGCGACAGCCATTAAAATCTGGATAGGGTTCCTTTGGGGATAAAATGTTGAGCGTTAACCTTTTGAATAAGGCCCAAGCGAACAAATGGCGGAAGGCGATTATTACTGTGATGTTGCTCAAAAGAATAATGGTTATACCATATACTGTTTACGTGAATGCAAAAATTTAACCGTGTTTAACCTCTTAGAGGCTGAAGGTATGAGTCTGACAAACTGCTATATGTAAAAGAAAAACAAGCATCATGTGAAATGCTTGTTTTTCTAAAGAATCATTCACTTACTGTGAGATGTTTCTTTTGATTAATATTGTATGCCACTAGACATACGGCGCTATAAAATACTAATGCGACACCCAGTAATAATATGATCCAATGAAAAGTACCAGATAATTCAATGGTATTGCTCACCACATTTAGAATGTTTCCAACTGATAGGAGAGCTAATAGAATAGGTAGATTTTTTAGCAAGTGATCACACTCCAAACTTTGTTCAATATGAATATATCATACTTTAAAAGCCTTTATTTATAGCAAGGAACTCAGGTGAAAAAAGTTTGGCGATAACTGATTAATGAATCACCATGATGTCAATGAGTCGCTTGATTTTTTCATCGTCTCCTGTATCGACGTACACTGTTTTTTTATTGTTAATGATATTCTCAGTCACTTCCCGCATTACGCCTTGATCTAAATCATCAGCGGAATCCCAGCGTAAAGGCACATTGTATACATGAATCGTGCCATCTCCGTTACCATGATAAGTGACTGATCCATCCACTAATCGAGAACCAGCTAACTGGATCATATCTTCTGGGTAGCTGGCACTGGTGTCATCATTAGGATTGATGGGTTCGCCAGCCGAAATGTGCCGAACATTCAATTCATCTATCTCTTGATTAGGTCCAAGCTGCAGCCAAACACGGGCATATTCGATTTTCTCAGAAGAATATGCTGCCAATACATCGTCTTCTTTGCCTTTCTCCTCATTTTTTGCTTTTTCTGAAGAGGTGTCATCTGATTCAACTGTTGCGAATTCTTCTAATCCCGTTGTTGGCTCTGATTCATCTTTGCTTATTTTGTTGCTGTCTTCATTATCATTACGATCTTCGTCAGTTTGTGCAGCAGTATCATCATTTGAAGTTTGTTGTGATTCTACGTTCTTACTGCCCGCACACCCAGCAAGCAATAAGGCGAGCAGCAGGAGGGCGGCATTGCAGTAAAATATCTTTCCGAGTTTCCTCATTCTTTCATTCCTCTCATCAACTAGGTTTCATCTTCATGTAAAAGTCATGGATCTAAATATTACCATACAATAGATATGATCGTTTGTTTGAAATTTGTTTGAAAAGAGATTTATGGTTAGCTTCGTACTTAAGAATTCTTAAAAACTTTTGCCCCTTTTTCTTCAGGTTTTCAATCTATGAGCGCAATAGAGAAAAAACGTATCATTGGAAGTGGCAAATGAAGAACAGCTTCGAGTTCTTCGGCCGCATGAAAAATATCGAGGACAGCAAACCCTTGGTATTTTTGTTTACCTCGCCTTACTTTGCAAATCGCCGAGCAGCAGCCACGCACATGATAACGGCGATATTCACTGCCACGAGTGCCCAGCCTACTTTCTCGTGCAGAATCACTGAGGCGAGCAGCAGTCCAAAGAATGGCTGAAGAAGCTGCAACTGCCCAACCGCCGCAATTCCGCCTTGGGCGAGACCTCGATACCAGAAGACGAAGCCGATCAGCATGCTGAATAAGGATACATAGGCAAGACTGAGCAGTGCTGGTATCCCGATGCTCGACCATGAGTCCGGTGTAAAAAAGAACGACAAAGGCAGCATAAGAGGAAGCGACAGAACGAGTGCCCAAGAGATCACCTGCCAGTTCCCCAGACGTCGAGAAAGCCTGGCGCCTTCTGCATAACCAAGCCCGCATACGATGATAGAAGCCAGCATGTATGCGTCGCCGAGCGGGGATGATCCACCGCCTTGGATCAGAGCGAATCCTGCTACTAGTAAGCTGCCAGCCGCTGAGAACATCCAGAAGACTGGCCGGGGACGTTCACCTCCACGGAGTACGCCGAAGACCGCTGTCGCAAGCGGAAGAAGCCCAAGGAAGACAATGGCATGTGCGGAGGTGACATACTGAAGCGCCAAAGCTGTCAGCAATGGGAACCCGATCACCACGCCGAACGCTACCACCAATAATGAAATGATGTCGCTTTTGGCAGGATGCTGTTGCCGAAAGATGAGAAGGAGGCCTCCAGCCAATACACCAGCTATCGCAGCGCGGCATACGGTGAGGAACAATGGGGTGAAGTCCGCCACAGCCAAGCGGGTTGCTGGCAGTGAGCCGCTGAAAATAAGGACGCCTATAAAACCATTTATCCAGCCATTTGTTGTTTTGTTCATTATAATCACTCCAAATAGGATTCTTTTCATTCTTTAACTGTTAATCTGAATTTTCTTAACAAAACTAGCATCTAAGGATTACAATGACTATAAACTGGAATTGACCTTTCATAAACAGCCAGTTTTCATAAAAAAATGCATACCAGTTAGGAGAACAATGTGTAAATGGATATCACGCCTTTTTTAAATAGAAATTTGGATATTCCGCTTTACCAGCAGCTTAATCAGGATTTCAAAGAAAACATGCATCAGGGGCGTATTCAAAAAGGAATGAAGCTCCCTTCAAAAAGACTCTTGGCGAGTCAGCTATCCATCAGCCAAACGACTGTAGAACGTGCCTATGAACAACTTGCTGCTGAGGGCTATATCGTGAGCAAGCCAAGAAGCGGGTGGTTTGCTGATTATGACGATTCTGATTTTGCCTATCGTAAAATGCCGCGCACATTACCCATTCAACAAAAAGAGCAGGAACATAAAGAGTGGATTGATTTTCACTATGGAAATGTAGATTCTTCTTACTTTCCTTTTTCCGCATGGCGAAAAAGCATGGTCAATAGTTTAGACCAATATGGACACGAGCTTTATCGGCCGGGACATGTTTTAGGAGAGTTTGAGCTGAGGACGCTCATTGCAGAGTATCTGTATCAATCACGGGGTGTTCATTGTGTCCCTGAACAAGTGATTATAGGTGCCGGGAACCCTATCCTTCTCCAAATCTTGTGTCAAGTTTTTGATCAGAATATTTTCATAGGATATGAGGATCCGGGTTATCCGAGAGCACGCGAGATTTTTGAAGCCAATCGTATGAATATTCTTCCTATACCAGTCGATGATGAAGGAATCTGTATACAGAAGATCAAAGAACAGCAGCCAAATCTTGTGTATGTCACGCCTTCTCACCAATTTACGCTAGGAACCATTATGACGATTAACAGAAGAATTCAGCTGCTTAAATGGGCTGCTGAGAATCAGTCATTTATCATAGAGGATGATTATGATGGGGAGTTTAGATACACCGGACAGCCGGTCCCATCCTTACAAGGACTGGACCAGGATAACCGTGTCATTTATATGGGCACTTTTTCTAAGTCTCTTCTTCCCTCGCTGCGTATCAGCTATATGATTCTTCCTTCGTCTCTTTTAAAAAAAGGCCATGAAATCGCGTCTTTATATAAGCAAACGGTGTCCTGCCACAGTCAGCTCACGCTAGCTGACTTTATAAAAAATGGAGAGTGGCAAAAACACATCAACAGAATGAGAAAGCTTTACCGTAAAAAAAGAGCCATTTTACTAGAGACTGTGCAAAGAGAATTAGGAGAGCATGTCAGGATTCGCGGAGAAAACTCTGGACTTCGCATCTTACTCGACGTTTATTTGCCATTTAGCGAAAAAGAGTTAATTGAGAAGGCGAAGGAACATGGAGTGAAAATTTATCCTGTTGCTCCTTCTTATCAAAACCATCCCCCTGCTAAAAGAGTGTCGCTTGGATTTGCAGGGGTTCCTGAATTTAACATACGAGAAGGTATAAAAAAACTGAAAGCTGCCTGGAAGATATAAGGAAGCTTTCAGCTGTTTTATTAAGTATGAAATAGAGTGGTACCAGCAATAGACAGCTTACAGAAATGATTGACGAATCCTTTTAAAAGGCATGTTTTTAGCGGGGAAATTCTATTATGGTATAGTTTACTTATAACAAAATATTTGAAATGAGGAATGGCATGAATACAAACGAAAAACATAAGAAATTTAAAGCGAAAATCATCCTGCAAGTCATCATGGTCATAATCGGAGGCATCATAGCGGCATATGGACTGGAAACGGTGCTCATTCCAAACAGCGTATCTGATGGAGGGGTGACAGGCCTCAGCATTGTTGGGTCACAGCTGTTCCATTTGCCGCTGGGGATTCTGATTGCCGCTCTTAACATTCCGTTTGTCTGGTTAGGATATAAGCAAATTGGAAAACGCTTTGCGTTATTATCAATTATCGGAATCGCATCACTTGCCGCGGGTACAAGTTTTATGCACCACACTCCAGCCATCATCGAAGGGGATACTTTGTTGATAACCGTTGTCGGCGGGATTATCCTTGGGTTTGGAATGGGGCTGGCGCTGCGTAATGGCGGCGCATTAGATGGAATTGATATGCTTGCAGTGCTGCTGTCCCGAAAACTGCCATTCGGAACGAGCGATCTCATTCTATTCTTAAACCTTTTTGTATTTATTTTTGTTTCCACCGTATTTGGTTTGCAAGGGGCATTGCTTTCAGTCATTGCTTACTACATTGCATCCAAAGTCATTCATGTTGTGGAGGAAGGCTTAAGCGGTTCTAAAATGTTTCAAATTATTACAACCCAACCTGAATTGATGGTAGAGACCATACGTGATCAATTAGGCCGAAGCGCCACATACAAAGAAGCTTACGGGGGTTTTTCCCATGAGAAATTCAAAGAAATCACATGTGTCATCAACCGGTTAGAAGAAACCAAACTAAAAGAAATTATTAATGACATTGATAAAACCGCTTTTGTTACCGTATATGACGTAGCTGAAGTGAAGGGCAGCAATTTTAGAAGGGTCAATCATCATTAGAAAAAAGAGTGACGAATGGCAAAACAGCCATCATATGTTTTGACGAGCCTTATGAAGCTGTTTGCTCATGATTTGTTGAAATCCTGTTCCCATCAAGCAGGATTTTTTCTTGTTTAGGTAAATATAAACGATTGATTATATAAGAATAAACTTATATAATGATGTTGTGAAAAACGTAATGTTCATTTTTATGTACGGACAGTGCCTCTTTTTTATTGGGGTGTATAATCACTGGGCCAATATATCATGATTTTATAATGTATTGGGTTAAAGGAGGAGTTCATTTGACTGTTGATACAAAAATAGGAGTTGCAGCAATGACTAGCTGTTTAAAAATACTTAGTGATCAAACAAGGCTGATGATGATGACATTATTTTTTGAAAAAGAATATTGTGTCTGTCAATTGGTTGATATGTTCGACATGAGTCAGCCAGCCATAAGCCAGCATTTGCGAAAATTAAAAAACGCAGGATTTGTGAACGAGGACAGAAGAGGGCAATGGCGTTACTATTCAATCAATCAATCATGCCCCGAGTTTGATACATTGCAATTGATTTTGCATCAAATCGATCAGGAAGACGAATTGTTACTGCACATCAAACAAAGGGAAACTCAAGCGTCTTGCCAGTAAGGAGGTATTAGATTGACTTCAGTCATTTTGGCTTTAGCTATATTTTTATTCACTTTAGTATTGGTCATATGGCAGCCGAGAAACTTATCTATCGGATGGTCAGCCTGTGGAGGAGCTGCTTTGGCTTTAATAGCCGGCGTTGTCGATTTTCAAGATGTGTTAACTGTGACAGGGATTGTTTGGAATGCGACATTGGCTTTTGTGGCCATCATTATTATCTCGTTAATCCTTGATAACATTGGTTTCTTTGAATGGGCAGCGCTTCATATGGCTAAGGCTGCAAAAGGAAACGGTGTGCGCATGTTCATTTATGTATCTATATTAGGAGCTATCGTCGCAGCATTATTTGCAAACGACGGCGCGGCCCTTATATTGACACCAATTGTATTAGCGATGGTCAGAGCTTTAAACTTCAATGAAAAATTAGTTTTTCCTTTTATCATTGCCAGCGGGTTTATTGCAGATACGACTTCGCTTCCGTTAGTTGTGAGCAATTTGGTCAACATCGTTTCAGCGGACTATTTTGATATTACGTTTATTGATTATGCATCCAGAATGATTGTCCCTAACTTGTTCTCATTACTGGCGAGTATCATTGTACTTTACCTTTTCTTCAGAAAAAGCATACCAAAACGTTATGATTTGACTGAGGTTAAAAGACCTGCAGAAGCAATAAAAGATCAAAATATGTTCAAACTATCATGGTATATCTTAGGGCTGCTGTTAATTGGATACTTTGCAAGTGAATTTTTCTCTATTCCCGTATCAGTGGTAGCGGGCATCATTGCCATCTTTTTCTTAATTGCTGCACAAAAGAGCCCAGCCATTCATACAAAGCAAGTGCTGAAAGGGGCGCCTTGGGCTATCGTGTTCTTTTCGATCGGCATGTACGTTGTTGTGTACGGTGTCCGTAATGCCGGATTGACAGATGTCCTTTCGGATGTGATTCAAGCTCTGGCTGATCAAGGGTTATTTGCGGGTACGATTGGAATGGGCTTTATCGCGGCGATTCTTTCTTCCGTTATGAATAACATGCCGACTGTCATGATTGATGCATTGGCTATTGCCGGCACAGATACACATGGAATGATGAGAGAAGCGCTTATATATGCAAATGTTATCGGTTCAGATTTAGGACCTAAAATCACGCCGATTGGTTCCTTGGCGACACTATTATGGCTCCATGTCCTTTCACAGAAAGGCGTGAAGATTTCCTGGGGCACTTATTTTAAAACAGGAATCATACTGACAATACCAACATTATTTATTACACTTGTCGGCCTGTATATTTGGCTGATGATCATCCATTAATGTTTCAAAAAGGAGCAGATTAATATGTCAAAGAAAACGATTTACTTTTTATGCACTGGAAATTCCTGCCGCAGTCAAATGGCTGAAGGATGGGGGAAAAAATACCTTGGAGACAAGTGGAACGTGTACAGCGCAGGAATCGAGGCCCATGGATTAAATCCTAATGCTGTGAAAGCGATGAAAGAAGCGGGGATTGATATCTCCAATCAAACCTCGGATATGATTGATCCGAACATTTTAAACAATGCTGATTTGGTTGTGACTCTCTGTGGTGATGCAGCTGACAAATGTCCAATGACGCCTCCGCATGTAAAACGTGAGCATTGGGGATTTGATGATCCGGCAAAAGCACAAGGAACAGACGAAGAAAAATGGGCGTTTTTCCAAAGAGTGCGTGATGAAATTGGCGAGCGCTTAAAACAGTTTGCTGAAACTGGGGAATAAGTAATAGATATACTCAGCGTGTATTGTTCAACAGGTGTCTGCGAGCTAAGTGCAGACACCTGTTTTTTGGTTTAACTTGACTGTGATCCGTGAACTGTCCGCTTTAAAAGGAAAGTTATTTAGCTTGTGACAGAGGAAAATTGATTTTGTAAACAGAATCATGAAGGAGACGCTGTTTTAAAGGAGTTGTCAGTTTGCAGGAGTTAACAAAAGAAAAATATAATGGCATAAAAACAAGGTTTCATGAAAAAGTTTGCCCAACATTTGTCTATTCAATATTAGAACAAACGATTCCGGGAGTTGTTTATGTAGATGACCACACCTTCCCTAAATCATTTTTGATAGGGACCGAATCCGGAATTTACTTTATTGCGGGAGAAGAGGGGAATCAAGATTTTAATGATTTCATTGCTGAATATTATGGAAAACAAGCGAAACCAACAAAAAGATTTACCTTGTTTAGCTCTAGCGATACATGGGACAGAGTAATGAAAACAATCCTGAAAGACGAATTGAATCAAATGAAAAGAGTCGCATTTTCTTTTCAGCAAAAACCTTCTATAACGGAATTACAACTTCCAAAGGGGTTTGTTTTAAAAAGGATAGACGAAGACATCATCTCAAACAGCACGGAATTTAACAAAACATATTATGAGGAGTATTGGGATTCTGTCTCGCATTTTTCATCAAAAGGCTTTGGGTTTGCCGTATTACATGATAATCATGTTGTGAGTGAGTGTACCTCGATATTTTCAGGGCGTAATCGTGCGGAAATGGATATCTATACACTTGAAGAATACAGAGGCATGGGTTTAGCTTATTGTGTAGGAAGTGAGTTTATCGATTTTTGTCTGAAAAATGGAATGGTGCCTAGTTGGGATTGTGATGTTAACAACAAATCTTCCTTTAGTTTAGCAGCAAAACTAGGCTTTAAGGCAATGACCGAATACTCTATTTTCTATTCTGGAAAATCGTAAAAACATTGATCTGAAAAAAGAGAGAAGAGATAAGCACTCTTCTCTACCTGAGTCAGCGGTTATGAATTTGTTTTAAGGTTCCAGATGTAATTGCCGGCGAAGTGTTTTCGATAAGTCCTTTATTTTTTTATCCTCACCTTTTATTTCGATCTATTTTACATGTTGAACGGCTTTTTTATAAGAATGTTGAATCTCGGTCATTTTATCCAATGTGAAGTTCGTTTGAATATTCTAATGCGGTCAAAATTCCTTGATCTTTTTTTAATGATTTTAATTGTGCGCCTTCGTGAATAATTTCGTTAATGATTTCGCGCTCAAAGAAGTTACCAAATGATATCGGTATCTTCTTTATTTGTGTCTAAGAGCGTTTTCGTGCCATTTCATTTGATTTTAAATAGGTGAAACATACCCCGCCGACTGTAACCACTCCGCCTAGCAGAGAAATAAATGCGGGTATTTCACCTATCCACAACCAAGAAATGATCAAGGCTAAAGCCGGTGTTACATAAAGTGAAAGGGTTGCTTCTGAAGCACCGACGAGTGAAGTGACATATGCAAGTGCAAAGTATGGCACAACTGTTGGCAATAAACCTAAATAAACAATAGACAGTGTTGCGCTCATGGAAGCGTTTATTACTTCCTCGCCTAAGCCGGGCAGAAACACAAGCATAGGTAATGTCCCGCCCCAAATGGTGAATGTGACGAATGGAATAAAACCATATTTTTTTATATAACGGGGTTGGAAAACGAAGTAAATACTCTCCGAAAAAGCTGCCAGCAGAATAAAAAGTATACCTTTCATTGAATATGTATAGTCTCCTGCCCCGAATGCAATCAATGAAACACCTAATAAACTGATCATAGAGCCAATCCACTTAGCGATTCCAAAATGCTCACCAAAAAGCAGGCGAGAGAACATGGCTGAAAAAATTGGTGCCGTGGTGACGAGTAAGCTTGCAACTCCGGCACTCACTGTTTTTTCACCGATATTCAGCAAACTGTGATAGAGTGCAAAACCTAAAAATCCTAAAAAGAAAATGGCAGGAATGTCCTTCATGTCAGGTAAGCGCATCTGTGTAAAAAACGCAAAAAGCAACAATGCCAGAGAGCCGACTAATAAACGAAATAAAGCAAGATGTTCTGGTGTGTAATCTTCCAGGCCTGCGCGAATCCCAGGAAAAGCTGATGCCCACAAACCGATCATCAGACTGTTAGATATGATCATTTGAACTGTTTTCTTTCTCATTTTTTCCACTCCTCTTTACAAAAGCCAACCAGTTATTTTAATGTGTTTCTATACTAATAAAGATTTGCTAATAGGGCTTCAACCAGTTAAACAGATTTTGACCCAACCAATTTAGTTGTAAGGAGACTGCTTTCATGAGCTTTCCAGAAGAAAAAAAGATGAAAAAGCTTCCTAAGTACAGACAAATCGTTCACTTTATTAAGGAGAAAATAGGAAATGGGGAGTGGCCGATTGGAAGCAAGATTCCAAGCCAGCGCACGCTTGCAAAAGACTTTCATGTAAATCGAAGCACCGTGATTACAGCCTTAGAGGAATTGATGGCAGATGGGTTAATAGAAGGCAGAATGGGGAAAGGCACAGTTGTTATCAACAATACATGGACACTACTAGCTAAGAATTCTGCTCCTGATTGGGATCAATATGTAACCTCTGGAATTCAGCAGCCCAGCCAAAAAATCGTGCAAGAGATAAACCAATCAGAATCAAATACGGACCTTATACAGCTCAGTAAAGGCGAGCTTTCAACTGAAATTTTTCCTTTGCGAACTATGCAAGAGATGATGGGCAAGGTATCTCAAAACATGGAAGCGTTCGGATACGAGGAGCCAAAAGGATACTTTCCGTTGAGAGAGGCATTAAGCAACTATTTAAAAACCTTTGGAATCAATGCCTCACCGTCTTCCATTCTGATTGTTTCGGGAGCATTGCAAGCCCTGCAACTGATATCAATGGGGCTTTTGCAAAGGGGATCAACCGTTTATCTTGATCAGCCATCCTACCTTTATTCATTACACGTATTTCAATCAGCTGGCATGAAACTGACTGGGCTTCCTATGGATAATGAGGGACTTTTGCCGGGAAATCTTCAGATGACAAGAGGGGAACGGGGAAGGGCTATATTATATACAAATCCTTGTTTTCATAATCCAACCGGTATTTTAATGTCAAAAAAGAGGCGGGAAGAAATCCTTGCGGCAAGTGGGAATACACAGCTTCCCATGATTGAAGATGACATTTATCGAGAGTTATGGATCGATGAAGTTCCGCCCTATCCTATCAAAACAATAGATAAAAATGGGCATGTGCTATACATAGGCAGTTTATCAAAAACGTTAAGTCCGGGCTTGAGGATTGGATGGATCGTCGGTCCGGAACCCGTGATTGAACGTTTATCCGATATTAAAATGCAAACAGATTACGGATCTAGTTCGTTATCCCAGCGAGTAGCGGCAGAGTGGTTTACATCGGGCCAATACCAGCAGCATTTAGAAAAGGTCAGAAAGCAATTAAAGGTGAGAAGAGATTTGGCCTTGAGTGCATTAGAAACCCATTTGAAAGATGTTGCGACATGGAACATCCCAAAGGGAGGATTCTTTGTCTGGATAAAAATATTGCCTCCAATATCAATGAAATTACTTTATACAAAAGCTTTATCAAAAGGCATTCTTCTCAATCTCGGCAGTATCTATGCTCAGGAAAAAGGGAATCATGTTCGCTTATCATATGCTTATGCATCTCTTGATGACCTCCAAAAGGGGATTTATGAGTTGGGTTTGATGATCAAGAAGTTGGCAAGTAAATAAACTTTATAGCCTTAAATGGATGTTTCACTAAAAAAGAGACCAAGCCAAATGATAGCTTGATCTGATAATCATAAGTCATGGCTCGGTCTCTAAAAAGGTAAAGATGGTCATGTTTCTGAACGAAAGGTCTTTCCTATTTCTCTTCCCAAGCCAAAATAATGTCTAAAATTATAGATAAGCGGACTCCATTTTGAAGGATTTATGTGGTTTTCGTTCAATATGATGCTTTCCTCGGCGTGAAAATGTAATGCCTGCGTCTCTACAATCGCAAATGATGGTTCATATTCAGGAATCCGAATATGCTTGACTTCGGCTTCAATTTGAATCGGGCATTCTTTAATGCGTGTTGGTGATACTGTCTTTGATTGTAAAGGTGATAACCCTGCTGACTCGTATTTTTCTTTTTGATATGTAAATCCGAGCTGTTTCTTCAAATGCGGTATATTCCTTTTTCCGCTATAAGACGAAATTCTTTCAACATTTTCCCATAATTCCGGGCTAGGCAAGTTTATGACACATTCTTTGTGTCTTTCCAAATTTTCAATGGCTTTTCCTCCTAGGCCTACTCCAAGGACAATATAGTTTCCAAGAGCC
The DNA here is from genome assembly GCF_047608225.1 of Bacillus sp. SW14. Taxonomy (NCBI): domain Bacteria; kingdom Bacillati; phylum Bacillota; class Bacilli; order Caryophanales; family Bacillaceae; genus Bacillus; species Bacillus sp. SW14. Next base: position 3,785,118 of record NZ_JBLKRW010000001.1, on the reverse strand, counting down.
CAAGAAGAAGACATAGGACTAATATTAGTGGTTCCATCCTCATTCAATGTCGTCAGAATAAATGTTGAGGTGCCATAATACATGATTTTTGGTTTAATTTCTTTAAAATGAAGAGTGTCTTGTTTTTTAATGTCCAATGCTTATTCCTCCTTGTCATCATGACATTCATATTGTAAAGGTTTAACATTTCAACTATCATCGAAATATGAATGTAAGGAGGAAAAACATGAATCCTAATATCGCAAAAATCTCTGCATTGTTATCTGATCCCTCGCGTTCTTCCATTCTTCTCACCCTAATGGATGGAAGGATACACCCTGCGGGAGAGCTTGCATATCTCGCTAACATTAAACCTCAAACCGCAAGTTTTCACCTGAAAAAATTGCTTGAAGAAGAGCTGATCAGCGTAGAGAAGCATGGAAGACATAGGTATTACAGATTGTCTGACTCAGATGCAGCAAACGTGATTGAGCAATTGCTTCTGATTGCCCCTAAAGCCAAAGTCACATCTTTAAAAGATTCAAAAGAGAAAAGTGACTTGCATTTCGCCCGCACCTGTTATGATCATTTGGCAGGTTATGTGGGCGTGCAAATCACTCATTCACTGGTTGAGCAGGGGATGTTAAAAAAAGCCGATTTAGACTTTGAGGTAACTTCAGAGGGTTCTTTGTTCTTTTCGAATTTAGGCATTAACGAAGAGCAGCAGCGAAATAAGCGGAGAGCATTTGCCCGCTGCTGTTTGGATTGGAGTGAGCGGCAGCATCATATTGCAGGAGCGTTAGGAAACGCCCTATTGGTGCGAATGTTAGAGGAAGAATGGATCGTTCGTATGCCTAAAACAAGAGCGATTAAGATGACACAAAGCGGGAGAGCGGCATTTGAGAAATACTTTAAAATGAATATTTAGGGAATTTTTTATTAAGGGAATAAGAAAGAAGGAGTAAGATTCGTTAAGAATCTTACTCCTTCTTATTATCTTGAAGTTGCTTGGTTCCCCATTGCAATAGAAATGCGATTCCAACTGTTTATTTGATTGATGATGAAAACAAGGTCAACGTATTGTTTTTCATCATAATGTTCACGCACTCGATGATACAGCGCGTCGGAAACCCTTTTCGTTGGAATAAGCGTAATGTGTTCAGAGAGTTCGAGCGCTGCTTTCTCTTCAGGTGAATAAAAATCACATTCATTCCAAGCGTGTAAACAGTAAATTCGCTGTTCAGTTTCACCCATTTTGCGGGCATCGGAAGTATGCATATCTATGCAGAAGGCACAGCCATTTATTTGAGAAACTCTGATTTTGATTAGTTCTCTCGTCGTTCGGTTAATTGAAGATTGTTTCGTGTATTTCTCCATATCCATCATCATCTTCATACCTTCAGGTGCAACATCATATTAGGACACTCTTTGGCTCATAAGGCAAGACTCCTTTCCTCAAGATACATTAGATTGTATTCCGCTATTGATCATTTTACCAATATGCAATTTGTATGGCGTCTATTTCACTATCTTTTGGCAAGAAGCTGCTTTGAATAAAAATAGGGATAGCCAACAATGATGAGCGGAGCTGCTAATGCAAGCAGGATCCATGAGCCTGAGTGACTGTCTCTAATGACTCCAATGAATATACAAGTACCGATGAGAAAATATAATAAAGTAGCTAAAAACCAATACATATTCATTCCTCTTTTTCTTTACACGTGATCTTTGATTGAGTATTTTTGTTGCTATGCTTGTCTGTTTTTTCGTTCGCATGGCTTAATCGATCAGGGCACTGATTTTTTGACACTTTCTCAGTTCGGATACCTTTTCTTTTTAATGATAAAATGGTGTGATCAATCGATTTCAAGTTGATCATTCCTTCTATGAATAGTGACTTCTTCAGTATTGTAAATGTAAATTTGAAAAGATAAAACGTACATAAAGGCAGAACGCTTATGTACGTTTGGGCAATGATCACATGTTGGGAACGCTAATGCTTTACTGCATCTTTGTATTGTTGAGTTCTCTCTCTTCTTATAAAATGATGGGATAAATGTATGTCTGGTTCGAGTGTGTATCGCTTCTGTCAATGGAAAGGAAGTGGATGAGGTTTGCGTATAAGGAATCCTTTCGAAGAAAAATACTACTCACATGATAGACGGGCATTAAATATGCTTGCACTCAGAGTTCCGGGACTGGCTTTTATTCTCATGATCTATGTAGCCTCTATCGTGCTGCAATTTATTATTGGGAGCTGGTCCATTTTATTGCTTAACGTGTTTACAGTATTGACCGCCATTTTTGCTTTGCTGCATTGGCATTCATATCGCTGGGTTAAGAAAAGGGTCATTCTATATTTTGTGCTGCAAGGTTTGATCACTTTTATACTGGCTAATGTCATGACTGGCTTCTTAGTGCTGGTCATCATTGGCCTTTATGCATTTTTGATTGGGCAGATTGCAGGAATGGCAGACAGAAGAAGGGCTTTCCTCATACTTTATTTATTGCTTCTGCTGTCAATCAATGTACCGCATCAGATTCACAAAGGTGAATATTTGCATTTTCTTGTCATTGCCGTACCTATTATGATCGTGATTATTACTTATGCCGCTACATTATTTTCCCAAGTCGATGAAAAGATAAAAGCGCAGCTGACTCTTGAAAGGCTGGAGCTGGCTCATCAGCAGGTCGAACAGCTGACGCTGCAAAACGAAAGACAGCGTATGGCCCGGGACTTACATGATACGCTTGCTCAAGGGCTGGTCAGTTTAAATATGCAGCTGGATGCTATTCATGTTCATCTTACGAAAGGCAATACAGAGAGAGCAAAAGAAATCATTCAACAATCGATGAAAAGAGTGAGAGGCACATTAGCGGATGCACGTTCAGCGATTGATGATCTGCGCAGCAAATCAGAAGAAATCGGTTTTTTAAAAGAAAGAATTACCTCACTGATGGATCATTTTCAAGAGTCGACAGGCATGGGCGGTTTTTTAGACTACAGATTACATCAGGTGTTAGACGTTCGTACAGCTGAAAACTGTTATTCCATCATTGGGGAATGTATAACGAATGCAGCAAAGCATGCTGAAGCAGATACGATCTCGGTATCCATTTGGGATGATAACGGGGGGCTCCATTTAACGGTCAAAGACAATGGCAAAGGCTTTGATGTTGAAAAGGGCAAGAAAAAGAGAGGACATTATGGGCTTCTCGGCATACAAGAACGCGTCAGAGCAATGAAAGGCCATTTCAATATAAAGAGTACAAAATCTAAAGGAACACAAATTGAGATCACCGTACCAATTCAGGGAGAGATGCAAGATGAATAAGGTTTTAATCGTTGATGACCACCTTGTCGTGAGGGAAGGTCTGAAGCTTTTAATTGAAACGAATGATCACTACACCATTATAGGAGAGGCGGAAAATGGCAAATCAGCAGTCCGCCTTGCAGATGAATTAAAACCGGATATTATTCTCATGGATTTGTATATGCCGGTGATGAGCGGGTTAGAATCCATTAAACAAATCAAAGAAAAACACGACATCCCCATCATTATTTTGACTACGTATAATGAAGATCACTTCATGATCGAAGGAATTGAATTAGGGGCGAAAGGATATCTATTGAAGGATACGAGTTCAGAAACCCTTTTTCATACAATGGATGCAGCAATAAGAGGAAACGTGCTGTTGCAGCCTGATATCTTAAAACGTCTGCAAGAAATTCAATTGGAGCGGATGAAGAAGCAGAACAGTCATACCCAGCTGACAGAAAAGGAAGTCATTGTCCTAAAAGCAATTGCTAAAGGTTTTAAAAGCAAAGCGATCGCCTTTGATTTGGGCGTGTCAGAGAGAACCGTAAAGTCCAGGTTAACGTCCATTTACAATAAATTAGGCGCGAATTCCAGAACTGAAGCAGTGACGATTGCCATGCAAAGAGGCATTCTGACACTAGACAACTAACATCCTATATTAGAAATTTGCCCAAACGTACATGCCCGAATGTACGTTTTTTTTATTTCATTGTCCACTACAATGAGAAGGAATATGATCAAGCAATGTGTTGAAAGGGGATTATCATGTCAAGAATGTTATATAAATTAGGAGGATGGGTTGCTCGCCATCGCGTAAAAGTAATATGTGCGTGGATCGTTGTGTTAGTTGCGTCGATAGGCCTTGCAATCACGTTAAAACCAAGTTTTTCTGAGGATATGTCCATACCTGACACACCTTCGGAAAAAGCGCTGGATGTGATTCGAAAAGAATTTCCTCGCGGCCCTGATAAAGGAAGCATAAGGGTGATTTTCGGTGCTGAAGATGGAGAGAAACTTACTGCAAAGACAGCGAAAAAAGCAATCGAAAATACGTTCAAGGAAATCAATAAAGATGATTCCGTTGACTCGATCGCAAGTCCTTTTGTGACAGGAACAATCGCGAAAGACGGCACGGTTGCCTATGCTGATATTAAGTATAAATCTTCAGCAGATGATATAAAAAATTACTCTATCAAACACTTAAAAGACAGTTTGAAAATGGCTGATGATGAGGGACTACAAACTGAACTTAGCGGAGATGTACCGGGAGCCGAAATGGAGATAGGCGGAGTGTCTGAAATTGTCGGCATTATCTTGGCTTTTGTCGTTTTAGCCATTACATTCGGGTCTTTATTAATAGCTGGTTTGCCGATTTTAACTGCACTGATTGGATTAGGAGTAAGCATTGGACTGGTTTTGATTGGGACACAGGTATTCGATATTGCTTCCGTCAGTCTTTCATTAGCCGGAATGATTGGCCTTGCTGTTGGGATTGATTATGCTTTATTTATTTTTACGAAGCACCGCCAGTTTTTAGGCGAAGGTATACAAAAAAATGCATCAATTGCGAGAGCTACAGGAACAGCTGGGAGTGCAGTTGTTTTTGCCGGACTTACTGTTATCGTCGCACTTTGCGGATTGACGGTTGTTAACATTCCTTTTATGTCCGCAATGGGGCTGACAGCAGGACTTAGTGTATTGCTGGCTGTTCTCGCTTCAATCACGCTGGTGCCTGCCGTCTTGTCGATAGCGGGTAAACGGATGGTTCCGAAAGCAAACAAGAAAAAAGAAAAACAAAGCGCCGAAACAAATGTCTGGGGACGCTTTGTCACAAAAAATCCTATCATGCTAAGTATATGCAGCATTCTCATTTTGCTTGTTATTAGTATCCCATCTATGCATTTGGAGCTGGGCTTGCCTGATGCAGGGATGAAAGCGAAGGATAATCCAGATCGCCGGGCTTATGACTTGCTTGCCGATGGATTTGGAGAAGGATTTAATGGTCAATTAACAATCGTAGCGGACGCCACAAGTGTGGCAGAAAATAAGGCGGAAGCCTTCGCAGATGCAGTGAAAGAAATAAAGGAACTAAAACATGTAGCGAGTGTCACTCCCGCAATGCCTAATAAAGAAGGGAACTTTGCTATCATTACGGTCGTTCCTGAAACAGGTCCAAATGATGTGGTAACAAAGGATTTGGTACAGGATGTACGCAGCTTATCAGATAAAAACGGGGTAGATTTGCTCGTTACTGGATCGACTGCAGTGAATATTGATATTTCAGATCGGCTGAATGATGCGATACCGGTGTTTGCTGTACTCATTGTTGGTTTTGCGTTTGTATTGCTGACAATCGTATTCCGTTCGTTGCTTGTGCCGCTTGTTGCTGTTGCAGGATTCATATTGACGATGACAGCCACTCTTGGAATCTGTGTATTTGTCTTACAAGACGGGAATCTCATCGACTTTTTCAAAATACCTGAAAAAGGGCCGATACTCGCGTTCTTGCCGATTTTATCCATTGGGATACTGTTTGGATTAGCCATGGATTATCAAGTATTCCTTGTAAGCAGAATGCGTGAAGAATATGTGAAAACAAAAAATCCAGTCCAAGCGATTCAAGCTGGTTTAAAACACAGCGGGCCTGTTGTCACCGCAGCAGGCCTGATCATGATATTCGTTTTTGCAGGATTTATCTTTGCTGGTGAAGCGTCTATCAAAGCAAACGGATTGGCTCTTTCCTTTGGTGTGCTCTTTGATGCATTTATTGTACGAATGACACTCATTCCAAGTGTCATGAAGCTGATGGGGGATGCAGCCTGGTATTTGCCAAAATGGCTGGACAAGATCATTCCGAATGTAGATATAGAAGGGCATCAACTCACGAAGGGAATTCAGCCGGAGATCGATCAGGAACAAAAGAAACAAATCATGTAATAGAAAGCAGATCTTTTTGCGAGATCTGCTTTTTTGTGATGAAAAGAGGTAACGATGATTGCCTAATTGACACATATATTAGTGATTGCTAATATGATGTTAAACATATTAGCATTTTCTAATGTGAGGAGGGGAACACATGCAATTGCAAAATATCGACTTAGATATGAAAGTGAAGCTCATACATGGTTTTTCTAATAAAACAAGAATTCAAATTCTTGAAAGCATAAAAAACCAGGAAAAAACGGTTTCTCAAATTGTAGAAGAAATAAAAGGGAACCAGTCGAACATCTCACAGCATCTTGCGTGTTTAAAAGGGTGCGGAATTATTGTGGGAAGGAATGAAGGGAAATACTGCTATTACAGTGTGAAAACTCAGCATATTCGGGATTTATTAACCATGTTCGATGTTGTTCTCCAAGATGTTCAACATGATGTTGCCTGTTGTGAACGTCACATAGATGAGGAGGATTGAGTTGGCTGACAAATGTTGCCGTTCTACTAAAGAAGCTGAATATAAAGAGAAAAATTGCAGCAGCCATTCATCGAAAGAAACAGGTAATGAACAAGATCAATCAAGTTGTTGTCAGAGCAAAATCCCCACAGAGAATCATTCAATGAAAGCAAGCTGCTGCGGCAGTAAAGAGCATCACACAGCAGAAACACACCCGGAGCCTCTTCCTTCCGGGGAGAAGAGGTCATACAGGATTCATGGGATGGATTGTCCTGCTTGTGCAAAAACAATTGAAAAAGGGTTGCGTACATTAAAGGATATAGCTGATGTAAAGGTTCATTACAGTACTGCGAAAATGCAAGTGGCAGCAAGCAGCCCAGAAGCCTTTAACCCAATTGCCAGTGAAATAAAAAAACTTGGATTTTCTATTGAACCTTTACATCAAGGGGACATCAAAACGTTTGATATTGAGGGAATGGACTGCAGCAGTTGTGCTAAGAGTATTGAAAACCATTTAAATGGTCTTTCCTCCGTTAAACATGTTACTGTCCATTTCTCCACTGGAAAAATGAAAATTGAACATTCGGGCAGTGTCAAAGATATTATCAATGAGATTTCAAAAATTGGCTATCAAGCTTCCCTGCAATCAGGTAAGAAATCAATACAGAAAAATAAAAATGAACAGCGTGTAGTCATCTTATCTGGTGTACTCATCGCCCTTGGTTTTACCGGTTCCTTTTATGGGTTGCCTGCCATGATGTCAGCAGCGCTCTACTTTATCGCTATGGCGGTAAGCGGGTACAAGCCCGTGAAAAGTGCATACTATGCGATCAAAAGCCGTTCACTCGATATGAATGTTTTAATGTCAGCAGCGGCGATTGGAGCGGCTTTCATCGGGGAATGGCTTGAAGGCGCCACAGTTGTTTGGCTATTTGCCCTTGGCAATTACCTGCAAACGAAGTCAATCGAACGAACAAGAAATTCCATTCATCACCTTATGGAATTGGCACCTGCAGAAGCCTGGGCCCAAGTTGGTTCAGAGCTGATGAAAAAACCAGTTGAAGACATAACCATCGATGATATCATCGTTGTAAAACCAGGTGATAAGATTCCATTAGATGGTGAAATCACCCGCGGCGAATCCAGTGTCAACCAGGCTCCGATAACAGGAGAATCCATCCCTGTAGATAAGCAAATTGGTGATGCGGTATACGCCGGGACTATGAATGAACATGGTTCCCTTGAAATCAAGGTCACGAAGTTGGTTGAGGATACAGCCATTTCCAAGATCATACACTTGGTTGAAGAAGCGCAAGAACAAAAAGCGCCAACAGAAGCCTTTATAGATAAATTTGCAAGTATTTATACACCAGTTGTGTTTATTCTTGCATTGGCGATTATGGTGTTTCCTCCACTCATTGGGTTTGGCACTTGGAGCGGGTGGTTTTATAAAGGGCTTGAACTTCTCGTTGTAGCTTGTCCTTGTGCTTTAGTGATTTCTACGCCTGTTGCCATCGTATCAGCTATCGGTAACGCTGCAAGGAATGGCGTGCTCATAAAAGGCGGAACGTTTTTGGAAACCGCTGGGGCCATTTCTGCTGTGGCATTTGATAAAACAGGAACATTAACCGAGGGAAAGCCTAACGTATCTGACATTAAGGCTTTGCACCTATCTGAGGCAGAATTGCTATCGATCGCTTTCACATTAGAGGATTACTCTGCACATCCCATTGCTAAATCAATCGTTGATTACGCCAATGAAAAAGGAATCCAGCCTAAAAAGGGCGAGTTATTCAAGAATATCGTAGGAAAAGGCGTTCAAGCGGACATTCAAGGAGAGACTTTTTACGCAGGCAATCTAAAGCTATTTGAACAAATGAATGTGGATGTAAAGGATGCAAAAAAATATAGTCAAGAACAGCAGAACAAAGGCAGGACAACCGTTATAATCGGAACCCAAAATCAAATCATCGGGATGATCGCTGTTTCTGACACAATACGGAAAACGTCAGCTTCAGCTTTACAAGCGTTAAAACAAAGCGGAGTCAAACAGACAGTCATGTTGACCGGAGATAATGAAGGAACCGCAAAAGTGATTGCTTCAGAAGCTAATGTCGATCGTTATTTTGCAGAATTAATGCCGGAAGAAAAAGTAGAGGCTATCAAGACATTACAAAAAGAAGGCTATAAGGCAGCGATGGTGGGAGACGGTATTAATGATGCGCCGGCACTCGCAGCAGCAGATTTGGGTATTGCTATGGGCGGTGCAGGAACCGACACTGCAATGGAGACAGCAGATATTATTTTAATGGCTGATCACCTTGATAAACTTTCCCATACGATGAAGTTAAGCAAAAAGGCTTTAGCTATCATTAAACAAAATATTTGGTTCTCCATCATGATTAAAGTCATAGCATTGGTTTTCATCTTTCCAGGCTGGCTAACACTTTGGCTTGCTGTATTGAGTGATACAGGTGCCGCTTTGATTGTGATTTTAAATGCGCTAAGATTGCTGAATTATAAAGAATAGACATCAAGAAATCATTTACTGATCGCCATATCGCATATTGCTGATGTTATGTGATATGGCTGTTTTTTACATATAAACTGTGATTTTACCTTTCTTTCATAAGCTAAAATAATCTTATTTTGTGGTGATATTTAGAAGATAAAGTCGTGAGAAAAAGGAGAAGTCAATTTGGTGAGATCACTCATTTTCGATATGGATGGAACGTTGTTTCAAACGGATACAATTTTAGAATTATCATTAGATGATGCCTTCGATTATTTAAGGTCACTTGGCCAATGGGATACAGCGACCCCTATTGAGAAATACAGGGAGATCATGGGTGTTCCTTTACCTGAAGTATGGAAGATTTTATTGCCAAACCACTCCATTGAAATAAGAGAAAAGATGGATGCTTATTTTTTAGAAAGGTTAATAGCTAATATCAACCAAGGGAAAGGCGCATTATATCCTCACGTTGAAGAGATATTCAGTTATTTGAGAGACAACAATTATTCAATTTTTATAGCAAGTAATGGCTTAATAGAATACCTAAAAGCAATTGTGAGTTTTTATCAGTTAGACAGGTGGGTGACTGAAACGTTTAGTATTCAACAAATACATACACTGAATAAAGGCGATATAGTAAACACTATCCTGAAAAAATACGGCATTCAGCAGGCGGCAGTTATCGGGGACCGTCTGTCTGACATAAATGCGGCTAAAGATAATGGTTTGATGGCCATCGGATGCCATTTTGATTTTGCACAGGAAGAGGAACTTGCTCAAGCTGACTTTGTCATCCATGACTTAATCGAGCTGAAAACATTGCTGCCGGAGCTGAAAAAAGGAGATTCAGTTTTATTCAACCGTCAAACTTAAAAGAAAGAGAGAGTCAAGCCATGAAACAGCATATGAATCTCCTTCCTTTAAGTGTGACTTTAAATCCTGTCATTAAAACCGCAATCCAAATACATGAATCACGAAAATGACAACAGGCGGGATCAATAGGGAGGGCAGCAGATTCAGCGTTTTAAATTTCTTGATTCCCAGAATGCTTAACCCTGAGCTGAGGATGAGTATGCCTCCCACAATTGTGATTTCGTTTATAAGGTCTGTATTGATTGCGCTCTCCATTACTTTAGCAAATAAATAGATGGAGCCCTGCCAGGCAAATAACACAATGGCAGCAGCTGCTATTCCAAATCCAAAAGTCGAAGCGAGCACAATGGAGGTAATCCCATCTAACATACCGTTTGTCAGGAGGTACGTATAATTTTCATTCAGCGCGGCTTCAACAGGGCCCAATATTGACAGCGAACCTATACAAAATAATAAGATCGCAGTTGATAAACCTTCCGCTAAATTGCTTTTAGAGAATCTGTTCACCAGCTTGTTGAACCGTAATTCCAGGTTGATGATTTGGCCAAGCAAACCTCCAAGGGCTAAACTCACGATAAAAAGAATGGGGTATTTACTATCAGGCAAATGCTGTGTAAGGGCATTGATCCCCAGCCCGACAGCAGCGAACCCCATTGCCTGCATCAGGATATCCTGGTATTCGCCTTTAATGCCTTTTTTAAATATCCCTCCGATGACGCTTCCTGCAATGATCATAACTGTGTTAAAAATGGTTCCAAACATAAGTTTTCTCCTCCAATAACGCTTCCTGTATAAAAAATAAACCCTCAAGTTAGTAGAGAGTCAAGGGAGATTGAAAACATATTCATGAGATTGATTTGATTGGCAAGAGGATTTCAGTCACATAGCTGTCTAGATTATTCGTAATTCCATAATCAATGAGTGTAATTTCAATTGAGTCGGCTGCTACCTCATAATGATGTTCTTTCATGTATGCCAGCAACTTTTTGTAATAGGGTTCGGCTTCTGGATGTGATCCTTTAAACCTGATTTGCAGATATTCTCTTGAAGGGAAAATGGTTTCTGATAAAGTGTTTTCACTTTCATCTTCAAGAATCATGAATATACTGGAATATTTGTCAAACTGATTTGCTTTTACATGTGCTGCTGAAATGGATAAACCGATCTTGCCTATAAAGATATCCTCGTTTACATTCAGGCGGGTTCTCAATTCTGCTAATGAATGTTCGATATCATGGCCGAGAATATACTCATGCTCTAAATAAGCCACACGTAAGGCGGGAAGTTTGATTTTTGAAATGTGATCTAACGGCGTGTGAACGGCATCTTCTATTTGGATGATGCGGCGGGAGATCTTTTTCTCAATGCGTTCCAATTCTCTCTTTTTGCGATCAATGTCAGTCTGCTGGCTTTTCAGTATATGAATCAGAGTGTTGGTATTTTGAGAATTATAAAAGTCAAGAAGTTTATTGATTGGCAGGCCTAAAGCCCTCAAATACTTGATGGTATCCAGCCGCTCAAACTGTTGGGTGGAATAGTATCTATAGTTTGTTTGCTCGTCTTTATATTCCGGTTTCAAAAGGCCGATTTTATCATAATACCTAAGAGCAGAGATTTTCACATTGAATAACTTTGAAACTTCTCCAATCGAAAAAAATTTCTTCATTCTATCAACCTTTCTGTTCTTTGATTGGTGAACTCTTTATATATATCCCACATTATATATGATGGCAGAGGCCTAAAGGTAAAGTTTGCGGATAGATTTCAATCCGATATATTGTATGGTTGAAATTCAAAAAAGGCTGTCGAGAAAACCTCGCCAGCCTGGCTCCTTTATGAAAGAAGCTTTTCTACTCTTCAAAATAGGGATTCACATGGATGAGCACTTCTTCCACATCTGGAAACTGTCTTTTGATTTCATTTCGGATTTCGCGGGCAATATCGTGTCCCTGCTTAATCGTCAAATCATGATCTAAAGATAAACGCACATCAAGCAATTTATAGTGGCCATGTTCTCTCGCGCGGATTCTATCGATTCGTTTTACTTGATCACATTCAAAAATAACCGCTTTATATTCCGCTATCAGCTTGGGGTCAACACTTTTCTCCATGAGAACATCAACAGACGGCCTGATTAATTCCATTGAAATTTTAAAAATGAGGTAAGCCACGATCGCACTGGCAATTGCATCGGCGTACAACAGATAAGTCCATCCGCAGGTGTTCCCGATAATCGCCAATAGGACGCCGATAAAAGCGGCGAGAGAGGCAACGATATCGCCTTTATGATCGTATGCAATCGCTATAATCGCTTTACTGTTCCATTTTTCCCCCTGCTTGATGGAATAACGATATAAGATCTGCTTAGCTGCGTACGAAATCAGAGCTGCAAACAATGCGCTGTATTGTGGAACGCTTGGCCCTTCAACAAAGGACAGAATCGCTTCTATTAGGATATAAACGGATACGATCACTAAGATAATTCCTACAATCGCCTCACTAATGACTTCAGCTTTTCCATGACCAAACGGATGGTCTTGATCAGGCGGTTTATTGGAAATACCGATCACTGCCAGAACAGCAATCGAAGCCACGACATCCGCTGCAGAATGTATACCGTCTGCAAAAACGGCATCACTATCGCCTATAAGGCCAAAAAAGACCTTTCCGGCCATTAAGATCAGATTGGCTATTAATGCAATCAAAGCAACTTTTTTGCTTATTTGTTCTCTTTCACTTGCCATTTTTTCCCCCTGTAAAACTGCACAAAAAATAGGAGTGCTTGTTATTCACTCAACGTACCCTTTCTTGTGAAATCACTTTGCTTATCATACCAACTGAATTTCGAGTGGGTCTATAGCAACGTTGTTTCCTGTTTACTAATAAATAAGGTGGCAGAAAAAAAGTTGGAGCCGGGCTAAAAGCTAACAGAGAAAACCAATGCGTTATTGTGTAACAAGCTGTGATTAGCATGAATTAAAATTTTGCCTCAGTGAAAAATTCCCACCTGATTTTTAAAAACCTGTTGACATTAGACCATCTGTATTTTATCATTATCTCATATTCAAGATATTTTAATTCGAGATAAATAATTAACGATCAAGTGCAAACCTGAGTTTTGTTGAATAATGAAGAGATGTCACAAGCATTGTCTGTTCTTTTAAATGATATGCAAAGTGTTTTTTTATAAAATAATATCTCGAATTCGAGATAAAAAGAGGGGTATCGTAAATGGCTGAATTTTCACAGCTAGTCCATGAAAGAAGATCTGCAAGCAACTTCCTTCCAGATCATCCAATCACAAAAGAAGAACTCAATGAGATGTTTGAATTGGTTTCATTGGCTCCATCAGCTTTTAATTTGCAGCACACAAAATATGTGACGGTGCTTGACCCGGATGTGAAAAAAAAGCTGAAGCAGGCGGCAAACGGACAATATAAAGTGTTTAGCTCATCTGCGGTTCTTTTGGTATTGGGGGATAAGCAGGCATATCAGCAAGCGGCTGATATCTATGAAGGATTAAAGGTGTTGGGGGTATTAAATAAGCAAGAGTATGATCACATGGTTCAAGATACCGTTTCGTTTTATGAAAACAGGGGAGAACCATTTAAGAGAGACGAGGCGATAAGGAATGCTTCACTTTCTGCGATGATGTTTATGCTGAGTGCTAAGGAAAAAGGCTGGGATACCTGCCCTATGATCGGGTTTGATGCTGAAGCCGTGAAACGGATTTTGGATATAGATGACCAATTTGAAGTTGTCATGATGATGACAATTGGGAAAGAAAAAACAGAGAGCAGGAGGCCGCGCGGATACCGGAAACCTGTGAATGAGTTTGTTGAGTATATCTAAATAATAAACGTAAAGGAGCGGATAAATATGGCTAAAAAAACGATGGGAATCCATCATATTACAGCAATTGTCGGTCACCCTCAAGAGAACGCAGATTTCTACGCAGGAGTGCTGGGGCTTCGATTGGTCAAGAAAACCGTCAATTTTGATGATCCTGGTACGTATCATCTTTATTTTGGGAATGAAGGCGGGAAGCCGGGAACCATCATCACCTTCTTCCCGTGGGCGGGGGCCCGCCAAGGCATCATTGGAGACGGTCAAGTAGGCGTGACTTCTTACGTCGTGCCGAAGGGGGCTATGGCTTTTTGGGAAAAGAGACTTGAAAAATTCAACGTTCCATACACAAAAATCGAGCGTTTTGGAGAACAATATGTGGAATTTGATGATCCGCATGGCCTGCACTTAGAAATCGTGGAAAGAGAAGAAGGAGAAGTTAATACTTGGACTTTTGGAGATGTAACACGTGATGTTGCCATTAAAGGTTTCGGAGGTGCAACCCTGTTGTCAGCACAGCCTGAAAAAACAGGTGAACTGTTAGAAAACATCATGGGGATGGAACGAGTCGGCAAGGAAGGAGACTTCATTCGTTATCGTTCTGCCGGTGATATCGGAAATGTGATTGACCTTAAATTAACGCCTATTGGCCGCGGACAAATGGGAGCAGGCACGGTACATCACATTGCTTGGCGGGCTAACGATGACGAAGATCAATTAGATTGGCAAAGATATATTGCGTCTCATGGTTATGGTGTGACTCCTGTTCAGGATAGAAACTATTTTAATGCCATTTACTTCAGAGAACATGGAGAAATCCTGTTTGAAATCGCAACTGATCCTCCGGGCTTTGCACATGATGAATCACAAGAAACAATGGGCGGAAAATTGATGCTGCCTGTGCAATATGAACCGCATCGGGCACAAATTGAACAAGGGCTGCTGCCGTTTGAAGTAAGAGAGTTAGATTGATTTTAATGAATGCTGACGCATGAAGAAAAATAAAAAGACATATAGTCAATAGATGATTGCTGGACGGTACTGGAGGCAAGAAATCAGACTGCTGCCTTTCAGCACATCATGTTACATCAAAAATAAGGAGAGATAAAAATGGAAGATGCAGGACTTTTGCTTATTCGTATTATGATTGGTGTGGTGTTTCTGTTTTATGGATCACAAAAATTATTCGGCTGGTTTGGCGGATACGGGATTAAAGGAACCGGACAATGGTTCGAGTCAATTGGGGTTAAACCAGGTAACGTCGCGGCCGCTTTATCAGGTCTTGGGGAATTAGTAAGCGGAATTCTATTTATTTTAGGTGTATTCCTCCCGCTTGGAGCTGCTATCATCACGATTATTATGTTAGGTGCCATCGTAAAAGTCCATGGAGCGAAAGGATTTGCGAATGGCGCAGGCGGTTTTGAATATAACTTGGTACTGATTGCAGTCTCCATCGGGGTTGCACTCATCGGTTCAGGGGCTTACGCTTTGCATTTTTAATACGCAAGTATGTAAGAACAGTTACTGGCAAGCGGTAACTGTTCTTTTGTTTTGGGATTTTCAAGCAAACTTGCGGGTACCCTGCAAAGCAAAAAAGCGGATATAAAAAATATAAATGTGTATAGTGAATGATACGTATCAATGAGCTTGGTCATGAAAGGCAGGCCAATTTGAAGGAGTAAATTGATGAAAGAGATGACAGAATTACATTCATTAGATGCTATAGAGAATTTTATTACACAGCATCAATTCAGTTTTATCTATATATCAAGACCCGGCTGCACAGTATGTCACGCAGTTCTGCCGCAGCTCAGAATATTATTGGGTCAGTTTCCAAATATCACATTGGGGCATATCAATGCTGACGATGTAGAAGAGGTCGCCGGCAGATTTTCAGTCTTCACTGTCCCTGTGCTTCTTTTGTTCATTGATGGGACTGAGTTTTTGAGAGAAGCCCGTTTTGTTCATTTTGAACAGCTTGAAGAAAGGCTGAAAAGGGTTTATCGGTTATATCAAGATGAATAAAGTTTACGCAAGCCCCCTTTAAGGGGGTTTTTGTTCTTTGAAAGGGGACAATGTCATGCCGCCCTCTATGCCTGTTTTAAAGACTGAACACATGTGTTATGTCATCAAAACTCAATTTCAACAGCAATTGATCAGAGACAATCATCGAAACGGCAATTGCTCAGATCCTCAGCTAGATTCCTGCTGATTTGGATCGGTAACGGGATGGCTGTTTCAAAGATAAAGAAATCATGCATTGCAAGCAAAACCCTTGAATAAAGAAAGTTGGCAGTTTGAAATTCATTGACATAAAATCCAATGGCATGAAATAATACTCATAAATAATATTACTTTTGAGTATCTTTTTGTGGAGGATGATCCTAGTTGAAAAGCAAAAAAGGACGTAAAGGGGAAGAAAGCCGGAAACGATTACTCAAAGCAGCTGCCAATGATTTTGCGAGTCGGGGATTTCATGAGACGAAAGTAAGTGACATTGTGAAAAGAGCCGGACTGACGCAGCCTTCTTTTTATCTGTACTTTCAAAGCAAAGAAGCCATTTTTGAGGAGTTAATCACCGATTTTCACTCTCGTGTAAAAAAGCTGACAGAGTCACTTCTTCTGGAAAACGGATTAAATACGAAAGATGTGTCACAACGGGTGCTGTCCGCTGTGGAAACTGTTTTTCAATGTCTGGCTGAGGACAAGGATGTAACCAAGATCGGCTTTTTTCTGAACCCAGAAGCGAAACAAATGAAAAAAGACTTGGCGATGGTTTTGAAAGAGAACTTAGAAGCAGAACAACGGCTGGGTTATTTTCACTCCGAACTCGACATGGAAACGGTGGCTGAGTGTTTGATCGGCATGATTGTACATTTAACCGATTCATTTTTGTTAACCGGTATCAAAGATCCGGCAAGTCTCGCCGCACAGGTTGTGAATCTTTTAATATACGGGATGCTTCCGAACGGGCGTGACGTAAGATGATATCTATGATTATGAAAGCCAGTTTGGCAGTTTTTATGCTCGCGGGAGGCATCATAAAGGTGTTCCGCGTTCCCTTTCAAGTGGAGCATTGGCGGCATTATCAATATCCATTATGGTTTCTGACTGTTACTGGCATTCTGGAAATAGCCGGGGCACTTGCCATGACAGCGGGAATTTGGAATCGGTATGCAGCGTTGGGGGCAGGCGTGCTGTTTATCGTTCTCATGGCGGGAGCGGTTCATGCGCACATGTTTCGAGCGCGTCAATCGGTTCTCATGACGATGCCTGCGATGATTTGTTTGATTGCTTCTATCATGATCATTATTCGGGAGCTCATGTAATGTTTAAAAAGTCTTTTATTTTGATTTGCAGGAAATTGATTTCTCTTATCGAATGATAGAGAGTCAGAGGCTTATAACGGCTTATTTTTTATTTGTACGCAGTGATTGTCCGGCACCAGCTGGACTTTTTTTATAAGGAGGAATACAGAATGACGTTAACCTTGGAAGACATGACTGTGGAAGAGTTCGAGGCATTTCGCGGAATGTCCGTGCAAAATTATGCGAAGCAAAACATAGCGTCGGGAACTTGGACGGAAAAAGAGGCGTTTGAGAAATCGGAGCAGGCATATGAGAAAATGATTCCGAATGGACGAAACAGCAGTAATCATTTCTTTTGGAACATCACAAATGAACAAGGGGAAGGGGTGGGCTGGCTCTGGCTGTATGCTGATCCGCACCATCCGCAGAAGGAAGCGTTTATCTATTCCTTTGGATTGTATGAAGCATTTCGCGGAAAAGGGCTGGCTCAATCGGCGCTTCAAACGCTGGATGAAAGAGCAAGAAAGCTTGGTGCGGAAAGACTTGCTCTTCATGTGTTTGCGCACAACGAGACAGCCGTCCATCTTTATCAGAAGATGGGCTATGCCATGACCAATATACGTATGCGGAAACAGCTGCACGGACCAAAGCCGCTTACTTAAGCGGTTCTCCAAACACAATATGCCAATGTAAATGTTTAGAGTCCTGGTAAGCTCCTAAGTTGGTGATCACACGGCATGCGCCTTTTTCTTCCGTCACCATGGAAGCGACCTTTTGAATGACATCCATTAATTCAAGAAGCAAGCCATGATCGTGGTCTTCCAGGGTGATCAACGAGGAGATATGCTTCTTGGGGACAGCCACAATATGGACTGGATAAAAAGGCTTCGTATGGTAGTAAGCCAATACGTTATCTGTCTCTAGAACCTTATGTACTTTCGTTTTGCCGCTAAATACTTCATCACAATAAAAGTCTTCAGTCATATGATCCATCCTCACTTTGGTTGTTTGATTGATTCTTCTGTCTCCTTCTGTTATTTACCTTCTTTTTTGTATTCATTTTACATGAATTGGGGATTTCGGTTCGTTAGATCAAGGGTTTAGATGTTTGAAAATAATAAGAAAAAAGGACAGCGTGTGCTGTTCTTTTTTATGTAATGAGGTGAAATTGTCAACATTCTATGGAGCTTCTTCGGCTGTAACGACTAATTTTAGTCCATTTGAACGAATCTGACTATTGTCAGTTTTGTCAGAGATAAATAATTAAAAACAGATGTTTATCATAAATTTTTTGAGATTTAAAGTTTACAATCTGACTTGGGTCAGATAAAGTGAGTGTGATAGATCAAAAGAAAAGGAGAAGAACTGATGGAGTTACAGGCGAAAAAAATACACACTGCAAAAATGTGGTCGTTATCATTTATTTTTGTCACGCTTTCAAATGCATTTTTATTTATGGTGTTTGAAATGTTATTGCCGACATTGCCTTTGTTTGTTACTGCTTTAGGGGGTGGGGCAAAGCAAGTCGGGTTGGTTACAGGTATTTTTATGATATCTGCCATTGCCATACGTCCTTTTGCAGGGGTTTTGGCTAAACGATTTAACAAAAAATATTTACTTATATTTGGAATTGTTATCAGTGCCTGCTCAACCGGTGCATATTATCTTGCGTCAGATGTGAGCGTCCTATTGCTCATTCGCTTCATACATGGTGCCGGTTTTGGATTAGCAACTACTTATTTTGCGACGATTGCCGCAGAAATTATTCCGAAGGAGCGCCGAGGTGAGGGGATTGGATATTTTGGGGTAGGCGAAACAATTGCGGTTTCGATTGGACCGATGATTGGTATCGTGGCACTGGAGCTTTATGATTTTCAGAGACTTTTTCTAGGCGGGATGTCTATTCTATTACTGGCTGTGCTAATGGCTGTATTTGTGCGGAGGCGGTCTGAAGGAAAAGACACGGCTGAAAAGGGAATGGTAAAGGTCAAGGTGTTAGAAAAACGTGTGCTGTTTCCTTCGTTTCTCATATTACTAGTCGGAATTGCTGCATCTGCGATCATGTCCTTCTTTTCACTCTATGCGCTGGAAAAGGGTTTCCGAAGTGTCGGAATGTTTTTCTTTCTGATTGCGGCAGCCAGTTTTTTTATACGCCTGATCTCAGGGAAAATGTTTGACCGGTTTGGAGCGGCCGCTATCCTTATCCCCGCTTCAATTTTCTCTTTAGCAGGGCTGTCCATACTGTATCTTGCCCAAACCGATGCTATGTTTTTTGCTGCGGCGATATGTTACGGGTTTGGATTTGGTTCAATATTTCCGGCTATCCAGACATGGTGTATTAATCTTGTTGAAGAGCATGAACATGAGGATGCTATGGGGACATTCTTTAATTTTTTTGATATGGGAATTGGCGGAGGCTCGTTGTTATTAGGTGTAGTGGCAACGATCTATTCTTATCGGGAGATTTATATCGTTTCCATTTTGGTGTACCTGCTGTTTCTTTTATTATATATTTTATTTATCTATTCCAAGAGAAAAGAGAAAACGGATTTAAATAATTAGGGGAGGGCAGAACAGTGACCCGTGAGAATATAAAACGCACAGCCGTTCGCCAATTTAATGAGCTTGGCTACGAGGGAGTCAAAATGGCGCATATTGCAAAAGAACTGGGGATTCGGAAACAATCTCTGTCCTACCATTTCTCGTCAAAAAAGGATCTGTTGATGGAAGTATACCCCGAGATTGTTGAAGAAGAAGTAGCGTTTATCAATGATTTTTTTGAATCCCGAAAGCATATGCCAGCCAAAAATCTTATATATGCTTTTTTAAAAGAAACACAGGCGCGCTTTCATGCCATGCCCAATGTAGCCTTTTTGCAGGCGATGTCGTTTAAGGCTCCTGTTGAAGTAAGTGATTTTATTTCAGCCCAGTATCTGCTGTTTCTGCATGCTTTGAAAAGCCGAGTTGCACTTGTTTTTAAAGAAGCGGGCATCACCTGTCCGCCCGAAAAGTGTGCGATAGCCTTTATCACTCTTTTCGATGGGCTGAACATTCAGCTGGTTTACGAGAATAAACAATCATTTGAGCGATCTTTAGAGATTTCCTTCGATATTTTTTGGCAAGGGCTGAAGGCGAAAGCTTGAAAAATACCAAGGGCGAACAGCCCTTGGTATCCCTTAACGTTATTGATCCAGCTCTTTCATTTGTTTCGTAAGTTCATTGAAAGCCTGATCAAGCTCTTTGTATCCTTTATCATTTGGCGCCATAAAACTGATCTTTCCCAGCACTTCTTGTCTTTCTGTCTCAAGCTTTAAACGAAGTTCTTCTCGGTCATTTCTTTCTGATGGAGCGTCATTCAATTGCTTTTCGATGCCATTGTCCGAGATGACGAGTTTACTGTTGGTTGTTTTTTCGAGAAAGTATCGGTCATGTGACACTGCCAGCAATGTGCCGCTGTAGTGTGACAATGTTTCTTCCAGCTGTTCGCGTGACGGCAGGTCGAGATGGTTTGTCGGCTCATCTAAAATCAGCACGTCTTTTTCCTCCAGGATATAAGCCATCAGTTTAATCTTTACACGCTCGCCCATACTCATATGCTTGATCGGCTCAGTCCATTGGGAAGCTGTAAAACCTAAGTGCTTCATCAGATTTTGAACGTGTCCCCTTGCTTCGTATGTTTCATTTTCAAATAACTCTTCCGGTGTTTGTTCTAAAGGCAAATCAAACACCTCCTGCGTTAAATAGCCGATGTTTGCAGACGGCGACACCCATACACTCCCATCAGCTGTTTCCTGTCCCAGAATGATTTTCAGTAATGTCGTTTTTCCGCTGCCATTAGGGCCTATGATCGCAACCTTTTCACCGTGTTGAATCGTAAAATGTGCATTTTTAAAGAGTAGCCTTTCGCCAAAAGCCTTCGTTACATGCTGAACTTCTAAAAAATGTTTTCCCGTTTTATGGGTTGTATCAATTGAAAAGTGTACATGATATTCTGGCTTAAGGGATTCCGCTTTTGCTTTTTCCAGCTCTTGTTCAAGCCGCTTCCGCTTGGATTTCATTTGGGCATCCGTACGCTTCGCTTTTACACGGTGATATTCTTTAAATCCTTCCTTTTTCGTCGATTGGGCGTGCGCTTTTTCCGACCATGAAGCCAGCTCATTCATTTGTGCTTCAATTCGTTCAACCATTTTTTGCTGCTTTTCATATTCACGCTGCTGGGTGAGTCTTTTCTTTTCCCGGAACTTCATATACCCAGAGTAATTTCCTTTGAATTCAATCAGCGATTGAGCTTCGAGAGACCATATTTTTGTTGCGGATTCGTCTAAAAAATAACGATCGTGAGAAACAAGAATCACAGTGCCTCTATAGCTTTTCAGCTGTTGAATGAGAAATTGCAGGCTTTTTTCATCAAGGTGGTTTGTCGGTTCATCTAACAGTAAAAGATCTGCATCCTCTGAAAATCCTTTTGCCAGCCGTGCTTTCAGTTTTTCGCCGCCGCTTAATTGATGGAAATCTCGAACGGGCACACACCATTTCTCCAGTAATTTCTTTTCGGCAGGCGTCTGATCCGCAAAGGAATACGACGCGGTTTCCTGTTCTACCAGCGTCATTTTTAAATCCTGCCGAAGTCTTCGGATTTGTCCTTGTGCAGGGGTTAAGTCATTGTGAATGAGGTGAAGCAGCGTCGATTTCCCAGCGCCATTTTTGCCGATAATCCCAATGACATCTCCTTGATGAACACTGGCATTTACGTTTTTAAAAATAGTCAGATTCATCACTTCATAGCTGACATTTGTTAATGTTACAATCTCTTTCATTCATATCCCTCGCTTTAAAGGGAGAATCAAAAAATCCTCCCAAATGTGTTGGAAGGATTAGCCGCGCCTGTGCATGATCAAATAAGCTATTGTTCATAAATAGCAGTGTCATCTATATAGAAAATGGGCAGACTAATCCTATTTTTTCTGATTTGAAATATTGATTTCAAACGGTAAAAATAAGATTAGTTAATCATTGTCCACCCATCATCCCTTCTTGTTTTGATTACACACACTATAGCATAACTTCAAATTCGAAAGCAAAGGCCATTTGGGATATTTTTCATCAAAAAACTCCTGCTCTCATTTTTGAGGCAGGAGCTGCGAGTCTTATTGATGCTTTGCTTTTCTCACTTTATAAACCACAATCAGCAAAATAAACCAAACCGGCGTGATAAATAAGGAAATTCGAGTATCCTGAGCTAATGCCAAAACAACAATGATAAACGCCAGAAACGCAAGAATCAGGTAGTTTGAAAACGGATAAAGCGGAAGCTTAAACTTATTTGTTTTCGCTAATTCAGGTCTTGTTTTCCGGTATTTCATGTGGCAGATGACCGTAATACCCCAAATGTAGATAAAGCAGACGGTGGAAATGCTTGTGATCAGGGTGAATACGCCTTCTGGCATGATGTAGTTTAGCGTGACACCGATTAAAATCACGATAGCTGAAAAGAACAACGCATTTCTGGGTACTTTACGCGGAGTCAGTTTCGCCATTGATTCAGGCGCATTATTATCTTTCGCCAGGGAATAGATCATACGGCTTGTACTGAACACAGCGCTGTTGCATGCAGAAGCAGCGGATGTCAACACAACAAAGTTAATAATACTTGCTGCCGCGACGATGCCGACCGCGACAAATACCTGTACGAATGGGCTTTCGCTGGGATTGATAACATTCCAAGGATAGATGCTCATAATGACAAGAAGAGCACCGATATAGAAAAGCAGCACCCGGATAGGGATATTGTTGATCGCCTTAGGGATGACTTTTTCAGGGTTTTCTGTTTCACCGGCTGTAAGTCCGACCAGCTCAATGCCGACAAAGGCAAACACAACCATCTGGAACGAGAGGATAAACCCGTGCATTCCATTCGGGAACATACCTCCGTGGCTCCAGAGATTTGTGAAACTGGAGGCTCCTGAGCTAGTGGGAAACCCTTTAAAGATCATCACAAGACCGATAGCGATCAGCGCCAAAATGGCAATGACTTTAATTAAAGCAAACCAAAATTCTAATTCTCCAAAAAGCTTAACAGTTGCCAGGTTCATAATCATTAAAACAATCAGAGCGATTAAGCCGGGCACCCATTGCGGCACACCCGGAAGCCAATATTGAGTGTAAAGCCCGACGGCTGTCAGATCTGCCATCGCAATGGAAATCCAGCAGAACCAGTATGTCCAGCCGGTGATAAAGGCTGCCATATCGCCTAAATAGTCTTGTACAAAATCAACAAAAGAGTGATAGTTCAAATTCGATAACAGCAGTTCACCAAGAGATCTCATAATTAAGAAGCAAATGATTCCTGTGATCAAGTAGGCAAATAAAATCGACGGGCCGGCAAAATGAATTGATTTTCCTGAGCCGAGAAATAACCCCGTCCCAATAGCACCGCCGATGGCGATGAGCTGGATGTGCCTGTTTTTTAAGCCTCTCTCCAAGGTTTGCTGATTTATATTATCTTTCGTCATATCGTCTGTCACTTTGTGTGTTCCTCCATTGAAAATTGTTTTGAGTCAGCAATACGTTTTTAATGATTATTATAACACTAAAATTTCTATCTTTTTTACTATAAAGGTAAATGAAAAGAAATTTTAATGTTTTTTGAAAAAATTCATTATAAAAAGCGGCTCCATTTAGTGAGCCGCAGTCGTTTTATGCCATTTCTGTTTTTTTTAAATACAGGTAGAGCCCATAATCTGTCGGAACGGATGCATATCCTGCCTGCCGCAGCATTGCTGTGATATTGCCGCGGTGGTATGTCCCGTGATTAACAACGTGAGGAACCAGCTCGGAAACAGTCGTTTGCATGATTCCGGCTGAGGGGTTTTGAATCTGGAGGGGTTTATCGATCTGTTCGTTTTGCTGTAAACATAATGTGTAGCGCTCGGATAACTCCAGAAACAGAGCTTCCATCTCCTCCATTTCTTTTGCCTCTGTCTGTTCTTTAAGTTGTTCAGCTAATGCGAGAGCATCGTTCATGCTTTTGCCGGAAAACACTTCAATCCAGCCGAGGTCGGAGAGGTAAACATGAGACAAGACATGGGCTATCGACGGAAACACACTTTGAATGTCCTGGCGATAGACCTCTTTTGGAAGCTCTTTTAACCGGTTGAATATTTGCTGATTAGCCCATATGTTATATTCATAAAAATGTAGTGGAAAATCTGGCATGTGGATTTTCTCCCTTCGTGTTTATAATTTTATTGTACACGAACAGGTGTTCTTTGTGGAGTGTTTGTGAATAAAATAGGTTGACAGACATAGTTTAGAGGGATAAACTAATTGACATTGATCATATAGTTTAGAGGGATAAACTATAATGAGGAGGGGAAGATGTTGAATGAACAAAAGCTATGTCAGGCGATAAACCTATTTGTGGAAGTATTACTAGAAGGGACAGAGTTTGTGCATCGTGAAATCAATCAGGATGTCTTCAAGCATATCTCCAGAGAACAGGCGGACCTGTTAAAAATTTTAAAAGTCAAAGGACCAACCTCTCCCGGCAGCCTGGCCATGTATCAAAATGTACATAAGAGCGCGATTTCGAACAGACTGAAAAAGCTGCTTGAAAAAGGATTGGTTGAATGGGATGACTGTCCGGCAAAAAGTGATAAGCGCTCTAAGCTTATTCATATCACAGCCAGCGGTGAAAACATCCTGGAAAAATTAGATTCAGCCATCTTTAACGCTCTTAAAGAGCTAATCGATGATATAGATGAGGAACACTTAAACTCTATCATAGAGATATTCACCATTCTAAAAAGCAAATTTAAAGGAGGAGATCCTGCCGAATGAGAGCAATCATCAAATTCAAGTGGGCGATTGCAGCCTTTATATTAGCACTTACCGTGATACTGAGTTTGTTTTCTCCGAACGTAACGGAGCTGGCGAATCAAAAGGGGCAGGCCCAGCTTCCCGCTGATGCTGTTTCAGAAAAAGCAAATGCCATTTTAAAACAAGCGGGAGAAGACAATAATTCGATCAGTATGGTCTTTACATTAGACCACGCTTTGAAAAAAGAGACAGAAGATCAGCTCCGCACAATGATCGATAAAGTCAAAAAGATCGACGGTGTAGAAGATGTAACGTCTCCTCTTACAGCGGAAAAAGAAGTAAAAGACCAATTAATCTCGAAAGACAAGAAAACCATCCTCGTTCCTGTCACGATTACAGGTTCTGATAAAAAGGCGGAAAAAATCGCGAATGACATGTATAAAATCGTCCCTGATGATTTGACGGCATATATAACGGGAGCCTCCCTCATCAATCAGGATTTCGCCCACAGTTCAGAGGAAGGGCTCAAGAAAACGGAAGTGATCACAGTCTGCTTGATCATCGGTTTACTGCTGATCGTGTTCCGCTCTGTTGTGACGCCTTTTATCCCGATTGTGGTTGTCGGGTTTTCATATCTGATCAGTCAATCCATATTGGGCATTCTCGTGTACAATGTTGATTTTCCTATCTCGACGTTTACGCAAACCTTCTTAGTCGCCATCCTGTTCGGCATCGGAACAGATTACTGCATACTGCTTCTGACCCGATTCCGTGAAGAATTGGCAAATGGACATGACAAAAAAGAAGCGGCGTTAATCGCTTATCGTACAGGGGGAAAAACCTTATTTATCAGCGGATTTGCGGTATTGATCGGGTTTTCTGCCTTAGGCTTTGCGAAGTTTGCGATTTTCCAATCAGCAGTAGGAGTCGCAGTCGGTGTGGGAATTTTAATGATCATCCTCTACACACTGCTGCCATTATTTATGGTGACACTGGGTGAAAAGTTATTCTGGCCTTCTAAGAAAGTGCTGTCGCACAGTGATAATAAATTATGGGCGTTTCTCGGCAGACATTCGGTTGTGCGTCCGTTTCTGTTTATTGTCATTACGGTGATCATCACGCTTCCGTTCATCTTGACCTATGATGACCAGATTTCATTCGATTCGACTGCAGAGATCAGCAGCGATTATAAATCAATAAAAGCTCTTGAGGCCATCAAAGATGGATTCGGTGAAGGGAAAGCGTTCCCGATCAATGTTGTCGTGAAAGAAGACAAAGAACTTACAACAGCTGATACAATCCCTTATCTCGGAAATGTCAGCAAAGCGATTGAGAAAGTCGATCATGTGGACTCTGTCATGACCATCACGCAGCCGACTGGAGAAAAAATCAAAGATTTATATATTGATAAACAGCTAGGCTTGGTTTCAGACGGGCTGGATAAGACGGGTAAAGGAATTGCCGATGTCCAGAGGGGTTTAACGGATATAGAAAACGGAATGAATCAAATGGCGGGGCAAACGGGCTCAGCCTCAAATAGCAGCTCCGGCGGTTCACTGGGCGATGCGGCAGACGGTTTAGACAAAATCAATCAGCAGCTGCAGCTTGTGAGCAAACAGATTTCCCAAACCGGCAATACCGCACAGACCGTACAGCAGCTTACGGCAATCAGCGGACAGCTTGGACAGATTCAAACCGGCCTTGAACAAGCGGACCAGCAGTTCTCAGGCCAGAAGGCACAAGCCGGAACGCTGACAGAAAGCCTGAAGAAGCTGGCTGAAGGCGTGAAGAGCGCAAATGATGGCCTGACGAAAATCACTGACGGCATAACAGCTTCCAGTGATATGTTAGAGGATATGAGCAAAAGCTCAACCGTAAGGGATACAGGCATATTCATTCCTGATCAAGTCATGAAAGATAAAGACTTTAAGAAGTCAATTGACCAATATTCATTTGCAGATGGCAAAGGCGTGCAATTAAGCGTCGTCCTGGACTCTAATCCTTATTCAGAACAGGCCATTACAACAATGAACCAAATCAAAAAAGCTGTAGCAAACGAAGTTGACGGCACTCCTCTCGAGGACGCACAGATCGTATACGGCGGGGTCACGAGCGTGAATGCGGACTTAAAAGAGCTGTCCACAACGGACTTCTCCAGAACAATGGTAATTATGATTATAGGTCTGTTTATTGTATTAACCATTTTATTCCGCTCGATGATCATGCCGATTTATATGATCGCGTCATTGCTGCTGACATACTATACGTCGATCTCCATAACAGAATTGATTTTTGTGAACGGCCTGGGAAATGCCGGCGTCAGCTGGGCAGTACCGTTCTTCAGCTTTGTCATCTTGATCGCGTTAGGCGTAGATTATTCGATCTTCTTGCTTGACCGATTTAAGGAAGAGGTGCACCTTGGCATTGAACAAGGTGTCATCAGATCAATGAGCAAAATGGGATCAGTCATTATTACTGCGGCCATTATTTTGGCCGGCACGTTCGCGGCGATGATGCCCTCGGGCGTCAATACGCTGATGCAGGTGGCAAGTGTTATCATTATCGGGCTGCTGCTTTACGGTCTTGTCATTCTTCCGCTCTTTATGCCGGCAATCATCGTAACCTTTGGAGAAGGAAACTGGTGGCCGTTTGGCAGGAAGAAAATCAAAGAATAATAGAGACAAGAGGTGGGAATTTCCATCTCTCTTGTCTGATTGTTGACAGCAACAAAATGAAAACAGAGCCCAGAACATACGTCTGGGCTCTTTGTTTTATTTCCATTCTGCAATTGTATCAATCGGCAGACGGTAGGAAGCATAGCCTTCGTCTGCTGCTTTTCCGATAGAAAGAAGCATGACCGGTACATAACGTTCTTTATCTAATCCGAAGGTTTCCGCGATGTTTTCTTTATCGTATCCGCCGATCGGGTTTGTATCGTAGCCGTGCGCGCGTGCAGTCAGCATCAGCTGCATTGAAACGAGACCGCCGTCAATCAGGATCGTTTCGCGGTTCACCTGCGCCGGAAGCTTTTCAAAATGAGCTGTCAGCGCGGCTATTTGTCTGTCTTTTACCTCCTGCGGCATATAACCGAGTTCCACCGCTTTTGAATAGATTTCTTCTAGATAGTCAGCATTGTTCATGTCTGCAAATACAGCGATGACAGCAGATGATGTTGTGACTTGCGTTTGGTTGAAGCTTGCAAGCGGTGCGAGCTTTTCTTTTCCTTCCGGGCTGTCGATGACGAGAAAACGCCATGGCTGAGCGTTGACAGAAGATGGCGCCGTTGTTGATTCTTCTAAGATTGCTGTCATCTCTTCTTTGCTGATTTTCACCGTCGGATCATAGTTGCGAATAGAACGGCGGCCTTTCATAATCTCCATAAAATCGTTTGTTTTGATCATGTTGATACACTCCTCTTAAGCTTCGATATTGTCTATGTTGTTACGCATACGCGCCAGCACATCAATGAGCAGGCGGCGCTCGTCTGCACTTACATTTGCGAGCATTTCCTTCATGAAACGCTCCTTTTCTTGCTTAGAAGACTCGATCCGCTCTCTTCCTCGATCTGTTAACCGAACAAGGGTGATGCGGTTGTCCTCGGGTTTGCGCCGTCTTGAGACCATGCCTTTGGCTTCCAGCTGTTTTAGGTGTCTAGTGACGGCGGCGCTATCAATATTTACTTTCTTTTGAAGGTCGCTTTGACTGATCTCATCTGCATGATAAAGCAATGACAGCAATTCCAAACGAGATTGGCTGATGCCCGTGCATGCCTCGAATTTCACGCCAATCACCTTGTTCACGCCTTGCAGCTGATATAAAATCTCGGCTTCCTCTGAACAAAATGACGCCAAAACCCATCCCTTCTTTCTTGTCAACATAATTAATTGATATATCAATGATTGACCTATCAATAAATATACAATGATTGATTTCAACTTGCAAGCCATTTGCATATTTGAAAAACCCCCCAGATGTGAAGGGAGGTTTTGGGCTATTCTTGCGGTTCAGGATAAAACATCAGCAGAAAAAAGCTGGCCGTTTCTTCAGAAGAATTGATGTAGCTGTGCGGGGTTGACCCTGTAAACTGCAGGGCGTCTCCTGAAGCGAGCATGTGCTCCTGGCCCTGCAGATTAACCGTTAATTCGCCTTCTTTAATGAAAAGATATTCTTCTCCTAAATGTGTTTTTGCTTCATGAATACATCCAGGTTTCAGATCAACAACGTAAATTTCAAACTTTGTTTCAGGATTGTAGGGGAAAAAAGGGTAGACGCTGTAGTTTTCTTCATTATCTGTAACAGGTTCAATATCCCTCAGATTAATTTTTCTAACTATCGGCTTGTCTTCTTTCAGAAATACAGAAAAGGAGACTTGAAGCCCGTTTGCGATCTTCCATAGTGTAGTGACAGTCGGGGTGGACTTTCCTTTTTCGATTTGTCCGAGCATGGCTTTGCTGACACCCGTTAATTCAGAAACTTGATCAAGAGTCAGGTTTCTGTTTTTTCTAAGTTTGACCAGATTCATTGCAATAATGGCTTGGATATCATCCATACATGTATCTCCTTACGTCCATATTCGCTTTCATTATAACATAGGGAAGTCTGTTATCACATTCTGTTGTCAGTTATAACATACGTGTGTATAATATGTTAGACGAGGAGGAGGACAGAATGATATCTGAAAAAGAAATGAATCATGCAAAAACTGACGAGCCAACATTCCTGCAGGGATTTCAAGATTGTGTTCCGACGCTGATCGGTTACATCAGTGTAGGCTTGGCTCTCGGAATCGTGGGGGTTGCGTCGCATTTAAGCGTAATGGAAATTGTGTTAATGTCAGGATTGGTTTTTGCAGGCGGCGCCCAGTTCATTATGTGTGCGTTGTTAGCGGCAAACAGCCCGATGTCCGCCATTATTCTGACTACGTTTATAGTGAATTCGCGGAATTTTCTATTAAGCGCCGCGCTTGCTCCTCATTTTTCAAAGTATTCACTGGCGAAAAATGTAGGTATCGGCATGATGGTGACAGATGAATCGTTCGGTGTTGCTTCAAATAAGATTGTCAAAAACGAGCCCATTAACGATCGCTGGATGTTCGGGTTAAATCTTACAGCATATGCGTGCTGGGTGCTGTCTTGTGTGGCGGGGGCTGTTTTTGGCAAGTGGATTACCGATCCGGAATCGTTCGGACTGGATTTTGCGGTGACGGCTATGTTTTTAGCGCTGCTGGTTCTTCAACTGGAACATGTTGTGCCGGCGAAGCTTAAACATTATGTATCACTCATGATCTATATGGTGATTGCCATGGTTGTTTTTTCTTTCTTTATGCCGTCTCATCTTGCGGTCATCATATCAACGGTTATCGTAGCCACAATCGGGGTGGTGACGGATAAATGAGTGTCAATACATACATCTTGATGGTGATTATCGGCTGTGCGCTGGTCACGATGATTCCCCGCGTCATTCCCTTTTTAGTTGTTCGGAATATCACTTTGCCGGAGCCCGTGCTCAAGTGGCTTTCCTATGTGCCGGTCTGTATATTGACAGCACTTGTCGTAAAGGATTGTATGATTCAGTCAAATGATACTCTTCAATTGAATTGGCCCGCAGCCGTTATCTTGATCCCGACTCTTTTGATTGCGATGAAAACGAAAAGCTTATCCATTACTGTGATCACCGGTGTACTTCTTATGGCGGGTTTGCGATTATGGGCATAAAACAAGAGGATCGGCACTTACTTGATCAGGGCAGAAGACCCTGATTTTTTGTGTCTTTCGTTCAAGCTTTAAGCGGCTTTCACAGACTGAAAGTTATGATACAATATACTAATGTTTTTATAGCTTCAATCTATCGTTGAAGTTGACATCTTACATAAGGACTAGGTTGAAGGGAAGGTTTGATAACATGCTGCAAAACCCAACTGGAAAAGAACGCTTGGCATTGGCGTTTCTGCTCGGCATGCTTGCTATATTGGGCCCGCTTAATATCGATATGTATTTGCCAAGTTTTCCTGAAATCGCGAATGATTTATCAGCAAGCGCTTCACTTGTACAGTTAAGTTTAACAGCCTGTCTGGTCGGGCTTACCATCGGCCAGCTGATTGTCGGGCCGGTCAGTGATGCGCAGGGAAGACGGAAGCCGCTATTAATCTGTATTTTTTTATTTGCGTTATCTTCTCTGTTTTGTGCGCTGTCGCCCAATATTACAACATTAGTGGCTGCGCGTTTTTTACAGGGGTTCACCGCTTCAGCAGGGCTTGTGCTGTCTCGCGCCATCGTCCGCGATGTGTTTACTGGAAGAGAGCTTTCTAAATTTTTCTCACTGTTAATGGTCATTACAGCAGTTGCGCCAATGGTAGCACCTATGACAGGCGGCGCCATTTTGCTTTTGCCATTTGCAACGTGGCATACGATTTTTCACGTGTTAACGATCATCGGATTTTTACTTGTTCTTTTGATTGCATTTAGACTAAAAGAAACGCTGCCGCCGGAAAAAAGGATTCCAAGCTCAATCGGAACATCTGTCAAAACGATGGGCAGCCTGCTGAAGGATCGGTCCTTTATGGGGTACGCGTTAACTGTTGGGTTTATACATGGAGGAAGCTTTGCATATGTGTCCGGTACCCCATTTGTATACCAGGGTATTTACGGGGTGTCGCCGCAGGTGTTTAGTATTCTTTTTGGCATTAACGGCCTGGCGATTATATCGGGCAGCTTTATGATCGGGCGCTTTGGCGGAATCATCCATGAAAAAAAACTGCTTCGCATAGCGGTCATTACAGCTATGATTGCGACGGCTGTGCTTTTGACTATGACCATGATTCACGGCCCTCTGGCCACATTAGTCATATCCATCTTCATTTACATGATTACAATTGGCATGGTTTTGACCAGCACGTTTACGCTGGCCATGGAGAAGCAGGGGCACCGAGCCGGAAGCGCAAGCGCGCTGCTCGGCATGCTGCCGCTTCTCCTCGGATCGATCGTCTCCCCGCTTGTAGGCATTAATGAAACGACTGCCATTCCAATGGGAGCGATCATGTTTGTGACAGCGGTCATCGGCTCGCTGGCGTTTTTTGGATTAACGAAAGAACGAGCGGAGCAAAAAACCTGACATGGCGTCAGGTTTTTTGAGTTTATTTAAAATAACAAAAGCAGGCCCGCAATCGCCGGAGTCAAGAAGATGGCCGATTTCAGAACCACCTTTGGCATAAGGTTGGTGAATTTCGCGCCTACATAAGCACCGCACATTGTACCGACCAGAACTTTGATCAACAATACATAATCGACAAATCCTTCTGTGATATATCCAATGCCTCCACCTACAGCGAGGGGAATGATCACAAGCATTGTCGTTCCGACAGAATGGCGGATGGAAAGGTTCAGCATAATCATTAAACCGATTTGAATAAAAGGCGCCGATCCTATGCCGAATGTGCCGGAAAGAACGCCGGAAACAATTCCTAAGATGACTGCTCTCGTATACGTTGAAAGATGGCTCTGATTCGTTTGAACCTTCTCTTTTAAAAGAAACAATCTGATTAAAATGAGCATCGCTGATAAAAACAACATCCCAGCCGTCAAGTAATGTAGCAAATCAGACGGAATGAACGATGTCAGTTTGGCGCCGAAAAATGAGCCGACCGCAGCAAAGCATCCGACTATTAAGCCGATTTTCATTTGAATGTTGCCTTCACGATAGTGGCTGTACGCCCCTGATAAGCTGGTGAAAGCCATCCCGGCGAGGGAAGTGCCTAAAGCCGTATGAATAGGAACATGGAAAAGAAGAGTTAAAAGGGCAATGACAAAGCCTGCACCCCCGGCACCAATAAAGCCTAAAATTATCCCGAGAAGAAACATAACAAGAATAATGAGCATATTTTTTCCTCCATTGAAAAGATCTAAAAATGTAATAAGTGCTATTCTGGCGGAGGTATGGTGTTCTATTGACGATGAAAAAACATGCCGATTTTTCAGTTGCCAGTAGTCCGTCGACCGTCGTTCAGTAAACATATCGTACCCCGAATTCTGAGATTTGACAAGGCAGTTTATTGCTTCCCATTACCATCTGTTATATGATTTTCATGAAGAAAAGCCCATGAATATATTCAAAAGAGGTATTATATATGGACGATTTTAAATTAGACAAACCGACTCCTTACTACCTGCAATTTTATAACCAGCTGAAAAAAATGATCTTCAACGGAACTTTTAAGCCGGGGGAACGGATAAACGAAACCCAGCTGGCGAAAAGCTTTGGTGTCAGCCGCTCTCCAATAAGGGAAGCCATGCGGCTCCTTGAGAAAGACGGTTTGTTAAAAGCAGATGACCGAAATGGATTTTCTATTACGTCGTTAACGGCAAAAGATGTAGATGAGATTTATAAAATCAGAATTCCGCTGGAGCAGCTGGCAGTTGAGTTAGTCATAGACGAAGCGGATGAGGAAGAGCTTGCCATTCTTGAAAAACAGCTTGAAGAAACAGAAAAAGCCATTCACAACGAAATGGAAGATACGGAAATCATCAGTTTAAACCAAAAGTTTCATGAGCTGCTTGTCGATTTTAGCCATAACAGACATTTGAAAAATTTGCTTGAGCATGTAAATGATCTGATTCACTTTTGCAGAATCCTTAATTATACTGGCGACCACCGTGCAGAAACGATACTGAGTGAACACCGCAAAATATTTGAAGAAGTGAAAAAGAAAAACAAAAAACCAGCCAAACAGTATGTGGAGGCTCATTTCAATCATGACTGTGAGCACTTGAAGCATGTACTTGAAGAAAGAAAAGAGAATTGATTATTGTGTGATCCGTCCCAAGGGGAATCTTGCCCCTTGGTTTTTTTGTGCTCACTAACATATATAAGGGATTATGGTAATAAGATTTTATGATAGATTGACTAACGAATAATGGGGGTTACACATGTTTATCCATATCGTCCGACCTGGTGATTCTTTGTTTTCCATAGGCAGAAGATACGATGCTGCTGTTGATCAAATCCGGGGTGTGAATGGGTTAGACGAAACGAATATCGTGCCGGGGCAGGCTCTGCTAATCCCTCTTTATGTATATACAGTGCAGCCGGGAGACACGCTGACCGCCATTGCGGAAAAAGCGTTTGTTCCATTAGAGCGACTGCGGGCCGCAAACCCGGGCATCAGCCCAAATGCTTTACAAGTCGGATCAAAAATAACGATCCCTTCTATCTCAAGTTACATTGCGGGGACGCTGAGTTTTTATGTGCTCCGAAATCCTGATCTCGATCGGGAGTTAATTAATGACTTTGCGCCATACTCGTCTTCGATTTCGATTTTCGAATACCATATTGCACCTAACGGCGACATTGCAAACCAATTAAATGATAAGGCCGCGATTGAGACAACATGGCAAAGACGAGTCACACCGCTGGCAACGATCACGAATCTCACATCAGAAGGCTTCAGTACGGAGATCGTTCACCAAGTCCTGAACAACCCGACAGCGAGAACCAATCTGGTTAACAATATTTATTATTTAGTTTCCACAAGAGGATATGGGGGGGTGACAATCGATTTTGAACAGGTAAGCGCCGCGGATCGCGATCTATTTACCGGGTTTTTACGTCAGCTGAGAGACCGCCTTCAGGCAGGAGGGTATGTGCTGACGATAGCTGTTCCGGCAAAAACAAGCGATCAGATCCCATGGCTGAGAGGCTACGATTACGGAGGGATTGGAGCAGTTGTCGATTATATGTTTATTATGGCTTATGATTGGCATCATGCAGGAAGTGAGCCGGGCCCGGTAGCGCCGATTACTGAGATCAGGAGAACCATTGAGTTTGCGATTGCGCAAGTGCCGCGCAGAAAAATCATCATCGGAGTCCCTCTCTATGGGTACGACTGGATCATCCCGTACCAGCCGGGAACTGTTGCTTCAGCCATTTCAAATCAAAACGCAATCGAAAGAGCGATGAGGTATCAAACGCCGATCCAATATTCAGCCGAATATCAATCACCTTTTTACCGGTACAGTGATGAAGAAGGGCGGACGCATGAGGTATGGTTTGAAGATGTTAGAAGCATGAGCCGGAAAATGCTGATCGTCCGGGAATACGGATTGCAAGCTATAGGCGCTTGGCAGTTAACCTTGGGTTTCACGCCAGGCCCATGGCTTTTGCGGAAATTTTTTACGATCAGAAAGGTATAAAAAAAGACACCAAAGCCAGGTGTCTTTTCGGGTTTTAGACCAGAGACGCAGAATAATTCAATCAATTGTCCCTTGCATGGCGTTCCGTCCCCATTTTACGATTAGTAGTAGTCTGATCAAACAAAGCGTGTGAGAGGGAGTAGTCAAAATGAAAACAGTATTGATTTTAAATTTCCCCGCAGAAGGCCATGTGAACCCTACTTTAGGCATCACAAAAGCATTTTCCGAAAAGGGGTATGACGTCCATTATATTTCAACTGAAAAATATAAAAAACGATTAGAAGCGGCGGGAGCAACTGTCCATCTACATCAGGATCTGCTGCGAACAACACCTATTCAAATCGCTTCACCCAATGGAATTCTTGAGTTTCTTAAAATCCATATCAAAACCTCGCTGGATATTTTACATATTGTGAAAGACTTATCTAAGAGCATTCAATTTGATTTTGTTTATTATGATAAATTCGGCGCGGGGGAATTGGTGAGGGATTTCTTAGATATTCCTGGAGTCTCTTCATCGGCGTCCTTCCTGTTTGGCGAAGAGCATCTGAAAATCCTGCCTCTGCATCCGGAATCCGGAGCGCCGCTTGAATTGGATCAAGAGTGCGAAGAGCTTTTGGCAAAAATGAAAGAAACGTACGGTGTTGCCCCGAAAAACATGGTGCAATTCATGAACAATAAAGGGGAATTAAATGTAGTGTATACAAGCCGTTATTTTCAGCCGGAAAGCGATCGCTTTGGGGATGACTGTCTGTTTATCGGTCCCAGCTTTCCAAAGAGAGCGGAAAAAACAGATTTCCCGATTGAACAGTTAAAAGATGAAAAGGTCATTTATATCTCAATGGGAACTGTTCTGGACAATACGGAAGAATTCTTCAATCACTGTATAGATGCATTTTCCGGCTTCAACGGAAAAGTCGTCATCGCTGCCGGGGAAAAAGCGGATCTGACCAAACTAAAGCAGGCGCCGGAAAACTTTATCATCGCCCCGTATGTCCCTCAGCTTGAAGTGCTGGAGCAAGCTGATGTTTTTATTACACACGGCGGAATGAACAGCGTAAATGAAGGCATTCATTTCAATGTGCCTCTGGTTGTAATGCCCCATGACAAGGATCAGCCGATGGTGGCGCAGCGTCTCTCGGAACTCCATGCAGGCTATGTCATTTCTACAGATGACGTCGATGTACAAAAATTAAAACAGGGCGTAGATGAGGTTTTGCATCACGATCAATATACGGAAGGCATTCAAAAAATCAATCAAAGCTTCCAAGAGTGTATGGACATGGATGAAGTGATGGAGCGGATTGATGAATTGATTCGTCAAAAAACCAAATAAGCAACAAACTCCCGTACCTGGTACGGGAGTTCGTCATTTAAAACTCGATTTTGATCTTTTGAGCATCACTGATTTTCTGATGGTTGTGGTCAAAGACGTCACTTGTTGTGATTTCGATCCACTTGATCTCTTTTTCTTTCTTCTTATCATCAGCATCTTCATCATGAGCATGGCCGCTTGATGCATTTACAATAAAGCCGAGATTTCCGGACTTTTCTGCTCCGCCTTCCAATTCGCCATTCAACTCTTCAAGATAAATATCTTTGTTCCAATCAAAGGTTTCCCCTGTATTTGTTTTCATCAAGGCAACCGGCGCAACATTTACTTTTTTTGAAGATGTGTTCTTGATGTCAACGAAGACCTTAACGAAATCAAACTCTTCATCGTGCGTTAATACATGAAAATAATCAATCATGCTGTAGTCCGGGCGCAAGTGGATCAGCTTCATTTCTTTTACTGTTAACTCTACGTCGCCAATCTTATAGGTTTGATTCACTTGCTTGATATTCTTTAAAACAGCTTTTCCCTTGTCATCAGAAAACGTTTGGCCCGCCTTCATCAAAGATCGGTCATCGGTGACTTGTGAATTGGGCTGATAATCATCTCTGCTGTCTTTTTGAGATGACGTGCTTTGCGGTGTGGCTTTTACCGCTTGCTCTCCGCCCGCATTTTGTTTTTCTGTATTGACGTTTGATGAGCAGCCCGCAAGCATGACGATAAAAACAGCAATCGAAATAATTCTTCTCATCATGATTCCTCCATTAAAAAGAGAGCCCGTTACTTCATACAAGCAACGGGGCACCTTGTATTCTTTTACTTATCGTTAATCTTAATCTTGTATTGTAAA
Organism: Bacillus sp. SW14; assembly: GCF_047608225.1. Classification (NCBI taxonomy): domain Bacteria; kingdom Bacillati; phylum Bacillota; class Bacilli; order Caryophanales; family Bacillaceae; genus Bacillus; species Bacillus sp. SW14. Next base: position 3,747,701 of record NZ_JBLKRW010000001.1, on the reverse strand, counting down.
GCGCTGAAAACTTTTTTCGCGATTTCAGTATTATCAATTTGGCCTGCAAAATCCTCGCTTGACGGTCCGTACGCGTAGACGGGAACATCTTCACCGGTATGTCCGCCTGTCGTCCATCCAGTGTGGGAGCGTTTATTGAAAATCTCCTCAATCGCGTTATCGATTTCAAGTACTTCTTTTGTTTTTGCGGCTTTTTCAACAGATTGAATTTCTGATTTAGTTAAAGCCAATTTCTTTTGGTCAATATACGTTTTTAATGTTTTTTCAACACCTGCGCCGTCAGCGATTTTTTCTGCCATAAAATCAGGTGTGCGCTTTGCGGCTTTAATAGGTTCACTGAACCAGTTGTAGATGCCGTCCGCACCGATTGAGTATCCGCCTGTGGAGTGGTCAGCCGTTGCGACAACCAATGTGTGTTTGTCTTTTTTGGCGAAATCAATAGCCGCCTTAAAAGCTTGTTCAAAGTCTTCCATCTCACTCATGGCGGCGACGATATCATTGTCATGTCCCGCCCAGTCAATCTGGCTGCCTTCCACCATGAGGAAGAAACCGTCTTTATCCTTGCTTAATTTTTTAATCGCAGTGTTTGTCATATCTTTTAATGAAGGGATATCCTTCGTACGGTCCATCATTTTAGGCAGGCCGCCGTCAGCGAATAGGCCGAGAACTTGGCTGTCTTTATTTTTAAGCATGCTCTTGCGGTTATCCACATAGCTGTAACCCGCTTTTTTGAATTCCTTAATTAAATTGCGGTCCTTGCGGTCAAAATTGCTTTTTCCTCCGCCAAGAAGCACATCAATTTTGTGCTTGCCGTTTACCATTTCATCAAAATAATCATCGGCAATCGAATTCATGTTTTTCCGGCTGTGATCGTGGGAACCGAAAGAGGCGGGAGTGGCGTGTGTAATTTCTGAAGTCGCCACAAGGCCTGTTGATTTTCCTTTTTCTTTCGCTGCTTCAAGAACCGTTTTGACCTCTGACCCGTCGTTATCCACCGCAATCGCATTGTTATATGTTTTCACTCCAGCTGATATAGCCGTTGCCGCAGCTGCAGAATCTGTTACGTTTTGTTCGGGATCTTCAGGGTAAGTCGTTTGCTGGCCGACAAGGTATTGATCAAAAGCGGTAGGCTCTACAAACTTTGTCTTTTTATTATCCTTTAAGTAACGATAAGCGGACGTATACGATACACCCATACCATCACCAATCAGTACGATCACATTCTTAATTTCGTCTTGATTCCCCTTTTTCTTTTCCTTGGCGCTGGCTTCAGGTACACTGCCGCCGGCGAAGCTGCTGAACGCAATACATGATAAAACTGCGATAGGCAGTAATTTCTTCGGGAATTTTTTCAACTGGATAACCTCCTAAAATATATGTTTCTCAATGACAACCCCATTATATTTTTTAAGTGTTAAGCAAGTATTAATCGATTATAAAGATTGGATTTACAAGAATCACAGAGTGGGGGACAATGGGATCCTTCCGGCTGAGCGAGGATGAGCATATAGAAAAAAGATTGGCTGGATGCCCGTGGGGACAAGGGGGATCAAGAGACTGGGAGATATGACAATTTGCAAAAAGAAAGCAGGGACCTCTATAAAAATCCCTGCTTTTATTTAATGATCAAACAAGGTCTTTTCATTAAGGGAAAACTGACTCGCAGTATAATGATCATCTTGCTTCCATTTCACTTCAACCGTAATATCATGGCCTTCAAGCTCATGTTCATCTAATCGCTCCAAAAAAGAAACGGACTTCTCTTTTGCGCTTCCATCGCGGGAAGTGCCGCCGGAATAATCTCGGATGGAGATTTCTGTATCAGAATTCAGCAGAACCTCATCATCTTTTTTTACAATCAGAGATTCCACATAAGTGTTGTCAGCTTTAGCCGTATCACCGATCCAATAAAGATTGCCGCTGTATTCGTTAAAGGCATCTTCATTTTTGGTAAAAACAGCTTCCCAATTTCGATCTTTGCTTTCTCCCCGCCAATTCGGATATTCCAATCGCAGATGATGAATAAGCTGATAGGAAAAAAAGATCAAGCAGAAAGCCAATAATAGGGATGCCGTGAAAATGAGAGGGTATTTATAATGATTAGACATAATAAACTCCTATTCGTTTAATTAATTACCTTTGAATCCCGGATCAAAATGCCGTTTTCTTCGGCTTGAGTAGCCTCGCTTTTTCAACTGCGTTTGGAAACAATGCGGCAAATTGATAGCCCCTCTTTTAATAAAACGCCATCGGGTACATTATCGTTCGTTGTGATAAGCTTTAGCCATCTTTTCAACCTGCAGCAGTAAAGCTGTGTCGATCCCATTCTTTTCAATGATACTATCTAATGAAATCATTTCACAATCTTTACCACCTATCACGTATGTAAGCCATCTTCATCTATAGTGTCATAGCCATCTCATTCATTGCATCGAAAAATGCCGCTGGAAATCACCATCTCGGGTGTGCCCTAATGCTCGGCAAAAAAATCGGTCAGCATATGTTTCGACAACTCACTGCTCGAGATGATCTTCATCGTCCTCCTCCTAGAAATGTGTAATATCAATATATACAATATATAACAATAAGAAAATAAATATTGAGGTGACGGTATGGAAATCAATGATGTCATTTACGGGCGGCACCATATAGACGGAGTGCTGGAAGAGCTTATCAAAAGCGCGCCGATGCAACGATTAAAAGGAATCTATCAAGGCGGAGCAAGCTTTTTAGTCAATCAAAAGTGGAATGTGACCCGGTATGAGCACTCCATCGGCGTGATGCTCCTCATCAAAAAGCTTGGAGGAACAATAGAGGAACAGATTGCAGGCCTGCTCCACGATGTGTCACACACCGCTTTTTCTCATGTAATCGATGTTGTCTTTGAAAATGAAGAGGAAGATTATCATGAAAACATCTTTCAACAAGTCATTGTTCACTCTGAGATCCCGGGTATTCTAAAAAAACACGGTTACGATGCCGAAGAGCTTTTATCAGACGATACGAGATGGACATTGCTGGAACAGCCAGCGCCGGAGCTTTGTGCCGATCGGATAGACTATACGCTGCGCGACATGTACCGATATGGACACATTAGTCTGCTCGAAGCGCAAAGCTTTTTGGATCATCTTATTGTGAGAAACGGAAGGACGTTTCCGGATGGTATCGAAGCCGCCGAATGGTTTGTCGGGGTGTATTACATGGAAGTGATTGATTTCTTTTTGAATCCTGTGAATGTATATGGCTATGAATACTTAGCAAGAACGTTGAAGGCTGCGCTGCGGCACAATATCATATCCGCAGAAGATCTGATGAAAACGGATCAAGAGGTACTCCACATTCTGCATGCATCAAAACATGAAGAAGTACTCAGCTTGCTTAAGCATATTCATCCCGGCATCCAAGTAAAAGAAGATGACATCCAGTACGATTTCCATCAAAAGAAGAAAATGCGTCTCATCGATCCATCCATTTTTCATGAAGATGAATGGATCAAAGCCTCAGACGTTTCTGAAAAGGTGAGAAAGATGGGGAAGGCGGCTTATCAAAAAGCAAAAAAAGGTGTGTATATAAAAGTGTTGCATCACTAGTTGCCGCGTGACAGCGGCTTTTTTCATGTTTGGTTATGTAAATCAAGGGGAATAGGACAAACTGTGGGATCGTTTTATGAGAATATCAGCGTATTTACATACCGTTCGGGGGTATAGTATTATCAAAAGGACATATTTGCTTGCAGTTATTCGTTTTATTGTCTGCTGGCAAAAATAACAGTAAAAAATGAAGCAAAGGAGAATGAACATGAAACTCTCTAAAAAAGCACTGGGAATTCTGATGTTATCTCTTGTTTTTGTTTTATCAGCATGCGGCAATAACAATAGCACAAAAGAAAATAAACATGAAAATCATTCAGATTCATCATCACATGAAGAAATGGACCATTCCGGATCAGCTGACGTACCAGAGGGATTACAGGAATCTAAAAATCCGAAATATAAAGTAGGCAGCCAAGTGATCATCAATGCATCTCATATGAAAGGCATGAAAGGTGCCGAAGCTACAGTGACCGGCGCCTATGACACAACGGCGTATGTTGTCTCTTACACTCCGACAAACGGAGGACAGCGTGTAGATCATCACAAATGGGTGATCCAAGAAGAGATCAAAGATGCGGGAGAGAAAACTTTAAACCCCGGAGATCAGGTGATCTTAGAGGCTTCTCATATGAAAGGCATGAAGGGAGCAACAGCCGAGATCGACTCCGCCGAAAAAACAACCGTATATATGGTCGACTATACATCGACAACTAGCGGTGAAAAAGTGAAAAACCACAAATGGGTCACCGAAGACGAGCTTTCAGCTAAATCATAAAAAATCCTCCTTTTACAAGGAGGATTTTCAGCGTGTCGACAAACCCTTGCATTCGTTGTCAAGCCTGTGCGTTGGTGCTCACGAATTAGGACATTCGCTCCGCTCCAATGCTCGCCTTTCCTAGACTTCAAGGGTTTTCAACCACGCTGAAAAGATGACAAAATCCTAAACTAAACCGTTTTAGGATTTTGTCAACAATCTGAAATCCTCCTTTTACAAGGAGGATTTTTTTGCTGTCTGGACAGGTCTTGTTAAAGAAATTAAGGCAAACAGGACAGCGATAATGACAATCGATCCGCCGCACCAGGCCGTTGAGACAACACTACCCGTCTGATCCAAAACAACACCGCCAATGGCTGAGCCAAGGGCAATTCCGACTTGGAGGGCAGACGTGTTAAAGCTTTGCTGAATGTCAGACGAATCTGGCGCAATTTCTATCAAATAGCTTTGCTGAGCGGGGGCGAGGCTCCAGCTCAGAAGTCCCCAAATCACCATGACAGGCAAAAAGAAAATCATAGACGATGTTGACAACGGCAGTAAGAACATAATGATGGCGAAGGAACCGGTCACCAGCAAAATGCTCTTAAACGAACCAAGCCGGTCAGAAAGCGCTCCTCCGAAAGGACCTCCGCACACAGCAGATATCCCGAAAAGGAAATAACAAATGCTGACCCAGAAAGAGCCCAGGTGAAGGGTTTCTTCTAAAAACGGCGCAAAGTAGGCGTATAGCGTGTAGTGCCCCGCTAAAGTAAACATCGTGACAAGGTGTGAACTCGCGATTTTCAGATTGCCAATCGTCTTGAGCTGATCTCGGAAAGGTATCATTTTTTCCGTCGGTATCTTTTCAAAGAAGATTGAAATAACCAGCATGGAGACTAGCGCCAAAATTCCAATGCCAAGGAACAAAATGCGCCATCCGAAGGAATCACTGATTAAGATTCCGAGCGGCACGCCTAATGCGATAGCAGAACTGAATCCCATAAAAATAATGCCGATTGCGCGCGCTCTGTATTCAGGCGCTACAATCTTCGGGGCAATCGTTAAAGAAAGCACAACAATCAGCCCCGCACTCATCGCAGCCAATACCCTTGACACCATCAGCGTGGCAAAATTAGGGCTGAAATAGGCCACAAGATTGCTAAGGAAGAAAACAAATAAGGAAATTAAATATAAACGTTTGCGCTCAATCTTCGCAGTCAATGCCAAAAGAAGCGGGCCTGACACTGCATAGCCAAGCGCAAACACACTGATCAGCTGCCCGGCTGAGACAATGGAAATGTCTAAATCATTTGCGATCTGAGGAAGAATTCCTCCCACAATTAACTCAACCAATCCGACTGCAATCGTAGAAGCTGCAAGCAGGAAAACTTTAAAATTCATAACAAACTCCTTTACTAAAATGTTTTGACAAATAAAAAAATCCTGATTACAAAAAATGTCATAAACAATTTTTGTAATCAGGATTTTACGGTTCCTGGTAGACACCCTCAAACCATATTATTGAGGTTATACAAGTGATCATAGCTATTCAATTGATTCGTTTCTGTTGATGAGTGTAACACATTATGAATGAATCTTCCATAGAAAAATGTACAAGCGATGAACTGTACCAATATATGATTATATTTATTTTTTAAAAGTATAGACATTTAAAAAATAATGACTATAATAATGGTTGTAAGCGTTTTAATCACAAGGGGGGATAGCAGTTGAAAAAAATATTACTTGCGTGCAGTTCAGGAATGTCCACCAGTTTATTGGTGACAAAAATGAAGGAATACGCACAATCCATCGGAGAGGAAGCAGAGATTTGGGCTGTCGGCCAAGATAAGGCGAAAGAAGACATGAGAAAAGCGGATGCCGTTTTGATCGGACCGCAAATGAGCTTTCTGAAAAGCGAACTGCAAAAAGAGGCGGATCAATACAATATTCGAGTTGAAGTTATTGACATGATGGCCTACGGAATGGCAGATGGCAAAAAAGCGTATGAGCAGGCAGTGTCATTAATGGAGAATCAATAATGGAGCACATAAAAATCACGGATTTAACAGACGAACAAATCAGTTTTCAGCTTATCCTGCACAGCGGGAATGCCCGCAGCTGCATCATACAATCACTGCGCGCCTACAAGGAAGGGAACAAGGAAGAGGCGGATGCCCTCATTGCCAAGGCGGAGCGGGATTTATCCGCGGCCCATGACATTCACTTTCAAATGATACAGAAAGAATCAGGCGGGGAAGCGGCGGATTTCTCCTTGCTGCTCATGCATTCGGAGGATCACCTGATGTCAACATTGACCATGAAAGAATTAGTGAAAGAACTGCTTGATCTCTTTCAAACAAAGAATCTATAAAAAATCGGGGTGGATAGGGTGTTCGAGAAAATCAGCCAATTCCTTGTTCCAATTGCAGGGAGGTTAAACAATAACCGCTATTTGCAAGTGCTGCGAGATGCGTTTATGCTGGCCTTCCCGCTTACGATATTCGGATCCATTTTTGTGGTGTTAACGAACTTGCCGTTCTTAAACAAAATTATGAATGCGTCAATGCTTACATCGTTTCAGTCTCAATTCGGCATTGCCTCCACGGCGACTATGGGCATTATGTCTGTCTTTGTCGTGTTCGGGATAGGCTATTACCTGTCAAAAAGCTATCAAGTCGAAGCCGTATTTGGGGGCGCGATCGCTTTGGTGTCCTTTTTGCTCTTAACGCCTTTTATCGTTCAACCGGAAACAGGGGATGCCATTACAGGGGTTATCCCGGTCGATCGTCTCGGTGCAAAAGGGATGTTTCTTGGTATGATTACGGCATTTCTTTCTGCTGAAGTCTACAGAAGAATCGTTCAAAAAAACCTGACGATCAAAATGCCTGCGGGTGTTCCTCCTGCGGTAGCAAAATCATTCGCCGCACTTATTCCGGCATTTATTACATTGACCGTATTTTTGCTGATTAACGTTCTGGTGACGCAGCTATTTAAAACAAATATGCACGACGTCATTTATCATGCGATTCAGGCTCCTCTTGTCGGACTTGGAAGCGGTATCATTCCGACGCTGATTGCCGTGTTTTTCATTCAAATCCTTTGGTTTTTCGGGCTGCACGGACAGATTATTATCAACTCCGTGATGGACCCGATTTGGAATACACTGCAGGTAGAAAACCTTTCAGCTTACACGGCGGGAAAAGAAATCCCTCATATTATTTCAAAGCCGTTTATGGAGATTTATACAGTAGGCATGGGCGGAACGGGGATGACGCTTGCGATTGTCTTTACCATTCTTATATTCATGAAAAGCAGGCAGATGAAGCAAGTATCAAAACTCGGCCTTGCTCCCGGTATTTTTAACGTAAATGAACCGATTATATTCGGGCTTCCGATTGTCATGAACCCGATCATTATTGTGCCTTGGGTATTGGCGCCAATGGTTGTTACGCTCGTCACCTATCTCGCCATGTCAGCCGGGCTCGTTCCGCCTCCGACTGGTGTTACAGTGCCGTGGACGGTTCCTTTATTCATTAATGGCATCATGGCGACGAACTCGATCATGGGGGGCGTGATGCAGCTTGTCAATCTGCTGATTGTCTTCGTGATTTGGTTTCCGTTCCTAAAAGCAATGGATAAATTAAATTTGGCAAAAGAAAAGGAACAGGCTGTACAGGAAACAGCTGCTCAGCAAAATGATAACAGTATCAAAATGTGACATAAGGGGAGAGAGACTTGGCACAAACAGAACAATATCGTTTTCCAAAAGATTTTTGGTGGGGGTCATCCGCTTCAGCAACACAAACGGAGGGTGCCGCCGATAGAGACGGAAAAGGGCAGAATATATGGGATTACTGGTTTGAAAAAGAATCCCATCGTTTTTTTGATCATGTCGGGCCCGCAGCGACATCTCAATTTTACGACAATTATAAAGAAGATATCAGGCTGATGAAGGAGCTTGGCCACAACTCGTTCCGGATGTCGATTTCCTGGTCGCGTTTAATACCGGATGGAACAGGAGAGGTCAATGCCAAAGCTGAAGATTTCTATAAGAGAGTCATTGATGAGCTGATCGCTAACGGAATAGAGCCTTTTGTCAATTTGTTTCATTTCGATATGCCGATGGAGCTTCAAAAAATCGGCGGATGGGTAAACAGAGAAACGGTTGACGCTTATGAAAACTATGCGAGAACGTGTTTTCGTTTGTTTGGAGACCGGGTTAAAAAATGGTTCACGCATAATGAACCGATTGTCCCCGTAGAAGGCGGATACTTATATGATTTCCATTATCCAAACAAGGTCGATTTTAAAGAGGCTGTCCAGGTCGGTTTTCATACGATGCTATCGAGTGCACGTGCGATTCAGGCTTACAAGGAGATGAAGCAGGACGGAAAAATCGGCATCATTTTAAATTTGACACCGTCCTATCCGAGAAGCAGCCATCAGGCGGATGTGAAAGCGGGAGAAATAGCAGACGCGTTTTTTAACAGATCCTTTTTAGACCCATCTGTCAAAGGAGAATTTCCAAAAGAGCTGGTTGACATTTTAAAGAGCGAAGGCTTTGTTCCTGATTATAAGAAAGAAGATCTTGAGGTCATCAAACACAATACGGTTGATCTGTTGGGGGTGAATTATTACCAGCCGAGACGTGTAAAAGCAAAAGAACATCTTCCGAACCCCGACTCTCCTTTTTTGCCGGACAGGTATTTTGATCCTTACGTCATGCCGGGCCGCAAAATGAATCCGCATCGCGGCTGGGAGATCTACGAAAAAGGCGTTTATGATATTTTGATCAATCTAAAAGAAAACTACGGGAACATCGAGTGCTTTATTTCTGAAAACGGCATGGGGGTCGAAGGCGAGGAACGCTTCAGGGATGAGCAAGGCATCATTCAAGATAATTACCGGATTGAATTTATAAAAGAACACCTTAAATGGATTCACCGCGCCATACAGGAAGGGTCAAACGTAAAAGGCTATCACCTATGGACGTTTATGGACAACTGGTCTTGGACCAATGCTTATAAAAACCGATATGGGTTTGTATCAGTCAATCTCGAGAAGGACGGGGAAAGGACCATCAAAAAAAGCGGAAAATGGTTCAAGGAGATTGTTGAGCAAAACGGTTTCTAAATTTACAGATCTTCCGGCAATTATCATGATGATTAGAGTCCACGGCCAGCCGCAACATTGATGAAATAGGCAAAAGAACTTATGATATCCGTACAAGCTTATGTGATATCAAACTCTAACAGCTGCCGGAGGAGACCAATGAATAAATACGAAATCATTGCAAATGAAATGAGAAATAGAATCAAAAATAACGTCTATCCGATCGATCAGCCGATTCCCGATGAAGTATCTCTTGCGAAAGAGTTCAACTCAAGCCGCATGACGATGAAAAGAGCTTTGGATAATTTAGTTGCCGAAGGGCTGCTGTTCAGAAAACGAGGGCATGGCACGTTTATTATTCAATCAGCGATACAGGATGACCATGTCCATGTGGTCAGCAATGAAATCCTCGGATTGACCAACTTGCTGAAAGATAAGAAAATCAAAAGCAAGGTCATTCAGTTTGAAGTGCAATTTCCCACAGAGGAAGTGGCCGCCCATTTGTCTATTGATCAGAAAACACCTGTTTATTATGTCGTACGGCTGCGGATTGTAGAGGGCGAGCCCTATGTATTAGAAAAAACATATATGCCGACTCATTTAATACCGGGCATTAATGACGATGTCCTTTATGATTCGATCTACAACCACATCACAAACGAGCTGCAGCTCAAAATCGCCGGAACACACCGGAAAATCAGAGCCTGCAAATCTGATCATATTGACCAGCAGCATCTGGGCTGCAAAAAGGATGATCCAATTCTGGAAGTCGAACATGTGGGCTTCTTAGATAACGGCATTCCATTTGAATATTCCTTTTCCCGTCATCGGCATGACAAATTTGTCGTCACTTCGGTAAACATACGGCGCTGATCGCGGAGATAACAAGGAGGCCATCTGCATGCTTGGCGGTATTGAAGCAGGCGGCACAAAGTTTGTTTGTGCCGTCGGTAAAGAAGATGGAACGATCATTGACCGAGTTGAGATCCCTACAACGATGCCGGATGAAACGATAGAGAAAGTGATTCAATATTTTCGCCAATTCTCATTACAGGCTATCGGCATCGGTTCCTTTGGTCCCGTTGATACCGATAAAACCAGTAAAACATACGGAACCATTATGGCCACGCCGAAAGACGGATGGAGACACTATCCCTTTTTGCAAACCGTTAAAAAGGAAATGAAAATCCCAGTCGGATTTCATACGGATGTCAACGCTGCGGCGCTGGGTGAATTCCTTTTCGGTGAAGCGAAGGGCCTAGACAGCTGCCTGTATATAACGATTGGAACTGGCATTGGTGCAGGAGCAATTGTAGAGGGCCGGCTCCTTCAGGGGCTTTCACATCCAGAGATGGGCCATATTTATATCCGGCGGCACCCGGATGATGTATACCAAGGGAAGTGCCCGTATCATAAGGATTGCTTTGAAGGCCTGGCTTCTGGTCCCGCCATAGAAGCGCGCTGGGGAAAAAAAGCTGCTGATTTATCAGATATAACCCAAGTTTGGGAACTGGAAGGGTACTATATTGCCCAAGCGCTGTCTCAATATATTTTGATCCTTGCGCCTGAAAAAATCATTCTTGGCGGCGGCGTGATGAATCAGCGACAGGTGTTTGCTTATATTTATCAATATGTACCGAAAATCATGAACAGTTATCTTGATTTTTCCGAATTGTCAGAAAATATAAGTGATTATATTGTACCTTCATGTTTAGGCGGTAACGCCGGAATCATCGGCACGTTTGTTTTAGCGGATCAGGCCTTACAAGAAGCATCAGCATCCGGGGAGGTGCGGTCATGAAGCACCCTTTATTTTTGGAGCCTGTCTTTAAAGAAAGAATATGGGGAGGAACACAGCTTCGTGACGCTTTCGGCTACGCGATCCCCTCGGAAAAAACAGGTGAGTGCTGGGCCGTTTCTGCACATGCCCATGGCTCGTCGGCTGTTAAAAACGGCCCGCTGGCAGGAAGGGCACTTGACCAAGTATGGCAGGATCATCCGGAGATTTTCGGTTTTCCAGATGGAAAGGTTTTTCCGCTGCTGGTAAAGCTGCTGGACGCCAATATGGACCTCTCCGTGCAAGTACATCCTGATGATGATTATGCGATACTGCACGAAAACGGCGATCTCGGCAAAACGGAGTGCTGGTATATTATTGATTGCAAAGATGACGCCGAAATGATTTTGGGCCATCACGCAAGCACAAAGGAAGAATTCAAACAAAGAATGGAAAGCGGCGATTGGCACGGGCTGCTGAGACGCCTCAAAATCAAGCCCGGAGATTTCTTTTATGTCCCAAGCGGTACGCTCCATGCTTTATGTGAGGGAACCCTTATCCTTGAAATCCAGCAAAACTCTGATACAACGTATCGCGTTTACGATTATGACCGCTGCGATGATAAAGGCCAAAAAAGAACTCTCCATATAGAAAAAGCCATGGAAGTCATAACGATACCGCATATTGATACAGTGCATACACCGGCAGTGAAAGAAGTCGGTAATGCCGTAATCACTGTTTATGTACAATCGGATGATTTCTCCGTGTACAAATGGAAGATTAGCGGCCGAGCTGTTTTTCCTTCTCATCAAACCTATTTGCTGGGGAGTGTCCTGAATGGATCAGGCCGAATCGTAAATAATGATATTCAGTATGAGTGTAATGCAGGCTCACACTTTATTCTGCCTGCGCATTTTGGCGAGTTTTCAATAGAAGGAACGTGTGAGTTGATAATATCTCATCCTTAATGAATGGGGGAATTGCATTGTTCAAGAAACATACGATTTGTTTGCTCATCTTATTTTTACTTGTGTCTGCTGCTTTGGCAAAACCAATTGAAGCGCATACTGTGCCGCCTGTTAATCCTAATGCACAGCAGACAACAAAAGAAGTAATGAATTGGCTTGCGCATCTGCCGAATCGAACAGAAAACAGAGCCCTTTCCGGAGCGTTTGGAGGCTATAGTCATGACACATTCTCTATGACTGAAGCTGAAAGAATTCGAAACGCTTCCGGACAATCACCTGCTATTTACGGCTGTGATTATGCCAGAGGATGGCTTGAAACTGCAAATATTGAAGATTCGATAGATGTAAGCTGCAACAGAGATCTGCTATCGTATTGGAAAAGCGGGGGAATTCCGCAAATCAGTCTGCACCTGGCGAATCCGGCTTTTCAATCAGGACATTTTAAAACATCAATTACAAACGATCAGTATAAAAAAATATTAGATTCTTCAACAGCGGAAGGGAAGCGGCTGAATGCCATGCTCAGCAAAATTGCTGACGGACTTCAAGAACTGGAGAACCAAGGCGTGCCTGTTCTGTTCAGGCCGCTGCATGAAATGAACGGTGAATGGTTTTGGTGGGGACTTACTTCATATAATCAAAAGGATAATGAAAGAATCTCCCTCTATAAACAGCTCTATAAAAAAATCTATCATTATATGACCGACACAAGAGGACTTGACCATTTGCTTTGGGTTTACGCCCCCGATGCCAACCGAGATTTTAAAACCGATTTCTACCCGGGTGCGTCTTACGTGGATATTGTCGGATTAGATGCGTATTTTCAAGATGCCTATTCGATTAACGGATACGATCAGCTAACGGCGCTTAACAAACCATTCGCCTTTACGGAAGTTGGCCCTCAAACAGCAAATGGCAGCTTTGATTACAGCCTGTTGATCAATGCAATAAAACAAAAATATCCTAAAACCATTTACTTTCTGGCATGGAATGATGAGTGGAGCCCAGCTGCAAACAAGGGTGCTTCAGCTTTATATAACGACAGCTGGACACTTAATAAGGGAGAGATATGGAACGGTGATTCTTTAACGCCTATTGTTGAATGAATAGGAAGCATTGTACACTTTAAGAAGGTGCTCATGAATGTCTTGAGCATCTTCACACCCTGATCAGGCATTCATATCTATTTGTAAGATCAGATAAAGTATACACATGACAAAGCGTGAAAGAATGAAATAAAAAAATGTAGAAAAGGTGTTGACCTAATAAAATACACATGGTATATTATTAAACGTCGCTGATGAACAGCACACAACAACACGAAAAAAAAGTTTTTCTAAGGTGTTTACAAGTTTAAAAAAACGTGTATAATAAGTGAAGTCGAATTAAAAAAGATTCGATTAACGAAAAAACATTCTTAAAAAAACTTCTTGACTTCAACATCAAATGATAGTATGATAGTTAAGTCGCTTGATAAGCGCCCGTAGCTCAATTGGATAGAGCGTTTGACTACGGATCAAAAGGTTAGGGGTTCGACTCCTCTCGGGCGCGCCATTATAAAATACCACGCGGGTGTAGTTTAGTGGTAAAACCTCAGCCTTCCAAGCTGATGTCGTGAGTTCGATTCTCATCACCCGCTCCATTATTGAATGATCTTTGAAAACTAAACAAGACAAAACGTACCTGTTAATTCATTTTTTTATAAATCGCACAGCGATGTGCGTAGTCAGTCAAACTAGGCCTGCACGACGCAGGTCACGCAGGTGTCACCGCAGGATGCGGTGAACTTAACCTGTGATCCATTTTATCGGAGAGTTTGATCCTGGCTCAGGACGAACGCTGGCGGCGTGCCTAATACATGCAAGTCGAGCGGACAGATGGGAGCTTGCTCCCTGATGTTAGCGGCGGACGGGTGAGTAACACGTGGGTAACCTGCCTGTAAGACTGGGATAACTCCGGGAAACCGGGGCTAATACCGGATGCTTGTTTGAACCGCATGGTTCAAACATAAAAGGTGGCTTCGGCTACCACTTACAGATGGACCCGCGGCGCATTAGCTAGTTGGTGAGGTAACGGCTCACCAAGGCAACGATGCGTAGCCGACCTGAGAGGGTGATCGGCCACACTGGGACTGAGACACGGCCCAGACTCCTACGGGAGGCAGCAGTAGGGAATCTTCCGCAATGGACGAAAGTCTGACGGAGCAACGCCGCGTGAGTGATGAAGGTTTTCGGATCGTAAAGCTCTGTTGTTAGGGAAGAACAAGTACCGTTCGAATAGGGCGGTACCTTGACGGTACCTAACCAGAAAGCCACGGCTAACTACGTGCCAGCAGCCGCGGTAATACGTAGGTGGCAAGCGTTGTCCGGAATTATTGGGCGTAAAGGGCTCGCAGGCGGTTTCTTAAGTCTGATGTGAAAGCCCCCGGCTCAACCGGGGAGGGTCATTGGAAACTGGGGAACTTGAGTGCAGAAGAGGAGAGTGGAATTCCACGTGTAGCGGTGAAATGCGTAGAGATGTGGAGGAACACCAGTGGCGAAGGCGACTCTCTGGTCTGTAACTGACGCTGAGGAGCGAAAGCGTGGGGAGCGAACAGGATTAGATACCCTGGTAGTCCACGCCGTAAACGATGAGTGCTAAGTGTTAGGGGGTTTCCGCCCCTTAGTGCTGCAGCTAACGCATTAAGCACTCCGCCTGGGGAGTACGGTCGCAAGACTGAAACTCAAAGGAATTGACGGGGGCCCGCACAAGCGGTGGAGCATGTGGTTTAATTCGAAGCAACGCGAAGAACCTTACCAGGTCTTGACATCCTCTGACAATCCTAGAGATAGGACGTCCCCTTCGGGGGCAGAGTGACAGGTGGTGCATGGTTGTCGTCAGCTCGTGTCGTGAGATGTTGGGTTAAGTCCCGCAACGAGCGCAACCCTTGATCTTAGTTGCCAGCATTCAGTTGGGCACTCTAAGGTGACTGCCGGTGACAAACCGGAGGAAGGT
>NZ_JBLKRW010000001.1:1157500-3727500 GCF_047608225.1 Bacillus sp. SW14 | reverse complement strand
CATTACAAAGATTGGTCATGTCAGAGAAAAAACTGAATCCAACGTGATCCTTAAAACAGGTAAAACATCAAAGATCATAGAAAAAAAAGGATATAATCATTTTAAATAAGACGGGTGACTCGTGTGAAGCAATTAAAATGGAGAACTGTAAATCCTGAAGAAACAAAAGCGATTGCTAAGCTGACGGCATCGTTTGCTAAACCGGGAGACGTCCTGACATTAGAGGGCGATTTAGGGGCCGGAAAAACGACTTTTACGAAAGGTTTTGCGGAAGGACTTGGAATTACACGTGTTGTAAACAGTCCGACTTTTACAATTATAAAAGAATATAACGATGGCACACTTCCTCTTTATCATATGGATGTGTATAGAATGGAAGATGAAAGTGAGGATTTGGGACTTGACGAATATTTTCACGGACAAGGTGTCTGCCTCGTTGAATGGGCTCATTTAATTGAAGAGCAGCTTCCAAAGGAGCGACTGCAGATTGTCGTTAAAAGAGCTGGCGATGATGAGCGGGAAATTACCTTTACTGCTGACGGGAATCGGTATGAAATGCTTTGTGAGGAGATAAGTGGACATGACAATATTAGCAATTGACACATCAAATTATACGTTGGGCATTGCGCTGCTTCGAGAAGACACCGTCATAGCAGAATATATTACATATTTAAAAAAGAACCACTCTGTAAGAGCGATGCCTGCTGTTCATTCATTGCTGAAGGATTGTGAGATGACACCGCAGGATCTTTCTAAAATTGTGGTTGCGAAAGGACCTGGTTCATACACAGGAGTCAGGATTGGCGTGACGCTCGCAAAAACGCTTGCCTGGTCTTTACACATTCCGATTACTGCTGTATCAAGCCTTGAGGCGCTTGCGGCAAATGGACGGCATTTTGACGGGCTGATCAGCCCTATCTTTGATGCCAGACGTGGACAGGTGTATACAGGTCTGTATGAATACAAAAACGGGCTTTTGGATCAAGTTGTTCCTGATCAAAATGTGATGCTGGCCGATTGGCTGGAGATGCTAAAAGAAAAAGAACGCCCTGTTTTGTTTTTAGGTCATGATACTTCCATTCACAAGCAGATGATAGAGGATGTGCTTGGACCAAAAGGGATCATTGGAGCTGCTGCTCAGCATAACCCGCGTCCTTCAGAATTGGGTTTTCTAGGGGCGGAAAAAGAAGCAGCTGATGTTCATGGCCTTGTCCCGGAATACTTGCGGCTGGCGGAAGCTGAAGCGAAATGGATTGAAAGTCAAAAGTAGGGTGATAGGATGAAAACAAAAGCAGCGGTCAGAAACATGCGGAATGATGATATAGATCACGTATACGAAATCGAAACATCCTCCTTTACGTCTCCGTGGACGAAGGATTCGTTTTATCATGAGCTGCTGGAAAATCCGTATGCTCATTATCTCGTGATCGAAAAGAACGGCCATGTTGCTGGGTATTGCGGGATTTGGATTGTGATGGACGATGCGCAAATTACGAATATCGCGATCAAACCGGAGTATCGCGGCCAGTCTTTAGGAGAAACGCTTTTTCGCTCAGCGATGGAACTGTGCAAAGAAAAAGAAGCAAGGCGGCTTTCGCTTGAAGTGAGGGTTTCTAATCATCCTGCTCAAGGCTTATATAAAAAGTTCGGGATGCAGGCCGGCGGAATAAGAAAGAACTATTATACTGATAACGGGGAAGATGCGTTAATTATGTGGGTGACGATAAATGAGTGAGCAAAAAGAGACTTACGTATTAGGAATTGAAACAAGCTGTGATGAAACGGCGGCAGCAATTGTGAAAAACGGGAAAGAAATCATTTCGAACGTAGTGGCCTCTCAAATTGAAAGCCATAAGCGCTTTGGAGGCGTTGTTCCGGAAATTGCTTCAAGACATCATGTTGAGCAGATTACTTTGGTCATAGAAGAGGCTTTTCGTAAAGCTGACATGACGTATAGTGATATTGACGCGATTGCAGTAACTGAAGGTCCGGGATTGGTGGGAGCGCTTCTTATCGGAGTGAACGCTGCTAAAGCATTGAGCTTTGCGCATAACATTCCGTTAATTGGCGTCCATCATATAGCCGGTCATATATACGCGAATCGTCTTGTAGAAGAGATCGTGTTTCCGGCATTGGCATTGGTCGTTTCAGGGGGCCATACGGAATTGGTCTATATGAAGGAACACGGATCATTTGAAGTCATTGGGGAAACGCTCGATGATGCAGCGGGTGAAGCTTATGACAAGGTGGCGCGAACAATGGGACTGCCGTATCCGGGCGGACCGCAAATTGATAAGCTTGCTGAAAAAGGGAATGGCAATATTCCGCTTCCTCGGGCATGGCTTGAAGAAGGCTCTTACAATTTCAGCTTCAGCGGGTTGAAGTCTGCCGTGATCAATACGCTTCATAATGCGTCTCAAAAAGGACAAGAGATTGCTCCGGAAGATTTGTCTGCCAGTTTCCAAAATAGCGTAATTGATGTCTTGGTGACGAAAACGGCGCGTGCGGCAAAGGAATATGGCGTTAAACAGGTCCTTTTAGCTGGTGGAGTAGCTGCAAACAGAGGACTCAGAGCAGCACTAGAAAAGGAATTTGCACAGCATGAAGGCATTGCGCTTGTCATTCCTCCGTTAGCGTTGTGTACGGATAATGCTGCGATGATTGCTGCGGCTGGTACCATTGCTTTTGAGAAGGGGATTCGCGGTTCATATGATATGAATGGCCAGCCTGGCCTTGAATTGACTTCATATCAAAGTCTCACGATATAATGGCGTGAGACTTTTTATCTTTTATTAACAGATAATTCTCAATTTATCCACATGTCTGTGAGTAATTATGGAGATATAGATGGATAAAGGGCTGAAGACACTGTTAATAAAGTGGATAAATTCAGAATATTTTGTGGATAATGTGTATAAAGCGCTTACTTTGTTTACCTAAAAGGTTATTTTCTGTGGATAAAAAGCACCTCGAAAAAGAGGTGCTTGACTTTTTTTAAGCTTCTTCTGTGGATAGTTCTTCCCATTCGGATAAAAGAATCTCCAGCTCCTGATTGAGTTTCTCGTTTTCTGCATGGATGTCTTGTACCTTTTCGTGATCTTTAAAGACTTCCGGGTCACAAAGCAATTCATCATTGCGGCTGATGTTTTCTTCAATGGTTTGAACAGTGGTTTCAATTTCTTCAATCCGCCGGAGCCGTTGGCGTTCTTTCTTTTTCCATTCTTTTTCTTCTTCGTAGGAACGTTTGGAGTCAGACTTTACCGTGGCGGGCGTTTTTTCTGTTTCCTCTTGCTGATTCATTTTCTCCAGTTCAAGCTGTTCTGTTTTTTTCTCCGTATAATAATCGTAATCGCCCAGATATTCTTCTATATGGTTTGAAGATAGCTCCAAGACTCTTGTGGCGATTCTGTTAATAAAATATCTGTCATGTGAGACAAATAACAATGTGCCTGGATAATCAATCAGCGCGTTTTCGAGAACTTCTTTGCTATCTAAGTCCAGATGGTTTGTTGGTTCATCAAGGATGAGAAAATTTGCTTTTTGAAGCATCAGCTTAGCAAGGGCCACTCTTGCTTTTTCACCCCCGCTCAGTGAATGCACGGGTTTCAATACATCATCTCCGGAAAACAAGAAGTTCCCGAGACAAGTTCTGATTTCTTTTTCCGGAAGCCCGGGGTACTCATCCCACAGCTCATCAAGGACACGTTTGGAGGAAGTCAGCTCAGCCTGCTCCTGATCATAGTAGCCGACACTGACATTCGAGCCGTATGAGATCGTTCCTTGATCTGGCTTCAGGGTGTCCATTAATGTTTTCAGCAATGTCGATTTACCGATCCCGTTTGGGCCGACAAGCGCGGCGCTTTCTCCTCTTGTAAGCATGAAGGACACTTCTTTTAAAAGCGGCGGCTGGTTTTCATAGCTGATTGTGAGATCTTGAACACGCAGGACTTCGTTTCCGCTCTGTTTTGTAATATCAAAATGAAAGTTTGCGGATTTTTCATCGCCGAGCGGTTTTGCTTTGACTTCCATTCGATCAAGCTGCTTTCGGCGGCTTTGCGCTCTTTTTGTGGTAGAGGCTCTTGCCAGATTTCGGTCTACGAAGTCCTGGAGCTTTGCGATTTCATCCTGCTGCTTTTCATACACTTTAAGATCTTTTTCATATTGCACGGCTTTTTGGTCGAGATAAGCGCTGTAGTTGCCGTGATACTTTTTACTTTCAGCTCTAGATACCTCGTATACTTGGTTTACCACTTTGTCCAAAAAGTAGCGGTCATGAGAAACGATGAGAATGGCGCCTGAATAGCCCTGCAAATAATGTTCAAGCCAGGTTAGTGTATCAATATCGAGATGGTTTGTCGGCTCATCAAGAATGAGCAAATCAGGCTGTGTTAACAGAAGCTTACCTAGGGCCAGTCTTGTTTTCTGGCCTCCGCTGAGGCTTTGCACCTGTGTCGAATCGTCAAAATGGCTGAAGCCGAGGCCATGCAGCACAGATCTGACATCCGCTTCATATTGATAGCCGCCTTTATCCTTGAAATCCTGCTGAAGCCGGTCATAGGTTTTCATGATGCTTTCCAATTCATCGGGATCAGCTGCCGCCATTTTTTCTTCCATAGCCCGCATTTCCTTTTCCATTGCTTTTAAGTGGTCAAAAACAGTCAGCAGCTCTTCTTTTATGGTAAGCTTAGAATCCAAGCCCGTATGCTGGGCGAGATATCCCATTGTAATATCTTTCGGTTTAATGACTTCGCCCTTTTCATACGATAGCTGGCCTGCGATAATTTTAAGCAACGTAGATTTTCCCGCGCCATTTCTACCTACAATGGCGATGCGATCACGATTTCTGACTTCCAGCTTTATATTGTTTAAAATAGTATCAGCACCAAATGATTTGGACAGCTGATTAACTTGTAAGATCATCATATTATTTCACCTCTGCTATAATAAGTTAAGTGTAGCTTATGAATCAGAAGTCAGCAAACAATACATTGGCCGAATAAGACATAGAGAAGAAAATAGTGTATGATCTTTTTAAGGAGAGTTTTAATATGAATGGATTTTCTCATTTTAATGAACAGGGAAGAGCCCAGATGGTGGATATAAGCGAAAAATCTTCGACTGTCCGTACTGCGGCGGCTGTTTCAAGCGTACACATGAAGAATGAAGTGTACGAGAAAATACAAAGTCACGATATCGGCAAAGGAGATGTACTGGCTGTTTCGCAGGTGGCAGGCATTATGGCGGCAAAGCAAACGTCCACTATCATTCCGATGTGCCATCCGCTTTCACTGAGCGGAGTAGATATATCGTTCGACTGGAAAATAAAAGAAAAAGAAGTTATACTTCATATAAAAGCACAGGTCAAAACGAAAGGGAGTACAGGTGTGGAAATGGAAGCGCTCACTTCTGCATCGGTGTGCGCTCTTACCGTTTACGATATGTGCAAGGCCCTTGATAAGGGGATGGTCATCGGCCCTACTTTCTTGCTGGAAAAGACAGGCGGGAAAAACGGTGACTTTAAAAGAGAACTATCCGAGTATAATTTGGAGGACCAAAAATGAATAAGGATCAATCAAAAATTCCGCAGGCGACGGCAAAAAGGCTGCCGCTTTACTATCGCTTTTTAAAGAATCTGCATGCGTCAGGAAAACAGCGTGTATCTTCCGCTGAACTCAGTGATGCCGTAAAGGTTGATTCTGCCACGATTCGCAGGGATTTTTCCTATTTTGGAGCTCTTGGCAAAAAAGGATATGGATATAACGTGGATTATTTGCTGTCTTTTTTCCGCAAAACGCTTGATCAGGATGAGATGACAGACGTCATCTTGATTGGTGTCGGGAACTTGGGAACGGCATTTCTTCACTATAATTTCACAAAAAATAATAACACAAAAATTTCTATGGCTTTTGATATAAATGAGAGTAAAATAGGAACTGAGGTAGGCGGCGTGCCCGTCTATAACCTTAATGACCTTGAACAGTACGTAAAAAATGAATCAGTTGCCATTCTAACAGTGCCAGCAGTTGCTGCTCAGCCTATTACAGACAGATTAGTCGCGTTAGGAATCAAGGGTATTCTTAACTTTACGCCGGCCCGCTTGAATGTGCCGGAACACATTCGAATTCATCATATAGATTTAGCTGTAGAGCTTCAATCACTGGTTTATTTCTTGAAGCATTATTCAGTTTTGGAGGAAATCGAATAGAGGGAAAGGAGGAGCCCACATATGCCGATCGGTCCTGGAAGCCTTGCTGTTATCGCAATCGTTGCTTTAATTATCTTCGGTCCTAAAAAGCTGCCTGAACTGGGGAAAGCAGCGGGAGACACACTTCGTGAATTCAAAAACGCTACTAAAGGATTAACGAGTGATGAAGAGGAAAAAAAGAAAGAAGATCAGTAGGTTAGGGTGACACGAATGAATGTGAATCAAATGTCGCTGCTGGAGCATATTGCTGAGCTTCGAAAACGATTGCTGGTTGTGGCGCTGGCGTTTGTCGTTTTTTTCATCGCGGGATTTTTCTTAGCGAAGCCGATTATTGTGTATCTGCAAAAAACAGATGAAGCGAAGGAGCTTACGCTTAACGCGTTTAACCTGACAGATCCGCTTTTTGTGTTTATGCAGTTTGCGTTTATCATCGGCATTGTTCTGACCTCCCCGGTTATTCTTTATCAGCTTTGGGCTTTTGTGAGTCCAGGCCTCTATGAGAAAGAGCGAAAAGTAACGCTCGGTTACATTCCGATCTCTGTTTTGTTGTTTTTAGCGGGCTTATCTTTTTCGTATTATATTTTATTTCCTTTTGTTGTTGATTTTATGAAGCGAATCTCTCAGGACTTGAATGTCAATCAGGTGATCGGAATTAATGAGTATTTTCATTTTCTTCTGCAGCTGACAATTCCGTTCGGACTGTTGTTCCAAATGCCGGTCATTCTCATGTTTTTGACAAGGCTTGGAATTGTGACACCCATGTTCTTAGCGAAAATCAGAAAGTATGCGTATTTTGCGCTGCTTGTGATCGCTGCCCTGATTACGCCTCCTGAGCTTTTGTCTCATATGATGGTCACTGTTCCGCTGTTGATTTTATATGAAATCAGTATTTTTATATCGAAGGCCGCCTATCGGAAAGCGCAGAAAAGCAGCGCTTCCGACCAGGACGTGTCTTCCGGGCAATAATAAAAAATCCATTTCTCATACGGAGAAATGGATTTTCTTTATTTCTGGTTCTTTTTGATTTTCAATGAAAAGGCGAACATCTTAAATGAAATGCTGATGTTGTAAGCGGCGAACACCATCAGCAGGATGGAGTAAAATGACCACATGCTGCCTGGCGAGCTTGCGGCAAGATAAGTAAAGATGCACCCTACGGCAAAATAGATCATTCCCCAAACGACCGGGTTTCTCATAGAAATAATCCTCCAATAATCAATTGCATTTGTGTGCTCTGCTGTTCAAGGTACTTCTGAACAGGTTCAAGCTGCATGATAACGACAAATGTATTCATCATGACATGGGCGAAAATCGGCACCCATATCCGTTTTGTCCTCGCATACAAGAAGGCAAAGGTAAAGCCCATAGCTGTATAAAGAAGAAGATGCTTCAAATCAGCGTGAACAATACCGAAAATAATCGAGCTGAGCAGTGCTGCAAAAAAGAAATTCGTTTTTTCGTAAAGCGCCCCGAAAATGATTTTTCTGAAGAGGATTTCTTCTAATATAGGCCCGACGATAGAAGAAACGATAATCATGAGCGGGACTGCCTGAATGACTTTAAGAATGGCTTGTGTATTTTCTGATTCTCTTCCGATGCCGAATATATAATATTCAATAGAGCCTGCTATTCCTTGAGAGAAAAGGGCAATGAAAAAACCGGCTATCGCCCAAAGGATAGAAAGCCCGACGGAGTCTTTCCGGCCGTTTCGCAACGTTGTCTTCGGAACCGTTCTCAGAATAAGCAGAACGACAACGAGACAGGCGATAAAGCTGATGACGGACCATAATCCTTGTGCGTGCAGCATGTTTTCCTTGGTAGGCTGTCCTCCGGCATAACCGAATCTAAATAACAAGGGAATCCCGATAAATGCAGAAAACTGCATAATGATATATGTCAAAATAATAAACCAATACTGTTTTCTCAAATGGTATGTACTCCTTTGTTAAATGGGTTTCGTTGTCTACAGCTATTGTAACATAATCAGAACGGGGGTGAAAAAGCTAAGGGATAAGGGTGCTGAAAAGAATCATGTAAGCGTGAAAATTTTTTTATCTTATCACTTGAAATTGGAAGTGAGATTCTTTATTATAAGAATTGTGTTAGCACTCTTTAGTGTTGAGTGCTAAAATTACATATTCATACTATTGAGGAGGTTATTACATTGTTAAAGCCATTAGGTGATCGCGTTGTCATTGAACTCGTAGAATCTGAAGAAAAAACTGCCAGCGGAATTGTGTTGCCGGATTCTGCAAAAGAAAAACCACAAGAAGGCAAAATCGTGGCAGCTGGTTCAGGTCGCGTGTTAGAAAGCGGAGAGCGCGTTGCTTTAGAAGTAAAAGAGGGCGACCGCATTATCTTCTCAAAATACGCAGGTACTGAAGTGAAATACGAAGGTACTGAATACTTAATCTTACGTGAAAGCGACATTTTAGCTGTTATCGGCTAATTCTTAAATAAACAAATACTTAAAAATTCGAGGAGGTTTTGTAAAAATGGCAAAAGATATTAAGTTTAGTGAAGAAGCTCGCCGCGCAATGCTTCGCGGTGTCGATGCACTTGCTGATGCTGTAAAAGTTACTTTAGGACCAAAAGGACGCAACGTGGTTCTAGAGAAAAAATTCGGTTCTCCGTTAATCACAAATGACGGTGTAACAATCGCTAAAGAAATCGAACTCGAAGACGCGTTTGAAAACATGGGTGCTAAGCTTGTTGCTGAAGTAGCCAGCAAAACAAACGATGTTGCCGGTGACGGTACAACAACTGCGACAGTTCTTGCGCAAGCAATGATCCGTGAAGGCCTTAAAAACGTAACAGCAGGCGCTAATCCTGTAGGCGTGCGCAAAGGTATGGAAAAAGCTGTAGCGGTTGCGATTGAAAACTTACAAGAAATTTCTAAGCCAATCGAAGGCAAAGAGTCTATCGCTCAGGTTGCTGCGATCTCTGCTGCTGATGAGGAAGTCGGAAGCCTTATCGCTGAAGCAATGGAGCGCGTAGGAAACGACGGCGTTATCACAATCGAAGAGTCTAAAGGCTTCACAACTGAGCTTGAAGTTGTTGAAGGTATGCAATTCGACCGCGGATATGCGTCTCCTTACATGGTAACTGACTCTGATAAGATGGAAGCGGTTCTCGACAATCCTTACATCTTAATCACAGACAAAAAAATCACAAACATTCAAGAAATCCTTCCTGTGCTTGAACAGGTTGTTCAGCAAGGCAAACCATTGCTTCTGATCGCTGAGGATGTTGAAGGCGAAGCACTTGCAACACTTGTTGTGAACAAACTTCGCGGCACATTCAACGCAGTTGCTGTTAAAGCTCCTGGCTTCGGTGACCGCCGTAAAGCAATGCTTGAAGACATCGCTGTCCTTACTGGCGGAGAAGTCATCACAGAAGATCTTGGCCTTGACCTGAAATCGACTGAAATCACACAATTGGGACGCGCTTCTAAAGTTGTGGTTACAAAAGAAAACACAACAATTGTTGAAGGCGCTGGCGAAACTGACAAAATTTCTGCCCGCGTGACTCAAATCCGCGCTCAAGTGGAAGAAACAACTTCTGAATTCGACAGAGAAAAATTACAAGAGCGTCTTGCGAAACTTGCTGGCGGCGTAGCTGTCATCAAAGTCGGCGCTGCAACTGAAACTGAGCTGAAAGAGCGTAAACTTCGCATCGAAGACGCCCTGAACTCAACTCGCGCAGCTGTTGAAGAAGGCATCGTATCTGGCGGTGGTACAGCGCTTGTCAACGTATATAACAAAGTGGCTGCAGTTGAAGCTGAAGGTGATGCTCAAACAGGTATCAACATCGTGCTTCGCGCGCTTGAAGAGCCAATCCGTCAAATCGCACACAATGCTGGTCTTGAAGGATCTGTCATCGTTGAGCGCCTCAAAAACGAAAAAATCGGCGTAGGCTTCAACGCTGCAACTGGCGAATGGGTAAACATGATCGACAAAGGTATCGTTGACCCAACGAAAGTGACTCGCTCTGCACTGCAAAATGCAGCTTCTGTAGCAGCAATGCTCTTAACAACTGAAGCTGTTGTCGCTGACAAGCCGGAAGAGAATGCTGGCGGCGGTGCTGGTATGCCTGATATGGGCGGCATGGGCGGTATGGGCGGCATGATGTAAAACCGACAAAAAACCTTTGATTTACAAGGGTTTGTCGGCAATAGACGTCATTTTTAATGCCCATTTGGTGCCATTTATAGATTTTCGAGGCTTCTCATGAGTTCATTGAACTTGTGAGGGGCTTTTTTTCTGTCTTTTGTGATTTGATTTTTCAGCACTGTTCTATATCAATTTTCAATAGTTTTAATAAATGGTAGGTAACCCCGATATGGACTATTCATTGTCATCTCTACCGGCTCAGGTTCCTGCTTGCCTCTTTGACAAACGGCTTACTGTAACTTCAGTAAACTGCGTTTCTGTTATGATTATAAAAAGGGTTTGAAAATTATTTATCCAAACTTTTTTTACCTCTCTCTATTGCAGACAGGAGACTATATTTGTATACTGTCGTACGACAAAAAAGCCCCGATTATCTAAATAGTGCCACCAACACTCTTAGACGGTTTCCCCTAGGGAAGGTCTGTAAAATCCTGTTAAAATGTCTATTTGTGTTGTTTTTTTAGCTGCTATAAGACGATGTTTTTCTTGCAATAAGGAAATCGTCTTTTTATGTTAAATATAAAGAGCGACATAATAATGACATCCGGTTCCCAATAATTTCCTATCGATGGGGTTAGGTTCTTCCAATAACATTTGATAAAATCCGTTCCGGACTCTATGAAGATAGACAACCTAATTATCAACTCTAATATTAGTTTTTTTATGATGATCAAGGAGGAATTAATAGTGCATTTTTCAGAAATGATAGATCGTTTGGCTTTATATGATTTACATAGAAAAAGAAGCAAAGATAAACATTTTTCTGCTGCTTTTACAGCCGATGTAGATGATAGAGAGGAATTTTACAGTGCAAATATAGCTGATGTTTCCATTGATTTGAATGAATCTAAAGAAAGTTATAGGGTTGGAACATTTAGTTATGAATCCTTAACTCAATCTGGGAATCTTGTTAATGATACTTTAAAAGGGGAGGTTTTTTTAAATGAAAATGACATAGATCAACCCAATGTCATCTTTGTACACGGCTGGCGCATGGATTCGTACAATAGGATCAAAAAAATATTTCATAATCGTATCATGAACGATTTAGGCTGGAACATGTATTATTATTGTCTTCCATACCATTTTGAAAGAGAACCGGAAAATTCACTGTATAGTGGCGAATTGATGATTAGTGCAAATATTGATCGTACAATTGAGTCGACAAGACAGGCCATTGTAGATTTACGAGCGTTAATTCACTGGATAAAAGCAAATAAAAAAGGCCCTGTTATCTTAGTCGGAGTAAGCCTTGGGGGATGGGTTACTAATCTAATTGTTACCCTAGAATCTCAAATTGATGCAGTGGTATCAATCTTTTATGCCAATCGCCTTTCTTATTCAATATGGAACACGATCCCAGGTAAATTCATAAGAGAAGAATTAGAACAAAATGGTGTGACCTATGAAGAGTTAATAAAATATTGGAATATCACAGATCCTAGCCAAGCCTTGCCGAAAGTTAATAAAGATAACATTCTGCTGATTTCTGCTAAACATGATCAGTATATTGACTTAAAAGATGCAGATTATTTATGGGAAAGTTGGGAGAAACCCACAAGATTTATCTACAATTGTGGTCATTCAGGTATTGTTCTTTATCACAAAAAGCTCGCAAATGATGCGCTTTCCTTTATACGGGAAAGGATACATACGGGAAAAAGTGGTTCAGTACATTTGTAAACCTTATAAGAAACGAAAGACCAACTGCGACTTCAGTTGGTCTTTCCTATTTATTAATAAAGAAACTGAGTGAGATTGATGACAAAACTACTATGCTTGCTAGTCGTTTTCTTTAATGACCCTTGCCAATAGTTCCACCTCACCCCGAATCCCAATCGCAGGCTCCCACGAATCAATCAAACGAATCGCCTTCTGATTGAATTCCATCGCTTTCGTTTTCTCTCCTTTACGATACAACAACTGCGCCATCCCATAATAATAATAGATCAACTCAACTTGATTCGCGTTATGTTTGTCATAAAGCATCTGCTCAAAGGCTTCTTCTGCTTTCTCAAACTGATCACACTTCACGTAAGCGACACCCAGATTGAAATAGGCTTCTATCGTTTTTTCGCCGCCGTACGTGGAGCTGATTTTATTTGCCGCTTCGTATAATTGAATGGCTTCTTCATCATGACTTCTCACAAAGCCTAAGTCACCGCGAACCAATAGAACCCTGTGTTGAATTGTAGGGGAAATCGGTTGATCTTCGATTTTGTTTAAAATGGTCTCTGCTTTTTCCTGTTGCCCGGCTTTTAAAAACAGCCTCGATTGCAGTGCGAGTCCCCAAACCTTTAGATCAAGGGCATCGTGATCTGCAGCGTCTGATTGTTCCAGAATCTTTAGTCCGGCATCAATTTGCTGAAGCGCCCCGTCTAAATCATTGACTTCCATCAGTGCCCAGCCTGCTGTGTCGATTCGGAAGAAAGCTTCTCGTGTGTGTTTGCCTAATTGGTGGGCAGCATCGGCGGCTTTGCATCCGTATTCGATTCGCAGGGGCAGGTTGATTCTGCTTAGAAAATGGCTGATGCGGGTGATGAGTTCGATTAGGAATTCTTTTTGTCTGGTTTCGCTTGTCCATTTGATGACCTTTAAGATATTTGGCCATTCTTGTTTCATTTGATCTAAGTTCCGCCCCAGCAGGTAGCTCCAATAGATAGAGTTGGGCTGTTCTCGCTTTAAATGGGTTTCGGCATACTCAATATAATAGTGAGCCCAGCGGCTGCGGGCTTCTTTTTCATATTCGTGCTGTTCGGACAAGTGCTGTTCTCCGTAAGCGACAACGGTTTGGTGCGCTAAGTATTGTGTCCTTCCTTCGCTTCGTTCCGGCTGAATCAGAGCATATGACCGCATTTGTTCAATCGCGTAATGAAAACGACGGGCGTCTAATCCGGCAGCTGCCGCCAGGCTTTTTTCATCCGGCGGCTTGCTGAAAAAGCATAGCACCTGCCATAGCTTTCTCGTATCTTCATTGCATCTGTCCCATGTGCGGCCAAAGAGGAACTCAAACAATTCCAACAGAGAGTAGCCTGCTTTTCCAAGTTCATGAATCAGCTGCTGAGCGGGAATGTCATCGTCTGACATATAGGCGATGCTGAGTGCCATGGCTTTCGGGTTTCCGGCAGTCGCTGATATGAATTCGTTCTTCAGTTCAGACGATAGATGTAACAGCTGTTCCAGCTTTTCCTGTTTATGTGGGAGGTTGCATGTTTGTAAGCAGCGATGCACTTCTTGATGAAAAAATACTAGGGCATCTGTTTGGTCAAGGCCGCTCAGCTGGATGGCTGCCATTTCTCTGGAGCCTTCCCGATAGGTTTGTTTTACGTTTTCTCGTGCTGTGAGGAGAACTTTAACACCTTGCGGAAGGCTTGTGATAAATTCGTGAATGTCACGTTCTGCGGTATCGATGCTGTCAACGATCAGCAGTACTGGTTTTTCTCTTGTGTAATTGGCTAATGCATTGCGGACGACGAATCGTTTTTCATTGATTGATTTATCGATTTGTTCAGCGCGTCCGAGCTGATAGGCGATCGTATTTAAAAAATCGCTAAAGCTCCGTCCTTTCCAATCAGCGCTGACCCAGATGATGCTATTGAATGCCGGCCAATCTGAAGTATCATCGACACAGGAATAGGCAGCTTCAAGAGCGATTGTGGTTTTTC
The DNA here is from genome assembly GCF_047608225.1 of Bacillus sp. SW14. Lineage (NCBI taxonomy): Bacteria > Bacillati > Bacillota > Bacilli > Caryophanales > Bacillaceae > Bacillus > Bacillus sp. SW14. The sequence goes on along the minus strand of NZ_JBLKRW010000001.1, from coordinate 3,713,458 downwards.
CCATGCCGGCCCAACCGGTGATTAAACAGACTGGTGACGGAGAAAGCATCCATTGCCGTATCGCTTCCATATCAAAGCTGCGTCCGATAAAGCTCCCGGCCCAGCGTGACGGTAGGTTATGCGTGATAGGCTGTTCTGTAAGCGCATTCGTTTTTTGGACGGGGATATCATGAAACAGCCGTTTTACTGCTATTTCTATATCGTCATCAATCGGAGCTCCAAACGATCCATCTTTTCCTATCGTTTTTGCTTTTTTAAGACAAGACGCTACCCATACAGGCAATGCGGGTTTAATGACAGGAATGGTGGTGGTTCCCAGCAGGTTCATCAGCCACTCGATATCGAAGTCGGTCTTTTCGAGAATGATCCAGATCATCCCGAACAGTTTTCCGTCCTCAATTCTTCCGGGAATATAGTTTGCACCCATCTGCCCGATCCAGCTTTTGATCGTGTTAGAGGAGACTCCCAGCTGGAGTGCGATTTTATCTATATAAGACTGTCCTGTTTTTTCGTTCTTTTTCCTTCTGACTTTATAATCAGGATGAAGCTTGAGTGATTTGACGGCAGGTGCCAGCAGTTCTGCAAATTGTTTTCGGTTTTCAAGTTCAGCCATAAGCCTGCACCTCCTATTAGTACTATTTTATCAATCCAGCGTTTTTTGTATATGAAAAAATAAAAGTACAGTGCCGCTGTCCTTTTATACAGCAGGAAAGGCTGTTGAACGTCTTGAAAAGCAGATAAAATGGGGCAGTAACAGAGAAAACAAAAAATGTATGCACTTACATTTTATTTTCTAAAGAAAGGAATTTGCCAAATGACTCACACAGTACCTCAGAACATGAAAGCGGCTGTTATGCACAACACAAGAGAGATCAAAATTGAAACAATGCCTGTGCCTGACATCAATCATGATGAAGTGTTGATTAAGGTGATGGCTGTCGGAATTTGCGGATCGGATCTGCATTACTATACAAATGGCAGAATAGGCAACTATGTAGTGGAAAAACCACTTATCCTTGGTCATGAATGCGCGGGTGAAATTGCCGCAGTCGGATCGTCTGTCGAACAATTCAAGGTGGGAGACCGTGTAGCTGTTGAACCGGGTGTCACGTGCGGACGCTGTGAGGCGTGCAAAGAAGGACGTTATAACCTTTGTCCGGATGTACAGTTTTTGGCGACACCGCCAGTTGACGGCGCATTTGTCCAATATATCAAAATGCGTCAGGACTTTGTTTTTTCGATTCCGGATTCTCTTTCCTATGAAGATGCTGCTTTGATCGAACCGTTTTCTGTCGGCATTCATGCAGCGGCGAGAACGAAACTTCAGCCCGGATCAACTATTGCGATTATGGGAATGGGGCCGGTGGGGTTAATGGCTGTTGCGGCAGCTAAAGCATTTGGGGCAGGCACAATTATCGTGACCGACTTAGAGCCGCTGCGGTTAGAAGCTGCGAAAAAAATGGGAGCGACTCATGTCATTAATATCCGTGAACAGGATGCGCTTGAAGAGATTAAAACGATCACGAATGAAAGCGGCGTTGATGTTGCTTGGGAAACAGCGGGGAATCCAGCGGCATTGCAATCCGCACTGGCTTCTGTGCGCCGGGGCGGGAAACTGGCGATTGTCGGTTTGCCTTCTCAGAACGAGATTCCGCTCAGTGTGCCGTTTATTGCGGATAATGAGATTGATATTTACGGGATCTTCCGTTATGCCAATACGTATCCAAAGGGAATTGAATTTCTCGCTTCCGGCATTGTGGACACAAAGCATTTGGTTACGGACAAATATTCGCTGGAGCAGACGCAAGAGGCGATGGAGCGGGCGCTTCAATTTAAGAATGAATGCTTAAAAGTAATGGTGTATCCAAATCGCTGAGTGAACTGGGAGGGGCTTTGGATTCTCCCTCTTGTTTACTAGAAATGAAAACGGATTCTTGGGGTGGGAAATGATGATTGAAACAGAAAAAGCAACGGCATTAAAAGCGAAGCATCATGGCCTGTCCTGGTTTGAACGAATCGGATATGGATTCGGTGATATGTCGTATAATATTGTCTTTCAGTTTGTAAACGCATACCTATTATTCTATTATACAGATGTCGGCGGCATTCAGCCTGCGGTGATCGCCACTTTGTTTCTAGTTGTCCGGGTGCTGGATGCTATTTTTGACCCAATCATGGGATTGATTTTAGACAAAACAAATACACGGTGGGGAAAGGCAAGGCCATATCTGCTGTGGGTGGCATTTCCTTTTGCGTTATTTACGTTTTTATGTTTCACGACGCCTCATTTCGGTGAGACGGGGAATATGGTATATGCGTACATCACCTATATTCTGCTTGGGATGTCCTTTAGTATGCAAACGATTCCGGTGAACAGCTTAACGGGTCGGATAACGAATTCTGTGGAGGAACGAACGGTTCTGACCACAACCCGGATGATTTTGGTCTATATCGGCATCCTTTTATCCATTTCCTGTGCGACACCGCTTGCAACTGCTATCGGAGGAGAGGATCAGGCGTTTGGATTTCAGATGACGGCGCTCATTTATGCGACGGTCAGCATCGTTTTGAATCTATTCAGTTTCTATACTGTACGGGAGCGGATTCAGCCTGAAAAGAGAAAAAAACAGGGGATCAAAAAGACGTTATCCGTTTTATTCCGAAACAAACCTTTGCTTATGTTAGTTTCATCATTTTTAGCTTTTGCGATGGGATTTAATATTAAGCTCAGCACGATGGTGTACTATTTTACGTATAACGTCAATCATAAAGAATTCGTGTTTTTGGGAACCGTTTTATTTTTCGGAGCAGCGCTGATCAGCAATCTGTTTATTCCTTTCTTTTCTGGGAAGTGGGGCAGAAAACAAGTCATGATCATCACGGCGGCTCTATCGCTTCTTTCTTACGCGGGCCTTCAGTTTACATCGTATTCTTCGATTCCGCTTATTTTCTTTTGGCTTTTCGTTTCTGGATTTTTCACGACGCCTTTGAATACCCTTGCTTGGGGAATGGTTGCCGATTGTGTCGATTATGCGGAATGGAAAACCGGAGTCCGGGCCGATGGCGTGGTGATTTCGAGCATGAGCTTTATTAATAAGCTGGGTGTTGCGTTAGCCGGGTCATTTTCGGCCATTTATTTAGGAATCGCCGGGTATGTCGCGAATACCGATCAGACGGCATCGTCATTGAATGCGATTAAAAATATGAATGCTTTGATTCCGGGATTATTCATTTTGCTTTCTATTATTCTTATCGCCTTTTATCCTTTAACTGAAAAAAGATATAAGCACATCATCTCTGAGCTGGAGCAAAGGGCTGTAAGATGAGTATACGTAAAATTTAAAATATTCCATGAAAACGGTTGTATTTATGACAGAAAGCACTATACTGAAACTATAATCAAGAACTGACAAATGAGTGTGATAATGTGGGAAGCCAATCTGTTATTTGTATTGGAGAATTGTTAATTGATTTCTTTTGTACCGATGTTGATGTTGATTTAATGGAAGGCCGCCATTTCTTGAAAAGTGCCGGCGGTGCTCCGGCGAATGTGTCGGCAGCGATTGCTAAGCTGGGCGGAGACGCCGCTTTCAGCGGAAAAGTAGGCAAGGATCCGTTTGGGTATTTTCTGAAGCAAACATTAGACGCCGCACAGGTGGACACTTCCATGCTGGTCATGGATGAGAAAGCGCCTACAACGCTTGCGTTTGTTTCGTTAAAGCAAAATGGGGAGCGCGATTTTGTTTTTAATAGAGGCGCGGACGCTTTGTTTACGCTGGAGGATATTGATCAGGAAAAACTAAACGAAGCGAAAATCCTTCATTTCGGCTCAGCGACGGCATTGTTATCAGATCCGTTTTGCTCAGCTTATTTACAGCTGATGTCGATTGCAAAAGACAATGGACAGTTTATATCGTTCGACCCTAACTATCGTGAGGATTTATGGAAGGGAAGGGTTTCAGAGTTTGTAAGTGTCGCAAAAAAAGCGATTGCTGTAAGTGATGTTGTGAAAGTCAGTGACGAGGAACTGGAGATCATCAGCGGTGCGAAGGATCACGAAAAGGGTGTTGCGATCCTTCATGAGATTGGAGCCAAAATTGTTGCTGTGACACTTGGGAAAAACGGAACGCTTCTTTCGAATGGAAAAGATCATGAAATCATTCCGAGCATTCCGGTTACATCAATTGACTCAACAGGAGCGGGAGATGCTTTTGTCGGCGCGGCTTTATATCAATTGGCCAACACGGATCAGATTCAATCCGTAGATGCTGATTTTGAGAAGCTGCGTGAGATTGTGGCGTTTGCCAATAAGGTCGGAGCTCTTGTGTGCACGAAAATTGGAGCGATTGATGCACTGCCAAGCATGGATGAGATTGAAGTTTCTTTGTAAATCATCGAGGATGTTTCTTGAAAGTCTTTGGACTTTTGGGAAGCATCCTCTTTTTGTTTGCCTACTCTCGTACAGGCCATTTTCGGGCACCCGCTTGGACAATGCCCAGCAGCAATTGACGCCGCTCCTGTAAAGATTGGATAGCCGTTTGGAATGTTTGCTTTGATAAAGTGGGTATGCCTTTTTGTTTAAGCTTTGTGATGTCTGGTTCCGGCGGCGCTTGTTCAGCTGAATGGATATAGGCGGTATGAACGGTATCCAAGTAGTTTTTAATGCTTGAGCGGGTTTCTTTGATGTGAAGCTGGTTTGGCTGATATTGTTCAGGAATGCCGTATTTCAAAATGGTTAATGCTTCATCCAATACAGTGACGGCTATAATGGATGATTCCTGACGCTGCGTGCTGTGGTAAAAATGAAGGATAGGGAAGGCGTAATGCTGAGCAGTCAGCTTTCCCAAGTCTGATGAAATCGTGATAAGAAGAAAATCAATGTCGTGAAAGTCTTTGCCATTCCATGCATTCTTGACAATTTCTGTTCCATCGCGCCCCATACTTAATACACTTTGGGCAAATGAACGCTTTTGGTTAACCGCACTCAATACGGAAATCAAATAGGTGACAGAAAATGTGATGGTAAGCAGGCCATGAGCGGTTTCTATGACCGTGACCAGCTTCCATAGGTGTCCGTTCGGTGCGAGGTCGCCATTCCCTAGTGTAAACATGACATAGCCGGCAAAATAAATTCGATCTGACCAGGATGCCGGGTCATTCGATTGAGTTTCCACGAGTGAATGGGGGTCACTTGAAAAAATCAAAAACCACCCGCCCCAAAATAAAATGATCCATATCACTAACGTTAGGCATAACAGCAGAGGACCTGCCGTGCTGAGAACCTTTGCGTGGTCTCCGCTGATTTTGCGGAAGCCTTTCCACAGCCATGCTGACAAACATCTTGTGATCGGGCCTGCGCCGCTCTCTAACCATAATGTGGTCCATAAAAAATCAATCATGCCTGCTGTTAACAATAAAAGGCCTACAATGACATAAACCTCATTCAATTTTGTTGCCTCCCTTAGCCAGCCATCTTTTCTTTTTTATTTCCTTTTACCTTTAGTCTGAAACAATTGTTCAAATGTTTGATAAGAAAGTCATTGTATAGAAGAAAAACAGGAGGAGTTACCCAACAGTTAACCATCTTGTCGTTGATAGCAGATAAACAGAAACTCACAGAGATTTTGACTAGATTTACTTATTTTCACAAAGAAAAAAGTTCATTTTCCCCTTGAATTGATGATTTTTCTTTGAATAGATAAAAAATTTTCAGAAATTTATATTGACTGTAAGTGTTTTTATAATTATGATAATATCAGAAGTAACAAAAATGTCACTATTATATTACTAAAATAGAACTATCAAGTTACTATAAAGTAACAAGTTGTCGAGTATATGCGCAAAGAAATGCTCAATGTTCTTTTAGTTGAAAATGAAATCGCTTCCAAAAGAACTGAGAGGCTAAGCAGAAGGGAAGGTAATGAGGCCATTGGATAAACATGAAGAATTTTTTCTGAAGCCTGCTCACCAGATGTAAGAAAAGCAGCAACCCTAGAATAAGTTTTTGAAATACGCAGTAATCGATTTTGAAAAAGACTGGGGGAAACAGTATGAATAAACAAGGTAATCAAATGTCATTTTTACGTACAGTTATTATAGTCTCGACTTTCGGCGGTCTCCTCTTCGGTTATGATACGGGAGTGCTTAATGGAGCTTTGCCGTATATGGGAGAGCCGGACCAGCTTAACCTCAATGCCTTCACAGAGGGGCTTGTCACCAGTTCACTTCTTTTTGGAGCCGCACTGGGTGCCGTGTTTGGCGGCAGGATGTCTGATTTTAACGGCCGCCGCAAAAATATTTTGTTCCTCGCTGTTATATTTTTCATTTCAACGCTCGGGTGTACGTTTGCTCCAAATGTAACGATCATGATTATCTCCCGTTTTGTGCTCGGAATTGCGGTGGGGGGCGCATCAGTTACGGTTCCTGCCTATTTAGCGGAGATGTCTCCTATGGAAAGCAGGGGGCGGATGGTGACGCAGAATGAACTGATGATTGTATCAGGACAGCTTTTGGCCTTTATTTTTAATGCGATCCTCGGAACAACAATGGGAGATAGCTCCAATGTGTGGAGATTTATGCTCGTCATTGCGTCGCTCCCTGCGGTATTCTTGTTTTTCGGTATGCTTAGAATGCCTGAGAGTCCTCGCTGGCTCGTCTCTAAAGGGAGAAAAGAAGATGCTTTGCGGGTTTTGAAAAAAATTAGGGATGAAAAGCAGGCTGCGTTTGAGCTGGAAGAAATTGAATTCGCTTTCAAAAAAGAAGATAAGCTTGAAAAAGCGACGTTTAAAGATCTTGCGGTACCGTGGGTGCGCCGGATTGTGTTCATTGGAATCGGGATTGCGATTGTACAGCAAATTACAGGTGTAAACTCAATTATGTATTATGGTACTGAAATTTTAAGAGATGCCGGTTTTCAAACGAAAGCCGCATTAATCGGAAATATCGCGAATGGCGTGATTTCGGTATTGGCAACATTCGTCGGAATCTGGCTGCTAGGGAAAGTTGGCCGCCGGCCGATGCTGATGACAGGTTTGATCGGTACGACAACGGCATTATTGCTGATCGGGATATTCTCACTTGTGCTCGAAGGATCACCGGCTCTTCCATATGTGGTTCTGTCGTTAACAGTGACATTCCTTGCATTTCAGCAGGGTGCGATCTCGCCTGTGACGTGGCTGATGCTTTCTGAGATTTTCCCGCTCCGCCTCCGTGGTCTAGGGATGGGCGTCACGGTATTCTGTCTGTGGATGGTGAATTTTGCAGTCAGTTTCACTTTCCCGATATTGCTGGCCGCGATTGGGCTGTCCACAACGTTCTTTATCTTCGTTGTACTAGGAATTTGCTCTGTATTGTTTGTGAAGACATTTTTACCGGAAACGAAAGGGCTTTCGCTTGAGCAGCTGGAGGATAATTTCCGCGCTTATGTTCGCGGCGAGGCGAAGAAAGATTCCAGTTCTGAAGTGGTAGGATAAGGAATATAAAAAGAATCCGCATCTGTGTGCGGATTCTTTTTTGTTCCATTAGTTAGGTCTCACAAGGATTTTGACTTGGTTTTTCTCTTTAATAAGAGCCCCGAAGCCTTCCTCGATCAAATCGTCTAATACGATTTTTTTCGTTACAAGTTTGTCAGCTGCAAAATAACCTTCTTTCATTAATGACAATACAGCCGGGAAGATGTCGCGGTATCCGATAATTCCTTTGACTGTACGTTCTTTGATGACGATATCGTTCGGGTGGATTTCAGCGCCTTTTTCCCAAATGCTTACAATGACTGTTTCACCGGCAATTGTAGTGGATTGGATCGCTTGTCGCAGTACCACTGGAACGCCAGTGACTTCGAATGCTACGTCGACACCGCCTCCAGTACGTTCTGCAATTTCAGCGACTACATCATCTGTTTTAGACGGATCAACGATGATGGCTCCAAGCTCCTCAGCTTTTTGCTGGCGTTCAGGTGAAAGCTCGACAGCGTAAATGTCAGTCGCGCCAGCAGCCTTCAGCGCTTCAATCACAAGAAGCCCGATCGGTCCGCAGCCGAATACAGCCGCTTTGTCACCGGCTTTGATTTTGCTTGAACGGACAGCGTATAAAGCGACCGCGGAAGGCTCAACAAGAGCGCCTTGTTCATATGATAATTCCTCAGGAAGTTTGAACAATAGCTCTTCATCTACAGAGACGTATTCAGAGAAACCGCCGCCTCCGCCGGCTAAGCCGAGGAATCCCATTTGTTCATCAAGGTTGTAGGCGCCCTGGTGACCGTGTGTTGCAAAAATCGGTTCGACTACGACTCGGTCTCCTGCTTTATAATTTTCAACGCCTTCACCGACTTCAACAACTTCACCGGAGAATTCATGGCCCATTGTGACAGGTGCTGTTTCATTCGTTAATGGATGCGGTTTGTCAACCGGAATAAAGATCGGGCCGCCAAGATACTCGTGTAAATCACTGCCGCAGATACCGCACCATTTGACTTTGATCTTTACTTTTCCCGGCTCTGTTTTTGGCTCTTCAATATTTTCAATACGGATATCCTTTTGGTTATGCCATCTTGCTGCCTTCATGGATTACCACTCCTATATCTTTTTATATGAGTAATTCCGCACTGATCAATATGAACTGTTCACAAAATCGCCATTTTTAAAACCAAAAAAGAAATGAAAATTTTATATAATGTAATTTACGTTTTTAAAAAAAGAAACTTTGAAGAAAAAAGAGTCTCGCACGCTCTTTTTTCTTTATTATGAGAGAGTATGAATCGTTTACATAACTATGAAATTTGGTTTGAACAATACGGTAATGGTTCGTTCATATTGAATGCGATAACTACTCTATCAACAATTATAACGCTTATATTCCAATTATAATAGGATAATCTTCCATGGGTTATTTTAGCATTGGTAACTATTCTGACTTTGTAACATTACTGTAAGGATATTGAAATAAAAATTCCCTGGTTGATCGTGTATAATTTTTCTAGATGTTAACAAACAGGGGGACGAAATGTTGAAGAAAGTCATTTTAGCCGCTTTTATCTTAGTAGGAAGTACTTTGGGAGCTTTCAGTTTTTCAGCAGATGCCAGTGCGAAACATGTGAATGGAAATATTACTTGGTATAATGGAGTCGGGAAAAAAGGCTCTTCAGGAAAAAAACTTGGGCACTGGGACTGTGCGACCAAAATCGGATTTGATGTTCCTAAAAACGGGACAAAAATCAGAGCTTATGCAAAAGCAAAGCCTAAAAAGGTGATTACGGTTTACAAAAATGATGTTGGCAGAATGCCTCATGCAGTACTGGATGTAAGCCCTAAAGCGTTTAAAGCGCTTGGATACCCATTAAGCAAAGGCAAAGTAGCGGGACATTACAGCTATTAATCTACATATATAATCTGTAAAGCAAGAAGTCACATTCTTGCTTTTTCTATTGGTGGAGATAAGAGATGAAAAAAAGAATCATATTATTGTTAACAGTCGTGATAGCGGCAGCGGGCTTTGTGTTTTATGTTGTAAAGGATAAAAGCCATGAGAGCGCTGCTGATGTTTCAGTCAATACGGAAAGCGGTGATCAGCTGCTCGTTTCGATTACGAATACCGATCTGCAGACGAAGTATTATGAAAATGACAAGGTGATCCATGAGGAGGAGCTGACCGGCTATCCGGCATTTGCCTTGGATCAAAAGCAGCGGGTGCTCTATTATACGGGCAATAATGATCAAAATGAAATGAGGCTCTTTAAGCTGGATCTAAAGTCTAATAAAAAGATGATGCTGTATAAAGGCGCTGAGAGTGCGGACAGCTTGTTTTTATCGAGGGACCGTTCAACCATCTATTTCCGTTTAGGAAAAGCGGACGAAAGCAATTTTCGGATCGCATCCTTTGATCTAAAAACGAAGAAATACAAAAACCTTTATCCTGCCGTGAATGATCAGGATGACAGCGTCAGCAGCTTCTTTTATAACAAAAAAACAGATTCATTTGCATTGCTTCATTATTCTGTAGAAGAAGATTACAAGAAAACAGATGAAGCGAACGAAAAGGGGATCGATCCTGAACCGACAACGATTCATTTTGCGGCGGGCCATCAAAACAAATTTGCTGAGCTTAAGAGCCTTGACCAGTTTATCAGCGATATTGCCGTTTCTGATGATGATAAACGTATGTTGTTTACATCCTATACACAAAAAGGCACTGAGCAAACCGCTGCTGTTCAGATGCTGAATGCGGATACGAAAAAGTATAAAACCATCATTACAAATCAAAAATCATTCAAGCTGTTAATTGACGCACAGCCGCAGTTCTCTACGGATGGCAAGAGCATTTATTTTCTCGCCGAAGCCAAGGGAGCTAAAAAATTAAAGGATGAAACAGGGCGTGAAGCAAAGGTTCGGACGATTTATTCCTACAACCTTGAAAAAAAGACGTTCGAAAAAGTGTGGGAAAATCCGAACGGCATCATCAACAGCTTTTCTGTTATTAGCTGAAAAAACCACTCGACATGGGCTGAGTGGTTTTTTAATGGATGAGATGCAGGACTGATGAACCGAGCCATTTAAAGAAATGGATCAGCGGTATCGACAAAAACAGAAGTTCAACATATGAGTGGATGGCAAGGTTCAGCTTTTTGATCTGAGCTCTTTTTTTTAGGTCGTTTCGCTGCTGGTTTGCGATCATGTTATCACCTCATTGATATCCATATTATACCATAACGGCAGGCGAAAAAAAGCCCTAAACGTAGACAGTTTTGGGCTTCTTTCTTTGTTTTAGGCCACTTTTGAAATGGAGGCTTTTTAGTCTGGATATAGAATTTGCGTCTCCGTTCGGGGAATGTTTGCTTGCAGGAGACTGCATTTGTTTATAGGGAAGAGCTAGCTTGTTTTCGTTTGACCGTTGTTTTGGAGATTCACTAATGAACGGATGCCGTCAATCATTTTGCTGCCGCACAAAGGGCATGATGGCGAGTCACTGCTGGCAAAGTTTTTTCTGCTCCAGCCGTTGCAGTCTTCTTTTGTGCATTCCCAAGTACTCACATCTTCTTTAGGCAGCGGTTCTTGATTACGTTTATTATAGTAAGACATAAAGTCACTTCTTCCCTCATGTATTTTAACTGCACATTTCTTATTGTCTCATACTTTTCCCCAATCTCCTAATTCCTTTTTCTTTATGGCTTTCCAATCAGACCATCTAAAAAGGAGAGGAGTGTACTGTTAAAAGCATCAGGCTCTTCTAAAAACGGGCAATGGCTGCTGTTAGAAAAGGTGACGAGCGTGGAGTTGGAAATTTTGCTGCGCAAGTGTTCTCCAGCTGCTGTAGAGAAAAATTTGCGGTCTTCCCCGAAGCAAAGCAATGTCGGTACAGTGATGTTTTGAAGGGTGCCGCGGTAATCAGCAGCCGTTTGGTTAAATAAAATCGTGCTTGAAATGGCAGCCGGCTGTTTGAGGATTTCTGCCAGCATCCATTCTTTTTCTGTCTCAGCAGGCGGTTCCGCGAACATATTCTGAATGAAGCTTTCGTAGAATGGCAGCGGATCAGTCTGAATGGCGTGCATCGCCGTTTTTAAACCGTCAAAATCAAACGGGCCGTGTTTCCAGCCCTCCCACTGATAGTCGGAAGCGGATTGGTCGATGATTACAGCGGCTTGTATGTTATCATTCCCAAATTGATTGAGATAATCCCATACGACAAAAGCGCCCATTGACCAGCCGGCGAGAACGGCACGATCGAGCTCCATTGCTTTTAGAAACTCCCTTACGTCGCGGGCGTATTGGGAAATGGTGTGGCCGTGAAGCACTTTGTCGGGCCGTGTCCTCTAAGGTCGAGACGAATAAACTGATAATTGGCAGATAGTGCTGAACATTGTTTGTGAAAAAACTGCCCGCTCATCAGCACCCCGTGTATAAACAGGATCGGTGTACCGCTCCCGTGCGTTTCATAGTATAGACGTGTCTGATCTTCTAATGTGATGTATGGCATGTTTCTCCTCCTCTAGTTTCCGTCTTGAGAATGAATGGCTGCTGTTGAGCTGATGATGGCGGCTGTCGCGGCTGTCTGCTGAGCCTGAATTGCCGCTTCGATTGCGGTGTATAGGCCTGATTCCATCAGCAGATTGTTCTCCATATACTCACTGAGATATAAGCAGACAGCAATTTTAAAATTAATCTCCTTTTGCCGTTTAAATGCTTTATCTTGGTTTAATTCGCGAGCGATAGCCAAAACGGTTTTGATATCTGGCTCTTCCAGAAATGTGAGAAGGGCAAGGTCTGGATAATGATAATCCTTAGGCTTTTTGAAAGATGCAGTGATGGATTGATATATATGTTTGTAATGGGAAACAAGTGTTTCAGGGGCTTTTTCACTTTGTAAGGCCAGAATATGGCTGACCTGATGTAAGTACTGCCCTTTTTTAAACCCGTTGGCCGCCAGCAGCTGATAGCATGTTTCCGCTTTGTTTAGCGCCTCCAAACCTTTTCCGCTTTCGCCAAGCAATACGGCAAGCGGAACATTCTGGGGTGAGGTGAGGAAATAATGATTTTTCTTCATCTGCTGATAAACAGAAAGCCCCGTGTTCATCTGTTCTCTTAGGTTTGTTGTGTCTGATTTGCCGGTGAGCAGGATCAGGGCGGAAAGGTACGTGAATATATCCCGCTTATATCCAAGCTTCACCATTTCATTGTATACGTCGATGAAAGTCAGAAACGTTTGTTTTGCCTCATGCTGAAAATGAATGTCCAGAATGGAAGCAACTGTAAAGCGGTGGTGGGAATTGAGTGTCGAGAAGCTGCCGATGTTTGATTTGATATAGCTGCTCAAATCATAAAAGCGCTCAAAATCAAACTCTCTTTTATTCACAATATATGCAGACGAAATGAGTATTAATATCTGATCTTGTGCAACTTTCCATTTTAATTTTGATTTTAATTCGGCATAAATGGAAATGTATTGTTTTGTCTTTTCGCTAAGACTGTTTGTCAGCATAAAAACGCTCCTTATTGCTGTTTTTATGTTATACGAAAAATGGGGCCAAAAGTTTCTTAAAGAAAAAACTTGCCTGCGAGAGGCAAGTTTGTCGGGTTATTTACGGGGATCTGTTATATCCATCGGTCTCATCATGTCATAGTCTTCATGCTCAAGAATATGGCAGTGCCATACGTATCGTCCGCTGTATGGCCCGAATGTCGCCGCGATTCTCAGGACTTCACCGGCGTGAGCTTGAATGGTGTCTTTCCAGCCCTTTTCACTTGGAGGCGGCGGAACAGCTGGACCTGTATAGGACAATTCCCCGCTTTCTTGATAACGTGCGATATCAAATGGCCGGCGGTCTAATACACGGAAGGAGACCAGATGCAGGTGAATCGGATGTGTTCCGCGTGTCGGATTGATAATGGACCATATTTCAGTTGTGCCGGCTTTTGGTGCTTCTGTGACAGGGTCGTGCCACCGTTTGTTATTGAGAAGAAGGACCGGTCTGCCGTATTCGTCCTGGGTGCCTGCCAGTTTCAGTGTTCTGATGTTTTGGATTCTTTCATTCTGCACCGAAGGGTATGAGGCGAGGTACTTCGGCTTTCTACTTTCATCTTTTTGTGCCAATGGTTTTGTGACTCTAAATTGCATGATATTCGCATCTGTTTCGGGATTGACGTCACCGCCGCAGCCTGCGCTGTTTGCCAAAATGATCGATTGTCCTTCATAGGCTGTGAAATCAATGATGATATCATAACGTTCAGCAGGTGCAAGACTGAAAGAGTTCAGTTTAGCAGAGCGCGGAAGAAGCCCGCCGTCTGAACCGATCTGAATAAATTCTCCGCCGTTATCGAGTGACAGATTATAGGTTCTCGTATTGGAGGCGTTGATGACGCGGAAGCGGTATTTCCTCGGTTCGACCTCCAAGTATGGCCAAACCTTCCCATTCACCAGTATGGTTTTTCCGCAAAAAGCCGGAACGATTGAAGGATTGGGAAGTGTCGGGGTAGGGTTTTCCGGTCCGTTTGGATAAAACAAAGAACCGTCCTCGTTGATCGTGCGGTCTGTGATCAGAAGCGGTATGTCGTATTCGCCGGAAGGCAGCTTTAAGCGTTTTTCCTTTGGATCGTGAATGAGATAAGCGCCGACGAGTCCGGCATAGACATTCAGCCTGGTAAGCGCCATGGCGTGATCGTGATACCACAAAATAGCACCGCGCTGCTGATTCGGATAATGATAAACCTCTCGTTTGAAATAAGGGCCTGTTTGCTCAAAGTTTTTGGAAAACCAAGCTTCCGGATACCCATCACTATCATCTGGCGTGACGCCTCCGTGTAAATGTACAACAGTCTTTACTTCGGGCTCATCATGCTGGCTGTCGCTGTGATGAATCGTATGGTCAATCGGAAGGAAATGCGTTGAAGGAAGGTGATTCATCCATTTCACATAAACGTTCTCATTTCTTTTGACCTCAATGGTAGGCCCCGGAAATAAGCCGTTGTAGCCCCAAAGGCGGGTCGGGGGGAGATCGCGGTGGAGCTGGTGAGTGCATTCTTCCATAGTGACTTCGTAGTATGTCTTTTCTTTTGTTTGCTGAACAGGCTTTAGTGTATCTGGGATTGGGAGAGCATCCGCAAATTTTTCAAGTATCATTTTTCATCTGTCCTTATTTAAATTTTCCATATTGGTATTATAGTTAATGACAATAAGGGCGTGATGGTTACAAAAAAATGGCGTGCCGCTGCCTGCCCGAAGAAGAAATAACAAAATCCTAAACGGGAGTCCGTTTAGGATTTGATCAGCATTAAGGGAGGATGTCGGGCTGCTGATGTGTGACAGACTTGGCTGCCGCTTTTTCGCTCACCTTGCGTTTTCTGAACACAAGATAAGAAATCAGAACGACTCCTGTGATGACGCCTGTCAGCAGCAGCTCGTCTCTCATGGAATCAATGAATGCCATAGATACTAAAATCCCGCAGATGGCGATAATGGTCACGTAGGTTAAGTATGGGAAGAGCCACATTTTAATCTTTAAAGCTTCAGGGTTCGTTTTTTCAAGTTTTTTACGCATTCTCAAATGGGAAACAGCGATGACGAGATAGACGAGCAGTGCAATTGCGCCTGATGAATTGACTAAAAATAAAAAGACGGTATCAGGAGAAAAGTAATTCATCACAACCGCGATATATGAGAAAAGTGTACCGGCAACAATCGCCTGTACGGGAGCACCTTTTTTGCTTAATTTCATAAAGCGGCGCGGTGCTTCGTTTCTTTCTGCAAGTGAATACAGCATTCTGGATGTGGTGTACAAACCTGAATTCAGGCAAGAGAGTACAGCGGTGAGGACGATAAAATTCATAATCTGCGCGGCAGCGGGAACACCGATATGCCCGAGCACAGCGACGAACGGACTTTCTAAAATATTGGCTGAATTCCAAGGCAAAAGCGCAACGACAACGGCAATAGAGCCGACGTAAAAGACAATGATGCGCCACACAACGGAACGCGTCGCTTTGGTTACGGATTCCAACGGATTGGATGTTTCTCCTGCAGCGATAGCAACGATTTCCGTTCCCATAAAGGAAAAAATAACGACGACAATGCCAAGCAATACGGAGCTGATGCCTTGCGGGAAAAATCCGCCTTGGCCCGTCAGGTTGGAGAGGCCCACTGGACTGCTTCCTGGTGCGAATCCAAAAATGAAAGCGAATCCAATAATTAAAAACAAAATAATCGTAACGACCTTAATAAGGGAGAACCAATATTCGAATTCACCGAATGATTTAACGGAATAAATGTTGGTCAGCGTGAGCAATACGGTCAAAATTAAGCTTGTGAGCCACAGAGGAATATCGTGGAACCAGTATTGAATGATGCCGGCTCCGGCAATTGCTTCAATCGCGATAACGACGACCCAGAAAAACCAATACAGCCAGCCGATTGTAAATCCGGCCCATGGCCCGATGGCGTCATGAGCGTATTGGGAAAACGATCCGCTCGTCGGGTTTACGGAAGACATTTCACCGAGCATTCTCATGATGAAAATAACCAGTAAGCCGGCTAGCGCGTAAGAAACGATAGCACCGGGACCGGTCGAGTGAATGACTGAACCGCTGCCTACAAATAGGCCGGCTCCGATCACGCCCGCGATCGAAATCATGGTCATATGGCGGGTCTTTAATTCTTTTTTTAATCCTGATTGAGACTGGTTCATAAATTACCTCCTTAAAGAATGAAACCATTACTGAATATTATGATAATTGAAACTCTATCATAAATATACAGTTTGTCGAAAATTCGTGTGAGAAAATATAACAGTTTATTTCAAATTTGTAGGTTTTTGTTTGTGGTGTTTTCAGGAGATAAGCTTGGATTAAAAGAAAAAGTGTTTCGTTAATTATTCATTTTTGCAGCTAGCGTAATGTTTTAAAATATCGAAGATCGCAGAGGTATTGGCGGCATTGAATTTTAAGGGATTTTTAGAGGAGAAAGTAAATTGGTTTAGAGAAACAGTGTTCCGCCATAACTATTTTTCTGTGGCAAGTGAATCATGTTTCTATAGACCCACTGCTATTCAGCTTTGTATCATTATAATAGGAATTCACGAGCGGAGAGGAGGTTTTGTATGGAGAGATACGATGAACTGAAAAAGGGAGAAGCCGGGGCTATTGTCAGCATTTCCGCGTATCTTGTCCTGTCCGCGATTAAGCTGATCATCGGTTATTTCTTTCACTCGGAAGCGCTTATGGCAGACGGGTTTAATAACACAACTGATATTATTGCTTCTGTTGCTGTGCTGATCGGCCTTCGCATCTCTCAAAAGCCTCCTGATGAAGATCATCCATACGGCCACTTTCGGGCGGAAACGATCGCATCACTTATCGCATCCTTTATTATGATGGTTGTCGGACTGCAAGTGCTGTTCAGCGCCGGAGAATCTATTTTTTCTCCTAAACAAGAGACACCGGATATGATTGCGGCTTGGACGGCAGCAGGCGGGGCAGTCCTGATGCTTATGGTGTACCAGTACAATAAAAGGCTGGCCAAAAAGGTGAAGAGCCATGCGCTCCTTGCCGCGGCCGCTGATAATAAATCGGATGCGTTCGTCAGCGTCGGCACGTTTATCGGAATTGCGGCTGCGCAATTCCGCCTTGCTTGGATTGATACGGTCACGGCGTTTGTGATCGGTCTTCTCATTTGTAAAACGGCGTGGGATATTTTTAAAGAATCATCTCACTCTTTGACAGATGGATTCGACATAAAAGACATTTCAGCTTATAAACAGACAATCGAAAAGATTCCAGGGGTACGCCGTTTAAAAGATATTAAAGCGAGATACTTGGGCAGTACGGTCTACGTTGATGTGGTGGTTGAAGTATCCGCTGATTTAAATATTACGGAAAGCCACGATATTGCCAATGAAATTGAGCGGAGAATGAAGGAGGAGCATGCGATTGATTATTCACATGTTCATATGGAACCTTTAGAACGCAAATAATTGAGCTTCCTGTCATAGGAAGCTTTTTTGGTGTGATTTATTCTGCTTTATTGGAAACAATTTGCTAGAATCGTTTTTTTATACAGATCGCTTTTTGTGGTAAAGTTAGGTTACAATATGATGAATTTTGTAGATGACTAGGAGGAAAAGAATGGCATACCAAGAAGACCTGCATCCTTTGCTGGGGAAAGCAGTTGAACATATTAATAGAGTAATGGTGGGAAAACGAGACATCGCCGTACTCAGCTTAGCAGCCATTCTTGCCAAAGGGCATGTGCTGCTTGAGGATGTGCCCGGAGTCGGTAAAACGATGATGGTCCGCGCGCTGGCAAAGTCAATCGGCGCCGATTTTAAAAGAATTCAATTCACTCCGGATTTGCTGCCATCTGATGTCACAGGCGTGTCCATCTATAATGCGAAAACGATGGAATTTGAATACCGTCCCGGCCCGATTATGGGAAATATCGTGCTGGCCGATGAAATCAACCGTACCTCTCCGAAGACACAGTCTGCTTTGCTTGAAGCGATGGAAGAAGGAAGTGTAACGGTAGATGGCCATACGATGCCGCTTGCGGCTCCGTTTTTTGTGATGGCAACGCAAAACCCGTTCGAATATGAAGGGACGTACCCATTGCCGGAAGCCCAGCTTGACCGTTTTTTATTCAAACTTCGCATGGGTTATCCGACCTTTAATGAGGAGCTGGACGTCTTATCTCTTCAGGAAAAAAGCCATCCGATTGAGACGCTTGAGCCGGTTATTTCAAAAGAAGACTTCATCCGTTTGCAGCGGGAAGTGCAAAATGTCCGCGCCGATGACAGCATTAAAGAATACATTGTGGAAATCGTGCAGAAAACGAGACAGCATGCCTCTGTTCAATTAGGCGTCAGTCCGCGCGGATCAATCGCTCTCATGAAAGCGGCCCAAGCATATGCGCTGCTCCATCATCGCGACTATGTCATTCCGGATGATATTCAATATTTGGCTCCTTTCGCGCTTCCGCACCGGATGCTGCTGCAGCCAGAGGCGAAGTTTGAAGGTATCGAGGCAGACGCGATCGTACGGGAGATCATGTCCGTTGTGAAGGTACCGGTTCAAAGGTCGTCGATCCGCTGATGAAGAAGACGCAATGGCTGGTATATGGGTGGAAGCTGATTGTATTAACGCTATTGACGGCTGCTGTTTTTTCTTACGCGATGTTTCAAGGAGGCTTTGTCAGCTGGTTTTTGTTTTACGCGTTTCTCCCTTTTGTCGTGTATGCCGGGCTGCTGGCGTTGTATCCGCTCCGCTCTTTCCAGGCTTCACGGCAAATGGCCAAAACACAATTGCAAGCGGGGGACAGGCTGGGCGTGTCGATAACGCTGAGAAGGAAGCTGCCGTTTCCGCTGATGTATATGGTGATTGAAGATTGCCTGCCAGAGGGAATCGAGTCATTGAACCGAGACGAAGCCGCGGCCAAACGTCTCGTTTTTCCTTGGTTTAAACGGCGTATGACGATGTCGTATGAATTAGCTCGCGTACCGCGCGGAGAACATCATTTTCATGCTGTCAGGGTGCGAACCGGGGACGTTCTCGGCTTGATTGAAAAAACAGCTTTTTATGAGCTGGATGATACCCTGTTTGTCTATCCATCCTTTCAGCGTCTTTCTTATCATGTGAATGAGAGGCATCAGGAAGATGGTGTAAGCGGTTCTTCTCCGGTTCATCAGCACCATTCCGCAGTCGCAGCGAGTGTTCGGGATTACCAGCCGGGAGACCGGTTTGCCGCGTTAGACTGGAAGACTTCTGCACGGCGGAGCCAGCTGATGACGAAGGAATTTGAACCGTCTCGAAGCAAAAACCTGTTTCTTCTGATGGACCGTTTTTCCTCTGAAGCATTCGAAGAGGTCGTTTCTGTGTCAGCTTCGATTCTTCATTCTGTTTTACAAAGCGGCGCGGGGGCAGGTTTGGCCTCAGTCGGAAAGGAAAAAACGCTTTTTCCTATTCAAGAAGGGGAGCAGCATTTTAAGCGCATGCTTCGGCATTTAGCCGTCGTTCATTGTGATGCGGCTGACCCGGTAAGCCGATATGTACGGGAGGAGCTGGGTAAGCCGTCTGTTCGCAAAGCTGATAAGGTGATCGTCACGGGGCAGTTCACGGAAGATTTGTTGAACTTAGCAGAAACCGGGGGAGGCCGGTTTACAGTGATCCTGGCAAAAGAGAAAGACGCTGAGCTTTCTCAAGCTGAAAATGTCATGGTCGAACGCATGATGAAACGCCAAATCAGAGTTCAGGTCATGAGGGGCGGACGAGTTTCGCGTGTTGTTTAGAAAGAGGGGTGACGGTGCACATGCCGCACGATGATCAGAAGGGAAGCCGTTTGAGCTTGCTGCTATTTTATTTTCTGGCGTTTTTATTGCTGTGGGAGTGGCTCAGGCCGCTTGACCATTTTACAGATACGAAACATACGGGCTTTTTTATTGTCTTTATCGGCTTGACGTTTCTACTGAGTTTTTTCAGAATGAGGTGGTTTGTCACCGTTCCTTTTTGTGTCTTATTTACGTTGATCTCGGTGCACATCCTGTTTTATCAAGGGTCCATATTTGACTTGAACTGGGTCAGCTCTTTTTTGCGGGATGTCTATTTGAATATCACGCTGATACAATCAGGGCAATGGAATGACATGATTCCTTCGTTTCGGACCCTGTTGTTTTTTGTGCTGTTGTGGCTGCTGGTCTATCTCCTTCATTATTGGGTGATTTACCAGAGAAGAATCTTATTTTTCTTTATGATGACAGTAGCGTATATTACGATTCTTGATACCTTTACGCCATATGATGCCACTTTTGCCGTCATCCGTATCGTGCTGATCGGCTTCTTTATGCTTGGCCTTTTATACTTAGAACGCATCAAGCTGATGGAAAGAATCGCATTGCCAAAAATATCTGTCCTGAAATGGTTTCTGCCGTTATCGGTATTCATTTTGGCTGCCGTGGGATTCGGACTTGCCGCTCCGAAATCAGATCCGGCTTGGCCTGATCCGGTGCCTTTTCTCAAAAAAATGACCAATCAAGAGCGTATGCCGGCTGGTGAAAGCAAAATCGGATACGGGAACCATGACGAATCACTCGGTGGCCCGTTTCAGCAGGATGACACCCCTGTTTTTACTTGGCAGGGAAAAGAGCGTACGTATTTCCGTGTGGAAACGAAGGATACGTATACCGGGAAAGGCTGGATTGAAACAGACACAGGCATGTCATATCAGCTAAGCGGAGGGAAAGTTGAAAATCTATGGTTTGACCACAAGGTTGCGACAGAGCGCAGCGCCGTCCGTGTCAAAGTTGATGAACACTATGGGTATAACCATGTGATGTATCCGATCGGTGCGAAAACCATACAGCCAAAGCAGGCTGTCTCGCTTGAAATGAACGGAAACACGGAACAAATTTCCCCGATCAGTGAACAAGCCGGTGAGATCAGAAATATGGGGAGCTATTCCGTAACGTACAATTCCCCGGTCTACAAGCTGGATGAGCTGAGAAAGGTGAAAGTGAGAAACAACAGTGAGGAATACACATTCAGCAACCGCTATATGCAGCTGCCGGATTCACTGCCTGAGCGGGTGAGAACCCTTGCGGCCAAGCTGACTCAGGATCACGATAATATGTTTGATAAGGTGAAAGCGGTTGAGGACTATTTAGGTTCAAATCAGTTCACATATGAAACCGAAAACGTGACCATCCCTAAGGATGATGAGGATTATGTCGATCAATTTCTGTTTGAAACAAAGATGGGCTACTGTGATAACTTTTCTTCCGCTATGGTGGTGCTCCTGCGTTCGGCCGGCATTCCGGCCCGCTGGGTCAAGGGGTATACATCAGGCGAATATAAAGAAGCGGGAAACAAAAACGGCAGCATCTACGAGGTGACAAATAACAACGCCCATTCCTGGGTAGAGGTGTATTTCCCAGAACAAGGCTGGGTCACATTTGAGCCGACTAAAGGGTTTACAAACCCGGCTGCATTTACTTCTTCTGACACAAAGGATTCCGGCAGCGAAAGCAGCAGCTCACCGGAAAAAACAAAAGAAGAGCAGACAAAAGAGAAAAAACAGCCGGAAAAACAAAAGGAAAAACGGGAGACATCTGTTTCTAAAAAACCGTCCGCTTCACATGAAAATGCCGGGGCGGGCTGGTATGGAGCGCTTGGGGTTCTTGCAGTCCTGCTCTTGGCAGCGGTCTTGCTGTATGTTTTCCGTTCGCTATGGATTCCTATTTTCGTTGTAAGAAAATTGAAGCGCCGCAGCGATCAGCACGTGTTTTTTGAGGCATATGGCGCGCTGCTGAAACAGCTGAAGAGAAGAGGCATTCCGAAACGAGACAGTGAAACGCTGCGTGACTATGCGAAACGAATCGATGGAAAATATGGCTCGGAAGACATGTCAAAGCTGACATCAAGCTATGAACGGGCGCTTTACAGAAATGAAGATTCGAAGGCGCTTTGGAATGAAACCAGAGAGTTATGGGAAAATTTAATTAAAAGAAGATGGTCTTGACCGCTTATCGACGTGTTGTTAGAATTAGTGAATATTATCGGAGTCTGGGAGCGAGTTGCCGGACTCCGGCAAACGGCCTTGCCAAAGAGGGCGGATCGTGCTTCATATCTGTCCTCGTTTTTTTCTGTGTCAAAAAACTTAGAGGAGATTAGGTGACAACCATGACAAAGTTAGTGAATGAAATGATTCTTGTCCTTGATTTCGGCAGTCAGTATAACCAGCTGATTACACGCCGTATCCGTGAATTCGGT
This sequence comes from Bacillus sp. SW14, assembly GCF_047608225.1. Taxonomy (NCBI): domain Bacteria; kingdom Bacillati; phylum Bacillota; class Bacilli; order Caryophanales; family Bacillaceae; genus Bacillus; species Bacillus sp. SW14. The sequence goes on along the minus strand of NZ_JBLKRW010000001.1, from coordinate 3,691,223 downwards.
GTATACAGCGAGCTGCATCCCCATACATTGACGGCTGAAGAAATTAAAGAAATGAATCCGAAAGGAATTATTTTATCCGGCGGTCCAAACAGTGTGTATGATGAAAACTCTTTCCGCTGTGACGAGAAAATCTTCGAGCTTGATATTCCTGTTTTGGGAATTTGCTACGGCATGCAGTTGATGACTCATTACCTTGGCGGTAAAGTTGAAGCGGCAAGCCAGCGTGAATACGGAAAAGCAAACATCCACATCGAAGGCGCACCTGATTTGTTCAAAGATCTTCCGAACGAACAAGTGGTTTGGATGAGCCACGGCGATTTGGTTGTAGAAGTTCCTGAAGGCTTCACTGTTGACGCGACAAGCCATCACTGCCCGAATTCAGCGATGAGCAAAGCGGACAAAAAATGGTACGGCGTTCAGTTCCATCCGGAAGTGCGCCACTCTGAATACGGCAATGACCTTCTGAAAAACTTTGTATTCGGCGTTTGCGAATGTGAAGGCAAATGGTCAATGGAGAACTTTATCGAAATTGAAATGCAAAAAATCCGTGAAACGGTCGGAGATAAGCAGGTTCTTTGCGCGCTAAGCGGCGGCGTTGATTCCTCTGTTGTTGCTGTTTTGATTCATAAAGCGATCGGCGACCAGCTGACTTGTATCTTTGTAGACCATGGTCTTCTCCGTAAAGGCGAGGCTGAAGGGGTTATGAAAACATTCAGCGAAGGCTTTAACATGAACGTCATTAAAGTAGACGCACAAGACAGATTCTTAAATAAACTAAAAGGCGTTTCTGATCCTGAGCAAAAACGCAAAATCATCGGTAATGAATTCATTTACGTGTTCGATGATGAAGCGGACAAGCTCAAAGGCATCGACTATCTTGCACAAGGAACGCTTTACACTGATATCATCGAGAGCGGTACGGCAACGGCGCAAACGATCAAATCTCACCACAATGTCGGCGGGCTTCCAGAAGACATGCAGTTTGAACTGATCGAGCCGTTAAACACGCTCTTCAAAGACGAAGTGCGCGCGCTTGGCACAGAGCTCGGCATTCCCGATGACATCGTATGGCGCCAGCCTTTCCCAGGACCGGGACTCGGAATCCGCGTACTTGGCGAAGTAACAGAAGAAAAACTGGAAATCGTTCGTGAATCAGATGCGATTTTGCGTGAAGAAGTTGCGAATCACGGATTAGAGCGTGATATTTGGCAATACTTCACTGTTCTTCCTGACATCCGCAGCGTTGGTGTTATGGGTGACGCAAGAACATATGATTACACAATCGGAATCCGCGCCGTTACTTCAATTGACGGCATGACATCTGACTGGGCGCGTATCCCGTGGGATGTGCTTGAAGTCATTTCGACACGTATCGTAAACGAAGTGAAGCACATTAACCGCGTGGTGTACGATATTACAAGTAAGCCGCCTGCGACGATTGAGTGGGAATAAGTAAATAGCTAATAGAAAAACGTCCCTTTTACAAAAGGGGCGTTTTTTTTGTGAACTTTTTGAAACCGTTTCGGCAGTTTTCCTATCTAACAACATAGGAGGTGGATAAGGTGAAGGAAGAAAGATTGATTACAAAGGCGAGAAAAGGAAATTCTCGAGCCTTTGAAAAGCTTATGCTGGCACATCAGGAGACGTTATATAAAACAGCCTATCTCTATTTGAGAAATAAAGAAGATGCACTTGATGCTGTACAGGAAACGGCTTATAAAGCCTTTATTCATATAGAAAAACTAAAAGAGCCAAAGTATTTTTTAACGTGGCTTACTCGAATACTGATTCATTCCATTTTCGCCATGAATAAAAAGAAAGGAGATTTGGTTCCGTTTGAGAAACAGCATGATACTGGCACTGATCAAGCCAATATCGAGGAATACATGGATTTGCGAAATGCGATTGATTCACTTGATGAACATGTTCAGTTAACAATTCAGCTCTATTATTTTCAAGATTATTCGATTTCAATGATAGCTGAACAAACAGGAATGGCAGAAGGCACAATTAAAACACATTTACATAGAGCAAGAAAATCACTAAAACAGGAGCTGGAAAAGGAGGATAAAAAAATATGGAAAAACACCAAGTAAAGCAGTTGTATGATGACATAGAAGTGCCAAAGAGAGCACTCAAAAAAGCAATACATCAAGCTGTCGTTCGTGCTGAAAATGAAAGTAACACAAAGCGCCGTTTTAAATGGGGACGAACCATTACTAATGGAATCGCTGTTGCTGCTGTGGTAGGTATACTGTATTTAACGTCCGGCCTTTTTCTGCCGTCTGTAAACAAAGCGATGGGAAGCATACCCATTGTCGGCCAAATTTATAAAGATTTTCAAGATAAAGTTGGCCTATCATTGTTTGAAAGCAATTTGGTCATAGCTTTGAATGAAAAGGCTGAATCCAGAGGAATCACCGTTTCTGTAAACAGCTCCTATTACGATGCTGGCCAGCTTGTCTATAACTTTACTGTTGATAACCTCCAGTCTGATGAAAAAGAGCTCATGTATGATGTGGATGAAGTGAGTTATAACGACAATTTTTCAATTAACTACGATTCCTTAGTGCTTAAAAAAATAAATAACAAACAATATGCAGGACAATTAAGGATTTATACAAATGGCATTCAAATAAAAAATGGGGAAACCGTACCCTTTGTGATTACTCATATCAATGAAATACAGGGGAATTGGAGGTTCAAACTGCCAATAATCAAAAAGAAAGCAAATTATTTAGAAAGCTCAAAAGTGGTATCAGCTCATCATAATCGTTATCAATTTTCCAATATTCAAGTGGAGAACGGAAAGCTCGGATCTGTCCTTCAATTTACAATAGATTATCAAGGCATAGCAAAAAATGATACGGTGGCAATTGATGAAGTCAAAGATGATTTAGGAAACACATATGAGATGACAGAGTCAAACATCGAACTTGGAAATCGCAAAAAGGTAAACGAGAGAACGGTAAGAGTAAAAGGACAAACACAGTTAGAATCACCAATCAATCCAAAAGCGAAAAAGCTAACATTAAGAGCATATATTAAATCTGAGGCAGAGGGCAGTGAAATCGTTCCGCTAAATGCAGAGATGCCGTTTCGTGTTTCAGAAACAAACCATCAAAACATAGGGATTGAAATCAATAACATGAAACAAAAAGGGAGGAAAGTAATGGTTCATTACCGCTTCACTGGAATTGATACCTCAAGCATGGATGAAAATGATTTAGTGAATATAGGTGAAACGATTGGCCTTGGTGATATAAAAAAAATGAAATCATGGGCTGATCCGTTGGCTTATTATGAAGAAGGTTATTATGTGAAAGCAAATACAGCTAAAGTGAAAAATATGAACACTGCCGAAATGGTATCCACTTTTGAACTGGATGATGCCTATCTTGATAAGCTGTCTTTAAAGCATTTTGAGTTTAATGAATATGGCCTGTATATGGATAAAGGCGTTTTAAATGAACTGATTCAACTAAAGCCATTCTCGTTTACTGTACCAGTGCATCAGGTGAGTCAGCCTGCCAAGATAAAATAAGCATAAGTTGAAAAACCGTATGAAGTCATGCATACGGTTTTTATCATTGTTACCAATTTAGTCAATAGACGAATAAACCATTTTTTTGAATCGGTAATGTTCGTTTTTTATATTGTCATTTCAAAACGAACTTGGTACAATAGACACAGAAATCAAATAAGATAATTCGTATAATCGCGGGGATATGGCTCGCAAGTCTCTACCAAGCTACCGTAAATGGCTTGACTACGTAAACATTTCTTTCGTTTGATATAAATAAAACACGTTTATTTATTCGAACTGAAATCCGTCTGTAGTCAAGCGTCCCAAAATGCATTGGGGCGTTTTTTATTTGGCGTTTTCAGGGCAGGATAAATAACAAAGAGTGAAGGGAGTCAAATAGCTTGAAAAAGTTTTTTCAGTTTGATGAGCTGGGCACCAGCTATCGCAATGAAATCATTGGCGGATTAACGACTTTTTTATCTATGGCATATATTCTGTTCGTCAATCCGATTACACTTGCTTTGGAGAGCGTGAAAGATTTTCCGGAAGCGCTGAGAATTGACCAAGGCGCGGTCTTTACAGCGACAGCACTGGCGTCTGCGGCAGGCTGTATCTTAATGGGACTGATCGCGAGATATCCGATCGCCATCGCGCCAGGTATGGGGCTGAACGCGTTTTTTGCGTTTTCTGTCGTGCTCGGCATGGGCATTTCATGGCAGGCCGCTTTGTCTGGTGTTTTCATTTCAGGTCTTATCTTTGTTGCTCTTTCGTTAACAGGTTTTCGTGAAAAAATCATCAACGCCATTCCCCCAGAGCTGAAATTGGCAGTCGGCGCGGGTATCGGCCTGTTTATTACATTCGTTGGATTACAAGGTTCAGGAATTATTACATCCAACCCTTCTACACTCGTCACCATCGGAAACATTCACAGCGGTCCTGTGCTGTTAACGATTTTCGGTGTAATTGTAACGGTTATTTTAATGGTGCTTCGCGTTAACGCGGGCGTGTTTATCGGGATGCTGTTAACTGCGGTTGCCGGCATGATTTTCGGTTTGGTTCCGGTTCCGACTCAAATCATCGGCAGTGTGCCGAGCCTTGAGCCGACTTTCGGACAAGCGTGGCTTCATCTGCCGGATATTTTCTCCGTACAAATGCTGATCGTCATTTTAACGTTCTTGTTTGTCGGATTTTTTGATACAGCGGGTACACTGGTTGCTGTGGCAACTCAAGCTGGTTTAATGAAGGAAAACAAATTGCCGCGTGCGGGCCGTGCGCTTTTAGCTGATTCATCTTCGATTGTGATCGGCGCCATGCTCGGTACGTCTACCACAACTTCTTACGTGGAATCAAGCTCAGGTGTCGCTGCGGGTGCCCGCTCAGGATTTGCGGCAATTGTAACAGGTATTCTCTTTTTACTGGCTACGTTTTTCTCGCCGCTTCTATCAGTCGTTACCTCAAATGTAACCGCTCCGGCGCTGATCATAGTCGGTGCATTGATGGTGGCGCCGCTTGGCAAAATCGCTTGGGATAAGTTCGAGGTGGCCGTTCCCGCTTTCCTTACCATGATCATGATGCCGTTAACATACAGCATTGCAACCGGGATTGCCATCGGATTTATTTTCTATCCGATTACGATGGTGTGCAAAGGAAAAGCCAAAGAGGTCCATCCGATTATGTACGGGCTGTTTATCGTTTTTATCCTGTACTTTATCTTCTTAAAATAACGAATGAAACCAGCTGCCTTGGCAGCTGGTTTTTTTGTTACAAAAGGTAAAACCATTTCATACGATATACCGTCATGTAGATGTGCCGCCATGCTTTACTTAAATGGAAATGACTTGACTGTTCAGGAAGGCTTCGGTACCTTATATAAGTGTTTTATTTTCTTGCTGAATGGTATTCCGCCGTATTTTTTTGATAGGAGTTGCTGACATGACGGAAGAAAGAAAAGAAACGTTTGAAGAAGAAGTTAACCAGAGTGAAAGAATAGATACAGATGAAGAACCGCTATCGAGAATGTCCAGAAAAGCGAGCCGGCAAAGCAAGCAGAAGCAAAAACAAAAGCAGAAACCGCATCAGGAACGCGGTGGTGTATCCATTGCTAAAGACAAGCTTGCGTCTGTATGGGCAGCCATCAACAGATATTGCGGTTTTGCGTTCTCGATTTTAAAATCACCGGCGAAAACCGTCGTGGCGGATGGTTTTTCTCATTATAAGTATGGTTTGATTTCAATGCTTATATTCAGTATGATCTTTTCAATCGGGAACTGGTTTCAGTTAAAGGCCAGCTGGAATCGGCCGCTCGGTTTCGGAGAACGCCATCACGCTTTCTATGACGGATTTTTAATCGTTCTTGTCTATTTGCTTCTCTTTTTCGCGGTAATGGTCATAGCCGTATGGGCCGTCTCCCGCTATATGATGAAGCAGAAGGTGACGTTTAGAGAAGCGGCTGCGGGTTTGGGTTCATTGCTTGTACCGGTGATTGCTGTTTCAATTCTTTGGCTAATCTTTGCGATCGTGAATATCCCGATGCTGACAGTTCTTTTTACAGTGCTGATCTTGTTTTCGATCTTTTTTATGATGGCGCTGTATGTGCAGCGTCTGTATCAGGCGGCACAAGATGCACCGATTGATTATATCTATTGTGTATTTGCAGTAGTTGCGGTCGCGCTGCTGTTTGCGGCGGTGACTTGGCCGTTTATTTCTGAATATTTCACAGCGTCGCTGATTCCGCTTTAATGAAAAAACCGGCTGTTCATAGCCGGTTTTTTGATGTCACAATTTTTACAAATATATCTAAAAAACATAGTTGATTTGTAGGATTAATCCGTGTATGATGAGGAAAATGCTGTAAACGTCCAGCGTACAAACCTTTATATTTTGGAGGATGATGGACATGGCTGAAGTACTTCGCCGAGCGATTAATCAAAAGAAGCAATTTTTAAAAACCAAATTACTGCTCTCGGAATTTTATCAGGGAAGAGGGGAACAGCTTGCTGATTATACGCTGAGTGAGCTTGAGAAAGAATACAAATCCCTTCTGAAAATGAAAAAAGAGATCTGACAATATATGAGAAAAGGTGAGTCTGCTGAAAAGCGGGCTTTTTTGTTTTGATGTTGAAAAGGTAAGAAAGAGGGTAAACTACTACTGTTCAATCTGAAAAAGCGTGTCGAAATATTTTCCTTAGGCTTACGGCCTCAGTTGATTGTAAACGACGCGTTTCTCTAGTAGAATATGATTGCTTTATGCAAGATGAAGAGTAGGGGGATGAAATGAAATGATGCAAACCATCTTATCAAATGGAATAGCCATGGTTCTCATAATTCTCATTATTAATATTGTCTATGTGTCATTTTTTACGATAAGAATGATTTTAACGCTGAAAGGCCAGCGTTATTTAGCGGCCGGCATCAGTACGATTGAGATACTGGTTTATGTGACAGGATTGAGCCTGGTCCTCGATAACTTAGACCAGATTCAAAATGTGATTGCGTACGCGCTCGGTTACGGTCTTGGCGTCATTGTCGGCATGAAAATAGAAGAAAAATTGGCGCTTGGCTATATGATGGTCAATGTGATTACGAAGGAGCTTGATGTTGATCTTCCGAGGCAGCTCCGTGAAAAAGGCTACGGTGTGACAAACTGGGTGGTCGGCGGGCTTGAAGGCGACCGCACAGCCCTTCAGATTCTGACACCGAGAAAATATGAACTCCAGCTGTATGATACGATTAAGACAATTGATTCAAAAGCCTTTATTATTGCGTATGAACCAAAAACAATCCACGGCGGCTTCTGGGTCAAAGCGGTGAAGAAGAGGAGAATTAAAGAATAATGGCAAAGCCGAAGAAGAAAAAGTTTGAAGTGACAGAGCAGCAAACGATTGATGCTGTGCTTCAGCAAATGAAAGAAGAAGGATATTTGCCTGTGCGGCGAATGGAGGAGCCTGTTTTTATGGAGAAAAAGGAAAACGGGTCAATTCAGATCGTTCCATGCGGGAAAAAAATCGTATTTGAAGGGAAATTGATCTAAAACACGAACATTAGCAGAATGAATTTTTGTATCGTTCGATAATGTCGTTGACATTATCCATGTCCGTTGTTAAGATAAACATGAAATCAAAACACGACCTCATATAATCTTGGGAATATGGCCCATAAGTTTCTACCTGGCAACCGTAAATTGCCGGACTATGCAGGAAAGTGATCGATAAAACTGACATGGATATATCGCAGAAGCGAACGACTGACGATACATGTACCATGCCCGGTTTGTATTGCTTCCTCATAAGTGCAATGCAGAGCGGGTATTTTTTATTTTCTGAAAACAAAAGCATGAGAAGGTGGGAACAGAATGCAGCCGCTAGTAGGAATCATCATGGGAAGCACTTCCGATTGGGAGACAATGAAAAACGCATGCGACATACTTGACGAACTTAATGTTCCGTACGAAAAGAAGGTCGTTTCCGCTCACCGGACGCCTGATTTCATGTTTGAATACGCTGAAACCGCGAGAGAAAGAGGCATCAAGGTGATTATCGCCGGTGCCGGAGGAGCGGCGCATCTGCCAGGGATGACGGCGGCGAAAACAACACTGCCGGTCATCGGAGTTCCGGTTCAGTCCAAGGCGCTGAACGGAATGGATTCTCTGCTTTCCATCGTCCAAATGCCTGGGGGCGTGCCTGTTGCGACAACAGCCATCGGAAAAGCGGGCGCTGTGAACGCAGGGCTGTTAGCGGCGCAAATGTTGTCAGCTTTTGACGAGGATCTTGCCCGTAAGCTGGATGAGAGAAGAGAAAATACAAAACAGACAGTGTTAGAAAGCAGTGATCAGCTTGTCTAAACAAATCATCTATCCAGGAGCAGTGATCGGCATTATCGGCGGCGGCCAGCTTGGAAAAATGATGGCTGTGTCCGCCAAACAAATGGGGTATAAAGTCGCGGTCGTCGATCCGGTGAAAGATTCGCCATGCGGGCAGGTTGCGGATATTGAAATTACCGCTCATTACAATGACCGTGAAGCGATTCGAAAATTGGCTGAAATCAGCGACATCATCACGTATGAGTTTGAAAACATCGATTATGATGCGCTGCATTGGCTAAAAGATCATGCCTATCTCCCGCAAGGAAGTGAACTGCTGCTCATTACCCAAAATCGTGAAACAGAGAAAAAAGCCATTCAAGACGCGGGCTGTGAAGTTGCTCCGTACAGCATCGTCAATACAAAGGATGGATTGAAACAGGCGGTACTGGAGCTTGGACTTCCCGCCGTGCTGAAAACATGCCGCGGCGGATACGATGGCAAAGGCCAATTTGTGATCAAGGAAGAGGCGCAAATTGAGCAGGCTGCTGCTCTTTTAGAACACGGTACTTGCATTCTCGAAAGCTGGGTTTCTTTTAAAATGGAAATGTCGGTCATCGTCGTCAGATCGGTAAACGGCGAAATTTCAACATTTCCGGCAGCTGAAAACATTCACCACAACAATATCCTCTTCCAAAGCATCGTGCCTGCACGGGTGGAAAAAGCGATCCAGAGGAAGGCTGCCGATTTGGCTGTTAAGCTTGCAGATGAGCTTCACCTTGTCGGGCCGCTCGCTGTTGAAATGTTCCTGACAGAAGACGGCGAGCTTTTGGTCAATGAACTGGCGCCAAGACCGCATAATTCAGGGCATTATACGCTGGACCTGTGCGAAACGAGCCAGTTTGAACAGCATATCAGAGCGGTATGCGGCCTTCCGCTCGGTAAAACAGATTTGCTGAAGCCGGGCATGATGGTGAATCTACTCGGCGATGAAGTGAAGCTTGTTGAGGAAGAGCCGGAGCTTATAAAAGAAGCAAAGCTCTATATATACGGAAAACATGAAATCAAAAAAGGCCGCAAAATGGGGCATATTACATTTATGAAGCAGCCTGAAGACCAATGGATTCAGGAGATCACAAATAAATGGATGAATAGAGACGGAGGACAAGCAGAATGATCGAACGTTATTCAAGACCTGAAATGTCCGCAATTTGGACGGATGAAAACAGATTTCAAGCATGGCTGGAGGTTGAGATTCTTGCCTGTGAAGCGTGGGCGGAGCTTGGCGTCATTCCGAAAAAAGACGTAAAGGTCATGCGCGAGAACGCGTCATTTGACATCAACCGCATTTTAGAAATCGAACAGGATACCCGCCATGACGTTGTCGCTTTTACACGCGCCGTTTCCGAATCACTGGGCGAAGAAAGAAAATGGGTGCACTACGGCTTAACGTCAACTGACGTTGTGGATACCGCTCTTTCTTACTTATTAAAACAGGCAAACGATATTCTGCTCAAGGACCTTGAAAGATTTGTTGACATTATAAAAGAAAAAGCGAAAGAACATAAATACACAGTCATGATGGGGCGCACACACGGCGTACACGCTGAGCCTACAACATTCGGCTTAAAACTTGCGCTTTGGCATGAGGAAATGAAACGTAATCTTGAGCGTTTCAAACAAGCGAAAGAAGGCATCGAGGTTGGGAAGATTTCCGGCGCTGTCGGCACATATGCGAACATTGACCCATTTGTTGAGCAATATGTCTGTGAGAAGCTCGGATTGAAAGCAGCACCGATTTCAACCCAAACCCTTCAGCGCGACCGCCATGCTGACTATATGGCGACACTTGCTTTGATCGCGACAAGCATCGAGAAGTTCGCAGTGGAAATTCGCGGTCTGCAAAAGAGTGAAACACGCGAAGTCGAGGAATTTTTCGCGAAAGGGCAAAAGGGTTCATCTGCAATGCCGCACAAACGCAATCCGATCGGCTCTGAAAACATGACAGGCATTGCGCGCGTCATCCGTGGCTACATGATGACGGCTTACGAAAATGTTCCATTATGGCATGAGCGCGATATTTCTCATTCTTCAGCAGAACGGATTATTCTTCCGGATGCGACAATCGCGCTGAACTACATGCTGAACCGCTTCTCCAACATCGTGAAGAACTTAACGGTCTTCCCGGAAAACATGAAGCGCAACATGGACCGCACACTCGGCCTTATTTACTCTCAGCGTGTGCTGCTTGCTTTGATCGACACAGGCCTGACTCGTGAAGAAGCCTATGATACAGTACAGCCGAAAGCAATGGAAGCGTGGGAAAAACAAGTGCCGTTCCGTGAGCTTGTGGAAGCGGAAGAGAAAATCACGTCCCGTCTTTCTCCAGAAAAAATTGCTGACTGTTTTGATTACAACTATCATCTGAAAAATGTTGATCTGATCTTTGAACGTTTAGGTTTAGCATAGAAGAAGCTTTTAGGCGGCTTCTTCTATGCTGCCGTGGTTTGAAAATTCCCAAGATTCGGATTAGGAGGCCTTCCGTGAATATTGTGAAGAATGAACTTTTATATGAAGGAAAAGCAAAAAAAATCTACAAAACCGATGACGAAAACACGTTGTATGTCGTGTATAAAGACTCCGCCACTGCTTTTAACGGCGAGAAAAAAGCAGAAATCAGCGGCAAAGGGCGCTTAAATAACGAGATTTCAAGCCTGATTTTCAAACATCTTCACGCTAATGGCATTAACAACCACTTTATCGAGCGCATATCGGAAACGGAGCAGCTCATCAAAAAGGTAACAATTGTGCCGCTTGAAGTCGTCGTCAGAAATGTTGTGGCAGGAAGCATGTCCAAACGTCTCGGCATTCCAGAAGGCACCGAGCTTGAACAGCCGATTATCGAGTTTTACTACAAGGATGACGCGCTGGGTGATCCGCTCATCACGGAAGATCATATTTGGCTCTTGAAAGCGGCAACTCCTGAGCAGGTAGAAAACATTAAGTCCATAACAAAAACAGTAAATGAAGAGCTTCAAACCATTTTTGCCGATTGTCATGTCAGATTAATAGATTTTAAGCTTGAATTCGGTTTAGATCCAGACGGACAAGTGCTTTTGGCCGATGAAATTTCACCAGACACATGCCGCTTATGGGATAAAAACACGAACGAAAAGCTGGACAAAGATTTATTTAGACGCAATCTCGGAAGCTTAACCGACGCATATGAAGAGATTTTCAAAAGACTGGGAGGCATTCATCATGTATAAAGTAAAAGTTTATGTCAGTTTAAAAGAAAGTGTACTAGATCCACAAGGGAGCGCTGTCCAGCATGCCTTGCACAGTATGACTTACAACGAAGTTCAAGATGTGCGCATCGGTAAATATATGGAGCTTACGATCGAAAAATCTGACCGTGATCTTGACGTGCTAGTGAAAGAAATGTGCGAAAAACTTCTTGCGAATACAGTGATTGAAGATTACAGATACGAAGTTGAGGAGGTAGTCGCACAGTGAAATTTGCGGTGATTGTGTTACCTGGCTCCAACTGTGATATCGATATGTATCATGCTGTAAAGGATGAGCTCGGCCATGAAGCGGAATACGTCTGGCATGAGGAAACAAGCCTTGACGGCTTCGATGGCGTATTAATTCCGGGAGGATTTTCTTACGGCGATTATTTGAGATGCGGGGCTATTGCCCGATTTGCGAATATTATGCCAGCTGTCAAACAGGCGGCGGCTGAAGGAAAACCAGTTCTCGGCGTCTGCAACGGATTTCAAATTTTACAAGAGCTTGGCCTTCTGCCAGGCGCAATGAGACGCAACAAAGATTTGAAGTTCATTTGCCGGCCTGCTGAATTAATTGTTCAGAACGACGAAACATTATTCACATCTTCCTACGAAAAGGGCCAATCGATTACAATCCCGGTTGCCCATGGTGAAGGGAACTTCTACTGTGATGACGACACACTTGCTTCATTGAAAGAAAACAACCAAATTGCTTTCACATACGGCTCCGATATTAACGGAAGTGTCAGCGGCATTGCCGGTGTCGTGAACGAGAAAGGCAACGTATTAGGCATGATGCCTCACCCTGAGCGCGCGGTCGATGAACTGCTTGGAAGCGCCGACGGTCTTAAATTATTTCAGTCTATCGTGAAAAATTGGAGGGAAACTCATGTCACTACTGCTTGAACCAAGTAAAGAACAAATAAAAGAAGAGAAAATGTATCAGCAAATGGGTGTCAGTGATGATGAGTTTGCATTGATTGAATCCATTCTTGGCAGATTGCCGAACTACACAGAAATCGGAATCTTTTCTGTCATGTGGTCAGAGCATTGCAGCTACAAAAACTCTAAGCCGATTCTGCGTAAATTCCCGACAAGCGGCGAGCGTGTGCTGCAAGGTCCGGGGGAAGGCGCCGGAATCGTTGATATCGGTGACAACCAAGCGGTTGTGTTCAAAATTGAATCACATAACCACCCATCAGCTCTCGAGCCTTATCAAGGTGCTGCGACTGGCGTAGGCGGCATTATCCGTGACGTTTTCTCAATGGGTGCCCGTCCAATCGCTGTATTGAACTCTCTTCGATTTGGTGAACTGACTTCACCGCGTGTGAAGTACTTGTTTGAAGAAGTAGTAGCGGGTATCGCGGGATACGGCAACTGTATCGGCATCCCGACAGTCGGCGGAGAAGTGCAGTTTGACAGCAGCTATGAAGGAAATCCGCTCGTCAACGCAATGTGCGTCGGTTTAATTAATCATGAAGACATTAAAAAAGGCCAGGCGAAGGGTGTCGGCAACACAGTGATGTACGTAGGAGCGAAAACAGGGCGTGACGGAATCCACGGCGCTACGTTTGCTTCGGAAGAAATGTCTGATTCGTCTGAAGAAAAGCGCTCTGCCGTTCAAGTCGGCGATCCGTTTATGGAAAAGCTTTTGCTTGAAGCATGTCTGGAAGTCATCCAATGTGATGCGTTAGTCGGCATTCAGGATATGGGAGCTGCCGGTTTAACAAGCTCAAGCGCGGAAATGGCAAGTAAAGCCGGCTCTGGCATTGAGATGAATCTTGACCTGATTCCTCAGCGTGAAACAGGTATGACTGCATATGAAATGATGCTTTCTGAATCACAGGAGCGGATGCTTTTGGTCATCGAGCGCGGACGTGAGCAGGAGATCATCGATATTTTTGACAAGTACGATCTTGAAGCGGTTTCTGTCGGACGTGTAACAGACGATAAGATGCTTCGCCTCACACACAAAGGTGAGATTGTGTGCGAGCTGCCCGTTGATGCCTTGGCAGAAGAAGCGCCGGTTTACCATAAGCCTTCTCAAGAGCCTGCTTACTACCGCGAGTTTTTAGAAACGGAAGTTCCGGCTCCGCAAATTGAAAATGCGAATGAAACACTGAAGGCACTCCTGCAGCAGCCGACGATCGCAAGCAAAGAGTGGGTTTACGATCAATATGACTACATGGTGCGGACGAACACAGTTGTCGCTCCTGGATCTGACGCAGGTGTTCTCAGAATCCGCGGAACGAAAAAGGCGCTGGCGATGACGACAGACTGTAACGCGCGTTATCTCTATCTTGATCCTGAAGTCGGCGGAAAAATTGCTGTCGCTGAAGCGGCGCGCAACATCATTTGCTCAGGTGCAGAGCCGCTTGCGGTCACAGATAACCTTAACTTCGGAAACCCGGAGAAACCGGAAATCTTCTGGCAGATCGAAAAAGCGGCTGACGGCATCAGCGAGGCGTGCAATGTTCTCAGCACACCGGTTATCGGCGGAAACGTATCGCTTTATAACGAATCAAACGGCACGGCGATTTACCCGACACCTGTTATCGGCATGGTCGGCTTAATTGAAGATACAGCCCACATTACAACACAGCATTTCAAACAAGCGGGTGATCTCGTCTACGTGATCGGTGAAACAAAACCTGAGTTTGCGGGAAGCGAGCTGCAAAAAATGACAGAAGGCAGCATTTACGGAAAAGCGCCGCAAATCGATCTTGATGTAGAGCTGTCACGCCAAAAAGCATTGCTTGACGCGATAAAAAAAGGCTTTGTTCAATCCGCGCATGATGTGTCTGAAGGCGGCTTAGGCGTAGCGATTGCAGAAAGTGTCATGACGACGGAAAACCTTGGCGCGAACGTGACTGTAGAAGGGGAAGCGGCGTTATTATTCTCTGAATCTCAATCCCGCTTTGTCGTTTCTGTAAAAAAAGAACATCAAGCAGCGTTTGAAGCGACTGTAAAAGATGCCGTTCATATCGGTGAGGTAACAGCGGACGGACTTCTGGCGATTCAAAACCAAGACGGACAACAATTGATTCATGCGCAAACGAATGATCTTGAACGCGCATGGAAAGGAGCTATCCCATGCTTGCTGAAATCAAAGGCTTAAATGAAGAGTGCGGCGTATTTGGGATTTGGGGACATGAAGAAGCTCCTCAAATCACGTATTACGGTCTCCACAGCCTCCAGCACCGAGGACAGGAGGGCGCTGGCATTGTGGCGACAGACGGTGAAAAACTAACGGCGCACAAAGGCCAAGGGCTGATCACTGAAGTATTTCAAAATGGCGAGCTCAGCAAAGTAAAAGGAAAAGGCGCAATCGGGCACGTTCGGTACGCAACGGCTGGAGGCGGCGGATACGAAAATGTTCAGCCGCTCCTCTTCCGTTCCCAAAATAACGGAAGCCTGGCGCTTGCCCATAACGGAAACCTAGTCAATGCCACTCAGTTGAAGCAGCAGCTCGAAAATCAAGGGAGTATCTTTCAGACCTCTTCGGACACAGAGGTTTTGGCTCACCTGATCAAAAGAAGCGGTCACTTCACGCTGAAGGATCAAATGAAAAACTCGCTTTCCATGCTGAAAGGGGCCTACGCATTCCTGATCATGACCGAAACAGAAATGATCGTCGCGCTCGACCCGAATGGGCTCAGACCGCTGTCCATCGGAATGCTGGGCGACGCTTATGTCGTCGCATCAGAAACGTGCGCATTTGATGTGGTCGGCGCGACGTACCTTCGTGAGGTAGAACCGGGCGAAATGCTGATCATCAATGATGAAGGCATGAAATCAGAGCGTTTTTCCATGAATATCAACCGTTCCATTTGCAGCATGGAGTACATTTATTTCTCAAGGCCTGACAGCAATATTGAAGGGATTAACGTGCACAGTGCGCGTAAAAACCTTGGGAAAATGCTTGCTCAGGAATCCGCAGTTGAAGCCGATGTCGTAACAGGGGTTCCGGATTCCAGTATCTCAGCGGCGATCGGCTATGCAGAAGCAACAGGCATCCCGTACGAGCTCGGCTTAATCAAAAACCGTTATGTCGGCAGAACGTTTATTCAGCCGTCTCAGGCTCTTCGTGAGCAAGGCGTCAGAATGAAGCTTTCTGCTGTGCGCGGGGTTGTGGAAGGAAAACGCGTCGTTATGGTAGATGACTCGATCGTGCGCGGAACAACAAGCCGCCGGATTGTCACGATGCTCAGAGAAGCGGGTGCGACAGAAGTGCATGTGAAAATCAGTTCACCGCCGATCGCTCATCCGTGCTTTTACGGCATTGATACTTCCACTCACGAAGAACTGATCGCGTCTTCCCATTCAGTTGAAGAAATCCGTCAGGAAATCGGAGCCGACACTCTCTCATTTTTGAGTGTGGAAGGGCTGCTGAAAGGCATCGGCAGAAAATACGATGACTCTAATTGCGGACAGTGTCTCGCCTGCTTTACAGGAAAATATCCGACTGAAATTTACCAGGATACAGTGCTTCCTCATGTAAAAGAAGCGGTATTAACCAAATAAACCTTGAAAATGACATAAAGGCAGCGCAGTTCGGCTGCCTTCTCTTTCTGCCCTCGTTCGGGGAGATATTTTGAAAAGCGCCTAAAAGGAGTGAATAGGATGTCTGAAGCATATAAAAACGCAGGAGTTGACATCGAAGCCGGATATGAAGCTGTAAAACGAATGAAAAAACATGTGGAGCGTACAAAACGGCTTGGCGTTATGGGCAGCCTTGGCGGTTTTGGCGGCATGTTTGACCTGTCTGAGCTTTCTTATCAAAAACCGGTTTTAATTTCGGGAACAGATGGTGTCGGCACAAAATTAAAGCTCGCTTTTTCTATGGATAAGCATGACACGATTGGCGTGGACGCTGTTGCGATGTGTGTCAATGATGTGCTGGCACAAGGTGCAGAGCCGCTATTTTTCCTTGATTATTTAGCGGTCGGCAAAGCGGATCCTGTGAAAATTGAGCAAATCGTACAAGGTGTGGCGGACGGCTGTGAGCAGTCAGGTTCAGCCTTAGTCGGCGGCGAAACAGCTGAAATGCCGGGACTATATACAGCTGATGAATACGATATTGCCGGTTTCTCAGTCGGAGTGGTTGAAAAGGACGAAATCGTGACTGGTGAAAACATCGAGGAGGGCCATCTATTGATCGGTCTCAGCTCCAGCGGCCTTCACAGCAACGGATTTTCCCTTGTCAGAAAAGTGCTTCTAGATGATGCGGAGCTGGATCTTGATAAAACATACGAACCGTTTGACCGCCGACTTGGCGAGGAGCTGCTTGAACCGACAAGAATTTACGTGAAGCCTGTGCTTGCCGCGGTGAAGAGCGGAAAAGTCGACGGCATGGCGCACGTGACAGGCGGAGGATTCATCGAAAATATCCCGCGCATGCTTCCAGAAGGCTTAAGCGCGGAAATCGATCACGGCTCATGGCCGATCCCGCCGATTTTCTCTTTCCTGCAAGAGTACGGCAAGCTGAAGGAAGAAGACATGTTCAACGTCTTTAATATGGGCATCGGCTTTGTTTTGGCAGTCAAAGAAGAGCATCTGACAGATGTGATCGAAACGCTTGAAAGCCATGGCGAAAAAGCCTATTTGATCGGGCGTGTGAAACAAGGCGAAGGCGTCACATTCGGCGGTGCGGCACTTTCATGAAAAAAATTGCGGTATTTGCATCCGGAAACGGTTCAAACTTCGAAGCCATCGTCACGCGTTTGAAAGAGGAGAACTGGGATGCGTCCGTATCGCTTCTCGTTTGCGACAAACCGCAGGCGAAAGTCATCGAACGGGCGGCAACGTTCCATATTCCATCCTTTGCATTTGAACCGAAGTCTTATGAAAACAAGGCCGCATTTGAACGGGCCATTATTGAACAGCTTCACCTTCATAACGTTGAACTGATTGTTCTCGCCGGCTATATGAGGCTGATCGGTGACACGCTGCTTCAGGCATACCGAGGAAAAATCATTAACATTCACCCGTCGCTTCTTCCGGCGTTCCCCGGAATCGACGCAGTCGGGCAGGCGTACCGCGCGGGTGTGAAGGTTGCCGGAATCACCGTGCATTATGTCGATGAAGGAATGGATACAGGCCCGATCATCGCTCAAAAGGCAATCGAAATTAACGAACATGATACATTGCAAACAATCGAACAGCGGATTCACAAACTTGAGCATAAATGGTATCCCAGTGTGATTAAACAGCTATTAGGATTAAATAACAGAGGTGAAAAGGCATGACCATTAAACGTGCATTAATCAGTGTTTCAGATAAAACAAATCTCGTTCCTTTCGTAAAAGAACTGACAGAGCTTGGCGTTGAAGTCATTTCAACAGGCGGAACGAAAAGGCTTCTTCAAGAAAACGGTGTGAATGTCATCGGAATTTCTGAAGTGACAGGCTTTCCTGAAATTATGGACGGACGGCTTAAAACACTTCATCCGAATATTCATGGCGGCCTTCTGGCGGTTCGCGGCAATGAAGAGCATATGGCGCAGATCAATGAACACGGGATTCAGCCGATTGACCTCGTTGTCGTCAACCTCTATCCATTTAAAGAAACGATTTCTAAAGCAGATGTCACATATGAAGAAGCGATCGAAAATATCGACATCGGCGGCCCGGGCATGCTGCGTGCGGCATCAAAAAACCATCAGGATGTAACGGTTATCGTCGATCCGGCGGATTACAGCCCAGTGCTGAATCAAATCAAAGAAGAAGGCGGCGTATCACTTCAGAAAAAACGCGAGCTGGCGGCAAAAGTATTCCGTCATACTGCGGCGTATGATGCACTGATCGCTGACTATCTGACAGATGTTGTCGGTGAAAAAGAACCAGAGCAATTCACTGTGACATTTGAGAAAAAACAATCACTTCGCTACGGTGAAAACCCGCATCAGGAAGCGACATTCTATCAAACAGCTCTTCCTGTCAAAGGCTCCATTGCGCAAGCAGAACAGCTTCACGGAAAAGAGCTTTCTTACAACAACATTAAAGACGCGGACGCGGCAGTTCAAATCGTTCGCGAATTCACTGAGCCGGCTGCGGTTGCCGTCAAGCATATGAATCCGTGCGGCGTAGGAACTGGAAAAACGATCGCAGAAGCGTTTGACAGAGCGTTTGAAGCGGATAAAACTTCGATCTTCGGCGGCATTATCGCCCTGAACCGCGAAGTGGACAAGGCAACTGCCGAAGCGCTTCACAACATTTTCTTAGAGATCATCATTGCGCCTTCATTCAGCCAAGAAGCGCTTGACATTCTGACTGCGAAGAAAAATCTTCGTCTGCTGACACTTGATGTGACAGCTGCTGCTCAAAAGGAAAAACAGCTGACATCCGTTCAAGGCGGGCTGCTGATTCAAGATTTGGATATGCACGGCTTTGATGATGCTGAGATCAGCGTTCCGACAAAAAGAGAGCCGAACGAGCAAGAGTGGGAAGACTTGAAGCTTGCTTGGAAAGTCGTCAAGCATGTGAAATCAAATGCGATCGTTCTCGCGAAGGACAACATGACAGTCGGCGTGGGAGCAGGCCAAATGAACCGCGTCGGATCAGCAAAAATTGCAATTGAACAAGCAGGTGAAAAAGCGAAAGGCAGCGCGCTCGGATCTGATGCATTTTTCCCAATGCCTGATACTGTCGAAGAAGCGGCAAAAGCGGGCGTAACGGCTATTATTCAGCCGGGGGGATCTGTACGTGATGAGGATTCCATCAAAAAAGCGGATGAGTACGGCATTGCCATGGTATTCACCGGCATCAGACACTTCAAACATTAAGGGGATGAAAACGACGTGAATGTATTCATTATCGGTAAAGGCGGAAGAGAACATACGCTGGCATGGAAGGCGGCGCAAAGCGGTCTCGTAGAAAACGTATTTGCAGCTCCAGGAAATGACGGTATGGCTGATTCCGCACAGCTTGTAAACATTGAGGAAAGCGATCACGCCGGGCTTGTCTCGTTTGCAAAAGAAAATCAGGTCGGCCTGACCATTGTCGGCCCCGAGGTTCCTTTAATTGAAGGTCTGGTGGATGAATTCGAAAAGGCCGGTCTGCGTGTGTTCGGCCCGTCAAAAGCCGCTGCGATCATCGAAGGCAGCAAACAGTTCGCTAAGGATTTAATGAAGAAATACGATATTCCGACTGCAGAATATGACACGTTCACATCCTTTGAAGAGGCAAAGGCATATGTGCAGGAAAAAGGCGCTCCGATTGTCATAAAAGCAGATGGACTTGCGGCTGGAAAAGGCGTAACCGTTGCTATGACAGAGGAAGAAGCGATTGCATGTCTGCATGATTTTCTTGAGGATGAAAAATTCGGTGATGCGAGCGCGTCTGTTGTCATTGAAGAATTTCTTTCCGGCGAAGAATTTTCTCTGATGGCATTCGTCAAAGGAGAAAAGGTGTATCCAATGGTGATTGCCCAAGATCACAAGCGGGCGTTTGATGGAGACAAAGGCCCGAATACGGGCGGAATGGGCGCTTACTCTCCAGTTCCGCAAATTTCAGAAGAAACCGTCCGCCATGCGGTGGAAACGATCGTCAAGCCGACTGCAAAAGCAATGGTACAAGAAGGCCGTTCCTTCATTGGCGTTTTGTACGCGGGATTGATGCTCACTGAAAACGGCTCAAAGGTCATCGAATTTAATGCCCGTTTTGGCGACCCGGAAACACAGGTCGTGCTTCCGCGCATGGAATCTGATCTGGTACAGGTGCTTCTTGATCTTTTAGAAGATAAAGAAGTCGACTTGAAATGGAAGGATACCGCGGCAGTGAGTGTGGTGCTTGCTTCAGAAGGGTACCCGGAAAGCTACGCAAAGGGCACGCCGATTGGCAACCTTGCAGCGGAAACTGATCAGGTTGTGGTCTTTCATGCCGGAACGAAAGCAGAAGGCGGAGAGTTCGTCACAAACGGAGGCCGCGTCGCCAATGTGACGGCTTTTGATGAAACATTTGAAGCGGCGAGAGACCGAGTGTACAAAGCCGTTGATGAGATCATCAAGCCGGGACTCTTTTTCAGAAAAGACATTGGGGCACGCGCTTTAAAGGCTGCCCAAAAATAAAGTGAAGAAAACCCGCAGAGGTTGAACTGCGGGTTTTTTGTTATGCAAAAGCGGGGTGGTGTGCGGAAGAAGAAAGCACAACCAGCGTGGTCGGTTTTCCGTGGGCCATCGAGGCGTCAATAAAATCTTCAAGCGTATGTACCGATTCTGTCACCACTTTTGTCACATAACTGTACATGCCTGTAATGCGGTGGTTTTACATCCGGATGCGCTGTGGCAAAGGCGGCGTAGTGTTTGCAGCTTTTCGGTTCCATCAGGATAAAAGCGGTAACATGCTTGTTTAGTTTTTCATAACAGATATTCGCGCTGTAGCCGGTAATCACTCCTTTGTCTTCCAGCTTCCTGACACGTTCCGCCGCGCTTGGAGAGCTGAGTCCAACAAGCTTTCCCAGCTCAACCATCGTTAATCTGCCATTTCGCTGCAAATGCGAGAGGATGTGAAGGTCTGTTTCGTCCATTTGTCTGGCTCCTTTACATGTTTAAGAGAATTCGTGAAAATTCCTTTTATCATAAGGTGATGCTGTCGATTTAACTTAATTGTAGCATATGGATGCCGTCTTATTTTTCCTATAATAAAGCCATCAACGGGAGAGGAGGCATCATGTTGCCAGAATTGCAGCGTTCGATCACTTGGATACAAGGGACGGCATTAACGATTGGGGCCGTTTTAGGCTGCGGGATATTAATTCTGCCGTCTGTCACAGCTGACGCAGCCGGTCCTGCTTCTTTATTTGTTTGGGTGTTCATGTCTTTCTTATCATTTCTTCTTGTCGGCACGTTGGCCCGGCTTGTGAAAATAGCGCCCAGCGCGGGAGGAATCACGGCTTATGTGCAGTTGGCTTTTCAGAAAAAAGCCGGAGCGGTTTTGGGCTGGATCATGTTAGGGTCCGTTCCAATCGGTGTTCCTGTCATCGCTTTGACTGGCGCGCATTACGTCAGTTACGTCACAGATGCTTCGGATTGGCAGATTACATTGATTGCAGGTTGTATGTTGGGTGTCTCCATTTTGCTTCATATAAAAAGCATTCAACTATCCGCTAATATCAGTACACTCGTTATTTGTGTCATCGTAATTCTGCTTGTCACTTCGATTGCCGTGTCATTTCCTCACGTCAAAGCAGCAGAATTCAAGCCGTTTCTTCCGCATGGCTGGTCTGCCGCAGGATCTGTTTCTGTAATGATTTTTTTCTCTTTTGTAGGCTGGGAAATGATTACCCCATTGTCCGAGGAATTTCATCGCCCTGAAAAAGATGTCCCAATCAGCTTGTTCTTGGGAGCGGCTTGTGTGGCAGGGCTGTATATCATGCTGTCGTTTGTGACGATAGGGACTCATTCATACGGAGTGAATGGAGAAATCGCATCGCTTGCCATGCTCATATCAAAAGGAGTTGGTGAAGGCGGAGTATATGTAACGGTGTGTTTAGCACTGTTTATCACATTCGCCACCATTCATGCTAATATTGCGGGTTTTTCCAGAATGGTGTACGCATTGGCGAGAGAGGGGCACATTCCTGTATATTTCGGGAAACTCAGTGAGACAAAACTTACGCCTATCCGTGTATTAACAGCGCTGGCCGCAGTGTTTGGCTTCGTGCTTGCGGCATATGGCTTGTTTCAAATCGATTTGACAACTCTGTTAAAAGGGCCGAGTGCGGCATTCATCGCATCTTACATATGTACAATGGCGGCAGCGCTAAAACTGTTGAGCTGGAGAGATTCAGGCTGGTGGATGGCGTTAGGGGCTTTTGCGGCGTGCGCAGTGATTTACTCATTCAGCGGCTGGGCAGTCCTTTATCCAGCAGCACTGGCAGCTGCAGGGTATCTCTATATGAAGACAAAGAAATGTCATGAGAAAAAGCCTGATCACGTTTCGTGATCAAGCTTTTTTCGTTTATCTGTCTTGATGCTCTTGTTCGTTATGACCGGAAGCGCTGTTTTGAAGCATGTAGGTCACAGGGCAGAAGCGCAGGATTCCCGATCCTGCTTTCATGGCCCCCATAAAGATGTAAAAGAGGTGCATTCTGCACCAAGGCTTTTTCGTAAACTTTGCGCTGGCGGCTGACATAATCGTCAGTCCGCAGGCGATTCTAAAGACGGCATTGATAAGACTGATGTTTGGCTTCATGGTAACCCGCTCCTTTTTAATTAAAAAATTTTTTAAATTGAACCTTCAAAAATTTGTAACGTTTTTATCGTGCGTGTTGAGGAAGGATGTGATAACATGAGTCTAATACATGTAAAGGAGAGTATGTGAATGTCCGAACGCACCTTTAACTGGAAAAACAAAGACATCAGGGCACAGGTTGATGTTGTAGACTCAAAGCTGCTTCCAACGCTCCTTTTACGGAATGCTCTCGTCTTAAATCCATATGTAAAACAGTGGCTGAAAAAAAACATTTGGATTTATCAGGACCGCATTGTTTATGTGGGTCATGAAATTCCGAATAGAGCCGAAGAAATTCATACAATTGATTGTGAAGGAAAATACATTGTGCCAGGGTATATCGAACCGCACGCACATCCTTTTCAAATATATAATCCCCAAACGCTGGCGGAATATGTGTCTCAATACGGAACAACGACATTTGTGAATGATAACTTATTTTTGCTTTTACAAAGCGGAAAAAAGAAAGCGCTTACCATTTTGAATGAACTCAAAAAGCAGCCTGTTCAATATTTTTGGTGGTCACGTTATGACCTCCAAACCGAAGTTCTGAACGAGGATCACGTTCTTCCGTTTGATGTCAGAAAGCAGTGGATTGAACATCCGGATGTGATTCAAGGCGGAGAAATGACCGGATGGCCGCGTTTGGTAGATGGTGATGATTTAATGCTTCACTGCATGCAAGCTACAAAGAAGCAGAGAAAACGCATTGAAGGGCATTTTCCCGGCGCTTCAAATAAAACGCTTACAAAAATGAAGCTGTTCGGAGCGGATTGTGATCATGAAGCGATGACAGGTGATGAAGTGATGAGAAGGCTGGAACTGGGCTACTATGTTTCCCTTCGGAACTCTTCCATTCGCCCTGATGTAAGAAAAATCTTGCGGGAGCTGCATGAGAAGGGTTTCCGCTATTATGACCATTTCTTTTACACGACAGACGGCGCGACGCCTAATTTCTATAAAGGCGGCATGACAAACGAGCTGATCCGCATCGCGTTAGAAGAAGGAGTCCCGGCAATCGACGCCTACAATATGGCATCATTTAATATTGCAAAGTATTATCAAATGGATGATTATTTAGGAGTTGTCGGACCGGGAAGGCTGGCATCGCTGAACGTATTAGAAGATCCGTTAAATCCGAATCCCGTGACCGTTCTCTCAAAAGGGGTCATCCTTCGTGAAGATGGCTGTGATTTGAAGGCGTTTACAAAGACGGGCTGGAGCAAAGGCGGTCTTGTCCCGCTTGAGCTTTCATATGATATGACGATGGATGATTTACAGTTTTCCATGCCGATGGGCGTGAAAATGCGGAATGCGGTCATTATGGAGCCGTATATGATTGAGATCGACAATTCGATGGAACAGCTCTCGTTTGACCATGATGAAAGTTATTTGACGATGCTTGACAGACATGGGAAATGGCGTGTCAATACGATGATAAAAGGCTTTGCCTCAAGCGTGCAGGGATTTGTGAGCTCCTTTACGACGACAGGTGATATTGTCGCGATCGGAAAAAATAAAGCGGATATGCTGCTCGCTTTCGCCCGCATGAAAAAGATCGGAGGAGGAATCGTTCTTGCGGAAAACGGGAACATTCTGCATGAAATTCCGCTTGCGCTGTGCGGCTGCGCCTCTTCGGAAGCGTATGAAGACGTGCTGGAGAAGGAACAAAAGCTGAAAGATCTTTTGACTGAAAGAGGTTACGAGTTTTGTGATCCCGTCTATACGCTGCTCTTTTTGCAAAGTACGCACCTTCCGTATATACGCATTACGCCTAGAGGAATCTTTGACGTCATGAAAAAAACTGTACTCTTTCCATCGATAATGCGTTAAAATATAAAAGAGCGGGGAGCCGACATATGAAAAAATGGATGACAGTTTGCGTGCTGTGTATCGTGTTTTTTCTGCTGGTATCCTGCCAGCAGAAGGATGCTGTCCCGGATTCTGCAAAGAAGCCGAAAGCTCCTTTGACAGGACTGGAGACGGAACAGAAGGTGACTGAACGCCGGCCTGTTGCTGTTATGGTGAATAATCACCCGAAGGCGAGGCCGCAGTCAGGACTGTCTAAAGCCGATATTGTCATAGAAGCGCTTGCCGAAGGGCAAATTACGAGATTTCTGGCCATTTTCCAAAGCCAGATGCCCGAAACTGTCGGGCCTGTGCGGAGCGCGCGGGAATATTTCGTCACTCTCAGCAATGGCTTTGACAGCATATTTGTCCATCACGGCTGGAGTCCCGGCGCCAAAGAGCAGCTGGAATCCGGAGCTGCCGATTATATGAACGGATTGGATTTTGACGGAAGCTTATTTTGGAGAGTTGATTTCAGCAAACCGCCCCACAATTCCTACACGTCTTATGATTACATAAAAAAGGCGGCGGAGCAAATGGGATATGAGCTGAAGCAGAAAACAGATCCGCTGCTGTTTCAAACATCAGAAGCAAAACCTGCAAATGACTTTTACAATGTTCGGGTAGATTATGGAACAAAGAACGTTACGAATCTTGTCGAATACAACTATGATAAAAAAGCCGAAGCTTATACAAGAAGCTCTGATGGTGTCATTACGACAGACCGGGAAACCGGAAAGCCGGTTGCAATGCAGAATATTTTCATTGTTGAAGCGAGCCATCATATTATTGATCAAGATGGAAGGCGGGACATCGATCTAGAATCAGGGGGGAAAGGTCTGTTGTTTCAGCGCGGAAACGTTATTGAAACAGACTGGAAACAAGTAAACGGCAGAATTGTGCCGGTAAAAGACGGCAAATGGCTGCCGCTTGTGCCCGGAAAAACTTGGATCAATATCGTGCCTGATCTAGATGCGGCTTCCATTAGTAAAGGAGAAGGTGTGTAACGATGCAAATCGATAAATTACGCGGCAAAGAGCTGGACCAGTTATTCAACTCGATCTTATCGCTGAAAGACCTGGAGGAATGTTACCGGTTCTTCGATGATCTTTGCACAATTAACGAAATTCAATCGCTGGCTCAGCGCCTAGAAGTGGCGCGCATGCTTCGCGAAGGTAACACGTATCATAAGATTGAAACAGAAACAGGCGCTTCCACGGCTACGATTTCCCGTGTGAAACGCTGCTTAAATTATGGAAATGACGCTTATGAAATGGCGCTTGACCGTGTGAAGGAGACGGAAACAGGGTCTTCTTCAAACTAACAAAGAGCCGCCCTGCCGTTTGGCATGGGCGGTTTCTTTATGAAACAAATTGGTTGATCAGTTTGTCGATGTCGACGATGCTTCCGTCTTCTTTTCGATAGACAACATGCTCCTTGGAAAAGTGGATGGGCGAATTGATGCCGGCTGCGGCTGCGAGATTAAACAGTCCCTCGCGCAGCGAAATGACGTAGTTGCAGACACGATGCTGTTTTTCCTCAACGCTTAGTGCTTGTTGCAGTTTTGGATCTGTTGTCGCTACACCTGCCGGACATGTGTTGGTGTGGCAGACGAGGGCGCGGATACAGCCGACAGAAAACATCATCCCGCGCGCAATATTGACAAAGTCAGCGCCGAGGGCTAAGGCGACCGCAATTTTGTCAGGAGTCAGGAGCTTTCCGGAAGCAAAGATTTTCAGCTGGCTGCGCAAGCCGTATTGTCTAAGCAGTGTATCAACCATAGGCAGCGCTGTCATAATCGGAAGGCCGACTGTGTCAGCGAGCTCATAAAAGGAAGCGCCAGTACCGCCTTCACTCCCGTCTATCGTAATAAAATCCGGATGCTTTCCGCTTTTCTGCATATAAGAGAAAAGCTCGCGCAATTCGTCAGGGTGGCCTGCGACAAGTTTGATTCCCACAGGCTTTTGCCCGACATCTCTAAGTTTCTCAATAAAGTCGAGCATTTCAGGAGCGTTTGAAAATTCATGAAAGCGGTTCGGGCTGTCAATTGATTTCCCGGGTTCGACATTCCGGATGTCTGCCACTTCCTCTGATACTTTGGCGCCATCCACATGGCCGCCGCGGGTTTTCGCTCCTTGCGCCAGCTTTAGCTCAAACGCTTTAATTTGGTCAAGCCTGCTTTTTCTTTTAAACTCCTCCCATGAAAATTCTCCGTTTCTTTTGCGCACGCCGAAAAGACCCGGACCGATTTGGCAAATGATATCGGTGCCGCCCTTTAAGTGATACTCAGATAATCCCCCTTCACCGGTATTCATCCATGTGCCGCCAGCCTGATGAAGCCCTTTTGAGAGCGCCGTAATCGCCCGTTCTCCAAGGGAACCGTAGCTCATGGCGGACTGGCCGACTAATCCCTTCACATAAAAAGGCTTCTCGCATGTATGGGAGCCGATCACCTGCACATCATCAGGGTGGAGATAATACGGATCGGCCTTAATTTGTTCGGCGTGTTCCTTTCGTTTGAACAGATTGTCAGCTTCGATTTCATAGATTTGGGTTTCAATTTTAGGCTTTTGGTTTACGTGCAATTCTTTTTTTTGTTTCGGAAATAGAGCATTACGGATATAAAAGCCCGGTTTGTCAAAATCTTTTACAGATCCAAAGCCCATCATTCTGCTTTTGTATTTGCCCGAGATAACGGTTTGCTCATATTCCTTTCGTGAAAAGGGCTTGCCCTCATTGTCATTGTTGAATAAATACTGCCTGAGTTCCGGCCCGATTTTTTCAAGGATATATCGAAATCTTCCAAGCAAGGGGTAGTTGCGGAGGATCGAATGCTCCTGCTGTTTTTCATCCTTTATGTAGATCCACAGAAACAAAACGATGGGGATGGCAATGATCCCGATAAGAAAAGCGATAAGTGCAATGATGAGGGTTTCCATCTGTCATCCTCCCTTTTTTATGTAACCTTTTCCACAGTTGAGCGCTTTCCAAACAATAACAGAAGGGAGTCATTTGCCTAGGCCTTGATGCTATTGAAGGCTTTCTGGAGCTTTCTTTTTTTATGAAAAAAGAATCAAAACACCTTTTTCAGTGAATAACGAGATTAACGGCTTTTTCCGTTTTTACGGGCTATGTGAATTTGTTATAATGTTTAAATGGTAACAAACGAATGGAGGAACGTATGACGTGTACGATGTAACGGAGTGGAAGCATGTCTTTAAACTCGACCCAAATAAAGATTTGCCTGATGAACAGCTGGAGATTCTTTGTGAATCAGGAACGGATGCGGTCATTATCGGAGGAAGCGATGGTGTGACAGAGGACAATGTCCTGCGCATGATGTCAAAGGTGAGACGGTTTTTGGTGCCGTGTGTCCTTGAGGTGTCAGCGATTGAAGCGATCGTTCCCGGCTTTGACTTATATTTTATTCCGAGTGTACTAAACAGCAAAAACGCGGACTGGATTGTCGGAATGCACCAGAAGGCCATGAAGGAATACGGAGAACTGATGTCTATGGAAGAAATTGTGGCGGAAGGCTACTGCATCGCAAATCCGGATTGCAAAGCGGCTGCATTAACTGAAGCGAATGCCGATCTGAGTGTTGACGATATTGCCGCCTATGCGCGTGTGTCTGAGCTGCTGCAGCTTCCCATTTTTTATTTGGAATACAGCGGTATGCTTGGAGACATAGAAGCCGTGAAGAAAACGAAGGCTGTATTGGAAACGTCCACCCTGTTTTACGGCGGCGGCATCAAGGACGCGGAAACGGCAAAGCAGTATGCAGAGCATGCGGACGTGGTTGTTGTAGGCAATGCGGTGTATGAAGATTTTGACCGGGCTTTAAAAACAGTAGCGGCTGTGAAAGGCGAGTAGTAAATTGTACGGATTTGGTTTATGATAGAACATATGTTTTGTATAGGCGGGTGAACGAATTTTGAATTATATTAGCAATCAATTACTAAGAGGATTAAACCCCGTTCAGCAGGAAGCAGTCAAAACAACGGACGGGCCCCTCTTGCTGATGGCGGGAGCGGGAAGCGGAAAGACGCGTGTTCTGACACACAGAATCGCTTTTTTAATGGCGGAAAAACATGTGGCGCCGTGGAACATTCTGGCGATCACATTTACAAATAAAGCGGCACGAGAAATGAAAGAACGTGTGGAAAGCATTCTCGGACCGGGCGCGGACGATATCTGGATTTCCACATTCCACAGCATGTGCGTGCGGATTTTGCGCAGAGATATCGACCGGATCGGGATCAACCGCAATTTCTCCATCCTTGATACGGCGGACCAGCTTTCGGTCATCAAAGGGATTTTGAAGGAACGCAATCTTGATCCGAAAAAGTTTGACCCAAGAAGCATCCTGGGCACGATCAGCGGTGCGAAAAACGAATTGACCGAACCGGAGGAATTCTCTAAAGTTGCCGGCGGTTATTACGATCAGATGGTCAGCGACGTATATGCCGATTATCAGAAAAAGCTATTGAAAAACCAGTCGCTCGATTTCGACGATTTAATTATGACAACGATTAAACTGTTTGACCGTGTGCCGGAAGTGCTTGAATTTTATCAGCGCAAATTCCAATACATTCATGTTGATGAGTATCAGGATACGAACAGAGCCCAATACATGCTTGTTAAGCAGCTTGCGGAGCGTTTCCAGAACCTTTGCGTGGTCGGGGACTCTGATCAGTCGATCTACAGATGGCGCGGCGCGGATATCGCCAACATCCTTTCGTTTGAAAAGGATTATCCGAACGCAAGCGTGATTTTGCTTGAACAAAACTACCGGTCAACGAAACGGATTTTGAGCGCGGCTAACGAGGTCATCAAAAACAACTCAAACCGCAAACCGAAAAATCTGTGGACGGAAAACGATGATGGCGTCAAAATTGCTTACTACCGCGGAGATAACGAGTTCGGCGAAGGACAGTTTGTTGCCGGTAAAATTTATCAGCTTCACAGCTCAGGCAAGCGGAAGCTGTCGGATATCGCCATTTTGTACCGGACAAACGCCCAGTCCCGTGTAATTGAGGAAACACTTCTCAAAGCTGGCTTGAACTATAACATTGTCGGCGGCACAAAGTTCTATGACAGAAAAGAAATTAAAGACATTCTCGCGTACCTGCGCCTCGTATCCAACCCGGATGACGATATCAGCTTCACACGTATTGTCAACGTGCCGAAGCGCGGAGTCGGCGCCACTTCACTTGAAAAAATCGCTTCGTATGCGGCGATGAACGGCTTGTCGTTTTTCCAAGCGATTCAGCAGGTTGAT
The DNA here is from genome assembly GCF_047608225.1 of Bacillus sp. SW14. Taxonomy (NCBI): domain Bacteria; kingdom Bacillati; phylum Bacillota; class Bacilli; order Caryophanales; family Bacillaceae; genus Bacillus; species Bacillus sp. SW14. Next base: position 3,661,249 of record NZ_JBLKRW010000001.1, on the reverse strand, counting down.
TTTATCGGCGTCAGCGCTAAGGCTGCCAACGCTCTCGACAGCTTCAGACAGATGATTGAGAACCTGACCAATATGCAGGACTACTTGTCCATTACAGAGCTGACAGAAGAAATTCTCGATAAGACGGAATACAGAGAAATGCTGAAGGCTGAGAAATCAATCGAAGCCCAAAGCCGTTTAGAAAACATCGACGAGTTCCTGTCTGTCACGAAAAACTTTGAACAGAAAAGCGAAGATAAAACACTCGTTGCGTTCCTGACTGATTTGGCACTGATCGCCGATATCGATCAGCTCGACCAGAAAGAAGAGGAATCCGGCGGCAAGGATGCGATCACGCTGATGACGCTGCACGCCGCAAAAGGGCTGGAGTTCCCGGTTGTTTTCTTGATGGGGCTTGAAGAAGGCGTCTTTCCGCACAGCCGTTCACTGATGGAGGAAGCGGAAATGGAAGAAGAGCGCCGCCTTGCTTACGTTGGGATTACGAGAGCGGAGCAGGAGCTTTATCTGACCAACGCCAAAATGCGCACCTTGTTTGGCCGAACAAATATGAACCCGGAATCTCGCTTTATTGCTGAAATACCGGATGATTTATTGGAAAACCTAAATGAGAAAAAAGAAACGAGAACGCCGTCTGCGAGAAAAATGCAGCCGAGACGCGGCCCTGTTTCACGTCCGGTATCCTACGCCGGCAAAACAGGCGGTGACTCCTTAAACTGGGCAGTTGGAGATAAGGCCGGCCATAAAAAATGGGGAACAGGAACTGTCGTCAGTGTGAAAGGCGAAGGAGAAGGGACGGAGCTTGATATCGCCTTCCCGAGCCCTGTCGGCGTAAAACGCCTATTAGCGGCATTCGCTCCTATTGAAAAGCAGTAATTGAAGAGGAAAGGAAGAAGCAGATGGACCAAGAAACAGCGAAGCAGCGGGCAGAAGAACTGCGCCGCACCATCAACAAGTATAGCTATGAATATTACACCTTAGATGAACCGAGCGTCCCTGATGCCGAATACGACAGATTGATGCAGGAGCTGATTGCGATCGAGGAGGAGCATCCAGACCTCAGAACGCCTGACTCTCCTACGCAGCGTGTCGGCGGAGCCGTGCTTGAAGCGTTTCAGAAAGTCACTCACGGCACGCCGATGCTCAGTTTGGGCAACGCCTTTAATGCCGATGATCTCCGTGATTTCGACCGCCGGGTGTGTCAGGCGGTCGGTGACGATGTGGCGTATAATGTGGAGCTGAAAATAGACGGTCTTGCTGTTTCTCTCCGTTATGAAGACGGCTATTTTGCCAGAGGCGCCACAAGAGGTGACGGCACGACTGGAGAGGATATTACGGAGAATCTGAAGACGATCCGCAATATCCCGCTCAAAATGAAACGTGATCTGTCCATCGAAGTGCGCGGCGAGGCGTATATGCCGAAGCCTTCGTTTGAAGCGCTCAATGAGGAACGGATCAAAAATGAAGAAGAACCGTTTGCCAATCCGCGAAATGCCGCCGCGGGCTCACTCAGACAGCTCGATCCGAAAATTGCGGCGAAACGAAATCTCGATATCTTCGTCTACAGTATAGCGGAGCTTGATGAAATTGGGGTGGAGACGCAAAGCCAGGGACTTGATTTTCTCGATGAAATCGGATTTAAAACGAATCAGGAACGACAAAAATGCGGCAGCATAGAAGAAGTCATCGCGCTGATCGATGAGTTTCAGGCTAAGCGCGCTGACCTCCCGTATGAAATTGACGGCATCGTCATTAAAGTAGATTCCCTCGATCAGCAGGAGGAGCTCGGTTTTACGGCGAAAAGCCCGCGCTGGGCCATCGCGTATAAATTTCCTGCTGAAGAGGTCGTGACAAAGCTTCTCGATATCGAATTAAATGTCGGCAGAACAGGTGTCATTACGCCGACCGCGGTTCTCGAGCCGGTAAAAGTTGCCGGCACAACGGTCTCAAGAGCATCCCTGCATAATGAAGATTTAATTAAAGAGAAGGACATTCGGATCTTGGATAAGGTCGTCATCAAAAAAGCGGGCGATATCATTCCGGAAGTCGTAAACGTCCTAGTTGAACAGCGCACGGGAGAAGAAAAGGAATTCCGCATGCCGACGGAATGTCCGGAATGCGGAAGCGAGCTCGTTCGTATCGAAGGAGAAGTGGCGCTCCGCTGCATTAATCCTGAATGCCCGGCGCAAATCCGGGAAGGGCTGATCCATTTCGTTTCCCGCAATGCCATGAACATTGACGGGCTTGGCGAACGAGTCATCACACAGCTGTTTGAGGAGAACCTTGTTCGCAATGTGGCGGATTTGTATAAGCTGACAAAGGAACAGGTCATTCAGCTCGAACGAATGGGAGAAAAGTCCACTGAAAACCTGATCAGCTCCATCCAAAAATCAAAAGAAAATTCGTTAGAACGCTTGCTATTCGGACTCGGCATCCGTTTTATCGGCTCAAAGGCCGCAAAGACGCTCGCTATGCATTTTGAAAGGTTGGAGAACCTGAAAAAAGCATCCAAAGAGGAGCTTCTCGCGATCGATGAAATCGGTGAAAAAATGGCTGACGCGGTCATCACTTATTTTCATAAAGAAGAAATGCTTGATCTCTTGAATGAACTTCAGGATCTGGGCGTAAACACACTCTACAAAGGCCCGAAAAAAGTAAAAGCAGAGGACAGCGATTCTTACTTTGCCGGTAAAACAATTGTTCTGACTGGAAAGCTGGAAGAACTGTCTAGAAACGAAGCCAAAGCGCAAATCGAAGCGCTCGGCGGAAAGCTGACTGGAAGCGTCAGCAAAAACACAGACTTGGTCATTGCCGGAGAAGCGGCGGGAAGCAAGCTGACAAAAGCTCAAGAGCTGGACATTGAAGTGTGGAATGAAGAACAGTTAATAGAAGAGCTAAAGAAATAAGAGGAGTGTTTTCTATTGAAAAAGACGTTGGCAATGGCGGCAACGGCGGCAGTGTTAATGCTGTCTGCCTGCTCGTCAGGTTTTGGGGGGGAGAAGGAGGAAGAGATCACGCAAAAGACAGCGAAATCGTCAGAAAAAGCGATTGTCCCGAAATATAATATCTCTGACTCCTATTACAAAATGGTGCTGCCATTTAAGGCGGGAAAAGCGCGAGGCTTGACGACAGAACAGCTAAATACAAGACTGGACATTGATGAGTTTGAAACAGGGCTGATGCGTCTTGCCCAAGATTCTTTCTCGACTGAAGATTACCTGTTCCAAGAAGGGCAATATTTAGATGAAGATACAGTATTAAGCTGGCTGGCACGGAAAAAAACAGGCTCAGATCTGAAAAAAGCCCAAAAAGAAGATAAAGACTTCAAAAATGAAGGATTGAACCCGGCGCTTCCAAGCTCCGGTTCAACAGAAGAGAAATACGAAAGCAGCCCGGTTTATTTAGCGTCCATGCTGGAGCACGATTATTTAGTCAGAAAAGACAAGAATTCCATCCAGCTTGGCGGCGTGATGATCGGACTGGCGTTGAACTCTGTGTATTACTATCGTGAAAAAACAGGCGACCCTCAAAAAGAGGTGGAGATTAAGGACAGCACGCTCCGCAAACAGGGAGAAAAAATCGCGCAGGAGGTTATTAACCGCCTCCGTAAAAAAGATAACCTGAAGAATGTGCCGATCACCATCGCGCTTTACAAGCAGGCGTCAAAAACATCGATTGTACCGGGGAATTTCATCTCCAAAACAGAAGTCAAAGCAGGCTCCACGGATATCTCGAATTGGGATGACATCAATGAAACTTATGTTTTCTATCCGGCGGATACAACCACAGCAGAAAAATACCCGGATGACACCGAGGTCTTTAAGCGGTTCAAAAACTCAATCGAAGAGTATTTCCCGAACTACACAGGCGTTGTAGGTACAGCGTTGTATGAAAATGATGAAATGACGAAAATGAAGATCGACATTCCAATGCAATTCTATGGAAAAAGTGAAGTCGTCGCGTTTACCCAGTTCTTAACGGGTGAAGTGATGGATTACTACTCTAAGAGCTCACTTAATCTCGAAGTGAATATCACATCTTCAGATGGACAGGAAGCGGTTATTATCCGCAATGCAGGAGATAAAGAGCCAACTGTTCATATTTATGACTAAAATAAGGTAACCCCTTGCGTCGCAACGGCGCTGGGGTTATTTTGCGTCTATGTTGAATTTAGGTATCATTGGAGGGGATATATATTTATGTTATGATGTTCTAAAAATAGAAAAGGGTTGAAATTATGAAAAATAAATCCTTTTATTTCATATGGGCGGGTCAATCAATTGCCAATTTAGGGGATTCTCTATATGTATTGGTTCTGACCCTATTCACCTATCAAGTCACAGACTCAGCTTTTTTGGCATCGCTTGTGGCTATGATGCAATTTGTCGGACAGTCATTAAGCGCAGTATTTATACCTGTTTTTATTAATAAATACAGGCTCAAACAAATTTTGATTTTTTTGCAGCTGACGCAAACTATTCTTTTATCTTTGCTGCTTGTTATATTTATTATAGATTTTAAATCTATTTTTATCTTTTTTTTGATCGTATTTTTCATGTCGCTGTTAGATGGAGGAACCATCCCGGTCAGAAATTCTATGATTCCCCGTTTTGTTCCCAAATCCATGCTATTGAAAGCAAATAGTCTTGTATTAACCTCTGATCAAATCGTGCTCTTGCTCGGTTGGCTGCTCGGCGGCATTTTGATCAAATGGCTCGGGCCCCAATTGCTTTTAATGCTGACTTTTGTGCTTTATGGCACTTCGACAGTGTCTTTATTTTTTGTCAAGGATGCCGGGAAAGGAGATGCTGAAAAAGAAGAAAATGAGTCTTTTATTGATAAAATCTCAGCTGGCTGGAAAGCGATTTATCAAATGCCTGTCATCAGAATGCTGACTGTTCTAGAACTTTTATCTATGTTTGGCAGAAGCATTTGGACTGGGGCCATCATTCTTGTTTATGTCGATGAAGTGCTTCATAAAAGTGAGACATGGTGGGGATTTATTAATGCAAGCTATTTCGCCGGCACCATTACAGGCGGTTTAATTGTATGGAAACTTTCGAAAAACATCAGTGGAAAACTGTTCTCAATGATCTTATGGACATCACTTGCCATAGGTGCTTGCACATTATGTCTTGCACTAAACAAGTATGCGCTGGCATCCCTGCTTTTTGTCTTTATTCTGGGACCATCATTTCAGCTCAGGGGGATTGCGATCAGAACGTATGTACAGGAGAACATAAACGAAACAATGCTGCCGAAAATCCTGTCTGCTCAGCATACAATAAGTACATTTGTATACGGCGCTTCCATCTTAATTATGAGCAGTCTTACTGATTGGCTTGGTGTGCAATATGTCTTTTTCTTGAATTTTATCATTTTTACTGCTTCAGCACTTCTATCAATAAAATTAAAAAATGAACAAATATAGACAATATATTATAAATATTTACAAAGATATTTTTGTATGTTTAAATGGGTGTTGTTAAATATTTTTGTAAAGAGGTGGGAATTTTTGAATGGTAAATTGAATTTATTTCCTCTTTCTCATCATCAAAAAAGAATTTTAAATATCGAAAATTTATATCCTGATACAGCTATTAATCATATCGGCGGCCTTATACAAATCAATGGAAAGCTGAATCTGGAGACATTACAAAAAGCCATTCAGCTTTGTATCAGACAGACAGAATCCCTCAGAATACGGCTCGTGAAGCAGGAAGAATCAGTTCTTCAATACATAGACGAAAAAACTCAGGCGCAAGTGCCGTCAGCCGATTTTACCCAAACGGATTATCCTTATGAAAGAATGCTGGATTGGGCAGAACGAGAGTTTAAAATACCATTCTCTTTATATGATAACGCACTTGCTCAATTTTATGTGTTTCAAACAGATGAAGCGACATGCGGATATTTAATCAAATGCCATCATATTGTCGCTGATGGCTGGTCTATGAAAATCATCATTGATAAGATTAAGAATCTGTACATGCAGCTCACATCCGGTGAACTTCTTACAGAAGGAGCTGACAATTATTCGATTCTTATAGAAAAAGAGAAAAAATACCTTTCTTCATCACGATATGACAAAGATGCTACGTTCTGGAAAGCTGAATTTTCTCACTTGCCGGACAGCTTCCTGTCAAAAAGCTCTGCACACATTGCCGGAAAGCGCAAGCGGTATAAGCTTGACCAAAAGCATTCTGCCGCAGTTTATGAATTTATTCAACGACAAGGCTCTTCGTTAAACGCTTTGTTTACTGCATCGTTGTTTTGGTATTTAAGCAAGGTAACCGGAGAGAATGATTTTATTATAGGCACGCCGGTATTAAACAGATCAGGCAAGAAGGAAAAAAGCACTGCAGGGATGACGGTCAGTACGATGCCGTTCAGAAAGAAAACAGACAGTGATGTATGTTTTTCGGACTTTTTAAAAGAAGTCAATTCCGATTACATGAAATACTTTCTCCATCAAAGATACCCCTATGATGAATTGGTGAAGGAACTGCAGCTTGCAAAACAGGGATACGACCAGCTTTTCCAAATTTATATGAATTCATATAACACCGACCTGGCTTCTGATATAAGCGGGTGTCGTGTCGAATATGATGAATTATATAACGGGTCACAGCCTTATTCTCTGCAGATCGCTGTTAAAGAGTGGGATGAAGGCGGAGCGATCGAATTGCAGTTTGACTACAAGGTATCCGATCACAGCGAAGCGGACATTCAGCTATTGAATGAACGTTTACAGCGCTTGATTTTATCAGTCATCGAGAATCCAGATCTGGAATTAAGGAATTTGTCTCTATTAACTGAACAAGAAAAAAGAGACGAAATCGTGAAATGGAATCAGACACGGGCTGATTATCCGAAAGATCTCACAATCGATCAATTATTTCAAGGAAAAGCCGCACAGTATCCGTTTCATACAGCGATTGAGGATGGAACAAAACAGGTTTCCCATCAAGAACTGGATGAACGCTCCAACCAGATTGCCCGTTACCTAATCCATAAAGGAATAAGCCGCGGTCATTTTGCCGCCGTGAGCATGAAACATTCACCCGATTTGATCGCTGTGTTGCTTGGCATTTTAAAAGCAGGCGGCGCCTATGTGCCGATCGATCCCGAATATCCCGCCGAACGCATTCAATATATTTTGGAAAACAGCGAAGCGGCATTTTTTATCACAGATCCGCTTTTTGAGACAGACTGCCGTTTGCCAAGCCAAGTGAAAAAAATCAGTTTTGACTGCGCCATGTTTCATAATTTAGATACGGGACAGTTAGACATCAAGAACGATCCTTCCGACATTGCATATATGATTTACACTTCTGGATCAACAGGGCAGCCGAAAGGCGTGATGATCGAACATCAGAGCCTTGTAAACTACATTATATCAGCCTCTAAGAATTACACTTCTTCCCAAGATGATAGCTTTGCGCTCTACTCATCCATAGCTTTTGATTTAACCGTTACATCCATTTATACCCCATTAGTGACAGGAAATAAAATCATCATTTACAGACAAGAAGATATACCGGAGTTTGTACTCCATCGAATCGTAAAAGAAAAGAAAACAGCTGTTATCAAGCTGACGCCAGCACATTTAGCGTTATTGAAAGATGAAAATTTGTCAGTATCCTCTATAAAAAGAATGATCGTCGGCGGAGAGCAGCTGCCTGTTTTATTAGCACGCCAAATAACAGAATCATCAGATCAATGCATTGAGATTTTCAATGAATACGGACCGACAGAAGCGACAGTGGGATGTATGATCCACAAATATGACCTAAAGCAAGATCAGCGGGCTTCGGTGCCAATAGGGATCCCGATGCAGAACACTGAAATTTATTTATTAGATGAACAGCTGCAGCCTGTATTGCCGGGAACTCAAGGGGAAATGTATATATCAGGCGATAATGTCGCCAGAGGATATTGGAAGCGTCCGGATTTGCAAACCGAGCGTTTTCTGGATAACCCTTTCATGAAGGGCAGAAAAATGTATAAGACAGGCGATCTGGCGAAAAGAACGAATAATGGACTGCTTGAATATGCGGGGCGGAAAGATCATCAAATCAAATTAAAAGGCTACCGTATTGAACTGGGAGAAATTGAATTAGCTCTGCTTTCGCTTGAAGACATAGATGAGGCGGTTGTCATTGATTTTAATGATTCACAGGGCAGAAAACAATTGGCGGCATATGTTGTCAGCTCAACCAAAACGGCAGCGCTGGAGCTCCGGAAAAAGCTTTCTGACAAACTGCCTGTTTTTATGGTTCCGGCCTACTTTATTCATATGGATCGGATTCCGCTGACGCAAAATGGAAAAACAGACAGAGAAGCTCTCCCTGACCCTTTACTGTCTCAAGAGCAGACAGATTATGGATTGTTAACTGAAGAGCAGAAAGAAGCGGAGGCGGTTCTTTTAGAAACCGCGAAGGAGATTCTCGGCCAGACTGATATTCGCCCAGAGGATCATTTTTATCAGCTTGGCGGAGATTCTATCAAAGCCATTCAATTCGTTTCAAAAATGAAAGAAAAAGGTCTTTTTATCAAGACTCAGGATATGATGACATATCCCGTATTTAGAGAACTTGTCAGTGCCGTGACTAGCAAACAATCGGTTTCAATTTCTCAACAACAAGCAGAAGGCAGAGTGATGGGAACGCCGATTGCCCAATGGTTCTGGTCCTTGAATTTAAAGTGCGCTCATTTCTGGCATCAATCGGTTATGCTAACTGCTGAAAAAGAGATTCATCTTGAAGATGTAAAAGCGGTTCTATCTATTTTGATCAATCATCACGACAGCTTGCGAATGAATGTAGAAAAAGAAACGAATACCTTGTTTTATCACAATACAGATATCGAACCTTATGCCGAATACTGGGATCTGTCTAATTTTTCCGAGGATGAGCAAACCAAACAAATAGCGGTAATCGGACAGGAAATGAGAGAAAGCACTGACTTATACAATGGAGTGCTTTTTAAAACCGGAGTGATCAAAGCAAACAAAAAAACGCATTTGTTATTTACAGCTCATCACCTGATCACGGACGGTGTATCATGGCAAATTTTGATTGATGATTTTCTTACTCTTTTACATTCAATAGATAAGAAGGAAGAGGGGAGACTTCCTTTAAAGACACATTCTTATCAGAAATTTTCAGATTCGATCCATGAATATGCTAATTCGCGTGAAGCGGAAGAAGAATGCAGCTATTGGGATGAAAAAGTGAAACAGATTGAGCCTCTCTATGAGGTTTGTTCGGAAAATTCCAAAGTTAAAGATAGCTTAAAACTGAAACGGGCTTTGAGCCGCCAGATGACTCAAAAACTGCTCAGTGAAGCAAATGAGGCGTATCAAACCCAAACCAATGATTTGCTTATCGCTGCGTTAATCCGGGCTTGCCATCATTGCACAGGCAAAGAGGTTATTTCTTTGGAATTAGAAGGTCACGGAAGAGAACCAATAAAAGAAGATTTAGATTTTTCAAGAACGTTCGGGTGGTTTACAGCGATGTATCCTTCCGTATTTCAGGCAGAGGCTGAACTGCCGGCGCAAATCCGGTCAGTGAAAGAAAACCTGCGGAGCATTCCCAAAAAGGGTATTGGCTACGGCGCTCTCACCTATTTGAGTAAACGAATGCCGGCTCACAGGAAGCCTGAGCTACGCTTTAATTATCTAGGAGAAGTTGACCGTTTTTTAGCAGACAAATCAGAATACCGGATTACTTATTTAAATTCAGGCGCCGAGTCATCACCGGAAAATGATCTGACAGTCAGTCTTGATTTGACAGCGGGAATCTATGACGGACAGCTAACGTTGGATCTAATCTGCAGCGATCTTTATCAAACAGGAGATATGGAACAGCTTTTAGATGAGTTTTCTGTACAGCTGAAGGAGCTGGCAGAACATTGTTGTAAACAAGAGTCTGTCGAATATACGCCATCAGATTTCGAGACCGCCTCATTATCTATTGAAGAATTGGATTCTTTGTTCAAATGATGAGAAACGTATGGCTGGTTTTATGTTTTTGTCTGTCAATTCTAGTCTGGGATGGCGGGCAGGTAAACGCTCAGACACCAGTTGATAAGCGCATTGACGCCCTGATTGAAAAGCAAATGAAGGAAAGCGGAATACCCGGGATCTCTATGACAGTGGTAAAAGGAGATGATGTTGTATATGAAAAGGGATTTGGTTATGCCGGCGAAAGGCATAGCCGCCCTGTATCTACTTCGACATTATTTGAGATGGGCTCAACCTCTAAAGCGTTTACTGCACTGGGTGTACTTAAGCTTGTACGTTCGGGGGCAATCAGTCTAAATGACCCTGTCAGCCGGTATATCAGCGGATTTTATCCAGTTTATGACGGAAAGAAAGTAGATATCACAATTGATCAGCTGCTGCATCATACAAGCGGGATTCCTTTTTTATCGATAGCTGATATCAAAGTTGATTCAAAAGAAGATGCCTTGGGGAAAACGGCGAAGGGATTAAGGGGAGTTGAGCTTAGCCATAAACCGGGAAGCACATTTGAATATGCCACAATCAATTATGATGTGCTGGGATATATCATCGAACAGGTATCAGGCCAGCCGTACGAGCAATATATGGCTGAGCACGTTTTTAAGCAGTTAGATATGTCAAACACGTATGCTGGACGTCACGCTGGACAGGCCGGCTATGTATCATCAGGTTTTAAATTTGGATTTCTAAAGGCCAGAGCCTATAATGCGCCTGAGTATCGAGGGAACACGCCTGCTGGATATATCATCACGAACGCAGAAGATTTATCCAAATGGCTTCGTTTTCAGCTCAATCGCAGTGACACTGATATAAGCCGTTTGATCGAGCAGAGCCACCAGCCTGATAAAAGCGTAAAAACGGATGAGCCGGGCGTTTATTATGGTGCGGGATGGTCAATTTTTGAAAAAAAGGGCGCAGTCAAAGAAATGTTCCATGCCGGCTCCAACCCTAACTTTTCTTCGTTTATTATCATCAGCCCTAACGATAATGCGGCTGTAGGGGTTTTGGCAAATATGAACAGCGCGTACGCTGAGAAAATCGCACGTTCTGTTTTAGAAGTGGTTGCCGACCAAAAGCAAAAACAGGACGGTTCTGTCACTGACCCGTTTCAGGTCATTGATCAAGTTGCGGTTGCCATGCTGGTTTTATTCAGTTTATTGCTTATTGTTTTGCTGTGGAGAATTTATATTTTTCTAAAAAGCGTAAAATCGAAAAATGTTCCTGTTCAGCAGCGAATCAGAATAAAGGCGCTGCTTTGGGGGATTTTGCTGGCAGCGGGAATAGTGGCGCCTAAGCTCATTTCAGTCTTCGCCTTTAATGGATTGCCTTGGAGCATGATATTTATTTGGGGGCCCGGTTCTCTTCTTTATTTGGCAGCGGTTTATTATATGCTGCTCTTTGTCTCCTGTCTATTCGGTTTAGCCGCATGCTTTTTCAATCACGGTGCCGCAAGAAGGAGTGAAACGCATGAAATGTGAAGCATACATCCCTGGTATTCAGCCGTTTAATGATTTATTTTATCGCAGCTGTTTTTTTAACTGTTATTTTTCCGTGGTTCGTTCATTTCAGCAGGAAATCTATCCTTATCTTTTAAATGACGTGTATTCATATCAATTAGATGAAGACGGTTATCCAATAATAGATCGGACAGAAGTTTATGATCCTGAGTATGTCATGAATCAGCAGGGAATAAGCGCGGATAAGCAATCGATGAGCAGCAGTCTCATAGATGATGTCAAACGGGATGTTCTTAAAAATAAACCCGTCATCATTTGGTTGGATACATATGCACAGCCTTATAGACAGGAATATATGTCTAAGCATAATCGGAACAGCATACTGATTTATGGCTTACATGACGCAAATCAAACTGCTCTTGCCCTTGAAAACCGTTATCCCGATAACTTGTCATATGAAGGCAGACACATTTCATATGATCATTTGGCCAAAGCCTATCAAGGCTTTCATCGTTATTTCCAGACTCCTGCCGCTTTTCATTCTTATGCCTCCTTTTCTTATGATCCGGGCAGGGATCGCTCAGGGCAAAGCCTTTTCAAAGATGCTGCTGCCTTTTTTGTTCATAACATCACCGAGCACTTAGATCGGATGTTATCCGGTTTGGCGAGCTTCAGCCGGTTTACTGAGGAATTTCACGGCATAAAAGACAGCGAAAAACTCCTTCATTCATTTAATGGAATTTTAAATGTGAAAAAAACAGAGCGATACCGTCTCGCATTTCTTCCGGCTTTTGAACAGCTTGCCGCTGTGACATCTGACATTATCGATGAATGGGAAGCAGCGCGGCATCTTGCGGCTAAGCTTTATTTTTCAGGAAGATCTTCTTCTGGTTATAAAGACCGGATCAAAGATTCACTGCAGAAAGTGCTGGAGCTGGAAGCAGCCCATATTGAATGTTTGAAGGATATTGGTAAAGAGGAGAGGGTCAAATGATCAAATTATTCTGTCTGCCGTATGCCGGGGGGGCGAGCACCATCTTCAGCGGATGGAAAAGGTTTCTTGATGCGTCAGTTGAACTGGTGGCCTTAGAACTTCCCGGACACGGAACGAGAATGTCTGAACCGTTGCTGCATCATGCGGAATCCGTGGCGGAAGATCTTTTGGAACAAGCAATACCCCATTTGGGCCATTCGGATTATGCCATTTTTGGACACAGCATGGGATCGCTGCTTGCATATGAACTGCAAAAGAAGTTAGCCGCGGAACATAAACAGCCGATCCATATGTTTTTTTCCGGACGTTTCCCGCCCCACATCCCGGAAAAGAAAGTGCTTCATCAGCTTTCAGATTCCGCTTTAAAACAAGCGATTATTGAAATGGGGGGTGTACCAGAAGAATTCAGCAAAAATGAGCAGGTGCTTGACTTTTTCCTTCCTATATTAAGAGCTGACTTTGAGTTACTGGAAACATACAAGAATACAACTGTTGCTCCTTTATCCTGCGATATTTCGGTTTTGTATGGAGAACGTGATCTGCCGTCAGTGCTGTTTGATTTATCCGACTGGAATCAGTACACCGATCAGTCATGCAGATTTTACGAATTTGAAGGAGATCATTTTTTCATTAATCAGAAGACAGAAGAAGTGACAGCTAAAATCAATCATATTTTGAATCAGACAGGAGTGGTGTGAAATGGATTTCAGAACTGCCGGTGTTATCGGAGGAGGCGTCATGGGGGCCGATATGGCTCTTGATTTGTCTGCGAACGGGTATCAAGTGATTTTGCTGGATATCAGTGATGAAAAACTGAAAGCCGCAGAGGAAAATATTAAAAAGACATTCAGGCTTGTTCAACTAATGCGGAAAGAAAAATTCAGCATGTCACTGGAAAATGTGCTTGATAACATTCAATTCACGACTGAGCCGCACAATTTGGAGCCGGCTGATATCGTCATTGAAAACGTAACAGAAGATTGGGAGATAAAAAGACAAGTGTATTTACAACTAAAGGATATCTGCCGAGAGGATACCATCTACCTTGTAAATACAAGCTGTATCTCAATCACGAAGGTTGGTTCACTGATGCATCGTCCGGATAAGGTAATTGGAGCGCATTTCATGAATCCTGTTCCTCTGAAAGAACTTGTAGAGGTGATTCGGGGCGATGCCACTTCTGACGAGACTGTCAATGCAGCCGTCGAGTTTTTGAAATCTTTCGATAAAAATCCTGTCGTCGTTTATGATTTGCCTGGCTTTGTGTCAAATCGTGTATTAATGCTGACCATTAATGAAAGCATTTGGACGGTTCAAGATCAAGTGGCGACACCAGCCAATGTGGATAAAATCTTCCGCGGCGGGTTCGGGCATAAAATGGGTCCGCTCGCGACTGCGGATTTAATTGGTCTTGATACGATCCTTAACTCCTTGCTGGTTCTATATGAAAGCTACAAAGATTCAAAATTCAGGCCATGTCCGCTGCTCGTGAAAATGGTAGACGCAGGAAAGTTAGGGAGAAAGTCAGGACAAGGATTCTTTCAATACAGTTAAAGGAGGAGCAGACCATTGAAAAAGGGAGTTAAGTGTGTTGTCTGGGATTTAGATCATACGCTATGGGATGGTATTCTGCTTGAATCTGATGATGTAAAGCTGAAGGACAATATTAAAGAAATTTTGACTGAGCTTGATGAACGCGGCATATTGCTGTCTGTCGCAAGCAGAAATGACGAAGCTGCTGTTATGGGAAAATTAAAGGAATTTGGAATTGATCATTTCTTTCTATATCCGGAAATCAGCTGGAATGCCAAATCGGTTTCTTTGGAAAAAATCAGCAAAAACCTCAATATCCATAAGGATACGCTTCTCTTTATTGATGATCAAGCATTTGAAAGGGAAGAAGTGCAAAATGCCCATCCAGAGATTTCGTGCTGGGATGCCGTTCGATATAAGGATCTCATCGTCGATCCTTTGCTGAAGCCTGCATTCGTAACGGAGGATGCCAAAAGACGCCGGCAGATGTATCTTGAGGATGACCGCAGAAAAGAGGACGAAGAGCAGTTTGAAGGACCGTCCGAACAATTCCTTGCCACTCTGAATATGAAGTTTACGATCAGCCATGCGCAAGAAAGCGACTTGCAGCGGGCAGAAGAGCTAACGGTACGTACAAACCAGCTGAATGCAAGCGGAAAAACATATGATTATCAGGAATTAAATGATTTCCGAAAGTCAGATTCTCATTTGCTGTTAGTTTGCGAGCTTGAGGACAAGTACGGTTCTTATGGAAAAATCGGACTCTCTCTAATAGAAGAAAAGGGAGATGAATGGCATATTAATCTTCTTTTAATGTCTTGCCGCGTGATGTCCCGCGGCGTCGGTACGATTTTGCTGACAGCCATTATAAATGAAGCGAAACAACAAGGGAAAAAACTGTTTGCCGATTTTAAACAAACGGATCGAAACAGAGTCATGTATATCACATATAAATTTGCCAATTTCAAAGAACATACGAAGGGCCCGGACGGCTTCATCTTATTTGAAAATGACTTGAGCCGGATTCAGCCTTATCCTGCGTATGTCGAGGTCAAAACGGAATTCAGCCAATCACCTGTTGCAAAAAGCAGAAATTAATCTAAATAGCGGGGAGAGCAAATAGATGAATCTTCATGAACAAATTAGAGAATATATTGAACAAAATTTGGTGGTCTTTGACGATGAAATCGAATTAACCAATGATGATCACATTTTTGAAATGGGATTTGTGAATTCTTTATTTGCGATGAAACTTGTAACATTTCTTGAGCAAAACTTTGGGTTTCAGCTTGATAACGAAGATTTAGATATTGCTAACTTCAGCACAGTAAACCGAATCGTCAGCCTAATTGAACAGAAACAGAACGGGGCGCTTGCTAATGAAAACAGCTGAGATGAAAGCCGACATCATTCAAGATTTCCGAGGTTACTGCGATGAAAAAATCAGACCTTTTGCAGGCGAATTTGATGAGAAGGAATGCATCCCGGCAGCATTAATAAAAGAGTTAGGGAGCAAATCTTATTTTGCTGCGGGTATTCCGGAAGTTTATCACGGATTGGGATTGAACCCTGTCGAGTACGGTTTGTTTACTGAACAAGCAGGTAAAGCGTGCTGTAATATTCGAACCCTTTTGACTGTAAATTCGTTAGTCGGTGAATCTCTGCTGCGGTACGGTACAGAGCGCCAAAAAGAAGAATGGCTTGTCCCCATCGGAAAAGGAGAGAAAATCGGAGCGTTTGCATTGTCTGAACCAAATATTGGTTCAGACGCAAACCACATTGAAACATCGTATACAAGAAACGGAAGCAGCTATGTCATCAACGGGAGAAAAAAATGGATTTCTTTTGGCGCCATTGCTGACTTTTTTCTGGTTATAGCCCGTGATAGAGAAGTGGTTACAGCCTTTATCGTAGACAGCCGCCAGAGCGGAGTAACGGTTAAAAAAATGGAAGGCATGATGGCCAATAGAGCTTCTTATCTTGCGGAAATAGAGTTTGACAGCGTCGAGGTTTCTGAAGATCAGATATTAGGGCCAATCGGGGGCGGCTTTAATTACATCGTTAATTTAGCCTTGGATCATGGGAGGTACAGTGTGGCATGGGCCGGCTTGGCGATTGCACAGGAAGCCGTCGATTCTTTAGTCACATATTCACGGAAGAGAAGCCAATTTGGAGAGAAGCTCTACAAACATCAAATGATTAAAGGAATGATCGGTGATGCTGTAACACAGCTGCATGCAGCCCGAGCCTTATGCATGAAAGCAGGCGAAATGCGGATGAAACAAGATCCAGAGGCCGTGACGGAAACGTCTATCGCGAAATATTTCACTTCAAAGATTGCTGTGGAGATTACCAATTCAAATGTGCAGATCCATGGAGGAAGCGGTTTCAGCAGAGATCATTCAGCTGCCCGCTTGTACAGAGAAGCCAAAGTGTTGGAAATCATTGAAGGAACATCTCAAATTCAGCAGCAAGTCATAGCGAATTATGGATTGAGACGATATTTTGTCAAACATATATAGGCAGAGGATGGAGAGGATTCTGTGAGTGAGCAAATGAAAAAAATAGATAAAAATAACATAGCCAACATTCTCGGACTGACCACCATTCAGGAAGGTCTGCTTTTTCATCATTTAATGGAGCCGGAAGGTAATGCTTATTTTGAACAAATGCTAATCAAGCTAGAGAGTGAGCCAGCCCGCGATCTTTTTGAAAAAGCATGGCAGCAAACGGTTCAGCAAAATGAAATGCTTCGGACGGTGTTTAGGTGGAAGGAAACAGCTAAGCCAATTCAGGTTATATTAAAGCATCATAAAATAGATATCCGTTATCTGAGCCTCTCGTTCGAGAAAGGCATTTCTCAGGAAAAGCTGAAGGAAGAGCTTGCGGAGAGTGACCGGGAAGAGCCGTTTCAGCTTCAAGAAGTACCTTTCCGTGTCACACTGTATCAAACAGAAGAAAATGGGACCTGGATGATGATCAGCTTTCATCATATCTTGATGGACGGCTGGAGCATGGGGATTGTCCTCAAAGAGTGGATGGAGTCCTATCAAGCGTTAGCCACGGGTCAAACACCTGTTATACCGCAAAAACCGTCGTATCAAGCATTTGTGAAATGGCAGCAGGCACAGCAGCGTAAAACAAAAGACAGCCAGGCGTCATTTTGGAAAGGATTATTGAAAGACTGGGAGCCCGTGCAATTGCTGCCGAATACAGAAAGACCAGGGAAGCGAAATGCTATTTTTTCTAAACATGAAATACAGCTTCCAGCTTCAGCAGGAAAAGCTCTGCGCTCACTCGCTTCTGAAAGGCAGGTTACACTGGCTTCAATTCTATATAGTGTCTGGGGTCTGCTGCTAAAGAATTATTCTGATCAAGAAGAAGTGGTGTTCGGGACAACCGTTTCCGGAAGAGGCGCGGATGTACCTGGAATAGAACAAATGACGGGGCTGTTTATCAATACCATTCCGCTTCGTCTCCGCTTCACGCCTCACTCCACTCCTTTAGATGTGATTCAGCTTGCACATGAGCAGATTGCTAAGAGAAGTGAGTATGAACATACACCGCTGTCTGATTTAAAAACCTATGCGGGTCTGACCGCTGAGCAGTCATTATTTGACACGATTGTCGTGATTGAAAATTATCCGCTTGACCAGATGCTTAAGTCAAACAGTCTTCCTCTTTCAATCGAGCAATACGACATGTTTGAACAAACTGAATTCGATTTGACATTGAGTGTACAGGCTTTTGATGAGCATATCCATTTTTCATTTATATACAATCCTGGTGTCATGTCTGCTCTTCAAGTGAAGCAGCTGGGAGATCATTTTCTCAACCTGTTATCGGAAGTTATTGAGTATCCGGCAGACAGATCTGTGCACCGCTTGAATATGCTTTCCGAAGACGAAGTGCATTATCAGCTTGAAGAGTTTTGCAACTATAAAGGTATGACCGGCAACACACATCAAACTGTTATTGATTTGTTTGAACAGCAGGCGGAAAAGACGCCGGATGCGCTTGCTGTGGACTTTCGCTCGGAATCCCTGACCTACGATCAATTAAATAAAAAAGTGAATCAGCTCGCCCGCTTTTTAGAAAGTCGGGGAGTCAAACCTGCACAAAGAGTCGGTATTTTAACAGAACATTCAATTGAAATGGTGATCGCTTGTCTCGCTGTATTAAAAGCGGGCGGCGCTTATGTCCCAGTTGATCCCGATTATCCTTCGGAAAGAATTGAATATCTCCTGCAGGACAGCGGGATAAAACTTCTGCTGACAGAAGATATTGAGGGGCTGGTTTACTCGTTCGATGGTGTGAAAGTAGATATTACCGATCAAAACCTTTATCAAGGAAACGACAGCAATCTGGTGAAACAATACGGTTCGCAGGACATTGCGTATTGCATCTATACCTCTGGAACAACAGGCAGGCCAAAAGGGGTGCTTGTTAAGCATCTTGGTCTTGAAAATTATGTTTCCTGGGCCGCCGAGCAATATGTAAGAGGTGAGAAAAGAGATTTTGCCCTTTATACCTCCCTTTCTTTTGATTTAACTGTAACTTCTATCTTTACCCCGCTTATTACAGGAAACGCAATTATTGTGTATCGTGATAAAAACAAGCAGCTTCTTGTGGAACAGATTCTGAAAGATAATCGAGCCCATGTTATGAAGTTAACGCCGTCCCATCTGCATTTCATTTCCGGAATGCCGTTTCGGGACAGTGTGATGAAGTGCCTGATACTGGGGGGAGAGCAATTAGAAACCTCTCTTGCGGCGAAAATTGAACAGAACTTCGATGGGGAAATTGAAATCTTTAACGAATATGGCCCGACGGAAACGGTAGTCGGCTGCATGATTCACCGCTACTCATCTGAAAGGGATAAAGGTCTGTATGTGCCGATCGGCCGGCCGGCAGCACATACTGATATATACATTCTAGATTCACATATGAATCTGCTGCCTCAGGGAGCAGCAGGAGAACTATATATTGCCGGAAAAGGAGTAGCAGAAGGCTACTTAGGCCGGGAGGAACTGACGGCAGAGCGCTTTGTGGCGCATCCTTTTAAACCCGGAGAAAAAATGTATAAAACAGGAGACGCAGCCCGCTTTTTACCGGATGGAACCATTCAGTTTTTAGGCAGAAACGATGACCAAATCAAACTTAGGGGCTATCGGATTGAGAGCGGGGAAATTGAGCACTGGCTCTGCCGGTACGGGCGTATAAAAGGGGCAGCGGCTGTCGTGAAGAAGGACGCGTCCCAGACGCCGTGCCTGGCTGCTTATCTTTTCACTGATGAGACGATTGATGAAAAGCAGCTGCGCGTTTACTTGCGCCGTTATTTGCCGGAATATATGATCCCATCCCGATTTATTGTGATGAGTGAGATGCCGCTGACGGCCAATGGGAAATTGGATAAAAAAGCACTGCCCGAGCTTGCAGCAGAGACAAAACGAGAGGTGTTTGCATCGGCCCCCGCTTCTGAAACAGAAAAGATGGTGCTGGAGGTTTGGAAACGCGTACTTGGTCAAGACAGCATCAATGTGCAGGATAAATTTTTTGAAATCGGCGGCACATCCCTGCATTTGATCCAAGTCAATCAGCAGCTTTCTAAGGAAACGGGAAAAAGTATTCCAATGGTTGAGATGTTCCGCCGTCCAACAGTCCAATTGCTTGCTGAGTTCTTGTCAGGCCATGATGAAGAGCAATCAAAAAAGAAAACACAATTAACATCAAAGCGGAAGGCACAATCAGATGAAAACATCGCCATCATCGGTATGGCCGGGCGTTTTCCTGGAGCTGAAAACATAGATGAGTTTTGGCATAACCTGCAAAATGGCAAGGAATCTATCTCTTTTTTCACTGATGAAGAGCTGTTTACGGCAGGCATTGATGAACAAACATTTACGAGAACTGATTATGTAAGGGCGAAAGGAATCATCGACGGCCCCGATTTATTTGATGCCTCCTTCTTCGGCTATTCACCGGGACAGGCAGAGGTTATGGACCCGCAAATCCGTCTTCTTCATGAGTATGTATGGAAAACACTTGAAGATGCAGGGTGTGTTTCAGCTGAATATGAAGGGAAAATCGGTTTGTTTACTGGAACAACCTCAAATTTTCAATGGCTCCAGCATTTCGCTGATTCATTAGACGGCAGGATGTCAGAGCTGTTTGAAATCGGCTCTTTAAATGATACCTATACGATCAGCACGCGAGTTGCTCATAAACTTAATTTAAAAGGTCCAGCCATTACACTGCAGACAGCTTGTTCAACCTCCTTGGTGGCGTTGCATTTGGCTTGCAAATCAGTGCTGAATGGAGAATCTGATGTGGCTCTCGCAGGCGGTGTATCCATTCTCCATCCGGTTAAGTCAGGCTACATCTACCAAGAGAATATGGTGAAATCACCAGACGGTCACTGCCGAGCCTTTGATAAAGACGCGAAAGGCACTGTAGGAGGCGATGGAGTCGGATTTGTCGCAGTGAAATCGTTGAGCCGCGCTTTGGCTGACGGCGATAGGATCTATGCGGTTGTAAAAGGGTCTGCAGTCAACAATGACGGTGACCAAAAGGTAGGCTTTAATGCGCCGAGTGTGGAAGGCCAGACAGAGGTCATAAGAGATGCGATTGCTGACGCGGGGATTGAACCTGAAACCATCAGCTATGTGGAAACTCACGGAACAGGCACAGCTCTCGGAGATCCAATTGAAATAGAAGCCTTAACAAAAGCGTTTCAAACGAATAAGACCGCGTTTTGCAGGATTGGTTCCGTAAAAACGAATATTGGGCACCTTGATGCTGCTGCTGGAGCGGCAGGTCTCATTAAAACAGTTCTTTCTCTGAAGCATCAACAATTTGTGCCTAGCCTTCATTTTAGGGAAGCGAATCCGAATATTGATTTTGAAAACAGTCCTTTCCTTGTGAATGACAAGCTCCGAATGTGGAAGAAAACAAATACCCCAAGACGAGCAGGCGTGAGCTCATTCGGTATGGGCGGCACCAATGCCCATGTGATTCTGGAGGAAGCGCCTGTCAGTGAACGTGAACAACATTCGCGTTCGTATCAGCTGTTTCCGCTTTCAGCAAAAACGATGAATGCTTTAGAAAAAACGAAAGACCTTTTGCTCGAGCACATGGAAAGGAACTCAGAGCTTAATGCAGCGGACGCCGCTTATACGCTGCAGGCCGGGAGACAGCACTTTGATTATAGGCAAATGTTTGTGGCAAAGGACAGACAGGATGTCATCCGCCTGCTTTCTGAGAAAAAGGACAGAGGACTTAGCCGAATGTCGCGGATTCAGGAAAAGAAGGGTAAAAAATTGATTTTCATGTTCTCGGGCCAAGGCAGTCAATATGTGAACATGGGCCGTGATTTGTATACGGAGGAGCCGTTTTTCAAAGAGACGATGGATCATTGTTTTCTAGAATTCTATGAAGCGACCGGCGAGAGGCTTGAGGATATTCTATACCCTGACCAGCAGGATGAAGACGCTGCCGCGAAAAAGCTTCAAGAGACGAAATATGCCCAGCCTGCTATTTTTATGCTGGAATATGCGCTGTCACTTTTGCTGATGAAGTGGGGGCTGCGGCCATGGGCTATGATCGGCTACAGCTTTGGTGAACTAACGGCTGCCGCGGTAGCGGGAGTGTTTACGCTCAGTGACGCTATCAAGCTCATCAGCTTACGTGGACAAGTTATGCACGAAGCGCCGTCAGGCATCATGCTAAGCGTCCCATTGCCAGAGGAAGAATTGAAACCGATTCTCCCTGATTGCATTTCCTTGGCTGTTGTTAATGACGCTTCTTGCATTGTGTCGGGGATTGAGTCTGACATTTCCGTATTTGAAGAACAGTTAAAAGCCAAAAAAGTGCTTTGTATGAGAGTAAAAGGTTCAATTGCTGCTCATTCGCATGTCATGGCTTCCGCAGCTGAACGATTTGGAAATACAGCAAAGCACATTTCTTATCAAAAACCGGATGTTCCTTTCTTTTCAAATTTAACGGGAGACTGGATAGCGGATGAAGAAGCCGCGGACTATGACTATTGGAAGCGGCACATGACTGAGACTGTTCGCTTTGCCGAGGGTATTGACGTGTTAACGAAGCAGGAAGATGCTATTTTTATCGAAATTGGCCCGGGACAGGACTTAAGTGTGCTGGTGAAGAGATCGATTAAGGATGAGCTGCGCCAGCATGCTTGCAATGTGCTGAAACACAGCAGACAGAGTATGTCAGATGTCCAATTTTTACTCAGCAGAATTGGCACGCTGTGGATGTATGGCGCGGACATTGATTGGCGCGGGCTGCACGAGGGCAGAAATCCTGAAAAGGTCTCTATGCCTCAATATCCTTTTGAAAAGGAATCCTTCTGGTACAAACGGAAACATACTGCCAGCGGAAAAGGCAAAAAACATTTCGAAGGAAAGCTCCCGGTTCAGGAGTGGTTTTATCTGCCGCAATGGGAAAAAGAAATCCTGCCGATTTCTCGCGAGATTGAAGCGACGGAACAAAGTTTGCTTGTCTTCATGGAGGATAGTGATTTTGGCCATAAGCTTATTCGGGGTCTTCAACCAGCCTGTGCTTCTTGTGTCATCATTAAAAAAGGGCATAACTTTCAGCAGATTGAAAAAGGAGTGTACACACTCCGCCCGGACTCTGCGGAAGATTACTGCCGTCTCTTTGAAGTGTTGGAGAAGGGAAACATCCAGTACAGCCGGATTTTGCACCTCTGGGGGCTGGCAGAGAAGAATGAATCAGCTGCTGCCGAGTGGATTGAGCAGATGCAAAACGAATCCTATTACTCTTTGCTTTACTTAGGGCAAGCATTGAAAAAGAAAGAAACAAAGCAGGACATTTCGATCTTTGTGTTATCGTCCCTTACTTATCAGCTTGGCGGAGAAGACATGCTGTATCCAGAGAAAGCCGTACATCTGGGGCCGAGTATGGTCATATCTCAGGAAACACCGTTCCTTCGCTATCGAGTGATTGATATAGACAGGCAGAAAGAAGATTCCTGGAAAGAAGACAAGCTGCTGGGACTCATCAGATCAGAGTTGATGACCGAATCAGGCAATCTCTTAACGGTTTACAGAAGTAATAAAAGGTACACCAGGAATTTTATTCACAAAGCAGTGCCTGCAGAATCATCGCAGGGGCACCTTCGTCCCGGAGGTGTATATATTCTGATTGGCGGTCTGGGCTTCATCGGTTTACATGCTGCAAAAACCATTGCTGAGAAAACAAAAGGAAAACTTATTCTGACAAGCCGTTCCGGCTTACCGCCGCGGAGTGAATGGGAGTCCTTAATCAGCACGCATGCTGAGGATGATCCAACCGTTAAAAAAATAAAATCAATATATGAGATAGAAAAAACAGGCGCAGAAGTCACTACCGTTGCTGCGGATGCAAGCTGTGAAGCGGATATGTCTGAACTGGTTCATATGGCTGAACGTAAGTACGGCTCCATCCACGGTGTAATTTATGCAGCTGGAATAACAGGCGAACAATCATTCAGAATGATGGAACAAACGGATAAAAGTTTCTCGGATGCTCACTTTCAAGCAAAAATGACGGGCGTTGCGGTATTAGAAAAAGTGCTGGCTGATCGACCGCTTGATTTCTGCTTTTTGATTTCGTCCTTGTCTCCAATATTAGGAGGACTTGGATTTACCGCCTATACTGCCGTTAACCAGTTTGTTGATGCCTTTGTATATAAACATAATGCGCAGCATCCTGTTCAGTGGACAGCCCTAAATTTAGACGGCTGGGAATTTGAAGACGGCAAAAAACCGGATATTCCAATCGGAGGGGATTTAGAAAATACCCTGATTCGTACGCATGAGGGCAGAGAGATCTTTGAGAAGATTTTTACATTTGATCATATGGATCAGATTGTAGTGTCTGCCACGGATCTGCAGGAAAGGATACAAAAATATGTGAACCGTCTGCAGAAGCCTAACGGTGAAGAGCAAGAGGAAGTATCGCTGTACGGCCGGCCGGAACTTACCGCTGAATATGCCGAACCGGTGACTGATATGGAAAAAGAACTTCTTGTTCAATGGCAGTCGTTTTTCAAGATTGATCAAATTGGCATAGACGATGATTTCTTTGAAATGGGCGGGGATTCGTTAAAGGCGATTACTTTCATTTCCATTATTCATCAAGCATTCAATGTGGAAATTGCGCTGCCGGATTTCTTTAACATTCCGACGATCAGGCAGATGGCCGAATTTATCAGCCAAGCCGACAAGAAGATGTACAGAAAGATAGAAAAAGCTGCGAAAAGGGATTATTATCCGTTATCCTCAGCGCAAAAACGACTTTATCTTGTACAGCAGTTAGATCCAACAAGCACAGGCTACAATGAGTTCACTGCCGGCAAGATTGCAGGAAAGCTTGACATGCAAAGGCTTGAGAATGTGTTCAAGCAATTGATTATACGTCATGAGAGTTTAAGAACATCCTTTAAAGCAATAGACGGTGTTCCTATGCAGTGCATAGCTGAGCATGCGGAATTTCATGCGGACTTTTTTGACCTATCAAATGTGGCAGGCCAGGAAGGGCAAAATCAAAAAGAACAAGAAGTCATCAGCAGCTTTTTAAAGCCGTTCCAGCTTGATCAGGCTCCTTTGATGAGAGTTGGTGTTATGAAGAACTCTGAAAACGAGTATATTCTGATGCTCGATATGCATCATATTATTTCTGACGGTTTATCTCAGGATATCTTGGTCAGCGAATTTATGGATCTGTATGACGGCAAGGAGCTTGCGCCGCTTGAATTGCAATATAAAGATTTCTCAGAATGGCAGAATCTGATGCTTCAGTCTGATGATCTGAATGAGGTGAAAACATATTGGCTGAAACGGCTTGATGGATTTAGTGAGCTTCAGCTGCCGGCTGATTATCAGAGACCTGTTGTCAAAAGCTTTGCCGGCGCCCATTATCGTTTTTATATAAGCAAAAAAGAGCTGGAGGCGTTCAAAGCCATTATGGCCGATGAGGATGCCACGCTGTTTATGGGACTTTTATCAATCTATCAAATCCTGCTGCATAAGCTTACTGGACAGTCCGACATTGTAGTCGGCGTTCCGGTCGCGGGGAGAAGGCAGGAGGAACTGCAGCGGATCATCGGTATATTCGTTAATATGCTTCCGCTTCGGTTTTATCCGAAAAAAGAGATGGCGTTCACTCAATTTCTGCACCATGTCAAGCAGCTGGTGATAGATGACTTTGATCATCAAGATTATCAGTATGAACATATGGTTCAAGATTTGAAGTTAGATAGGACGTTAAATAGGAATCATATTTTTGATACTGTTTTTGCACTGCAGAATCTAAGCCAGCCTGCTTTAGAGGTAGACGGGATCTCATTAACCGACTATGAATATGAAACAGCGGTTTCCCGGTTTGATTTGCTTTGGATCGCTTCAGAAGACGAAAACGGTTTATCTTCTGTCATTGAATACAGCACTGAGCTGTTTACAAGAGAAACCATTGAAAGCATTGCGAAAGGGATTAAAAAGGTGCTGTCAGCCGTGATTGATTGTAAGCAAACCTCTCTCGAGGATATTGACCTGACTTCAGGCATCAATGATTTAGAAAAGGTATCGTTGTTGGAACTAGACGATCTGAAAATCTAGCAGAAATAGGTGAATAACAATGAATCAAACCGATGTCTTTCAATTGAAAACCGCGGCTCTTGAAAAAGTGAAGGAGCGGCAATTTTGGACTTCTCTATTAACTCAAATTTCGTCGGACTGCCGTTTTCCTTATGATTCAAAGCAGTTTGATCAAACCGATGAAGAAGCTTCATTCACTTTTTTATTTCCGGTTCAGCTGGAAAAGGCCATCTTAAAGGCATCCGGAGCTTCAGATTTGCGTATGTTTATCATTTTTATGACTGTGGCAGTCACATTGCTGCACAGGTACAGCGGAAGAACGGATGTCGTGGCGTCGGCTCCAGTGATGAAACAGCGGGAAACACAGCCGGTGATCAATGACCTTCTTCCGCTGCCGGTGAAAATAAACCCTTCTATGAGTTTCAGAGACTGCCTTGAGCGGGTGAAACAGTCTTTTCAACAAGCGTATGCCCATCAAAATTATCCTGTGAAAATCCTGTTGGATGAGCTCTATCCTTTGCATATAAAAGGGGGTCCCCGCTTCGGCATTTCCGTGGCAATGGCTGACCTTCAGCAGCCCGCCTCATTGAAAGAGATGGACACCGATTTGTTGATTTCCATTCAGCGTGACGAAGGGATACTGACTGGTAAGGTGAGCTGGAATTTAAGGCATTACACCTTTGAAACGGCTGAACGGATAGCCGGCCATTTTTGCACGCTGGCAGAGCAGGCGATGTCAGCGCCAGAGACGCCAGTTACTGAGCTGCAATTTCTTTCTCAAGAAGAGAGAGAGAAAATCACCATGACATTTAACCAAACAAATCAGCCATATCCGAAAAACAAATCAATTGTCGATCTATTCAAAGAACAGGCCGATCGCAAGCCGGATCAGCCTGCGATTGTTTATGAAGATATCAGCTTCACATACAGTGAGGCTGATGAATTGTCAGACAGGATCGCTGCTTTTTTGATAAAAGAGGGTGTTCGTCATGAGGAGGCTGTTGGGCTGATGGTTCATCGTTCGGCAGAAATGGTTATCGGCATATTAGGCATATTAAAAGCCGGCTGTCCTTATTTGCCGATAGATGTAAATATGCCGTCCGAACGGATGGATTATATGCTGAGAAACAGCGGTTCGCGGTTTGTGATCACGAACGAGGATCATGACATTTCTGCTGGGGATAAAAAAAGCTTATTGATAGAGGAAATGATGAAATTTGAAGGGACGGCGGAGCATGGGCGTCTGCCGTCTCCTGAAAATCTCGCTTATGTGCTGTATACATCCGGGACAACAGGCAAACCGAAAGGCGTGATGGTGGAGCATCGTCAAGTCATCAATTTAGTATATGGCATAGACAGCCTTCATTTTCAGCCGTTTTCACAAGTGCATCTACGCATCGGCATGCTTGCATCTCATATTTTTGACGCATCTGTGCAAACGTTATTTCCTGCGGTGCTTCTCGGACACACCTTATATATTGCACCGGATCATGCAAGGGTGGATGGAAAGCAGCTGTGGTCTTTTTATGAGGAGAACCGCATTCATATTTCAGATGCGACCCCCTCTCATTTGCGCCTAATGATCAAAGCCGCTGAGAAAGAGCCGCACCACGTTAACGAATTGAAGTTAATATTGGCAGGCGGCGAAGTTCTTCAGCCCCAATTGGTTGACCAGTTTTTACAAACGTTTCAAGCCGACAAGCCGGTGATGACAAATAATTACGGCCCGACGGAATGCGCTGTGCAGTCAGCGGCTTTTATTATTCCTGAGCCTTGGAATGAAGCCGCCGTGCCGATCGGCAGGCCGATGCCAAATGAACAGATTTTTATTCTGGATCATTGCGGCCAGCCTGTGCCCATTGGCTTGTACGGAGAATTATGCATTGCCGGCGACGGTGTGGCAAGAGGATATATCGGTCAGCCTGAGCTGACGGCTGAAAAGTTTACAGTACCGCAGCATATCCCCGCCAGCAAGCTTTATCATACCGGTGACTTGGCGAGATGGCGTTCTGACGGCTTAATCGAATTTTTTGGCAGGTATGATGATCAAGTGAAAATAAGAGGATTCAGAGTAGAGCTGGATGAGATTAAAAAAGCCTTGCTTGATTACAGTGAGTCCGGACAAATCATTCATGACGCGGTGATTATTCCAGTTCAAAAGGAATCGGATGACCAGTTTCTTGTGGCGTATCTCATTTCCGATCAAAAGTTGAAAACTCGAAAAATGAGAGAATTTTTAGCAGCAAAGCTGCCGGCTTATATGATTCCAAGGCGATTCATTCGCATAGATTCGTTTCCGATGAACCTGTCAGGAAAGCTTGATATCAAGGCTCTTCCAGATCCTTTGGAAGAGCCTGAATCTGACGAGCAGGTCATAAAACCGCACAATGAAACAGAGAAAAAGCTGGTTTCCATTTTTGCTGGCATTTTGAATATATCTGAATCTGAAATCAGCATGGAAGATAACTTTTTTGATATCGGCGGAAACTCATTTCACATCGTAGAACTATCGAACAAATTGAAAGAGCAGTTTGGACAAGAGCTGTCAGTTGTTCAGCTGTTTCAATATACATCCGTTTCAGCAATAGCTGCCCAGCTCAGCCGGCAAACGGAGTCTGAGGGTTCTCAGGCAAACGCTGAGAGAGCGGAAGAGGCAGCGGAAGATTTAGAAAATGTCTCACAACTGTTAGGCGGGATCTCTGATGAGTAAAACAACAGGCTTGGAAATCGCGGTTATCGGAATGGCTTGCCGTTTCCCTGGTGCCAAAAATATTGAAGAGTTTTGGGAGAATATCAAAACGGGCACGGAATCCGTTACATTTTTCTCAAAAGAAGAGCTTATGGAAGCTGGTGTGCCTAAAGAGCAGCTCGATCATAAGAATTATGTCAGAGCCAAAGGAAAAGTAGACCGGCATGACCACTTTGACGCAGCGTTTTTCGGCTACTCACAGCGCGAAGCAGAGGTGATGGACCCGCAAGTGCGCATGTTTCATGAAGTCGCGTGGGAATCCCTTGAAAACGCCGGGTACAATCCCGAAAACTATTCCCAGCCTATAGGCTTATTCGGCGCTGCGTCTGCGAATTTGTACTGGCAGGCAAGTTCAATGCTGCTGAGAAGCAGCAGTTCTTCTGAGCAGTTTGCTGCTGTGCAGTTGACGGACAAGGACTTTATGAATACGCAAATTTCTTACAAATTAAATTTGAAAGGGCCGAGTATCGCAGTGGATACAGCTTGTTCTTCTTCTCTGACCGCTGTGCATCTCGCATCCAGAGCTTTGCTTACCGGCGACTGTAAAATGGCGCTGGCCGGAGGTGTAACGGTGACTTGTCCCCACAAAAAGGGTTATATGTATCAAGAAGGGATGATTATGTCGCCAGACGGCCGCTGCCGTGCATTTGATGCGGAAGCAAAAGGGACAGTCGGGGGCGAGGGCTGCGGTGTTGTAGTGCTCAAAACCTTAAAGCAGGCGCTGAAGGATCAAGACCATATTTACGCTGTCATTAAGGGATCAGCATATAACAATGACGGCAGCCGTAAAGTCGGTTACACCGCGCCAAGTATCGAAGGGCAGGCGGATGTCATTAGAAAAGCACTGAACATCAGCCGTGTAGAGCCCGAAAGTATTTCTTATGTCGAAGCGCATGGCACGGGCACTTCGCTAGGAGATCCAGTTGAAATAGAGGCGCTTAACCAAGCGTTTCAAACAGAAAAGAAGCAATACTGCGCGATCGGCTCTGTTAAAACAAATATCGGTCATTTGGATTCCGCCGCGGGAATTGCGGGGTTTATTAAGACGGCGCTGAGTCTCAAAGCGAGAATCCTGCCGCCAAGCCTTCATTACAAAAATCCCAATCCTAAAATTGATTTTGAAAACAGTCCTTTTTATGTCAGCACATCAGCAAAACAATGGACAGCATCTGACCGTGTGTTTCGGGCGGGGGTCAGTTCCTTTGGGATCGGCGGCACGAATGTTCATGTTGTCATGGAGGAGCCGCCGATGAAGGAAAGACGCCATAAAGAGGATCATGAAGACTGCCTTATGCTTATTTCTGCCAGGTCTGAAAAAGCCGCAACTAAGGCTGCGGATCAAGTCAAGCAATTTATAAAAGAGAATGAAGAGGTACCGCTCCAAGACATTTCATACACGCTGCAAGAGGGCCGCAGGCATTTTCAGTATCGTCAGGCATTTACGGCGGGTCCTTTAGGAATAACAAGCGATAAGACAACTTCTTCAATAGCGCTGGAAAAGCCGGCGGTTGTCTTTATGTTTTCCGGTCAAGGCTCTCAATACGTCAATATGGGGAAACAACTGTATGAAATGGAGCCCATATTTCAGGAGGAGCTGGAGCGCTGTTTTGCCATTCTGCAAGCTGAGGAAGGACTCAATATTAGAAGCATCATGTTTCCGGCTAATGAAGCAGAAAGCAAAGAAGCCGAACGGCTTATCCATGAAACTTCATATACACAGCCTATTTTATTTTCTTTTGAATATGCGCTGGCGTCCTTCTTGATCAAAAAAGGTTTAAAACCGCAATACATGATAGGCCACAGCATAGGAGAAGTAACGGCAGCCTGTCTGTCAGGCATTTGTTCATTGGAAGACGCGCTTCATATGGTTGTGGTGAGAGGCCGATTGATGCAGGAGATGCCGGAGGGAGAAATGTTGAGCGTCGGCCTGTCTGGCAGAGAGATAGAAATGGAATTGACGGAGGGCGTTGAGCTTTCGGCTTCAAACAGCTCTGATTTATCCGTTGTATCAGGTTTTATGGAGCCAATCAATGCTTTTGCCACGCGCCTTCAGTCCAAAGGAGTGGCAATTCAGCACTTAAAAACGTCCCATGCGTTTCATTCAAGCATGATGAAGCCGGCGGCCTCTCGTTTTGCTGATATTCTGAAAAACATGGAATTCCAAGTACCTGGCCTTCCGTTTATTTCGAATGTGACAGGCGATTGGATACAAAAAGAGCAGGCGGCAGATCCGGAGTATTGGGCTTCGCAAATCATAGAAAAGGTTGATTTTCATTCAGGGCTGAACACACTTTTACAAATGGGCAATGTTGTATTCGTTGAGATCGGGCCAGGGAACACTTTAACGCAGTTTGTGAGAAAGCATAAGGGTTTTATGACAGAGCGGCATGCCGCGGTAAATATCATCCGGCATCCAAAGGAAGTATCATCTGATCGTGTCTATCTGTTAAACAGCATCGGCAGGCTTTGGACGCATGGTGTAAACATGAACTGGGAGCAATTTCGCAAGGGAGGCTCATACGAAAGGGTCCCGCTTCCGACTTATCCTTTTGAGCATCAAGTATTTCCCGATCCGCAAACATCTCAGGGCGGAATGGAAGAAAAGATCAAAAACGAGTTGAAATTAAACGTTGCTTCAAGTGAAAAACAGCTTCCTTTTGATAAGTGGTTTTCCGTTCCGTTCTGGGAACGAATGGAACCAGTCAATGAGACATTCACTCATCAAGGAAAGAGGATACTTGTTTTTGAAGAAAACAGTGATGTCAGCCAACATCTCATAAAACAGCAAGCGGAGGCAGTTTCTGTCCTGCCGGGTGATTGCTTTGCGGAAACAGATAGCAACACGTTTACGGTAAAACGCGGGGATACGTCCCACTTTCGGAAGCTGCTGGATGAACTCAATTCAAGAGGGTTTGTCCCTGATGAAATCATCTGGATGTGGCTGCAAGACTGTGATTGCCGTGATGGAGACATTGCGGAGCACGCAATAGCCGGTTATCTCCCTCTTCTTGATCTTGTCCGTTTACTTGGAACACAGAGCAATAAAAGATTCAACATAACCGCAGTGACCAATCAAGCCCACGATGTGACGGGAACGGAGGAACTTCAGCCTCATCAGGCTGCGCTGACCGGAGTCTGTTTGACCATTCCGCAAGAGTATAAGCAGATCAGCTGTAAAGCGGTTGATCTTTATCCGGATCCGAGACGCGGCCAATCAAGCTGGCCTGAAATGATTTCTTATGAACTGCAAAAAGAAGATGATGAGCCTATTGTGGCTTATCGCGGAAACAGCAGATGGATTCGGCAGGCGAAGCAGCCGGCCAAGCAAGATGAGATGAATATGACCGGCAAACTCAGACATAAAGGAGTTTATATCATTACAGGCGGCCTTGGCGGAATCGGGTTATCTCTTGCATCTCACTTAGCTGTAACGGTTCAAGCGAAGCTTGTGCTGCTAAGCCGGACAGGACTGACCGATCAACTAAGAGCAGACGATAAAGAAAAAAAACGCAATGCTGTGGCAGAGCTCGAGAAGGCTGGAGCCGAAGTGCTGGTATTACAGGCGGATATTTCAGACGAGGCAGAGCTTCAAAAAGCCCTGCAAACAGCAGAATCTCGCTTCGGACAAGCTATTCATGGCGTTATTCATGCGGCAGGCATTCCTGATGGCAAAGTGATTCACGCAAGGACGCTAGACGATGAGAGGCATATGGCGAAAGCCAAAATAACAGGAACGGCTCTGTTAAGAAAAGCGCTTAGAAACAAACAGCCAGACTTCTTCTTCATTTGTTCCTCTCTTGTTTCATTTTTGGGAGCGGGGGGCCAAGTCGGCTACGCTGCATCAAACGCATTTTTGGACAGTTATGCTCACGCATGCCAAAAAGAAGGCGAAAACATGGTGACGGTTAACTGGGACCGTTGGGAACAAGTAGGGATGGCATATGAATCAGAAACGGCGACCATTCTTTCGAAGATAGCGAACAAAGAAGAGCAAAACCAAGGAATTCTGCCGAGTCAAGGCGCAAAAGCGTTTATGAGAGCTTTGCAGCTGAGCTACCCGCAAGTCCTGATTTCACTGCAGGACGTAAACAAACGAATGAAAGACAGCTATGTGAAAAAGGACAGACAAACCGCAGAGCATGTGCTGACAAAAGACCGGTTGGATACACTTGAAGATAGGTTAATGAATATCTTCAAAGATTATTTTCATTCTGAAACAGATGTAAATATGAATTTCTTTGAATTAGGAGCCTCTTCACTGGATCTGCTTCAGGTGAGCGGGAGAATCAAAAACGAACTCGGCGTGGATATCCCGGTTGTGATGATGTATGCCCACCCGACGGTTGCGGCGTTAACCCAAGCTATTAAAGCGCAGCAAAGCGGTGATGATTTACACATAAAAGGAGTTGAGCCAGATCGCCAAAAAGCCATAAATGAAGGGAAAAACCGGCGAAAACAGCGAATGAGACGAAAATAGATGGGAGGCTGATTTCCATGGCTGACGAGAAACAATGGACAGAAACAGGACTGGAAATAGCGGTAGTCGGTATGGCGGGCAAGTTTCCAGGCGCGGCACATATTGATGAGTATTGGAGCAACATTTCAAAAGGGATAGAATCGGTCACTCAATTTACCGATGAAGAATTAATCAAAGCCGGAGTGGATGAGGCGCTGCTTCGCCAAGATGCGTATGTAAAAGCAAAACCGATCATTGATGAAGTTTCTGATTTTGATGCGGAGTTTTTCGGCTATTCACCGAGAGAAGCTGCCTTAATGGATCCGCAAATCAGACTCATGCATGAATGTGCCTGGGAAGCGCTGGAGCATGCGGGCTGTGACCCTGAACGGTTTAACGGGCTGATCGGGCTGTATGCTGGTGCTTCCAGCAATTTGTCCTGGATGGGCCGGCATATGTCTTCTCTTCATAAGCATGAAGACGCTTTTCAAATCATGCATTTAAATGATTCGTCGTTCGCATCACGAATCGCTTATAAACTTAATTTAAAAGGGCCGAGTGTATCAGTTCAAACCGCTTGCTCGACTTCTCTTGTCGCGATACATATGGCGTGCCAGGGCTTGATTGGGGGAGAATGTGACCTTGCATTAGCCGGAGGTGTTACCCTGAGCCTGCCGCATATATCCGGGTACCTTTATCAGGAAGGAATGATCTATTCTTCAGATGGTCATTGCCGTCCGTTTGATGAACAGGCGAACGGAACCATTTTTGGTGAAGGAGCCGGAGTGGTGGCGTTAAAGCGATTGAAAGATGCACAAGCTGACGGCGATGCGATTTATGCCGTCATCAAAGGCTCTGCCATTAATAATGATGGAAACAATAAGGCCGGGTATACGGCTCCAAGTGCTGAAGGCCAGGCGAATGTCATTGCCACAGCTATGGAGATGGCGGAAACGGAACCGGAAACCATCGGTTATGTTGAGGCTCACGGGACAGGAACGCCTGTCGGAGATCCGATTGAAATTGAGGCGCTGACCCGTGCTTTCAATACAGATAAAAAAGCATACTGCCGAATTGGTTCTGTCAAAGCCAATATCGGACATCTGGACGCCGCTTCTGGGGTAGCTGGATTTATCAAAACCGTTATGATGCTCCATCATAAAAAACTGCCGCCCGCTTTTCACTATCTAAATTCGAACCCGCGCATCAAATTTGAGAACACGCCGTTTTTTGTCAATACAGAGCTGACTGAGTGGGCATCCCTGCAAGGGCCGAGAAGAGCCGGCGTGAGCGCTTTTGGAATCGGCGGGGCTAATGCGCACGTTGTTCTTGAAGAGCCCCCATCTCTTACTGATGAAATGCCAGCCGGCGGTCCTGAGTTAGTTGTTCTTTCTGCGAGAACAAGACAGGAGCTGGCCCGCTCAATGGATCAAATGGCTGATTTTCTTCGCCGGAACCCGGAATCGCCGCTGCCAGCCATAGCTCGCACGTTACAGCTTGGCAGAAAGCAATTTCAGTACAGAGTCGCTTTTGTTGCCTCAGATCAAAAGGATCTGCTTGATCAGCTTTCTGATCATCGGCATGAGAAACAAATCAGCGAATCGGCGGCTGTATCAAGCAGCACCATGTTTGTATTTGCGGGAGACGTTCAAGAGGGCTTTGACCGATATGCGGAACTATACCGTACAGAGAACCTGTTCAAAAAAGAAGTTGATGTTTGCCTTGAAAAGGTGCATAACGCTTTTCAGCAGGATGTTCTCGGTTTCTTTAAAGTGTGCATTTCTGCTCCAAACACATACCGGGAAGAGAAAGATCTGGGATTGGTCCATACGTTGTCGTTCATCATGGAATACGCCGCAGTCCGTTATTTACAACACATCGGCATTACACCGGACCGCTTTATCGGGCGGGGATTCGGGGAGTTTACGGCGGCCTGTGCGGCAGGAATGTTCTCCTTTGAAGAAGGGGCTGTTGCTGCATATAAACGCGGAGAGTTCATCAGTATGTCGCCGGCAGGAAAAATGCTCGGTGTCAGCCTGTCAGAACCGAATATCGTTCAATACTTAGAAAAATCATTATCTTTGGCGCTGATTGATGAGAGGTATTGTGCCGTCTCCGGTTTGCCAGAGGATGTGTATCAGCTGAAGGAGCGGCTTGAACAAGAAGGGATAGCTGCTGAATTATTTGATGGGGAGATCGCATATCAATCGGATCTGCTGGTTGACGCGGCCGAAGAATTCATGCACTTCCTTGGCACGCTGGACATGAAATCACCAGACATTCCAGTCGTTTCGTCTGTCACTGGAAAAGGTATAGCAGATTCCGAAGCAGCGGATCCCAGCTATTGGGCCGGCCAAATCTGCAAGCCGATACGATTTTTTGAACATATCTCGTCTTGTTTGCGGGAGGAACCTGCTGTTTGCATAGATCTGCGTTTGACTCAGGGTGCATCAGTATTTACAGAGCGCCGTTCAGTTGGCGTGACAGATAAACTCGGCACACAAGGACACACAGACGTTTTAAAGTTACATATATACGGAGCGTTGTGGAGTCTCGGGGCTGAGATTGATTTCAGCGTCCTGCACGAACCTCAGGATAATAAAAGGTTAGCCCTGCCGACTTATCCTTTTACAAAGCAGCATTTCCCGCTGCCTGACAATTCAGCGCAGGATAGGGAGGAAGAAGCGCCTCGGCAACTGGCGGATACACATCCCGAATTGCCGGCACTGACGTTATCAGCTGTTGAAAAGACAATCGGAGAAATTGTCCTAAAGCATTTTGGATTCCATGAACTGGACGATGAGGTGCCGTTTTTTGAACTGGGGGCTACATCGCTTGATATCTCTCAATTAGCGGCAAAATTCACAGATCATTTGAAATGGAAAGTGGAACCAGTTGTGCTTTATCAATTTGCCACAGTTCGCAGCCTGGCGAAGCATCTTCATCAACAGGTTCAAACGGTGGCCGGCCAGCCGGAAATGATGCAGCCTCAAAAGGTGCCTCAAACCCATTCGAATGGCCGGGGATCGGATATCGCGATTATCGGTATGGCAGGGCGTTTTCCCGGAGCCGGCAATTTGGATGAGTTTTGGAATAATCTCGTAAACGGCAAAGAATCTATCAGCTTCTTTACGGATGAAGAATTAAAAGCGTCAGGTATGGATGATCAGCTCTTGAAGCACCCCAATTATGTAAAAGCGAAGGGTATCCTCGAAGATCCTGATAGGTTTGATGCTGATTTTTTTCAATATTCCTCAAGAGAAGCAGAATTGATGGATCCGCAATTCAGGCTTTTACATGAATGTGCATGGGAGGCTTTAGAAGATGCGGGCTGTGACCCTGAGCGGACAACAGGGAAAATTGGCGTCTACACTGGGACAAGTCCGAACCTCGAATGGATCACACGTTTTGCAGGAAAACTGGATGGGACTGAACAGTTCAGCTCCATGCTGTTAAATGACAGAGAATTTTTCAGCACCCAGCTTGCTTATAAATTAAACCTGCATGGGCCGAGCATCACAATGCAAACAGCCTGCTCCACTTCTCTAGTGAATATTGGAGCGGCATGCCAAGCGCTGCAAAACGGAGCATGTGACGCAGCGCTTGCAGGAGGCGTAACCGTCAGCACGCCTTTGCGGTCAGGTTATGTTTATCAGGATGGCATGATTCAATCACCGGATGGGCATTGCCGGCCTTTTGATGAGGAAGCGGGCGGTACAGTTTTTGGCGATGGCGCGGGAATTGTCGTTTTAAAAAGATATGAGGACGCCGTTAAAGAAGGGCATACCATTTATACAGTCATAAAAGGGGTCGGAATGAATAATGACGGAAGCCGAAAAGTCGGTTTTACCGCCCCGAGCGTAGAAGGCCAGACCGAAGTGTTAAAGAATGCATACGAGAATGCAGGTATTGATCCGAACACAGTAGGGTATATCGAAGCTCACGGAACCGGCACAAAAATGGGTGATCCAATTGAAATAGAAGCGCTGAGCCAGGTTTTTAAAAGTGACAAGCCAATGTCAATTCCAATCGGGTCAGTGAAAAGCAATGTCGGACATTTGAACAGCGCTTCCGGCATTGCCGGCCTCTTTAAGGCCGTTTTATCGATAAAACATAAAACAATTTTGCCAAGCTTGAACTACACAACACCTAATCCGCATATTCATTTTGACCGGACGCCTTTTTATGTCAATACCGAGGCGACTTACTGGAAGGAATCCGATTATCCTAGGCGGGCGGGTGTCAGCTCCTTCGGAATTGGCGGCACAAATGCGCACATAGTACTGGAAGAAGAGCCGGAGTCAGGCAGAGAAGCTTCCGAAAGCCAGCGGCATTTGCTAGTTCTGTCAGCAAAAACAGACACAGCCTTAGAGCAGATGACAAATCGATTGAAGAAATTTCTTCGAACGCATCCAAACATTCCATTAGAAGATGTGGCATACACCTTGCAAGTCGGCAGAAAACAATTTTCATACCGAAAATCTGTCGTGCTGTCAAAATCAACGGAATGGGAAAGCGGTTCAGAGCTCACCGGTTATCAAAGACACAGCGGGCGTCCGACTGCCTTTATGTTCTCCGGGCAAGGTTCTCAGTATATTGATATGATGAAAAATTTATATGAAGCTGAACCAGTATTTCAGAAAGAAGCGGACCGCTGTTTTGCCTTAGCTGAAAAAACACATCAGGTCGATTTGAAGGCAATCGTCTTCCCGGATTCAACTGATGGGGCGAAGCTGACGGAGACCGCTGTAGTGCAGCCGCTGCTGTTCATATTTGAATACGCGCTCGCAAAGCTGCTGCAAAGTGCAGGCATCTCGCCGGATTATATGATTGGACACAGCATTGGTGAATACACTGCTGCATGCTTGTCAGGCGTGTTTTCATTAGACACGGCTT
The DNA here is from genome assembly GCF_047608225.1 of Bacillus sp. SW14. Taxonomy (NCBI): domain Bacteria; kingdom Bacillati; phylum Bacillota; class Bacilli; order Caryophanales; family Bacillaceae; genus Bacillus; species Bacillus sp. SW14. The sequence goes on along the minus strand of NZ_JBLKRW010000001.1, from coordinate 3,623,519 downwards.
TAACGCTCGTCATGGAGCGGGGACGATTGATGCAGCAGCTGGAATCTGGAGCAATGATAAGTGTTCAGCTATCAGAGGAAGAGCTGCAGCCGCTGCTAACGAACGGTCTGTCACTTGCGGCTGTCAATGCTCATGACTTATGCGTAGTCTCAGGAAAAAGTGAGGAGATTGAGGCGTTAGCCATTTTCCTTGAAGAGAAGGGCATTGCCGGACGGCAGCTGCATACTTCTCACGCTTTTCATTCTTATATGATGGAGCCGATTCTTGCGGAATTTGAAACGCTTGTGAAGCAGATGGATATGCATATTCCCCGCATCCCTTTTGTCTCCAATGTCACAGGGACATGGATACTGCCGGAACAAGCACAAGATCCGGCTTATTGGTCTCAGCACTTAAGAGGCACAGTGCGTTTTCATAAAGGATTAGAGCAAATTCTAAATGATGAAAACGTGCTGTTGATCGAAGTCGGGCCCGGCAACACACTCAGTACATTTGCCAAAAGGCACAAGAAGCGATCAAACCGGCATGACATTGTTCATACAGTCCGGCATGCTCAAGAACCAGCTGATGACCATGCTTATTTCTTGAAGAAACTAGGGCAGATTTGGGTATGCGGTTATGAGATTGACTGGAATCGGTATAGCGGTGATAAGCCTAAGCGCCTCGTACCGCTGCCGCCTTATCCTTTTGAGAGAAAACGCTATTGGATAGAAGCGGCTGACAATGCGGCTACTGCTATCGCCTCCGCTGATGAGCCAAATAAAAAGAAGCAGATGGATCAATGGTTCTACCTTCCATCATGGGAAAGAAAGATCAAGTCCGCGAATGTCCGAAAACAAGAACAGCCGGCTGAAAGCGGAAAAACGCTTGTGTTTCATGAAGGAACAGCCTTTGGAGACCGGCTTGTGCAATCGATACGCCGTCATGGGCGTGAAGCGGCAGTTGTCACGAGGGGCCGGCAATTTGAAAAGGTGAGCAGCGGATTGTATATCATCAATCCGGCTGACAGCACGCATTATGAGCGTTTGTTTTCTTCACTTGCTTCAGACGGACTTCTTCCAAACCGAATCATGCATCTCTGGAGCGTTTCTGAACAAAGTGAATCTCAGCAATCTTTCAGTGCTTACAGCGAAAGCGGCTATTACAGTTTGATTTTTACTGCACAGACAGCAGCCAATCAAAAACAAATGAACCAATGTGACATATTTGTACTGACAAGCGGCATTCATGAGGTGACAGGAGAAGAGCAAATCGATGCAGAAAAGTCTCCGGTTTTAGGGCCATTGAAAGTGATCCCGCAAGAATACAACCATATGAAGTGCTGGAACATCGATATCCCTCCTTTGCCGGACAATTTGACATGGAAAGAAGAGGAGCTGATTGACCAGGTCCTTGAGGAAGCCGAAGACCCAGACTCAGATCAGATTATCGCATACCGAAGCCGCCGCAGATGGGTGCAGGCGTATCAGCCTGTACAGTTAAATAAAGCATCCGCCTTACCGGAGATGATCCGCCCTAATGGCGTATATCTTATCACCGGAGGAATGGGCGGAATCGGTTTTATTTTATCTAAGATGCTTGCGCAAGAAGGGAATGTCCATCTGATTCTGACAGGAAGAAGTGAACTTCCGCCGCCAAGCCAGTGGGAAAGCTGGTGCAAAAAACATCAGGAAGATGATCCGGTGACTGCGAAAATCCGAAAAATACAAGAATTGGAGAATCTGGGCGCAAAGGTGACAGCTCTTCAGGCGGATGCAGGAAGCCTATCAGATATGCAATCTGTTATGAGAGAGATTCATGCTGAATTCGGACAGCTGAACGGCGTCTTTCACGCCGCTGGTCTCCCGGGTAGTTCGTCTTTCCGGGCTATTAAAGATATACCCGGAGCAATTGAAGGCGGAGAGGACCAATTCAAGTCTAAAGTAAGGGGCCTGGAAGTGCTTGAATCGTTATTGGAAAACGAAAAAATAGATTTCTGCTTCTTATTTTCATCGATTAGTGCTTTACTCGGCGGTCTCGGCTTTTCCGCTTATTCTGCAGCAAATATTTATATGGACGCCTTTTCCGCGAGGATGAATCAGCGCAGCGAGATTCCTTGGATATGCGTCAATTGGGATGCCTGGAACTTCTGGGGACAGCTTGAATCTACAATTGGTGAATCCATTGCTGATCTTGCGATTTTGCCCGAAGAAGGGGCCGAGCTTTTTCAATATGTGCTGTCTGATATCCACAATCGTCATCTATTGGTTTCAACAGGTGATTTGGACCATAGAATCAAGCAATGGATATCCATGAATACAGAAAGCGCAGCGGGTGAGAAGAAAAAAGCAGCCGCCGTACACACAAGACCTGAATTGAATAATCCATATGTCGCTCCGCGCAGTAAAACAGAACAAGTGATTTGCGGCATCTGGCAGGATTTCATGGGTCTGGAGCAAGTCGGGATACATGATAACTTTTTTGATCTTGGGGCCAGCTCTTTAGATATCGTACAAGTGACAAACCGCTTAAATAAGGAATTGGGAACGAATGAGGCAGTGGTGACTTTATTCACATACCCGTCAGTGGCTGCTTTAGCGCAATTTATCAGTCCTGATCAAGAAGAAAGTGAAGAGGAGACAGAGGAAATGGCGGCTGTATCCAGCGTACGGAGAAAAACGCGGTTACGCAATCAGCGAGATAAAAGATTGAGAGGCGGCGAATAGAATGAGTAATTCTAACAATTCGAATCACGGAGCTGAAATTGCTGTTATCGGAATGGCAGGCCGATTTCCGGGTGCGAAAAACATGCAGGAGTTTTGGAGCAATTTGATAAATGCGAAAGAGACGATTTCTTTTTTCACTGATGAGGAACTGAGAGAAGAAGGCGTGGATGAAGAGCTGCTGAATAATCCGCGATTTGTAAAAGCAAAAGGAATTGTGGAGGACGTAGACCTGTTTGACGCCGGCTTCTTTGACTATACGCCAAAGGAAGCTGCTATGATGGATCCGCAGTTCCGAATCTTTCATGAATGTGTGTGGACCGCGTTGGAAGACGCTGGATACGATCCCTTCACTTACAAAGGGCAGATCGGCCTTTATACAGGAGCCGGCCTCAATGCAGAATGGGTGCTGAGGGCTCTTCAGGGGGCAAAACATGGAGAAGACTCAAAGACGCTGGAAACAGCTGTTTTGAATATGAGAGATTATATGGCAACACTTATTTCTTATAAGCTTAACCTGAAAGGGCCGAGCATGATGGTGCAGACTGCTTGCTCAACCTCGATGGTCTCTATTCACCTTGCTGCCCAGGCTTTGTTAAATGGAGACTGCCATATGGCGGTTGCAGGCGGAGTCTCTATCCGCCTGCCGCAAAAATCCGGGTATCTCTACCAAGAAGGTATGATCCATTCTCCAGACGGGCATTGCCGCGTCTTTGATGATGAGGCGGCGGGCACAGTATTTGGAGACGGGGCAGGAGCGGTCATTTTAAAAACGCTAGAAGATGCCGAAGCAGACGGAGATCATATTTATGCTGTTATAAAAGGTACTGCAATCAATAATGACGGCAGCAGAAAGGTTGGATATACAGCGCCGAGCACCAAAGGCCAGGTAACAGCTATCAAAACAGCCCTGCACATGGCAGAGGTGGAGCCTGAAACCATTACGTATGTCGAGGCTCACGGCACAGGGACGACACTCGGTGACCCGATAGAAATAGAAGCGTTAAAACAAGCTTATCAAACAGACCGTCGCGGCTACTGTAGAATTGGTTCTGTCAAATCCAACATTGGTCATTTAAATGATGCGTCAGGTGTGGCTGGATTTATGAAAGCAGTTCTAAGCTTAAAGCATAAAATGATTCCGCCGACTCTGAGTTTCGAAAAGCCAAACGCCAAAATCGATTTTGAGCAATCACCATTTGTCGTCAACACGGAACTTACCCCTTGGGAAGAAAACGAATTCCCGCGCAGAGCGGGCGTTAGTTCATTTGGCATAGGAGGAACAAATGGCCATGTCATATTAGAGGAAGCACCGGCGCATCACAAGGCAGCGGAAAGACACGACGCGGAACTCTTATTGCTGTCAGCCAAAACACCGGCCGCTTTAAACAACATGACAGACCGGCTATCAAACTATTTCATGAAAAATCAGCAAGCCAATTTGGCAGCCGCCGCATATACCCTCAAAGTAGGGCGTCATTCGTTCCCTTATAAAAAAGCAATTGTGGCAGCGGATGTGCCTGAGCTTCTTCAGGCTATTCATGAAAATGACTATGAGTCTGTTAAAACCGGAAGCTCTCAATCAGCAAGCCGGCCCGTTGTCTTTCTTTTTCCGGGACAGGGGGCGCAGTATGTTGATATGGCTAAAGGGCTTTACAATTCTGTACCGATTTTTAAAGAGGAGCTCGACGCCTGTTTTGACATATTAAAAAATCATATGGATACAGATCCGCGCTCGGTGCTTTTCTCTGACAATAAGCAGCATGATGCGAAACTGATTAATCAAACTGAATATACGCAGCCTCTTCTGTTCTGTATCGAATATTCACTTGCAAAAATGCTGATAGATTGGGGAATTAAGCCGAAAGCAATGGCGGGGCACAGCATCGGTGAATATACGGCTGCAGCCATATCGGGTGTGCTCTCATTGGAAGATGCGCTTGACATCGTCAGCTTTCGAGGGGCAGCGCTCCAAAATTTGCCGTCCGGATCTATGCTTAGCGTATCCTTAAGCGAAGCAGACATCAAACCGTATACAGGCGAAACCGTTTCAATCGCTGCGGTGAATGCGCCAAATTCATGTGTTGTCTCAGGGGAACTAGACGAGATTGAGGCATTGGAAAGGAAGTTGAGCGCCGAGGGGCATAGCTGCAGAAAACTCCATACATCTCATGCCTTCCATTCACATATGATGGAACCGGTTTTAGAGAGCATGAAACATAAACTCTCTGCCTATCAATTTGAAAATCAAAAGATTCCGTTTGTTTCAAATGTAACAGGGAATTGGATCACAGACGAAGAAGCCGGAGATCCGGCATATTGGGCTCACCATTTACGTGGGACCGTCAGATTTATGGACTGCGCAAAACGTTTAAAAGAAGAATTAAATCCGATTTTTATAGAGGTTGGCCCTGGAAACGCTTTGCGGTCGTTTGTCAGCAAGCTGTATCAGGCGGAGGATCAGCCGCAAATCGCCATTCAGCTGTTAAGGCACCCGAAGGAGTCAGCCTCCGATTATCGGTATTTGCTAAGCAGGCTGGGAGATATGTGGCTGCACGGGGTTCCGATCGACTGGAAAGCTTTTTATGAGCAGGAGCAATGCCAGCTTATTCCGCTTCCAACGTATCCTTTCGAAAGAGAAAGATATTGGATTGGCCGGACAAATGAACAGTCGGGAACACCGGTGGCAGAAAATTTTCAGCTTTTGGTGCCTGAGCAAGTAAATGACGAGAAGACAGCGGATACAGAATCAGATGTTCCATTGAATGAGACAGAAGCGGCTTTGGCGGTCATGTGGAAGGACATTCTCGGAGTCAAACATGTCACATTCGATACACATTTCTTTGAAACAGGAGGGCATTCATTAAACGCCACTGGCCTGATTTCCCGCATTCACAAGGAATTTGGAGCGGAGCTTACATTAAGCGACGTATTTCAGCATCCGACAATCCGTGCGCTTGCCGCACTTATTGAGCGTTCTGACCGAAATCAATATACATCCATTCAGCCTTCAGAAATAAAAGACGTGTACAGGCTTTCAGCGGCACAGCGGAGAACGTATTTGATTCATCAGAGAATCGGGCAAGTCACCACATATAACATGCCGATGGCCCTTTTATGCTTCGGGAAAATTGATGCCGCCCGCTTCGAGGACACATTCAAAAAGCTGATCGAAAGGCATGAAACACTGCGTACAACCTTTGAAATTAAAGATGGAGAACCTGTTCAGAGAATCCATCATAACTTTAATTTTTCGATTGAACAGACCGAAGCGAGAATGGATGAGCTCGATGACGAAATCAGTTCATTTATACGGCCGTTTGACCTTAAGGTCTCTCCATTAATTCGGGTGAAATTCGTCAAAATTGAAGAAGAAAAACATGCGTTGCTTGTTGATATGCACAATATTGTGGCGGACGGCGCCTCGATGAATATTTTCATAAAAGAATTTACTCAATTATATAGAGGGGAACAGCTCCCAGAAAAAATCATTCAGTATAAAGATTTTGCGGAGTGGCAGCAGACATTTTTTAATAGTGACATGTTTAAACGCCAAAAAGAGTATTGGCTGAAACAGCTTGAGGGTGAAGTGCCTGTGCTGAATATGCCTCTTGATTATGAACGCAAAGAACAAAGCTTTTTAGGCAGGGCAATCAAGTTTACAATCCCGACGCGCGTTTTAGAAAAGCTTGAAAAAATCGGAGAGGCGCAGCAGCTGACCAACAATGTCATGCTGTTTCAGCTCTATGCCATGCTTTTGTCCAGCTATACAAAACAGCAGGAGTTGATGATCGGGTCATTGGTGGCAGGCCGGCGTCATGCGGATATTGAGAATACGATCGGAATGTTTACAAACTTTTTGCCGATCAAAATTCATTTAAATCCTGAAGAATCGTTTGCCGGCAACCTTCAACACACTAAACAAACTCTGCTTGAAGCTTATGACCATCAAGATTATCCGTACGATCAAATGGCAGAAACGCTGAAGCCGGTGATCAAGCCGAACCGCAACCCTTTCTTTGACACCATGCTGATCTATCATAATGAGTATGACCCGAATATAAAAATGGAGGCCGGCGGATTAACATTTGAAACATATGAATTCGCAAAAGGCATTTCAAAGCTTGATATGAAAATGGACGTCGTCAAGGAAGTGACGGGAGAGCTTAAATGTGTGCTTCAATACAACCGATCTCTTTTCACTCATGAATCCATGCAGGCATTTGTTTCTCATTTTATCTCTCTTGCTGAAAAAGCTGCGGAAGAGCCTGAAAAACGCATAAAGGACATTCCGGTGCTGAGCCAAAAAGAGCAGGAAGAGGCCGAACGAAAAAGGGAGAGAGAGTCAAATCGAGTCATCGCGTGCCCATTAACCATTTGTTCCAATTTTACGGCTGATCCGATTGTGCCTTACCTCAAATGGTGGGGCGAACAGTTTGATATCAAGCTTGAAATCAAGCTGTCTCCTTACGGACAGGTGTTTCAAGAATTGCTTAATGAAGAAAGTTTACTGTCACAGCAAAAAAATGGTGCCAGCCTGCTGTTGATTCGCCTTGAGGATTTGGCGGGGGATTCAGGCCTTTCTTTGGAAGAAAGAATGGCCCACGTTCAATATAATTCAGATGAACTGCTCGCCATCATTAAACAAAAGAAAAAAGAAGTGCCTTATTTCATTGGATTGCTGCCGCTGGAAAATGTGAAAGAGCAGGAGCTTCGGGATATTCTTGTACAGTCCCAGCAGAATTGGATCACGGGGCTTGCTGGAGAAACGGATGTACATTTGATTGATCTCCGACAGCTGCATCAAACATACCAGCTTGATGCCATATTTGACCCGCAAAGTGAAAGAGCGGCAAGAATACCGTTTACTGAAGAATTTTATGCGGCGATGGGAACACGGGTGGCCCGTGAGTTTGCGGCATGGCTCAAACCGCCATTTAAAGTGGCCGCCATCGATTGTGACGGCACTTTGTGGAGCGGAACCGTGTCTGAAACTGGGGCGGAAGGGATCTTGATTACGCCTGCCCATCGAGCGCTGCAGCAATTTTTAAAGAGAAAACAAGAAGAAGGTTTGCTCCTTGTGCTTTCAAGCAGAAATAATGAAGAAGACGTCTGGAATGTGTTTGAACGACATCCAGATATGATTTTGAAGAAAGAGGACTTTGTCCTGTCACGCATTAATTGGGATGAGAAAGCCAGAAACATGAAAGAAATGGCCGATGAGCTGAACATTTCAGTGGATCGGTTCATATTCTTAGATGATGATCCGGCTCAATGCCTGGAAATGACCGAACGCCTGCCAGAGGTTCTGACCTTGCTTCTGCCATCTGATACAGATTCTATTCCGATGTTCTTAGAACATGTCTGGGCATTTGACAGGTTCACAGTGACAGAAGCTGATCAAAAGCGCACGGAACGATATTTGGCCGCGCAAGAAAGAAAAATAGAATTGAATACGTCCCGTTCGCTTGAAGAATTTCTTTCCGGTTTACATCTGCGTATAGCCTTGACTGAGATGACAGAAGAGCATTTGCCGCGAGTTGCTCAAATGAGCGCGAGAATTAATCAGTTCAATATGAATCCGTCAGTCTACCGTGAGGAGCAGATTGCCCAGCGGCTCAGTACGGACGGCCATATCGGCTGGATCGTTGAAGCAGCGGACAGATTCAGTGATGAAGGCATCGTCGGTGCAATTATGGGAATTCGAACAGAAGACTCATTAAAGTTAGATACTTTCCTTCTTAGCTGTCGCGCACTAGGCAAAGGAATTGAACATAAATTGCTGTCGGGTCTTGCTTCATATGCAAGGGATAAACAGCTTGCGTCGTTGTCCTTGGAGTTTAAGGATTCAGGCAGAAACCGCGCCTTTTCTGAATTTTTGGCTGCACATCGTTTTAAGAAAGAGACGGGCTCGTTAAAAACGGTTTATCACATATCCGCCGATGAGGTAGAGGATCAAAGCAGGCATATTGAATGGGCATCCTCTTTACAGCCTTCGTCTGGCAAAAAGGAGAAAGCGATTGCGGATGACGGATTGCAACCCGCTTTAATGGAAAACACAAGCGCTCATTGGGAAGTGCTGCATGCTGAGAAATCCTTGCATTCTCCATATTTACTGGCCTTAGATACTCATCAGCCGAAGCATTTGCGGGCGCTGCTAGTAAAGGAACAATTAGGAGCTGAAACAGAAGATAGCGGACCGAAGACAGAACAGCAAAAAATACTTGTGGACATTTGGAAGGAAATCCTCCACTTGGATTATGTAGGAATTGACAACGATTTCTTTGATTTGGGAGGAAATTCGTTGCTCGCTGTCAAAATGGAAGTAGAGATGGAAAAGAAAGGCTGGTATGTTGATGAGTTGAATCATGCGAAAAAACACACGATAAGGGAATTATCTAAATATATGAAGAGGGAGAATCAGCATGCATAAAGATATTAAAGCAATTTTTGATGAAGATAAGGTTTTGGCAGAAGGTGCCGTTATATATGGATTTACTAGAGATCAAGTACAGTTTTTAGCGGATGCGGAAAACTATGTGTATGAGTTTGCCAAAGACAATGAATCTTATATTTTAAAGATTACACACACGATTCGCCGGTCGCCGGATTATATAATGGGAGAGATGGAATGGCTCCACCATCTTGCTGAAGGCGGGCTTTCAGTCGCCAAACCAATTCCGTCGTTAACCGGTAAAGATGTTGAGGAAGTGCCGGACGGAAACGGCGGAGCATTTTTATTGAGAGTCTATGAAAAGGCGCCGGGTCATAAAGTAGACGAATCTGAGTGGAACGAAACCCTATTTTTCGAGCTTGGCAGATATACAGGGAAGATGCACAGCCTGACAAAAAGCTATAAACTGAGCAATCCTAGATTTAAAAGACAGGAGTGGGATGAAGAAGAGCAATTAAAGCTCAGAAAATATGTCCCCGAAGATCAGACAAAGGTTTTTCAAGAGGCGGACGATTTAATGAATGAGTTGCGTCAACTGCCAAAAAACCGTGACAGCTACGGCCTTGTTCACGCAGATCTTCACCATGGTAATTTTAACTGGGATCATGGTAAGATCACTACATTTGATTTTGATGATATTGGGTACAACTGGTTTGTGAATGATATCAGCATTCTCCTTTACAATGTCCTATGGTATCCAGTCGTCCCATATGAAAATAAAGCAGCCTTTACAGAAGAATTTATGATGCATTTTATAAAGGGATACAGGGAGGAAAATGAAATTGCCGCCGAGTGGCTCAAGAAAATCCCGGATTTCCTCCGTCTGCGCCATATGCTGATTTATGGATTGCTGCATCAAATGTTTGACCTTGATTCAATAGGAGAAGAAGAAAAAGAAATGCTTAAGGGATTCAGAAACGATATCGAAAATCAAACGCCGATAACCGAATTTGACTTTTCGAAGTTAGCGTAAGAAATTTGCGCCGATCCCCTTATTAAAAAACTCCGGCTCACGGGACTGACCCCCGTTTTTGAGACAGGGATCAAAACACCTTTTAAACAGCCAATTGCCGATAGTTTATCGGTGATTGGTTGTTTAGTTTCGTTTGAATACGAATATTGTTATAATAATGAATGTATTCTATGACAGTGCGTTCTACGATGGCGGTCGTGGTTCGATCAATGCTGTTAAGATAGAACGTTTCAGACTTTAGTGAGGAATGAAACGATTCGATGGAGGCATTATCAGCGGGCGTCCCTTTGCGGGACATGCTCATGGTAATGCCTTTTGTTTTAACAGCTTTCTGATACTCGTAAGATGTATACACAGATCCTTGGTCACTATGTAACACGCAGTTCTCAGGCAGTGTTGGCAGTTGATCAAGTGTGTGTAAGACAAAGTCTGTGTCCTGCTTATCTCCAATCGTAAAAGCAATCACTTCTCCATTGTATACATCCAATATACTGGAAAGGTACAATTGCTTCTGTCCATAAGGCAAATATGTGATGTCCGTTACTAGTTTTTCAAGAGGGCGATCAGACTGAAAGTTCCGATCCAATATATTATGGGCTACGGCATATGGCTGCCCGTTTTTCTTGCGTTTCTTCATCTTAACCCTGCACTGCCACTGATTTTTCTGCATGATACGCTGAACCGTTTTATGGTTAATGCACATTTCCTTTTTTAATAGGGCGGTGATTTTTCGATATCCATATCGATACTTGTGCTTTCGGCATACTACGCCAATTTGTTTCTCTAAATGCCGTTTGGGGTGATCTTTCGTCAGATTCTTCTTCCAACGATAATAAGACGCTCGTGAGATACCTAAATGAACACAGATATCCTGCACGGTCATTGTGCTGTGCAATCCTTCTACAAGTTCGACTGACGTTTGGCTATCAACTTCCTTTCCAATTCGTTGTACTTTTTTAAAACTTCATTCTGTTGTCTCAGGTAACGATTCTCTGCCTGCAGTTTCTCTAATTCGGAAGAATACTCCGGACCTTTTCCATAAGTGTATTGCTTACCAACAGGCTGTTCAAATCGATGTGTATCACCAGCCTTATACCATCTGACCCATGTCTTAATCTGCGTATTATTTTTGATATTCAACTCCTGCATGATCTCTTTCATAGGTACGCCTGCCAATCTCATTTCTACAGCCTTCTGTTTCACTTCAAGCGGATAACTCACTCTTGTCCCCATAGAAAAAACACCTCCAAGTCTAATTTCGGATAACAATCATCCGTATTCAAACTTGAAGGTGTTTTTATTTGTCTCATCTTATGGGGTCAGTCCCCACAGCCGGAGTTTTTTATTTTTGTTCTAAAATAGCAAAAATGTTTTTTGCCTGCTGCGTATTGTCGATGAGCCCCTTCCATTTTCCCTTCCCCGGACCGTAAGCATAAACCGGTACGTCTTCACCGGTGTGGGCTAACGTTGTCCAGCCTGAAAAAGACCGTTTATCAAAAATCAATTGAATGCTTTTTTGGACAGCAGCTGTATTTGATTGTGAGGCTGCGTTTTTCACCTGATTTATCTCATTTTCCGTCAGCTTCATATTAATATAAGTGCTAAGCACCTTTTCGGCATCTTGGCCTTCAGCGATCTTCTCTGCCATATAGCCCGGCGTTTTTTTAGCGGCGATGATTAGGGAAGGATCCCATTTATAGCCGGTCTCGCGCGTCATTCCCTCTGCACCGTAAGAGAAACCGCCTGTAGAGTGATCAGCTGTAATAATAACCAGTGTTTCTTTATCTTTTTTCGCAAAATCCAGAGCAGCTTGAACACCTTTCTCGAAATCTTCCATTTCGCTCAAAGCGCCCACCACGTCATTTTCGTGGGCTGCATTGTCTATATTGCTTCCTTCCAAAAGCATAAAAAAACCGTTTTCGTTCTTCTGTAACTGGGTGAGTGCCGCTTCTGTCATGTCTTTTAGAGAAGGTGTGCTGTTCTCTCTGTCAATCGCTTTATCTAATTCAACTTCTCCAAACAGTCCGAGCAGCTTATCGTGCTGGTTTTTTTTCAAGTCTTGCTTTGTGTTCACATAATGATAGCTGTCTTTTTGGAATTCTTCAGCAAGATTTCGGTCTTTGCGAATGAAATATTTCGCTCCGCCTCCGAGTAAAACATCAACCTTATGAGAACCATTAATACGTTCATCATAGAATTGGTCCGCAATTTCAGTGTAGTTTTTCCGTGAGACGTTATGTACACCGAAAGCAGCGGGGGTGGCGTCGGTTAAGTCCGAAGTCACGACGAAGCCGACGGACATCTTGTTCTCTTTGGCAGCTTCTGTTACGCTTTTGAGCTGCTGATGTTTGTTGTCTACTGCAATCGCATCATTATATGTTTTCGTTCCGGTTGCCATGGCGGTTGCAGCAGCCGAAGAATCAGTAATATTGTCTCTGGGATCGTTAGGATGTGTCATCTGCATGCCTGTTAAATAAGGGTCCCATGCTGTTTGGACGGGGGTATTCAGCTTTTCGCTTTTTAATGTCCTATAGCTGTTAATCATCGGCATACCCATTCCATCTCCGATGATTAAGATCACATTTTTAGGGTTCTTGCTGCTTGTCTTAGATGATTGAGAATGAGGAGAGGATATGAATTCTGTTATGGCAAAAACACTTAAGAAAGCAGTCAAAATGAGGGTGACAGTTACTGTAAAACGCGCTTTGGTAATAAGAAACATCTCCCTTGTTATATTTATTTACTAATATGTATTTTATTTGAAAATAATAGAGACTTCAATGCTTTTTTCGATAACAGCGAAAAACCAATAGGGAATCTAACCCCATTGGCTTTTACAATGTATCACATTTTACGCCGACTACGCCTTCAATGTCTTTAATGTCATAGTAGACATCGGTCGTGTACCTGTTTTTATGAACGCGGACCTTGACTTCCATGATTGGAAATTCCTTTTCACCCAGGTCGTCGATCCGGACGGAGTGCGTTTTAATATCTTTTCTTTTCATTTCTTTTAAAATATCTGTCATTTTGTCTTTATCCGAAAGCGACATTCTGATGCGGATGTCTTTTTCCTGCAGGCGGTCGGGACCGATTTTTCTGATCGCCCATGGTAAAAATTCCACGCTGATCAGGATGAACAGAAGACTGGCAAAGGCTTCTTTATAAAACCCGGCTCCGGTTGCCAGCCCAAGCCCCGCTGCACCCCAGATCATAGCTGATGTTGTCAGGCCGGAAATGACATCGTTGCTTTTCCGCAAGATGACACCGGCACCGATAAATCCGACGCCGGAGATAATTTGGGCCGGGAGACGCAGCGGGTCCATCATGATGCGATAGTATTTAGGGAAATGATATGCCGCATTAATACTGACGATCGTGAGCATGCATGAGCTGACGGCGATAACGATACAGGTTTTTAATCCGAGCGGCTTATTTTTTAATTCGCGCTCAAGCCCAATGACCATGCCAATCAATGTGGCAATGCCCAATTTTAATAAAATATCAGGATCAATATACCAGCTCAACAGCAACTTCCCCCTTCTCTAAGGTGTTTTTAAATAAATATGATTTTCTCACAGTATTTATAGCAAAACAAGAGCACAAAAGCCACCAAGCGGTGCTTGATGGCTTATTGCTTACTTTTTGCGTTTTAACAGCTTTTCCATGACACCGAATAATCGGTACGAGGCTTTTGCAGGACGTTTCGTGATCAAGCTCCCGATAATACCCGCGATCATACTCAGGAAAAATCCCGGTATCATTTCATAGAGTCCTGTAGAGTCAGCTAAACCAGTTGTAATCCAAATTAATACTGTCGCAGCTCCGACAACCATGGCTGAAAGAGCGCCCCATTCAGTCATCCGTTTCCAATACAGACTCAGAAGAATGGCAGGCCCGAAAGCAGAACCGAATCCGGCCCACGCATACCCAACCAAATCAAGAATCGTACTGCTTGGATTCAAGGACATCAGAATCGCAATGACCGCGATAATGAGCACTGACAGACGGCCGGTCATGACCAATTCTTTATCTGATGCTTCACGTCTGAAAAATGTCCGGTATAAATCCTCTGTCATTGCGCTCGCTGTGACCAGAAGCTGAGAAGAGATCGAACTCATAATCGCTGCTAAAATAGCAGACAGCAAAAATCCCGTAATCAATGGATGGAACAATATTTTAGAAAAAATAATGAAAATCGTTTCAGGATCACTTACAACAACTCCGAATTTATGTGCGTAAGCCACACCGACCAAACCCGTTAAAGTTGAACCGAGAATGGAGATCACCATCCAGCTCATCCCGATTCTGCGCGCGGGTTTTAAATCTTTGATATGTTTAATCGCCATAAAACGGATGATGATATGAGGCTGGCCATAGTAGCCTAAACCCCAGGCCAAATAAGAAATAATGCTAATGACGCTCGCGCCTTTAAAAATATCCAATAGCTTCGGGTCCACGGCTGAAATCTCATGTAAAGCAGGAGAGACGCCGCCCAGCTGGGTAAAAGCAACGATCGGCACAAGCACTAGTGCTGCAAACATGATCGCACCCTGTACAAAGTCAGTCAGACTGACAGCAAGGAAACCGCCAAACAGTGTGTATAACACGACAACGCCCGCAGTCAGCAGGAGTCCAAGTGTATAATCGGCTCCAAAAGCAGATTCAAATAATCTTCCGCCTGATACCATACCAGAAGACGTATACAATGTGAAAAAGATCATAATGATCAAAGCTGATACAATTTTAAGCACTGATGAAGAATGCTGGAATCTTTTATCAAAGAAATCGGGAATTGTAATCGCGTCATCCGCCGCTTCCGTATACGCTCTAAGACGCGGAGCCAAAAGAAGATAATTCGAATACGCGCCGATTGTCAAGCCGAGTGCAAGCCATAATGTCGACAAACCTGTGGCGAACATGGCCCCCGGAATTCCCATCAGCATCCATCCGCTCATATCCGCCGCACCGGCAGACAAAGCAGTGACAAACGGGCCGAGTCCTCTTCCCCCAAGCATGTAATCGTTGATATCAGTTGTTTTCCTAAATGAATACCAGCCGATTAACAGCATGGCAGTAAAGTAAATTCCTAACGATATAATAATTTCAATACTCACGTTTTACCCTCTCTTCAATCCTATAAATGTGACATCACCTCTCCAATTGATGGTGCCAGTTAAGTCTGGCGCAAGTGTGACCTATTTTGGTGCACTTGTTAACTTAACCTAACAAAGTATTCCCGGCCATTCAAGCGATGAAACTTTCAGCAGCAGTAAGAAATACCGCTGAAAACCTAGAAGGGACTAATAGATAAAGCGCTTTCATAAATGGATAAAATTAAAAATATTCAGAAAAATATTTTGTTTCTCCTTCGTCTCTTTTTAGTATAAAATATATGAGGTATTGTCTCGAAAACACAAGCCTGTTCCAAGGCGTTTTGTTGCTTTAAAGGGCTTGTTTTTGATATGATCAGTATTATATGACTTAACGGAGAAATATGTGGAGGTGGATCAGATGTCACGAATTTCAATAGAAGAAGTAAAGCACGTTGCGCACCTTGCGAGACTTGCGATTACAGAAGAAGAAGCAAAAATGTTCACTGAACAGCTTGACAGCATCATTTCATTTGCCGAGGAGCTTAATGAGGTTAACACAGACAATGTAGAGCCTACAACTCACGTGCTTCAAATGAAAAATGTCATGAGAGAAGATGAAGCGGGTAAAGGCCTTCCGGTTGAGGACGTTATGAAAAATGCGCCTGACCATAAAGACGGCTATATTCGTGTGCCATCAATTCTGGACTAAAGGAGGGACACAAGAATGTCATTATTTGACCATAAAATCACAGAATTAAAACAGCTCATACATAAAAAAGAGATTAAGATTTCTGATCTGGTTGACGAATCTTATAAACGCATCCAAGCGGTTGATGATAAGGTACAAGCCTTTTTGGCATTAGATGAAGAAAAAGCGCGAGCGTACGCCAAGGAGCTTGATGAAGCGGTTGACGGCCGTTCCGAGCACGGTCTTCTTTTTGGTATGCCGATCGGCGTAAAAGATAATATCGTAACAAAAGGGCTGCGCACAACATGCTCGAGCAAAATTCTCGAAAACTTTGATCCGATTTACGATGCTACTGTTGTTCAGCGCCTTCAAGATGCTGAAGCAGTCACAATCGGAAAATTGAACATGGACGAATTCGCCATGGGCTCATCTACCGAAAACTCAGCTTACAAGCTGACGAAAAACCCTTGGAACTTGGATACAGTTCCCGGCGGTTCAAGCGGCGGTTCAGCGGCTGCGGTTGCTGCGGGAGAAGTTCCGTTTTCTCTTGGATCTGACACAGGCGGCTCCATCCGTCAGCCGGCATCCTTCTGCGGCGTTGTCGGATTAAAGCCAACATACGGACGTGTACCCCGTTACGGATTGGTCGCATTTGCGTCTTCATTAGACCAAATCGGGCCGATTACTCGCACGGTTGAGGACAACGCATTTTTGCTTCAAGCGATTTCCGGCGCAGACAAAATGGACGCCACAAGCGCAAATGTGGATGTTCCTGATTTTCTTTCTTCATTAACTGGCGATATTAAAGGACTGAAAATCGCGGTTCCGAAAGAATATCTAGGTGAAGGTGTCGGCAAAGAAGCGAGAGAATCTGTTCTTGCCGCGCTGAAAGTTCTTGAAGGCCTCGGCGCTACATGGGAAGAAGTGTCTCTTCCGCACAGCAAATATGCGCTTGCGACATATTACCTGCTGTCATCATCTGAAGCGTCAGCCAACCTTGCACGCTTTGACGGCATCCGCTACGGCTACCGCACAGACAACGCGGACAATCTGATCGACCTTTACAAGCAAACGCGCGCTGAAGGTTTCGGAAATGAAGTCAAACGCCGCATCATGCTCGGAACGTTCGCTTTAAGCTCAGGCTACTACGATGCGTACTACAAAAAGGCGCAAAAAGTGCGTACGTTGATTAAGAAAGACTTCGAAGACGTATTTGAGAAATATGATGTGATTGTCGGACCGACGACACCGACACCTGCGTTTAAAATCGGTGAAAACACGAAAGATCCGCTCACAATGTACGCAAACGATATCTTAACGATTCCGGTCAACCTTGCCGGCGTACCGGGAATCAGCGTGCCATGCGGTTTAGCAGACGGACTTCCGCTCGGCCTGCAAATCATCGGAAAACACTTTGATGAAAGCACTGTATACCGCGTTGCTCATGCTTTTGAACAAGCGACAGACCATCATAAAGCAAAACCTGAACTGTAAGGGGTGAAAAGAATTGAACTTTGAAACGGTAATCGGACTTGAAGTCCACGTCGAGTTAAAAACAAAATCAAAAATTTTCTCAAGCTCTCCAACGCCATTCGGCGCGGAGGCGAATACACAGACAAGCGTCATTGACCTCGGATACCCGGGCGTCCTGCCTGTTCTGAACAAAGAAGCCGTTGAATTCGCAATGAAAGCCGCTATGGCGCTCAACTGTGAGGTCGCAACGGATACGAAGTTTGACCGCAAAAACTATTTCTATCCGGACAACCCGAAAGCGTACCAAATTTCTCAATTTGATAAGCCAATCGGCGAAAACGGCTGGATCGAAATTGAAGTCGACGGAAAAACAAAACGCATCGGCATCACACGTCTTCACCTTGAAGAAGATGCCGGAAAACTGACGCATACAGGCGACGGCTATTCTCTTGTTGACTACAACCGCCAGGGAACGCCGCTAGTTGAGATCGTATCAGAGCCGGATATCCGCACGCCGGAAGAAGCGTACGCGTACCTTGAAAAACTGAAGTCCATCATCCAATACACAGGCGTTTCTGACTGTAAAATGGAAGAAGGCTCGCTTCGCTGTGATGCCAATATCTCTCTTCGTCCGATCGGCCAAGAGGAATTCGGCACAAAAACAGAATTGAAAAACTTGAAC
Organism: Bacillus sp. SW14; assembly: GCF_047608225.1. NCBI lineage: Bacteria > Bacillati > Bacillota > Bacilli > Caryophanales > Bacillaceae > Bacillus > Bacillus sp. SW14. Next base: position 3,605,451 of record NZ_JBLKRW010000001.1, on the reverse strand, counting down.
TCCTTCGCGTTTGTTCAAAAAGGCCTTGAGCATGAAGAAAAACGCCAGGAGCAGGTTCTTCTTTCCGGCGGCGTCATCCAGCAGGAAACACGCCGTTACGACGAAGCAACGAAGAAAACCATTCTTATGCGTGTCAAAGAGGGATCTGACGATTACCGTTACTTCCCGGAGCCAGACCTTGTCGAGCTCTACATTGACGATGAGTGGAAGGAGCGCGTAAAAGCAAGCATTCCTGAGCTTCCGGATGAGCGCCGCAAGCGTTACATTGAAGAGCTTGGCTTGCCTGCATATGACGCGATGGTTCTGACGCTGACAAAAGAAATGGCTGATTTCTTTGAAGAAACCGTTCAAAACGGCGCTGAAGTTAAACAAGCGTCTAACTGGCTGATGGGTGAGGTATCAGCTTATCTGAACGCTGAGCAAAAAGAGCTTGCCGACGTTGCGCTGACACCTGAAGGCCTTGCCGGCATGATCAAATTGATTGAAAAAGGAACCATTTCTTCTAAGATCGCGAAGAAAGTGTTTAAGGAATTGATTGAAAAAGGCGGCGACGCTGAGAAGATTGTGAAAGAAAAAGGCCTCGTTCAGATTTCTGACGAAGGCGTGCTTCTGAAGCTTGTCACAGAGGCGCTTGACAACAATCCTCAATCAATCGAAGACTTTAAAAACGGGAAAGACCGTGCGATCGGCTTCCTTGTCGGACAGATTATGAAAGCGTCCAAAGGACAAGCCAACCCGCCGATGGTCAACAAAATCCTGCTTGAAGAAATTAAAAAACGCTAATAAAAAAGCAGCCCGCAGGGGCTGCTTTTTTGATGGTCAAATCGAGATGAAGACAGAGATCAGAGCCCGAAGCTTTTCAACTTCTTTGTCATTGGTTCCGGTTAAATTGGACAGCATGCCTTTCATAATCGGCTTGCGCGGTTTATCCTGAGACAGTTCTTCCGCGATGACATCAAGCGACACGGTGATATCCTCGGGCAGCGTGCTGTTTTCTTTCACTTTCTGAATGTCCTCAAGCAGCTGCTCTTTGCCCGCGGGCATCAGTCTGAAAATGTCTTTTGGCACAATCGGATTGAGAGTTGAACGACTCAGTCCCTGTACAAGGTCATCCAGTCTTTCGATGATAAAGGCTGAGATTTCTTCTGCATTAATGCTGAGTTCACCGTTAAATATCATGACATTCATATAGGAATGCACAATGCCTCTTGCCATGATGGAAAGGTCTGCGACGTACCGTTCGATTCCCTCGCCATAAGACGCCAGCAAGGCGTTCCGGTACAGTTTATCCGTCTCCGCGGTTATTTTGTAAAAGTATTGCTTGATCTCTTGATTCTCCGGAATAATATTTTCGGTAAGCAAAAGAACAATAAAATCTCTATGATCCCGGAAATCTTCAAATTGAGCGCCGATTTGCTTTTTCAGCACTTCCTTAGGCGGTTTTTCGGCGAGATCCTCTTCTATATGTTTCATTTTTTTCATAGACATGCCGATGTAATATTCGCAGGCTGATAACAGCAGCGCTTCTTTCGATTTGAAATGCAAATAAAAAGCGCCCTTCGAGATGCCGCATTCATTGGCGATTTCCTGGATTGTCGTAGCTGTGAATCCTTTTGTCGCAAATAAATGAATGCTGGTTTTTATGATTCTTTCTTTTTTTTCATTCATGACGTGCTTCCCCTTAATCCTTGAAAAATTTAGTAAAATTTTCTCGTATATGAGTTGACGTTGTTGCAATATAACGTTTAGTATTATATAGAATGACCAGTCAGTCAATAAAAAATGTAATGGAGGATATGATGAATCACGTTATTAATTTTGTTCTGAAAAACAAATTCGCCGTATGGCTGATGACGATTATTGTAACGGCAGCCGGATTGTATGCGGGTATGAATATGAAGCAAGAATCCATTCCTGACGTGAACATGCCTTACTTGACGATCAGCACCACATATCCGGGCGCGACGCCAAGCCAAGTGGCTGATGAGGTGACCAAACCGGTTGAACAAGCGGTGCAGAATCTGGATGGGGTCAGTGTTGTGACTTCGACCTCCTATGAAAACGCATCGTCGGTCATGATTGAATATGACTATGAGAAAGATATGGACAAAGCCAAAACAGAAGCGGCTGAGGCATTAGAAAACGCCAGCCTGCCTGATGACGCGAAGGATCCGGAAATTTCACGCTACAGCTTGAACTCCTTCCCGATTCTGACGCTGAGCGTGTCCAGCGATAAAGACAATCTGCAAGAGCTGACGAAAAAAGTGGAGGACAGCCTCGTTACGAAGCTTGAAGGTATAGAAGGCGTTGCTTCAGTCCAAGTATCAGGGCAGCAGGTTGAAGAAGTTGAATTTTCTTTCAAAGAAGACAAACTGAAAGATTACAGCCTTGATGAAGATACAGTCAAACAAGTGATTCAAGGTTCAGATGTGACAACTCCGCTTGGATTGTACACATTCGGAAATCAAGAGAAATCTGTCGTCGTCAGCGGCGATATTGAAACCATTAAAGATTTGAAGAATATGAGAATCCCGACGGCATCTGCTTCAAGTGCAGGCAGCAGCGCGGAGTCTCAAGCGGCGGCCCAAAGTGCACAAGCGGCAGCGCAGGCGCAGCAAAGCGCGAGCACAGCTGTGCCGACGGTCAAGCTTTCTGACATTGCCACAATGAAAGATGTGAAAAAAGCTGAATCTGTTTCACGCACAAATGGCAAAAACAGCATCGGCATCAACGTCGTTAAAGCAAACGATGCGAATACAGTAGAGGTTGCAGACAATGTCAAAGATGAGTTGAAGCAGTTCAAAGAAGACCATAAAGGCTTCGATTACAGCGCAACACTTGACATGGCAGAGCCAATCACACAGTCAGTTGAAACGATGTTAAGCAAAGCCGTTTTCGGTGCGATTTTCGCGATTGTGATTATTCTCTTATTCTTAAGAGATATCAAATCAACATTAATTTCAATAATTTCTATTCCATTATCACTGCTGATCGCGCTTCTTGTGCTGAACCAGCTGGATATCACACTGAATATCATGACGCTAGGCGCAATGACCGTGGCCATCGGACGTGTAGTCGATGACTCGATCGTTGTTATCGAAAATATTTACCGCCGCATGAGGCTCAAAGATGAACCGCTCCGCGGAAAAGCCTTGGTCCGTGAAGCGACGAAGGAAATGTTTAAACCGATCATGTCATCGACGATCGTGACAATCGCGGTGTTCCTGCCGCTCGCGCTTGTAGGCGGACAAATCGGTGAATTGTTTCTTCCATTCGCTTTAACAATCGTATTTGCGCTTGCCGCATCCCTGTTGATTTCGATCACGCTTGTGCCGATGCTCGCGCACAGCCTGTTCAAAAAATCATTATCGGGCGCGCCGGTCAAAGCGAAAGAACATAAACCTAGCAGACTGGCAGGCTTCTATAAAAAAGTTCTGAACTGGGCGCTGAGCCACAAATGGATCACGTCTATCATCGCTGTTCTAATGCTGCTGGGAAGCTTGTTCCTCGTACCGTTAATCGGTGCCAGCTACCTGCCGTCCCAAGAAGAAAAAACGATGCAGCTCACATACAGCCCTGAGCCGGGGGAAACGAAAAAAGAAGCCGAAGCTGAAGCTGAAAAAGCGGAAAAAATTCTGCTTGACCGCAAGCATGTCGATACGGTCCAGTATTCATTAGGCTCTGGCAGCCCGCTTGCCGGGGGAGATTCAAACGGTGCGTTGTTCTATATCAAATATGAAAGCGACACGCCTGATTTTGATAAAGAAAAAGACAACGTGCTAAAGAAAATCCAAGATCAGTCAGATCGCGGAGAATGGAAGTCACAGGACTTCAGCTCTTCAGGCAATAACAATGAATTAACATATTATGTGTATGGCGATTCAGAAAACGATATTAAAGACACGGTCAAAGACATTGAAAAAATCATGAAAGATGAAAAGGATCTGAAAAACGTAAGCTCAGGCCTTTCCAGCACATATGATGAGTATACATTTGTCGCTGACCAAGAAAAATTAAGCAAACTCGGTTTAACCGCGTCTCAAATTTCTCAGGCCTTAATGACACAAACAGCACAAGAGCCGCTCACAACCGTGAAAAAAGATGGCAAAGAGCTTGACGTGAACATTAAGACGGAAAAAGACGAGTATAAGAGTGTGAAAGATTTAGAGAACAAAAAGATCACTTCTGCGACTGGCAAAGAAGTCAAAATCGGCGATGTCGCCAAAGTGAAAGAAGGATCAACATCTGATACCGTTTCAAAACGTGATGGAAAAGTCTATGCAGATGTCACAGGTGAAGTGACAACAGACAACGTCACAGCTGTATCAGCTGATGTCCAGAAGAAAATTGATAAGCTTGACCTTCCTGATAACGTATCAATTGATACAGGCGGCGTATCCGCAGATATTGCTGATTCCTTCACGAAGCTCGGTTTAGCGATGCTGGCCGCAATAGCGATCGTCTATCTCGTGCTTGTGATTACATTCGGCGGAGCCCTAGCGCCATTTGCGATTCTGTTCTCATTGCCGTTCACAGTCATCGGTGCCCTGGTCGGACTATATGTATCAGGTGAAACGATCAGTCTGAACGCGATGATCGGTATGCTCATGCTGATCGGTATCGTTGTCACGAATGCCATTGTCTTAATTGACCGCGTCATTCATAAGGAAGCGGAAGGACTGTCTACAAGAGAAGCGCTTCTAGAAGCCGGCTCTACACGACTCCGTCCGATCCTGATGACAGCCATTGCGACAATCGGCGCCTTGATTCCATTGGCGCTCGGCTTCGAAGGCGGAAGCCAGGTCATTTCAAAAGGACTCGGCGTCACGGTTATCGGCGGCTTAATCAGTTCAACGCTTCTGACGCTCTTGATCGTGCCGATCGTATATGAAGTATTGGCGAAGTTCCGCAAGAAAAAACCGGGAACAGAAGAAGAGTAAAAATGTGAAAGCCTCAGCTCTGCTGAGGCTTTTGTGCGTTTTTACCTGTAAGATTATGTACATTTTGTTGCGATTTTTTTAACTCATAGTATAATTAAAGGTTGTTAGTGTAAAAATGGATCGGATACTCTTAAGTAGGATGATGAGATAATGAAACGTGCACGCATAATATACAATCCGACTTCAGGACGGGAGATCTTTAAAAAGCATCTGGCCCAGGTCCTGCAAAAATTTGAACAAGCCGGTTATGAAACCTCTACCCATGCCACAACATGCGCAGGAGACGCAACGCACGCCGCCAAGGAAGCGGCATTGCGTGAGTTTGACTTAATTGTTGCAGCGGGCGGAGACGGAACGATCAACGAGGTCGTCAACGGGCTTGCGCCTTTAGACAACCGTCCGACACTCGGTGTGATTCCTGTCGGCACAACGAACGACTTTGCCAGAGCGCTCAATATTCCGCGCGAGGATATTTTAAAAGCGGCAGATACGGTCATTAACGGCGCTGCCCGCCCAATTGATATCGGACAGGTCAACGGCCAGTATTTTATCAATATCGCCGGAGGAGGCCGCCTGACGGAGCTGACGTACGACGTGCCAAGCAAACTGAAAACGATGCTCGGCCAGCTTGCTTATTATTTAAAGGGAATGGAAATGCTGCCTTCACTTCGACCGACAGAAGTCGAGATTGAATATGACGGCAAGCTGTTTCAAGGTGAAATCATGCTGTTTTTGGTCACGCTGACAAATTCCGTCGGCGGGTTCGAAAAGCTCGCGCCGGATTCCAGCCTGAATGACGGCATGTTTGATTTGATGATACTAAAGAAAGCAAACCTTGCTGAATTTATCAGAGTCGCCACGATGGCGCTCCGCGGCGAACACATCAACGACCAGCACATTATTTATACAAAAGCGAACCGCGTGAAAGTCAATGTATCAGAAAAGATGCAGCTGAACCTGGACGGCGAATACGGCGGCATGCTGCCGGGCGAATTCGTGAATCTGTACCGGCACATTCACGTCATCATGCCGGAAGAGAAAGCGGAACAGCTGGATGACTAAAACTTGGCTTGAATAGGCCAAGTTTTTCTTTCGCTTAAAACTAGAGGTGATTATAGATGAAAATGAAACCCCCAGTAGAAAAAAACGAATACTACGACGTGACATTTGAGGATTTGACCCACGAAGGAGCGGGTGTTGCCAAGGTTGAAGGTTTCCCAATCTTTGTCCCAAACGCCCTGCCGGAAGAAAAAGCCCAAATCAAAGTGACACGCGTCAAAAAAGGCTTCGCTTTCGGCCGCCTGATCGAGATGAAGGAAGAAAGCCCGCACAGAACCGACGCCCCATGCCCGATCTACAAGCAATGCGGCGGCTGCCAGCTCCAGCACATGACCTACGAAGGCCAGCTCTTGTTTAAACAGAAACAGGTCAAAGACGTCTTAGAACGCATCGGCAAGCTGGACCTGTCAAACGTCACCGTGCACCCGACACTCGGAATGGAAGACCCTTGGAATTACAGAAACAAAGCACAGGTGCCTGTAGGAGAACGGGAAGGCGGACTCGTCGCCGGATTTTATCAGCAAAGAAGCCATGACATCATCGACATGAGCGCCTGCCTGATCCAGCAATCCAAAAACGACGCAGCCGTCCAAGCCGTCAAAGACATTTGCGCAAACTACGGGGTCAAAGCCTACAACGAAGAACGCCACAAAGGCTGGCTCCGCCACATCATGGTCAGATACGGCGTCGTTACAGGCGAAATGATGATCGTCTTCATCACAAGAACGAACGACTTCCCGCACAAAGCGAAGATCATCGAAGACATCACAGCGCAATTCCCGCACGTTAAATCAATCGTGCAAAACATCAACCCAAACAAAACAAACGTCATCTTTGGCAACGAAACAAACGTCATCTGGGGCGAAGAATACATCTACGACCTCATCGGAGACGTTAAATTCGCCATCTCCGCCAGATCGTTCTACCAGGTCAACCCGGAGCAGACAAAAGTGCTGTACGACAAAGCGCTTGAGTATGCTGAGCTTCAAGGGGAAGAAACCGTCATCGACGCCTACTGCGGCATCGGAACGATTTCTCTCTTCTTGGCGAAGCAAGCGAAAAAAGTGTACGGCGTAGAAATCGTGCCGGAAGCAATTGAGGACGCAAAGCGAAACGCTGAATTAAACGGCATCACAAACGCAGAGTTCGCGGTCGGGGAAGCGGAAACCGTGATTCCAAAGTGGTATGAAGAAGGCATCACGGCCGATACGCTAGTCGTCGACCCGCCAAGAAAAGGCTGCGACGAAGCCCTTCTGCGGACGATTGTGGAGATGAAACCGAAGCGGGTGGTGTACGTGTCCTGTAATCCTGGCACGCTTGCGAGAGACCTGCGGGTGCTTGAGGATGGCGGGTATGCGACACTCGAAGTGCAGCCTGTGGATATGTTTCCGCATACGAATCATGTGGAGTGTTGTGCGTTGATAGAGAAAATCAATTAGGATAGGATTTTTAATCCATAAAATTTCTCGAACCAGTATGCATGTTTAAACCGGAATATATTAACTTTTGAATTCCTGCTTTGAATATGCTGCAATTAAAATGTTTAGGATATTTCTTGCTATAATCAATAAATCGTCTAAAAACTGTCTTGATAAATTGAGATTCGAAGGATATACAGTTGAATATTTCACTGTAGCAGATAAGCCTCGAGGAATAAATTGCTTTTTAGTAAAAATTCCTTCCTGATTAATATTATTTTGGTTTATACTTTATTGGATAACATTGCTGTTCAGGAGGTTCAGGCTTTGGAGAAGATACATGGAATAAAAATAGCAGTAGAAGTATTTGATATTAAGTGCCGACAATTAGCAAAAACACGACACCCCAATATTTATATCAAGAATTCAAAAGAACTTTTCAGTGATTGGTTTGAAGATGGGATTCCCTATGGAATTACTCATCTCGGTGCAAATGATCATCCTGATGCCATTATTCAAAACGTTGGTTTTGAGTTGAAATCGAAAAAGGATAATGGACAAATTCAATTTAATAGCACTATTCCAACAGGAAGATTTAATCATAAAGGGCTTGAAGGGGAATGTTATTATGCTATTGCACGTTATGAAAAGGACCGGAGCTTTGGTCAGTTGCACGATTTTATAATTTGTTATGGAGACTTCTTTAATTTTAATCATGAATTTGCACATGCCCATATGAATTCGCAAGAGAAATACTTTGGCGATTATGGGGATGGAGTAGTTCGTTATAGAAAAATGTATTCTTTTCCCACACCAACTAAATCTGTTCCTGGTGTTGCTCTTATATTAGATATTGACGATGCTGAAAAATTTAATGCGAACTTAGTTTTGGAAAAAAAGATAAGTCGTTATGGAAAGGATTGCAACACAGAATATGAATTTTTTGTATATAGGCATAAACTGGTTATGAGCTGATACTTTGGGGATAGAAGTATACTAATTCTATTTATTTTGTCTATATTAATTTGATATAATCCACACCGTATAACCTACTTTTAAATAATGTTTATTGATAGAAGAATCGATCTTTGCAATTTATTGCAAAGGTCTTTTTTGCTAGTGTTGATACTACAAGCCTTTTTCTGAATGAGGCACAAAGAAATAGATCTGGAAGGTAAATGTTTTTTCCTGCTTCTATAGGGAATTGATTTAGAAAAAGCTTTATGGAGGTATGCCCGATGGATAAAATGTCAAAAGAATCTAGAAGCAATATTATGAAATCCATAAAGTCGGTCTCTCAACTAGAAAACATCGTAGCTAGTGCATTATGGCATCGTGGGTATCGTTTTAGGAGAAATTCAAAAAGCCTTTTTGGCAAACCAGATTTATCTATAAAGAAGTATAAAGTGGTTATTTTCATTGATTCTTGTTTTTGGCATTTCTGTCCTATGCACGGAAGAGTTCCTAAAAGCAATACAGAATATTGGAATTCCAAATTAAAAAAAAATAAAAAAAGAGATGAAAAAGTGAATGCTTATTATAAAGAAAATGATTGGAATCTTCTTCGAGTTTGGGAACATGAATTCAAGGATGACTTTTATTTAGCCATTGATTCTATTGCAGATTTTATAGATTTATCTAGAGAACAAACTTTTTAATGAATAGTCCAACATAACTCAGATTGATCTTAAGTCCATTTAAGTTTTATTACCTAGATTATCAAATGAAGAAAATGTAAAATAAAGCAATTTTCGCAAATGCAACAAAAAAATTTATAATACATGTCCTTTCTATATAGAAAAGACTTATTTTATACAAATAACAATTTTTTTAAAAATAACTTTATTTTATTGGGTGAAATTTGACGCTGGCCTTTTGGCTTTAAATTTGTTACTATTACACAAGAGAGGACAACAGGAGGTTGTTTTAATAATGAATATAAAAATAGAGAAAAAAGGAAGAGGCAAATTTAAGCCAGCGCCAAACTATACTATAGATGATGTGAAAACTGTGCTTATGGAGAAAATATTTGAGGAGTCTTCTAGAATTATCGATTCTTACGATGATTTTGAGTATATTAAAAAAGTAGATTTCCGAACTGACAAAATAAATGTGCTTAGCCTGTTTTCAGGTTGTGGGGGTCTTGATCTTGGCTTTGAGGTAGCCGGATTGGCTGCTGTAATTGGCGAAGACGCAGCTCTTGAAGCATTTAAGGATAAAAAACGTTTTAATGAAATAAGAGAAAAAAGTATTTTTCATACTATATATTCTAATGATATGTTTAAAGAAGCCAATCAATCATATAAATTTAATTCTCCTCCTCATGTTGTACAACATGAAAAAGACATAAGAGAAGTGAAATACTTTCCAAAGTGCAACCTTGTCTTAGGTGGTTTCCCTTGTCCTGGATTTAGTGAAGCAGGTCCAAGGCTCATAGACGATGAACGGAACTTTTTATATTTGCATTTTATACGAGTCTTAATTCAAACACAGCCTGAAGTTTTTGTTGCAGAGAATGTAAAAGGCATGATGACACTGGGGAAGGGGGAAGTTTTAAAACAGATTGTAGAAGATTTTGCTTCTGCAGGTTATAAAGTGCAATTCAAACTCCTGAATGCCCGAGATTATGGAGTTCCACAAATCCGTGAACGTGTAATAATTGTCGGGGTTAGAAAAGATATAGATTTTAATTACGAGTACCCTGCTCCTACACACGGAGAAGGAGAGAATCTTTTGCCATTTAAAACATTAAGCGATGCTATAGGTGATTTACAAGGAGATCCAGGTCCGTACTATACAGGATCATACTCATCCATTTATATGTCTAGAAATAGAAAAAAGAGCTGGAATGACCAAAGCTTTACAATACAGGCGTCAGGAAGACAAGCACCTCTTCATCCTGGTGGTTTGCCAATGCAGAAAATAGGGAAAGATGAATGGATTTTTCCTGATGGAGAAGAAAAAAATCGGAGACTCTCTGTAAAAGAAATAGCAAGGATACAAACATTTCCTGATTGGTTTGAGTTTAGTCAGGGAACAAACCAAAAAGCTTCTCTTAACAGTAAGCTAGATAAACAGTATAAACAAATAGGGAATGCAGTTCCTGTTGAGTTGGCAAGAGCAATGGCCATGCCTATTGCAGAATGGGCAATTGGCTACCTAAAGCAGTCACCAAATGAACAAGTCAAAAAAGAAAATGAAGATTTTCAGTTAGAGCTTTTTTAATATTGATGTCAGAAAAGATTTTAAAAGCTTTAAGGGCTTTTTAGAATCTTTTCTGCTACTTATGATTTATTAACTGGCATCAACACATAAACGATGTTTACCGCAATGAAGGCACTTAAAAAGATATCCTTGCAAAGTTCCGTTGTTTACTAACCAGCTTTTGAATTCCTCTCTTGTCATATGATAGTCATTGCATATGCTGTTAATATCGTTATCTAACTCATCTTCTAAATGGCTGATTTCTTTCCATCCAACATATTGCACAATGGCACAAAAATCTCCGCAATGACTCAGCCAATATTCTTGCTGCCAGCCGAAGTAACCCGGTGTTCTATGTATTAGTTCATCGATGAATGTTTCATTTTCCACTTCATCACAGCGGCCCGGATCTTGGAATTCACCATCATACAATTTGGCGGCTGATCCGTCAGAAATGCACCATGGACAAATTCCTTCTACATCATCTATTGAATAGAAAGGACCTTCATATACGTATTCACGTTCTTGATTGCATACAGGGCAGGTTGTCTTTTCTTTACTAATTACATTTAATGCAACTGGGTTTGGATTGTATTTAAACGTTGGAAGTGACATGGTTTATCCTCCTAATGTCCGCTTTTAGACTGTATGTACTTTCTAAAAAAGTTTTTACCGACTCTCTCTTAGGGTGGGTTCCCAAGTGTTCATAAACCCAAATTGCTTTCCGCTGAGAGATTGTGTATTGGGATTGTAAAATATCCTCATAATCGTATTCTATTGAGAATTTTCCGTTTATCTCTAGCTGAAGTGTTAAGTTCGTCCAGACATCCTGGTTATTTTCTTTGAACTCATCTCGTAATTCCTCAAATGAGTCATGTAATTCGAATAATAATTCATCATAAACGTCCTCACTAACATGAAAATGTTCAGGAATATTATGAGAATAAATATAATCCTCACTTTGCGGAGGATTGAAATAAAAGAAAACTTCAGAAGAATCGTCGAGTATTTCTGCATAAAGAATGACTTTTTCCCATTCAGAAGGAATGATTTCGTTAATGCCTTCTGCTATCTGTTGATATAATTCACCCATTTTTTCTGTTTCCATGCTAACCTCCACTTTTCAAGAGCTATATCAAATTTATAGATTTAGGTAGCTAATTAAAAATTTTTGATCTTCCTCGTCTTCAGGCAAGATACCAAGAGTTTTGTACTCCCATAATGCAATTCTTTGATACCCATCTAACTCAGATGCCAAAATATCGTCATCATTATAATCTAGTTGGAATTGACCATTGCTCTCCAATGTCAATGTAAGGTTAGTCCAAACCTGATCAATATTATTTTTGTGCTCAACTCTTAATTCCTCAAAAAGTTCTCGGATTTCTCTTAATAAAGTTTTGAAGATATCTTTACTTACGTTGTATTGGGCAGGTATATCTTGTGAATAAATAAGTTGATGTTTTTCTGATGTCTTGAAGTAAAAGAGAACCATGGTAGAGTCATTTAATACTTCTGCATAAAGATAAATTTTTGTCCATTCACAAGGTATGATGTCATTTAATTTCTGTCTAATAAGCTGGTACAAATCTAGCATTTTTTTAGTTTCCAATCTTTTCACCTTCAATCGTCGAGAAATCTTAGTTATCAAAAATAGCTCAGCAGAGAAGGGCTGAGCCATTTTTGATTTATAGACCGAAGTAGTTTATTACAAATTCTTTATCGTCCTCATCTTTAGGTAATATCCCTAAATTTTGATATTTCCAAACATCTCGTCTTTGAAGGTCATCAAGTTCAGACGATAAAACATCATCATAATTATAATCAATTGAAAACTTTCCGGTGTTTTCTAATTTTAAATTGAGATTTGTCCAAATATCTTGGTTGCCTAGTTTAAATTCTTCTTTTAGTTCTTCAAATAGCTCTTGAAGTTTAATTAGCAGTTGATCGTAAATCTCTTCGCTCACATCAAAGTGTTCAGGTATATAATGAGAAAATAAATAATCATTGTTATTTGGTGTTGTAAAATAAAAGTATATATCTGCTGAGTCATCAAGTATTTCAGCATATAAAACGATCTTTTCCCATTGAGATGGGATCATTTCATTTAGATGTTCAGCAATTTTTTGATACATTTTCTGAGTTTCCATCATTTAATTATCGGATTGTTCATTTAGATATTGTTCAAGGAACTTTCTGCTGCTCTCGCTCATTGGTGTAATTCCCAAGTGCTTATATTCCCAAATTACTTGCCGCTCAGTATCAGTATATTTTGAAGCGAGTACATCTTCATAATCATAATCAATTGAGAACTCCCCATTTCTTTCTAAATTTAGTGTGAGGTTAGTCCAAATATCTGAGGATTGCTTTTTAAATTCATCCCTTAATTCATCAAATAAATCTTGAAGGTCTAGTAGCATATTTTTGTAAATTCGATTACTTACTTGAAAATGTTCTGGAATATCGTGTGAATAAATATATTCTTCGTCTTCATGTGTGTTAAAGAAAAAATAAACTTCTCTGGAGTCATCCAAAATTTCGGCGTATAGAGTAACCCTTATCCATTCGGAGGGAATCATATCATTTATTTTTTCAGCAATCTTTTGATATAGTTGTTCCATTTTTGTAGTTTCCACTTTCATCAGCCTCCAATTTGGTTTCTAATTGTTATACTCTTTGTTCTTTCTTCTCCAATTTTATATGTTATATCAAATAAAGTGGGTCTTAACGAATCGCTCTCATAAACATTTTCAATTGTGATCGTAACCTTTTTTGGAGGCTCTTCTTTAAGCGCCTGCGACCATGCCTGTTCTAACTTGTACCATTTTCCGCCGCTTCTATTAATCTGAGAATTCATCGGCACAATATTGTCAAACTGGCCTGAGCCTTTGAATTGGGTGGCGATTAAATGGCCTCCGTCATCGTCAGGCTTTCGGTCTTGGGGCTTTCCAGCATTCGACTGTGCATATTGGTTTCGTTTGGCTTCTCCTAGCTGCAAGTCTGCTTTGACACTTGTAATTCTACCATAGTTGTCAGTGGTGTACGTGTAGCCTTCTTTTGTTTTATAGACAACATTCGGCTTCAGCACTTTCTTTCTGCTCCATTTTGCGTAATGCTCGCCGTATTTGACGGTTACCGGCGGTACAACTGGCGCTGGTGTTCGTCTTCCGCTTGCTGAGATTCCGTACGGTTTCGGCAGGATGACTTTGGCGAATTTCTGCAGTCCCTCTTTAAGTGTGACCCCGTTGACTGCGTTGTAAGGTACGCCTGCTGGCACTAAGTCGTGACGGGGATGATAGGGGAGAATATCCGCAAGTGTGAGTTCTCCGATTTGATTTAATTTGGTTTTGACGTGTTTTTTTGATATTTCAATGCCTGTGTTTACTTTTTGTTTGATGTGATCAATGGTTTGTTTTGAGACTGTTATGGCTTTTTGAGCTTTTGCTGATTTGCTTGCTGCTGTTGTGACTTTGGCAGTCACTTTGGCGGCTGTGCCAGTTTTTGAGACGGCGCCAACGCCTTTTGTGCCGACAATTGATGTGACAACAGTGCCAACCGCATATGACACCCATCTTGCTCTTGAGTAGGTGTCGCCATTCACCATGTCTTTTTGGTATGATTCTTCGATTGCCGCTGAAATGGCTTCATACGTTTTGATTGGGTGAGCCACCGCACCTGTAATGGCTTCAACGGTTCCGCCCGGATCTGTGACCATATCCCACAGGCCTGTGACCGCGTCTTTTCCTGAATCGTAAAGACCGACGGCGACCCCTTTGAAGCCTGCTTCAAGTTCACGCGTGTTTTCAATTTGGGTAAAGTATCTTTGCTGTTCTGCTGTCAGATTTTCATAGCCGATCGTTTTTGCCATTGTGTAAAATTCATCGGCATCCGCATAATCGTAGTTTTTCAGTTTTTCTTTCAGTTTTTCAATCTCGCGTTCCTTCGCTTCCTCTTTCTTAACCTTCAAGTAAGCCTCAGTCCGCTTTTCAATGTCGCCTTTTTTCTTATGTATGTCACTCTCACGGTACGCTTTGGCGTTGTAGTGGATGGGTGTGGCGTTTTTGCCTTTGCCCGTTGCTTCTTGGAGCTTTTGAAAGTCTGACTTGATGAATTGTTCGTTTGGTTCTGACAGGGCGTATTCTGTCTTCAGGTCTTCGTCCAAGGCGTCCAATTTTTCCAGTGTTTTTTTGCGTTTGTCGTTGGCATCTGCCAGCTCGTCTTTGAAGGTTTCTGTTGAAAACAGGTCGAGCGGGAGGATGTCGTTGATATCGTGCAGGATGTCTTTCATCGCTTTTTTCTGTTCGGACATGATGGACTTTGATTTTTTGTGGGCATTTGCCAGTTCGTGTTCCAAAAAGGATTCTTCGATGTATGCGTCAGAGAGGCCTTTGTCCTCGACGGCTCCGGCGATGCTGTTGAAAAATGCGATTTTCATGTCGATGTAGTCGATCCATTGGTCGGTGACGCCGACGTGGTCATGGTAGAAGGCTTTGATGTTGCTGGCGCCTTTTCCCGAGAATTCACTGTCACTGAGATCAGCGACGCTTTTTAACGCTTTTCTCAAGTTCACCATTTGCGTTCTTAGTTCTTTGTACTCTTTTGCACGGTCTGTTGCTTCCGAAAGCAGGGTTTTCGCTTCAAATACTTTCATGACCATTTCCCTTCTTTTGTTCACTCAATATCAAAATTTTACCACGGTGCGGGATGAGGGTGGGAATGAGAACGTGTTTCGGTGGAAAAATGAGTCATTTGGCATGTGTCTTTATTCATGAAGGGATTGGTGGAAACATGGTCGAAATGATATTGATCACTAAACATTTTTTGGAAGTTGGGATTCTATATTGTATTTTTAAGGAGCATGTTGATGAAGAAAAAACGGGTTACATTTGGTTTATTAGGGTTAATGGTATGCGCCATTGCTCTGTATGGTCAGTTACACAATAAAGATAATATTCCTGTCAAAGCTCCCGCCATCCACCCCGAAGAAGACCGCATCTTTTTTATCTACTCCAATCCTTTCATAAAAGAAAGCACGCTCCTCTCAACCTCAACAGGCGAACGGTTTAACAGGCGTACATTCAAGGTGGCTGATGTGCCTTATATTCAAACGAAATCTAACGCATCAACAGATATTGTCTTATTAGCGGAGCACGAGTCGTTTTATTACACGCTGGAGAAGGATGTGATCAAAGAGCACCCGCTTTCAAACCCCTTTGCGTTTTGGTATGAGGGGAAGGATGTTTCTGTTAAGGCCTATAACGTTGATACGACGGGGAATGAGATCCATATAAACGATAGAAAAACGGAAAAGAAATATCGGCTCACCTTGCCTTCGCTTGTCACGATGGGGTCTAGTGATGAGAACTATATTTATATCATTCAAAGCATGTCTATTTACGTGATTGATAGAAAAACAGAGGAAATCATTGAGACCCTGAGCTTAGCCTCATATGCAGATCAATTCGCAGACTCCAAGGATTTTATTGTCGCGAGCTCGGAGCATAAATTGACTGTTATTGAAAAAGGGACATGGAAGACGACATATATTCCGTATCCTGATGATCTTGAATACGCTGATACCGTGTACTATGACAAAGAAAGCGGCCATTTTTACGTGACGTATGAAGACAAAGAGGGTGAGGCTAACTTGCTGGAATATGGGAAGGATTTTTCTTTTCACGCATACGATTTGAAATTCCCTTATATGGAGGCGAAGTTTAAGGGGGATCAACTGTATATAGTTGCCCAGGAAGAGCATAAGAAGGGCATTGGCGGGTACGTGGGTGTGTTTGATATCCATTCTAAGGAGATGCTTTATCAGTTTGATTTGCCTGAGGAACAGGTGAAGGTTCAGGATTTTGTTGTGGTTGATTGAGTGTATTTCAGTCTCTTTCTTCTTCAGAAATGGTGCTTTGCGCATGAAGCAGCGCCAATGGATAAAGGATAGAGATGCGGCGGCAGACCAGCATAAGGAAGAAGAGAGCGGTTTCATTAGAACGCGTCAACAAAGTGATGGAATTGAAAAAGCGGACGAAAGAGCGCTGTTACGAGCTGGTAAATACGTATATGGATTAAACGAAGGGCCTGTGCCGGAACGTATCTGTGTTGCGGACATAGCCCTTTTTGTTGATAAGGGAGTCATGTTTTACAAGCGGGGGAAAAGGATATGGTATTAATGAAATCATTCTTGAGGAGGTTTACGAATGGCATATGAACAATATCAATCATTAGTTGAGACGCTGCACGACTGCATGGTGGCATGCAACCATTGCTATGACGCCTGTTTAAAAGAAGAAAATGAAAATATGATGGCGGATTGCATTCGGCTGGACCGGGAATGTGCTGATATTTGTGCGTATGTTGCGCAAGCGATTGTAAGAGGCACGCCGTTTGTTTCTGAGCTGACACACGCTTGTGCGGCGATTTGTGAGGCTTGCGGAAATGAATGCAAAAAGCATGACAAAGAGCATTGCCAGGATTGCGCCGAGGCTTGTTTTTCCTGTGCCGAGGCTTGTAAACAGGCAGTTTAAACATTGAGACAAACAAGGGCTTGAAACAGTGGAGATGAGACTGTTTCAAGCCCTTTTTTATTCAGATGGAGAATTCTCTTTTTTATCAATATACAGAGTGCCGTCTGTTTGAACTTCTGCATAAAATACTTCTTTAGGATGTTGGATGCCGGATTCTTTTAGCCGGTCCATCAGCCATTGTTTGTTCAGATTCAATTTTTTCAAGTTGTCTTCTCTCACTTTGCCATCGGCTATGACTGAAGCGGGATGGGAAACCTTCGCATTTTCTCCTTGAACGTTCATATCCTTTTTCGTCACGTTTTGTTTTGCTTGCTTTTTCAGGACGGATAAACTGCCGTCCGTTTCAAAAATGGCATAATCGACATCGGCTAAGGAAAATATATTTTTTTTGCGCAGTAAGGTTTGTAAAGCATCGAGATCAAGACGGACGCTTCTTAACTGCTTATCCATTATTTTACCTTTTCTTATTAAGATGACCGGCTGCCCTTCAACCGCATACCGAATAGCAGGGAACTTAATATCCAGAAATCCGACGATGATTGTAAAAGCACTCCAGGCAAACAGGGCGATGAATCCATTTCTGATGCTGAGGGTGGAGTCAATGGCAAGCGAGGCTCCGATGGTTCCAATGGAAATGGCTGAAACAAAGTTAAAAAAGGTCAGCTGGGCGATTTCTTTTCTGCCCATCAGTCTCGTTAACACCAACAAGGTGATAAAGGCGATGATCAGTCTAATGATCAATTGAGGAATAGGCATTGGCGAAAGCTCCTTTTATATAGATTCCATTCATATGTCTTTTATTTTCATCTTTCTTGGGGAAAACAATGCACCATTTTTTCGATCGTTCATAGCCTATACAGACCATAAAGGAGGGATGTTGATGAAACTTCCTGCCGCGGATCTG
The DNA here is from genome assembly GCF_047608225.1 of Bacillus sp. SW14. NCBI lineage: Bacteria > Bacillati > Bacillota > Bacilli > Caryophanales > Bacillaceae > Bacillus > Bacillus sp. SW14. The sequence goes on along the minus strand of NZ_JBLKRW010000001.1, from coordinate 3,587,396 downwards.
GGGATAATGGCAGAGCATTTGAGCACCCATGAAGGTGTGATTTCTAAGCTGAAAGCATACGGATCTGCTGTTCAGCATCGCGATCTGAGGGATTTGCTCCACCTGCATGCGAATCTTTTAAGAACTCATGTCACGGCGATGCTGGCACTGATCAATCCGGGTCAAACGAGTGAGGTGCATTTGCCTGAAATGCCGCACGTTCACTTTCACCAGCATTCAGGGGCTCTTTCGGCTGCTGAAAAAGATATCGCTCTGGAGGCTAGGTCGACCGCAAAACTCATGGGAAGCGATAATTTTAATTCGGCATTAATGATGAAACATCCTAACGTGAGGAATATTCATCTTCAAATGTCTTTCCAAAATGCCGCGCTGCAAATGCTGTATACCCGTCTGATCAGAAGAGGGAATGGTGAATTTGTTCCGATGGCCAGTGAACAAATGCAGCGGCTGACGCTGCAGCACTATCAGCATGTCGGGAATGAGTGAACCATAGGTGAAAGCTTTTCCAAACAATCAAATGGAAAGGCTCTTTTGCGTGAAAGGTACATAAAAAGGAAACAGCCTATTCAGGAGGTGCTTTTGCTTGGACATGCTTCAGAAAGAAATTCAGGTTGGGGAGCACAGATTGTTTTATCGGACTGCATGTGTCGGCAGCAAAACGGACATGGAGACAGAATCTGATGCGATTTCTCTGTCAGGCATTATTTATTTTAAGAAAAACGAATTGACAGGATGAAAAAACAATTTCTTCCTTTCACCTTGTTTTCAAATTTTTGGATTGATAGAATATGACATATCTTACATAGAGGGAGGGAAGCCGTTGGGTCAAGCCATACCGTCTTCGCGTGTTGGTGTTAAGATTAATGATTGGTACAAGATGATACGTCAATTTAGTGTTCCGGATGCTGAGATTCTCAAAGCGGAGGTGGAGCAGGACATTCAGCAGATGGAAGAGGATCAGGACTTGTTGATCTACTATTCTCTCATGTGTTTTCGGCACCAGCTGATGCTGGATTATTTGGAGCCGGGACAATCATACGGGAATCGCCCTACAGTGACAGAGCTTCGGGAAACGATTGAAACCCCTCAGAAAAAACTCACAGGACTTTTGAAATACTACTCTTTGTTTTTCCGCGGCATGTATGAATTTGATCAGAAAGAATATGTGGAAGCGATCGGATATTATCGCGAGGCGGAGAACGAGCTGCCGTTTGTGTCAGATGAAATCGAAAAAGCGGAATTCCATTTTAAAGTGGCGGAAGCGTATTACCATATGAAGCAAACGCATGTGTCGATGCATCATATCCTTCAAGCTTTAGACATTTATCAAAAACATCCTCTATACAGTGTTAGAACCATACAAAGCTTGTTTGTGATCGCCGGCAACTATGATGACTTCAAGCATTATGACAGAGCGCTCCCGCATTTAGAAGCGGCGCTGGGATTAGCAATGGACATCCAAAACGACCGGTTTATCGCCATTTCTTTGTTGAACATCGCGAACAGCTATGACAGATCAGGAGACTATCATATGGCGGTAGAACACTATCAAAAAGCGGCGAAAGTAAGCAGGAAAACGGTACCTGATCTGCTTCCGAAAGTCTTGTTAGGTTTAAGCTGGACACGATGTAAAGCTGGACGGAAACAAGAGGCGTTTCAGTCAATAGAAGAAGGATTAGCACATATCACAACATATTCGCAACTGACGTCTTATCAATTATATAAAGAATTATATACGTTCTTGCAGGCCGTGTACAAAGAGGCTGTTGACGAAAGCAAAATTCATGATCTTTTAAACTATTTTGAAAAAAAGAACCTGCACGCTTACATTGAAGCATGTGCCCGAAGTGCTGCCGCTGTTTTTGAGAGCCGCTGTCATTTTGAACACGCTGCCGCGTTTTATCGAAAAGTGCTGAAAGCCCAAGAAGATATTCAAAAAGGAGAGTGTTTATATGCTTATTAAGAAAAAAGTGATGATGTGCCTTGCTGTTACCCTGATTTGCGGAAGCATTTCGGTTCCTTTCCTGACAAAGTCCGGCGATTTGAAGGAATCAACGGATCGAAACACGACGTATATCGATCATTCCCCTCAAAATAGTATTGCTGATCAGGAGAAGAAAGCCCTTAGCTAGGGCTTTTTTCTTGCTTTACGGAAGAAGTTCATCCTTTTACACCGCGGCATTCCTTCTATTTCTAACGCAAGACACTCGAAACAACCAAACCATTTGAGGTATAATGGATAAAGTGAATAACAATATGTAGATAGATATATATGAAAGAGAGTGGAGCATCATGGGCCGTAAGTGGAACAATATTAAAGAGAAGAAGGCGTCTAAGGACGCGAATACGAGCCGGATTTATGCCAAGTTTGGCCGTGAGATTTATGTGGCGGCGAAGCAGGGCGAGCCTGATCCGGAATCCAATCAGGCGCTGAAGGTTGTGCTTGAGCGCGCGAAGACGTACAGCGTGCCGAAAAATATCATTGAGCGTGCGATTGAGAAAGCGAAGGGCGGAGCGGAAGAGAATTTCGATGAGCTTCGTTATGAGGGCTTCGGACCGAACGGATCAATGATCATCGTTGATGCGCTGACGAATAATGTAAACCGTACGGCGCCGGAAGTGCGTGCGGCGTTCGGGAAAAACGGCGGAAATATGGGTGTAAGCGGATCTGTCGCTTACATGTTTGACGCTACAGCAGTTATCGGTGTGGATGGCAAAACAGCTGATGAAGCGCTTGAAATTCTGATGGAAGCCGATGTCGATGTCCGTGACATTTTAGAAGAAGATGAGAGCGTCATCGTATACGCAGAGCCGGATCAATTCCATGCGGTGCAGGAGGCGTTTAAAAACGCGGGCGTTGAGGAATTTACTGTTGCCGAGCTGACGATGCTTGCGCAAAGTGAAGTGACGCTTCCGGATGATGCGAAGGAACAATTTGAAAAATTGATTGATGTATTGGAGGATTTGGAAGATGTTCAGCAGGTGTACCACAACGTAGATTTAGGAGAATAAAAGCAGGCTGCCACAGCCTGCTTTTTTCTTGTCCCCTGAATTTGTATGAGCTGTATATGGGCGGCCGCCTATACGATCTGTAAGGTATTCTCATACTCTGGACTGTAACCTATGTGAAGGAGAGAGTGAATATGACTGATATGGATACAAGACATATCTATGGCGGACCTGGTTTTGGCGTTTCTCCAGGCTATGGCATGCAAGGCGGAGGCTATCCGGGCTATGGTATGCAAGGCGGAGGCTACCCGGGCTACGGTATGCAAGGCGGAGGCTACCCGGGCTACGGTATGCAAGGCGGAGGCTACCCGGGCTACGGCATGCAAAGCGGAGGTTACCCGGGCTACGGCATGCAAGGCGGGGGCTACCCGGGCTATGGCATGCAAAGCGGAGGCTACCCGGGTTACGGCATGCAAGGCGGGGGCTACCCGGGCTACGGTATGCAAAGCGGAGGTTACCCGGGCTACGGCATGCAAGGCGGGGGCTATGGAGGCTATCCTGGAACTGTAAGTTCTCCGAGCTATGGCATGCATCATGAGAATGATGGGAATCCCCATCATCATAAGGGTAACCCCCATCATGATGGAAAAGATAATCACCACCATATGGGCCACTGGGGACAAGGCGGCTATAAATAAAGATGATGTAAAAAGGGACACTCTTGCAAACCAAGGGTGTTTTTTGTTTTGACTGTTCAGTCTGAAATCGAATCGCTAACCGTTTGTTGAGTTCGGGCACAGGGGGCGTATTCCAGCCGGACGGTGAAAGGGTACGCTTTGCTGATGCTGAAATGTGTATTGTGAATAAAGTCATTGGCCTTTTAACGGATATCGGCTGAAACAGATTTCTCCGGCTTATTGTTCCCGTTTCTAAATGAGGCAAAGCGGCAGGGATCAACGGAGCTGTGTGGGGACGCCGGGTTTTCCGTTCCGATCTGTAGCAGAGAATAGAGGCGGCAGGTTTGCCGGCGGATTATGCCCATTTTATGGCGGGCTGGATGAAGCGACCCGCCATGGCGCAGAACATTGGGGAAAGAACCCCGTTCGCAGAATTGGTTTGCGGCTGCTGATGCTGCTGCAAGGACTGATTAATTTAGAAAGACCTTCGGCTCTGCCGAAGGTCTTCTTTTTATTGATTCAATTGAAAAAGCTTAGCCGCGTTTTCAGTGCCAATTTTGTATCGGTCCGTTTCACTGATTGGGCATTGGTCAAACCAGGAAGAGATTTCTTCCATCGTTTCATACGGATAATCGACGGAGAAGAGGATGCGGTCTGAGCCAACCTCTAACAATGTATCAATTAGGGCCTGTGTTCTGAACACGCCGCTTGTTGTGAGATAAAAGTTTTTGCGGAGGTATTCAGTCGGCGCTTTCTGATGGTTGCCATGGGTTTCAGGACGCTGATGGCGAAGTCTGTGTTCAACCCGCGGCAATGTAAACGGCAGGCCCTCGCCTAAGTGGCCAAGGATGACAGTCAAGTCAGGGTATTCGTCAAAAAGGCCGCTGAGCATCAGGCGGATGGCATGTGTTGCTGTTTCAAAACCGAAGCCCCACGCTGAACCGAGAAGCCCTTCGTAGCCTTTATAAATTCGCTGCTGATTCGGCAGCGGGATACGCGGATGCAGATAGACGGGAACCTTTAGCTGTGCGGCTTTTTCCCAGAAAGGGCGTACCTGAGGCTCGTCTAAATATTGGGCATTGTTTTCGTCCCCGATGTTGCTGTAGCCGTTGACCAAGGCACCCGCAAAGCCGAGCTCGTTTACGGCTCGTTCGAGTTCCTTCGCGGCTTCTTCAGGATCTTGCAACGGCACCGCGGCAAATGCTTTAAAGCGGTCAGGGTGCTTAGAAACGAAGAATTCCGCAGCGTGATCGTTCATTTGCTTTGCGAGTTTCACCGCTCGTTTAGGATCAGTGATGCCTTCAATTCCAGGCTGTGTCAATGAGAGAATTGAAGTTTGGATGCCGTTTCGATCCATGTCTTCAATTCGGTTTTCGAATTCCTGCAAACGTTTTTGGACAGCGATGAAATATTCATCGTCAGTAAAATTGTGGCTTCCTGTAGCCGGAAAATCAGGAGATTCCCAATGCTCTTCTAAAGCGATTTTTCCATTCATGCTAAAGACTCCTCTCTTTATCATAGCGAGTGAGATCAGATGGAGTGCACTCATTTTAAGTAACGAAGCTTCGTTTAGAAAGATAATGAACACTATGTTCATTACTTTACACCGTGTACAAGATGTACGTTCATGGTACAGTAGATTTTAGAGAAAGGTCAATAAACAGAGAACGCTCAAATGTTTAGAAGTAGACATCCGCAGAAGATTTGTTCAGAAGAAAATGAAAGTTAGACAAGGAGGGGAAAAATGTCTGAAAAACGCAAAGTCGATCCGAGAATCAGACGAACAAACCAATATTTAAGAGATGCTTTAATTGCTCTACTGAAAGAAAAAGATGCCAACTCGATTACGATTCAGGAAATTACGGAAAAAGCGGATCTCACCCGCGGCACCTTTTATTTGCATTATCAGGATAAACAGGATTTTCTGTTTCAAAGCATGACCGAGGTTCTAGATGATTTGATCCGTCAGGTAAAGCCGGAAACGCCGGTCGAACCGGTCAGCATTGATGAGGATCATCCACCTTTATCTTTTGTTAAGCTATTTGAGTATATCCATAAACATGCCGAATACTTTCGAGTGATGCTGAGCGACAGGGGTCTGCCTCAATTCAGAAGTCTTATGGCGGAGTTCGTACAGAAGCGAATTTACGAGGAATTGCTTTCTTCCATTAAGGAATCAGACAAGGCGCTGCAGGTGCCGAAAGAGATTCTCATCAGCTATATCACATCCGCTCATATCGGGGTCATTTGTTCCTGGCTGGAGAGCGGCATGAAGTACAGTCCGTTATTTATGGCGAATCAGTTAACGCGTTTAACGCTGCTGGGCCCGCTCCGTATCGCGGGGATTGAGGAGCAGATCAAGCTTCCTTATTAGCAGTTTCAGTCATAATCATACCTCCTGCCTCATACCTATTAAGGTCATTGTATTTAAGAAAGGAGGAGCGGGAATGAAGGATATGCAGCCGTTTACGCCTGTTAAATCATACACGCCCTTTCACAGCCGTTTTGATCCCTGTCCGCCCATAGGGAAGAAATATTACAGAACGCCGCCTAATCTCTATATGACCTTTCAGCCTGAGCATATGGAGCAGTTTTCGCCGATGGAGGCTTTAAGGAAAGGCACCCTTTGGAAGGATCTCTATGATTTTTATGAAAACCCTTATCGAGGGGGAGACGCCCATGGCAAAAAAGGTTGATGCCGAGTATTACCGTCAGCTTGAGCAAATTCAAGCCGCGGATTTTGTGCTTGTTGAGCTGAGCCTTTATTTAGATACACATCCTCACGATGAAGACGCGCTGAAGCAATTCAATCAATATTCCGGCTATTCAAGGCACTTAAAAAGAAAGTTCGAATCCTCTTACGGACCGCTTTTGCAGTACGGCAACAGCCCCGCGGGCGAGGATTGGGATTGGAATCAAGGGCCTTGGCCGTGGCAAGTATAAGGAGGAATGCCTGAATGTGGGTGTATGAAAAGAAGCTGCAATACCCTGTTAAGGTCAGTACGTGCAATCCGACGCTGGCGAAATATTTGATTGAGCAGTATGGCGGAGCGGACGGCGAGCTGGCCGCGGCTCTCCGTTATTTGAACCAGCGGTATACGATTCCTGATAAAGTCATCGGCCTTTTAACGGATATCGGCACGGAGGAGTTTGCCCATTTGGAAATGATCGCGACCATGGTGTATAAGTTAACTAAAGACGCCACGCCGGAGCAGCTGCGTGAAGCGGGACTTGGCGAACATTACGTGAATCATGACAGCGCGCTGTTTTATCATAATGCGGCGGGTGTGCCGTTTACAGCGACTTATATTCAGGCGAAGGGCGATCCGATTGCCGATTTATACGAAGACATTGCGGCAGAAGAAAAAGCGCGGGCGACGTATCAATGGCTGATAGATATCTCCGATGATCCTGATTTGAATGATTCCCTGCGTTTTTTGCGTGAGCGTGAAATTGTGCATTCCATGCGCTTCAGAGAAGCGGTTGAAATTTTAAAAGAAGAGCGGGATAAAAAGAAGTTTTTCTAACGGGCAGCCGGGCCTCTCTTTCACGCACCCCTTTTACATACAGAGAAAATGTCTGTTTTTGCTGGAAGGTCTGCATTATAATCAAGGTGTGTGCAAGCTTATTTTTGGATTGGGAGGCCTTTATGTCATCTTTTAAGATTACGAATGAAACACTAGCTGATGGAATTTGCGCGTGTCCGGCCGTGTATGAGGATGCAGAATCGATTACCGGGCTGCTTGTCCGAACAGCTGAATGGCTCCGGGATCGGGGCTCTAACCAATGGAGCGGACTGCTGGAAGGGCAAGATACACACGATATCATGGGTTCAATTGAAAATGGACATGTGTTTGTGTTTAAAAAAGGTGAAGAGCTTGCGGCTGTCGTGATGCTGCTGCCGGAACCGAGTGAGTGGGATCAGACGCTTTGGGGAGACGATGGGCATGAGGCGTCCATTTATTTGCATCGTCTGGCGGTCAGCCGCCGGTTTGCGGGACAAGGACTTGGGGCGCGCGTTCTTCATTGGGCGGAGAGCGCTATTGACTATCCGGGGAAAACACGGATTCGGCTTGACTGTGTCGCTGATAATGACGCCTTACACTCGTTTTATCGGCGTATGGGATATGAGTTCATGGGTGCTGATGCATCCGGTTATCATTTATTTGAAAAAGAGCTTGCGGCAGAATAAGCGTCCTTTACAGGAGGCTTTTTTGTCTTTTTCTAAAAAGGGGGGACATGGGATGTGGTCACTTGTTTTTGTGATAGGGATCGTAACGGCTTGTCTGTTCGCTAGCGTATCCGTTTTTGTACGGGGGAAGCTTCCTGACAAAAGGTGGCCGGAATGGATATTGGCCGGGCTGGTTGTCCTTGGTGTGCTTGCCATCTGGTACAGCCTCGTGTATGTACGCGGCTGGGAGGGGGCTGCGCTCGGCATGCTTGGATTTCAGGTCATTTGCGGAGCTATTGCTGGATATTTGATCGAAAAGGCCATTCGGCGATACAGGAAAAGATAAGGGCGTCTGCTGTCTCAAAAGATGTCGAATTTGTCACGGGGCGGCAGGAATTTTCTTTCGAAAAGAGAAATACATATTACTTTAAAATGAAAGCGTTTTCTGAATCAGGAAGGTGATGTTAATGATACACAGTGTGACGAATGGGCTGAATCGTTTTTGTACGTGGGTGATGAGACTGGCCTATTTGAATGTGCTTTGGATTTTATTTTCTCTTGCAGGTCTGGTTGTGTTTGGGCTGATGCCTGCTACTGCCGCGATGTTTTCAGTGGCGAGAGAATGGGCGAAGGGGAACACGGATGCACCGGTGTTTTCTGTCTTTTTTCGGGCGTTTCAAAAGGAGTGGAGGGCATCGCAGCTTCTCGGGCTCATGCTTGTGACGGCTGGCCTGTTTCTGTTTGCGGATATGCGGATTGCGGCTCAGATGAATCAGCCTGTGCTCGTCAATGTGTTCCTGAGCATCAGCTTGATTTTCGCGTTTGTTGTGCTGTACGTGTTTCCGGTGTTTTCTCATTTTGATGTGAAAATCAGGGAAGTGCTGAGCATCAGTTTTTTGATTGCCTTCAGCCGTCCGGCGGTGACGCTCATGATGGCGGCGAGCGCTGTCGGTGTGTTGTTTCTCGTGCTTTTTCACGTTGTGTTTCTGCTGTTTTTCAGCGGGAGTTTACTTAGCCTGATCTTAACGAAGCTATCCTTTAAAGCGTTTCGGTCAATGGATCAGCGTCAGGAGAAAGAAAAGGCGGCATGAAAAAAAGAGTCGCGGGCTGTTACAGACGGATGAAGATTAAGGATAAGCTGTTTGTGTTTCTCTCTTTGATTATGGCCGTGTCCTTTCTGTTTGTATACAGCGGGGTGCAGTACGCCTTTCATGTGTATGATGAGCAGATTTACCGCAAGTCGTCGGAGGTGCTGCGGATGTCTTCTGAAAGGATCGAAGACGAGCTGAAAAAGATAGAGGATGTGTCATATGAAATCATTACGAACGAACAGATTCAGCGCATCCTGAGCATGCAAAATCGTGATGATACGTACGATCAGTATCAAATGAAGCAGGAGCTGTGGGATCAGCTGGCGGAATATGCCGGCGATGAAAAGTACATCGATTCCATTCATTTGATTGACGCCCGCGGCTCAGAGTATTCAGCCGGAAGCAGTTCCTCAGATCTTTTGAAGCAGCAGCGGGAAGAGGTGTTTACACGAGCCAAAGCGAAAAATGGAAGAAATCTTTGGATGACGCTCGGCGGTTCAGATCCTGTCCTCATTTCAGCGCGGCAGATCAGATCCTATCACCAGCTGAGTTTGAACGGTTTGGGCATGGTGCTGATTCAAGTCAATGTGAAACAGATGATTCGTGATTTGCCAAAGGATTGGGGCGATGCGGTCGGAGACATCATGATCGCCGACCAAGGCGGGAATTTGGTGTACTCGGCACATGCTTCGGTGTTGGCGTCCGAGGCGGCAAAGGAGACGCTGAAGCACCCTGGTTATGACCTGATAAAAAAGAATGGCAAACGTTACTTTATTTCTTTCCTTCAATCATCCTATCAAAATTGGAGCTACTATAACGTCATCCCCTTTGATCAGATGTTCGAAAAAATTTCCTTTATGAAAACGGTGATCGGCACGTGTTTTCTCCTGTTTTTCTGTGCGGTTTTGCTTTTCGGAAGAAAAATCGCCAACAGCATCACGGAGCCGATTGAGCAGCTTGTGTCCGCGATGAAATCGGTGCAGGACGGCGGCATTGAGGCTGGGGTATCGCTTTCTCTGCCGGAACATACACAGGATGAGGCCGGCATGCTGAACCGCCATTTTACTGTCATGATGAAACGGATTAACGAGCTTATGGAAGAAAATGTGGAAAAGCAGCTCATCATTAAAGAAACCGAATTGAAGGCACTGCAAGCCCAGATCAACCCGCACTTTTTATATAATACTCTCGAGTCCATCAATTGGCTGGCAAAGGCGAATCAGCAAAAGCAAATTTCAAAAATGGTGGAATCGCTCGGCTTTCTGCTGCGAAACAGCATTCATATGAAAAAAGATACAGTGACCATTCAGGAGGAGGCGGACATCGTTCTTCACTATATGACCATTCAGCGGTTTCGATTTGAAGAGCGCCTGAATTTTACTTTGGATATCGACGAAGAAGTAAAGCATTGCCTTATTCCGAAACTGACGCTTCAGCCGCTGGTTGAAAATGCGATTCAATACGCGCTTGAGCCCTTCACCAGGCCATGCGCCATCCGCCTTCAGGCGAAAAAAATGAAGAACTGTGCCTGTATTACGGTCGAAGATAACGGTCCCGGCATGGATGAACAGATGCTCGAAACATCGGGCGGAAGAGGAATCGGGCTTTGGAATATTCGTGAACGCATCAAGCTGACATTCGGAGAGCCGTACGGCTTGCGCATTCATAGTGAGCAAGACAAGGGAACGAGGATTGTGATCACAATACCGTGCCGAAATGAGGTGGCGTGATGTATAAGATACTGCTGGCTGATGATGAAAGGATTATTCTTGACGGAATGGCGGGAATCATTGAGTGGGAGGCGCTTGGCGCTTCATTGATCGGCAAAGCGCAGAACGGGAATGAAGCGTATGACAAGATCTTAAGCAAGCAGCCGCATATTGTCATTACAGACGTGAAAATGCCCGGTATGGACGGGCTTGAGTTGATTAAGAAGGTGTCAGCCGTCAGTCCGTCGGTTCAATTTATCGTCTTATCCGGGTTTGGAGAGTTTGAGTACGCGAAGGAAGCCATGAAATACGGGGTAAAGCATTATTTGCTGAAGCCCTGCAATGAACAGCAGATTATCAGCTCGCTGGAGGAGATCATGGCCGAGCTGAAGCAGTTCGATGTGCGGAAAAAGAGAACCGCTCATCTGAAGCATGAGCTCGATCATATCCGTTCCTTTGCCGCCGATCAATACTTGGAGGGCTTGATCGCCGGTGTAGCCCAGCTGTCACCGCTGCCTTCACTTGCCGGAACAAAGGTCCGCCTCCTGATTTTCAAAGGGGAACAATCTGTTGATGCCGGGGTCAGAAAGACATTCGGTTCGGCGCTGACAGCGGTTTGCAGCAGCGGAGAATGGACGGTGCTCGCCGTGGAGGAAAACGCCGCTGAAAAGGCAGCGGACGTTTTCGGGGACTATCGGATGGCAATCAGCCAGGCGGGAGAACTCCGGCACGCGGGGCAGCTGTTTCGGGACACCATCGAAACGTCTGGTGACCTGCACGGGAGCGCAGTGATTTCAAAAATGATCAGGCTTGTTGCCGATGAGCTCGGAAATCCGAATCTGTCCTTAAAATGGGCGGCGAAGGATATGCTGTTTATGAATCCTGATTATCTGGGAAAATTATTTAAACAGGAAACAGGCGAGAAATTTTCCCAATACGTGACGCGAGTGCGTCTTGAACATGCGATGAAGCAGATGAAAATCAGGCGGGACACGAGTGTCTCAGAAATCGCGGAAGAAATCGGGTTTGGCGATAATCCGAAGTATTTCAGTCTCGTCTTTAAAAAATATACCGGTCTGACACCGTCAGAATTCAGAAAAAAACAGGGAGGCGCTTCCGCAGGATAGCCATCTCTGTTTTTTTTACTTTCCCCACTGTTTTTTGAGTGTTTCGCCCTATCTGAACGCTTTAAAATAAAATGTAAGCACTTACATTAAAGGGGGGATTGGTTTGAAGAAGATTTGTTACGTGCTGCTGTCGCTTGTCTGCGTCTTTTTTTTCAGCGGATGTTCCGCGGGTGAAGAGGCATCGGGGAAAAAAGAAGACATTACGCTCAGAATCGCATGGTGGGGCGGGCAGCCAAGGCATGATTATACAACGAAGGTAATTGAACTTTACGAAAAAAAGAATCCGCACGTCCATATTGACGCAGAATTTGCGAACTGGGATGACTACTGGAAAAAGCTTGCGCCGATGTCTGCCGCCGGCCAGCTTCCCGATGTCATTCAAATGGATACCGCTTATTTGGCACAATACGGAAAGAAGAACCAGCTGGAAGATTTAACGCCGTATACAAAGGATGGAACGATTGATGTCAGTTCAATCGACGAGAATATGCTGTCGGGCGGAAAAATTGACAATAAGCTCTATGGGTTTACGCTGGGCGTCAACGTGCTGTCTGTGATTGCCAATGATGATTTGCTGAAGAAAGCCGGTGCGTCCGTCAATCAGGAAAACTGGACGTGGGAGGATTACGAGAAGCTGGCGTATGATCTTCACGAACAAGCCGGCGTCTACGGCTCCAACGGCATGCATCCGCCTGATATTTTCTTCCCTTATTATTTGCGCACGAAGGGTGAGCGTTTTTATAAAGAAGACGGCACAGGCCTCGCGTATCAGGATGATCAGCTGTTTGTCGATTATTTTGAACGGCAGCTGAGGCTGGTGAAAGCGAAAACATCTCCAACGCCCGATGAAAGCGCACAGATTAAAGGGATGGAGGACGACTTTATCGTCAAAGGCAAGTCGGCGATTACGTGGAACTACTCCAATCAATATTTGGGTTTTGCCCAGCTGACAGACTCGCCGTTGTCTCTTTATCTGCCGCCGGAGCAAATGAAGGAAAAGGCGCTGACGCTAAAGCCGAGTATGCTGTTTTCGATTCCGAAAAGCTCCGAGCATAAAAAAGAGGCCGCGAAGTTTATTGATTTCTTCGTGAATAATGATGAAGCGAATCAGCTGATCAAAGGCGAGCGGGGAGTGCCGGTATCCGACAAAGTGGCGGATGCGATTAAACCAAAGCTGAATGAGGAAGAAGCCAATATCGTTGAATATGTAGAAACCGCTTCAAAACACATCAGCAAAGCCGATCCGCCGGAGCCTGTGGGAAGCGCGGAGGTCATCAAGCTGCTGAAGGATACGTCTGATCAGATTCTGTTTCAGAAGGTATCGCCGGAAAAAGCCGCCAAAACGTTCCGGAAGCAGGCCAATGACATTTTAGAGAGGAATAATTGACGGGAAATGGGGCTGACGCAATGAAAAAAAGCCGGAGTATGAGAAAAGACAATCTGGCGGGATATGCTTTTATTTCTCCGTTTATTATCGGGTTCCTTTGTTTTACGGTGATTCCGATGGGAGCGTCCCTGTTTCTGTCCTTCACAAGCTATGACTTGTTTACGGCGCCGAAATGGATCGGGCTCAATAACTACAAGGAAATGTTTACGGGTGACGAAAAGTATTGGCAGTCGCTGAAGGTGACGTTTACGTATGTGCTTGCCGGCGTTCCGCTCCGCCTCGGCTTCGCGCTTTTTATCGCTGTCATTTTAAACAATGCATCAAAAGGAACGGCCATTTACAGAACGCTCTTTTATCTGCCTTCGATCATCGGCGGAAGCGTGGCCGTGGCGATTATGTGGCGCAATATTTTTGGCAATGACGGGGTCATCAATGCGCTGCTGTTTTTTGTGGGGATTGATCAAAAAATTCTTTGGTATCAGGACCCGACAAGCGCGCTGTGGACACTGATTTTGCTGTCCATCTGGCAGTTCGGGTCATCGATGCTGATTTTTCTGGCCGGCCTGAAAAACATTCCGTCTTCGTATTTGGAAGCGGCCAGTGTGGACGGGGCAAATCGGGTGCAGCGTTTCTTTCAAATTACGCTTCCGATTCTCACGCCGATTATCTTCTTTAATCTAGTGATGCAGACGATTTCTGCTTTTATGACGTTTACACCTGCCTATATCATTTCAAAGGGAGAGGGCGGGCCGCTTGACGGGACGCTTTTGTATTCGCTTTATTTGTTCCAGCGGGCGTTTAACTATTTTCAAATGGGCTACGCATCGGCGATGGCGTGGGTCATGCTGATCATTGTCGGGCTGATTACGCTGATTTTGTTTAAAACATCGGCCTATTGGGTTCATTACGAGTCAAAGGAGGAATGACGGATGGAGCCGGTCAACCAGCCTGTCAGAGAAGCCCCGGTTTTTGAGAGAAAAAAAGCCGGGCGCTTCAGGCTCAAACGCATACTGTTCCATGTTTTTACGGCATCGCTGGCGGTGTTATTGCTGTACCCGGTCATTTGGCTGTTTGTCAGCTCGTTTAAGGAAAGCTCCAGTATTTTCACAACCTCTCATTCTCTCATTCCCGACCCTTTTATTCTCAGCAACTATGCGGAAGGATGGAAGGGCATTGCGGGGCAGCCGTTTCTGACCTTTATTAAAAATTCGGCGATCATTGTCGGGCTGTCCACAATCGGCGCCGTCCTGTCATCGGCTGTCATTGCATACGGATTTGCGCGCATCCCGTTTAAGGGAAAAGCGTTTTGGTTCGTCTGCATGATGGGGACGTTAATGCTGCCGCATGAAGTGCTGATGATTCCGCAGTATATTTTGTTTGCGAAATTAGGCTGGCTGAATTCTTTTAAACCGATTGTCGTTCCGCCATTTTTCGGGCATGCATTTTTTATTTTTCTGATGATCCAGTTTATCCGGACGATTCCCGAGGAGTTGGATGAAGCGGCGAGAATCGACGGATGCGGGCGCTTTGCCTGCTTTTGGCGGATTATTCTGCCGCTGATTGCCCCGGCGCTTGCGACGTCTGCGATTTTCTCCTTCTATTGGAAGTGGGAGGAGCTGATTCAGCCGCTTTTGTACTTGAATAAACCTGAGCTTTACCCTGTTTCACTCGCGCTGAAGCTTTTTCTCGATACGGAATCGGCTTCGAACTGGGGCGCGATGTTTGCCATGTCAGCCGTGTCGTTATTGCCTGTGATTCTTGTCTTCTTTTTGTTTCAGAAATATATCGTTCAGGGCATTAGTACGACCGGATTAAAATAAAAGGAGTGTTGCAGATGGCACAGCTTATCTTTGATGAAGAAAAGGTTACATCCGTGATTGACCGAATTGTGAAACGGACATTTCAAATGGATTTTGCATGGGATTGGCCGGGCGGCGTCGCGTTTTATGGTGTGGCGGAGGCGTATGAAGCGACGGAAAACGAGGAATATATCAATCTGTTAAAAACGTGGGTTGATGAACAGCTTGAGGATGGGCTGCCGCCGCTTTCGATCAACGGAGTTTCCATCGGCCATACGCTTTTGTTTCTCCACAAGGTGACGGGTGATCACGTGTATTTGGAAACGGCGGGTGAGATGGCGGAATATGTGCTGCATAAGGCGCCGCGCTTTGGCGAGGGGATCCTTCAGCATACGGTTAATTCGACGGAATATGTGTTTCCTGAGCAGGCATGGGCGGACACGCTGATGATGGCGGGGCTGTTTATGCTGAGAATCGGGCGGGTGATGGAGCGTGAGGATTATTTTGAAGACGGCCTGCGCCAGTTCCACGGACATGAAGATGTGCTTCAAGATCCTGTCACAAATTTGTACTATCACGCCTGGGACAACAAAGCGCAAAATCATCTGTCGGGGATTTATTGGGGCAGGGCGAACGGCTGGGCCGCACTCACGATGGCGAAGGCGCTTCCGCTCATTGAGGTGACGCATCCTTCTTTTATGATCATTGACGGCTCGCTCAGAGACCAGCTGAGCGCGCTCGTCCGGCTGCAGGATGAATCAGGGCTCTGGCACACCATTTTGGATGATCCGGATTCGTATCTCGAGGTTTCAGCTTCGGCGGGTATTGCATCTGCTCTTTTGCCGAACGGAAAGCTGTATACAAAATACGCGCAGAAATCGCTTGCCGCCATTTTGGATGCGGTGGAAGAGGACGGACGAGTCAGCAAGGTATCGGCCGGAACAGCCGTCATGAAAAATGCCGAAGGATACAAACAGGTGCCTTACAAACGAATACAAGGATGGGGACAGGGACTTGCGCTGACTTTTCTTGCTGATGTGCTGAGAACGAAAAAACGCGTGTATCAGTAAAGCGGCGGCGGGGGGAAAGGGATGAAAAAACAGCCTCAACAGAAGGAACGGGTTTCACGCTGGAAGGGAACGTATTTCAAAAGAAACTTTGTCTTCATTTTGCTGATTGCCTGTATTCCCGGATTGCTGACTGGCGGCGCTATCTATTTTCTTTCGATCGACAAGGTGGAGAAGGAACTGCAGAGGTCGCATGAAACACAGGTGGCGCGTGAAGTCAGCCGGATGGATGAAAAGCTGGGAGTGCTGGAGCTGACTCTCACCCAGATGGCATACGATTCTTCGCTGATGAATGGATTGGCAGAGAAAGATTTGGAGAAAGATTATACGTTCTCCTATCAATTAACGAAAAAGCTGTTTCTTTTACGGGACCAGCAGCCGCTGATCGAGCAGGCTTCCATCTTTCTGAACAGCCCCCGGCCTCTTGTGCTGAGCCCTGAATACAGCGCTTTGACAGAACAGGAGACGCTTCGCAAGTATCGCTCGCTGCTTGCCTCGGACAAGAGTATTTATTGGAACCGATCCGGAAATCAAGCGATGCTGATCCAGCTCATTCCGGGTTCGGCGGAGAAACCGTTCGGCGCGATCATGCTGGCGGTTGATCCGTTAGAAATGGAGTCGATCCTGCAAAGCTTGTCCCCTTATCCTGAGGGCAGTGCGCTGCTTCTGGACCAAAATCGGGAAGTGCTTTTTCAGGAAGGAAAAAAGGATTTAGAAAAGACTTTAATTGAAGAGATAAAAAAACAGCCGGACGAGAAAGGGCATTTTCAGATGGAATGGGGCGGCACGTTGTATTCCGTCTCCTTTGGAGAAATGAACCGCATGCATCAGCAGTGGACCTTTGTGTCAGCGGCGCCTCTTTCAGCCATTACAGCCCCGATGGTGTTTTTATCAAAAGTGATCATCGTCATGCTTGTTATTTGCATCGGCTTAGCGTTGTGCATGACGTGGTACGCAGCAAAAAAAATCTATCGCCCCATTCAGCATTTGCTTGGCTTGTTCACCGGGGGAGAGAAGAAAACATGGCAGGTGTCCGGGCAGGATGAATTCAAGTGGATTGAAAAGCGATGGCATGATTTATCCCTTGAAAGCCGGAAGCTTCAGGAGCAGCTCCTGCGGCAGACGCCCCATATGAAAAAGAGTTTTTTGCAGCACCTCTTGCAGAGCGATTTTTACTATGACAACGAGGCAAGTCTCAGATCACGGATGGAGGAGGCTGGATGGAACATCGGAGAAAACGTGTTTCAGGTGCTTGATCTTCAGGTGACAGGGCTCCGCTGCGAAACAAGCATCTTCCGCGCCGATGATGAGCAGCTCGCTGTATTTACCCTGACCAATCTGGCCGAGGAGCTTGCGGCAAAACGCTGTTTTCAGCCCTCCATTCTTGATGTCGGCCGGCTTTCCGTCACCGTGCTTGTGATGAAAACAAACAGAGCTGATCTGAGGGCGTACGTAACGGAGCTTGCACACCAATTTGACGATCTCACCGGATTACACCTGACCGGGACGATGAGCAGGAAGACGGAGCTCGTCGCGGAAATCCGTTCTTTATATCAGGATGTGAAAAGCGGAAAATCCCACAGGCGGTTTGCCAACCGGCATCAGGTGATTGATTTACAGGCCGGCTTCCCTCAAGATGAGCAGTCCGCCCCTTATTACCCTTTTGAGCTGGAAAAACAAATTGTTCGGGCCATCCGGCTGGAAAGAAAACAGGAAGCCGAGGACCTGATACGTGTCTGCATGGAGGAACTGGCGGAAAAGGCGGGCATAGACAGACATGTGCACTCCGCCCTGATTCAAGTGTTTTCCCGCATTCAGGAGGATATTCTGCATTCCGGGCTCAATCCGAGCGAACTGTTTCAGCATCGGGATCTGCTTCTGGAGATTTCAGAATTGCGTGAACCCGGTGAAGCGGCGGCCTGGCTGATGGATGCTGTCGTTACACCATACCTTTCCAAGCTTGAGGGCAGAAAAAACAGACAGGAAAAGCAGCTGGCGGAACGTGTGATGGCCATGATTCATGAACAGTATATGGCGGATCTTTCGCTGGAAAGCTGTGCCGATGCGCTTGGCATGAATTCATACACGTTAAGCAAGGCATTTAAGCAAGTAACCGGCATTAATTTTATTGATTATGTAACCCAAATCAGAATTGAAAAGGCGAAAGAGCTGCTGGTGAATACGAATAAGAAAATTCTTGACGTGTCAGAAGAAGTTGGCTACCGACACAATTACTTTAACCGGATTTTTAAAAAACAGGTCGGCGTGCCGCCGGGTGTCTTCAGGCAAATGTATCAGGAAACGCCGTGAAAGGAGAGGACATGTGATGGAGAAACCGATTCAAGTGTTTTTAGCGGGGGATTCCACCGTGAGTGACTGCCCGCCTCATGAAGCGCCGATGGCGGGGTGGGGGCAGGTATTCGGGCAATTGTTTTCCGCAGATGTAAAGGTGCTCAATCACGCCAAAGGAGGGGCGAGCACCAATTCTTTTGTGGAGGAAGGAAGGCTTCAGGCGATTGCCGAGCGCATCACACAGGGCGATTATTTGTTTATTCAATTCGGCCACAATGACCAGAAACCGCGGGGGACGCAGCCGTACTCTACGTTTCAGCAATTTCTCACCCTGTTTGCAAATACGGCACGCGAAAAGGGAGCGCATCCTGTGTTCGTCACATCAGTGCAGCGCCGCCGCTTTGATGAAAACGGGCGGATCGAGCATACGCTTGGCGAATATCCTGATGCGATGAAAGCACTGGCAAAGGAACTTGCTGTGCCCGTGATCGATCTGCTGGCGAAAACAAAGGTGCTGTATGAAGCATACGGGCCGGAGGAGTCGAAGCGATTGTTCGTTTGGCTTCAGCCGAATGAACATCCGAATTATCCGGAAGGCATTGCGGACAATACGCATTTTTCGGAAGAAGGGGTAATGGAGGTTGCGAAGCTTGTGGCAGAAGGGATTGAGGAACTCGGCCTTCCGCTGAAGGACCATCTCGTGAGCCGGGAGGGAAAAGAAGATGTATAAGGAAGGCGCGTGCCTGTACCGTAACCCGCTCCGGTCAGCAAGCGATGTGAAGGACTGGCGGATGGAGGGGGGCGGACAGATTTCATTTGACGATCACCGCTTGCACCTGTCGCATGTTCAGGACGAAGCACACTTTGTCTATTGGTGCCCGGAAACCTTTCCGGACGGCATCATTGTGACGTGGGACTTCTCGCCGATTGAGCAGCCTGGACTTTGTATGCTGTTTTTTTCCGCCGCGGGGATTGGAGGCGAGGATTTGTTTGATCCAAGTCTCAAGAAAAGAACGGGAAAGTACCCTGAATATCATTCAGGAGACATCAACGCGCTCCACCTGTCGTATTTCCGCAGAAAATACGCGGAAGAAAGAGCGTTCCGCACCTGCAATTTAAGAAAAAGCCGCGGTTTCCACCTCGCCGCGATGGGAGCTGACCCGCTGCCTTCTCCAGACGACGCTGATTCTCCGTATCAGATGAAGCTCATCAAAGACAAAGGCTATGTGCACTTTTCAATCAATGATCTGCCCATTCTTGAGTGGACGGACGACGGCAGCGCACATGGGCCTGTGTTAACAAAAGGGAAAATCGGGCTCCGGCAGATGGCGCCCATGAAAGCCGTTTATCGAAATTTTGCTGTGCATCAAGCGGTAAGAAGATGAAGACGACGGTAACGGATGCGCTTTACGCAGGATGCGAAGCGGTGGTGAAAATCGCGTGGCTCAACGGGCTGTGGCTGTTGTTTACGCTTTTGGGCGGCGTTCTTTTTGGCTGGGCGCCGAGTACAGCCGCGATGTGTGCCGTCATACGAAAATGGCTGATGGGGCAAAAGGATGTCCCGGTGTTTCCGTTATTTCTCGATACCTACAAAAAAGAATTTCTCAAGGTCAATGCGATCGGATTGGCGTTTGCGGCTCTTTTGCTCATATTATCCGCGAACTATCATTATTTTTATGCCAGTACGGATTGGCTATCCTTTGCCGTAACAAGCTGCACGTTGCTTGCTGGGTTTTTGTATATCATCGCGCTAATGTATGTGTTTCCCCTTTATGTTCACTACCAGCTCCCGCTTCGTAAATATATTCCGCAAGCGCTGCTGTATGGCGCCATGCGGCCGCTGACGACCTGCTGTATGCTGATCGGGTGCGGATTTGTCTTTTATTTGCTGTATACGCTCCCGGGCCTGATCCCCTTTTACGGCCCTTGTTTATTTGGGCTTGTGTCGATGTTTTTTGCTTTCAGGGGGGTTCAAAAGACGGAGGCCCAGCACCGCCAAGCCGGGTAACAAAAAAGTGACCATTTCGCAAAAGAGTGCAGTGTCTGAATAAGGCGGATGCAAAAAAGTGAAATTGAAGGCAGCTCATACAGCGCATAAAATCCAATTTGAGTAAGCGCTTACAAATGAATGAGAAGGAGCTGTCTGATGAATACACGAAGGAAACGCATGTTTACCGCTGTGATGTTGCTGGTCTTGTTGGTGATGGGGGCCTCTGTATGTCCTGTGAAAGCTGAAGGGGCAGCGCGGCAGATGGAAGGGCTGAACCGGGGGCTTGTGGCAGTCAAGACGGACGGCGGCATTTTTGTCAGCTGGCGGTTTCTTGGCACTGAAAATGCATCTGTTTTGTTCAATGTGTACAGAGACGGGCAAAAGCTGAATGCCGCACCTGTCAAAAGCACGAACTATGTGGATCAAAACGGATCGGCGGCCTCCACGTATACGATTCGGGCTATCGTAAACGGAACCGAACAGGCGGCTTCTGAAAAAGCCTCCGTATGGGCGCAGCCGTATCATTCCATCCGGCTGGATAAACCGGCTGGCGGCACGTCGCCAAAGGGTGAAGCTTACACGTACAGCGCCAATGACGCCAGTGTTGGCGATGTGGATGGCGACGGGCAATATGAGCTGATCCTGAAATGGGACCCGTCTAATTCAAAGGACAACTCACAGGATGGCTATACGGGTGACGTGCTGATTGACGCGTATAAACTGGATGGAACGAAGCTATGGCGGATCAATCTCGGCAAAAACATCAGAGCGGGAGCGCACTACACCCAGTTTATGGTGTATGACCTTGATGGTGACGGAAAAGCGGAAGTGGCGATGAAAACGGCGGACGGGACAAAAGACGGCACGGGCAAAGTAATTGGAAATGCCAATGCTGATTACAGAAATGAACAGGGGCGTGTGCTTTCAGGCTCTGAATATCTCACTGTATTTCAAGGTGCAACCGGGAAAGAGCTTGTCACAACAAATTTTGAACCGGCCCGCGGCAATGTGTCAGATTGGGGAGACAGCTACGGCAACCGGGTTGACCGGTTTCTAGCTGGGATTGCCTACCTCGACGGACAGCGGCCGAGCTTGATCATGACTAGAGGGTATTATGCCAAAACCATGCTTGTCGCCTATAACTTCAGAGACGGAAAGCTGTCAAAGCTATGGACGCTCGATTCTTCGAAGTCGGGAAATGAAGCGTTTGCCGGACAGGGGAATCACAGCCTGAGCATTGCGGATGTTGATGGAGACGGAAAAGATGAGATCATTTTTGGCTCAATGGCTGTTGATCATGACGGCAAAGGCATGTATTCGACTGGCTTAGGCCACGGGGATGCCCTCCATACCGGGGATCTTGATCCGAGCCGGCCGGGTCTTGAGGTGTTTCAGGTGCATGAGGACAAAAACGCAAAATACGGCTTATCCTTCCGTGATGCGGCAACCGGGAAAATCCTTTGGGGTGTTTATGCCGGCAAGGATGTAGGCCGGGGCATGGCTGCTGATATTGACCCGCGTTATCCGGGACAGGAAGTGTGGGCGAACGGTTCTCTTTACACAGCGAAAGGGATCAAAATCGGAAGCAGGGTTCCGTCCTCGACCAACTTCGGCATTTGGTGGGACGGCGACTTGCTGCGGGAACAGCTGGACAGCAACCGAATCGATAAGTGGGATTATCAAAGCAGCGCATCAAAAAATGTGCTGACTGCATCAGGCGCAGCCTCCAACAATGGCACAAAAGCAACACCGGCGCTGCAGGCTGATCTGCTCGGGGACTGGCGTGAGGAAGTTGTGTGGCGAACGGAGGACAGCAGTGCGCTGCGCATTTACACGACGACCATTCAGACTGAGCACAGGCTGTACACGCTGATGCACGATCCTGTGTACCGGCTTGGCATCGCCTGGCAAAATGTTGCGTATAACCAGCCTCCGC
The DNA here is from genome assembly GCF_047608225.1 of Bacillus sp. SW14. Lineage (NCBI taxonomy): Bacteria > Bacillati > Bacillota > Bacilli > Caryophanales > Bacillaceae > Bacillus > Bacillus sp. SW14. The sequence continues at coordinate 3,565,201 of NZ_JBLKRW010000001.1, read as the reverse complement.
ACACAAGCTTCTTTTTAGGGGACGGCATGGCGGAACAGTCAAAACCGAATATGTATACGCCTTAACAGAAAGGGGGAAGGAACGGGCTGCGCACAGCCCGTTCCCATTAAAATGAAACCAAAAATGAGGCAGATGGAATACTTGACCAGAGGTTTAATTGCGGTCAAGACAGAGCAGGGCGTGTTTGTCAGCTGGCGTTTTCTCGGAACCGATCATGAGACGACGGCTTTTCACCTTTATCGGGACGGAAAGCGGATCACCCGCGAGCCGATCGCGGACAGCACGAATTTTCTTGATCAAAACGGGACGGTGGACGCTGTTTATCAGGTGGCGGCCGTCAATAAAGGACGGGAAGAAAAGCGCTCCAAAGAAGCTCCAGTCTGGATGGAAAATGTCCTAGAGGTTCCGCTTAACAAACCGGAAGGCGGTGTGACGCCGGACGGAAAGCCGTATACCTACAGCGCCAATGATGCCAGTGTCGGGGATGTGGACGGGGATGGAGAATATGAAATCATCTTGAAGTGGGACCCGTCCAATTCCAAAGACAACGCGCATGACGGATATACCGGGGACGTTCTCATAGATGCCTATAAACTGGACGGCACCTTTTTGTGGCGCATCGACCTCGGCAGAAACATTAGAGCGGGCGCGCATTATACCCAGTTTATGGTCTATGACCTGGACGGTGACGGAAAAGCAGAAATCGCCATGAAAACAGCCGACGGCACAATAGACGGGAAAGGACACATTATTGGCGATAAGCATGCCGATTTTAGGAACGAACAGGGAAGAATCCTGTCCGGTCCGGAATATTTGACGGTGTTTAAAGGAGAAACCGGTGAAGCGGTCACGACCGTGGAATATGAACCGCCCCGCGGCAAGCTGGAAGATTGGGGAGACGGGTACGGCAACCGGATGGACCGTTTTCTCGCCGGAATCGCTTATTTGGACGGGGAGCGGCCGAGCCTCGTGATGGCGCGCGGCTACTATACGAGAGCGGTGCTTGTAGCATACGATTTCAGAAACGGAAGGCTGAAAAAACGCTGGATATTTGACTCCAATCAGCCGGGCCATGAAGCGTACGCAGGGCAGGGGAACCACAGCTTGAGTGTGGCGGACGTTGACGGAGACGGGAAGGATGAAATCATTTACGGCGCCATGGCGGTTGATCATGACGGCACAGGCTTGTATACAACGGGGCTCGGACATGGAGACGCGATGCATGTAGGGGATCTGGATCCGTCCCGAAAAGGGCTTGAAGTGTTTCAGGTGCATGAGGATGCCTCGAAGCCGTACGGACTGTCGCTGCGTGATGCCGGAACCGGCGAGATTTTGTGGGGCGTTCATGCCGGGACAGATGTCGGCAGAGGCATGGCGGCCCATATTGATCCAAACTATAAAGGATCGCTTGTCTGGGGAATTGATCCGCCGGGCAATGACGGAATGTCATACGGCCTTTTTACCAGTAAAGGAGAGAAAATCAGCGACAAAGCACCCGCCTCAGCCAATTTCGCCATCTGGTGGGACGGCGACTTGGTCAGGGAATTGCTCGATCATGACTGGGATGGAACAGCCGGCAGGCCAAAGATTGAGAAATGGGATGCTGAAAACAGCTGCCTGAAGCCGATTTTTCAGCCGGAAGGCGTGCTGTCCAACAACGGGACAAAAGGAAACCCTGTTCTTCAGGCCAACCTGTTCGGCGATTGGCGGGAAGAAGTGATATGGAGAACGGAGGACAGCAGCGCGCTTTGCATCTATACAACGACACATCTCACCGGCCACCGGTTGTACACGCTCATGCATGACCCGGTTTACCGGCTCGGCATCGCCTGGCAGAATACCGCCTACAACCAGCCGCCGCACACGGGTTTTTATCTTGGAACGGAGATGAAAAAACCGCCGAAGCCCGCCCTGTACACAGCGGGAAGCAAAGCGGATGCGCCGCTATAGGAGGATACAAATCAAAGGCTGAACAGTACGGCAAGATGACTTAGTGAAGATCAGGAAGACCAATGTTCAGGCGCTGCAAACACCGGTTTTTTCAAGGGGAAAGCTGTTCGGATTAATGCCAGGATGAAACGAAAAAAAAAACGAGGGGGAATGAGGAATGGCAAATCATATTTATCTTGCCGGCGATTCGACGGTTCAAACGTATGGAGATAGCACAAATCAAGGGGGCTGGGGACAGTTTCTCGGCTCGCATCTGCCGGAGCATATTCAGGTGATCAACAGAGCGATCGGGGGAAGAAGCTCGAAAACATTTGTGGAAGAAGACAGGCTTCAGGCGATTCTGGATGTGATTGAGCCGGGTGACTGGCTGTTTGTGCAGATGGGCCATAATGACGCGTCGAAAAATAAGCCGGAGCGCTACACCGAGCCTTATACCACCTATAAACAATATTTAAAGCAGTATATCGCAGGCGCGCGGGAAAAAGGTGCCCATCCGCTTCTCATTACCCCTGTAGCCCGCTTTCATTACGAAAACGGCGTGTTTTTGAACGACTTTCCTGATTATTGCATTGCCATGAAGCAGACGGCTGCAGAGGAGGATGTCCAGCTCATTGATCTGATGGCCAAAAGCCTCGCTTTCTTTACCGAGAAGGGTGAGGAAAAGGTATACACCTATTTTATGGTATCGGAAGGAATAAACGATTACACGCACTTTACAAAAAAAGGCGCAAATGAAATGGCGAAACTTGTGGCAAAAGGCATAAAGGAGCTCGGCCTGCCATTGACAGAATCGATCATCAAAGAAGGGTGAAAAATGTGAGGGGAAAACTATATCACGGCGCTTGCTATTATCCGGAATTATGGGGTGAAGAGACGATTCAGCAGGACATTGACATTATGCGTGAAGCTGGCGTGAATGTTGTGCGGATCGGCGAATTTGCCTGGTCCGTCATGGAGCCGGAAGAAGGAAAAATTGACGTTGGTTTTTTCAAAGAGATCATCTCGCGGCTGTATGATAACGGCATCGAAACGATCATGTGCACGCCGACGCCTACACCGCCGATTTGGCTGTCGCACGGCCGGCCGGAGCGCATGCATGTAAACGAAAAAAGGGAGGTCATGGGGCACGGCTCCCGTCAGCATGCTTGTACGAACAACCCGTATTTCCGAAAAAAAGCCGCCATCATCACCACAAGCATCGCCAAGGAGCTTGGCGAGCTCCCGGGACTGATCGGCTGGCAGCTGGACAATGAGTTTAAATGCCATGTCGCAGCATGTATGTGTGAGACGTGCTTGCGCTTATGGCATGACTGGCTCAGAAACCGCTACGGCGTAATTGAGCGGTTAAACGAAGCGTGGGGAACCGATGTGTGGAGCGAAACGTACCAGACGTTTGAGCAAGTGCCGCAGCCGGGGCCGGCCCCGTTTCTGCATCACGCCTCCTTAAGCACAATGTATCAGCTGTTTTCGATGGAGATGATCGCTTTATTTGCGGATGAACAGGCCAAAATGATCCGCTGCTATTCGGATGCGCCGATCACGCATAACGGCTCTGTCATGTTCAGCGTGGACAATGAGCGGATCTTTCGGAATCTCGATTTTGCCTCCTATGATACGTACGCTTCGCAGGAAAATGCCTCCGCCTTTTTACTGAACTGTGATTTGTGGAGGAATTTGAAACAAGGTCGCCCGTTTTGGATTTTGGAAACAAGTCCGTCGTATGCCGCCTCGCTTGAAAGCTCCGCTTTTCCGCATGCCGACGGATATTTACAGGCCGAAGCCGTATCTTCCTATGCCTTAGGAAGCGAGGGTTTTTGCTATTGGCTGTGGCGCCAGCAGCGTTCAGGAAGCGAGATTTCACACGGTTCGGTTCTGAGTGCTTGGGGTGAACCGACCGTTGGCTACCAAAATGTGCTGGCGGTCGAGCGGGCAAGAAAGGAAATCGAATCAATCATTCTATCGACCGAACCTGTTCAAGCCGAGGCGGCGATGACATACTCCGACAGAGCAAAAGCCTTCATCAAAACAGAGCCACACCGGGGACTCCAGCACCGTTCGCTTGTGACGCACTTTTATGAACGCATCCTCCACAAGGGTATTCACCGTGACCTCATTCCGGAAGGCGTTCCGCTGGACGGCTACCGCCTGCTGTTTACGCCATTTGTGCCGTATCTGTCTTCCGAATTTATCAACAAAGCTTCGGCATTCGCTGAAGCGGGAGGCATCTGGATCGCCGGGCCGCTGACAGGCGGGCGCACAAGCGAGCATACGATTCATACGGATTGCGGGCTTGGAGAACTTGAGAAAACAGCCGGGATCAAAACGCTGTATACCTTTCCAATGAACGAGAACGTGAATACAGGAAAAGCGTTTGGCATCACTGCGCCGCTCGGGCTGTGGAGCGCGGTGTTTGATACAGAGAGCGGAAACACGCTTGGCACGGTTGAATCAGGACCGGGAGCAGGCCATGCGTTTCTGACAGAACAGAAACACGGCAAAGGGAAAATCGTCATGCTTGGATCGCTTCCATCCGGTCAAGAAGGGGATGCGATGCTGGAAGCGCTCGTCAGGCATTACGCGGCGGAAGCAGCCATCTCCGTTCGATCGGATGTGACACCCGGCACGATCGTTGCCCCGCGCAAAGGCGATCACGGCCTTGTGTGGATCATCGTCAATATGGATGGAAAAGGCGGAAGCGTGACATTGCCTGAAACGGGAACGGATCTGTTGACGAACCGTTCGGCGAAAGCGGGGAGGCTGGCGGTCGGACCGCATGAATACCGTGTGATTCAGTTTGACAATCACAGCTGATTCTTTGCATCGAATCAGCTTTTTTCTATGGAGGGAGAGAACTGATGAAAAAGATCAAATGGTTATCAAAACAGCCGAAGGTGACAAGCGGTGTAAGTTGGGGCGTGCCATGGAAAAAAGGAGAATTGAAAAAAGGTGACCCTCTGGCGCTTGTGAATGAAAAGGCGGAAAGCCACTTTGTGCAAAGCGAACCGTCAGCCTATTGGCCGGACGGGAGCATCAAGTGGACGAAGCACGCGGCGGTGTTCGGCGGACAGGAACATCAAAGCTTTACAGTGCAAATAGAAGAAGCCCCGCAGCCAATAGAAACCCTCAGCATCAATGAGTCAGAGCATGACATGCAAGTGGATACAGGAACGCTCGTCTGTACCATCCATAAAACAGGCTCCGATCTCATTCAATCATTGCAGATCAACGGAAAGCCGATCGCCGCAGGCGGGAGGCTCGTTGCCATAAGAGAAACGAGACGGGAGTCGGCGGCGGAAACGGTTCTTTTTCAGGAAACGTCTGTCAGCCTCATCAAACGTGCGGTGATTGAGAAGCAAGGCCCTGTCAAAGCGGTGATCAAAATAGAGGGTGTGCATATCCTTCAAAAAACAAATGAGGAATGGCTGCCGTTTGTGGTCAGATTGACGTTTTATGCCGGGCTTTCTGAGATCGGCATCGTGCACACGCAGCTGATTGACAGGAATGGCAAACAAGAATTCATTAATGGGCTCGGCATCGTGTTTGATCTTTTTCTGGAAGGGGAGCCGTACAACCGCCATTTCCGTTTTGCGGGAGAGAAAGGGATGTACAAAGAACCCGCCCAGCTGTTTGGCACACGTAAATTCAATGAACGGTATCCGCTTTATCAAAAGCAAATCAATGGCGAAACGCTGTCTCCAAGTGAAGAGCATAAAGAGTGGTTTGCTCACGGCACACAGAACGCGGTTTGGAATGATGTCAAAATCGTTCAGGATTCCAGCGATCATTACAGCCTGTCAAAACGGACCGGAAAAGACTATGCGTGGGTCGGCATGCTGCATGGCAGCCGGGCGAAGGGGCTCTTCTATGCGGGCGGCGAAAATGGCGGCATGGCTCTCGGCCTGCGGTATTTTTTTGAAAAATACCCGTCAGCACTGGAAATCAAAGGTCTCGCCAGCGGCCATCCAAAAATGACCGTCTGGCTTTGGCCCCCGGACGGAGAAGCGATGGATTTACGGCATTATACAGGAAACACCCATGTGGACAGCGCGTATGAAGGCTTTGATGAAATGCGTTCTGACCCGACCGGCATTGCCAACACAAATGAAATCAGCCTGTCGTGTTTTTCGCGCATGCCGTCTGAGGATGCCCTCAATGCGCTCGCTGACAAATGGCAGGCGCCGCCGCTGCTTGTATGCGAGCCGGACGTCTATTACGAGTCAAAAGCGCTAGGGGTTTGGAGTGTCATCGACACCTCCCATCCGCTCAAAAAAGAACTGGAAGAACAGCTCGACGCTGCCTTTCGATTTTACAAAAAGGAAGTAGAGCAGCGCAGGTGGTACGGGTTTTGGCATTATGGCGATGTCATGCATACGTATGATCCGATCCGGCATATGTGGCGCTATGATCTCGGCGGATACGCATGGCAAAACAATGAGCTCGTTCCGACCTTATGGCTGTGGCAGGCGTTTTTCCGCTCAGGCCGAGAGGACATCTTCCGCATGGCGGAAGCCATGACCCGCCACACGAGCGAAACGGACAGCTTTCACCTCGGTGAATACGCGGGTCTTGGCTCACGGCATAACGTTGTGCATTGGGGATGCGGCTGCAAGGAAGCGAGGATCAGCATGGCCGGACTTTATAAATTCTATTATTATTTGACAGGAGATGAGAGAACGGGAGATTTGTTGACAGAAGTGAAGGACGCCGATTACGCCCTCGTCAAAACCGATCCGATGCGCGCTTTTTACGAGAAAGGCAAGCATCCGACCCACGCCAGAACGGGACCTGACTGGGCGGCGTTTTGCTCGAACTGGCTGGCGGAATGGGAGCGAACCGGGAATCCAGATTATCTCAAGAAAATCCAAACGGGCATCAGCTGTCTGAAGCGGCTGCCGCTCCGCTTATTATCCGGCCCGACATTCGAATATGATCCGGCGACCTCAATGCTTCATCATATGGGCGACGGCATAGCGGGCGGATATCATATGATCATTGCCTTCGGCGCGCCGCAAGTGTGGATGGAGCTGGCTGAGCTTCTTGATGACCGGGAATGGGAGGAAATGCTGAATGAATTCGGTGAATTTTACACACTCAGTGATGAAGAAAAACGGAAACAAAGCGGCGGAGCGCTTCATGACGGGCATTTTCACTGGCCGATGTTCGCCGCTGCCATGACAGCCTATGCCGCGAGAAACAAACAGGATCAGAATCTCGCCGCCAAAGCGTGGAATCTTTTGCTTGATGATAAGCTGAGCCATACGCCGCTTCCGATCAAACCAGAGCGCATTGAGACATGGACGCAGCTGGAGGAGCTCCCGTGGGTGACTACCAACACCGTCTCTCAATGGTGTTTAAACGTCATAGCGGCGTTGGAACTGCTTGGAGATTCCCTTCCCGCAAAAAAAGATACATTCGGCAAAAAAGGATAACAGCCGGAATTTCATAGGAGAAATGATGCAAAAAATGAAGATTGCAAGTATTTATGTAAGCGCTTTATATTAAGAAGGGCAAAGGGGAACTGCAAAATGAAAAAAAGGGGGACTTACGCATCATGAAAAATAGAATGCGAAAAAAATGGCTGGCCTTGCCGCTCGCTGCCATGATGATCGCCGGATGCAGCCATTCGGAAACATCCAGTTCAGCAGGCGGTACGAAAGACACGATTAAAATCATGGCGCCGCTCTTATCACCGGAAAGCCCGAGTGAAAAGAGCCCTTCATTAAAAGCGCTCGAAAAATACACAGGCAAAGAGATTAAGGTCACATGGGTGCCTGATTCATCCTACAACGACAAGTTCAACATCGTCATGGCCTCCGGAGAGATGCCTCATGCGATTGTGATTAAAGATAAGTCAGCCGGCTTTATCAAGTCTGTCAAAGCAGGGGCATTTTGGGAGCTGTCTCCTTATATAAAAGACTACAAGAATTTAAGTCAGGCAGATGAAAAGATTTTGAAGAACAGCTCTGTGAACGGCGAGGTGTACGGAATCTACAGAACGAGGGACCTGATCAGAGCGTGTATGATCATCAGAACCGACTGGCTTGAAAATGTCGGTTTGGAAATGCCGGAAACGCTTGATGATTTCTATGAAGTGCTGAAAGCTTTTAAGGAAAAAGATCCTGACGGTAACGGCAAGGATGATACGTACGGTATGGTCGTCCCGAAATGGATGGGGCTCGGCAATGGAAGCCCGTGGGATGTTCTGCAAATCTGGTTCGGCGCACCGAACCGCTACGGCGTTGAAAATGGAAAGCTCATTCCTGATTTTACAACGAAGGAATATATGGAGGCGCTCAAGTTCTTTAAAAAGCTTTATGATGAGGGCTTGATCAATAAGGACTTTGCGGTCATGGATTCAGCGAAGTGGAATGATCCGGTTGTGAAAGGAAAAGCGGGTGTCATCGTTGATACAGGCTCCAGAGCGTCTCAAATCCAAAGCGCGATGGAGGAGGCGGATGAGTCGAACAAGGATGTGATTGACATCGTCGGCACGCTTGAGGGACCGAAAGGCAAGCGCACCTTCCCGACATCCGGCTATTCAGGGATGATCACGATACCAAAATCAAGCGTCAAAACCGAAAAAGAGCTGAAAGAGGTGCTGTCCTTCCTGGATAAAATGAATGATAAGGAAGCGCAGATTCTCACGAACAACGGAGTGGAAGGCCGCAATTATGAGCTCAAGGACGGCGTATTCACTTCGCTTGAAAAAAACAACAAATCCCTTCTTTATGAGCATGAAGGCTTGGCGCAGTTCAGCATGTCGATTCCGAAAAGCGAGTATTACATCGAAGACCAGAAAACAAAGCTCTTCCAGCATCGCAAGGACATCATCACCGAAGGAGAAAAAATAGCCGTCTTTAACCCGGCTGAGTCGCTTGTATCTGATGTCTATACCCAAAAAGGAGCCCAGCTTGACAACATCATTCTCGACGCGAGAACACAATTTATCATCGGAGAAATTGATGAAAAAGGGTTCGGGGATGCGGTGGAGCTTTGGAAAAAAAGCGGCGGCAATGAACTGATGAAGGACTTGAACAAATTGTATCAATCGACAAAATAAACCGATGCGCCTGCCGTTCGGCGGGAGCGCCGGTATCACGAAAGGAGAACAGATATGGAAACTGTGCCGAAGAAGGGAGATGCACCTGTTCTCACTGCTGGAAAAGGCATCAGCTGGATGGCTGCGTTCAAACGGGACAAATGGCTTTACCTTCTGCTTATTCCCGGCCTGCTTTATTTTTTGATATTCAAATACTTGCCGATGTGGGGTGTACTGATCGCATTTAAAGACTATTCGCCTTATCTCGGCTTCTGGAAAAGCGAATGGGTCGGCTTTGATTATTTCAAAGACTTTTTTATGAATCCGGATTTTTTTCGGCTGCTGCGCAATACTCTTATGCTGGCGAGTCTGGACCTTTTGTTTGCCTTTCCCGCGCCTCTCATTTTGGCCTTGCTTTTGAATGAGGTGAGGAAGGCCGTGTATAAAAGGTGCATCCAAACTTTTATTTACGTGCCCCATTTTGTGTCATGGACAATTGTGGTCAGCATCACCTTTGTTTTCTTTACTGTCGATACAGGTGTGATCAACAAATTGATCATGGGCCTGACAGGTGAGCAGATTTCCTTCTTATCGGATGCGGACTGGTTCCGGCCGATGATTGTGATGCAAAGCATCTGGAAGGAGACGGGCTGGGGTACGATTTTATTTCTGGCCGCGCTGGCGACAGTTGATCAGGAGCAGTATGAAGCCGCCATTATGGACGGAGCGGGCCGGTTCAGGAGAATGTGGCATATTACGCTGCCGGCGATCAGAAGCACCATTATCGTTCTGTTAATTTTAAGAATCGGCAGCTTTTTGAATCTCGGCTTTGAACAGGTATATCTGATGACGAACTCGCTCAACCGGAGCGTGGCTGACATTTTTGACACGTACGTGTACATGATGGGGATTACCCAAGGCGCGTACAGCTACAGCACGGCGGTCGGTTTGTTTAAATCGGTTGTCGGGATTATCTTGATTTTCGGCGCCAATTACATTGCGAAAAAGTTTGATCAGGAAGGATTGTTTTAGAGGAGGGAGAGGTATGGCTGACATTCACACGATGCACAACACAAAAGCCGGACGGGTGTTTGACGTCTGCAACTTTCTGTTTCTCGGCGGAGTCGGCGCGATTACCATTTTGCCGTTTTTGTATATTATCGCCGGTTCCTTTGCGACAGAAGCGGAACTCGCCCAGCGCAGCTTCTTTATTTTCCCGAAAACCTTTACGCTTGACGCTTACAAGTATGTGTTTTCGACACCGACATTCATCCGAAGCATGGGTGTATCTATCTTCATCACAGTGGTCGGAACAGCTGTGCAGCTGTTTTTCACCTTTACGATGGCGTATCCGTTGGCGAAGCGGCATGTGAAGGGGCGGAATCTGCTGTTAAATCTGGTCATTTTCTCTATGCTATTTTCCGGCGGCATGATTCCGACATACCTTGTCGTGAAATCACTTGGCCTTTTGGATACGTATTGGGCATTGATTTTGCCGATGGCGATTAATCCGTTCAACCTTATTATTATCAAAAACTTCTTTCAGCAGCTGCCGCGCGAGCTGGAGGAATCGGCAAAAATTGACGGCTGTTCAGAAATCGGCGTTTTCTGGCGGATCGCCCTGCCGCTGTCAAAGCCGGTCATTGCGACTTTTGCGCTGTTTTATGCGGTCGGGATTTGGAATGATTTCTTCCACGCCCTCTTATATATCAATGACAGTGCAAAATGGCCGCTGCAAATGGTGCTTCGCCAAGTCACAATCTTATCGGATTTAACGGCGACCAATGGCGATACGATGCAAAATACCGTCCCGCCGGAGCAGGGGATTAAACTCGCCGTCATTGTCATTGCGACACTTCCGATTTTGGCGGTCTACCCATTCTTACAAAAACACTTTGCAAAAGGAATACTGATTGGTTCGGTGAAAGGTTGAGAAAGGAAGTGTTTCCTATCAGTACGTTAGACCACATTAAAATCGCCTATATCGGCGGGGGGTCTCAAGGCTGGGCCAGAAGCCTGATGAGTGATCTGTCGATTGATGAACGGATGTCAGGCACGGTGGCGCTTTATGATCTTGATTTTGAAGCGGCTCAGAAAAACGAAATGATCGGCAATCACAGCGGAGACGGGAGATGGAGGTACGAAGCGGTTTCTACTTTGAAAAAGGCGTTATCGGGCGCGGATATCGTCATAATTTCGATTTTGCCGGGTTCACTGAATGCTATGGAAATCGATGTCCACTTGCCTGAGCGCTGCGGCATTGATCAGTCTGTCGGAGATACTGTCGGACCGGGCGGGATTATCAGAGGCTTGCGGGCTGTTCCGATGTTTGCGGAAATTGCCCGGGCAATAAGAGACTACGCGCCAGAATCATGGGTCATAAATTATACAAACCCAATGTCTGTCTGTACAAGAGTGCTGTATAAAGTGTTTCCCGGCATCAAAGCGATTGGTTGCTGCCACGAGGTATTTGGCACGCAAAAGCTGCTGGCGGAAATGGTCAAAGAAAGGCTCGGAGTAGAGGTGCTGCGGCGTGAAGATATCCGCGTCAATGTCCTGGGCATTAACCATTTCACATGGATCACGGAAGCCTCTTACCGCCATATTGACCTGCTGCCTGTATTCCATGAATTCAGCGCGCATTATGGGGAATCAGGATATGAGCTGGAGGGGGAAAGCTGGAGGGACAGCGTCTTTCGTTCGGCGCACCGTGTGGCGTTTGATTTATTTGATACGTATGGCGCCATCCCCGCTGCGGGTGACAGGCATCTGGCGGAATTTCTTCCCGGCCCTTACCTCAAACAGCCTGAGTCATGGAAATTTCATCTCACACCTGTATCATTCAGAAAACAAGACAGAGAGGAGAAACGAAAAGAAACAGAACGATTGATCGAGCAAAAACGGGGCGCTGCCGGGAAGGCCTCGGGAGAAGAAGGGGTGAACATCGTAGCGGCTCTTCTCGGATTGGGTGAACTTGTCACGAATGTAAATGCGCCGAACCAAGGCCAAGTTTCCAATCTGCCTTTACAAGCGATTGTCGAAACGAACGCCTTGATTACCCGCAACAGCGTCCAGCCGATTTTCTCTGGAGCGCTGCCAAAGGGTGTGGAAATGATTGCGACGAGGCACGTATCCAATCAGGAGGCAGTGGCGGAAGCTGGTTTAACAAGGAATCGCGCGCTTGCTTTCCAGGCCTTTCTCAATGATCCGCTTGTCACGATTGACTGCAGTGATGCAGAACAGCTTTTTGATGACATGCTGGCAAAGCACCAAATGATGTGAAAAACGGCAGCTGGCGAACGGGTTGATTTTTTTATCGAAATCAGCAGTTCCGGTTTAGAAAGATGGCACTTGACTATAATGGTAGTAGCTTTTAAGAAGTAGGTGCTATCAACAGTGGGAGATTATTTAGATGTAGCAATAGAATTAGTTTGCGGTCTCGGTATTTTATTTGTCATTTTGAAGTTTCTTGGGAAAACCCAATTCTCTCAACTCACCCCGTTTGACTTTATTTCCGCTTTAATTTTAGGGGAACTGGTCGGAAATGCCGTCTATGATCATGAAATCAAGATTAAAGAAATTATTTTTGCTTCACTCCTATGGGGCTTTCTTATCTTTTTAATTGAATTGATTACACAAAAACTAAAAGGAACCAGAAAGTTTCTGGAAGGCGAACCGAATATTGTGATTCATAAAGGAAAAGTGAAATACAAGATGCTGAAGAAAAACAAGCTCGATATTAACCAGCTGCAAAGCCTTCTGAGGCAGGAAGGCTGTTTTTCGATTCAGGAAGTGGAATATGCGATTCTGGAAACAAACGGAATGATCAGTGTACTCCCGAAAGCCGATTTCGGTAAACCGACCAGAAAAGATATGAACCTTCCGATAAAGGAAGTGTCTTTGCCGATTACGTTAATTCTTGATGGGGAGATTGTGTATGATAACCTGGCGGAAGCAGGCGTGGATGAACAATGGCTGAAGCAATCGCTGCAAAAGCAAGGAGTTGAAAAGGCTGAGGACGTCCTATACGCGGAGTGGCAAGCCGACCAGCCGCTATATGTCACCACATATAGAGAAGGCAGTTCGTCATGACCGTAAAAAAGAGCTTGCAGCTCGTGCAAGCTCTTTTCATTATTCATGAGTCCCTTGTTTAACAGCTCTTACATGATACATGCTCACTTCAGTGCTGATCAGATAATCAGGCTTTGGTTTGCCCTTGTTCGCTTTATGGCCGGCGATATGCGCATCGCTTTTTTCCCATTGCTTCCAGTGATCCTCAGATTCCCAGCGAATCATGACAACAACTTCCTCATCACCGCGGCGGACGTTTTTCTCAAGCACTGTTACATCAATTATACCTTCTTGTTTTTCAATGATTCCTTCAGCACTGAAACGTTCGATTACTTTGTCTGCATGGCCTTCTTTTACCGTCATTTTTCTCAACTGAACAAACATCTGTCTCTCTCCAATCATTCTCATATATGAATGATTGTAAATGAAATTCATTCTCAATGTCAAAGAAAGAGCACGGCCAATAGAACCACCGCCGCATTACTATTCTTTCAAGCCAATTTGCACATCGGGTGGTCCGCCGCCATATCGAAGCCAACCTTCTCCGCCAAAATTTGCTTCGCCTTCTGCGGTCTTCAACATATACAGTTGTTTGATCATAGGGAAACCTCTCATTTGAAAGATCGTTATACGATACCTGTTACTAGATGAACAACATAAAAAATCAGCCGGCAAAACCGGCTGATTTTTCGATTAATACGAGCAGCTTACAACATCTATCAAATTTGTGTCTAAGGCGAAATAAATCCAGCGCCGCCGGTAAGAATCCCAATAAAAGCCGCCGACGGATCTTCTGCCAAGGATAATCGGGTAGAACCAGAATGAGCTGCCATTTGTTAACCAAACATAGGTAAATCGGAAGAGGCATGGCTGAATGGCAACGGGCTCAACTAAATAAGTGCCTGCTTGAGCGCTCTGCGGCTTTTTCGGTTTCGCCGGCTTTTGTGAAGGCGGGGGACCCTGCGGCGCGCCGCCGATACCTGGCACAGCACCGCCGCCAATGCCGGGAACGGAGCCGCCGCCGATACCTGGCACAGCACCGCCGCCAATGCCGGGAACGGAGCCGCCGCCGATACCTGGCACAGCGCCGCCGCCAATGCCAGACCATGGATAGCCATCTGGATAACGGTATTCATATTCAAAAACAGGCCAAGGTTCATAAAAATGCCCGGCAAACATATAAGGATCAGTATAATACATGTGATAACGTCCTTTCTCATTGTAAACTGTACATCTGCAGTTTATGCATGCGGACTTAGATTGGTGCATTCGCCTATGGATAAAACTGGAGTGCGCTCTGGGAGCAGAATCATATCATTTTTCCCTAGTCCCATTCACAATTCCGATTTATACTTTTATAATAAAAGAGCTTCTACTATGAAAAAGGAGACAGACCGTGAATATCGATCAATTATTATATCAATATATCATAGACAACACTGCGGATATTACTGAGAAATGGTTCAGTTTACGATGTCAGCTGAAAGGTGAGCTATATTCCGCCGACAATTTAAGTGAAGAAATGAAAAAGCAGTTAACCGAGCAGCATACGTTTACCAACATCACAATCGCAAGCGCGTTTTTGGAGGATCAAACTGAGTTTCAAAAAAATCTGGCAAAATGGGCGCTAACCGTTGCGAAAAACAGGGTAGAGCAAGATGTTCAGGTGCATGAGGTCGTAGAAGCCATATCAAACTCTAGAGTCTCATTCTGGGGCGCAGTCGTTTCTTTTATAAAAGAGAATCGGGATATCGTCACAAATCAGGATGCCGACCGATGGAACCGGATTGTGAATCAGTCGTTTGATAAGCTGATTATTGAGTTTTCCGAGCAGTATCAAAAATTTATGCTGCTGAGGCTCACGTCTCAGCAGGAACTGATTTCTGAGCTGGGTTGTCCGGTGATTTCCATTGCAGATGGAATCGGGATATTGCCGCTTATCGGCTCCATTGATACAAAACGGGCACAGGTCATTTTAGAAACAGTGCCGGTCAGCTGTATCGAGAGAAAAATCACAAGCCTTGTTGTTGATCTTTCCGGTGTTCCGATTGTGGATACCATGGTGGCGCAGCAGCTGTACAACCTGTCAAAAACACTTTTCTTACTAGGCGTGAAAGCTGTATTTTCAGGGATTCGCCCGGATGTGGCCCAGACATCGATTCAATTGGGGCTTGATTTCAGTGAATACGAAACGTACGGCACACTGAAGCAGGCATTAGAAAACATGGGCGTCCGCTGTATTGTGGAGCAATTAGAAGAAAACAAATAGGAAGTTGTTCAGGCATATGATTGTCCGCCAACGGATGATCATATGCCTTTTGGATTTCCCAACCAACCTCAGTTTTGGCACCGTGACAGTTCTTGGTTTGCCAAAAGGTATTGAATAGAAAATCATCGTTTGTCGCTGAAAAGGAAAGAAGGGAGTCTTGGCGTAAAGGCGTTTGGTTTCTTTAAATTTTCCTTAAAACACATACATATTTCATCCAATTTTTATATAATAGACCTTTAAGATCATTTTTTAGGAGGATTTTTGACATGCAAGCTACAGTTCACGAGAGTAAACAATCGATCATGCAACGCATTTTGACAGTCTTTGTCTTCACATTGCTGATCGCGACTGTCGGCCTTTTTATCGGCCAATTTGTTCCTGCCTCTTTGATGCTGCCGCTTTCTATTCTTGAAGTGGGAATGATTATTCTGGCCTTCTGGATGCGCAGAAGAAAAGCGGTTGGGTATGCGTTTGTATATACATTCGCGTTTGTTTCCGGCATCACCTTATTTCCGATCGTCAGCCACTACGCTTCCATCGCCGGCGCCTATGTCGTGCTTGAAGCCTTTGGTTCTACATTTGTCATTTTTGCTGTTCTAGGCACAATCGGCGCGAAAATGAAGAAGGATTTATCCTTCCTGTCGTCATTTCTGCTAGTTGCCGTGCTCGCACTTGTAGCGGTCGGCATTTTCAACATTTTCAGTCCGTTAAACTCAGCGGCGATGATGGCGTATTCCGTGATCGGAACCATCGTCTTTTCCCTTTACATTTTGTATGATTTGAACCAAATTAAACACCGCCATATTACGGAAGACTTAATTCCCGTTATGGCTTTATCGCTGTACCTTGACTTTATCAACTTGTTCATCAACCTGCTTCGCTTCTTCGGCATTTTGAGCAGTGATGATTAATCAGAGAGCGCCTGTCATTGATTGGCGCTTTTCGTCATACATAAAAAGGCAGGTGATGTTGTGATGAAAAAACAAATGGGCGCTTATGTCTCCTTGGCAGCAGCCATGGCGATCGTCGGCAGCTCTGTCGTCGTCGGCAAGCTGATGGTCGAGCGCATTCCGGTCTTTCTATCCTCGGGACTGCGTTTTTTGCTGGCTGCTATTGTATTGCTGACACTGCTGTTTTGCATTGAAAAAGGGTTCCCGGCTTTGACGAAAAAAGATGTGCTTGTATTACTGGTGCAATCATTCACAGGCGTGTTTTTGTTCAGTATTTGCCTGCTGTATGGGGTTCAATATACGACTGGAACGGAAAGCGGCATTTTGACAAGCACAACACCGATGGTAATCGGTATTTTATCCTTTTTCCTGCTGAGAGAAAAAATTGAGAAAAAGACGCTGATCGGCATTTTGCTGGCGGTTTGCGGCGTAATGGCGATTAATCTGTTTGGAGCGGGGAGCCAAGACGGGACGCCGCACGCCTTATTCGGGAACATGCTGATCATTGCTGCAGTCATTGGCGAAGCGTTGTTTACATTGATGGCCAAGCTGCTTTCTCCACATATTTCGGCATTGGCGATTTCAACCTTCGTATCGCTCTTCGGCTTCCTGTTTTTTCTCCCGTTTGCTTTGTTTGAGGCCTCTTCATTTGATTTCAGCGTGCCGACTGTTTTGGATTGGTCGTATGTGCTGTATTACGCGCTTTTTGTCACTGTTTTGGCGTTTTACTTATGGTATAGCGGGGTGACGAAAGTGCCGGCTGGGGTGTCTGGCATTTTCACATCCGTTCTTCCGGTTTCCGCTGTCATTTTATCAGGTGTGATATTGAAGGAGCCGTTTGAGCTTGTGCATTTGATCGGCATTGCATGTGTCATCGGCGGCATATTTGTTACGGTTATAAAGAAAAAACAGCCGGATACGTATCCGGCTGCAGAAGAAAAGACGCTGTAGCCTGTCCTGTCCGGACGGGTTTTTTAGTCTTTAAACACGCCAGTTTTTCAAAAAGATCGCGGAAGAGTTGATTGGGGAGTGCTCTGCGGTGTTGAGGGAAGGGTATTAAATAGGAAAAGTCCAGAGTTGAATTCTGGACTTTTTATTCTTGCTCTGTTTTATTCCGTATCCGCTCAATCACCTCATGCAGCCCCTCAGGCTTATAAAACTCCACCGGCGAACTGCCCTTCTCAAACGAAATCGTCTCGGCTTCAATCAGCGCGACATAGCGCCCGTTCACTTTTGCGAGATGAATCGACTCGCCAAAATCAGCTAGCAATCCCTTAATCTCGGTATCTCCGACTTTCATTTTCAGCTGGGCTTCCGGGGTGTGCTCGATGATTTGGGCGGAGGCTTCGATGACCTGATGGGTGTCGAGGCGCTCTTGGATTTCGCGTTTCTCGCTTGCTTCCCAAATTTCGATGTCTTGTTCAAATTGCTTCAGCTCTTCGCTGTTGTCTTCAAATGTCTCGTAGACGTGCTCCTGCACCATGTTCATGACCTGGTTTTTCATGATTTCCGGCATCGATTCGCCGTACTCGACGAATTTGAGAAAGTCCTCGAAATAGCGGGCGTGCGAGGATTGGTGGATTTTCAGCTCGCCTTCCTCGATCATTCCTTCCTCAGGCATGTACGGGTATTGGATGCTTTTCATGTTTTTTGTCGTAATCGCCATTTCGACTTTTTTAATGAGAGAAGACGCGTCTGAAATGCGGGCGACTTTCGGCTCGAAATCACATTTCATAATAAAGACAAACGACTCGTCGAAGTATTTTCTCGGAACGGCCGAAGCCACAAGGAACACGCCGCCGCGGATCGCGCTCGTGTCGAGGTACGTGCGGACGAACTGCTCGCTCAGCTCGTTAAAGTCTTCTTTTGTTTCCGCCAGGCGCGCCCGGTTGAACATGTTGTAGTTCGGGTTGGAATCAAGCTCGTGGCCGGGTTCGACGATAAAATGGCCGATTTTCGTCGGCACCTGTTCAGACTGCGGATGGCGGTCGGCTTTCCGTTTGACGATTTTTTTCAGTTCTCCGTCTAGAAAGTCCTTCAGCTCGCTTTCTTCAAATTCACCCGTATCAAGGGTTTGGAAGTGCTTGAACTGCTTGTTGGCCTGCTCATCCTTGCCTTCCACCTGTATGACATAAAAGGATAAAAATCGAATTTCAAAATCCATAAATGAACTCACCTTATTTGCGTATTGTACAGCTTCTCAAGTATAGAAAAAACAATGTTCATACGTCAATCTGAGGAATGGAATAATCATCACCATGAAAGGGAAATGTAGTCAAATAGAAGGCATTTCATACGGAAAGGAATGGTTCGATGAAGGAAACAAGCCCGATTCCTCAGCCGAAGACGTTTGGGCCGCTTGGCAACCTGCCTTTAATTGATAAAGACAAACCGACGATTTCGCTGATCAAACTGGCGGAAGAGCAGGGGCCGATTTTTCAAATCCATACACCTGCGGGCACGACCATTGTGGTGTCCGGCCATGAATTGGTGAAAGAAGTTTGTGATGAAGAGCGATTTGATAAAAGCATTGAAGGCGCCTTGGAGAAGGTTCGCGCGTTTTCGGGTGACGGATTGTTTACAAGCTGGACGCATGAGCCTAACTGGAGAAAAGCGCACAACATTCTGATGCCGACGTTCAGCCAGCGGGCAATGAAGGATTATCATGAAAAAATGGTCGATATCGCTGTTCAGCTCATCCAAAAGTGGGCCAGGCTCAATCCGAATGAAGCAGTCGATGTGCCAGGGGATATGACCCGTTTGACGCTTGACACGATTGGGCTGTGCGGGTTTAACTATCGTTTTAACAGCTACTACAGAGAGACGCCCCATCCGTTTATCAACAGCATGACGCGCGCGCTTGATGAAGCGATGCACCAGATGCAGCGGCTTGATTTTCAAGATAAGCTCATGGTGAGGACAAAGCGACAATTTCATCATGATATTCAAACGATGTTTTCGTTAGTCGACAGCATTATTGCGGAGCGCAAGGCGGATGGGGATCAAGATGAAAAAGATTTGCTCGCCCGCATGCTGAAGGTGGAGGATCCTGAGACCGGAGAAAAGCTTGACGATGAAAATATCCGTTTTCAAATCATTACGTTTTTAATTGCAGGGCACGAAACAACAAGTGGCCTGCTATCCTTTGCGATCTACTTTTTATTGAATCATCCCGACAAACTGAAAAAGGCGTATGAAGAGGTCGACCGGGTGCTGACGGATGCAGCGCCGACCTACAAACAAGTGCTTGAGCTGAAATACATCCGGATGATTTTAAATGAATCCTTGCGTTTATGGCCGACAGCCCCGGCTTTCAGCCTTTATCCAAAGGAAGACACAGTCATTGGCGGAAAGTACCCGATTACGACGAAAGATAGAATTTCTGTGCTGATTCCGCAGCTTCACCGAGATCGAGACGCTTGGGGAGAGGATGCCGAGGAATTCCGTCCAGAACGGTTCGAACAGCAGGACCAAGTGCCACATCATGCGTACAAACCGTTCGGAAATGGACAGCGGGCCTGTATCGGTATGCAGTTTGCCCTTCATGAAGCCACACTTGTGCTGGGCATGATATTAAAATATTTCACGTTGATTGATCATGAGAATTATGAGCTTGATATCAAGCAAACCTTGACACTCAAGCCGGGCGATTTTCGTATCAGGGTTCAAACACGGAACCAGGAAGCCATTCATGCCGACGTCCCGGCAGCTGACAAGGCGGCGTCTGATGAGCAAGAAGAGAAAGTGGAAGCAAAGGGCGCATCGGTCATCGGTCTCAACAACCGGCCGCTTCTCGTTCTGTATGGCTCTGATACCGGCACCGCGGAAGGCGTCGCCCGGGAGCTTGCCGATACAGCCGGTCTTCACGGCGTAAGAACTGAAGTTGCGCCTCTGAACGACCAGATTGGAAAGCTGCCGAAAGATGGAGCGGTAGTCATTGTGACCTCTTCCTATAACGGAAAACCCCCAAGCAATGCGGGGCAGTTTGTGCAATGGATTCAAGAGATCAAACCGGATGAGCTTGAGGGCGTTCGTTACGCGGTATTTGGCTGCGGTGATCATAACTGGGCGAGCACGTATCAGGACGTGCCGAGATTCATCGATGAGCAGCTTGCGGAGAAAGGCGCGACTCGGTTTTCTGCACGCGGAGAAGGTGATGTAAGCGGTGATTTTGAAGGGCAGCTTGACGAGTGGAAAAAAAGCATGTGGGCGGACGCCATCAAAGCATTCGGACTGGAGCTCAATGAAAACGCCGATAAGGAACGAAGCACGCTGAGCCTCCAGTTTGTCAGAGAGCTTGGAGAGTCCCCGCTGGCCCGATCGTACGAAGCGGTTCACGCATCCATCGCCGAAAATCGTGAACTCCAGTCCGTGGACAGCGATCGTAGCACTCGCCATATCGAAATCGCATTGCCGCCGGAGGTTGAATATCGTGAGGGGGATCATCTTGGCGTATTGCCGAGGAACAGCCAAACCAATGTCAGCCGGATTCTTCACCGCTTCGGTCTGAAGGGAACCGACCAAGTGACACTGTCGGCAAGCGGGCGCAGTGCGGGGCATTTGCCTTTAGGCCGACCTGTCAGCCTGCAAGACCTTCTTAGTTACAGCGTCGAGGTGCAGGAAGCCGCCACTAGGGCGCAAATCCGGGAGCTGGCGGCATTTACAGTCTGTCCGCCTCATAAACGCGAATTGGAAGAACTGGCGGCAGAGGGTGTCTACCAGGAACACATATTGAAAAAACGGATTTCCATGCTAGATCTGCTTGAACAATATGAAGCGTGCGACATGCCGTTTGAACGATTTTTAGAGCTTTTACGGCCATTAAAACCAAGATATTACTCGATTTCTAGCTCGCCAAGGGTAAATCCGGAGCAAGCATCCATTACAGTCGGTGTTGTGCGCGGTCCTGCATGGAGCGGCCTTGGCGAGTACAGGGGCGTGGCTTCAAATGACTTAGCTGAGCGCCATACGGGTGATGATGTCGTGATGTTTATCCGCACACCGGAATCCCGGTTTCAGCTTCCGGAAGACCTGGAAACTCCGATCATTATGGTCGGTCCGGGCACAGGGGTAGCGCCATTCCGCGGTTTTCTCCAAGCGCGCGCAGCTTTAAAGCGAGAGGGAAAAACGCTCGGCGAAGCTCATCTCTATTTTGGATGCAGGAACGATCATGATTTTATTTACCGGGATGAGCTTGAGCAGTTTGAAAAAGACGGAATCGCCACTGTCCACACAGCCTTTTCCAGAAAAGAAGGCATGCCGAAAACGTATGTTCAGCATCTCATGGCTAATCATGCAGAAACATTAATTTCAATTCTTGATCGCGGAGGCAGGCTCTACGTGTGCGGCGACGGCAGCAAAATGGCCCCAGATGTGGAGGCCGCACTGCAAAAAGCGTATCAGGCTGTTCATGGCACCGGCGAACAAGAAGCGCAAAACTGGCTGAAACATCTGCAGGATACGGGCGCGTATGCTAAAGATGTCTGGTCAGGGATATAGATCACGAAGACTGGAGACATCCAGTCTTTTTTTGCCCTTGCAAAAAAATTGCGATCACGCTACAATCACCACAGCCCGTCTAAAGGGCGGGCTGTCCATAAGACCTATTTTTCGTTTTTGCTAGTTTATGTTATTCTTATACTCGGTATCTATTTTTTTAAAAAAAGGCACACATGAAAAAAGAAGTCTTTTTTATTTCCGAGAAAAAATGTGAAACGAAACGAAGGCTTCGTGCGTCCAATGGTTGGTCTGAAATAGGTGCAATAAAAATGGTATGGTGCAAAACATAAATATTCCGGGCTTACCGCGGTGTATTTATTTTGTTGTGTGATGCCTTGATTTTGTTTGGAAAGAAGGAATTGGAAGACAGGATAAAGAGCATGTAAATATGAATAAAGACTTAAAGTGTTTAAGAAAGTAGAGGTTGCTATGAAGAAACTTTTCTCTTACAAACTTAGCTTTTTTGTGCTGGCTGTTATACTGTTTTGGGCAAAAACGTATTTATCCTACAAGGCAGAGTTTAACCTAGGGGTAAAAGGCACAACCCAGGAGATCCTCCTGGTATTTAACCCGTTCTCAAGCGCTGTCTTCTTTTTAGGACTGGCTTTGCTTGCGAAAGGGCGCAAATCAGCCATTATCATGCTGATAATCGATTTTGTGATGACATTTGTGTTATACGCGAATATTTTATTCTATCGTTTCTTTGACGATTTCTTGACGTTCCCGAACATTAAACAGTCCGGCAACGTCGGAAACATGGGAGACGGGATTTTCAGCATCATGGCCGCTCATGATATTTTCTATTTCTTAGATATTATGATTTTGATTGCGGTATTGATCTGGAGACCTGAATTAAAAGAATACAAAATGAAAAAACGCTTTGCGTCTTTGGTGATCCTTTCCGGGGTCGCACTGTTTTTCATCAACCTGCACTATGCGGAAAAAGACCGACCGCAGCTGCTGACAAGAACGTTTGACCGCAATTATATCGTGAAATATTTAGGTCTTTACAATTACACCATTTATGACGGTGTGCAGACGGCTCAAACGGAATCGCAAAGAGCCTACGCGAGCAGCGATGATTTAACAAGTGTCGAGAATTACACGACGTCTCATTATGCGAAACCGAATGCCGAGTACTTCGGTTCTGCCAAAGGCAAAAACATCATTAAGATTCACCTGGAAAGCTTCCAGACATTCCTGATTGATTATAAGCTGAACGGTGAAGAGGTGACGCCTTTCTTAAATAAACTCGCACACGGCGCAGAAGATATGATGTATTTTGATAACTTTTTCCATCAGACCGGCCAGGGAAAAACATCCGATGCCGAGCTGACAATGGACAACTCCATCTTCGGCCTTCCTGAAGGCTCCGCGTTTGTGACGAAGGGCGAAAACACATACCAGTCGCTTCCGGCGATTTTAGACCAGAAGGAAGGCTACACAAGCGCTGTTATGCATGGTGACTACAAATCATTCTGGAACCGTGACCAGGTTTATAAACATATTGGATATGACGAGTTCTTCGACGCAAGCAGTTATGACATGTCTGAAGAAAACCTCGTGAATATGGGACTCAAGGATAAGCCGTTCTTTACAGAATCGATTCCTAAACTTGAATCTCTTAAACAGCCGTTTTACGCGCATTTGATTACGTTGACACACCATTATCCGTTTAACCTGGATGAAAAAGATGCAACCATTAAGAAAGCGACAACGGGTGATAAAACAGTTGATAATTACTTCCAGACAGCCCGTTACCTTGACGAGTCGCTTGAGCAATTCTTCAAGGAACTGAAGGAAGCCGGCCTTTATGACAATTCAGTCATTATGCTTTACGGTGACCACAACGGTATTTCTGAAAACCATAACCGCGCGATGAAAGAGATTCTCGGAAAAGAAATTACAGATTACCAAAACGCGCAGAACCAGCGCGTGCCTCTGATGATCCGCGTGCCTGGCAAAAAAGGCGGAGTGAACCATACGTATGGCGGCGAAATTGACGTTATGCCGACACTTCTGCACTTGCAAGGTATTGATTCGCAGAAATATATCAACTTCGGCACTGATTTATTGTCTAAAGACCACGATGATACAGTGGCGTTCAGAAACGGCGACTTCGTGACGCCGAAGTACACATCAGTCGACAATATCATTTACGATACGAAGACAGGTGAAAAACTGGAAGCGAATGAAGAAACGAAGAATCTGAAAACAAGAGTGAGCCAGCAGCTGAGTCTCTCAGACAGTGTCCTGTACAAAGACTTGCTGAGATTCCACAAACTGAGTGATTTCAAAGCCGTTGATCCCTCTGACTATCATTACGGCAAGGAAAAAGAAATCAAATAAAACGTGAAAAAGAGCCTTGAGCGGGCACATTGCCTTCGCTCAAGGCTCTTTTTTTGGTTACATAACCAACTTGAAAAAATAGATTCCATTCGGTCACCAAGGCCGGCTTTCTCTCATATCATTACAGTAGAATTTGAAACCGGTATTGAAGTGGACAAATTATCGGGGAAACGCCTTGGTAGATTGTAAAGATTACCAGGTTTCGAACTCAATATTCATAGAGATGAGGGGTAGAGATGAAAGCGGTCATTCTCTGCGGCGGAAAAGGAACGAGAATGAGTGAAATCACGAACGACATTCCTAAACCGCTCGCCATGATAGGCGGCAAACCGATTCTATGGCATATTATGAAAATCTATCAGTACTACGGAGTAAACGAGTTTATTCTGCTTTTGGGCTATAAAGGAGAAAAAATCAAAGAATACTTTCTCGATTATGAATGGAAGCACAACAGCCTGACTCTCGACAGCTCTACGGGAGAGGTGCAGATGCTGGGGCAGCCTGAAACGTGGAAAATTACGTTTTTGGAGACAGGGGAAGACACGCTGACAGCCGGAAGAATTTTGCAGGCAAAAGACTATATCGGCGATGAAACGTTTCTGCTCACCTATGGGGACGGGCTGGCCAATATCAATCTTTTCCATCTCATCAGCTATCATCAGGCAAAAGGTGCTGCCGCGACTGTCACTGGCATTGACAAAGTCTCGCAGTTCGGCACCTTGACGGTTGAAGACGGCATGGCGAAAACATTTTCTGAGAAAACATCGAGTGACGGAATCATCAACGGCGGATTCTTTGTTCTCAGTCCCAAGGTTTTCGATTATTTGCCGAAGGACGGGAACATGATGTTCGAAGATGAACCGCTGAAGAACCTTGCCAAAGATGGAGAACTTGCCGTGTACCGCCATTACGGATTTTGGACGGCCATCGATACGTATAAAAATCTCTTAGAAGTCAACAAACTGTGGGATCAAGGACAACAAGTATGGAAGGTATGGTGAACTGATTTGAGTTTCTGGAAAAATAAAAACGTATTTGTCACGGGGTGTACAGGTCTTTTAGGAAGCTATTTGGTGAAAGAACTGATCGAACAGGGCGCCAACGTGACGGGGCTTGTCAGAGATCATGTGCCGCAATCCAATCTTTATCAGGGAGAACATATCAAGAAAATGAACATCGTGCGGGGCTCTCTTGAAGACTTGCCTGTGATTGAACGCGCGCTTGGCGAGTATGAAATTGACACAGTCTTTCACCTCGCCGCACAAGCGATTGTCGGCGTGGCAAACCGCAACCCGATTTCCACCTTTGAAGCGAATATCCTCGGTACGTGGAATGTTCTTGAAGCCTGCCGGAAGCACCCATTAATCAAGCGGGTCATTGTCGCTTCAAGTGATAAAGCTTACGGCGACCAAGAGAACCTTCCGTACGATGAAAATATGCCGCTGCAAGGCAAACATCCGTACGACGTCTCGAAAAGCTGCGCAGATCTGATCAGCCACACGTATTATCACACATACGGGGTTCCGGTCTGCATCACGCGCTGCGGAAACCTGTACGGCGGCGGGGATTTGAACTTCAACCGCATCATTCCGCAAACGATTCAGCTTGTGCTGAACGGGGAAGCGCCGGAAATCCGCAGCGACGGCACATTTGTCCGCGACTACTTTTATATCGAAGATGCCGTTCAGGCTTATTTGCTTCTGGCAGAAAAAATGGAAGAAAACAATCTTGCCGGAGAGGCCTTTAACTTCAGCAATGAGATTCAGCTGACCGTACTTGAACTGGTCGAAAAAATATTGAAGAAAATGAGCAGCAGCCTGAAGCCAAAGGTGCTGAATCAGGGAAGCAATGAAATCAAACATCAATATTTATCCGCGGAAAAAGCGAGAAAACTGCTGCATTGGACACCGGCCTACACCATTGATGAGGGACTTGAAAAAACGATTGAGTGGTATATGGAATTCTTCAAAAAGTAATATGAAACGAGGTGAACATGACTGTGACCAGCGCATATTGCACCGTTTTATCAAAAGGGAGATTATATCAGGCAGTCGCCTTATTTAAGTCGTTGGAGCAAGTTGATCCAAACAGCCCTATATTTACATTATGCATGGATGAAGATACGCACCGTGTCTTACAGAAACTGAAGATGAAGCAGCTGAACCTTGTGCCGGTGGCCGCGCTCGAAAATGAACGGCTTCTGAAGCTCAAGGAAACAAGAGATCAAAGCGAGTACTGCTGGACGATGAAGCCGATCTTCCTGCAAGCTGTGCTGAACAGCAATCCCGAGCTGGAGCGTGTGACGTATATTGACGGGGATCTCTTTTTCTATGCCGATCCATCGCCGATTTTTGAAAACCAGCCGGACTGCTCGGTGCTGCTTTCACGGGGTGATATCGTCATCCCTTCCTTCGAAAAAGAGCAGATTGTCATGCTGCAGCGCCTTTTAGGCAGATATAACTCCGGCTTTATCAGCTTCAAGCGTGATGATGACGGCACGGACTGCTTGGAATGGTGGAAGGAACGCTGTCTTGAGGAGTGTAAAAATGCCCCGGGTGAAGGGAAATTCGGTGATCAAGGCTATTTGGATTATATGTCTGGGCTGTTTTCGAACGTATGTGACATCACGACACCCGGTGTCAACGTCGGCCACTGGAACTACGGGCAGCATACGTTTTCCTGGGAGGATGGACGGATCGTGCTGGAGGATGGCAGCCCGCTGATTTTTTACCATTTCAGCGGATACCGAATCGTCAGCATCAATGAAATCAAACAGATTCATGAAACAACACGCACAGATCTGCCGTTTGTGCATGAGCTGTATCAAGAAACACTGCCGCATATCATTCAGCACATCAACACGTTAGACCCTGAATTTGACGGTTTTGCTTCAAAAGATGATAACAAATAAATGATTAAATACAGGAAGTGAAAATGAAGTGAAAGCAAGCGTTATTATTCCTGCATATAATTCAAAGGAGCGTCTCTATAACAGCCTTCTGTCATTAAACCAGCAGGAGTGCGATGAAGAATTTGAAGTCATTGTAGCAGACAATGGCTCTGAGGACGGGACGCTCCCAATGCTTGAGACATTTCAAGCAGATTTTCCGCTGATCTTTACACGGATTAAAGAAAACAGGGGCATTGCGTACGGACGAAATCAAGCGCTTCGCAATGCCAGAGGTGATATCCTGATTTTTCATGACAGCGATATGCTTGCGGCAAAAGACCTTGTGGCAAAGCATATTAAAGCCCATGAGAACGAAGAGAATCTTGTGGTGTGCGGTTTGTTTTGGAAACGGATCTACAGTTTTTATTATGAACGCTTTGAAGATGAACATAAAGAACAGCTCGCAAAGCTCGTAGACGAAATGCCGAAGAAAGACAAACAAAAGCTGCTGAAAGAAGAGGACATCAAAAACGGAAGCTTTCTGGACAAAAGCTTCGACCTTGATACCGACTTTATTGACGTGCTCAAGCGGATTTTAGATGAGTACGGCGATGACCTGAAAGGCTACCATATGCCATGGCGCTTTTTTATCACGAATAATTCCTCTGTCAAACGCAAGCATGTGACTGACCTCGGTTTATTTGATGAAGGCATTGTACGGTACGGGTTTGAGGATTATGACCTCGGAATCAGGCTTCATCAGGCCGGACTGTCGTTCAGGCTGCATCGCGATATTGTCAGTGTTCATCAAGAGCACCCGAGCAATTGTAAGTCGGTAGACGATATTCGGGCAAATATTGCCTACATGTGCGATAAATACAACAACATCCGCTCCTTAGACGTTCATCTCGCTTTTAACGGGCCGTTCCCGCCTGACATGACGAACGGCATCATGGCTGATATTCAAAAGCTTTTGGAAGCTCGCAAATACGACATGCTGCTGAATCTGTTTCTTGAGCTGCTTCATGTTGTCAAAGAACGCAACATTGACCCGGATTGGCAAAAGAAAGCCCCTAGGGTGATGGCGAAAAACTTTGATTTACAAACTGTCCGCAAGCTTCTGCCAAAAGCAAAGAAAAAGCTTGGCGTAAATGATTTCGCCAACGCGCTGTATGCGCTTGTCAACGATTTGCTGCACGTGGATCTTAGATAATTGGATGTGGTATGGTGAGTACATTTCATTTTTCAACAATAGTGTCAAGGACGCATATCTTTAAGCTCATGCCGATGATTCATTCGCTCCATGAGCATTGCGATGATTTTCATTTGTATGTGCTGTGTGTCGATCAAAAAGCGTATGAGTTGCTTCAGCACGTGCCATGGGAGCATGTGACCTTTGTGCAGCTGCATGAAATGGAAGACCCGGAGCTGCTGAAAGCGAAAAGCAATCGAACGTTTCACGAATATTGCTGGACATTAAAACCCGCTTTTTTGTTCCATGTTATGAGTAAATGGAATGATGCGGAATACTTTGCCCATATGGATACCGATCTGTTTTTCTTTTCTGATCCGGCATGTATTTTTGCCGAAAACCCAGCGGCTTCTCTATATTTGACTGATCACCGGAACTCGCCGCGGTTCCTGTCCTACTATGAGCGGACCGGCCGCTTTAACACAGGCTTTGTCGGTGCCGCGAATACGAAAGAAGCATATGAAGCGGTGTGGCAGTGGAGACAGGACTGCATTGAATTTTGTACAGTAGAAATGAATACGGAACGAAAGACATACGGTGACCAAAGGTATGTGGAGAAGTGGCCGTCGCAGTATAAGGATGTGCATGTTGTCAAATCAATCGGGGCCAATACAGCGCTTTGGAATATCGAAAACTATAAGGTCGGACAAAAGGAAGGCCGCGTGTATGTCGATGAAACGCCGCTGGTGTTCTATCATTTCTCCGGGTTTACATTGGTGACGGAAAAAGAGTTTAATCTTTGCTGGTATTATCGGATTGAAGACGAAGCGGCAATTGAAATGATTTATATGCCGTATGTGTTAAACCTGAAAAGATGGATTGACGAAATACAGGCTGCGTTCCCGGACTTTGCGGACGGTTTTATTCCAAAGCACGCGGTGCCGGATACTCATTTTGTACAGCTCGATTAAAAAATCCCTGCCGCATGGCAGGGATTTTTCAGCGTGTCGACAAACCCTCGCATTCGTTGTCAGTCCTGCGCGTTGGTGCTCACTTATGCCACTCTCTCAGTTTCTGATCGCTCGGCAATAAGAAGGCAAGGATGCCGAGGACAGGTAGAAAGGCGGTGGCAATCATCGTCGGGGTCAGTCCCGCGGCGTCAATCAGAGCGCCCAGCGCTACAGCGCCAATCGCGCCCATCCCGAAGGCGAGCCCGACAGTCAAACCGGACATTGTGCCGATTTTTCCGGGAACTAGCTCCTGTGCGTAGACAACCGTTACTGAAAAGCTCGACATCAGCACTAAGCCGATCAATGCGAGCACGCCATAGGCGAGCACAGGTCCTGCAAATGGAAGAAAAATCGCCAGCGGCGCCGAGCACAGAAGCGAACAGAGGATCACGAAGCGTTTTCCGAAACGATCTGCGAGCGGGCCGCCGACAAACGTGCCGATAGCGCCGAACAGCAAAAAGACAAAAATATAACTCTGCGCCTGCTGGATGCTTACGTGATATGTCTCTATTGCGTAAAACGTGTAAAAGTTGCCGATCGCACTCGTATACCAAGAACGCGCAAAAATTAAAAATATAATCATGATAAGAGCAGAAATAACAGACTTGGTAATGGCCGTGTTTTCAGCTGTTTTCTTTTGTTTGCCGGACTTCTGGGGAAGGCTTCCGAGACGTGCGGCGTACCATTTCGCAATATAAAGCAGAAACATAACAGCAAGCGCGGCGACAAGCGTGAACCAAACGGCGCCGAATTGCCCGAGCGGCACAAGGATCAGCGCGGTGATCAGAGGTGCCATTGCCTGGCCCGAGTTTCCGCCTACCTGATAGATCGATTGGGCGAGCCCGCGTTTTGTGCCGGCGGCCATATACGCCACACGGGAGCCTTCCGGATGGAAAATGGCCGAGCCTAATCCGATGAAAAACACACAGCATAAGATCGTTATGAATGAGGGGGCAAATGCAAGGCCCAAAATGCCGAGCATGCTGGCGGTCAGGCCGATTGGCAGCGCGTAAGGCAGCGGCTGTTTATCGGTATACCAGCCGACGACAGGCTGCATCACAGATGACACCATGTTTAATGTGAAAGCGATGATGCCGAGCTGTGTAAACGTCAGGCTCATGGAACGTTCCAAAATAGGGAACATGGCCGGAATCACGGCTTGCAGCGAATCGTTGAGCATATGGCAGATTCCAATGATCACCAAAATCGGATACACCGTGGTGCCTGGTTTTTGAACGTTTTTTTCTTTTAACGGGGCGGCGATAGCCAATTGAGTCTCCTCCTTACATATATAACCAAAGCATACCACCATATTATTCATAAGGTGAAGAATTTATCAAGAGGTAAAAAGACTCTTCTAAAAAGAAAAACATCAGCCTAATGAGCAGCTGACGTTATTTTTGATATTCAAAATGTGATACAGCTCTTCAAGCTTACGAATCTCATAAGTTGGCACTGTTTCTGACTTATTCGGCTTCATGTCAGGGTTAACCCAGCAAGTATCAAGCCCGGCGAGCTGTCCGCCTTTGATATCGGCAGTCAGCGAATCACCGATAATTAATGCGTGTTCTGCTGAAAATGAGGGAATCCGTTCAAACACGTAATCGAAATATTCCTTCATTGGCTTTTGGTAGCCTGTGTCTTCAGATACGAAAATATCTTTAAAAAACGGAAATAATTCTGAATCACGGAGGCGCTTGTACTGCGTCTTAGACACGCCGTTTGTCACGATATACAAATCAAACTGATGCTGCAGGTTTGAGATGAGATCAAAGGCGCCGTCAACAAGCTGATGCCCTTCTTCAAGAAAGCTGCGGTATTTTTGCTCAAGCAAGGCGCCGTCCGCCTCATAACCGTATTCCTTGAACAAAGCGGCAAAACGGGTGTTCACGACTTCATCCCGTGTCATTTTTCCTTCTTCAAAGGCTCTCCAGAGACCTTGATTGATTGTTTTATACTGCGTCTTCATTTCATCTGTTAAAGGAATGTTCTGATCTTCAAACAGCAAACGCAGCGCTAATGCTTCTGCCGCTCTAAAATCAAGGATGGTATCATCTACATCAAATAATAAAGTGCGGTATTGTTTCATCGGTTTGTCTCCCTTTCTGCATATGTCCTTCAAAGTATAGCACATAAAAAAAGGAAAAAGCCGGCTGGTGAGGCACCGCCGGCTGAAAAGAGATTATTTGTTTAATAAGCTGTGTTTTCTCGAATACAGGAAATAAACCAGCGTTCCAATTGCGATCCAGATGGCAAATGAAAGCCATGTGACGCCGGGAAGGCTGTACATGAACCAAAGGCAGATGCCTGCGCTGATAATCGGCACAACCGGAACGAACGGCACCCTGAAGGACGCTTTAATTTCCGGATGTTTTTTTCTTAATACGATAACAGCGATGGAAATGACCGTAAACGCGGCCAGCGTTCCCATGTTCACCAGATGAGCCAGCGTTCCGAGGTTGATAAAGCCGGCGATTCCCGCCGCAACGATACCTGTCAGCCATGTGTTGCGGAACGGGGTTTTAAACGACGGATGAACCTTTGCGAACAATCCAGGCAGAAGGCCGTCTCTGCTCATGGCAAATGTCAAGCGGACCTGAGCGTACAGCAAAGCGAGCATAACCGTCGTAATCCCGATAATGGCACCGACAGAAATAATTCCTGCAACAGCATCTTGGCCGACGAATTTAAGCGCAAAGGACACCGGATCTCCGACATCCAATTTGGTATAAGGCATCATGCCTGTCAGCACAAGCGATACCGTGATGTATAGAACCGTACAGACGGCAAGAGCTGAAATAATGCCGACGGGCATGTTTTTTTGCGGGTTTTTCACTTCCTCTGAAGCGTTAGAAACCGCGTCAAATCCGAGATACGCGAAGAATACAGTTGCCGCGCTGACAATGACGCCTTTCATCCCGAACGGCATAAAAGGAGACCAGTTATCCGGTTTGACATAACCGATGCCGACAATAATGAACAATAAAATGATCCCGATTTTCATCAGCACGATGACGTTGTTAAACCGTGTGCTTTCTTTGACGCCCCGGCTGACAATCGCAGTGATGATGAGAATGATCACTGCGGCCGGAAGATTAAACACGGCGCCCGGCGTGCTCCCTGGCGCCCCTGCCAATGCGGCCGGAATATGAAGGTTGAAGCCGGCAAGCAGTGATTGAAAGTATGAAGACCAGCCGGTGGCAACAGCCGACAGCGCAATGACATATTCAAGCATGAGATCCCATCCGATCAAAAAGGCAAGCAGCTCTCCGAGTGTCACGTAGGAGTATGAGTACACGCTTCCCGAAATCGGAATCGAAGACGAAAATTCAGCATAGCAGAAGGCAGCGAGCGCGCAGGCGAGCCCCGCTAAAATAAACGATATGATGAGGGCGGGACCTGCGCCGGTCGCGGCCACTGTTCCTGTTATGACAAAAATCCCTGTACCGATGACACAACCGATACCGAGCAAGGTTAAATCAAATGCGCTTAACGTACGAGCAAGGCTTTTTGACTTGCTCTGCTCACTCAATGTTACGAGCGTTTTTTTTCTAAATAATGAACTCATCAAAAGTTCCTCCTGAAAAATTCAAAATATTCTAATCATTATAGCCAATTCTTGTTGTATTATATTGTCGAAATTTGGTGCAGTCAATAAAATATTTTTCCACTTTAGATGATAGAAGCAAAAAAGCGTTGGTGTATCACAGGATAGTAATTTTTACTAATTAGATATTCAATTTTATGCAGGCTGAACCGATAGAAACAATAGATTCGCCCATATTTTGACTTGCGGTTAAAAAGGAGATGCTGACCATGTTTCAATATGAAGAGTTGAATAAACAGTTTATCGGCGGGAAATGGCAGGAAGGCAGCAGCCCAAATGTATTGGAAAACAAAAATCCTTATACTCAAAAAACATTCACAGCCTTCAAAAAAGCGACTGCTGACGATGTAGATGAAGCGTATCGGGCAGCGGCGCTGGCGAAGAAAAAATGGGATGCGGTGAATCCGTTCGAGAAAAGAACCATTTTAGAAAAAGCCGTCACATATATTGAAGAGAACGAAGAAGCCATCATTTATTTAATTATGGAAGAGCTTGGCGGAACAAGGCTTAAAGCGGCCTTTGAAATCGGGCTTGTCAAAAACATCATGAAAGAAGCGGCAACGTTCCCTGTCCGTATGGAAGGGAAAATTCTTCCGTCAACAATAGACGGCAAGGAAAATAGATTATATCGCGTGCCGGCAGGTGTTGTCGGCGTCATCAGTCCATTTAACTTCCCATTCTTTTTATCTATGAAATCAGTGGCGCCCGCACTCGGAGCCGGCAATGGCGTCGTGTTAAAGCCGCATGAGGAAACTCCGATTTGCGGCGGTACGCTGATTGCAAAAATCTTTGAGAACGCGGGAATTCCAGAGGGGCTGCTGAATGTCGTTGTCACCGACATTGCAGAAATCGGAGACAGCTTTGTCGAACACCCCGTGCCGCGTATCATCTCATTTACAGGTTCTACGAAAGTCGGCAGCTACATCGGCCAGCTTGCGATGAAGCATTTTAAAAAGCCGCTTCTTGAACTCGGCGGCAACAGCGCCTTCATCGTGCTTGAGGATGCTGATATTGAATATGCGGTCAATGCGGCGGTGTTCAGCCGATTTACACACCAAGGACAGATTTGCATGTCAGCCAACCGGGTGCTTGTTCATTCTTCTATTTATGACAAGTTCCTAGAGCTGTATCAGGCAAAAGTGGAATCGCTGAAAGTCGGCGATCCGATGGACCCTGACACGATTATCGGACCATTAATCAACAGCAGACAGACGGACGGGCTGATGAAATCTGTGGAGCAAGCGATTGAAGAAGGCGCTGTTCCAGTGAAACTGGGCGGATTTAACGGGACGATCGTGGAGCCAACGATCTTAAAAGACGTGAAACCGTTCATGAGCATCGCCAAGGAAGAGCTGTTCGGACCTGTCGTCTCCTTTATGAAGTTTGCTTCAGAAGATGAGGCGGTGGATATCGCAAACGAAACCCCGTTTGGCTTGAGCGGTGCTGTACATACATCAAATCTTGAGCGCGGCGTGGCTTTTGCGAAGCGAGTTGAAACAGGCATGATTCATGTCAATGACACGACCATCAATGATGAACCGAATGTGGCCTTCGGCGGTGAAAAGCAATCCGGTCTCGGCCGTTTGAACGGAGAATGGAGCCTTGAAGAATTTACGACACTGAAATGGATCTCGGTCCAGCACGAAAAACGCAGCTTCCCTTATTAAGAAAAGGAGTGAATGGAATTGAGCATAAGAACGGAAAAAGAAACCGCAGACCTTCTGGACGCGTTTGTCAAAGTAGCCCCATATTTAAACAGCCTGATACAGGATGATATCACAATCGGCATTTACGATACGGAAAAACTGCTCGTGAATATACCGGCCAAAACCTTTTCTCTAAACGTAAAAGCTGGTGATCCGCTGCAGGAAGGGGATATTATCACAGACGCCATCCGCAGCAATCAGAAGAAGACGAGCATGGTTCCGAAAGAATTGTTCGGATTTCCATTGATCGCACGCGCCATCCCGCTCCACGACGAAAATGGAAGAGTGATTGGGGGCGTCGGCCTCGGAACGAGCCTTGAGGAGTCGTCTAAGCTGCATGATGTGGCGGAAAGCTTATCAGCCATTGTTGAACAAACAGCCGCAGCGATTTCCGATATTTCTGATTCAATCAACGGATTTTCATCTCAAATGACGGGGATTTCCTCCCAGGCGAAAAAGGTCAGCGAAAGCGCGGGTGAAATCGCCGATATTTCAGTAACCGTGAAAGGCATCTCTGACCAAAGCAATCTGCTCGGCTTAAACGCCGCGATCGAAGCGGCGAGAGCGGGCGAGTACGGAAAAGGCTTCTCTGTCGTCGCAGATGAAATCAGAAAGCTTGCAACGCATTCGAAAGAAAATGTCGGCCAGATTGACCAGATCACGAAAAAAATCCACAGCCTGCTGAAAGGGCTGGAGGAATCCATTGAGTCGATTAATCAGCATACAGATGGACAAGCCGCTGCCGTTGAACAAATTTCCGCCACGATGCAGGAGATTTCAGGAAGCGCGCAGCATCTCGCAAAAATGGCAGAAAACGCGCTTGAGGAAGAATAAGAGACCGGGGACAAACGTCCCCGGTCTTTTTCTATCCTGCATTTCCATGAAATTTGTCTGACGTTTTACTAGTTTTATTCCAGCGGCTGATTTAAAATGTACACATGAACTTACGTGAGGATTGATAGGAATCATGAGTATATTAAAAGCGGAAAATCTGTATAAAACATACGGAGATAAAACATTATTTGACCATATCTCCTTTCATATTGAAGAGAATGAGAGAATCGGATTGATCGGACCGAACGGAACAGGAAAATCAACGCTGCTGAAAGTGATCGCCGGCTTGGAATCTATCGAAGAGGGAGACATCACGAAATCCGGCAGCGTGCACGTCGAATTTCTTCATCAAGACCCGGAGCTGCCTGCGGGACAAACTGTGCTGGAGCATATCTATTCCGGTGAATCGGCTGTGATGAAAACCTTGCGTGAATATGAAAAAGCGCTGTATGAACTGGGCGAAGATCCGGAAAATGAACAGCGCCAGAAGCACCTGCTGGCGGCGCAGGCAAAAATGGACGCGAACAACGCGTGGGATGCGAACACCCTGGCGAAAACCGTATTGTCTAAGCTGGGCGTCAACGACGTAACAAAGCCGGTCAACGAGCTTTCAGGCGGTCAGAAAAAACGGGTGGCCATTGCCAAAAACTTAATTCAGCCCGCTGATCTGCTCATTTTAGACGAGCCGACGAACCATTTGGATAATGAAACAATTGAGTGGCTTGAAGGATATTTAAGTCAATATCCCGGCTCTGTTATGCTGGTGACGCACGACAGGTATTTCTTAAATCGTGTCACGAACCGCATTTATGAGCTCGAACGAGGCAGCCTCTACACGTACAAAGGCAACTATGAAGTGTTTTTAGAAAAACGCGCGGAACGGGAAGCGCAGGCTGAGCAAAAGGAAACGAAGCGCCAAAACCTGCTGCGCCGCGAACTGGCTTGGCTGAGACGGGGAGCGAAAGCCCGTTCCACAAAACAAAAGGCAAGAATTGACCGAGTGGAGGCGCTTAAGGAGCAGAAAGGCACTCAGTCATCGGGCTCACTCGACTTTGCGATTGGCTCCCATCGTCTTGGCAAACAGGTCATTGAAGCGGAGAATGTGATGATCGCTTATGACGGCCGCAAGCTTGTCGACCGCTTTCATGAACTGGTCATACCGGGTGAACGGATTGGGATTATCGGGCCGAACGGCATCGGAAAAACAACGCTGTTAAACACCCTTGCCGGCCGGCATACTCCTGACAGCGGCCATATTACGATCGGACAGACGGTCAGAATCGGCTACTATACGCAGGATCATAGTGAAATGAAAGGCGAGATAAAGGTCATTGAATATATAAAAGCAACGGCGGAAATCGTCAAAACAGCGGAAGGTGATATCATTACAGCTGAACAAATGCTCGAGCGTTTCCTCTTTCCGCGTTCGATGCAGCAGACGTATATCCGCAAGCTGTCCGGCGGAGAAAAACGCCGTTTATACTTGCTTCAGGTTCTCATGCAGGAGCCGAATGTCCTGTTTCTCGATGAGCCGACGAACGATTTGGATACTGAAACATTAAGCGTTCTGGAGGATTATATTGACCAGTTCCCCGGTGTCGTCATCACTGTATCCCATGATCGCTACTTCCTTGACCGTGTCGTCGATCGTTTGATTGTGTTTGAAGGAAATGGCGTCATTTCCCGCTTCCAAGGCTCCTACAGCGATTATATGGAGGAGTCAAAAACGAAAAAAACAGCTGAAAAACCGGCTGCTGAAGCAAAACCTGCTGAAGCCGAGCCGAAGAAAAAACGAAAAAAGCTTTCTTACAAAGATCAGCTTGAATGGGACGGCATCGAAGATAAAATTGCCCGGCTAGAAGAAAAGCATGAGCAGCTCGAAGTTGACATCGCCGCAGCAGGCAGCGATTTTGGAAAAATCCAAGAGCTGATGGCCGAGCAGGCAAAAACAGCGGAAGAGCTTGAGGCTGCCATGGACCGGTGGACAGAATTGTCCCTCATGATAGAAGAGCTGGAAAGCTGAAAAAAGTGCGGCCCGCAGGTGCCGCGCTTTTTTCACATAATGTACAAAAACGAACCGGCCAGCTTATGATAGGATGGAATTGTGTGTCAGCGGCACACGGAAAACCAACGGAGATGATAAAGTATGACATGGACGATCGTGATGTTAATCCTCATGAGTCTGGTAAAAATCGTATTAACCTGTCTGCCAACAGGCGTCATGGAGTGGCTGCTCAGCAAATTCGCGGTGCACGCCAAGCTGAGTGACGAAAATGCTGTTCTCTCTCTAGATGGAAAACGTCTCGAAGATGAAGAGAAACAGAAAGTGATTGATCAATTTAACGAAGCTGTCTTTTTGGAGAAATATTATATTTACCCAGGTGACGAAGAGCGTTATTTATATCCGGAAAACGGCGGCACGCCGCTGGTGATAGATACGAAAAAAGGCAAAAAAGATGTGAAACTGTTTGTATACAGCTATGACGACCATATCGACGTCGTCAAACAATACAAGAAGAAAGTCATTGCGTATCAATTGCTTTCTGAAAGCCTTCAAAAGCAGTCTCTGTCAGTGACAGGAAGTTTAGCTTAAATAGGAAGGTGAAGAACGAGTGCTTTGTGCCACTCGTTTTTTTATTGTATTTCAAACCTTTACGTTTACGTTAAGGTTCAAAAGGTGTATAATGGTAATAGAAACGGCGAAGGGGGATTTACCTTGGAATGGATGAAGATTGATCAAGTAGCCAAAAGAAGCGGGCTGACTAAGCGTACCATCCGATTTTATGAAGAAATCGGCTTGATTCCCGCGCCGAAACGGACAGACGGCGGCGTAAGGCTTTATTCAGAGGATGATATGGAGGAGCTTGAAAAAGTCATCAGCACAAAAGAGGTGCTCGGGTTTTCTCTTCAGGAGCTTCAGCATTTCATGGAAACCAGCCGCCAGTTAGAGTTAAACAAAGAGGGGTATTTGTTGTCACTGGATCCTAAGGAACGGAAAGAAAAACTGGAGGAAATTCAGGAAAGCCTGAATCACCAGCTGGATTTGATTGATGAGAAAATCCGTACATTCCAAAGCTTTAAAGAACGCCTGCAAGGCATGAAAAATAAAGCGGAACGTGCCATTCAATCAATCGAATGAAAAATTTTCCAAACGCTATTTTGTAGCGTTTCTTTTAATGGAATAAAAATGGAGGTCAAGTCAAATGGATAAGACAACACAAGTGAATCAGAAGCCGGGCTTGCTCAGTCAGCCGAAAGCGGTATGGGCTGTCGCGTTTGCCTGTGTGATTTCCTTTATGGGAATCGGGCTGGTCGATCCAATTCTTCCGGCAATTGCCGCACAATTACATGCTTCACCTAGTGAAGTATCACTCTTGTTTACAAGTTATTTGCTTGTAACTGGATTTATGATGTTTTTCTCAGGAGCCATTTCCAGCCGCATTGGCGCGAAATGGACATTAATTCTCGGACTTATTTTTATTATTGTGTTTGCGGGGCTTGGCGGCGGCTCAAGCTCAATTGCACAGCTAGTCGGCTATCGCGGCGGCTGGGGATTAGGAAACGCATTGTTTATTTCAACAGCGCTTGCGGTTATTGTCGGTGTGTCTGTCGGGGGCAGCGCTCAAGCGATTATTTTGTATGAGGCGGCGCTCGGTCTCGGGATTTCAGTCGGACCGCTTGCAGGCGGAGAACTCGGAAGCATCTCATGGCGCGCACCGTTCTTCGGCGTATCTGTCCTGATGTTTATTGCGTTAATCGCGATTTCTTTGATGCTGCCGAAATTGCCGAAACCGGCGAAACGAGTCGGTATGTTTGATGCGATGAAGGCGCTCAAATATAAAGGCCTGCTGACGATGGCGGTATCTGCGTTCTTATACAACTTTGGATTTTTTATTTTGCTTGCTTATTCTCCGTTCGTGCTGGATTTAGATGAACACGGTCTCGGATATGTCTTTTTTGGATGGGGACTGCTGTTAGCCATTACATCAGTCTTTACGGCGCCAATCTTGCATAAAGCGCTGGGCACAGTGCGTTCGCTTGTCGTTCTCTTTATCGCCTTTGCAGTCATTCTCATGATCATGGGGATCTGGACAGACCATCAGACTTTGATTATTACATGTATCGTTGTCGCCGGTGCTGTCCTCGGTATGGTGAATACGATCATGACAACCGCTGTGATGGGTTCTGCGCCGGTTGAACGTTCAATCGCGTCTTCAGCCTACAGCTCAGTCCGCTTCATCGGCGGCGCGCTCGCTCCGTGGATTGCGGGAATGCTGTCAGAACACTTCACCGCAAGCACACCGTATACGGTAGGCGGAGTTGTCGTTTTTGTCGGCATGCTTGTCCTTCTCATGGGACGTAAACATCTTGCCGGAGTTAAGGCGGGACATTAAAACGAAAGACACTGCTCGTGAGGCAGTGTCTTTTTTTAATCGTGGAATCTTCCCATTACAACCGTATTGTAGTAGTTTCCGTCAGAAAGCAATTTCTCCTTTTTTAAGATTCCTTCTGCTTCAAATCCGTATTTTTTATAAAGTGAAATGGCTCTCTCGTTTGTTTCCAGGACATTCAGTGAGATTTTTTTCATTCCGATGGTATCCGCCCAAGAGAGGGTCTGCTGTAAAAGATGCTTCCCGATGCCATAGCCCCAAAATTCTTTTAACACGCATACTCCGAACTCCGCTTTATGAGAGGATCGCTTTAAATCAGTTCCCTCACATCTGGAAAACCCCGCGAGCCTTTCCTGCAATTCAGCCACTAAAAATAAGTTTCTCTTTTTCTCAGTATCTTCCTTTATCCGTTGTTCAAAATCCGGTTCATCTATAAAATCCTCGCCCTTCTCTCGATCCATGTATTCCGTTTCACCATCAATCTTCAGCCTTAAGGCAGACAGCTTTTGTGCGTCTTCTACACGAGCTGATCGAATAGTATACTGAAGCCCATTTACATTGAATTCTTTTTTTCGATGATCATGTTATACCCCTTTACTGTCAGTATGTGTTATTCGTTATAATGGCATCATAATCGAAATGGTGCAGGAA
Organism: Bacillus sp. SW14; assembly: GCF_047608225.1. Taxonomy (NCBI): domain Bacteria; kingdom Bacillati; phylum Bacillota; class Bacilli; order Caryophanales; family Bacillaceae; genus Bacillus; species Bacillus sp. SW14. The sequence continues at coordinate 3,524,793 of NZ_JBLKRW010000001.1, read as the reverse complement.
AGGATAGCCTTTATGACACAATTTTACTATTTAACGGCTAAAACGCCTTTAGAAACCGGTTTTTTCAGGCAGCAAGAACGGCATTCGCGGAAAGGGCATCCGCTTCGGTCAGGCATAGGCGCGGCGGGGATTTATTTTGAAGAAGCTGAGAATGTATCCGTTCATTTACGATTGCCATATCAGGTGATGGTTCATGCTGAAGAGGGGACGTTTGCCATGGATAAGACACAGCCTGACGAATATGATCAGAAGTGTTTACAGGCATTGTATCAATACATACACAGCGTCATGAAAAACAGCTTTTCTGTCGAGTGGTTCACCGCATGGGCTGACGAGGAAGACTTTGAGCTATCGGCGAAAAGAGAGCTGACACTTAACGAATTCACATCGCCATTACAGCTCATTTTAAAAGAAAGAGAGCTTTTGAGAATCGTTCAGAAAAAATGGCAGTAAAAAACCCGCCCTTCAGCAGGCGGGTTTTCTACAATTTAAAGCACTTTCGTCGTCCAAGACTCGCAGTTCCACGTTTCTGTCGCGATATCCATATAAAACTCTGGTTCGTGGGAAATGAGCAGAATCGAGCCTTTGTATTCTTTGAGCGCGCGCTTGAGCTCTTCCTTCGCGTCGACATCCAAGTGGTTTGTCGGCTCATCGAGCACCAGCAGGTTTGTTTCTGAATTGATCAGCTTGCACAATCTGACTTTCGCTTTTTCGCCCCCGCTTAATACGGATACGCGGCTTTCGATATGTTTTGTCGTCAGTCCGCATTTGGCCAGAGCGGCTCGGATTTCGTACTGCGTGTAAGAAGGGAATTCGCTCCATACCTCTTCGATGCACGTATTGTTGTTTGATTCCTTGACCTCTTGCTCGAAATAGCCAGTAAAAAGGTGCTCGCCGCGTTCAACCGAGCCTTCAAGCGGCTGGATTTCGCCAAGCAGGCTTTTCAGCAAGGTCGTTTTTCCGATCCCGTTCGCGCCGTAAAGGGCGATTTTTTGGCCGCGCTCCATGCGGAGATTGAGCGGGCGTGACAGCGGGGAATCGTAACCGATCACCAGATCCTTCGTTTCAAAAATCAGCTTGCCTGACGTTCTTGCCGGCTTGAAGTGGAATTCCGGTTTTGGCTTTTCTGCCGCAAGCTCGATCATATCCATCTTATCGAGTTTCTTTTGGCGGGACATCGCCATGTTTCTCGTGCTGACACGGGCTTTGTTGCGGGCAACGAAATCCTTCAGCTCGGCGACTTCTTGCTGCTGCTTTTTGTAGGCTGCTTCAAGCTGCTGTTTCTTCACCTCGTAGACTTCCATAAACTGATGGTAGTCACCGACATAGCGTGTGAGCTCTTGATTTTCAACATGATAAATCAGGTTGATGACGCTGTTTAAGAACGGAATGTCATGGGAAATCAGGATAAACGCGTTCTCGTATTCCTGCAGGTAGCGTTTCAGCCACTCAATATGCTGCTCATCAAGATAGTTGGTCGGCTCATCGAGAAGCAGAATTTCCGGTTTTTCAAGGAGAAGCTTGGCGAGAAGAACCTTGGTGCGCTGTCCGCCGCTCAAATCGGTGACATCACGCTCCAATCCGATATCGCTCAAACCGAGTCCCCGGGCGATTTCTTCCACCTTAGAATCAATGACATAAAAATCATTATTCGTCAGCGCGTCTTGAATCACGCCGACTTCTTCAAGCAGCTTATCGAGTTCATCGGGATCAGCTTCGCCCATTTTGTTGTAAATCTCGTTCATTTCCTCTTCCATCGCAAATAAATAATGGAACGCGTCTTTTAGGACATCACGAATGGATTTTCCTTTTTCCAGCACGGTATGCTGATCCAGATAGCCGACACGGACATTTTTTGACCATTCGACTTTTCCCTCATCAGGTTCAAGCTTTCCGGTAATAATATTCATGAAGGTGGATTTTCCTTCACCGTTTGCGCCGATCAGCCCGACGTGCTCGCCTTTTAACAGGCGGAAGGAGACGTTATTAAAAATGGCCCGGTCACCGAAGCCGTGACTTAAATCCTTTACAGATAAAATACTCATATTTACACCTCTATCATTTATCAAACACGCACAATCGGCGTGTATTATTCACCCTTATGATTATAAAGGAGGAATCGGAATGTTGAAAGGTATAGGAAAGAAAAAGAAAAATTGCGTTCTGGGCGAGCTTTTGAGATACTATGGAATAGATTTCACGAATTGAGGAGAACAAAAATGACGCAAACTTGGCCATTTTTACATAATGCACAATCATTTATACAAGAGAATTGGAATGCTTCCGGCTTTCAAAAGCCAACTCCTGTTCAGGAAAAGGCGGCTCAGCTGATTATGGACGGAAAGGATGTCATCGCGGAATCGCCGACAGGCACAGGCAAGACGCTGGCGTACGCGCTTCCGGTCATGGAGCGGATCAAACCAGATCAGAAGCATCCGCAGACAGTGATCTTAGCGCCTTCGCGTGAGCTGGTGATGCAGATCTTTCAGGTGATTCAGGATTGGAAAGCGGGCTCAGAGCTGCGCGCGGCTTCCTTAATCGGCGGGGCGAATGTGAAGAAGCAGGTCGAAAAGCTGAAGAAACATCCGCATATCATTGTCGGCACGCCAGGCAGGGTGTTTGAACTGATTAAAGCGAAGAAATTAAAGATGCATGAAGTGAAAACGATCGTGCTTGATGAAACGGATCAACTTATCCTGCCGGAGCATCGCGAAACGATCAAGCAAATTATTAAAACGACATTAAGAGATCGGCAGCTTCTATGTTTTTCTGCCACGCTCAAACAGGAAACAGAGGACGTGCTCCGCGAATTGGCGCATGATCCTGAGGTGTTGAAGGTGCAGCGAAGCAAGGCGGAAGCTGGGAAAGTGAAACATCAATATCTGATTTGCGACCAGCGTGACAAAGTGAAGCTGCTGCAAAAGCTGTCAAGACTTCAGGGCATGCAGGCGCTCGTGTTTGTAAGAGATATCGGCAACCTGAGTGTGTATGCGGAAAAGCTGGAGTATCACCATGTCGATCTCGGCGTGCTGCACAGTGAAGCGAAAAAAATGGAGCGTGCGAAAATCATTGCCGCATTCGAAGACGGGGAATTCCCGCTCTTATTGGCGACTGACATTGCCGCACGCGGCTTGGACATTGAAAACCTGCCGTACGTGATTCATGCCGATATTCCTGACGAAGACGGCTACGTTCACAGATCAGGCCGAACAGGCCGGGCTGGGAAAGAAGGGAACGTACTGAGCCTCGTCACAAAACTGGAAGAGTCAAAGCTGAAGAAAATGGCGAAGAAGCTTGGTGTGGAGCTGAGTGAAGCTGTGTATGCAGGCGGAAAACTGAAAACGAAATAAAAAGGAGGGCGAAAAGCCCTTCTTTTTTGTTGTAAAATAATAGAAAAGGTTATGCGCGGGGGTGGGGAGATGGCTTCAATAGACAGATTTCAAATAGTGAAGGAGCCTGAGCTGAAAATCATTGAACACTGGTTCCGAAATGAGGATACCAGGCGGAGAATGGATGGGATGTTGCCATTAGATGTGTGGTATGCACGAGTGAATGAAGATGAAAACGATTCTGTCATCATGGCATATGACGGGCAGCTGCCGGCGGGAATGGTCGTTATGGAGTTCGTGGAGCAGCGGGCGTATATTGGATTGATCGTCAATCCTTTGTACCGGCTTCAAGGGTATGGAAAACAGATATTGCAAAACCTGCGTAATCATCCTGATTTGACGAGAGTACGGGAATGGGCCGCATGCATTGAAGAAGACAATCAAATTAGTGTGGCTTGCTTTCAAGCAGCGGGATTTACGTTGGAAGACACTGAACCTGATGAAGATGGCTTTCTCACTTTGATTCTTCGTAGCTGACCTCATACAAAAACAAAAGGAGGGCGAAAAGCCCTCCTTGTTTTCATTATCATATCAGCTCGGATCACTGACTTTGATCAGCTGTTTTCCTTTATTTTCGCCTTTAAACAAGCCGAGAAACGCGTCAGGAATGTTTTCGAAGCCTTCTGTGATGGTTTCCTCGTAATGAAGCTTTCCATCCTTCAGCCATTCGGCCAGCTGTTTTGCTCCTTCAGGAAAACGGTCGGAGTAGTCGCCTACGATAAACCCTTGCATCAGCGACTTCGTTTTGATCAGCTTCGATTGGACGCGGGGGCCCATGTCATCCGCTTCGCTTTCCGCATTATAGGAAGAAATGGCACCGCACACCGGAATGCGGGCAAATTCATTGAGCAGGTTCATGACCGCATCTGAAATCGGCCCGCCGACATTGTCAAAGTATACGTCGACACCGTCAGGACAAGCGTTTTCAAGTGCTTTTTGAATATCATCAGCTGTTTTGTAATTGATGGCTTCGTCAAACTGCAGCTCCTGTTTTAAATAGGCGATTTTTTCATCAGAGCCCGCGATGCCGACAACTCGCGCGCCTTTGATTTTGGCAATTTGTCCAACCGTTGAACCGACGGCTCCCGCAGCCCCGGAGACAACCACGGTTTCGCCTTCTTTCGGGCGCCCGATGTCCAGCAGTCCAAAATATGCCGTCAAGCCGGTCATTCCTAAAATGCCGAGATAGGCCGAAGCGGGAGCGAGGCTTGTATCAATTTTTCGCAAGGCAGACTCGCTTACAGCGGAAAATTCCTGCCAGCTGAGGTTTCCGATGGCGATATCGCCTTTTTTCAGATGCTCACCGTCTGACACGACTTCAGCGATCACCCCGCCAGAGAGCGGTTCATCCAAGGCGAAGGGCTCAACATATGACTTCGTATCCTGCATACGGCCGCGCATATAAGGGTCAACGGATACATAAAGCGTTTTGACAAGCACTTCCCCTTGTTTCGGCTCGGGGACCGGAATGGTTTCAAATCGAAAGTCTTCATGAACGGGAACACCTTGCGGACGTTTTGCTAATTGAATTTGTTGCTGAGATGCTGTCATTTTCATCCTCCTATCACTTGATTGACACCAATGTAACATGGAGAGGAGGAGAAATACAAAAGGTAAGGCATACAAAAAAGGTTATAGAGGAACTTATGCTTTCGACAAGCTTTTTTTGTTTTAAAAGTTCTTTTTAGTCATTTATCATTATTAGAGAACAGAAAAAGAGCTTCTGCACACCTAGCTAAGGTTGGCTAGTGTGTATGTGGATTCACCTTCATATTCTTGCAAGCATCTGCGATGGGGAGCTTAGCCGTTCACATTTTGCTTTCCCATCAATCTGCAATAGCAAAGCCTATGCAATTGTTTTACATCTGCAAAGCTTCGCTCAATTTTTTCTCTTTTATGCTGAGTTTTTCTGAAACAGACAATCGATTGTAATCGACCATTTTCTTTTGGTCAACTAAGTAATGTTTACTTATTAATAAAACACGCAAAAAAGTAAACGAACACATATTAATTAAATTTAGATGTTTATTAAAAGCTTATATGTTTATTTACCTTTTTCTTAAATTGTAATTGAGAAAACCCATATATTGCGGACACCAATAAAAGAATACCTGCTGAAACATAAACTAAACGAACCCCAAGGAAATCTGAAATAGCCCCTATAGCCAGAATTGAAAACATAAAAATGAACTGTACTAAAGAAGCCCTTGCAGACATTATATTAATTCGAGTTTGCTCGGTTGTTATGTTCTGAATAAATGTTTCTTGTGTTAGATCCCTTAAGATAAAAGCTGGCCCCATAAAGAGAACCAATAATAGTGCTAAGTATGGGTTATTTATAAAGCCGTATATTAAAGTTAAACTTCCATACGAGAAAGCACCAATTAACATAAAATTAATTAACTTACCTTGAAACCTCCCCGACAGTTTATATATTATAAATCCCCCTATCATTGAACCTAAATAGTATGCTCCATTAATAAATCCCCACCATGATTCACCTTTATGCAACACTTCGTTAACGAAAGCTAAAGAGACAGACCCTATCCAAATCATTCCTGCCCATGACTCAATTAAATCCATAATAATAATTGTTCTAAGTTTCTTTTGGCTAAATAAATACCGCCAACCACTTACTATACTCTTATTAGGAGAATTTTTTTCACGTATGACAGAATTAGCGTGGCCGTGTGGTAGACAAAATATAAGAGAAATAAGAGATGTAAACAACAAAGAGATAGTAAGTGTAATGGTATATCCCTCACCTAAAAATGCAATTATGAGACCACCTAAAGACCAGCCTACAAATTGAAAAGTTTGATCCACTGTAGATAATAATCCATTTGCCTTTACTCTTTTATCAGGAGAGATTATTTCCCCTATAATTGCACTTTTTAAAGGTGAGAACCATCCATTAAAAAAGGAAATACAGCTAATAATAATAAAGACTAAAATGAGTGTTTGATTAGAGTAAGTTCTTAATAAAGAATAGAACAAACATATTAACAACAGCATTTGTATCAATTGAGAAATAATTATTGTAAGATGCAGTTTTAATCGAATTGTTATTAATGGTAATATAGCACTTCCAAAAATACGAAAAATAATACTTATTAATGTCACCATAGAGGCGATGGTTGTTGAATTGGTCATTTTAAACAAAAACGAAATCACTACCATAGTATATAGAGAAAAACCCAAATTTGTTGTGGTCTGGCTAAATAAAATAGAATAATAACCTTTACTCATATGTATCCTCCCTTGAAATAACTTTTTCGAAAAAGAGCCTAAACATATTTAAACACCTTAAAATAACAAATGTAAAGAAAAAATTTCCTTGTAAACTATTTACTTTTATCCAATATATTGTTATTATCTATTTAAGTTCTCTGACTATTCCAACAATAATTAGAGAACTACATATCTTAATAAGGGGGGAAAACCATGAAAAAATTAAGAAAAAACTGGAGAAATTCGATTGTTAGCCCGGTTCTTTATACTAATGCAAAATGGTAGACACTCAGGGAATAGCATTTAAATGCTATTCCTTATTTAAATAAACAAATCGGGAGGTTATCGTAAATTGACTCTATTAATGCAAGATCATAAATCAATTTACAATAAAGATATAGAAATATTAATTGAAGTTGAAGAACTTATCATTTCTGTTCCAGAAAATAAAAAAAATGATTTTAAGAGTTTAATCAATAATAGAATTATGCCTCTACTAAATAAAATTCAACACCCTGTAGCAGCTGAAAATGTGTTCGGTATGTGTATTGCTTATCCGAATACTTACGTAAGGTATAGATTAATTGATTTCGTTGAAAAATGGGTACCTTATTTCTCTGCTGTAGAAACTATAATAAATCTAACACAGGACCCGGATGATTTAGTTTCTTTTAAAGCAATGGATGTCTGTGCAAATCATAAAATTGAAGAATCGGTAGCATATTTGTCTTCAATCATTGATGATGTCCGAGAAAGTATAAGTTACCCTAAAAAACCTGTGGGATTAGGGGCGCAAAAAGTATTAAGTACATTATTAGATATATTCGGTGTTGAAAAATATGAAGAACTAGTAATGCTTAAAAATTATTTTGATCAAAATGGTATCCTTCCTAATAACTTTGACTTTGAAGAAAAAATTCCGCAAAGTCTAATAGAAGAATTCGAAAAAACAGAAGAAGAAGGGATGATTTTAATTCCAGGCGGCTTTTTCGAATTCGGCTTAAATGAAAATGAAATTCCTGACAAAACATTTGATTGGAGAGATGCTGTTCCTAGACAAAAAGTATGGTTACCTCCATTTTTTATTGATAAGTATCCTGTTACAAATAAAGATTATGATATCTTTACCGAGTTCATAGAGGAAAATGGGCATATATTCTGTCATCCTAGTGAACCGCAAAATAAACAACATAGAAGAAATACATATTGGGATGATAGGTATTTAGATAATCATCCCGTTACAGGTATCGATTTTTATGATGCATTTGCTTACGCAAGATATAAGGGAAAAGAATTGCCAACAGAGTTTCAATGGGAAAAAGCTGCTCGAGGCGAAAAAGGTAATACCTGGCCTTGGGGAGATAAATTTGATCCTGCAAAGGTTCAATATGCTGGAAGTCTTTATAATGAACCCATTACTTCTTTAAAATCCTGGAGAGAAAATTTATTAAAGGCTTATACAGATACAGAATTAAATCATTTAACAAGTAATATTTTTGAACAAAATAATGAAAGTTCCTATGGAGTATGCGGTATGATCGGAGGAACATGGGAATGGACTAGAAGTGAACTTAAAACAAAGAGAGTTTTCCATCCTATCTTTAAGAATGTACCATTTAATAGTGTTAACTCATTTGCGGTTCTAAAAGGAGGATCATTCTTCTCTCACCCAGGCTTAATGTTCCCTTCCTATAGAGCAAAAGATATTCCTTTCTGTCGACACAATGAAATGGGAATTAGATGCGTAAAGAATATTCCAGTATATAAAATTAGAGAATCAATTAATGGGCCCATTACTAATAAAGCCATTTATTAATGACTTTAGGTTAGAGACTTTGACAAAAGTTTACTAAGATACAACTTTAACAAGTTGGTCAAAAAGAACAAATTTAACTTTATGTTAAGAATATCTCGTGATGAGAAGAATAACATGTTTTTTAAGTTTATCATCAATTAAATGTGAGATTGAAATATTATAAGGGAAAATGGAGGCTGTCAAGTTTCTCGACAGCCCCAGAGAAATCCCTCTCCTTTCATTTCGCCCGTAATTTCGGGCACAGCCCCGTCGGCAGGCACATGGGCTTCTGGTCGATCGGGCTTCTCATGATGCAGCATTCCAAGCCGAAGACTTCACGGAAAAACGGCTGGGTAAACACATCTTCCGGAGTGCCGGCATTGTATATTTTTCCGTCCAGCACACTGATCAGATAGTCCGCATATTGAGCGGCCTGGTTTAAATCATGGAGTACCATCACAACGGTGCGGCCGTGATCGCGGTTTAGCTTTTTCAGCAGTTCAAGCACTTCAATCTGGTGTGAAATGTCTAAATACGTGGTCGGTTCATCAAGCAAAAGTAAATCAGTGCCTTGAGCAAGCGCCATGGAAATCCATGCTCTTTGTCTTTGGCCGCCTGAGAGGGCATCCAGTGTCCGTTCTTTCAGCTCAATCATTCCCGTTGCTTTCAGCGCCCACTCTACCATATCGTGATCCTCTTGGGTGTGCTTGGATAATAGCTTTTTATGAGGATGTCTGCCAAAATAGCATAATTCCTCCACTGTCAATCCTTCAGGCGCCTGAGGCGATTGAGGAAGAATGGCCAGCTTTTTGGCGACTTCTTTTGACGGCTGGCGGTGTATATCTTTTCCTTCCAATAGGACCGTACCGCTTTTTGGAGCCATCAGCCTGGCGAGCGATTTGAGGATTGTTGATTTCCCGCAGCCATTGGCACCGATAAGCGCAGTGATTTTTCCTTCTTCTATCTTTAAGTCGACTCCGTCAATAATTACCGTGCTGTCATATGAAAGAGTGAGCTGGTCTGCAGCCAGTTTTCCCATGGTATCCTCTCCCTACTGTTTCCTCGCTTCGAATTTCAATAAATATAAGAAATAAGGCGCGCCGATCACGGCTGTTAATATTCCGGCAGGTATTTCAACCGGAGGCATGATGCTGCGCCCTAACGTATCTGCAATTAATAAGATAATAGCACCAATCAATGCCGATGCAGGCAGTAAATATTTAGCTTTTTCTCCGGTAAGCCGTCTGGCGATATGCGGGGCAAGCAAGCCGATAAAACCGATTGAGCCGACGACGGCTACACAGCTTCCCGCCAGTGCAACCGCGGTGAAAATCAGAATGAACCGCAGCCGGTTTGCGTTTTCGCCGAGACCCTGAGCAAGCTCATCACCGAGTGACATAAGATCCAGTTTCGGTATGAGAATGCAGATGATCGGCAAAAGAATCAATAGCCATGGCGCAAGCAGCTTGACTTCTTCCCAATTTCTTCCCCAGAGGCTGCCTGTCAGCCAAATGAGTGCAGCATTCACGTCGCCCGGAAACTTGACCATCATATATTGCATCCCGGCATGGCAGACCGCGCCTAATGCGATGCCTGATAAAGCCAATGAAGAGGGCTGAATGCCTTTTTTTCGGGCGATCATTAACAATAGTACAGCAATAATGGCTGCTCCGGCAAATGCAGAGAACGGAAGCACGTACACCGGCGATTCAGGAAACATTAGAATCACTGCCATCGCCGCGAGTCCGGACCCCTTTGAAATGCCGACAACGTCAGGGGAAGCGAGCGGATTGCGGATGACGCCCTGCAAAATCACTCCGGCCGCGGCCAGTCCGGCACCGGCCAAAATCGCTAAGAGTATCCGTGGAAGGCGGTATTGCTGGATGATGAATTCAAAGGATTGATCCATGCCAAGCAAATTCGTCACCACTGCATCCGGGGAAATGTATAATGCACCGAAGCCGATGCTGATGATAGACAGAACGATCAGAAGCACGGCCAATATGAGTATCGCCAGCAAGGGGCGTTTTTGCTTTCTGGTTGTTTTCTTCATTTCAGATTTCGCCCTTTCCTTGCCAAATATAAGAAGAATGGTGTTCCGATAATCGCGGTGACAATGCCGACCGGTGATTCATAAGGAAAGGCGATCCATCTGGCCAGAACATCTGCGTACACCAGCAAAATAGCACCGAACAGCGCTGAAAACGGAAGCACATATTGATAATGTTCTCCGATTAGCTTGCGGACAATATGCGGAACGAGCAGTCCGACAAAGCCGATCGGCCCGGCGACGGCTACGGAAGCGCCGGAAAGAATTAAAATGACAAAACTAATCAGAATCCGGATGCCGTTCATATTTTGCCCAAGCCCTTTTGCCGTTTCGTCACCGAGACCGAGAACAGAAATAGAACCGGAAAACATGAGGGCCAGCCCGATGCCGATGACAGAAAACGGAGCGATGGTCATGACGTCCTGCCAATTGCTGCCGTCTATCGCGCCTGTCATCCAGTACAGAACATCCTCTCCCGACTCATTTAAAATAATGATGGCCTGTGTCATGGAGGAGAGGAACAAATGCACCGCCATTCCTGACAGCGCCAGCTTGACAGGTGTCATTCCGCCGGATGAGGCAATCGTATACACAATCGCGCCTCCTGCGGCCGCACCCGCAAAAGCGAATACAACGGAGGAATAGGGCGATGCCGGCAGAATGACGAGAGCGGCAACAACAAAAAGAGACGCACCCGCATTTACACCGAAAATTTGAGGCGAAGCCAAAGGGTTTCTGGTCATGGCCTGCATCAGCGCCCCTGCTACGGCCAGGCTGGCGCCGACGAAAACGCCGATTAATGTGCGGGGAAGGCGAAGAGTAGAGATGATGAGCTGTTCCTTTGAACCGTCCCATACAAAAAGGTATTTCAATGAATCTATGATGCTGATATCTGAGGCTCCTACTGAAAGATTCAGCCCAAGCCCGAATATCAAAATGATTAGTGCGATGAGGAACATCATCAGTCTTGATGATGAACGCCGTTTGGCTGAATGATACAACAGTCTCACTTCCTTACTGCGTCTAGTTGCAAAAACGAAGAAGCAAGGATATCCCCTCGCTTCTCATTGTCCTACTTATTATACACTTTTTTAAGCACGTCTTTGGCGCTTGTTTCACTAGACTTGATGCCTCTGAATCTTGTCCAAGTGTCACGGTCCGCATCATAGACTTGTCCGTTTTTCACCGCTTTGAGATTTTTCCAGAGCGGATTCGTTTTCCATTCATCTACAATGGTCTTGCCTTCATTGGCTGAAATGAACAAAATATCCGGGTCGATTTTGCTTAGTTGCTCGAGGCTGACCTCTTGATAGGCGTTATCCGATTTGACAGCGTGTGTAAAACCGAGCATTTTAAAGATTTCTCCGTCATAAGATGATGACGTATGAAGCTGGAATGAATCTGCTCTTGCAACCCCGAGGACGATGCTGCGGTCTTCATCTTTCGGAAGTTCCGCTTTTAGATTGTTGATGACTTTGTTGTGCTCGGCAAGCTTTTCTTTTCCTTCATCTTCTTTATTTAAGGCTTTAGCAATGGTTGTAAAGCTGTCGATCGTTTCGTCATATGTCGCTTCCCGGCTCTTTAATTCTATCGTCGGGGCGATTTGTTTCAGCTGTTTATAAATGTTTTTATGGCGCTCAGCGTCAGCGATGATTAAATCAGGCTCCAAGGAACTGATGACCTCCAGATTCGGTTCGCTGCGTGTGCCTACAGATGTATAATCAATTGAGCTGCCGACAAGCTTTTTAATCATATCTTTTTTGTTGTCATCGGCGATGCCAGCCGGCGTAATGCCGAGATTGTATACAGCATCCAAGAATGAAAGCTCAAGGACAACCACTCGTTTAGGTGTGCCGCTTACTGGTGTTTTTCCTTCTTCGTGCTGGATCACTCTGGATTCCTTAGACTTGCTTTCGCTGCTTCCGCTGTTATTCTGGCTGGATGAACAGCCCGATACAATGAAGCAGGCGATTAATAAAACACTCATGATGGCAATCAACTTGTTAGAATAGGTGCGCATGTCATTCTTCCTTTTTTTAGATTTAGTAATGAGAATCATTATCATATGTAAACACTATAATAGCATGACTCATCATGTCAATATTTTTTAAATAAAGAAAGATGCGGGCTTACTGCTTTTTCATGAAAGCATCATCAGACACAAATAAATGGTATACAGCATTGCCGTGTCTGCGGGATAAAAACGCATTGGCATTGGCTTTAGAGGTTTCAAGCATGTCAGCGTTGGCATATGGAAGGAGAGCGCCGAGATAGCCGGTTAATTTCTTTTCTATTTCTTCTGAGAGTGCGAATTCAATGTCGCCAATATTCATGATAATCGAGAAAACAAAGTCGATATTGATTTCAAATTTTTCCTCAGCAAAGACCGCCAGCTCGTGAATTCCGGGTGAACAGCCGGTCCGCTGATGGAAAATCTGTTTGACTAAATCACTCACAATCCATGCATTGTATTGCTGTTCTGGTGAAAAGTATTGCATTAGACATACCTCCTGCTTGTACGGATAAAGACAGCCATTCATGATCGTTTGCTCCGTGCAGCGGTTTCTCTTTGATTTTGACTTTTCTGAAAATATACGTCGTTCCTATCACTTTACCATGGGCGCAAAATAAATGGCTACTACCATTCTTCCTGTTTTTCTCCTCAATGTTCTGGAATCTGTTTTATCAATATGCGAACGGGTATAAAAGAAACATAGAAAACATGAAGGAGGAATGTTGAAATGAAACCAGTTGTAAAAGAGTATACAAACGACGAACAGCTTATGAAGGATGTGGAAGAATTACAGCAAATGGGTGTCGCGAAAGAGGATGTATATGTCTTAGCTCACGACGATGACAGAACGGAACGGCTGGCAGACAACACGAATGCCAACACGATCGGAGCCAAAGAAACGGGTCTCAAGCACGCGGTAGGAAACATGTTTAATAAAAAAGGAGACGAGCTCCGCAATCAAATTCATGAAATCGGCTTTTCTGAAGATGAGGCCGCTCAATTCGAAAAACGTTTAGATGAAGGGAAAGTGCTTCTTTTTGTGACAGATAATGAAAAAGTGAAATCCTGGGCTTAAAGCAGGGATATAACCCAAAAGGCAAACTTTGGCCTTTTGGGTTTTTTGCGGTCTTTGCGGTGTATGGTTTGCAGAATGCCGCAATAAGATAGCGGAACATTTTCGGTTCTGCATGCCCCTCAATTTGCTATTATAATCTTTGTGAGAAATTGGAATATAATCTCACAAAATAGAAATTGGGGGTTCATAGAGAATGAAAAAAGTGATGTTAGCTACGGCCCTATTCTTAGGGTTGACTCCAGCTGGCGCGAACGCGGCGGATTTAGGCCATCAGACGTTAGGGTCAAATGATGGCTGGGGCGCGTACTCGACCGGCACGACAGGCGGATCAAAAGCATCGTCCTCGAACGTGTATACCGTCAGCAACAGAAACCAACTTGTCTCTGCATTAGGCAAGAAAACGGATACGACGCCTAAAATCATTTACATCAAGGGTACGATTAACATGAATGTTGATGACAATCTGAAGCCGCTTGACGCAGATGATTATGCTGACCCAGAGTACGATTTGAACAAATATTTAAAAGCTTATGATCCAAGCACATGGGGCAAAAAAGAGCCTTCCGGCACACAGGAAGAAGCCAGAGAACGTTCTCAAAAAAACCAAAAAGCAAGAGTGATGGTTGACATTCCTGCGAATACAACGATTGTCGGTTCAGGGACAAATGCCAAAATCGTGGGCGGAAACTTCCAAATCAAGAGTGATAATGTCATCATCCGCAACATCGAATTCCAGGATGCTTATGACTATTTTCCGCAATGGGACCCGACTGACGGTAGCTCAGGAAACTGGAACTCACAATATGACAACATCACAATAAACGGCGGCACGCATATATGGATTGACCATTGCACATTTAATGACGGATCCCGTCCTGACAGTACATCACCAAAGTATTATGGAAGAGAATATCAGCATCATGACGGCCAAACAGATGCTTCTAACGGCGCCAACTATATCACGATGTCTTACAACTATTATCACGATCATGATAAAAGCTCCATTTTCGGATCAAGCGACAGCAAAACCTCCGATGATGGCAAATTAAAAATTACGCTTCACCATAACCGCTACAAAAATATCGTTCAGCGCGCACCGAGAGTCCGCTTCGGGCAAGTGCACGTATACAACAACTATTATGAAGGCAGCAAAAGCTCATCCGGATATGCTTTCAGTTATGCATGGGGAATCGGCAAGTCATCTAAAATCTATGCTCAAAACAATGTCATTGACGTACCGGGACTGTCAGCTGAGAAAACAATCAGCGTGTTTAAGGGTGGAACGGTTTTATATGACTCAGGCACATTGCTGAATGGCACGCGGATCAGCGCATCAGCTGCAAACGGGCTGAGCTCTTCTGTCGGCTGGACACCATCTCTCCACGGCACAATCGATGATTCCGCGAATGTGAAATCGAATGTTATATCTCAAGCGGGCGCGGGTAAAGTAAATTAAGAAATGAAAAACACAAAGGGCAGCTCACCTTTGTGTTTTTTTAATTAATTAAATTATTTATTAATTTAGTTAAGGAGTAGAATGGGAAAGGGGATTAGAAAACAAGTATATAGGAGGAGATCTATTTATGGCTTCAGAAAAAGACGCAGGAAAACAGTCAGCAGTAAAACTTGTACCATTGCTTATTACTGTCGCTGTGGGATTGATCATCTGGTTTATTCCCGCTCCGTCCGGACTTGAACCTAAAGCTTGGCATTTGTTTGCGATCTTTGTCGCGACAATTATCGGCTTTATCTCCAAGCCCTTGCCAATGGGTGCAATTGCCATTTTTGCATTGGCGGTTACTGCACTAACTGGAACACTATCAATTGAGGATACATTAAGCGGATTCGGGAATAAGACCATCTGGCTGATCGTCATCGCATTCTTTATTTCCCGGGGATTTATCAAAACCGGACTCGGTGCGAGAATTTCGTATGTATTCGTTCAGAAATTCGGAAAAAAAACCCTTGGGCTTTCTTATTCACTGCTGTTCAGTGATTTAATACTTTCACCTGCTATTCCAAGTAATACGGCGCGTGCAGGAGGCATTATCTTTCCTATTATCAGATCATTGTCCGAAACATTCGGATCAAGCCCGGCAAATGGAACAGAGAGAAAAATCGGCGCCTTCTTATTAAAAACCGGTTTTCAGGGAAACCTGATCACATCTGCCATGTTCTTAACGGCGATGGCAGCGAACCCGCTGATTGCCAAGCTGGCCCATGATGTCGCAGGGGTGGACTTAACATGGACAAGCTGGGCAATCGCCGCGATTGTGCCGGGGCTTGTAAGCTTAATCATCACACCGCTTGTGATTTATAAGCTGTATCCGCCGGAAATCAAAGAAACACCGGATGCGGCGAAAATCGCCACAGAAAAACTAAAAGAAATGGGACCGTTCAAAAAGTCAGAGCTTTCTATGGTGATCGTGTTTCTTTTGGTGCTTGTGCTGTGGATTTTTGGCGGCAAATTTAAAATCGACGCAACCACCACCGCATTGATCGGTTTGGCTGTTCTCTTATTATCACAGGTTCTGACGTGGGATGATATCAAAAAAGAACAGGGCGCTTGGGATACGCTCACTTGGTTTGCGGCGCTAGTGATGCTGGCCAACTTCCTGAATGAGTTAGGCATGGTGTCTTGGTTCAGTAACGCCATGAAATCATCCGTATCAGGATTCTCTTGGATTGTGGCCTTCTTAATCTTAATTATTGTATATTTCTATTCACACTACTTCTTTGCAAGCGCGACAGCCCATATTAGCGCGATGTATTCAGCATTTTTGGCTGTGATCGTGGCAGCGGGCGCACCGCCGCTTTTAGCAGCGCTAAGCCTCGCATTCTTCAGCAACCTGTTCGGGTCAACGACTCACTACGGCGCTGGAGCCGCCCCGGTTTTCTTCGGAGCAGGCTATGTTTCGCAAAGCAAATGGTGGTCCATCGGATTTATTCTTTCGATCGTCCATATTATCGTATGGCTTGTGATCGGAGGATTATGGTGGAAAGTACTGGGGATATGGTAGAAAGAAAAAGGCAGACGCGGTCTGCCTTTTTTTATATTCACTCCATTCAACGAATCTACATTCCTCCAATATTTTGCCCTTTTCAAGATAATGGATTTTGAAAAATAAGAAAATTACCTATGAAAAATGGTATGATCTAGGTAGAAAGGACGGCTGGTGCTGTGGTGAAAAAGCGGTTCCATTTTTCTCTGCAAACAAAAATAATGGGGCTGATTGCGGCTCTGCTGGTTTTTGTCATTGGTGTGCTGACCATTACGTTAGCCGTTCAGCATACACAGGAAGAACGAAGACAGGCTGAGCAGCTTGCGGTTCAGACGGCGAGAACCATTTCCTATATGCCGCCGGCTAAAGAGCTTATTGAGAGAAAAGGCGGACATGCGGCAGAGGCGCAAGAGGTCATTGAACAAATGAAAGAACAGACTGGCGCTTATGCTATTTATATTTTGGATGAAAAAGGAGGCATTCGGAGCGCCTCGGGCAAAAACGGCCAAAAGAAGCTGGAGCGCAGCAGAGAAATTTTGTTTGGCGGCTCACACGTTTCTGAAACAAAAGCGGATGAACGGCGGGTGATCAGAGGGAGCGCCCCGATTATGAAAGAACAGAAGGGATACAGCCAAGTGATCGGCAGCGTATCTGTTGATTTTCTGCAAACGGAGACAGAGCAAAGCATCAAAAAACATTTGAGAAATTTGAGTGTGATCGCTGTGCTTGTGCTGCTGCTTGGATTTGCCGGTGCCGCCGCGCTGGCGAAAAGCATCAGGAAGGATACGCTTGGTCTTGAGCCGCATGAGATCGCGTCTCTTTATCGGGAGAGGAATGCAATGCTTTTCGCGATTCGAGAAGGGGTTATTGCTACCAATCGGGAAGGCGTCGTCACGATGATGAACGTGTCGGCTGCTGAGATGCTGAAGCTTCCCGAGCCTGTGATCCATCTTCCTATTGATGATGTCATGCCGGGCGCCGGGCTGAAGAATGTGCTTGAGCAAGGAGAGATGCTGCCGAACCAGGAGGTAAGTGTCAACGATCAAGTCTTTATTATCAATACGAAAGTGATGACTCAAGGCGGGCAGGCGTATGGGATTGTCGTCAGTTTCCGGGAGAAAACAGAGCTGAAAAAACTGATCGACAAACTGACAGAGGTTCGCAAATATTCAGAGGATCTTAGGGCGCAGACCCATGAATTTTCAAATAAGCTTTACGCGATCTTAGGGCTGCTTGAGCTTGGGGAGTATGATGAAGCCGTTGATCTGATTAAAGAAGAATACGCGATACAAAATGAACAGCATGATATTTTATTCAAGAACATCGATTCACAGCAGGTACAGGCGATTTTGCTGGGGAAAATGGGCAAAGCTTCGGAAAAAAAGGTCAAGCTGGCTATCGATGATAACAGCTCGCTCGCGCCTCTTCCTGCACATATCGGCTTGTCCCATCTCATTACGATTATCGGGAACCTAATTGATAACGCTTTCGAAGCTGTAGCCGATCAAAGCGTGAAGGAGGTATTGTTTTTCATCACGGATATAGGGCATGACATTGTCATCGAAGTATCGGACACAGGGCCCGGTGTGCCGCCCGATAAGATGGAAGCTGTGTTTCAAAGAGGCTTTTCTTCAAAGGGGATGAAGAGAGGCTACGGTCTGGCCAATGTCAAAGACTCAGTGCATGAATTGGGCGGCTGGATTGAACTGGCGAATCAAAAAACTGGCGGTGCGGTATTCACTGTATTTATACCGAAGGAGAAACAAAGGGGGAATCCATTTGATTCACATCGCGATTGCGGAGGATGATTTTCGGGTTGCGCAAATCCATGAGAGATTGATTGAACAGCTTGATGGATTCAAGGTTATCGGCAAGGCGGCAAACGCCAAAGAAACAATGGCGCTTTTGGAGAAACAAAGGGCTGATTTGCTTCTGCTGGATATTTATATGCCGGACGAGCTTGGGACCACATTGATACCTGAGATACGAAGGCGTTTTCCCGAAGTGGATATTATGATTATCACAGCAGCAACAGAAACCCGGCATTTACAAGAAGCGCTCCGGGCCGGGATAGCCCACTATTTGATCAAACCCGTAACGGCTGACAAGTTCAGACAGGTGCTGCTTCAGTATAAAGAAAAAAGGAAGCTACTTTTGTCTCAGCCGGAGGTCAGCCAATCTTTAATCGATCATATATTCGGGAACGGTGTGAAGACATCTTTGCCGGCAGAGGATTTGCCGACAGGCATTAATTCGATTACACTGCGAAAAATTAAGGAAGCGCTTCGGAATGCGTCAGAAGGATTGACAGCGGAAGAGCTTGGGGAAAAAATGGGGGCGTCACGAACGACTGCCCGCCGCTATGCAGAGTACCTTGTGTCAAAGGAAGAAGCAAGAGCCGAGCTTGAGTACGGGATTATCGGCAGGCCGGAGAGAAAATATTATTTGGCGGCGGATTAGATATGAAAAAATGTATGATTCTATTGATTGCGCTATTGCTTTTTATGCAGGGTGACATCCGGCAGGCGGCTGCGCCGCGCCTGCCGGACGGGCCGGTTGAAATTGTCGTCCCCGCCGAGCCTTCTGGCGGCTGGGATGTCACAGCGCAGGCGATCCAATCCGTTCTGCGGCAGAAGCAGATCGTAAAGGGTGAAGTTCATATCGTCTATAAACCGGGCGGCGGGGGAGATAAAGGCTGGAAGTATGTCAACAAAAGCAGTAAACAGACCATCAGCATGACGTCCAGTTTAATCCTGAGCAATGATCTTCTCGGGCAGAGCAAATTAAAAACGGGCGATTTTACCCCGCTTGCCATTCTTTCTAAGGAATGGCATACGGTTGCTTTGCCAAAAGGATCGGCGATAGCAAACGGCAAGGATTTGCTGAATAAGATTAAGATGAATCCCGGTAAGGTAAAAATCGGCTTTGCGCCGGGGTTTGGCAATGATGATCAGCTTTCGTTCGTCAGAGCGGCAGATATGTACGGCATTGACCCTTTTAATATTCAATTTTTGCAGTATGAAAGCAGTGAACAGCTCATTCAGGCGCTGATCAGACATGAGATAGAAGCGGCTTCAATGACACTTTCTGAAGCGAAACCATATGAGCGGCACGGAGATATCACGTTAGCTGCTGTAACGTCTGATAAAAGACTTTCCGGTTTCCCGGACGTACCGACGTGGAAGGAGCAGGGGATCCCGTTTGTGTTTTCTCATTGGAGAGGGATTTTGGGCCCGAAAAACATGTCGGAGGAAGAGATTTCTTACTGGGATCAAGCGCTAAAGAAGGTCACATCTTCGCCCGAGTGGAAGCGGAAAATAAACGAACAGGACTGGGAAAGCTTTTATTTGAACAGCAGGGAAACGAAACGGTTTCTTGAACAGCAATCCGCTTTTTATCAAAGCATTATGACAGGAAATTAAGATCCCGGCATGTCCGGGATTTTTTTCGTGTCGAAAAAACCTCGCATTCATTGTCAAGTCTGCGCGTCGGTGCTCACCAGTTATGAAAGGAACAGCGGCTAATCGCTCGGGCGTCCTGCATAAACGCCACCGTCATCACATCCTGTGAAAGTCTGCTCCAATGCTCGCCTTTCCTAGACTTCAAAGGGTATCAATCACGCTATCTTTTTATGTGCCCAGAAATGATCAAAAAGAACATAACGGTTTTTAAAATTTAAAAATACAAAAAAAACAAATTATTTACTTGTGATTGGTTTTCCCATACGATGGCAAAAAGGCAAGCAAAAAGGGGAGTAAGGGAGAAAAAAATGTAAGCGGATTCATTTAAGGGGGAATGGATGTGTTAGCAATCTTAGGCTTTCTCATGATGCTCGTATTTATGGCATTGATCATGACAAAACGGCTCTCTGTACTGACAGCGTTAGTTTTGACGCCGATTGTGTTTGCGCTCATCGCCGGATTTGGATTTACTGAAGTCGGGGACATGATGATTTCTGGGATTCAGCAGGTAGCGCCGACTGCGGTCATGATAATGTTTGCGATTTTATATTTTGGAATTATGATTGATACAGGACTGTTTGATCCTGTGGTTGGGAAAATCTTAAGCATGGTCAAAGGCGACCCGTTAAAAATTGTTGTCGGGACCGCGGTTCTCACGATGCTCGTCGCCTTGGACGGGGATGGCTCGACCACTTATATGATTACGACAAGCGCGATGCTTCCGCTCTATCTGCTGCTTGGCATCCGGCCGATTATCCTGGCGGGCATCGCGGGTGTCGGCATGGGGATCATGAACACGATTCCGTGGGGAGGCGCGACGCCGCGGGCGGCGAGTGCGCTGGGGGTTGATCCGGCTGAGCTAACAGGGCCGATGATTCCTGTCATCGCAAGCGGGATGCTTTGTATGGTTGCGGTTGCGTATGTGCTTGGAAAAGCAGAACGAAAACGCCTTGGCGTCATTGAACTGAAACAGCCGGCCAATGCCAATGAACCGGCAGCTGCGGTTGAAGATGAGTGGAAGCGGCCGAAGCTATGGTGGTTCAATTTATTGTTAACGCTTTCTTTGATAGGATGTTTAGTATCGGGTAAAGTCAGTTTAACCGTACTGTTTGTTATTGCGTTCTGCATCGCACTGATTGTGAATTATCCAAACCTTGAGCACCAGAGACAGCGCATTTCGGCGCATTCCACCAACGTGCTTGCGATTGGCTCGATGATTTTTGCTGCGGGGGTTTTTACAGGGATTTTGACAGGCACCAAAATGGTTGATGAAATGGCGATTTCGCTCGTGTCTATGATTCCAGAACAAATGGGCGGGCTGATCCCGGCGATTGTGGCCTTAACAAGCGGCATTTTCACATTCCTGATGCCGAATGATGCGTATTTCTACGGGGTGCTGCCGATTTTATCAGAAACGGCCGTCGCATACGGTGTGGATAAAGTGGAAATTGCCAGAGCTTCTATCATCGGCCAGCCCATTCATATGCTGAGCCCGCTTGTCCCGTCCACTCATTTGCTTGTCGGACTTGTCGGGGTTTCTATTGACGATCATCAAAAATTCGCATTGAAGTGGGCGGTTCTCGCAGTCATCGTCATGACGGCTGTTGCTCTATTGATAGGCACCATCTCTATTTCCGTATGATAATTCAGGCGTAATGACATACACTAACGGCATCAACATACCGGAGGTGTCTTCATGAGTGATCCTTATATGCCGCTGACTTCAGTCAGAAGCGGAACGGGGTTTGAAGCGGCAAAAGGAGTGCACGGCTTAACTGTGCAAATTGCGAATGTTTATTTTATTCAGCTGCCTTCTGAACCTCACTCATTTGTTTTAATTGATGCCGGCATGCCTCAATCAGCCGACATGATAGTCAATGAAGCTAAACAACGATTTGGCGATGATTTTCAGCTCAAGGCGATTATCCTTACACACGGGCACTTTGATCATATCGGGGCAATCGAAGAGCTTCTTGAGCATTGGGATGTTCCTGTTCATGTCCATTCTCGGGAAATGCCTTATGTAACAGGTAAAGAGGATTATCCTCAGGCTCGTCCTGACAGCAAAAGCGGGCTGGTTGCCAAGCTGTCGCCGCTGTTTCCGCGGCACTCTATCGATATTTCGTCACAAGTGCAGGCACTGCCGGAAGACGGCTCTGTTCCGTTTCTTGAGGAGTGGGTGTGGATCGCGACCCCGGGACACACGCCAGGGCATATTTCGTTGTTCCGCGAGGACGGGCGTGTGCTTGTGGCAGGCGATGCTGTCATAACAGTGGAACAGGAGAAAATGGCTGACGTCTTGATTCAAAAACAGGAGCTTCATGGGCCGCCGGCTTATTTTACGCCTGATACAGAGACGGCAGCAGAATCCATTCAGAAGCTTGCCGGCCTTGAACCGGAAGCGCTGCTGACCGGGCACGGCATACCGATGACCGGCAAAAACTTTCGCAGCGACTTAACTGAATTGGCAAATCGCCTATCGTCTCTTTGACACCCGCACACGCGGGTGTTTTTATTGTTTTTCCAAGAAGATGCAGGGAAACCATTTGTCTTCCCGCTTAAAAACGATACAATGAGAAGCATGAATGCGATTTGAAGGAGAGAGTTTGTTGAAAGAAAAAGAAATACTCTGGAACGAAGCGAAAGCGTTTATTGCAGCATGCTATCAGGAATTGGGGAAGGAAGAGGAAGTGAAAGACCGTCTCGATAGCATAAAAAGTGAAATTGACCGGACTGGGAGCTATACACATACGAAGGAAGAGCTTGCGCACGGAGCGAAAATGGCTTGGAGAAACAGCAATCGCTGCATCGGCAGATTGTTCTGGAATTCTCTGAATGTCATAGACAGGCGTGACGTCCGTACGAAGGAGGATGTGCGGGACGCCCTTTTTCATCACATTGAAACCGCCACAAATAACGGGAAAATCAGGCCGACCATTACGATTTTTCCTCCGGAAGAGAAGGGTGAAAAGCAAGTCGAGATTTGGAATCATCAGCTGATACGGTATGCTGGTTATGAGTCAGGCGGAGAAAGAATCGGCGACCCGGCTTCCCGTTCCCTTACCGCAGCCTGCGAGCAGCTTGGCTGGCGCGGAGAGCGAACCGATTTTGACTTGCTGCCGCTCATTTTTCGCATGAAAGGCGACGAACAGCCTGTCTGGTATGAACTGCCGCGTTCACTTGTCATCGAGGTTCCAATCACACATCCGGACATCGAAGCGTTTTCTGATCTGGGGCTGAAATGGTACGGCGTGCCAATTATTTCTGATATGAAGCTCGAGGTCGGAGGCATTCATTATAATGCCGCGCCGTTTAACGGCTGGTACATGGGCACGGAGATCGGAGCAAGAAACCTGGCAGATGAAAAGCGATACGACAAGCTCAAAAAAGTGGCGTCCGTTATCGGCATCGCCGCTGATTACAATGCTGATTTATGGAAGGATCAAGCGCTTGTTGAACTGAATAAAGCGGTGCTGCACTCGTATAAAAAGCAAGGTGTCAGCATCGTTGACCATCATACGGCAGCAAGCCAGTTTAAACGGTTTGAAGAACAGGAGGAAGAAGCGGGCAGAGAGCTGACGGGAGACTGGACGTGGCTGATTCCGCCGATTTCACCCGCTGCCACTCATATCTTCCACCGTTCCTATGATAACTCAATCGTTAAGCCGAATTACTTTTATCAGGATAAGCCCTACGAATAAACAATGGAAAATCGTTGATGGCCTTCTAGGCTGCTGGATTCAGTGACTGAGAGGTCGGTAACCTTTGAGAAAGGACTGCCTTTTTTTACAGCCTCAAGAAACGATTGTAACGTGTTTTCCGGGCCTTCCGCCAAAATCTCGACCCGGCCGTCATCACGGTTTTTGACCCAGCCTGCCAGTTTTCGCTTATCGGCTTCCATTTGAACAAAATAGCGAAAGCCCACACCTTGAACCCGGCCGTCTGCAACGATTCGATATTGAAGCATGGAAAAACCACCTTTTCTTTTTATGATAAACAATCATTTTACAACCTGTAAAGGGGATGTGTTCGTATGAAACCACCGCACTATTCAGTTCTTTCTCTTAATCTCGGGAAGCCGCAGACGCTTGAATATGACGGAAAGAAAATCGAAACCGGCATCATGAAGCAGCCGGCTGATTCCGCTGTCATGCTGTATCGGGAGAATTTTGATGGAGACGGACAGGCGGACCTCATCAATCATGGGGGACCTGATAAGGCGGTCTGTGTCTATCCGGCAGAGCACTATCCGTTTTGGGAAGAGTTCCTCTCAAAACCGCTGCCAAGCGCTGCGTTTGGTGAAAATTTGACCGTCAAGGGCCTGACCGAGGAGAACGTTTGCATCGGGGATGTGTACAAGCTTGATGAAGCTGTTGTCCAGGTCAGCCAGCCGCGCCAGCCTTGTGTAAAGCTGGCGAAAAAGTTTGGCGTAAAGGATATGGTGATGAAGGTTCAAGAAACCGGCTATACCGGATTTTATTTTCGTGTGCTGGAAGAGGGCAGGGTGTCTCCCGGCGCCAAACTTGAATTGCTGTCCAGAGGCCAGAAAGACATATCCGTTCAATTCGCAAACCGTATCAAATACCATGACGCGAAAAACCTCGCCGCCATTGAACGGATTTTAAGTGAAGACACACTGTCGGAAAGCTGGAGAGCGTCCTTTATGAAAAAAAGGGACAGGCTGCAGCCGGCTGAATAGAAAAAAAGCCGCGCATACAACGTGCGCGGCTTTACTATTCTTAAGATCAATTTTTCTTTGTTTCAAGCAGGTTGGCAAGAAAATAGGTTTTATAGCTTTGAAGCTTTCTTCCTTCATAGTGCGTGATCCCCTGCTTTTTTAATTCTGCCACATACCAGCCTTTACTGCCGTAATGCATGTCAGAAAACTCCTTTCCCTATCTCTCCCGCTGGAGAGGATTTTACCAAGCGATTGGCATTGTAACATCTATGGAAAGATGCTGAAAAGAGGTGCGGGAAAAACTGAGCCTTTTGCACTAGCTGTAAGAATCTTCTTCTGTATGTATATGCGGAGAAAAGGCTGAATATGATTTAATGGCCGGTCAGTTTGATGATGACAACGCCCAATGTCATAATGCTGAAAACAATGCCGATATATGTGAGCATCCCGTTTTTTTTCTTCACGCCATAAACGGTCATAATGATACCTTCAATGAAAAAAATGATGCCGAAAATAATAAACCACATGCAGATAAAGGCTCCTTTCGCAGACATAATAGTAGTGTAGCATATCTGGAAGAGCCGGGCTGTGACAATATCAAGAAAGCCGGGCAGCATATGCGCCCGGCTCTTGTTTTTTATTGCTTATCAACCAATTTGACCAGCAGTTGTGCCAAATGTTTTTTCTCGTCTTCATCCGCAACACTCCAAAGCTCTTGCAGGAGCATTTCTTCACTGTTGTGCGGCTCTTCATGCTTCGCGAGGTAGTCTCCCAGAATCGCGGCGCTTTTCACAAGCTTGCCGTCGTCCAATCCCAGCTTTTTGCCTCGGTTGACTTGTTTACTCAAGTAGTCTTTAAATTCCTCAAAGTCTTTTAAGATTTCTTCTTTTGTTATGCCATGCATGGCATTCATTTCGTTTTCAATTTGGATTTTTTCTGGATCTCTGTTCATTGCAATACCTCCTCCTGCGGGATAGTGATGTTTTACCTGCAATTGGAGGAGGTTAAACCTTCCGGCAGCCCGGAATGTGTTTTACAGTTTTGTCAGGATAATCGGCTCATCTTTTGTGATAACGATGGTGTGTTCAACTTGGGCAACCATGCTTTGATCAGGCGTCTTGAACGTCCAGCCGTCTCCGGCTTCAACAATCGTTTCCGCTTTCGTTGAAATAAACGGTTCAAGCGCGATAACTGTGCCGTTTTTGAAAAGCGCGTTATCAAACGGATCATAATAATTCATGATGTGGTTTGGCGCTTCATGCAGGCTTCTGCCGATTCCGTGGCCGGTCAGGGTTTTGATGACGGTAAAGCCTTTAGAGCGTGCTTCATGATAAACGGCTCTTCCGATTTGGTTTTGGCGCTTGCCTGCTTTGGCCTGCTGCAGCCCTTTTTGGAAAGCGTCTTCCGCGCATTGGCAAAGCTTATGAAGGCGTTCTTCTCCTTCGCCGAGCACAAATGAGATGCCTGTGTCGGAATAAAAACCGCCGAATTCAGCGGAGATGTCAATGTTCACAAGATCTCCCGCTTTTAAAATTTTAGAAGTGCTTGGTATGCCGTGAGCCACTTCATCATTTACGCTGATGCATGTCACACCCGGAAAATCGTATTCCTTCTCAGGAGCTGAAACAGCACCGTGCTCATCAAGAACCGCTTTTCCGATAAGGTCAAGGTCTTTTGTGCTCATGCCGGGCTCTGCTTTCCGTTTCATTTCTTCACGCGCCAGCGCTACGATTCTTCCGATTTTTTTCAGGCCTTCTAATTCTTGATCGTTTGTTACAATCATCTGTCATTCCCGCTTTCTTTTTAAATAATCTATTTTAAGCTTACCACAACTGCCTTAAAAATAGGAAACACACGGACCTGGGAAAAAAGAAACACCCCGAGAAAATTGGTATAGATCACTAGATATCCTATATGGTATATTTGAAAAAAAAGGGTATGAGGGGGATGGGTATGCTTTCATTTTTACAAAAACTCGGGAAGTCATTTATGCTTCCGATTGCGGTTCTTCCTGCGGTTGGAATTATCCTTGCGCTTGGCAGAGAGGATTTATTGAATATCCCGTTTGTCTATCAAGCGGGGGCGGCGATTTTTGATCATCTGCCGCTCATTTTCGCGATCGGAATTGCCATCGGCATTTCAAAGGACAGCAATGGGGCCGCGGGTTTATCAGGGGCGATTTCATATCTGATGCTGGACGCAGCGACAAAGACAATTGATAAAACAAACAACATGGCGGTGTTTGGGGGAATCATTGCCGGTTTAATTGCCGGTTACACCTATAACCGCTTCAAGGATACAAAGCTGCCTGAATATCTGGGATTCTTCAGCGGCAGGCGGCTTGTGCCGATTGTAACAGCCATTATTACGATTATTTTAGCCGGCATCTTCGGAACCGTCTGGCCGCCGATTCAATCAGGGATTAATACGTTTGGAGAATGGATGCTGGGGCTCGGCGGCATCGGGGCTGGCATATTCGGCCTGTTCAACAGGCTGTTAATACCGCTTGGTCTTCACCACGTGTTGAACAATATTTTCTGGTTCCAATTCGGAGAATATAACGGAGTGACGGGAGACCTGGCGCGCTTTTTCGCGAAAGATCCGACTGCGGGCACATATATGACCGGTTTCTTCCCAATCATGATGTTCGGTCTTCCGGCGGCGTGTCTGGCTATGGTTGTGACTGCAAAGCCGTCAAAACGGAAAGCAACGGCGGGAATGATGATCGGATTTGCCTTGACTGCGTTTATCACAGGGATTACGGAGCCGATTGAGTTTGCGTTTATGTTTTTGTCTCCGCTATTATACGCTGTTCACGCGGTCTTAACCGGGCTGTCTTTATTTATCGTCAACTTGCTCGGCATCCGCTCAGGCTTCTCTTTTTCAGCAGGAGCCATCGATTATGTGCTCAGCTACGGAATTGCAGAAAAGCCGCTGCTTCTGCTTCTGGTAGGCATATGCTATGCGGCTGTATACTTTATTGTGTTTTATGTGCTGATTAAGGCATTGAATTTAAAAACGCCGGGACGGGAAGATGATGATGTGGATGAAGTGCTGGATGAAAATACCGTTCAGGATGTGAATGAAAACATCATGCTCAAAGGGCTCGGCGGAAAAGAAAACCTTCAAACCATTGATCATTGCGCCACAAGGCTGCGGCTGACTGTGAAGAATACCGCTTTAGTGGATGAAGCGCTGCTAAAGAAAGCAGGCGCAAAAGGGGTTGTCAAATCAGGCGGACAATCGGTTCAAGTCATCATTGGCCCAAATGTGGAATTTGCGGCGGAGGAATTGAGAGCTGCGGTAAAATAAAAAAGCGGAGAGGGCATCCTCTCCGCTTCAGCGTGTCGACAAACCCTCGCATTCGTTGTCAGTCCTGCGCGTCGATGCTCACGTGAGAAAAGATCAGCGGCTAAAAGCTGATCGTCCTGCTCAAACGCCGCTGTCACCGCATCCTGCGGAAGTCTGCTTCGATGCTCGTCCTTCCTAGAATTCAAGGGTTTTCAATCACGCTGAAAAGATGACAAAATCCTAAAACTTAACCGTTTTAGGATTGTCAACAATATGAAGCGGAGAGGGCATCCTCTCCGCTTTTTCTTATTGATCTGCATCTTCCGTTGACGTTTGGGAAGAATCTTCGTCACGTTTTGTGTAATCATAATCAGAAGGGTTCACCTTCGTAAAACCTTTCGGCTCGTAGAAACGCAGCAGGTCTCCGTTTATGATTTTATCGGACATTTCAAGTTCCTTCTTGACGAGGGAGTCTTCTGACTTGTCGACTTCAGATTCCTCAAGCTCTTTTCCGGTTTTTGTATCGTAATACTTTCCGGATACTTTCGTGTACTTCGGTGAAACAAAGTCTCCGTTACGGAACGGAATCACTTCACGGTGTTCTTTAGATAAAATATCAGAACCGGACATCAGATAGTCTTTCGTATCCACTCCGAGCAAATGCAGAATGGTAGGAGCCACATCGACGTCTCCGGCATATTTATGAACTCTCTCGCCCTTCACGCCGGCAGCGTGGATAAAGAGCGGAACCCGTTGAAGCTGAGCGTTGTCATAATCGGTAATTTCATCTTTGTCAAGCACTTTGGCCATCGCTTTATTGTGGTTTTCAGAGATGCCGTAATGGTCTCCGTACATCACGATAATCGATTGGTCATATAGCCCGTCTTTTTTCAGGTCATTGAAAAATTGTTCAATAGACTGATCAAGGTAATGGGCTGACTGGAAGTAGTTGTTGACGACAGAGTCACCAAAGTCTCCAGCCGGGAAGTCTGTATCCCCCTCATCCATTCCGAATGGGAAGTGGTTAGACAGGGTAATAAACTTCGTATAGAACGGTTGCGGCAGGCTTTCTAACAGCGGCATTGATTCTTTAAAGAACGGTTTGTCTTTCATGCCGTAGTTTTTCGTGTTTTCTTCGTTCATGTCATAGTACGCAGAATCGAAGAACTTATCAATGCCTTCCGCTTTGTACATTTCGTTACGGTTCCAGAACGTCTGCGTGTTTCCGTGGAACGAAGCAGATGTGTAATCCTTAGACTTCAGAATCGCCGGAACGGATTGAAGCGTGTTTTGCGCTTTGTTTACGAAAACGGAACCTTGAGCCAGCGGGTACAGAGAGTTTTCCATCATAAATTCCGCATCGGATGTTTTACCCTGTCCCGTTTGGTGGAAAAAGTTATCAAAGTAGAACGTTTCGTTATCATGTGCCAGTTTATTTAAGAACGGTGTGACTTCTTTGCCGTCAATTTTATAGTCGATGATAAAGGACTGCAGAGATTCAAGTGAAACATAAATGACGTTTTTTCCTTCCGCTTTGCCGAAATACACGTTATTCGGCACGTCGTAATTGGCTTTCATGTAGTTTTCCACTTCCGTCACGTCGCTGGAATCGGCAAGCGCGCGCTGACTGTTGGACTTGATATTCTGGACAGCGTCATAAATCGTGAAATTGTATGTGCCTAAGTATTTCACCAGATAGTTTCGGTCGAATGATCTTGTCAGCAATTCAGGGCGGTCTGATTCCGCAACTGCCAGGTTGATGAGGAAAACAAGAATCGAAGACGCAAGAACGATTCGGAACGATTTTTTGCTCGACGTTTCTACAGGCTTGTTCACTTTGATCGCCAAGATGATCAGAATGATCGTATCGATAAAGTAAAAGACGTCAGCCGGGCTCATCAGCGAAAATGCGCTGTCGCCGAGTTGGCCGCCGTTTGTTTTAGCCTGCATAATGACCGGAATTGTAATAAAATCATTGAAAAATCTGTAGTACACAATGTTTGCGTACAGTAAAAAAGACATTAAAAAATGAATCACTATGATGGCTGTCTGCTGTAATTTTTTCTTGAACAAAAGTCCAAAGCCAAGAAAGAACAAGCTTGAGCTGAGAGGATTCACAAAAAGCAATATTTTTTGTATCGTGTTGTCTATTCCTAAGTTGAAATTCAGGACATAACCGACATACGTTTTGATCCATAATAGGACGACCGCGATTAAGAAGAAGGCCAGTCCTCTTTCTTTTATAAATGTTTTCATTGTTACACTCCTTTTTTCCGATCACAGTTCGAGCGAAACGATAGAAAAAACGAACGTATCAAATATAACACGAATCAGCAGATTAGAAAAGTGAAAATCGTCTGGTGGAAAAAGTGGCGAAAAACGCCGTCGAATCAATGTTTTTCTTTACATAGTGCCCTAATATAAAAAAGGTTTCTTTGTGGAAATGAAGGAATAAAATGGAATGGTGGCTGCTGTATGATAAAATAGAGGAAATGGCTGAAAAGAGGTGAAAGGATGGATTTTTCCCATATTGTGTCTGAAGATAAAATAAAGCGCGCCATCAAAGACGGAGAATTTGAAAACCTGCCGGGAATGGGAAAACCGCTGCCGAAGGATGACGCGGCACACTTGCCGGAATCGCTCCGCATGAGCTACCGTATGTTAAAAAATGCGGGGATGGCAGAGGACGAGGGCGCGCTCAAAAAAGAACTCATGACCATCGACCATTTAATCGCAAAGTGCCTTGACGAAAAAGAACGGGAACAATTAATCAGAAAAAAAACTGAAAAGCAGATGATGCTTGATAAGCTTGCCGGCAAAAAAGGCATGTTTTCGAAGCCAGCATCCGCTTTTTATAAGAATAAAGTATATGACCGGCTTGGACGAAACAGACCTTCTTCCAGCTGATTTGTCTTGTCTAAAAGGATGGTGATTGATAAAAGCCATCCTCTTTATGTTCCAATGGTCTCTGTCTAAGATGTTTATGTTTATCCGTCGTGGGGGAAATGACTCATAAACGAAAAAAGGGTGATGGGATGGAACGACTATTAGGATGGATAGAACGTATATCTGATTGGCTGTGGGGGCCGCCGCTAATCATCTTGCTGACGGGTACGGGATTGTATTTCACCATTTTGCTGAAATGTTTTCAATTTCGCTATCCTTTATATATTTTCAAGCAAACGATCGGCAGCGTAGGAAAGAAGCCGAAGGGAGAGGGCACAGTCACACCGCTTCAGGCATTGACGTCAGCCCTCAGCTCAACTATCGGTGCGGCGAATATTGTCGGTGTGCCTGCCGCTATTATGTTTGGCGGTCCCGGAGCGGTTTTTTGGATGTGGTTTATTGCCTTATTTGCCATGGCGATTAAGTTTTCTGAAAGTGTGCTTGCTGTTCATTACAGAGAAAAAAATGAGCAGGGGGAATTTGTCGGGGGACCGATGTATTACATAACAAAAGGGCTGCGCATGAAATGGCTCGGCGTATTTTTCTCTGTAGCGCTGATCGTGGAACTGATCCCGAGCATTATGGTTCAGGGGAATTCGGTTTCAGTTTCTCTTGCCCAAACATTTTCTTTCAATAAAATATACGCGGGAATCGGCATTGCGTTTTTGGTTGGATTAGTGGTGATAGGAGGGGTAAAGCGGATTGGAAAAGTAACAGAGTTCATCGTGCCTCTTATGGCAGGGGCATATGTTGGGGCCGGTCTCCTGATTTTTCTCACGAATCTTTCAGCGGTGCCGGCGTTTTTCTCTCTTATCTTTTCGAATGCGTTTACCTCAACTTCAGCAGTTGGAGGGTTCGCAGGTGCTGCGCTGGCTGAAACCGTTCGCTGGGGCTTTGCCCGCGGGCTGTATTCTAATGAAGCCGGAATGGGAACAGCGCCGATTGCACATGCGGCGGCCATGACTGATCATCCTGTGAGGCAAGGGTTCTGGTCTGTGATCGGCATTGTCATTGACACCTTGATCATCTGCACCACCACGGCTTTTATCGTCATTGCATCCGGTGTTTGGACAGGAGGAAATGCCTCAAATGACCCGGCAGCACTGACAACGGCTGCGTTTCAGCACTATTTCGGTTCCGGCGGAGGGTACTTCGTCTCGATTGCCCTTGTCTTCTTTGTGATATCAACCATTATGGTTGTTATTTTTTACGGCGTTAAGCAAGCTGAATTTCTGTTCGGGCGGTTGGCAGGACATGTGATCAAAATCGTTTATTTAGCGGCTATTATCATAGGGGCCGCAGGCGGAGCAAAAGCCATCTGGGGATTTCTGGACTTAGCATTAGTTTTTATTGTCGTTCCGAATGTGATTGCGCTCCTGTTATTGAGCAGAAAGGTAAAAGCGCTATATACCGAGTTTTTCACATCTGAACAGTACTACCTGAAAGACAGAGGAAAAACGAAACAGAATGCTGTTTATCAGACAAAAGAAACCAAAAACTCTTAGTGTTTTGCCCTCGCACCGGCCATCGATTTCGTTTTGACAAATAGATAAATGAGCAAAGGCAGCAAAATGGAAATGAACACATTGATGACCGGTTTGAATCTGTTAAAGGCGATCAGATGATTTGTGTTTTGGAAAAACCAAAAGCTGCACACTAAAGAAAACATGCCGGTCGGTGTGTACATAGCTTTTACCTCAATTGTTGAATGTAAGAAGGAAAGCCCGTATACCACCTGCGATTTTCACCATTAATGACGGGGATCCGCAAGGCAGCGATCTGAACGGTCTAAAAAATCAGTAATTCGGATCTGCCTGATCAATATAGGCCGGATCAAAAAAAGTAGATGTCAGGTTGGGACATCACCGCTAGCAATAAAGCCCCCAGCAGTATCGCGAAAATGGTGTGTTTCAGCGGGATGCTCCAGCTTGAGCAGAGAAGCGGAAGGATGATCAATTCCTCCATCGTCCCAAAGGCATCAAAACCTGATTGGAGGTTTTGGATCGGTCCTTCAAAGACCGGTGTTACATTTTGCAGCTCAATTTGTGCGGCAAGCGTAAACGGAAGGAACAAGGCCAAGGTGCCGAATGGAACTAAAAAGATCTGCGCTATTCTGGTCAACGTTTCTTTTCCTTCTCTGGCAATACAGATCGCTGCAAAAATAATGACGCCGCCAAGAACGGCCATGATGTTCGGGAGAAATAAAATATGAATCAGATTGATGAAAAAACGCATATCATGAGCGTTGATTAACAGGAAATACAAAGAAAACAGAAAAATGATAAATCGGCTTTCTAGAAGCTGGGCGGCGACGGTATCGGGTCTTTCTGTGTATTGCAGCTGGGGAAAAGCGAGTACGTATCGTCTTCGTTAAACTCTTCAATATTTCCGCTTTCTAACACGGCATCAATCTTGATGTTTTTGCTTCTTTTTTCACTTTGTCAATGACCTTTGGATCAGCAATCCCGTCAATATAGACCAAGGCAATGTACCGATTTTAAAAGAGATCATGTTTAGCTGAAGCGTTTTGACGCGAAAGTGCACAAGAGCGGTACTGACCCTGAGGCTTTCAGTGAAGCCCTCTCTTAATCCTCTGATGATCGATTCTGTGATCGGTTCCTCAATGCTTCTTCTTTGACCGCCTTTTATTTTTAAGATCAGGCATTTTGAATGCCAGTCTGCAAACAAAACCGCGTTTCCCTCAATGATGGATTCAGCCACTTTGCTTACACTCGTTTCTGTCGCTACGTTTGATATCGATAGACTGTTTTGCAGCGCTTTTTCGCGTTTATTCATAGAGGCTCACCCTGCTTTTTCAATGTCTTATTCAACAAATGCTTGTGACTTTTAGGGTAACCTTGTCTGTTTCAGATATTCTCAGTCTGGGATGAAAGCGCTATAAAAGTTGTTGACTACATGTATATACAAGTATACAATATAATTATAAGTTGTATAGACAAGTTATAAAAAACGGATACGGAGGGGTTGGCATGGGGGAACTGAACACATCGGCACGGCAGATTGTCGAAGCAGTCGGCGGCGCCGAAAATATTGCAGCGGCAACTCATTGTGTTACACGTTTGCGTTTTGCATTGATAGATGAAAGCAAAGTTGACCAAGAAGTGCTTGATCAAATTGACATTGTAAAGGGATCGTTTTCAACAAACGGGCAATTTCAGGTCGTGATCGGCCAAGGAACGGTCAACAAAGTATATGCAGAATTGATCAAGGAAACGGGGATTGGCGAGTCAACAAAGGACGAAGTGAAGAAGGCTTCAGAAAACAATATGAATCATTTGCAGCGGGCTGTGAAAACGCTTGCAGATATTTTCATTCCGATATTACCTGCGATTGTCACGGCGGGTCTCTTGATGGGGATCAATAACATTTTAACGGCGCAAGGCATTTTCTTCAGCACAAAATCGATTGTGCAGGTCTATCCGCAGTGGGCGGATCTTGCTAATATGATTAACCTGATTGCGGGAACGGCCTTTACGTTTCTGCCTGCGTTAATCGGCTGGTCAGCGGTCAAACGGTTCGGCGGCAACCCGCTGCTTGGCATTGTGCTCGGCGTGATGCTCGTGCATCCTGATTTGTTGAATGCGTGGGGATATGGCGCTGCAGAACAAAGCGGAAAGATTCCGGTATGGAATTTGTTTGGCCTTGAGGTGCAGAAAGTCGGCTATCAGGGACAGGTGCTCCCGATTTTGCTTGCTTCTTATATGCTGGCGAAAATCGAGGTGTTTTTAACAAAAAGGACACCTGAAGGCATACAGCTGCTCGTTGTAGCGCCGATTACGCTTCTCGTCACAGGTTTTGCCTCTTTTATCATCATCGGCCCGGTTACATTTGCGATCGGAAACGTGCTGACTTCAGGGCTTATCTCGGTGTTCGGCTCTTTTGCCGCAGTGGGCGGTTTGTTATATGGCGGTTTCTACTCGGCGCTCGTGATTACCGGCATGCATCACACGTTTCTTGCAGTCGACCTGCAGCTCATCGGCTCAAAGCTCGGCGGCACATTTTTATGGCCGATGCTGGCGCTTTCGAATATCGCACAGGGTTCGGCTGCGCTGGCTATGATGTTTATCGTGAAGGATGAGAAACAAAAAGGCCTTTCTCTCACATCAGGGATTTCTGCTTATCTCGGCATTACAGAACCTGCCATCTTCGGGGTGAATTTGCGATACAGATTCCCGTTTATCATTGCGATGGTCAGCTCCGGGATCGCCGGTATGTATATTTCTACTCAAGGGGTGCTGGCAAGCTCCGTCGGTGTCGGCGGCGTGCCGGGGATTTTCTCAATCATGAGCCAGTACTGGGGCGCGTTTGCAATCGGGATGGCCATTGTATTGATCGTGCCGTTTGCCGGAACATACGCGTATGCAAGATTCAAACATAAATAACGAATGGGAGCGGGACGTGTTTTAACGTTCCCTTTTCCCGTTTTTATTCTATAAAACGGTGGTGGAGACAGATGAAAACAGAACAAACACCATGGTGGAAAAAAGCTGTGGTCTATCAAATTTATCCGAAAAGCTTTAACGATACGACGGGGAACGGTGTCGGCGATCTGAACGGCATTATTGAAAAGCTTGATTACTTAAAAACACTTCAGGTGGATGTGCTTTGGCTGACGCCGGTTTATGATTCCCCGCAGCATGATAATGGGTACGATATTCGTGATTATTACTCGATTTATCCTGAATATGGGACGATGGAGGATTTTGAGCGGTTACTGTCCGCAGCGCATAAAAGGGGACTGAAAGTCGTCATGGATCTTGTCGTCAATCATACATCAACAGAGCACAAATGGTTTCAAGAGGCGATTTCGTCAAAAGACAGCCCGTACCGTGATTTTTATATATGGAAAACCCCGCAGGAAAACGGTTCTGTTCCGACAAACTGGAAATCGAAATTCGGCGGCTCGGCATGGGAGCTTGACGAAGCATCGGGCCAATACTATTTGCACCTGTTTGATGTGAAGCAGGCTGATTTGAATTGGGAAAATGAAGAGGTCAGAAAGCATATCTATGACATGATGCATTTTTGGTTTGAAAAGGGAATAGACGGTTTCAGGCTTGATGTCATTAACCTGATCTCTAAAGATCAGCGCTTTCCGAATGCGGAAGACGGCGGCGATGGCCGTTCCTTTTATACTGACGGACCGCGGGTGCACGAATTTCTGCATGAAATGAACGAAAAGGTGTTTTCGCATTACGACAGTATGACGGTTGGTGAGATGTCTTCAACGACCGTAGACCATTGTATCCGGTATACAAATCCCGCCAATAAAGAACTTGATATGACGTTCAGCTTCCATCATCTCAAGGTCGACTATCCAAACGGTGAAAAATGGGCCTTGGCGCCGTTTGACTTTTTGAAGCTGAAGAAGATCTTATCCGAGTGGCAGACGGGGATGCACGCTGGAGGGGGATGGAACGCTCTGTTCTGGTGCAATCACGATCAGCCGCGCGTGGTATCCAGATATGGAGATGACGGCGCGTACAGGGTGAAATCGGCGAAAATGCTCGCTGCCGCCATTCATATGATGCAGGGCACGCCTTATATTTATCAGGGCGAGGAGCTGGGAATGACGAATCCGAAGTTTACGGACATCAGCTCCTATCGGGATGTCGAATCACTGAACATGTATCACGCTTTTAAGGAAAAAGGGATGGCTGATCAAGAGATCACAGCGATTTTACAGGCGAAATCCCGAGACAACTCCAGAACGCCTGTCCAGTGGGATGATACGCCGAATGGCGGTTTTACAACGGGCGACCCATGGATACCGGTCGCCAGAAACTATCATGAAATCAATGTCGAAGCGGCGCTGAAGGATCAGAACTCAGTGTTCTATCATTATCAAAAACTGATCCAGATTCGAAAAACGTATGACATTGTGACAGAGGGGACGTATGAGTTAATCGCAAAGGATGATCCGAACATTTTTGCATATCTCAGACATGGCAACAATGAAAAGCTGCTCGTGATCAATAACTTTTACGGGATTGAGGCAGCCTTTACAATGCCGGACTCTTTAGCGCCTGGTGAGTGGAAGGCAGAGGTGCTGTTGAGCAACGATGATGTGAGGGAAGGACTGCAGAACATGACGCTCCGTCCGTATGAGTCCATTGTTTATCGTTTAACGAAACCGTGTTAAACTGAGCTGGGTGGTCCATAATGAAGGCGAATAAATTTATTGCAATTTATAAAGACATCGCACAGCAAATTGAAGGCGGCCGGTGGAAAGCGGAGGAGATTCTTCCGTCTGAACATGAGTTGACCGCACAGTACGGTACATCTAGAGAAACGGTCCGAAAGGCGCTTCACATGCTTGCGCAAAACGGCTATATCCAGAAAATCAGAGGGAAGGGCTCCGTCGTTCTCAACCGTGAAAAAATGCAGTTTCCCGTCTCGGGCCTTGTTAGTTTCAAGGAGCTCGCTCAAACGCTTGGCAAAGAAACGAATACAACTGTACACAAATTCGGGCTCAGGCCTCCGTCAGAGCTGATCCAAAAACAGCTCCGTGCTAACTCGGATGAGGACATCTGGGAAGTCATCAGGTCAAGAAAGATTGACGGAGAACATGTGATTTTGGACAAGGATTACTTTTTCAGAAAGCATGTGCCTCACCTAACGAAAGAAATTTGTGAGAACTCTATATATGAATATATAGAAGGAGAGCTCGGTCTTTCGATCAGTTATGCGCAAAAAGAAATTGTAGCCGAGCCGTGTACGGATGAGGACAGGGAGCTGCTTGATTTACGAGGTTATGACCATATGGTCGTGGTGAGAAACTACGTCTTTTTGGAGGATACGAGTCTCTTTCAATATACGGAAAGCAGACACCGCCTGGACAAATTCCGGTTTGTCGATTTTGCGCGGCGGGGAAAATGAGAAAGGCGCCTGCCTGCGGCAGCGCGCTTTTTTTGTTTGGTATCAAAATTGATACTATGCAACAAAAATGTGCGTACTTTTACTTTTTGCGATAACGGCTACAATAGAGTTGAGAGTAACCAAAGGAGAGGTGTTTTACATGGCAGATCTAAAGAAACAAATTCTGGATGCGTACCATTTCAGA
This sequence comes from Bacillus sp. SW14, assembly GCF_047608225.1. Taxonomy (NCBI): domain Bacteria; kingdom Bacillati; phylum Bacillota; class Bacilli; order Caryophanales; family Bacillaceae; genus Bacillus; species Bacillus sp. SW14. Next base: position 3,486,777 of record NZ_JBLKRW010000001.1, on the reverse strand, counting down.
CATGCGACAAAGGAATTTGACCCGAATAAAAAAGTATCAGACAGCGATTTTGAATTTATTTTAGAAACAGGAAGACTGTCTCCGAGCTCACTCGGCCTTGAGCCTTGGAAATTCGTTGTCGTTCAAAATCCGGAATTTCGCGAGAAGCTTCGCGAATACACATGGGGCGCTCAAAAGCAACTTCCAACCGCAAGCCATTTCGTTCTGATTCTTGCGCGTGCAGCGAAGGATATCAAATACGATGCGGACTACATCAAACGTCATTTAAAAGAAGTGAAACAAATGCCTCAGGACGTTTGCGAAGGCTATCTCAGCAAAACGGAAGAGTTCCAGAAATACGATCTGCATTTGCTTGAAAGTGACAGAACATTGTTTGACTGGGCTTCAAAACAAACCTATATTGCGCTTGGCAACATGATGACTGCCGCTGCGCAAATCGGTGTTGATTCCTGCCCTGTGGAAGGCTTCCAATATGATCACATTCACCGTATTCTTGAAGAAGAAGGCCTTCTGGAAAACGGAAGCTTCGACATTTCTGTGATGGTGGCGTTCGGTTACCGCGTGAGAGACCCTCGCCCGAAAACAAGAGCGGCTGTTGAAGATGTTGTGAAGTGGGTGTAATAAAGAAAGCTGCTCGATGACGAGCAGCTCTTTTTTATGCTTGATTCGCTTTATTTTGTTTTCTCCTCTGATGCAAGTACAATGCCGTTCCGAGCGCGCTGATCAGAAATCCGGCCAAGAGGATCGAGTACATGGATGTGGCTGTGTCCGGAAGCAGGCCGCCAGCCGGGCCATCCGTACCTGATCCGTTTCCTCCTGACCCGTTTGTCGGGTCAGTGCCGGGAGGTGTATCATGTCCTCCGTTTCCGTCAGTCGGCTGTTTTCCGCCTGGTTTGTCAGAGCCTCCTCCATTGCTGCCGTCATCACCGCCTGTCGGCTGATCGGACGGGAATGCCGGCGGTTTGTTGTTCGCACCGGAATTTAAGATCGTGTATTCGCTGAAATGGGTTGTATATCCTGTCACGATATCATCGTCGACTGAACCCTTTTCAGTCTTTGTGAAAGTTTTCTTTTTCCGGTCAACGTGGTAAATAGCAGGGTTATGGGCTTCTTCAATATCAAACATGCGAAGCGAAAGCTGAACAGGTTCCTTGAATGATTTTATTTCTTTTCCTTTTTGTTTCACTGTAAAGTCATATACATCTGCAAGTGAAACATCCAACTCTCCCGTTGACTTGATGCCGATTGCAGTGTCTGCGGTTTTGAGGTTCGCCATTGGCAGCTTCATGCTGTACCAATAGTTGAATACCGTCAATGAAGGATCTGACTCTCTTTCTTTCAAAAGTTTGACCTGATCTTCTTTTACTTTAAGATTGATAGGCTTCTCGTGAGATCCTTCTGATGTTTCATAATAGACAAACGGCGTGTTGGCATTTTTGGCATAAATCGAAAATTTGTCTTCATCGAGTGTCCAGCTGCCATCCTTCTGTTTTGTCGGCAGGAATACTTCTTTGATTCGTCCTTCGATTTTAGGAGATACCTTGTTTCCTAGTTTTTTCAGCTGTTCAGTGAAAATCTCATAATCTACGTAACCAAGGTCCTCACCATGGGATGCTTTCGTAAAGACAGAGTATCCGTCTCCTCCGGCGCCGACAAAGTTATTCGTTGCCACGCGGTAGGTCTGATCGGAATCGAGATGAACCATGTCTCCGTTAGGTGATTCGAGTTTGACGTCAAGAACTCGGTGTCCGGGTTCCTTGTTTAATGTAAACGTATATTGGATTCCGGCCACCTGAGGGAAGGCGCCGCCTCCGTTTTCCACATTGCTCAATCCTTGTTCAAGGGCTTCTTTAATTTGTTTTCCGGTTAAGTCGGCCACGTAAAGCGTGTTGCCGAACGGCATGACGTTCAGCACCTCGCCGAGTGTGATATCGCCTTTGTCAATGCCGGCTCTGATGCCGCCGCCATTTGTGATCGCTATTCTGGCGCCAGCTGCTTCTTTCGCTTTTGCCAGCATGCCGTCCGCGATGAAGTTTCCGAGGTTCGTTTCCTTCGTGCGCACATGCTCACGCTGGCCGTCAAGCGCTACATCCGTGTAGCCGACTTTTTCCTTTTTGATGTCCTCTAATTCATGTTTGAACTGATCAAGCTCTTTTTTTGCCTCTGCGTTTTCTTCTGTATGTTCATCAATTGGCAGCACGCTCAGATTTGATTTGTCTGTTTGCACAACGCCGTTTTCATCAAACACGACATCGACGCGTCCCAAATATTCGCCGTATTCTTTTGCCTGCGCCACGATCGTCGGCTCTTCATTGTTCACGACTTCCATTTTGTCTACGAGGGTGTGGGTGTGTCCGCCGATGATCAAGTCAATGCCTTTTACTTTTTTGGCCAGCTCAAGATCACGGTTATGCCCGATATGGGTTAAAGCGATGATTTTATTTGCTTTTTCTTCTTCCTGAATCGTTTTGACAGTGTTTTGCGCTGTTTCAAACGCGTCATGAAATACGATGCTTTTGCCCGGGCTTGACGTAGTGGCTGTATCTTCCGTTGTCAGTCCGAATACAGCGACTTTCTCACCGTCAACATCTAACAGAATGTAAGGGTGGATGCCGGGCTCTTTCTTTTCACCTGCCGTAAAGGTTTGCGGCTTTTTGACATAGGAAGTCAGCTTAGGTTCGTTTGACACATCTACGTTTGCGCTGACGACCGGAAATTCAGGCGCTTCAAAGTGATAGCGGTTCGCCGGATCGACTGTTGCGCTGTTTCCGCTGAGAAAATCAGAAAGCACTGTCGGGCCTTTATCAAATTCATGGTTTCCAAAGGTCATGGCGTCATAGCCCATCATGTTCATCAATTTCAAATCGGCTAAACCGTTCCATTTTGTGAAATACAGATCGCCGGAAAACACATCTCCCGCATCAAGGAGAATGTTGCGGTCTGTTTCGTTTCGCACTTCGTTGATTTTCGTCATTCGTCTCGCCGCGTCATCGAGGTGGGCATGCGTATCATTGGTGTGCATGATAGTCAGATCCCACAGTCCGTCCTTAGGGGGCTCGGGATTTGAATCATCGTCGAATTGCAGCTTGTATACACCATAGCCTTCATTCGCAGATTCGCCTACATAAGCGACATCGTCTGCTTTATCCGCAAATGGCTTGGCCAAAAGTGAGGACTCAAACGTCAAATTCGTGCCGGAAACAGCCGCGATTGACCAATTGTTGTCCGCTTTTGGATTGACTGTTTTCTGTTCAATAATGTAATCCATCAGCACCTGCCTGTTTTCAACCGCGGAGCCGTGGACGATTTTATCGCTTGTCAGGTGAGGGAAACCGCCGCCTCCGGACGCACGATAATTATTGGTGACGACGAGAAATTCCTGGTTTGTGCTGATGGGCTTGCCTTCATAGGAAAGGTTGATGATCCGGGACGAGCCCGCGTTGATCACTTTTCCGTTCTCATCGTATTTCGCCGGTTTTGTGACATCGACCTGATATGTGACGCCGTCAATCACGTCAAAATTATAGGAGCGAAAATTCTCATTCAGTAAGGCTTGATCGCCGCCTTTTGACGGATCAATTTGATTGAATTGGCCTGCTGACATCTCAAGCCAGTCCTTGACCTCGCTTCCAGTCAGCTTGACGATCTGAACGGTATTATCGTAAAGATACAAGTCACCGACGTTTTTAATGGCGAGATCTCCGACCGGAATATTCGTATAGTAATTGGCTCCGTTTCTGCCGCCTGCTTTAAACGGCGCCCCAGCGGACAAAATCGGGAGGTCTTTGTACTCGGTATCCTTCATTTCCTTTTCCGCATACCATTTTTGCGCGTCTGTCACGATCTGAATGGAAGGGTCATCTTTGACCTGAGCGAAGAAGCTGTTAATATCGGCTTCTGTGTTGCCGACTGGTTTTCTAACATACTCCAGTGTGTTTTGATGCGTTTGCTTGATGGTGTTTGTGACGGTTTCATTTCCGGATGTGACGGTGCCTGCGATAGATTCAACACTGGCCTTCGAATCTGCTACCTTCCATGAGCCGTCCGTCTTTTTGAGTTTAAGGTCAATCATGCCCAAGTATTTGCCCCAGCTGCTTGGCATGACGACTGGAATGCCGTTGATTGTGCCTTTTTCAACATCGAATTGGGCAGCGCCTGCATACTCGGCGGAAGGGAAAAGTCCATGCTGATGGCCAGAGATGATCCCGTCAATGCCTTTTGTTTTGGTGGCTAGGTCAAATACAGCGTTTTCCGCGCCTGGCGATTGGGCTTGCTTTTCAATGCCGCTGTGGGCGAGGGCGATAATGACATCAGCGCCTTCCGCCTTCATTTTCGGGATCGTTTCATTGGCGGATTCTACGATATCCTGCACCTGCACCTGACCTTCGAGATGCTTTTTGTCCCATGTCATAATTTGCGGCGGAACGAAGCCTATGTAGCCGACCTTTATTTTTTGCTCATGGCCGTTTTCGTCAGTGACGGTTTTATCTGTAATGACATACGGCGTATACCGGTTTTCACCGCTTGTTGTTTTGACATTTGCATTTACAATCGGGAAATCGGCTCCTCTAATCGTGCCGTCGAGAAAGTCGAGCCCGTAGTTGAATTCATGATTGCCCAGTGTGCCGGCGTCATATTTCAGCGCATTCATGACACTGATAATCGGGTGGGTTTTCGCGCCGGAAATAATGTCGTCTTTTTCATACTTCACCGCGTATTCTCCAAGCGGATTCCCTTGAATCAAGTCTCCGTTATCCACAAGCAGGGTATTGGGGTTTTGCTGGTGGTGCTTTTGGATCAGCTGTGCCGTTCTTGCCAGCCCGAAATCCGTCGTTTCTTTGTCGCTGTAGTAATCGTAATCCATCATGTTGGCATGAATATCAGTCGTGGCCAAAATACTCAGTTGCACCTGAGGAGCCGCGCTTTCTTCTGCATGAATGGGTGGTGTTGGGAGGATTAGGCTAAGTATCATAATAGGGGGCAAAAGAATACGGAGAATGTTACCGACGTATGTTCGTCTTTTCTGTATTCTCACCAGTTCTCCACCTTTCAACGAAATTTGTGTTACAACTACTATTGTAAGAATATTTTGTAATCATTTGTAGGTATTTCTTTATGATTATTGTAAAAGGGAGAAAAATGAGTATTATGTAATATCGTCAAACGACAAATGCCGGGTATTTATGCTTATTGTTTGTCAGGTCTGCGAAAATGTTTATTTTAGTGTGGCTGGGGAAGAGTGTTTTATGTAGACAGATTAATCGGGAGGTTATGAAAAATGGGGAAAAAAATAGCAGTTGTTTTGACAGATTATTTTGAGGACAGCGAGTACACTGAACCTGCGAAAGCCTTTAAAGAAGCGGGACATGAACTGACTGTCATCGAAAATGAAAAAGGCAAAACAGTAAAAGGCAAGCAGGGGAACGCAGAAGTGACAGTGGACGCATCCATTGATGATGTAAACCCTTCAGACTTTGATGCGCTTTTAATTCCCGGAGGATTTTCACCAGACCAGCTTCGCGCTGATGACCGTTTCGTCCAATTTACAAAAGCGTTTATGACTGACAAAAAACCGGTATTCGCCATTTGCCACGGCCCGCAACTCTTAATCAACGCGAAAGCGCTCGATGGCCGAAAAGCGACAGGCTATACGTCCATTCGTGTTGACATGGAAAACGCGGGTGCCGACGTTGTGGACAAGGAAGTGGTTGTTTGCCAAGGGCAATTGGTCACTAGCCGTACACCGGATGATATTCCGGCATTTAATCGTGAATCGTTGGCATTGCTTGAGAAATAAGAAAAACGGACGCCTGCGGGGCGTCCGTTCAGCGTGTCGACAAACCCTTGCATTCGTTGTCAAGCCTGTGCGTTGGTGCTCACGAATTAGGACATTCGCTCCGCTCCAATGCTCGCCTTTCCTAGACTTCAAGGGTTTTCAACCACGCTGAAAAGATGACAAAATCCTAAAACTAAACTGTTTTAGGATTTTGTCAACAATCTGAACGGACGCCTGCGGGGCGTCCGTTTTCTGTTGATTACAGCTTGGCAGCTGCCGAAGCGCCCGTCAGTTTCTTGTATCTGTAATACAAGAAGGCGGCTGCAGCTGTTCCGATAACCGCAATACAGAAGTCGAACATAAAGATATGGGCGATGCCTCCCGCTTTTGCGATAAGCCCTGTGGCAATCGGCAGCAAAATCGACGCGAGGCTTGAAGCGGTCGCTACAATTCCGGTAACGGTTCCTTTTCGCTTCCAGAAAAGCTCTGTCATTAATGTAATGGTGATTTGAAACACACCCGCGGTTGAAAAGCCTAAGAAAAAGGCGGTGATGTCCAGCACAACCGGCACATGAACCGTCAGCATGACCGCAAGCGTACATAAAGTAATAACCGGATACAAGAGCGTAATCATGACTGGCTTTACCCATCTGTTCAGCAAAAGGGCTAATAATAAAACGGATGCCAGAGATCCAACACTATAATAGCTCAGCAATTGCACGGAAGCTGATTCAGCTAAACCGGCTGCTTTTTGCGCGTAGCTCGGAAGCCAGATTTGAGAAACCGTAAATAAAGCTGTTGATGTAAAACCGATCATAATCAGGGCGGTGCCTTCTTTCCGAAAAACGGGTTCAGACAAGAAAGCGGGAGCTTCCTGTTGGCCGCTATTATTTGGTTTTTTCTGTTTCTTAGGAAACGAAAGCGTTGATAAATAAACGATATTCAGTACATAGACGGCAGCCGGGAGATAAAAAGCAAATCCGTAAGACATGCGGTGGTTTGCTAAAAATGTGATCAAAAGCGGCAAAAGTGCGGCCCCCAGAGACATAAAGGCTTTGACCAGAACATTTGCCGAGCCGGGAGCAGCCGGGAAGAGCTCGGTCAGGGCCGGATATGTTCCGGCATCCATCGCTGAATTTGCGACTCCGGCTAATAAGGCGAACACAAACGCCAGTTCATAGCTCGGTGATAAAGGAATACCGACTAAAAAGACGGCCATGATTCCCGCGGAAGCGACAACAAGCGGTTTTCTGCCGATTTTATCTGATAACACGCCGGAAATGCCGTAGGTCAGCAGCTTGCCGAACCCGATAGCGGCAATGACATAACTAATGCCGGTCGGGTCGGTATTCCACTGTTTTGTTAAGGAGGACATATTGGATGCGAGAATAATGTTGACCATTCCCAGAAAGAAGTAGTTGATATACATTCCGGAGGCTGTTTTGATAGATGTCGTTTTCATGGCTTGTACTCCTTCAAATCTTATTCGAACATTTTCATTAATATTGATTTCTTCACCGGCTTTGATCAGGCCCAAGTCCTTATAACCTTCTTTTTAACCGCTCGGTGCTGCAATCATCCGATCGGCTGTGTTCGCCAATGATAAAAAAGACTCGCCGGGTTTCCGGCCAGTCTCAATTATTTACGAAGCGAGGCGAGTTCTTGAGCTATCGCCTGCATTTCACTAGGGCTGAATGATTCTTTTTTCATCACCATGCTGTGAAGGTACGTGAGGTCTTCTATCTTTTCATCACTGAAATCCTCCGCTTTGATCACGCCGACGTTCAGCATGTTCAGTTTTTGGGAAATCTCTTCAATCATTTGAGTCAATGTTTCTGTATTTGGGCTGGACAAATAGTTCCATCCTTTCTTTATGCGATATTCGGTATGTTTTATTCTAACAGAATTCAATCAGAAAAAAACCCTCTTCTAAGAGCAAACTTTTGATTTCAAAAAAGTGGAGTCATCAGTTGAAAAGAAAATGAACATCCTACTAAGATATTCATGAAGGTTTTTTTTTAGAGAAATATGGGCAAAGAATAGGGAGGTTGCACAACATGATAAGCGTGTTATTTGTTTGTTTAGGAAATATTTGCCGGTCTCCGATGGCAGAAGCGATTTTTCGGGACCTGGCAGCCAAAAAAGGATTAGAGGGGAAAATCAAGACAGACTCAGCAGGTATCGGCGGCTGGCACATCGGCAATCCGCCGCATGAAGGAACACAGGAGATCTTGCAGAGAGAAGGAATCAACTTTGAGGGCATGCTTGCACGTCAAGTCAGCGAACAGGATCTGGCCGATTTTGATTACATCATTGCGATGGACGCAGAAAATATCGGGAGCCTCAGAAGCATGGCGGGTTTTAAGAATACCTCGCATATCAAAAGGCTCTTGGACTATGTTGAAGATTCAGATCTTGCCGATGTTCCTGATCCTTACTACACAGGAAATTTTGAAGAGGTCTGCCAATTAATCAAGTCGGGCTGTGAGCAGCTGCTTGCATCCATTCAAAAAGAAAAACAATTGTGAGTGAAAGGAGAATTTGCATGAACAACGAACGTTTAATGCTGAAAGGTATTTTTCTCGGAGCTGCGGCAGGCGCGGCGTTATCGCTGCTCCATAAGCCGACAAGACAGGCATGCGGCATGAGATGGCTGACATGCAAGCATAAACTTTCACTGTACAAAAGCAATCCGGAGCTGTTGAAAAACACGGTCATCACAAAAATGGATGAAGCCAAAAAGCTGGCCCAATCCTTGTCAAATGAAGTCGGGTTTGTCAACCAGCAGGTGAAAGAGCTGAAGAAAACAACGCCGCAAGTGATGGAGCTTGTGCAAGAAACGAAAGAGCATTTTTCAAAAAAATGATCAAATATGCGAGGTGAGGCGACATGGATTTTTTGAAAGAGCTTTTCAGCAGATACACCCTTCATGAAGGGCCGAGCAAATCAGCGGAGCTGGCGTATTTTTTTCTTTTGTCATTGTTTCCGTTTTTGATTTTTATGCTGACGCTCACCGCGTATCTTCCGATTTCTACCGATGATGTTCTGGGAGTTGTCAAACAATATGCACCCGCCAGTGCGATGTCCCTCGTTGAATCCATTACACAACAAACCTTAAACAACCGAAATGGCGGTTTGCTGTCATTCGGGATTATCGCGGCTTTGTGGTCTGCGTCTAATGGAATGAACGCCATCGTCCGATCGCTAAACCACGCGTATGAAGTGGATGAAAACCGCTCTTTTATCATCGTTCGTCTAACCTCAATTTTTTTGACGATTGCCATGGTATTTACGATTTTAGTGGCCTTGCTTCTGCCGGTATTCGGCCGGCAGATCGGGGTGCTCGCTTCAGACTTCGTCGGCGCGTCGGATCTGTTTTTATCCGTTTGGGCAGCAGTGCGCTGGGGTGTCAGTCCGCTTGTGCTGCTGATCGTTTTTTCCGCACTGTATTTCATCGCGCCGAACAAAAAACTGTCCCTCCGGTTTGTCATGCCGGGTGCGGTGTTTGCGGCCTTTGGCTGGATCGTTGTCAGCACCCTGTTTTCATTTTACGTCAGCACGTTTGCGAACTTCAGCGCCACGTATGGGAGTATCGGGGGAATCATTGTCCTGATGATTTGGTTTTACTTGAGCGGCATTTTAATTATCTTAGGGGGAGAAATCAACGCTCTTTTACATAAACGTAAAAAGCTTCCTGATGAAAATCCCTATCTTTAGCGCACCCTATAAATGAACTTCAGTTCAAAAAGATATAGGGGGGCAACGTGATGAGCAAGCAAAAAGGCGGAAGCCATAACAAACAAAATTCGAAAAGCAAACCGAGCCATAAAACAAGCGGAAGCGCCAACGGGCAAAACGGCTATCATTAGCATCAAAGCCTCCTGACACCATGTCAGGAGGCTTTTTGATTAAGAAGATGAAGAATAGGTTTCGGCTGGCGACCAGCTTTTCGGTTTGCCCAGCACAAGAGCAAGCCAAACACCGCTAAGCGTGAGGGTAATAAAATAAAACAAGTTTGCGCTATCAAATGTCTGCATATACCAGCCGCCGGCAATCGGGCCGAGGATGCTGCCGAGGCTGAATGTAATGCCGCAAAGCAGGTTCCCCGCCGGCAGCAAGTGGGGCGGAAGAAGATCTGTCATATAGCTGATGCCAAGTGTAAAGGTTGAGCCGACTGCCATTCCCGCCATAAAAAAGCAGCATCCGATCACGTAAGGCAAAGGGAATACGCCGGCGATCAAAAAGCAAAGCGCCCCTGTCAGCAAAATCACAAGCAGGACATTCCGCCGCCCGTATTTATCGCTGAGGATGCCGAGCGGAAACTGAAAAATAATGCTTCCGATCGCAAATGCGGGCAGGATCAGCGCCACTGCGTCCACAGAGATCCCTAGCCGGAGCGCGTATACAGGAAAGCTTCCGTTTAGCGCCGTCTCCAGAAAGCCGTAACCGAATGTGGGCATAAAGGCAACCCATCCAAACAGGATCGCTTGATAAAACCGCCTGAAACTATTGTCTGATTTGGTTTCGTGAGGACTGGTTTGCGGGTATGCATTTTGTAGAAAGAAAACAAAAAGCCACGCAAACAGGCTGAAGCAGCCAGACACGATAAAAGGCAGCGCCGGGCTCAGCTTGACAAGCGGAACCATGAACGGACCCGCGGCAAAGCCAAGGCCGAAGGAAAGTCCGTAAACAGACAGGTTTCTTCCGCGATTATCTTTTGATGACATGGAAGTCACCCACGTTTGCGTAGAAAAGTGAAGCATGTGGTCGCCGATTCCGATAAACAGGCGAAGCAGGAACCAGATCCAAACCGACTGAAGCCATATAAATCCAAATAAGCTTAAAATGACAATGCTTCCGCCAATGACGATCAGCGGCTTAAATCCGAGCTTTCTAAGCGGCGCTTCCATAAACGGAGAAGCCAAAAGCACGCCGATGTACAGTCCCGTGGCGTGCAGGCCGTTGATAGCGGCCGATTCACCATTTGTTTCAAAGATGATCGAGATGACAGGCAGCAGCATGCCTTGCGAAAACCCGGAAATGGAAACGAGCAAGACAAGGATAAAGAAATGAAATCGTGACATTTTGTCTGTTCTCCTTATGTGGAATCTATGTTGATCGTACAATGTTTTCCAAAAGCGGGCAACCTGAAAAAAGCCTATATCACATGTGAACATGCGACCTCGTGTAAGCATGATGATTTTTGTGAAGAATAAAAATAAAACAAGTCATATAAAAGGAGCCAATTCACCATGAATCGTATTTTTTTTATTTTAGTGGCGGCGGGTGTTCCGCTTTCTGTAATCGGCAGTTTGATGCATTGGCCTTCTGTCATTCTCTTTGCCTTGTATTGCGTAACGATTATCGCGCTTGCAAGCTATATGGGAAGGGCGACAGAATCATTGTCCATCATCGCAGGCCCGCGGATCGGCGGTTTGTTGAACGCCACCTTTGGGAACGCGGTTGAGTTAATCATCTCTTTATTTGCACTAAAGGAGGGCCTGACCGGCATCGTGCTTGCCTCTTTAACCGGTTCAGTGCTGGGGAATTTACTGCTGGTGGCGGGGCTATCGTTTTTTGTCGGCGGTTTAAAATATAAGCGGCAGGAGTTTAATATCCATGATGCGCGCCATAACTCCGGTCTTTTGATTTTTGCCATTATTGTCGCTTTTGTGATTCCGGAGGTATTTTCCGTTGGCATGGGTAACGTGGGCAAGCTCAATTTAAGCATCGGCATCAGCATCATTTTGATGCTGTTATATGTGGCGGCTCTTTACTTTAAACTTGTCACACACCGCGGTGTTTATCAACCGAAGAACAATTCCGCCCAGCACGTGGAAGAGGAAGAGCCGGAATGGTCGGGCAAAATTGCCACAATTGTCTTGTTTGCGGCAACGATTGCTGTGGCATACATATCCGAAAACCTGGTGCACACGTTCCACTCGGTAGCTGAGCAGTTCGGCTGGAGCGAGCTGTTTATCGGGGTCATCATCGTGGCAATAGTCGGTAATGCCGCCGAGCACGCATCAGCCATTATCATGGCCTATAAAAATAAAATGGACGTTGCGGTTGAAATCGCAGTTGGTTCGACGCTGCAGATTGCTATGTTTGTTGCGCCGATTCTTGTGATTTGTTCCATCTTTTTCCCGGTAAGTATGCCGCTTGTGTTTACATTGCCAGAGCTCGTTGCGATGGTATCATCGGTTCTCTTGATGATCGCGATTTCGAATGACGGCGATTCCAACTGGTTTGAAGGAGCGACACTGCTTGCCGCCTATGTCATTATGGCGATCGGCTTTTTCCTTCTTTAACTTGAAAAAATGATGGATAACAACAAAGCGGGTTGAAAAGACTAAGGGAAAATGCCATAGAAAGAGTGATATGATGAAAAAGCTATTTCATTCCACACTTATTGTGCTGTTATTCTTTAGTTTTTTCGGCGTTCAGCCCATCTACGCGAAAAAGCAGTTTAAGGTTCCTGACTCTGTCGCAAGCATCTCGAAGGAAAACACGTATCCGAATGCTTCACAGGATCAGCCGATGCTTCAGCCGAGCAAGCTTGCAAAGGAATTGCTCGATCATTCTGATGTGAAGATTGAAAACCCGCACCTCATCAAAATGCTGAATGAATCCAACATATCCGGCACACCGCTTGCGGTCGGCTACCGGGCGACAATCTTTCTCGGGAAATGGGCGCTCGGCTATGAATCAAACGAAACAGTCGCAAATTGGGAATATAAAAAAATCAATACAAACCGTGCGGATAACCGCGGCGGAAAAGAAACGGCTGAAATGCACTATGCCCAGGAACAGCAATACAAAGTGAAGGGCGGCCTGACAGCTAAGGTTCCAAATGCTGAAGATGTCAAAAGCATGATGATGCTGAAAGCAATGAAGAAAACGAACCTTCCGCTGGCATTTGATACGGTCGTCGGAGCGGGTACAAAGCGGGATCAAATTTATAAAGTCGCTCCTAAGAAACTTGGTTATCTAAACGCATATGCGCCGGCTGTGAATGAAAAAGGAAAAGTGACTTACGGAGAAGTATACTTAGTGCTGAAAGGGAATAAACGAAAACTTGTCGTGAAAAATGTCACATCTCAGGGTATCGGTGCTTGGATTCCGGTTCAAGACCATGTCACATTTGGCTTTCAGCTTTCCTCGCAGCCGAGATAAATAAAAAACTGATTCCATTCAGGTGGAATCAGTTTTTTTGTTTATTGTGTTCTCTCGATTCTGACCGCTTCTTCAAGCATTTGCACATTGTTTTGGTACAGCTGGCGAACGAGAATCCGTCTGGCTGCAAGGCTGGCGCTGAAATAATCGTCATCTTTGACCATGCCTTTTACCGTAAATTCGACGCCGCGATTGATATGATTCAATGCGGTGATCCCGTGTATTTGAAAGGGTTCTGCCGGATTGCCGAATTCATTCAGCTTCAATGAATCCCGAAGCTCTTCATTCAGCGTGTCGCATGCCTCTTCTAATACACTGTACACGCGGTCCGGATCTTCCTTAAAGCTGATGACAAAGGATTCGGTAATCCGCATAAAATCAATATTATAGTTCTCTATCTGCCTGACTTCGCCGTTGCTGATGGTGAGCAGCTTCCCGCTCCATTCCCGGATTTGCAGCGAGCGAAGGCCGATTTCCTCAACAGTTCCGTTAAACAAATTGTTGACGGTGACATAATCGCCTTTGTGCAGCTGGCGTTCATAAATCAAAAACACACCTGCCAGCACATCCTTAATCAGTGATTGGGCGCCAAAACCGATGACGATACCTGCTACACCCGCCCCGGCTAAAATTTTGCCGAAATCATGCACAAATAAAGACATAACATAAAAGATAAAAGCGATTGTCGCTGTGTACTGGGTGACAGAACGGATAAGGCTTTCAATTGTTTTTTCTTTTCTTTCTTCAATGAAGTCCGTCCGTTTAAAAAATAGCTGGACCAGCCGGTTGATGATAAAAACACCGATCCACAGAATGACAGCAACGAGAAGAATATCGACGATTTTATTCTGGAAAATCTCTGTAAGTGTTTCTTCCATTCGCATCTAACTCCTGGCTTGACGTTTTGTGAAATCTGCATCCTGATAATAACTGTTTTTGACGAGAACATTCGGCCCGAGGCATCGGACATTCGGGCAGTGGCAATTCAGCTCTTTGGCAAGCTTGGTCTCTCTCCATTTTTCATAGGCGGAAGGGAGGCTGTCCGTCTGGATATTGCCAAGCGGCGGTGTATCGCCGAAATCTGTTACGATAATGTTTCCGTCGAAAATGTTCACATTCAGGCGGGAACGGCCGTCAGGGTCGTTTCTCACCGTGACGTTTTTCGCCGCGCGAAGCCGGTGAAGCAGCTTTTGATCCTCTTCGTCCGAACTGCAGGCATAAAACGGCAGTGTCCCGAACAGCATCCATGTATTTTCATCACGAATGTCCAGCAAACGGTGAATGGACTGTCTCATCTCTTTCAGGCTGAGAGATTCAAGAGCGCTTGCGAAATCGCTCGGGTACATCGGATGGACTTCGTGACGCTGACATTTCATATCTTCTGTGATTTGGCGGTGAATATGCTCAATATGCGGAAGTGTCCGTTTGTTCAGCATCGTTTCCGCAGAAACCATCACCCCGGCATCCACGAGCGTGCGGCTGTTTTCGATCATTTTTTCAAAATAACGCGCGCGCTGTTCGAAAGTCGGTTTTCTGTCCATCATGGCAAAGCCGATCTCTGCAAAATCTTCAACTGTACCCCAGTTATGCGAAATATGCAGGACATCAAGATACGGAATAATCCATTCGTATCGATCAATATCAAGGGTCAGGTTAGAATTGATCTGCGTCCGCACGCCCCGCTCATGGGCGTATTTTAATAACGGAACGACATATTCCTTTACTGATTTTAATGAAAGCATCGGCTCTCCGCCTGTAATGCTGATGGATCTCAGACGCGGAATTTCCTCCAGCCGTTTTAACAGAAGGTCTATTGGCAGAGCATTCGGGTCTTTAGGCTGCAATGTATAGCCTACAGCGCAATGCTCGCATCTCATATTGCACAGTGTCGTTGTTGTGAATTCAACGTTTGTCAGCAGCATGTCTCCATACTGTTCAACATCCATATAGGCTTCCCAAGGATCAAACTCGGGTGTGATCGGATGCAGCTTCGTGTTTTGTGTCATGACTATCTAACTCCTTTATAAATGGGGCATACTAATGCTGCCAACAGTTAATTTTAGACCTGATTTGTCAAGATCGCAAGTAGCGCAGCGATTGAAAAACGGCAAAAAATGAGCTACCATAATAAAAAATGAATGGAGGAACAGAATGGGAAACGCCGTAAACAATAAGGATCAGCAGCTTGATTATTTAAAGAACAGACTCGACATGTTTATGAACGTCGTTGATTCATTAGATCCTGAAGCAACTGACGTTGAAGATATAGACAGACTCATCAGCATGCTTGATGATCTGGAAGCGAAATACGAACGCTTTAAAAAAGACTGGGAATAAAACCGCGCGCACGCTGCGGTTTTTTATTTTGACATAAAGCGTCAGTATAAAACGAAGCGCCTTTCTGTAAAATATAAAAAAATGCAGAAGGAGCGCTGGCCATGAAGTGGATGTGTTCAATATGCTGTGCTGCCGTCTTGCTTGCCGGGGGAGCAGTACAGGCGAGAGCGGTGCCGAATGACCCGATTAACTGGGGCTTTAAACGAAGTGTCAATCATCAGCCGCCTGATGCCGGGGAGCAGCTGAACCGTTTAATTGAAAAATATGACGCCTTTTATTTAGGCAATACAAAGGAAAAAACGATTTACTTAACGTTTGATAACGGCTATGAAAATGGCTATACGCCCAAAGTGCTTGATGTCTTAAAAAAACACCGCGTAACAGGAACCTTTTTTGTCACAGGGCATTTCGTAAAGGACCAGCCTGAGCTGATTAAGCGCATGTCAGATGAAGGGCATATTATCGGCAACCATTCGTTTCACCATCCGGATCTGACGAAAAAAACAGCGGACCAGATTCAGGACGAACTCGATTCAGTCAACGAAGAGGTCTATAAAATTACGGGAAAGCAGGACAACCTGTATCTGCGTCCGCCGCGCGGCGTGTTTAGTGAATACGTGCTGAAAGAAACGAAACGCCTCGGCTATCAAACCATTTTCTGGTCGGTCGCTTTTGTTGATTGGAAAATCAAAAACCAAAAGGGGAAGAAATATGCCTACGAGCATATGATCAAGCAGGCGCACCCAGGAGCCATTTACCTGCTTCACACCGTATCGAAGGACAATGCCGAAGCACTGGATGATGCGATCACAGACCTGAAAAAACAAGGCTACACATTTAAAAGCATTGATGATTTGATGTTTGAGAAAGAAATGAAGCTGCCGTCCTTGTAACGAGAAAGCCTCTCCATGAACGGAGAGGCTCAGCGTGTCGACAAACCCTCGCATTCGTTGTCAGTCCTGCGCGTTGGTGCTTACTTGAGAAAAGATCAGCGGCTAAAAGCTGAGCGTCCTGCTCAAACGCCGCTGTCACCGCATCCTGCGGAAGTCTGCTCCAATGCTCGCCCTTCCTAGACTTCAAGGGTTTTCAATCACGCTGAAAAGATGACAAAGTCCTAAAACGAAAACCGTTTTAGGACTTTGTCTACAATCTGAAAGCCTCTCCATGAACGGAGAGGCTTTCTTCTTATTTGATACATTTAATGAGTGCGGCCCAATCCAGATCTCCAAAGCCTTTTTCAATCCCGCTTTCAAAATGGCTCTTGGCCAGCTCGGCTAGAGGGAGGTGTGCAGACACTTGTTCAGCGGCGGCAAGTGCCAGGTTGGTATCCTTCAGTCCTAAAGACATTTTGAAACCGGCAGGCTCAAATTTCTGCTCGGCCATGATGGTTCCGTAATTTTGATAGACAGGAGAGCCAAAGAGAGCGCTGGCGATTTCTAAAAATTGTTTTTGTTCTAAGCCGTACTTCTCCATCATTAAGAATGATTCAGATAACGCCTCCAGCATAGACACGAGCAAGAAATTGATGCTGATTTTGGCCGCGTTTGCCGTCTTGCTTTCTTCGCCAACGTCAAATACCTGCTGGCTCAGGCTGTCAAGCAGAGGCTTGGCGGTTTGCTTCGCTTCCGCCGGCCCGGCTGTTATGATGCGGAGCGCGGCTTTGGCGGCCGCATCCGGTCTTCCGAGTACTGGAGCGGCGAGGAAGGATTGTCCTTTTTCCGCATGAGCCGCTGCGAGCTTTTCAGAGGACTCGACACTGATTGTGCTCATTGAAATGTGGATGCCGTTCTTGGCTAATCCTTCAATCAGCCCGTCTTCTCCGAATGTCACGGCGCTGACAGAATCGTCATCTGAAAGCATCGTTATGACAATATCAGCGGACTCTGCCGCCTGTCGCGGCGTGTCAGCTGCCTGTGCACCTTCTGTTACAAATTCCTTCGTCTTTTGTTTCGTCCGATTATAAACAGTCAATTCATAGCCTTCCTGAAGCACGTTTCGGGCAATGGGCTGTCCCATATTGCCGAGTCCGATAACAGCAATTTTCAATCTGATCACTCCCTGAACATTTTTTCCATTATAAACAAATTGAACATCATATGCATGAAAAGCGGCTTGCCAATATAAAAAAGAACAGCTTTACGCTGTCCTCATTTAAATATGTTGAACCATCCTTTATGTACAAACCATATCAGCATCCCGATCACAAGCGCAGCCATCAGGCCCAGCACGGCGAAATATCCGTAATCCCAATGAAGCTCGGGCATGTAGTCGAAGTTCATCCCGTACACACCGGCAATAAAGGTGAGCGGGATGAAGATGGTCGACACGATCGTCAGTGTCATCATAATCGCATTCATCCGGTTTGTATTCAGTGTCACATAGCTGTCGCGCAAGTCGGACGTCATGTCACGGTTGGATTCCACAATCTCAGATAATTTTAACAAATGATCGTATATGTCGCTGAAATAGGCTTTCGTTTCCTGATGCTCTTTCACATGATCAAGGGTTAAAATCCGATAGAGCAAATCACGCATCGGAATAACCGTCCGTCTCAGATGCAAAAGATCCGTCCTAAGATCAAACACCTCGTTCATCAGCGTTCCATATGTTTTGTGAGGACGCCTTTCTTCAATCTCATTCAGCCTGTCTTCAATTTTGTACACGAGAGGAAAATATTCATCAACAAGCTGATCCATGATCATATAAGTGATATGCCCAGGCCCTTTTTTTAATATGTCCGGTGAAGCATACAAACGCTCCCGGACTTTGGCGATACCGGGCGTTTCGTGTAAATGAAAGGTGACGACAAATCTTTCGCCTTGAAAGATATCGACTTCCTCCGTCTCCAGCGTGTCCTTATTCAGCGCATGAATCACGTAAAAGCGATAGCCGTCATATTGGTCAAGCTTGGGGCGCTGCATATGCTGGAAGCAATCCTCAATGGCAAGCGGATGAAAATGAAAAAAATCTCTCAATAATGCCGTTTCCGTATCCTCCGGGCCGTATAAATCAACCCAGTACCACGCAATATCAGGCTGTTCCACTCGTTCGATCGGTATATTTTTCAGCAGCTTATGCTCTATTGTCATTGCGGTAATGTTGATCATAAACAACCCTCCACCTGCCATTATATCATGCGGCCTTTATGAGAAAAGTATACGGTGTTCTGCCTATTTCCAGCGGCGTGTTATACTGGACAAAAAACGGAAAAAGGGTGGATTGCATGTGGAAGGAAAACGTATCTGTCACGCCTCCGTACCATTTTGACCGCGTGTTGGACAGACTGTCTTTAGACCCTCTCAATGCGGCAGATAAAGAAGCGCGGGAAATACGCGTGCCGATCAGAAACCAAGGGGGAGACGTGTGCATTGTAAAGGTACAGGCGTTGGGCCATGCGGATGAGCCTGAGTTTCTCGTCAGCGGGGAAACGGATCAGGAAGAGATGATGAAGGAAATTAAGCGGATTTTTCAATGGGAACATGATCTGCAGCACGTTCTCGATCATTTTTCGAAAACGAGTCTGTCCGCCATTTTTGAAGAGCATGCAGGCACGCCGCTTGTACTGGACTACAGCGTGTACAACTGCATCATGAAATGCATCATCCACCAGCAGCTCAATCTTTCCTTCGCTTATACGTTAACAGAACGGTTTGTCCATGCGTTTGGCGAGCAGAAGGACGGCGTGTGGTGCTATCCAAAGCCGGAAACGATAGCGGATCTCGATTATCAGGATCTGCGCGATTTGCAATTCAGCATGAGGAAAGCGGAATACGCCATTGATACGTCAAGGATGATCGCTGAAGGCACACTCGACTTGTCGAAGCTGCCGGAGATGACAGATGAAGACATCATGAAGAAGCTGGTCAAAATCAGAGGCATCGGCCCGTGGACCGTGCAAAACGTCCTCATGTTTGGGCTTGGGCGCCCTAATTTGTTCCCGCTAGCCGATATTGGACTCCAAAATGCGATCAAACGCCATTTTCAGCTGGACGACAAACCGGCAAAGGATGTCATGCAGGCGATGAGCAAGGAGTGGGAGCCTTATTTAAGCTATGCGTCTTTGTATTTGTGGAGAAGTATTGAATGAAAAACGGCTGCCTTTTCGGCAGCCTCTGAGATTAATCAATCTTCACTGTCATGCTTTGGCCTGAATCAGCACTTTTAACAGGTGAAAACGTGATTTTTAATTGGTGAAGATCTTCCGCTTTTCCGCTGTATACCGCTCCTATCACACCTTCTTTTTCTGTATGCGGCGCAATCTGATGTTCATTGCCTTTTAGGATATTATTATCTGCAACGGTCAGCTTTTGTCCGTCATCTGTTTCAACAGATTCAATGCCGTTCCAATCCATTTGTGTGTCTCCGGTATTCTCGGCTTTATAAGTGATTTGAATGTATCGAAGCGGCTCAGACACTTTTTGGTCTGTCATTTTTTTAAAGAGTTTCAGCTGTAAAGGGCTGATATTGGTACGCGACAGCAATTTGACTTGATCGACAGTAATCGTTAAGGGTTTCATTACTGTTTGTTTCTGGACATCAGCAATTTTGTCTAATGTAACGATTTCTCCATTGTCCTCGGTGGATGTTTCACCGGGCTTGGAAAGAATTTTATGCTCGCTGTCTTGGCTTGAATCATCTGTTTCATTGTCTGTATCCAGCGGCTTATCGCTTTCTTGAATCAGATGATTGTCAAGATCGACAAATCGAATGGTTGGTTCGCTGCTGTCATAATAAGACGAATGCTTATACAATGCGCGAAGAAACTGATCAAAGACTATGGCCAAGAGACCGTTTTCCATCGATTTTCCGTCTGAGTTGTTGAAGGTGACAACAACCGTATTGTTTTTGATTTCCACTTTTTTAACCACTTTTTCTCCATCGGAATTGGCTTCTGTCATTTTCTCAAATGCGCCGTTTAAATCCTTTTTGGAAATATGGATTTTATCCCAATCTTCTTTGGTAATACTGTTAAAGTCTTTTTTTAGCAAATCCAGATTTTTGCTTTCGTCTTCTGCTGTTTTTTCTGTTTTCGCAGAAGTCGCGGTGCTGTCGTTTCCGCATCCTGCTGCGCTGAATAGTAACCCTAATGCGCAGGCAGCGGTTAGAAATTTCTTCATTTTATCCCTCTTTTATGTAATAGTCATCACTTGTATCGGCTGTCTTGCTAGATGATTGAGTAAAATTGGAAAAGTTTTTGGAAAATATGAAGGAATCTAGGCAAGCGTGTTATACTAGAAAGATGTGAAAAAAACATTTCACTTTCTGCGATTTTGCAGAAAGCTCTATATAGAAACGGAGAGAACAATGTGAACCAACAAAAAAAACAGGCGCCCGTTGAACTGAAAGTCGGACAAACCTTTCCCCTGACGATTAAGCGTCTTGGCATTAACGGAGAAGGCGTCGGCTACTTTAAGAAAAAAGTCGTCTTCGTGCCCGGCGCGCTTCCCGGTGAAGAGGTTGTCGTGCAGGCCACAAAGGTTCAGCCGAAGTTTTCCGAGGGCCGCGTGAAGAAGATCCGCAAGGCGTCGGAGCACCGCGTGGCACCGCCTTGCCCTGTATACGAAGAGTGCGGCGGCTGTCAGCTTCAGCACCTTGCATACAGCCAACAGCTTCGGGAAAAACGCGACATCGTCATTCAGTCTCTTGAACGCCATACGAAGTTTAAAGTAGAAAACATGGAAATCAAAGAAACGATCGGCATGGACAACCCGTGGAATTACCGCAACAAAAGCCAATTCCAGATCGGGCGCTCGCAAAGCGGGAGCATCATCGCCGGCTTATACGGCCTCGATTCTCATGACATCGTGCCGATCAAAGATTGCATCGTTCAGCATCCGGCAACCAACAAAACAACAGGCATCGTCCGCCGCATTTTAGAGGACTTCAATGTGTCTGTTTATAATGAACGGAAACGAAAAGGCGATGTTCGCACCATTGTGACGCGAGTCGGTTTTGAAACAGGCGAGGTGCAGGTCGTGCTTGTGACAGCAAAAGAAACGCTTCCGCACAAGGAAGAAATCGTCAAAGCGATCCAAAAGCGCCTGCCGGAGGTCAAATCCATTATCCAAAATGTAAACGGAGCGAAAACCTCTGTCATTTTCGGTGAGAAAACAAAACCGCTCGCCGGACATACAGTGATCCAAGAGGTGCTCGGCGATGTGTCATTTGAACTGAGCGCCCGCGCTTTCTTCCAGCTCAATCCGGAGCAAACCGTCAAGCTGTACGGCGAAGTGAAAAAAGCGGCGCAGCTGACCGGAAAAGAAAAAGTCGTTGACGCGTATTGCGGCGTCGGCACCATCGGCATGTGGGTAGCGGACGGAGCGAAGGAAGTCCGCGGCATGGACGTTATCAAGGAATCGATTGATGACGCCAAGAAAAACGCCAAAAAACACGGCATGGCAAATGCCACATACGTAACAGGAACAGCCGAGCACTGGCTCCCAAAATGGACGAAAGAAGGCTTCCGCCCGGACGTCGTCATCGTCGACCCGCCAAGAACCGGCTGTGACAGCACGTTCCTGGACACGATCAAAAAAGTCAAACCGAAACGATTTGTCTACGTTTCCTGCAATCCATCCACGCTTGCGAAAGATTTGCAGGCGCTCTCGAAGGACTATCGCGTGGAATATATTCAGCCTGTGGATATGTTTCCGCAGACGGCTCATGTGGAAGCCGTGGCGAAGCTTGTATTAAAATCGTCTAATTAAAAGAAACGATTCCTAATCAGATCTGGATTTCGGAGAGAACACTGCCGATTTCCGGGTCTTTTTCATGCGCCAGCGTCGCCCTGCTGTCTTTTATGTAACTAGGGCCAAAGAAACAATATGTGATAAGCCCCCAGTTATTGATAAGAATAATGTCAGAGCCATAGAGCAGAAACCCGAGTCATGTGCCTAACCCTGTGATCGTTGTACTTTATCGCTATTTATGTGTTATGAGTAAAGGTTTAAATGTTCAAAATTTACTATCGTTTGATAAGAAGCGCTTCAGCATGCTATAAGTGTAAAAGAACATTTTTGCTTCATTAAGTTTGGCCTGGTATCCATAATGAAAGGATTTGAATTTGTTATGATAGATAATTTCTGGCGTGAATTGCCACGACCATTTTTTGTACTGGCACCAATGGAAGATGTGACTGATGTTGTTTTTCGCCATGTCGTGAGTGAAGCAGGCAGACCTGATGTGTTCTTTACGGAGTTTACAAACTCGGAGAGCTATTGTCACCCAGATGGAAAGGATAGTGTACGAGGCCGTTTGACCTTTACTGAGGATGAACAGCCAATGGTGGCGCATATATGGGGAGATAAGCCTGAAAACTTCCGGCAAATGAGTATTGGCATGGCGGAATTAGGGTTTAAGGGTCTAGATATCAATATGGGCTGTCCTGTACCTAATGTGACGGGGAATGGAAAGGGAAGCGGCCTTATTTGCCGTCCTGAAGTTGCAGCAGAATTAATACAAGCAGCAAAAGCAGGAGGATTGCCTGTGAGTGTGAAGACAAGGCTTGGTTACACGGATGTGGACGAATGGCGCGACTGGCTGACACACGTACTGAAGCAAGACATTGCGAATCTTTCCATCCATCTGCGTACAAGAGCGGAAATGAGCAAAGTAGATGCGCATTGGGAACTGATTCCGGAAATTAAGAAACTTCGTGACGAGGTGGCACCAGATACACTTTTGACGATCAATGGTGACATACCTAACCGTGAAACGGGCTTGAAACTTGCTGAACAATACGGCGTTGACGGGATAATGATCGGACGCGGTATTTTTACAAATCCTTTTGCTTTTGAAAAAGAGCCGAAAGAGCATAGCAGTAAGGAATTGATTGATCTTTTGAGACTGCATTTGGATCTCCATGATGAATATTCAAAAACAGAAGCTCGAGCATATAAACCGCTTCCTCGCTTTTTCAAGATATATCTCCGTAGATTCCGCGGGGCAAGTGAATTAAGAAACCAATGTATGAACACAAAGTCAACAGACGAAGTGCGTGCATTGCTCGATGAATTTGAGAGAAAGTATCTTAATGGGACGGAGCAATAGCAGAAGAATCCCAATTCAAGGGTAAAGCGAAGTGGGACGTTAAACTGGTGGAAGCGGTATTGAACCCGATTATTCCTGCCAATTGTCATCATTTGAAAAATTTAATATGCGGGAAGACATTCTGCCGAGAAGCTGTTGAAGTATGATAAGAATCAAGATAGCAAGGATATTTGTCCTTGCTATCTTTTTTTATCGAAAAGGATCAGATAAAATACATGGTAATAACAGGAGATGGTGCGGATACAAAGAAGGGGGAGTTTATGATGAAAGAATTTCCTATAATTGAAACAAAAAGATTATTGTTAAGAGAAGTAAACGTTGAAGATGCCAAAGATATGCTAACATATCTTTCAGATCAAGATGTTGTTAAGCCGATGGGGTTAGACCCCTTTGAAACAACTAGTGATGTTTGGGAAGAGATTAGGTGGTATAAATCCATATATGAAAAAGGTACAGGTATCAGATGGGGCATTACACTTAAAGATTCTGGCATCGTCATAGGAAGCTGTGGATTTCTTAATAGACTTGCAAAACATTATCGAGCTGAAGTTGGGTATGAATTAAGCAAAGATTACTGGCGAAAAGGAATTGTCAGTGAAGCACTAGAGGCTGTTGTCAAATATGGATATAACCACTTGCAGCTGGAAAGAATTGAAGCTCTTATTGAACCTTCTAATATTTCATCGATAAAACTAGTGGAAAAACAAGGTTTTAGCAGAGAGGGCTTGCTGAGACATTATGAATTTGCTTGTGGTAAATTTGAAGATTTATATATGTATTCAATGATCAAAGAAGATTTTACCTCTGGTTTGGGAAAATGAATTTTAACTAATGCCTCTTTCACAATAATGGGAGGAACTAACTGCCCGGGATATGAAAAATGAAACAGGGGGAAGAGAAAAATGAAACGACTATGCATCATCCCCTGCGGCAAGAAAAAAATATGGGACATCTATCCGGATAACGGTCCAACAAGGGCGAAAGACGCTTATCTCAGCCCGTTCCATCAAGCGTGCGAGCGGTATGCAAAAGCGTTTTTTGACGAGTGGGTCATTTTGTCTGCAAAGCACGGATTCCTTCGCCCAGATGATATCGTACCCGAAAATTACGATGTGGCTTTTGGAACCGGTCATCCGGAGATCATGACAGCGGAGGAGCTGAGCCGCCAATTTCGCGAAAAGGGCTTTTTCGAAAAAGAAGAGGTCGTCATGCTCGGCGGGAAAAAATATCGCAGTGTCCTTAACGCCGTCATCAGTGAACACCAGCACATCAGCTGGCCGCTATCACCGTACAAAGGCATTGGCTACATGCTTCAGGCACTGAACAGAGCGGCTGAAGAAAAACATGAACTGTAAAAGTATATTTTCGGAAAAGAGTGTGAAAATGAAAAGAATTGTGTTCGGCTTCCTTGCCATTGCTGTATTTGGATGTGGCTTGTATATCTATCATGTTTTATTCGGTGATCCTTTTTCGAAAAATGCCGCAGAGCAAAAGCTCACATCATATGTGAAACAGACCTATCCTAAAAAAGAAATCAACATCACGAATGGGGTATATAGCGCTAAAACCACTGAATATGTGTTCCAAGCAAACATCCAATCTCATCGCTATCCAATGTGTACGAAGGGATTTCTCCATCCGAAAGTCACGTGCGATGGAATTGAAGAAGCGTATACCGAATCAGTAGCAAAACACTTAAATGAAGAAGCATCGAAGGAAATCAAAGCAGATCTGAAAAAAGAGGTGCCGCAAATCATAAAAGCTGACGCTGCTTTGATCATTGAAAACGGCCAGTTCACATTAGATACAAAATGGAACAAACAGCTGGCTGAAAAAGCGCCTATGAACATGGCGATTCAGTTAGACGCGAGCGGGTTATCAAAAACAGAAGCCGCAAAGATGGCGGAAACAGTAAGAAAAACACTTAATGAAAAGGGATATACATACTCAAACGGCACGGTAGACTGTATGCAGAAGGACGGGGACGGCGGTTTCGGATATGTCAAATATTCAATTGATTTTCTTCCGAAAACAGCCATTCAGCCAAACGATGCAGAGGAATTAGGGAGTTAAAAGATTTCCGAGGAAATAAATACGTCGATCATTGTCAAAGACTGGGTGATGCCCGGTCTTTTCAGCGTGTCGACAAACCCTCGCATTCGTTGTCAGGCCTGCGCGTCGGTGCTCACGAATGACGAAAGGAACGGCGGCTAAATGCTTAGGCGTCCTGCCTCAACACCGCCGTCATCACATCCTGTGAAAGTCTGCTCCGATGCTCGCCCTTCCTAGACTTCAAGGGTTTTCAATTACGCTGAAAAGATGACAAAGTCATAAAACAAAAACCGTTTTATGACTTTGTCAACAATCTGAAAGACCGGGATGCCCGGTCTTTTTTGCATGCCATAAAACGAGACAAATGGATCAGATCGAGACAAAATGAGACACCTGTCTCAAACTGTCTCTAGTGTAAAAATGAAAAGATTGATTTTACGGGCATCAAAGACTGGCACACTTCTTGCATTTATAAATGTGAACCCTAAATAGAAGGAGGCGCACAAAATGGAATTGTTAAAACGAGAAGGCTTGTCATTAACTGAGGAGAAAGCGCTGTGGATGTACCAAAAGATGCTGGAAATCAGGGGCTTTGAAGACAAAGTGCATGAACTGTTCGCACAGGGAGTGCTTCCCGGATTCGTCCATTTGTATGCCGGTGAAGAAGCGGTAGCGGTAGGCGTGTGCGCTCATTTAGATAATGGCGACAGCATTACAAGCACGCACAGGGGACATGGACATTGTATCGCCAAAGGCTGTGATCTGGACGGCATGATGGCGGAAATTTTCGGGAAAGCGACCGGACTGTGCAAAGGCAAGGGCGGTTCTATGCACATTGCCGATCTCGATAAAGGCATGTTAGGGGCAAATGGAATCGTCGGGGGCGGATTTACGCTCGCATGCGGATCAGCGCTCACCGCTAAATATAAACAGACTAATAATGTAAGCGTTTGCTTTTTCGGAGACGGAGCAAACAACCAAGGCACCTTCCATGAAGGGCTGAACTTAGCGGCAGTATGGAACCTTCCTGTCGTGTTTATCAATGAAAACAACGGCTACGGTGAAGCCACCCCATTTGAATACGCGTCGGCCTGTAATTCAATCGCTGATCGGGCGGCTGCCTATAATATGCCGGGGGTCACGGTGGACGGAAAAGATATTTTAGCAGTTTACCAGGCAGCTGAGGAAGCGATAGAAAGAGCAAGGAACGGCGGAGGCCCGTCTTTGATTGAATGTATGACCTACAGAAATTACGGCCATTTCGAAGGGGATGCCCAAACATATAAAACGAAGAATGAAAGAGCTGAGCACCTTGAAGAAAAGGATGCCATTCAAGGCTTTAAAAACTACCTTTTAAAAGAAACTGATGCCAATAAACTGTCAGACATTGAAGAGCGTGTCAATGAATCAATTGAAAAAGCCGTCTCGTTCAGCGAAGACAGTCCTTATCCAAAAGAGTCAGAACTGCTGACAGACGTCTACGTGTCATATGAAAAAGGGGGAATGTGAGATGGCGAGAGTCATAAGCATGTCAGACGCGATCAATGAAGCAATGAAGCTTGCGATGAGAAGAGACGAAAATGTGCTTTTGATCGGCGAGGATGTCGCCGGGGGAGCGGCGGTCGATCATTTGCAGGATGATGAAGCTTGGGGCGGTGTATTAGGGGTCACAAAGGGGCTCGTACAGGAATTCGGGCGCACAAGAGTGCTGGACACACCGATTTCTGAGGCGGGCTACATGGGTGCGGCTATGGCTGCGGCATCAACCGGGTTGAGACCGATTGCCGAGCTGATGTTTAATGATTTTATCGGCACGTGCTTTGACCAGGTCATCAACCAAGGCGCGAAATTCCGCTATATGTTCGGCGGAAAAGCGCAAGTACCGATTACCGTCCGCACCACATATGGAGCGGGGTTCCGGGCCGCTGCCCAGCATTCACAGACGCTGTATGGCCTTTTCACCAGCATTCCGGGACTGAAGACGGTTGTTCCGTCCAATCCGTATGACGCTAAAGGACTGCTGCTTGCAGCAATCGAAGACAATGATCCGGTGTTCTTTTTTGAAGACAAAACGTCCTACAACATGAAGGGCGAGGTGCCGGAAGATTATTATACAATCCCGCTCGGAAAGGCGGACATCAAACGCGAAGGCGGCGATATCACGCTGTTTGCGGTCGGCAAGCAGGTCAATACCGCACTTAGTGCGGCTGCACAGCTTTCAGAGAAAGGCATCGAAGCCGAGGTGCTTGATCCCCGCAGTCTGTCTCCTCTGGATGAGGAAGCGATTTTCACATCGTTGGAAAAAACAAACCGGCTGATCATCATTGACGAAGCCAATCCGCGCTGCAGCATTGCCACGGATATTGCTGCGATTGTCGCCGACAAGGGCTTTGATTTGCTTGATGCGCCGATTAAACGAATTACAGCGCCGCATACACCGGTGCCGTTTTCACCAGTGCTTGAAGATCAATATTTGCCGACAGCAGATCAAATTGTCAGCGTCACGCTAGAATTGCTTGGCGAGCCGGCAATGAATTAATGGGGGGGACACAAATGGCGGTAAAAGTAGTGATGCCAAAATTGGGAATGGCCATGAAACAAGGAGAAGTATCGATATGGAATAAAAAAGTAGGCGATCCGGTTGAAAAAGGAGAAAGCATTGCCAGCATTCAATCGGAGAAAATTGAAATGGATGTTGAGGCGCCTGAAAAAGGAACGCTGATCGATATCAAAGTAAAAGAGGGTGAAGAGGTTCCGCCCGGCACAGCGATCTGCTACATCGGGGACGCCAATGAATCGGTGCAGGAAGAGGCGAAAGCACCTGTTGCAGAAGATAACGAACCGCTAGCCGTCCAGCCCGAAAAACAAGAAAACAAACCCGTAGCCGCGAAAAAAGAACGAATCAAAATATCTCCAGTCGCCAGAAAAATAGCGGAAAAAGCGGGATTAGACCTGAAACAGCTGAAAGGCACAGGGCCAGGCGGGCGAATCGTAAAAGACGACGTAACAAAGGCGCTTGCTGAACAGAAAAAAGATCGGCCAGAGCCGGTTTCTGAGCAGAAGGCGCAAGAAACGCCGGTGACAGGCATGAGAAAAGTCATCGCGGCCCGAATGCAGGAAAGCCTGGCAAACAGCGCGCAGCTGACGATTACGATGAAAGCTGATATCACCCAATTGGCAGCCCTTCAAAAACAGCTTTCTCCATCAGCGGAAGAGAAGTACGGCACAAAGCTGACGATGACTCATTTTGTGTCAAAAGCCGCCGTTCTCGCTCTGCAAGCTCACCCTGTGCTGAACAGCTTTTACCAAAAAGAGCGCATCATCACACATCCTCATGTGCACCTCGGAATGGCTGTGGCGGTGGAAAATGGGTTAGTTGTGCCTGTGATCCGCCATGCTGAAAAGCAGTCGTTGATTCAACTGGCTCAATCCATCTCAGAACAAGCCGAAAAAGCACGCGAGGGACGGGCGGGAAGCAAAGAACTGCAAGGCTCAACCTTCTCCATTACAAACCTTGGCGCTTTCGGAATCGAGCATTTTACACCGATATTAAATCCGCCGGAAACAGGCATTCTCGGCATCGGAGCAAGCTATGACACGCCCGTGTATCAAGGGGAAGAGATTGTGAGAAGCACGATCCTGCCGCTTAGCCTGACATTTGATCACAGGGCTTGTGACGGTGCTCCTGCCGCTGCATTTCTGAAAGCCATTAAAACATATTTAGAAGAACCGGCAGCATTAATTTTATAGGAAAAGCAGGTGAAAACGACATGACACTAGCCATTATCGGCGGCGGACCTGCAGGCTATGCGGCTGCAGTCTCCGCGGCACAGCAAGGCAGAACCGTGCTGCTGATTGACAAAGGCCCGCTTGGGGGAACCTGCCTGAATGAAGGCTGCATCCCGACAAAGTCTTTATTAGAAAACGCAAACGTTCTTGATAAAATCAAGCATGCCGGCCACTTTGGAATCGAACTTCCGCCCGGTGCGATATCGGTTGATTGGAGCAAAATGCAGAACCGAAAACAACAGGTTGTCAGTCAGCTTGTCCAAGGCGTTCAATACTTGATGAAGAAAAATCAAATACAGGTTGTGAAGGGGACGGCCTCCTTTCTTTCTGACAGAAAGCTCTTGATCGAAAGAGAGAACGGAAAAGAAATCAGAGAGGCGGACCAAGTATTGATTGCATCGGGATCAGAGCCAATTGCGCTGCCATTCGCCCCGTTTGACGGCGAATGGATCATCGACAGCAAGGACGCGCTTTCTCTTTCTGAGATTCCGTCTTCACTTGTCATTGTCGGCGGCGGTGTTATCGGCTGCGAGTATGCCGGGCTGTTTGCCAGACTGGGATCGAAGGTGACCATCATTGAAACAGCCGCACAGCTGATCCCGGCTGAGGATGAAGATATTGCCCGTCTCTTTCAGGAGAAGCTCGAAAAAGACGGTGTTGAAGTGCATACTGCATCCAGATTAGAGCGGGTGGATCAAGCGGCCAAAACGGCAATATGGAAAAGCGGGCAGCGAGAGTTTAAAACGAAGGCCGATTATGTGCTGGTGGCGATCGGCAGAAAACCCCGTCTTGACGGATTGCAGCTGGAGCAGGCCGGAGTAGATTTTTCTCCAAAAGGCATTCCGGTGAACGGGCACATGCAGACGAACGTGCCTCATATTTATGCGTGCGGAGACGCAATTGGAGGCATTCAGCTGGCGCATGCGGCTTTCCATGAGGGCATCATCGCTGCTTCTCATGCTTCCGGCAGGGATGTCCAAATCAATGAGAAACATGTGCCCCGCTGCATTTACACATCACCGGAAATCGCGTGTATCGGAATGACAGAACAACAGGCAAGAAGCGAATACGGGGATGTGAAGATTGGTGAATTTCCTTTTTCCGCAAACGGCAAAGCGCTCATTAAACAGCAAGCGGAAGGAAAGGTCAAAATCGTGGCGGAACCTGAATTCGGGGAAATCGTCGGTGTCTCGATGATTGGTCCTGATGTCACCGAGCTCATCGGCCAGGCGGCTGCGATCATGAATGGTGAGATGACCGCTGATATGGCGGAGCATTTTATCGCCGCCCACCCGACACTGTCGGAAACATTGCACGAGGCGCTGTTAAGCACGATTGGGCTTGCAGTGCATGCGTAATACGGGAAAAAGCAGGCGCAGGGATACAAGGCGCCTGCTTTTTTATTGTTGAAAGCGCTTTATTTTTCCCCTACAATAGATGAAAACGGCGTGTAAGGGAGGAGCGATCAAGGAAATGAATTCGATCCCAAACGATTTGCAAACCTGGAAACGTTTTGTGAAAGACGGTGTGCTTGATGAAGCCCGGTTAAGAAAACCGATCGCCGAGTCATGGCATCGCTGCAAAAAAGCTGAGGTCAACCCATATTTAGAAAAAGGCCCAAAGGTTTTACAGCAAACGGAGCTGGATCAGCAGTCAAAAAAGCATTCATTTTTCCTGAAGACCGCACAGCCTTACCTCGAAAAACTGCTGCCTGCCATAAAAGAAATGGAAATGATGGCGCTGTTAATTGATTCAGAGGGTGTTGTTCAGGCACTCGACGGCCATCCCCGCGCGCTCTATGAAGCCAAACGCATCAACTTCGTCAAGGGCGCATGCTGGACGGAAACGGCTGTCGGAACAAATGCGATTGGCACGGCGCTCCACATGATTGAGCCGGTTGCGATACAAGGATCAGAACATTACTCCATCGCTTCCCATCACTGGAACTGTTCAGCCGCTCCGATTCACCATGAGGATGGCAGCCTTGCGGGTGTGATTGATATATCGTGTCCGGCGGCAGGCGCGCATCCCCACATGCTCGGTATAGCCACTGCGATCGCCTATGCCGCGGAACGGGAACTGGCGGCTAAAAGCCGCGAGAAAGAGCTGGAGCTGATCAGCCGTTTTGGAGATAGGGCTGCATCCCGTGTACCAATGGTCCTCTGCAATACCAAACAGCACATTATCAGCGCGAGCATGCCGATTCGAACCTTAATACCGGATTGGCAGGGCCGGCACCTGTATGAGTTAAAAGAACGAGGCTTGTCAATCGAAAAAGCAGTCACCATGGGAGATGGCGGCACGTGTTTTTATCTCTCGGAACAAAAGAAAAAACCGGCATTTCGTTTCAATGGAGTTATCGGGCAAAGCGGCCGATCGCAAGGAATGCTGAAGAACCTTGAACGAGCGGCTGCGGCGGATGCAACGGTCTGTCTGTCGGGCGAAACGGGTACGGGGAAGGAAGTCGCGGCCCGCGCGCTTCATGAAAACAGCGAGCGGCGGCACGGCCCATTTGTTGCTGTCAATTGCGGAGCGATCCCGTCTGACTTGATTGAAAGCGAGCTTTTCGGCTATGCGGATGGCGCTTTTACGGGAGCGAAACGAAACGGCTACAAAGGCGCCTTTCAAAAAGCGAATCATGGGACCTTATTTTTAGATGAGATCGGAGAAATCTCCCATTCGATGCAGGTTGCGCTTTTAAGGGTGCTTCAGGAACGCAAGATTACGCCGGTCGGCGGGGCGAAAGAAATTCCGGTTGATATCAGAGTCATTGCCGCCACACATTGTGATTTGCGCGAGCTTGCTGAAAGGGGGATAATCAGAGAGGACTTGTTTTACCGCCTTCATGTCTATCCAATCGAGCTTCCTCCTTTACGCGACCGCCCCGAGGATATTCCGGACCTCTTTCAGTACTACAAACAGAAAAATCATTGGCCTGGCGAACTTCCCCCTGCTTTTTTTGATGTGCTGAAGCAATGGAGGTGGCCGGGGAATATTCGCGAGCTGTTTAATGTGTTTGAACGTCTTTCTATCAGATTTCCGGACGGCCGGCTGAGGGATGAGCCGCTCACCGCTTTACTGGAAGCCGCAGGACTGCCGATCAGCCCGGCAGAAAAAAAGCCGGATGCGGCCGGCGAGCTGACCCTTCGTGAGCAAATCCAAAAAGATATGATGATCAAAGCGCTTGAATCCGCAAAAGGTAACGTCTCTCAAGCCGCCAAAATCAGCGGAATCCCCCGAAGCACTTTCTACAAACGGCTGAAAAAATTTAACTTGGCCGCTGAATCATAAAGCATACTTCTTTCAAGAAATGGAAACGTTATGTATGAAGGAGGGTGTTAGAATGAATATTCAAAGGGCGAAAGAAATTGTAGAATCTCCCGACATGAAGAAAGTAACATATAACGGCGTTCCTATTTACATTCAGCACGTGAATGAAGAAGACGGAACAGCGAGAATTTATCCGCTTGATGAACCGCAAGAGGAGCATGAAGTGCAGCTGACCAACTTAAAAGAGGATTAAACAAAAATGGCCCGCTCATAAGCAGGCCATTTTGTTATCCGCGCGGCGCGAATAAGATGACACAGACACCGATCAGGCAAATCGATGCGCCGATCCAGTCATACAGATCAGGTGTTTTCCGGTCGACAAGCCATCCCCACAGGACCGCAAGCACGATGAATACCCCGCCATAAGCGGCGTATACACGGCCGAAGGAAGGGAAGGACTGAAACGTCGGAAGAATGCCGTAGACAATCAGGATCAGCGCTCCGGCGATCCCGTAGCCGACTGGCTTTGCCTCTCTCAGCCACAGCCAAATCAAATACCCGCCGCCAATTTCGGCAAGCCCCGCCGCGAGAAATAAAAGAATGGTCATCAGCATCACGCGCACTCCTCAACTTGCTTTTCTCTTTCATTATAAAGGAGGAGTGCTGTTAAAGCTTCGGATGATCCTCAAATTCCTTCAAATACGCGTTTCTCTGAACCTCTGTAAACTGGCCGATCCAATTGCTTTTCGCCTCTTCATTCAGATGGGGAAGGATATAGCGTTCAACAGCTTCAAAAAACAGAGGGTGCGCGATAATGTTCCAGGTAGGGATGCGAACGGCTTTGCCATCTGTTTTCTCGATGATAATATCTTCAAAAAAGATCCCTTTCAAACTGTAATGATGCCGTCCCATATCAATCCGTTTGATCTCAGAAAAATGCACACTGCGTTTTCTCGAGAAAATCTCGCCATCAGGACCTGTCTTTACGCTGAAAATAATATTTCCCCGGCTTGTGAACTCCGGAAAAGCCATACAAAATGTGATCAATCCATAAACGATCGCCATTAATCCGGCGCCCAAATAAAGCAGGGCATACTTAGATTCAAATGTGAGTGCTTCAGACACCAGCCACACTCCCGCAATAAAGGCGCCCCCTGTGGCGAGGAACAGCCAAGCTCTTAGAAACATCATGCTTTTTACTTCAATCAATGTGCTGCTCCTAAAGCTTCGGATGATCCTCAAATTCCTTCAAATACGCGTTTCTCTGAACCTCTGTAAACTGGCCGATCCAATTGCTTTTCGCCTCTTCATTCAGATGGGGGAGGATATAGCGTTCAACCGCTTCAAAAAACAGAGGGTTCGGAATAATGTTCCAAGTGGGAATGCGAATAGTTTTCCGGTCAACAGTCTGAATCATTACATCTTCCTGAAAAAGCCCTTTTAGGCTAAATTTATGCCGGCTCATCTCAATTTTCTTTATATCGATAAATTTCACAGACACTTTGTCAGTGAACAACTCTCCATCTTTTCCTGTTTTGATGCAAAAGATGGTATTTCCCCGCGGGGTGAACGCCGGAAAGAAGATGATAAATAAATATAAACAAAACAAGGTGAACAGAAAGCCGGCAGGAATGGCTAAAAGGTAATATTTCGTTTGAAAGGTAATACCCATATAAAAGAGCCACAAACATGCTAATCCCATACCGGCAGATCCGACAAAAGCCCATATTCTTAGGAACATTCTGCTTTTGACTTCAACAATTTCTTGGTTTTTCAATGCTTTTCTCCTTTTGTCCATTCAGATTCTTATTCACTTTTTGAAATGATTTGATTTACAACATCCTTATGAGCAGGGAGGACAGAAAATTCATTCTGGGTGATGCCTGTAACAAGCCAAGTATGATGGGTCCCGGGCAGAACAAATGCCATGTCAGCTACTTCAGGAGCGTTATCTTTGTCATACGCCAGGCGCATCAGTGTATCCATTTTCCCTTTTCGTAAAGCCAGATCATTTACAAATCGGGTAACGTCCTCTTGGTGGTCATGTTTTTCAAGGAATTCTTTTAGGTATGAAGGGTTGTCCGAAGCGCCCTCCAAGAGTTTTTCAAATTCATTTGATGTCAATGACACAATCGAGTCTCTTTTATCCTCTGTATCTATTATACGTAAAAACTCATCGGTCTTATCAATTAGTCCTTCACTTGATTCCATTTTTGTGATGCGGTGGACTTGTTCGTCAAAAAGGAGTTCGTGAGAATAGGTACCGAACTTTGATACATGGCAGGAAACATTCAGTTCGGCGCCTTGTCCGTCAAATTTAGAAAGCTTCACTGTATAGTCAGCGTCGTTTAATACATGGATAAACGGACAATACTCGTCCTTCAGCCGATATTGATGATTCCGATATTCCGCCGCATCCTTAGCTAAGAGTGAACGGCATGCAGCTTCAAATAAAGCGCCCAGCTGTTCATCTTCTATCTCCGGAAAATAGGCTTGCTTCAAGGCCATGCCTTGTTCAAAAAAACCTTCACTGTAAAAACAAAATAAAAGCTCTTCTATGCTGATTGTAAACTGCTTCATTGATTATTCTCCTATCCAAATGAAAATTTCCCTTTAAGGAAATGGGTTGCGCCATGTATAAGCGAATCCGCTGTTTTCTTTGCTTTTTCCATTCCTTTTTTCGCGCTGTCTATCCCTTTATGTATCGTTTCATTCGCAGCATCTATGCCGTCATTCACGGATTTGACGACTTTGCCGGCTGATTCCAGCCCTTTCTTGGCTGTATCAACGACAGCATGGATCGGTTCTTTCAGCGTTAAGGCTGCTTTTTCGGCAAAACCGGCTGTATATTTGGCGATTTGTTCTCCGACGACTCCGCCAACATATGAACCGGCTGCCCCAAGAAGAACAGTACCCACAGGTCCTGCAAAGCTTCCGAGCGCACCGCCGATGACAGCACCAGCTGTCGCACCGCCGGCAACAAAAATCGTATTATTCACAGCATTCCCGACAGCCTTGGCGTTTTCACGCTTGAGAACGTCCGGTTTGTCTTGGTATTTCGCGTAATTTTCAGCAATTTTCAAGCCTGCTCCGAACGTTTCAGTCGCTCCGGTGATCAGTGTGGCGGTAATGGCATTTCCTTTTGCGAATTTCAAGCCTGTTTTTCCGACATCCTTCAAAGTCGAGCGTACGCCGGCTTCATTAAGAAATCCTCTTGTGTAGCTTCTGACACTGTTTGAAAAATCCACCGTATCCTGAGGGAAGTACTTTGTAAACTTTTTATGTACCAAATCTGAAAATGGCCGGTTTGTCTTTTTAAACAAATATTTAGGATTCAAAAGCACTCTGGCGGCTTTTTGATAACGTGACCTGTCGACGGCTCCGGAAATATCCAAGAGAAGCTTGGAATGACGGGCGGTATGTAAGCCGCTTGGCTGTTTTTCGAATTTCGTAAGCCCGAGCCCGTAGTATTTTCCCTGCGTCAGCATAAGAGCGGTTAAGCTTGTCATTGTCCCATATTTGTCATAAGCATGATAAAGCTTTCGTAACATATCATCCTGTTCAACAAATTTATCGCCCGTTTTCCTGATGAAAATGTCATTGTCACTCAGCTTGGTGACAAGCGCTTTTCCTGAACTCCACGCATCGCCGACTCCGGAAAAACAGCTGCTGTAGCGGGGATCGCATTGCAAAATCATCTGTCCCAGCTCCACATGCAGGTCCTTATATTTGTTTTCCATATCGGTTAATTCAGTGACAACATCATTTGCCAGCTGTTCGAGCTTATCCGGATCAACCGCAATGTTTCCTGACACACTGTTCACCCCCTGAGTTTATGTCTTTCCTCTCTGGCTTTACGTTCCATTTCTTCCATTCTGGCAATCTCTGCTTTTCGTTCTTCTATTTTGACGGCGGCTGCTTTAAGTTCTTGGCTTGTTTCAAGCAGTTCCAGTTCGAATTGATCGTAGGCCGATTTCGTTTCCTCGAAATCCTGGTCGAACGAATCTCTTGCTTTCCCCTGCCAAGCATCCCCTAATGCAGATAACCGGGATTCAAGGAGCATTTTGGAGCTTCTGACCTCTTCCGCGGCCGCACTGTACTTGTTTGCCAGCTCAATGACTTTATATGAGTCCAACTTTTGTCCCCTGCCTTTCCTAAATTCACGCACAAATGGATGTTTTCTATAAATGATTATAAATAATTCGGCATGTATCCGAATCGTACAAAAGAACCTTTTCATAAGAACTGGAAGGGTGTATATTCACTTAAATTTCACAGTTGATGAGACTTTGAGATTACAAAAAAGGTAAAAAAAACAAATCTCTCGGACGTAAGGCAAGCGAGAAATTTCCCGCCCTATGGGAAAAAACACTAAAGTTGATCAAATGACCTAAGTGCGCCAAACGTGTTACGGGACGGGCCTTCCCATGGTATAAATGGAATTGTAAACGTTATCAAGGAGGTCGTCATATGAAGAAAAAATCATTCTCAATCGTAATAGCGGGCGGAGGAAGCACTTTCACTCCAGGGATCGTTCTGATGCTCTTGGATCATTTGGAGGAGTTTCCGATCAGAAAGCTCAAGCTGTATGATAATGATAAGGAAAGACAGGATCGCATTGCGGGCGCCTGTGATGTTTTTATTAGAGAAAAAGCGCCGGACATTGAATTTACAGCGACGACTGACCCGGAAGAAGCTTTTACAGATGTCGATTTTGTCATGGCGCACATTAGGGTAGGGAAATACGCGATGCGTGCGCTCGATGAGCAAATTCCGCTGAAGTACGGAGTTGTCGGCCAGGAGACATGCGGGCCGGGCGGTATCGCATACGGCATGCGTTCGATCGGCGGCGTGCTTGAAATATTAGATTACATGGAAACATACTCGCCTGATGCATGGATGCTTAATTACTCCAACCCGGCGGCGATTGTAGCCGAAGCTACGAGACGCCTCAGACCGAATTCGAAAATTCTTAATATCTGTGATATGCCGGTCGGAATCGAAGACCGGATGGCGCACATTCTCGGCCTGTCCTCAAGAAAAGACATGAAGGTCCGCTATTATGGTTTAAATCATTTCGGCTGGTGGACATCGATTCATGATCAAGAGGGCAACGATTTAATGCCGAAGCTGAAGGAGCATGTATCTCAATACGGGTATATTCCGAAGACGGAGGCTGAAGCTGTAGAGGCGAGCTGGAATGATACATTCGCCAAAGCGCGTGACGTACAGGCCGCAGATCCTGACACACTGCCGAATACGTATTTGCAATATTATTTGTTCCCGGATGATATGGTGAAAAAATCAAATCCGAATCATACGCGGGCAAACGAAGTGATGGAAGGGCGCGAAGCCTTTATTTTCAGTCAATGTGACATGATCACACGCGAGCAGTCCTCGGAAAACAGCGAAATCAAAATAGATGATCACGCATCATATATCGTTGATCTGGCCCGGGCAATTGCCTACAACACAGGTGAAAGAATGCTGTTGATCGTTGAAAACAACGGCGCGATTGCGAACTTTGACCCGACTGCGATGGTCGAGGTGCCATGTATCGTCGGCTCTAATGGGCCTGAACCGATCACCGTCGGCACCATTCCGCAATTCCAAAAGGGGCTGATGGAGCAGCAGGTATCCGTTGAAAAACTGACGGTTGAAGCGTGGGCAGAGAAATCGTTCCAAAAGCTCTGGCAAGCGCTGATTCTGTCAAAAACAGTGCCGAACGCGCGTGTGGCAAGGCTCATTCTCGAGGATTTAATAGAGGCCAACAAAGACTATTGGCCAGAGCTTGATCAAAGCCCAACCCGCATTTCATAACTGAAATTCCCCCATTTTTGAATCTGTAATTGTATATAATAGAAAGAAAATGGGGGGAATCTGATATGCAGCTCGAAGAACTGATTAATCAGCACTATAACAAATTAAATGACAACGATTTTCATATTTTAAAATATATATTGAATCACAAGCACACGTGCTATCACCTTGGAATCGACGCAATGGCCAAAGCCTGCAGCGTATCGCGTTCCTCGATTTTGCGGCTTGCCCAAAAGCTCGGTTTCAGCGGCTACAGTGAATTTCGCGTCTTTTTAAAGTGGGAAGATCAGCCGGAAGAAGGCGAGAATATGAGTTTTCAAAAGCTGCTTGACGATATTGAATCAAATCTGAAGTTCTTGAGGACAAAGGACATGACGGACATGTGCCAGCTGATTGATGAAGCAGACCGCATTTTCGTGTACGGATCAGGAAATGCGCAAAAGATCTGCGCTCGTGATCTGCAAAGAATGTTTATTCCGCGCCATCGGTATCTCATTATGATTGAAGACAGAAATGAATTTAATCTGATGCGGGACGATTTTAAAGTAAACGATCTGTTTATCATCATTTCTCTTTCCGGAGAAACACCGGAGCTGATTCCTCAGGCAAGAATGCTTTCTGCAAAGGGTATTCCCTTTATTTCCATTACGAATTTAAAAAACAATGTCCTCGCCCAGCTGACTCCGCACAATCTTTATGCGACAAGCAAACCTGTGACATTAAGCGATAAAACGGAAATTGTCGCTTTTACACCTTTTTTTATCGTTGGCGAAGCATTGTTCCGCGCATATGTTGATTACAAAGAGGCAGAAAAAAATGACATTGAGTAACAGGGGGGGTTCTGGTATGATGCAAAAAATTCAGCGCTTTGGAAGCGCGATGTTTGTGCCTGTTCTTTTATTCGCGTTCGCCGGCATCATCGTCGGGGTTAGTACGCTATTTAAAAATCAAACCCTCATGGGTCCGCTCGCCGATCCAGACGGGTTGTGGTATCAGTGCTGGTATATCATTGAGCAGGGCGGCTGGACAGTATTTAATCAAATGCCGCTCTTATTCGCCATCGGAATCCCGGTTGCTTTGGCGAAGAAAGCTCAGGCTCGCGCTTGTTTGGAAGCGCTTACGGTTTACTTGACGTTCAATTACTTTGTGAGCTCGATCTTGACGGTATGGGGAGGCGCGTTTGGCGTCGACATGAACCAAGAGGCCGGCGGAACGAGTGGGTTAACGATGATCGCGGGCATCAAAACGCTTGATACCAACATTATCGGGGCCATCTTTATTTCTTCGATTGTCGTCTATTTGCATAATCGTTATTTCGATAAAAAACTGCCCGATTTTCTCGGCATCTTTCAAGGCTCAACGTATATTGTGATGATTTCCTTCTTCATTATGATCCCGATTGCCTTGGCCGTGTCTTATATTTGGCCGATGGTTCAGACGGGAATCGGCTCGCTGCAAAGCTTCCTGGTTGCTTCGGGGGCGGTGGGCGTTTGGATTTATACGTTTTTAGAACGGATTTTGATTCCGACCGGGCTTCATCACTTTATTTACACGCCGTTTATTTACGGGCCTGCTGTAGCGGAAGGCGGGATCGTCACGTATTGGGCACAGCATCTCGGGGAATATTCGCAAAGTGCCAAATCACTGAAGGAGCTCTTCCCGCAAGGCGGCTTCGCGCTCCACGGCAACTCGAAAATCTTCGGCATTCCGGGGATCGCCCTGGCGTTTTATGCCACAGCCAGCAAGGAAAAGAAAAAACTCGTCGCAGGACTGCTGATTCCTGTCACGCTGACGGCGATTGTCGCCGGTATTACAGAGCCGATTGAGTTCACTTTTCTTTTCATCTCTCCTTTCTTATTTGCGGTTCACGCCGTGCTTGCGGCATCAATGTCGACCGTCATGTATTTGGCTGGTGTCGTCGGAAACATGGGAGGCGGGCTGATCGAAGCGGCTACCTTGAACTGGATTCCGCTCTTTGGCAGCCACGGTATGACGTATGTGTATCAAATTTTGATCGGGCTCTCTTTTACAGCTATTTATTTTTTCGTCTTCCGATTTTTAATCCTCAAATTCAATATCGCCACACCAGGACGGGAAAAGGATGACCAGCAGGAAACAAAGCTGTATTCGAAACAAGAATACAAAGACAGAAAAAACAAGAGGGACGAAACGGCCGCCGCTGCTGAAACGGCAGATGACACCGCTTTTCTGTATGTTGAAGCGCTGGGCGGAAAAGACAACATCACTGAAGTGACAAACTGCGCCACCCGCCTTAGAGTCAGCGTCAAGGATGAAACAAAGGTTGAGTCCGACAGCGTATTCCGCGCGCTTGGCGCACACGGGGTCGTCAGGAATGGAAAGGCGTTTCAGGTGATTATCGGATTAAGCGTTCCGCAGATGCGGGAGCGTGTGGAAAAAATATTGAATCAATAAAGCCAGCCCTCCTTCTTGGGAGGGTTTTCGTTTGCCGTCAAAAAGACCATCATAGTAAAGTAAAGAAAGAGACAATCGAGTAAAAAGGGGTTTGGAGGCTTTTACATGCAAAAGGCTTTATCGTTTTTAAAACCACATTCATTCCTGGTGGGAATTGCCCTGGTTCTCATGCTGACGGAGCTTGCGGTTGAACTGGTGCAGCCTCTATTGATCGCAAAAATCATCGACGATGGGATATTGAAGCAAGATCTCCGGCATGTGTGGACATGGGGCGCGGTCATGATTGGACTGACCGTGTTATCATTTGCGGCGGGAATGCTGAATTCCTTTTATGCCGCCCATGTCAGTCAAAGCTTTTCCTATGATACGAGAAAAGGGCTTTTTCAAAAAATCCAGTCCTTCTCCTATTCGACATTTGGACAGTTTTCGTCCTCTTCTTATATCACAAGGCTGACAAACGATGTCACACAGGTTCAAAATATGATTTTTATGAGTTTGCGGTTTATGCTGCGGGCTCCGTTAATGATTGCAGGCGGCATTGTGCTGTCGCTGGCCGTTAATGTGAAGCTCGGCTTTTTTCTGCTTGTGACCATCCCGATCTTGATCTTGTTTTTGCTATGGGTATTAAAGAAAGGCGGGGCGCTGTTCCGCTCAGTGCAGAAACGGCTGGATCAGGTGAACACCGTCATGCAGGAAAACTTAACCGCAATCAAGCTGATCAAAGCGCTGCTTCGCGGCAGCCACGAGGTCAAAAGATTTATCAAAGCCAACACAAGGCTGATGGAAAAAACAGTTTCAGCATTTCAGCTTGTGGAATTCACGATGCCTGTGCTGATGCTGCTGATGAACCTCTGCATTCTTTTGATTTTGTGGGCAGGGGCCCACAGTATCACGAGCGGAAGCACTCAGGTCGGTGATGTTGTCGCGATTATTAACTACGCAACACGAATGACGGGCGCGCTTTCGATGTTTCCGTTTTTGATTATGATTTTCACCCGGGCTAAAGCTTCTGGAGATAGAATCGGCGAGGTGCTTGAAACGGAGGGCGATGAAGGAGAGGAAGGGATCATACCTGATCGTTTGTCGGGACGGATTGTGTTTCAGCGTGTATCCTTCCGTTATCCTGACATGGACAGAGAAGCGCTGCGAGATGTCTCATTTTCCGTAAATCCAAGGGAAACCATCGCGATTCTCGGAGCGACGGGAGCGGGCAAATCCACGCTCTTTCAGCTCATTCCGCGGCTTTATCAGTCGGATTCAGGCAGCATTTACATAGATGAAAAGCCGATTCGTGATGTTCCGGCCGAGGGGCTTCGCAAGCAAATTGGATATGTACCGCAGGAAGTGCTCCTGTTTTCCGGCACAATCAAAGAAAATATCGCTTGGGGCAAAGAAAATGCTTCACTTGATGAAATAATGGAAGCGGCCAAACATGCGCAAATTCATGAAACGATTATGAAGCTCTCGAATGGATATGACACTGTATTGGGGCAAAGAGGCGTCAACCTGTCCGGCGGCCAGAAGCAGCGGATTTCCATTGCGCGGGGTCTGATCAGAAAGCCGGCCATCCTTCTTTTAGATGACAGCACCAGTGCACTCGACCTGCAAACGGAGGCGAAGCTGCTTGAGGCGATCAGCGCCTATGAGTGCACAACTTTGATCATTACGCAAAAAATGACCACGGCGATGAAAGCTGATAAGATTTTGCTGCTTGAGGATGGCGAACTGATTGAAAAAGGTACGCACAGTAAGCTGCTTTCTGAATCTCAGTTATACAAGCGCATTTACGAGTCGCAATTCGGAAGGGAGGGGAGTGAGTCGTGCTAAAAGACATCCGCAAGCCTTTCCAATATCCCAAACTGCCAATCGACAAAAAAGAAAGCGCGAAAAAGCGGACGAAAGCAAAGGATGCAAAAGGCACACTGAAGCGAATCTGGTTTTACTTGGCTGAACGAAAAGGACTGCTCATCCTTGTCATGCTGATGGTTGTCATCAGCGCGATATTCGGGCTTCTCGGCCCCTTTGTGATCGGAAAGGCCATCGACCATTTTATCGTCGGGCGCACGGTCAACGGACTGATTCCCGTTTTGCTTCTTTTGCTCGTCATTTATGTGATTCAGTCTCTGTCGCTCTGGTTTCAAAACTATTGGATGATTACGATTTCGCAAGGCACTGTTTTCAGAATGAGAAGCGAGTTGTTCACTCATCTGCATGAGCTGCCGATTCCGTTTTTTGATAAACAGCGGCACGGCGAGCTGATGAGCCGGGTGACAAATGACATCGAAAATGTCAGCTCGACCTTAAACACGTCAGTCATTCAAATATTGTCAAGTGTCATCACCTTTGTCGGGACGGTTGCGGTCATGCTGTACTTGAGCCCGCTCCTTACAGTGATTACCCTGACCATCATTCCGGTGATGGCTGTGAGCCTGAAATGGATCACCAACCGGACGGGAAAGCTGTTTAAAGAACAGCAGAAAAACCTTGGTGAGCTGAATGGATATATTGAGGAATCCGTTTCCGGCGCAAAGGTCATCAAAGCCTATTCGCGTGAAAAGCAAATCACAGCCGAATTTCTCGAAAAAAACGCCGCGCTCAAGACGTCGGGCTTCTGGGCACAGACGATTTCCGGCTTTATCCCGAAAGTCATGAACTCTTTGAATAACCTAAGCTTTACGATGATTGCGGCAATCGGCGGTCTGTTCGCGCTGAAAGGCTGGATCTCGATCGGCTCTATCGTCGTCTTTGCCGAGTATTCAAGGCAATTCACACGCCCTTTAAACGATCTGGCCAACCAGTTTAATACAATGCTGTCCG
The DNA here is from genome assembly GCF_047608225.1 of Bacillus sp. SW14. Taxonomy (NCBI): domain Bacteria; kingdom Bacillati; phylum Bacillota; class Bacilli; order Caryophanales; family Bacillaceae; genus Bacillus; species Bacillus sp. SW14. The sequence goes on along the minus strand of NZ_JBLKRW010000001.1, from coordinate 3,443,258 downwards.
CCATTGCCGGTGCTGAACGGGTGTTTGACGTACTTGATGAAAAAGAAGAGCGCGAGGATGAAAAGAACGCCGTTCATCAGCCGATCCAAACAGGCAGTATTGAATTCCGGGATGTGTCCTTCGGTTACGATGAAGGGCAGCAGACACTGAAGCATTTACAGTTTACCGTGCCTGCCGGACAGTCCATCGCGTTTGTCGGCCCGACGGGAGCGGGGAAAACAACCGTCACGAACCTGCTCGCCCGTTTTTACGAACCTAATGAGGGAAGGATTTTAATCGACGGTACAGATATTAAAACCCTTACTAGAGCAAGCCTTAGGAAAAACATGGGGTTTGTGCTTCAGGATTCGTTCTTGTTTCAGGGAACGATTAGAGAAAATATTCGCTACGGCAGGCTCGATGCTTCTGATCAGGAAGTCGAAGCCGCTGCAAAAACAGCGAACGCCCATAGCTTTATTGAAAGGCTGCCAAAAGGATACGAAACCGTGTTGACGCAAAACGGATCAGGCATCAGCCAAGGACAGAAACAATTGATTTCTATAGCGAGGGCGGTGCTTGCCGACCCGGTTCTTCTCATATTGGATGAAGCGACAAGCAACATTGATACCGTAACAGAAGTCAACATTCAAGAAGCGCTCGCCCGTTTAATGGAGGGGAGAACAAGCGTCATCATTGCCCACAGGCTGAATACCATTCAAAGAGCGGATCAGATTGTGGTGCTAAAAGACGGCGAGATGATTGAAAAAGGCAGCCATAGCGAGCTGATTCGGCAAAAAGGATTTTACAGTGACTTATATGAAAGCCAATTTGAGAAATAGACCTTTGTCCTGCACAAAGGTCTTTTTTGTTACAGTTTTATAGTTCTTTTATTTCATTTTTGTAAAATGTAACGAAATTACTTGACGTAAATAAGTTATGTATATATACTAACTTACATTAAGTAACTGATAACATTTATCAAGGAGGATAAAATGAATAATTCATTTGAAATTGGCACATTACTTTTAAGAGTTATGACAGGTATTATCTTTTTTGTTCACGGTTTATCAAAGTTTCAGGGAATGGAGGGCACCATCCAATTTTTCGGCAGCATAGGCCTTCCAAGCTTTATGGCGTATGTCATCGCAGCAATTGAACTCGTTGGCGGCGTGCTCGTCTTCTTCGGATTGGCTACACGTATTGTCGGTGTTCTGTTTGCTCTCACGCTGATCGGAGCCATCATCACAGTCAAGCTGAAAGCGCCTTTCATGGGCAATGCGGAATTTGATTACCTTCTGCTTTTGACATCCATCCACCTGGCGCTTTCAGGAAGCCGTTTCTTGGCACTGGATCCATTTGTGTTTAAAGGAAAAAAGAGCGAAAACGTAGCAGCATAAGAAAAGAGGCATTCAGCATGACCAGCATTCATGATGATACAAATATTGGCTATGTCAAACTCACAATCCGCAGTCTGGAGCGTTCTCTTCAGTTCTACTGTAACGTCATCGGCTTTCAAGTCTTACAAAAGACGGATCGGCAAGCTGAATTAACGGCTGATGGAAAACGCGTACTGCTTATTCTTGAAGAAAATCCGAGCGCCGTCGTCTTGCCTGAACGGTCTGTGACGGGCCTATATCACTTTGCGATTCTTCTTCCGAACAGAAAGGAACTTGGTATCGCGCTTGCCCGGCTGATTGACTATGGTATTGCGATCGGACAAGGGGATCATGCAGTCAGCGAAGCACTCTACCTGTCTGATCCTGATGGGAACGGCATTGAAATGTACGCTGACCGCCCCCGCAGCACGTGGCAGCGTGATCGTGAAGGAAACTACGTCATGACGACAGCCGCTGTTGACATCGAAGGTCTATTGGAAGAAGCCGGAGATGAGCGGAAAGCAGCGCTTCCGAACGATACAATTATCGGACACATTCATCTGCATGTCAGTGATTTGAAAGAAGCAAAAGCGTTTTATACAGATGTGCTGGGCTTTGACATTGTCGGGAACTATGCGGGCATGTCTGCTCTCTTCGTTTCAGCCGGAGGCTACCATCATCATATCGGCTTAAATATTTGGGCGGGAAGAAACGCGCCGCCTAAACCGACAAATGCCAGTGGATTAGACGATTACACTGTTGTCCTGCCTCATCAAGAGGAACTGGATCGAGTGGCAGACCGAGTCAAACATGCCGGATATTCGATCGAAGAAATGGAAAACAGCTTCCGTGTGAAAGATCCTGTTTCCGGCGTCCATATTATGTTTGTTAGTTAACTGTAATCTCCTTGCCGAAAAAATGGCAGGGGGATTTTTTGATTTCCAGAAACTCCTGTCAAAAATACCTTGAGGCAGGTATGATAAGAAGGGAATTGGGTAACGGGAGTGATGAGCGTGAAGGCTCTGTTTTTTACGAGAATGTTCACCTTGATGGTGAGCTGTTTGATGTATCTGTCCATTGTGAAAGAGAATAACAGGTTTGAATATGCATTTATAGCAATAGGTGCTGCTGTGTATGCAGCCAATCATTTTTTACAGAAGCCAGAGACAAATGCAATTTGGTTTTGTTTAATTGATATCGCGGTCGGCTTTTCGTTCGGATTTATCTTTCCCGGCACGGGTTTATTCATTATCATGCTTTGTCCGGTTGCAGTCGCCTTTTTTCTGTGTGGGTTTCATAAAAGAACCGGTTGGTCTGTCTTATGTCTATGCTCTATTTTGTTTTTGATCGTCCTCATCCGTACATATTTGATGTTCGGTAATGAATCTGTCATCGATCATTTGTCGAGCATGACATTCGTCGTCTTCTGCGGAGTCGTCGGCAAATTAATCCGCAAGCTGCTGGATGCGCAGGAAACGGCAAAACAGCAGTATCAGGAATTGACGGAATCCCATCTGGCGCTGTCTGCTGCGCACCAGGAGCTGCATTTATATGCGAAGCAGGTTGAAGAGCTGACTGCCATTTACGAGCGGAACAGAATGGCAAGGGAAATCCATGATACAGTGGGGCATAAAATGACGGCGCTTCTCGTCCAGCTGCAGCTTCTGCGTGAATGGCAAAAAAGAGACGGCCAAAAAGCTGAGGAGACGGTCGGGGTATGTGAAACGCTTGCCCGTGAAGCGCTTGATGATGTCCGCTTATCAGTGCGCACTCTGCAAACGGAAAATGCTCCTTCGGTCATCGATTCACTAAAACAGCTGACAGAAGACTTTTACAAAAATGCGGGCGTCACAACCGAATTTGCGGTCAGCGGCGATCCGGCGACGATCCCGCTGTCTCTTCATCCGACTCTGGTCAGGACGGTGCAGGAAGCTCTGACCAATGCCAAACGGCATGGCGGCGCCACAGCCTGTTCGATCCAGCTTGCCTGCACAACAGACAGCATCAGCCTTGTCATTAAGGATGACGGAAAAGGAAATCCCGAGGCGATACTCGGCTTTGGTCTTTTGAATATGAAAAAACGGACAGCGGAGCATGGCGGAATGATCCGCTTTGAGAGCGAACGGGATCAAGGATTTACTGTAATCGCGGAATTTTCACTTGCCAATAAAAAATGGAGTTTCGGGCCCGCGCAGCAAAAGGAGAGTTTATCATGATTAAGATCATCATTACCGACGATCAGGATATCGTCAGAGAAGGCCTGGCATCTCTGCTTCAGCTTAGAGAAGAGCTTGAGGTGATCGCAACAGCGCGAAACGGGCAGGAAGCCTTCGAAAAGGCGAAAGAATTTGAGCCGGATATTGTGTTAATGGACATCCGAATGCCGGTGTCCAACGGAGTTGAAGGGACAAAACTGATTACAAGCTCGCTGCCCGGCGTAAAGGTTTTGATGCTGACAACCTTCAAGGATTCAGAGCTGATTGCGGAAGCACTTGAAGAAGGAGCGAGCGGGTACCTGCTGAAGGACATGTCAGCCGATACGATTGTCAAAGCGGTGATGACCGTTCAATCTGGCGGAATGGTGCTTCCTCCGGAACTGACTGCCCAAATGCTGAATGAATGGAAGCGTGAAAGACAGCTGAAAGGAATAAACGACAAAGAAAAACCTAAGGAGCTGTTCGACCTGACCGATCGTGAAATGGAAGTTCTGGCTGAGCTGGGGTACGGGCTGAATAACAAAGAAATTGCCGAGAAGCTGTACATTACAGAAGGCACAGTGAAAAATCACGTTTCGAACATTATCAGCAAGCTGTCTGTCAGAGACAGAACCCAAGCCGCCATCTATTCAGTCAGATATGGTGTATCTGTCTTTTGACATATGACATTCAGCATATACATTTCTCTGAAAAGGCCTTTTACAGGCTTTTTTTTCATGCCTTATGTTCTATCCGGCGCTACATGCCGCACGCCCTTCTTTTTTCTACAATGGCAATGGGATTAAAAAAGGAGTGAAACGACGTGCTGCAAGCAGAAAACATCAAAAAGGCCTATGGGAAAAAAAAAATCGTGAAAGGCATTTCTTTTTCCCTGCAAAAAGGGGAGTCGTTCGGGCTGCTCGGACCAAACGGCGCGGGGAAGTCCACAACCATCTCGATGATTTCCGGCCTCGTGCCGCATGATAGCGGGAATATCACAGTGGGCGGCTATATAATTGGCAAAGAAACCACCAAAGCGAAACAAAAAATCGGCGTTGTCCCGCAGGAAATTGCTTTATATCCGACGCTGACGGCTCATGAGAATCTTCTGTTTTGGGGGAAAATGTACGGACTTACGCATGGCGAGGCCAAAAAAAGATCGGCAGAGGTCCTTGAATATGTCGGCCTGACTGAGCGGGCCAAAGATAAAATTGAAACATTCTCAGGCGGGATGAAACGGAGAATCAACATTGGTGCCGCCTTAATGCACAAGCCTGAGCTGCTGATCATGGATGAACCGACTGTCGGTATCGACCCTCAATCGAGAAATCATATTTTGGAAACGGTGAAACAGCTCAATGAAACGGGCATGACGGTGATCTATACGAGTCATTACATGGAAGAGGTCGAGTATTTATGCGACCGGATCGGAATTATTGATCAGGGAGAAATGATTGCGATCGGCACAAAAACCGATTTGTGCAGCCGCCTTGGAGGCGATACCATCATTCAGCTCACGGTCAGCGGAATTGATGAAGCGTTTCTTTGTGCGATCCGTTCCCTGGCTCATGTGAATGATGTGACAGTACATGAGTCAGAGCTCAAAATTGGCATTGCTGCGGCTCATCATGAGAAAGTCGTCACCAGTTTGCTTGCGGAAGCCGCTGCCCATCATACAAACCTGCTGTCTCTTCAGGTGCAGGAACCGAATCTGGAGCGCCTGTTTCTGAATCTGACCGGCCGCACTTTGCGGGATTAAGGAGGGACGGCTATGAAAAAAAGCATATGGATCGCATGGAAGGATGTCAAAATCAGAATCACGGACAGAAAAGGGTTTATGATGCTTATCTTAATGCCGCTGATCCTGACCTGTATTTTAGGGGCAGCGCTTGGATCGGTTGTTGACGGAGGCAGCCAGATTGACGACATCAAAGTCGGCTATTTCCGATCAGGCCAGTCAGATGCAGCGAATATGTTTAAAACAGATGTGCTCAAAAAAATGAAGTCGATAAAGGTCACACAAGCCAGCAGTGAAGAAGAGATGAAGAAACTGCTTGATGAAAAGAAAATCGATGTCGGTATTGTTATCCCGAGCCATTGGGAAGCCGGCAAAACGTCAGCTTTTGTCTATGCTGACCCTGATCAAACATTAAAAAGTTCCATCATCGAAACAGCCGCCGGCTCTTTTATAGAGCAATATAAAGCGGTTCGGGAAGCCGCATCAGCCTCAATGGACTACGTCAGCAAAACGGCAGCTGTAAAGCAAGGAAAACTTGATCCTTCACAGATTGCAGAAAAGCTGGTAAAGACGCTTGAAAAAGAAACGGGTGACAAACTGACTATTGCGGAAAAATCAGTCGGCAACAAGGCCGTTACGAGTTTTCAATACTATTCCGCGGCAATGCTTTGCATGTTTATGCTGTTTCATATGACAGTCGGGGCGAAATCATTCTTACAGGAAAAGGATACGGAGACGCTTGCCAGAATGCTGATGACGCCTGTGCAAAAATACGCCATTCTCTTCGGAAAATGGCTTGGGACCTATCTGTTTGCCATCATACAATTTTTTATTTTTCTGATCGTCACGATCAATGTATTCGGTGTGGACTGGGGCGATAATCTGCTGTTTGTGAGTGTACTCGGGCTTTCATACGCTGCAGCTGTATCCGGCATTTCCATGCTGCTTGCGTCGTGCATCAGCGATATGAAATCGGCCGATGCGATAGGCGGCTTCGGCATTCAATTGCTTGCGGTTCTCGGCGGGTCCATGCTGCCGCTGTACCAATTTCCTGACTTCTTGCAGTCTGTATCCAAAGCGGTGCCGAATCGATGGGCGCTTGACGGCTTTCTTTCTTTAATGGAAGGGGGAGGCTGGGCTGACCTTCAAAAGCCTGTGCTTCTTTTTGCGGCGATCGGCCTTTGTTCGCTCGTGCTTGGTATCAGACGGCTTCATACAAGATAAGGAGGTACACCAAGGTGAAAAAAATCATAGCCATTTGCGGCATTGAGCTTTCTCTCATTTTCAAGAAGCGGCAGAACTATTTGATGATGTTTGCTGCCCCGCTTTTGCTGACCTTTGTATTTGGGGGGATGCTCGGCGGCAATGACGACAAGCTGCGGTTTGCGATCGTTGATCAGGACGACACGATTCTCTCACAGCATTACATTCGGCAGCTGAAGTCACACGATGATATGTATACATTCGAAAACATGTCTGAAAGCAAAGCGTCAGAAAAGCTGAAACAAAAGAAAATTGCCGGGATCATCATCATATCCCGCTCATTTCAGGCACAGCTGGAAAAAGGAAAAAATCCTGAGCTGATCTTCGGCCACGGCCCGGAGCTGTCGGAAGCGCCGATGGCCAAACAGTACGCGGAAAGCACATTGGCAAAGCTCAATATTCAAGTTGCCGCGGCGAAAACGGCAGCTCAGGCAGCGGGAGAGAACTGGAAGGCGGCTTATAAAACGGTTATCGCCAAAGATCACGAAGATGCAGCGCCAGCCGTAAAACGAAAGACGCTCAGCAATCAAAAAGAGGGTGCAGACGCAAGTGACACAGCTTCCAGAGCAGCAGGCTTTTCCATCCTGTTTGTCATGCTGACCATGATGGGGGCGGCGGGAACCATTCTTGAAGCAAGAAAAAACGGCGTCTGGTCCAGATTGCTTACAGCCTCTGTCAGCCGGGCGGAAATCGGTGCGGGGTATGTGCTGTCCTTCTTCGTCATTGGCTGGATTCAATTCGGCATCTTGCTTCTCGCTACCCATTGGCTGTTTGGCATCAGCTGGGGCAATCCGGCTGCGGTGATTGTGTTAGTGTCGCTTTTTCTGCTGACCGTTGTCGGCATCGGATTGGTAATTGCGGCCAATGTCAGAACGCCGGAACAGCAGCTTGCGTTCGGTAACTTGTTCGTCATCGCAACGTGTATGGTAAGCGGAATGTATTGGCCGATAGACATCGAGCCGAAGTTTATGCAGTCCGTTGCTGAATTTCTTCCGCAAAAGTGGGCGATGAGCGGGCTGACTGAGATTATCGCTAACGGTGCACACGTCACAGATATTCTCGGGATCTGCGGCATCTTGCTTGCGTTTGCGGCGGTTACCTTCGCAGCGGGGCTGAAAGCGCTCCGAGCGTAAAAAAGCATCTGCCTTCGGGGCAGATGTTTTTTTAGGATCATTTTGCTTTTTCTGTAAGCTTCAGTCTCTGTTCCAAATGTTGTTTCACGGACGGCCAGTCACTGTCGATAATGCTGTAAAACACCGAATTACGGAATGTTCCGTCTTTTCTGATCATTTGGTTTCGCAATATGCCTTCTTTGACTGCTCCCAGCCGTTCAATCGCCTTTTGCGATCTGACATTCCGCTCATCTGTTTTAAACTGCACCCGAATCGTGTTGAGCTGTTCAAAGCAATACTGTAACAGCAAATATTTGCATTCTGTGTTGACTGAGGTGCCCCACACTGAAGGGTGCAGCCATGTCCAGCCGATCTCAAGGCTCCTTGAAGCGGATGACATATACAGAAATCGCGTCGTGCCGACGATTTTGCCAGTTTCACGATGAATCATCACGAATGGAAATTCTGCTCCGGACGCTTTCATTTGCAGCGCTTCCTCTATAAAAGCCTCCATATCATGCAGTGTTGTAATCGTTTTTGGTAAATGGGCCCAGATGATTTCATCATTTGCAGCTTCATATAAACCTTGAATATGGCTTTTGTCCATTGGCACCACCCGGATCAGTTCCCCTGTTAATTCACGCAATGTCACATTCATCGTTCGTCCCCCCGCATAAAGTATGGGAACAGCCTGAAGGCCGCTCCCGATTAATCCCCATCTATTATCGCTAAAATCGATTCCAGCCAAGAAACGTAATTTTTCTCCCGCTCCAGCGCTTTCGTCAGCACGAGATAGTGCCCGAAGTCCGGTGAAGTAAATGACATCGGCTCCGCTGAAACCATAAGCTTTTCATAGCTTTCCTGCAAATCAGACAGCTTGGCTTTGCGTTTTCGCAGCTGGTCTGTGAACAAATCAGAAGCCTCCTGCCGCGATAGGGAAGAAATGAAATAAGCCTTCAGCATAAATTCATCCTTCACCGTCTCCGGTATCGGCTGATGACGGATCAGCCAGTCATGCAGCTCCTGCTTTCCGCTGTCTGTCAGAGTGTACATCTTTTTCTCCAGCTTCGTGCCCTGAATCGTTGTCCGGAACGTGATAAATCCTTCTTCCGTCAGCTTTTTGAGCTCAGGGTAAATCTGGCTGTGCTTGGCGCTCCAAAATTGGCCGAGCTCCTCTTTAAAATAACTCGTAATATCATAGCCGCTCAATTCGCCTTTTCGCAAAAGCCCTAATATGGCGTATTTTAATACTCTCATGCTATCCTCCGTGTCTATGGCTGTTTCATAAAAAAGATGAGCCAGCGCTCACCTGTGATCCTAACTGCCTATTCCCCTTATTATAGAAAAGGGAGGAAGGGAACACAACCCGGTCTGCTTGTAAAATAAAGATAACAGGTAATATGAAATTCATCTCCCTCAATCATATCAAAAGGCTATGCTCAAATTTGATTTTTCTGAAAAATATTAACAATATTGATTTTATATATATAAGAGGAAATTGGTGGTATCAATTTTTTAAGGGGGAATGAATGTGAAAAAAGTACTTATTGCATCTGTCATCTGTTTATCGCTGATTCTATCTGTTCTAGCCGCTCCGCCGTCAAGCGCAAAAGCTGAATCAGTGCATAATCCTGTTGTTCTTGTTCATGGAATAAGCGGTGCCTCATACAACTTTTTTGCTATTAAAAACTACTTAATTTCTCAAGGCTGGCAAAGCAACAAACTGTATGCAATTGATTTTTATGATAAAACAGGGAACAATCTAAATAACGGCCCGCAGCTCGCTTCATATATTGACCGTGTTTTAAAAGAGACGGGAGCCAAAAAAGTAGATATTGTGGCTCATAGTATGGGAGGCGCACACGCTGTACTATATTAAATATCTAGGCGGGGGCAACAAGATTCAAAATGTCGTAACGCTTGGAGGGGCTAATGGTTTAGTGTCATCTGTTGCGCTGCCAGGTACAGATCCTAATCAAAAAAATTCTCTATACATCTATCTACAGCCTAAATGATCAAATCGTAATCAATAGCTTGTCTCGATTACAAGGAGCGAGAAACATCCAGCTTTATGGCATCAGCCATATTGGCTTGCTTTCGAATAGCCAAGTGAACGGCTATATCAAAGAAGGTCTGAATGGCGGAGGCCTCAATACAAATTAATATCATCCTAAAAAAAACCTGCCGTCTCCGTGACAGCAGGTTTTTTGGATTCTCTTAGCAATTTCGTCTGAGAAAGATACACCAAAAAGTCAGAGGTTTTTATGGACGTAGTCAATAATACATACGCCAATTTATGACATCAGCCACTTTTTTAAATAGAGCAGACATGTTAAGGTACAACCAACGATTTCTAAAAATTTGAAATAAAAGGAGCGCTGTTATGCAAATTAAAGAAATTTTTATGATCCGTTGCATTTCGTGCTTATGTGTTGTCCTGCTCCATATCATTTCAATGGTCCTGATGCTTCAGGCAGAAGCTCTCGCTAATATTTCTCACACTATAGATTCTTTTCGCACACTCCTGATGTTCAGCACGCCTGCTTTCATTTTCATCTCTGAATTTTTGCTGGCCCGTTCTTATCCTGATGGGGTTCCGGACGGTTTTTTAAAGAAACGGGGAAAAGTGATTTTCGTTCCTTTTTTATTTATCGCGTCTATTGACGCACTGTTGATGACCAGTGCGATGGGAGGAGAGGTGACCTTTCTCGCGTTTGTGCAAAAATACCTGGCGAACGTATTGTTGGGAAACTTTATCGGATACTTTATTCTCGTTATCTTTCAATTTTACATTTTGCATATAATTTTTCACGAGCATTTGAAAAAAGCATCGCCGAAATGGGTGCTGTCCATCTCATTTGTGGTGACAGCCGCTTATTTAAGCTATTTCTCAGCAGTCAGCCCGGCTCCTGCTTCTGAAGAGGGAGGGGCGTTTCCGTTCTTCTGGGTTCCGTTCACAGGCTGGCTTTTCTACTTTTGTCTGGCCTACTATTGCGGAAAAGAGTACAAGCGTTTTTTAGCGCTGCTGAATCAATACCGCCGGGTGATATACGGCGCCGCGCTAGCTTCTGCTGCGCTGGTTGTCACTGTTTCTTATGGCGGAGAAACCGGCATGATCAGTTCGAAACGGCCTGATATTATGCTGTATTCGACAAGCATGATTTTCCTGTGCTTTCACTTGTTTTCTAACATGAAGCATGTGCCGAAAATCGTGATGTTTATCAGCAACTATTCCTTTTCGATTTATCTTCTGCATGCCTATTTTATGATCATAGGCTATGTTTTGTTTACAAACATGCCAGGAATTCCTGCCGTACCTGCTGTTCTTCTGTTGTTTGCCGTGTGCACAGCCGGCCCGATCCTGACCTCATGGGCATTGAATAAATTCAAATACGGTTATTTATTTGTGGGGAAGGTCTATCAGCCAAAACAGAAGAAAGCAATAGTAGAAGTGGGTGATCACGCAGGGTAAAAAAACACGGCAGGAGCCTCTCTCCTGCCGTGTTTTTTATTTCTCATCCACTTGCAGTACCGTTTTGAAATATAATTTTGCAGATTCAGCAAGTCCAGATACATCAGCCTTTTCCTCATCAAAATAAAGCGCGTTCTGGATGATGCCGTCATTCATATTGAGGAAAAACTTCGCAATCGTCGCCAGCGGCTGCAGAGGCTGAAATTCCCCCTGGTCGATTCCTTTTTGCAATAGCTTTGAAAACCTTTCTACAAAAAGATCATATCGTTTCTCCAAATACTGCCGCCGCTCTTCATTGCGCCAAGCTGTCACTAAATATTCAAACTGCACCGGCGCCAATGTATCCGCTGCATCAAGCAGGCCATCAGCCAGTTCATCCAAGTAGCTGGAAATGGCGGCCCAAACGCTTTGGTGTTCAGCTGATTCATCAAGCTTCTGGAGCCCTTCATCAAGCCCGGCTTCAATGATGCGGCGAAACATCTCCTCAGTGCTTGAAAAATAAAGATAGACACCGCCTCGGCTAAAACCTGACTCTTCCACAACGTCTTTCATTGTCGTTAATTCGAATCCTTTTCGTTTAAAAACGGTTTTGGCAGCCTCTAAAATCTCGGCCTGCCGTTTATCCTTGTGCTCCTTTGTTACTTTCGGTGACAAGATATCGCCTGCTTTCTGCAATTTTCTTACCTACAAGTGTAATCAACCCAACCATGATCAGCAAGCAGCCGCAGACAAGAAATGCAAGTGATACACCGATCCATTCCGCCAGTACACCCCCGCCCGCCATGCCGAGGATGGAGGCGAGGGTCGTCGCGCTCTGAATGGCGCCAAACACTCTGCCGCTGTAATCGACAGGCACTGTTGTCTGCACGAGAATTTGAAATGGAATATGGACAAGACCGAAAGCCGCTCCCATGATGAAAAAAGCGAAAATAAAAAGAGCAATGCCGGCAATTCCCATTCCGCTCAGAAATGGCACGCCTCCAGTTGCTAGTCCAAGCAGAAAGGTCCCAGCTGAGAAATAAAGAAAATAAGAGGTGATTCGCCGTCTGCCGGCAATTGCCGCCGTAAGGAGCATGCCGGCTCCGCTGACGGCCATGCACCAGCCTGCAAGCTCAGGCGGAGCGCCTGAAAAAGAACGGATAAGAATGATCGCCTGCGAATCACCAATCTGCAAAACAAAGAGAACAATACAAGCGGTGAGCAAGCCTGTTAAAAGAAGCGGCACCCGTTTCATAAACTGAAGGCCTTCTTTTATAGAAGCGAGTGCCGATGTTTTTTCTTGAGGTGTATGGGCTTTTGGTAAAAAAGCATCTTTGGGGAGAAAAAACAAAATAACAGCGGATAGAAGAAAGGCGCCGGCGTTGATATAGAAAACAGAATGAATAGAGACTGTGCCGATCAGCATGCCGCCGAGGGCAGGACCGAAAATTTTAGAGCTGTTATCAATGATGCTGCTGACGGAAACGGCCTGCTGAATGTGCGCTTCTGGAGTCAATTCCTTAAGCTTCCCGTTTTTAGCAGGTGAAAAAAGTGAAGAAAAACAGCTCTGGAGGCTTAGCAATACGTAAAGCTGCCAAAGCTCACTGACATAAACGCAGCTGATAACGGTGAGGGCACGGCCGATTTCAGATAGAAACATGATCGTTTTTCTGTCAAAGCGGTCGGCAAGCAAACCCGATACCGGACCGAGTACAATGACAGGCAAAACGAAGGACATCATCAAAAATGACATATCTAACGGTGAAGCGTGAAGCTGAAAAGCGGCTAACGTTAGCACGGCCAAAATGTGAAGCCAGTCTCCAAGTGAAGAAATGGTTTGCGAGGCTAACAGTGTTATCAGCCCTTTTTGATTGCGAAACAACGGTTTTTCCATGATTTATCCTCCTGTTTAATAAAAATGACACTAGTGTCGTTTTTATTGTATGAGAAATAATCGCAAGATACAATCTTTTTCTTGTAAAATAAAGGAGAAGATGAATCAGAAGGGAGAACGTACATGACTATAGCCAATCTAAGCTACCCAATTGGAGAATACAAGCCGAGGAAATTCGTATCGAAGGAGCAAAAAGCAGAATGGATTCAAGCCCTTGAAGAAGTGCCGGCAAAACTGAAACAAGCCGTTGAAGGCATGACGGACAGCCAGCTTGACACACCGTACCGGGACGGGGGATGGACCGTTCGGCAAGTTGTTCACCATCTGGCTGACAGTCATATGAACAGCTATATTCGATTTAAACTGAGCTTGACGGAAGAGACACCGGCCATCCGTCCATATGATGAAAAAGCGTGGTCGGAGCTAAAGGACCCGAAAACAGCTGATCCGAGCGGTTCACTCGCACTTTTGCAGGCGCTTCACGGGCGATGGGCGGCTCTTCTTCGCACCCTGACGGATCAGCAATTTCAATGTGGTTTTTATCACCCCGACACAAAAGAAATCATGACCCTGGAGAACGCACTGGGGCTGTATGTCTGGCACTCACATCATCATATCGCCCATATTACGGAGCTTTCCAAACGGATGGGGTGGTCTTAACGCTTTTGCCGGCGGAAAGCCGGAAGAGTCATAGTGGCAATCACCAGCAGTGAAATCACAGCCGCCGCTGCATATAAATGATCATAGCCGCTGGCGACACTCGCGTGAATGGCATCGCTTATCGCGGTTTTGACTTCAGGCACGGGAATGCGTTCGATTTGTGCTTGTAAAGCAGAAACATCAGAACTGTCGATCTTCGGAATCGCTTGCATCGCCGTTTCTGATTGTCCGCTATCCGATAAGCGGTTTTTGATTTCATCACCGATTTGGTCAAAAGCGGCTGTGATAAAACCTGCATAAAGAGTAGGCGCCAATGTCAGTCCGATTTGCCTCACCAATGAAAGCGTGCCAAGCGCTGTGCCTTTATTCGTTTTCGCCGCCTCTGATACAAGGACGTTTAGCGGGGCGCCTAACAGAAAGCCAAAACCGATGCCTGCCGCCACACTAGCGATTACAAACTCCCATTTCTCCGTCACCCAAAGCGGAAATAAAGCAAATCCCGCACATGAAATGATTCCCGAAAGAATAACGGTTTTCACCGGACCTTTTTTGTCGGTGAGCGCTCCGCCGAGCCAAGCGCCGATTCCTGAAGCTAACGCAAGCGGTGTCATCCAATAGCCTGCTTTTACAGCAGGGACACCCAAATACTGCTCAACATATGACGGGATAAAAATGACCGCCGCCAAGAGTCCGCCAGATAACAAACCGATAATAAGCGTGCGCTGAAACATGTGGTTGCGCAGCAGAGAATACGCCAAAATCGGATCGCCCCCGCGCATTTCAACCCGCCTTTCAAACAAGATAAGCCCTGCAAAACAAAGAATGCCAAAACCAATACATCCATAAACCTCTAGATCTCCCAAGCTTTTTAAGAGATTTGCCCCGTCAAGATTCGTCATGCCGTACATCACAGCTAAAATCGACAGGGATAGAAGGAGGATTCCCGCTGTATCAAGGCGTTTAGCTTCAGGCGCTTTTGTTTCTGCAATAAAACATGCACCGAAAACAACCAATAACACGGCAATCGGCAGATTAATCAAAAACAGCCAATGCCAAGATCCGGTCCAGTCAAGCAGAAAGCTTCCGATATTCGGCCCGAGAACAGCGGCCATCCCGTTCATCGCACCAAGCAGCCCAAGCGCCTTCCCCTGTTTTTCTTTTGGAAGAGTAGCGAGAATGTGTGAGCTGCCGATAATGAAAATCCCGCCGCCCCCAAGCGCCTGAATCAGCCGTGAGATCAGAAAGAGCGGGAAGCTTTGGCTCAAAGCAACAAGCAAAGAACCAAGTCCGAACAGGCAAACCTCAATGAGAAAGAGTTTCTTTCTGCCGTAGCGATCGGAAAGCTTTCCGACGATTGGCACACTGACGCTAAGGCCGAGCGTATAAAGGGTAATGCCCCACGACCCCCAGGAAGGAGAAACGGCAAACGATTCGTTTATCGTTGTTAAAGCTGCCGAAATAATTCCATTATCCAGCGCAGCCATAAACACACCGATGGTAAACAGGCTGATCGCCCACTTTTGGCTTTTCTGCTCTACCGATGCTTCAGACATATTCATCAACCCCTTTTTATTCACTTTGAATATATTATTCATTCATAATGAACTAAATGTCAAATAAAAAAAGCCTGCTTCCGCGGTTTGCGGAGGACAGACTTAAAAATTTATTCTTTTTTCACTTTCTCTAATGCTTTTGAAAGGATAGAAAGCCCTTCGGAAACAGCCCGCTTTTCTTCAGGAGACAGCAGTTCCAGGGAACGCTTTAATTTCAGGTGGCCCTTTTCATAAAGACCACGAAAAATATTTTTTGCATTCTCAGTCAACTGAACAACTACTGAGCGGCGATCCTCTTCAGAATGTGAGCGTTTGACAAACCCTGATTTCTCAAGGCGGTCAAGCAGCCCTGTTGTATTGGACAGGGAAGCCCCCATTTTTTCAGCAATGTCGCTTACTTTCAGTGTTCCATGGTTGTTTAATAGCATCAGCACTTTCATTTGCGGCATGCTCATATCCAGCTTCATCCACTCGGACACGTCACCGAGCCCGGCAGAGGTTAAGACTTTCATATAAAGCACCCATATTTCCCGTTCCTCAGATGAAAGAATGTTTTCGTTTAATACCGTTGTATCGTGTAAATTATATTCCATTTTATCACTTCCTCATCATTCGCTCCTCTTACCATATTACTCGATTTTCACTCCCGAAAGAAAGTGAGCAGAAACCGCATGCGGGACTTTGTCCGAAAAATAACGGTAGTGTATAATGAGTGGGAGATTATTAGGGAAGCAGATTGAACTAGAATATGATTGGAGAGACCATTGCTGATTAAAAAGAATGCTTTATCCGTTTTAAAAATTGTTTTTCCTATTGCGGTTTTACTATTTGTTATTTATCAATCAAAAAAAGAACTGACAAATCTGTCATTCAAACGCACGCTCATGGTCATCAACGGCCTGGAACGTACGGACTTATTTATCCTTGTATTGGTCGGCTTGCTGGCTGTTGCGGCCATGTCGCTGTATGATTACGTCCTGAAATACTCACTGCGCCTTTCGATTACAAACGGAAAGGTATTCAGGGTTTCCTGGATCGCCAATTCATTTAATAATGTGCTCGGGTTCGGCGGTTTAGCCGGAGTCGGGTTAAGAATGATGTTTTATAAAGAGCATACGAAAGACCATAAGGCGCTCGTAAAAGGAATCGCCTGGCTTACATCCTCAATGCTTCTCGGGTTATCTGTTTTCAGCATTTTCGTCGCCGCACGAGTGCTGCCAGTGGATGAAGTGATTCATGAAAAGCCTTGGCTGTGGGCGGTCATTATCGGTTTCGCGCTGTTATTGCCGCTATCACTAGCGGTTTCTAAAATAAAAGGCCGTAAAACCGGAGACGAAGAAAATGCGGACAAAGTGAAAAATCCGATTTTCGCTTATATCGGCGCTTCCGTTGCCGAATGGCTAATGGCTGGAGGCGTCATCTATCTGTCTTTGTTCGCCATGGGCATTCATGCTGATATCCGGTATGTGTTCGGGGTATTCGTCATTGCGGCGATCGGAGGGATGATCAGTCTCGTGCCGGGCGGCTTCGGCTCATTTGATCTTTTGTTTTTGCTCGGGATGGAGCAGCTTGGCTATCATCAGGAGGCCATTGTGACATCTATTCTCTTGTACAGGATCGTCTATTCATTTATCCCATTCGGTCTGGGATTGTTCTTTGCTGCCGGCGACCTGACCGAAAATACAATGAGACGGCTCGAAACGAATCCGCGCATCGCACCGGCAATTGAGACGACAAACGTTTTGCTTGTCGTCCAGCGGGCGATATTACTAAGAATTTTGCAGGGCTCGCTTTCCCTTATTGTGTTTGTTGCCGGGCTGATTGTACTGGCTTCAGTATCTTTGCCGATTGACAGGCTGACGGTTATTCCGCACATTCCGCGCCCGGCCCTTTTGCTGTTCAACGGCCTGTCCTTAAGCTCAGCGCTTATATTGCTGATTTTGCCGATCGAGCTTTATAAACGGACAAAACGCTCCTATACGATGGCGATTACAGCGCTTGTGGGCGGTTTTGTGTTCAGCTTCTTAAAAGGACTCAACATCAGTGCGATATTCGTACTGCCGGTGATTATTGTATTGCTTGTGCTATTGAAAAAACAATTTGTTCGAGAACAGGCATCCTATACGCTCGGACAAATGATTTTCGCTGCAGCGCTTTTCACTGTGGCGCTCTTTAACTATAACGTCATTGCAGGTTTCATTTGGGAACATATGAAGAAGGTGATGCGCCACGAATATTTCGTCCACAGTACCTCGCATATTACCTATGCAACCATCATGGCGATCATCATTGTGCCGCTGTTCTTCTTTTTATTTACAGTGGTGTATCATAAAAAGACAAAACCAATCGGGGAAAAAGCTGATCCCGATCGCCTTGCTTTATTTTTAAATCAAAATGGCGGGAACGCGCTGAGCCACCTCGGCTATCTTGGAGATAAGCGGTTTTATTTTTCAAGTGATGGGAATGCACTGCTTCTGTTTGGGAAAATCGCTAGAAGGCTGGTCGTGCTCGGCGATCCATCAGGCCGAAGAGAATCGTTCCCGCTCGTGCTGGAAGAATTTCTGAACGAAGCGCATCAAAAAGGATTCAGTGTTCTGTTCTATCAAATTGAACGAGAGGACATGGCGCTGTATCACGATTTCGGCTATAACTTCTTTAAACTGGGCGAGGAAGCCTATGTGGATTTAAATACATTTACCTTGACCGGGAAGAAAAAAGCCGGTCTTCGGGCAATCAATAACCGCTTTGAGCGGGAGGGATATACCTTCCATATCGATCATCCCCCATTTTCTGATGCGTTTTTGGAGGAACTGAAACAAATCTCGGATGAATGGCTCGGCTCGAAAAAGGAGAAGGGGTTCTCGCTCGGATTTTTTGCTCCTTCATATTTACAGAAAGCGCCGATCGCCTACATGAAAAATGCAGAAGGAGAGATCGTTGCCTTTGCAAATGTCATGCCGATGTATCAGGAAGGGGAAATCTCAGTCGATCTGATGCGCTACCGTGATGACGCCCCGAACGGCATTATGGACGCATTGTTCATCCGCATGTTTTTATGGGCGAAGGAGGAAGGCTGTACGTCGTTTAACATGGGAATGGCGCCCTTGGCCAATGTCGGCACCGCCTTTACATCCTTCTGGTCAGAAAGATTTGCCGCTGTCATTTTTAATAATGTCAGATACATGTACAGTTTCAGCGGGCTCAGGGCCTTTAAAGAAAAATATAAACCGGAGTGGCGCGGCAAATACTTGGCGTACCGGAAAAACAGATCTCTTTCTGTCACCATGTTCCTCGTTACGCGGCTGATCGGTAAAAGCAAAAAAGACTCCGTCTAACCAGACGGAGTCCTTTTTTATTTCGCCTTTAAGAAATAGGTTTCAATATCATCAAGCAGATAGTTTGCCGCTTTAATTCCGCCTGCGGTTGTCCATACGACGTCATCGACTTCATGGGCGTTACCTGACTTCACGGCCTTCAGGTTTTTCCATAGTGAACTGCTTGTCCACTGACTGGCCCATTTTTCATTTTCTTTTGCGTTATCGGCTTTATACGTGAAATAAAACAGCACATCGGCATCCATATCTGGAATGGACTCTTTACTGTCTGTTGAGAACGTAAATTGATCTTTCTGTTTCTTAAACAGCTCCACCTGTTTTTCAGGGCGTTTAAAGCCAAGCTGGTCTAAAATAATCCCCGAGAATGAATCGGTATAATAGATTCTTGACTCGCCGGATAAAAAGCGTACGACAGAAACGGTTTTATTTGTCTGATCGCCAAGCTTTTCTTTTAAATTGGCAGCGCGTTTATCAAAATCGGCAATGACTTCCTTGCCTTTGTCCGCCTTATTCACCGCGTTGGCATATAGAGTCAGGTTTTCCTTCCAGTTCCCAGCCAAAGATTCGGCGAAAACGGTCGGCGCAATCGCATTTAACTGATCATAAATTTTTTCCTGGCGCACTTTGTTGCCAATAATCAAATCAGGCTTTAATTCTGCGATCGCTTCCACATTCGGTTCCGTTTCAAGACCGACGTTTTTAACACCTTTCATGTCATCTTTCAGATAGTCATACCACGGGTCGCCCTTCCATGACTTTACGGCTCCGACAGGCTTAATGCCAAGCGCTAAGAGCGCCTCTGTTCCTTCATTTGTTAAAACAACAATCCGTTTTGGATTGGCGGGAATGTTGTCTGATGTCCCCATTGCATGTTTAACCGTTCTGGTTTTGCTACTTGTCCCCTCGCTGTCGCTTGAACTTTCTGAACTATTACAGGCAGAAAGCACCATAAGGGCCATTAAAAATACGAATAGCGTGCTGATGCGCTTTTTCATCTTTTTCCTCCCGATATTGAAATTCATTATCATTTAGATCATAATAAGCAGTGTTGAGAGTGTCAATCCCTAATTGAGGATTATTCTCAAAAACAAACATGACATAGTAAAAAACTAGGAGAATTAGATCATGATCTGCAAAAAGGCATCTTCAAAATGGATTGTGTTAGTATGTCTGATTTTGACTTTACTGGCGGCTGTCTGTGCAAGCGTTGTTTACGGCTATACAGATACGTCATGGGGACAGGTCTATCAGGCGTTTACTTCTTTCAACGGTACAAATGAACATGTCATCATCAAAGACGTCAGACTCCCGCGTGCAGTGGTTGCCACAGTTGTCGGCGCCTCGCTTGCAGCCGCAGGCGTTCTCATGCAGGCGCTCACAAAAAATCCGCTCGCGTCACCGGGGATTTTCGGAGTTAACGCCGGCTCCGGCTTTTTTATTGTTGCCGGATCGTTTTTTCTGCATATTCAATCACCTCAGGCGCTAGTATGGAGCTCTTTTATCGGTGCAACATTTACCGCTGCGATCGTCTATGCCGCAGGCTCGCTTGGAAGGGAAGGGCTGACGCCAATCAAATTGACGCTGGCGGGGGCTGCCATGGCGGCCATGTTTTCTTCTCTGACACAAGGCTTGCTTTCTGTCAATGAACTCGAGCTCGCTCAGGTGCTTTTTTGGCTGACCGGCTCTGTGCAGGGCAGGAGTCTGGATCTGCTGATGACAATGCTTCCATATGCAGCCGCAGCGCTTGTGATCAGCTTCTTTCTTGGCCAGAAAATGAATCTTCTCGTTATGGGAGAAGATGTGGCAAAAGGACTCGGCCAAAAAATTGGCCTGCTGAAATTTGTGATGGCGCTTTGTGTTGTCTTGCTTGCCGGATCTGCTGTGGCCATTGCCGGGCCGATTTCCTTTATCGGCATCATTATTCCGCATTTTGCGCGGTTTATCGTCGGCAATGATTATCGCTGGATTCTGCCGTTTTCCGCTGTTTTGGGTGCGGTTTTGCTTGTTGCCGCGGATATCGGGGCCCGATATATCATTATGCCTCAGGAAGTTCCTGTCGGGGTCATGACAGCCATCATCGGTATGCCTGTGTTTGTATACATCGCAAGAAGGGGGGCAAAACTATGAAACTTCATTTTGGCGTTACCGCGGCTGAAAAGAAAGCATGGATCGTCTTTTTCGTTTTACTGGGATTAACAGCGGCTGTACTGATCCTTAGCGCCGGTCTCGGACAAAGGTTTATTCCTCCCTGGGATGTGGCAAAAACATTTTTTGGTGCAGGCTCCAAGCTGGATGAACTGATGATCATGTCATTCCGCCTGCCAAGAATTTTGACCGCTTTATGCGCCGGCGTTTGCTTGGCGGCGGCAGGCGCGATATTGCAGGGGCTCGTCAGAAACCCTCTCGCATCTCCGGATATTATCGGAATAACGGGGGGAGCGGCGGTAGCAGTCGTGCTTGTGATGATGTTTTTTACAGACCGCAGCAGTTCACTTACGATCAGTCTGTCATGGCTTCCGGCGGCTGCATTTATCGGTGCCTCAGCTGTTGGGCTTATCGTCTATTTACTGGCATACAAAAATGGCGCCTCCACATTTCGGCTGGTGCTTATCGGGATCGGATTTTCAATGTCGGCACAGGCGCTGACCACCCTGCTGATGATCAAAGGCCCAATTTACCGAGCATCACAAGCCAATGTGTATATCACTGGATCAGTTTATGGATCAAACTGGCAGCATGTAAAAATAGCAATTATCTTATCTGTTATTCTCATTTTTATTTGTTTTATCGCGCTGAAAAATATGAATATACAGGTGCTGGGCGAAGATATTGCGGCGGGTGCGGGAAGCGCCGTGCAGCGCAATCGTTTTTTCTTGCTTCTTTTGAGCACGGCTCTTACGGGTTGTGCGGTTTCGGTTGCCGGCACAATCGGTTTTGTCGGGCTGATGGCGCCCCATATTGCAAGACGCCTCGTCGGCTCGTCTTATGGTGCGCTCCTCCCGGCGTCGGCACTCATCGGGGCGTTGCTCGTCCTAACAGCTGACATCGTCGGCAGAACCTTATTTGCTCCGGTGGAAGTGCCAGCCGGCGTTTTTACAGCCGCTATCGGCGCCCCTTATTTTATTTATTTGCTCTATAAAACGAGAAACACTTGATGGCTACGCCCATTTTCTAAAGAAAATGGGTTTTTTTGATAATAACTGAAAATTCATAATCGTTTTTTGCTATACTGACAGAGACATTGATAAAGAAAGGGCGGCAGACAAGTGAAAGAAATAGAGGTATTAAAATATGAAGCATTTACAAGCAGTCCCGGCAAAGGAAACCCCGCAGGCGTTGTATTGGAGGGAGACCATTACACTGACGAAGAGATGCAGATCATAGCTGAGCGTGCCGGATATTCAGAAACCTCCTTTATCCGGAAAAGCGAGCCGGCTGATCTTGAACTCCGTTACTTTACCCCTGGACACGAAATGAACTTGTGCGGTCATGCAACAGTTGCTTCTCTTTACGCACTATGTGAAAAAGGAATGCTGGAGAGCGGTAAAACATACAGTATCCAGACAAAAGCCGGTATCCTGCCTGTGAAGACTTCTGAAAAAGAAGGCCGCATTCATATCACGCTTGAACAGGCATCTCCGCAATTCAAACCATTTACAGGCAATCGGGAAAAACTTGCGGGCGCGCTAGGAATCTCTGAAGAAGATTTGCATGAAGACCTTCCGATTGTGTTTGGGAGCACTGGCATATGGACAGCCATCGTTCCGCTTAAATCATTAGAGGCCTCCAAAAAAATGGTGCCTGATAACAAACAATTTCCGGAAGTATTAGTTGATTTGCCAAACGCTTCAGTCCACCCGTTTACCTTTGAAACCATTCATCCCGACAGCGACCTGCATGGACGCCACTTTTCATCCCCGTATTCGGGAACGATAGAAGATCCCGTGACGGGCACGGCATCCGGCGTGATGGGGGCTTATATGAAACAGTACGGCAATGCCGGGCAGCGAGAATTTATCATTGAACAAGGGCAGGAAATAGGAAAAGACGGGAAAGTGGAAATCGATATGAACGAAGACGGCGGCCGTGTGAAAGTGAATATGACAGGAACGGCTGTTTACTCAGAAACCCGTATTCTAAAAATCTAATACGGATGATGGTTTACAAAAAGATGCACTATCCGTTATCATTATGAATGATAATCATTTTCAATTGCTTAGGAAGGTGAGACGGTATGCCTCAAACCGAACAGATACATCAACATTCAGCCCTGCGGGACATCATACGCAGCAGAAGATCGATTCGAAAATTTAAACAAGAGCCAGTACCTTCAGCAGATATTCTTGACATGCTTGAAACGGCGAAATATGCGCCAAATCACAGAGTGACAGAGCCATGGAGATTTATTTACGTTTCTAGTGAGACGGGAAAAGCAAATCTGATCAACACATTTGCAGCATTCTCTAAGAAATCCAAGCCGGATATAACAGAGGAAAAGCTTCAAAATTTCAAAAACACACTTGGACGCGTACCGGGATTTCTGCTCGTCGTGTTTCAAGAAGATGAAAACGAAAGAGCGCGAGACGATGATTTTGCGGCAACCAGCTCATTAATTCAAAATCTTCAGCTTCTTGCCTGGGAAAAAGGAATCGGCATGGTTTGGAAAAGCGGAAAAATCCTTTACGACAAAGAGGTGCATCAGGCCTTTGGTTTACAGGATCATGAACGATTCGCCGCTATCATACAAACGGGCTATCCTGACGAAGCGCCGGAAGTGAAAAAACGCACGCCGATCCGTGAACGGTTCACCGACATGTAAAAAACCCCCTGTCTCAAACGGAGACAAGGGGTTTTTCGTTAACGAGTTTTCTTTTTCGCTCTGTTGTCTGCTGCTTTCGCACGCTCTTGCGCTTCGCGGTCATTCGCATCAGCAAGCTCGCTTGAATATTCTTCGTAAACACCGTCAGTTTCCCTTTTTAATGCGTCGGGAACTTGAGGAAGTTTTTGTTTGTTTTTATCACGGTTTTTGTGAATATGATTTCTGCCCATATCAAATTCCCCCTAAAAAGTGATATCAAACAAACATAGTATCTGGCATAAAGGGGCTATGTATTCCTACTTGCGCTTAGCAGCTTTTTCCGCTTTTTTAAATTCGCCTGAATAAAGAACTTCCTGCATTTTCTTCAGATTGGCGCCTTGCTGATGCTTCTCCCTCTTCTTTTCCATAAAAGGACCTCCTTCAACCATGTTATTCTTAAGGTTGACGCTTCCTTCCGTTTTTATACAGCCTTTCGGTCTGTAATCAGCTGTGAGAGCGCGAATTCAAGATCCGAATATGCAAAACGAAATCCGGAGGTCATCGCTTTTTTAGGCAGGGCGCGCTGTCCTTTCACAATCAGAAGACTCATTTCACCCAATGCCTTTGATAAAAAGAATTCCGGGACGGGGAGCCAGTGCGGGCTGTGCTTCACCCGCGCAATCGTTTTTCCGAATTGCTTCATTTCCACAGGGTTTGGCGCGGTGACATTCATGGGTCCTGAAATGCCGGTGTTTTCCATCGCATATCGGATCATCTGGGCCGCGTCCTCGACATGAATCCATGACAGCCACTGTCTGCCCGTTCCGATCGTTCCGCCGGCCAGAAGCTTATAGGGAAGAACCATAAGCGGGAGAGCGCCTTTTTCCCCAAGCATCACGCCAAATCTCGCATAAACCGTTCGGATGCCCATCGCCTCAATTTTCTGTCCTTCCTTTTCCCACAAATGTGCAGTATGGCTGAGAAAATCCTCATCTGACGTTGCGGAATCCTCTGTGAAGGTTTTCTCAAGACTTGTGCCGTATATGCCCACGGCACTGGCCTGAATCAGCGTCTTCGGTTTTTCCTTCTGTTTATGAATAAGCCGCTGCACTTCACGTGTCGCATTGATACGGCTGGAGAGGATTTGCTGCTTCGTTTTTTCTGTCCAGCGGCCAAAAATCGATTTTCCCGCAAGATTGACCCAGACATCAATATGAGGAAGTTCCTGCTCCGGCGCGGCTCCTTCCGTCAGCCATTGAACATATGTCATATTTTTTTGTTCAGTTTCCCTTGCGTTTCTTGATAAAATATAAACATGGTGTCCCTGGCGGGTAAGAACGCCTGTCAGATGCTGGCCGAGAAAACCGGTTCCGCCTGTCATTGCGATATTCATAAACATCTCTCCTCATCGTTCTAATAACAATACTTTACCTCATTTTAATCAAAGAAAACGCGTTTCAGGCCTGAGAAGGGAGATTAAGATGCCATTTATTACAAAAATATCAACACAAAAAAAGAATACGGAACGCTTCAATATTTTTCTGGATGAAAAATACGCCTTCAGTGTGGACGCGGACGTGCTCGTGAAATTTGAGCTCAAAAAGGGAAAAGAGCTTGATGACCTTGATCTCATTGAGATTCAATACGGTGATGAAGTAAAAAAAGGCTTCAACCGTGCGCTTGACTTTTTATCCTACCGAATGAGGTCAACGAAAGAGGTCGAGGACCACTTAAAGAAAAAAGAAACCTCAGCGCCTGCAATTGCGGAAGTCATCCATAAGCTCAACGACTATAAGTACCTAAACGACCAGGAATTTGCCGCGGCCTATGTCAGCACCCACAAAAAAACGAACGGAAAAGGCCCTGATGTTTTGTTCAGAGAGCTGAGAGCGAAGGGGATCGACGACGATACAATTAAGGAGGCATTAAGTTCCTTTTCTTTTGAAGATCAGACGAGAGAAGCAGTTAAGCATGTTGAAAAGCTTCTCAAAAAAGATAAAAAACTTTCGACGAAAGAACTCAAACAGCGCGCTCAGATGCAGCTTCAGCGCAAGGGCTTCTCATTTGATGTCATCAGCGCTGCGCTAGAGCAGATTGAATATGAAAATGATGAAGACACAGAGAAAGAAGCGCTGCGCCTTCACGCCGAAAAAGCGTTTAGAAAATACCGCTATGACGGCTCATATGAAAGCACCATGAAGGTCAAACAATTTTTATTCCGCAAAGGATTCTCACTCGATTTAATCGAGCAATTTCTGCAAGAAGAGGAGTAGCTGAAAAATGGAGAAACGATACAGTCAAATGACACCGCACGAACTCAATACCGAAATCGCATCACTTTCTGAAAAAGCAAGAAAAGCGGAACAGCATGGGATCATCAACGAACTGGCAGTGCTCGAACGGAAAATTACGATGGCAAAGGCATATTTGCTGACTCCGGAAGATTTCTCACCGGGAGAAACGTATCGTGTGGAAGACACTGAGGACGAGTTTACCATCAGTTATTTAAATGGCGTTTTCGCATGGGGATACAGAACCTCGTCTCCTCAGCGAGAAGAAGCGCTGCCAATCTCATTATTGCAAGAAAAGAAGCAAGTGTGACAGGGGGGCTGAATATCAGCCTCTTTTTATTTGCAGCACATTTACACTGAATCTTAAAGAAAAAATCATTGAATTCGCTCCAAAAATCTTTTAAGATGAAACTCGTTGTTTTTTAAAATCGAAGGAGGCGATTGACGTTGAGTATCAAAAACCCATCAGTGAAATTTATTATTTTTGTTCTTATGATTTGTACCTTTTCAATTGGATACACAGAATACGCTGTGATGGGGATTTTGACGTCGATTGCCAATGACTTTCATATACAGGTTTCATCCGCGGGGCTTCTTGTCACGGCCTACGCGGCAAGCGTCTGTCTGACAGGCCCGCTCGTCACCATCATTTCCGTCAAGCTCCCGAGAAAGCCTGTGCTGCTTGGGCTGATGGCGATTTTTATCCTTTCAAACCTGATGAGCGCGCTGGCACCTAATTTTGCGGTATTGGCCGTCTCAAGAATTTTATCCGCGTCCATTCACGGCGCTTTCTTTGCGATCGCCATGGTATTTGCCAGTGAAATGGTTCCGCCGGAAAAGCGTGCCGCAGCCGCAGCCTCAATGAACGGCGGACTGACAGTGGCTCTGATGCTTGGTGTTCCCTTCGGCTCTTATCTCGGAGATGTCCTGAATTGGAGAGCGGTATTTTCTATCATTACCGCACTTGGGGGCATCGGATTCTTGGGCCTCATGGCTGCCGTGCCGAACAGAAAACCAAAAGTGATCCCCATGCTTATGAATGAGTGGGGGGTATTTAAAAACAAACAAGTGCTGTATTCCTTCGCGATTACGATTTTAGGCTATTCCGGCGTCTTTATCGCCTACACCTTTATCGAACCCATTTTGAGACATTCAGCGGGATTCAGCACAGTCGGCATTACAGGCGCTCTCTTTGCGTACGGATTGGGAGGCGTTGCGGGGAATTTCTTTGCGGGAAAAGTGCCGCTTCCTCTGCTCACTCGGACGATGATCGGTGTGATGATCGGGTTGATCGGTGTCCTGACTGTATTTCCTTACATCGCCATTTACCCGGCCGCAGCCATTGTTGCAACATTCTTATTTGGGGCTTGCGCATTCGGCACACCGCCTCTGCTGCAAACGAAGGTCATTTCCTCTTCTGAGAGCGGCACAACGATTGCCGCCGCTGTCAGCGTGTCGGCGTTTAATCTTGCTAATGCGCTCGGTGCGTGGATCGGCGGGATGATTTTGAGCGGAACAGGTTCTTATTCCTGGCTATTTGCGGGCGGAGCGCTTATGACCGCATGCGGACTCGTGCTTTCAACCCTTGCCCACTTATCTGAAAAGAAGAACGTCTATGAGTATCAGGTCAATAAAGGGTGAAAAACAGCTGCAGCGCCATGCAGCTGTTCTTCTTTACCGTTTGCCGGAGGCTCTCATTTTTTCTTGAGGATGCTGATTGATTGAACCGTCAGCACGCTTTGAAGCATAGTCGTCCTTTGCTCTCGGTTCACCCTGAAATTTGTTTTCGTTTTCGTAAGGAAATCCTTTTTCTTTATTCCGGACCATGTCATTTCCCCCTAGGTTCGAGATCAAAAAGTTGCGTCTTTCCAGATGAAGACGTAAGGTTAGTATATGGAGAACAGCACGTTTTAAAGCGTCATTTTTTTCCTGAAGAAAGGAGACTGCACACATGAATACGTACATTGAGAAACTGACAAATCTGCTTCTGGAAAAGAACGAGATGATCAGCTATATACAGGCAAAAACATGGGTGGAGTTGTTATGGAGTGACTTCGAAGCAACCTATGCAAAAGCCGGACACGCCTATCAGGGTGAAAAAATGACCGAAAAAATCGTCATACAATGGATCGAAAACTATGGCGGCCAGCTCCACCTTTTCCAAAGCTCCCGTGACAACGTGAATGATTACTTAAACCAAAGCAGAGGCCTTTTGCATTAAAAAACCTGCCGTTATCAGGGACTGACCCCATAAGATGAGACAAATAAAAACACCTTCAAGTTTGAATACGGATGATTGTTATCCGAAATTAGACTTGGAGGTGTTTTTTCTATGGGGACAAGAGTGAGTTATCCGCTTGAAGTGAAACAGAAGGCTGTAGAAATGAGATTGGCAGGCGTACCTATGAAAGAGATCATGCAGGAGTTGAATATCAAAAATAATACGCAGATTAAGACATGGGTCAGATGGTATAAGGCTGGTGATACACATCGATTTGAACAGCCTGTTGGTAAGCAATACACTTATGGAAAAGGTCCGGAGTATTCTTCCGAATTAGAGAAACTGCAGGCAGAGAATCGTTACCTGAGACAACAGAATGAAGTTTTAAAAAAGTACAACGAATTGGAAAGGAAGTTGATAGCCAAACGTCAGTCGAACTTGTAGAAGTATTGCACCGATCAATGACCGTACAAGATATCTGTTTTCATTTAGGTATCTCCCGAGCGTCTTATTATCGTTGGAAGAAGAATCTGACGAAGGATCAACCTAAACAGCATTTAGAAAGACAAATCGGCATGTTGTGCCGAGAGCACAAGTATCGATATGGATATCGAAAAATTACAGCTATATTAAAAAAGGGAATGTGTATTAACCATAAAACGGTTCAGCGTATTATGCAGAAAAATCAGTGGCAGTGCCGGGTTAAGGTGAAAAAGCGCAAGAAGAATGGGCAGCCATATGCCGTGGTCGATAATATATTAGATCGGAACTTTCAGTCTGATCATCCTCTTGAAAAACTAGTAACGGACATCACGTATTTGCCTTATGGACAGAAGCAATTGTACCTTTCCAGTATATTGGATGTATACAATGGAGAAGTGATTGCTTTTACGATTGGAGATAAGCAGGACACAGACTTTGTCTTACACACACTTGATCAACTGCCAACACTGCCTGAGAACTGCGTGTTACATAGTGACCAAGGATCTGTGTATACATCTTACGAGTATCAGAAAGCTGTTAAAACAAAAGGCATTACCATGAGCATGTCCCGCAAAGGGACGCCCGCTGATAATGCCTCCATCGAATCGTTTCATTCCTCACTAAAGTCTGAAACGTTCTATCTTAACAGCATTGATCGAACCACGACCGCCATCGTAGAACGCACTGTCAAAGAATACATTTATTATTATAACAACATTCGTATTCAAACGAAACTAAACAACCAATCACCGATAAACTATCGGCAATTGGCTGTTTAAAAGGTGTTTTGATCCCTGTCTCAAAAACGGGGGTCAGTCCCATCATCCGGCAGGTTTTTTTATACATTTGTATTCAGTACATCTTTGACCACCATTCTAATTAAAAAACCAAGAAGAGCAGTATAAGTAATCAGCTGCAGATATGATAGAGGAAGCATAGACTGATGAATCAATATAACCCCTAGAAGTAAAACAACAATCATTACCCAATGAGATATGTAACCGGCAAAATGAGAATTTGATCGAGTTCGCTGGTCATTTTGCAAATGTACTTTTCTCCATAGTTTATTTTTATGGATACGCAGGGCAGAATAGAGAAACCTAGAAGTACCAATAACTGCCAATATAAGTGTCAACCTTGAAGGTGAATGCCAATAAAGGACATATAATAAAATAGGAAGCAGTGCTTGAAAAAATAATCCGGTACGATACGTCATGTTCATATTACCTTTCTCCTTCTATCCAGAATAATTGATCTAATGAGCAGTTCAGCACGGTAGATAATTTAATTGCAGTACCAATTGAAGGTTCATATCTTTGTTTTTCAATCGCGATAATTGTCTGTCTTGTGACTTGGATTTGTTCTGCAAGCTGGTCCTGTGTCCACCCTTTGTCTTTTCTGTATTCTTTTACGCAATTGCGCACCCCATGCTTCATCTTGATAGGTCCTCTCCATATGTAACGTCTACTTTACAAAAATAACGATACAGGAATTATTACGTAATGTACACCTTACATTCCTTAAAATTACCTTAACATGATAAAAAAATAAACAATATGTGTTTCACCCGCCTGTCAGTCAGGGAATACCACCTATATCTTGGTCAAATTGCGAGGAGGAGCTTTGTATGAAAAAGAAACAAGTAATGCTCGCTTTAACAGCTGCAGCAGGACTGGGTTTTACAGCACTTCACTCCGTGCCCGCAGCAAAAGCTGCGCCCCTTCACAACATATCTGTCAGCATGCCATCATCCGATTCTTACATCATAAAAGCAGGAAAGCTGAATGTCCGGACTGAGCCAAATTATAAAGGCAAAATTCTTGGCACTTTATCATCAGAACAAAAAGTTACAGTCAATGGTTTCGCAAATGCCGATTGGGCTCAAATTCACTTCAAAGGAAAAAAAGCATATATTTCAACACACTTCTTAATGAAAACCGCAAGCCAAGCGAAAACGGCAAAACAGACAGCCTTTTATGCACCGACACCCGAAAACGGAAAAGCCAAACAGCTCTCATCTGGAACAGAGGTAACATTACTCGGATGGGGATTCAGTGAAAACGGCGGATTTGACTTCACCTGGGCATTTGTTGATTACGGCGGAGTCATGGGCTATGTTCAGACAAAGGACTTACACCTACGATAAAAAAGGCAGGCCGAGGCTTGTCTTTTTGCCTGAGTATGAAACATTTCTTCTTTCTGCACGTAACAATGAGAAAGGAGATGATGATATGGTTGGTTTAGTAGGCGGAAGCCTTATGGTCATAGCAGGTATTATGACCAAGCTGTTTCCACCCAAATCCATCAACAGTGTGTACGGATATAGAACGAGACGCTCAATGTCAGATCAAAGATTATGGAATGAAGCGAACCGTTACAGTGCATCATTGATGATCCTGTCAGGCTTGTTGATAGCGGGAATGGGTGTGCTGCTGAAGTCAAACTTGATCATTCTTCAGCTTAGCCTTCTGGTAACATCCTGTGTCATCACAATGATGCTAACGGAGAAAAGGCTGAAAAACATGACGCACAGTCAAGGAGGAGATAGAAGTGGACGGAGTTAAATGCCAGTTTGTCAAAACAAATGGAATCACGCTCCACGTTGCAGCAGCAGGGCCGGAGGGCGGCCCGTTAATTGTCCTGCTCCATGGATTTCCTGAGTTTTGGTACGGCTGGAAAAACCAAATCAAACCGCTCGCCGATGCGGGTTACCGAGTCATTGCTCCTGATCAGCGAGGCTACAATCTCAGTGATAAACCGGAGGGAATTGAATCATATCGGATTGATACATTAAGAGATGATATCATCGGGCTTATCACCCAATTCACAGATGAAAAAGCAATTGTTATCGGGCATGACTGGGGAGGTGCTGTCGCATGGCATCTGGCTTCAACACGCGCCGAATATCTTGAAAAGCTGATCGCCATTAACATCCCGCACCCACATATCATGAAAAGTATAACGCCGGTTTATCCTCCACAGTGGCTGAAAAGCTCATACATCGCCTTCTTCCAGCTGCCTGACATACCTGAGGCATCACTAAAGGAAAATGATTATAAAACATTAGATCAAGCGATTGGATTATCGACACGTCCTGAGCTTTTTTCGTCCGAGGATGTCAGCAGGTACAAAGAAGCGTGGAAACAGCCTGGCGCGCTGACGGCTATGCTGAACTGGTACAGAGCCCTCAGAAAAGGAAGCCTATCAGAGAAAGCAACTTGCGAAACAGCACCTTACCGGATGATCTGGGGAATGGAAGACCGCTTTTTAAGCAGAAAGCTTGCGAAAGAAACGGCAAGGCATTGCCAGAATGGGCATCTCATATTTGTTGATGAAGCTTCCCATTGGATTAACCACGAAAAACCAGCCATCGTCAATCAGCTTATTCTCGAATATCTTAAAAAAACATAAGTCAGAATGCCTCCCAATCGTCTGTCGTAATGGCAGACTTTTTCTGTGCGTTTTTTTCATAGTCTGTTTTAAACATGACAAAATAACATTAAAAATCATGAATGTCACCATAAAATGTAACAAAAAACAGGTTTAAACGACTTTTAAAAAAGGAATAGCCTTACTGAAGATTTGTGTAAAACTCCCCTAAGGCAGTGATTAAAAAGAATATAAAAAGAAGGTGCCTTAATGAAACAAGGTTTAATCTCGATTATTATCCCGTCTTACAATGAAGGGTATAATGTCAAACTCATTCATGAATCCTTGAAAAAGGAATTCAAGAGCATTCATTATGACTATGAAATTTTCTTCATAAACGACGGAAGTGTTGATGACACGCTTCAGCAGATCAAAGATTTAGCAGCCATATCCAGCCGTGTTAAATACATATCTTTTTCACGGAACTTTGGAAAAGAAGCTGCGATTCTGGCGGGCTTTGAGCATGTTCAAGGCGAAGCGGTAATTGTCATGGACGCAGACCTGCAGCATCCGACCTATTTGTTGAAGGAGTTTATCAAAGGCTACGAAGAAGGCTATGATCAAGTCATTGCCCAAAGGAACAGAAAAGGCGACAGCCCTGTCCGCTCATTCCTGTCATCTCTGTATTACAAGTTCATCAATAAAGCGGTGGAGGTTGATTTGCGTGACGGTGTCGGAGACTTTCGGCTGTTAAGCCGCCAAGCTGTGGACGCTCTTTTGAAGCTGAGCGAGGGCAACCGCTTTTCAAAAGGTCTGTTTTGCTGGATCGGCTTCGATCAGAAAATCGTGTTTTATGAAAATGTTGAAAGAAAAAACGGCACATCAAAATGGTCGTTCAGCAGTCTGTTTAACTACGGAATGGACGGCATCGTTTCATTTAATCATAAGCCGTTGAGAATATGCTTTTATACCGGCATTTTCATCTTACTGCTTTCCATCATTTATATCATTGCCACATTTTTTAAAATTTTGACGAACGGCATTTCTGTGCCCGGATATTTCACGATTATCTCAGCAGTGTTATTTCTCGGCGGAGTACAGCTGTTAAGCCTCGGAATCATAGGCGAATATATCGGGCGGATCTATTATGAAACAAAAAAACGCCCGCATTATTTGATTAAAGAAGCGAATATCCCGAACAAAGACATGCCTGAAACGAACGAACTGAAAAGCATGCGGCGCCTGACAAAAATGCACTGAAATCACCGAGCGGTGCTTTTTTTGCCTGTTTACCATCTCAAAAGCAAGACTGGAGAATTCATATGAAAAGAAAATATGTCATGATCTATGCGGCCAGTCTGCTGGTTTCCGTTCTGGCACACGCTTTTTTTGTGAAAGAATGGACGGAAGGCAGATATATGACAGGTCCTGGTGACGGGCTTGCGCAAATGATCGTATTTAAAAAAATATTATTTGAACAATATACACATGGGAATTTTTTTTATAATTATTCATTCGGACTCGGCGGCGGCACGTTCAGTCAGCTTGGCTATTATTTTTCTGCTTCCTTTCTTTTTCTTGCGTCGTCCGCCGTCGTTTGGCTGCTTCAAGCCGTCCAGCTGATCGGAGAAGCGGATACGCTTTTTTGGGCGGAATCAGCTGTTTTTATCAGTATTTTTAAACTGAGCCTGATCATCTTTACGGCCGCTTCTGTTTTTCACTATCTTCTCAAACACAGAGCGGCGTCGTTTACGGGGGCCGTATTATATGGTACCTCAATCATTTATTTCCGACACGAAGCGTATTGGGAATTTTTTACCGATACAATGATCTGGCTTCCGCTGTTAGTGCTCGGAGCGGAAAAAGTCATTAGGGAACGGCGTCCGGCATGGTTTATCATTGCGTCTTCGCTGACGTTAATCAACAATTTTTACTTTGCATACATAAACTTGATATTCATCGGAATTTACGTGCTGTTCAGATGGCTCATCCGGCTGGAAAAGCATGAAGAGAAAAGGTGGATTCAATGCAGAATGTTTGTCGTTTCAGGCCTGATTTCTTTTGGTATTAGTGCGGCGGCGTTTATGCCGGTGGTATACGGGTATTTAAACAACCTGCGCCCTCCGTACAGCCAGAACATAGAGTGGCTTAATTTCGATGATAATATCTTATTTTCGAGCCGGATCATCATTTTGCCGGCTGCCTTTCTGCTGTTTTTATTTATTGTTTCTTTTTACAAAAACCGCGTGTTTCGTCTTTTTGCCGGATTGAGCCTGCTGTTTATTCTGTTTCATTTCAGCCCGTATGCGGCAAGCGCATTTAACGGCTTTTCCGCCCCGCAAAACCGGTTTGAATATGTTCTGGCCTTTACCATCGCGGGAGCCGCTGCGGCGGGCCTGACACAGCTGTCGGAACTGAAATGGAAAGAACTGCTCCCGGCTGCGTCCGTTGTCCTGCTTTTGTACTTATATCATATCCAAAGGGATAAGATTGATATATGGAAGCCTGCGAATGAATGGATTCTATTACTATTATTCCTGACAATCGCTGCCTTGTTTACTTCAGCCATTGCGAAAAAACAGGCAACGGTAGCTGTGTACGGTGTGGTCATTCTTTCCTCGCTGCTCGTCGCCAACACCTATCAAAAATACGCACTCTCAGAAGGCGGCGGTCTGGACAGAGTGACAAGAGCATATCTCACGGGTGAGGAGTACAGAGGGGAAGAATCTTCTGAGCTCATCAAGCGTTTACAGAAGGAAGACGATGATCCGCTCATGAGAATCGACTGGATGAATGGGGTCCGTAATAACACGCCAATCATTTACGGGTTTAATGGCTTCAGCGCCTATTCCAGCATTTTAAACAAAGATCTGCTGACCTTTTATTGGAATGATTTGAGCATCGATATGGGGAGGGAAAGCGTCAGCCGTTATGCGTCATTGGGAGACAGGGCGAATTTATACAGCCTGCTTTACGGAAAATATTACATGACGGAAAAAACAAACGAAGCCAATGTCCCGTACGGCTTCAAAAAGCACTTGGAATCAGAGCATTATGCGGTTTATGAAAATCAATACATGCTTCCTTTTGTCAAAACAGCCGATGCCATATACAGCGAAACCGAGCTGGACAAATTGCCCGCTCTTGCGAAAGAACAGGCGATGCTGCAAGGAATTGTAGTAGCAGATCCAGCGGAGAAAACGGAGCAGGCACCAAAACTGGCCAATCTAATTCACAAGTCGGACATCACCGCAAAGCATGCCCAGTATCAAAACGGACTGCTCACTGTGTCTGGAGAAAACGGAGGAGAACTGATCATAACCCCGCAAGAGGCGCCATCCTCTCCGGGAGACTACTATGTCAGCTTTTATTTAAAAAGCAAAGCAAAAGACAAAGGATTTACGTTAAGAGTCAATGATTATGCCACAACAAGGAAATCGAACCAATCGATTTATAAAACCGGAGTAAATGAGATCACGGTCAGAGTGCCTAAATCTGGGCATATCTCGATCAAGCTTCCGAAAGGATTATATGAACTGAGAAACATAGCGCTCTATGAAGAAAATTATCAAATACTGAAAAGCGCTGTTCGGAAAAATAAAACAGAAGAAGCAGACAATCTGAAATGGGATAAAAACAAACTGATGTTTGCCTATCATTTGTCAAAAGACAAGTACATCATGCTTCCCATCCCTTATGAAAAAGGCTGGGAGCTGAAGATTAACGGGAAACCACAGACGATCGAAAAAGCGGACTATGCTTTCATAGGCTTTAAGGCGCAAAAGGGAGACAATCACATTGAGCTGGCCTACTATCCGCCATACTTTAAACGATCGGCGCTCATATCTCTCGTCAGTCTGCTGCTTGCTGTTTTATATATAAGACGAAAAAAGCCCGGCTCTAAATAGAGCCGAGCTTTAATTTTTTCTGGAGCTTTTCTTCGCTGAATATCCATCCCGTATAGGATGAGCGAATCTTGAGATCATGGCCGATATGCACGATGGCCACAAACGGATAATGGCCTTTGCTTCGGTAACGCAGGTCAATAAATCTCACCTCATAATGATCTTTAAACGTATCCACTTCCCATCGGTAAACAGGAGAAAATGACAGAAACGCCGCAATGTTATCATCCTGCTTTGCCGCATGCATCACTTCGGTTTCAGGAACAGGCACCCGATTAAACGTATCCAGAATCACGACATGCCCTTCCATGCTTCTTCCCACATAGAAAGCATGGGCTGTCGTAACTGCGATCCGCCATTGCCTGAATTTCATCGTCGGAGAAATAATGATGCTTTCGATTTCATCATGAATCATCCCATGAAGCTTCCGTTTAATTCTCAGCTGCATGATCAGGCGCACCATATAATAACCTGCCAATATGATATATAAGCTGAGAAACGTGATGCCGGGACTGCCGCCCGCGTACCATATCGCAATAGCCGCCAGATGGCTGATAAAAATAAACGGATCAAATGTATTAATCAGCCCGAGCGCAACCCACTTTTTCGAAAACGGACGTATGGCTTGTGTTCCGTATGCGTTAAAAATATCAACAAAAACATGCAGAACGACTGCCAGCAGCGTCCACAGCCACAGATGCAGAAAATCGCCCTGCGGATAAAATAAATACAGAATGACCGGGATGATCACAGACCAAAACAAAACAGCGGGAATTGAATGGGTAAATCCTCTGTGATTTCTTATATAAACAGCATTATTTTTAAGCTTTAACACAGTATCAATATCCGGAGCCTGAGAGCCCGCAAGCGTTGCGATCATAACAGCGTGAGCCATTGCCGGATCTGATCCGACAACAGGGTCAAGCGTCGCAATACCGCCAAGTGCGATGCCCATGACGACATGTGTGCCCGTATCCATAGGTGACCTCCTTGCAGGATTGTCCTGCACATTGACTTTATAAGATATTCCCCATTTTCATATACCCAATTTTTCAACCGATTTAATCGTTCTCATATGTTTCCGCTTTTTCTTTACTTCTATTTAATGTAACATATTATCGTACTGTGCCCTTAGTGTACAACAAAAAACAGTCTAAAGAAAAGCGGGGCGCGAAAGACTGGGGAGAAACA
This sequence comes from Bacillus sp. SW14, assembly GCF_047608225.1. Classification (NCBI taxonomy): domain Bacteria; kingdom Bacillati; phylum Bacillota; class Bacilli; order Caryophanales; family Bacillaceae; genus Bacillus; species Bacillus sp. SW14. The sequence continues at coordinate 3,406,444 of NZ_JBLKRW010000001.1, read as the reverse complement.
CATATGAACGTACTTGAAGACAAATTAAAACAAAAAGACATACAGCAATTTCGCGATGATTTAATCTCATGGTTCGAACGAGAGCAGCGCATTCTGCCGTGGAGAGAGGACCAAGATCCATATAAAGTGTGGGTATCTGAAGTGATGCTGCAGCAAACAAGAGTAGATACAGTGATTCCTTATTTTCTGCGGTTTGTGGAACAATTCCCGACAGTGGAAGCTCTCGCTGATGCTGATGAAGAAAAAGTGCTGAAAGCATGGGAGGGGCTCGGCTATTATTCGCGAGTCCGAAATCTGCAAAGCGCGGTAAAAGAAGTCAAACAGGAATACGGGGGCATTGTTCCTCCAGACGAGAAAGATTTTGGCGGCTTAAAAGGCGTCGGCCCTTATACAAAGGGAGCTGTGCTCAGCATCGCCTACAATAAACCCGTCCCTGCGGTTGACGGAAATGTGATGCGTGTCATGTCCAGAATTCTTTCCATTTGGGATGACATAGCCAAACCAAAAACAAGGACGATCTTTGAAGATGCAGTTCGTGCATTTATTTCAAAAGAAAAACCATCTGAATTTAATCAAGGCCTAATGGAGCTGGGAGCCTTGATCTGTACGCCGAAATCACCTTCATGCCTGCTATGCCCGGTTCAGCAGCATTGCTCAGCATTTGAAGAAGGCACTGAACGGGAGCTTCCGGTAAAAAGCAAAAAGAAAAAGCCAGGGGTCAAATCAATGGCCGCGATCGTTCTGACTGATGAAGACGGACAAGTGTATATACACAAACGCCCGTCAAAAGGTTTGCTCGCCAACCTGTGGGAATTCCCTAATCTTGAAACACAAAAAGGAATCAAAACCGAGCGTGAACAGCTCACTGCATTTTTAGAAAACGAATGTGGGGTACAAGCTGACATCAGTGATCTGCAAGGTGTAGTCGAGCACGTTTTCACCCACCTGGTATGGAATATTTCTGTGTTTTTCGGTAAAGTAAAACAAGTGTCGGATACCGCAGAGCTGAAAAAAGTAACGAAAGAAGAGCTCGAACAATTTGCGTTCCCGGTGTCACATCAAAAAATCTGGAAGATGGCAGTGGAAGCAGCCGAATACACGGCTGCTCCGTAAACGTTCTTAATCGTAAGTGACGCGCGTGCCGTGGGTGTAGTCCGCTTCATTTCGTTTCATCCCGCCGCGCGCTTCAATTTCTTGCGCTAATTCCCGGTATTTTGATTGGCCTTCTTCGTTTAAATAAGGCATAATTTGCTGAAAGGCATGATGAAAATAGGCGAGTTCACTGTTCTTCCAATCTTTTTGGGAAACCATGTTTAATTCGCTCATATCACGTCCGACATACATAACAGAAGACCCCCTTTACGTTCTTGCCATTATTGTTTGTGGAAATAAGAGAACTATACGCTACAAGGAGATGAGGAAAAAATGGAACAAAATAAATGCGCACTCGTAACAGGAAGCAGCCGAGGTGTCGGAAAAGCGGCAGCGATCAGGCTCGCTGAGAACGGTTATAACATCGTCATTAACTATGCACGCAGCAAAAAAGCCGCTTTGGAAACAGCGGAAGAAATCGAAAAGCTTGGTGTCAAAGTGCTTGTCGTAAAAGCAAACGTAGGACAGCAGGCAAAAATCAAAGAAATGTTTCAGCAAATTGAAGAAACGTTCGGCAGACTTGATGTTTTTGTTAATAATGCCGCTTCAGGCGTCCTGCGACCTGTCATGGAATTAGAAGAAACACACTGGGATTGGACGATGAACATTAATGCGAAGGCATTGCTTTTCTGCGCTCAGGAAGCGGCCAAGCTAATGGAAAAGAACGGGGGCGGGCATATCGTCAGCATCAGTTCACTAGGTTCTATCCGCTACCTGGAAAACTACACCACAGTTGGGGTATCTAAAGCGGCATTAGAAGCGTTAACCCGTTATCTCGCGGTTGAGCTTTCTCCAAAACAAATTATCGTCAATGCCGTATCGGGCGGAGCGATTGACACAGACGCGCTCAAACACTTCCCCAATAGAGAAGACCTGCTCGAGGATGCACGTCAAAACACGCCGGCAGGACGCATGGTTGAGATTAAAGACATGGTTGATACTGTCGAATTTTTAGTGTCATCTAAGGCTGACATGATTCGCGGACAGACCATTATCATCGATGGCGGACGCTCGCTGCTCGTTTAAAAATTTTAAAAAAGAGGAATAGCCATGCCGTCACCTGCACATTCTAATGACCGTGGAGGTGATAACAATGGCAAACCAAAATTTCAGCAAAACAAACGCACAACAAGTCAAAAAACAAAACCAACAATCAGCTGCTGGTCAAGGCCAATTCGGCACTGAATTTGCTAGCGAAACAAACGCTCAGCAAGTCAGAAAACAAAACCAGCAATCAGCTGCTGGCCAACAAGGTCAATTCGGCACTGAATTCGCTAGCGAAACAAACGTACAGCAGGTAAGACAACAAAACCAATCTGCTGAACAAAACAAACAACAAAACAGCTAATCACTGAAACAGAAAAAAGCACTTCATCTTCGGGTGAAAGTGCTTTTTTCTGTTTGTAAAACGACAAAACTTGTGCAAGGTCTACAGAATGAGTCAAAGGGTTTGCTTTCATAAGATCGAAATAATGAAAGGAGGAAACGTTTAGACTTTCGCCAAGCTGAAGGAGGAACCGATGACGGAATTTGAAAAGCTCGTAAGTGAACAGATGAAAACGATGGACAAGCTTCTCGAGCTCCAATCAGAGCTCGACCGTTGCAAACAAATTGAAGCAGAACTCCGGCATTTGGAAAGGGATGCAAGGCTGCGCGGTATTCAGAATGAAATTGCGGTAAAACGGAAACACCTTGCCGATATAAAGGATATGTTTCAAAAACAGACAGAGCAGGTGATTCGTTCATATCGCAGCTCAGAAAAGCCGTCTTCCTTTGTGTAGAGCAGGAATGTGCCATTCCCCGGCCGGAATGGCTCTTTTATTTTCATTTTTCAATTTGTAACGTTATAATAGGTAAAAGACGTTGTCGGCAAGCAAAATTTGGACATACTAACTGTAGGGCTTTATAGAAAGTAGGGGAGAAATATGGGCTATCCCAAGGAAGGAGAAACCATTCAAATTCACAGCTATAAGCATAACGGGCTGATTCATAGAATTTGGAATGAGACGACAATCTTAAAAAGTACAGAAATGTGTGTCATTGGAGCCAATGACCGGACGATGGTTACCGAATCAGACGGCCGGACATGGATAACCAGAGAGCCCGCAATCTGTTATTTTCACGCAAGACAATGGTTTAATGTCATCGGGATGCTGAGGGAAGACGGAGTTCATTACTATTGTAATATCAGTTCTCCATTTGCCTACGATGGCGAAGCAATTAAATATATTGATTATGACTTAGATGTTAAGGTTTTTCCTGACATGACCTACAATATTCTCGATGAAGACGAATATGATGATCATCGGAAAGCCATGAATTATCCAAAAGAAATCGACAGTATTTTAAGAGAATACCTAAACACGTTGCTCCATTGGATTCACCAGCGTCAGGGACCGTTTGCTCCCGAGTTTGTCGATATGTGGTATGAACGGTATTTGCGCTATACAAAATAAAGTTACGTAAAAACCTGTTGCGGGGTACAACAGGTTTTTCACATGGGCTCACACACATCGTGGTAAAGAGAGAGGGGGAATCAACGTGGGGGTTATGAAACGCTACATGCAGTTCGTCAAGCCTTATAAGAAGCAAATTTTCGTTACAGTGTTAATCGGAATCGTAAAATTCTCCATTCCGCTTGCTCTCCCATTGCTTTTGAAGTACGTAGTTGACGATATTATTCAAGGAGGCGGCACAGCAAGTGACAAAACAACGTCATTGTTGACCATTATGGCGATTATGTTCGCCTTATTTTTAATTTTGCGTCCGCCAGTTGAATACTATAGGCAATATTTTGCCCAGTGGACAGCCAGCAAGGTGCTCTACGATATAAGAGCCAAGCTGTTTGACCATATACAGAAACTGAGCCTTCGTTTTTATGCGAATACAAGAACAGGGGAAGTCATTTCCCGGGTGATCAATGATGTGGAACAAACAAAGGATTTTGTCATCACAGGTCTGATGAATATATGGCTTGATATGCTGACGATTTTGATTGTGATCTCCATCATGCTGACCCTGGATATTAAATTAACGCTGATCTCTATCGTATTATTCCCATTATACGGCATATCAGTGAAGTATTTTTACGGCCGTTTAAGAAAGCTGACAAGGGAGCGCTCCCAGGCGCTAGCTCAAGTGCAGGGGCATTTGCACGAGCGCATTCAAGGCATGCCGGTCATCAGAAGCTTTGCGATAGAAGATCATGAACAAGCTAATTTTAATGAGAAAAACAGCCATTTCTTAAATAAAGCCATCAGCCACACGAATTGGAATGCCAAAACCTTTGCGGTCGTTAATACCATTACAGATTTGGCACCGCTCATCGTAATTGCGTGCGCCGGCTATTTTGTCATTAATGGGCCGCTGACAGTCGGCACAATGGTCGCGTTTGTCGGATATATTGACAGAATGTACAACCCTGTCAGAAGGCTGATTAATTCCTCTACTACATTGACACAGTCAATCGCATCAATGGACAGGGTGTTTGAATTTATTGACGAGCCTTATGAACTCACTGACAAGCCAAATGCCATTAAGGCCGGCCGGATTCGCGGAGAAGTGGAATTTCAAAACGTTTCGTTTCAATATGAAAAGGAAAAAGAAAACATTCTACATGACGTCTCTTTAAAAGTACATAGAGGGGAAACTGTAGCTCTCGTTGGCATGAGCGGAGGAGGCAAATCAACACTCGTCAGCCTAATCCCGAGATTTTATGACGTGACAAGCGGCAGGCTGCTGATTGACGGGACAGATATTCGCGATTATGAAGCGAGAAGCCTTCGCAACCAGGTTGGTATGGTGCTTCAGGATACCTTTTTATTCAGCGAAACGATTCGGGAAAACATCGCAATCGGCCAACCTGATGCCACGCTGGAAGAGATTATCGAAGCCGCTAAAGCTGCCAATGCCCATGAATTTATTATGAGTTTTCCAGAAGGGTATGAGACCCGGGTGGGAGAAAGAGGCGTTAAGCTGTCAGGCGGACAAAAGCAGCGCATCTCAATCGCGCGTGTTTTTCTGAAAAATCCGCCGCTCCTCATTTTAGATGAAGCGACATCAGCTCTTGATCTGGAAAGTGAGCATTACATTCAAGAAGCGATGGACAAACTGGCAAAGGACAGAACAACCTTTGTTGTCGCCCACCGCTTATCGACTATCACACATGCGGATAAGATTGTGGTTATGGAAAACGGCACAATCACCGAAACAGGAACCCATCATGAACTCATGGACTATGACAGTCAGTACAAGCACTTATTTACCATTCAAAATTTGAGCTGAACATCAATCTTATATCCTTTCAACGAAGGGTATAAGATTTTTTTGTATATTAAAAACCCGGCTGTTCAACCGGGTTACTCTTCTGTCTCTATTTCGCAGTCTTTCGGATGATACGTTTGAAAACTTGTGATCAGAGTTTCTAAATGTTCAAGCTGATCACGATATTCTACGGCGCTTGCCATAATACTGAGCATATTGTAATCGATTAGCTCATCATCTGTGTTCTGCTGATTTTTTAAAAATGACTTTGTTAAAAGCTGTTTATAATGAATGCCTTCTTCATCTGCGTCATCATGCGGCTTGATTTTTCCGACAAACCGCATCAAAATCCGTTCATGCCAGTAAAGCAGGTAATCAAGTTCTTCAGTCAGTGTTTCTTGAAACTCTTCCGGCATATGATAGATGTCGTTTTCCAGACGATGCAGCTTCTTCAATGTATCAAGCGCTCTGTTTCCAGTAATAATTGCCTGTCTGAACAGGACAAGCTTTCTTGATTTCACATAAGTCGTTTTCTTAAAGTAACTTCTTTCTTCTTTATATAGAAGATAAGTCTGATCAAGCTTGATCATTTTTTCTTTCAGCTTTTCAATATCCTCTTTCAAAATCGAATGCTCTGTTGACTGCCTCATGCTCAGCCTGATCCATTTCATAATTTCCTCTGTGTTTTCAACTGTATTATGAATCAGCTTTGTTTCGTATTTAGGAGGCAAAAACACAAGGTTGACGATAAAAGAAGACAGCACCCCCAAGATGACTGTGCTTGTTCTGATCAGCGCGAACATTAAAAAGTCGTCACCGGCGGATTCTAAAATCGCGATAACTGTTACAAGTGCAATTGAAATGGTATGTTCAATTTTAAGCTTCAGCATGATTGTAATGACAATAACTGCTGTCAACCCGATCATAATCGGGCTGGGTCCAAAAATAAGGCCGAACACTGTAGCGATCACAGCTCCGATAATATTGGCCTGAACCTGATCAATAATAATAAGAAAAGAGCGGTAAATCGACGGCTGAATCGCAAATATCGCTGCAATCCCAGCGAAAATCGGCGTGGGAAGCCCGATCCACGAAGCCAGATAAAGGGCAAGTGTAATCGCAATCCCGGTTTTAAAAATGCGGGCACCAAGTTTCATTGGTTTGTGCGTGCATTCCTTTCTATAATAAATTATGTGACAAAGCAAATGGGCTATCCTTAAAATTCCCGGTCAGTTTATTTGCTAAACAATTAAGTAATATACAGGGATCAATACAAATATTCAAGCTATTTTTCAAGAAAAAGACCAAAATCTTACACGCTGTGGGAATGAATGAAAAAACAGGAGCTTTATGCTCCTGTCCAAGGGGTGTGATCCTAGTGTTTAAGATGTTTAAAAGCATCCTCGACAGCTGCAAGCGTGTCTTTAATATCCTGCTCTGTGTGTGCTGTTGTAATAAACCAGGCTTCATATTTAGATGGTGCTAAATTAATTCCGCGTTCCAGCATCAGCTTGAAAAACGTAGCGAATGTTTCCCCGTCACTGCGTTCAGCCTGCTCGTAATTTTCGATTTTCTCCTCAGAGAAATAAACCGTGAGTGCACCCTTTAACCGGTTGACAGTCATCGTGATGCCATGTGTTTCTGCGTGCTGTAAAATGCCTTCCTCCAGCATAGCGCCAAGATGATCAAGCTTTTCATACACGCCTTCCTCTTTGAGCACTTCCAAACAAGCGATGCCTGATAGGATGGAAGCGGGATTACCGGCCATTGTTCCAGCCTGATAAGCCGGTCCGAGCGGAGCTACCTGCTCCATAATTTCTTTTTTACCCCCATAGGCGCCAATTGGAAGTCCGCCGCCGATAATTTTTCCGAGTGCGGTTAAATCCGGTTTCACCTGTAAGAGATCCTGCGCGCCGCCATACATAAAGCGGAAAGCCGTGATGACTTCATCGTAAATAACGAGAGCGCCCGCATCGTGTGTCAATTCATTTACTTTTTCCAAGAAGCCCTCTTTCGGCTCAACAATTCCAAAGTTGCCGACAATCGGCTCAACGAGAACCGCCGCGATTTCACTGCCCCATTTATCAAGGGCTGCTTTATAGCTTGCGATATCATTAAATGGAACTGTGATTACTTCGTTTGCGATGCTTTTCGGTACGCCGGCTGAGTCTGGCGTGCCGAGAGTAGACGGGCCAGAGCCGGCTGCGACAAGAACAAGATCCGAATGCCCGTGATAACAGCCTGCAAATTTAATGATTTTTGTCCGGCCTGTATATGCGCGAGCCACGCGGATGGTTGTCATCACAGCCTCTGTTCCTGAATTGACAAATCTTACTTTGTCCATAGCGGGAATGGCTTCTTTGAGCATTTTTGCAAATGTAACCTCATGTTTTGTCGGTGTTCCATATAATACACCGTTCTCTGCCGCTTTTTTAATCGCTTCTGTAATATGCGGGTGGGCATGCCCTGTGATGATCGGACCGTACGCCGCTAAATAATCGATGTACTTATTGCCGTCAACATCCCAAAAATAAGCGCCGTTTGCTTTCTCCATTGCGACGGGAGAACCGCCGCCGACCGCTTTATATGATCTAGACGGGCTGTTTACTCCGCCGACAATGTGCGTTAATGCCTCGTTGTGAAGTTCAATTGATTTTGTATGCAAAAATAAAAACCTCCTATATCTCCATGCGTCCTTTCTATTGTAGCATGCTTCCCAATAAGAACAACGGATTCGGGCTTAAGATGGAGAGGACGATGGTTGTAATCTGGACAAGAATTGGATACGCTTAATAAAAAACATTCGGAGGTAAAGCAATGACTATAGAAATCGGACAAAAAGCGCCTGATCTTGAGTTAAAGGGCGATCATGGGGAAACAGTAATATTATCGGATTATAAAGGGAAGTATATCGTGCTTTACTTTTATCCAAAAGACATGACACCGGGATGCACAACTGAAGCATGTGATTTTCGGGACAGCCATGAAAGCTTCGCTGAACTTGATGCTGTTATTATCGGCGTCAGCCCGGACAGCCAGGAAAAACACGGAAAATTTAAAGAGAAGCATAACCTTCCATTTCTGCTTCTTGTTGATGACGAACATAAGCTGGCGGAAGCATTTGATGTTTGGAAGCTGAAGAAAAACTTTGGAAAAGAATATATGGGAATTGAGCGCTCTACTTTTTTGATTGATAAGGAAGGCCGGCTCGTTAAAGAATGGAGAAAGGTAAAAGTAAAAGACCATGTAGCCGAAGCGCTTCAGACACTCAAGGATATGTCGGAAAAGTAAACTGATTTGGTTACTTTCACTCTGATATCAATTGACAAATTATCGTAAAAAGAGTTACACTAATTATAAACATTACAATGTAAGAATTTTTTTTAGAAGAGAGGTGCATGACGGATGGCTGCACATGAACTAAAAGAAGCCTTAGAAACGTTGAAGGAAACCGGAGTTCGCATTACTCCTCAACGTCATGCGATTCTGGAATATCTCGTTAACTCTATGGCTCATCCAACAGCGGACGATATATATAAAGCTCTGGAAGGGAAGTTTCCTAACATGAGCGTAGCGACGGTATATAACAATTTGCGTGTGTTCCGGGAATCCGGTTTGGTAAAAGAGCTCACATACGGTGATGCTTCCAGCAGATTCGATTTTGTCACATCCGATCACTATCACGCGATCTGTGAAAACTGCGGCAAAATTGTGGACTTCCACTACCCGGGCCTTGACGAAGTGGAGCAGCTTGCTGCACATGTCACGGGCTTTAAAGTAAGTCACCACCGTTTAGAAATTTACGGCGTCTGCCAAGAGTGTTCAAAAAAAGAAAACCATTAAGAGTAAGCTGACCGTACGAAACGGTCAGCTTATTTTATTTGGACATTTTCTTTTTATTATAAGCCTCATCAAATTCTTTTCCTTCTAAGCCCCTATCTAAAGTCAGCGGCTCTCTGCAATGCATGCACATATCTACTCTTCCCAAAACCTTTGTCTCTTTTTCACAGCCCGGACATATGACGCGGACCGCTTTGGTCGAAAGCATACCGACCCAAAAGTAAACAACCGTGCTGAGCCCGATGGATAAAAGCCCTAGTATCATAAACAAACTAGAAAGCAAAACGGACTCCTTGAAAAAGATCCCGATGTACATAATGACAAACCCAACGAAAACCAAACTTAACGCAAATGTTCTAATTTTATTAATTTTGCTGGAGTATTTCGCCATGTCCATCCCCCTCTGACTTTAACTATAGCACAAACCCAATGGGATTTTCTTCATGTTTTCGGTTGAACTGGAATTTACATATGGAGACTTACTGTGAAATTGTTTATAATAGTTCAATGTGTTTAGAATAAAGGAATTTCGTTTTAACCATAGAATTGAATCAAATAGAAAATAAAAAAATTGAACATTTGCATTGGAGGAATAGTGATGGATAATCTTCTCCGTCCAATTTACCAAGAAAGAGCAAGTCATCCCAACACATTGGCTGTCATTATGATCGAGAGAAGAAACAAAACATCTTCCTTAACAGATAACTTTGATGCCGCTTTGCTTGTGATTGTAAAGGAGGCTGACGAGCCTGTTTTTATAAAGCATTATGAATTTGATCAAAAAACAGCTTCTTTGCATGTGGTAACAGATTCTCATATTCAAGAATGGATTTTGCTCGGGACAAATAGAAGAATCATAGATTGGATTGTAAATGGAAAAGTCATGTTTGACCGCAATGAATACATTGCCGAGCTGATTGACAGGCTGAATACATTTCCGTTTGCCGAACGCAAACTGAAGATCGGACTTGAATACGGCAAATTAATCAGAAGATATGTTGAAGGAAAAGCTTTTTTTGAAGCCAATCAATTTTTAGATGCCTACAACGCGGTTGTTCATGCGCTGCATCATTTAGCGCGTATAGAAGTAATCGACAGAGGATTCCATCCGGAAACCACGGTATGGAGCCAAGTGCGCCAGATGGAGCCTCAAGTATACAAATTATATTCCGAGCTGATTGAAAGTCACGAGAGCTTGGAAAAAAGACTTGAATTATTATTCTTAGCAAATGATTTCCTCATCCATTCTAAATCTGAAATCGGTTCGGCACATCTTTTCGAGGTGATGAAAGAAAGAGACATTTGGCAATTCGGTGAGCTTCTTCAGCATCCTGACTTAAAGCACTTTACCCAAGACCTTGGCGTTATACTTGATTACCTGACTGACAAGGGACTTATTAACGTCTGCCAGATAGAAACGAAAGGACAGGCTGTCTATCACCGGGGATATTCTTTTAAAAAAGGTGTTGACTCTGATTCTTGACCATGGTATATTATTAAACGTCGCTGATGCGCTTCTGAAAAAATAAGCTCACAGCGGCGGAGAAATAAAATAAAAAACATTTGACAAAAGAAAGTCGAAATGTTATATTAATAAAGTCGCTTCAACAAGAAGTGAGAATGATCTTTGAAAACTAAACAAGACAAAACGTACCTGTTAATTATTTTTTATAAATCGTACAGCAATGTGCGTAGTCAGGGGCCTGCACGATGCAGGTCATGCAGATGTTGTCACAGGATGTGACGAACTTAATCTGCACTCCATTACTTCATGGAGAGTTTGATCCTGGCTCAGGACGAACGCTGGCGGCGTGCCTAATACATGCAAGTCGAGCGGACAGATGGGAGCTTGCTCCCTGATGTTAGCGGCGGACGGGTGAGTAACACGTGGGTAACCTGCCTGTAAGACTGGGATAACTCCGGGAAACCGGGGCTAATACCGGATGCTTGTTTGAACCGCATGGTTCAAACATAAAAGGTGGCTTCGGCTACCACTTACAGATGGACCCGCGGCGCATTAGCTAGTTGGTGAGGTAACGGCTCACCAAGGCAACGATGCGTAGCCGACCTGAGAGGGTGATCGGCCACACTGGGACTGAGACACGGCCCAGACTCCTACGGGAGGCAGCAGTAGGGAATCTTCCGCAATGGACGAAAGTCTGACGGAGCAACGCCGCGTGAGTGATGAAGGTTTTCGGATCGTAAAGCTCTGTTGTTAGGGAAGAACAAGTACCGTTCGAATAGGGCGGTACCTTGACGGTACCTAACCAGAAAGCCACGGCTAACTACGTGCCAGCAGCCGCGGTAATACGTAGGTGGCAAGCGTTGTCCGGAATTATTGGGCGTAAAGGGCTCGCAGGCGGTTTCTTAAGTCTGATGTGAAAGCCCCCGGCTCAACCGGGGAGGGTCATTGGAAACTGGGGAACTTGAGTGCAGAAGAGGAGAGTGGAATTCCACGTGTAGCGGTGAAATGCGTAGAGATGTGGAGGAACACCAGTGGCGAAGGCGACTCTCTGGTCTGTAACTGACGCTGAGGAGCGAAAGCGTGGGGAGCGAACAGGATTAGATACCCTGGTAGTCCACGCCGTAAACGATGAGTGCTAAGTGTTAGGGGGTTTCCGCCCCTTAGTGCTGCAGCTAACGCATTAAGCACTCCGCCTGGGGAGTACGGTCGCAAGACTGAAACTCAAAGGAATTGACGGGGGCCCGCACAAGCGGTGGAGCATGTGGTTTAATTCGAAGCAACGCGAAGAACCTTACCAGGTCTTGACATCCTCTGACAATCCTAGAGATAGGACGTCCCCTTCGGGGGCAGAGTGACAGGTGGTGCATGGTTGTCGTCAGCTCGTGTCGTGAGATGTTGGGTTAAGTCCCGCAACGAGCGCAACCCTTGATCTTAGTTGCCAGCATTCAGTTGGGCACTCTAAGGTGACTGCCGGTGACAAACCGGAGGAAGGTGGGGATGACGTCAAATCATCATGCCCCTTATGACCTGGGCTACACACGTGCTACAATGGACAGAACAAAGGGCAGCGAAACCGCGAGGTTAAGCCAATCCCACAAATCTGTTCTCAGTTCGGATCGCAGTCTGCAACTCGACTGCGTGAAGCTGGAATCGCTAGTAATCGCGGATCAGCATGCCGCGGTGAATACGTTCCCGGGCCTTGTACACACCGCCCGTCACACCACGAGAGTTTGTAACACCCGAAGTCGGTGAGGTAACCTTTTAGGAGCCAGCCGCCGAAGGTGGGACAGATGATTGGGGTGAAGTCGTAACAAGGTAGCCGTATCGGAAGGTGCGGCTGGATCACCTCCTTTCTAAGGATATATTACGGAATATAAGACCTTGGGTCTTATAAACAGAACGTTCCCTGTCTTGTTTAGTTTTGAAGGATCATTCCTTCAAAAACATAGGAACACCTGCTAAATGCGCCACATCTGTGGGAACGCATGTGTTAGCATGTCCTATACGTTGTTCTTTGAAAACTAGATAACAGTAGACATCACATTCAATTAGTAATACAAGATATCACATAGTGATTCTTTTTAACGGTTAAGTTAGAAAGGGCGCACGGTGGATGCCTTGGCACTAGGAGCCGATGAAGGACGGGACGAACACCGATATGCTTCGGGGAGCTGTAAGCAAGCTTTGATCCGGAGATTTCCGAATGGGGAAACCCACCACTCGTAATGGAGTGGTATCCATATCTGAATTCATAGGATATGAGAAGGCAGACCCGGGGAACTGAAACATCTAAGTACCCGGAGGAAGAGAAAGCAAATGCGATTCCCTGAGTAGCGGCGAGCGAAACGGGATTAGCCCAAACCAAGAGGCTTGCCTCTTGGGGTTGTAGGACACTCTGTACGGAGTTACAAAAGAACGAGGTAGATGAAGAGGTCTGGAAAGGCCCGCCATAGAAGGTAACAGCCCTGTAGTCAAAACTTCGTTCTCTCCTGAGTGGATCCTGAGTACGGCGGAACACGTGAAATTCCGTCGGAATCCGGGAGGACCATCTCCCAAGGCTAAATACTCCCTAGTGACCGATAGTGAACCAGTACCGTGAGGGAAAGGTGAAAAGCACCCCGGAAGGGGAGTGAAACAGATCCTGAAACCGTGTGCCTACAAGTAGTCAGAGCCCGTTAACGGGTGATGGCGTGCCTTTTGTAGAATGAACCGGCGAGTTACGATCCCGTGCAAGGTTAAGCAGAAGATGCGGAGCCGCAGCGAAAGCGAGTCTGAATAGGGCGCATGAGTACGTGGTCGTAGACCCGAAACCAGGTGATCTACCCATGTCCAGGGTGAAGTTCAGGTAACACTGAATGGAGGCCCGAACCCACGCACGTTGAAAAGTGCGGGGATGAGGTGTGGGTAGGGGTGAAATGCCAATCGAACCTGGAGATAGCTGGTTCTCTCCGAAATAGCTTTAGGGCTAGCCTCAAGGTAAGAGTCTTGGAGGTAGAGCACTGATTGGACTAGGGGCCCCTACCGGGTTACCGAATTCAGTCAAACTCCGAATGCCAATGACTTATCCTTGGGAGTCAGACTGCGAGTGATAAGATCCGTAGTCGAAAGGGAAACAGCCCAGACCGCCAGCTAAGGTCCCAAAGTATACGTTAAGTGGAAAAGGATGTGGAGTTGCTTAGACAACCAGGATGTTGGCTTAGAAGCAGCCACCATTTAAAGAGTGCGTAATAGCTCACTGGTCGAGTGACTCTGCGCCGAAAATGTACCGGGGCTAAACGTATCACCGAAGCTGCGGACTGTTCTTCGAACAGTGGTAGGAGAGCGTTCTAAGGGCTGTGAAGCCAGACCGGAAGGACTGGTGGAGCGCTTAGAAGTGAGAATGCCGGTATGAGTAGCGAAAGAGGGGTGAGAATCCCCTCCACCGAATGCCTAAGGTTTCCTGAGGAAGGCTCGTCCGCTCAGGGTTAGTCGGGACCTAAGCCGAGGCCGAAAGGCGTAGGCGATGGACAACAGGTTGATATTCCTGTACCACCTCCTCACCATTTGAGTAATGGGGGGACGCAGGAGGATAGGGTAAGCGCGGTATTGGATATCCGCGTCCAAGCAGTTAGGCTGGGAAATAGGCAAATCCGTTTCCCATAAGGCTGAGCTGTGATGGCGAGCGAAATATAGTAGCGAAGTTCCTGATTCCACACTGCCAAGAAAAGCCTCTAGCGAGGTGAGAGGTGCCCGTACCGCAAACCGACACAGGTAGGCGAGGAGAGAATCCTAAGGTGATCGAGAGAACTCTCGTTAAGGAACTCGGCAAAATGACCCCGTAACTTCGGGAGAAGGGGTGCTCTGTTAGGGTGCAAGCCCGAGAGAGCCGCAGTGAATAGGCCCAGGCGACTGTTTAGCAAAAACACAGGTCTCTGCGAAGCCGTAAGGCGAAGTATAGGGGCTGACGCCTGCCCGGTGCTGGAAGGTTAAGAGGAGCGCTTAGCGTAAGCGAAGGTGCGAATTGAAGCCCCAGTAAACGGCGGCCGTAACTATAACGGTCCTAAGGTAGCGAAATTCCTTGTCGGGTAAGTTCCGACCCGCACGAAAGGCGCAACGATCTGGGCACTGTCTCAACGAGAGACTCGGTGAAATTATAGTACCTGTGAAGATGCAGGTTACCCGCGACAGGACGGAAAGACCCCGTGGAGCTTTACTGCAGCCTGATATTGAATGTTGGTACAGCTTGTACAGGATAGGTAGGAGCCTTGGAAACCGGAGCGCTAGCTTCGGTGGAGGCATCGGTGGGATACTACCCTGGCTGTATTGACCTTCTAACCCGCCGCCCTTATCGGGCGGGGAGACAGTGTCAGGTGGGCAGTTTGACTGGGGCGGTCGCCTCCTAAAAGGTAACGGAGGCGCCCAAAGGTTCCCTCAGAATGGTTGGAAATCATTCGCAGAGTGTAAAGGCACAAGGGAGCTTGACTGCGAGACCTACAAGTCGAGCAGGGACGAAAGTCGGGCTTAGTGATCCGGTGGTTCCGCATGGAAGGGCCATCGCTCAACGGATAAAAGCTACCCCGGGGATAACAGGCTTATCTCCCCCAAGAGTCCACATCGACGGGGAGGTTTGGCACCTCGATGTCGGCTCATCGCATCCTGGGGCTGTAGTCGGTCCCAAGGGTTGGGCTGTTCGCCCATTAAAGCGGTACGCGAGCTGGGTTCAGAACGTCGTGAGACAGTTCGGTCCCTATCCGTCGCGGGCGCAGGAAATTTGAGAGGAGCTGTCCTTAGTACGAGAGGACCGGGATGGACGCACCGCTGGTGTACCAGTTGTTCTGCCAAGGGCATCGCTGGGTAGCTATGTGCGGACGGGATAAGTGCTGAAAGCATCTAAGCATGAAGCCCCCCTCAAGATGAGATTTCCCATTCCGCAAGGAAGTAAGATCCCTGAAAGATGATCAGGTTGATAGGTCTGAGGTGGAAGTGTGGCGACACATGGAGCTGACAGATACTAATCGATCGAGGACTTAACCACACTTTGAATGTGTCACATCTGTTATCTAGTTTTGAGAGAACAAGTTTTTTCAAAAAAACACTTGATTTTCTTAAGAATACATAGTATAATGTTAAATGTCACTGAAATTGTCTGGTGATGATGGCGAAGAGGTCACACCCGTTCCCATGCCGAACACGGAAGTTAAGCTCTTCAGCGCCGATGGTAGTCGGGGGGTTCCCCCTGTGAGAGTAGGACATCGCCAGGCAGATTTATTCCGCAGTAGCTCAGTGGTAGAGCTATCGGCTGTTAACCGATCGGTCGTAGGTTCGAATCCTACCTGCGGAGCCATCATTGGAGAGCTGTCCGAGTGGTCGAAGGAGCACGATTGGAAATCGTGTAGGCGGTCAACTCCGTCTCAAGGGTTCGAATCCCTTGCTCTCCGCCACTGATACTTATACATAATTATAATTAAAAGTCTGGGCCCGTTGGTCAAGCGGTTAAGACACCGCCCTTTCACGGCGGTAACACGGGTTCGAATCCCGTACGGGTCATTATATGATGGAGGATTAGCTCAGCTGGGAGAGCATCTGCCTTACAAGCAGAGGGTCGGCGGTTCGAGCCCGTCATCCTCCACCATTATCATCGCGGGGTGGAGCAGTTCGGTAGCTCGTCGGGCTCATAACCCGAAGGTCGCAGGTTCAAATCCTGCCCCCGCAACCAAATTATATGAATGAAATAAGGAGTGCCCGAAGGGTGCAACCAAAATAATTCATTTCAATATGGTCCGGTAGTTCAGTTGGTTAGAATGCCTGCCTGTCACGCAGGAGGTCGCGGGTTCGAGTCCCGTCCGGACCGCCATTTGAATAATAAGGCTCGGTAGCTCAGTTGGTAGAGCAACGGACTGAAAATCCGTGTGTCGGCGGTTCGATTCCGTCCCGAGCCGCCACTTATGCCGGTGTAGCTCAATTGGTAGAGCAACTGACTTGTAATCAGTAGGTTGGGGGTTCAAGTCCTCTTGCCGGCACTGTTTTTCAAAACTTAATGTGGAGGGGTAGCGAAGTGGCTAAACGCGGCGGACTGTAAATCCGCTCCCTCAGGGTTCGGCAGTTCGAATCTGCCCCCCTCCACCATTTTTATAGGGGCATAGTTTAACGGTAGAACAGAGGTCTCCAAAACCTCCGGTGTGGGTTCGATTCCTACTGCCCCTGCCAAATTTATGACATCTTGAGATTATGGCGGTTGTGGCGAAGTGGTTAACGCACCAGATTGTGGCTCTGGCACTCGTGGGTTCGATTCCCATCAATCGCCCCATATTATCATTGGGCTATAGCCAAGCGGTAAGGCAACGGACTTTGACTCCGTCATGCGTTGGTTCGAATCCAGCTAGCCCAGTATCACTTTTTTATATCAATTGCATATCATGTATTAAGTCCCTTAAGATGCGGAAGTAGTTCAGTGGTAGAACACCACCTTGCCAAGGTGGGGGTCGCGGGTTCGAATCCCGTCTTCCGCTCCAATTACGGCGGCATAGCCAAGTGGTAAGGCAGAGGTCTGCAAAACCTTTATCCCCGGTTCAAATCCGGGTGTCGCCTTTCTTTTGCCGGGGTGGTGGAATTGGCAGACACACAGGACTTAAAATCCTGCGGTAGGTGACTACCGTGCCGGTTCAAGTCCGGCCCTCGGCACCAATTTTACTTACATGATAAGTCGAATTGGTGTTTTTGTTTTATCATTATAACTAATCATATTAATGATCTACACAAGTGGATCATTTTTTTATTGCTTTGATTTATCATAAACAGAAGTTCTGATACATGATCATAAAGCTACTTTACCATTATGTTTAGCCAAGTCTCTTAACACTTTTTTTTTATTATCTTTCCAAAAAAACTTTTTTGAAATACGTTGACACTTAATAAGATCCGTGATATATTTATATTCGTCGGTTAGATACGACGTAAAACTTGCCGGTGTGGCGGAATTGGCAGACGCGCACGACTCAAAATCGTGTTCCTTCTGGAGTGTCGGTTCGACCCCGACCACCGGTATCGATTTTCAAAGTTTAATAATCGGTAATTGAACGTGAATATACCGTCAAATCAACGTTTCTCCATTGTGGGGAAGCGTTTTTTTGTGTTTAAAATATGTTAGTTTATAGTGTTTTCCTATCGTCTCTAATCGTGTGCGTTAATCGTGCGAATAGTTACGAAGGGGGTAAGCTATGGCAAGACGTAAAAACAATCTAAATGAACGTGAATTATCAGTAGTCCGAAAAAGTGAGAAGTCGTATGCAGAAACGTTCAAAGAAGCGTTGCAACTCTTTATTGATGATTGTGATTTACGTAATTTAAGACCATTTACTATCCGTTATTATCAAAATGAAATTCAAGCGTTTCTTAATCAATTAGAAGAACAAGGAATAGATACAAGGGAGTTAAAGCCGTATAACGTAACGGAAGAACATATCCAAGAGAATGTTATTCGTTATATGCGTATCTACAAAGGGATAAAGATTGTTTCAATCAATACCCGCTTCGTTCGTTCTTCAATTTTCTTTACAAGAAGAAGCATATTCCTAAGAATCCAATGGAAAATATAACTTTATTGAAAGATAGGAATCATGTAATTCCTACGTTCTCAAAAGAACAATTAAATACGTTGTTCAATCAACCCGATTTAACGACGTTTACGGGAGTTCGTGACTATACGATAATGATGGTTTTCCTTGAAACGGGAATACGCGTAAATGAACTTGTAGGGCTATCACTTGCCGATATTCAATGGGAAGATAGTCTATTGAGGATAAGGAACGCTAAGACGTATAGAGAACGCTTTGTCCCTATTCAAAGCGAAATGAAGAAGCAATTAAAGAAGTATATCTCCATTAGGGGAGTAGTCGAAAGTGACGCTTTATTTATAACCATAGACGGAACACCTTTGTTAAGAAGGTCAGTACAACAACGAATCGACATATACGGGGTGAAAGCCAAAATAAAAGACGTTCGTTGTAGTCCTCATACATTCCGCCATACGTTTGCAAAGTTAAGTGTCCAACAAGGGGCTAATATCTTCGAATTGCAGACCATTCTAGGACATACAAGCATGGAAATTGTTAAGACCTATGTAAACCTATTCGGAAATGATGTTAGAGAAAGGCATAAGGATTTTTCACCTTTGAAGGTGTTAAAGAAAAGAAGATAAAAGAAAAAGCCACGCGGTGCAACGCGTGACCAAACTTAGCTACAACTAAATACGGATAACCGTCTTAGCTACTTACATATATTAACGAAAAAATTAGTATATGCAAGGCTTATTAAGTAATGCCTTTTTTAGCAGCCATGCAGGTTTTCCCGTCGTGGATTGCCGACTAATACGACGATAATATAACCTAGAAAGGTTCGCCCTGCCGACGCAATAACAAGGGCTAGGACACAATTAAACGTTCCCTATTGCGTTTTGTGTCCGAAGGGTGAAAGCTACCTCTAAGTGCTGAACGAAGGAAGGGTAGACCGTTTACGGACGGTGTAGGACAAGCCACAACTAACATAGAATCCATTTCTAGTCCCACAATAAAAGGGTGTCGAATTAGCTAACTGAAAAGCCAAAGCGTAAGGTTAGGGGCTGTGTGAACCTGCTAGGGCTACTTGTTGCAGTAGGCTTGTTAAGGAGAAATCTTTTCGTTTAATAGGGATACACTACGGAAACCTCAGTAATTCCTGACGGATGTTGACCAAGTATAAGCGACTATATCTTATAGCAGATAATTATTTTATCTAGCTTATAAGGTAGTCGTTCTTATGCCTTCCGTTTTCCTCGACTAGCCTTCAAGATGTTGCCTAAGAGAAAAACAAAAAGCAAGGATAAAAATGAAATAAGCATAAGAAAACTTAATAAGATTTACAAGTGTTAGGAATAGCTTATTCAGTTATAAAACTTAAGAGGGCTATGTAATTCCAATTCAATATGAAAACGGAAGAGGAAGCCGAGGAACCTAGGACATGATTGATAAAACGAATTATTAGAATAATAATTTCAGTTCGTAAATATTTCAAGTAAGACCTAGAAAATTGGTTTTTTATGTTAAAATGATAGTAGTACATTACAAAGTTTGTGAATTGGTGCACTTACACTAATGAATCAGGATTGTTATAAGGGGGATTTATGAAAAAGGTTGTACTTATTGGTTCAGGGGGTTCAGGAAAATCCACACTAGCTAGGCAATTAGGAGAAAAACTAAATATAAATGTTTATCACCTAGATTCTTTATTTTGGAAACCTAATTGGGTAGGGGTTCCAAAGGAAGAACAAAGAAAAGTTCAAAATGACTTAGTAAAAAAGGAAGATTGGATTATTGATGGAAACTATGGTGGGACAATGGATATTAGACTAAATTCAGCAGATACAATAATTTTCCTTGATATTGATAGAAAAATTTGTACCTACCGTGCTTTCAAAAGAATTATAAAGTATCGAAATAAAACAAGACCAGATATGGGAGAGGGCTGCGAGGAAAGATTTGAGTTAGACTTTTTTAAATGGATATGGAATTATCCAAAAACTAAAAGACCAGTCATTTTAAAAAGACTTGAACAATTGTCTGAACATAAAGAAGTTATCATTTTAAAATCCCCGAAAGAGGTTCAAAAGTTTTTAGAAAATGTTTAATGGTGGCGAATATTGAACAAGGGTTTTCGTCTTTTCTTTTTGAATTAAGTGGAAGAATTCTTCAATAAGACTTAGTCATAAGGGGTTATCGTAATGCGAGATAGAGGTTCGGTAGTAATAGTAGATAAAGAAAAGGTTGGACTAATTCAAAGAATTAGAGATGGTTCTATTTATTATGTTTTTCCTGGTGGAGGATTAGAGGATGATGAAACACCAGAAGAAGGTGCGAAAAGAGAAGCCTTTGAAGAATTGGGGGTAGAAGTAAAGGTTAATGAGTGCATAGCAAAAGTTGAATTTAATGGAACGCAATATTTTTACTTATCCGAAATTGTAGAAGGAACATTTGGAACTGGGCAAGGCGAAGAGTACACCAACGAAAAGAGAGATAGAGGAACATATTTGCCAATGTGGATAGATATAGAAAAGTTAACGTCTATTGATGTTAAACCGAAAGAAGTCGCATTAAAAATTCAATCATTATTCAATTAAGGCAGGACATAGTATTTTTTTGAACACTTTCATGGGGTGTTCTTTTTATTTGCTAAACAAATATCGTAAACTTGCCAAGTGAATAATACTAATTGAAATATAGTTCCTATCAAGGGAGGATTACATAGTATGAAAGGTGAAGTTTATCGAAGTGGTGAATCTATTTATATAAATAAACCCAAAGCAAACAAACTAGCATACACTGAATACAATGAAGAATTATTCAATATTTTAAAGTCTTATATTTGGACGGTTAAAGGGGATTATCTCTATTCTAACAAGCTAAAGAAATACCTTCATAGATATGTGATGGAATTCTATTATGGCAAAGAAGCAATAGACGAAGCAAATAAAAAGAACTTTGTTGTTGACCATATAGACAATAACGGTTTCAATTGTCGAGTAAGTAATTTATGTTTTATCCCTAACAACTTGAATAAGGCTAAAGGATTAACTTTCGACAAAAGAAGAATCGAAATGAAAGAGGACATGACCTTAACTTTCTATAAAGACTTCAGTACGGGACAATTCCAGATAACAATCGCTTTCCATAAAGAGTATTTTTACATTGTTAACGAAAAAGCTATTCAAGTTGATAAAGTTTATTTTGTTTATGAGGATGACTTTGAACTTGTATTAAATGATTCAGGGAAAATTCTACAACAAGTAAATAAAAACGGGGAGTTCGACGAAAATAAGTTAAGTTGTAAAAAAATGCTATATCACCCCTCAACCTATATTAAGCTAACACCCGAGGAAAAGGGAAGCCCTATAATCGAAAGGGATGGAAAGCAATATTTAATTCTAAATGAACATACCCGTTTAGGAGAAATTCCACCTGATAAAAATTTATATGATGAGGACAAAATATAAAAAATGATTGATAATTTTAAGGGGACGTTTTAGAAAAACTGATATGAAATGTTTCTAATGTTATTAGTCACAAATACCACTTGTTTTGAAGAGGTATTTAAAGAAAGGAAGTAATTTCCTACAAATGTTACGACCCTTTGTCACAAAGATTTAACAATTGCTATAACCGTTGGGGAACAAGGGGTTTAGCCGTTTTGAAGAAAGTGCATAGAATTTTTTTAATTCAGCACTTGTATTTTAGCCCAATACAATGCCTATATAATAGAAACATACGATAACTTACAAAGTTAAAGTTAATCGTTGTTAAAACAAATCGCGTTAGCGATTCGGCGAAGCCGATAAGGGTTTAAGGCGAAGTATATTCTTTTGTAAAGAATCAAAAGAGATTACGCCTTCGGCGTGTTACTCACTTCGTTCGTAACTGAATTTATACAAAAATAGATATTAAATAATTATTGTTTACAATATAAAAGAATAAGACGGGTTATCCCGTTTTATATAGTCAAGTGTTTAAAAGCCTTCGCCACAAGCCCCATGCCCCACATGGAAACGGCGGGGGCTAACACTTTTAATTATTCTTGTTATATCTTTATGTGAGTGTTTACATGGTATTATTTCTCCTTTCAAAGACGAAGAAACCCCCGTTTCCTTAATTGGATTCGGGGGCTTTTTTCATGTCTAATAATCTAGTTTGTTGACGGAATCTAATAGGTTTTCTTGACTTGATTTTACATAACGGGCGGTCATTAACGTATTTGGAGTTCCGTCATTCCTCATATGTCCAAGCAGAACGGCGACTTCCTCAATAGAAACCCCTTTATTAACTAGCGACTTAGCGAAAGTGTGTCTTAGCATGTGGGCGTGTAGCTTTTCTATTGTAACCTTTCCTTTTGAATCAGATACACCGTTGAACTTTGTTAATAAATGATTAACGGCACGGGTTGTCATTTTGTCGCTTCGGTTTGTATCAAATAAATAGCTTCCCTTCGGCGTGTATCCTTCTTTATATGCTTTTAAATCCTTGTATAGACTATCGTTAATAGGAACTTCGCGGAATACCCCGTCTTTACCGTTCCGAACTCTTATAAAGCGTTTATTTAAAACAACGTCCTTAGATTCTAGGTTCGTTAATTCCTCAACACGTAAGCCCGTATAAAGTAGCGCCGTTATTACCGTATATTCTCTTAGCTTCGGGCGTTTACGGTCTAAGAACTCTATATAAGCCGAACGTAAAAGTAAATCAGTTTGTTCACCAGATAACCACTTCACGGACGTATTAACTTCACGTTTCATTTTAACTTGCTTCGTAATATCTTCCTTCATGTGTCCATTAACTTCTAACCATTTAAAGAACACCTTTAGGCGTTTAACATGCGTGTTAATAGTTCCTACGGTTCTTCCATCGTCTACTAATTTCTTTTGGTACTTTGTTATATCGCGAGGAATTAAAGCCTTTATATCGCTTCCAACGGTTTCTAGGAAGTCGTTAAGTGTTGCCTTATGTCCTCTTATTGTATTGTGGCTTTTATTTTCCGATTCTAAGTATTTAAGGTATGTATTTACTAGCATTAAGACAATTCCTTTCAGTCATTTAATGATTTAATTATATATGGGAATCAGACGAAAATCAACTAATAGAATTTTTGTCACAATATCTCTAATAAAACCACAACTATAACTAAGGACGTTATAAACGTTCACATTTAAGACAAATTTAATAAAAATTTTTTCTCCTTACACTTGTATTTTAGCCCGTTACAAAGCTAATAGAGTGAGGAAAAGAAATCACCTTTTCCTACGGTTAATAACTTTTTTCTGCGAAGTGTTTAGACCGATTAAAATTGGCATTTTGTGTTTCTTTGGAACGGATATAAAACGGAGGTTGAGAGAATGGGCGTTTTTAACACCTTCCTTCGTTTTTTGTCATTCTCTTTTTTTACTCTAAGTTGCACAAAGTAACACATTTAATAAACGGGAGGTATTGGAATGAAAACAAATCAAGTTGACGGTGCGTTAACTATGGATAGCAACGTGGTTATTCGAGGAAAAACAATTAAGGTTCTAAGAACAATTAAAAACCAAACATTAACGGACATGAGGGAAGCAACGGGTTTAAATATCTCAATGCTTTCAGCTATGGAGAATGAAAAGCGTTCGCTATCAGCTAGAAATCAAATAAAACTATCAAGGTATTTAGTTCGCGACTTAGGATATACGGCGGACGAAATTATCGTAATTCAAGCATTCATAAACAATAAGGAGGTTTAAAACATGGCTAAAGATTATCGCGAGTTATCGCCCAAAGATATTGAAGAACTAACCGAGATTTACCAACGGCGATTCCAGGGCGAAACAATTGTTTCTATTTGTAAAGAACTAAACGTTGACCGTCGGACATATTACCGAAAGAAGGAACACCCACAATGGAAGAAAATCGAAAAGGAACTAACCGACAAGCTAATTGATAACGCCTATGACGAAATCATGCAGACGGTAGTACAAAAGGCGATTGGACGTAATCATATGGAATGGAATAATAACATTCGATCAATTTGGATGTGATAGTTCAGTTGAACTTTGCTTATTTCCAATCCGGAAGTTTGTAACGTGTTTGAGGAAGCTGTTGAAGGTAGGATTTCTCTTCTTTCCTGAACACTTTTTACAAGAACCTGGTCTTTTTTTGATATTTAAATGCATTTCGTTGTCCTCTATAAAACTTGAAAAGTAATTTTTTGGAATAGGGAGTAATTTAATATTAGTAGTTATTTAACTTAAAATTATTTCTATAATTTTTTATGAGTAATAAGCCGTGTTTGAGCTGATTAAAAAAGGAAGTATGTTGACAATAGCGTATGATAAACGTATTATGAATATATGAGGATAGTAATTATATATTCATATAAATAAAATATATTGGGGCTGTCTTTAGTGGAAAATTAGGCTATCTCAAATGTAGAGGAGGGAAAATATATGGCAAGAGGTTTTACCCATCATGAGAAAGAAGTCATACAAGAGGCTTTGTTAAAGCAGGGACAAGAGCATTTTATCCGTCATGGTTTTAAAAAGACAAATATAAGTGAACTGTCAAAGTTAGCTGGGATTGCTCAAGGTACTTTTTATAAATTTTACGATTCAAAAGAAGCCCTATTCTTTGATATATTAAATAAGGAAGAAGCTAAGGTTAAAAAAATACTATTAGATGAAAATATGACGGGAGGCGAGATAACTCGTGCGTCCTTTAAAAAGTTCTTGATGAAAGCGTTGGACCTAATTGATAATAATCCTTTCATTCAGATGATATTTATTGGTGGTGAATATGATAATCTTTTCAGAAGACTGTCACCTGATCAGATGCAAAATCATATTGACCGAGACGAGAAACAACTTATTCCTCTTGTGGAAATGTGGCAAGAAAGTGGTAGGTTAGTGCAGGAGGAACCACATGTTATCGTTGGGACTTTGCGTGCATTCTTTCTGTTATTCTTACATAAGAAAGATATAGGTGAGGAGATTCATGATCAGACTATGGAATTTATGGCCACATGCCTATCTAATAGTTTAATAATTGAAGATTGATAATACTTCAGCAACAGGCAACAAAATGTATAATATGGTAAATATTCCACTTAAGCTGGTTATCAAATATAGTATTTCTGTTGGGATTACTTTTATTATATACTGAAAACTTTGTTTTTAATAAAATAATATAATATTCAATTTACAAATCCTAGGTATAACTTCAACGGTCTCTAGATAGTATTAGCTTTTTAGTCCTATCTTTAATTGTCCATATTAAACATGAGATGGAAGTATGGATGAATATAGAAAAGTAGCCATGAAGTTTATGTATCAATCATGTTATTGATTATATGGATAACTAAATACAGATATAAGGTCTTCATTGCCGGATAGCTAGAAGAGCAAAAGAACTAATCAGGTAAGAGTTCGAAGCGAAAAGAATTACACATGAACAGGGTAGTATTGAATAAATTCATATTCATTATTACTGCCAGAACACCAAGTTTATCGCTAGTTAAATATTACAAAAACTTAAGGGCGATCATCAAGATTACTGAGAATGAATTTTCAGAAATGAAGAAAAAATTGAGAACAACACCACTTATGAGTAAGAGGTTACTTTTGTGCCAGTAGGAACTGTAGCAGAAGAAACAACCCGTAACTACACTGCTAATCAGCTCCATGAACATAAAGATGAAATATTCAAGATTGATAAATGATTTCAGTCAGTCTTGTGTCTATTAACCCCTGGCCATACTGCTGGAGGAATGTGTTTCTTGTTATCAGATCATATTATAACAGGGGGGTACAGTTTTTATTGAAGGATGTGGCAAATGTAATACTGACGGTGGATCAGCAGTAGACATGTTTAATAGCTTCCAAAAGATGAGAAATATGGTTCCTTTAGATGTCCAGGTCATTCTTATGGGAAAGAAACCGGGTTAACGTTTAAAGAAGTCCTAGAATACAATCTTTATTTTCAGATTAGTAAGAAAGAACATTTTGTAAGGTTTAGGATGCGTAAGTATCAAACTGGATTGTATGAGTTTAAGTAGGGGGAATAATATGGAACAACGTGTTGTTTTTATGTTCTCAGGTCAAGGTTCACACTACTACCAGATGGGCGAACAACTGTTCAATCACAATAATACTTTTCGTGAAGTGATGATCGAGCTTGATGGGATGGTTAAGAAGCTGATTGGTGAATCTATTATTAAAAAAATATATCAAAAAAATAAGGGAATGATGGATTCGTTCAATCGTCTCATTTATACCCATCCAGCGATTTTTATGGTTGAATATTCATTAACTCAAATGTTGATACAGAAAGGAATAAAGCCAGACTGTGTTTTGGGCGTTAGCTTGGGGGAATATTCCTCTGCTACCATAGCGGGAATATTAAACGTCGACGAAGCATTGGAATCAATTATCGTACAAGCTAATGCGGTTGAAAGAACGTGTCCTGCTGGCAAGATGCTGGCGGTACTAGGTCCCTTCAGTATTTTTGAAGACCCTAAGGTGAATCAAAATAGTGAACTAGTTTCAATTAATTATGATTCTCATTTTGTCATTTCTGGTGAAAGTAGAAAGCTTGATAAAATCGAGCGATATTTACATAATAAAGGGATATATATCAGTAGATTACCAGTTTTGTTCGGCTTCCATTCATCAGCAATTGATCCTATTTCTCAACAATTCAAAAACTACTTAGACTATAAATCTATTCAATTACCACAGATTGATTTTATTTCCGGATTATATGGCGAAAAAATGGAACAAATCAATACTGATTATTTGTGGGACGTCATTAGACAACCAATGAAATTTTCTGAGGCTATTCGTTTTCTTGAAGACAAGTGTGACCATTTATATTTGGATGTCGGTCCTTCAGGTACCTTATCGAATTTTGCTAAACATCATATTAATTGCCATTCACACTCAAATACATATAGTATTATGACTCCTTTCAAAAGAGAATTATATAATTTGGAATATCTTGAAAATGAAATAATACGAGAAAGGATGGGGAAGAGATGAAAGCGTTTATTTTCCCTGGTCAAGGTGCGCAGAAAAAAGGCATGGGTGCCGGTTTGTTTGAACAGTTTAAAGGCAAGGTAGCATTAGCTGATCGAATATTAGGTTATTCTATTGAAGAGCTTTGTTTAGAGGATCCACAAAATGTACTAGGGCAAACTCAATATACACAACCCGCTCTTTACATTATAAATGCCTTTCATTATTTTAATAAAGTTGATGATTCAGGGCAGCTACCTGATTTTGTTGCGGGTCATAGTTTAGGAGAATATAACGCTTTATTAGCCGCCGGAGCTTTTGATTTTGAAACAGGGTTAAAACTTGTGAAAAAAAGAGGCGAACTGATGAGTCAAATCTCTGGAGGAGGTATGGCTGCTATAGTGGGACTAAACGTGGAACGTGTGGAGCAACTACTTCGAGAAAACTATATACAAAATATTGATATTGCTAACTATAACACACCTTCTCAAACGGTTATTGCTGGACCAATTGAAGATATTGATCGAGTAAAACCCATTTTTGAAGATGCTGGCGGGATATATATTACCTTAAAAGTAAGCGGTGCTTTTCATTCAAGATATATGAATAAAGTAAAGGAAAAATTGTTAGTATATTTAGATGGTTTTGAATTTGACGATCTAAATATACCCGTCATTTCCAATATTCATGCTCAGCCCTATCGTACCAATGAAATCAAAACAAACTTAATTGAACAAGTTGATCATCCTGTAAAGTGGACGGACAGCATCCGATATCTTCTTGGACATGGCAATATTGAGATTGAAGAGGTAGGGCCAGGTCAAGTTCTTTCTAATATGGTTAAGGGAATCAAGAAGGAAGCAAAGCCGTTAATAATACCAGAAAAAACAAAACCAAAGCTAGATAAAGAACCACAAAAACAACAAGCGATTATTACCGCATCCTCCTTGGGAAGTGAAAGTTTTAAAAATGATTACAACATTAAGTATGCTTATGTTACGGGATCAATGTACCGAGGTGTAGCATCTAAGGAATTAGTGGTCCGTATGGGTAAAACAGGGTTGATGGGATATTTCGGATCCGGTGGGTTGAAAAAGTCTGAGATAGAAGATGCTATTTTATATATAAAACACGAATTAAAAAATGGACAAGCTTACGGTATCAATCTTTTATCAACACCTGATAATCCTCAAAAAGAACAAGATATCGTGGATTTATTGCTTAAATATAATGTTAAAAATGTAGAAGCTGCAGCTTATATTAGTATGGGACCTCAACTAGTCAGATATAGAGCTCATGGATTAGTTAGAGATAGAGATGGAAAAGTAATATCAACTAATAGGATTTTAGCTAAGGTATCTCGTCCAGAAGTAGCTGAAGCATTTTTGAGTCCTGCCCCAGAGAGAATTGTACAAAGATTACTTCAGCAAAATGTCATCACACAGCAACAAGCTGCTATGTTGAAGGAAGTTCCGATGGCAGATGATATTTGTGCGGAAGCGGATTCAGGTGGGCATACAGACCATGGAGTGGCATTTGTTTTACTACCAGGTATGTTACGTTTGCGAGATGAAATGATGAAAAAGTATCAATATACAAAGAAAGTAAGGGTTGGGGCTGCTGGAGGAATTGGAACAGCGGATGCCGCCGCTGCAGCCTTTATACTAGGGGTAGACTTTATTGTAACAGGTTCGATTAACCAATGCACGGTAGAATCAGGTACGAGTGACGAAGTAAAAGATATGTTAAATAACATGGATATTCAAGATACGGCGTCTGCACCTGCAGGTGATATGTTTGAAATAGGTGCACGTATTCAAGTGTTAAGAAAGGGGCTATTTTTTCCAGCAAGAGCAAACAAACTGTATGACTTGTATCGTAGTCATCAATCTTTGGAGGAGATTGATGAACATACGAAGGTACAAATCCAAGAAAAATATTTTAAAAGAAGTTTTGAAAGTATATACGAAGAAGCTAAGAAAAAGATGCGTCCTGAGGTAATTGTCAAGGCAGAACGTAATCCCAAAAGTAAAATGGCGCTGGTTTTCAAATGGTATTTCAATCATACCTCACAACTCGCCTTAAATGGTGATCCAGACCATAGAGTAGATTATCAAATACACACGGGGCCAGCGTTAGGAGATTTTAACAGATGGGTAAAAGGAACTGCATTGGAACATTGGAAAAACCGTAATGTTGACATTATAGCCGAAAAAATTATGGAAGATACGGCGAAAATACTGAATGAACGGTTTAAACTCTTGACCGAGACAGGTAATGGAGGGGGTGAACTTTATGCATAAATATACAGGGGGTATTGCAATAGTAGGGATGGCTTGTCGTTTTCCTGATGCGATTAACTATAACCAGTTTTGGAATAATATTCGGAACGGGGTTCAGTCTGTAAAGGATATCCCTCAGGAAAGATGGGATAACGACCAGTTTTATTCGGATGATATAAACACTCCAAATAAGATGAATATTCGTCAAATGGCCATGCTAAAGGGAATTGATTTGTTCGATCATAATTTCTTTAACACTTCCCCAAGAGAAGCGAAGAATATGGATCCGCAACAAAGAATATTATTGGAAGAAGCGTGGCATTGCATAGAAGACTCAGGAATTTCACTAGAATTGTTGCAACAAGCAGTTACTTCGGTGTTTGTAGGTGTCATAAATACTGAATATCGTCATATTATTACCGAAAATGAAGCAGATATTGACAGTTACATGAACCTGGGGACGTTTGAATCTGTATTGGCCAATCGTATATCTCACATATTCAATTTTAGTGGGGCAAGTATGCCAGTAAACTCAGCTTGTGCTGCTTCTCTAGTTGCTGTGCATGACGCAATGCGATCGTTGAGGTTAGGAGACAGTGATTATGCACTAGTAGGAGGAGTTAACGTAGCATTAGATCCTGGTAGATACATTTCCTATAGTAAGGCTAGAATGTTAAGTCCGGATGGAAAATGTAAAACGTTTGATAAAGATGCTAATGGTTTTGTGCCGGGTGAAGGTGTTGGGGTTCTTCTTTTGCAACGCTTAGAGAATGCGCAATCACAAGGTAATTATATATATGGAGTTCTAAAAGGATCAAATGTAAATCATTCAGGAAAAACAGCATCAATTACAGCTCCAAGTGTTGCGGCTCAGAAAGATCTAATATTGGGAGCATATGAAGATGCAAAAATCAGTCCTGATACCGTCTCATATATCGAAGCACATGGAACAGGGACTAACTTGGGAGACCCAATTGAGATGGAGGCACTGATTCAATTGTTCCAGGAATATACGAATCGAAAGCAATATTGTAAAGTCGGGTCAGTAAAAACAAACATTGGACATTTGGAGTCTGCATCAGGAATAGCAGGGCTTATTAAAGTGGTAATGATGATGCGTTATAGAAAAATAGCTCCTACGTTAAATTGCAATAACATAAATCCGATTATTGATTTTGAATCTTCGCCATTTTGTTTAGCCAATGAGCTAGTTGATTGGCATCCTACACAAGGACACTTACCCCTCCGGGCAGGAGTGAGTTCGTTCGGTTTTTCAGGGGTCAATTCCCATGTACTTGTTGAAGAATATACAAATCATGCAATTACTAAAGTTACAGAAAAAGACGATGAAATCTTTATATTATCAGCTAAAACGGCTAAAAGCTTGGAAGGGCAAATTGAAGAATGGCAATCATTTGTTGAAGAAGATATATTTAAAAACAATAATTTGAAAGATATTTGTGCCACTTTACAAACAGGGAGAGGGGCTTTTGCATACCGATATGGGGTTCAGATTAATAGTAAGGATGAGTTAATGTCTCAGCTAAAAAACGCGACTATATCTAATGTAGAAGATAAACCATGGCACTTATGCATAGGGGAAGTCGACTTAACGGGGTATTCAGAAGAGATTGAAAAACTTATTAATGGTAACTATAGGTTTAATAAACACTTGACTCATGTCTTATCACTGGTAGATAGCAAAGAATTCTGGAATAAACATTGGAGAAATGAAGTTCGTTCACAATATTCGTTTGCAGTATATTATGCATATGTACAAATGTTGATGGAAATCGATTTTATACCTGATTTGATTTCATCGAAGCAAAGTGGTTTATGGGTTAGTATGGCCATAAGCAATATTTTGAAATTAGAAGATGTTTTGGATATATTAAGTGGTAAAAAGGGAGAAGAAAAGGTGGCATTTTATCGGCCAACAATGCCTTTTTATGATTTGGTCGATAATAAAGTTGTTTTGCCATGGCATTTTAATGAGGATTATTTACTACAGCTGCGATCAAGGCTATTCGAAGATGAAAACTTATACCTTAAATATGTACCAACATATATTGAAAAAGCTCGGCTACTCTTAACAAGTCAGTTTACTTTCAAAAGATACATTGAAGAATGGAATGAATATACGAAAAAAGAATTGGGATTGGATCTTATCCTGTTTTTATATGATGATTCATTACTTCATGTTAAATCTAAGGAAAAAGGTATTAAAAGATTATTGTTGATGACCATCATGAGTTCCTTAAATAAGTTGAATCTTAAATGGGGTTTATCAGAAAAAAAGCAATTTGAACATGATGCTTTTTATGAATTACTTCATTTAACTATTGATGAAGTGTTAACAAAACAGAGGTTTCTTCAATTTCTTATGGGTTCAAATATACATTACAGAGAGATTGCCGAATCACTAAACGAACGCCAAAGTAATCTGAATAGAGATCGTGAATACCCTTTGGCTAAAGCATTAAATAAGAGGGTTACGGAATTTGGTAATGCTTCTAAATGGTTGTTAAGTGCAATTTCTGAAACAAACATTCACGTTAATGAAGATATGCACAATATTGTACTGGCAAACCATAATAATAGAACCTATGATTCGGTTAGTTGTGGGATTAACCTGAATATGAAATCTACATTTCTTCAACTTTGGCAGAAAGGGGTTAACATAGAATGGAATAGACTCTATGAACAAGAGGACTTCCAAAAAGTACCGTTACCTGTCTATAACTATACACGTCGATCATTCTGGCCATCTAATGGTAATAAATCTGTTCCTCAACCAATTAAAAAAGATAGTCCAAATGACGGGCATTCAGTTAGGACATATTATCAAACAATATGGAAGGAAACTGATTTAAGGGCTGAGATGTCCCCTGACAAGTTTAAGGGTACCTTGCTCTTATTTGATGATCAGACTAAATTGTTTGATACGTTAGATGAACAACTAAAAAGTAATTTAGAAGCACAAATTATTCTTGTTCAACCAGGAACTAAATTTGTGGATAAAGGAAATAATAAATATGAAATAAACCCAATGCAACAAGAAGATTTCACACAATTATTTAATCACCTAAAACATAGGATGCTCATTCCTTCCGCATTTATTCATCATACGTCTTATACTACATCCTTTGCTGAAGAAAATATATTACGCCAACAACTTTATCTGGGGTTTTATCCATTATATTACATGACCCAAGCATTTATGAATTACAAACTAGATAAAATCACACTACTGACTTTGTCAGCAAAGAATACTTTTCATCCACAGCCTCAGCATGAAGCTTTAAGCAGCTATATTAAAACAATTCAACAAGAAAATCCATCGTATACATGTAAATATGTACAGATTGATAGTTCATATGAACTGGCAGATTGGAGTCAAATTATTTGGAATGAATTATTCATTTCCGGGGATACGGCCAATCATATTCAATACACAAAAAATAAGCGGTTAATAAAAAGATTTGAAGAAGTGGAAGTTGAAAATCAACGAACCTCACATATTCAACTTCACGAGGATGGAGCATATATCATTACAGGAGGTCTAGGTGGGCTGGGATTAATCATTGCCGAGCATCTGACCAAACAATCAAAAGTATCGTTAGTACTGACTGGGCGCTCTCCTTTAGATAAAGTAAAGGAACAACAGATAGATAAATTAAGAAGACTTTGTACTAATGTTACCTATATTCAGGCAGATGTTTCGGATAAATCTGATGTAATTAAGTTAATAAAACAAGTCAAAAAACAATTTAATTGTATTCGAGGTATTATACATTCTGCTGGTTTACATAAAAGCGGAATAATTATGAATAAGACTATTGATGAAATAGAAGAGGTACTTGCACCAAAAGTCTGGGGTACCTTTTACCTCGATGCATACACAAAAGATGAGCCATTAGATTTTTTTGTTATGTTTTCTTCTATAGTTAGTGTCGTAGGGGAAGTTGGTTTAAGTGACTATGCTTATGCTAACAGCTTTATGGATCACTATACAGAATGGCGAGAAATGCAACGGCAAAAACAGCAACGTTCAGGAAAAACACTGTCAATTAGTTGGCCAATATGGGAGGAAGGGGGAATTCAATTATCAAAGATTGTAAATCAACAATTTTTCGAGCAAACAGGTCTTAACCCTCTCCCTGCACAACAGGGCACTCAGTTTTTTCATAATCTAACATTTAACGCAGCAACTTCTACTCATTGCTTAGTAGGCTATGGTGATAAAAATAAGGTTCAATATTTTTTGGATAAACATTTTGGTCAAGAAAAAGTACTTGTTCAAGAAGAACAACAAGTACAACATGAACAGGTAGATTTAGATTTATTGTATGAAAAAACTTCACATTTATTAAAGACAATCATTGCGGAAGAATTGGGTGTAGCAGTCGAAGAAATAGACTTGGAAGTAACTTTTGAGGAATATGGTATCGACTCGATTATGATTCACCATTTTAATGCAAGATTAGAAAGTGAATTTGGTTCCATTTCAAAAACTCTGTTTTTTGAGTATCGATGTTTGAAAGATTTGATTGATTATTTTGTACAAAATAATGTGCAATTACTCGTTTCTCACTTTGGTTTAAACATAGAAGAATCTTTAGTAAATATTGAAGAACAACAGGTAATAGTTAATTCTGAGATTCAGAATGATAAGGCGTCTGAAGCGCAAATACAAAAAGCAGAGCATGATGAAAGGCCAAAAGTACCTATTAATAAGAGATATCAAAATGATGATATTGCAATTGTAGGTGTAGCTGGACGTTATCCAGGAGCTAATAACCTAGATGAATTTTGGAATAATCTTGTTTCAGGTAAAGACTGTATTACTGAGATTCCTATTAGTCGTTGGGACTACCGAGACTATTATGATCCTAACCCTGATAAAGCAGATGAGGGAAAAATATACTGTAAGTGGGGTGGATTCCTTGAAAATGTTGATTTTTTTGATCCCTTGCTTTTTAATATTTCGCCTCGTGAAGCAGAAAGAATGGATCCCCAAGAGCGCATATGGCTACAAACTGTATGGTCTACACTAGAGGATGCAGGATATACTCGGGATCAACTTCGAAAATATGTTGATCACAAAGACCAAGCAGATATAGGTGTTTTCGTTGGTGTAACCACCAATTCTTATCAATTGATTGGTCTAGAGTCTTGGCGAAATGGAGATAATCGTATTCCGCATTCCTTGCCATGGTCACTAGCAAATCGTGTGTCATATATTTTTAACTTCAATGGACCAAGCATGCCTGTTGATACAGCATGTTCATCGTCACTTACTGCCATTCATTTAGCATGCGAAAGTATACGTAAAGGAGAAAGTTCAGTTGCAGTGGCTGGAGGAGTAAATTTATTGCTTCATCCTATGGAATAT
Organism: Bacillus sp. SW14; assembly: GCF_047608225.1. Lineage (NCBI taxonomy): Bacteria > Bacillati > Bacillota > Bacilli > Caryophanales > Bacillaceae > Bacillus > Bacillus sp. SW14. The sequence goes on along the minus strand of NZ_JBLKRW010000001.1, from coordinate 3,371,513 downwards.
GCCTTTAGATGCCAAAAAAGAATGCTTTCTCCAACAGGTAGATGTCACAGCTTTGGGGAAAAGGGAGACGGCTATGTGCCGGGTGAAGGGGTAGGCGCTATCTTGTTAAAACCACTTCATGATGCAGTTGCAGATGGTGATCATATTTATGCAGTAATAAAGGGGACTGCGATTAATCATGGTGGTAGAACAAATGGGTATACTGTTCCAAACCCAAAGGCTCAAGCAGATGTTATTACTCAGGCACTAGAGAAATCTAATGTAGATCCCCAGGAAATCAGTTATATAGAGGCACATGGGACAGGGACATCATTAGGTGATCCAATTGAAATCACCGGCTTAACACAGGCATTTAATTCTTATACTGGGCTTAAACAATATTGTTCTCTCGGCTCGGTAAAATCAAATATTGGTCATTTGGAAGCTGCAGCTGGGATATCCGGTCTAACTAAAATTTTGTTACAAATGAAATATAAACAGTTAGTTCCAGCTCTTCATGCAGAAAAAATTAATCCGAATATAGATTTACAAAATACGCCTTTTTATGTACAAAAACATTTCACCGAGTGGAAGCAACCTGTCATAACACAAGACAATGAAACCAAAATATATCCACGCATAGCTGGAATAAGTTCTTTTGGAGCGGGGGGAGCCAATGCCCATGTTATTTTGGAAGAATATAGTGTGGCTGATTCAAACATCTTGAGCAGGAATAATACGCATTCTTCATACGTTATTGTTCTATCATCTCAAAACGAGGACCGATTAAAGGAAAACGTGAAAAGCCTTTATCAATTTCTCGCTAGAGATTTAGACAATGTACCACATGCAATCGATAAGAATGATTTGATTCATCGTATTGATCAGGACTTGTTAGATATTTTTGAAGAAATATTTAACGTGAGCAAAGAATCCTTGCCTGAATTAGATTTTGGTGATTATTTTGTTGATCCTATTCACTTAAAGCAATTGGCAGACCGTATGAATGAAGAATTTGGTTTTGAAATATTGCCTTCACTTTTTTCTGAATTTAATGTGCTGAGGGATCTTGCGGAATATTTATACACTGAGTATAAAACAAAACTTCAATCATATTACAAAGATAATTTATTGAATAATAAAAATGTAAAAACAGCAGATCGTATAAGCCTAGCTGATGTCGCCTACACATTACAGGTTGGCAGAGAAGAAATGGATGAACGCTTTGCTGTAGTTGTTTCCGATATGGAAGATTTAATGGAGACCTTATATGAATTTTATAATGGTCGTACTCTGCCAAAAGTATATAGGGGAGATGTTCAACGGGATAAAAAACGTTTTAGTCTTTTAACCACAGGCAGGGCAGGGAAAGAATTTTTAAAAATTATTGTCCAAGATAATGAATGGGATCAATTGGCTAAGTTATGGGCTTCCGGAATTAAAATCAACTGGGAACTGCTTTATTCTAAATATCAACCGAAACGAATATCTTTACCAAGCTATCCGTTTGCACAGGAGAGCTATTGGTTGAGCAATCAAAAGTCACACAGCACTAATCAAGTACAAAAATTACACCCGCTTTTGGATCAAAATTTGTCCCATTTTTATGGACAGAAATATGGTACGACATTGCAAAAAAATAAATTTTTTGTTTCGGATCATGTAATTATGGGGGAAAATGTATTTCCTGCGGCTGCCATGTTGGAAATGGCTCGAGCAGCTGGGGAGTTTGCGGAAGATAGAAAAGTGCATAAGATTATAAATGTTGTTTGGCCAGAGCGGATAACAGTCGGGCAGGAACACCAAAAAGTTTATATTGGATTACGTACTAATGATGAAGGTGGTGCGGACTTTAAAATTACTTCATCGGAGCGTAACACTACGGAGCACCTTCACTCAGAAGGTAGAATAGAATTTTCTGAAGAAAACGGATCATCAAGCGAATTTATTGACATAGAAGCAATTAGCAACAGATGTACACAAAAAATATTTAAACAGCAATATTACAATCGTTTAAATGAAATCGGACTACAGTACGGGCCATGCTTTCAAGCGATTCAATCGGTTTCTTATGGAAAAAACGAAGCTGTTGCACATCTACTTTTACCAGACGAACTTTCTAATAATCCTGAATCAAGTCTTGAAAGTTTAGTGTTGCATCCTTCTTTAATAGATGGGGCTTTACAATCATCTTTAGTATTACTTAACGAAGCAATGATAAATCATACAGTACTGCCTTTTGCTATCGGTGAAATGAAGATCATCCGACCACTAAAAGAGGAATGCTATGCTTATGCAACCCTGCATGAAAAACAGCCAGGAAATGGTATATACAGAATGAATGTAAATATTACGGATCAGCAGGGACAGATATTAGTAAAAGTACAAGATTTTACACTTAGAATATCTCGTCAAGGTGTAAAGAAACGTGAAGAAGTATTGAAACTATTCCAAAGTCTAGAACGGAATGAAATAGATATCGCTGATGTTGAACGTTTAGTGGAGGGATACTATGAAAAATCATATGTATTTGAATAGGCGAGAGATATTAGAAAAAATTAAAAATCGTCAAATTACCCCAGAAGAGGGGATAGAGTTGTACGAACAGTTGTACACTCAAAATCACGTTACCTCTAATAGTGATCAAACAATATATTATCGTACGGATTGGAAAAAGTCACAAATTCAATCCTCGGTAAAAAAGAAACATGTAGAGGGGCCAACGCTCATTTTTGATAGAAATACGGATTTATTTGATCAATGGAATCAAGAAAATGTGGAACGTGAGCATCAGGTTATTCTAATTACTCCATCTGAAAGTTATAGGGCCGTTAATAGAACTCATTATCAAATAAATCCATTTGATAAAAGGGATTATCAGAAATTATTAGCAGAATTAAGTAGTTATCACAATCAGCCAACTCAAATTATTTATAATTGGTCTATAAATGAACCGTTATTTGATAAGACTAAAGAATTTTATCCGGTTTTTTATTTATCACAAGTCTTGATAGAACAGAAATTGAACAAAGAGGTAACTTTACTTTATTTTTATTCAAATGAGCAGGGACAAAATCCTCAATGTGCAGCAATAAGTGGTTTTGCTCAAACAGTACGCCTAGAATATCCTTTACTTAAAATTAAAACAATTGAACTAGGTGAAAATACCTTTAAGATGGCTACACAGTTGTACGTCAAGGCAAAGAACGAGTTTCGGGCCGGAGATGATTCCATAGTTATCTGTTATAAAGGAAATTACCGTTATATAAGGATCCTAAAAGAATACCAAATCGAGAAGGGACAATCCACTACTTCAGCATTTAAAGAAAATGGAGTTTATCTTATAACCGGTGGGGCCGGTGGGTTGGGATTGACTTTTGCAAAGTATATAGCAGAGAAAATTAAAGGTAAGTTGGTTTTGGTAGGCCGTTCTTCACTTACTCAAGAATTAAAGCAAAAAATTCAAGTTATAGAGGATTTCGGTTCAGAAGTTATGTATATTCAGGCTGATATTTCTAGGTGGGAAGAGATCGAGGAAGTCGTTCGTCAAACAAAATTACGATTTGGAAGCATTAATGGTGTTATCCACTGTGCCGGCGTTATTCGGGATTCCTTTATATTGAAAAAAGATGTTCAACAAGTCAAGGAAGTACTATCACCAAAACTACAAGGAACATGGAATCTTGATGAAGCAACAAAGAATCAAGATTTGGACTTTTTTGTTCTCTTCTCATCGATTACTGCTTTGATTGGTAATGTAGGACAAAGCGATTATGCTTACGCAAACCATTTAATGGATCATTTTGTTTATATGCGCTCCCAGGCGAATAGGTCAGGTAAATCACTGACTATCAATTGGCCCTTTTGGGAAGAGGGTGGTATGAGTATCGATCAAGAATTAATAAAGGATATGTATAACAGAATGGGAATTGTTCCTCTTAAGAAAGATTCTGGACTAAAGGCATTTGAATATGCTATCCAATCATCTGCAACACAAATATTAGTTGTTGAAGGTGATAATCAAAAAATGAAAAAGGCTTTGGAAATGAATTCTTCACATACCATTACACGAGAAAGAAAACAGATATCTACAAAAAAAATTGTACCCAAAGTTGATTTTAAAGGGGACTTGATTCACTACATTAAGAACTTGCTATCAGAAGAAACACAATTTCCAATAAGCAAAATAAACGCTAAATTTCCATTGGAGGAATACGGAATTGATTCTGTTATGGTACTACGCTTAACAAGTGAATTAGAAGACCAATTTGGTAATTTATCAAAAACATTGTTTTTTGAATATCAAACCATCGAAGAATTAGCTACTTATTTTCAAACCTATCATCACGAACGATTGGTTGAAATGTTCGGAGTTAGAACAGAGGAGTCTAAACAATCTGAACAAAGTCAGCCTCAGTATCAACTAGTGACTCACGATGAGATAAGTAGCACAACAGATGAGATAACAAACGATAGCAACTTGTTACATCAGCATCGTTCCAGTCAACAGAATTTGGATCAAATTGATGATGAAATAGCTATAATTGGCGTTAGCGGTCGTTATCCAATGGCTAATGATATCGAGGAATTCTGGAATAATTTAAAGAGTGGAAGGGATTGTATTTCAGAGATACCCAAGGAGCGATGGGATTTAAGGAAGTATTACGATCCCGATAAGCATAAAAAAGGAAAATCCTATTCAAAGTGGGGGGGCTTTATTGACAATGTAGACAAATTTGACCCGTTGTTTTTCAATATATCTCCACGTGAAGCAGAATCAATGGATCCACAGGTGCGTTTGTTTATGGAAACAGTTTGGAAAACAATTGAGGATGCAGGCTATACAAAGGATTCGTTACGTAATGTGGGGGTTTATGTGGGTGTTATGTACGGACACTATCAATTATTCGGCGTAGGCGGAAGACGAAATAATATGGACTATGTTCCTGACTCAACGTTTTCCTCTATAGCCAATCGCATTTCCTATCATTTCAATTTTCAAGGGCCAAGTATGGCAGTAGATACAATGTGCTCTTCCTCTTTGACAGCTGTTCATCTTGCCTGTGAAAGTATTCTCAAAGGGGAATGTGAAGCTGCAATTGCAGGAGGCGTAAATCTAACGATACATCCCAATAAATATCTTCAACTAAGTCAAGGTAACTTTGCTTCAACAGATGGACGTTGTCGAAGCTTTGGAGCAAACGGGGACGGATATGTACCGGGTGAAGGGGTAGGCTCAATCCTATTGAAACCAGTTAAGAAAGCTATAGAAGATGGGGATTATATTTATGCTGTTATCAAAGGAACGACTGTAAACCATGGTGGGAAAACTAATGGCTATACCGTACCTAACCCTAATGCTCAAGCACGTTTGATAGCGAATGCATTAGAAAAGTCAAACATTGATCCAAGGACAATAAGTTATTTTGAGGCACATGGCACAGGAACAGCATTAGGAGATCCAATTGAAATTACGGGATTAACAAAAGCTTTTGAGGAAAAGACCAGGGACAAAGGTTTTTGCTCAATAGGTTCTGCTAAATCTAATATCGGACATTTAGAGGCGGCAGCTGGGATTGTTGGCATCACTAAAGTTCTATTGCAAATGAAATACAAGCAACTGGTACCTTCAATACATTCAGAAGAGCTAAATCCAAATATAGATCTGGATGCCTCTCCTTTTTATATACAGCACAAATTGGAAGAATGGAGACGTCCAATTATAGATGATAATGATGTTGCAAAAACTCTCCCAAGAAGATCTGGTATTAGTTCCTTTGGTGCTGGAGGATCAAATGCGCACATTATTATAGAGGAACACCAAAATCAACATCGTTTATTATCACAAGAAACTGAGCAGGTACCATACCTAATGGTATTATCAGCTAAAAATGAAGCTAGACTTCGTAAGTATGCCCAAATATATACTGAATTTTTAAAAGAAACTTCAAGTTCCCTTCGTGATATAGCATACACTCTACAAGTAGGAAGAGAAGCTATGGAAGAAAGAGTGGCTATGGTTGTCTCTAGTAAGGAGGAATTTGCAGAAAAACTATCTCGCTTTTCTCAAGGTCAAGAGGATATTGAGCAAGTATATCATGGGAATTTAAAGGGGCAGTTAGAAAAGGAAAACATCATTGACGGGGAGGAGGGCGATGCATTTATCCGTTTGATTATAAAAAATCAGAACTTTGTTAAACTAGCACAGCTTTGGGTAGCAGGTGAAGAGATTGACTGGAAACTGTTGTATTGGGGGCAAAATCCTTACCGTGTTTCTCTACCTACGTATCCTTTTGCTAGTGAGAGCTATTGGGTTCCCGATGTAGAGGATGACGAGGAAAAATCTTTAACGGTGAATGGAGAAGTAGGAAAAATACATGAATTGTTGGATGTGAACGAATCTACTTTATATGAACTACGTTTCAAAAAAGTGTTGAAAAGTGATGATCCACTATTAACTGATAATCTCATCCATGGTAATCGAGTGGTTCCAAGTGTTGTCTTTATAGGAATGGCCAAAGTGGCAGGTCAACTCGCATATAGTAATAAACAGGTAACACAGATTCTTAATGTAGAGTTTTCTAACCCACTTGTTATAAACAAAGAAAAACAAGATATATGGGTCAATCTATTTACAGATGATCAGCAAGTATATTTTGAGATTACTACTATGGATGAAGACCAAAAAATCATATGTGCTCAAGGGGAATTAATATATGAGAAACAGGATCAAAGCAACTCTATCACGAATAGAAGTATTGAAGGTATAAAAGATAGGTTTACGAATCATTTAATTGATAAGGATTTTTACTCCGTATTGGATAAATACAATTTTCATTACGGACCGACGTTTCAGGTCATAAAGGAATATAGATATATGCAAAAGGAATTATACGGTTATTTAGAATTACCACATCTAGTAGAAGAAAAGTTTTCAGTTGATTCTATGTATCTACCATTTATGAAGGGGGCTTTACAAACATTATATGCATGGGTATCAAAGGAGATGCCTTTAGCTAGGTATTCATACGTGTTGGATTCCTTAGGAAACATTAATATTCTTGCCCCAATGTCTAAAACATGTCACGTTCATGCTGTTTTACTAGAGAAGGAAAGTAGTGAAAGCCTCAAAGTGTTTGATTTGTTTCTATATGATAATACTGGTCAACCTGTACTCAGTATGAAACATGTGAAATTAACTCCTAATCAGGAAATCATTCATCAATCTCCTGAAAAAGAAATGTACATTGAAACAGGTCAGCATATGTTAGTTAAACAATGGAGGGAAAGTAGTGGAAAGCAAAAGCGAACTGAAAAGCATGTAGACTCAGTACTAATCGTTGTTAACGATAGGACCCGGATACTAGGGGAGCAGTTAATTAATCAGTGGTCTGTCAATGGCACAATCTTAGATTATGCAGAATTAGACAATGATATTGGTGAGTCGGAAATATTAAAGCAAAACTTTAATACTGTTGTTGATTTTTCTGATTTGTATGGTTCTACTGAGGACTCAGCTAAGAGAAGTATGGGAAAACTGGTACTATTACAAAATATTATAAAAAACAATCAGCAACAGCCACTTGTTATTTTGCATGCGACAGGGGGATTACAAACCTTCCGAACCCAACATTCGATACTGGCTGGAGCGGAGTTAGCGGGTGTTGTTAAGATGTTAGGGGCTGAATATAGCAAAATACAAGCACGAACTATAGATGCCGATTTTTCCGTGACCGACGTGGATTCCTGGTTAGAAATGCTTACTAATGAAATAGCTATTGTGGATTCAGAAAGTGAAATTTGTTACCGTGACGGAAAAAGATATATCCCGTACATGACTAAGGCCGGAGCCGAACATCAAAAATTGAAAAAGACAAAAATAGACAAAAATAAAGTGTATGTAATTACAGGTGGTACCCGTGGTATAGGGATGGAGGTGGCAAAACACTTTGTCTCAAAAGGTGCACGTAAATTAGTATTAATGGGGAGACAACAATTCCCACCACGGAATGAATGGAAAAACATATTAGAAGATCAACATGTTGATACGAGTTTGAGCAATAAATTAAGAACAATTTTGGATTTGGAAAGACACGGAACTCATGTCTATTTATATTCCGGCTCATTAACTGAGGAGAGCAACTTAAGATCATATTTCAATGAGATTAGGCAACATGGCGGTGAAGTAGGTGGGGTTGTTCACTGTGCAGGAGTTGCGATAAACAATGATCTAGCTTTTATTAATAAGAAAGTAGAAGACATTGAACAAGTTTTCGAACCTAAAGTAGAAGGATTACAAACATTGCATCGGATTTTTGTTGATGATTCACTTGATTTCTTTATTCTCTCTTCTTCTGTCTCAGCACTTATTCCTGTTTTAGGTGTAGGGGTCAGTGATTATGCCGCTGCGAATTCATTTATGGACTATTTTGCGGCTTATCAGCAGAGTCAAGGTTATAACTATTATTTATCGATTAATTGGCCAAGTTGGAAAGAAGTCGGTATGGGAGAAGTCACAAGTTCTGTGTATAAAAATTTAGGTTTGCTCGCTCATTCAACAGTAGATGGATTAGATATGTTGGACAATGCAATGGAATTAAATCAAGAAACTTGTATGCCTTGTCTGGTCAATTTAAATCAATTTGAATTGCAAGATTTACTGTATTTTCAGGGGAGTGAGAATAGCGATAACGATAATAAAACCTTTTCAGTACAAAAAACAAAAGAAGGGAATCATTCGATAAATTCGACAGGAAATTCAACTTTTCAAAAATGGCTGACAGAACTTTTTTCTAAGGAATTACGTATCCCTGAAGAAAAGTTGGAGGCTAATACAGACTTTGGTGAATTTGGCTTAGATTCTATATTACTGGTAGGTATCATTAATAAAGTTGAGAAGAGATTAGATACCAATTTAGATCCTTCAGTATTCTTAGAGTACCCAACATTGAAAAGACTAAGTGAATTTTTAACAAGCAAATACTCAATTCAGATTAATGAAGAAGAGAAAAAACAGAGACAGGGAGATGAAAATGAAACAAGTAAGCGCCAAATGGGTTCTAACTATTATCAAGATATTGAGCTAGATTTTAACAAGAAAGCTCGAAAAACGTTAACCTCCTATTCCCAACGTTCGGATTCCCTTTATAAACTGTCGACCGAAAAGAAATTTATTACTCCGAAAATAGCAGTAATTGGGATAGGGTGTCACTTCCCTGGAGCCAGTAATAAAGAGGCTTTTTGGAATAATTTAATAGAGGGTAAAAGCGGTATAGTAAAGGTACCATCAACGCGTTGGGATGTTGAACAGTTCTATTCCCCATATCATGAAACAGGAAAAAGCATAAGTAAATGGGGTGGATTTATTGATGGAATAGAACTTTTTGATCCAGAATTTTTTGGTTTTAGTCAAGAAAGTGCTGCTCAAGTTGATCCTCTAGTTCGTCAGTTTTTGGAAGTAAGCATTGAGACAATTAGAGATGCCGGATATGAACATAATGAACTTTCCAATAGACGAATTGGTGTGTTTGTTGGATCAAGAGTAAGTGACTATTCATCCCGCTTTACCCGCTTAATGAAGAATAGTATTGTAGGAACGGGTCAGAACTTTATCGGGGCCTATGCTTCTCATTATTTTAATTTCAAAGGCCCGAATATTGTCGTTGATACTGCTTGTTCTTCGTCTTTGGTCAGTATACATTTAGCTTGCCAAAGTTTGCTCTCCGGTGAATCTGAAATGGCTTTAGCAGGCGGAGTGGATATTTTACTCGATGAAAATCCTTATCTTGTTCTCAGTGAAGGTCGCGCACTGTCCCCTGATGGAAATTGTCATACTTTTGATGCCAAAGCTAATGGATTTGTTCCAGGCGAGGGAAGTGGTGCTGTTTTACTTAAGCCTTTTGAACAGGCTTTAAAAGATGGTGATCAGATTTATGGTGTCATTGATTCAACAGCTATTAACAATGATGGACGTACAATGGGTGTCACAACACCGAGCGAAGAAGGCCAACGTGCAGTAATATTAGAAGCATTGCATAAAGGAAAGATCAATCCTAATACTATTAGTTATATTGAAACACATGGTACGGGAACGATGATCGGAGATCCAATAGAACTAAAGGCTTTGACAAAAGTATTTCGTGAATTTACTGATGAAAAACAATTCTGTGGGGTAGGAAGTGTAAAAACAAATATTGGCCATCTCTTAAGTGCAGCTGGTATTGCAAGTTTTATTAAAGTTATGCTTTCACTACATCACAAAAAGCTTCCACCGACCTTAAATTGTGAAACGCCTAATCCGCGGTTTGAGTTTTCTGAATCACCCTTTTATCCAAATATCGAGTACAAAGATTGGGATGCATTCAACGGTATACGGCGTACAGGCATCAGTTCCTTTGGATTTGGCGGAACAAATGCTCATGTAATTGTTAGTGAACCAGATCAACAGCTACTTGAGCAACATCAACAAAAACGAAAGCCGTTATTGCCCATAGAATTTAACCGAAAGCGATATTGGTTAGAGAAACAACCAGATATCAAGCAAGAAAAAGAGGGGCAGCTTCCTTCATTATTCGAATTTGATATTATTTAGAAAGGAAGTGATCACATGGATCAAGCTAATAAGATTCGATGTTATATTGATGTTAAAAATGAGAATTTTGTTCTTCGGGATCATCGGGTTCATCAAGTGCGGATTATGCCCGGAGTAACATTTTTAGATCTCATATATAAGCTTTTACAGGCAAAAGGATTCAATCCTGAACAGGTTGAGTTACGACATATTCTCTTTAAAGAAGCGGTTGCAACTACCGAATTTTATGACAAAAAAGTATATATTAACATTTATCGTGATGAAACAAATCCATTTTGGACAGTAGTTGCCAAAAGTAAAAAAGTGAAAAATGGTCTTGAGTTAGAGGATGAATGGGTAGAAAATCTTCAGTGTGAACTTCACTTAATAGAAGCAAAAAAAGAACAACCGATTAATATTGAAGAATTAAAACGTTCTGCCGATGAAGTAGTTGATTTAGATAGCGTGTACTCATTAGCTCGCCAATTGGATATCAATCATTATGAGTTCATGAAAGGGTTAGGGACTTTATATAAGGGAGAGCGATTTGTCCTAGCTGAAGTTTCATTAAGTCCTTTGTCAAAAAAGTATATGGAACAGTTTTATTTACATCCAGCTTTCCTAGATTGTTCAACTTTAATTCCTTTCTTTCATGATGATAACATTAATATTTCAGAGCCATTTATACCTATATTTATCGAAAAATTTCGGACGGTCGATTCATTAGGTGAGAGATGTTATATCTATATTAATGATCCAGCTAGAAGGCGTTTGACGGATGATATGATGACTGCTCAATATGCAATATACAACGAAAATGGGGATATGGTTGCTAAATTTGAAGGTTTTTCATCAAAAAGAATTCGTTCGAAGGAGTTTATTACCAAATATTTGGATCATAAGAGAGAAGATTATTTGAGCTATAAAGAAATAAATGATGAGGTTGATGCAATTTCTATATCTCATAATGATATGGATTCTGAGGAAGTGACGATTGAAAATGATTTGCGTAAAATGATCGCCACCGTTCGTAATTGCAGTATAGATGATGTTGATCCAAAAATAGCATTCTATGACCAAGGCTTGGATTCTACCGAACTATTAGATTTGGTTATGAAAATTGAAGAAAAATTAAATTGCCAACTATACCCTACCCTCCTTTTTGAATACCCGAATATTAAAACATTATCCAATTATCTAATGGAGGAGTACGGAGAGCAATATAAGTCTTATTTGGAAACGAACTATAATAATGTAAGTGCTAAACAAGTACAAGAAAAACAAAGTATCAAAGAGAGTAAGACAGCATCACAAGCTCGACCATTACAATTAAAAAGAAGTCATGCTAAGTATGACAACTCAACGGATATTGCAATAATTGGTTTGTCAGGTAGATATCCACAATCCCCAGATTTGTACTCTTTTTGGGACAATATTTCAACAGGACGGAATTGTATTATAGAAGTTCCTGCAGATCATTGGGATGTAGAAACGGACTTAGATCCTAATCCATCAAGCCAAAATAAGAATTATAGTAAGTGGGGAGGCTTTTTGTCCGAAGTCGATAAATTTGATCCTGTTTTCTTTCGAATTGCTCCCAGTGAAGCAGAAAAGCTTGATCCCCAATTAAGGATTACGCTGGAGACTGCATGGCATACTGTTGAGGATGCTGGCTATACTCCTGATAAACTCTCCAAAGAAGATGTCGGGGTTTATGTCGGGGTCATGAATAATGACTTTACTTGGGTGGCCTCTGAGAACTATATTAAGACTGGAGAATTTAGCTCCCCGGGCAATTTTAATCATGAAATAGCTAATCGTATTTCGTATTGCTTAAATTTAAGTGGTCCAAGTTTAACCGTTGAAACAGCTTGTTCTTCTTCATTGACAGCTATTCATTTGGCTAGAAATGCAATCATTAGTGGAGAATGTACAGTTGCACTAGCTGGAGGTGTAAATTTAAGTTTGCATCAGAGTAAGTATCTGATGTTAAGTGGACTTAAAATATTATCTCCTGACGGAACGGAAAGAACTTTTGATGAGGAAGCGAATGGATATGTGCCTGCTGAAGGAGTAGGTATGGTTCTATTAAAGTCGTTACCGCAAGCGATTGCCGATGGTGATCATATATATGGCGTCATCAAAAGTTCATCTGTTAATCATTCTGGATCAGAAGCAGGGCAGCATGTTCCAAATGTGAAGTCTTTGGCACGTTTGGCGCAAAGATGTATTGAGCAATCGGGTGTGAACCCAGAACATATAGGATATATTGAAGCGCATGGGACAGGTACTTCAGTGGGTGATACATTGGAATTGAAAGCTTTAGGGACTGCTATTCGAACTTTTACCAATAAAAAGAGCTTCTGTGCGCTTGGTTCGAAGGCTAACTTTGGTCATTTAGAATCTGCATCGGGAATATGTTCTTTAACCAAGGTGTTGCTCAGTTTGAAGCATGGCAAAATACCAAAGTGTGCTAACGTAAACCGTGTGAATTCTGCTATTTCATTAGATGACTTTCCTTTTTATATTCCTCAAGAAACTATGGAATGGGAGAGTAATAACCGTCCGAGAGTGGCAGCAATTAATTCTTTTGGTATCGGAGGGGCTAATTCTTTCATGGTAATAGAGGAATATGTGAAAGAAACAAATCATATTGAACAAAATGATTACTCCAATCAGCATGTGGTAGTTCTATCTACGCGTAAAGAAACTAATTTGAAGCAATATGCGCAATCGGTTATTGAATTTTTAGATCAAGAAAGTGAAAACTTGAGAGAACGAAATACTAACTCCTTTTTGTCTAGCATGGCGTATACTTTGCAAACAGGACGCAAGCCTTTTCAAGAACGGTTGGCAGTTGTTGTGTCCAGTCCCGATGAGTTAAAGAATAAACTTGTCCGTTATGTTTCGGGGGAGCAACAAATAAACAATTTGTTCGCTGGAAATGTGAAAAAGGGATCTACTAAGCTTAAATCATCCCAATGGAGAGCAACTATAGAATCCGATAAACTAAGCGACATGGCTGAAAAATGGGTATCTGGAGGGGAAGTGAATTGGGAGTCTTTATACGAACGTCCTCCGCAAAAAATGTCACTTCCAAACTATCCTTTTGAGAAAAACTCATTATGGATTGGACAGATAACGGGATTACACAGCTCTGATAAATCAAAAGATGAAGTTGTGTTTCCACCTAGCGTGAACTCAGAGTATTTAGAAGGCGTGAATCGAGTATACCTACGTCATGTTTGGAATAAAAGTGATTCAATGCTGAGTAAGCATGAATCATGGCATGGAGAATCTATTCTCATATTCGATACAGACGAACATTTACGAGATATCTTACTAGAAAAGATTGCTAGAGAAGGAAGTAAAGTAAAAGTAATCTTGGTAAAACCAGGTGATGCTTATCGCTACGTAAGTTCAGAGGTATTTGAAATAAAACCAAATCAATTCAGTGACTATGAGCGGTTAATCACAACGCTTAAGCTTAATAATGCTCTTCCTTCAAAAGTTCTATATTTATGGTCAAAAGAAAGGTTTAATGATGAAACTCCAGAATTAGACAAACATCTGCATAAAGGGTTATATTCAGTATTTCCATTGACACAAGCGCTTATGAAGATGAAATTAAAACATACCGTTAAATTATTGTATGTACATAGTGAAAAACAAAAACAGATTTACCACGGGGCATTGGCTGGATTATTTAAGACCGTTCAAATTGAAAATCCACGTTTTGTATATAAGTCTGTAATGATTGATTTTCCTTTGACAGAATCGGAACTACTCATCGACTTATTGCAACGTGAATATCAAATGAGTGATAGTGCAGTCGAAGTTAGATACACCCAGGGGGAAAGACATGTAAGAACATTAAGGCAGTTTGATCCGCCTGTTGATCAAATGCAGTTCAATATGCTGAAAGATCACGGTGTTTATCTTATTACAGGAGGTTTAGGTGGCTTAGGTTTCAACTTTGCACGTTATATTGCAGAGCAAGTTCATGCCAAGTTAGTGTTGGTAGGTCGTTCAGTGCTTAATCCAGGTAAAGAAGCCAAACTAGATGAATTGAGATCTTTAGGGGCAGAGGTAGTGTATATCCAAGGAGATATCACTAGAGAAGAAAGTGTAAAAGAACTGATAAGAGAAGTGAAAGCTATGTATGGTGAATTGCATGGCATCATTCACAGCGCAGGAGTAATTCAGGATCGTTTGCTCATCCAAAAAGAACAAGATGAAATAAAGAAAGTGATTGCTCCCAAAGTGTACGGCAGTGTTTATCTGGATGAAACAACCAAAAATGAGCCGCTTGACTTCTTTGTGCTATTTTCCTCCACAGCTGGTGTTATGGGGAATACAGGTCAGAGTGATTATGCTTTTGCAAACAGTTTCTTGGATAGTTTTGCAGCGGATCGTGAAGAAAAACGCCATTTTAGAAAGAGAAATGGAAAAACAGTCTCGATTAGTTGGCCCTTATGGAAAGAGGGTGGAATGAACGTAGACGAGCAAACTAAACAATATATTCTAAAAAAGTATGGTATGTCACCAATGAATACCAAGACGGGACTGGAAGCCTTTCAGTATAGCTTGTCAAATTCCCAGAGCCATATTGTTGTAGTTGAGGGGAATCGTCAAAAAATAATAGAGGCAATAGGTGACAATAATGAAAAAACTACAGAAGAGTCAGAGTTAATTATTCAAACAAATGATAGACAGGTCCTAAATTCAGAAGAACAACATGTACAGTCAAGTCAATTAAATAAGTATCTTTATAAAGATGTTCTCTCTATTGTGGTAGAAATTTTAAAAATAAATGAAGACGATATTGATATGGATACTGAACTCAGTGATTTTGGATTTGATTCAATATTATTGACTAAATTTAGTGAGCATTTAAGTGATTTATATCATGAGAATATTTATCCTTATATTTTCTTTGAATACCGAAACCTTGGTTCTTTGATAGACTATCTTGCAAATGAATATAGAGGGAAAATGGTAGAGCGATATCTGGAAAATTTTAAGGATTTACAGGAAGATTCAGAACAACAACTTCAATCTATTTCAACTGAAAAAATAGTAGAACCATCTCTACCTGTTGATGAAAAATCAGTGGAAATGGATAGAGGATCTACATTTGAACCTGTTGCTATCATTGGGATGGACGGTACGATGCCACAGTCGGAAGATTTAAATTGTTTTTGGGGAAATATTGAACAAGAAAAAGATTTGATTACAGAGATACCAGAGAATCGTTGGCACTTAAATAATGTTAGTGAAGAATTTGACGGTGAACAACATTCCTTTCCGAAATGGGGAGGTTTTATGGACGAGATAGACAAATTTGATCCATTGTTTTTTGGCATCTCACCCTGGGAAGCAGAATTAATGGACCCACAACAGCGTCTTTTTATGGAAACAGTTTGGAAAACTATAGAAAATGCAGGATATAAACCTTCAGATCTTTCGGGAACTAGAACGGCATTATTTGTTGGTGTTGCTACAACGGATTATCGTGAACTTTATCAAAAAAATCATACTGAAATAAATGCTCAGACTACCACAGGAACATCCCATAGTATTTTGGTAAATAGAATTTCGTTTTTGCTCAATATTCATGGTCCAAGTGAGCCAATTGATACAGCTTGCTCTAGTTCTCTTGTTGCAATTCATCGAGCTGTTGAAGCCATACAATACGGCCAGTGTGAGATGGCAATTGCTGGTGGAGTTAATATAATCGCAAGCCCTAACCTTAATGTTTCATTTCACAAAGCTGGAATGTTAGCTACTGATGGGCGTTGTAAAACATTTGACAATAAAGCTAATGGGTATGTACGTGGAGAAGGTACTGGCGCACTACTTTTAAAACCATTAAGACAAGCTGAAGCTGATGGTGACCATATATATGGTGTGATAAGAGGAACAGAAGTGAATCATGGTGGACATGCAAATTCATTAACTTCGCCAAATCCAATAGCACAGAAGGACTTGTTAGTAAGAGCCTATCGGAAGGCAGGTGTGAATCCTGCTACACTTGGCTATATTGAAGCACATGGCACAGGTACGTCTCTGGGAGATCCTATTGAAGTTGAAGCCCTTAAAAAAGCTTTCCAACAGTTACATGAAGACTGGGGAATTTCACACCCCCCACAACAATACTGTGGTTTGGGTTCAGTGAAAACAAACATTGGTCATTTAGAGACCGCTGCTGGTATAGCAGGCGTATTTAAAGTTTTATTAGGAATGAAACATAATCAAATACCAGGAACCCTACACTTTAATGAGTTAAATCAATATATTGAGCTTGAAGGAAGCCCATTTTATATAGTAGATAAAACTCAGTCATGGGAACGGTTGAAGGACAAGAATGGTCGCCTAATTCCGAGAAGGGCGGGTGTGAGTTCTTTTGGATTTGGTGGGGTTAACGCCCATTTGATTCTTGAAGAATATGAACAACCGGAGCCCTCTGTAGCTCAGAATCAACAACCAGAGTTGATTGTGTTATCAGCTAAGAATAAGGAAAGACTTGCTGAATATGCAAATAAACTTAGACTTGATATCGAGCGGAAGAAAGAACAAAATATTAACTTAAGTGCTATGGCATATACTTTACAAATTGGACGAGAGACAATGGATGAACGATTGGCTATGGTGGTCTCATCTGTACAAGAATTAAAAGCAATATTAACAGATTATCAAGAGGGTAAAGAAAAGGTGAACGTCCTTTACGAAGAGAACACATCTGACAGTAAATTAAAAAACTTACTTTCAGGTGAAGCTGGAAATGAATTTATCGCAAGACTAGTGAAGGAGAAGGAATATGAAAAACTGGCAAGGCTGTGGTTGTCTGGTTTAGAAATTGATTGGAATTTGTTACACACAGAAAACAACCGTAGACGGCTACCTTTACCGACTTATCCGTTTGCACGAGAAAGATATTGGGTTCCTAGTCCTGTTTTGTCGAAAAAGAAAAAAAATAATACTTTTTTACATCCCTTACTTGACACAATTGATATGAAACAAAGCCTTGGTAATGGGATAGTACTACGTAAACATTTCAATCGATTGGATCAAATTGTTCAAGAACACAAAGTTAATAATAAACCAACGTTACCGGGGGTTGGTTATTTGGAGATGGTGTATGCAGCAGCTTCAGAAATTACCAACGATTTGCCCCAATCCATATTGGACGTGTACTGGTTGCAAACACTGATTGTTGAGGATGAAAAGACGGTAAGTGTTGTAATAACAAATGATGAGGACCAACTGAATTATGAAGTTGTTAGTGAAGAACAGGACAATACTATTATCCATGGAAAAGGCCGTATTGATTTTAAAGCTACCGCTTCTGAAGAACAGGAAATATCTATAGCAGATATCAAAACAAGGTGTACAGAACAAATAGACCAAAATAAAATGTACAATGCCCTTGCTAAAGTTGGCTTGGTATATGGTTCTTCGTTCCAAGGAATACAAGAAGGTTGGAAAGGTACAGACGAAGCACTTAGTTATATTGAGTTACCTGAGAGTTGCTTAGAAGAAAAATCGTCGTATACATTGCATCCTATGCTGATGGATGCTGCTTTGCAAACATTGACTTGTATATATATGGAAAATATGGAAAAGGGAACGTTAAAAATTCCTTTTGCTGCATCGAGAATAGAAATTTTACGACCTTTAGAATCTAATGTTTATACTCATGTACGTATGGTGGATAAGGATTGTTTTCAACTGGCAATTACAGATGCTAAAGGGGTTGTTTGCATAAGGGTATTTGATTTTATCATCAAAGAGGTGAAGGAAACAGACAAAAACTTTTTGTACGCCACTAATTGGGAAGCAGAACCAGTTTTTTCAGAAAGGAATAAGAAAGACGCGGGATCAGCTTTGATTATTCATTCAGATCAGGGGACGGAACTTGTCAATGCTTTATGTGATAAACATCAAGAAGTGTTTTGTATTCAGCTAGGGTCAGAAACTCGACAAGTAGGCCCTTACAACTGGGAAGTCCAATCAAATGAAGAGAATTGTTTTGATTCAACCATACAAAAATTACCAAAAATTGATACCTTATATTATTTAGGTGGGATTCAGCAATCTACTTACAGTATGTACCATTTGAAAAAAGGAGATGGCGGTCAGGAACAGGTAGTGCTTTCGCTTTTTAGGTTGATTAAGTCATTACAACGAACAAGTTATGTAGAGGATCCTTTGGAAATTAAAGTGATAACGAATAATGTACATCAGGTAATGGATGAGTATCTTGCATATCCTCAAGCTGCAAGTTTGTTCGGCTTTGCAAAGTCTGTAGCCTTAGAACATACAAACTGGTCTATTAGTTGTATCGATGTGGACTTATATTCTGAGGAAGCACAAAACATAGTCGAATCTATTGTGGAAGAAAGTGGTAGTCTTCCAGGGAGTGCTGTTGCTATTCGCAACGGTGTACGCTATATACAAAGGATTAGACCACTACAACTACCCAACAAGGAAGAAATACCTTTTAGACAAAATGGGGTTTATGTCATACTCGGTGGTACTGGTGGTATCGGTTTGGAGTTAAGTCGTTACCTGGCTAAGAGTGTCAAAGCAAAGTTGGTTTTATTGGGACGAAAGCCATTATCCGCAAAACAAAAAGAACAAATTACGCATATTGAATCAATGGGCGCTGAAGTTCTCCATATACAGGCTGATGCTTCCGACTTTTCGAGTATGGAACAGGCAATCAATCAAGTAAAAGAAACCTTTGGTAATATTCATGGAGCAATTCATTCAGCCATGGTGTTAAATGATAAAATGCTGGTCAATATGGATGAAGAAACACTCCTGTCTGTACTTAAACCTAAATTATCAGGAAGTGTTAATTTATATGAAGCTCTTAAAGATCAACCATTGGACTTTATGATGTTCTTCTCTTCGGCTATTTCATTTTTAGATAGTGCAGGTCAAAGCAATTACGCTGCTGCGTCTACATTTAAAGATACTTGGGCTAGGTACTTGCACAAAAACGCACCCTTTCCTATAAAACTAATCAATTGGGGTTATTGGGGAGAGATAGGAGTTGTCGCTACAGAAGAATATAACAAACGAATGGCGGCAAGGGGAATTAAATCGATTCAATGTGAAGAAGGAATAGAAGTCATTCAGCAAGTTTTATTAAACCAAGTTACACAAGTCATGGCATTTAAAGCAAATAATGATTTTCTGAGACAGATGGGAGTTCAATTACAAAAATGTGATCGAATTTACGCTGTAGAAATACCTTCGCTTATTGATACAACTGTACAAGCAGTTGAAAAAGAGGGCTTGGATAGCTTAAATGCAACAAGTCATACTGAAGCCCTTAAAAAACTTAAACATTTTGCTCGTTATTTATTACTTTCGGCATTTCAACAAATGGGTGTTTTTAAACGAAGCAAAGAATCGTATAACAAAGAATATCTAAAAAAGAAAATGCAAATTGATTCTACCTATTCAGCATTATTTGAGACATTGCTAACTATTTTAGAAGAAGGTGACTTTATTCGTACAAATTCGCATCAGGTTACCACAACACATTATTTAGACAGTCAAGAACTACAACAAAAGACGAAAGAAATTTCCGAACTTAAAAATGATTTGCTATATCATTATCCTAATCTTGAACCTTATGTGAATTTAATGTGGGTTTGTGTAAATTCTTATCCTTCAGTACTTACAGGGAAAAAGTCACATATGGAAGTGCTGTTTCCATCGGGGTCAACAGATCAGGTTAAAAACATATACGGGGGTAACGACAGTGCAGACTATTACAACTTGTTGGTAGCTCAGTTTATTAAAAAATATATTAAGCAACGTCTTAAAAATAGTACCAAGAATAAACTAAATATACTAGAAATCGGTGCAGGTACAGGGGCAACAAGCCATCTTGTATTTAAGGCCATAAAAGAATATGCCCCATATATCCATTACTATTATACTGACATTTCACCAGGATTTACTAAGCAAGCTGAAAAAGTATATGGGGAACACTACCCGTTTGTGGATTTTAAGGTACTTGATGTAGAAAAAGATATAGTATACCAGGACTTTCAAATGAATAGCATTGATATTGTTCTAGGAAGTAATGTCTTACATGCCACTAAGAATATTAAAAATACTTTGGAACGAATCAAATTCCTTCTTAAGACAAATGGAATCATGGTAATTAATGAAGTAACGCAGAATCAAGAATTTTTGACTTTAACTTTTGGACTAACAGACGGTTGGTGGTTATTCGAGGATCCAGAATACCGACTCCCACATTCTCCACTACTAAATACAGATAAATGGCAGTCATTACTTGCTCTAACAGGATATAAGCATACGAAGCTATTGGGTCTTCCTAACAAATCGGATCATGTCAAGAACCAGAGCATTATTATTGCAGAAAGTGACGGACGAGTTTCGACAACCATTACTGAAAAGCTAGATTCAATAAATGAGGACCAGGTTGATAAGGAAAATGAATCAACTTTATTTTCTCAAAATGCAAATATTAACCAAGATCTTTCACACGTTGAATTGCAATCTAAGACGACTGATTATCTAAAAGAACAATTTGCTAATGTATTAAAAATTAATAAAGATAGAATAGATCACAAATCAACATTTGAAATTTATGGTGTGGACTCTCTTGTGATGGTGAGGCTAATTTCTCACCTAGAAAAAGAATTTGGTAAGCTTCCATCAACATTACTATTTGAACATATGACGATTGAAAAACTAAGCGAATATTTCACGGTAAAGCATCCAGACCATCTTAACAAACTCTTTACACCGCAATCAGTCGAATTAATGGAGGAACAATCTTACGAATCGTATTATGAGGACGTGGTCGTCGCTTCTAAAGAGACTCAACCATTTGCTACAGACCATTTACAAACAGATGAAATGGAAAATCTTGTTGACAGCTTATCTGACGAAGAGATCGATGAGTTGTTTAATAAAATAGTGGGTTTAAATTGAATGTATGGGAGAGATCAATATGCATACACCTAATCAACAACAAAAAAGGGAAATATTGAAACGCCTACTGGATAAGACAGAACAACCTCCAATAGATATTGCCATCATAGGTGTTAGTGGACAATATCCAATGGCCAAAAATCTTAATGATTTTTGGGAGAATATTAAGAATGGAAAAAATTGTATCAGTGAAATTCCTAAAAATCGCTGGGATTGGGAAGAGTACTACAATCCAGATAGCTATGAACAAGGTTTAAGTTATACTAAATGGGGCGGTTTTATAGAGGATATCGATAAGTTTGATCCAGCATTTTTTAACATTACACCGAAGGAAGCAGAAGAAATTGACCCTCAGGAAAGGTTGTTTTTGCAAACAGCATGGGCAACTTTAGAAGATGCAGGCATCACTAGATCTACACTAATTGAACAAAGCTCGAAAGTTGGGGTTTTCGTAGGAATAATGAATAACTTTTATGTGCGCCAGGGGGGGACTTCGGCATATTGGTCTCTTGCTAATCGTATTTCGTACTTTATGAACTTACAAGGTCCTAGCCTAGCGGTAGATACAGCCTGCTCTTCATCGCTGACTGCTATTCACTTGGCTTGTGAAAGCCTAAAAAAAGGGGAGTGTCATACAGCGATTGCTGGAGGAGTAAACCTAATACTTCATCCTGACCATTATGGGAATTTGTCACGAATGAACATGCTTTCTAAGGATGATAAGTGTAAAGCTTTTGGTGCGAACGCCGATGGATTTGTGGATGGTGAAGGCCTAGGTGCTGTTCTACTCAAACCATTGCATAGAGCAATAGCAGATAACAATAAGATATATGCGGTAATCAAAGGAACTTCTATTAATGCTGGAGGGAAAACCAGTGGATATACAGTTCCTAATCCGAATGCTCAAGCAGACCTGATTAAAGCAGCCCTTAAGGAAGCTCGTATTTCCCCAGAAACTATTTCCTATGTAGAGGCCCATGGAACTGGAACATCTTTGGGTGATCCGATTGAAATAGCAGGTCTAACTACAGCGTTTCAGGGGGAAGACAAATTTAATCAAAGTTGTCCAATTGGTTCTGTTAAGTCAAATATTGGTCATCTCGAATCAGCCGCGGGTATAGCCGGTTTAACCAAAGTGCTTTTACAAATGAAACACAAGAAATTGGTACCTTCATTGCATTCAGAAAAGTTGAATCCGCGTATTGATTTTGAGAACCCACCTTTTTATGTGCAACAACAGTTGGAAGAATGGGAGAGACCTGTAAAGTACGAGAATGGGGAAAGGAAAACATTGCCTCGAAGAGCTAGTATTAGCTCTTTCGGGGCAGGAGGTGCCAATGCCCATATCATTGTGGAGGAGTATAATGAACCCTTAGTTCAAAACAATTATGTTAAAGAAGAAGAATACTTGTTTTTACTTTCAGCCAAAAATGAAGCGAGATTGCGTGACTATGCTAGTGAATTGCAGACTTTTTTAGTGCAAAACAGGTCGGAAATCAATATTGCTGATATCACCTATACACTTCAGATTGGTCGAGAAGCAATGGAGACACGGTTAGCAATTGTCGCTTCTAATATAGACACGCTAATAGAGAAGTTAACATTTTTCAATAAAGAGCAAACAAATATTGAAAATCTGTACTATCAAAAGGAGTCCGAAACCCAACAGGAACAGGATATACAAAAAAGTCTTCAACAAAAGAATTTAAGCCTACTGGCTAAATTATGGGTTTCTGGTATAGATATTGATTGGTTAGGGTTATATCAGGGAGAAAAACCCAAAGTGGTCTCACTGCTCACTTATCCATTTGCAAAGGAGTCCTATTGGATATCAAGGAGTAACAGTATACCTAATGATAATAGAGAGAAATTACACCCTTTGCTAGACAATAATATATCAACTTTAAAAGAACAAAAATTTACTGTACGGTTGAGAGGACATGAATTTTTCATGGCTGATCATAAGTTAGGTAATCAAATGGTCTTACCAGGTTCAGCCATTTTAGAAATGGCTAGGGCTGCAGGTAGTTTTTCCACAGAGAATAAAATTTGCAGTATAAAGGATATCTCCTGGAATCAACCTATTGTTTTGAAACAAAAAAGTAAAGAATCGGCTAATAAGGATGTTTTTATAAGTCTGTTTATGGTTGAAGACGGTATCGAATATGAAGTGTGGACTTTTATCGAAGAAGAGAAAAAACTAATTCATGCCGAGGGGTTAATGACGTATGGTGTATCTGATAAACCAGGAAATTTAGATTTAAATTCTATTAGTTCCCGATGTAATCAAACTATGCCACAGGACGAGTGTTACAACCATTTTCAAAAAGCAGGTCTTAATTATGGAACAAGCTTTCAAACCATACAGGGAATATATTTCAATCGGGAAGAAACTCTAGTAGAGCTATCTTTACCTTCCCACTTAAAGGAAAACCAATCGGAATATGGCTTACATCCCTCCCTGTTGGATGGAGCTTTTCAAGCTGTTATAGGGTTATTAATCGATAAAAACTCTACATCAACTTATTTACCTTTTTCACTAGGTGAAGTTATTCTCGTTCGGCCATTAACAGATAAATGTTATGCTCACGTCACTTGGGCAGAGCAACAACCAACTGGGCCCGAAACGATGTATAGCTTCATGATTAACATTATGGACAAAGAAGGACAAGTACTTGTCCAACTAAATAATTTCACTGTGAAGATGTCTTTAACAAAAAGCACTTCGATTAAAGAGTCTGAGACTTTGTTACTGCAAAAGGTTTGGCACAGAAAGGAGATTGATTTTTCAGAAGAAAGCCAACAGTTATCGGGAAATATCTTATTATTTAGTTCCGATGTTAATCTTCGTAATATACTGAATGGACAATTGAGTGAGCATGATAAAAGAATTATCCAAGTTAGGAAGGGTGACCGATTCACATGTGTAGGACATGACACATATGAAATTAATCCTTTACAACCGGAAGATTATCGGAACTTGTTGAAATCTATAAAAGAAGAACATTTTATCCCAAACCACATTATTCATTACTGGTCAAAAGAGGAAGACAGCAATTCTAACAATCTATTAAGCGAACAATTGCAACAAAGCATATATTCCATAGTGCATCTTAGCCAAGCACTAATAAGTGAAAAATATCAAAACGGCGTCAATTTACTATATGTATACCCGTTTGAAAAGGAAACGCCCGTACCAACATATGAAGCAGTCCACGCACTAGTAAAAACAATTGAATTAGAGAATCCTAGAATTGCAACCAAAACAATCGGAATCTCAAGAGACCAACGGTACACATCCATATGTAAAATCTTTTCCAAAGAATTGACAGTTGACGCTAACCACCATTCAGATATTCAGTATATTTCTGGGCAGAGATATGTTAATTCATTTCAGGAAAAGCAATCTCAGAAGGAAGAATCTGTACCTTTACGGAAGAATGGGGTATATATTATTACCGGGGGGACCGCTGGAATAGGTTTTCTGTTCGCAAAATACTTTGCTGAAAAATACCAACCTAAACTAGTCCTCGTTGGACGACGGGAATGGAGTCTCGAAATAGAAAATCAGGTAAGAAAACTGGAGGACATGGGAGCTGAAGTTGAGTATATTTCAGCAGATATATCGAATCAAGATCAAGTAAAACACATCATCAAACATACAAAAAATAAATTTAAGGAAATTCACGGTATTATTCATAGTGCAGGGGTAATACGAGACTCTCTCCTCTATAAAAAGACGAAGAAAGATATAGATGACGTATTGGCACCAAAGGTTTTTGGCACAGTTTGGTTGGACAAATATACAGAGAATGAAAAACTAGACTTCTTTTGCTTATTCTCTTCAATAGCTGCACTGTTAGGTAATGTAGGGCAAGCAGATTACGCTTATGCAAATAGTTTTATGGATCATTTTGCTCACCTAAGAGACATAAAACAAGCACAAGAACAACGTTATGGAAGAACACTTTCGATTAATTGGCCTTACTGGGAACAAGGTGGGATGCAGTTAGATACTGATGAGCAGAACTGGCTGAAACAGACGTACGGTCTTCTACCTTTACGTACAAGAAATGGGGTAAAGGCATTTGAAAAGGGATTAACAGCCTCTTATACACAACTCGCTGTAATGGAAGGGAACAAGAACAAACTATTACGGTCAATACAAAATTCACTTCCAAAAAATGAAGCAAGTTCTTATGAACCACTAGTGGGTAACGACATACAACAACTACGCCAAAAGACAGAACAATATTTAGCAGTTATACTCTCGGAAGAAACGAAGATACCTGTATCAAATATAGATGTCGAGAAAGAGTTTGAAACATTTGGAATAGATTCAGTTATTATTATGCGAATGGTTCGCAAATTAGAAAAAGTTTTTGGTGAACTGCCTAAAACATTATATTTTGAATATCAATCCATTGAAGAATTAACAACATATTTTATGGAAGAGCATTATGATAAATTAATTCACATACTCGGGATATTAAAGAGGGAAGAAACGAAAACTTCCGAAGAGAATCATATTGAAGAACCGTTTTCTAGAAGTAAGAGACAACGTGTACGATTTGAAAAAAATGATCAGCAACAAAATGATGATATTGCTATTATTGGTTTAAGTGGACGCTACCCTCAGTCTGATAACTTAGATGAATTTTGGGAAGTACTCAAAAGGGGGCGTGATTGTATTACGGAAATTCCCGCAGAGCGATGGAATTATATGAAATACTACGATCCAGAAAAGAAAATCGGAAAAACTTACAGTAAGTGGGGAGGTTTTATTAGCGATTTCGATAAATTTGATTCGTTATTTTTCAATATATCCCCAAAGGAAGCAAGAAATATTGATCCCCAAGAACGTCTGTTTTTGGAAACTGTATGGCATACAATAGAAGACGCCGGCTATACAAAAAGGGAGCTTGAGAAACGGAAAATAGGTGTTTTTGTTGGAGTGATGTATGGTCAATACCAATTATATGGGATAGAAGAGGAGGCAAAAGGAAATTTTGTTCTACCAAACTCATCCTATGCATCTATTGCCAACCGTGTTTCTTATTTCTTTAATTTCCATGGCCCAAGTTTGGCTTTGGACACGATGTGTTCATCTTCGTTAACTGCCATACATTTGGCAATTAACAGCCTCCATCAAGGAGAAAGTGAAATGGCGGTAGCAGGTGGTGTGAATCTAACTATTCATCCGAACAAGTATTTACTATTAAGTGGTTCCAACTTTGCTTCTAGTGATGGACGCTGTCGAAGCTTTGGAAATGGTGGCGATGGTTATGTACCTGGTGAAGGTGTTGGAGCTATCTTATTAAAGCCCCTTAACAAAGCTATTGCCGCGGGCGATCATATTTACGGTGTGATAAAAGCTAGTACCGTAAATCATGGCGGTAGAACCAATGGTTATACAGTGCCTAATCCAAATGCTCAAGGAAATCTCATCAAGGAAGCAATGAAAAAAGCAAATGTATCTCCACAAGATATTAGCTATGTGGAAGCTCATGGAACAGGAACA
Organism: Bacillus sp. SW14; assembly: GCF_047608225.1. Classification (NCBI taxonomy): domain Bacteria; kingdom Bacillati; phylum Bacillota; class Bacilli; order Caryophanales; family Bacillaceae; genus Bacillus; species Bacillus sp. SW14. The sequence goes on along the minus strand of NZ_JBLKRW010000001.1, from coordinate 3,344,457 downwards.
TCATTAGGGGATCCAATTGAAATCAACGGATTAATCCAAGCTTTTGGTAAACAGCATGCCAAGCAGTATTGCTCAATTGGTTCAGTCAAGTCTAATATTGGTCATTTGGAATCGGCAGCTGGTATTGCAGCCCTTACTAAAGTGTTGTTGCAAATGAAACACAAGCAACTGGTTCCTTCGATTCATGCGTCTGAACCTAATCCAAACATCAATTTTAGACAGTCACCTTTTTACTTACAGCAATCATTGGAAGAATGGAGGCAACCAACTGTTTTACAAGATGGAAAAGAGAAAAAAATTCCTAGAATAGCTGGAATTAGCTCTTTTGGTGCAGGAGGTTCCAATGCTCATCTCATCGTTGAAGAGTACATCCAACAAAAATTACCGGTTGATGTCAAGGAAGAGCCACAAATATTCATTTTATCAGCCCGTAATAAGAACAGACTACAAGTATATTCGAGAAAAATGATAGAATTTCTTGATAAGACGATTAGCAACAAAAGATTAAATAGTAAAAACCCAGAGTCACAGATTTCCTTTGCTGACATTGCCCACACTTTACGATTTGGGAGAGAGGAATTTGATGAGCGATTAGCCATTATTGCTTCAACTATAGAGGAATTTAGAGATAAATTGAGCCAATATATTCAAGGTCAGCATTCTTCATCCATTTATTTAGGAAATATAAATGAGGTTACAGAAGTTACAAAGATTTCTGATTTACACTCTCATGGAAGAGATGTACAAAGTATTGTAAGTAAGTGGAGGGAAAATGGAGAGTTAGGTAAAATAGCTGAGTTGTGGGTGGCAGGTGTAAAAATTCATTGGGACAAACTATCGCTAAATAAAGATACAAAGCAACCACTCCCTACCTATCCATTTCAGAGAGAGAGGCATTGGATTTTTCAAGAAGATGCTAAGCCCAATAATACCGCATTCAGTAATTTAGAGATTCATCCTTTGGTAGAATTCATTCATCCTGATTTAAGCCTAAAAAACAACGGTATCGTGTATGTGAAAAAATTGAAATACAATGATTTAATCGTCAAAGATCATCTTGTAGATAAAAAACGACTTCTTCCTGGTGTTGGCCAATTAGAAATGGTAATGGGTGCAATAACTCATTTAAAACAAAGTAACGGTTATAGTCTATCTAATGTAGTTTGGTTACAGCCAGTACTCATGAACCAAAAGGAACTGGAACTTCATATCTTGATTAAAGAAAAAGATGGACAACTTACCTTTGAAATTCAAAGTACTCCCGAAGATAAGACTATTACCCATTCAAAAGGGATCATCCGTAAGGAGAGTCTACCTAGGGGTGAGCAGGAACAATATGTTTCTGTTGAAGATGTAAAACTGAGAACGACATTCGAGTTAGAAAAGACGGAATTCTATGAAAGTTTTTCTGAGGTAGGTATTGATTATGGTCCGTATTTTCAAAGTGCACAACACATCTGGGGCAACCAACTAGAAGCATTAAGTAAGTTCCAGATTTCACAGGGACAGGAGGAACAATTAAGACAATATAACTTACATCCATCTTTAGTAGACGGTGCACTACAAACAATTGCGGGTATCCAAGGTCAGGATAATGCTCTGAAATTACCATATTCTGTTGAACGTGTAGTGGTGAAGCAGCCTCTTTCTTCTTCTGGTTATGCCTATGTTCATTCAACAGGGAATGATATTTATCAGGTAGAATTGTTGGATAACGAAGGGCATGTATGTGTCAGTCTTCATGATGTTAGTGTTCGTCCAGCACCTGTGAAAACAATACCATCGACTTCTATCTATTATAAGCCTAGATGGAAGCGCTCACCTTTACCACTCATTTCTCAACTAGATTTTACAACACATCAGAAAGTATTAATTATTTCTCATAATGATTGTGCTGGATTAGACGTTGGTTTAGCGGAAGTGCACGATAGATCACAAGTTTATAATATTCATTTAGGGAAGAAAAACGTTAAATATTCAGACAATACTTGGGAAATTAACTCAAGCGACCCATACTCTTTCAAAGCCTGTTTGCAGGAATTCCCAAGTGATATTGAATTGGTTTACTTCCTCGGAGGGATTAAAGGAAAGGGGATACAACTTACGGACATCGATCAACTGAACAATACACAAGAAATTGGTGTTCTTAGTTTGTTTAGAATTGTTCAAGCATTAAGTGAGCAAGGGTATGATGAACGATATCTACGTTTACATGTCATCACAAATCATGTATATACACTCTCACAAGATGAGCTTCCAAATCCGGAAGTAGCAGGTATACATGGACTAACAAAATCGATGATAAAAGAGTATCCTTACTGGGATATAAGCTATACAGATGTTGATCTAAGATCGTTTATTAATACATCACAATCATCTGTAAAGCAAGGAACGATTAAAGCTCTAATGGCTGAATCTTTTGCTAAATCAAGTGAAGATATTTTAATTTATGCGGGTCAGCGTTATGTCCGTTCACTTTCACAAATTTCACTCCCGCCGGTAAAGGAAAGTGGTTATAGGAAGCATGGCGTATATTTTATTCTTGGGGGTGCTGGAGGTATTGGTTTAGCATTAAGCCAATATCTTGTCCAACAATTTGAGGCAAAAGTTATCTTAATCGGTCGTAGCCCATTAAATGATGAGAAACAGCAAATGATAGATGAAATAAAGAGATATGATGGACAAATATTATATATTCAGGCAGACGGTACTGATCTAAAAAGTATGCAAGATGCTGTTAATGAGGTAAAGTCTCGATTTGGCCATATTCATGGTGTTATACATTCTGCTATTGTTCTCAAAGATAGTACGATAAAAAATATGGATGAGGAGTCATTCCAAGCTGTATTATCGCCAAAAGTCCAAGGCAGCTACATCCTCTATCAAGTGTTTAGAGATGAAGCACTTGATTTCATGATGTTTTTCTCATCTGCCCAATCCTTTAGTGGAAATGCTGGACAAGGCAATTATGCAGCTGCCTGTACGTTTAAAGATGCTTTTGCTCAATATCTTAAGCGGACCGCTTCCTTCCCGGTTAAAATTATTAATTGGGGATATTGGGGTGATGTTGGTATTGTGGCCTCAGGACATTATCAAAAACTATTAAGTTCTCAAGGAATTTATTCTATTGGTTTGCATGAGGGAATAGAAGCGTTAGAGAGAGTTCTTCATTATCCAGTCGACCAGGTGATGGTCATGAAAGCGGAAAAAGACGTATTAGAACATATTGGTGTAGATATGAACTCCTTGATGATTCAACATCGTGTTAATCTGCCATCTACGTTGCATTCAACGATTGATGTGAATCGAAGGCCAAGACTTAATGAAGAATCCCTGCAAAAGTCAAGGAAAGCATTTCTGGAGATTGAAGAACTTAGTGAGCTAATGTTATTGAACATGTTTCAGAACTTAGGGGTTTTTAAGAGTAGTCATGAACAATACAAAAAAGAAGAATTGAAAAGGAAGCTAGGGATTATTGATCGGTATAGTCAATTATTCGAGGCTCTATTAGATATTATGGCACAAAGTGAATTGATTCAAATTGAGGATAAGACTATACGAACCACTTCCAGAGTTGAAAATCCATTTTTACAGGAAGAGATCAAGAGTATAACGCATAGATTTGATCAGTCAGATAGTCTTCTAGACATGAAGGGCCACGTAGATTTACTAAGAACATGTTTCCAAAATTTTGCTGATATTTTAAGGGGTAACGTTCTTGCCACTGACATTATATTCCCTAATTCATCAATGACCAAGGTAGAAAACATTTATCAAAACAATGTCGTAGCAGATTATTTTAATCAATTGATTGTCTGGGGACTACGTTCTTTTATCCAGAAACGATTGCCAACATTGAAGGAAGGAGAAAAAATAAAAATATTAGAAGTGGGTGCTGGAACGGGAGGAACAAGTGCCAAAGTATTTGAAGGAATTCATGAATTTGATGAACACTTGGAGTATGTATATACAGACATTTCCCTAGGATTTATTAATTATGGTCGAAGCAGATATGGAGTTCAGAATCAATTTGTTAAGTTTTCCTTATTAGATATTGAAAAGGATATTCAGTCACAGGGATTTATTCTTGGTGGATATGATGTAGTTATTGCTACAAATGTGCTCCATGCGACCAAACAATTGCAGGAGACATTGAATAACATTAAAAAACTACTAAAAACCAATGGATGGCTTATTTTAAATGAAGCAACGATCGTTAATAACTTTACAACCCTTACTTTTGGATTATTTGAAGGATGGTGGCTGTACGAAGACTCTGAGGAGAGGTTGCCATACTCACCTTTACTCAGCACATCTATGTGGGAAGATCTATTGAAGCGATTAGGATATGAACAAACTATTGCCCTAGAATCCATGTCTCAGGAGAATAGTGGCTTTGTCCAAAATGTTATCATTGGGGAAAGTAATGGACTCTCAGAAATTGTTCAAAACAGTACCTCCACTAAAATTGTGGATACAAAGGAACTTTCCTTTGAAATAGCAGAAGAACAGGTGTCTCAAGAAATGGTAGCAGTGACACAAGAGCCTACTTCACAGTCTCACACAGTTTCGGCACAAAAAAATAATATACGGGATTATATTGAAGAGACATTGGTGAACTGTATTGTTGAAGCGCTTGAGGTGAATATTGAAGACATTTTTATTGAGAAACAGTTCTCTGAATATGGTGTTGACTCTATCACCGGATTAGAACTAATAAAGAAGATTAATGATACATTAGGCATCACTTTAAGGACGACAGTTTTATTTGATTATACGAATGTAAATGTATTAACAGATTATATCTTGAATCAATATGGCGAAAATATTTCTCAAGCAATGTCTGATGGCGTAATAGAAGAGGAGGATGAAGAACTAGAACTCCTGAATAAATTAGCCAATGGTGAATTAAATATTGATCAAGTTTATAAGTTAATGGGGTGGAATTATGGAGCGGAAGATTAAAAAAATACTTGACTTGATACAGAATGGAAAGCTGTCACCTTTAGATGGAAAAAAACTAATTGAAAAGATGAGTCAATCTCGGGCTGATGAAACACTTCAGCCCGATCAAATGGAAACAGATAATGTAAAGGGTTATGAGAAATATAAATCAGTTGTCATACAAAAACCAGGGCCAATTTCAAGTATTCAGACGCATGCAATTAACCCGAAAGATCCCGGGAAAAACGAAGTTCAAATTCTTGTTCATGCTTTTTCATTAAATTTCGGTGATTTACTTTGTGTAAAGGGTCTATACCCGACTATGCCAGAATATCCTTTTTCACCTGGTTTTGAAGTTTCTGGAGTGGTTACCAAAACAGGGTCAGAAGTTTCAAGGGTTAAAGTAGGTGATGAAGTTATAGCATTAACTGGCCCACAACTTGGTGGACAAAGCTTTGTTTTAAATACACATGAAGCATTAGTCGTCAAAAAACCAAAAAATTTGAATCATCAAGAAGCATGTTCGTTACCCATTGTCTATTTGACGATGCATCATGTTTTTAAAAAAGCGGATGTTAAACGTGGTGAAAAAATTCTGATTCAAACAGCTACAGGTGGAACAGGTTTGATTGCAGTACAAAGGGCTCTTCAGCAAGGAGCTGAAATTTTTGCTACGGCAGGATCACAAGAGAAAATAGAATATTTGAAACAACTAGGGGTGCATCATTGTATCGATTACCGAAAAGAAGATTTTGAACAAAAAGTATTATCCTTGACTGAAGGTGAAGGTGAAGGTGTAGATGTAGTTATTAATACCTTGTCAGGCGAATCAATCCAAAAAGGGTTAAACATTCTGAAGCCCAATGGACGGTATCTTGAAATTGCTATGACCGGTTTAAAAACTGCTAAACAAATCGATTTATCATGTTTAGACAATAATCAAATCTTTTACAGTATTGACATGCGTAAAATGATGTTGTCAAACATAGAAAGTGTTACACAGTACCTTGATGAAATGTATGAAGTGCTAGAAAAAGGGATGATTAAGCCGACTGTAGGTAAAGTATTTTCTTTTTCAGATATCCATCAAGCCTATAAATATTTGGAGGAGAGAGAAAATATTGGGAAAGTTGTGGTGACTACACCATCTACCCTATGGAGCGATAAAGATTTAGTACAAGGTGAAAAACAGAAGACAACCTACGATGCAAAGGCTACTGAAACTCCAAAGAGAAAAGATGTTGCGATTATCGGGCTATCTTGTCAATTTCCAGGAGCCAAAAATAAAGAACAATTTTGGTCCAACCTATCTCAGGGTGTCAGTTCTATTCGAGAAGTTCCAAAGGATAGATGGTACCCTGATAAATATTATGATAGTGACCCGAAAAAATTGGATAAAACAAATTGTAAATGGGGAGGATTTTTGGATGACATTGACCTATTTGATGCATTATTCTTCAAAATATCTGGAAAAGAAGCTGAATTGAGTGATCCTCAGCAACGTCTACTATTGGAAGAAAGTTGGAATGCATTAGAAGATGCAGGATATGCCAATGACCAAATTTCAAATAAGTCTTGTTCTGTTTTTGTTGGTCTAAGCAATGGTGACTACGTGGAAAAGATGAATGAAATGGGCGTTGAAAAAGAAGCGCAGTCATTTTGGGGGAACCACAACTCGGTATCAGCAGCAAGAATATCATATTTTCTTAATTTGAAAGGACCTAGCATAGCAATAGATACAGCTTGTTCTTCTTCATTGGTCAGCATTCATTTGGCGTGTCAAAGTATCATTTCTGGAGAGAGTGAAATGGCCTTGGCTGGTGGTGCTTTTATCAACGTTACTCCTCAGTTTCATATTGCTTCTAGCAATGCTGAGATGCTTTCTCCTAGGGGAAGAAGTGCAGCTTTTGACAACGATGCCGACGGATTTGTTCCTGGTGAAGGCGTAGCCATGCTCGTCTTAAAATCTTTGGATGACGCCGAACGAGATGGTGATCATATTTACGGAGTGATTAAAGCTTCTGGAATCAATCAGGATGGAACGACGAATGGTATCATCGCTCCTAGTAGTCTATCGCAAACGGAACTAGAACAATCAGTATATGAAAAAGCAAATATTAACCCAGAAAAGATTACTTACGTTGAAACACACGGAACAGGGACAAAGTTGGGTGATCCAATTGAAATTGAGGCGTTAACGAATGCATTTAGGAAATCAACTGCTAAAACCCAATACTGTGCGATCGGTTCAGTTAAATCGAATATAGGTCATGCTGCTACAGCGGCTGGAGTTGCGAGCGTAATAAAGGTCTTGCTGTCAATGAAAAATAAACAAATTCCGCCTTCACTTAATTTCGATAAACCAAATGAACATATAGACTTTGAGAATAGTCCATTCTTTGTCAATACAGAATTAAAAGATTGGAAAGTGAAGAATGGAGAAAAACGACGCGCAGCAGTCAGCTCGTTTGGTTTTAGTGGAACCAATGCTCATTTAGTTATTGAGGAACCGCCTACACGAGCCAGTATTCCACAAGAAAATCCATTGTACTTGATCCCTTTTTCAGCGCGAAACGAAGAAGATTTGTTCCAACAAATCGCTAACTTAGAAAAATGGTTGCTAGAAGATGAAAAATCCATTGCTGATATTTCCTACACGTTAATGGTGGTGAGAAAACATTTTGGCGTCCGTGGGGGTTTGATTGTGAGGAATGTGGATGAGTTGAGACAGAAATTGGCTGAGATTCTAGAACATGGGGGAGTTGCTAATTATTATCAGGTCAACAACAGAACATCCTCACAAAAGTATGACCAAGCTAAGGAAGACCGAGGTAAGCATATTTTGAATGTCACGCTACAGCTAGTGGGATTGTCAGAAAGTAAATATAAAGAAAAGTTGTCGTTCCTGCTAGATTTATATATCCACGGGTATGACTTGGACTGGGGAAAAATATACGGAGATACCAGACATTACCGTCTATCAATGCCAACCTATCCTTTTCAGAAAAAACGTTTCTGGTTGCCTAGTAATTCTGTACCAAAGGCAAGAACAGTTATTCAACATGTAGATGGTGGGATTAAACAGATCCATCCATTAATAGAACAAAATACCTCTGACTTAAACAGAATAAAATTTACTACCCGAATGTATGGTAACGAATTTTTCCTAAAGGATCATGTGATAGGTGATGAAAGTGTGTTGCCAGGAGTAGCTTATATCGAGATGGGACGCGCTGCGGGTCAAATCGCTGGTAAAGCAAAAGTTGCGAAAATGAAAAATCTAGTATGGATCCATCCTTTTAAAATAAATAATACTTTCAAGGACATTCATATTAAACTGGAGCCAAGACAGGAAGAAGTTCATTATGAAGTATTTTGTGAATCCAATAAAGAGGAATTACTTCACCATGGGAAAATAATATTTGAACATCATGAACAACAAGAGACACAGCCTACGTTTTTAGATCTTGAAGAGGTGATGAGTAGATGCAAACATTTGTCAACAAGTAATGTATTTTACAAGGCTGTTACAAAGACGAAAATATTTTTAGGCCCGAGCTTTCAATCAATTCAAGAATTGTATGGTAATGAGCGTGAAACTTTATCCAGAATTAAACTTCCAGAGGTTGTTCAAGAGGAAAATCATGGGTTCCAACTTCATCCATCCATCATGGATGGTGCATTTCAAACAGCATTAGCAGGCACACAATCTGAAAACTTGTATGTACCATTTTCCTTAGGTGAAATAGAAATTTTACATTCATTATCAAATGTCAGTTACGTATATTCAGTACGCACAGGGCAACACGAACAATCCACGACCTTTGATGTTGATCTTTTGGATGACAGGGGCCAGGTGTTGGTTCGTGTGAGGAATCTTACAGCTAGGAGATATGTCTTTGATGAAAAGAACAGTCAACCTCAACCTCACCCTCTATATTTTAGAAAGGTCTGGGAGCCTGCACCGCTAAGTTTTGAAAAGAACACTTTACTAGGTAATTTATTAATCTTTGATGATAAAGAAGAGGTTTGGCAAGCGGTAAAATCTCACCCAAGTTTATCACAGGCAATATTAGTTAGACCTGGCGTGGCATTTCGAGAGGTTGAAAATAACGTATATGAGATTAGTTCAAATAAGTATAGTGATTATGTTCAACTGTTAAGCGTTCTTAAACAGAAAGGTATAACTCCAACTCAGATTTTATTTCTATTGGCTCACAGGGAGACTGCTGATACAAGTGACGATGTGTACAAACAACTCAGCTATGGAATTTATGCCGTATTTTACTTGAGTCAGGCGTTTAATAAACTTTGGACTTCACATCCACTACAGTTACTGTATGTCTATCAGTTAACTAATGGACTCTATGGACAATCGCTACATAAAGCGTTTGAGGCATTTGCCAAATCGATTAGCCTTGAACAGAAAAAATACTTGTATCGATCATTGGCCATGGAATCCATAACTCCTGAAACGGTTCTAGCAACAGCATTGCCTGAATTACAAAGCGCTTCAAAGCAGTTAGATGTTCGATATATGAAGGGACAGCGCTTAGTTAAGCAAATGAGGGAGTTTGCTTTAAATACAGTTGAAGATGGAAATTCTCCTTGGAGGAAACATGGTGTTTATCTAATTACTGGTGGACTAGGAGGAATAGGGTTTATTTTTGCCAAGTATCTCGCAAAAGAATACAAGGCCAATCTTCTACTGACTGGGCGTTCACCTTTAACAGAAAAAGATAAATTGAAAATCGAAGAGATTCGTACTTTTGGATCAGAGGTTACCTATTATCAATCTGATGTTTCTAATCGTCAACAAGTAGAACAGTTGATGGTAGATATTAAAGAAGAAAGAGATTCTATACACGGTATTTTACACTGTGCTGGTGTAATAAAAGACGACAAATTAACGAATAAGACAAGTGATCAAATTGAACAAGTACTTGCTCCTAAAATATTTGGTACTGTATGGCTCGATAAATTAACTAAACAGGAAAACTTAGATTTGTTTGTACTCTTTTCTTCAACTGCTTCTGTTACAGGTAATATAGGACAAAGTGATTATGCTTATGGTAATTCTTTTATGGACCATTTTTCTGATCATCGTGAACAGTTACGTAAAGCTGGACAACGTAATGGAAAAACGTTGTCTATTAACTGGCCGTTATGGAAGGAAGGCGGTATGAAAGTAGAGCAGCAAATTGAAACAATGATGACAAAGACATTAGGTATGGAGCCACTAGAAACGAAGACTGGTATCCAGACAGTCGTAGCCGGTATAGGACAACAGAACAATCATTTTGCCGTCCTTGTAGGAAAACGGGAAAAAATGAAAGCGTTAATCGGTGATATAAACGAAACTAAGCAAGCTGATGAAACTGTATCAACAAAAGGAGATACGAATTTTGAATTAGATACAGATTCACTAAGGCAGTATTTCGAGGATGATGTATTGGGAATTGTTGCTAATCTATTAAGAATAGATAAGGAGCATATATTTCTAGATGAAAATTTTAGTGAATTTGGATTTGATTCTTTAACTTTAACAGATTTGAGTAATCAATTAAATGATAGATTTCAGCTAGAGCTAATGCCCTCGATCTTTTTTGAACATCAAACGTTAAGTTCAGTTGTCGACTTTATATTGGAACACCATAATGATTCAGTATTAGAAATGTACCAGGAAAAAATAGATAAACCTACTTTGTCAATTGATAGTGGACAAAATATCTCTGAAGCTCCAGATTCATTACTAGCTAATCAGGATGATGGTGATTGGTTACCGGGAGAAGTGAATCCTGAGAAGACCCAACGCAAAAGATACTCTTTGACGAATGAACCAGTTGCAATAATAGGGATGAGTGGAAAAATGCCCCAGTCGCATGATTTAGATGATTTTTGGAAACACATTGAAGAAGGGAAGGATCTTATTACTGAAATCCCTGAAGATCGATGGGATTGGAAAGAAATTTATGGTGATCCCGCTACTCAATCTAATAAAACGAATATTAAGTGGGGGGGATTTATGAAAGACGTCGATAAATTTGATAGCCTATTTTTTGGTATTTCTCCGAAAGAGGCAGAACTGATGGATCCTCAGCAAAGAATTTTAATGGAAACAGTGTGGAAAACAATTGAGGATGCAGGGTACAAGGCATCGGATTTATCTGGAACAAAGACGGGCGTTTTTGTCGGAGTTGCAAGTACGGATTATGGTTATTTACAGGAAAACAGTGAAATACAGGCTCAAACGTCAACAGGGATGTCCCATTCAATATTAACAAATAGAATTTCTTACTATCTTAACCTACATGGCCCAAGTGAACCAATTGATACAGCTTGTTCCAGTTCATTAGTTGCCATTCATCGAGCTGTTGAACAAATCCAGAGTGGACAATGCGATTTAGCTATCGCTGGTGGCATAAACGTGATGGTAAGTCCAAAATTATATATATCCTTTAACAAAGCTGGTATGCTCTGTGAAGATGGTAAATGTAAAACTTTTGATAAAGATGCTAACGGTTATGTCAGAGGCGAGGGTGTAGCGACACTATTATTGAAACCTTTAAGCAAAGCTGAAGATGACGGTGATCATATTTATGGTGTAATTAAAGGAAGTGCAGTAAATCACGGTGGCAGAGCCAATTCTTTAACTGCGCCGAACCCAAATGCACAATCCGATCTGATAGTTCAAGCATGGGGAGAATCAAATTTAGATCCATCGACAGTGTCTTACATTGAAGCACATGGTACAGGAACACCATTAGGGGATCCAGTTGAAATTAATGGACTAAAAAAAGCATTTGATCAACTATACAAGGACTGGGGAAAAAGGATGCCTGAAAAACCTTACTGTGGACTGGGTTCTGTCAAAACTAATATCGGTCACCTTGAAACAGCAGCAGGAATAGCAGGTGTGTGCAAAGTACTACTAGCCATGAAAAATAATGTCTTACCTGCTTCCATAAATTTTAACCATTTAAATCCATACATTAAATTGGATGACAGTCCATTTTACATTACCGCCCAAAAGGCTAATTGGGAAAGGATGAAAGATGAATATCAACAACCGATTCCTAGACGTGCGGGGATAAGTTCTTTTGGATTTGGGGGGGGAAATGCGCATGTCGTCATAGAGGAATATCAACCGAAATCGTCAAGACATTTAAACGGAGATAATGAGGGCCAGATCATTATTTTATCAGCTCAGAATGAAGATTGTTTGAAAGAATATGCGGCTAACCTGGCAAATAAATTAAGTGAAAGTGGCAATTTGAGAGAAATTGCTTATACGCTACAAATTGGGAGAGAAGAGATGGACGTACGTCTTGCCTTAGTTGTTGATAGTATTGCAGAGCTGAAGGAGAGATTGAATCGATTCTGTACGGAAAGAGAATCTGTTGACCAATTAAATTACGGAATTGTTACCGCTCAACAGACCAAACACTTATCGGCATCAAAGGAAATTAAACAAGATGAATTTCTAAGGCTGATGAAAGAAAAACAGTATGACAAACTGGCCAAACTTTGGATTGCAGGGGAAAAAATTGATTGGAAACAATTGCATGAAGGACACCAATTATATCGTGTTTCATTACCTACTTATCCTTTTGAGAGAAAACGTCATTGGCTGCCAACACCGGTTTCCGTAAACTCTCAAAACAAGAATTATCCGAACGATATAGCAAGTCTACATCCTCTTATTGATCGAAACGAATCGACTATTTCAGCAATAAAGTTTGTCAAGCATTTAAGGGGAAGTGAGTTTGTAGTCTCCGACCATGCACTTAATCAACAAAAAGTTCTTCCTGGTGTAGCCACTTTAGAGATGGCTTTATTTACTGGTAATAAGGCCTTGGAGAATAAGATTGACAAGATAACCAATATTGTTTGGTTACATCCGGTTACAGTGTCTGAAAACCAAATTCAGGACATATTTGTATATATTCACGGGAAGAACGATAAGTGTGAATTTGAAATATGTATGAAAGGCAAAGAAGGCCAAGAAATCCTCCACTCCCAAGGAGAGCTACCCATAAAAACTGATTCTTCAGTTCCCGCTACTGAATGGATAGACTTGGAGGATATTAAACAAAGGTTATCCTATTCAATGACTCGTGAACAATGCTATGAAGCTTTTAAGGAAGTAGGATTAACCTATGGACCAAGTTTTCAAGGAATTCAAAAACTATCCTATAATGAGTCGGAATCTTTAGCCTTAATTGAATTGCCAGACGAACTCCGGAGTAATTTTGGCAAGTTTGTTTTACATCCTTCTCTTATGGATGCAGCTGTCCAATCCGTTATTGGAATTTTAGGGCTCGCCCAGACTAAAGCAATGTCTGTTCCGTATGCACTGGAAGAAGTGCAAATAATCAGTGAACCAACTCAGAAGTGTTACGCTTATGTGAAATATGCAAGTGAACAGTCGACCAAGAATCATCATACGTTTGACATATGGATTCTTGACCAGAGCGGGCAACTACTGGTTAAATTAATAAACCTTTCCGTACGTTCCTATCAACAAGAAATAATTGCTACGACTCAAGGTCAAAGGGGCAATGTTGACAATCACGTTGTAATTAAAGAATTGCTAAAACAATTGGAACTTGGACAAATAGATGCTGATGAAGCCAATAAAATAATGGAGGAGATATCGTATGAGTAACGCTATTGCTAATCGGAAAGAGATACTTAAAATGATACAGAATAAAGAATTGTCAGCAGCTGAAGGCTTCGAGCTATTGACTCAAAGTAAGCAAACAATCCAGCCTAATGATAATCTTTATTTCGAATCGATTTGGAAAAAATCAACTGTTGGGCCAGAAGAGGACATGCTTCAATCAAGAGCAGAAAACATTTTAGTTTTTGATTCAATTGGTAACCTATCAGAAATGGTGATATCTCAATGTGCAAAAAAAGATGTTGATGTATCGGTTACGGTAGTGAAACCCGGAGAAAGTTATCATCAGCAAGCAGAAAATATTTATATTATTAATCCAGGAAAAGAAGAAGATTATCACCAATTGTTTCAGGACATAGTTAAACAAAAAATGATGCCAAGTACGATCCTTCATCATTGGTCCGATGAGGGAAATTTCACCGAGAAGACAGATATTAGTAGACAATTGGAACAGAGCATTTATTCGATGCTATACCTTAGTAAAGTTCTGATGAAACACTCACCCATGAGGAATATCAATGTATTGTATGCTTATCAATTTAGCCAGGATCACTTAAAGCCACAATATGCTGCAGTCAGTGGTTTTGCAAGAGCAGTAAATAAGGAAAATCCCCATATCTTTATGAAAGTAGTTGCGATAGATTCAGCAGATAAGGAAGAATATACGAATAACATTATTCAGGAACTTGGTATGGCGGATTATTCTACAGATATTAAGTATGTAGCAAATCAGAGATTTGTTAGACATTTAAATGAGTATACACCTAAGCAAAAGGAACGAGAACAGTTGCTACTGCAAGAAAAAGGTGTATATGTCATAACTGGTGGCACAGGCGGACTTGGAATGTTGTTTGCTAAATATCTGGCACGGTTAGTACAAGCAAGGCTTGTACTAACCGGTCGATCAGCATTAACTCCAGATAAGCAAAAGAAATTGGAAGAACTTAAAGAGTTAGGTGCAGAAGTAGTATATATTCAAGCTGATATTTCTAACAAAATAGAAGTCGATGCTTTGATCAAGGAAACAAAATCTTTATTTCATAGTATTAATGGTATTATTCATTGCGCAGGGGTTACACGGGATTCTCTAATTATTAATAAGAGCAAAGAAGAGATGGATGAAGTACTGGCAGCTAAAGTATATGGCACGATTTGGTTAGATGAAGTGATTCAATCTCAAAACCTTGATCTGTTTATTATGTTTTCTTCTGTTACTGCTGAGTTTGGAAACGAAGGACAAGCTGATTACTCTTATGGAAATTGCTTTATGGATGGCTTTGCAGAACAGCGCCAAAGGATGGGAGTTGCGGGGAAGCGCTTTGGTAAAACTATTTCAATTAATTGGCCGTATTGGAAAGAAGGTGGAATGAGGGCTAACGAACAATCACAAGAATGGTTGGAGGAAGGGATGGGACTCGTTCCATTAGAGACTGAGCAAGGATATCAAGCATTTGAACACATCATAGACTATGATGCTTCACAAGTGATGGTTTTAGTAGGTGAAAGGGAAAAAATTTACGAGGCTATTAGAATGGTAGAAGGTAAACAGCGTTTGGAGAGTCCATTGTCTATTTCGCCAAACACTGAGACAGTGTCCTCATTGGATAAAAAAGAATTACGACAGAAGACCGCAGCATACTTACATAATATTCTTTCTCAAGAAACCAAGATACCAAATCATAAAATTAAACCGGATGATCCGCTTGAAAAATATGGAATAGACTCTATGATTATTATGAACTTGACTCGGACATTAGAGCAAAATTTTGGACCTTTATCTAAAACCATATTTTTCGAATATCAAACACTGACAGAACTATCAAATTACTTCGTTGATCATTATGCTAAAACTTTAATTGAAATACTAGATATTAAGGTTCAAAATCAAATTAAAGTTTTAGAACAAGGTCCTGTGTTTTCCCAGTCAGATCTGAAGAAGCGAACTGAAAAAAAACAGAGTAAAAAAGTCGAAACTTCCCGAACAAGTCATGAAAATAATGAGGAGATTGCTATTATTGGTATTAGCGGCCGTTTTCCAAAAGCTAAAAATCTTAATGAGTTTTGGAAAAGTTTGGAGCAAGGAAGTGACTGTGTTACAGAAATTCCGGAAGAAAGATGGGACTATAGAAAATACTTTGTAGAAGGGAAAAAGAAAAAAGGTAAGACGTACAGTAAGTGGGGTGGCTTCATTGATGACATGGATAAGTTTGATCCTTTATTTTTCAATATTTCACCCAAAGAGGCTGAACTAATGGATCCTCAAGAACGTCTATTTTTAGAAACTGTTTTTCACACAATTGAGGATGCTGGTTACACAAAGCACCGTCTCCAGAGTGAAAAGGTTGGGGTTTTTGTTGGCGTAATGTATGGGCAATACCAATTATACGGTGCGAGTGAGGCACAACAGCAGAATGGCTTTGTTCCTGCATCGTCATATGCTTCCATTGCTAATCGAACGTCTTATTATTTTAACTTCCAGGGACCAAGTATTGCTTTGGATACAATGTGTTCATCTTCACTCACTGCAATTCATTTAGCGTGTATGAGCATCCACAAAGGAGAAAGTAATGTCGCGGTAGCAGGTGGAGTTAATTTGACTGTACATCCTAATAAGTATTTGCAATTAAGTGAAGGTGAATTTACTGCTAGTGATGGGCGTTGTCGAAGCTTTGGTGAGGGTGGGGATGGTTATGTTCCCGGGGAAGGAGTTGGGGCAGTCCTTTTAAAACCTCTAAAGAAAGCAATAGAAGACAATGACTATATATACGGTGTCATTAAGGGAAGTTCTGTGAATCATGGTGGGAAAACTAATGGTTATACTGTTCCTAATCCTAATGCCCAAGGGAATTTAATTATGGAAGCATTACAAAAATCAAATGTATCTCCAGACGAGATTAGTTATATTGAAGCCCATGGAACAGGCACTTCATTAGGAGATCCAATTGAAATATCTGGATTGACCAAGGCGTTTCATAATTTATCGAAGAAAGACAAGTTTCCAATAGGATCTGTTAAATCTAATATTGGTCATTTGGAATCAGCAGCAGGAATTGCTGCATTAACTAAAGTCTTATTACAGATGAAACATAAGAAGATTGTTCCTTCTATACATTCAGAACCACTTAACCCGAATATTGACTTTGAACACTCTCCATTCTATGTACCTAAACAATTGGAAGAGTGGGCTCAGCCAACTGTACTCAAAGATGGGGAGAAGGTAACAGTTCCTCGAATAGCAGGTATAAGTTCTTTTGGGGCAGGAGGCTCTAATGCACATTTGATTGTACAAGAATATGAACAGGATATTATATCTAATCAGATAGGTAATGATCCGCAGTTGATTCTCCTTTCTGCTAAAGATAAAGATAGGTTAAAGAAAAAAGCTCGCCAATTGATAGAATTTCTAACTAATGAAGATACACCTTCAAATACTGGAAATCATACGGATAAAATAGTTACAATGAGCAGATTGCAAGCAGAAATCGTGGATATTGTTTCAAAGGTAATGGGTGTGGTGAAAAAAGATATTGATATAAATGAAAATATTACAGATTATATTACGGATCACATGAACTTATCTGAGATTATCCACCATATCAATCAAATTTATGGTATAGAAATAGACTCTACCATTTTTTCCGAACCTTCTTCAATCCAAGCACTGTCAGAAACGTTGTATAGTGAATTAAATATCAATGATATCGATCAAAAGGATCAGAATGAGTCCGTGAATCTTAAAAGTGGCAATAACCTTTTTCTCGGTGATATTGCCTACACGCTTCAAGTAGGACGAGAAAAAATGGATGAACGATTAGCCCTTGTTGTATCTGGTATAGATGAATTAATAGATAAGCTTGAACAATTTTGTGCAGATCAGATTTATGGTGAGAATATATTTGTCGGAAATGTTCAGGATTCTTTTCGTTCTATTAGTGTGTTTGAAGGAGAAGCGGGAGAAGCTTTTGTAAAGAATCTTACTGTTAACAAGGAGCTAAACAAACTTGCGGAATTATGGTTAGCTGGTGTAGAGATTGTTTGGGATTTATTACACCAAGGCACTGGAAGACGAATTCCTCTGCCACATTATCCATTTAAAAAAGAACGCTACTGGATCCCACCTGTTGAGAAACAAGGAGCCGTGGAAAAACTTCATCCATTGATTGAACGCAATAGTTCAACACTTAATGAAATGAAGTTCAGTACACGCCTATATGCTCATGACGGTTACAATTTTGAACACACAATAAATAATCAACAAATCTTCCCTAGTCTTGCAACTTTAGAAATCGCTTTTGCAGCAGGTAATCTGGCAAATCAACAAATGGTTTATCAATTGGAGGATGTAGTTTGGGATCAACCCTTAGCTTTTAAGGAAGGGTTACTAGACATGGAGGTTACTCTATATCCGCTTGGAGAAACGGTAGAATTTGAGATAGCTGAAGTGAATGATGAAATCTTAAAAGTCTCTTCACAAGGGAAACTCACCTATGGTGATCATCAAGAAACGGATCTAGAAATGGTGGATCTAAAAGCCATTGTTAATAGATGTCAAGAAATAAACACCAGAGAGTTATTCGAACGTTTAAAGGACCAAGGGGTAATATACGGGGCTGGTTATCAGGTCATTCAAAACTGTTATATAGGAGAGAATGAAGCCATTGTTCAACTAGATATTTCAGAGGAACAGACTGAAGAAATCCTTGAATACACGATACATCCAGCTTTACTAGAAGGGGCATGGCAAGCTGTTCAGGCGTTACTTATTCAAAACCAGTCAACAGATAACTATGTTCCATATAAATTGAGTAAAGTTGTATCAACAAGGAAGCGCTTATCAAACAAATGTTACGTTCATGTACAACAAGTAAATCAGGGAGATGATAGTGATAAAGTATTCAATATCCAAATGATTAACGAGGCAGAACAAGTTATTATTACGATAAGAGGTCTTATTGCTCAATTATTTGTTACGGATGTGGTGAAAGAAGATATTTCACCTCAAATGGTAGAATCAGTAGCATCTAACTCTCGATCAATTGAAAAATTGCAAAAAATGGTTGCAAGTGATATTCAAAAGTATGCTGCCGATATTTTGAAAATGGAGCCTGAACAGCTAGATATAAACACTGAATTTGATAAATATGGCTTTGATTCAGTGGGAATAAAGGCTTACGCTGATCAATTGAGTGATGCGTATAATGTGGAGATATTACCTACTATTATTTTTTCAGCTGCTGATATTAAAGGTTTAAGTCAGCAATTGATTATAGATTATGAAAGCGAAATCAGATATCATTATGAACAAAAAGAAGCACCTAAAGTACAAAAAGTACAAAAGATTAATGAGCCCAAAGCAATGTTAGAGCCTTTATCTAAGCGCTATAAAGATGGTGTGCGCTCCACAACCGACAAAAGCTCTAGGCAATCGGAAGATATTGCTATCATTGGGATGAGTGGGATTTTTCCTGGTTCAAAAAATCTGGACGAATTTTGGAAGCATCTTGAATCGGAAACCAATCTTATCACAGAAGTGCCGAGAGAACGCTGGGATTGGCGTGATTTCCATGCGGATTATTCTGATGGTCATATTACCACAAAGTCAAAATGGGGAGGGTTTATTCCGGATGTTGATAAATTCGACCCCCGTTTCTTCAAAATATCTCCACTGGAAGCAGAAATGATGGACCCACAACAACGGTTATTCTTGCAAGTTGTGTGGCATACGATTGAAGATAGCGGCTATAAGGCATCAGATTTATCCGGTAAAAATATCGGTCTGTTTGCAGGTGTTCAATTTAGTGATTATCAGAAATTGCTTGCAAGCGAAGGAAAAATGAATCCGCAAATGGGATTAGGAAATGAACACTCCATTTTAGTAAATAGAGTCTCACATTTCCTCAACTTCCACGGACCTAGTGAGCCATTAAACACAGCTTGTGCAAGTGCTGGGACAGCAATACATCGTGCCGTGAACTCCATTCATATGGGAGAAAGTGAACTTGCTATTGCAGGCGGGATATGTTTGAATCTAGCACCGCATACGATGATAAGTTCTGATCAACTTGGTATTTTATCACCAGATGGGAAGTGCAAGACGCTAGATAAAAATGCGAATGGCTACGTTAAAGGTGAAGGTGTAGCAGCTGTTCTGTTGAAACCGTTAAATCAAGCGATAAAAGATCATGATAATATTCACGCTATCATTAAAGGCACAGCAGTAAATCATGGAGGAAAAGCAGCCTCCTTAACTGCTCCAAATCCTAAAGCACAAACCGATCTCCTTGTAAAAGCATATGAGGAAGCTCAGATAGATCCTTCTACTGTAAGCTATATTGAACTTCATGGAACTGGAACAGAGTTGGGTGATCCAATTGAAATAGAGGGAATAAAAAATGCTTTTCAGCGTCTATCAGAAAATCAGAAACAACCAATTAACAAGAAATATTATTGTGGTCTTGGATCAGTAAAAACAAATATAGGTCATCTCGAACCAGCTTCAGGAATTGCAGGCTTGTTAAAGTTAGTACTGTCCATGAAAAATAAAACATTACCAGGTATACTGAATCTAGAAGAAGTCAACCCTTACGTAAATACTAAGAATACCCCTTTTTACATTGTAGATAAAACACAAGAATGGAAAAGAATTGAAGATAAGGAAGGAAATGAGATTCCGCGCCGTGCAGGGGTCAGTTCATTTGGTTTTGGAGGTGCTAATTCACATATTGTTCTAGAAGAATATGGGAATCCGAAAAGAAACTATGAAACTAATAAACAGCACATCTTTATTTTATCTGCTAAGAACACAAATCAGCTAAAGGAATATGCCAAAAACATAACTCAGTATCTTGAACATATATTTACCAAGCAAAAGGAGCATAAATTTACCGATTTTATCTATACCTTGCAAGTCGGACGGGAAGAAATGGAGGAGCGTTTGGCGTGTGTCGTATCGGAAGCAAACGAGCTAGCTGACTTGTTACATGAGTTTGTTGCTGGAGGAACGGACAGAGAAAATCTTTATACGAGTCAGAAACAAATCAATTACAATGTGTTAGATCAAGATAGTGATCAAGATGATCACCGTTTTATTCAAGGGCTGATCAACAATCAAGATTGGGGTCTAGTAGCAGAACATTGGGTATCAGGCAAGGAAGTAGATTGGAAGTTTATGTACCCTGAAAAGAAGCCATTCCGTATATCATTGCCAACGTATCCATTCGCCAAGGAAAGATATTGGGCTGTTAGCAATAAAAAACCGGAAATAATCCCCCAAGGGAATAACATTATACAAAATCATCAAAAGAATGATCCGCATCAAAACAAAAAAACCAAAAATGGGGGTAACTTCTTTGATGTATTATCTACCTCTAACAACGAACATAAAAATATACTAAATGATGATGGAGTAGCAGCTGCTAAAGAGGTACTTAAAAATGAAGATACAGGATCTGAAGAATTACGCACAGTCATTGTTGAACTGAAAAGTATATTATCCAATGTATTAAAGCTAGAGGAACATGTAATTCAAGAAGACCTTAATTTGGGAGAGTATGGGGTAGACTCTATCGTTTCGTCTGTTATTGTACAAAATATACAAGAAGAATACAATTTATCGCTTCCGTTATCTGTGATTGTAGAATATCCAACACTTTTAGAATTATCTAGACATGTAAAGGAGGAATTGAAGAGTGAGGGATTACTGCAAGACGGAAATACAGTGCAACCAAATCAACATTCAGTTCAAACACGAAATGTTGAACAGCACAGAGATAACCCAGTAAAAAGAGCGAAATTACCACCAGAACTCATCCCACTCAATGGCCGAGGGCATTATCAAAATGCATTTTTTGTCCATGGTGGACCTGGTTTAGCTGCATTTTATAATAATTTGTCAGCCGCCTTAGGTAACCAATACCCTGTTTACGTGTTTCAAGCAAGGGGTGTTGATGGAAAAATGATGCCAAGAGATTTTGAAGAAATGGTTAGTCATTACATGCAGTGTATTAGGATTGCTCAGCCTCAAGGACCATATATCATTGGGGGGTATTCTTTTGGAGGGGTAATTGCTTATGAGATGGCACAGCGTTTTATGCAGCAAGGAGAGGAAGTACAGAAGTTGATCTTATTTGATACATTTCCTCCTCACCCAGAAGCGAATGAAATATTTTATTCAAATAGTGATCCCAATAATTCATTTTTTAAATTGATGATGGGGAACGAATTTGCGAACGCACGAGAAAACAAAGCAGCGCTTATCCTTTCTGAAGATTTGGAAGGTGTTCACCCATCTTTACACATCGCGCATATTGCGAAGTTAGCAAAAGAAAGAGGAAATAGCCATCTAGCTGTTGAGGATATTTATAATTTTATTTCAGGTGCCTCCAGACTCAATGATTATGCAGGATCAACATATGATACATACAGACCTAAACCTTATTACGGTAATGTTCTGTATATAAAAGCAACAGATGGATTTGTTGGTGCGGATAATTGGATGGGACTAGACCCAGTTAATGTATATGGTGATTATAACTATACCAAACCTTGGCATGAATGGGTTAAAGGAAAATTAGATATTGTTGAAGTCCCATGCGACCACTTTAACATTCTTGAAGAACCTTCTTTAACTATTGTAAAGAGGTCGATTAAAGCTATTATTAAAGCTAAGAATGAAGTCATGTCCTAAATATGACCCAGAAGAGTCTGTGCTGACGCCTTAAAAAAGTTGAGAATAGTATGGCTAACCAACATGCTATTCTCAACTAAAATAACCAAAGAGAATTTTCAGGTAACAATTGACAAGTTAAATGAAGTAACCTAGAATAAACCTAATGTGAATAAATGAATTTTTTATTTTTATATTCATATTCTGATTACTGGAAATATAAATCACCAGTTGAAATAGGAATATAAATGTAATGAACTTGACCTTTAATAGCCACCATGAAAATGATAGAAACATGTACTTAAATGTTAATTAGTCGAAAACTGGATTATGAAGGTGTTTCCCATGTAAATGGGATGCGCTTCTAATTATAAAATACTTTAGTGGGTTTACATTTTTTTATACAGTTCAGAGTAGCGCACCATATATGATCACCTAATGACTATTAACTTACTTTTTTAGTTTATATAAAACCATCATTATAAAGGAGGGTATACGTGATTAACGTAAACCAGTTGTATTTTACTTATCCAGCGAACAAGCATAAAACTATCAGGGGGATGAGTTTTAGAGTAGAAGAGGGAGAAATCTTTGGTTTTCTAGGCCCTTCAGGCGCAGGAAAAAGTACCGCACAAAAGATATTAATTGGAATTCTTAAGGGCTATTCAGGAAGTGTAAGTGTTATGGGGAAAGAGATTAGTAATGTTAGTAAGGATTACTATGAGAAAATCGGAGTGTCTTTTGAATTACCTAATCTGTACAATAAATTTACTGCATTAGAAAATTTAAATTTTTTCAGTTCTTTATATCCTGGATCAAAAGAGGACCCGAAACAATTACTAGAATCTGTTGGACTTGAACAACATGCTCATAGCAGAGTCTCAAATTTTTCAAAAGGAATGAAAATGAGATTGAACTTAGTACGTTCGCTTTTGAACAAGCCGGAACTTATCTTCTTAGACGAACCTACATCAGGACTAGATCCAGTAAATATGGAGAAGGTAAAAGATATTATATTAAATAAGAAAGTGGAAGGAAAAACTATTTTTTTAACAACTCATAACATGAATGTTGCAGAAGAAATTTGTGACCGAGTTGCTTTTGTAATGGATGGCCAAATTAATGTGATTGATTCTCCACGCGCTTTGAAATTGCGTTATGGTCAGAAGAAATTACAGATTGAATACAGGGAAAACAATCAAATGAAGTCATCCATCTTTTCTATGGAAGGGCTAAGAGATAATCAAGAATTTATGAATATTATCAAATTAAAGGATATAGAAAGAATGCACACGCAGGAGGCCAAGCTACAGGATATATTCATAAAGGTGACAGGAAGGACAATTACATGAGACTTTTATCTGCTCTAAAATTTGATATTTTGTCTCTATATAGGTATCGAATAGTCCATACCTACCTAATTATCGCAATTGCTTATATCCTTTTTCTTAATATGGTGCCAGAATCAGTATCTGTGACTGCAAAAATTTTAGTGATATTTACAGACCCTGTTGTGATTGGATTTTACTTTATAGGGGGAATCATCCTTTTAGAAAAGTCACAGCATACTTTTGATAGTCTATTTGTGACTCCTTTTCGTATAGAGGAGTATATTATAACCAAAGTGTGTTCTTTCATTCTGCTAACAGTGGTAGTCTGTCTTATCATTATCTTTTTTACGACTGGATTTAAAATAAATATATGGCCCGTTTTATTAGGTGTCATTTTAAGCGCTATTCTTTTTACACTCGTCGGATTTACTTTGGCTGTTCGAACTAAAACTCTTAATGGATATTTTATAATTTCGGCTCTTTATTCAGCAGTCTTCTTTCTACCTTTGCTAGATTATCTTAACATTTTTCATACAAGGCTATTTTATATCATACCTTCACATTCAACTCTTATTCTTATAGAAGGTGGGTTTATAAATTTATCGGAATGGAAGATGTTATATGCAGTTGTCACGCTTATAATTTGGATTGGAATAGCTTATATTTTTGCGAATCGTTCCTTTTACAAATCAATCATCTTAAATATTGGGGGTGATAAAAATTGAAAACTTTTATAACCTTCCTTATTGGAGATATAAAAAATATTACACGTGACTCTATGTTATTAGGGTCTATGTTAGCACCTATTGCATTGGCATTATTCGTCAAACTATCCACTTCTTATTTTTCAGAATTTTTCAACGGGATTTCCCCATTTTCTATTGAACATCACTACACTTTTATAATGAGCTTTGTAATCTTATTATCACCATTTATGCTTGGGGTAATGGCAGGTTTAATGATTTTAGAAGAAATGGACAATAACGTTTTGTCCTATATAGCTGTTACACCGGTGTCAAAGTCAGGCTATTTATTATATCGCTTAATTGTTCCTATGTTGATTAGCACAATTTTAACAATTTTTATTATTGTATATACAGGACTTGTTGATTTTACAATTAGAATATTGCCTGTAGTCTTGATGGCAGCCATGATTACTCCTATAATGGCATTGTTTTTAGCAAAGGTTGCAAATAATAAAGTTGAAGGGCTAGCTATAGGGAAAGCGATGGGAGTAATTTTAATTATTCCTGTTCTAACATACATTGTAGAGTCAAAATGGCTTTTATTATTGGGTGTTTTACCAACATTTTGGGTTTCAGAAGCGTTCATGAAAAGTTATGGAAGGGCGTTTTATAGTAATATCTATGTATTAGTAGGTTTTTGTGTTCAGGTTATATATATATATATATTATTTAAAATGTTTAATCGCAAGTCAACATAAGAATTTCATCAAAGATAGATTAGCCATTGGTTCTAAGATCCTCTTCTTTCCGAATTAGAGCACCAACATTATATATAGTTGCCAACACGAATAACTACAATAAACATTCGGTGTTACTTTTAAATCCTTATTATTATACCAAGTCCAACTACGGGCTTGGGGGGGATTGGAAGTTTATGTGTAATTTACAAAACCTTTTGGGAATATTAAGGGGGGATAAGTGTGGTACAAGATATATGCCACTTAATAAAATTAGTTAGAGGGAATACAACTTTTAAGGCTTGCATAGTTATAGGTTACTGAACTCAATAGTTTAAATGATTTGATAAATATATTAACTCCTACTGAAATATTAGATTATAAGAAGTTGCAAGTGAACAAAAAAATTAACAGGTTATAAAGAACTAAGAAACTTTACCATAACGAAAAGGTGTGTTTAATCAACCTGGCTGTTGACATAGAGGAAATTTCTGATAAAACAGGTCGATTTTAATTTCTCCAATGCTTGTTCACGAGCTTAAAATACTAGATTTAATCTTGTGTAGAAATTTAGTAGGTTTAACATTAATGTGGACTCTAAAGTATTAAAAACGGGTTTAACTCCTTCTTTTTCTATTTATTCCATTAGTCAAATAAAAAAAGTAGATGGAGGTTATTTAAGCGAATTTACTAATTTCTCGCAATAAAAGGTGTTCAGTTGTATTTTAGGTTAATATATTATATTTGTTTGGCTAAAAAACTATTATGCATATTAATTTATCGAAAGTTCCTTCTTTATTTCTGATTATTTAATAAAAATTGAGTTGTATTAAATTGTTTTATTGACCATATTCTAATATTACATACTGAAGCCGTTGTACAGATTCACATAAAAGTACCGAACTCAATGTTAAAGGGTGATGTTTTATTAAAAACTTTATAGAATATGAAAAGCGTTATCAATTTATTGTAAGATACTTCACAATTCATGTGTATTATCGCACCATATTATGAATATAAAATAATATAATTTATATAGTCGTATACAGGAGGGGTGTTTTTAATGTCAAATTATAATAGTACAAAACATGGACAGTCAAAATGGTGGGCACTTATTGCATTAACTTTAGCAGCGGTTATGGTTGGATTGGATATGACAATCCTTAATATTGCCTTACCTACTTTATCAATTACTTTTGATGCTTCAACTAATCAATTGCAATGGTTTATTAATTCTTATACTTTAGCACTTGCTGTTTTTATGTTACCTGCTGGACTACTAGGTGATCGCTTTGGGCGTAAAAAAATACTAATTAGTGCATTTATAATGTTTGCTGCAAGTTCATTGCTTTGCGCATTTGCCACAAATACTGAACTTTTTATCACCGGCAGAGTATTATTAGGAATTGCTGCAGCTTTTGTTATTACTTTGTCTACTGCCATTCTCCCGGTTATTTTTTCAGTTGGGGAAAGATCTAAAGCAGTTTCTATTCTTATGATTGGCACCATGTTATCATTACCAATTGGTCCACTTTTAGGAGGGTGGATATTAGATTATGTATGGTGGGGATGGATTTTTTTATTAAATATTCCTATTATTATGTTAGCAAGCATAGCTGTGATTTTATTTTTGCCCGAATCTCGTGGTGAACAGAAATCTAGAGTTGACTTTGTTGGTATCTTGCTTTCTGGTATCGGATTATTTTGTGTTTCATATGGTATCATCGAGGCAGGAGCACGAGGATGGGATAATAGCTTAGCATTAATAACATTAATAACCGGATTTCTCTTAGTAGGACTTTTTGTTCTATGGCAGTATAAAACTAGATATCCACTTATTGACATGACTATATTTCGTACACCAGTATTTCGGTGGTCGATGGTATTGTCCATACTTGTTAATATATTGTTATTTGGTATGCTTTTCATCATCCCGCTATATCACCAAATTGTGATAAAGACGGATGCTTTTGGAAGTGGCTTGCGTTTGCTATTCCTTGTTGCAGGGTTAGTTATAGGTGGAATTTTGACAGAGATAAGCGTGTCTAAATTGGGAGAAAAAAAGATTATTGTTTCTGGCTTTTTTCTGATTGCGTTAGCAACGATAGCAGGAGCAATGACAACGATAGATAGTACTGAATGGTTTGTAGGGGGATGGTTAGCTGTTTTTGGCTTAGGTATGGGTTTGGCTATGCCAACTGTGATGAACCTAGCTTTAGGGGCTCTATTGAGTAAGCAAAGTGGGATTGGTTCTTCTGTTATACAAACAGGTAGACAGGTTGGTGGTGCTCTAGGAGTTGCAATTTTTGGGTCAATTTTAAATTCTGGATATCGAAGTAATTTACAGTTAGAACAATTCCCTGATGAAGTAAGAGCTGTTGTTCAGGAGAGCGTTACGGCAGGAGCTGTAGTTGTGGAGAATTTAACGATCCCGGAGCTACTAGATAACCTTTATCAGTCATTTATTATTGGAATGAATAATGTACTATGGATATGTTTTGCTATAGCGATATTCGGTATATTGGTTTCATTCATATTTCTACCAGCTTCTATTAAGCAAGATAAGATACATGCGCATAAAGAAGGGAAAAGTATTGGCAGATAAACTTAACAAACAAAAAGAATAATATCTTAATAGATAGTTACTATGTGAAATGAAACCTTGCTAATAGAAGTCCTTGTGTATTAGCTGGTTGACTACTGCAGAAATTGATAAAAATTAACATTTACACAAATTTATACATTACAATTATAAAACCCAGTATTATCAAGGGTTTAAGACCTATTTCGACTCCAACCACTGATATACTGAAAAAACCGTTTCTTCATCATGATATGCTCCCCTAAAGGTAGACAGATGAAATAAAAAATCTGTTTGCTTTTGAAGTGCACCCAAAATTTTAGACACAGCCTAAAATTTGGAGGTGCTTTTTCATTTGGCTAAATTTAAAAACGAAGAAAAAATCAACGCGGTCTTACGCTATATAAACGGCAACGAGAGTTTGCTTGGGATCGCAAATCATATTGGAGTGCATAAAAGGGTACTCCAATATTGGGTGAGAAAATATCAATATCACGGTGAAAAAGCGTTCTTAAAGTCATATACAAATTATCCAGTCCAATATAAACTAGACGTACTTCACTATATGAATGAATATGGGACGTCTATCTTGGAAACAGCTGCGATATTTAATTTACCTTCTGACTCAACGCTTTGGAACTGGCAGCACATAATGGAAACACAGGGATCAGACGCCTTAAAACAAAAGAAAAAGGGGCGCTCGTCCATGAAAAAGAAGACAGGAAAACAAGCACCAGCTCAAGGATCAATGGAAGAGTTACAGGCAGAAATTGAACAACTGCGCATGGAGAATGAGTATTTAAAAAAGTTGAATGCCTTAGTTCAAAACAAGGAACAATCACCAAACAAGACAAAGCGCAAGTAGTCTATGATTTAAGGCATAAGTATCCGGTGAAAGCACTTCTCAGGCTCGCAGGTATCCCACGCAGCACCTACTATTACTGCGTAAAGCATTTTGATCGCCCTGATCGAGATGCCGACATGAAAAAGATGGTTCAACTTATTTTTAAAGAACATCAAGGCCGGTATGGATACCGCCGTATTCGTGATGAACTAAAGAATCGGGGACGAAAGGTCAATCACAAGAAGGTGCAGCGCATCATGAAAGCCCTTGGACTAAAATGTATGGTTCGAAAGAAAAAATATCGTTCGTATAAAGGAACAATCGGCAAAGTGGCGCCTAACATTCTAGCGCGCAACTTTAAAGCTGAAAAGCCAAATGAAAAATGGGTCACGGACATGACGGAGTTCAAATTATTTGGGCAGAAGCTGTACGTATCGCCCGTATTAGATCTGTTTAATGGTGAGATCATTACCTATACGATTGGTTTAAGGCCTGTTTATTCCCTTGTTTCGGTGATGCTTGATCAGGCATTCAAGCATTTGAAAGATGGGGACAAGCCCATTATGCATTCCGACCAAGGCTGGCATTACCAAATGAAGCATTATAGGCAAGCCTTAAAAGAACGCGGGATTACACAAAGCATGTCCCGAAAAGGCAACTGTTACGATAACGCAGTGATCGAGAATTTCTTTGGTATCTTAAAGTCTGAATTTCTGTACCTAAAAGAATTTGAAAGTATCGAACACTTTAAGCAAGAACTTGAACGATATATTGACTACTACAATCAAAAACGAATAAAGGCAAAACTAAAAGGCATGAGTCCGGTACAATACCGAACTCATGCCTCAAAAACTGCCTAATGAAAACCCGTGTCTAACTTTAGGGGGTCACTTCATTTGGGGGAGTTTTTTTATGGCTGGAAAATGGTTTTCAAAAGAAGAAAAATTGGACATTCTTTCCGAATGTAATGGGAAAATCCAATAATAATACCCTTGTGTTTGAAACCTTTCTTCTTCTTTTTTTCTCAACAGATATACGTAAGAAGGAGGAAAAAAGATTCGTTTGATTCATACTTTTTTCCTATATTAGTAAAGTCTTGGGACAGACTAAGAATAATTTAAAGCAAAGGAGCGGATTGAAATGAATAAAGAAAGTCTGGTTGCTGATGAATTACATAGAATGTTTTTGGCTGGTGAGCTGCAAATCACGGTAGAAGAGGATATAAACAATATTTCCGAAAGGCTGAGAAATGGTGATCTCAGTTTAGACTCATTAAGCGGTGAAGACGCGTTTATAAAAGAAACGGTAAACGAGGCTTTACAAAGAGTGGAGCAATAAAAGGAAGAGACGGTGTCCCATAAATGAGACACCGTCTTTTTTTATGACTTTGCTACAGTTCTCTATGAAATCAACAACTGTAACTAATTGTTCATGCAACGCTTTCTGAGGTCTGGGTCTGCGAGTTCTGTTACTGCTCAATTTTTATTTTATGCTGGTTTTGGTTGCTGTTAGGTTTGATTCGGGCTATAAATCATCGTTAGGAATTTTATGTTCTAGCTCTTTCTGATAAAAAAATATTTAGCCTTGTGTCATGCTATAATGAATAACAAATTTTGTCGGGGAGTGGGATGATGAAACAGATTATTGCGATGGGTGGGGGCGGTTTTTCGATGGAGCCGGAAAATTTGTCCCTCGATCGATATATCATGAATCAATCGGCACGGAAGACGCCTCGTATTTGTTTTTTGCCGACGGCAAGCGGTGATTCCCAAAACTATGTTCAGCGGTTTTATCATACATTTCAAACACTGGATTGTGTGCCGTCTCATTTATCCTTATTTAAGCCGCCGTCAACAGATTTAACTTCTTTTGTTATGGAAAAGGACGTGATTTATGTTGGCGGGGGGAATACGCGGAATATGCTTGTGCTATGGAAGGAGTGGGGGCTGGATCTTATTCTCAGAGAGGCGTGGAAGAACGGTGTGGTTCTAGCTGGATTAAGTGCTGGTGCGATCTGCTGGTTTGCAGAAGGGGTGACGGATTCAGCCGGACCGCTGACAAGTATGAAAAGTTTAGGTTTTTTGCAAGGAAGCTTTTGTCCTCATTATGACGGTGAGAAGGATCGGAGACCGATATACCATCAGCTGATATGTAACGAATTCTTGTGCGAGGGCTATGCGGCGGACGATGGAGCGGCTCTCCATTTCATAAATAATCAGCTGTTTCAGACAGTGAGTTCAAGACCGGGTGCAAAGGTATATCGGGTGACGAGGGGTGAACATGAAATATTTGAAACTCCGCTGCCGGTCAAATATTTGGGACGAATTAGCTGAATATTTTATATATTACTCTTTTTTTTAGGTTGGTTTTATGTTAAGATGAGTCCGAAATCAATAGTTACTGGGGGTGCCCGTTTTCGGGCTGAGAGAGAAGGTAAGCTTCTTAACCCTTTGGACCTGATCTGGTTCGTACCAGCGTGGGGAAGTAGAGAAATTGTTTTTAATATTGTCGTGCTGGGCAATAATAAGTTTCTTTCTGACTGTAACCGGGTTCATTCATTTGAATCCGGTTTTTTGTGCTGGTTATGGGCTTGATTTTGTCCTTTCAAACGAAGAGAGGGGAAGATCAGTGATGCAAAACAATTCAGTGCAGCAAGCCAACATTTCCATTATGTCGAGTTTTTCGGGGAGCAAGAAAGTATACGTGGAGGGTTCTTCTGCGGACATCCAAGTGCCGATGAGGGAAATCGGCTTAAGTCCGACGACAGGATCGTTCGGCGAAGAGGAAAACGCGCCTGTGCGTGTCTATGATACAAGCGGACCTTATACGGATCCTGATGAGACCATTCATATTCAAGAAGGATTAAAGCCTCTCCGCCAAAAATGGATCAGTGAGCGCGGCGATGTCGAAGAATATGAGGGACGGGCGATCAAACCAGAAGATAACGGTTATAAAAAAGCAAACCTAAACGTAAGCTACCCAGGACTAAAGCGGAAACCGCTGCGGGCGAAAGCAGGTCAAAATGTCACACAAATGCATTATGCCAAAAAGGGGATCATTACACCTGAGATGGAGTTTATCGCAATCCGCGAGCATGTGTCTCCCGAATTTGTCAGAGATGAGGTAGCAAGCGGCCGGGCGATCATTCCTTCAAATATTAATCATCCTGAAAGCGAACCGATGATTATCGGCCGGAATTTTCATGTGAAGATTAATGCGAATATCGGGAATTCAGCGGTTACGTCATCTATAGAAGAAGAAGTGGAAAAAATGACGTGGGCCATTCGCTGGGGAGCGGATACGATGATGGATCTTTCTACCGGAAAAGACATTCATACGACGCGTGAATGGATTATCCGCAATTGCCCCGTGCCTGTGGGAACGGTTCCGATTTATCAGGCGCTTGAAAAGGTAAACGGCGTAGCGGAGGATTTAACGTGGGAGATTTACCGTGATACGCTGATCGAGCAGGCAGAGCAGGGAGTGGATTATTTTACGATTCACGCGGGTGTTTTGCTGCGGTATGTGCCGTTAACAGCCAAACGGACAACGGGAATCGTGTCACGCGGGGGAGCGATTATGGCACAGTGGTGTCTGGCTCATCATCAGGAAAGCTTTTTGTATACTCATTTTGAAGAAATCTGTGAAATCATGAAAGCGTATGATATTGCTTTCTCTCTTGGGGACGGGCTTCGCCCCGGATCAATCGCTGATGCCAATGACGAAGCGCAGTTTGCTGAATTGGAGACTCTCGGAGAATTGACGCAAATTGCATGGAAGCATGATGTTCAGGTGATGATTGAGGGACCAGGGCATGTGCCGATGCATAAAATTAAAGAGAACGTCGATAAACAAATGGACATTTGTAAAGAAGCACCTTTTTACACCTTGGGGCCGCTGACGACAGATATTGCGCCGGGCTATGACCATATTACTTCAGCAATCGGAGCGGCTATGATTGGCTGGTATGGAACAGCCATGCTTTGTTATGTAACGCCGAAGGAGCATTTGGGGCTGCCTAATCGTGATGATGTACGTGAAGGAGTCATTACATATAAAATTGCTGCGCACGCCGCTGACCTTGCCAAAGGGCATCCCGGAGCGCAAATACGGGATGACGCTTTATCGAAAGCCCGCTTTGAATTCCGCTGGCGTGACCAGTTTCATCTATCGCTTGATCCGGAAAGAGCGCTTGAATACCATGATGAAACCTTGCCGGCAGAAGGAGCGAAAACCGCTCATTTCTGTTCAATGTGCGGTCCGAAGTTTTGCAGCATGAGAATTTCTCAGGATATTCGGGACTATGCGAAGGACAAAGAGCTTAGTGAATGGGATGCCATCGAAGAGGGGATGAAAGAAAAAGCCGAAGAATTTGTAAATCAAGGCAGCCAGCTTTACAAATAAAAGATTGCCAGCGAACTAATTTCAGCATTTCTGATCGGGGCACCGAAGGCTCTTATCTTTTAGATAAGGGCCTTTTTTTGTATTAATGGGAATAAGATTTTGCCGTTTAAGCTCTGATTTTGAAAACAAACGAGAGGTTATGAAGTGCGATGCCCATGGAGGAAATTGATATGAAGCATACGAAGTGCGTAACTAAATAAAAAACCCGCTAATTGCACAGCGGGTTTTTGCATCTCTATTAAGCATCTTTTTTAATCGGCAATCCTAGGCCTTCAGCCACGCGTTTTCCGTATTCAGGATCGGCTTTGCAGAAATGCTCGATTTGGCGAAGTTTGATTTCTTCTTTTTCTACCGGCTTCATGGCGTTTACGATGTTTTCAACAAGGCGGGCACGCTCATCCTCGCTCATTAAACGATAGAGGTCACCGGCTTGTGTGTAGTGATCGTTGTGATCATAGCTTACGCTGTCAGCGATTCCTTCTACCGGATATGCTGCTTGTTTATCTTCAGGTGACTCTTTCGGGCCGCCGAAGCTGTTAGGCTCGTAATATACAGATCCGCCGCCGTTGTTATCAAAGCGCATTTGTCCGTCACGCTGATAATTGTTCACTTCGTTGCGTGCGCGGTTGATTGGCAGCGCTTGATGGTTTGCGCCAACACGGTAGCGGTGTGCATCATGATAAGCAAACAGCCGGCCTTGAAGCATTTTATCAGGAGAAACATCAATGCCAGGCACAAGTGTTCCAGGTGAGAATGTCGCTTGTTCTACTTCTGCAAAGTAGTTTTCTGGATTTCTGTCTAGCACCATGCGTCCGACTTCGATTAACGGATAGTCTTTTTGAGACCAAACTTTTGTAACATCAAACGGATCGAAGCGATACGTATTTGCATCTTCTAAAGGCATGATTTGCACATATAGTTTCCATGCGGGGAAATCACCGTTTTCTATCGCGTTGAAAAGATCTTCTGTATGATAATCTGGGTTTTCACCGGCAATTTTTGCAGCGGTATTAACATCAAGGTTTTTCACGCCTTGTTCTGTTTTAAAGTGATATTTAATCCATACGCCTTCGCCTTCGGCATTGGTCCATTTGAATGTATGGCTTCCAAAGCCGTGCATGTGGCGAAGTGTCGCAGGAATCCCGCGGTCAGACATCAGAATCGACACTTGGTGAAGCGATTCGGGTGAAAGTGACCAGAAATCCCATACAGCTGTAGGGTTTTTCAAGTGTGTTTTTGGATCTCTTTTTTGTGTATGGATGAAATCAGGGAACTTAATCGCATCGCGGATAAAGAATACCGGTGTATTGTTACCGACGATGTCATAGTTTCCTTCTTCAGTATAAAATTTAACGGCAAATCCGCGCGGGTCGCGAACTGTGTCAGCCGAGCCAAGTTCACCGGCAACTGTTGAGAAACGGATGAACAACGGTGTGCGTTTGCCGACTTCAGAAAGGAAAGCGGCTTTCGTGTATTTTGTTACATCGTTTGTTACTTCAAAATATCCGTGAGCGCCTGCTCCTTTGGCGTGAACAACACGCTCAGGAACACGTTCTCTATTGAAATGGGCCAATTTTTCGAGTAAGTGTACATCTTGGATTAAAGTTGGTCCGCGAGAACCGGCAGTCATTGAATTTTGGTTATCTCCAACCGGGGCGCCCCAGCTAGTTGTCAGTTTATTTGAACTCATGTGATCACCTCTTGGAATTTATAAGAACATAATATCATCTCTAAGTAAAAAGTCAATATTATTTTATAATCATTATAAAATAGTTATCTCTATTAAGCGATATCTAGTATTGAAAATGATGATAAACCCCTGTCATAACAGGCTTTAAAACAATAAAAATTTGTGTGATAATGATTTTTTCTTTTCTATTTGCGAAAAAAGCAGAGAAAGTGATAAACAGGCAGACAAAATCTCACTTAAATAGAGTTGGTTCATGACCGGTATCCTCACTTAGAAAAGTGTTTATTTTGCAGACTTGGCTTTTGCTTCTGCCAATAAGGCGCCGGTTTAAGTAAAACACAGCCCTTGAACACATGGTATGATATGTAAAGAAGGGAGCTGATTTTCTGAAAACATTGATAAGCACAACAATCATTTGCCTGATTGCTATGCTGTCAGCATGCGAAGATACAAAACAAATGGAAATCAAAGAGGCGGATATGTCAGATCTCGAAAAAAATAGAATGAATGTTGCAGCCTCACAAACCTTCACTGCCGAGGTCGCAAATATCAGCGATAGCATTTCTGGAGCTGAAATGTATATAGAGCATTATCAAAATGGAAAGCTTCTTGGAACCATTGGACCGGTAAGTGCAGATTACTCGGAGGAAAAACCCGATTCATTACAATTTGTTTGCTTTGAGAATGAGGAGGGAGAAGGTAAGAATAAAGTGAGCACCGTTCATTTTGGGATTGTGGATAAACAAGGAAATATTGCGGCTGATTCGTCGTTTCGGCGTGATGATAGCGCGGCACAGGAAGTGACTCAGAAGATTTCGTCGGCTGAACCGATTTCTTTCGAAAAACCTGTATTGATCGGCAGCAGTATTAAAGGGACTGACGAACCAATGCACACCTCTGAACACAAAAAAGAGCTCATTAAGCATCAAGATGCGCTACTGTATTATGTGGAATTGCATCATTAGAAACGGGCGGCTTCAGGCCGTCTGTTTTATAAAGCGGTATACTTGCTTTTTTGAATCGTGCGTGATACATTTTAAATCGTAATAATTTCGATTTAAAAAGGAGGCTATGTGACTTGGCTAAAAAATCAAAAGTGGCAAAAGAGTTAAAACGCCAGCAGCTTGTTGAACAATACGCTGATATTAGACGCGAGCTGAAAGAAAAAGGAGATTACGAGGCACTCAGCAAGCTGCCGAGAGATTCGGCACCGGGAAGGCTCCACAATCGCTGCATGGTAACAGGGCGCCCAAGAGGATATATGAGGAAGTTTAAAATGTCCAGAATCGCTTTCAGGGAGCTGGCTCATAAAGGCCAGATTCCCGGTGTGAAAAAAGCGAGCTGGTAAGAAAAAACTCCGGCCAATTACAGCGCGCCGGAGTTTTTTTCGTTTTTCTTGAAAGCGATGACGTAGGATAGGTGCTGGATGATCATGATGATAAACACAATAATAATTGGGAAAAACGGAATATGCGATTGAAAAAGCGGATAAAAAATGAGAAGAACCGCTGCGGCAGGAAGCGAGAAATAGACGGCGATATAAGACGCGCGGCATGCTTTTGCCGTCATCATCTGCTCTCTTTCATCCTGCTCTTCAAATTCATCAGGCAGGAGAAGCTGCTTTCGGGCAGGGCGGCTTTTCTTATGCAAGTACATATAAACCGCAGCCGCCGCAATAAACAGAATAAAGGGAGTGAGGTTTAATTCAAACACCATCTCGCCGCTCTTTGTACGGGAAAAGGCCGCTATGCCTTCAGAGGCTTTAAAGTATGCAATCAGCGTCCAGCATGCAAGGCCAAACAAAACTAGTTGAAAAGCTGCTTTTGTTTTCATGCTCATCTTAGTATTCCTCCTCTAACCAAAAGACATCCTCCATTTTCATGGAGAAAGCTTTGCAGATTTTTAGTGCTAACAACAGTGAGGGAACATAGTCGCCTTTTTCGATAGCTGCCACCGTTTGTCTTGTGACGCCGACTGTTTCTCCGAGTTTTTCCTGAGAATAGCCCAAACGCGCCCTCAGCTCTTTCACTTTATTTTTCATCATGACGTCTGTCCCCTTCACAATCTCATTTGATTATATTGTATAGTATACTTAACATTATGTAAATGTGACTTAACAACTTTACAAAAAGAAAACATTTTTTCGACAAAATTTTCATACTCCCTTGACGAAAAATCAATAAACGTGTAATATAAAAAAAGTCAGAGCAATACTGTTACTGACTATCACAAATGCGGGTGTAGTTTAGTGGTAAAACCTCAGCCTTCCAAGCTGATGTCGTGAGTTCGATTCTCATCACCCGCTCCATACATACGTTATTAACGCAGTGTTTCGTTTCTTAGATAAACGAAGTATTGCGTTTTTTTATGTAAAAAAGAACACATTATCTGTGTTCTTTTACGTAAGCCAATGTACTGTATGGGCGCCGCCGTGAATTTGTTCAAACATTTTCGTTAATGATGATAAGAGTTTAACAGCGCTGTTTTTTTTTATGGATGGCGGGAAAAAGATGATTTGCAGCATGTTCTTGGTCTCGTTAGTAACGGGAAAGCGATTGACGCTGTTTTTGAAATCGCCAAATATGCCGTTTTCATCAGAGAAAAGCAGGATGTTTTCTTTTTCTCCCAACGAGATTCGGACTGGCTCATGAAGCTTTCCGGCGTCATAAATCATAATGGGCAGAGAATATTTTAATGCGAAAAAATCGATGGTGTCATGGGCTGAATCCTTGCTTTCCAGGAATTGTTCTTTGGATATCGGGATCAGCATGTCCTCCATTGGAGTTGTTTCTCCCTCAAATGAAGGGGTAAGCTGTTTAAAAAGTTCTCGCCATTCCTTGACGAAGGGTTCATCGGATATTCCGCCGTCCGCATAATCAAAAAACAAGGATTCTTGAAATAGGCGAAGCCTGCCTTTCAGCATTTGCGGAGAGGAACCAACTTCGATATTCTCATAAATCACAGCCGCCGCGTGTAAGCCGGGCGCACGTTCAGTAATAACAGAATCAAGTTTGATATTCACAAGCATTCACTCCAGATACGGGATATCAACCTATTATAAACGCTGTATCGTTTTATCACAAAGAAAGGAGGCTGTGCAAAGCATGAACATTTATCAGCTCAAAGAAGAATTAATTGAATACGCGAAAAGCATTGGCGTGGACAAGATTGGTTTTACGACCGCTGATACTTTTGACAGTTTAAAAGACCGTTTGATTCTTCAAGAATCACTCGGCTATCTCTCCGGCTTTGAAGAGCCGGATATCGAGAAAAGGGTGACGCCGAAGCTGCTTTTGCCGAAAGCGAAATCAATTGTGGCGATTGCTCTCGCATATCCTTCCAGAATGAAGGATGCGCCGAGAAGCACGAGAACTGAGCGCAGGGGCATTTTTTGCAGAGCCTCCTGGGGCAAAGATTATCACGATGTGCTAAGGGAAAAACTCGATCTGCTGGAGGAATTTCTGAGGAGCAAGCATGAGGATATCAGAACCAAGTCAATGGTCGATACAGGTGAATTATCTGATCGGGCGGTTGCAGAGCGGGCGGGTATCGGATTCAGCGCGAAAAACTGTATGATCACAACGCCTGAGTATGGTTCTTATGTGTATTTAGCGGAAATGATCACAAATATACCTTTTGAACCCGATGTGCCGATTGAAGACATGTGCGGCTCCTGCACGAAATGTCTGGACGCCTGCCCGACGGGAGCACTGGTCAATCCGGGACAGCTGAATGCGCAGCGCTGCATCTCTTTTCTGACCCAGACGAAAGGATTTTTGCCTGATGAATTCCGTACAAAGATTGGAAACCGTCTGTATGGGTGCGATACGTGCCAAACGGTGTGTCCTCTTAATAAAGGGAAGGACTTTCATCTTCATCCGGAAATGGAGCCTGATCCTGAGATTGCTAAGCCGTTATTGAAGCCGCTCTTAACCATCAGCAACCGGGAATTTAAGGAGAAATTCGGACATGTCTCAGGTTCTTGGCGCGGGAAGAAACCGATTCAGAGAAACGCCATTCTCGCCCTTGCCCATTTTAAAGATGCTTCCGCACTGCCTGAATTGACGGAACTGATGCATAAGGACCCGCGTCCTGTTATCAGAGGAACAGCTGCATGGGCGATCGGTAAAATCGGAGACCATGCATACGCGGAAGAGCTTGAAAAAGCGCTGGAAAAAGAGAAGGATGAAGAGGCAAAGCTGGAAATTGAAAAAGGAATTGAGTTGTTAAAAGCTTCAGGCATGACTAAACAAGGCCTGTCCTGACATATGTATAGAACAGAAGGCAAAAACACTTGAGATGCATCCAAGTGTTTTTTCTCTATAACAAAGTATGGCGGGTGGGGTGAGCTTGAAGCACATATTAGAACAATTAGCGGAGGAGCGGCTGAGCTATCTGGTGAACGGGCATGCTATGAGACAGGAGTCTGAAGTCGGAGACCTAGAAGTCATGGAGCGAAAGAAGAAGCTTCTGGAAAAGCGTAAAGTTGATATCGTAAAAGCGAAAGCGAAGGCCGTCATCGGTCATGCGCGGATTGAGGATGACGGAACGACCTGCATGACGTATACCATCCATTATGAATACGTGTGTAAGGAGCAGGACGACAGCTTGTATATGGAAGAGCACATAGAGGAGCGGGTGGCTTTCCTTTATGATCACATTTTAATTAGTGATCAGGAAATTGAGAAAAAGCCGGCTGGATTTCATGAAGGGACCAGCATTATTGACTATTCTCAAGAGGAAAGAGAAGCGTTTGGCAGGGCATTTCAATACGATCGTCTCGGTGCTGTGCAATATGCCGAGAAATTTTGGAACAAGCGCAACCCGGCTTATAAAAATTTCAGCGATAACTGCACGAATTTTATTTCTCAGTGTCTTCATGCGGGAGACGCACCGATGCGCGGCCATCCAAACAGAGGGTCAGGCTGGTGGATGAAACAAAGTTCATGGAGCTACAGCTGGACGGTGGCTCATTCTATGAAAATGTTTTTGTCGAATTCAAAGGCCGGCCTGCGTGCAGTGCGGGTGAAATCAGCGGAAGAACTGATGCCGGGTGATGTGATTTGCTATGACTTTGAAGGAGACGGCCGGTTTAATCATACAACGATTGTCGTGGCGAAGGACAAAGGCAATATGCCGCTTGTTAACGCCCAGTCGTATGACAGCCGGATGAGATTTTGGTCGTATGAGGATTCTACGGCATACACGCCGTCAATACGATATGCCTTTTTTCATATCGTTGATGATACGACAAAAGCGTAATTAATGATATAATGATGGGCGGATAAGAAAAACAGAGGTGAACATTGTGGCATTACATGTCGTTTTATATCAACCAGAAATTCCCGCTAACACAGGGAATATTGCACGTACTTGTGCAGCAACCAATACAACGCTCCACCTGATTCGTCCACTCGGCTTTTCAACAGATGATAAAATGCTGAAGCGTGCCGGGCTCGATTATTGGGAGTTTGTTAACGTTGTCTATCATGATTCGTTGGAAGAATTGTTTGAGGCATATCAAAAAGGCCAGTTTTTCTTTATTACGAAATTCGGCCAGCAGCCTCATACATCATTTGATTACACTGAGCTTGACGAAGATTATTTCTTCGTGTTCGGAAGAGAAACAAGCGGTTTGCCAAAGGATTTAATTCAAAATAATATGGACCGCTGCCTGCGTCTTCCGATGACTGAGCACGTTAGATCATTAAACCTGTCCAATACCGCGGCGATTCTTATTTATGAAGCATTGCGCCAGCAAAATTACCGTGATTTGAAATAGAAGTAAATCCGCTCATGATAATGGGCGGATTTTTTTGCTGTGAGAGATGCTATGTTTTTTTGGGCTTAACAACGTAACAGTGTTATGTTACAATATACCCATCAAAGGAGCTGGACTTATGGAAGAACAATTAATCTCTAAAAAAGAATTACTTGAAAGAACATCGATTTCATACGGTCAGCTGTATCGGTGGAAGCGGAAAAACTTAATTCCTGAGGAATGGTTTATTCGCAAATCCACATTTACAGGGCAAGAGACGTTTTTTCCGAGGGGGGATATTTTACAACGTATTTCAATGATTCAAAAGATGAAGGAAAATTTGTCACTGGATGAAATGAGGGAAATGCTGTCGCCGAAAATGAAGGATGTCAGCATGACCGCTGATGATTTGATTCATAAAGGTTTGATTTCAATGACTGCTCTTGATGTCTTTTCAGAAGGCGGCGAGAATTCGGTTTTTTCTTCACGTGATCTGCTTTCGCTGTATGTGCTTGAAGGGCTGCTGCAGTCCGGAAATGTCAGCTTGGCGGAAGCCAAAATGGCGGCAGAGGTGTTAAAACGGCATAATACGGAAGAGATCAAGAAACAGACAGAGCTGATTATGCTGCGGAAGCTCGGTGTCACAACCTGTTTTATAGCAGCTGCAGCGGACAGCATTCTGTTTGAATCGTCCGTTAAGGTCGTGGAACGGGTAGATTTAGCTAAGGCGTCAGAGGAATTAAAAACAACATATATGCAGGAGGGCCATCAATGGATGTAATGGAAAAGCTGGTGATAAACGGATCAGGAAGTTCAAAGGGAGGAACGTTTCAATCAGTTGAGATTAACGGCAGCGGAACAGTGGCCGGGGACGTAGAGTGTGAGACTTTTTCTTTTAACGGAACTGGAAAAGCTGACGGCAGCGTCAAGGCGAAAGCGGTAACCATCAGCGGTTCAGGAAAGATACATGGAGACGTTGACACAGAATCTATTCGAATAAACGGAACAGGTTTTATTCAAGGAGATGTATCTACAAAACAATTGAATATCGCTGGATCCTCGACATTTGGCGGTACAGTCAAGGCTGACGGTATTGTCATTAGCGGAAAAGCGGTCATGGAAGCGGATTGTGAAACGGAAACCTTTCAATCGGAAGGGAAATGCAACATCAGCGGGCTCTTAAACGCTGACCAAGTGATGATTAAGCTTTCTGCCGGGGAAAGTAATGTGCGTGAAATTGGCTGCCGCCATCTTCAAGTGACTGGCAGAAAAGGGATGCTGACGTTGCTCAGACTGTTGCCGCAGCCTGTTTTAACGGCTGAACTGATTGAAGGGGACGTGATTGAGCTGACAAATACAAAGGCGAAAACCGTGCGAGGAAATAAAGTGATAATTGGCCCGGACTGCCAGATTGAAACAGTCGAATACAGCGGGGACTATTCGTGTGATCCGAGCGCATCGGTAAAAACATGCAC
Organism: Bacillus sp. SW14; assembly: GCF_047608225.1. NCBI lineage: Bacteria > Bacillati > Bacillota > Bacilli > Caryophanales > Bacillaceae > Bacillus > Bacillus sp. SW14. The sequence continues at coordinate 3,302,656 of NZ_JBLKRW010000001.1, read as the reverse complement.
GAAGATGTGAGGAGGACCGCTAAGGGGGATAACAAAACAGGGACATGTCAAATGGCATGGCGCCGAACACGATGCAGGCGGCGTATATCGCCATGTCAGCATCAAAGGTGAGGGGCTGTCTGCTGCGGGATGCAGCATCGGAACAATCGATTGCCATTAACAAATGCAAACGTGTGATTATTCAAAGGTTGCAGATAACAATCAAATAATAAAACATTGTTCTGTTACACAAAAAGGGTGCTCTTGTCAGGAGCACCCTTTTTTATTCTTTCCCCGGCTTGCTTTCGTACCCTGCGGTAAAAATTGATACTAAAAAAGTGACAATGACACCCATCATGATGATTGTATTCACCGTCTCTCCCCCTCTTCAATTTTTCCGTGCTGCCTGAGTCTGGATGATTCTGTTATTTTCTTTATTATGAACGGTCGCGGTCTGCCTTGTCAACGCCCGTGTAAGCATCTTTATTTTAAGAAACCAAAGCATGTATCACGAGATGGCGGCATAGATTGTATCAAAGTACCTTATTTGCATAGCGCATCAAACATGATGGAGGAGGTCCTTATGGATATATTAAAGAAAATTGAACAGTACAGAGAGGAAGAGCAGCGGCTGAAATGGGAAGGAACATTCGCCGATTATTTGGAGATTATTAAAGAAAATCCAATGGTCGCGCAATCTGCTCATTCTCGTGTTTTTAATATGATAAAAGACAGCGGGATAGAGGAGGTCGACGGGCGGAAGAAGTACAGCTTTTTTGACCGTGAGCTGTTCGGGCTTGAGGAATCACTGGAGCGTCTTGTGGAAGAGTATTTTCATCCGGCCGCGAAACGGCTTGATGTCAGAAAGCGGATTCTATTGCTGATGGGGCCTGTGAGCGGCGGTAAATCCACGCTGGTCACGATGCTTAAAAAAGGCCTCGAAGCGTACACGCTGACGGACAATGGGGCTGTCTATGCGATTAAAGGCTGCCCGATGCACGAGGACCCTCTACATTTAATCCCCCATCATTTGCGTGATGACTTTTACAGAGAATACGGCATTAGAATAGAAGGAAGTCTTTCTCCACTAAATGTCATGAGGCTGGAGGAAGAGTACGGAGGAAGAATTGAGGATGTGAAGGTGGAACGCATCTTCTTTTCGGAAGATAAGCGTACAGGAATTGGAACATTCAGTCCGTCAGATCCGAAATCTCAAGATATTGCCGATTTGACGGGAAGTATTGATTTCTCAACCATTGCGGAGTACGGTTCAGAATCAGATCCGCGCGCTTACCGGTTTGACGGAGAACTGAATAAAGCGAACCGCGGGATGATGGAGTTTCAGGAGATGCTGAAATGTGATGAGAAATTTCTCTGGCATTTGCTTTCATTGACACAGGAAGGGAATTTTAAAGCCGGGCGATTTGCGTTAATTTCTGCTGATGAGCTGATCGTGGCTCACACGAATGAAACGGAGTATCGCTCATTTATTTCTAATAAGAAGAATGAAGCCCTGCACTCAAGAATCATTGTGATGCCGGTCCCTTATAATTTGAAAGTGTCTGAGGAAGAGAGAATTTATGAAAAAATGATCGCGGAGAGCGATGTGTCGGATGTTCATATTGCCCCGCATACGTTGAAGGTCGCTGCAATGTTCTCGATTCTCACCCGATTAAAAGAGCCTAAAAGGTCGGATATTGATCTGGTTAAAAAAATGAGACTGTATGATGGAGAAAGTGTGGAAGGATATAATTCTGTTGACGTTGAGGATATGAAAAAAGAATATCATGATGAAGGCATGAGCGGCATTGATCCGCGGTACGTGATCAATCGGATTTCTTCAACGATTATCAGAAAAAATATGGAATCGATTAATTCACTTGATGTTCTACGTTCCTTAAAAGAAGGTCTTGATCAGCATCCTTCGATTTCAAGCGAGGACAGGGAGAGGTTTTTGAATTTTATTTCTGCCGCCCGCAAGGAATATGACGACATTGCGAAAAAGGAAGTTCAAAAAGCGTTTGTGTATTCATATGAAGAATCAGCAAAAACACTTATGGACAATTACCTTGATAACGTAGAGGCTTATTGCAATAAAAACAAGCTGCGTGATCCTTTGACGGGAGAAGAAATGAACCCTGACGAAAAGCTGATGAGATCAATCGAAGAGCAGATCGGCATTTCGGAAAACGCCAAAAAAGCGTTCCGTGAAGAAATCTTAATTCGCATCTCGGCCTATGCGAGAAAAGGAAAGCGGTTTGATTACAATTCTCATGAAAGACTGCGTGAAGCGATTCAGAAAAAGTTGTTTGCTGATCTGAAGGATGTCGTTAAAATTACGACTTCAACCAAAACGCCGGATGAGCAGCAGCTGAAAAAGGTAAATGAAGTCGTGGCCCGTTTAATTGATGAGCACGGCTACAACTCGACGAGCGCCAATGAGCTGCTGAAATATGTCGGCAGCCTGCTGAACCGATAAGCAACGTGACCCGTCCGAATAGGGCGGGTTATTTTGTCCCATTTTCTAAATAGTTTGTCAATTAACCGTGCTTTTGTGCATATGATGAATATAAATCTTTTCGAAGACTTGTTTCATAATCCCGCACAAGCAGGAATACGTATGTATCACGACCACAAATGGTTAAGGAGGGGAATTCATGTCCCAAAATGACAGCGGCCATTTTTTGATTTCTGAGGAAAACTGGTCCCTCCATCGCAAAGGCTTTGATGACCAGCAGCGTCACCAGAAAAAAGTGCAGGAAGCGATCAAAAACAATCTTCCGGACCTCGTGACTGAGGAAAGCATTATTATGTCCAATGGAAAAGATGTAGTGAAGATCCCGATCCGTTCACTGGATGAGTATAAAATTCGTTATAACTATGATAAAAATAAACACGTAGGCCAAGGAGAAGGCGACAGCCAGGTTGGAGATGTCGTGGCCCGGGATGGATCAGACAAAAAACAGGGACCCGGAAAAGGGCAGGGCGCCGGTGATCAGGCAGGCGAAGATTATTATGAAGCAGAAGTTTCATTAATGGATTTAGAAGAAGCGCTTTTTAAGGAATTAGAACTCCCGAATCTCCAGCAAAAAGAGCGGGACAATATCATTCATACAGATATTGAGTTTAATGATATCCGTAAGACAGGGTTAACTGGTAATATAGATAAGAAAAGAACAATGATGTCAGCTTTTAAACGAAACGCGATGTCAGGAAAGCCGTCGTTCTATCCGATTTACCCGGAGGACTTGAAGTATAAGACATGGAATGACATAACAAAGCCCCAGTCAAAGGCTGTCGTCTTAGCGATGATGGATACAAGCGGCAGTATGGGTGTTTGGGAAAAATACATGGCCAGAAGCTTCTTTTTCTGGATGACCCGTTTTTTGCGGACGAAATATGAGACTGTAGAAATTGAATTTATTGCCCATCATACAGAAGCGAGAGTCGTTTCGGAAGAGGACTTTTTCTCAAAGGGAGAAAGCGGCGGAACAATCTGTTCTTCCGTATACCGAAAGTCGCTTGAGCTGATTGATGAAAAGTACAATCCCGCCCGCTATAATATTTACCCGTTTCATTTTTCTGACGGTGACAACCTGACATCTGATAACGCGCGCTGTGTGAAATTGGTCAATGATATTATGAAGAAAGCGAATCTTTTCTGCTACGGCGAAGTCAATCAGTACAACAGGCATTCAACGTTAATGTCTGCATACAAAAATGTGAAAGACGATAAATTTAAGTACTATATTTTAAAACAGAAGTCTGACGTTTTTCAGGCTTTGAAGAACTTTTTCAAAAATGAAGAATCTGGCGTAAGCCACCAATTTTCGTAATGAAAAGCCCATTTAAGGGCTTTTTTTAATTTAATAAAAGTAAGAAAACGGTTGCGGAAAAAATACGAGAAAAAAAGATATTTTTCCTTTGACAAATCTCCTTTCATTTATTAATATTTTATCTTGTGAACTATTATTGAGGATTGAGGTGAAAAGGAGTTGACTGAATCAGAACGTGCTTTGCTCACTTTTGAACAGCTCTTCGATACGTCTCGGGCAATTTATAAAAAACAGAAGAAGATATTGGAGATTGTGCTTGAGCCTTTTGATATTACAGTCCTTCAATACTTGCTGATGTTTAAAATTCATCAAAGCGGAAGCACCCCGTTAAGCAAGCTAGCAATGTCGCTTGATCTTAAGCCTGCTTCTGTGACGCGGATGACGGATATTCTGTATAAGCGCCAATTGATGAATCGATATGACAGTCCGGATGACCGCCGTATCGTCATGATTCAGTTAACCGAAGAGGGGGAAGAACTGCTAGAAAAAGCCGCTGTACATTATGCGAAAATGGGTGCGGGGTTGTACCAAAAGCTTGATACATCCCAGCTTCAATATTTGCGTAAGATTGCTGAAGGCTGTTCAGAAAAGCGGTAATGAAAAACTTCTCACATATTTTCACCACCATTCCGCAAAATGATAGAGGATGAAACGAAAGGAGAAAACAAAATGAACAGAGGACGTTTAATTCTGACCAACATTATCGGTTTGATTGTTGTTCTTGCAATTATAGGCGGAGGTGCTTATTACTATTATCAAAGCACTAACTTTATCAAAACAGACGAAGCGAAAGTAGCCGGCGATATGGCTGCTATTACAGCTCCAGCAGCAGGCAAAGTATCTGACTGGGATCTTGAAGAAGGAAAAACAGTCAAAAAAGGCGACACAGTTGCAAAAATCAAAGGTGAACAATCTGTTGACGTAAAATCCATCATGGATGGAACAATTGTGAAAAACGAAGTGAAAAACGGACAAACTGTACAAGCTGGCACAACAATTGCCCAAACCATTGACATGGATCACCTGTACATCACTGCGAATATTAAAGAAACAGATATTGCGGATGTTGAAGTAGGCAATAGTGTAGACGTTGTCGTTGATGGAGAACCTAACACAACATTTGACGGTACTGTAGAAGAAATCGGTTATGCGACAAATTCAACATTTGATATGCTTCCATCTGCAAATTCAAGCGGCAACTATACAAAAGTAACGCAAAAAGTTCCAGTGAAAATTTCAATCAAAAACCCATCTGATAAGGTGCTTCCTGGTATGAATGCATCTGTTAAAATTTCTGAGTAAAACAGATCAGTCATCAAACCATGAAAGGAGGTTGTCTTAGATGGCTACAGGCAAAGAAAATAAAGCGAAAAGCCCAATGTCATTGCTGATTGTGCTAATGGCGGGTTTATTTCTGGCAATACTGAACCAAACGCTGCTTAACGTCGCAATGCCGCACTTAATGACTGAATTTGGTGTAAGCGCAACGACGATTCAGTGGCTCACAACAGGTTACATGCTTGTTAACGGCGTTTTGATTCCGTTATCAGCCTTCCTTATTACACGATTTGGCCAACGGAGTCTCTTTCTCGTCGCCATGTTCTGTTTTACACTCGGTACGTTAGTCTGCGGTATCGCACCTAACTTCTCCACAATGCTGATCGGCCGTTTGATTCAGGCCGTGGGCGGAGGAATCTTGCAGCCGCTCGTTATGACAACTATTCTGTTCATCTTCCCGCCTGAAAGCAGGGGGAAAGGAATGGGGATCTTCGGACTTGCGATGATGTTTGCTCCGGCGGTCGGCCCGACTCTTTCCGGGTGGATTATTGAGCATTACACATGGCGCATCATGTTTTACGGACTTGTGCCGGTCGGCGCAATTGTTATTATCGTGGCTTTCTTCATCTTTAAAAATATGGTGGAGCCGCAAAAAATCAAACTCGATACGCTTGGAGCGATTCTTTCCATTGTCGGATTCGCCTCCTTACTATACGGAGTCAGTGAAGCAGGTTCTGACGGCTGGACAGATCCGATTGTCCTGTCTACAGTTATTATCGGTGTCATAGCAATTGTTGCTTTTGTTGTTCAGCAATTGCGTCATGACGATCCGATGCTTGATTTCAGAGTGTTTAAATACGACATTTTCTCACTATCAAGTGTCATTAATATTATTATTACAGTAGCACTGTACACTGGTATGTTCCTGCTGCCGATTTACCTGCAAAACCTGGTCGGCTTTACGGCACTTCAATCCGGGCTGCTTCTGCTGCCGGGTGCGATCGTCATGCTGATCATGTCACCGATCTCTGGTATTTTGTTTGATAAATTCGGTCCGAGACCGCTCGCGATTATCGGACTTCTCGTTACAGTGGTCACAACCTATCAATATACACAATTAACGATTGATACATCATATGTACACATCATGCTGATATACTCAATCCGTGCCTTCGGTATGTCACTCTTAATGATGCCGGTTATGACAGCGGGGATGAACCAGCTTCCTGCCCGTCTGAACAGCCACGGTACGGCGATGAGCAACACGCTTCGCCAAATCAGCGGATCAATCGGTACAAGCTTAATTACGACGATTTATACAAACCGTACGACATTCCATTATTCACAAATTGCAGATAAAACAAGCACGGCGGACCCGAACTTCCTCCATGCGTTCCAAAATGCGGTTTCGAATATAATGGTGAATATGAATGTACCCTACGAAACAGCGAAAACGTATGTTTACTCTCATATTTATAAACATGCAACACTCGATTCAAACGTCATGGGGATTAATGACGCTTTTATGTGGGCAACATTGTTCTGTGTGGCAGGTTTAATTCTAAGTCTGTTCCTGCGTGACGTCAGAAAAGATAAATTGCGGAAAAAGAGAAAAGAGGAGCTTTCATTGCTTCCGGCTCCTAAAGAAGTGAAGGAATCTTAATCTGTACAAGGAGGTTTCCTGAATGAAAATTTATGTAGTGTATGACAGTGAAGGTGAACATACAAAGGCTCTTGCAGAAGCGATTGCTGAAGGCGCGAGAGAAAACGAGGCGGCTGAGGTGCTGATCGATCATGTCGATCAGGCTGATATCCGTAAACTAAAAGAGATGGATGCGATTATTTGGGGGTGCCCTGGGCATTTCGGAACAATCAGCTCCGGTCTCAAAGCTTGGATCGACAGACTTGGCTATTTGTGGGCTGAAGGCGAGCTGATCAACAAAGTCGGCGCTGTTTTCTGCACAACGGCAACAACACACGGCGGCTTGGAAATGACAATGCACAATCTCATCACGCCGATGTTCCACCAAGGCATGATCGTTGTCGGCCTGCCTGGCAACGTGCCTGAAAACGCACTGTACGGCTCTTATTACGGTGCAGGCGTCACCTGTCCGGTTGACAGTGACGAGTTAATGTCTGAGGAAGGTATTCAGCTTGGGCGCGCCTTAGGAAGACGCGTCAGCCAAGTCACAGGAAACCTAACAGCAGGTCAGTAAAGGAGAGGTTGAAATGGCCATTATTATCGCAATTATTGCTGCTGTCATTGTCATTGCGGGTCTTATAACATTTAACGTCCGCAACGCCTCTCTTGGACCTGAGAAGCAAGAAACAACCGAAAGAATCTCCCCTCCAGAAGAGGAAAAAAACGAAGCGCAATACCCTGCTGAAACAAGGGCTGCCGAGCATATGCCAGCCGTTGTGAAAAACGATTCCCCAAAAGAGAAACGTGACGCAATGGGTGATGATATTTACAGGCAGGCGCTGCAAAAGTTTAAGCATTGTGAGGAAGATCAGTCAGAAGAAAAGGTCACTGAAGAAAGTGACAAAATGCAGGACAGCAGCTATCGTGATGCGCTGCTCTCCATGAAAAGTAAGAATAAGTAATAAAAAAGGCAAATCCGTTTACTCATGGCGGATTTGCCTTTTTTCTGTTTGCATGTATGAATTATATTTTTTTATCAAATAAATCCATGGAATATATTGTATTCTTAGTACCTTTTTAAAAACTGTCTACTTGACAGGGGTCACTTCAAAAGACGGTGTCATTCTCATGTTCCACACAAGAAATTCTTCTCAAAACGCAGCCGAATTTGTTCTGATTGACCAACTCGTCGAAGAGAATCATTTGCTTCGAAAAATTGATAAACACATGATTTCTCTTTTATCATTAAAAAGGTTAAGCCTTACTACAGCGAAAACAAAGGCTGCCCCTCACTCGATCCGCTGATTTTATTCAAAATGATGTTTATCGGCTACCTCTACAGTATCCATTCAGAAAGACAGCTTTTACTACAATATGGCGTACAGATGGTTTTTGGGACTGAATATCAATGACTCAGTTCCGCACCACTCCACCATCAGCTGGAACAGACGCACACGCTTTAAAGAAACAACTATTTTCCTAGACATTTTTAATGAGATCGTTCTTCAAGCCATCAATCATGACATGGTGGACGGACGTGTCCTATTCACCGAAACTGACCGAAAAGGTTACCGGTCATATAAATCAAATCCTGAAACCAGCCGCATGTCAAAACATGAAGAAGATTGCCACATATCTAGCCAAGCAAGCTAGGCATGTAGGAGCGCTTTTTCTGTATCCGAAACCTAATGAAAATCTAAAGAAACAGCACAAAACAAAAAAGCTTTTAGAAAAAACATCGTTTTCCAGCAATCTGAACCAACATTCTGATGGTTGTTTTCTGCTTCGATAGCTACATGTATATATAGACAACTATATCCCTTGTAACTCAAGAGGCTACAAAAATTTAAAGACTTTTAAACACATTTATATTCACACCCAAAACGTTATTTGAACGTATTTTACAGACAAATGACCATTTTGAGTATTCAAAATGAGAGGTGAAAAAATGAAGGTATACTTCATGCATACAAAAAAATTAAAATAAAAAAATGTGGCACCTACGATGATTGGTGAGTGCCACATTTTTTTATTCTGCGGGGTAAGTCTCAGCCCTATAGTTATTATATTATTATAGTCGATTGACAGATTACGGAAGTAGAAAGTATGTAGAGAATAATATGTGATGATAAAAACATTCTTTTTAGCTTTTTCTGAGGGAACATGAAAGAATCAGATTTTAAAATTCTTTTTCTATTAGTCTCTAAGTTTTATACACTCTGTCCATTAGTTGCTCGGAAATTAATTAGTCTGGATGAAGTACTATATTTTTTTATGTCCGGCTACTATGAAAGTTTGTAATATAAAAATAAAACGTCTTTATTTATATTAATAAGAACAATAATTTTTATTACTGTCTTCATACATTGCATTCACCTTCATATAAGCACCCTCATACAATCTTTTCGTTTAAGTTTTTTCTTAATAATAAATGTATAATCACAATAATTCATTTATTGTAGATAAAAGAGAAAGAATCATAATAACTAAAAAAATGCTAAATAAGAATGGTCGCTCTCTCCTTAAAACAAAACATGAAAACAAGGCAACAAAACTAAACTTAAACAAAAATTCAAGATAATTATTACTATTAATATAATTTACACCCATAGTAGCTAGGGCGATCATTGCTAAATATTTCTTTGATTGTGCCAAGAAACCTCGCCAGCCAGTCTCCTTTACTTTCCAGGTGCCCAGAAGGTTTTCCACACCAATAGATGTGTTAGGTAGGAAATTTTGTGTATCTATCTTCACATACGCTGGTTGAAGGTAAGGGGCAGCACCCTTCAAGGACTCCTGTCCCCAATAAAAGGCTCTATCATTAATTTGCAGAGGTTCAATAGCTATGGATTTACCTTTGCTATCGCTGAATGCAGGCATAAGTTTGATTTCACTATCTCGAGAGAAAACAACCCGCTGTCCTTCTGTTTTACCAAAGTATTTTTCCCACCACATAGTTCGTAAATCGCTATATAAAAACCTCAGTATATTATGTTTCCGCAGATTAGCCATACTTACATCAACAGCAATCCACCCCTCATCCTCTAAATATATTTCATTCCACGCATGGCCATTCATTTTTCCGAATGACCAACTTCCAAATAAAGTTCTTGTGGGAATTCCCAGAGACCTGCACAAGGAAGAAAATAAAAAGGAAAACTCAGCGCAATCTCCATTTTTATATCGAAGGAAGGATTTCACTCCTCTGCTCTTAGGAGGATACTTATACTTGTAATTGGTAACAATATATCGAAAAATCGCTTTTGCTTGATCTCTTTTACTGTTTATCCCTATTGTAATATCCCGTGCAAGATCTAAAGTCTCTTTATTAACAGGTGAAAGAATCGTATCTCTTAAATAGTATTCTTCCTCTTCCTTGCTTAAAGGTATCGTTTTCTCTTTTGAGGTATACCATTCTCGAGTATATTGAAAATGCAATGTATCATTTTTATGTAGAATGAAGTAACCTAGATTTTCACCAGTAGGCAATCTATGTAGTTGAGATGGTTTTAATGTTTCCTGGCCCAATCCATCAGGAATAGGGAGCCAAAGTTCAATTGTTTGATCTAAGGAATTTTTATAAAAATAATCGACAATAAACGGTTTTTTCCTCATTTAATCTCATCTGCCTTCATTAATATTTTCATTATACTTTATTTCACTAGACCGTTTTTGAAGTAGGGTGTATTACTTCTTCTTTCGTTGTACTTTTTATTTTATTTTTAATATAGTTATAGATATTCTTGTAATCTTTATCACTAATAAGTATTGCATCTATAACGATTATAGTTAGAGAGAAGGTTATTAATCCCATTACTACTGCAATTCCTAAGTGTAAAGTAATAAGTAAGGCAAGTGCTATATACTTTGTTACCTTATTAAATAGCAAGAAGGGAAATGCTACCTGCAAAAGTATAGTGAAATAGGTAGAGGAAACTATTAAAAAATCAGAAGAGATAATAATATTGCTTATCCAAGGCAAGTTAAACTCTTGGACTTGCAAAATATAGTATATTGCAGTACCATTTTGCCAAAGCTCTCCCATTACTTTATATAATGAAGAGTTTAGATATAAGATACATAATTGCACAATTATAGATAAAACTCCAAAGTTATGAATAATACTTAGATAATAGTTATTGCTAAATTTCCCCTCTTTTTTTAACATTTTATCTACAGAAAGATATTTATTAGTTTCGATAAAAAACATATAAATTAAAGTTATTGACATAATATTGTCTCCACCATCTAAAATTACGGGATTTTGCTGGTCTATTGAATAAAGAAATATAAAATTAAGAATAGTAACAATTCTGGTTTTGTAACCAACTGTAAATAAGATGGCTGATAAAATACCTAAATGAAATATTATCTCAAAGTAAACTGTAGAATCTCCTAAACTATACAAAGTAAAAGGCCTTACTTGTTCTGAGTAATCTGTTTGAGACATTCCATTTGGTCCCCATATAAAATATCTCTGTCTATAGTTTATAGCGTATGTATATAAAATTATTAAACCAAATCCTATTCTTAAAATACTTGCACCAATCAGAGACTTTTTATCTGAAGCTACAATCATAATTTTTTTTAATAACAATACTATCCCCCGCTTCTTTTAATTATAGTATTTCTTCCAATCATATGTAATATAAGTTTGTTCTCTTTCATAATTTTGATTGTTTCGCTTAGAAAACGGTATAGGTTCTGTTCTTAACACTCTAACTCTCAGCTCTTTTATATCTATGTTTTTAAAATAGCTATTTGCGTAATGTTGCCCAAGGTTATATAACATTTGAATACCGTCTTTCTGGTGATCAGTTAATTCTTTATTGTTCTTATCTTCTGAATTTGGATTCTCCATCGATTTTTTTAGTTCTATTTTATTCATTAATTCATTTTCATTTACGGTCTGCATATAAGCGCCTGTTCCAAGTCTTACTAATGTATTTATAGGTGAAAGTCTATTTTTGTGATTTGCATTGTATAATGGAGTTGAAATATCAATCCAATTAGATTCTTCACCGCCCTTATCCCGCACTTGAACATAAATGTATGTGTCCCTCGATAAAGGGTTTGGAGCGAACAGTTGCCAGTTTTGAGCGAAAAATGGATGCATATATGAAATTATGGGTTTATTAATTTTATTTTTAATTGGATTAAATGGAAGAACATAAATAGCAGTTATAGAAAAATGAGAAACAAAAAAAATACATACAACAATAAAGAAAACTTTTTTCAATTTTAACATTCTCTCCTCTCTAAAAGGAGCCTCATTACTGATAGAGGCCCCTATTTATGATCTTCATTTTCAAATCAGTCAAATACTACCTCTGCGTCTTCTGGTACATATTCAGAATTTGTGGATGAGCCTTTAGCTTTTTTATACGCATCCGCTCCTGCGGCTGCTAAAAATCCTCCACCAAAGGCTGCAGACCCCCACTTAGCTACTTGACCGGCTGCTTTCACCCCAGCTTCAGCCACTCTGGCAGCTTGTCCAATTGCAGCAAGTGCAGGTAGATACTCTGGTTCCACTACAGATGATTCTTTTGCATTTTCAAAGTTCATCCGTTCAATTGGTTGAACCGTTGAAGCAGAAACTGAGGATACACCAACAAATGCACAAATAAGAATTAGGCTAGTAGCTATTAATATTTTTTTCATTTTCAACCCTCCTTTCTGTAATTTTATTCATATTTTGTTAAAAACTTGATGTTAACATATACATTATCATATAGTGGATAAGCAAGACAATTGATTTTCTGAAAAAAACAAAAGTATGAATTGTATGGTTGTAATGTGTTAATTATATGGTTGTTAAAAAACGTAAACGAGCAAAGCTTATGCAATCTACTTTAACTTTCAAGATTTGATTAGAAGGTGGTTAAGATATTCCCCTTTTCTATTTATTTTTTTTCTTAAATCTTAGATGAAGAAAGCATGACAGATAACGTCATGCAATATAAAAAAATCCAATACCTTTTACTGATGATAAGCCACTTGGTTCTTACCGTCATGACTTTCGTGAGAAACGAGTATAATCTATGAGTTTAATAAAATCTTGGTGGATTGCTGAAGATAACCATCAGTTAAGATCATGATACTCCCCAACCGTCATGGTTCGAACGCTCAAAGCATTGCAAAACTATGAATAGGATAAAGAAATACTTACAGGAGTGAAGTTCTCATGGAGCTGTATCAGCCCCTGATTTTAGTTGTTCTAAAAAAGGTTATGGATGGTTACTCCGAAAGAATTGGGACATAGAGACAGGACGACCACCAAAACAAAAGGTCTTGTGGACACTCGACTTATGCCATTGATACCAACTTACCTGTATTAGAACGATTAGAAAATTAGCTTAAAGACTTTCAGGATCCGTACCTTTTTTCGGTATCATTTCAGTTCGTGTGTGTTTTTCAGATGACGAAAGGAATTATCTAGTCTATTACTAATTCTTATGGCAATCGCTTCAATCTGCTGCTCAAAACAATATATGGAAGCCATGGATTGTCAGCCGAAACTTTGATTTGCCTCTGACTCAACATTTTTCATAAATCTATTTAGAAAAATAGCAATATTACATACACGAGCAGAAAAAAGGCAAATCCGTTTACTCATGGCGGATTTGCCTTTTTTCTGTTTGCATGTATGAATTATATTTTTTTATCAAATAAATCCATGGAATATGTTGTATTCAGGTTTGAACTAGTGTACTATGGTACTCATACACCGAAGAGGCTTCCGGGAGGGAAAGACATGGATTCTTTTTTAGGTCTGTTAAAGAAAGATATAAAGCTTTCGAGAATATGGCTGCTAGTATGGATTTGCGGAATCATTTTCTGTTTGGTGACAGGTCATATCATAGCTTCTCGCACGAAAGAACCACTTGTCATTTTTGGTTTCTTTGTTGCAGTTGCTTTTTTTCTGCTGTTCTTAACCCCTGTTTTTGTGTTTTATCATCTTCATAAAGAGGGGAAATCACAGCTTTGGCTGTATAATCCAAATGGCGGTTTCAGGCTGCTTTCTTCCAAATTGGCAGCATCTTTGCTCTATCAATTTCTGATTCAATTGGCATTAACCGCTTATGGCATATGGATTCATCATATGCTCTCTGTAAAAAAACTGCTGGAGCATCAAATTGATTTAACAAGTACAGCGGTTTTGCTGAATATATATGGTCTTATTTCCTCGTTATATATGTCAGTAACGATAGTTGTCTTTTGGACTGTTTTTCATTCACTTAAGAATTGGCGCGCAATGCGATGGGCTGCGATGGGGCTGCTGGCCACAGTGTGGTTCTTTCTCGATAAATACCTCATAAGCCCATTATTAGAATCTCAAAAGCACTTCTGGCCTGTAACAGTTTATTGTAATTTTGATTTTCACTTCCGTGACGTTTGGAGATTGGAATTAAAACCGATACATCTACCTGTGCTTGGGTTTCCTATCGCTATTGTCATCACAATCTTGCTGCTTATCGCGGCTTCAAAACTGCTTGATCGTAAAGTAGAGGTGTGAAGATGGACAATCATTTCCAATCCTCGAAACCGATTTATCTGCAGATTGCTGACCAGATCTTCTATCGGCTGGTCAGGAAGGAACTGCTTCCGGGAGACAAGCTTCCTTCTGTAAGAGAAATGGCGATTCAAACCAAGGTAAATCCCAATACAATTCAAAGAACATACAGTGAGATGGAAAGGCTGGGTATTGTGGAGACAAGAAGAGGTCAAGGGACGTTTATTGCGGAGAAAGCAGACATCGTAGATGAGCTGAAAGACAGGCTGACACGAGAAGTGCTGGAAGGCTTTGTGAAGCAAATGACAGAGCTGGGGTTAACGAAAGAAGAAATGGTTGAAGGGATTAAAACATTCACTGAGGGAGGCTGAAATGGAAATCACTTTAGAACGTGTATCAAAAAAATACGGCAGCCACACCGCCGTTCAAGATGTATCGATCTCCTTATCATCCGGACGGATTTATGGTCTGATCGGTCCGAACGGCAGCGGTAAATCAACGACCTTAAAAATGATGGCCGGCCTTCTGTTTCCTACGTCAGGGTTGGTAAAAGCGGATGAAAAGCAGGTTACGAGAGATATGGTGCGCCACACGGCTTATCTGACAGAGCTTGATATGTTTTATCCGCATTTTACTGTAAAAGACATGGTGAAGTTCTATCAATCTCAATTTTCTGATTTTCAAGAAGACCAAGCTTATAAGCTGTTGAATGAAATGCAGCTCGATCCGGAAAAAAAGATCAAAAAGCTGTCAAAAGGAAATCGGGGCAGGCTGAAAATCGTTCTTGCTTTAGCAAGAAGGGCATCCGTCATCTTGCTGGATGAACCCTTTTCCGGGCTTGATCCGATGGTGAGGGATTCCATCGTAAACAGCTTGGTTTCGTACATTGATTTTGAGCAGCAGATTGTCGTGATCGCTACGCACGAGATTGATGAAATAGAAACCTTGCTTGACGAAGTCATCGTGCTGGCAAATGGAGAGAAGGTTGCGCAGCGTGATGTGGAGGACATTCGTGAGCAGGAAGGCATGTCTGTTTTGCAATGGTTCAGATCGAAAATGGAAGTTTACTAGAAAAGATAGAGGAGGAACATGATGAAGACAGTGTTGGAATTGAAAAATGTGACAAAGAACATCAGAGGGCGAACGATCATTGATCATCTTAGTTTTACAATTCGAGAAGGCGAAGTATTCGGTTTTTTAGGACCGAACGGAGCAGGGAAAACGACAACTATCAGAATGATGGTAGGATTAATGAAACTGTCAAAAGGTGATGTGCTCATTTGCGGCCAATCGATCACGAAAGAGTATGCCAAGGCGATTAAGCATATTGGAGCGATCGTAGAAAACCCAGAGCTGTATAAATTCTTAAGTGGATATAAAAATCTCCAGCAATACGCAAGGATGGTCAAGGGCGTCACGAAGGAAAAAATTGATGAAGTCATTGAACTAGTCGGTTTAACAGACAGAATCCATGACAAGGTGAAAACATATTCTCTTGGAATGAGACAGCGTCTTGGCTTGGCACAATGCCTTCTGCACGATCCGAAAGTGCTGATTTTGGATGAACCGACAAACGGCCTTGATCCGGCGGGAATCAGGGAAATCAGAGATCATTTAAAAAAGCTGACGCGAGAAAGAGGAATGGCTGTCATTGTTTCAAGCCACCTGCTCTCAGAAATGGAACTGATGTGTGATCGAATTGCGATTTTACAAAAAGGGAAGCTTATCGATATTCAAAATGTCAAAGATGAAATCACTGATGAAAAAGATACATATTTCTTCAACGTTGAGCAGCCGAACGAAGCCGCTTCTGTTCTAAAGGAGTATGATGTGGTGGGCAAGACAAACGGTGTAGAAGTCAAGCTGTCTAAAGACGAAGTCCCTGCGGCCATTGAATTGCTGGTGATGCAGCAAATCCGGATTTATGAAGTAAAAGTAATGGCGAAATCATTAGAGGACCGTTTCTTAGAAGTAACAGGTGAAGCAAAAGAGGAGGTTCAACATGCTTAATTTGATTTATAATGAATGGGTCAAAATTTTCAGCCGTGCCGGAACATGGGTGATGATCGGGATTCTGGCTTTGACCATGATTGGCTGGGCATTCTTAACAAACCATTTTACGTCCGATGAAGCAAATCCGAAATGGAAACAAACGCTTCAAGCGGAAAATGCCGCATTGAAGAAAGAAATCAAAGAAGATCCTTCACTGAAAGATGGCTATGAAGAAACGATTACAGTCAACAACTATCGTATTGAACATAACATCCCCGATGACACTGGGTATACTGTATGGTCTTATGTAACAGATTCAGCGAATTTTACGATCCTGACCGGTCTATTCACCATTATTATCGCAGCTGGAATTGTCGCGAACGAATTTAATTGGGGAACGATTAAGCTGTTAATGATCCGCCCGCTCAGCCGTTTTCAGATTTTACTCTCAAAATATATTACAGTTCTCCTGTTTGGGTTCTTATTGCTGTTTATTTTATTTATGGGGTCTGCTTTATTAGGGTTGATCTTCTTCGGGACAGGCGGCGACACTGCTGCGAATGTTCATTTAATTTACAAGGACGGCCATATCTTTGAACAAAATATGATGGGATATTTGGCAAAAACATATCTCTCGGAATCTGTTGCAGCTTTAATGATCGCAACGATGGCATTTATGCTGTCGGCTGTCTTTAGAAACAGCTCGCTGGCAGTAGGTTTTTCCATCTTTTTATTGGTAACGGGTACGACAGCCACTGCATTTATTGCGATGAAGTTTGACTGGGCAAAGTATATTTTATTTGCCAATGTCAGCTTAATGCAATATGTAGAGGGATCACCGTTGGTAGAAGGGATGACGATGACTTTCTCTGTTGTTATGCTGGCAGTTTACTTTGTTGTCTTCCTGTTGCTGGCTTTCGGAATCTTTATGAAACGGGATATTGCGAACTAATGTAAAAAGCTGTTTTGCTTAAGCAAAACAGCTTTTTTATCGAAAAAAACTGCAGGTTTGCGCCTGCAGTTTTTCATATCAATTTATGCTTACGCTTCTTTAGTAACGTTAGCAGCTTGTGGTCCACGGTTGCCTTCAACGATTTCGAAAGAAACTGTTTGGCCTTCTTCTAAAGTTTTGAAGCCTTCGCCTTGAATAGCAGAGAAATGAACGAATACATCGTCTTGACCTTCTACTTCGATGAATCCGAAACCTTTTTCAGAGTTGAACCATTTTACTTTACCTTCTAACATGAAATTTCCTCCTAAAGCGATCATAACGCTTAAATTCACTATTCTTGCTCTTAACAAACTTTCAAGACGAAAACTCTTACAAAACTTTCTTCTTAAAGATAGTTCGAACAAAAATAATTACCTTTACTCTACCAGTAATCTTCAGAAAAAACAACTGCTAAACGAAACTTTTTCGTGAAATACCATATTTATTTTTCGATTTGATATTTATTCACTGAAATTCATCTGCTTTCTCGATACGTGATCATACGTTTGCCTGAGATATCTTCTTTTAGGGAAGAGAATATAATAGGAATTGACAACCCTACTGGATATGAGTAAGGTAAAACGTATCAATATTGCAAATGACAATGTTTATCAACTAAAGAGAGCGTTTGATTTTTATGTCTGATATTGCTTCATGCTCTAATACATAGATAGGAGTATGGTCACAATGAAAAAGTGGCTTATATGCAGTTTTGTTTTTATTCTACTCGTTTCATTCACTGCATGCTCACCGTCGGCAGAACATGAATCGATAAAAATCGGAATTGCTGAGTCTGACGAGGCAATATGGAACTATATTGCTGAAAAGGCAGAAGAGAAGGGGCTGGATATTCAACTGATTCTTTTTTCTGATTATGCGGAATCTGATATCGCGCTTGCAAATAAAGAAATTGATGCCAACGCCTTGCAAACCATTTCATATTTTCAGTCGTTCACTGAAAAATACAAACATAAGCTGGCGCCGCTCGGTACGACATACATAACGCCTATGGGCATTTATTCAAAACGATATGGCCGAGTCCAAGATATACCGCGAGGAGCTGTTGTTTCCGTTCCAGATAAAGTGTTTGATTTTGGAAGGGCGCTTACGATGCTTCAGGAGGCGGGGTTGCTAACGCTGAAAAACGGATTTAACGGAACAGGTTCAGCCGATATGATCAAAGACAATCCGAGACACCTGAAATTGAAAGCAGTCCGGCAACAGGATGCTGTGAGAGGTGCCGACGTGTTTGTCATGAAACCTTCTGAAGCAAAAAAAGCGGGGCTGAGCCCGGAAAAACATGCCATAAAGAGCGGCGGGCTCATGTCCAAGGAAGAGATGAATTTGATTGTTGTCAGAGCGGAGGATCAAGATCGGGAAGCACTGCAAACCATTATCGAGCTCTATCAAGCTGATGATACAGCGGCATTTATAGAAAAAAAGTATCGGGGAGACCTTGTCCCGGCTTTTCTGCCTTTGAAACGTCTTTCAGATTGGAAGAATGAATTCGAACATTGAATTCATTCTTTTTTTTCTGAAAAACACACTTTGTTCCGTCCCGCTTCTTTCGCTTTGTACAACATTTGATCGGCAAGAATCGGCAAAGATTCTGGATGCTCTGTATTATTGGGATAATGAGCAGCCCCCAGTGATATCGTAACTGACAGCTCATCGCCGTTTGTTAATGCAATCGGTGTATCACTGACAGCGCGCCTGATCCGTTCCGCGATTTGGGCTGCTTTATCAAGCGTACAGTTTGGCAGGAGCACGGCAAATTCTTCACCGCCAATCCGTGCGGCAGGATCAGAATTTCGGATGCTCTGCTTCAGCCGTGAACCCAGCTCTTTCAGCACCTGATCACCTTCATGATGTCCGTACTGATCATTGATGGTTTTAAAATGATCGATATCTATATAAATCAGTGCGAATTGGAAATGCGGGGTATTGGCCGCCTGTTGATACAGGGCTTGTGAGATTTCTTCAAATTTTCTTCGGTTATAAATGCCTGTTAAAAAGTCAAAGTGCGCCTGAAACTTATATTGTTTAAAAAGAAGATGTGCATTTGTTTCATGATCAATGATATATAAACTGAGCATGCCGCCCGCTAATGAGGTGGCCCAAAAATACAAGTGAAGTTCAAAGGAATGTAAATCTATAAGAAAATAAAAGGAAAAGGAAATCATACTGTTTGTGATCATTAAAAGATAGAAAGCATGTTTTAATTGAACTTTTTTTCTTCTGGAAACAATGAGTGACGGGATGGCAGCGATACAAATGATAATAACCGAGTATATTGCAGATGTGTTCATCGTAATCAGCATGCGGCCTGCGGTAATCATAATCAAGGCCGTTGCCGTTGAAACCCATCCTCCATAAAGAGCGGCAATCATAATAGGGATATTTCGAAGATCAATGATTGAATGCTGATAGTTCAGTCCGAAAAACATCAGAATAACCCCGAGCAAACCGCAGGCCAGTCCTTTAACAGCTTGGAAGGGCATGCTGTCTTTTTTATGCACTAACCTTTCTTTAAACAGGTGGGTGAAGAGATAATTAAATGTGATTAAAATGGTCAAGTTTACAAACAGTTCTTTCAGCAAATGTTATCACCTTTATATAAGGTACTAAAGATGGAAGAGAAAGAAAAGAACAAAAAAGGGATTATATAAGGTTTTTTTACTGGAATCATAAGCTGGAATAATTCGCACTTGACCTATCGGAATTAGTGTAATATAGTAAAAAAGAAAATTTGAAGGGAGAGTTTACCTGCTTTGGAGACTTTACTAGTCGTATTACACGTATTTATTTTATTGTTACTTATCTTAGGGCTTTTTGCTATGCAGAAAAAACACGTTTCCTTCTCCAAACGTGTATTTACTGCGCTGGGGCTGGGGATTGTATTCGGATTTGCGCTTCAGCTGATTTACGGCCCGACTTCAAATATAGTCATTCAAACAGCCGACTGGTTTAATATTGCCGGGGGCGGATATGTCAAATTGCTTCAAATGGTTGTTATGCCGCTCGTCTTTATTTCAATTCTCGGTGCATTTACAAAGCTGAAGCTGACAAAAAATCTTGGGAAAATCAGCGGTTTAATTATCGGGATTTTAGTTGCAACAACAGCTGTAGCTGCAGCTGTCGGTATTGCGTCCGCGCTCTCTTTTGATTTGCAGGCGATCCAAGTAGACCAAGGAGATACTGAACTTTCACGGGGGCAGGAGCTTGAGCAGAAATCAGAGGATATGGCAGCGAAAACATTGCCGCAGCAGATTGTTGAACTGCTGCCGGGAAACCCGTTTTTAGATTTTACAGGAGCTAGACCGACTTCAACGATCGCTGTCGTTATTTTTGCTGCTTTCCTTGGAATGGCATTCCTCGGCGTAAAACGTAAACAGCCGGAACAGGCAGAAACATTTAAAAAGCTGGTTGATGCCGTTTATGCCATTGTCATGCGTGTCGTCACCCTCATTTTGCGCCTGACGCCTTATGGAGTGTTGGCGATTATGACCAAAACGATCGCGACGAGTGATATTGACAGCATTTTAAAACTAGGTATGTTTGTAATTGCTTCGTATGCCGCGTTAATCGCAATGTTTATCATTCATTTGCTGATGCTGACGCTCAGCGGCTTGAACCCGATCGTTTATTTGAAAAAAGCGCTCCCTGTACTTATATTTGCATTTACATCACGATCCAGCGCGGGTGCTTTGCCGCTGAATATTAAAACACAGAGAAGCTTGGGTGTGTCGGAAGGAATCGCTAACTTTGCAGGTTCGTTCGGTCTTTCGATTGGCCAAAATGGATGCGCCGGCATTTATCCTGCGATGCTGGCGATGATGATTGCCCCGACGATCGGCCAGAATCCGTTTGATCCGGTGTTTCTCATCACAGTTATCGCAGTCGTTGCCATCAGCTCCTTCGGTGTTGCCGGAGTTGGCGGCGGAGCGACATTCGCGGCGCTTCTTGTTTTATCATCATTAAATATGCCTGTCGCGCTCGCCGGTTTATTAATCTCAATCGAACCGTTAATCGACATGGGGCGTACTGCTCTGAATGTCAGCGGCAGCATGACATCAGGTCTTATTACAAGTAAGATCACAAAGGAAATTGATTCAAATGTATTCAATGATCAATCCAGAGTGATTGAAGCTGAAGAAGCGTAACAGCGTGTAACCCGCTTCGTTTTGATGTTCATTTCAATAAAAGAACCCATGAACCCTGTAATGTAAAGGGTTCATGGGTTCTTTTTTATGCTTTTATTCCACTGTGCAAATGTAACTGGGTTCAGAAGGATTTCCTCTTGAACATGATCAAGACATTCTTGAAGAGGCTTTCGGCGATATGTTGTGATTTCTAAATTTCGGCCACGAATGAAAGAAAAGCGCCTGACTGTGGTAAATACATGGCCTCATTATTTTTCTTTTAACATTGAATACTTTCGATACGCTTTATAGAAACTGATGGCAAAGAAAGCAAACATAAGGGCGGGAAGCGACCTCAAAAGAGCAAATGGAGTTTCAAATAAAAATGCTTTACAAAACCATGCACCTTTCATACTCCAAAGACCTTCAGTTAAATATAAACCTGAATCCTTGTAAATCATATAAGAAAAAAACAAACACAGTAAACCGAAACCAGAAGAATAATTTATCAATCTTTTATAATAGTGACACTTTGATTGGCGATCCGAGAAGATTTCATTTTGACCATCATCCTCTTTTTGCCAATATCGTATTCCACTAAGCCAGGAGCCATTTATATACATCCAACCGAAATCCTCATATATCCCTTTGTATTCGACCAACTTTTTCTTAGGCAAATAATCTTGACAATCCAGTCGCATCACATAGCTCTTGTCAGTTTTTTCGAAAGTGTATATGCCTAATCCATTAATATTGGTACAACGATAACCCTTTTGTAATTGCTCGTTCAGCCATTGCTCCTCTTTTTCAATATCAATAAACATCTTCATTTTCTTCATTCGATTCACTTCCTTCGTACAGGGATAAAATATGCAATAACCTGTTTTGTTCCATTTTCAAAATGGTGCTTCCTTCCGCAGTGATCATATAAACTTTTCTCCGGCCTGACTCTCCAACAGGTTCAATCCAACCATGCTTATTCAAGTTTTCAATCGCGCCGTATAGTGTACCGGCTGCTAACATAACAGTCCCGTTACTTATCTTTTCTATTTTCTGCATTACGGCATAGCCATGGAGTGGTTCACGCAGAGCTAATAAAATATAATGCATCGTTTCAGACAACGGTAATAATTTATGTTTCATACCCTCACCCTTTCTTCAGTTCAACTGTAT
This sequence comes from Bacillus sp. SW14, assembly GCF_047608225.1. NCBI lineage: Bacteria > Bacillati > Bacillota > Bacilli > Caryophanales > Bacillaceae > Bacillus > Bacillus sp. SW14. The sequence continues at coordinate 3,280,110 of NZ_JBLKRW010000001.1, read as the reverse complement.
AGTTCAACTTAATAACAACATAATACAGTTCAACTGAATAGTCAATACATTTTCAAAAAGTAAAAAGCTTGATAATAAGGGGGGATTCAATCTAAAAAGTCGCTTTCCTTACGTAAGGGAAAGCGACTTTTTGTATGAATTATTTAGCGGGCATATGTATATTTTGATTCAATGAAAATGAATGAACATTTAGAATGCGATTGAAGTGCGCAGTTTTTCATCAGAAACAGGCCTTCCAACGTCAAGTGAATATGATATGTTGAGTGTTGAAGCAAGAAACAACATAAAAAGGGACAGATTATTAATGAAACTCAGACGGATTATATCGGCAGTAACATTGTTAACTAGTGTTCTTGCTTCACCTTTTGATGTGGGGAGTAACATGAGTCGATAAAGATTGCTTTGGCTTCAGTGGCAGCATAAATAAAAAATCCTTCAAACGTTCATTCACGCAAGAAGGATTTTTTAATGCTACCAATTGTACTCCAAAACAGGCAGAAAAATAAAAAACAAGAAAATTGAAAAGCAAAATTAACCATTTGAACCATTGTGCAATCCATCTTGGATGACACGTTTTTTTAACGGCCGGGTTCTAAGTCCTCCAGGATTCCCATCATGGTGTTATCATCCATAACGTTCATTGCGCTTTGGTCGAAATGAACGGGTTCAGCATAATGAGACTGTCTTTTTTTCGCAGCTGACTCGGTTTGACTCTTTTGAGACTGTGTGTGCTGGTGCTGTGTTTTTTGCTGTTCGGCATGCTGATGCTGCCGGCCATTTTGCTGCTGGCTTTGATGTTGTGAACGTTCCTGTTTATCGCCGCCGCCCAATACTTGTTTGACCATGTTTCCTACATTAGAAGCATCAAACATCTTATTATCAGAATTCCGTCTGTTCATTTGTCCTGTGATAAACCCGCTGAATCTTTTACGGATCTGAGGCGATAAAGCAGCAATAAGCATAGTTGAGCCTATCACCAATGCTGCGGGACTGATTCCTTTTCGCTGATTGAACAACATAATCCCTCCTTCTTAGTGTATTCATATTTTCCCCCTCATTAGACAAATTAACCGTTTTATTTCCCGGGAAAGCATTTCCTTCAGATTTACATGCATATTTAAAGCGATTTAGAAAAACCTATAGGTAAAGTGATAAAGGAGGAATTCACATGCTTGGAAAAAAACAAGTCCTTGCGTCCATGCTTCTTGTCCCTTTGCTTATGACTGGCTGCGGTATGGCCAATCAGGGTGAGGGCAGACGTGATAATGCAAATCCAGAAAACGTTAATTACCGCAATCCAGTGAACGATAACGGCAGAGGAAATATTAACGACGTCAATAACAATCGTGACAATGTCGATAATAATGTAACAGACAATGTTAACGACAACGGCAATAACAATGGTAATGAGAATCAACAATTAGAAGTTGCTGACGATGCTGCTGATAAAATTTCTGATATGAAAGAAGTAGAGCAAGCAAATGTCATCGTTGCAGGAAATCAAGCGTATGTTGCAGTTGTATTGAAAAATGGAAAAGAAGATGTTGGACAGGATCTGAAAAAGAAAATTTCCGATAAAGTAAAAGACACTGATAAAAATATGGATAATGTTTATGTTTCTGCCAATCCAGACTTTGCTGACCGAATGCAGGGATATGGCGATCGGATTCAAAATGGCGATCCGGTTGCAGGATTCTTCGATGAATTCAGTGAAACTGTACAGCGTATATTCCCGCAAGCCGAATAAGGATGAAGAAAGCAGCCGCACAATTTGTGCGGCTTTTTTGGCGTTAATGGCACACCGCAAACTCTTGCTGCATAGAGTGAAAATAAAAGGTACAAGACGGACCGGCTCAGGGAGGGAGACGTTTGCGGGGTGGCATAGAAAAGCGTGCGGCATCCGCTCTATTCCTGTGCGGAGTCCTTGTGATGTTGGCTGTAAGCTCGGCCATCGTATCCAGCACGTTGTATATCCTGTCTTTGCCAGGGCAGGCATCTGGTATAACGAAAGAACAAGTGACGAAGCACATGAAGAAAGAGTCATTCAAACAAGCCGATATTTATTACACTTCCAAGGAAAAGTCCATACTGCCATTAACGAAAGAAACGCTTGAATATGCGGTCAGTATTAATCAGATAATGATTGGATATTCGAATCAAAAGCCTGTTGATATTATTTTTTTTCCTAATGAAAAGCAGATGGAGGATTACTCAGGTTTATTGGATGTCGTTGGTTTTTATTCTGAACGGGAGCAGCTGATCGGTTTGTTGCCTGAAGAAAAAAAGAAGCTTTTAGAAGGTGACGAGGTAGCGGTTTATTTGTATCAGAGATTGTTGATTCATGAATATACGCACCATGCGTTTCACCAGAAATTGAAGGAGCTTGAGGCAGATCCTGCTGAGTTTCCATTATGGTTTCATGAAGGGTTAAGCGAGTGGATCGCGAACTATGAATTGCTCATAGATCCGGTCACGTTTTCTGTCGTGCCCTTTGACCGTTTGCAGACAGATCAAGACTGGCAGGAAGCACGAGTCGAATATGACACTGATGTCTATTTGCAAAGCTTTTATATGATCAATGAGCTGACGGACAAATACGGGGAAGACATTATCTCAAAAATGATAAAGGAAACGGCAAAGAAAGGAGACTTTACAGAAGGATTTAAATCGGCAACAAAGGAAAGTCTTGATCAATTTGAAAAAGCTTTTAAGAAAACATTTGATGAAAAAAGTGAGGCATTGGATAAATTATATCCAATGCCTTTGTTATTAATGAAGTCCTTGTTGGCCCATACCGCCTTGAGTTGGAGGCATTTGTCCTTGTGCCGGAGCAAATGAATTTTTCATTTGTTCCATGTCCTGCGCATCTAGCTGAGGAACTTGGTAATAGCCGTGTTTGTTTTGGTATAGGAAAATTTCGAAAGCCATTTCAACATACTGTTGAATCTGCGCCGACAATACGCGTCTTACGGCTGGATTTGTCATTTCCAGAGAAGCCATCGTCAGCATAGAAGCTTGTGCTTTAACAGTGCAAAGCATTTGTCGGCTGATAATGCTGTCATCAATATCATTCATGGATTGAACAGGTTTTTTAGGCTGTGACGGCTGCATGCCGTAAACAGTCTGATTGTCTTCCTTCATCATATAAGTTGCTGTTTTTTGTGAAGGCTCGTTTCCTGTTTTAAAGCATTCAGCAGTTAAGTTATATTGAGACGCAATGAATTGATGTTGTCGATCAAGGATGTTTACTAATTCCTGATCCTTACAAAATTGTTTCAGCATCGTAAACTGGTCAAGGACATTAAGTGTTCCTGAAAGCACCTCATGCATATCAAACATTTCATGTCCGCCGTGGTTTTTATGCGGTTTGCCAGGGATGCCTTTGTTCATTTGGGATTGCTGCTGCTGATTTAACTGATCCAAACCGAATTCCTCCTTTTTTTTCAGATCAGCTGTATTTTGTATCAGTCTGCCGCGTTTTATGCAGAAGCCTGAAAGGAATTATATGGTGCCTGTCGAAATGATAAGCTGTAATGTGTTTATTAAGGGAGGAAAAATGATGAGGCGTATTCTGCATATAGTGTTAGTCGCGGCATTGATGTTCTTAAATGTGATGTACACGTGCGAAGCTGTAAAGGCGGCTGATCCGCAACATCCGATATCGGTTGATATGGCGATACAGCAAAAAGAAGGACAGGCGTTTGTTGAAGGATATGCTGTCGGCCAGGCTGTTTCTCCGCAGCGGTATAAACTGACAAGCCCTTTTTCAAATGATTATCATGTTGCGCTGGCGGACAGTAAAAACGAGGCATCGCCGGAACACATCCTTCCTGTGCAAATCCCCTCCGACTTTAGGAGCCGATTTGGGCTGCAAACTAATCCGCTTCTTCTTGGAAAAAAGATAACTGTTCAAGGACAGCTTGAAGAATACTTTAACACGACAGGACTTAAGAACGTTCAGTCGATGAACTTAACTGATGACATGAAAACACCGCCGGCTGAACAGCTGGTGACGATAAATGAAGCGCGGGGACGGCTGAATAAAGAAGTAACAATAAAAGGGATCGTCACTGCTGATCAAAGCGCGGTCGGAGGCGGGAAGCTGTCGACCTTTATGCAGGATGAAACTGGAGGCATTAACATTTATTCGTCTTCCCCTGAACTGTTTCCCGAGTTAAAAGAAGGCATGGATATCACGGTAAAAGGAAAAATCACGACATACCAAGGGCTGACAGAAATCGTTCCAAACTCATCAGGCATCAAAATCAACCAGTCAAACCAATCTCTCCCCGCTCCTATACATTCAACAATCAATGAACTGGTTAACAGCAGTCTGGGTGACCAGTTGGAAGGCCGGCTTGTGACACTAAAAGCGTTTGTTTCCTCAATTCCACATTCTCCTGCCGGCGGTGGTTACAATGTAACGATGATTGATGGGGATCACCATGCTATGACACTTCGGGTGATGAATGAAACAGGGGCCATAGGCGAACTTGATGAGGGCAAATGGTATGAATTTACCGGGGTGTTAAGCAGGTACCAATCCCTTCAGCTGCTTCCGCGAAAATCGTCTGACCTGAAATTGCTCAAAGAACAGCCAGCTCCTCCGTCTGCGGCGGAGGGTGAATATGAAGGTATTGTGGATCGGGTTGTTGACGGTGATACCATTCATCTCAAATCTCCCATACTTGGAACGACAAAAGTCCGGTTTGTGAATGTAGATACACCTGAAACGTATCACACACCAAAAAATGAAGCGGACGAAAATCAATTAAGCTTTGGCAAAAAAGCATCTGACTATCTAAAAACAATTTTGTCTTCAGGAGAGAGGATTACTGTCAAGGTCGGGAGTGAAGCGAAGGACAGCTATGGCAGACTTCTTGGGCAGGTCATAACGGAATCGGGTTCCAATGTGAACCTAGAGCTTGTGAAAAATGGCTATGCTCCGACGTATTTTATTTGGCCGGTAGACAATGAAGAGGATTATCAGCAGTTTCAGGCTGCCGCAGCCGCTGCGAAAAAAGCACAAAAAGGAATATGGAATGAAAACGATCCCCTCATGGAAATGCCTTTTGAATTTAGAGCCAGAGAGCAAGGGAAAGGCCTGACAAGATATGTGGGAGATTCGTCAAATAAAACGTATGTGGAGCCAGCTGAATGGAAACAGGTAGCTGTGGAAAATAGAATTTTCTTCGCCTCTGCAAGTGAAGCGGAAAACGCAGGATATAAAAAAAGGCAAACGGCACCGGAACAACATGTGCCGCTTAGCATTCTCAGTATGAACGATTTGCATGGCAAGATTGATCAGCAGTATGAGCTAGATCTTGATGGAAACGGAACTGCAGACGGCGTCTTTGGGCGCATGGACTATGCCGCCGCATATTTGAAAGAAAAAAAGGCTGAAAAGAAAAACACGCTGATTGTTCACGCTGGAGATATGATCGGAGGCAGCTCTCCAGTTTCATCTCTTCTACAAGATGAGCCAACTGTAGAATTGATGGAGGATATCGGATTTGATGTCGGAACGGTCGGCAATCATGAGTTCGATGAAGGTGCGGATGAACTGCTGAGGATTTTAAACGGCGGAGATCACCCGAAAGGCACAAGCGGATATGATGGACAGAACTTTCCCCTTGTGTGCGCAAATTGTAAGATGAAATCGACTGGAGAGCCCTTTTTGCCGGCATATGACATCATAAATGTGGAGGGCATACCGGTTGCTTTTATCGGGGTTGTCACACAGTCGGCAGCGGGTATGGTCATGCCTGAGGGAATAAAAAACATCGAATTTACCGATGAAGTGACAGCGGTGAATGAGGCGGCCGAAGAGCTGAAGAAAAAAGGCGTGAAGGCCATCGCGGTTCTCGCACATATGTCAGCTGAACAAAATGGCACTGCAATTACAGGTGAATCAGCAGATTTAGCAAACAAAACAGATTCTGAAATAGATGTGATTTTTGCAGCGCATAATCACAAGATTGTTAACGGCGAAGTGAACGGAAAACTGATCGTTCAGGCTTTTGAATATGGAAAAGCGATAGGTGTTGTTGATGTAGAGATCGATAAAACGACAAAAGACATTGTGAAAAAGTCGGCGGAAATCGAATATGTCGATCAGAGTAAAATAGAACCGGATCCAAGCGCCTCAGCTATTTTAAATCAATATCAAACACTAGCCGAACCGATTATCAGTGAGGTTGTCGGTGAAGCGGCTATTGACATGGAAGGCGGTTATTCGAATGACGGGGACACGCCACTTGGAAATCTGATTGCGGATGGCATGAGAGCGGCCATGAAAACAGATTTTGCCCTTATGAATGGCGGCGGAATACGGGAAGCGCTGAAGAAGGGCCCCATTACGTGGGGAGATCTTTACAATATCCAGCCTTTCGGTAATGTGTTAACGAAGCTTGAGATTAAGGGAAAAGATTTAAGAAAAATTATCAATGCGCAAATCTCGCCGGTTTTTGGGCCTGACTACAGCATCAGCGGTTTTACGTATACGTGGGATAAAGAAACCGGAAAAGCTGTCGAGATGAAAATGGCAGATGGCGCCGAGATTCAGCCTGATGCGACATACACACTGACCGTTAATAATTTTATGGCGACGGCGACAGGGACCAAATATCAGCCAATCGGATCGCTTGGGAAAAATCCGGTGACAGGGCCCGAGGATTTGGACGCGACAGTTGAGTACGTGAAGAGCTTTGATAAACCGATTGCGTATACAAAAGAGGGAAGAATTAAGCTGGCTGAAGCCAGTGACATTGAAGACCCTGTAACAGAAGACCCGGGAAATGGACCGGGGACGGATCAGCCGGTTAAAGACGTCCCAGAGCCTGGTGAGGATCATTCTGATATAAAAGAGACTCCGGGTACTGTACCGGTTCATCAGCTTCCGCCTTCAGCCAGTTTGAGAATCGACGAAATACCGAAAAAAACCGCTGATACTGTGGGCGGTATCAGCACATTGCCAGTGCCAAACGGGATTGCCGAAAGCGGGTCTGATCATCAGCTTCCGGATACATCAGCGGGCTACTATAACTTTATCGTGATCGGTGCGGCGGCGGCACTGTCCGGAACTTATCTATATGTCAGAAGAAAAAGGAGCGCTTCCAGAACGTGAAAAAGGTTATTCCACTCGTCATCATTGCGGCCGGCCTAGTGATCGCAGGCTATGGAGGCCTTAAATTGATCGATACCAATATGAAGACCGAACAGACATTAAAAGAAGCGAAACTGGCGTCTGAAAAGCCGCGGGTAGCTTCGCGCGAGAAGAAAAGCGCTGTTCAAGCAGAGAACAAAGTTTCATTTAAGCCTGAGACCGGACAAGCGAGCGGCATCTTAGAAATACCGAAAATCAACGCAGAGCTTCCGATCGTGGAGGGCACAGATGCAGATGATTTAGAAAAAGGTGTCGGGCATTACAAGGACAGCTATTATCCTGATGAAAACGGGCAAATTGTACTGTCGGGACATCGTGATACCGTGTTTCGCCGGACGGGAGAGCTGGAAAAGGGGGACAGGCTTCGTATTTTCCTGTCATATGGCGATTTCACGTATGAAATAGTAAAAACAAAAATAGTCGATAAAGATGACACATCCATTATTACGCTCCAGCATGAAAAAGAGGAACTCATTCTGACGACCTGCTATCCGTTTTCATATATCGGCAATGCCCCGAAACGCTATATCATATATGGAAAACGGGTTACTTAAAAGCCGCGGGCGATGCCTGCGGCTTTTCTTCAGGAAAAATAAGAGTGGAAAAGGTTTTCTATATCAGCTGGGCAAGGCGCCTCGACAACAATCAGCTCGTCGGTTATTGGGTGAACCGCTTGTACCTTTCTGGCATGCAGCGCCTGTCTGTTTAGCAGCGTGCTTCCGCCTCCGTAAAGCGCATCTCCTGCCAGTGGATGGCCGATGCTCGCCATATGAGCACGAATTTGGTGTGTCCTGCCTGTTTCCAGCTCTAACTCAACGAGTGACAGCCGCTCCTTCGCATTGGCGGCAATCACCTTGAAATGAGTGACGGCTGCTTGCCCGCCTGGTGAAACCCGGCGTCTTGTCGGGTGTGATCTGTCTCTGCCGATCGGTGAATCAATTGTCCCTTTTTTTGTCTTTAGCTTTCCTTCAGCGATGGCGGTATACGTGCGTTTCAGCGTCTTTTTCTCTAACTGCTGATCCAAAATGGCGTGTGCCAAACGATGTTTGGCAAAAACGATGGCACCAGATGTATCCTGGTCAAGGCGGTGGACATGCCGCACCTTGCATGTTTCGCCATTCACCTGATAATGGTATGCGATCAAGTTAGCCAAAGTGCCGGTTTGGCCATCCTCATTCGGATGTGTCGCTATGCCCGCAGGTTTATTCACGATGAGCATGTGATTGTCCTCAAATAAAATATCAAGTTCTCCATATTCTGGAATAACGGAAGATTCTTCATTTTCCTGAAGATCAATGAACAGGCGGTCTCCCTTTTTTACGGTTATATTGTGTAAGACGGATTCGTGATTGACCTTTATCCGATGATGGGACACCCAGTCTTGAAGCACGGGTTTAGAGGCTTTGAGCGCTGTTTTCAGTACAGAAAACAGCCATTGGCCATCCTGTTTTTCATTGATGAGGAGCTCAAGCCCTCTGCCTTTTTGTTTCATGTCAAATGGCTCCTTTTCGAAGCGGAAGGCCGCGTTTCTCATAGGAAACACTTACCTTAGCATTCGGGTTTTTTTCTGTGCTATTCTTGATTAAGAGTTAGGATATTCGATGGCAAGAAAGGTGATTGACGTGAGAATTGTGAACGCAGCAACTGAAGAACAGGAGAGCTTTATCAAGGAGCTGTCAATGGAGCTTTTCCATGATGTATTTCCTCTTTATTTCTCCGAACTGGACATTCAGCGCTTTAAAAAGAAAGGCGTTCTGTCTTTAAATAACCATGATTACCAAGGAACATTAAAAGAAGCATTTCAAATTATGGCTTGTCTGCAAATGATACATATTATTCTGACAAAGCCTTCACCGCATGCTGATATAAGTAATCAGGCGATTTTTGAGAAAAACAGCAAGATGCTGAATGATTTTGGGATATATTTTCCGTTTGCTTTTTCTGACTTTCAAACGAAGACAAATAAAGACTTTTCCGGTCACAGAAGGCTGATATAATCCGGCGGCAGGAGCTTTTCCGTTTTCAGAAAAGCTCTTTTTTGCATCAAAGAAATCATATCATAAAACCTTTCCTCTAACTCCCTTTTTAATCAGCGCGTGTCTGAACATACTAATGGGTGAAAGGGGTGCTGACAATGAGTTCAGTTAAAAATACAATGACAACGCAGGTGGCAACCGTTTCTCCGAATCAAACGATTCAGGAAGCGGCTTCTCTCATGAACCAGTATAACGTCGGGGCGATTCCTGTTGTGGATCAAGGTGTTTTAAAAGGAATGCTGACTGACCGCGACATTGCATTAAGAACTACAGCTCACGGCCGAGATGGCCAGACACCCGTTTCAGAAGTGATGTCAACAGACCTCATATCAGGTAATCCCAATATGAGCCTGGAAGACGCGTCGCAGCTGATGGCCCAGCACCAAATCCGCCGCCTTCCTATTGTAGATCAAAACAATCTAGTCGGGATCGTTGCGCTTGGAGACCTGGCAGTCAATCAGATGTCGAACGAGTCTGCGGGAGCAGCGCTGACAAACATTTCTCATCAAAACATTCATTAATAAGAAAGAGCTTGCGGTGTGCAGGCTCTTTCTCACATTAACCCTTACTTTTTGAAAGCAGACACGTTTCGGGGTATAGTGTATACATATGTCTCAATTCGGACTAAAGGAGTTGTACGCAGTGATTAAAGCGTTAATTTTTGATTTTGACGGGCTTATTCTCGATACAGAAACACATGAATATGAAGTCCTTCAGGAAATATTTGAGGAACATGGCTCGGTCCTTCCGCTATCCGTCTGGGGAAAGGTCATCGGAACAGCCGCGGGATTTCAGCCTTTTGAATATTTAGAAGAGCAGATCGGCCAAAAGCTGAACCATGAAGAGCTGACAAAACTGAGAAGAGAGCGGTTTACGAAACGCATGGAAACAGAAAAAGCGAGACCGGGTGTCGAAGCGTATTTGAATGCGGCAAAGGATTTAGGCTTAAAAGTAGGCCTTGCCTCCAGCTCTGACTATAAATGGGTATCCGGCCATTTGAAGCAAATCGGCCTGTTTGATGATTTTGAGGTCATTCAAACGGCGGATGATGTGGAAGAGGTGAAGCCGAATCCCGAGCTGTATGTATTGGCGGCAAAGAACCTTGGGGTATCGCCATCTGAATGTCTAGCGTTCGAGGATTCTGTCAATGGTTCGATTGCTGCGAAAAGGGCGGGGATGAAGTGTGTCATCGTCCCGAATAAAGTGACCGGCACCTTGATGTTTGAAGACTATGATCACAGGCTTGAATCAATGGCGGAGATGGAGCTCGCCCTATTGCTTGATTCACTGAACGCACAACACTAAAAAGGAGCGAGTAAATTGTCTGAGAAATTAGATTTGAGCCGTTTTGAAAAGAAAATGGCCATTCGCAATATCGAAGAGAAAGATATCGACAAGATTATTGATCTTCAAAAGGACTGTTTTCCGGGGATGGACCCTTGGAAGCGGGAGCATTTAATCAGCCACTTGGAGCATTTTCCCGAAGGGCAGTTTTGTGCAGAATTCGAAGGTGAAATAATCGGTTCGTGCTCAAGCCTCCTGATTAATTTTGATGAATATGATGACCGCCATACGTGGCAGGACATTACAGATGACGGTTATATCACAAATCATAATCCTGATGGCTTGAATATGTACGGCATTGAGGTCATGGTTGATCCGGAATACAGACGAATGAAGATCGGCCACCGTTTGTATGAGGCGAGAAAGGACTTGGCCAGACGTTTAAATCTGAAAAGCATCATCATAGGCGGACGGATTCCGAACTTTCACAAATATGCGGATGAAATGACGGCGAGAGAGTATGTTGAGCAGGTGACACGCCACCAAATTTACGATCCGGTTCTTTCTTTTCAGCTGATGAATGGTTTTACCCTTATGCGGATTAACCCGAATTATCTTCCGGACGATACAGCTTCGATCAAGTATGCGACGCTGATGGAATGGAATAATGTCGATTATCTTCCTCAGCAGACAAAACGCTATTATAAATCGGCTTTCCCTGTGAGAATTTGTGTCATCCAATACGAAATGAAGAAAATTTATTCCTTTGAGGAATTTGCCAATCAAGTAGAATACTATGTCGATGTCGCTTCCGACGCGCGCTCAGATTTCGCGGTGTTCCCGGAGATTTTCACAACCCAGCTGATGTCTTTCCTCGAGGAACGGTCACCGAGCTTGGCGGTTCAGAGAATTACCGAGTATACAGAAGATTACATCAGCCTGTTTACTGATTTGGCCGTAAAGTACAACGTCAACATAATCGGCGGATCTCATTTTGTCGAAGAGGAAGACAAGATTTACAATATCGCTTACTTGTTCAGACGGGACGGAACGATCGAGAAGCAATACAAACTCCATATTACGCCGAATGAGCGCAAATGGTGGGGAATCAGCGCCGGAGACCAGGTGCGCGTGTTTGATACGGATTGCGGAAAAATCGCGATTCAAATCTGTTATGACATCGAATTTCCTGAGCTCGCCCGGATTGCGGCGGATAAAGGCGCAAAAATCATTTTTACGCCGTTTTGTACAGAAGACCGCCAAGGCTACTTGCGTGTCAGATACTGTTCGCAGGCAAGAGCGGTTGAAAATCAAATTTATACGGTCATCTCCGGGACGGTTGGAAACCTTCCGCAAACGGAAAATATGGATATCCAATACGCTCAGTCAGGCATTTTCGCACCATCTGATTTTGAATTCGCCAGAGACGGCATTGTCGGCGAAACAAATCCAAATATCGAGATGGTCGTCATCGGTGATGTTGATCTGGAAATTCTCAGAAGACAGCGCCAAAACGGTACAGTACGCCAGCTAAAAGACAGACGCCGTGATATTTATCATATTCAATATAAAAAATAATCCCAAAACCCGCCTGAATTGGCGGGTTTTTTATCATAAGCGGAATTGAAAAATCTGTTGCATTTTGAGGTTACCAGCCTACTCGGTTATCCGATTTTAGTTAGAATATAGCTTTAATAATTCTTGCACTGAAAAACGGTTTGTATTGTTCACCTCGACAAAATACGCTAACTGCCATTTTTGTGTTTCGCTAGCTTGTTTGCTAGTGGGGGTTTCCCATCTAGGGTAAACTCTAATTCCCATTTTTCCATTTGTAGTGGCTGTTTTTAAGATATTTTGTTTTACAAGAACTTCTTTTGGAAAAACGAATTGTCCAAACTTATTATCGGTAAACGTATTGATAACCAATAAATCAGTAGCTTTTTCATATGGAAAGGCCTGGTTTTTATTATCCCCATCTTTTTCCCAAAAAGCAACGAACTGCCCAATCTTGTTAGGTGTTATTTTTGCGACTCTAAATCTTACCGATTTTGAATGTATCTGAAATATACCCGCTCCGTAATCTGAATTTTGAGCTTCTTCACGAATCGCATTTATAGTGAAGTGATTTGGTTCATAAAACAATTTATTTACATATGTTAATGCCTTGTAAAATTCATTCACTGTTTTGTACTCCTTATTTTTAATACTACATCATCCAAAGCCTTCTTAAATAGAATAGGCGAGTCATCAAATATCGTCAAAGATGTTCTAGTTTTATCACGTTTCTTATTCTTGTTATTCTGCTCCGTTAGTTAAAGAAGAGCTAAGTATTTAGTCCCGCACCTTTAAAACGGTTGATCCAATGTGTTAGACGTGTGGGCAGTCAGTAACATTTGAATAGGGTATAAATCTTTCACAATGTCTTTCCCTCAATACATGTTATCGATAATGTTCTATTCCTTTTTCCTTTGCATTTTTTTATAGACTCTTCATGCACCTGTAACAAGAACAATCTGCCTGTTCTGCTGCGGTTGTTTTATTCTTTCCGCGGTTTATTGACTCGAACCCCGTCTGGCTTTATATTGAAGGCAGGGAAATCATCACCAAGACATCACATAAGAGAAGGTCTGTTTCAATTGAATTGGCACTTTAGTGAACGCTAATGAAATGGAGATGATGGGGATGGAAAACATTCAGCAATATCAGGGATTAAAGCAAAAAGATGAGCAATTTGTGTGGCATGCCATGAAGGGAGCGCATCAAGCGGACAGCCTGATTGCCCAAAAGGCGGAGGGGGCCTGGGTGACGGACATAGACGGACGCCGCTATTTGGATGCGATGTCGGGTTTGTGGTGCGTCAATATAGGTTACGGCAGAACGGAGCTTGCTGAGGCTGCCTATGAGCAATTAAAGGAGCTTCCATATTACCCGTTAACGCAAAGTCACGCACCGGCAATTCAACTGGCGGAAAAGCTGAATGAATGGCTCGGCGGCGATTATGTCATCTTTTTTTCCAACAGCGGATCGGAAGCAAACGAAACTGCTTTTAAAATCGCCCGCCAGTACCATCTGCAAAACGGCGGCCACAGCCGTTATAAATTCATCTCGAGATACAGGGCATACCACGGCAATACATTGGGAGCGCTTTCGGCTACCGGGCAGGCGCAGCGGAAATATAAATATGAGCCTTTAAGCCAAGGGTTCCTGCATGCAGCTCCGCCAGATGTATACCGGAACCCGGAGGATGCCGACACGCTTGAAAGCGCAAATGAAATTGACCGCATCATGACATGGGAGTTAAGCGAAACGATTGCCGGGGTCATCATGGAGCCCATCATTACAGGCGGAGGCATCTTAATGCCGCCGGACGGTTATATGAAAAAGGTGGAGGACATTTGCCGCCGCCATGGCGCTCTATTGATTTGCGATGAAGTCATTTGCGGGTTTGGACGGACAGGCGAGCCGTTCGGGTTTATGCATTACGGCGTGAAGCCTGATATCATTACGATGGCAAAGGGAATCACAAGCGCGTACCTGCCGTTGTCAGCGACCGCTGTTAAACGGGACATTTTCGAAGCGTATCAGGGGGAAGCGCCTTACGACCGTTTTCGCCATGTGAACACGTTCGGCGGAAGTCCCGCTGCCTGTGCGTTGGCGTTGAAAAACATGCAAATCATGGAGGACGAACAGCTGATTCAGCGATCCCGCGATCTTGGAGCAACGCTTTTGGGTGAGCTTCAAGCCTTAAGAGAACACCCGGCAGTCGGAGATGTGAGAGGAAAAGGGCTGCTGATCGGAATTGAGCTTGTCAAAGATCAATTGACAAAAGAACCGGCTGATGCAGACAAAGTAAACCAAGTGGTTGCGGCGTGTAAAGAAAAAGGGCTGATCATCGGCAAAAACGGCGATACAGTCGCCGGCTACAACAACGTCATCCAGCTCGCGCCGCCATTTTGCCTGACAGAAGAGGACCTTTCCTTTATCGTGAAAACGGTGAAAGAAAGCTTTCAGACGATTTAACATAAAAGTGAATGATTAAAGGAGCACATGATGAGTTTTCACAATCAGCCGATTTTACCGGCTATACGAAATATGAAACAATTTGATGAGTTTTTGAACAGTTCATTTTCCTACGGTGTTATTCTTGATATTCATCTCGGCCAGCTGAAGGGCGTGATCAGAGAAGCGCAAAAGCACGGAAAGAACATGATGGTGCACGTCGATCTTATTCAAGGGATCAAGCATGACGAATACGGAGCAGAGTTTATTTGCCAGGACATCAAGCCTGCCGGGATTATTTCAACAAGGTCAAGCGTGATTGCCAAAGCGAAGCAGAAGAAAATTTATGCGATTCAGCGCCTCTTTCTGCTTGATACAAGCGCGATGGAGAAAAGCATGGAGTTTGTCGGCAAGCATAAACCTGACTTCATTGAAGTGCTGCCAGGCATCGTTCCATCACTCATTCAAGAAATAAGAGAGAAAACGGGGATTCCTATCTTTGCCGGCGGTTTCATCCGTACGGAAGAGGATGTGGAACGGGCCTTGAAAGCGGGGGCTGTGGCCGTCACAACATCAAACACCAAATTATGGAAGAAGTATGAAAACTTTTTGACAGAAAGTGATTGACACCGCTTACATCAACTGATACAATTGCACTAGGTTAATACATTGTGATGGAGAACTCGGAGACCACAGCAGCTCTTTACGGTACATGTCTATGCACCAGTAAAGCGGTTTGTTGTGGTTTTTTTATTCTCTTCTTCTCTATCATACTGTTAATCGTGACTTTAGGAGGAATGTGCTATGACAGCATTTTGGGGAGAAGTCATCGGTACGATGCTGCTGATCATTTTTGGGGCAGGTGTTTGTGCAGGTGTCAATTTAAAGAAATCGCTTTCATTCCAGTCTGGCTGGATTGTTATTGTATTCGGGTGGGGATTGGGTGTTGCCATGGCGGCTTATGCGGTTGGCGGCATCAGCGGAGCCCATTTGAATCCGGCGTTAACGATAGCGCTTGCATTTGTTGGAGATTTTCCATGGAAAGAGGTTCCGCTTTATATTATGGCGCAAATGATCGGAGCGATCATCGGTGCGGTGATTATCTATCTGCATTACCTTCCGCATTGGAAGGCAACGGATGATCCCGCTGCCAAGCTGGGTGTTTTCTCAACCGGACCCAGCATTCCGCACACATTTTCAAACGTTTTAAGTGAAGTGATCGGGACATTTGTTCTTGTGCTTGGCATCTTGTCCATTGGGGCAAATCAATTTACAGAAGGGCTTAATCCTTTAATCGTCGGTTTTCTCATTGTGGCGATCGGTATCTCTCTTGGAGGCACCACCGGCTATGCGATTAATCCGGCCCGCGACTTAGGTCCGCGGATTGCCCACGCTTTTCTTCCGATTCCGGGGAAGGGCCCATCAAACTGGAAATACGCCTGGATACCGGTAGTCGGTCCCATTTTAGGCGGATCGTTCGGCGGCGTATTTTACAACGCTGCATTTAAAGGGCATATCACAAGCAGTTTCTGGATTGTAAGCGTTATATTGGTTGTGTTATTGTTAGGACTCTATGGCTATACGAAAACACATTCAGCTAAAACATTATCAAATTCAAAATATATTTAATCAAAGGGGAGACATCTTATGGAAACATACATTTTATCCTTAGATCAAGGGACGACAAGTTCAAGAGCGATTCTCTTTAATAAAGAAGGCAAAATCGTTCACTCCGCTCAAAAGGAGTTTACACAATACTTCCCGCATCCAGGATGGGTTGAGCATAATGCGAATGAAATTTGGGGCTCTGTCCTCGCTGTTATCGCATCAGTGATTTCTGAATCAGGAATCAGCGCCTCTCAAATTGCCGGCATCGGTATCACGAACCAGCGCGAGACGGCGGTTGTGTGGGATAAGGATACAGGAAAGCCTGTCTATAATGCGATCGTTTGGCAGTCCAGACAGACGTCCGGCATTTGTGAGGAGCTTCGTGAAAAAGGACATAATGATGTATTCAGAGAAAAAACGGGGCTTTTAATCGATCCGTATTTCTCCGGCACGAAGGTAAAATGGATTTTAGACAATGTGGAAGGCGCGAGAGAAAAAGCGGAAAAAGGCGAGCTGCTGTTTGGAACGATTGATACATGGCTCATTTGGAAAATGTCCGGCGGGAAAGCGCATGTGACCGATTACTCCAATGCGTCCAGAACGCTGATGTTTAATATTTACGATTTGAAATGGGATGATGAACTGTTAGACATTCTGGACGTACCGAAATCCATGCTTCCTGAGGTGAAGCCGTCCTCCCATGTGTATGGGGAAACTGTTGATTATCACTTCTTCGGAAAAAATATCCCGATTGCGGGAGCGGCAGGCGACCAGCAGTCCGCACTGTTCGGCCAGGCGTGCTTTGAAGAAGGCATGGGGAAAAACACGTACGGCACAGGATGTTTCATGCTGATGAATACAGGGGAAAAAGCAATTAAGTCCGAACACGGGCTTTTGACGACAATCGCATGGGGCATCGACGGAAAAGTTGAATATGCTTTAGAAGGAAGTATTTTTGTCGCAGGCTCTGCCATCCAATGGCTCAGAGACGGATTGAGAATGTTCAAAGATTCCTCGCTAAGCGAATCTTACGCAGAGAAAGTGGATTCAACTGACGGCGTATATGTTGTTCCCGCATTTGTCGGCTTGGGAACGCCTTACTGGGACAGCGACGTGCGCGGTTCGGTTTTCGGCCTGACAAGAGGCACAACAAAAGAGCATTTTATCCGCGCGACACTGGAGGCATTGGCTTATCAGACAAAAGATGTGCTTGATGCAATGGAAGCTGATTCAAACATTTCATTAAAGACGCTTCGTGTAGACGGAGGCGCCGTGAAAAATAATTTCCTGATGCAGTTCCAAGGAGATCTTCTGAATGTGCCTGTGGAGCGTCCGGAAATTAATGAAACAACTGCGCTTGGCGCGGCCTATTTGGCAGGTATTGCTGTGGGATTCTGGAAGGACCGTTCTGAAATCGCGAACCAGTGGAATCTGGATAAACGGTTTGAACCTGATTTTGAAGAAGAAAAACGAAATGAGCTGTATACAGGCTGGCAAAAAGCCGTGAAAGCAGCTATGGCTTTTAAATAGAATAAGAGTATGATATAATGGTTACAAGTTAATAAGAACGGTCCTGAGATGAGGAGAGACCACAGCACCAAAGTGTAAGTATGCACTTTGGATGTTGTGGCCTCTTTTTCTATTTACACACCGTGACAACAAGGAGGAGCAATAATGAAACATCAATTTTCAAGTCTGGAAAGAGATCGCATGCTGACAGACATGACGAAAAAAACATACGATCTATTTATTATCGGCGGAGGAATTACAGGAGCGGGAACAGCTCTTGACGCGGCATCAAGGGGAATGAAGGTCGCGCTCAGCGAAATGCAGGATTTTGCGGCGGGAACATCAAGCCGATCAACGAAGCTTGTTCATGGAGGCTTGCGTTATTTAAAACAATTTGAAGTGAAAATGGTTGCCGAGGTAGGGAAAGAACGGGCGATTGTTTATGAAAACGGCCCGCACGTCACTACACCGGAATGGATGCTGCTTCCGTTTCATAAAGGCGGCACATTCGGTTCGTTTACAACATCCATCGGTTTAAGAGTTTATGACTTCTTAGCAGGCGTGAAAAAATCAGAACGAAGAAGCATGCTTTCAGCAAAGGAAACGCTGCAAAAAGAGCCATTGGTGAAAAAAGACGGCTTAAAAGGCGGCGGGTACTACGTGGAATACCGCACTGACGACGCGAGACTGACAATCGAAGTCATGAAGGAAGCGGTGAAATTCGGAGCAGAGCCTGTGAATTATTCGAAAGTGAAGGAGCTTCTTTACGAAAAAGGCAAAGCAGTCGGCGTATTAATTGAGGATATGCTGACAAAGAAAGAATATAAAGTGTACGCGAAAAAAATTGTCAATGCGACAGGCCCTTGGGTCGATCAGCTCAGAGAAAAAGATCATTCGAATAACGGAAAGCATTTGCAGCATACGAAAGGCATTCACCTTGTATTTGACCAGTCTGTTTTTCCGCTGAAACAGGCGGTATATTTCGATACGCCTGACGGCCGTATGGTATTTGCGATTCCTCGTGAAGGAAAAACATACGTGGGGACAACAGACACCGTTTACAAAGAGGCGCTGGAGCATCCACGAATGACAACGGAGGATCGCGATTACGTCATCAGTTCAATCAATTACATGTTCCCAGAGCTGAAAATCACAGTGAATGACATCGAATCCAGCTGGGCGGGGCTGCGTCCGCTGATTCATGAAGAAGGCAAAGACCCTTCTGAAATTTCACGGAAAGACGAGATTTGGACATCTGACTCAGGTTTAATCACCATCGCCGGCGGAAAACTGACCGGATACAGAAAAATGGCGGAGCATATCGTCGATCTTGTGAATGATCGCTTAAAAGAAGAAGGTGAAAAGGATTTCGGGCCATGTAAAACGAAAAACATGCCAATCTCAGGGGGACACGTCGGCGGTTCGAAAAATCTCATATCCTTTGTCACGGCGAAAACGAAAGAAGGAATCGCAGCCGGCTTATCAGAAAAAGACGCAAAACAGCTGGCGATCAGATACGGCTCCAACGTAGAGCGAGTTTTTAACCGAGTGGAAGCGCTGAAAGATGAGGCCGCGAAACGCCACATTCCGGTTCATATTCTTGCTGAGGCAGAATACAGTATAGAAGAAGAGTTGGCCGCAACACCTGCTGACTTCTTTGTCCGCAGAACGGGACGTTTATTTTTTGATATCAATTGGGTAAAAACATATAAAGATGCCGTTATTGATTTTATGAGCGAGCGATTCCAATGGAATGAGCAGACGAAAAACAAACATACTGAAAATCTCAACAAGCTTTTACACGATGCGGTTGTGCCGCTCGAACGATAAATCATAACGGGCTGTCTCTCAGCCCGTTATTTCTTTTTACGGGCCGAAAGCGCCGAATCCAAGGATTTCAAGTGACAGAAGCACTCGCTTCATATTAAAATAACGGCATAAGCTAATACATAGGAGGACGAATATGACTTGGAGAAAAAGTTATGAACGCTGGAAACAGACAGAACATTTAGATCCGGAACTAAAAGAACGCCTTACTGAATTAGAGGGGAATGAACAGGCTCTTGAAGACTGCTTCTATAAAAACCTTGAATTCGGCACTGGCGGGATGCGCGGAGAAATCGGCGCTGGGACGAATCGGATGAATATTTACACGGTGCGCAAAGCATCAGCCGGGTTTGCGGCATACATCTCAGAGCAAGGTGAGGAAGCGAAAAAACGGGGCGTTGTCATTGCTTATGATTCCCGCCATAAATCGCCGGAGTTCGCGATGGAAGCGGCAAAAACACTTGCGACACAAGGCATCCAATCATACGTATTTGATGAGCTTCGCCCGACGCCGGAGCTGTCATTCGCTGTCAGACAGCTGAACGCCTACGGGGGAATTGTGGTGACGGCAAGCCATAACCCGCCTGAATATAACGGCTACAAAGTATACGGAGATGACGGCGGCCAGCTGCCTCCAAAGGAAGCGGACATCGTCATTGAGCAGGTAAACGCGATTGAAAATGAACTGACGATCACAGTCGACACTGAAGATACATTAAAAGAAAAAGGCTTAATTAAGATCATCGGTGAAGATATTGATAAAGCCTATACTGAAAAACTGACGTCCATTTCCGTCCATCCTGAATTACCCGAAGAAGTTGATGTAAATGTTGTTTTTACACCGCTGCATGGAACGGCCAATAAGCCGGTCAGACGCGGTCTTGAAGCACTCGGCTACAATAATGTAGCGGTTGTCAAAGAACAGGAGCTGCCCGATGCAGACTTCTCTACTGTTCCCTCTCCAAACCCGGAAGAGCATGCGGCTTTCGAATATGCCATTAAACTCGGGGAAGAGCGGAACGCAGATATTCTCATCGCAACAGACCCTGACGCTGACCGTCTTGGCATCGCGGTGAAAAACGAACAAGGTAAATATACAGTGCTTACAGGAAACCAAACCGGTGCGTTGCTGCTTCATTACCTGCTTTCTGAAAAGAAAAAACAAGGCATCCTGCCTGAAAACGGTGTTGTTCTCAAAACAATTGTCACAAGTGAAATCGGGCGTGCTGTCGCTTCTTCGTTCGGTCTTGATACGATTGATACGCTCACAGGCTTCAAGTTTATCGGTGAAAAGATTAAGGAATACGAGGCAACAGGCCAGTACACCTTCCAATTCGGTTATGAAGAGAGCTACGGTTACTTAATCGGGGATTTTGCCCGCGACAAGGATGCCATTCAGGCGGCGCTCTTGGCAGTTGAGGTTTGCGCGTTCTATAAAAAACAAGGAATATCATTGTATGAAGCGCTCATTAATCTCTTTAACGAATACGGTTTTTATCGTGAAGGGCTGAAATCCCTGACGCTGAAAGGAAAACAGGGAGCAGAACAGATTGAAGCGATTTTGGCTTCCTTCAGACAAAATCCGCCGCAAAAAATGGCCGGCAAACAGGTTGTGACAGCCGAAGATTACGCAGTAAGCAAACGGATGCTTCTGACGGAAAACAAAGAAGAAGCGATCGGCTTGCCAACATCAAATGTACTGAAATACTTCTTGGAAGACGGGTCTTGGTTCTGCCTTCGTCCTTCCGGAACTGAGCCGAAGGTGAAATTCTATTTCGCCGTAAAAGGAACATCTTTAGAAGACAGTGAAAAGCGTCTTGCCGCGCTTTCTGACGATGTAATGAAGACGGTAGACGAAATTGTAGAGGCTACAGCTAAATAGTTCAAGAAAAGCTGGGTCATTTATGTGATCCGGCTTTTTTCTCATCCAAAAGTCTGAAAGAAAATCATCCCTCAAGCGAAGTAATGAATGACATAAAACTGGTATAATCTAAGATAACAGGAGATGAATGCCGGAGTGAGTGACGTGAGCAAAACGAGGATGGAAAAATTAAAAACGCTGAAAACGATTGCGGAAACCTTAAATCAAGGACACGATGTCAAAGCAACACTGGATGAGGTGTTAAAAGAATTGCTCAGTGTAACGAACCTTCAATCGGGATGGATTTTTCTAATCGAAGAAGATGGCTCCTATACGTTAGCCGCCGACGCCTATCTGCCCCCCGCTTTAAGCCGCAAGGAAAAAGTGCTGATGTGCGAAGGAGATTGCTACTGCCTGACGAAATTCAATAACGGAGGGCTTAGAAGGGCGGCTAATATCATGAACTGCAAACGCATAGAGTCAGCCAAAGAGCTGCACTGTTTTGACACAGAAGGGATTACGCATCATGCAACTGTGCCTTTAGAAGACGGAGACAGGAGATTCGGATTGTTAAATGTAGCCGCGGCCGGAAAAACCGTGTTTGATGAGGGAGAGCTGCATTTACTCGAGTCTGTCGCCTTTCAGATCGGAACCGCGATTCAGCGCATGAAGCTTTCTGAATATAAACAAAAAAATGCGCTATTAATGGAGCGCAACCGCCTCGCTCAGGAGCTCCATGATTCTGTCAATCAAATGCTGTTTTCCGTTAGTTTAACAGCCAGAGCGGCAAAGACACTCACAAAAGATGAGAATTTGCAGCAGATGATTGATTTCATTCAAAACCTATCACAGGACGCGCTCGCAGAAATGAAAGCGTTAATTTGGCAGCTTCGCCCCGGAGGGTTGGAAAAAGGGCTGCCTGAAGCCATTAAAAGCTATGGCGCGCTCATCGGATTGAATGTCATTTTCACACAAAAAGGCTGTCCGGTTCTTATTGATGAGCAGGAGCATATGCTGTGGCGTGTCGTACAGGAAGCTTTAAATAACTGCAAAAAGCATGCCGGAACTGGTACGGCGTATGTCCGTCTGACTGCTTCTTCATGCCATGCGGAGCTGGATATAATCGATCATGGGGCAGGGTTTCGCTATGAAGCGCATGCCGGTCTGCCTTCACTTGGCATCAAGGGTATGAAAGAACGGGCGGAAAAAGCCGGCGCGGAGTTTTTGATTGAGTCAGAGCTTGGAGCGGGGACAAAGGTGTCCGTCAAGCTTCCGCTAGCCAATCAGAAAGGAAGGACAGTGCAATGAAAATTGTAATAGCGGATGATCACCATGTTGTCAGAAAGGGGCTTCGTTTTTTCTTTGCCATCCAAGATGATATTGAAGTTGCAGGAGAGGCCGCAACCGGAACAGAAGCTCTTCGTATCATCGGAGAAACAAAGCCCGACCTTGTGCTGATGGATCTGTCTATGCCCGAGATGGACGGAATACAAGCCATAAAAAAAGCAGTTCAGCAATATCCAGGGGTCAAAATCATTGTGCTGACGAGCTATTCCGATCAGGATCACGTCATCCCCGCGCTTCAGGCAGGAGCGAAGGCGTATCAATTAAAGGATACGGAGCCCGAGGAATTGGTGAAAACACTTAGACAAGTGCATGCTGGAGAATACAAGCTTTCTTCAGCTATTATGCCCCATGTGCTGACACATATGAGAAATCAGCGCGATCCGGAAAAAGAAAAATTATATCAATTAACACGAAGAGAAAAGGACGTTCTGAACGAAATTGCGAACGGAAAAAGCAATAAAGAAATCGCGGCGGCCTTGTTTATTTCAGAAAAAACAGTGAAAACCCATGTGTCGAATCTTTTAGCAAAACTTGAAGTGGCCGACCGCACGCAAGCAGCGCTTTTCGCAGTAAAATATAACCTGAATGGAGAGATCGCGACATGAACATGTTAGTTATAAATGGCACGCCCAGAAAACATGGCAGAACAAGAATTGCCGCAACCTGCATTTCAGCGCTGTATCACACGGATTTGATTGATCTAAGCGAGTTTATATTGCCGATTTTTAACGGTGAAGCGGAGCAATCAGAACTTTTGCAGGTACAGGATCTTAAGCGGCGCGTCACTATAGCGGATGCGATTGTCTTATTATCGCCTGAATATCACAGCGGCATGAGCGGCGCTTTAAAAAATGCCCTGGATTTTCTAAGCAGCGAACAATTTAAATATAAGCCCGTTGCATTATTGGCAGTGGCGGGAGGCGGAAAAGGCGGCATCAACGCGCTGAACAATATGAGAACTGTGATGCGGGGTGTCTACGCCAATGTGATTCCGAAACAGCTTGTACTTGATCCAGTGCACATTGATATTGAAAAGGCTACAGTTACGGAACCTATAAAGATCAGCATAAAAGAGCTTGTCGAAGAACTCACCATGTTTGCAAAAGCAGGAAATCCCGGCGTTTGAACGCCGGGATTTGTTTATGTGAGCAGGGCTAATTGATCTTCGTAAGTCAGCTCTGTGGCATGATCAATATAACGGAGAAGGGAATACAGCATCTTTTCAAGAACAGCGTAATCCTGTTCAAAATGATACGCGTGCAGAAAATGCTCGATTCGTTTTGATAACAAATCATCCTGTGTACGCACCATTAAAATTAATAAATTATCCCATTGGGAACGGTGGGTGTAATACAGCGCTTTATCGTAATCGGCATAATCCATGAATCGCTTCTCCTTTCTTGTGTGAGAAGTTCATGATTAGTTTATGCCGCATCCTATGTAATTGACGTTGCAAAACTTGGCGTCTGCGGCAGTACAGGGTAGCAATATGAGGGAGACATAAAATCAAAATGACTGAATGAAGCCATCGCTTTTGGAAAACCTATGAGAGAACATAATCTGGGTACAGGAGACTGAAAATATGAAATCTCTGCCGTATTCAATTGCGCTTCTTTTTTGCGGATTGATCATTGTGTCAATGGCTGCAAAAGGGCATTCAGCGGACACAAACGAGTCTGTTCAAAAGTGGGAACAGCTCGCCTGGAGCAGAATTCAGGATGAATATAAGGGCGCTTCATTTTCTGATTACGCTTATATGGGGCGAACCGAGGTGAATGACCAGCAGACAAAAGATGTCTTTCGGGTGACGGTCAGACAGAATGACGACACCTTTTCTGTTCGGGCCGAAGTCTATTTTCATCCGGTGACAAAACATATGATCAGCATTAACGTTTTTCGGCTCTAATCAAAAAACTGTACAGCCGCTAAGGCCATACAATTTCTGCTTTAGAAATATCGTTTTGCACCGAGATAGCGCTGTTTCCAGTAAGAGTTGTTCATACTGGAAATAACAACTCCGGAATCATTGGCATTAATGAATTCTCCGTTTCCGAGATAAATCCCGATATGAGAAGGGCCGGCTTTATATGTTGAAAAGAACACGAAGTCTCCGACAGCAGGCTGACTGACAGATTTCATTGTGTTCCAATATCCGGCTGCCGTTAATCTTGATACGGATGTGACTTTGTTTAGCGCATAGTAAATGAAACCGCTGCAGTCAAATCCGGCCGGTGTCGTGCCTCCCCAGCGATACGGAACCCCAAGCTGCTCTTTAGCGGCGGCAATCATTGTGTTAATCTTCGCGCTTGATGAGCTGGACGTGCTTGAAGACCCGGATGAGGAAGAGGATGAAGCTTTTCCGGTAATGACCAATTTTTGGCCAACCTGCAAGACATCCGTTCTCAAATTGTTTTTCTCCCGAATCTGCTGAGCTGTTACATTGAACTTCTGAGCAATCACCCACAAGGAATCGCCGCTTTTCACCGTATATGTAGTCGTCGATGTGCCAGAGCTTGCATTTGACTTAGAAGACGATGACGGTGAGGAAGTGCCCGAAGGTGCTTTACCTGTCAGCTTCAGCACTTGTCCGACGTATATCACATCTGATTTCAGGCTGTTGCTGTTTCGGATTTGCTGTACGGTCACGTTATAGCTGTTTGCGATTTTCCAAAGTGAATCACCGCTTTTTACAGTGTATTTCGATGTTGCCGACGTTTGGTTTGAATGAGATGAAGTGTCTTTGGAAGACGTATCAGAACCGCTTGATTTTGTTTTCAACACTTGATTCACATAAATGGTGTCTGATTTTAAGCTGTTCAAGACCTTCAATTCAGCAACGGACATGTTGACTTTGTTTGCGATTTTCCAAAGCGAATCTCCAAGCTGCACCTTGTATGTTCCGGCAGAAGATGAGGAGCTAGAGCTCTTTTTGGAACTGCTTTTTTTATTAGAACTAGAGCTGGAACTGGAACTTGAGTTTGAAGAAACCGTGCCGGACACCTTTAATTTCTGCCCTGCACGAATCATATCGCTGCTGAGTCCGTTTAATTTTTTAAGTTCCTGCACCGTCATTTTATACTCAGTTGCGATCAGCCAAAGTGAATCGCCGCTTTTCACTGTGTAAACAGAACTTCCGCTCTTTTTGGTTGTTGAGCTTGAAGTAGATGAAGTTCCGGACTTGCTGCCTGGAATGGTAAGCGTCTGGCCGATCGACAGAACGGTAGTCGAAAGATGGTTGGCGGATGTGATGGCCGCCACGCTTGTGTTGTAGTTTTGGGCCAGTTTCCATAAAGAATCTCCGCTTTTGACCTTAATCGTAGCTGCTTCAGCTGGTGTGACTGCTAGAGTTGTACTGACAATCGCAGAAGCTGTCAGCCCTGCTGCTAATTTCTTTTTCATCTGAGCTCTCCTTTTTCCCCCAATGATTTGAATTTACTGTTTCTTTTTTATATCGGCAGCTTCGTCTCATCGTTTTGCCTTTTTTAAAAAACAGCCCAATTTTCTTAACAAAAAGGGGGAAAAAGGGCATAAAAAAGAAGGAATCTTTATCTATTCCTTCATTTTTAAAAGCTTCATGATATCTTCTTTGTTTTTGACAAGGTCGCGCAGTGTGTATTTGTCTAAAACCGCAAGATAGGCCATTAGCGCTTCATTAAGCACATGCTTCAAGCCGCACACTGGGGAAATGATGCAAAGATTTTTATTCACATCAAAACACTCAACAATATTAAAATCGTCTTCCGTTTTTCTGACAACCTCACCGATGTTGATGTCTTCAGGTTCCATGCCTAAGCGTATGCCGCCGCCTCGTCCGCGTATCGTTTCTACGTATCCGAGCTGGCCGAGCCTGTATATGACTTTCATGAGATGGTTTTTTGAAATAGAATACGTTTCGGCAATCTGTTTTATGTTTGAAAGTTCACCAGGACGTTCTGCAGCCAGAAAAATCAGCACTCTTAATGAATAATCAGTATAATTTGTTAATTTCATAATAAGACCTCGGAAAAAGAGATTTTCTATATCTTATCATAATCGATTGAAAAATGAAAAAAAAGGAATTTTAAAAAACGTGCACCCTACTGGGCGCACGTTTTTTGTTTACATGTTATTCGGCGGATTTTGGTTTTTACGGTTTTTATCGATTTCGGTGTTTTGCATTTTGCGTTCAAATGCAGACAGATAACGTGATGCAAAATCCTTTCCGCCAAGGCCGAAGGATAAACCGAAAGCGAGTGCGAAGCCGCTAAGCACGATGATGAACGCGGAATTGACGATCGTTTCAGCAACACCAAGCTGATCCAGGGCCATAAAGAGAGCAAGTGCGATAATCGTATATTTGGCAATCGCCGCCAAAGACTTGAATTCTTGGCCTTTAATGATGCTAGAAAGCACTTTTCGAACCAATTCTCCAGCGTAAAGACCGATTCCGAGAATGAATACGGCGACAAGGACATTCGGCAGATACGCGATAATGCCAGTCGCAATCTCTACGAGGAAGTGCATCTGAACAATTTGCAGCGCCTCGGCTGTGAACAGCAGAATGACAATGACTTGCGCGATCATGCCGACAACTTGAGATAGGGACAGCTTTGCAGGTGTTCCTGTTTCCATCCCTATTTTTCCTAACACAGAATCAAAGCCTGCGCGATGGAGCAGTCGGGACACCATGTTGTTCACCCATTTTCCTGTCCATATACCCGCTATAACAAGCACGATGGCAATGATGATGTTCGGAAGCATATTTAAAATAGTATTCAGCATAGAGACAGCCGGTTTTGAAATGCCGGCGACATCCAGCTGATCAAGTGCTGAAATGACAACCGGTATTAAAATCAGCACATAAGCGATTGTTCCGATGACTGCAGAAAGGCTTGTATCTTTTAAGTAAACTGATAAACCCATACGTGCGGCGAATCTTTCCGTGCCGATGCTTGCAAGGAAATTTGTTATGATATCTCGTACAAGACGGGCAACAAGCCAGCCGATTAAAACGATAAGTGCGGCAGCAAATAATTTCGGCAGAAAAGCGAGCACGCTTTCCATCATATTTGTAAACGGACCCGAAATGCCGCTGATGTTCAAAGAAGATAAGACCCCCGGCAGGAAAACAAGCAGCACGAGATAAAAGACAACTTGTGAAGCGGCATTAACTGCCTGATGAATATCTTTTCCTTCAGACACAACATTCCACTTGCGCAGCTTGTCACTTGTGTTCAGCTTCATCCCGATTTTTTTGACAAGGAAGCTCAAAACAGAGGCTGCAGCCCATCCTAACAGCAGAATGAGCCCGGCCTTCAGTACGCTCGGGATAGCCGCGGTAATGGCGGAAAGCATGCTGACAAACGGTGATGCCACTGTTGTCAGGTGCAAAATGTTAAAGAATAAAATAAAGACGATAATCAATGCGATAAAATAAACGACCTTGCTGATGACTTTTTCCGAGGAATAGCGTGATGGCTTTTTCCCAGCAAACAGCTTATCGTCAATTTTTGTTTTTCTGAGCCCTTTGTATACCGCTTTTTCAATGATTTTAGAGATAGCCCATCCGATTAATAAGACGAGTAAAGCAATGATTAAGTTTGGCAGCTTACTGAGATAAGAAGAAAGCATGTCTGCTGCATTCAATTGGTATCGCTCCTTTTTTTCATAATATGGTGTGTTTTTACCCACTGGCACAATCGGCAAACAGATGAATGTGCCGGGTGAATTTTTTTCTTGCCCAAGTGCGGTTATCATCTTTTGTCAGGCGGGCTCATACATTATAGATAAGTCCAAGTAGGGGGGATTCGGTTGAACGCGGAGGAGAAGAAGGGATTACAGCGGGCAATTGAGGAGATTACCGAAATTGCAAAAGGATTCGGCCTTGATTTCTACCCGATGAGATATGAAATCTGCCCGGCTGAAATTATTTATACATTCGGCGCGTACGGGATGCCGACAAGATTCAGCCACTGGAGCTTCGGCAAGCAGTTTCACAAAATGAAGCTGCATTACGATCTTGGTTTAAGCAAGATTTATGAGCTGGTCATTAACTCGGATCCATGCTACGCTTTTTTGCTGGACAGCAACTCACTGATTCAAAATAAATTGATTGTCGCTCACGTTCTCGCCCATTGTGATTTCTTCAAAAATAACTGCCGTTTCCAAAACACGAAGCGCGATATGGTGGAAAGCATGGCGGCAACAGCCGAGCGGATTAAGTACTATGAACAGGTTCACGGGATAAAGGAAGTAGAGGCTTTTTTAGACGCGATCCTATCGATTCAGGAGCATATCGATCCTTCTTTGGTCCGTCCGAAGCTCCTATGGAGTGTGGATGATGAGGAAGATGAAATGGAAGAGGCAGCGACGCCGTACGATGATTTATGGTCTTTGGATGAAAAGAAACCGAAAAAACACGTGAAAAAATCGAAAAAACCTTTCCCGCCGCGGCCGGAAAAAGATATTCTGCTATTTATCGAGGAGCATTCACGTGAGCTGGAGCCGTGGCAGCGTGATATTTTAACGATGATGAGAGAGGAAATGCTTTATTTCTGGCCTCAG
Organism: Bacillus sp. SW14; assembly: GCF_047608225.1. Lineage (NCBI taxonomy): Bacteria > Bacillati > Bacillota > Bacilli > Caryophanales > Bacillaceae > Bacillus > Bacillus sp. SW14. The sequence goes on along the minus strand of NZ_JBLKRW010000001.1, from coordinate 3,250,931 downwards.
CTGGAAACAAAGATTATGAATGAGGGCTGGGCTTCCTATTGGCACCAGCGAATTATACGCGAGCTTGATTTAACCTCTGATGAAGCGGTCGAGTTCGCCAAGCTGAATGCTGGTGTCGTCCAGCCGTCCAAAACAGGCATCAATCCTTATTATTTAGGGCTGAAAATATTTGAAAACATTGAGGAGCGGTACAATAATCCGACGGATGAAATGAAGAAAGTGGGCGTACAGGCTGACTCGGGCCGGGAGAAAATGTTTGAGGTCAGGGAAATTGAATCCGATATCTCTTTCATCCGCAACTATTTAACAAAAGACTTAGTGATGCGCGAGGATCTTTATTTGTTTCAAAAACAGGGCAGAGATTATAAAATCGTCGATAAAGCGTGGAAGTCGGTGCGCGACCAGCTCGTGAGCATGCGGGTAAACGGCGGGTTTCCGTATTTGACAGTAAACGACGGCGATTATATGAAAAATAACGAGCTCTATATTAAGCATTGGTATGAGGGCATAGAGCTGGATTTGAAATATTTAGAGAAAGTGCTCCCTTACTTATTCCAGCTATGGGGAAGAAGCGTGCACATCGAGTCTGTGCTTGAGGATAAGGAAGTCATGTTTTCGTACGACGGAAAAGGTGTTCACCGCAGGTATCTATAAAAAAAGAGGATGCAGCGTTCTGCATCCTCTTTATTTTCCCGCATTCAAAATCTTAAATATGATGTTTGCCTGATCGGTATTGTTAATCAGTCCTCGGAATTTTTCTTTTCCGGGGCCGTACGCGTATACTGGCACTTCTTCGCCGGTATGATCGGCACTCGTCCAGCCGCTGTTAGATCGTGTGTTAAAAATCTTGATGATGGCTTTGTAGGCGCCTTTGCTTTTGTCAGCCTGTACAGCGGCTTCAACACCTTTGATTTCATCAGAGGTGAATTTCAGATTTGTATAGCGGGTGAGCACATCTTTGACCGGTTTGCCTTCACTGATTTTTTTGGCCATATATTCAGGTGTTTTTTTTGCGGCGAGAATCGGCTCCGCGTGCCAATTCTTTTGACCATTTGCGCCGATGGTAAAGCCGCCGGTTGTATGATCAGCAGTTGCAATGACAAGCGTGTGTTTATCTTTTCTCGCAAAATCAATCGCGGCTTTATAGGCCTGTTCAAAGTCTTTAACCTCGCTCATGGCTCCTACTGTATCATTGTCATGGGCCGCCCAGTCAATTTGGCTGCCTTCGACCATCAAGAAAAATCCTTTTTTATTTTGGTTCAGGCGGTCAATTGCTGAAACCGTCATGTCCTTGAGAGATGGTGTTTTGCTGTCACGGTCGAGCGCTTTAGCAAGCCCTCTGTCTGCGAAAAGGCCAAGCACCTGCTGATCTTTATTTTTCTTCAGCGCTTGTTTTGTTGTCACGTAGCTATAGCCGGCTTGTTTGAATTCCTTCGTCAAATTTCTGTCCTCGCGGTTAAAATATGATTTTCCGCCGCCAAGCAAAACGTCTATTTTTTGTTTTCCTTTTATTTTGTCATCCATATAGCTGTTGGCGATTTGGTCCATGTTTTTCCGTGATTCATTGTGGGCGCCGTATGCGGCAGGGGTGGCGTGGTTAATTTCAGACGTTGCGACGAGCCCGGTCGATTTTCCTTGCTGTTTGGCTTCTTCGAGCACAGATTTCACTTTTTTTCCGTTTTTATCGACGCCAATTGCATTGTTATATGTCTTAACGCCTGTCGCTAATGCTGTTCCGGCGGCGGCTGAATCTGTAATATTAAAGTCCGGGTCATCAGGATGCGTCATCATCATGCCTGTCAGGTTAGGGTCAAATTGGGTCAACTTCGGGTTATTCGGTGTTTCCCCGTTATTCTTCATGGAACGGTAGGCGTTTATGTAAGGCGTCCCCATGCCGTCACCGATCATCACAATGACATTTCTGATCTCGGCTTTGTCTTGTTTTTTTGCGCTGGCCTTTTCAGTCTGCTGCAGTTCTGCACCGGCAAATATGCCGGCTGTAAGCACGGAAACAGCTGCGATTGGCAGCAGTTTAGATTTCAGATTTTGAAACAAATTCATTTTTTGCATGCCTCCTTTAATGTATTTGTTTATCATGTTAAGGAAATTTTGTTAAACGCGGCTTTTGATCGTGTAAACATTAAGTAAAGCATTGTAAGGAAATGAAAACATCTGTTTCGTTATCTTGCCTTTTTTCAATCAAAGCATTCATTTTTTCAGAAAAATCTTTACCCCCCTGCCCTTGCGTGATATGTTTATTTAAATAAAAAAACTGCGGATAACCGCAGCTTTCCTCGAATATGCTTTATGTCTCACTTTTCCACTATGTGAGTTGACCCCCGAAAGTTTGTCATTTATCCCCTTTATAATGGAAAATAGCCCAATAAACATGACAAAAGGACGCGTTTTTTGTCACCTTTGAAACGAAAATGAAATATTTTATACCCTTAAAAACTTTTTTTAAGAACGAATAAGTAAGAAATTAGTCACATGAAGTCAAGACTATTTCTGTTGGGAATCTATCCTTATAATAGAAACCAATAAGATTAATTTAAAAAAAGAGATACATATATAGAGAGAGAAACATTGGGGAGGAAAATATGAAAAAGCAAATCATTACAGCTACGTCAGCAGTGGTTTTAGGATCGACACTATTTGCAGGAGCGGCATCTGCACAAAGCATCCAGGTGAAAAAAGGCGACACGTTATGGGGACTTTCAAGAAAATACGACACAACGATCGGTAAAATTAAATCAGAGAACAGCCTTCGTTCAGACATGATTTACGCAGGACAGACTTTATCAATTAACGGCAAAACTTCAAGTTCAAAAAGCAGCAGCTCTTCCAGTTCTTCATCTTCTACATACAAAGTAAAGAGCGGGGACAGCCTTTGGAAAATTTCGAAAACATATGGCATGACAGTCAGTGAACTGAAAAAAATGAATGGCTTAAAGTCAGACTTGCTTCGTATCGGACAAGTCCTGAAACTGAAAGGTTCAACAAGTTCTAGCAGCTCTAGTTCATCGAAGGTATCAACGTCTTCAACTTCCACTTATAAAGTGAAGCGCGGGGACAGTCTGTCTAAAATCGCAAAGCAATACGGCACGACGGTTAGCAAGTTAAAAAGCTTAAACGGCTTAAAATCAGATTTGATTTATGTCAACCAAGTGTTGAAAGTGAAAGGAACAAGCACAAGCTCAAAAACTGTTTCTTCCGGCTCTTCATCATCTTCAAGCAGCAAAGCACCATCTACTACATCACTTAATGTTAGCAAGCTGGTTTCTGATGCAAAGGCGTTAAGCGGAACGCCATACAAATGGGGCGGAACAACGACTTCCGGCTTTGACTGCAGCGGATTTATCTGGTACGTGCTGAATAAACAAACAAGTGTGGGCAGAACAAGCACTGCGGGATACTGGAGTTCTATGAAGAGCATTTCTAGCCCGTCTGTCGGTGATTTTGTCTTCTTCACAACATATAAATCCGGCCCTTCTCACATGGGGATTTATGTCGGCAACAACAATTTCGTTCATGCAGGATCTAACGGTGTTCAAATCAGCAGCCTGGACAACAGCTACTGGAAGCCTCGTTACCTCGGTGCGAAAAGATTCTAATTGTAAAAGGAAACCCGTTCATTGGAACGGGTTTTTTCATTAGACGGAGAACCTCCGATTTGGTTGCTTCTAAAAATGAAAATGTGATAAAAAATCCAAGAATTTTTTTTCTTTTTTATTTTCATAAAGGGCGATTGCATAAGCGCCGGCATAGGGAAGCTGTACAGATTGATAAGGGATTCTGATCATCTGTTTCTCTGCCAACTCACGCTTTACTGTCGATAAGGGCAGAAATGAAACTCCGAGCCCTTCCTTGATAAACCGTTTCGTTATATGTGTTTGAGTGACTTTCATTGTTCTCACAAATGGAAATGTCACTCTGACTTGACGGAGCAAGTCGTCCCAGTAATCAGGATGATTGTGGGTCAAAAGCAGGTATTGCTCCAGCACCTCTTTGGCATCAATTTCTTTGTCTGCCATGAAACGCTGATCGGGCGGGGCAACAAGGACTACCGGGTCTTTATATAAGCAGTGGCAGGTTAAAGAGGAAGACTGTACCTTTAAACAGCTCAGCCCGATATCTGCTTCCCCGGCTTTAATCAGTGACGCGATTTCCGCCGATTCAAAAATCGTCACTGCCATTTCTGTTTCTGTATTCATTGCTGTGTACCGCTTCATGACAGAAGGAAGCACTGTATCTGCGATAAGCGGAGAAACCGCGAGCTGTAAGGTTTGAGAGTAGCCTTGTCTCACTCTGTGAAGCTCTGCCATGCTGTTTTCGTAATCATCAAGCAGCCTGAGCGCATACGGCAAATAAGCCCTGCCTTCATCAGTCAGCTGGATCTGCCTGCCTTTTCGTTCGAACAGTTTGCAGCTGATTTCTTTTTCTAATTGCTTGATATGTACGGTTACAGTGGGCTGAGATAAAAAAAGCGTTTCCGCTGTTTTTCGGAAGTTTTCATATTTCGCAGCAGTCACAAAGGTGTGAAGCCATTTGAAATCCATTTCTATTCACCCTCTGATTAATATTTTTAATTAATTCCCTTTAAAATATTCAATATTTTTTAAATATTATATTTACTATAATAACAGAAAAGGATAGGGGGAATACAAATGGTACATTACGGATTAAAGGGAATTACATGTGTGGAAACATCCATCAGCCATATTGACGGTGAAAAAGGCCGCCTGATTTACAGAGGCCACCATGCAAAAGACATCGCACTGAATCACAGCTTTGAAGAAGCCGCTTATTTGATCTTATTTGGAAAGCTGCCTTCATCGGAGGAATTACAGACATTTGAAGATAAGCTGACTGCTGAGCGGCATCTGCCGGAACACATCGAACGATTGATTCAGTCACTGCCAAACAACATGGGCGACATGTCGGTGCTGAGAACGGTTGTTTCAGCATTGGGGGAAAATGCGTACACGTTCTATCCGAAAACAGAAGAAGCAATCCGGCTGATTGCCATCACGCCTTCCATCATTGCGTATAGAAAACGATGGGCGCGCGGTGAACAAGCAATTACACCATCTTCCCAGTACGGACATGTCGAAAATTACTATTATATGCTCACAGGTGAACAGCCTTCAGAGGCAAAAAAGAAAGCGCTTGAAACATATATGATTCTGGCCATGGAGCATGGCATGAACGCATCCACTTTTTCTGCACGGGTCACATTATCTACAGAGAGTGATTTAGTGTCAGCCGTCACTGCCGCTCTCGGCACGATGAAAGGCCCGCTGCACGGAGGGGCTCCCTCAGCGGTGACAAAAATGCTTGAAGACATTGGAGAAAAAGAACATGCTGAAGCATACCTGAAAGAAAAACTGGAACAAGGAGAGCGCCTGATGGGATTCGGGCACAGGGTGTACAAGACGAGGGACCCGCGGGCAGAAGCTTTGAGACAGAAAGCAGAAGAGGTGGCCGGCAATGACCGCGATCTTGATCTTGCGCTGCATGTAGAAGCAGAGGCAATTCGTTTGCTTGAAGTCTACAAACCAGGACGCAAGCTGTATACAAATGTTGAGTTTTATGCGGCTGCTGTGATGAAGGCCATCGACTTTGACGATGAATTGTTTACACCAACCTTTTCAGCAAGCCGAATGGTAGGGTGGTGCGCCCATGTGCTGGAACAAGCAGAAAACAATATGATTTTCCGTCCGTCAGCGAAATATACAGGCACCATTCCTGAAGAAGTTCTTTCATAACAAAACATATTTTGCCGTTTATTCGCTTCTATGGCGTGGTAACGTTCAGTATCAACCACATGTCTAGGAGTGATGAATATGAACCCAATGGACAGACAAACAGAAGGGCAAGAGCCGCAGCATCAGGGCAGACAGCCGGGCATTGAGTCAGAAATGAATCCGCTGCCTCTGTCAGAGGACGAGGATTATCAAGGAAGCGGAAAGCTGAAAGGGAAAGTTGCCATCATTACCGGGGGCGACAGCGGCATAGGGAGAGCCGCAGCTATTGCGTTTGCTAAAGAAGGGGCTGATGTATCCATTCTTTACTTAGATGAGCATTCGGACGCAGAGGAAACGCGTAAACGAATCGAAAAGGAAAATGTCCGCTGCCTGCTTATCCCGGGAGATGTTGGGGACGAGAATCATTGTGAACAAGCTGTGCAGCAAACAGCGGATCACTTTGGCCAGCTTGATATCTTGGTGAACAACGCTGCTGAACAGCATCCGCAGGACAGTATTCTCAATATTTCAACAGAACAGCTGGAAAAGACATTTCGCACAAACATTTTTTCCATGTTCCATATGACGAAGAAAGCTTTGCCTCACTTGAAAGAGGGAAGTGCCATCATTAATACGACATCGATTACCGCTTATGAAGGGGATACGGCGTTAATTGATTACTCCAGCACAAAGGGTGCGATTGTTTCCTTTACGCGATCCATGGCGATGTCGCTTGCGGATAAAGGCATCAGAGTGAATGCAGTGGCGCCCGGTCCGATTTGGACGCCGCTTATTCCGGCGACATTCCCGGAAGAAAAAGTGAAACAGCACGGCTTGGACACGCCAATGGGAAGGCCGGGGCAGCCGATTGAGCATGCAGGTGCATATGTCCTGCTGGCGTCTGACGAATCGTCCTATATGACAGGGCAGACCATTCATGTAAATGGCGGCCGTTTTATTTCAACATAATCAACGAAAAACCAGCGTGATAGCTGGTTTTTTTATGTGAGGAGATATTTCAAGATAATAATTTGTAGACTTTTCTGACAATTAAGTTTTCATTTTTGTGATTTTATATATAATAAATATTGTTAGGAGAAAGGAATGATTCGTTCACCGGTACAAATAGAGTGGAAAAAAAGAAAAATGGCCATTATCGCACATGAATTCTGAAAATTCAAATAAAATATAAAAATAGATAATTAGTCTAGGAGTTGAAGGGGAATGAAAGGGAGCGTATTTAGGAAGAAAAGCATTCAGGATTTAATCGCTGCGACGAGCGGTGAAAAATCTTTAAAAAGAGAATTAGGGGCATTCGATTTAACATTGCTTGGAATTGGCGCCATTATTGGCACAGGAATTTTTGTCCTGACGGGAACAGGTGCAGTCACGGCCGGCCCCGGGCTGACCATTTCATTTGTTGTGGCGGCGCTGGCTTGTTTATTCGCGGCCCTGTCTTACGCAGAATTTGCGTCAAGTGTGCCTGTTTCAGGTTCGGTGTATACATTCACGTATGCGACATTGGGAGAGCTTTTGGCCTTTATTATCGGGTGGGATTTAATTTTAGAGTACATGCTGGCGGTAAGTGCGGTGTCAGTCGGCTGGTCTGGTTATTTCCAATCGTTTTTATCAGGGCTCGGCATTCATCTTCCGGTTGCTTTAACAGCAGCACCGGGGGCGGTGGAGGGCACATTTACCATCTTTAATCTGCCTGCCTTTGTGATTGTGATGGCGATAACGTTTTTGCTTTATTTAGGCATCAAAGAATCAAAAAGAGTCAACAACATCATGGTGATCTTGAAAGTGCTGGTTGTTTTGCTGTTTATCGCGGTGGCAGCCGTTTATGTGAAGCCGCATAACTGGCAGCCGTTTATGCCGATGGGCTTTGGAGGCGTATTCAGCGCAGCGGCGCTCGTATTTTTTGCTTTTATCGGATTTGACGCTGTATCCTCTGCTGCGGAAGAGACAAAAAATCCTGCGAAGGATCTGCCTAAAGGCATAATATTCTCTTTATTGGTTTGCACGATTTTATATGTCACTGTATCAGCCATCATGACAGGGGTTATCCCGTTTGCACAGTTTGCGGGCGTGGATCATCCGGTTTCTCTTGTTCTCCAAAGCGCCGGGCAAAATTGGGTGGCAGGCATCATTGATATTGGCGCCGTTTTGGGAATGACAACAGTTATGCTCGTGATGCTTTATGGGCAGACACGCGTCATGTTTGCTATGTCGCGTGACGGACTGGTGCCGGGCTCACTTTCTAAGGTCCATCCAAAGCACAAAACACCTTATGTGGCCACTTGGTTTTTCGGCACAATGTCGGCGCTCCTCGGCTCACTTGTTCCGCTGGATGAACTTGCAAAACTGGTAAACATCGGAACACTGTCAGCGTTTGTGCTTATTTCTGTGGCAGTGATCGTTTTGAGAAAGAAACAGCCTGATCTACCGAGAGCCTTTACATGTCCGGGGGTTCCAATGATCCCGGGTCTGGCGATTCTGTTCTGTCTGTTCTTAATTTTAAATCTTGGCTGGGTGACGATTGTCCGCTTCCTTGTGTGGCTGTTAATCGGATTGGCAATCTATTTCTTGTATTCAAGAAAGCATTCAAAATTAAATCAATAATCTTGTGGTTAAGAGAGCGGTTATTCAGGACGCTCTCTCTTTTGTGTTCTTGGTAAATGAATCTATAGAAATGAAGACAAAAATAAGAGATAATATAGGGTGGAAAGGAAGTGACGTTTATTGTCTGAGCAAAAACCAGTCCAATGGGCTTCGAAAATCGGTTTCGTCATGGCAGCCGCCGGCTCGGCTATCGGCTTGGGCGCGATTTGGAAGTTCCCTTATGTAGCAGGGACCAATGGGGGAGGCGCCTTTTTTCTTATCTTCGTGTTATTTACCATTCTCTTAGGCTATCCGCTTTTAGTGGGAGAGTTTATTTTTGGAAGACGGAACCAGACGAATGCCATTGATGCATATAAAAAAGAAGCGCCGCGAACAGCTTGGTTTCTCACGGGATGGGTCGGTGTAGCCGCATGTTTCTTAGTGCTGTCGTTTTACAGTGTAATCGGAGGGTGGATTTTGCTGTATATCGTGAAAACAGCATCTGGTTCACTTTCCGGGCTTTCTCAAGAACAGTTTGGAACCCTGTTTGCTGCTATTATTCAAAATCCGATGCAGACGCTCGCGGCTCAGTTTGTTTTTATGGTGCTGACTGTCTTGGTCGTCGCCAGAGGGGTTCAAAAAGGGATTGAACGGGTCAGCGCGGTGATCATGCCGATTTTGTTTTTATTGTTTATTCTGCTCGTTCTTCGGTCACTCACGCTTGATGGTGCGATGGAAGGCGTAAAATTTTTGCTTGTGCCTCATTTCGGCAATTTGACTCCGGAATCTATATTATTCGCGCTGGGACAGGCCTTCTTTACGTTAACACTGGGGGTTTCGGTGATGGTGACTTACAGCTCTTATTTGCCGAAAACGCAAAATGTCCCTCGTTCGGCAGCCTCCATTGTCGTGATGAATATCATTGTGACACTCTTGGCGGGCCTGGCCATTTTTCCGGCGGTTTTTTCATTCGGTTTTCAGCCAAATGAAGGTCCGACATTGCTGTTTACAGTGCTTCCGGCCGTTTTTGAACAGCTTCCGTTCGGCACGTTGTTTTTTATCGGCTTTCTCGTTGCGTTTTTATTTGCAGCCTTAACCTCAGCGTTTTCGATGGTTGAAATTATTGTCGCCACAATCGGAAAAGGGGATGAAAAGAAGAGAAAAAAACTGTCATGGACAAGCGGGCTGTTGATCTTTTTGGTCGGAATCCCTTGTTGCTTGTCTTATGGCGTGTTGAGCGATGTGAACATATTCGGTAAAACGTTTTTTGATATTGCCGATTTTACTGTCAGCAATGTTTTGATGCCATTAGGCGCTTTGTTAATTTCTCTTTTTATCCCGCTCAAAATTTCGAAGCGCGAGCTTTTAGCAGAAATGAGAAACGGATCAAATGCAGGTAAAGCATTCTTTTATACATGGTTTTATTTGCTTCGTTTTATCGTACCGCTGGCCATTATTATCGTATTCTTAAATTTAATCGGGATTTTATCATTTTAAACAACAGGCTCCGTTTCCGGGGCCTGTTTTCTTATTTAATAAGACGATGTCAACGGTGCCCATGCCGTTTTCAGTTTTTGGATCCCGAGCCTGATGTCCTCTTCTGACAAACCGCCATAACCGATTAAAACAGAAACAAATGGCGGCTGTCCTTTATAAGAGGGGGATACGGGATAGATGGTTACGCCATTGTCGGCAGCAGCACTAATCGCTTCTTCTTCACTTGCCGGAAACAAAAGCCGCAGGAGGATATGAAGACCGGAGTTTTTCCCGAGAACCTCAACGCTGTTCCCTAGTTCAGACCGTATGGCTTCTAACAGGACAGCGTGTTTTTTTCGGTATAAGGCTCTCATTCTGTTTACATGCTTTTGCCACTCTCCGCTTTCGATGAAGTCTGCCAGTGCCATTTGAGAGTGGGAAGAGACCGTTTGTTTCATTAAGTGAGCGTTTTTTCTGACCGATTCCATGAGTGCAGGGGGCAAGATCATGTAGCTGAGCCGCAAAGAAGGCAGCAGTGACTTTGAAAAAGTGCCGAGATATATGACTCTGCCATTTGGATCAAGACCCTGCAAAGACGGAATGGGCTGGCCGCTGTAGCGAAATTCCCCATCGTAATCATCTTCTATAATGAACGAGTTTGCTTCCTTTGCCCATGCCAGAAGCTCTTGTCTTCGGGTTATCGTCATAATGCTCCCGAGCGGAAACTGATGCGAAGGAGTCGTATACACGAGAGATGGATTCTGCGCTTTAAGCTCACCCGGCAGGACGCCTTCTTCATCAGAATAAATCGGAATGACATGCATGTGATTTGCTTCAAATAATCTTCTTGAACGATGAAAACCCGGTTCTTCAAACCCGATTTTTGTGCCGTGCTTAAGCGTAAGACAAAGAATTTGCAGAAGCACGGTCGTTCCTGCGCCAATCATAATCTGGCCGGGCTCGCAAATGACACCCCTTGACAGCCTGACGAAACGGGTAATCATGCGCCTGAGTTCAGGCTCTCCTTGAGGGTCTCCAGAGGTGTGGCCGGAATAGCGGTCCAGACTTTTTACGATGCTTTTTCTCCATGCGTTAAAGGGGAAGCGGGCCGGATCAACATTGCCTTGATGAAAGTCAATAACAGGTACGTTCTCTTCAGGTAAGACCTTCTGCATAGACTGCTGAAAATGGTCAGGAGCCGCTGTAAAATCTGCTTCTACTCCCGCCGCGAACCAGCCGATTTTTGGTTTGCTTTTGACATAGCCCTCAGCAGTTAATTGCTCGTATGCATGTTCAATTGTTGCTGTACTGACACCGAGCAAGACAGAGAGCCTGCGTTTTGAAGGAAGTTTTGTTCCTTTCGTAATTCTCCCGTGTGAAATTTCTTGTTTGAAAAAGGTATAAAGCTGCTCATACAGCGGTGTTTTGCTTTTTTTATCAAGAAACGGCGTGATATCCATCTCAAGTCTCCTTTATATCTGGCATGGTCATATTTTTTGATATTGGCTATTTGGTAAATGCCATTTATTAGCTATGATCATTGTAACGAAAGGAAAGGGGATTGAGAAGATGATTCATATGAAACAGTTAACCACGAAAGAAGAATGGGCTGAATCGTATCCGGTTATGAGTGAATTGAGAACAGAACTGGATGAAGAAACATATTTACAAAGGCTTGACGCCTGTGTGCAGCAAGAATCGTATATGCTGTTTGCCTTATATGAGGATACGGCAATCAGGGCGCTGTGCGGCGCGCTGCCGAGGGTTTCCATTCACAAGGGAGAGCATTTGTGGATTGCGGATCTTGTGACAACCGCGCCTTGCCGATCAAAGGGATACGGCAAATTACTTTTGGATTATGCCGCAGACTGGGCAAGAAAAGCCGGACTTGGCTTTGTCAGTCTTTCATCTGGCCTTCAGCGTAAAGACGCACACCGATTTTATATAGACAAAATGGGTTTTACGATAGAAAGCTACTTGTTTAGAAAGCCGCTGTAATCAAAAAAGACGCCCCCTCAGGCGTCTTTCTTTTAAAAGCCAAACTGTAAATTAGTATCTACAGATACAATGGTATACACACAAATAATCACAAAGAGATTCAGGATGACGCCGAGCAGGCCTGGCCCGGTGCGCCCTCTCTTGATGAAGAGTTCAATAATGCCAAACGGAACGGCGGCCATGGCGAACGGAAGCATTTGATAGGAATAAATTGTGACATTGCTGATAATCGCCAAATTCAGCAAGAGCAGGGACAGGATTGCTGTCCCGACTGAAATCCAGCCGAATACATTGTGTTCTTTAAAAATTCTTACCAGTTCCATAATTCCACCTCGCCGACATTCGCTGATTTTACAGATTTGTTTTTCAGCATGCTCTGGATTTCCTTGGTTGGGCCTGTAACGACCGAGCCGTATACATTGACACCGTTTTTCTCTACATAATCCAATCGTTTAACCACATTCAGGTCTTTTCGTTTTGAAATAACCTGCGCCCATTTTTCGTGCTTGGACATGAATGTCAAGGCGTTGATAAACTGATCGCCATTTGACTTGCCTTTTGTATTAAGCGCAGCCAAGAACTTTGAATCTTTCCCGGGATAGCCAAGCGGCTCTGCGTATACTTTCTCATTGTTGTTGTTCTCTGTTTCAATTGCATTCCACAAAAAGCTCACATCATACCCTTTGAACTTGTTATATATTTCTTTTGTCGGGTATGCACGGTCATATGAAAGGTAGACCTCGGAAACCGTTCCTTCGGGCAATGTCTTTAACGTTTGGTCAGCTTTTGCAGTGGATTGTTCAGACGCATTTGATGGGTGTGTAAAGTAATGGCCGGTTTTATGCACTTCTAAATCATAGTAGTTAACGACAGGCGCTTTCACTTTATTATAAAACATTTCAACTCGTTCATTCCCCACTGCGACTGTCTTCGTACCGATCTGCTTTTGCAACGGGAATTCGGTATTCATGCCAAACAGCTTCACTTGGCTTTTCAGTCCGGATGTATCGACAAGAACATTTGGCATGGTCAGGGCTACAGTGACTGCGGCGGTTTCCATAAACTCATTGCCGGTGCTTTGTTTTCCTCCCATTCCGTAATAGAGGTAGCTTCCCAGCGTACAAAGCGGCAAAATCATCAAGGTCGAAATAACGGCAAGGACAGAAATTCGTAAATAAGACTTGCGTTTCCCATAGGCTAAAATCGCTTTTTGTTTTTCTTGACTGATGCTGACATCCCAATCGTTATCGTCCTCTAGCTCGCTATCAATCAGTTCCTGATACACTTCGAGCTTCTCTAGTTCTTCCTCAAATGCGGTCATTTCCCGGTCGCTCATTTCCCCATTTTTATATTGATCAAAACGCTTTTTAAATTCTTCATTCATCATTAACACCTCTATTATAAAGTGCTTTCAGCCGCTGTCTGGCGCGAAATAAAACACTTTTAAAATTCGCCTCTGAAATATTCATAATATGGGATGCTTCTTTGTAATTTAGCTCTTTTAAATAATATAGCGTTAAGGCCTCCCGATAATTATCGGGGAGCTCGGACATATAACCAGTCAGCACTTCCTTTATCTCTACCTGATGAGCAGGGCTCTGAACAGCACTTTGAAAGAGGCTACCGATTAAGTCATCAGAAATGGTTACTTCTTTCTTATGCTTTCTGACGTAATCAATGAAGGCGTTTCGCGCCACTTGAAAAAGCCAGGGCTTTACTTTGCTGTGATCATAGGAGTGAATGTGTATGTATGCCCGCATAAAGGTTTCCTGCAGCAAGTCCTCGGCAAGATGCTTGTCTTTTGTCATGGAGAGCAGGAACCTGTAAACATCATTCATGTACATTTGATAAATTTCATCGATCGTCACTGCCTTTTCTCCCCTCTATGTTATACACGCATAAGAAAGGTTTAAAGTTGCACATTACATGCAAACGGCTTTTTATACCTCATCAAACACCATTCCTATATAGTACCTAAAAATGGCCGCGAAAGATAGTACCGAGAAATGTTTAACATTTTTTCCAGTGGGGAAAAGAGAGTGAAAAAAGAAGGAGTGGCACAATGGAATATACCAGTATAGCAGACACCGATATAAAAGCCTCCAGAATCGGCCTGGGCACATGGGCAATTGGCGGAACCATGTGGGGAGGCACTGACGAGAAACAATCAATCAAAACCATCCATGCCGCTCTTGATCAGGGGATCACACTGATTGACACCGCTCCGGCCTACGGCTTCGGGCAGTCCGAGGAAACTGTAGGGAGGGCGATCAAGGAGCACGGCAAAAGAGATCAGGTGATTCTCGCAACGAAAACGGCTCTGGACTGGAAGAACAACCAGCTCTTCCGCCATGCGAACAGAGCGAGAATCATAGAGGAAGTCGAGGCTTCTTTGAAACGGCTTCAAACGGATTATATTGATCTTTATCAGGTGCATTGGCCCGATCCGCTTGTGCCAATTGAAGAAACGGCGGAAGTCATGAAGGAATTATATGATGCCGGCAAAATCAGGGCGATTGGCGTCAGTAACTTTTCAGTTGAACAAATGGATACATTTCGCGCCATTGCACCGCTTCAAACGATTCAGCCTCCATATAATCTGTTTGAAAGAGAAATTGAAGAGAATGTTCTTCCATATGCGAAAGACAAACAGATCACAACGATATTATACGGCAGTTTATGCAGAGGGCTGCTAACAGGTAAAATGACCGAAGAGTACACGTTTGAGGGCGACGATCTGCGAAATCATGATCCAAAATTCCAGCAGCCCCGTTTTAAAGAGTATCTTTCTGCTGTTCATCAGTTGGATGAGCTGGCGCAGACACGTTATGGAAAATCAGTGATTCACTTGGCCGTCAGATGGATCTTAGATCAGCCGGGAGCGGATATCGCTCTTTGGGGGGCGAGAAAGCCTGAGCAGGTTGATGCGATATCGAAGATTACAGACTGGACGCTGAGCAGTGAAGATCATAAAGACATCAATACCATATTGAAAAATACGATTTCAGACCCGGTCGGGCCCGAGTTTATGGCACCCCCGACCAGGGAGGAAATCTAACAAAAGCTGAGGGCGATCCTCAGCTTTTTGGCGTTTTAACCAGAGAAATCTTAAAAATTAGTACCAGGTAATAAAAAATGTTGTTATAATAGAAGCAGAAAGAATCATTGATTACGACAAAGGAAGTGCGATATGTATAAGTTTTGTGCAAATGCTTTAAAAGTTATTCTTTCTCTTCGCGGAGGAGTGAAGGTGTATAACAAAGAAAACCTTCCGGCCGATTCAGGTTTTGTCATCGCGTGTACACACTCCGGCTGGGTTGATGTGATCACACTCGGAGTCGGGATTCTTCCTTATCAAATACACTACATGGCGAAAAAAGAGCTTTTTCAAAATAAATGGATCGGTTCGTTCTTGAAGAAAATCAATGCCTTTCCGGTAGATCGTGAAAATCCCGGACCAAGCAGTATTAAAACCCCGATTAAGCTGCTGAAAGAAGGAGAGATCGTCGGTATCTTCCCGAGCGGAACAAGGACCTCCGAGGATGTGCCTTTAAAAAGAGGCGCGGTGACAATTGCGCAAATGGGGAAAGCGCCGCTCGTTCCCGCTGCATATAAAGGGCCTTCAAGCGGAAAGGGATTATTCAAAAAAGGAAAAATGAAGCTCATTATCGGTGAGCCGCTTCAGCAGGCTGATTTTGCCCACCTGCCGTCAAAAGAAAGACTTGCAGCCATGACAGAGGCTTTAAATAACAGTATTAAAGAGCTTGAAAACAAGCTGGAACAGCTATAATCCACCAGTGCCCGCACTCCCCGATTTCCCGATTGTTTATAAGTTCCTTGGCAATTAGCTATACTATATAAGGAATTAATTATTGGGAAAGGTTACGGAAAATGATGAAAATGATCGTAGTAGGGGCTGGAATTCTAGGAGCGTCAACAGCGTATCAGTTAGCCAAAATGGGGGCTGAGGTTCTTGTCATAGATCGGAAAGATAAGGGACAGGCCACCCATGCAGCGAAAGGCATTATTTGTCCATGGCTGTCACCGAGGCGAAATCAGGCGTGGTACAAGCTGGCAAAGGCAGGAGCGCACTTTTACCCCTGTTTCATAGAGGAGCTTAGAAAAGCAGGCGAGATAGAAACGGGTTATGCTCCGGTTGGTGCTCTTAGTATTCATCACGAGAAAGAAAAGATTGAAAAGATTGAAAAACGGGTGCAAGAACGCAAACAAGACGCCCCGGAAATCGGAGACATTTCTTTTCTATCTGAATTTAAAACCGCCGGCATGTTTCCATTGCTGGCTAAACGGTACCATTCAATTCATATAAGCGGAGCCGCTCGAGTGGATGGCGAGATGCTGAGAGATGCATTATTGCGTGCTGCTCAAAGAATGGGCGCCGTTTATTTAACAGGCGATGCCAAGCTTCAATATCATTCGAAACGAGTGACAGGAGTAACCGTCGGTGATGAATGTTATTCTGCTGACAAGGTGATTGTTTGTGCCGGTGTATGGGCAGACCAATTGCTGGCGCCTTTAGGCATTCGCTTTAAAGTAAGCGTGCAAAAAGCGCAGATCATATATGTACAGGTTCCTGACGCAAACAATATGGACAGTTGGCCTGCTGTCATGCCGCCTTCTAAGGAATATCTGTTAGCTTATGCTGACAAGAGAATGGCCATCGGAGCGACTCGTGAAGATGATATAGAAGGTCGTGATGAACGGATCACGGCAGGCGGGCTGCAGGAATTGTTGAACAAAGGATTGGAAATGGCTCCTGATTTAGCAAACAGCACCTTTCAAGAAGCAAGAGTCGGTTTACGACCGATTACACCGGGTGATGTGCCGGTGATCGGACCTCTTCCCGGCTGGGACGGGATCATAGCGGCAAATGGCCTTGGATCGTCCGGTTTGACAATGGGACCTTATATGGGGCAACAGCTGGCGAAGCTGGCTCTTAAAATGGACGTAGACATCGATTTAGAAGAATATGATATAAAAAATGCAGCAGAAGTTCAATGAACATCCGCTGCTTTTTTGTTTTATATTTTGGATAATGAAAGCTGGTCCTCTGGCAGTGCTTTGAGTGAGCCGTCATTGTTTAATACAGAACGCCATGTATAACGGGGTTCATAACCAAGGGTCTTTTTCGCTTTATCGATCGCCATCAGTGTTTCATATCCTTTTATATCCCGCTTTAAAGAGACTTCTGGGAAAAATCGTTTTACCAAGTCTTCACTCGGTTCTTTCATGATGGTATCCGGCGCCGTAATGTGGAAGACCTCATTGCCGATATTGTTTTTTTCGATTGCAAGCAGGCAAGCGTGCGCAGCGTCTCTCACATCGCAATACGCCCATGCATTTTTCTTTTGGATATCCTTTTGCTTTTCGTTCCAATGCATGCCTGGAATTTTTTCATACTCATCAGGTTCATATATATTTGCAAAGCGGAGGGTGACAATTTGTGTATTCATCAGCTTTGAAAACATATCTGAAAGGATCTCGGTCAGACGCTTTGCCATTGCGTAAGACGATTTTACGATTGTCGGATGCTCTTCGTCTACAGGAAGGTAGCTGAGCTCTTTCGGTACAAACGGATATCCCAGCACCGTCTCGCTCGAAGCCCATACAAGCTTACGCACTTTAAAATCTTTACAAGCCTCCAAAATATTGAAGTTGACAAGCATATTATTTTCAAATATCGCCTGGGAGGGATTTCTGACATCGGTCGGAATATTCCCAAGATGGACCACAGCGTCACAGCCCATAATAAGCTGGCATACTTGGCCGTAATCCCGCAAATCGGCTTGGATAAATGTTTTTGATGCTGATTCCTCTGTTAATATTCTATCTGATGCTGTTACATCGTGGCCGGCCTCCAATATTGTTCTTACGGCCCACCGTCCTATTTTACCTGCTGCTCCAGTTACCACTACTTTCATCATTTCACTCCTTTTTCTTGTTTTTAAATGAGATCCAGTCCCCTGATTAGAATTCCCGAGGATTCAGTTTTTATAAAAGAATAGGGAGGTTAGAAACAAAACATAATAAAAAAGACACCTCAATAAAAGGTGTCTCAGCGTGTCGACAAACCCTCGCATTCGTTGTCAGTCCTGCGCGTTGGTGCTTACTTGAGAAAAGATCAGCGGCTAAAAGCTGAGCGTCCTGCTCAAACGCCGCTGTCACCGCATCCTGCGGAAGTCTGCTCCAATACTCGTCCTTCCTAGACTTCAAGGGTTTTCAATCACGCTGAAAAGATGACAAAATCCTAAAACAAAAACCGTTTTAGGACTTTGTCTACAATCTAAAAGACACCTCAATAAAAGGTGTCTTTTTATATTATGCTTCTTTCGGTTCTCCAGCTTCAACCAGCTCTTCTGCCGCGAGTTTTTTGACTTCAATATAAGCGACGTGGTGGCCGTCGATTTCGTTAATGATAAATTCGCAGCCTTCTTCGATGATAGAATCATCTTTTTCAACATCGTATTTTTGGGTAAGGAACCAGCCGCCGATCGTATCGACTTCTTCGTTCTCTAAATGAATGCCGAACAGGTCGTTTACTTGGTCGATTAACACTTTTCCGTCAAGAATATAATGGCCATCGCCGATTTTGCGGATTTCGTTAATTTCATCAATATCAAATTCATCGCGGATTTCGCCGACAATTTCTTCGATGATGTCTTCAACCGTCACAAGTCCGGCCGTACCGCCGTATTCATCAGACAGGATGGCCATGTGGACTCTGTCTTTTTGCATTTTGACAAGCAGATCTTGGATCGGCGCGGATTCAATGACATGAATGATCGGGTTGACGAATTGAGAAATGGTGGAATCAACAGATACCTCGCCGCTGATGCAGGCGGTCAGCACTTCTTTAATATTAATAACCCCGATAATGTTATCTTTATCGCCCTCTTCTACAGGGTAGCGGGTATATTTTTCGATTTGAATGATGTCCATCATTTCAGAAATCTTGATATCATGCGGAAGGCTGACAATTTCAGTCCGCGGAATCATAATTTCTTTCGCGAGCCTGTCGTCAAATTCAAAGATTTTATTCACATATTTAAACTCTGACTGGTTAATTTCACCGCTTTTATAGCTTTCAGACAGAATGATTCGCAACTCTTCTTCAGAGTGAGCCAGTTCGTTTTCTGAAACGGTCTCCAGGCCAAATGCTTTTGTCAATAACCGAGCGGAATTGTTCAAAAGCCAAATGAATGGGAACATGATGCGGTAAAACCAAATCAGCGGTTTCGCAAACAGCATAGACACTGCTTCCGCCTTTTGGATGGCGACTGTCTTAGGCGCAAGTTCTCCGACAACAACGTGTAGGAACGTGATAATGGCATACGCAAAAATAAACGATATGACATGTGAAAGGGAACCTGGCACATTCAATTGTATGAAAAGCGGGTGAAGCAGCCTTTCAATTGTGGACTCGCCTAAAACCCCTAATCCAATGGAAGTCAATGTAATTCCGAGCTGACACGCAGATAAATATTCATCAAGATGCGTAGTCACTTTTTTTGCGGCTATTGCTGCTTTATTTCCTTCCGCGATCAGCTGATCGATTCGTGAGCCTCTGATTCTGATAATGGCAAACTCAGAGGCCACGAAAAATGCCGTCAGGGCGATTAAAACAGCAACTAAAATCAAATTCACTATGTCCAATTAGAACCTTCACTCTAGCATTGAGAATGAAGGTAACACCTCCTGTTAGATAAAATGGTTTTAACTTAACAGCAGCATAAATGATTGGAACACGGCGAGCTTTTCGGGTGGGAGCTTGTTTTTCAGCTTGTCACGATCCTCGGGCTTCAGCCGTTCAAACCGATGCAAGATTCCGGAGATATTTTGATTCATATGATCAATTTCTAATGCCAGTTTGCCAATTTCATCATCAAGTTTAGCTGAAGAGGGAAACTGGTTCTCCAGTCGATCTTTAATATCGGACAGGGCCAATCGCTGCTTCTTGCAATCTACAATAAATATGAGTCGTTTAAGTGCATTTTCATCGTAGTAACGGTAATTTGAACAGGATCTGGCCGGCGTAAGCAGACCAATATTCGTATAATAATCAACTGTTCGTTTCGTTACTCCGGCAAGTTTTGCTAGTTCACTGATGCGATAAGTCTCAGCCCCATCTATATCCCTCCCAACCATCACGTTATAGTTATGAGAATAGTTTAATATATGAACGGTGTCTTGCACAAGTTTATTGTTTTTTCCCAGATAGAACTGGAAGTTGTGGAATTCATCATCTGATTAAAGTAACATGGAGAAAAACAATTTTCGAAATATTTTATACTTGAAGGGACAGATGAAATTGGCTGGGTTATCTCGGGAAATTGAAGAAAACTTAAATAAAGGATCATGGATTCGCAAGCTGTTTGATGAAGGCGCAAGGCTGAAGAAAGAGTTCGGGGATGACCAGGTCTTTGATTTTTCGCTTGGCAACCCGATTGTTGAACCGCCTGAAGCTTTTAAGAGAGCATTAATAGAAGAAGCTGAAAAAGGCAATCATGGATACATACAAAACCAAGGGCTTCCGGCAGCGAGAGAGAAGGTCGCGCAATTTCTGGGGTCCCGTTTTGAAGCGGAGTTCTCGTCGGAACGAGTCGTCATGACGGTGGGCGCGGGCGGCGCATTGAATGTCGCGTTAAAAAGCATTGTGAATCCGGGAGAAGAGGTCATTATTCTCGCACCTTATTTTGCCGAGTATAAATTGTATATTGAGAACTATGGGGGAAAGGCTGTCAGCTGCCCATTGACGCCTCGATTTGAGATTGATATTGAAGCGGTAAGGCAGTCCATCACGCCAAAGACGAAAGGGCTGATTCTCAACACGCCTCATAACCCGACAGGCACTGTTCTCAGCCAGAAAAATATAGATGATTTAGGCGCTTTATTAAAAGAAGTAGAAGAGAAGAACGGCCAGACCATTTATGTGTTGTTTGATGAACCCTACAGTCAATTAATCTATGATGAAGAGCTGGCAAATCCGTTTCAATCGTATCACCGTGTGATTTTGGCGAGCTCATTCAGTAAAGATCTCGGCATAGCCGGAGAGCGGCTCGGATATATCGGTTTGGACAGCCGGATGCCTGATTCAGGCCTTTTGATCAACGCTTTTGTGTATTGTAATCGAACGCTGGGATTTGTGAATGCGCCTGTCATGATGCAGCGGGCTGTGGCAAGAATGGATAATGTAAGAGTCGAGGCAAGCGCTTATAAAGAGCGCAGGGATTTAATGGTCGGCATTTTAAAGGAAGCCGGTTTTGAATTTGAAATGCCGAAGGGCGGTTTTTTCGTTTTTCCGAAATCTCCAATAGAAGATGAAGTCGCCTTTTGCGTGCATGCCGCCCAAAAATACAAACTATTAATCGTGCCGAGCAGCGGTTTTGGAATGAAAGGGCACTTCCGTTTATCCTTCAGTGTGCCGATAGAGCAGATTAAAAACTCACGGGATATTTTTGTATCCTTATATAAAGACTTTGCTTAAAGAAAATTTCATATTTCCAAAATCCGAATCCAAACAGGCAACACAAATGACTGGCTGTGCCTGCAATTAAAGCCTGCTTCACAATAAAAGTCTAAAAATTAAAAATCATTTTTGGAATGAGTTGTGTTACAATAAAATATACAATTTATAATCAAACTTTGACTTGGAGGTGGTATGATGGGGCCCTCTGCTTAGGCAACAATACACCGCGTACCTCAATGTTAAGGAAAAATGATTAT
Source organism: Bacillus sp. SW14 (assembly GCF_047608225.1). NCBI lineage: Bacteria > Bacillati > Bacillota > Bacilli > Caryophanales > Bacillaceae > Bacillus > Bacillus sp. SW14. The sequence goes on along the minus strand of NZ_JBLKRW010000001.1, from coordinate 3,229,368 downwards.
ATCAGGAGGTGACTCCTTATCCTTTCATGAGGGGATAAGGTTAAATGGACGATATTGACAGTCTGATTTTAATTGGTGTGCTCATTGCTTTAACCGCGTTTTTCGTTGCAAGCGAGTTTGCGATTGTTAGAGTAAGGAGATCCAGAATTGATCAGCTTATAACAGAAGGAAACAAACGGGCGATACTCGCAAAGCGTGTCATAACAGATTTGGATGAATATTTATCCGCATCCCAGCTGGGCATTACATTGACATCGATCGGACTTGGCGTGCTGGGGGAGCCGGCATTTGAACAGCTTCTGCATCCATTGTTTGAACCGCTCGGCCTGCCGGAATCGGTTTCTCATGCGGTCTCTTTTGCGGTCGCGTACGGCCTGATCACGTTTCTGCACGTTGTAGTAGGTGAATTGGCCCCGAAAACGGTGGCGATCCAAAAGGCAGAACAGCTGACCTTGCTGATAGCGGGTCCATTGCGTTTATTCTATTTGCTCCTGTTTCCGTTTATTTGGATCCTCAATGGATCTGCGCGGCTTTTATGCGGCTTGTTCGGTTTAAAACCTGCGTCAGAGCATGATGGTTCCCATTCTGAGGAAGAACTCAGAATGCTGTTATCTGAGAGTTTAAAAAACGGAGAGATTAATCCGTCTGAATATAAATATGTAAATAAGATTTTTGAATTTGATAATCGGATCGGCAAAGAAATTATGATACCGCGGAAGGAAATGGCCGCTGTGTCAACAGAGATGACGATGGCCGAGATGCTTGAAGTCATGCTGAAGGATAAATACACACGCTGGCCTGTGACAGACGGGGACAAAGACAGTGTCATCGGTTTGGTCAATACGAAGCATTTGTTTTCTGATTTGTTGTTTATGACAGAAGAGGAACGAATGAAGATGACGATCCATCCGTATGTGCGGCCGGTAATCGAAGTGATTGAAACCATCCCGGTTCATGACTTGCTGATTAAAATGCAGCGCGAACGCATTCATATGGCCATATTGTCTGATGAATACGGAGGAACATCGGGACTTGTGACGACAGAGGATATTCTTGAGGAAATTGTCGGCGAGATCAGAGATGAATTTGATGAGGATGAACAGCCGCTGATCCAACATCTTGGCGATCGCCATTATGTCATGGATGGAAAGGTTCGGATCGATCAGGTGAACAGCCTTCTTGGTGCATCGATTCAAGAAGACGTTGATACGATCGGCGGGCTGATATTAAAAGAAAACATCGATGTTGAGGCTGGTGAATCCATCCGCATCGGTTCATACACGATAAAGGTGCTGAAGATGGACGGCCGATTAATCAAGCAAATCGAGATAAAAGAAGAAGCAAGCACAACCGGGGTTACCGCGCACCACACGTTGCCGATGCCCGAGCCTGTGATACTGAACAATGCGACCTTGAGCGAGAAATAAGCTCAAGGTTTTTTTACGTTGCAATTGTCCAGCCGCACCAAAACGCCAAAAGCGACCCGCAAAGCGTTAGGGTGATGTACAGAATGCTTTCCATAACGCGTTTGGCCAGCAGGAGCTGAACACTTTCAACGCTGAAAGTGGAAAAGGTCGTAAAGGCGCCGAAAAATCCCGTGCCGATGATGAGGGAGGCCGAAGCATTTGTGACGTGGAGCCCTGTAAACAATCCAAGCCCGAGAGCCCCAAGTATATTGACTGTTAATATGCCAATGGGCAGGCTGGGACTTTTGGTTTTGACGGTGATGACATTGCCAAGCCAAAAGCGCAGCATCGCGCCAAGGCCGCCCGCTATAAAGATACCCGCCAGTGTCATCTTTCCTGCAGCTCCTTTCTTTGCTGAATGCCTGCTATGCCGCGGCCCGACAGTACGCCAACCAGCGCAAGAACGATTCCTGATATCAATAAGAGTCCCATATATAAAACAGCTAATGAGGGTTGTGCTTGCAAAAGCATCACCGTTTCTTTAGAAAACGTGGACATTGTTGTAAAGCCGCCGCAAAAGCCGGTACCTAAAAAAACCGGCAGCAGAGGCCGTTTTGCCTTGATCATAAAAAAACCGGTCAGAATACCTAATAGAAGGCTTCCAGCCGCGTTTTCCAGCAAGGTTGCAGCGGGGAACTGATCGGTTTGTATCCACATGTTTAATCCGTATCGGAGGCAGGCGCCAAGCGCTCCTCCGACAAACACCGCGCTATATCTTTTCATGTTTGCCATCCTTTTTGATGAAATCCGGGTAGTCTGTTACGACGCCGTCCACGCCCATGGCTTGTAATTTTGCGGCTGTCTTTTGATTATTGACAGTCCATGCAAACACTTTTAAGCCGTTTTTATGGCCTGAAGCGATCATCAGCCGGTTGAGTCGTGTGTATTTGATATTGACATAGTTTGCGAGAGATTGGCAGGCCTTCAGCTGATTTCTGGACAGCATCCCAAAATTGGGCCTCATAATGACCGCTGTCGGAAACGATGGATAAAGCTCATGAAACCTCTGGACGGAGCGGAACTGAAAGGATTGGACAATATTGTTGATAGAAAAAGAAAATTGCCCTAACAGCTGTCCCACTTCTTCTTCAATTCCGATTTGAGATGGATGGCCTTTTAATTCAATTAATAGGCCGATTTTTTTGTGGTAGCGCTTGAGCACCTTTTCCAAGGTAGGAATACGCTCTCCCTGAAAAGCAGGGCCGTACCAGCTTCCTGCATCGAGTTTCTGCAATTCCTCCAATGTAAAATCTTTAACAAAACCCGATCCGTTTGTTGTTCGGTCAACTCTGTCATCGTGTATCACAACAATCTGCCTGTCTTTTGTAAGCTGGACATCCAGTTCGATCATATCTGCATTCATTTCCGCCGCAAGGTCAAATGCAGCAAACGTATTTTCCGGAGCGTAACCTGATGCTCCGCGATGGGCAATGGTGTACAAGCTAAGTCAGCTCCTCATATGGGCATTTCTGTTATTGTATCAAATCCATATATGCACGGCGATACAAACTGGTGAATTTTTTCTGCCATATCGGAATGGTCCTGGCTGAGAACCGCGTATATCTAAATAAAGACACTCAGCGTATCAGAACATATTTCGTCAGGAAATTAGGCCTTTCGACATATTCACAAAACATTCTGTTACTTTATAATGGCAAAAAAGGAGGCGAGATCATGGGAAAAGGGAGAATCAGAGTGGAGGAAAGAATTAAAGCCGAAACGGATGCTGAAATGCAAAAAGCAACTCTCCTTGATCAGACACAAACGAAAAAAAGTAAGTGACTGTCCCTGTTGAATCTGGCTGAATAGATGAATTGAGAAATGGCCCCGGCGTTCCGCCGGGGTTTTGTGATGAAAAAAGACATTTAGATGAGCATCTTTACGAATCTTTTAGTATAATAAACATTTGATTTAAATAGAAGGGAGACTGTCATGCTAGATTATCTGCAACAATACTTCACACTTGATAAAATGATACAAATCGGCATCAGCTTGGCGATTTTGCTGGTGTTTCTTATACTCAGAAAACTGTTTACAAGATATTTCTTTCAGTTGCTTTTTAATCTCACGAATCGGCGGAAAACAGAAATTTTCAAACAGGTGGTTGTGGCGTTTGAAAAGCCGGCCAGATGGTTTTTTGTTGCTTTAGGGCTGTTTTTAGCGATCCGGTATTCACCGTTTTTAGACGAACAAATGCCTGTCATCAGCAACATATACCGCTCGCTGATTGTGGCGCTTTTGTGCTGGGGGCTTTGTAACTTGACCGCAGCGTCGTCGTTTATCTTCCATAAGGTGAATCAGCGCTTTGAGCTGGAGATGGATGACATTCTGGCACCGTTTTTATCCAAATTGCTTCGTTTTGTCATCATTGCGCTCAGTGTCAGTGTGATCGCTCAGGAATTCAATTATGATGTCAATGGATTCGTGGCGGGCCTGGGCCTTGGCGGACTTGCATTTGCGCTTGCAGCGAAGGATACCATCAGCAACTTCTTCGGCGGAATCATTATTATTACAGAAAAGCCGTTTACCATCGGTGACTGGGTGGAGACGTCGACGGTAACGGGCTCAGTAGAGGATATTACCTTCCGAAGTACGAGGTTCAGAACCGCACAGGGGGCGCTTGTAACAGTGCCGAACTCTACGCTGTCGATGGAAGCGATCACGAACTGGACAAGAATGACCAAACGCCAGATCACGTTTTCCATCCATGTGTCCTACGCTACGCCGGTTGAGAACCTTGACCGCTCTATTCGTGCTCTCAGAACAATGCTCTTAGAGCACGAGGGCATTGATAATGAAACGATCATGGTCAACTTTGATACGTTTGCCGACAGCTATTACAATTTGTTTTTCAACTTCTATACAAAAACAGCGGTTTGGGCTGAAAACCTCGATATTAGAGAGGATATCAACTATAAAATCATTGAAATCCTTGCCGCAGAGGGTGTCGAGTTTGCATATCCCGGCCAAATGGTTTTTGTGAAGCAAAAGCACCAAAACGATCCGTTCCAAGTGAATGTAAGTAAAGAGGAAAAGGAACGGGCTTAAAAAGGGAAAGACTTCGTCTGACAGAGGCGGAGTCTTTTTCGTGGTAAAATAAGAGAAAAAAGGCGGTGTTAAGTTGGAAGCATTCAGAAACATTTTAAATGAAGCGCAGCGAATTGTCGTACTGACCGGAGCGGGAATGAGCACAGAATCAGGAATTCCCGACTTTCGTTCGGCAGGAGGCATCTGGACGGAGGATGCCGCAAGAATGGAAGCGATGAGCGTTGATTATTTTTTAAGCCACCCGCGTCAGTTTTGGCCTAAATTCAAAGAATTGTTCCAGATGAAAATGAGCGGTAGCTTTGAACCGAATGAAGGGCACTTGCTTTTAGCTGAGCTGGAGAAGCAAGGGAAGCAGGTCGATATCTTTACGCAAAACATTGACGGCCTTCATAAAAAAGCCGGGAGCAGACATGTGTATGAATTGCATGGGTCTATCCAGACAGCAGCCTGCCCGGCATGCGGAGCGCCATATGATCTCCCTCATTTGCTGGAGCGGGAGGTGCCGGAGTGTACGGCGTCCGGAAAAGATGGTGCCATTTGCAAAACGGTATTAAAAACCGATGTGGTTCTCTTTGGCGATGCCGTCTTGCACTTTGAGACCCTTTATGAAAAGCTGGATCAAGCAGATCTTTTATTGGTCATCGGCACATCTCTCGAAGTCGCTCCGGCAAGATTTGTGCCTGAGGACGCAAGCCGGATTCCCGGCATGAAGAAAGTCATCATTAACCTAGAACCGACGTATTGCGACAGCTTGTTTGACATGGTCATCCATCAAAAAATTGGAGAGTTTGCCCGAAGTTTGGGAATAAAAAAGTGAGGCCGCACTCATGCGCCTCACTTTTTTATTCGTGAACAGGAACCATTGTGTCCTCTAATACTCCAAAGGAATAGCCTTTTTCTTTTAGTTTATTGATTAATACCGGCAGCGCGTTCACTGTAGCCGGAAGATCATGCATGAGAATCACATATGGCCGGCTTGAATGGCTGTGTTCCATATTCTCCAGCTGCTGTAAGACGGCCGTCACATATGCTGAATTCCGGTATTTCCAGTCCATGCTGTCGATGGTCCAATCCCAGTACACAAAACCGTTTTTCTCAAGATTGCGGATTTGTGAGGAGGTCAATGACGGCTTGCTGCCGTATGGCGTTCTGACAAGATCGGTTTTATATCCGGTAATGTCTTGCAGCGTGTCACGCGCCTCCCGCATTTCTTTTAACGGGGATGTCGGTGTTTGGTAGAATAGTTTATTATTATGGGTGACGCCGTGTAAACCGAGTGCATGGCCTTCCTTTTCTGATCTTTTCACAGCTTGTTTGAATTCATTCATCCGCGGTGACAGCATAAAAAATGTCGCTTTTACATCAGCGCGCTTCAATACGTCGAGCAAGCGGTTTGTATAGGCTGACGGGCCGTCATCGAAGGTTAGGTAAACCGTCTTATCTCCCATGTTCTGTTTCGTCTGCAGATGTTTTATCAGCAGATCGGGGGAGTCGTTTTTCAGCTTCAGGCTTTCCTTCTCATTGCGAAGCTCGCCGTTTGTTGTGACAGTGACTTCCTTTGCTTTCGTTGAGCTGTTGGAATAAACCAACATCACCATAATCAAAAGCAGCACACATAAAACTGCTAAACTTGCAAATTTAAAGGCAAGCGAAACTGCAGAAGGAGAAGCGTCTCCTCTCGTTTGTCGCATAACAATCTCTCCATTGGCATAAAATCTCTACATACCGCTGTACAGCAGGCAGCTTATCAAGATGCATAAGTTTACAACTTATGTATTACGAGTCAAGTATACAGGAATAAAAATGGGAAGAACATAGAAAAAATGTCGAAATGTCGGATTTTAAGGAAAAAATAAACTCCTTCCCGCTATAGATCTCTTGTTCTTTCTGTTTTTCAGCACATCCTATATGGTAGAATAAGTGACAATGACAGCCAGAAAAACTTCAGGAAAATCTCGAAAAGGGAGGGCTATTATGAAGGTTTTAGTCAATGGCCAGCTGATCGAACGCAGCGAAGCATCAATCGATTTGGAAGATCGCGGTTATCAGTTTGGCGACGGTATTTATGAGGTTATCAGGGTGTACAAAGGGGTATTGTTCGGCTTGCGCGAGCATGCGGAGCGTTTTTTCAGAAGTGCGGCTGAAATCGGAATCTCACTCCCGTTCAGTATAGAAGATCTCGAGTGGGATCTGGAAAAGCTTGTTCAGGAGAATGCGGTCAGTGAGGGAGCGGTATACATTCAGACGACAAGAGGTGCGGCGCCGCGAAAGCACCAGTACGAAGCTGGACTTGAGCCGCAGACGACTGCTTACACATTTTCTGTGAAAAAACCGCAGCAAGAACAGGCGTACGGAGTGGCAGCCATTACAGATGAGGATCTTCGCTGGCTGAGGTGTGATATTAAAAGTCTGAATTTACTGTATAATGTCATGGCGAAGCAAAAGGCCTATGAAGCTGGAGCTTTTGAGGCCATTTTAATTAGAGACGGTGTTGTTACGGAAGGTACATCCTCTAACGTTTACGCCGTTATCAACGGGACGGTGCGAACGCATCCGGCTAACCGGCTCATTCTTAATGGCATTACACGTATGAATATTTTAGGGCTGATTGAAAAGAACGGGCTCAAGTTTGATGAGACGCCTGTCAGTGAGAAAGAGCTGAGACAGGCAGAGGAAATCTTTATCTCGTCAACGACGGCAGAGATTATTCCGGTTGTGACGCTCGATGGGGACTCAATCGGAAACGGCGAACCCGGACCGGTGACAAAACAGCTTCAGGCTGCTTTTCAAGAAAGCATTCAGCAGGCAGCAAGCATTTCGTAATGAAGCATAAAAAAGAGCCCGCTTTGCAAGCGGAGCTTTTTTTATTTTTTAATAAATCCAACCAAAATTGAGATCATCGGCGATATATAAAGGAAGAATGCGAACGGGATATAGTCTATGACGGGAACGGCAAGCGCGCTCGCCATAAAGGCTCCGCATACTCCCCAAGGGATCAACGGATTCATTAATGTCCCGCCGTCCTCTAAGGATCTGGAAAGAAATTTCCGCTGGATGTTTTGTTTGTCGTATAAGGTTTTAAATGATTGTCCCGGTATTAATATTGATAAATACTGTTCACCGGTTGCCAAATTGACGCCGATGCTTGAACAGACAGTCGCCGCAATCAGCTGGCCTTTCGAGCGGATGCTTTTCATGACACCCTCCAATAGCGCGGAAATTAACCCGATTTTCTCCATCAATCCGCCGAGTGCAAAAGCAATCATAATGAGCGAGACTGAGCCCATCATGGATTGCAGTCCACCTCTGTTGATAATTTTAGCGGCAGCCTCATTGTCAGTTTCAAACGCCGTGCCATGTTGCAAAGCTGTCATAAATGCTTGCATGCTGCTGTCAGGTACAAAGATAGCAGTCAAAATTCCCGAGGAAATAATTCCTGCAGTCAGAACGGGAATCACGGGCACACGCTTAACCGCCAGCAAAACGACCAAGAGCGGTGAAAGAAGCGCCCATGGCGTCACATTTGCGGCATCCTTGATGCCGGTTATGACATGTTGAATATCATCGGTTGAAGCCGTGTCCGCTGATACTGATAAACCGAGAAAGTAAAACAGCACGACGGTGATGAGCAAAGCCGGAATAGTAGTGCCCATCATATGCCGAATGTGTTCAAAGATCGGTATTTCGCCTATGCCGGCGGCAAAATTGGTTGTGTCCGACATCGGCGACATTTTATCACCAAAGCATGCGCCGCATATGACCGCGCCTGCCGTCCATTCAAGCGGAACACCGGCCGCGCTCGCCACGCCAATCAGTGCGACTCCAATCGTGCTCACAGTTGTCAGGCTTGAGCCGACAAGCGTGCTGATGATCATGCAGGAAAACAAAGCCGTCAAAAGAAGGTGGCTGGGTTCAATAAAGGACAGGACGTAAACTGTTACGGACGGTATTGCGCCGCTGTACATCCAAGCGCCGATTAAGATACCGATCAGCGCCAGTACGATAATCGGCTGTACGCCGTTCTTGATCCCATCTGTAATCCCTTTTTCTAGGGTCTTCCAGGAAAAACCGAACCATAAACCGGCTGCTGAAAGCATGACAACACATAGAAACAGCGGGATATGCGGTTCTGTATGAAGCAAGAATAAGCAAGAAATAATGATGCCTAACATAAATATAAATAAACCGACGGCTAACGGAAATGTCAGCTTTTTTTGAGAATCCAAAATAACACCCCATATGATCTTTAATGCTTTTGTGCTTTTGGGCACGAAAGCATTATAACAGAAAAAAACGAAAATCTATGTTTTTTCACAATTATGACTTTAAAAAAGCGAGCACTGGGCGTGCTCACTTTACAATCAGGACGGGTATATCCGATTTCGCTGAAAGTTTTTCACTTACACTTCCGAATAATAACTTTTTCAGCTTGTTTTGGTCTCTGCTTCCGGTTACGATCATATCAGCAGAAATGCGGTTCGCATACTCGATAATGGATTCAGCAGGATCGCCTTCTACTATATCTATATCCCCATTGGCCTGCTGGTCATTGAGCATCATCCTGGCTTCGGCGATGACTTCTTCCGTACGGTCCTCGTAGATGATTGGCTCAGTCGGTGCGACATCTGATATCAGCGGATCAGGAACACTCGTCATGCCTCCGCCCATATAACTTGCTCCTGCTTCGGGCCTCGGCGGGTCGATGATGGTCTGAGTGTCTTTCATATCATGTGAATGGGCGACGGTAATGGCGGCATCTACGGTTTTAGCAAGATCAATGGCTGTCTGAAGCGCTCTCTTACTATTTTCACTCCCGTCAAACGCAACGATAATACGGTCAGCATGAAACATCATTTTCACCCCTTCAAAAACGTCTTACAAGACAATACCCGGATTTGAGAACCATTAACCTTTTCCTTATGAAGAAATGATTGACAAAAAAAGGTTTTGTTTATATGATGAAAAAAAGATAAAAAGTGGAAGGAGGGTTTGCTATGCCAAGGAATTTGCGTGTTTACAAAACAGTTTCATATTGGCGCGGCAAACCCAAGTTCTGTTTGATTGACGGTTTTTTAAATCTAGCCGCGCGCTGAAAAGCGCTGTGCATATCATATTGGTCAAAAAAGGCATGGAGCTGACGCTTCATGCCTTTTTTATATACAAAATCTAAGGAAAGACAGGTGTATGGGATGTGAAGACAAATACAGAGACAAGACCAACTTGTAACAAACTGAACGAAAAAGGAAGCAAGGAAAAAATAGAAGGCGGCTGATGAGATAAAGGAGATGAGGATTGATGTTCTCAGTATTGAGAAAGCTTGGCTGGTTTTTTAAAGCATACTGGCTGCGCTATACGATTGCGATTGTGCTTTTATTAGGAGTCAATGTCATTGAAATGTTTCCGCCGAAGCTCTTGGGAAACGCCATAGATGATATGAAATCTGGGGTGTTTACTGCAGATGGGCTGCTGTTTTATATCGGTATCTTTATTGTGCTGACGGCGGTCGTGTATATCATGTCTTATTTTTGGATGCACCAGCTGTTTGGCGGAGCGAATGTGATGGAGAGAATTCTTCGTACGAAGCTGATGGGGCATTTGCTGGCCATGTCGCCGCCGTTTTATGAAAAGAACCGGACAGGCGATTTGATGGCGCGGGGGACGAATGACCTTCAGGCTGTCAGTTTAACGACGGGGTTTGGCATCCTGACATTAGTCGATTCTACGATGTTTATGATGACGATCTTTTTGACGATGGGATTTTTGATCAGCTGGAAGCTGACCTTTGCCGCCATTCTCCCGCTTCCTATTATGGCGATTGCCATCAGTCTATACGGAAGTAAAATTCATGAGCGGTTTACGGAGGCCCAAAATGCGTTCGGGGCGCTGAATGACAAGGTGCTTGAATCCGTTTCAGGCGTGCGGGTGATTCGCGCGTATGTACAGGAAACAAACGATGTCCGCCGGTTTCATGAAATGACCGCTGATGTTTATCAGAAAAATATGAAAGTGGCATTTATAGATTCACTGTTTGAGCCGACGGTGAAGCTGCTTGTCGGCGCCAGCTATCTGATCGGGCTCGGCTACGGAGCGTTTCTTGTGTTTCGGAATGAACTGACGCTTGGCGAGCTAGTTTCCTTTAACGTTTATCTCGGCATGATGATTTGGCCGATGTTTGCAATCGGTGAACTCATTAATGTGATGCAACGCGGAAATGCGTCATTAGACAGGGTAAGTGAAACCCTTTCTTATGAGCCGGACGTGACAGATCCCAAGCGGCCCGCTGAACTGAAAAAGCCTGGAGATATCGTTTTCAGCCATGTCAGCTTTACATATCCAAGCTCAACAAGCAGCAATATTCAAGATGTTTCGTTTGCGGTGCAAAAAGGGCAGACTGTCGGGATTGCCGGGAAAACCGGGAGCGGAAAAACGACGATTATTAAGCAGCTTTTGCGCCAGTACCCCTCAGGCAAAGGGAGCATCACATTTTCAGGTGTACCGATCCAACAAATCCCCCTTGACCGGCTCCGCGGGTGGATCGGATATGTGCCGCAGGATCATTTGCTGTTCTCGCGGACGGTAAAAGAAAATATTCTATACGGAAAACAGGATGCGAGTGATGAAGAGGTTCGGCAAGTCATTGCCGAAGCACATTTTGAAAAGGATGTACACATGCTTCCGTTCGGCTTGGAGACAATGGTCGGTGAAAAAGGCGTTGCGCTGTCCGGCGGGCAGAAACAACGAATTTCGATTGCGAGAGCTCTTATGGCGAATCCGGAGATTTTGATCCTGGATGATTCGCTTTCTGCTGTTGATGCCAAAACCGAAGCGGCGATTATCAGCAATATCAGAAAAAACCGCAAAGGGAAAACGACATTTATTTTGACGCACCGTTTATCCGCGGTGGAGCATGCTGACCTGATTCTTGTGATGGACGGCGGCGTGATTGCTGAGAGAGGCACCCATCAAGAGCTGATGGCCAATAATGGGTGGTACCGGGAACAATATGAAAGACAGCAGCTGTTCACTGCGGAAGAAGGGGGAGCAGGGGCATGAAAACGGGAAAAACGTTATGGAGATACGCACTCCTTTATCGAAAATTGCTGCTCATAGCCGTCGTTTTGCTAGCTGTCGCCGTCGGAGCAGAACTGACCGGGCCGTTTATCGGCAAAAAAATGATTGACGATCATATCCTCGGTATTGAGAAAACTTGGTACGAAGCTGCGGAAAAAGATAAAAACGCCGTTCAGTTCCACGGCACCTCTTATGTGAGAGAGGACCGGATGCAGGAGCCTGTTTCTCGAGAAAAAGAAGCGCATATTTATCAAGTGGGAATGGCGTTTTATTTTGTTGATCAGGCTGTCAGCTTTGACGGGAACAGAACGGTTTCTGACGGAATGCTGACAATCACAAACGGAGACAAGAGCCGGACATATGCTGCCGAAAAGCTGACAAAAGAGGAAATTTTCCAGTTCTATCAGCCGGAAATAAAGGGAATGATGTTTCTGATCTGTCTGTATGGAGGTTTGCTCGTCTTTTCTGCATTTTTTCAATACGGACAGCATTATTTGCTGCAGATGAGCGCCAATCGGATTATCCAGAAGATGAGGCAGGACGTGTTTTCGCACATACAGAAAATGCCGATACGCTATTTTGATAACCTTCCCGCAGGCAAAGTGGTTGCGCGGATTACCAATGATACAGAAGCCGTCAGGGATTTATATGTCACAGTGCTGTCAACATTTGTGACAAGCGGAATCTATATGGTCGGCATATTCGCAGCATTGTTTCTGCTTGATGTTAAGCTCGCGTTAGTGTGTCTGGCAATTGTGCCGATCATCTGTCTGTGGTCAGTTATCTATCGGAAATACGCGTCTTATTACAATCGAAAAATCCGCTCGATCAACAGTGACATTAACGCAAAGATGAATGAGTCCATTCAAGGCATGACAATTATTCAGGCTTTCCGTCACCAGAAGGAAACGATGAGAGAATTTGAGAAATTAAATGAATCTCATTTTTATTTTCAAAACAGGATGCTGAATTTAAACTCTTTAATGTCCCATAACCTTGTCAATGTGATCCGAAACCTTGCGTTTGTCAGTCTGATCTGGCACTTTGGCGGTGCGAGCCTGAATGCGGCCGGAATTGTTTCTGTCGGAGTGCTGTACGCGTTTGTTGATTATTTAAACCGGTTATTTCAGCCGATCACAGGCATCGTCAATCAGTTTTCAAAGCTGGAGCTGGCACGGGTTTCCGCCGGGCGTGTTTTCGAACTGCTTGAAGAAAAGAATACGGAAGAAGCGGGTGAACCGGCGAAGGAGCGCGCGCTGGGGCGGGTTGAATTTCGTAATGTGTCATTTGCATATCATGACGGTGAAGAGGTGTTAAAACATATTTCTTTTACCGCGCAAAAAGGCGAAACCGTAGCGCTCGTTGGCCATACCGGATCAGGAAAAAGCTCGATTTTGAATCTTCTGTTTCGTTTTTATGATGCGCAAAAAGGGGATGTTCTGATTGATGGAAAAAGCATTTACAACATGTCAAGACAGGAACTCAGATCCCATATGGGCATTGTGCTTCAGGACCCTTACCTATTCTCGGGCACGATCGGTTCTAACGTAAGCCTTGATGATGAAAAAATGACCGATGAAAAGATCAAAAAAGCACTGCGGCAAGTCGGGGCTGAGAGCCTTTTGGAAAAGCTGCCTCAAGGCATCAATGAACCCGTGATTGAAAAAGGGAGCACGCTATCTTCTGGAGAGCGGCAATTAATATCTTTCGCAAGAGCTCTGGCCTTTGATCCCGCCATTTTGATCTTAGATGAAGCAACGGCGCATATTGATACAGAGACAGAGGCCGTGATCCAGAAGGCGCTCGATGTTGTCAAACAAGGGCGCACCACCTTCGTCATCGCCCATCGGCTTTCAACAATCAGAAACGCGGATCAGATTTTGGTCCTTGATAAAGGAGAAATTGTTGAGAGAGGGAACCATGAGGAATTAATGGCCGTCAAAGGACAATATTATCAAATGTATAAGCTGCAAAAAGGCAAGAAACATTCCATAGCATAATGCTTACAACCCCAAAACAATCGTGTTTTGGGGTTGTTATGTAGTTAATAAGCCAGTCCGGCACGATATCCGGCATACTCGCCTGTAATGAGCTCATGATATAAAAAATCAGCTGTATCGCCGACCGTAATGCTTGTGCCGCCCTCCGGCAAAACGTTACGCTCCACACGGTAATCGCCGGTTGCTGCTCCGTCCGGGAGGTAAGTGGGGCAGATGATTGTCCAGTCTAAAGAGGATTCTTTTAGCATTTCGTATACTTTTGCATGCTCCTTGGCTGCTCGGGTTAGCTTTCGTTTCGATTCACTTGTTTCAAACCGGTACTTTCCCGGTTCATATCGGGAATTAAGAATGCCTGCGGTGCCGATCGTAATCACCCGTTTGATATGCTGTTCTTTCATAATGGCGATTATATTTGCCATCGCTACAGACAAGGTATCATCACCATCTGTGCCGAGACAGCTGATTGCGATCTCAGCATCCTTCATCACTTTTTTTACATCTTCCCGGCGGCGCGCATTCCCTATGACGATCCGGTCTTTTGAAAGGGGGAGCTCAGCATGATGAGATCTGACCAGAGCGTATATATCAAATTGTTCATCTGCGGCAGCTTGTTTTAAAAAAGCTTGTCCGACGCGGCCGCTGGCTCCAAATAAAGCGATTTTCATCAAAAAACCTCCTTGCCCCTCATTATAAAAGGATGCTCTCAGTTTGAACAGCGCGGGAAAGAATACCTGTACAAATAGGCAGAACGATGGGAAACATATTCATGAAGCATGGATATACTGACGAACTGAACCAGCTCCCAATTCACAATGGCAATGAAGGCCACCCTTATTTCCTCCCTTTTTTTCTAGGATATGTGAAGTGGGAAAAAAGGGTGACAAATAGAAAGAGAGCGCGAAAACCGCGCCCTCTATAGCCATATATTGAGTTGTTATTGAACGTTGCCGCCCATTTGCTGCTGAGCGAAAGAGACTAAACGTTTAGTGATTTCTCCACCGACAGAACCGTTAGCGCGGGAAGTTGTATCCGCTCCAAGGTTAACGCCGAATTCAGAAGCGATTTCAAGTTTCATTTGATCGATAGCCTGAGCTGCGCCAGGAACTACTAATTGGTTTGAAGAATTTTGGTTAGCCATGTGTAAAATCTCCTTTTTGTTTAGTATGGTTGGGTTAACTGGAGTTGCACCAGTCTGTGGACCCGTCTCGGGTGTCACTGCCGCCTCGGCGTAACCCAATGCTTTGCCGGCTTGTTACTAGTATTATGTTAAAGTGGACGGATACGCATACGGAAAATTGAGTGGTAAATGTTGAGAAAGTATAAAAAAAGCTTAGCCGTTCAGGCTAAGCTAGTCATAAATATGAAAAAGCATCAGTTCATGTATTTCGTTCGTAAGAGCAGGCTCGTCAGCGCGGGCGGGAAACAAATCTCCCCATTCAATTTCACCGCTTTTATGATAGATGCCCTCATAATGGGTTCCTTTATAATAAAACGAAATTCTCCATCCCGGAAGCTTTTCTTTTTGGAACAAAGGTTTCCAGCTGAAATGAGAAATCATGACGGCCACGCTCCTTAACATTGATATCAATTGACCTGGTGACGAACGAATTATTTTCATTGTATCACTGTTTTAGAACATCATTAAGGTCTTTGTGATGCAGTTTGTCCCAGCGATGGATAAAGATAAGCCCGCTTTATCAAAAAAGCGGACAGATTACGAAGGCCATAGCGCTTCAGGGGTGGTGATCGCCTTCTCGGATAAATATGACGCGTACTCAAAGCTTCTTCGTTTTGTCAGAGAATCAACATGATGCAAATTTGGATGAGAAAAAATACTGCGGCCCGGACGCGAATTCGCTTCAAACATCCATACTTTACCGCTTTGATCAATGCCAAAATCGAAACCGATCTCCCCGATAAACCCCTCGATATGATCGTGAAGCACATGGCTTGCCGTCAGTGCGGCTGCGGAAAGCTTTTTAATGACCTCAATTCTTTCAGCGGGAACATCGTATACTTCTGCAAGTGTTTTTACGATTCCGCCATTAGATAGATGTGTTGTAATGCTGTTTTCTCCGGAAATTTTTACTGCTATTGCAGTCACTGTCCATTTCCCTTTTCTGTTTTTATTGGTATGGACACGGAAATCCGCTGGTTTGCCTTGAAATTCAATCAGATCCACACCTTGCTGAATGAGAAAGTCAGACAGGTCGTGCTGTTTTTGAAATTCTGCCAGAAATGAGGCGGCGTCGGAATAATCGATAGAAGAAAATGTTTTGGCGTCATTCGTATGTTTCACCGTCAGGCCATCGTCTGTTTTTGTCAGCTGATAAATTCCGGTGCCGAGTGCTCCGTTCGCTGGTTTGATATAGACTTTTTTGTATGCATCACAGAGCTCATCAATCCGCTCCTCAGATGGTGTAAGCTCGGATTTCGGCAAAAATGGGGCTGTTCTCGGATCTTTTTCGAGCAATTGATGAACGCTCCATTTATTAAAAAATGTTTTATTAAACCATGGAATTTGATATTCATCGATCAGTCTCTTTTTTGTATGCTGCAAGAGAAGCGAATCTTCAATTTTTCGGTTTGGCAAACGGTCATAAACGACGTTCGGCAGCGGGACGATTTTTTTCTCCCAGCCGTTTTCCCTGTATAGGAGCCCCTCAATCGTGCCTTCCTCCCAATTGATTTGGTGAGCGCCAAAAACGAAGCAGTAGCCTCCAGCTTGCTCGTGTAATGTGACAAGCTTAGAAAAAAAGAGGGAACGATCTTTAAAAGGGCGTTCAAGAGATACGGTAAACCCCGCCGTAAAAATGCCGATTAACGGCCCGATATGTACCGTATGATCATGAATCAGAATGTCAGCCCTGCTTCGATGGGGAAGAAAAAGCTCGTGAAACAGATTTTCAGAGAGAAGTACGGTTTGTTCTAAATGCCGCCTGTAAGAAACGTGGCATCTGACAACCTTCGTCCCGAACGCGGCATGCAAGAGACCGTCTCGCTTCAGCGAAGAGGGCAAAATCAGGGTATTTTCACTCGTTTTGTCTATGCCGATCAAAAACCGTTTATGATTCACGCGGAAGAACTCCTTTCTGGCGTTGCTCAGAAAACAGATATTGGCAGCGCTTTAGGGGACAAGTGTAAAGCTGATCTTTTTGCTCGGGAGAGACACGCAGAATTGACTTTCTGCCTGGTTTGGAATTAATATCTAAGATCCAAATTCTCCCGTCCTTCGCAAGGCATATATCGAGACCAAGTTCAAACAGCGGCCCATAGCGCTCGTCAAGATAATACGGAACCGACTGGGTAATCGAGAACACGTCATCAAGTAAGACTACTTGCTGTTTTTTCGGTATATCTTCAAACCAAGAATCGAATGTCAGCGCATCAGACCCGCCTGACAAATTGGCCAGCAGCCCGTGTTTGTATCCGCGTCTCACGGCCTTTCCGACTGTATTCCATTCACCTGCTTCGTTTTTTTCCATGAACAGGCGAATATCACACGGGTATTGTTCTTTATCTTGAATATTTAAATAAGGCTGAAGCAAATAGTGATGTTGAAGCACTTTTTTGCACCATGTTTTAAAAGAAGCATGGTTGGAAAAGGTTTTTGTCTGCTTATCCTTTCCGATGTGATACGTGGCGGTTATGTTTTTCTTACCGAGATCCAATAAAATAACGCCTCTGCCTCCTGCGCCGAACGCCGGTTTTAAGATGCAGGCTTTTTCCTTGGATAAAAAGGAATGGATTTGTTCATAGCGGCTTACTTTCATCGTCTCCGGAATATAAGGATTGATCACAGCGTGCTGCTGCAAATCATGAAGGACGGTCCATTTATCAGGAAGACCCCGCCCGATGAATTCCGTTTTCGGATATTTTTTGAGCCACTCAACAATCGGCTTCGCTTTTTGGGATTGTGAATCCTTGCCATAAAAACAGCGGTCATAAATATAATCTGGAATCGCCAATTCAGTTTCGTTCCAAGTGCCGCTGGCCGAATGATAGACCGATGCTTTGACACGCAAGGTGTCAGGTGAAATATCAAACGGTGTAAAGCGGATGAATCGTATGCCGAATTCGGGTGCTCTTTCGGCCAGTTCTGCGGAATAATCCGCTTCATGCTGGCGGGATAAGGACATAAAACCGAGTGTTATCATGATGAGACTCCCCCTTTTATTCAAAAGCTGCCGGCGGGTGTCAGCAGCTTTACGGTAAAAACATTCAGGACGAACGCAGCTGACGGTATTCTACTTTACAGATTACGATTCTTCACCTTGCCCTATTCCAGATGTACAAGCTGATTTTCTGACAACACGAATTAGTCTCCTCGTTTGCTAAGTGATTGCCTCAGCCTCTATAATACGAATAGGTACATGATCTATTAGAAAAAAGATGAAGCACAGATGGAGGAAGATGAATAGGAATGGGTATTGCAGGAACCTTTATTTTTATGATTGTGATCGGCGCTGTCATTGGCGCAGTGACCAATCATTTAGCGATTCAAATGCTATTTAGGCCATATAAAGCGTACTATTTGTTTGGGAAACGAGTCCCTTTTACCCCCGGACTGATTCCGAGAAGACGGGATGAACTTGCAAAACAAATGGGACTGATGGTCGTCAATCATCTCTTAACCCCTGCGGGTATTAAAAAGCGGCTCGTCTCCGATACAGCCAAAAAACAGGCTCTTCAAGTTGGGGAACAGCTGATTCAAAAGCTGTCACTTTCTGAAATGACAGTAAAAGAAGCGCTTGAAAAAGCCGGGGTTAAGCGTCCCGATGAAGCGGCAGACGCATGGATCAGCAGCTGGACGGATGATAAGCTGAATGAGCTTTTCCGCCAATACGAGCACCAATCATTAAAAGAGTTGGTGCCTTTGGAAGTGCAGGAAAAGCTTGAGGAAAAGATTCCGATGATTTCAGGATATATATTGTCACGCGGTGTTCATTATTTTGAAAGTGATGAAGGGAAAATCCGTCTCGGCAATATGATTGATGACTTTTTAAAAGAGCGCGGCATGCTTGGAAGCATGGTGCAAATGTTTCTAGGCAATACAAGCCTTGCAGATCGCGTGCTTCCGGAGCTTCTCAAGTTTTTGCGGAATGAGGAGACAAAAAAACTGCTTTCTGATCTCTTGAAAAACGAATGGGGCAAGCTGAGGGAGTATACGTTTTATGAAGCAGACGAAAAGTGGAATGCCAAAGCGCTCATTTTCAGCCTGAAACGAAGAGTGCTGCAAACATTTTCGACGGCTCCTTTCTTCGACAATACGATTGGCACCCTTACCCTCCGTTATGAATCTGAGCTGACCCAGCAAATGCTGCCGGCATTGTTAGATCAATTGCTTGAAGGGGTTTCGGCCAATCTTGAAAGTGTCTTAAAACGGATGCGCCTTGAGGAAATCGTCAAGGAGCAGGTGGATCAATTCCCGGTGCAGCGTCTTGAAGAAATGGTCCTGTCCATTTCAAAAAAAGAATTTAAAATGATTACCTATTTGGGAGGCCTTCTAGGTGGAATCATAGGTGCGGTTCAGGCATTGTTTGTCACCCTTTTTTAAGAAGAAATGATTGTTGATTAATGAAAGGTGCTCCATAGTCTGTTATAGTGGAGTGGTATGTCAAACGGCAACGATGAAAGGAGCTATTCACAATGGCTAGTAATTTTTATGATGTAGCGTATGAACTGGAAAAATCATTACGCGGGAGCGAAGAGTTCACCCGTTTAAAAAACCTTTATGATGAAGTAAACGCAGATGAATCTGCAAAAAGCATGTTCGAAAACTTCCGTGATGTGCAGCTTAGACTCCAGCAAAAGCAAATGGCAGGAGAAGAAATTACAGAAGAAGAAGTGACGCAGGCTCAAAAAACAGTTGCGCTTGTACAACAGCACGAAAAAATTTCTCAGCTGATGGAAGCGGAGCAGCGCATGAGCGTGCTGATCGGTGAATTAAACAAAATCATTATGAAGCCTTTAGAAGAGCTATACGGCAGTGTCGAAGGCTAATCGGCAAAATCCCTTCTTGGAAAAGAAGGGATTTTTTTATTCATTCAGCAAACTTGGAAATTCAATGAATCTTTTACTTCTCCATTGATGATCACTGATAATGTATGGATTCCTTTGTAATGCTTTCTGGTCGTCAGATCCTTAAAGGATTGAATTCTTGTGTATGACTTAGTTTCATTTTTTCGTATATTTGTTTCTGAAATTTTAAATACTTTTTGATGACGCTGACCCCTTGCTTTTATAAAATCAATTGCGTACTCAATTCTTACTTTTTGACCCCTTTCTGAATGAATATAGAAAGAGAATTCGAGGTTTTCGCCAATGGCTATACGGCTGGATTGGCATGTTAAATCATGTAATTGGATCGAATCAGCATTTTCATAACCAAAAAGCTGTAAGGCCTGTTTATCGCCCTTTTTTAATAAGGTTCGATAGGCGTGTTTGATGATCCAATCGGTGTAGGGGTGTGTTCCGTGCCATTGATCTGCGATTTTTTTCAGCAAATGAGGATGCGTTTTTGATATATCATTAAGGCTGTTGGCCACGCTTTTCCTTACATACAAGGACTCGTCCTGCATCAGTTTTTCAAGGATCGGCAGAACGGGGGCAGGGTCCGATTTTAAAGCGGGTATCGATTTTCCCCATGGCAGGCGGGGCCTGCTTCCTTCGCTCGCAAGTCTTCTCACGTGTTCATTTTTATGTTCAGACCATGCAAGCAATTGCGGGATCATTTTTTCTTGATCTAAAAGCAAAAAAGGCCTCACAGCAAATTCTGAGGTAGAATAGTGTGTAAAGTATTCCAACGCCTTTATTGATTCTTCCCAATGCGCTAACCCGTACTGTTCCACATAATCAGGGAATAGAATTCCGCTGAGTCCTTTGAAATGAGGGGCTGCATTCCGTAAAATCGCGAGCGCTTCACCGTAATGTTTTGGCAGCGTTTCGTATAAGGAAGCTGTAATGCGGCGCATCCGCTCTTTTAAAGCGAGTTCAGGCCAGTCTTCCTGAAGCAATTGTTCTTCGAATTTGTCTTTGTTAAAATCAGGATAGGATTCCATTATACGATGTATCAATTGAAATATCAGTTCTTCATTATATACTTCTTTTAAATCAGCCATCTGATCACCGCTTTTTTGTTTATTATATATATTATATGGGAATGTATGTTCCGAATCAAGCGTTCGATTCCAAAAAATAACAATAAATCCTACTTCAGGAATACAACATTTGGTTGATTTTTTTAGTTAAAAAAACCCTTGTCATCGGCAAAGAAAACTGAGATAATAGCATTGAAAGCGCCTACACTTACCTGGTTTCAATTGGATACGGTCGCATATCATGCCGTTATATAGAGGGGATAAGCAACAGAGAGAGTAAGTGTTCGGAGCGCGTCATTGGTCAAACAAGGGGTTCCTGATACATGATTTTTCGTAAATCGAAATAACGATATTAGGGAGAATGGCAGCTTCGATCGTATCCTATCATCATGCCATACATAAAGTCTGCTGAGTCAGGCTTTTTTGCTTGGCAGAAAAGGTTGTTCTAAACACAGAGACAGGGTCATATCCTATACACAAGTACAGTCATCAAGGAGGGGGACATCTCTGTGTCAAAACAATTGCTTGCCTTAAACATAGATGGAGCGCTGCTTCGGTCTAGCGGGAAGATTCATCAGGCAACGAAAGACGCGATTGAATATGTAAAGAAAAAAGGGATTTACGTCACACTTGTGACGAACCGCCATTTTCGTTCAACGCAGAAAATAGCGAAATCGCTTAAGTTGGATGCCAAGCTGATCACCCATAGCGGAGCATATATCGCTGAGAAAATAGACGCCCCATTTTTTGAAAAAAGAATTTCTGACGACCATACCTTTAATATTGTTCAAGTGCTGGAGAGCTATCAATGCAATATTCGACTTCTTCACGAGAAGTATTCCATCGGAAACAAGAAAAAGGTGAATTCAAATTTATTGGGGAAAGCACTCATTCATCCGTCTGATCCGATCTTTTATCCAGTCCAGTTTGTAGAATCATTAAGCGATCTTCTCATGGATGAGCCGGTGAGTGCGCCTGTCATCGAGGTGTACACGGAGCACGACATTCAGATTGACATTACAGAAACGATTACGAAAGCCTTCTCTGCAGTTGACGTTATTCGCGTAAACGATGAGAAGCTGAATATCGTCCCGAAAGGTGTCTCGAAGGAAGCGGGTCTGGCCCTCGTCGCTTCAGAGCTGGGTTTGACTATGGAAGATGTAGTGGCCATCGGGCATCAGTATGACGATCTCCCGATGATTGAACTTGCCGGTCTTGGGGTAGCGATGGGAAACGCCGCTCCGGAGATCAAGAGAAAGGCTGATTGGGTCACAAGGTCCAATGACGAGCAGGGTGTCGCTTACATGATGAAGGAATATTTCCGAATGCAGCAGCGAAAAGGATTTCTTGATAAGTTCCACATGAAACGTGTGTAAATAAAGCCGCTCGCGCCCTGACAGGTGCGGCGGCTTTTTTGCCGGATTGATTTTAGCGGTTTATTTCTGTACACTAAAGAAAGTTTTGAATCTGATAAATTAGGTGATGAAGTTGCAAATTAAAATAGAAGGCATACATGATGACCGCCTGCATCGGCCTCTGCAAAATATTGCAAATTTGTTTTATGAAGAGTGCGAGCTGGTGTACGACGGAGAGGAGCCCGCAGGTTTTGTTATTTCTTTAGACTGCTTACAAACGGATGAGCATGTAACGGTTTCGGGAGAGGTGAAGGGAACTGGCATAACGGAACAGCATACAAAATCCTTTTCTTCAGGCATGAATGAAAAAGAAGCTTTTAAGCAAGTGAAAAATACGATTTCTTATGTGTACCTCAATCTTCTTCAAGCGTACACGGGCATCACGCAAAAGTGGGGAATCCTCACAGGAATCCGGCCGACAAAGCTGCTTCATAAAAAGCTGCAAAGCGGAATGCCGAAGGAGCAAGCGCATGCTGAATTGAGAAAAGACTATTTAATTCACGATGAGAAAATCGAATTAATGCAGGACATTGTTGACCGGCAGCTGGCGGCAGTGCCGGATTTGTATCAAGTAAAGGATGAAGTCAGTATTTATATTGGCATTCCGTTTTGCCCGACAAAATGCGCGTATTGCACATTCCCTGCGTATGCCATCCAAGGGCAGGCGGGCAGAGTCGGTTCATTTTTATGGGGGCTGCATTACGAAATGCAGAAAATCGGCGAATGGCTGAAGGAACATGATGTTAAGGTAACAACCATTTACTTTGGCGGCGGGACGCCGACAAGCATTACAGCGGAGGAAATGGATTTGCTGTATGAAGAGATGGTCCGCTCCTTCCCGGATGTGAAAAACATTCGTGAGATTACGGTGGAGGCCGGCCGCCCTGACACGATTACAGAAGAAAAACTTGCCGTTTTAAACAAATATGACATTGACCGAATCAGCATCAACCCGCAATCCTATGAAAATGAAACGCTAAAGGCGATCGGACGGCATCATACAGTTGAAGAGACCATTGAGAAATATCATCTGTCACGCCGGCACGGCATGAATAATATCAATATGGACCTGATTATCGGTTTGCCTGGGGAAGGCGTGAAGGAGTTTAGACACAGCCTTTCAGAAACGGAAAATCTGATGCCGGAATCCCTTACCGTTCATACTCTTTCCTTTAAACGGGCGTCAGAAATGACAAGAAACAAGCATAAGTACAAAGTCGCCGGCAGGGAAGAGGTTTCTCAAATGATGGATGACGCGGTAGTCTGGACGAAAGAGCATGGGTACGTGCCTTATTATTTGTACCGCCAGAAAAACATCCTCGGGAACCTGGAGAATGTCGGGTACTCTTTGCCGGGACAAGAAAGCATCTACAATATCATGATTATGGAAGAGGTGCAGACGATTATCGGCATCGGCTGCGGCGCGGCAAGTAAATTTATTGACCGGGATACAGGGAAAATCACACACTTTGCCAATCCGAAAGATCCGAAATCGTACAATGAGCGATTTGAGCACTACACGGACGAAAAAATCAACTATTTAGAGCAGACTTTTGAGAAAACGACAAAGCAGCACTGATCACAGTGCTGCTTTTTTTATCCCTGTTTTCTTGCAGGCTGAACCTCTGGCTTCCATTTAAATACCTTGTTCAGCAGGCGGTAGATTCGTTTTGATTCCTTTGTTAAAAGCGGTCCTAAAATCGCCAGAATGAGAACATATAATGCGGCAAACGGCTTTAATGTGGCTGACAGGCCGCCCGCTATCCCGAGATTCGCAACAATAATCGAAAACTCTCCCCGTGATACGATTGTCAGTCCGATATTCGATGACGCTTTATGAGAAAGCCCTGCGCGCCGTCCGGCCGCCATTCCGGCGATAAAGTTTCCGAGAATGGTCAGAATGACTGCTCCTAAAGCAAGCCAAACCGCTTCACCTAGCGAAAACGGATCAATACTGAGGCCGAAGCTGAAAAAGAACATCGCACCGAAGAAGTCGCGAAACGGAACGACAAGGTGTTCAATCCGGTCGGAATGCTCTGTTTCGGAAAAAACCAAACCGAGCAGCAGCGCGCCGATCGCTTCCGCTACATGAATCGTCTCTGAAAATCCGGCAATAAAAAAGAGCGCGGCGAAAATGACGATAATAAACACTTCATTTGAGCGAATGTCCAACAGCTTATTCAACAGAGGCGGGAGCTTTCTGGCTGCGATAAAAAACAGCAGCATATAACTGAAGGCGATCAAAATGGACAAAAACGCACTCCCGACTGATGTCGCATCACCTAGTACAAGACCGGAAACAACGGACAAATATACGGCAAGGAAAATATCCTCAAACATGATAATACCGAGGATCAGCTCGGTTTCCGGATTGGCCGTTCTTTTTAAATCAACGAGCACTTTTGCGACAATCGCACTTGATGAGATCGTGATGACGCCTGCAAGGACGAGGACTTCCAGAAAAGAAAACCCAGTGATAAACCCGTAAAGCAGCCCGAGGCTGAAATTAATCAAGATATAAATCGTTCCGCCGGCCGCGATTGACTTTCCAGATTTGATTAATTTTCCAACAGAGAATTCGAGTCCGAGATAGAAGAGGAGGAACAGCACGCCCATCCGCCCGAAAAACGCGATGATTTCACTGCTTTCTATAAATGTAAGGTCAATAATCCCCGCTTTCGGGGCGTGGGGGCCAAGCAGCATGCCCAGCACAATCAGAAACGGAATAATTGAAAATTTAATTTTATTGGCGATCACACTGGCAAGCGCCACAAGCACAAGCGCAGTCCCGACTTCAAATACAAGATGATCCATCGGCCGATTACACGCCCTCTCCAGAAAGAAAATCGTGAATCAGTTTCTTCAGATGCTTTCTTTCACCTGAGAGGACAAGTGTGTCATTTTCTTCAATAACCGAGTCTGCCCCGGGATTTAAAAGTTTTTCCCGGCTGTGCTTGATGATGGCGATCACAGTGACATCGCAGTTCTGGCGGACATCAAGCTCCCCGAGTGTTCGCCCGATCGATTTGGCGCCTTTTTCAACCTTAAACCATTCAATAATGAGATCGCTGAAGGCCATTTCGATCGACTCCAGTGCTTGTGGTTTATAGACCATGCCCCCGAGAATAGCCGCAATTTGCCTTGCTTCGGAATCATCCAATGAGATATTGGAAAGAAGCTCATCCGGGTCCCGGTCATGAAACCGGTAAATTTCTCTTCTTCCGTCATCATGAATGATAATGGTCATCTTTTCGTGGCTTCTCGTTTCGATTTCAAATTTTTTGCCGATGCCCGGCAGATCGTTTTCTTTAATATTCAATGAAAATCCCTCCGAATGTAGTGTTGGCTAATGGGGTGAGTTACAAACAAGAACATTTATATTCGGAGGTAATTAGACTGGTATTTGACAGGGACGGCGCAAACCTTTTCCAGCCTGTTTATCAGCGGTTCGTCAAGGGGTTTGACAGACAGCTGCCTGACAGACAGCGCCAGCGGACTGTATTCTTTGATTAGCTCTGCGATGTACAGGCTGCCCGGCGATGGCGTTTTGGCCGACTGTGTTTCCTGCGGATATGAGGACATAGGCACATAGCTGTCAGTGGTTTCTTCAAGCTGGGAAGGCAGAACGACGTCCGAAGGGGGAAAGTACACCACAAATAAACTTAACAGTAAACTGACAAGCAATTTATCCATGCTTCCTCTCCTCCTTTCGAATAGCCCTCTTTCACTATATAAAACTTTATGTTTCCACTCAAACAATATGCATTTTTCAGTATCTATTGATCTTGAAAAATAAAAAGGTTTATTAGAGGATGGCGGGGAATGTATAGGAGAAAGAAAAAAGAAAACGCATACATGGAGGTGCTTCACATGGAGTTTATTCAATATGAATCGAATGGAACCGTTGCGGAGATTATCTTGAATCGCCCTGAAGCCCATCACGCCCTGAATGAACAGATGCTGTCTGAACTGAAGGAGGCGGTTGAAAAGGCGGCTGCAAGCGAGGCGCTCATCGTTCTCCTGAGAGGAACCGGGAGAGGCTTTTCAGCTGGCGGAGATATTCGGATGATGACATCAGAGCATGACCCTGATCAATTTAAGCGGCTGATGGATACGATTGAGGCTGTCACTCTGTCATTATATCAGATGAAGAAAGTGACAATTGCAGCTATTCACGGCGCTGCTGCGGGACTGGGTCTGAGTTTGGCGCTTTGCGCTGACATTGTGCTCGCGGAAAAAAATGCCGTTCTCGCGATGAATTTTATCGGCATTGGGCTTGTTCCGGACGGCGGAGGGCATTATTTGCTGAAGAAAAGAATTGGGGAAGCGAAGGCGAAAAAGCTCATTTGGAGCGGGAAAAAAATTTCCGCCGCGGAAAGCGCCGATATGGGCCTCCTTGACGGGACGTTTGCCGGAGACCCTGCGGAAGGCGCAAGACCCTTTATTGAAACCCTTTTGGCCTCGCCTCTTTTGGCGATGATCGAAACGAAAGCCATCTTTCAAAGCCTCCAGCTTGAAGAACTTCAAAAGGTGCTTGCCCTTGAACGCAGCGCCCAAGAGAAAATGAGAAGGACCAAGGATCACCAGGAAGGAATCCGTGCCTTTTTGGAAAAACGAGAGCCTAAGTTTCAAGCGTAACAGATCAGCCGGAAAGCTGATCATCTATGAAACAAAATCAGCTTTCCGGCTGCATTGACTACACGATGGGTGTGACTGTGCAGCTCTTTTTCTTTTAATAGGGCTTCACCACGCATTTTAGCCGTTTCTTCATTTTCTGCCTCAAATCGCTCGTTAACCAGTGTTTCCCCCGAAGGATCAAAAGCTGTAAGGAAATAATCAGCCATCAGGTTTCCCCTCCATTTTCAAGGTTTATCAGTCTTTCTTCATTTATATTTATATTCTAAAAAAGAATTCAAAATCCTTTATTAAGTTTGATCCAAAATTAGTATATAATGGGTCAGGGAAGGAGGAGATTTGGTGCTTAAGATTGATCACGTAACGAAGACATTTGGAGATTATAAAGCTGTTGACGGATTGGACTTAGACATTCCGGAGCAGCAAATGTTCGGTCTTTTAGGCGCAAACGGAGCGGGAAAAACGACGACGTTTCGCATGATCCTTGGTTTACTAAGCATTACGGAGGGCTCAATCAGCTGGAAAGGCCGTCCTGTGAATTACAATATCAGCAACAAAATCGGTTATTTGCCGGAAGAGCGGGGCCTTTATCCGAAAATGAAGGTGAAAGATCAGCTTGTCTATCTTGCCAGATTAAAAGGGATGGAGAAGCAGGAGGCTGTAAAAGAGCTCGGCACATGGCTTGAACGCTTCAATATAACAGATTACGAGAATAAGAAGGTGGAAGAGCTTTCGAAGGGAAACCAGCAGAAAATCCAATTCATTTCGGCTGTTTTGCATAAGCCGGAGCTGCTGATCCTTGATGAACCGTTCAGCGGTCTGGACCCTGTCAATGTTGAGCTGTTAAAAGAGTCTGTCATTTCTCTTAAAAACAGCGGTGTTTCTATTTTATTTTCCAGCCACCGGATGGAGCATGTGGAGGAGCTTTGTGAACACCTGTGCATATTACAGAAAGGGAAGCCGGTTGTGCAAGGCAGGCTGAAGGAGATCAAGCGGTCCTTCGGCAAGAAGAATGTCACGATCCACTCCGATGACGATCTGCGTTTTTTGCAGTCTCATGAAGACATTCTCAAATGGAAGGAAACGGCTGGCGGCGTCAAGCTGCAGATCGCTAATGAAGATATTTCTCAAGAGATCTTTGCCATGCTCCAAGGAAAAGGGTTTATTAGAAAGTTTGAGCTTGAAGAGCCGTCACTGCACGATATTTTTATAGAAAAGGTGGGTGCCGTCTATGAATAAGTTTTGGCTCATGCTTTCTCATACATATAAAAATAAAATAATGGCAAAATCCTTTATTATCTCGACTGTCATCACGGTACTGCTTGTTTTAGTTGTAACGAATATGGAGTCGATCATTTCTATGTTTCAAGGTGATGATACGAAAGAAAAAATCGCCGTTGTTGATGAAACAAACGAATTATATCCGATTTTCTCGAACCAGCTGAAAGCGGTGGATACAGACGGCGGTCTAGATGTGAAGCAGTCGAAGCAATCGGAGGATGAGGTCACAAAGCAAGTCAAAGATGAAGCGCTCGATGGCATGCTCATCATCAAACGAGATGAAAAAGGGGCCATTTCAGGAACTTATAAAGCGTTAACGATTTCTGATGATAGCACGTACCATACGCTGCAGCAGGCGCTGACGCAAACCAAAACGGCTGTCGGAACAGCGGATCTCGGTGTCTCGCAGGAAACGATCAGCAGTCTTTATGCGCCCGTTACTGTCGGACAGGAGACGCTGAAAGAGGGGGCAAAGTCTGAGGAAGAGCTTGGCCAGACAGCGGGGCTTGTTTACATCATGCTGTTTGTCATTTATTTCTCAGTCATTATGTATGCCAGTATGATTGCGATGGAGGTCGCAACCGAAAAATCCTCGCGTGTCATGGAAATCCTGATCTCGAGCATGCCGCCGATCCAGCAGATGTTTGCAAAGCTGCTTGGCATCGGGCTCGTCGGAATGACGCAGCTTGCTGTCATCATAGCCGCTGGCTCATTGTCGCTAAAGCTGAACAAAACGAGCGAAACAGCTTCATCTGTCGGAGGATTCCTTAATCTGACCGACGTTTCAGCAGCCACTGTCATCTATGCTGTGATTTTCTTTTTGCTCGGATACTTTTTATACGCGACACTCGCCGCGTTTCTCGGCAGTGTCGTCAGCAGAATAGAGGACGTGCAGCAAACGATCACGCCAATGACACTTTTGGTTGTCGCCGGTTTTATGATTGCGATGTTCGGCTTGAATGCACCTGACGCAGGATTTATTACGGTAACCTCGTTTATTCCTTTCTTTACGCCAATGATTATGTTCTTGCGCGTTGGCATGCTTGATATTCCGTTTTGGCAGGCTGCTGCCAGTATCGGAATCACACTGCTCACCATTGTCATACTGGCTGTCATCGGCGCCAGAATTTACAAAGGCGGTGTGTTGATTTACGGCAATTCAAGCGCGTTCAAAGCGATCAAACAAGCGCTTCGTTTAGCGAAAAACTGATTGAAAAACAGCCTGGGCATGAGTTCGGATTTACAGGACTCATGCCTTTGAGTTTTACCTTTATTTGTTCTAGACTAATTCAAGGTCGTGCTTAAAATGTTAGGTGCCCTTAAATTTAGGTACAGAAATTCAGACCTTAAGATGCCAAATAGTGAAGTATGTCTAGCTTATAATGGTCTGGTTAAAATTTGTATTTGACTCCAATATTGAAGTTTACTTTTGTGAACTCCGATATGATTTGAGATCTCATTCAACTCTTGCTTTCATTTATGTAGCGATTGACCACGTTTATTCATTTCACCTGTAAATTTATCCAAAAGAAAAGCAGTCCTTATAAGCGTTTGATGAATTTTGATGTGCATTGTATCTGTAATTTGAGGGTCTAAGTGACTATTTAATTTTCATTTCGTGATTCTAATTTCCTAAAAAAGCATATAAGAATTATGTCGAAATTCGTAAACCCCTGTTGCAATTGTCGTTTTATAAATATTATAATCTTGATAGACTGGCAAAATTATATGAATCTGTTTTATTTGGTATGTCTATGACTTATTTGTTATCTTTTGGGTGGTGGATAATTTAAAAAAATAAAAATTTGTATTTAATTTTTTGTAGAAGTGTGGGGAGTTTTTTTGAAATTTAAAATTTTAATGATTACACAAAATTTTTATCCTGAAATCGGCAGTGCGGGTAACCGTATGAAGAACATGTTCCTCATGCTTAAACAAAAAGGATATCATGTAGAAGTTTTGACTACTGAGCCAACCTATCCTTCCAGAGAAATTTATTCGCAAGACTGTTTATGGAATGAACAAGAGATCGACTTTGATCAAAACATTACTCGATTGTCAGTACAAAACAAAAAATATTCTACCAACCTTTTAAGTCGTCTTTTTTATTATCTAGAGATTATGTTTAAGATGTTTTTTTATGTCACAAAGGATAAAAAAAAATTTGACATTGTGTTTGTTACTTCTCCGCCTATTTTTGTAGCCTTTGTCGGATTGGTTGCGAAATACAGGTATAAAGCAAGAATGTTGCTGGATGTAAGGGATTTATGGCCAGAATCTCTAAAAGGTGTGGGTGTATTTCATCATTCTTTAATCATTTGGCTTTTTGAAAAAATAGAGTCTGCTTTATATCGGAAGGCAGATCATATCATTATCAACAGTGAAGGATTTATAACTCATTTTAAAAATAAATCAGAAGATTTAATTAAAAAATTGATGTTTCTTCCGAATGCAGCTAGAAAAAATGAGATAGTGTTAAGAGAGCGTCAAGAAACTTCAACATTTCACGTAGTTTATGCAGGCAATATCGGCCTAGCCCAAGATGTCACAATCTTAAAGCAGCTTGCTGAAAAGCTTGATTATTATAATATTTCTTTAACTGTTATCGGTTATGGAGTTCACAACCAGAACTTTGCGGACTTCGTTCATCGCCATGAACTTAAAAATGTAAAACTTCTGAAACCGATGGGGAGGCAAGACTGTTTAAATCAAATGGCTCTCTGTGATGTTGGAATCGCCATACTAAATAATTCTAATGTTTTTGAAACCGTTTTGCCTGGAAAGATAATTGACTATTTAACTTGTAAACTTCCTGTTGTAGCTTCATTGTCAGGCTATCCTAAGAAATTGATCGAGGACAAAAAAATAGGATTTGTTACAAACAGTCAATCAGTAGATGAAATGGTAGATTATATTTTGAAGCTTCATCATAATTCTGAGTTGTTGCGAATGATGAAACAGAATTGCGGGAAATTTATAGAAGAAAATTTCTTGTGGGAAAATAATATTAATAAGTTAACAAATGTGATAGATAAAATTACCAAAGGTTGATAATAATGATGAGAACGAAAGTTTGTATGTTTGTCTGGAATCATTTCACAAATGACGCTA
The DNA here is from genome assembly GCF_047608225.1 of Bacillus sp. SW14. NCBI lineage: Bacteria > Bacillati > Bacillota > Bacilli > Caryophanales > Bacillaceae > Bacillus > Bacillus sp. SW14. The sequence goes on along the minus strand of NZ_JBLKRW010000001.1, from coordinate 3,198,241 downwards.
GGGTAATGAGAGAATGTATGGCATTATCTGAAAATATCTATGATGTAGACTTAATTTGTATCGACGATCCGAAAAACCCTGATCTGAAAGCTTTTGAAGAATACAATCAACATTTTCGCGTTCACCGTGTAAAAAGATACCCTGATAGCATGATGTTTTTTCAAAAAGTAAGACAATTCAAATCTCTGTTGCTTTTGGCTTTTCTTTTATGGTTGTTAGTGATTTATTTCCTGCCAATTCCTGCGGTTGTGTGCACTTTATTTGCTTTTGTTGTTCTCAAAACGAAACTTAAAACAGCTTTCGTCCGAGGAAGTATCATCCTAAGAATGATTTTAAAAGGTTTTAATAAAAAATATGATTTATATCATTCAAATGATTTAAATACCCTTCCTCAAGGCTACATTTGTTCAAAGTTTCGCCTAAAGAAAAAAAAGCTGATTTATGATTCACATGAAGTTCAAACTAGCAGAACAGGATACGATAGTAGTTTTTACGGAAAAATGGAAGCTTTTTTAATTAAAAAAATAGATGCCATGATTGTCGAAAACCATACAAGAGCGGAGTACAATGAGGTTCTTTATGGGTTTTATCCCTATGTCGTTCATAACTATCCTTTTAAGCAAATAGAGTCTATGGAAAAAATTGATCTCCACAAATTATTGAACCTCCCTCAAAATGAAAAAATACTGTTATATCAGGGGGGGATACAAACAGGGAGAGGGCTTGAAAATCTTGTCAAAGCGACTCCGCAGTTTAATGAAGGCACCCTTGTTTTTATTGGAGATGGCCGAATAAAGCCTGATTTAGAAAGAATGGTTGCGGAATTGGATATTGGAGATAGGGTTAAATTCCTGCCCAAAGTTCCATTAAATGACCTTCCTAAGTATACAAGAAATGCATATTTGGGTTTTCAAGTTTTAAATAATGTTTGTTTTAATCACTATTCTGCATCTTCTAACAAACTATTTGAGTATATGATGGCCGGAGTTCCAGTAGTCGCATGTAACTTTCCTGAAATCAGGAGGGTGACAGAAGGGGAGGGAACCGGCGTAATAGTAGATTCCCATGACTCGGATTCTATTGCCGAGGGGGTTAATCAGCTCCTGGGCAATCCTGAATTAAGAGAAGAGTTAAGGAAAAATAGCCTAAAAGCAAGAGATCTCTATAACTGGGAACAAGAAAAAACCGCTTTTTTAAGAGTTTATAGTAATTTTTGTGAAAATCGCTTAGCCTAGTTTTTATATCATAATTAGTTAATTAGTATCGAAAAGGAGCATATAATATATGAAAATCTGTACTATGGGTCTTGGTTATATTGGATTACCTACATCTATTATGTTCGCAAAGCATAATGTTGAAGTAGTAGGTGTTGATGTTAAGCAGGAAGTAATAGATTCTTTAAACGCTGGTACCATCCATATTGAAGAGCCGGGGCTTCAAGAAGCTTTGAATGAAGTGGTTCAAGCAGGCAATTTTAAGGCGTCTTTGATGCCGGAAGAAGCAAAAGCGTTTATTATCTCTGTGCCAACCCCAAATCGAAACGATGAACATAAATCTTGTGACTTAACTTATGTGCTTGACGCAGTTAAGACTATTCTTCCCTTTGTAAAAAAAGGAAATGTCATTATTGTTGAATCGACGATCGGGCCGAGAAGTATGGATGACTATATAAAACCTCTTGTGGAACAGGCAGGCTTCGTTATCGGAGAGAATGTGTATTTAGTTCATTGTCCTGAAAGAGTGCTGCCAGGCCAGATTCTTCACGAATTGATATATAATAACCGTATTGTGGGTGGGATAACCCCGGCCTGCACAGAAGAGGGAGCAAAAGTTTACAGCACCTTTGTCAAAGGTGAAATTATAAAAACAAATGCTAAAACGGCGGAAATGTCAAAGTTGATGGAAAATACGTTTAGAGACGTAAATATCGCTTTGGCAAATGAGCTTGCAAAAGTGTGTAATGAACTCGAAATCAATGCTCATGACGTCATTGAAATGGCAAATAAACACCCTAGAGTCAATTTACATCAGCCTGGACCGGGTGTTGGCGGACATTGTTTAGCGGTCGATCCATACTTTATCGTGGCCAAAGCGCCTGAAACTGCTAAGCTGATTGATCTATCACGTTCCATTAATACATCAATGCCGTATTATGTGGCGGACAACGTAAATGCGTTGCTAGAGAAAACAAATGGAAAAACGATTACTGTATTTGGTCTAACTTATAAGGGAAATGTAGATGATATTAGAGAAAGCCCTGCAATGGAAATCTTTGAATTATTAAAAGAACAGGGAAGATATGAAGTAAGGGCATATGATCCACATGTGAAAAGAGATTTTGTAATAAATGATGTCGAAGAAGCCGTGAAAGAGTCCGATTTAATTTTAATTCTAGCCGATCATGATGAATTTAAAAAATTAAACTGGGATCGGTTATCAAACATGTCTACGAAGCAAATATTTGATACAAAAAACATTGTGAAAAATCGTTCTAAAGATTTTAAATATATCAATTTAGGAAGTCTGCATGAGTTTATTCAAAAAGAAGCAGTACTGATCTAAATTTGGCACATTGTTTTTTTTAGACAACTATATGAGACCAAATAGCTCTAAGCGGGGGTAAAAGCATTGAAAAAAATAAAAGTTATGACCATATTCGGGACTCGTCCTGAGGCAATAAAAATGGCTCCTCTTGTCCTTGAACTTAAAAAATATCCTGATCATATTGAATCTTTGGTCACAGTTACTGCACAACATAGGCAGATGCTTGACCAGGTTCTGAGTGCTTTTAGTATTAAACCAGACTTTGATCTGGATATTATGAAGGACCGGCAGACACTAGCAGATATTACTACTAGGGCACTGACGAAATTAAATGAATTATTAGTTCAGGAAAAACCTGATATCGTTCTTGTACATGGTGATACAACAACGACTTTTGTTGGCAGTCTTGCCGCATTTTATAATCAAATCTCTGTAGGGCATGTAGAAGCAGGACTGAGAACGAGAAATAAGTACTCTCCTTTTCCTGAAGAAATCAACCGCCAGATTACGGGTGTCATTGCAGACTTGCATTTTGCGCCTACAGAAAAGTCTAAACAAAACCTTTTAGAGGAAAACAAAGACCTTGAACAAATCTATGTGACGGGAAACACTGCGATTGATGCCTTAAAAACGACTGTCCGAGGTGATTACCATCATGAAGTGCTTGATCAACTAGGTAATGACCGAATGATTCTTTTAACTGCTCACCGAAGAGAAAACATAGGTGAACCTATGGAAAATATGTTTCGTGCTATCAAAAGAATTGTTGAAGAGCATCATGACATTCAAGTTGTGTACCCGGTTCATTTAAACCCCGTCGTTAGGGAAACAGCAGAGCAAATTTTGGGTGGCTTAGATCGGGTTCATTTAATTGAACCTTTGGAAGTCATAGATTTCCACAACCTTGCCTCAAAATCATATTTGATTTTAACTGATTCAGGTGGAGTGCAGGAAGAAGCCCCTTCATTAGGTAAGCCCGTGCTTGTTTTGCGGGATACGACAGAGCGGCCTGAAGGAATTGAAGCAGGGACATTAAAACTTGCGGGTATAGAAGAAGAAGTCATTTACAAGTTGACGAAACAGTTATTAACAGATGAGGAAGAATATGAAAAAATGTCTAAGGCTTCAAACCCTTATGGAGATGGACATGCATCTAAGCGCATTGTTGAAGCTCTATTACAATATTTTTCATGAAATATCCAATAGTCTGCCTTATGGCAGACTATCACGGAATTAATTTTATATTCCCTCACTTACGCAGAAAGGGATGAAGATGTTTTGAAACCTGTTTTCTCAGAAGCAGCTCAGAAAGAAGATGAAAAAGCGATCCAGTTTTTACAATTGGACGATAACAATCCAATCAAGTGGGAATATACATCAGCTGTGGGGGACCACGTTCTTATTGCAGTGAGGTCTAGTAATCTTGGCAACGAATATTTGTCCGCAATTGGAAAAAAAGTGATGTATTTAAGAAATGACCTTGAAGAAGAGAAAGAAGCAGGTCTTGAAACGTTCGACACCATTCTATTGGGAGCTCTCCCAAAGATGGTATTTGATTCAGACAGATATATTGAACGGCTTACACCATATTTATCACCGAATGGAAGATTTGTACTATGGACTTTTATAAAAGATATAAACCTAGATCGTCTCCTTGCTCTAATTATAAAATCTTACCATCTTGGTTTACGTGTGAAAGTTCAAAGGGGGCACAATTGGCTGGGCTTGAAATTAGAGCATTCCAAAGAAACAGCCGTTAACGATATATCAGAGGCAATCCGTAATGTAATTGATTTTCTTCATTTACATGATGAAAAACAAATTCAGCCTTACGAAAAACAAATATCTTCCCTTTTGAGCGAATTAACGGCCCTGAAGAAAGAGCTTGTTGAGTCATATAAAAAAGAAGAAAAATTGCTGCAACATCAAAAAAAGATAGACAATCAAACAAAGTATCTTGAGAAGCGCTATCAAGCACTCTCTTCTTCAAAATTAGGACGCTTAACCCTTTTTTATTGGAAATTCAGAAAAAGAAGAGGTAACCGTTGATGTCGAATATTGATCAACGTCTTATGACCATTAAACAAAAAATAAATAGACTGACAAAAGAAATTGCGGTTGATAACGCTGCTATAAAGGAGTTTAACAATAAAAAGAGCTTAGCTGTATTAAAGGATAGAAAAAATAAGCTATCAACCTTAAGAAACAGCCAAGCGGCTAAAAATAAGCCAACTTCTTCTCAAAATAGCATAATGACACCATCTGAAAAGGAAGCCTATTTGAAGTTTTTGGAGAAAAACCACAAAAAAGGTTATTATGATGAAATTCAGGAACAAATTAAGCAACTTCCGGACAGTAATGGTTCAAGGTATTATAAAAAACTTGATCTTCAAATTGGAATTATTGCAGATGAATTTTTATTTAAAAGTTTAGAGGACGCTGCGAATTTTCATTATATTACTTTTGAAAATTACAAGAATTTCGGTGATAAAATCGATATCTTTGTTCTTGCCACTGCATGGAGAGGGCTTGATGGAACATGGAAAGGCCTTGGAAATCCGAAAATAAAAAAAATTCGAGATCAGGTTCGCAACATTATTGAATTTTATAGAAGCAAACATATTCCGATTGCCTTCTATTCAAAAGAAGACCCAGTTAATTATGAGTTTTATATAGACTTGGCTCAGCAAGCAGACCATATCTTTACTACTTGCCAAGAAGTCCTTGACGATTACCGAAGAGATTGTCCTTCAGCAAAGACGTTTGATGTATTGGAGTTTGGTGTTAACCCAATTTATCATAACCCAATCGGAACAAGATTGTTCAGAAGGCAGGATATACTATTTGCAGGGTCATGGTATCATAAATATCCCAACAGACAGCATGACAGCCGAATTCTCTTTGATGGTGTATTGGATACGGGCCGTGAGTTAACTATCATTGACCGAAATTTTCCATTACAGCTTCCAGCTCATTTTTACCCAAAGGAATATATTCCTTACGTTGTGCCGGCTACAGATCATGAAACTTTGCAAAAAATTCATAAGATGTATGATTTCACATTGAATTTAAATTCTGTAAAAGACAGCAACACTATGTTTGCCAACCGAGTATATGAATTGCAGGCAATGGGCACGGTTGTATTATCCAATTACAGCATCGGAATAAATAGTAAATATCCAAACGTTTTTCTGGCCCCTTCTAGAGAAGAATTGACGGATTACTTAAACTCATTATCCGCAAATGAAATATATGAACTGCAGATGCAAGGCGTTAGAAAAGTGTTGAACGGCGAAACGGCATTTGACAGAGTAAATAAAATTGCGGAAATTACAGGACTTGAAAAGTATCAATTAAATAAAAAAGTGCTTGTAGTCGCAAAAGAAGATACATCTGAAATGAGAGAGCAATTCAACCGTCAATCTTATAAATATAAAACATTTATGGTAGAAAAAGATGTGACTGAACAAATTTATGCAGAGCATGATATGGTTGCATTTTTCGATGTAGATTACCGTTACGGAGAATTTTATCTCGAGGACATGGTCAACGGTTTTAAATACACAGATTCAGATTATATTACAAAAGATGCGTACTATCGTTCTTCTCAAGAGTATGTTCCCGGGATTGAACACCATTATGTAGATGAGATGAAAGATCGTCACCGTACGGTGTTCTGGAGAGAAGCGTTTGAGTGGCAAACGCTAAAAGATATGGAACCTGGTGAACTGTTAAAAGGATACAGCGTGGACCCTTTAGAGATCTTGACTGATCCAAAATGTAAACAGGAGAAAGAAAACAAATCATATAAAATTTCGGTGATTGTACCGACTTATAATAATGGGGAGCATTTAAGATTTAAATGTTTTCAAAGTCTATCCAGAAGCAGTATTTTTGAGGAAATGGAAATTATTATAGTTGACGACGGTTCAACAGATGGCTATACACCTTATGTTGTTAAAAGGTTGCAAGAAAAATACCCAAATGTTAAAACGTATTTTTATCCGCAAGGAGGCAGCGGAAGTGCGTCAAGGCCGAGAAATAAAGGATTAGATTTGTCTTCTTCAGAATGGATAACCTATCTGGATCCAGATAATGAAGCGATTAATGATGGGTATGCCGCTCTTTTACAGGAAGCGAAAGGATCTTCATATGACATGGTAATTGGTGATATGGTTCGATTATCAGATCAAGAGCAGTTATTTTCCTACTACAAAACCATGATGGGATTTAATAACGGCAGAGCATCTCGGAAGGAGCCACATGAGGAATTTCTCAAAAAGACTTATTTTAAGGCAATGAGCATGCAAGCCCTTGTCGCCAACAGAGAATGGCTTGTCAATTCCGGAATAAAGATGATTGAAGGGGCAATAGGAGAGGATACTCTCGTTTTTCATGAAATGATTCTTTCATCAAGGGAATTTAAAGTGATTGATTTACCTATTCATATTTACTATGCAATGGTCGAAAATTCTTCAGTTAACAATATAAACAAAAGATTTTTTGAGCGATATATGCTACTTGAAAAAGGGCGAATTGCTTGGCTGAAAAAAGAAGGACTATTAAAGGATTATCAAGATATTCGGCTTGAGAATTATGTAAAGAATTGGTATATGGTTAAATTGGCCATGGTAAATGAAGAGGAAAAAGACGCAGCAAAAGATCTTCTAGTGCAAATACTGAGGTTGTATGAAGGAATGAATTGGAAAGATCAAGATATAATAAGTTTCTTAGAGTCAGAAATTTAGGTAAGGGGGGCTTCCCCCTTACCTAGTTTGTTAATCTTTTATTTAAAATAGCTAAAGTCTCCTCTTTACTCATAGGATTATGCCCTTTTTCCTCATCATAATAAAAGTGACATTCAATTTTATTTATATAAGGTTTTTGTTTGGTGAGCTCAAACAGCTGATTAAAAAAGGGATGAAAATGCCGGTTAACATCATGTTCGCAGGCTAAATTTTGGTAATAAATGATATTGGGAATATAATTAATTTTTTTGTAAAACTCCGGAATGCTTAACCTATATTTTAAATGCTGTGGAAAATCTTCTAAGTCTCTTTTATTATAAGATGTCTCGAGCATTTTCAAAACATGGCTTTGATAATAGTTACTCACAATTGTTTGTGGGTTATTAACTAATGCGGTAGAGCCTTTAATCATGCCACTGAGGAAAAGAGAAGTGTATCCCCCGGCGGAGCTTCCATAAAAAGTGGTTTTTTCCGGCTGTATTTTTATTATTTCAGAAATTTTTACAATAATTTCTGAAATGGTTTCTAAATAAAAATGTTCTTTATCTCCCTGACCCCAGCCGATATTTATATTTCCTAAATAAAGGGTTGGGTCATTATAAAATATGGTTGAACACGCGATTTCGTCAGCCCATGAATGCCTGTGGAAAACAGGTAGTGAATGTTTTTTGGGATCTATAGCGCCGGAGCCAAGAACTAATAAAGTGTCAGAAGATGATTTTATATTCAGAAAAAACTCAAACTTCACCTGTTTAAACTCTACAATTAATAGGAATTTCTCATCAAAGACTATAGTTTCCTTTGATAAATCTTCTAATGATGTGAATGTTTTTTTGATGTCCATATAGTCCCCTCGGTATTTATTTTCTTTTAAAGATCATATATATATAATACTATTTTTGTCAAGGTCTGCTAATTTTTAAACAGTAAAGATGAAAATTTATTTTTGAGACCATACGTCAGGGCTCTCATTACATTTTTTGAATTGTTCAAAAAAATCATCCGTTGTTCAAAATTTTGATATACTCGTAAATGTCGCTTAAACAAACTATTGTATAAGCCGATATGAAAAAATGAGAGATTAATAAAAGAAGAAAGGGGGAGTCTAATGAAAAAAGTATCTTTAAAGTTTACTGTTGCTGTGTTTTTTATCTGCACGTTGAGTTTTGTTTTTGTCAATAAATCATCGGGCTATACAGATACTTCTACATATAAAGTAGAAACGTCCGCTGAGTTTCTTGGGCAGGAAGACGCTGAAAAGAATCTGCAAAAGTTGAAGGCAAACACCGGCTGGGATGCAGTATATCAAAAAACAAACGAATATAGGAATATTTACAACATGTATTCCGGTGGATTTCCTACAGAATCGAGTGTTAAAACAGGACTGCAGGAGTTTGAAAATAACACAGGTATAAATGCTGATTACGTGCCAATCGGGACGAAAGATTATTATTATTATGTGTCTAGCGGCGGCTTTCCAGATAAATCTAGGGCGGAATCAGTCGTTCAGTCTTTTACAAAGGAGACCGGGGTTTCTGCAGCTGTTGAACCTATCAATACGACTAAAGATTACTATTATCAGTTAATCAGCGGCGGATTCGTCGGCGAAACTAAAGTAAAGGCTATTTTAAATGATTTTAAGACTAAAACAGGAATTGAAGGTACATATAAACCGATCGGCGATCCTGAAAAGTATTACACTTTGATAAGCGGCGGATTCAACGATGAGTCAAAAGTAAAGAATATTTTAAGTGATTTCCAACAGAAAACCGGAATCAATGGGACATATAAGCCAGTTGGCGATCCCGAAAAATATTATATTCTGACAAGCGGCGGATTTAGCAGTGAGTCTGCCACACAAGCCAATCTTGAGAAATTTGTGACTGAGACAGGCATTAAAGGCCATGTAAAGCCTGTGGGAGATTCTGTCGACTACTACAACATCAGAACCGGCGGTTTTGGGAGCGAATCTCTTGTCAAAAAGTATATTCAGGAGATTAAAGATGCTATCAACTTAACTGCTGAGTATGAACAAGTGCCGAATTCAACTTCATTCAGAATTCTATTCCATGATCTCAATTCTGCAGATCGGGAAAAGGCAGAGCGGCATATGACGGAGAAAAACTGGTGGTTCTCAACAGCGAAAAGTGATAAACAAACGTATGAGCGCTACAAAATCATATCCGATCCCGTGCTTGGAATGACCACTGTAAACAAAGGGTTGGAATTCTTTAAAAAGAATTCATGGTATGTGTCTTATAAAGAAACTGGGGAACAAGCACATACTAAATTTAAGATTTATTCCGATCCGATTCTTGGTGATTCTTTGCTTGCTAAAGGGTTAGATTTCTTCAAAGCTAACAATTGGTACGTTGGTTATCAGGATACTGGTAAAGAGGGTTATACTCGCTTTAAAATTTATTCCAATCCGGTACTGGGAATGGATCAGGTAAATAAAGGATTGGAGTTTTTTAAAAAGAATTCATGGTATGTCGGCTATCAAAAGACTGGTGACACCGGATATTCATCATATCGGGTAGTGTCCGATCAGGTCTTAGGTAAGGCTCAGGCCCAAAAAGGACTGGATTTCTTTAAGGATAATGGTTGGTGGGCTACAATCGTTAATACTGAGAAAACTGGTTATTCTAGCTATAGAATTGAAACTGGGATGACTTTGTCGTATGATGAATTGCTTAAAGCACAGGCTTTCTTTAAAGAAAAGGGCTGGTGGAGCAGTTATACTAGCGAAAAACAATATCTTTATAAAATCATAATTGATAATGTTCAGGGATATAACAAAGCTTCATCAATAGCCAGTCAAATTAAAAAGGACTTTGGATGGAACGTCAACATTGTCAAAATAAAAGACGGTCCTCAAATTATGTATACTGATTATGGCCTGACCTTCAATGATATGCTCAAAAAGCAAATGAGTGTAAATCCACAGACAGACTCGCCGGGTTATGTATCACTTACTTATATTAATACGGCAAATAGTACTGTAACGGCGGACTTCTTAAATGTGAGATCTTCTCCGGAAGTGGCAAGCAACAACATTATTGGGCTTCTTGAAAAAGGTGATAAAGTAAGTGTAATTGGTACAGAAGGAAATTGGGCGAAAATCAACCTTGGTTGGAGAAATGCAAGTGAAGATGAGACCGGGTATTATATCAATCCGAATAATTTTTCGATAGACAGTAAATATTACTTCCAGTATTTAAAACTGTCACAATATGCAGGTCTATCAGCCAGTGAAATCAATACCAAGATTTTAAATGGTAAGGGAATTCTTGAAGGCAAAGGTGCAGCGTTTGTTGGGGCATCCAAAAAATACAACATCAACGAATTGTATTTGATTTCCCATGCTCTTTTGGAAACAGGAAATGGAACCTCTGAATTAGCCAATGGTGTCACATATAACGGTAAGACTGTTTACAATATGTATGGATATGGTGCATATGATTCCTGTCCGGTATCATGTGGCTCTAAAACAGCCTATGAGCAGGGGTGGGATACTCCTGAAAAGGCAATCATCGGCGGAGCGGAATTGATCGGTAAAAACTACATCCACAGAAGCGGTTTTCAACAGGATACACTGTTTAAAATGAGATGGGCTCCAACAGCGAGTCATCAATATGCGACAGATATCGGTTGGGCTTATAAGCAAGTAAATCGTATGTACAGCTTGTATACACTTCTTGATAATTATACGTTATATTATGACATTCCTAAGTATAAGTAAGGAAAGAGATCAGATGCATAAAAGCGTCTGGTCTCTTTTTTGAAAAAGAAAACCCTAGACTAGGCCTCGGGTTCCAAAAAGCTTTCAGCGCGTTGTATGAAGAAAAATTCCCCCGGGTGCTAAAATACTATTGGTTCGCCAACCAAAATATCAACATACGGAGGAGTTTTTTATGTCAAAAGAAACTAACAGTTTAGCACATACAACATGGAATTATAAGCATCACCATAGAAGGCAAGTCATTTATGGGAAAATTAAATACTTCGAACCTTATGTGACAGGAAAGGCGCCGAACGAAGCAACAGCATGTAAAAGATCATATCCATAAGTTAGTGAGCATACCGCCAAAGATAAGCGTATCGGCATTTGTGGGTTATTTAAAAGAAAAAGCAGTTTAATTGCCGCAGCCACCCGTTATCACGGGTGGTAATTTTTTAGGAAAAACCCTTATATGTAAATGATGGAGGAAGAACTATTTTTTTATTCGAGAAGGCGAGGAGGGCCTAATATCTCTGTTTAAACAGTTGTCTAGATGACGTATTCTTCACCTTTTCTCGTTTTCGAACTGTTTTTCATCAATGTTTAGCAGCTTCCTAAACAAACAATTGGGTAGAATGGTTTTCTTAGAAAATTTTTTTTGATGACTTCAGACTGCATTCTCTCTTACACATTTTGAGAGTTTTTTGCATTGTTTTAGCGTTCACTCGCTTTATTTTCATTCAGTAGCTTCAGGATGTTTCTTACTCCGTTCTTTTAAGAATTCCTCGTTTTTCGTTTTTTCAATCCTTTCTCTCGATCTCAAAAAAGATATCCCGATTCTTTATTTAGTAACTGTCTTGACCAATTTTACCTTTCTAGAAATTGAATGCGTTTTTTCTTGATATTATGTTTTTCTGTTTTTTCTATAGTTTAGGATCAATATAGATATCTAAGTTTTCAAGACAGTCTGTCCACCGATGATAAACAGTGGTTATTATTTGACAGAACGTGCATTCGTAAGAATTCGGTGCTAAAATAAGGGTACTTCATCCTGGAAAGGAGCAGAATGTTGACGGATCTAACCTTTATTCATGCGGCAGATCTACATCTCGACAGCCCGTTTTACGGGATATCGCATCTGCCGGAACCGATTTTTGCCCGGATCAAAGAAAGCACGTTTGCAAGCGTGAGACATATGATAGATGCCGCAGTGAGAGAAAACGTTGATTTCATTTTGCTGGCTGGGGACCTGTTTGACGAAGCCAATCGAAGTTTAAAGGCCCAGCTCTTTTTAAGAAAGCAGTTTGAAAGACTCAGAGAGTGCGGGATTTCAGTTTATGTGATCTTTGGGAACCACGATCATCTTGGCGGGGAGTGGACGCCGATTGAATGGCCTGAGAATGTCCATATTTTTTCGTCCGCTGTACCTGAAGAAAAATCGTTTTATAAGGAAGGCAGGCGCATGGCAAGCATTTACGGCTTCAGTTATCAGGAGAGAGCCGTGACGGAAAACCAAGCCGTCCGCTATCGGAGGTCGACTGACGCGCCGTTTCATATCGGTATGCTTCACGGCACGCTGTCAGGAGCTGAAGGACACGATCCGTATTGCCCGTTTACATATGATGATCTCGTGAAAAGCGGGATGGATTATTGGGCGCTTGGCCATATTCATAAACGCCAGATTCTTTCTGCCGAGCACCCGGCGGTCATCTATCCGGGAAATACGCAAGCGCGCCATATGAAGGAGACGGGAGACAAAGGCTATTATCTCGTTCGTGTGGCCAGCGGAGACATATCGTATGACTTCCAGAAAACGCATGATGTCCTGTGGGAAAAAGCGGCAGTTGATGTGACGGAGGCAAAGAATGTGACCGCCCTTTTCCAAATGATTGAGGACGCGTTTTCGAAGCTGCGGATAAAGGGGAGCCCTGTTTGTGTCAGACTCGTGTTGCAAGGGACCGCACCACAATGGCTGCTGGAGGCGCCGAGAGGCACTTTGGATGAGCTTCTTGAAGCTTTTCAGGAGCAAGAGGCGGAGGAAGAACACTTCATTTGGCCGCTCTCATTGGAAGACGAGACAGAACATGAAACAAACCTTACAAGCCTTGATCCTTTTTTTGGCGGTTTATTTGCAGATATTGACCGCGGCGATCTGTCAGCTGTGCTGGAGGGGCTTGAGCGGCATCCTGTGTATAGAAGGCACGCGGACCGGTTTAGCCAAGAGGAGCTAAAGGAAATAAAAGAGCAGGCACAGATTTTATTGAAAAGACAGCTTAAGGTGCTTGAAACATGAGGCGGTGAAAGCTTTGCGAATTAAATCTTTACATATCTACCAATACGGGAAATTTTCCAATCGGACCTTTCACTTTTCCGCCTCGCCTGTCCAATTAATCTACGGATTAAATGAGGCAGGAAAAACGACGATGATGTCATTTATTGAAAGCATGCTGTTTGGTTTTCCGAAAACGAAAAAATATGAACCGAAAACAGGCGGTGTCTACGGAGGTGTTCTTGAAGCTGAACATCCCGAATATGGGGTGTTGAGGATCGAACGGACGAAAGGGACTGCCGAAAAGCTAAGAGTGTACACAGAAAACGGCGAAGTGAAGCAGGGAGATGTTTTAAAGAAGCTGTTTCAAGGCACGGACAGGGCGCTGTATAAAGCCATTTATTCATTTGATGTATTCGGGCTGCAGGAAATTCACGCCTTTAATCGGGACAAGATTGGGGAATTTCTGCTGTTTTCCAGCTTGTTTGGCGCTGAAGCTGTATCTAAGCTTGATTCACGGCTGACAAAGGAAAGCGAAATCCTCTATAAACCAAACGGGCGAAATCCTCAATTGAATCAAGAGCTGGAAACGCTTAAGCAGCTGGCAGCGAAGCTAAAACAGGCTGAAGCAGAGGAAGCGGGTTATCATCAGCTTCTTGAAGAAAAAAGAACGCTCGAATCCCGTCTTGCAGCCGCAGAAACCGAATTGCAAGAGGCGGCAGGACATATCCGATCGTTTGAGGGGGCGATTGAGCTGAAGCCGCTGCTAAATGAAAAAGCGGCGCTCGAACAGGCGATTGCGCAATATCCGGAACAGGCGGGACAATTTCCGGCTGACGGGCTGCACCAGCTGGAAAAATATGAATTTCATCTTCACCCGAAATCCGCACAGGCGGAGGCGCTTCGAGTGAAGATGGCGGAGCTGGACAAACAGGTGCAAAAGCTTAATCCGGATCAAGAAATGTTGGCGAAAGAAACGCTGATACAAGAGCTTTCCGCAGCGTTTCATATGTACCAATCCTGCGGAGAACAGCTCGCCGCCATTCAGGCACAGCTGCGCCAGTCATCCGCGCAGGCAGCGGCAGGGCTGGAACAGCTCAATAAAACGGATGAAAATGAACTCCTGAATATGAACACGTCATATGACTATGAATGGCAGCTACAGCAGGCGGTGCAGCAATATGTGCAGGCAAGAGACAGAAAACGGCAGCTTGATGAGACGTTTGAACTTGCCCGGCAAGAGCTGGAAGACGCAGAAAAGGCCGTTCAGGCCGCTTCGTCCGCTACCCTTGAAAACAGCGATAGAAAAGATAAAGAATCGGCCCTTAAAGCATATGATGAAGCACAGGGGCAGCATCAAGAGCAAGCGAAGCTGCGAGAACAGCTGAAGTTTTTTGAAAGGCAGCAGGTTAAACAGAAAAAGACTGTCATTGCAGCTGGTATGTTGTTCATCGTTCTCTTTCTGCTGCTGCAGCAATGGATTCCCGCCATAAGCATCGGCGCTGCACTTATTGTGTATTGGCTTGCATTAGGTAAAAAAACACCGTCTTCCCGAAACAGCCGGGAGACGAGACAGCCAGTGACGGACATGTCGCCGGCAGAAGCCGAAGCGCTGAGAGAAGCGTTATGGGAGGATGACCGCAATAAACAGCATCTCATCACACAGCGGGCAGTGCTCCAGCAAAAAGAGGCTGCTTATGAAAGGGTCATCCAGCAGTTTGAACAGTGGGAAACCGATATGGCCCCGTCCTTTACTCAGGTCGAGCGTTTTATGAAGGAGCTCCGATTCATGGAAGATCCGTCTTTTTTGCTTGATGCATACAGCTTAATGAAGGATGTCAAAAAAGACGTGAAGAAAAAGCATGAGCTGACAATTGAAGCAGGCAGGCTGAAAAAGCGCCGGCGAACATTCGAAGAACGCGTCAGCATGGTTCACCCTGCAGACCAGAATCAGAATATGTCCATCTCGGACGCCCTTCACACACTGCGGAGAAACGTTGAACGTGAAAAAGAAATCGAGAAACAAAGAAAAGGAATTGAAACAGATATTCATTATACAAAGGAACAGCTGCTGGAGCTGGAACAAGAAATTCAGTATTTTGAAGCCCAGATCGAACAGTTATTTGCCGCGGCGGCTGCAAAAGACAGAAATGAGTTTTGTGCAATAGCTGAGGTCAGCAGGCAACTGAAGGATACGGAGAACAAGCTTCATCATGTAAACGCGCAGCTTCAAAGCGGACACCCGGTTGAGTTTGAACTGGCGGATTCCAATACGCTTTCTGAATTGAAAAACAAGCAATTAATTGAGAAGGAAAGAAAAGAGCGGCTGACTGAGGAGATCCAACAGCTTCGCAGCCAAATCGCATTGCTCTTTGTCAAACAGGAACAGTTAGAGGCTTCGGGGTTGGTCTCAGACCTCAAGCTGCAAACCGAAATGCAAAAAGAACGTGTGAAAGACACCGTTAAAAAATGGGCCTCGATCCAAATGATCAAACAAGTGATCAGAAACAAATTGGAGCGGCATAAAAAAGTCGAACTCCCGCGCCTTCTAGAGACGGCCGGAGAATTTTTCCGCCCGCTGACTGACGGAAGCTACCAAACGATTTATTTTTCCGAAACGGATGATTCCATTATGGTCATGCATTGTGATGGAACGGTCTATCAAGCGGAAGAGCTGTCACAGGGGACGTGTGAGCAGCTGTATACAGCGATCCGATTTGCTCTGGCCGTTACGCGTCAGGATGGGTCAAGGCTTCCATTTCAGCTTGATGACAGCTTTGTTCATTTTGATCAGGAAAGGCTCAAACGTGTATTAGACGTCCTTTATGATTTATGTGAAGGCGGTAGGCAGATTTTGTATTTTACATGTCATGATCATGTAAAGGATGCGTTTAAAAGCAGCGAAATCATTCATTTGGTGTCATAAAAGAGGTTCTATAGCTGTAAATCGGTATGTGATATACTGGTATTATGTAAGATAAGATACGGAGGGAGCTTTAATAGAATGGCTAAAGGGATTATGCTACATGAGGTTGGCGAACAGGTGGACCAATATCTATTGATTAAATCCTTGACGAAAGGGATTGCGAGCAACGGGAAACCATTTTTAACGCTGATGCTGCAAGACCAGTCAGGCGATATTGAAGCGAAGCTGTGGGATGCCAAGCAAAGTGATGAAGTGACCTATGCGCCGCAGACGATTGTGAAGGTCGTGGGGGATGTCCACCATTACCGCGGGCGCACCCAGCTGAAGCTGAGAAATATCAGACCAGTGAGCGAGCATGAAGACGTCAATATTGATGATTTTTTAGAAACCGCGCCCATTCCGAAAAATGAAATGATGGACACCATCACTCAATATATATTTGAAATGAAAAATCCGAATATCCAGCGGATTACAAGGTTTTTAGTCAAAAAACACGAAGCAGAATTTATGGATTATCCGGCGGCTACGAAAAATCACCATGAGTTTGTCTCCGGTTTAGCGTATCATGTTGTCTCTATGTTGAATTT
The DNA here is from genome assembly GCF_047608225.1 of Bacillus sp. SW14. Taxonomy (NCBI): domain Bacteria; kingdom Bacillati; phylum Bacillota; class Bacilli; order Caryophanales; family Bacillaceae; genus Bacillus; species Bacillus sp. SW14. The sequence goes on along the minus strand of NZ_JBLKRW010000001.1, from coordinate 3,181,446 downwards.
GGCGAAATCCATTGCGGATTTATATCCGTCTCTTGACCGCGATCTGCTTTATGCGGGTGTTATCCTGCATGATCTCGGAAAAGTGAAAGAGCTGTCCGGCCCTGTTTCCACTTCGTATACGGTCGAAGGCAATTTGCTCGGCCATATTTCGATTATGGTCACAGAGCTGTCAAAAGCGGCTGAAGAGCTTCAAATTGATTCTGAAGAGGTGTTAATTCTTCAGCACTTGATTTTGAGTCACCACGGTAAAGCGGAGTGGGGAAGCCCGAAGCCGCCGATGGTGAAAGAAGCGGAAATTCTGCACTATATAGACAACCTTGATGCCAAAATGAATATGATGGACAGAGCGCTTGAGCGCGTGAAACCAGGCGAGTACACTGAACGTGTATTTGCACTGGAAAACCGTTCCTTTTACAAACCGGCTTTTCACAAATAATCAAAAAAGGGCTGATGCTGAACCATTCAGGTCAGTCCTTTTTTATGCGCTTTTGGCGCTCATAACTCGTCTCATTCCCGCATAGATTTAAGAATAAAGAATCTATGTAAAAGGAGGAGAAGCCCGTGTTATTTTTTCCATGGTGGGTGTATCTTTGTATTGTAGGCATCATTTTCAGTGCATATAAAATTGTGGCGGCAGCAAAAGAGGAAGAAAAAGCAGACCAGTCCTTTATTGAAAAAGAAGGGCAGATATATATGGAGAGGATGGAAAAGGAGAGAGAGCGCCGCAGTTCTCAGCAGCCTGAAGACGAAAATCAAAACCATTCCATCGCATAAAAAAGCTGTGCAGCTCGATGAGCCTGCACAGCTTTTTTTATTATTTAGAACTAGAAGTGCTCTCGCTTGTTGAAGAAGTATTAAATGTGTCTTTCAGATCTTTATCTTTTACTTCGATATCAGCTTTCTTCATAACTTTTTGAACAGCTTCCTGAACGGCTGTGCTGTCACTTAGTTTTTGTTCAAGAACTTCGGATTTCAGTTCTTTTTTCATGTCATCGTATTTGCCGCGTTCTTCTGTCTTTTTGATGATGTGGTAGCCGTATTGTGATTTGACAGGATCACTGACTTCATCTGTTTTTAATTTAAATGCAGCTTTGCTGAATTCTTCCACCATACCGTCTTTTGCGAACCAGCCAAGGTCGCCTCCGTTTGATGCAGTGCTGTCTGTAGAGTATTCTTTTGCTAGGTCTTCAAATTTCTCGCCTTTTTTCAGCTTTTTCTCTACTTCCTCAGCTGTCTTTTTATCAGCGACAAGGATGTGGCTTGCGCGGATTTTGTTTTTTAAGCCTTCCCAGTATTCTTTGGTATCAGCATCTGTTACTTTAATTTGATCTTTAGCCGCTTTTTGTGTAAGTAATTCATATTTTACTTGCTCTTTGAGGTAATCTTTTCCATATTGGTCTTCGAGGGCAGTATATTGATCGCCAAGCTGTGTTTTGTATTCTTTCAGCTTGTTGTCAATTTCTTTATCTGTCACTTTATATTTCTCGTCCAATACTTTTTCTTGCACTAGCTGTGTCAGGACGCTTGCACCAGCTGTTTTCTTCATGTTTGTGTAAAGCTCGCCTTTGGTTACATCGCCTGCGTCTGTTTTTGCGATGACTTCTTTGTCGCCTCCGCTGCAAGCACTGAGAGCGAGGATGCTTGTCGCGGTAATAGCTGCTATTGCGATTTTTTTCATTGTTTTCAAACACTCCTAATCATTCCAAATTAAATTACCTAAGCGTATCATAACACATTGTGGCTTTCTGTAAAAAGATTTTAAATAAAGGGCATTCGTCTAGTCAAACTTTTGCTGATGGCATACTTATATATTGATCAAGAAAAGGAGGTATGTAACATGAGCGGAGGATACTCTAACGGTTTCGCGTTGCTTGTAGTACTGTTCATTTTGCTTATCATCGTAGGTGCAGCTTACATCTACTAAGCAACCAGGGGATCGCTTGTTAGATAAGCGATCCTTTATTTTCACTAGCGCCTAATCGTTTCAATCATGAATTGCATAAGATGTAATTGGAAAATAAAGCTTTTTACAGGAGGTGCTTTTTAAGATGGGTGAAGTATTTGCAGGCGGTTTCGCTTTATTGGTTGTGTTATTTATTTTATTGATTATCATCGGTGCTTCTTGGCTGTGCTAATCAAAATAAAAAGCCTAGCTGCTGAATCAGCAGCTAGGCTTTCTTTCATATTTACACAGTAAAGGAGATCTCCACAAATGAAGAGATCAGTAAAATTAATATAGATACATTGATAAATCGAAATACCTTATCCTGCCGCTCTTCAGGAATCTCTCTGACAAGGCATAGTGTATTGGTGAGCCTGTTTATGAAATATAAAATAAACATGGCAGCCACGATAAAATAGAATAAAATGATGGGAGATTCCCCCTCTCTCTGAACTGTCCCATATTACATTACCAAATATTTATTAAAAAAGATAGAATGCAAATTGAAAAATCGCTACTAGCGACAAGGTTTGGCTACTTTTCAACAAGAATATCCAAGCCGTCTGCTTCCTGGTCAATAAAAGCGGCTTTCGGCGCTTGTATCAGCTTGAGGGCCAGCAAGAAGTCAGGCAGACAGTAGCCGGCATGAATGCCCGAAATCATGCAGAAATAATGGGCATGATTTGGAAAAGCCAGCGCAGCGTAAAACAATACAGGCGTTATCAGCAAAAACGGGCTTACCAGTGAAATCAGCATAGTCGTTTTTGGTATCCGTTTCCATGCGCGCATGCGCAATATGGAAAACTTTTTTTCTGATTTTCTTTTTTTGCAGATGATCGGCAGGACATGGATGACTTTATGTGCAAATAAAATAAAGACGAGCAATCCGCCGAATACAGGTACATATTCATCGCTTAAGCTTGTGCCGGGCCGCAGCAGCTCAAATGCTAAAAAGGTAGATATAAAAACCAAAATCATAAAACATACAGCAATTAATATGATGCGAACGGCGCCATAATCCTTCATGAGATTTATGGTCTTCCAGCAATTCATTAAAGTCATCCTTCCATACATCTTGATTAGAATCTCAAAATAATTTACTCCTCCTAAGAGAAAAAATCAATGCTTTTTTAAGAAAAAATATCATCCGGCAGGTATTTTTTTGAAACAAGCAAACAAACTGCGAAATATGGGGTTAGAACTTTCTTCTCAGTGAATTATCAGCTAAAATAAGATTAAAGATAGAAAGAAGTGGTGTGGATGGATTCGATGGATCATCGCATTGAGCGATTAGAATATTACATACAATTATTAGTGAAAACAGTAGATATGGACAGGTACCCTTTCTATGCGCTTCTCATTGACAAAGGGCTGAGCAGGGAAGAAGGGGAAGAGGTTATGAGGATATGCGATGAATTGTCGGATGAGCTGGCAGCACAAAAAGCGCAAGGATTTGTAACCTTCGATAAGCTCCTTGCGCTTTTTGCCGGACAGCTGAATGAAAAATTAGATGTTCATGAAACTATCTTTTCCCTGTATGAGCAGGGGCTTTATCAAGAGCTGATGGAAGTCTTTATCGGCATCATGAAGCACTTTGATTAACTGTTTACAGGTTCGAGCTCTTCTGCCGGTTCATCCGCAGCACTGTCCTTTGCTTTTTTCTTCAGTTTTCCGTTTACGCTTTCAAAGTCATTGTCAATATTGGTGAGTGACGTTTCGAAAATTTCCATAAAATCATCGCCGTAAATATGGCGTATCATACACATCAGTTCTGCCACTTCAGGGAATTTTCCGAATAAATGATAAAGTGGCTGTGATCCTTTAAAAACCGCGTTGCGAGTCGGATCGAATTCCTCGAGCAAGCTCCAGAATACTTCATTCCCTTCCTCAGTCAATTGGACGTATGTGTTCCGTTTATCATTCAGCCGTTTGGAGAATCTTAAATATCCTCGCTCTTCCAGCTTTTTTGAAAAATTGAATGCGGTTGATACGTGCATGACCCCGAATTTCGCGATTTCAGAAATGGAAGCTCCATTCAATTGATACGCAATCCATAAAATATGATGCTCATTAATATTCAGGTCATACGGTTTAAGCCATTGCTGCCAATCCTTCTCAATCGATTTCCAAAGAGCTTTGCTAAGCTGAGCCATTTTCTGGGTGAAGACCAGAGCCTCTTTCACATCATAAGGCGGTTCCACTCGATTCATTACGTCACCTGCTTCTCTTTTTCTTTTTCTCTATTATGCCAATAAAATAAAGATTAATAAAGATGAAAATTTAAGAATTTTTTAATAAATTCACAATCCGTTGCGGTGAGAGGCTTTTTCGGTCAAAAAAAAATGCGGGTCCAGTTTTGGCCCGCATTTTTTTCTTTTGAATAGGATATTAGTTTTGTAAGGTTTTCTCCAGCTGTTTGATCTTCTCTTCAATATCAGCGATTTCTTTTTGCAGATCCTGCTGGTGAGGTTTGATCTCTTCCTGCCATTTTTTAATTGACGTTTGGAGCTCGCCGCTCACATCTTTAATGACATCTGTACTTTCTTTGGCCGCTTTGATCAGCTGGTCTTTTAACGCAAGCCCGTCTGATTTTAAGCGTTTGATCGTTTCTTCGAAAGAATCATAATTGGTTTTCATTTTTTCACGCAGCTGCGCTCCTGAGGAAGGTGCAGTAAGAAGAACTGCAGCCCCTCCGATAATGCCGCCTACGAATAGTCCTGTTAGCAGAGAACGTCCGTCCGCCATTACAATCACCCCGTCTTTTTCTTGAAAATAGGATTCATTCAGTATTTTTCGTTTTTGTTGAAAGCCTGAACTTCTATACATAGCTTGCTTTATTTTAGCATATTTTTTAAGTGAAAAGGAGGGAGAAGGTTGTCTGTCTTTATAATTGTGTTATCCTGCATCACCCTTGCCTTCGCTTCAGGCGCTGTTTACTATATCAGACTCCTCAGCCAGGCTGCTTCTTATCCGCCCAAGAAGGTCATCCGGCAGAAAGCGCTTGTTTGTTCAACCGGAACCGCCTTTACACTATGTCTTATCTTTTTCACAAAACTCTTTGCTTAAAACATGCTGACAGGCTGCGGACTCTCTGTCGAAAAAAACCTCTCCCGGAAGCGGAAGAGGTTTTGGGTGACAATTATTCAGCAGCTTCCATAAAGCTTGAACGTTTTAAAATGGTTTGCACAATCGGATAAATAATAATCATTGCGATTGTGTTCAGTACAGCGGCCGGCAGAACAACAGCCGCGAACAATGCGGCGAAACCGCCAGGCAAACCGACGATCAATAAAGCTGACGATAAAAATACAATGCCCGATAAGATGGTTCCGATCGCTGTCAGAACTGCGGCTGCACCTGTTTTCTGGCTCTTTCTGAACAAAAGGAACAGGATGAAGAACAGAAAAGCTGACACGGGTTTATCGATGATGTTAGGAATCTGTCCGGCTGGAAATGCGGTTGTAAGTGCGGAAATAATTCCGGTCACAATCCCAATGACGAGTACATTTTGCACCCGCGGGAACAGAAGGATGCCCATGAACATCATGATCAGCATCATATCTGGTTTCATGCCGCCTAAAAAGGGCGGAATAATGGAATGAAGCGCTGCGCCGATTGCGGCAAACAGAGCCATAATGACTAACTCTTTTGTTTTCATATCTATGCTCTCCTCTGCTAAGCTTTTTGCCCTCCAATAATATGCTCGTCATTTATTGCGAAGGCTTAAAGAATGTGATATGCAAACAGTATACCAAACGAACGGTTTGCATAGCCAGACTTTTTACTCATTTTCCTGCTGGAATTTCTTCATGAACGCAGCTAATTTTTCACAGTCTTCGAGAGACACCGCGTTATAAATAGAAGCACGGCAGCCTCCTACTGAACGGTGTCCGCCAAGGCCGATCATCTTTGCTTCTTTTGCTTCCTGAACGAATGTTTTCGTTAATTCGTCATTACGAAGCGTGAAGGTAACATTCATGCGTGAGCGGCTGTCCTTTCTGGCATGTCCTTTATAGAATCCGCCGCTTTCATCAATGCAGCTGTAGAGCACCTGCGCTTTTTGTTCATTACGTTGTTCAGCAGCTTCAACACCGCCGTTTTCTTTCAGCCATTCCAGAACAAGGCTCAGCATATAAATCGCAAATGTCGGCGGAGTGTTGTAAAGTGAATCCGCTTTGACATGCGTTGAATATGTCAGGATTTTTGGAACGTTCGCATTTTCATTTTGCAGCCACGTTTTTTTCATGATGACAACTGTCACACCGGAAGGGCCGAGGTTCTTTTGGGCGCCTCCGTAAATCACGTCAAATTTGGGCACATCGATTTTTCTGCTTAAAATATCGCTGGACATGTCAGCGACAAGCGGAATAGGGGAATTCGGGAATTCTTGCCACTGTGTGCCGAAAATCGTATTGTTGGACGTGAGATGTAAATACGCGCCGTCTTTTACATCTGTAAGGTCAACTTCAGGAATAAAGCTGTAATTGTCTGCCTCGCTTGTCGCTGTCACAGAGGTGTTCCCGAAGAGCTTTGCTTCAGCGAGGGCTTTTTCGGACCAAGCCCCAGTCATTACAAAATGCGCGGTTTTATCAGGTGTTAAAAAGTTCATCGGAAGCATTGAGAATTGAAGGCTTGCCCCGCCTTGAAGAAACAAAATATCGTAATCTTCCGGGATGCCCATCAGTTCGATTAAAAGGTTTTTCGCTTTTTGGTGCACCGCTTCGTACTCTTTGCTGCGGTGGGAAAGCTCCATAACGGACATGCCGGATTCGTTAAAATCAATAAATTCTTTCTGTGCTTTTTGCAGAACTTCCAATGGCAGCGCTGCAGGACCTGCGTTAAAATTTGTTGTGCGTTCCATCATGATCCTCTCCCTGTTCTCCACGTTAATGTATAAAATAATACAATTATCCTATCACAAAAATGCAGTTTTTTGATAAAAAATTAGAATAATCAAAAGAAATTGACGGATGTTTGCTATAAATGCTCACAAATAAAATAACCCCATCTTATGATGAGGCCAGGCGTTTCGCGATAGAGGAAGAGATGGTCTGCAGATCCTCCGGTTTGTAATCATCAGCATGTGTTTTCCAAACGGCTCCGAATCCGTCTCCTTTTCCGTAACGCGGGATAATATGCATATGATAATGGAAAACAGATTGTCCTGCTTTTTCGCCGTTATTGTTCAGCGTATTTAAGCCGATCGGTTCAAATTCATCCCGGATGGCGCGGGCGATTTTCGGAACAGCGTGAAAATATTGTTTTGCTAATTCATCCGTAAATTCATACACGTTTTCGATATGCGTTTTCGGAATGACAAGCGTGTGTCCCTTTGTCACTTGGCTGATATCAAGGAAGGCCAGCACGTGTTCATCTTCATACACCTTTGCGGATGGAATGTCACCGGCAATAATTTTACAAAAGATACAATTCTCTGCATTATGCATGAAAGTTCCTCCTTATGAAATTGTTTCGTATGTATACACTCATCGTACCACAGAAATGCTGGAAATAGAAAACAGGATGAACGGCGAGCGTTCACCCTGAATGCAGAGGAAGAGCTTTATGAAGAAAATGTGATATGCCTTTGGTAAGCACCTCATTTGTCGATAAAATGAAGACTTGTTTAATGCCTAACGATTCCTGCGATAAACACCTCATTTGACAATTTGCTTCATAGAAGAATTCATCAAGTTCAGTGAAGAGAAAAGGTTTGAGCATTGGACATGTTTATTTTCTATCCAACTGTATCTAAGACGTCTTTGACAAACACCTCATTTTTCAGTTGATATGCTTTTCCTCTACAACCATTATGATGTCCCGAAACCTGTCTCTTTATGACAGCAAATTCATCATTTGTTAAAAGGGAATTGTTTCAAATCATGCTTTGTTTTTGGTACTATGAAGAAAACAATATAAGGGGAGAAACTATGTCTCTGCTATCGGTAAAGAACTTGACCGGCGGATATACAAGAAATCCGGTTTTGAAAAACGTATCATTCACCCTTGAACCGAATCAAATTGTCGGTTTAATCGGGCTGAACGGTGCGGGTAAAAGTACAACAATCAGACATATCATCGGGCTGATGGACCCGCATAAAGGATCAATCGAATTAAATGGGAAAACCTTTGCTGAGGATCCGGAAGGCTACCGCTCACAATTCACCTATATACCTGAAACACCTGTTTTATATGAAGAGCTGACGCTGATGGAGCATCTGGAGTTAACAGCGATGGCATACGGTATCTCAAAAGAAACGATGGAGAAAAGGCTGCCGCCGCTTTTAAAGGAATTCCGAATGGAAAAGAGGCTGAAGTGGTTCCCGGCTCATTTTTCTAAAGGAATGAAGCAGAAGGTTATGATTATGTGCGCATTTTTGGCAGAGCCCGCGCTCTACATCATTGATGAGCCTTTTCTAGGACTTGATCCGCTTGCGATTAACGCGCTGCTTGAGCGGATGAATGAAGCGAAAAAAAGCGGGGCGAGCGTGCTGATGTCAACGCACATTTTGGCAACGGCAGAGCGCTATTGTGATTCGTTTATTATTTTACATAACGGCGAGGTGCGGGCGCGCGGCACGCTGTCCGAACTCAGAGAGCAGTTTGGAATGAAGGACGCGGCGCTGGACGATTTGTATCTTGAACTCACAAAGGAAGACGCTGGCCATGAATAATATGCTTGATATTTGGCAGTCGCGGCTGCAGGAGCATATCAAAGAAACAAGGACGTATATGAAATATATGCTCAACGATCACCTTGTCATTGTTTTGATCTTTTTTCTCGCGGGCGCTGCAAGCTGGTACAGCAAATGGATACGTGACATTCCCGCTCACTTTCCGTCTTTCTGGGTGATGGCCGTACTGTTTTCGCTCGTGTTGACAAGCTCTTATGTGCGGACGCTGTTGAAAGAGGCTGACCTTGTCTTCTTATTGCCGCTTGAAGCAAAAATGGAGCCTTACTTGAAGCAGGCGTTTGTCTACAGTTATGTGTCTCAGCTGTTTCCGCTGATTGCACTGAGCATTGTTGCAATGCCGCTTTATTTCGCTGTCGCACCGGGGGCTTCGCTCGCATCGTATGCGGCAGTTTTTGCCCAGCTTTTGCTGCTGAAAGCGTGGAATCAGGTGATGGAATGGCGCACGACCTTCCAGAATGACCGAAGCTTGAAACCGATGGATGTGATCATTCGCTTTGCGGCGAATACGCTCGTTCTTTATTTTGTTTTCCAATCTGTTTATATGTATGCGCTTGTGGTTTATGTCATTATGGCAGGTCTTTATCTCTATATGTCTTCCTCAGCAAAACGGAAAACGTTTAAATGGGAGAGCCATATTGAGTCCGAATTGAGACGCAAGCAGCGTTTCTACCGAATTGCCAACCTGTTCACTGATGTGCCGCATTTACGAAAGCAAGCGAAACGCAGGGCGTATCTCGACTTTTTGCTGCGTCTCGTGCCGTTTGAACAGCGCAAAACGTTTGCCTACATGTTCACCCGGGCCTTTTTACGTTCAAGTGATTATTTGGGCATCCTCGTCAGATTGACGGTCATTTTCGCGCTGATCATTATGTATATGTCGGCAAGCCCGCTCATCGCAGGGGTTTTTACTGTATTTACCATTTTTATTACGGGCATTCAGCTTCTGCCGCTGTTCGGCCACTTTGACCATTTGGCGCTACAAGAGCTTTACCCTGTGAAAAAAGAGACGAAGCTGAAAAGTTATTTCTCTTTATTAAAAACGGCACTTAGCGTACAAGCGCTGCTGATGTCTGCTGCTTCTGCCTATGCTGCCGGCTTGACAGGGTTTCTGTACGCGCTGATCGGTTCTGCCGTCCTGATTTTTGTTATTATGCCTTCTTATATGACAACCAGACTGAAAAAACATGGAAAGCTGTGAGCTTAAAAAGGGGTAGGTCAAATGACAGACAACCAGCTGCTGATGCATGAAGCCCTTCAATGGAAAATGCATTTTTTGCGAAAAGATTCCATGTTTGAACGCTTTTCAAAGCGTATGCAAACGAAGGTGAATGAGCGGATTCCGGAAAAAATTCATGCGGCCGTCACTGAAAGTGTGAAAAAAATGGTCGAAGCGACGATGGCCGGCTCCAATATCATCGCCTATAAGAAGGATACAAGCGCACTTTCGCTCAGTGAAAAAAACGAACTGGCGAAAAAAACGATTGCTTCTTATCAGAAAGTGGCGGCTGCTGAGGGAGTCGGCACCGGAGCGGGCGGCATTTTTTTAGGGATTGCCGATTTCCCGCTGCTGCTTTCGATTAAGATGAAGTGTTTATTTACCTTATCCTCAATTTATGGCTTTGATGTGAAGGATGCGCAAGAAAGAATGTTTTTGCTGCTGGTGTTTCAGCTCGCCTTTTCGAGTGATGACTGCCGCAAATCGCTTTTTTGTGTCATCGACAATTGGGAGACGGAGAAAAAGAGTATCGACTGGAGAGTGTTCCAGCAGGAATATCGCGATTATATCGACGTCGTAAAGCTTTTGCAGCTTTTGCCCGGAGTAGGTGCGGCAGTCGGCGGCATTGCCAATTATAAGCTGCTTTCTCAGCTTGGCGAGACGGCAAGACACGTTTTTCATATGAGAATTACAAAGGAAACAGCCGGAGAATAAACACTCCGGCTGTTTTTTTATAGTGTATGATAGGTGATCGCGGCACCCGCAAGCACCTTTGCTGCTGTCAGCATTGCTTTTTCATTGATATCGAATTTCGGATGGTGGTGGGAATAGACGCGCTCTGGCTGTTCAGGAGCGGCACCAGTAAAGAAAAAAGTGCCTTTGACGTTTTGTAAGTAGTAGGCAAAATCCTCGCCGCCCATTTGCGGTTCACAGTCAATGACCTGCTGAACGCCCTCCGTGTTCTTTGCGCTGCTGACCAAGTGGCTCGTTTCTGCAGGATGGTTCACAACAGCCGGATAGCCCCGTTCATAGTTGTACTCATAGGACGCGCCGTGCATGCTGCACACTCCTTTTACAACTGCTTCAATTTCTTTCTCCAGAACGTTGCGGACACTATCGTCAAATGAACGCGCAGTGCCGATGAGTGTGGCTTGGTCTGCAATGACATTAAACGGGTTGTCGGCGATAAAAGAGCCTGTCGAAATGACGGCGGAATGAATCGGATTAACTTTGCGGCTGACAATGTGCTGCAAAGAGGAAACGATTTGCGAGCCGATCAGGACGGCGTCTTTTGTATCGTGCGGGTGAGCGCCGTGGCCGCCCTTACCGCGGATTTTTATCGTGAATCGGTCCGCCGCCGCCATCACGGCGCCGGGGCGGCAGAGAATGGTTCCGAGCGGCTCAGTCGCCCAAAGATGCGTGCCGAATATCACATCTGCATTTTCAAGACAGCCGTCATCAATCATTGGCTTTGCGCCTCCCGGATAATATTCTTCCGCATGCTGATGGATTATCACAAATGTTCCCTTCAGTTCATGTCTATTTTGGTGAAGGACCTTTGCCACTGCGAGAAGAGCTGCCGTATGGCCGTCATGGCCGCATGCGTGCATGACACCCGGCACTTTGGAGGCGTAAGAAACATCTTTTTCATCTTGGATGGGGAGGGCGTCAAAGTCGGCCCGCAACGCGACTGTTGGGCCGGATTCGCTGCCTTCTATATATGCTAAAACCCCTCTGCCGCCAACATTCGTGCGGATCGGGACGCCTAATGATTCATAATAGGAAGCAATAAATGCGGCGGTTTTTTCTTCTTGAAACGAGAGCTCAGGATACATGTGAAAATGGCGCCTGATCTCGACCATTTCTTCAAAACAGCTGTCGAGCTGTTTGTTTATCTCTTTCTGCAGTGTAAATATGGACAAAGCCGCTTCCCCCTTTTTCTATGCTTTTCCATGATTGTATAGAAAAAGTCTGAATATTTCAACTTGACTTCAAAGCAACACCATGGCTGCGATGGCTGTCACAGAAAGGCCAATCGCGACGGGAATGAAGTTTTTTCTGGCAAGCTCAAAAGGATCAACTTTGCAAATGGCCGCAGCGGGAATCAGCGCCCATGGGACCAGTGTTCCGCCCCCCACCCAGATGGCAGATATTTGGCCGAGTGCGGTCAGAACGGCGGGATCAGTATGAAGAGCGGACGAAAAGAGGTGTGCGACAGAGCCTGCGAGAGAAATGCCTGAAAACCCTGATCCGTCGAGGCCGGTTATCGCTCCAGCGGCAGTTAGAGCAACGGCGGCAAGCTCCTTTGACATAGGCATCATGCCGGATAAAGCAATGCCGAGATCATTGACAATGCCTTGGGAACCTTTAGGGAGTGCAATGCCCAGTATGCTTTCAAAACCTGACCCGCCAAGATAAAAGAAAGCGGCAATCGGGATGACGGGGCCGAAAACCTTAAAGCCGAACTGGAACCCATCAATAAAATAACCGGTGATTTTTTCAAGCCCTTTTTGCTTATACACGAGAAAATGGACAGTCAGGAGGATGCAGATCGCAGACCCGCCGATTAACGCGGTTGCATCATTTCCCTGTAGATTAAACAAGAGCATGCAGGCGATATCCCCAAGAAAGACAAGCGGAATCAAAAAAGCCAATATGGACCGCAGGCGTTTTGGCAAATACAGCGAGGTGTCTTGTTCGTCAGAAAGCATAGGGGAAAAAGAAGCTGGACCGAGCTTTTTTTTGCGTTCGCGCTGAATCATGATAAAAGCTGCGGTTGTAGTGGTCAAGCCCATAATCAGCACAAGGGGAATGCTTGCCGAGACGACATCACCGACAGGAATGCCTGCCGCATCAGCTGTCAGTTTCGGCGCCGCCTGAATGACAAAGTCCCCTGACAAAGCAAAACCGTGACCGAACAAGTTCATAGCCATAGCTGCTGCAATAGGCGGCAACCCGGCGCGGGCCGCCGCCGGGAGCAGGACCGCGCCGATCAAAGCGACACCCGGAGAAGGCCAGAAGAAGAGAGAAATGGCGAACATCAGGCCGCCAATCAGCCAATAGGCAGTGACAGGGCCTTTCACAAGGTTTGCAAAGGGAGAAATCATTGCTTCATTTATCCCTGTTTTTGTTAACAAATCACTCATCGAAACGATAAAACAAATGATGAAAATCGTGGGCAGCAGTTCGCCGGCCGCGTAAATAAAGCTGTGGAATAAACTGCTGACAGAAGCTGAAAGTGAATGGCTGGTCCAAAGCGCTATCATGAAAATGCCGAATAAGGAAATAAAGGTCGTATCTTTCCGCAGCAGCATAAATAGGATAATCGCCCCGATAAAAAACACATACAGTATGTGGACAGACAAAATCCCGACTTCCATCATTGATCACTCCTTCCGCTTCCTACAGATTATTCATAGGCAGGCGGAAGGTGCGGGGACAGAAGGCAGGGTTATGATAGAAGATGAACATTGATCTGTTTGAGCTGCTCAAGCAAATGCTGCTTTAACACTCTATTCGCTTTCTGCTGATGCTCAGGGAAGCATTCAGGAGAAAAAATAACGGCGCCATCAGCCAGCCAGTTTTTTCTGTAGGCGATGATGCTTTCCGATGGTTTTAAAAATGAACCATCCTCGCGCCGCATCTCGTAATCATCAAACCCAAACTGAAAACCGCAGCACGGACAAATTTCATAAGAATGATTCCCTTGCTTATCATATGCCGGTTCAGTCAGTCCCTTAAACCCGCAGACTGGGCAAGTGTACTTCATTTTGATTTCCTACCGATAAATAAGCTGCCGGAGATGCCGGCAGCTATTCGACAGCGGAATATGTGGTGACATACGAAGGCCGGGAGAAGATCGACGTGGTGTCAATTCCGGCAGACGTGCCGCGTTTTTTGTGGGCTTCTTTGTATGAACCTGACTGCTGCCAGTCTTGAAAGGCTCTTTCCGTTTCCCACAAGGTCAGAATGACGTACGTATCACTGTCAAGCGGGCGGAGCACACGAATTGCTTCAAAACCGGGCTCGTTTTCTACTTTTCCCGCTCTGTTTTTGAATCTGTTTTCAAACAGCGGACGTCCTTCCTGAGTGACGGCAATATTGTTCAAGACGGCAAAACCGGGATTCTTCATCTCGCCGGCTTGGTCAATCGCTTCATAAGCATGGGGTGCCTGAAAAACGGTATCACCGCTTGTTTCGTGGATCAAAATCGCGTTTTCTTGCCCCTGCATCAAAAGGATATTTTCCGACGGATGCTTCTTTACGAGCGTTTTTAAAAAATCGGCTGTCCCATATGTAATATAAACATTCATATCAGCCACCTCCTGCTTGCTAGTATATCAAAACAATGGTATAAGTTTCTATTGGCGAGTGCTTCAAACATAATTCCAAACAATTTTTCCCATACTACCTTTAGAAAGGCGAGGTGAGTTCATGTTTAAGGTGAAGAAAAAGAAACTATTTATACCCATCATTATTTTAGTGTTAACTGCTTTTCTCGCTTTAATAGGATATATTTCAATTATTTTTCTCGGGCATTATGTCATAGATGAAAAGAAGCTGATTCTTCATGCCTCTTCAAAAATTGTCGATCAAGACGGAGTGGAGGTTGCCAGCCTGTATACAGAAAATCGTGAGCCGGTCTCGATTAATGAGATTCCGGAGCGGGTCAGAGAAGCGTTTATCGCTGTTGAGGATAAAAGGTTCTATGAACATCACGGCATTGATGCGAAATCTGTCGGAAGGGCGGTATACCGCGATATATTAGCAGGCGGAAAGGTGGAAGGCGGAAGCACGATCACCCAGCAGCTTGCCAAAAATATTTTTCTGACACACGACAAAACGTTTTTAAGAAAAACAAAAGAAGTGATCATTGCGATTAATCTTGAACGGGATTACAGCAAGGACAAACTGCTGGAAATGTATTTGAACCAGCTTTACTTCGGGCATGGGGTGTACGGCATACAAGCGGCGTCCCACTATTATTTTAATAAGGAAGTAAAAGATTTAACTGTATCCGAAGGCGCGGTTTTGGCCGCTATTCCGAAGGCGCCTTCTACGTATTCTCCTGTTTTGCATCCTGATAAAAGTAAGGAGCGGCGTGATACGATTCTCGGCATGATGAATGACCAAGGCTACATCAGTGCGAAAGAGGCTGTCAGCGCGCAGGGGAGGACGCTCGGTCTGAACGTGAAGAAACAGTCGGAAACACCTTGGTTTGACAGCTATATTGATCTTGTGATTGAAGAGGCGGAAGACAAGTACTCGATTTCCGGAGAGCAGCTTCTTCAAGGCGGATACACGATCAAGGTTCCGCTTGATTCGAAGCTTCAGAAGACGGCTTATCAGGTGATGAAGCAGGGAAGCTACTATCCCGGAACAGACCAGAATGCTGAAGGAAGCGCCGTCTTTATCAATAACAAGACAGGCGGTGTGGAAGCGGCGATCGGCGGAAGGGAATACACATCCAAAGGATACAACCGCGTCACAGCTGCCCGCCAGCCGGGTTCCACATTGAAGCCGCTTGCGGTATACGGGCCGGCGATGCAGGAAAAGAAATTTAAACCATATTCTCTATTGAAGGATGAGCTGCAATCCTACGGAGATTATACACCGAAAAACTATGACAGCCAGTATGAGGGCGAAGTGACCATGTCTGACGCCATTACGTACAGCAAAAACGCACCGGCTGTCTGGACGCTGAATGAGATCGGCGTCGAAACAGGAAAATCTTATTTGAAAGCAAACGGCATCGATATCCCTGATGAAGGCCTTGCCCTCGCTCTCGGCGGTTTGGAAAAAGGCGTTTCCCCGCTCCGGCTTGCCGGCGCGTTTCATACGTTTGCCGCGGATGGAATGTATACTGAACCGTTCTTTATTTCCAGCATAGAGGATGAAGACGGAGAAACGATAGCCGACCATAAAGAAGAAGGAAAGCGGGTATTCAGCAAGCAGACGTCTTGGAATATGACAAGAATGCTGCAGCAGGTGGTCAAAAAGGGAACGGCCGTGTCAGGAACTTATCACGGTGACCTGGCGGGAAAAACCGGCTCTACTTCTTATACAGGCGTCTCCGGCGCGACAAAGGATGCTTGGTTTGCCGGCTATACACCGAAAATAACCGGGGCTGTCTGGATGGGCTATGATAAAACAGACCAAAACCATTATTTAAAAGGCGGCAGCGCGTATTCGACGAGACTGTTTAAAGATATTTTGACGCAGGCTGGAGAAACCGGTGATGTGTTTACGAAGCCTAAAAACGTCAAAGAACTGGAAAGCCCGATTAAGCTGGAGCCGGTCAAAACGCTAACAGCAGATTACACATTTAAAGCAGCGGGGCTGTTTACCATTGAATTAAAATGGGATGCTCAAGAGGATGATCGGACCGTATACAGAATTTATGTAAATAAGGATGGCAAGGAGACGCTTCTTGATTCAGTCGAAGGAAAGGGCAGCTATGAAATCCCTTATGCCAACTTGTTTTCAGGCGCTTCTTATAAAGTTGTGCCTTATAATACACAGACAAAAAGAGAAGGGGAAGGAACCGATTACGTTCAGCCGAAATTGTTTTCCTCTTAATGGAATTCGGCGATTTTTTGAACATTGAGCCTCATTTCTATACCATTTGCCCAAAACGAGGTATAGTGTAATGGTCAAGAAACACGAACGTATGGTTGCAGTATGAAAGGTGGAAATCAGATGAGTAAACAAGAAACGTTTAACGAGACGTTTTTAAAAGCTGCACGGGGAGAAAAAGCGGATCACACGCCTGTATGGTACATGAGACAAGCTGGGCGCTCACAGCCGGAATACCGTAAGCTGAAGGAAAAGTACGGATTGTTCGAGATTACCCATCAGCCCGAACTATGTGCGTATGTCACAAGACTTCCGGTTGAGCAATACGGAGTTGATGCTGCAATCCTTTATAAAGATATCATGACTCCGCTGCCTTCAATCGGAGTGGATGTTGAAATCAAAAACGGGATCGGGCCTGTGATTGATCAGCCGATCCGGTCTCTGGCGGACATTGAAAAACTCGGACAGATTGATCCGGAACAGGATGTGCCGTACGTGCTAGAGACGATTAAACTGCTTGTCAATGAGCAGCTCAACGTCCCGCTCATCGGTTTCTCAGGTGCGCCTTTTACGCTTGCCAGCTACATGATCGAAGGCGGTCCTTCGAAAAACTACAATAAAACAAAAGCCTTCATGTACAGCATGCCGGATGCATGGGACCTTTTGATGCATAAGCTTGCCGACATGATTATCGTATACGTAAAAGCGCAAATTAAAGCAGGCGCAAAAGCGATTCAAATCTTTGATTCGTGGGTCGGCGCGCTGAATCAGGCGGACTACAGAACATACATCAAACCCGTGATGAACCGGATTTTTACAGAGCTTGCACAGGAGGATGTGCCGCTGATCATGTTTGGTGTCGGCGCAAGCCATCTGGCAGGTGATTGGCATGACCTTCCCCTCGATGTTGTCGGGCTCGATTGGAGACTCGGCATTGAGGAGGCCAGATCAAAAGGCATCGCCAAAACAGTGCAGGGCAATCTGGACCCGTCCATTTTGCTGGCGCCTTGGGAAGTCATTGAGAAAAAAACGGCGGATATACTGGATCAGGGCCTGAAATCGGACGGTTTCATTTTTAACCTTGGACATGGGGTATTTCCTGACGTCAGTCCTGAGGTTTTGAAAAAACTGACAGCATTTGTCCATAAATATTCACAAAACAAAAAAACGGGTCAATATTCCTAAGCGTATCTTTTGCTATCATGATGATATACCTGTCAAAATATTTGTATCAGATCATTAAAGAGGGTGTAAACAGTGGGTAGAAAGAAAATGGGGCTTCTCGTTATGGCGTACGGCACGCCTTATAAAGAAGAAGATATCGAACGTTATTATACACATATCAGAAGAGGCAGAAAGCCTGAACCTGAAATGCTTCAAGATTTAAAAGACAGATACGAAGCAATTGGCGGCATTTCACCGCTTGCCAAAATCACAGAAGAGCAGGCGCACAAGCTTGAACAGCACTTAAATGACATTCAGGACGAGATTACATTTAAAGCGTATATCGGTCTGAAGCACATCGAGCCGTTTATTGAAGACGCTGTGGCAGAGATGCATAAGGACGGCATCACAGAAGCAGTCAGCATCGTGCTGGCACCGCATTTCTCCACATTCAGCGTGCAGTCCTACAACAAACGTGCCAAAGAAGAGGCTGAAAAACTTGGCGGCTTAACGATTACGTCTGTTGAAAGCTGGTACGATGAACCGAAGTTCGTGAAATACTGGGTTGACCGAGTGAAGGAAACATATGCGTCAATGCCTGAGGATGAAAGAGAAAAGGCGATGCTCATCGTATCCGCCCACAGTCTGCCGGAAAAAATCAAAGAATTTGGAGACCCGTACCCGAACCAGCTACATGAATCGGCGAAATTGATTGCTGAAGGCGCAGGCGTTTCCGAATATGCTGTCGGCTGGCAAAGCGAAGGGAACACGCCTGATCCTTGGCTCGGACCCGATGTACAGGATTTAACACGTGATTTATTCGAACAAAAAGGCTATCAGGCATTTGTATATGTCCCTGTCGGATTTGTAGCGGATCATTTAGAAGTGCTTTACGATAATGATTATGAATGCAAAGTGGTCACTGACGATATCGGCGCAAGCTACTACCGCCCGGAAATGCCGAATGCAAAGCCGGAATTTATTGATGCATTAGCAACAGTTGTATTAAAAAAATTAGGACGTTAAAGAAGGCGATGAACATGAGTGACGGCAAAAAACATGTAGTCATCATCGGCGGCGGCATTACCGGTTTAGCCGCCGCCTTCTATATGGAAAAAGAAATCAAAGAAAAAGATCTGCCGCTTGAGCTGACGCTTGTTGAGGCAAGTCCGAGAGTCGGCGGGAAAATCCAGACTGTCAACAAAGACGGCTATATCATCGAACGAGGGCCTGACTCATTTTTGGAACGGAAGAAAAGCGCTCCGGAGCTTGTCAAAGACTTAGGCCTTGAACATTTACTTGTCAACAATGCGACAGGACAATCCTATGTGCTTGTAAACCGCACCCTGCATCCAATGCCAAAAGGCGCCGTAATGGGGATACCGACAAAAATCGCGCCGTTCGTTTCAACCGGCCTGTTTTCTGTGTCTGGGAAGGCAAGAGCCGCGATGGATTTCATCCTGCCCGCCAGCAAATCAAAAGACGACCAGTCATTGGGAGAATTTTTCCGCAGACGTGTCGGAGATGAAGTGGTTGAGAATTTAATCGAGCCGCTTCTATCAGGCATCTACGCTGGCGACATTGACAAGCTCAGCCTAATGTCGACTTTTCCGCAATTTTACCAGACGGAACAAAAGCACAGAAGTTTAATTCTCGGCATGAAAAAAACAAGGCCTCAAGGCGCCGGCCAGCAGCTGACGGCTAAAAAGCAAGGGCAGTTCCAGACCCTGTCAACCGGTTTGCAGACTCTTGTCGAAGAGATCGAAAAGCAATTAAAGCTGACGAAGATATACAAAGGCACAAAAGTGACCAAGATCAGCAGCGGTGGCGCTGGCTACTCACTCGAGCTGGATAACGGAGTCACACTTGATGCTGATTCAGTGATTGTGACTGCTCCGCATAAAGCGGCTGCGGGAATGCTTCCAGAGCTTCCTGCCATTTCTCATTTGAAAAATATGCACTCCACATCCGTGGCAAATGTCGCCTTGGGCTTCCCTGAAGGCGCCGTCCAAATGGAGCATGAGGGTACGGGCTTTGTGATCTCAAGAAACAGTGATTTCGCGATCACAGCCTGTACGTGGACGAACAAAAAATGGCCGCACGCAGCGCCGGAAGGCAAAACGCTGCTTCGTGCATATGTCGGGAAAGCCGGAGACGAATCCATTGTCGATCTCTCAGATAACGACATTATCAACATTGTGTTAGAAGACTTAAAGAAAGTCATGAACATAAACGGGGAGCCGGAAATGGCATGTGTCACCCGCTGGCATGAAAGCATGCCGCAGTACCATGTCGGCCATAAGCAGCGCATCAAAGAGCTGCGCGAAGCACTGGCCTCCGCGTATCCGGGTGTCTACATGACAGGCGCTTCTTTTGAAGGTGTCGGAATTCCCGACTGCATCGATCAAGGAAAAGCAGCCGTGTCTGATGCGCTCACCTATTTATTCAGCTAAAACCCTCCGCTGCGGCGGAGGGTTTTTTGGTGGGGAATGTCAATATTGTGTAAAAAATGATTGAATTGATCATCGGGTTATGATACATTTGCATATGTACTTAATGACTAAAATGTTCAAACGGTCAGTTTCGAGGTGATAGACAATGTCAATAGATCGAAAAAAGCTCATTTTAGAGGCTGCTACAAAGTCTTTCACGCAGTTCGGTTATAAAGCGACGACAATGGACCTAGTGGCAAAGCTTGCGAACGTGGGGAAGGGAACTATTTATACTTTTTTCAAAAACAAAGAAGAGCTGTTTGACGAGATTTTCACAACTTTATTAAAGGAAATGAAGCAGAAAGCGGACGAAGCGATGGAGCCGAACCTTCCTTTCCATGAAAATGTGCACAGAGCGCTGTTTGCTATTCTTGAATTCAGGAAAACACATCAGCTGACGATCAAGATTTTCCAAGAAAACGCTGAAATTGGTACAATGGCCGTTCAGGACGTCATCCAAAAAATGGAGCGTGGTCTTCTATCTTATATGAAAGATAAGATAGAAAACGGGATCAAAAGCGGTGCAATCAAGCCGTGCGACCCTGAGCTGACAGCTTTCGTGATGCTGAAGCTTTATATCGCACTCATTTTTGATTGGGAAAAACAGCATCCCCCGCTTGATAAACAGACAATTGCGGAACTGCTTGAATTGTATGTTGTCAAAGGATTGTCAGCCAACTAGATAATCCTTTCTTTTTGCAAGAAAATGACCATTTTTCATGATGAGTCAGTTTTAGAATGGAGGCATCAGGATGAACACAATACGAAGTCAGTGGAAAGACATCGTAACGAGTAAAACATTATTAATTCCCATCATTGCCATTTTGTTTGTCCCGCTTATTTACAGCGGCGTGTTCTTAAAGGCTTATTGGGACCCATACGGCACAGTTGACCAGCTCCCTGTCGTTGTCGTCAACCAAGATAAAGGAGCAACGTATGAAGGAGAAAAGCTTCAAATCGGTGATGACCTGGTCAAAGAATTAAAGGATAATAAAAACTTTGATTGGCATTTTTCCAGTGATCTCGACCAATCATTAAAGGACTTATTAAATCAAAAATACTATTTGGTTGTCGAGATTCCTGAGGATTTTTCTAAGAATGCCAGCACTGTATTGGACAAAAATCCGAAAAAGCTCGATCTGAAATACCATACGAATGCCGGTTCAAACTATGTAGGGGCAACGATCGGTGAAAAAGCGATTGATAAACTGAAAGCCTCTGTTTCAAAAGAAGTGACCGAGCAATATACGAAAGTCATTTTTGATAACTTTAAAGATATCGCAAAAGGTTTGAGCGACGCGAGCAGCGGCGCGAAAAAAATTGATGACGGCACAAAGGATGCGAAAAACGGAAGCGCCCAGCTGAAAGAAAATTTGGAGAAGCTGAAGGAAAGCACCGCCACCATCAGTGACAAAACGGCGCAGCTTGCAGATGGAGCGGCAAAGGTAACAAGCGGCATCCAATCGCTTGACAGCTCGCTCGGAAAATTCCAGGACAGCAGCAACCAGATTTATGATAAATCTAGTCAGCTTGCAGCAGGATCAGGCAAGATAACGGGCAAACTGAATGAACTGAATGCCGGCCTTCAAAAGGTGCAGCAGGGCTTGCCTAATCTCACAAACGGGCTGGATCAGCTCAACAGTAAAGCCCAAGAAGGTTCTGAGAAAGCAGCAAAAGCGGAAAAGCTCATCAATGCGCTCGATTTAACGAAGCTTGAAACAGCTGTGAACAACCTGGAAAAGTCAGAAACAGCGATGAAGGAATTAAAAAAACAGCTGTCTGATTTTGAAAACAGCTTGAAAAACCGTGATCAGGCATTTAAAAATCTCATCAATTCGAGTGACTTCTTAACAGCGGAGCAAAAAAGCCAGCTGATCAATTCTGTTGAAAAGAAGCTTCCGCAAGTTGATGCGCCTGATTTTGATCAAATGTTAAGC
Source organism: Bacillus sp. SW14 (assembly GCF_047608225.1). Taxonomy (NCBI): domain Bacteria; kingdom Bacillati; phylum Bacillota; class Bacilli; order Caryophanales; family Bacillaceae; genus Bacillus; species Bacillus sp. SW14. The sequence goes on along the minus strand of NZ_JBLKRW010000001.1, from coordinate 3,159,424 downwards.
CAGCTTCCTGCTGCTGATCAGCTGCCTGACATTGCAACGATAAAAAGCTCATTGGAAGATGTGAAAGCAGAGGTTGCACAGGTGAAGGCATTACCGGAAGCTACCTCTAAGCTTTATAACGGCGCAAAAGCCACTCAAGATGCGATTGACAAATTAACTGCTGGATCTGAGAAGATATACAATGCTTCACAACAGCTGACAGATGGACAAAATAAATTGACAGCTGGTATTGGTGAATATAATAAGCAATTCGCAAAAGCAAAAGCAGGCTCAGAGCAATTGGTGACAGGAAGCAGCCAAGTATCCGGCGGCTTGCTGAAACTGTTAGACGGGTCTAAACAAGTCCAAAACGGATCATCAAAACTTGCAGAGGGATCTGAATCACTTGATACAGGTTTAGGCAAGTTATTGGACGGCACAGGCGAGCTGTCTAGTAAGCTGAAGGACGCGGCAGATCAAACAGGAGATATCGATGCTGACGATCAAACATACGGCATGTTTGCCGATCCTGTTAAAACGAATGATGACGCCATTCATTCCGTGCCTAACTACGGTACAGGGCTGACACCTTATATCCTGTCAATGGGCTTGTATGTCGGCGGCATCATGCTGACGGTTGTTTTCCCGCTGAAAGAAGCGTCAGGACGTCCGAGAAACGGTTTTGAGTGGTTCTTCAGCAAATTCAATGTCATGATGCTTGTTGGAATCATTCAATCGGTAATTGTGGCGACGGTTCTTCTGCTGGGAATCGGCCTCGAGGTTGAGAGCACGTGGAGATTTTACGTGTTCACGATCATTACGAGTCTTGCTTTCCTGGCGATGATTCAATTTTTGGCTACAACGATGGGCAACCCGGGACGATTTATCGCAGTCATTATTTTAGTGCTGCAGCTGGGAGCGAGCGGGGGAACATTCCCGCTGGAATTGCTTCCGAATTTCTATCAAGTCATCCACGGCGCATTGCCGATGACCTACAGCATTAACGGATTCAGAGCGGTCATTTCAAACGGCGATTTTGGCTACATGTGGCAGATGGCCGGCGTCTTAATTGGCATCGCCCTCTTTATGATATTGCTGAGCATTACTTACTTTATGATGCTAAGCCGGAAGGAAGAAACATCGGAAGAACAGCCGGCTTCATAATGAAAAAGAACTTGTTTCCTTCGAAACAAGTTCTTTTTTTGTTACATACCCCATTTAACAAGTAATCCTGTATAGGTTAATCCGCCGCCAAACCCAAACAGCATCACGGTTTGATCTTTTCTCAGCTTCCCGGCTTTGACTGCGAGATCAAGTGCCAAAACAATCGAAACAGAAGACGTGTTTCCATAATATTCGACACTGGTGAGCGTTTTTTCAATCGGGAACGGTGTTTTTTCACATATCGATTCGATCATGCGCAAGTTGGCGCTGTGAGGGACAAACCAATCGAGCTCGCCGCTTGACAGCCCTGCCTGTTGCAAAAGGCGTTCAAATTCGCGGGGGACGGTTCTCACTGCCCATTTATACACTTCACGGCCATTTTGAACCATTTTACCGGAATCAGCAAGGGGAACCCCATTTAGTTCATTTCGCAGCCCGGCACGGTACAATATATCTCCGCTGTTCCCGCTTGTTCCTTGGACAGACGCAAGAAATCCAGGCGTCTCTTCATCTCGTTCAACTAACAGCGCCCCCGCAGCGTCACCGAACAGCACGCATGTCGTTCGATCGGTATAATCCGTTACTTTTGACAATGTCTCTCCGGCGATGACGAGAATTTTTTGATGGAGGCCGGATGTGATCAATCCATTAGCCAAATGAAGGCCGTATGTCAGCCCGGCACACGTCGCATTAATATCCAGAGCGCCTGTGTTTTCCCAGCCGAAATATTCCTGCACGCGGCATGCCGTACTCGGAAAGGCATAATCGGATGTTGTTGTGGCAACAAGAATCATATCGACATCATCAAGTGACCCTCCATAACGGCTCTTGAGATCCTTTATCGCTTCGATGCATAAATCAGAGGTGAACTGCTGTTCATCCGCTATCCGGCGTTCTCTCATTCCTGTGCGCTGAACAATCCATTCATCAGACGTATCAACGATCTTTTCTAAATCAGCATTGGTTAAGCGTCTGCTCGGCGCATAGGTGCCGATAGCTGTAATTTTCGCTTTTGACATATGAATCACTCCTTGTGATCAGATTATAACACTAGATATTAGTATCTGGTACTAAAAAAGAGGATTTTTCGCAAAAAAAGAGAAAATGTGAAATAGAGAATCTATGAAATAGAAAAAGGAGGCTGAAAAATGGTCAGTCAAGGAGCGGTAGTCTTTATGGCGCTATCAGGGGCTATTGCGTTTTTATTGCCAATCGGGCTGATTGTATGGTTTAAGCGTAAGTATGGCGCCTCGCTTAAGGTGTTCTTTATTGGCGCTCTCACGTTTTTTGTCTTTGCCCAGCTGTTGGAGGGCGGCGTTCATGTTTATGTGTTGCAAGTAAATGAAATGACGAAAGAAGCCATGCAGAATCCATTGTGGTATGGCATTTACGGCTGCTTGATGGCCGGGATTTTTGAGGAATGCGGAAGGTATATCATGATGCGGTTTTTTATGAAGCGCCATCATGCTTGGGCGGATGGACTGGCTTTTGGGGCAGGCCATGGCGGGCTTGAGGCTGTACTGATTACAGGCTTGTCCTCTATCTCACTTATTGTATACGCATTTGCGATCAATAGCGGAACATTTGAACAGCTTTTGATCAATGACGACATCAAACAGGCGCTTCTGCCGATTCAGGAACAGCTGCTGCATACGCCTTCGTATGAATGGCTGCTGGGCGGAATAGAAAGAATCAGTGCCATTGCTGTCCAAATCGGGCTGTCCCTGCTTGTCCTGTATGCGATTAAAAGCCGCCGGCCGCAGTTTCTGCTGTACTCTATCCTTTTACATGCGCTCTTTAATGTACCGGCGGTTTTATACCAAAAAAGAATCATAGAACATGCTGCTGTTGTTGAAATCGTTGTTGCTCTCATAGCGGCCGTATCAGTCTATTGGATTGTAAAAGCAAATAGGCTGTTTCAATAAAAAGTCCAAGCAGCAGTACAGCCCGCTTGGAAAAATGTGAATGGAAATATTCATGAAGCATGGGTCATCAGAATATTTCTGATTCAGTCTTTAGCAATGACAGCAAGAGTGTCTGTGTTTTTTACAAGAGAAACAATGGTGTTTCTTTTTCTTCTTCTTCTCGCAAGGGTCATGGCATTCTTTCTTTTTCTTGCAATGGTCGTGGAAATCTTTATCGAACCACTCGTCAAAGAACCAAAAATCATCGAACCAATCGTGACAATGATGTTTCCGTTCATGTGAATGACGACAGCACATAGATATCCCTCCTCTTCCCATGCTCTCTACAGCATATGAGAGATTGATATGAAAAGATTGGACGGGTCCCTCGGGAAAAGAGTATATTTTAAATAGAAAAATAAAAGGAGGAATGTCCTATGACGTCCGTACGTAAAACGATGGAGCTCATTAAAGAACTTGTATCAATTCCAAGCCCGACAGGAAATACATATGAGGTGATCAATTATATTGAAAGCCTTTTAAAAGAATGGAAGGTACAAACGGTTCGGAACCATAAGGGCGGCTTAATTGGAACCCTTCACGGACGCGACACATCCCGGCATCGCATGCTGACGGCACACGTTGACACCCTCGGCGCTATGGTGAAAGAAATTAAAGCTGACGGCCGGCTGAAAATCGATTTGATCGGCGGCTTCCGTTACAACTCGATTGAAGGGGAATATTGCCAAATTGAAACCGCATCGGGAAAAACGTATACAGGAACCATTTTAATGCATCAAACGTCCGTGCACGTATACAAAGACGCGGGAAAAGCTGAGCGGAATCAAGAGAATATGGAGATTCGCCTTGATGAACCTGTTCACTGCCGGAAAGATACGGAAGAGCTTGGCATTGGCGTCGGAGATTTTGTGTCGTTTGATCCCCGTGCCGAGATCACATCAAGCGGATTTATTAAATCACGCCACTTGGATGACAAAGCAAGCGTCGCCTTATTGCTGCGCTTAATCCATCAAATTCAAACAGAAGACATTGAACTTCCGTATACAACTCATTTTCTTATTTCGAATAATGAAGAAATCGGATACGGCGGGAACTCGAATATTCCTCCTGAAACAGTCGAATATTTGGCGGTCGACATGGGGGCGATCGGTGACGGGCAGGCGACAGATGAATATACAGTATCCATCTGTGTGAAGGATGCAAGCGGGCCGTATCATTATCAGCTGAGAAAGCATTTAGTCCATTTAGCCGAGAAGCATCATATCGACTATAAGCTTGATATTTATCCATACTATGGGTCGGATGCGTCAGCAGCGATCAAATCCGGGCATGATATTGTTCATGGCCTCGTCGGGCCGGGAATTGACGCTTCGCATGCATTTGAACGCACTCATCAATCATCTCTTCGCCATACAGCCAAGCTTCTGTACTATTATGTACAGTCACCGATGGCAGAGGAGAAAGGCGAATGAACATTTATGAGATGAAAAGCACATTCGGCTGGGAGGGAGATGGCGGCTTAGGAGAACAGCTGATTCAGCAAATCCTCGCCGGAGAAAAAACAGCCACGTGCGCCCCGAAATCTTTATATTCAAAAGATGAATTGAGGGAAGTGTATCAAACGGCGGGGCAGCTTGTTACCGTTTATGATAAGCATGACAATCCGAGATGCAATATAAAAGTGACAGATGTGTTTGAAACGACCTTTGGAGCACCTGATATGAGGTTAGTCAAAGGAGAGGGCAATGGAGATCGAATTGAGAAATTTCAGGAAGACCACCGGATGGCATGGGCGGAACTGATCAAAAACGGTGAATTAGAGCTGAATGAGGATACAGTTTTGATGACAGAGCTGTTTGAGCTTGTTCATGATTAAAAAAGCCTGCGGGGCAAGAACCCCGCAGGCTTTTCATTAACCGGAAATGGTTGCGTTTTGGTCTGCTTTGGCTTGGGACATGACAGTTTCTGCTTTCGCAGGATTAAACATGCCTTCCCATTTAGACATCACAACGGCAGCAAGCGCGTTACCAGTCAGGTTGACAACTGTACGTGCCATGTCCATGATGCGGTCTACGCCGGCAATAAAGGCAAGTCCTTCAGCCGGAACGCCGATCGTGCCAAGTGTCGCAAGCAAGACGACAAAAGAAGTACCAGGCACGGCAGCCATCCCTTTAGATGTAACCATTAGGACCAGCACAAGCGTAATTTGGTGCCAAATCGTCAAATCAATACCGTATACCTGTGCCAAAAACAGCGCGGCAATAGATTGATAGAGAACGGAACCGTCTAAGTTGAACGTATATCCGATTGGAATGACAAATGAAACAATGCCTTTCGGGCAACCGATTTTCTCCATTTTTTCCATGATGCGAGGAAGAACTGTTTCAGAGCTGGACGTACTGAACGCCAGTAAGATTTCGTCCTTCATGTAAGCAAGGAATTTGAAGATGTTGATGCCGGCAATTTTTGCGACAATTCCAAACACGACAATCAAGAAGAAAGCTAGTGCGACATACACCAATCCGACGAGCTTTCCGAGAGAAAGAAGAGAACCGAGTCCAAATTTAGACACAGTCACTCCGATAAGCGCGAAAACACCGAATGGAGCCACTTTCATCACGAGGTTTACAACGTGGAACATGGCATGGGACACACCTTCAAAAAAGGCTAATACAGGCTTGCCTCTTTCACCGATCGCAGAAATACCCAATGCAAATAGCACCGTAAAGCAGATGATGGCAAGAAGGTCTCCTTCGACTAAGGATTGGAAGAAGTTTGTCGGTACAATATGTAGGAACGTTTCAGCTACTGTTTTATTACTTTGCTCTTTTTCAGTTTCGACATATTGACTGATATCTGATTTTTGAGCTTCGTGTATATTAACTCCTGTACCCGGATGGAAGATGTTTGCAAGTGCTAGTCCGAGAATGATGGCAAAAGTCGTAATGATCTCGAAGTACAGAATCGTTCTGAAGCCTAATTTACCGACTTGCTTTCCATTTCCTGCGCCGGCTACACCGATGATTAAGCTGGAGACAACAATAGGAATCACTATCATTTTGATTAAGCGTAAAAAGAGATCCCCGATTGGCTGCAGGTAAGCAGGCAATGCTGGGTTGCCGTACCAAATAACGCCAACAATAACACCTAGAATAAGTCCAACGAATATTTGTGTGGCTAATCCAAACTTTATTCTTTTCATAGATTACCTCCCAAAAAACAAAGTATCAACATATATCATGAATTGACATATATTTAATCTCACTATTAGATCAAATTATAATAGATAAGAAATGAATTCGTCTATAGTAAATTATATTTAGAAAATAAATAATATTATAAATCAGAATTAAAATCACCATAATTAGCTAAAAACGAGTGATCTTTGACCCAACCTGACTATTATCTCGAAATAAAGTTTTATGAATTAAAAGAAAATCCCGCGCATCACGCGCGGGATTTTCGCTCATTATAAATCGTTAACTTTTATACAGTCATTGCAGGTATTTCCATAACACTCATGCTGCTCTTCTATCTTTTTTCCGCATTCCGCGCACTTTTTCGAAGGCAGGTTTCTAAAAAATTCAGTGATTTTCCCAAGCATAACCAATCCCTCTTTCCCCTTTGTAGTGTCTTCATTGTAATATAACAGATTTAAAAAATCAATAACTGTTTTGATACAATGTTTAAAACATGCTTTTTTTAAGAAAAATGGGTATATTGAAGGAGGATCAATTTTCTTGAGAAGATAGGAGGACATTATGAAAGTTACAGTTATCGGATGCTATGGCGGTTTTCCGGCCGCAAATGAAGCGACGTCGGGCTATTTGTTTCAGTCAGGTGATTACTCGTTGCTAGTCGATTGCGGCAGTGCAGTATTATCGAAGCTGTTTGGATATGTACCGGCGGAAAAGCTGAATGCGGTGATTCTGTCTCATTATCACCATGACCATATCGCAGATATCGGGCCGCTGCAATTTGCCAAGCAGGTCGGTTCGTTTCTCGGCAAAGGAGAGCATACGCTTCCGATTTACGGACATGATGCTGATATAGAACAGTTTCAAAAGCTTACATATAAAACACATACGAAAGGAATTGCCTATCAGCCGGATCAGCCGCTGACTGCCGGTCCGTTTACGATCACCTTTTTAAAAACGATTCACCCGGTGACGTGCTATGCCATGCGGATTGCTGATGGCAGCCATACTGTCGTTTATACGGCAGATTCCAGCTATCAGGATTCATTTATTCCGTTTTCGGAAAATGCCGATTTATTGATCTCAGAATGCAATTTTTATGCCGATCAAGACGGGGCAAGCGCAGGCCATATGAACAGCCTGCAAGCCGGGCGAATTGCAAAAGAAGCGAAAGCGGGAGAGCTGCTGCTGACGCATTTGCCTCATTTCGGCGTTCATAACAATCTTCGCGAAGAAGCGAAAACCGTTTTTAACGGCGAAGTGAATATTGCAACATCAGGTTTTGTGTGGGAAGGATAAAGGAGGAGCACCATGTTATTTATCGACAATCAAAATATCAATGATCCGCGGATCAACCTTGCTATCGAGGAGTACTGTGTAAAACATTTAGATCCTGAACAGCCGTATTTGCTCTTTTATGTGAATCAGCCGTCTATTATCATTGGCAAAAACCAAAATACAATAGAAGAAATCAATACAAAATATGTAGAAGAAAACGGGATTATCGTCGTCCGCCGTTTATCAGGCGGAGGCGCTGTGTATCATGACCTCGGGAATTTGAACTTCAGCTTTATTACAAAGGACGACGGAGACAGCTTTCATAACTTCAAAAAGTTCACTGAGCCGGTGATTCAGGCGTTACATCAGCTCGGGGTTGAAGCGGAATTGAGCGGCCGGAACGACATTGTAGCGGGTGGCCGGAAAATATCCGGAAACGCCCAGTTTTCGACTAAAGGACGCATTTTCAGCCACGGCACCCTCATGTTTGATTCTGCCATTGATCATGTTGTGTCAGCATTAAAGGTGAAAAAGGATAAAATTGAATCAAAAGGCATCAAATCAATCAGAAGCCGCGTGGCAAACATCAGTGAGTTTCTTGATGATAAAATGACCACGGAGGAATTCCGCAGCCATTTGCTTCGGCATATTTTCAACACAAATGACATTCAAAACGTGCCGGAGTATAAGCTGACAGAAAAAGATTGGGAGGTTATTCATCAAATTTCGAAAGAGCGCTATCAGAATTGGGATTGGAACTACGGCCGCTCACCGAAATTTAACCTTAATCATTCAAAACGTTATCCGATCGGGTCAATTGATTTACGCTTGGAAGTCAAGAAAGGCAAAATTGAGGACTGCAAAATCTTCGGAGATTTCTTCGGTGTCGGTGATGTATCTGAAATTGAAAACCTGCTGGTCGGAAAACAATATGAACGCAGCGCCATTGCTGATGCGCTGGAAGGTGTGAATCTCAAGCATTACTTTGGGAACATTACGAAAGAGGATTTCCTTGATCTGATTTATTAAGGCGAAACACATGGTTTGAAAGAGCGATTGTGTTTTTGAAATAATGGAGGCAGGAGGGATTCACATGAAAGTGTTATTAATCGGAGCGAACGGACAAATCGGACAAAGACTCGTTTCCCTATTCCAAGATAACCCTAGCCATTCTGTAAGAGCGATGGTCAGAAAAGAAGAACAGAAAGCGTCTCTCGAAGCTGCCGGTGCAGAAGCTGTGCTTGCGAATCTGGAAGGCAGCCCGGAAGAAATCGCCGCCGCGGCAAAAGGCTGCGACGCGATCATTTTCACAGCGGGTTCCGGCGGCAGCACTGGCTATGATAAAACGCTGCTGGTTGATCTGGACGGAGCGGCAAAAGCCATTGAAGCTGCGGATATCGCGGGCATCAAACGGTTTATTATGGTCAGTACCCTGCAAGCCCACAACCGTGAAAACTGGAGTGAATCACTAAAACCTTATTATGTGGCCAAGCATTACGCTGATAAAATTCTCGAATCCAGCGGTTTAACCTATACAATTATCCGTCCGGCAGGCCTTCGCAATGAGCCTGGAACGGGAACTGTTTCAGCAGCCGCTGATCTGGAACGGGGATTCATTTCCCGTGATGACGTGGCGAAAACGGTCATTGCTTCTTTAGATGAAACCAATACGGAAAATCGGGCTTTTGATCTGACAGAAGGAGATACACCGATTGCCGAAGCATTAAAGAAACTATAACAGAACTGACACTCGGGGCTTTTTGCTCTTGAGTGTTTTTTTGTGTTTCTCTATAATGAAGAAGAAAGCTTATCTTCAATAATGAATGACTGTTCATTCACTATAAGGGGTGGGAGAATGAATCTCGTTTCGAAATTGGAAGAGACAGCATCTGAGAAGCCCGACAGCATCGCATGCAGGTTTAAGGATCACATGATGACGTATCAGGAGCTGAATGAAAGAATTCAGCGATTTGCGGACGGCCTTCAGGAAGCCGGTATGGAGAAAGGGGACCATCTTGCTTTGCTGCTTGGCAATTCGCCGGATTTTATCATCGCATTTTTTGGTGCGTTAAAGGCTGGGGTCGTGGCCGTGCCTATCAATCCGATGTATACGCCGACAGAAATCGGTTATATGCTGACAAATGGCGATGTAAAAGCGATCGTGGGTGTTGATCAGCTTTTGCCGCTTTATGAAAGCATGCATGAATCACTGCCGAAGGTTGAGCTCGTCATTTTATGTAAGACGGGAGATGCCGAGCCCGAAGCTTCAGACCCAGAGGTCAGAATGAAAATGACAACGTTTGCAAAAATAGCGCGCCCGACATCTGCCGCTAAACAAAGCCCAAAGCTTATCCCTGATGATAACGCGGTTATTTTATATACGTCAGGAACGACCGGAAAACCGAAAGGCGCGATGCTGACCCATCAGAATCTGTACAGCAATGCCAACGATGTCGCCGGCTATTTGGGAATGGATGAGAAGGACAATGTCGTCTGCGCTCTTCCTATGTTTCACGTGTTTTGTTTAACGGTCTGCATGAATGCTCCGCTGATGAGCGGCGCAACTGTCTTAATTGAATCTCAATTCAGTCCGGCATCTGTTTTTAAGCTCGTTAAGCAGCAGCAGGCGACCATTTTTGCAGGTGTTCCTACGATGTATAATTACTTGTTTCAGCATGAGAGCAGCAAGAAAGATGATTTTTCTTCCGTCCGGCTGTGCATTTCGGGAGGTGCGGCCATGCCAGTCGCGCTGCTGACGGCGTTTGAAGAAAAATTCGGCGTTACCATTTTGGAAGGCTACGGGCTCTCGGAAGCCTCACCTGTTACATGCTTTAACCCGTTTGACAGAGGCAGAAAACCGGGCTCCATCGGGACAAGTATTTTACATGTCGAAAACAAGGTCGTAGATCCCCTCGGACGCGAGCTGCCCGATCATCAGGTCGGCGAATTAATCGTAAAAGGCCCCAATGTGATGAAGGGCTATTATAAAATGCCGATGGAAACAAAGCATGCGCTAAAAGACGGGTGGCTTTATACGGGGGACTTGGCGAGACGGGATGAGGACGGCTATTTTTACATTGTTGACCGGAAAAAAGACATGATCATTGTAGGAGGATACAACGTGTATCCTCGTGAGGTGGAGGAAGTGTTGTACCGCCACCCGGATGTCAAGGAGGCGGTTATCATCGGCGTGCCGGACGCCCAAAGCGGGGAAGCGGTAAAAGGGTATGTTGTACCGAAACACTCTGGCGTAACAGAAGCAGACATCATGCAGCACTGTGAAAAACATCTGGCAAAATACAAACGGCCTGCCGCCATAACGTTTCTTGACGACATTCCGAAAAACGCGACGGGGAAAATGCTCAGGCGGGCGCTGAGAGATATTTTGCCTCAATAAAATGAAAAAGCGAAGCGGCGAAGCTTCGCTTTTTCATTTTCAATCCTTTGCTTCTTTTTTCACAATGTTCAGCAGCGCCTTTGTGTCGCTTTTATTTAATTTGTAGTACGTGCCGTCCTTCAAATAAACGGCTTGCTGGCTGCCGTCAATCCATAGTCTGAATGAGTCGTACCGGTCTTTATGAAACTTGATTGTCCCTTCGTAATCAGGGGTTGATGTTTTGTCTGTCTTCAGCTGTTTTCCCTGATTCATAATGTCCAGCATATCTTTGACGTTCTGCCTTCTTTCGATCTTGATATCTTCCCCGCCGCTTGAAGACAGCGTGATCAAATCCGCATCTACCGATTGATACACATCGCCTGACCGGCTGTAAAGATAGAAAAATGCAAGAAACACAAGACCGATAACCACGATGGCTGCCACTAATTTTTTCATTTGCATCACTCCAAACATTGTTAGTTTTCCCAGTGATCGGGCTTTCCATGCTTAAAAGGGCGGAAAAGTACGGCGCATAGCTTGGTTCTAAGAATTTGAATTTATGATTACAATAGAAGTAACGGGTTGATGTGAGGAGTGAGGCGTTATGCGCAAGTGGATTGCGGCGGCAGGGCTTGCTTACGTGCTGTACGGGCTGTTTTTTTATTGGTATTTTTTTCTGTCCGGTGATTCCGCAGTACCGGAGGCTGTGAAAGGGACGCAGGCTGATCCGGCTTCTTTCATGAAGCCGTCTGAATTGGCAGTGGCGGAGCAGTATTCAAATGTAAAGAATTTTTTATTTTTTATCGGGATTCCTCTTGATTGGTTTCTGTTCTTTGTATTGCTGGTCAGCGGCGTTTCAAAGAAAATAAAGAAATGGATGGAAGCGGCCGTGCCTTTTCGGTTTTTGCAGATCATTGGTTTTGTGTTTGTGCTTTCGCTGATCACAACGTTGGTGACGCTGCCTTTAGATTGGATAGGCTATCAAGTATCGCTTGATTACAACATTTCCACACAGACAGCGGCCAGCTGGGCTAAGGATCAGGTTATAGACTTTTGGATCAGCTTTCCGATCTTTACGCTTTGCGTTGTTGTGTTTTATTGGCTGATCAAACGGCATGAAAAAAAATGGTGGTTATACGCTTGGCTGTTAACAGTGCCGTTTTCGCTGTTTCTGTTTTTTATTCAGCCTGTCATTATCGATCCTTTATACAATGATTTTTATCCGCTGAAAAACAAAGAGCTTGAAAGCAAGATTTTAGAGCTGGCAGAAGAAGCCGAGATTCCGGCTGATCATGTATATGAAGTGAATATGTCTGAAAAAACAAATGCGCTTAATGCCTATGTCACAGGCATCGGAGCCAACAAACGGATTGTATTGTGGGATACGACGCTGAACAAACTTGACGATTCAGAAATTCTCTTTATTATGGGCCACGAAATGGGCCATTATGTCATGAAGCACGTCTATATCGGATTGGCTGGCTATTTGCTCGTGTCGCTCGCTGGATTTTATGTCATTGATAAGCTTTATAAGCGGACGGTCCGCTTTACCCGCAGTATGTTTCATTTGGAGGGACGGCATGACCTTGCAGCCTTGCCGCTGTTGCTGCTTTTGGTGTCTGTTTTGAGCTTTGCGGCCACGCCTTTTTCTCATGCTGTCTCGCGTTATCAGGAGAATCAGGCTGACCAGTATGGGATCGAGCTGACGGAGAACAGAGAAGCAGCTGTTAAAACGTTTCAGGATTTGGCCGTGACGGGGCTGAGCCAGGTTGATCCTCCGGTGTTTGTAAAAATTTTCAGAGGCAGCCACCCTTCGATCATGGAGCGGATTCAACACGCGGAAAAAGAAGAGAATAAACCAGAACAGGATCATGACAAATAAAAAGAAGCAGGTATGGAGGAACCTGCTTCTCAGGCTGTCGAGAAAATCTCGACAGCCTTTATTTTCCCTTAAAATATCCATTCTCCTGTAATAAAATAAAAGAAAGACTTAAAAGGACGGTGTCTTTCTCATGTTCCATACAAGAAACTCTTCTCAAAACGCTGCCGAATTTGTTCTGCTTGACCAACTCGTCGAAGAGGATCATTTGCTTCGAAAAATTGATAAACACATTGACTTCTCTTTTATCATTGAAAAGGTTAAGCCCTACTACAGCGAAAACAAAGGCCGCCCCTCACTCGATCCGCTGATTTTATTCAAAATGATGTTTATCGGCTACCTCTACGGTATCCGTTCAGAAAGACAGCTTGAAAAAGAAATTTACTACAATATGGCGTATAGATGGTTTTTGGGACTGAATATCAATGACCCAGTTCCGCACCACTCCACCATCAGCTGGAACAGACGGACACGCTTTAAAGATACAACTATTTTCCAAGACATTTTTGATGAGATCGTTCTTCAGGCCATCAATCATGACATGGTGGGCGGACGTGTCCTTTTCACCGATTCAACTCATCTGAAAGCCAATGCCAACAAGCACAAATACACAAGAAAAACGATTGAACAGGATACACAAAGCTATATCAAAGATTTAAATGAAGCCATCCAGGAAGATCGGGAGGATCACGGAAAAAAGCCATTACCGGCCAAAGAGGAGGTGAAAGCTGAAAAAGAGATCCGCCACAGTACCACTGATCCGGAAAGTGGATATATGTATCGTGAAAACAAACCGGAGGGTTTCTTTTACTTAGATCACCGAACAACGGATATGAAACATAACATTATCACCGACGCCTATGTCACGCCTGGAAATATCCATGATTCTGTGCCTTATCTTGACCGATTAGACCACCAAATGGCACGATTTAATTTTGAAGTAGAAGCCGTCGCTCTTGATTCTGGTTATTTAACGACTCCGATCTGTAAAGGACTAGCCGACCGCCATATTTTTGGCGTTATTGCCCATAGACGATATCACCCTACTAGGGGCTTGTTTCCAAAATGGAAGTTTCATTATGACAGTGAAAAAGACAGTTACATTTGCCCGAACCAGCAGGTACTTACATACTCAACAACTGACCGAAAAGGCTACCGGTCATATAAATCAAATCCTGAAACCTGTTCCGCATGCCCATTGCTTGAGCAATGCACAAGATCAAAGAACCGCCAGAAGGTCATCACCCGGCATGTATGGGAGGACCACAAAGAAAAGGTCAGACAAAATCGTTTGTCTGTTTCAGGGAAAACACTCTATAAAAAAAGAAAAGAAAAAATAGAGCGAAGCTTTGCAGATTCAAAACAGCTGCATGGGCTTCGCTATTGCAGGTTGAGAGGAAAACGGAATGTGAGTGAACAAGTTCTCCTCACAGCCGCATGCCAGAACATGAAGAAGATTGCCACATACCTAGCCAAGCAGGGCTAGGTATGTGGGAGCGCTTTTTCTGCTTTTGAAATCAGCTGAATATCTAAAGAAACATTACAAAACAAAAAAGCTTGTAGAAAAAACATCGTTTTCTCTACAAGCTGAGAAGCAGGTATGGAGGAACCTGCTTCTTTTTGATATTATTGTGCAGCTGCTTGTACATTGATTAACCCTTTTCCATAATAGAAAGAGCTTCCAAGGTATGTTGTAGTGCTCTCTAAACGATTACGGACTTGTGTGTTTGTCCAAGTCGGGTGCTTAGAAAGAATTAACGCGGCTGCTCCGGCAACGTGAGGAGTAGCCATTGACGTTCCGTTGTAAGCGCCGTAAGTGCCTCCAGGAAGTGTGCTTTGGATGGACACGCCAGGAGCCATCACATCAAGCTCAGAACCTACGCTTGAGAATGAAGCTCTTTGGTTGCTGCTGTTTACCGCACCTACCGCGATGGTAGAAGGATATTTCGCAGGATAGCCGACCGTGCTTGAGCTTCCGGACGTGCCTTCGTTTCCGGCTGCGACCGCAACGACGATACCGCTGGAAACGGCTTTATCAACTACTGTTTTCAGCGCTGTAGAACCAGAAGGTCCGCCAAGGCTCATGTTGATCACGTCCATATTGTTGGAAATGGCCCACTCAATGCCGTTAATAATCCAGCTGTATTGGCCGCTTCCTGTTGAATCAAGAACTTTTACTGCATATAACGATGCGTTCGGCGCTACGCCCAGAACACCGATGGAGTTATTAAGAGCGGCAATCGTACCGGCTACATGCGTTCCGTGAGAACTGCCGTCTTGGTATGGGTTTGTTTCAGAAGGTACGAAGCTTGCTCCGCCTCTCACGTTTAAGTCAGGATGAGAAGAGTCAATTCCGCTGTCGATAACAGCTACTTTTACGTTAGACCCTGTATAGCCTTGAGAGTGAAGAGCCGGCGCTTTAATTTGAGAAATGCCGTAAGGGACAGATTGCGCATATTCATGTGCAATATGATCTTCTTCCACATATGCAACGCTCGGATCTTGTTTCAATTCTTTTACTGTTTTTGCATCCAATGTTGCTGCGGCTGCGTTAACATACTTAAACTGCTTTTGAACTTTTCCGCCTTTCTCAGAAATAACATCCTTTTTCTTGGCGGAGCTCATGGCACTCATTGTCTGTTTAAATCCGACAATGTACTTCTTTTCTGTACTGCTTTTTCCGGCGGCCTGCGCAGACATGTTGCTGAACGCCATCGTAAAGATTAACGTTAACGCAAACAACAAGCTGATCCACAATTTTTTGTTTCTCACTCTTTACACTCTCCCTTTTTAAAAATTCAGATTAGACTTACTTAAAAGACTATTCTGTGAATTTATTGTAATAGATGGAATCATATTTTAGTAGACCTATTTTTTTGCGATGATTTTATCTCTATTTAGGTATATCATCTCTCGCTATTTCTGTAGAGTCTCGAAACAACTAATTTCATACAGAAAAGAATGAAAATAGACATGAGTAAATGTTCATTATGTTGAAATGCCAAGCTTTTTCAGGTTAAATGCTCCTGAGTCCTAGCAAATTCCTGTCGAAAAAAATCCTTCAAATGACCTGCATGTGTTTCCGTGAGATCAATGGATATTATCGTGATATTTTTTCTATGTGTGCTGATAAAAGTATTCTGAAAAATAAACTTTACAGAAAATTCTATTAAAGTTAAAATGAAACGATTATAGATAGGGAGGAAGAAATGAGATGAACATTCGCCAAGCAAAGACATCAGATGCAGCAGCCATCACGCCGTTATTTAACCAGTATCGGGAATTTTATAAGCAGGCGTCCGATCTGAAAGGGGCAGAGGCTTTTTTGAAAGCGCGTCTGGAAAATCACGAGTCTATTATTCTGATAGCTGAAGAAAATGGAGAATTCATAGGTTTTACCCAGCTCTATCCAACGTTTTCTTCTGTGTCAATGAAAAGAATCTACATATTAAATGACTTATTCGTCGCTCCTCATGCGCGAACAAAGGGAGCTGGCGGGCAGCTGCTGTCTGCCGCAAAGGATTATGCTGCGGAAAACGGGGCAAGTCGTTTATCGCTTCAGACTGAACACCACAACCTGACGGCAAGAAGCTTATATGAGCAAAACGGCTATGAAGAGGATACTGCATTTGTCCATTATCGTCTCAATGTGCCGGCGAAGTAAAATTGAAGCTTGATGATTTGGTTTTTAACGTTCTTCGGTTACAATAGAAACGAAAAGGAGTGTACTGAATGTCAACGTTATTTCAAGCATTGCTGGCAGAGAAAAATGCCGATGATGTTTCAGTCCATGTGAAAACCATGTCAACAGAGGATTTGCCGAAAGACGGTGTCCTGATTAAAATGGCTTATTCCGGCATCAATTATAAAGATGGTCTGGCTGGAAAAACCGGCGGCAATATCGTCAGAGAGTATCCGCTTATTTTGGGCATTGACGCCGCGGGTACGGTCGTCTCTTCCAATGACCCGCGTTTTGCCGAGGGGGATGAGGTCATTGCGACAAGCTATGAGCTCGGTGTCTCCCGCGATGGCGGATTAAGTGAATATGCTTCAGTGCCTGGTGACTGGCTGGTGCCTTTGCCGCAGAATCTTTCGTTAAAAGAAGCGATGGTGTACGGTACGGCGGGATTTACCGCGGCGTTATCGGTGCATCGGCTTGAACAGAACGGCCTGTCTCCGGAAAAAGGGAGCGTGGTTGTCACTGGAGCAACCGGCGGTGTCGGCGGAATTGCAGTATCGATGCTGAACAAGCGGGGCTATGATGTGGCGGCAAGCACCGGAAACCCGGAGGCGGCTGATTATTTGAAGCAGCTTGGTGCAAGCGAAGTGATCAGCAGGGAAGATGTCTATGACGGAACGCTTAAGGCGCTGTCCAAGCAGCAATGGCAGGGAGCGGTTGATCCTGTCGGCGGAAAACAGCTTGCCTCGGTTCTAAGCAAAATCCAATATGGCGGATCTGTCGCGGTAAGCGGTTTAACCGGCGGGGGAGAAGTGCCTGCAACGGTGTATCCGTTCATTCTTCGCGGGGTCAGCCTGCTCGGAATCGATTCAGTGTACTGTCCGATGGATGTCAGAGCCGCTGTGTGGGAGCGTATGTCTTCTGATCTTAAACCTGATCAGCTGCTGGCCATCGTGGATAGGGAAGTATCGTTGGCGGAAGCGCCGGCTGCGCTAAAAGATATTTTGCAAAATCGCATTCAAGGAAGAGTCATTGTGAAGCTTTAACAGGATCAGCTTGCAGAGAAAGCTATGTTTTTCTGCAAGCTTTTTTATGTACATGGGTTTGTACTGCTGCGCCCTGAAAATAATCTTTCATTTGCCATTATCGTCCTGCTTCATCACAGTGAAAAACAAGTTTTTCCTGTAAGCTGAACTTTCTCTTCTCATTTCAAAAAAGTTAGTGATAATGATTCTCATTCCGTGTTATACTATCTCTTGGATATCTTACCCTTAGAAACTACATACAGGAGAGACTTGGACATATGAAAAAAGCACTGATGATTCTTACAGTTTTGCTTCTTTCTGTTTTAACAGCGGCCTGCTCGTCTTCAAGCGGCAATCAAAACAGCAAAGAAAATAAAGTAGCGGTAACACACGATTTAGGGAAGACAAATGTGCCTAAGCATCCGAAGCGGGTTGTTGTGCTTGAGCTTGGTTTTATCGACACGTTGCTTGATCTCGGCATTACACCTGTAGGGGTGGCTGATGACAATAAAGCGAAGCAGCTGATTAACAAGGATGTGCTGAAGAAAATTGACGGCTACACATCTGTCGGCACCCGCTCACAGCCAAGCGTGGAAAAAATCGCTTCATTAAAACCGGATTTAATTATTGCCGATACGACCCGGCATAAAAAGGTATACGATCAGCTCAAAAAAATCGCACCGACGATTGCGCTTGATAATTTAAACGCGGATTATCAGGATACAATTGACGCTTCACTTACGATTGCAAAAGCGGTCGGCAAGGAGAAGGAAATGGAGAAAAAGCTGACGGCGCATGAGGAAAAGCTCAATGAGACAAAACGAAAAATCAGTGCTAACAGCGAATCCGTGCTGTTAATTGGAAATACAAATGATACAATTATGGCCAGAGATGAAAATTTCTTTACATCCAGACTTTTAACACAGGTCGGCTATCAATATGCGATCAGCACGTCAGATAACAGCGAATCAAGCAATGGCGGCGACTCAGTGAACATGAAAATGACACTTGAGCAGCTGCTGAAAACAGATCCGGATGTCATCATCCTGATGACAGGAAAAACAGATAACATCGACGCGGACGGCAAACGACCGATCGAAAAGAATGTGCTTTGGAAGAAGCTGAAGGCAGTGAAAAACGGCCATGTGTACCACGTGGATCGTGCGGTATGGTCTCTGCGCCGCAGTGTGGACGGGGCGGATGCCATTTTGGATGAGCTTCAGCGAGAGATGCCGACTGTGAAGAAATAAAAGGAAAAGACAGGCAAACGCCTGTCTTTTCTTATTTGATAAAGCCGGATAAGTGGCTGTTGATGTTATAGTCTTTAATCCGCCATTTCTCTTCTGCAAATTCAATGTTGCTGAGGCAGGCGTTGACGAGGCGCGTGCTTTGCAGCTCTGGGTCACCGCCGGAAATTTCCGTCAGCAGTGCGTGAATCGCTGCACCGTGAGCGACGATCAGCACCTTCTGGTTTGGATACGCGTGATTTACTTTGACCAAACCGCCCATCAGCCTGTCAGTGAGTACTTCTAACGTTTCCATATTCGGATAGATTTTATCCGGATAGCGCTTTGTCCGTTCTTCCAGCAGCATGCCCTCCGCATCGCCGTAATCGCGCTCTTTAAATTCATCCATTTCGACAATCGGAAGATGCAGATATTCATTAATGATTTCCGCGGTTCTTTTCGCTCTTTTCAGCGGGCTCGTCACAATGACATCCCAAGAAAAATCCTTTACATATTCTCCGGTTTCTCTTGCTTGGCGTTCACCTGTCGCGTTCAGCGGAATATCGGTTTTGCCTTGGCATTTTTGCTGCAGATTCCAATCGGTTTCTCCATGTCTTACTAAGCAAACGGCTGTCATAAAATCCCCTTCCTGACTTTGGTCATATCGCTATTATACTAAATCAAAAGCACGCATCCTATGAAAAAGCCTATGCCATAATTTCAAATAATAAAGCAAGACCGACTCCGCCGCCGCTTCCGATGGCCGCAACGGCATATTGACAGTCTGTCCGTCTTTGCGCTTCATAAAACAATCTGGTTACCAGAGCCGCCCCTGATGCGCCGTACGGATGGCCGAGAGCTAACGCGCCGCCGCGAACATTGATTTTTGAAAAGGGGATGCCGAGTTCTTGAGAGCAGACACAAATTTTGACGGCAAAGGCTTCATTGATTTCATATAAATCGATATCATCAGGTGTTAAATTGTGTGTGATTAAGAGATTACGGATCGCATCAACCGGTGCAGCGGGCGGATAGTTTGGGTGAAACCCGCTGACGGCGCTGCCGATAAACCGGAGCACAGGCTTAAGCCCTAGGGCTGCCGCTTTTTCTTCTTTCATTACAAGGAGAGCGGCCGCTCCGTCTGATATGCCGCTGCTGTTGGCTGCTGTAACCGTTCCGGAGCTGGTGTCGAAAACCGGTTTTGCACGGGAAATAATCGCTTCTATCGGCCGCTTTTTCAGAAATGCTTCATCCATCTCTAATTCTTCGAGAGGAACAATTTCTTGACGGTAAAATCCGCCATCATGTGCGTTTCTGCTGCGTTGATGGCTGAGAAGCGCGTATTCATCCTGCATGCTTCTGCTGATGGAATAGCGTGCTGCCGTATATTCCGCTGCGATGCCCATGTCGGGATCACCGATTGCATCTGGAGAAAAGCGGGCCCGTTCTGAAAAAGGCGATTGGCTGCTGCTTTCTGAGCCGCCCGCGATATACATCGTGCCGGCACCCGCTTGAATGAGACTGCAGGCATAGCGCACAGCTTCAAGGCCGGAGCCGCACTGTCTGTCAATCGTCATCCCGGGAACCGATATAGGCAGTCCGGCTTGCAGAGCTGACAGCCTGGCGAGATTGCCGCCTCTTCCGGTCGCGTTTCCGAGAATCGCCTCGTTGATTTGATCCTTTAGCTTTCGGCTGAGACAGCTGATGATAGGAGCCGCCAAATCCTCCGGGAGAAAGTGATTCAGCAGCCCGTTTTGTTTTCCAAAGATCGTTCGTTTTGCATCAACAATAACCGCATTCAAGTTACACTGCACCCTCTTCTAGCCATTTCCTCACGCTGGAACGGGCGATTTTTCCGCTGCTCGTTTCCGGCAAGCAGTTTGTAAACACCCATTTTTTCGGAATCTTGTAGGATGCCAGTTTCTGTTTGCACAAGGCTTTCAGCTTTCTGGCATCAGTGTTTCCGTGAATGACAGCTACAGCGATTTCTCCCCAATACTCGTCCGGGATTCCAACGACAGCCGCGTTTTCAACCTCTGGACAGGAGAGAAGCACACGTTCAACTTCTTCTGGGAAAATATTTAACCCTCCGTACACAATCATCCCGTTTTCTCTTCCTGATATGTATAGAAAGCCATCCTCATCGACACAGCCCATATCATCCACTGTCATCCAGCCGGATTCATCTAGTGCGCTGCCGTTGACATAGCCGGAAAACCGCATCGGGCTTTTGACAAATATTTTTCCGATTTCTCGGGGCTGACAGCGTTCTCCCGCAGCGCTGCGGATTTCAATCTGGACGTTGTGAAAAGGGCGGCCAGCTGAATGCGGCTTCCGTTTGCTGTCTTCCGGTGAGGAATATGTCACAAAGCTAAGCTCTGATGTGCCGTAAAAATCGTATAGCTTGAGATGAGGCCATTTTGCGGCCAGCTTTTTCTTAGATTCTGCCGGCCAGTCTGCACCTGATGAAATGATTTTGACAGGACTGTTGGGAAACGCCTCAATTCGGGAAAGGGCGTCTGTCATCGTCGGTACGGTATAGAGAACGCTGACAGATTTACCATTCAGCCATTCCTTCGCTTGAGTAGGGGAGAATTTTTTCAGCAAGCAAACGGTTCCCCCGAGAAACAAGGTGCTGACAGCCCCATATAGGAAGTGAGAGGACATTAACGTTCCGGGAATCAATACTGTATCATCTGATGAAATCGAAAAATCAGTTTCCGTACACGTAAAGCTCTCCATCCATGAGCGGTGAGATCGTGTGAAGGCCTTCGGTTTTCCTGTCGAGCCAGACGTAAATCCCATATAAAAAGGGTGCTCTGGATCAATGATAGGCACGGGATCAGCGGATGCCTCCGAAATATCTGCCATACAGTTATCCAGCAAAACAACAGGTGTCTTGCTATCTGTCAGTTTGTTTTTGAAAAAGGCTGAAGTAACCACAAGATCTGCATCGCTTATGGACAGACGCTCCTTACATTCAGCCGCGCTCCAGCGTGTGTCGATGGGAACTGCCGTGCACCCCGCCGCTGCAGCTCCGGCAAACAGCTGTAAAAACGCCATGCTGTTCGGGAGCAGGATCGCCACACGGTTTGGCATGTTCGGTTGCGACCGCAGCCAATTTGCGGTTTGAGAGACTAGTTGGGCCCAGTCCCTGTATGTGATTTGCTCCGATTCAGTTTGGATCGCCACACGGCTGGGCGATCTTTCGGCAATAGATGAATAGGTATGAGTAATTGTCATGGAATCAGCCTCCTTTCGTAAACATCGTATCAGAAAGAGACAAGGCTTGGGTGATTTTTATCGCCAGAAACGCAGATACAGCCGCCTTTATCAAATCACCAGGCACATACGCAAGGCTCATGAAGGCGGCCTGTGACAAATCAATATGCATGATAAAAGCTTGTACTGGTATACCGAGCAGATAAATAAAGATGATGCCGAATACAATATGTGTGAAAAAGAGACGCAATACAGTCACTTTTCGCAGTCTGGAAACGGCTAAACTGATCAGCCACGAAGCGAAGGGATAAGCGATCAAAAAGCCCGCGCTTGGCCCGAAAAAAACACCAAACCCGCCTCGTCCGCCGGGCAAAAGCGGCGCTCCGAAGGCAACGAGCAGCAAAAAGACAAGCTGGCTTAAGAAAGCAGACTTAGGCTTGAGGATGCTGCCTGCCAGCATCACACCAAGCGTTTGTAATGTAATCGGAACGGGTGTAAAAGATAAGAAGAGAGGAGGCATAAAGCCAAGCACTGCCATCAGTGCGGTAAAAATGGCAATATGCATCATGTCTATTAATCTCAGCATGTGAAATCCTCCAAACAGTAATAAAATATGGTTATACAATAAATGTAGGTTGTTATTATGTCAACTAATTTTTAATTTTAGTTAACAATATAAGCGTGAAAAAACCGGCTGCTTGGCAGACCGGTTTTTGATGTTTATTCTTCTGTCAGGATAACAAGTGAATCAACAGATGCGGCCACGTGAGAAACTGCGCGGCTGACTTCCTGAAGCCCTCCGAGAAAGGCCTGCAAATCGACGTCGATTTTGCCTGATTGCTCTTTGCTGACTTTCATGCTGTGGACGATTTCATCGAATAGGCGGTTAATTTGCGTCATTTTTTCTTTACTATCACTGACTAGCCCATTCACGTCTTTGATATGCTTTGAGACGATTTCGATTTGTGTATTCGTATTGTTCACAAGCTCAGACACGGTAGAGACCGTTTTTTTCGTGTCCTCAGAAAGCTTCCGCACTTCATTAGCGACTACCGCGAAGCCTTTACCGTGTTCACCGGCGCGGGCAGATTCAATAGAAGCATTGAGCGAGAGGAGGTTTGTTTGTTCAGCAATGCCAGTGACAATGCCGAAGATTTTTTCAATTTGCTGTGCGATTTCATCTAGCTTGACCATTTCTTTTTCAATTTTGACAAGGCTCGTGTCAATTTTATTCATCTGTTTTTGCTGGATTTCAAGCTCTTTTTTCCCGCCGATCGACTTTTCTTCAACGGTGCCGGATGTCACTGTGCCGGCTTTGGATGCTTCAGAAATGCCTTCAGATTTGTCCACAAGCTCTTGAACAGATCTGCTCGTTTCTGAAAACAGATTTGCAATCGACCCAGAGGTTTCTTGAATTTTCTGGTGAAGAAGGTTTTTCTTTTCTTCTTGTTCATCACGGGTTTGATTGTACTCGCTTTGAAACGCTTCAAGAACAAGCTGCTGTTCCAAGTTCAAGATTTTAGTTGTCGCTTTAATTGCTTTCAGCAGTTCCTTATGGTCTGTAATAGACGCTTCGTAAATGTTAATCATTGACAAAAGTAATTCTTGAAAGGCGCCCATATACCATTTTGGCTGAAGGCCGATTCTTAAATGAATGGAGGCGATTCGGTTTCGTTTTTCGATAAATTCATCATCGATAACGCCTGCAAACATTTCCTGAATATGCCGTTTTAGCGTTTGTTTTAAGCGGTCAACTGAGCTGTGGTCATTGATGATGTCCATTAAAGAGCTTTCGTGGTCAAGGTTTTTATAAAACGCATCGACGATGAATACGATGTTTTCTTGTATTAATGGCTGAAGCTGCTCTAAAGCGTAAAGCTCTGCATCCCCTAATCTGACCATTTTGAGCTGTTTTTTAACATCCGCATGTTTGTTTGTGAGCTGAATGCGGTTTTTTTGCTGTCCGTTTGAATCAGAAAAATAGGCGGTTTCTTGTTTTCTATCTTTTTTAAATAACAATCCTGTGATCCCCCTTGGGAAAATATAATGTTTACCTTTTGGCTTTTTAAGCCTTTTTCTTTTTTATCGGTCAAGGGGAACATGAATGAAGATAGAAATGAAAAATATTTATAAAAACCGTTCACTAAAATGAACGGTTTAATCAAAGTCAATTTGTTTTAATGGCTTGATGGCAGGACCTTCAACAATTTCGCCGGTTGGCTTAAAGCGGGATCCGTGGCACGGACAATCCCATGTATGCTCGCCGTCGTTCCAGTCGACCTCGCAGCCTAAATGGGTGCACGTCGTATCGACGAGATGAAGGCAGCCTTTTTCATCTCTGAATGCCCCCGCGCGTCTGCCGTTGATGGTGACGGCTTTTCCTTCACCCGGCGCGATCTCTTCAAACTGGACGTCAGGCTTTTCAAGCTTTCCTTTAATGAAATGCTTGGCGACATCGGCATTGTAAGAAATCACTTTCTGCAGTCCGGGGTTCAGATGGAAACGGGACGGCGTGAAAATGCTTTCGTATGGATTGGCTTTTTTCTCCACAAGGTCTGACAATAGAGTGGCCGCGACAGCTGATGACGTCATGCCCCATTTTTTGAATCCGGTCGCTACAAGAATATTGTCCTCCTGTTCCGACATCGGTCCGATGAAGGGAATTTTGTCAATTGTCACAAGATCCTGGGTGGACCAATAATATGGGATGCTTTCGATGCCGATGGTGCTTTCCGCCATTTGTCTCAGAGTTTCGTAATGTGTCGACATGTCTTTTCCTTGGCCGGTTTTATGGCTTTCTCCGCTAAAGAGAATCAGTTTTTCTCCGTTTACATTTGTATAGCGGAGGGCCACTGACGGCTGATCAATACTCAAATACATGCCCTCGGGATAGTCGATCTTCGGCTTGACGGCGAGGACATAGGATCTGTCAGCGTACATTCTCGCAGAATATAATCCGCCTCCGTCATAAAAAGGGAAGTGGGAACAGCATATGATAAAGCGGCTCTTAATGGCGTGCCGGCTTTTTGTTACCACTTCAGGCCTTTCGCCTTTTTTGACATCAAGCGCAACGGTCTCTTCATAAATCCGTCCGCCTTTTTGAACAATCTGCTCCAGAAGCGCTTTTAAGTATTGAAGCGGATGAAATTGGGCTTGATTTTTCATGACAAGCGCCAGTTTAGAACCTAAGGGAATCGAAAGCTCATTTATAAGGTCTCTTTCAATGCCAAGCTTTGTGTATGCCTCGTGCTCAGTTCGGATTTTTTTTACAGCGTCTTCATTTGCTGTGTAAAGATATGCATCTTGTTCGCTCCATTCGCAATCAATTTGATGTTCATCCACAATTCCTTTTATGTAATCTATTGCGTTTTGATTGGCTTCATAATAAAGCCTTGCGTGGTTCAATCCGAAATTGCGGATAAATTCATCGTAAATCATGTCGTGCTGGGCGGTAATTTTAGCAGTTGTATGGGCAGTGGTGCCATTGAGCACCTGATTTGCTTCAATCAAAACGACACGGAAGCCTCTCTTCGCGAGTTCATATGCCGTTGTGATTCCCGTAATCCCGCCGCCGATTATAGTGACATCACACTCAGTATCCTCTTGAAGCGCCGGAAAAGAAGGCAGGTCAGTTGATGTTTTCCAGTATGTTTCAGGTGCTTCCTTTGCAAAATATTGATTAGCCAAGCCATTATACCTCCAATCAGATTTATTCTTAATTTTTCCATATTCTATCTTTTCATACATAGGGAGCAGGCATTGTTCATAACATAATAGGGTTGAAAAGGAGTGATTTCATTGGCGAATCAAAAAAAGAAAACATTGCCGCCTCAGCACCAGAACCAGCAGCCGGGCTTAGAATATCTCATGGACCCGCGTCCGGTTTTTGATAAGCCGAAGAAAGCGAAAAAATTAGAGGGCAAAACCGCTATTATTACCGGAGGAGACAGCGGAATCGGACGCGCTGTATCGGTGTTATTCGCAAAAGAAGGGGCTAATGTGGTCGTCGTGTATTTAAATGAGCATCAGGACGCCGAGGAAACAAAGCAGTATGTAGAAAAGGAAGGGGGAAAATGCCTCCTGATTGCTGGAGATGTCGGGGATGAAGCGTTTTGCAATGATGTGGTTATGCAGACAAGCCAATCGTTTTCGTCCATTGATATATTGGTCAACAATGCAGCTGAGCAGCATGTCCAGCCCGGCATTGAAAAAATCACAAGCCACCAGCTGGTCAGAACCTTTCAAACAAACATTTTCTCCATGTTTTACTTAACAAAGGCGGTGCTGCCTCATTTAAAAAAGGGGAGCTCCATCATTAATACAGCCTCAATTACCGCCTATAAAGGGAATAAAACGCTGATCGATTATTCAGCGACAAAAGGAGCGATCGTTACGTTTACAAGGTCACTTTCACAGTCGCTTGTTCAGCAGGGCATACGGGTCAATGCAGTAGCGCCGGGTCCTATTTGGACACCGCTTATCCCGGCCAGTTTTTCCGCAAAGGATGTGGCAGTGTTTGGTTCAGATGTGCCGATGGAACGCCCGGGACAGCCGGTGGAAGTGGCGCCAAGCTATCTATACCTTGCCAGCGACGATTCCACCTATGTCACAGGACAGACGATTCACGTCAATGGCGGAACAATTGTGAATGGGTAATAAAAAGCCAATCCTTAAGGATTGGCTTATTCGCTCTGCTTGAGCGCTGCATATTCTTTAGAGAGCGTAAGAAACGCATCTTTATCTTTTTCGTCCAAGGCTTTATTGATTTGGTCCGTCAGCATGGCAAGCCGACGCTTATACAAGGATTCATCGAGCACCATTTGAATGTAGACATCCGTCATTGTGACATCAAATTCTTTTGTTTTTTGCGTGTTGCGGGACTTCATGAGCTCAGTGTACGATTTTTTCTCTTTCATAAAGAATCCCCCCAATGCCTTTTTTATAGTATATGGATAACGGTCGAAAAAATCAATCAATTTTTATAATTTTTAGACAACTAATACTTGGCAATCTATCGACATATCCTGCAAAATGCCGTAAACCGGAAGATCATATGAATGTAAAATCGGGTTATTACTAGTAATTTAGTACCGGAAAATATCATTAAAAGATGATTTTAGCTTATTTGTTAAAAAAACCTGTCGTTTTATAAAAACAGATGATAGATTATTAGTATAAATTTTGCAGAAAAAGGATGGAGGCTATAATATGAGTCAGAAAACTGACGCACCTTTAGAATCGTATGAAGTAAACGGCGCAACAATTGCCGTGCTGCCAGAAGAAATTGACGGCAAAATCTGTTCCAAAATTATTGAAAAAGACTGCGTACTTTATGTCAGCATGAAGCCGCTGCAAATCGTCGACAGAAGCTGCCGTTTTTTCGGATCAAGCTATGCGGGAAGAAAAGCGGGAACTTATGAAGTGACAAAAATTTCACACAAACCGCCGATCATGGTGGACCCTTCGAACCAAATCTTTTTATTCCCTACACTTTCTTCGACAAGACCCCAATGCGGCTGGATTTCCCATGTGTACGTAAAAGAATTCAAACCGACTGCATTCGACGATACGGAAGTGACATTTTCGAACGGCAAAACAATGGAGCTGCCGATCTCCTGTAATTCGTTCGAGAACCAGGTGTACCGGACAGCATGGCTCAGAACCAAATTCCAAGACAGAGTCGAACACCGCGTGCCGAAACGGCAGGAATTTATGCTGTACCCGAAGGAAGAGCGGACGAAGATGATTTATGATTTTATTTTGCGTGAGTTGGGGGAGCGGTATTAGAAAATAGAAAGGAGCTGGCCGATAAGGGCAGCTCCTTCTCTACCTGCTTTAGGCTGTCGGAATTCCTCCGGTGATGCCATATACCTGAGATGTCACATAACTTGCATTCTCTGAAGCTAAGAATACATAAACATCGGCCAATTCCACTGGCTGCCCAGCGCGATTTAATGGGGCTGGGGGCGTCCCTTGGCCAAATTTCGGAATGTTTTCCGTCGGCTGTCCGCCGGAAATTTGCAGCGGCGTCCAAATTGGGCCAGGCGCTACTGAATTCACTCTGATGCCCCTTGAAGCCAGCTGTTTTCCCAGGCCGACTGTAAAGCCGATAATGGCGTTTTTCGTTGCTGCGTAATCCAACAGCATCGGGCTCGGGTTGTAGCCCTCAACTGAGGTGGTCGTAATAATGGATGCGCCCTCCGGCAACAACGGAAGCGCCGCTTTTACAACCCAGTAAAGGGAAAAGACGTTCACTTCAAATGTTTTATACATTTGTTCAGTAGGCAGATCTTCGATGTTTTCGACGGCTTGCTGTTTGCCGGCAACCAGCGCTAACACATCCAGGCCGCCGAGTTCCTGATGCGCCTGTTTGACTAAATCCTGGCAGAAGGATTCGTCGCTCAAGTCTCCGGGAATCAGCACTGCTTTTCGGCCTTCTGCTTCTATTAGTTCTTTCACTTCTTCAGCATCAGGCTGTTCCGCGGGTAAATAGTTAATGGCCACATCGGCGCCTTCCCGGGCATATGCAATCGCGGCAGCCCGGCCGATACCGGAATCGCCTCCGGTGACAAGCGCTTTTCGTCCGGTTAGTTTACCCGATCCTTTGTAGCTTTTTTCTCCGCAATCAGGCACGGGCTTCATGTTCTGCTGCAGGCCGGGCGGCTCTTGATATTGTTCAGGGAATTCATCATGAAAAAATGCTGTTGAAGGTTTGCTAAGATTTGAATCAGACATCATCAACACTCCTTTTTTTGTTTGGTGTACATTCGTATGTGTACCCCTGAGCATTTTCAGAAAAACATGTTTTGGCAGTTTGACGTGAAAGGCTTGAAAAAACAAGCCCTTCTTCCATATTGATCTTGTCAAATAAAACCGTATGAATTATGATAAAATCCAGCTATAAAAAACTAAATATTGGATATAAGGGGAGTGTATCGTCATGAAAAAAATGGCGGCGGTTATGCTGTCACTCGGTCTCGTTTTCGGTTTTTCATGCGGAGCCGGCCATGTGGCGGAAGCCAAAACAAAGGTGAAGGTCTATAAGAATTGCAAGGAGTTAAACAAAGTATACAAAGGCGGGGTGGCCCGCTCGTCGAAGGTGAAAAATAAAGGCGGAAAAACGAAGTACAAGCCTTACGTATCTAAGGCGCTTTATGATGCCAATAAAAAGAAAGACCGCGATAAAGATTATATCGCCTGCGAACGTTAAACAAGCAAAAGCAATCTGACAGCCAGATTGCTTTTGCTTTTATTGATTATGCCGCCTGATCAGCCGCGGTGCTTTTCTCTTTTCTTGTCACAAAGCTTACTGCTGCCATGACCGCAATGTTCAGCAACAAGGCGATTATGCCGACATTTACATCTTTTGCGGCCTGCGGCAGCGCCGGAAATAAAGTGCCGATCGTCGTTTCTGTCAATGTAATATAAGAAACCGCTCCGACACCTCCAATGATGCCGGCGAAGGCTCCTTGCTTCGTCACTATATTATGCTTGAACAAGCTGAACAGCAGGGCCGGAAATAATTGTGTGACAAGGCTGTAGCCCATTAATAGCAGTGTAACGATGGTATTCCCGCCTTTGAACGTAAAATAAACCGAAATCAGCGCGATCACCGGCACTGCATATTTAGCAAGTGTCGATACGTGCTGTTCTGTCGTGCGGGGTGCGAACACTTTGTACACATTTTTTGCAAACAGGGTGGAAGCTGACATTAAGATCATAGACCCCGGCACAAGCGCTGTCAGCAGTCCGGCAGCGCCGATGATCCCGACAAACCAAGGGTCAAAGGTTTGCAGAGACAGTCTCAAAAGCGATAAATCACCGTCCGCACCTTTCAAACCAGGTACTTGCAGGATAGCGGCAAAGCCGACGAACAGGACGAAGAGCAGGACTAGCTGGTATAAAGGCATGATGATGGCGTTTTTGCGAAAGACTCTTGGGTTTTCGGCTGAATATGAAGCGGAAAACGTATGAGGCCACATATAAAACCCGAGGGCTGTTAAGAGCACGGTTGAACTGAACCACGCCGTACTTTGCCCCGTTTCAGGAAGCGTAAGAAAGCCCGGCTTTGCCGTTTCGATCTGCTGAAACATGTCTTGAAATCCGCCGTAGTAATGAATGGGCAAATACACACCTAAAAACAGAACGACGACCAAAATCATAATGTCTTTCACAACCGATATCCAGGCAGATCCGTGAATGCCGGAAACCATAACGTAAACCGTGATGGATATGGCGCCGATCCAGATGGCGGCGGCCGGGGAGATTTTGCCGTACGATGTCTCCGATACAATCAGCCCGAGGCCTTTCAGTTGCAGCACAAGATACGGAATGAGCGCGGCGATGCCCACCAGTGAAACGAGCACGCCAAGCAGCGGACTGTTATATTTTTGGGTGAAAAAATCAGACTGCGACATCAGCTTATGCTGTTTCGCGTACGTCCAAACAGCCGGCAGGAGCCAATAAGAAAGGATGTAGGCCAGGCAGCCGTAGGCAATGATGTAAAAGGCCGGTCCGCCTTTTACATAGGCCCAGCCGCTTCCGCCGAGAAACGTAAATGTGGTATAAATTTCGCCTGCCATCAATAAGAAGACGAACAAGGTTCCGAAGCCGCGGCCTCCAACCGTCCACTGCTCAAGGTTCATGTCTTTACCTTTTTGGGCGCGTATACCGAGAAAAATGCTCAAGAGCAGGACGCCGAATATGATGATGAGAGCTGCGTTCATTCTGCTTCCTCCTTTTTATTTTCGTTGTCGAGGACATATACAATCGCCATCAACGCAGAGGTCAAAAGAGCCCACATCACGATATAGGCAAGAATAAACGGCATGCCCAATACATAGGGAGTCATTTTATTTGCAAAAGGGATGCCGAGTAAGATGCCAATAAAGGGCAAAGCGGCGAGAACGTGAATCAGTTTCATAGAATCCTCCTTTTATTTTAAGGTGGGGTGTGCAAGCCAGAGCGTACTGAAATGATGTCGGGAAATATGGCGGCACATGTCATTTTTTGGGGTAAAAGGCTGTGGTTCGAATTATAAATAAATTCATTTTGTTTGTATAGTGTGAATTGTCTGAAATTTATTATTAGAATTGCCCGAAGAGGGAGCGGGCAGTTTCGGAAGGGCGCAAAATGATTCAAAAGACTTATGGCCTGTCCGGGGCAAATAGATAAAACGTTAATAATTCGCTAACCTGTTCACGGATTCGCGGATTAAAATAACGGTGCTTTTCTTCATAACCTTCGATCACAAATACATAAAGCGTAAAGGCCTCATCGCGTTCCGCCTCGTGGATCACAATTTTTCTTTTCCTCAGCTCTTTTCTGACCTCAATCAAATCCTTTTGTGCTATTTTTAATGATTCGCTGATAAGCTGTTTATAAGGATGCTTCAATTTTAAAGCGCTTTGCTCAATTCCGGCGAGATCACGATTTAAAATCGTAATGGCCATGGGCAAAAAAAGAGCCCGTTCAATTAAATCGTATATTTCCTCCTGCAAATTCGGCATGCTGACTCCTTCTTTCTTACGGGAACGTTCGTTCTGTATATTCTATATCGGCTGGTGAAAGGTTTCAATACAGAAAAAATCACCAAAACTTTTTAGTTTTTTGCTGATAATGTGTAGAATAAGGATAGACAAACCCGGTAAGGAGTATAAATGTTGGATCATTTTTTATCCTATTTTACACAAGAAAACTTAACTGAATTATTCCAAAGCTATAGGGCCTTAGGTCCGCTCATTGCTGTGCTGCTGCCTTTAATAGAAGCATTTCTCCCGTTTTTGCCGCTGATCGTGTTTGTGGTGGCGAATACGAACTCGTTTGGCCTGTGGGAAGGATTCATCCTGTCCTGGGCGGGATCAACTGCTGGATCTATACTTGTCTTTTTGATTGTCCGTCAATACGGGCAGAGAAGATTGCTTGGAGTTATCCGCAGTCACCCGTCGGTCAGAAAACTGATGTTATGGGTGGAAAGACACGGCTTTGGCCCTATGTTTCTTCTGCTTTGTTTTCCGTTTACACCGTCAGCCGCGGTGAATGTTGTTGCCGGTTTGTCGAGGATCGGAACGCGGCCGTTTATTTTGGCGGCAGCCTCGGGGAAGCTTGTCATGATTTTTATGATCAGCTTTATCGGATATGATCTGCACGCGCTCATCACACAGCCGATACGAACGA
Organism: Bacillus sp. SW14; assembly: GCF_047608225.1. Taxonomy (NCBI): domain Bacteria; kingdom Bacillati; phylum Bacillota; class Bacilli; order Caryophanales; family Bacillaceae; genus Bacillus; species Bacillus sp. SW14. Next base: position 3,127,298 of record NZ_JBLKRW010000001.1, on the reverse strand, counting down.
TTATTGCTGTATTGGTGATCGCTGTTTTATGGTATGTGGGCAAAAAGGTGGAGCGGTATCTGCATGTGAGAGCCAGTCAGCGTGAGCAATGATGGAGGGAGACAGTAACATGAAAAAACGGTTTTGGTTTCTTGCCGGTGTAGTGTCCGTCGTTCTCGCCATTCAGGTTAAAAATGCCGTCTTTATTGATTACAAGGTGGAAGGCGTCAGTATGAACCCGACCTTTCAGGAAGGGAACGAATTGTTGGTTAGTAAATTTTCGCATCGATTTAAAACCATTCATCGCTTTGATATTGTCCTTTTCAAAGGCCCTGATCAAAAAGTGCTGATTAAGCGGGTGATCGGCCTGCCCGGTGAATCGATCAAATATAAAGATGATCAGCTGTATGTGGACGAAAAGCAGGTTGCTGAGCCATTTTTGAAGCATTTGAAATCTGTTTCTGCCGGAAGCCATGTAACGGGTGATTTTACCTTGAAAGATGTGACAGGAACAAGCAGAGTGCCGAAAGGACAATATTTTGTTGTTGGAGATAATCGCATATACAGCTTCGACAGCCGGCACTTTGGTCCGATTAGTGAAAAAAAGATTGTCGGTGTGATCTCCGATTCTGAATAAAAAAAGACGCCAATTGAAACGGCGTCTTTTTTGTGCTGGTTTGAAAATATGTGTTGAAGAAAAATTTGTAAGGAGTTATAATCAAAATTGTTTCATGTGTAACAAAAATAGAATTCGTTTTTAATTTCAGGTTGTTTTTATTGGTTTTTATTCGTTTTATATGAAACAAAAGGAGTGATTAAGATGAATGTTGAAGCCGTGATTATAGGGGGAGGGCCGGTCGGGTTGATGCTGGCTTCCGAGCTTGCGATGGCCGGGGTGAAAACATGTGTGGTTGAGCGGCTTGAAAAGCCTGTTCCTTATTCCAAGGCGCTGACGCTGCATCCCCGCACGCTGGAGCTACTTGAGATGAGAGGGCTTTTGGAGCGGTTTGTATCCAAGGGGAGCAAGATACCTTCCGGGCACTTTTCGATGCTGGATACCCGTCTTAATTTTTCAGGCTTGGATACGAGCTGTCCTTACACGCTTTTGCTTCCGCAGGCTAAAACGGAGCAGCTGCTTGAGGAACATGCGCGAAGCCTGGGAGCAGAGATGTTTAGAGGGGCAGAGGCGCTGGCGGTTACGCAAAACAGGGAAGGGGCGCAAACGATTTTCAAGGATCGGGAGGGGAGTGTGCGGACGATCATAAGCAAGTTTGTCATTGGTGCCGATGGTGCAGGTAGCACTGTCCGGAAACAGGCTGGAATTGAGTTTCCGGGTACCGACAGCACCGTTACAGCGGCGCTTGGAGATGTGGCGCTCCTTTCTCCGCCGCCGTCAGGAGTGCTGTCCCTTTGCACAAAAGAGGGCGGTGTGATGATTGTTCCGCTTTCTCCGGGCCGATACCGTGTCGTCGTAATCAGCCCATACCGTACTCAGACACCGAAAGATGTGCCGGTCACTGAGGAGGAGCTAAAAACTGATCTTATACGAATTTGCGGAACTGACTTCGGTTTAAGCGAGCCTTCGTGGTTGTCAAGGTTCGGGAATGCCGCACGTCAAGCGAAGCAGTATCGGGACGGCAGAATCTTTCTTGCGGGGGATGCGGCGCATATTCATTTTCCAGCGGGCGGCCAAGGGCTGAATGTCGGCCTTCAGGATGCGATGAACCTTGGGTGGAAGCTGGCGGCGGCCGTCAAGGGCGCTGCGCCTTCGTGGCTTTTGGACAGCTACCATAGGGAGCGGCACCCGGCTGCTGAAGGGCTCCTGAGGAACACAGAGGCACAGACAAAACTGATTGATTTCACTCAAGCAGGCCTCCATTTGCGCAGTATGATATCGGAGCTGCTCGCCTTCCCTGAAGTGAATCGATATGTAGCGGGGCAAATTTCCGCGCTTGATGTCAGGTATGAAGCTGATCCGGATATGCCGCCGCATCGTTTGAATGGGTTAAGACTCCCGGATATGAAGCTGAATGTTTCCGATGGCAGTTCGGAACGGCTGTACAGCTGTCTTCAAAACGGGACATTCGTTTTACTGTCATTGATCCAAGAAGCTGATGACCATAGCCGAGTGAAAGGCCTGTGTACGGTAAACGCCTCGCTTGCAGAACCGAGTGAAAAGTGGCGGGACGTGCATACGGTATTGATTCGCCCTGATGGACATGTTGCCTGGGCGGTGGATGCATCAGCACCCGATTGTACCGGGGTGATTCAAACAGGAATCAGCCGGTGGTTTTCCGTCACCAGTCCGGTGTAACGCAATTCGATTGTTTCATCTGTAACAAAAAGGTATGATAGAAGAAACAATCGAATGAAAAAGGATGGAAAACCCGATGAACACAGATCATACGAAACACAATCTTTTTGAATTATATGCGGAGCTCATTCATCAACAGGAGAAATGGGAGGGACTCATGAAAGCCTTTTTGGCTGACGAGTTGAAGAAGCTGGATGATGAGCACGGGAGTAAATCACAATTGACGATGACAGAAATTCATGTTCTATCCTGTGTCGGAGACAATGAGCCGATTAATGTCACGTCTATTGCAGAAAAAATGAATACAACAAAAGCGACGGTGTCACGCATCAGCACAAAATTGCTTGGCGCCGGCTTCCTTCACAGAACACAGCTTAGCGATAATAAGAAGGAGGTCTACTTCCGTTTGACGCCGGCTGGAAAAAAACTGCATGGGTTGCATAAATATTATCATCAGAAGGTCGAACAGCGTTTTCTGTCATTTTTTGACCGGTACACTGAGGAAGAAATTCTTTTTGCGGAACGGCTGTTACGGGATTTGGTGACAAAGTGGTATCCATCCTCAGAAGAGATTGAAGAAGGGATCCACAGCGTTTTTGAATAAAAAACCATGCACAGGATGCGTGGTTCAGCGTGACGGCAAACTCTGGTTTGTTGTCTGGTCTGCGCGTTGGTGCATACGAATGAGAACATTTTCTTTGCTTCCATACTCACTTTCTTAAGCGGCAAGGGTTTTCAATCACGTTGAAAAGATGGCAACATCCTAAAACGATTCATCCTTTTAGGATGTTGTCAACAATCAACACGCACCGGGTGTGTTTTTTTACGTTTCCTCTTTCTTTTTCAAGATTGTAACGTAAATCAAATTTCCTCCGGCTAAAATGATAAGCGGCAGTCCGGGGGAACCGGATGTCACTAAATTGTAAATCAGCCAGATACCTAAACATAATCCGTAATATAAGTGCATGGCCTTCTCGGGATTGTCGCGCAGCAAAACCCCTTTAAAAATCTTTTTCATCATAACGCCTCATTAACTTTAAGGTTTCTCCTTTAGTTTACATGCATCTTCGGTTAATCTCAAAATTTGATCTTTGGCTTTTGATGCATCCTTAAAATATGTCGAGGAAATGTTAGAATTATTTTTCTTTTTAAAGTACACAGTTGCGTTTTCTGATAACTCTGCCACGTCTGACCACAATTTCTTTTCTTTAAGAATGGGCATTTTTGCATCCAGTGCTTCTAAATTCCTATTGTGATACAAAAATATATAATATTCAACTTGGCTTTGTATACATCTTCGATGACATTTTCAGCATATCCTAAAGTATAGGTTTGTCCTTATACTGAATGTCTAGTTTGACACTTTTCTTGAAATCTCCACATTTGATAGTTAAATTTTTAATCTTCTTTAACCATGCGCTAATGAGCGTTTCCAATTCAGCAGCTATTGTTGATGGCAGCAACAGGTTAATTTATGGATGCATCATAAAACAATTCTGTAAATACCTTTGCTACGACACCTGTGTATATCTCGGACAGGTCAAGAATCAAAATTACAATCACTTCTATCTCTCGTGCTAAAACACTGTTTTCTCCATATAAACAAGGAAGGAACTAGAGGACATGAAGGCCTCTTCTTACTTACGATATGTCTATGAGTATCTTTCATTCACACGTTTTTACTGTGTTTTTGAAGCTTTGCTTTCAAGTGAAATAGGGTCTTCTGTTTTAGTTCTCCTAATCTTTACAGAAATCCCTACTAGAATCACCGCCATAGTTGTAAATATTCCCATGGTTAATAAGATCGTATCCTGATTTAAACTCCATCCAATTAAGAAAGAGATTATCGCTCCTCCGAAACTTGCCGAAGCAATAAATAAACTTGTAACTTCGTCAACGTACTTCTGAATAATGATTGATGCTAGTGTTAAAGCAATGGGAAATATGCCCGCTATACTTAAACCAATCAAAAATGTACCACCCAATTGAAGTATTGGGTTACTTATATAAGAGAAGGCAATCAACAGAACAATTAAACAACTACAACTAAAGAGGAGGTACTTAGAAAAATCAAGCCTCCTACTTACTAAACCGATCAGTATTCTTCCTATGATGATCCCTACCCAGAAAAAGGAGACACTTATGAGACTAATTTGTTTATTGTCTTGGTTTATCATGATTGAAGGTAAAAAGTTGGCGAAATTTGTTTCAATTCCAGCATATAGGAAAGCGAAAAATACAAAAAAGCCTAATTGCTTTGATTTTTTTCTATCTCCTATAAAGTATTGAAATGCTCCTACATTTGGCAAGGCCACTTGCTGATTAGCATTCTTAGCGTACTTTCGGTTCTTGGATAAGAAAATGAACCACCCTGCTAATAGGACGAACAAAAAGGTGAATATACAGTAATACGGTAAATACCAGTTATTAATATCGATGAAGGCATTAATTAATAATGGAAAAGATAAAGCGCCTATTCCAAAGAGAACTTCCAACTTACTCATTTTTTCTGCATTACTTTCGAAATTAGCAATAACAAAGGAACCAACTGTCGTTTCTAATGTACCTGCCCCATATCCTAAGAGAAAAGCCATTACAACAATATAATACCAATCCTTCGTTAGAAAAAAGATACTTAACGCTACAAGCATTATTGTCAAAGCTAACGTAAGTGTCCTAAAGTGACTGTATTTCTTAATCATTAACGGTGCGATTAATACGCCGCTTAGGAATCCGGTAAACTGAAAGAAAATGATAACCGAAATATCATCTGTTGTCTTGTTAAAAGATTCTAATAGAAATGGTGTCAAACTCCCTGTTGATATATGGATAATACCTACTGTAAAAAAGAAAGCATATCCAAATAAATATGTCCCTCTTAACATTCATTACACCCCTATATTAAAAAGCAGGAAAATAAATTCCTGCTTCTTTAGTAACTTACCTCTTCGAAATACGAATTGACTGCTAAAGAACAGACATTGTTTGAGGGTTGCTATCTTTCTCAAAGAACATTTCTAATACTTCCTGCGATCTAAAACCATCGTTAAAAGAAGGGATCTCAATCCAATCTTTCTGAGTTGATGCAATCCAATTGATTAACTCGTTTCTAAAAGAATCAGCCCAACCATAAAATTCGTTTGGCGGATCGTTTAATAGACTTTGGGGTACCGGGCAGTCTGCCACGTTCAAGCCATCTATGAGCTTGTAAACGTGAGGATTACCTGTGTGGTATTTAAACTCTTTTTTGTGTCCAACTACCTCAATGCTAAAACCACAGTCTTCAGGTACAGAACATTTTGATGTGATGATATTTACAAATACCTTGTTCTTCAGCTGACCATAAATTTCTGCATAGTCATCTACAAGTACCTGTTTATCCTCTTTTGTTTTTACATTTGTGTTCATCTTTGCCCTTACTGATTCTGGGATGAAGTCACTCTCAAACAAATACCATACCATGTCGATAAGGTGAATACCCAGATCCCCCAATGATCCACTAGTCTTCTTACTATTAGCGTCATCTCTCCAAGTAAACTTCTTACGTCTAATTGCACTGTTTTTCTTGAAGTGTACTTTTATGGACAGTATGTTACCTAGTTCATGATTGATAATTAAGCTTTTTAAGATATTTACATAAGACAGATATCTATAATTAAATCCCATACTAGCTCTTACGTCTAACCTTTCAGCAGTATCTTTCATTATGCTTGCTTCCTCAAGAGAAATGGCCATAGGCTTTTCACACAATACATGCTTATGTTTTGCTAATGCTTGTAAAGCATGTTCTTTATGGCAAAAGTTTGGAGATGCTACAATTAAACCTTCTGAGACATCAATTAATTCATCTGCATTTTCATATGCTTTCCCGCCGAAAGTTTTAACAAAGCTTTCCGCATTTTGTTGATTGATGTCATACACCCCTACTAACTCTGCATTTTTTATTGTAGATAAAGCAGTTGCATGAGCTCTTGCAATACCACCTGCACCTATGATACCAATCTTCTTCATATCTAATTCCTCCTCATGATCCAATGATTTTTTTTAAGGTAGTCGTAATCCCTTTTGAGTACTCACGATCAGATATAAGTTGGTGCAGGTTTTTGGCTTCTTGTGTTGCATTTTTTAACAGATATCCATTCCCGACTGCCTGTAACATACGAACATCATTTCCGCTATCTCCAAATGCGATCGCTTTTTCGGTATTTAGGTTGTATTTCTCTAACATAAACTTCACAATTTCATTCTTCCCTGTACCCATGGGTATAAAATCTACATCATAGCTGTCTTCTGGATCACCTGCTAAGGGATTACAGCGATTTATATTAACTGAAACTCCGTATCCCTCGCAGGTTTTTTCAATTGCGAATAGGTTTTTCTTGTCGTTTATTTCATCTTGTTCCTGATAATAAAAATTATGCTTATACCGTGACTTTCCTAATTGAGTTTGAGGATTTAAAAGAATGTTTTCATTTTCATGTAACTGTTTTACAAGCATTTCAATCTTTTCTTTACTGAACTCTTCATTTATACGACTGTTCCACTCCTTATCTTGCTGTCCGAAGTTATGCTCTGAAAAGTACGTAATTTCAGTTCCAAGATCACTAGCTATAAAATGCGGGAAATATCTAAATTTTCCTCGTCCCATTTTATCGAGAATAGATTCTATACTACTCCCAGTAACCCATCCGATTAGTAGTTCCCCAGCTTTACTTTTTTGTTCTAGATAGTCTTCGAGTTCATATATATCTTGTTGTTTCTGTTCATCGATTGTATGCGGAAAATACGTTTCATCAAAATCACAAAAAACAATATACTTAGGATGTTCAACCTTGGATAACGTTTTATACTCCGACATCTTGCTTAATAACATGAAACAGTCCCTCCATTACTCTGTCTTGCTCTTCTAAAGTAAATGACGGATAAAAAGGCAAATGCAGCACCTGACTATGAGCCTTTTCCGTATGAATCAATTGGAGTTTTGCATACTTTTCCTGTACTAAAGGAGTTTTTTGCATATGAGACAGTACTGGATAATATACATCTGTTTGAACACCAAACTCTTCATTTAACTTAGTCATGATATCTGTTCTATCTTCTGTTCTTACCTTAATAGGAAACAGATGCCACACATGATCTTCACTTAATTCTGGTAATTCAATAAGGCCTTTATTCTGTAATTCTGCTAGTTGCGTAATGTATCTATCCGCCAAGAATAATCTTTTGAAGTTGTTTAATGAAAGATACTTCAATCTCTCTAAACCTATTGCTGCCTGTATATTGTCCATTTTTGAATTAAATCCAAAATTGATGACTTTCTTATTTTTCACATTTACTTCAAAACCATGATAACTAAATTGAATGCATTTTTTAGCGAGTTCTTCATCATCAGTTGCTATTGCCCCAGCCTTACCACATACACCAAAATTCTTATATGGATTAAAGCTTAATGTAGTGATGTCTGCATACTTTCCTAAGTCTGTCAGTCCAATTCCTTGGCAAGCATCCTCAATGACTTTTAATTGATAACGATTTGCTATTTGACGGATATGCTTCATTTCTGAATGTTTTCCGTATAAATGCACAGGTAGAATAAACTTTGTATAAGGAGTTATTGCTTCCTCAATTTTGTCAGGATCGATGCAGAATGTTTGTGGGTTAATATCGACATAGATAGGAACGCCTCCCACAGCTAACACAGCATTTTCAGTAGCTGAAAAGCTATTAGCCGGCATGATTACTTCATCCCCTCGGTTTAACCCTAAAGCCAGTAATCCTATCATAATAGCATCCGTTCCACTGCTGGTTGCAATTACATACCTTTTATGTAAATATGTAGATAAAACATTTTCGAATTGATCTAAATAGGAACCGCTCGTAAATTTTCCAGTTGGCAAAACTTTAGTTAAAGCATTTAAGATATCATCCACTTCATCATTGGTTATTAATCTATCGACAGGCATAAAAGGGACTTTACTTATTTCGCGATTTTTTTGGTAGTTGAAAAGGTCATTTTCAATATCTGTATTTTCTTTTAATACTTGTCTCCACCGCTCGTTTACAATACTGTCTTCAATAACAAGTTCTTTTCTTTGTACGTCACCTTTTAAGTGTTTTAGTAGTAACATGTTTTCTTTACTTTTACCTAAAACTTTAACCTGTTTTTGCATGAACAGTACCTCCAATGATTTTTTAATCTTAAAAATTTGTTACAAATTTATCCTAATTTCTGAAACCGATAACATGTCAATAACTTTTTTAAGGAAGGGAAAATATGCCTACAATTGATGAGATAGCAAAATTATGCAACGTGTCTAAAACCACAGTATCAAGAGTATTGAATAATCACCCTTATGTGTCGAAAGAAAAAAGAGATATGATCTTAAACGCTATTAACGAACTTGACTACACGCCCAATTATTTAGCTCGGAATTTTAGGAGAAATAAGACACAAACGATAGCTTTATCGGTTCCGAGTATCGACCATCCATTTTTTGCTCAATTAATAAAAGGGGTCTCTCATGAAGCGCTGTTTAAGAATTACAAGGTCATTGTATTTCAAACCTTTTATGACCAACAGACAGAGATAGAACTATTAGAGTTATTGAAACACAAAGAAGTTGATGGTATTATTCTTGGAACTTTAGAAAATGAATGGGATAAGATATCCCCTTTCTTAAAGTATGGTCCTATCTTATTATGTAATGAATATCATCACTCAGCGGACATCACGATCATTGGGTATGATGAATTTGAAGCCGCATACATGGGGGTTGAACATTTAATTGAAAGAGGACATAAAAAAATTGGATTTTGTTTTGATACTCCAAATAGCGAAGCTCAATGTCAGAGGAAAGAGGGTTACTTGAAAGCTTTACAAGATTACAATTTACATCATAGAAACGAATGGATATTCGGGGAATTGTTTAATATCGAGGATGGCTTTCGTGTTTTTAATAAGATAAAGGATTTAAAGGACAGACCCTCAGCAATATTTACAGGAAATGATCAAGTCGCTGCAGGGATTATTAAACAGGCGATAAAAAATGGCTTTCATGTTCCAGAAGATTTAGCTGTAATTGGGTTTGACAACCAATTGATTTGCCAAGTCGTTACTCCGACCATAACAACAATTGATATTCCCATAATAGAATTGGGTCAACAGGCTGTGTTGAAAATAATCGAGTATATTTCGGGTAACACTTCTTTAAACAGAAAAATTATTAAACTGCCAACAAATCTTATTATAAGAGAATCAACTTAACTCTAGGTTTTCACTTCCGTATCATTTTATATCTTTATATAGAAAAAGAGGTTATTCATATTTAACCTCTTTTTCAATCAGGAAGCCTGTTTTTTGAAATTCTCATAAATGCTTCTATACCAAAGTCGTCAATGATTTCTTCGCCTTTCATTTCGCCCTCTGGCAGCATTCCTTCAAATCTGATGCATGTTCTGATCAAACAAATTTTTGTTCAGCAATGCGGATGAGCAGACATATACAATAAAAAAACCACCCTATGCTATTAAGCAAGAGTGGTAATCTAGAGAGACTTCCTTCATAAACTCCATTTCAACAGATCCATCAGGAGTCTTTAAAATTTTTCATTACTCATGGCTCTCTATGCTGTATCCGCTATTACTTGTAATTCATTTGTGTCAGCAATTTCAAACGCATTCTCATCTTTCGAATCATCTTTTGTTGTTCGAGCTGTCTCGATTAACAACGAAATATCTTGATTGAAGCTATTTACACTTACCTGCCCGAAGTCTTCCATACTCTACAGAATAGAGTGAACAATTCCCTTTTCTGTATAAATATGCTACTTGTTTTTTTCAACTAGGGATTGCTGCCGCTTATCGAACGCTCTGTGCCTTTTTTCTCACCGTGAAGATGGTGAAGCAGGCGATAAAACGGCGGCAAGAGGGCAATGACAAGGATGACGCGTATGACCTGAACCGCAACGACAAAGGTGGAATCGGCATGCAAGGTAACAGACGTCGTCGCCATTTCTGCAATGCCGCCAGGCGCAAATGCCAGAACAGAAGTGATGAGTGAGATTCCTGTCAGCTTGGAAACGATCACGGCGCTTAAAAACATAGCCGCGATTAAACCGACGGATGAGACAAATCCGACGATGATAATGCGGGTGACGCCGGTAAACATGCTTTTATACATCTTAGAGCCAATCGTTGCCCCGAGAAATACTTGCGACACATGGTTAGCTTGTGACGGCCACCATGCCGTCATGTCTTGCCCTGTCACCGCAGCACCGCCAACATGTATAAGAGCTGCACCGAGCATGCTGCCGAGCAGCCATGGTGCCGGAAATTTTAAACATTTCGCGGCTTTGCAAGCGCCCCAGGCAGCGAGAATCAGAACGGCGGTCCACAAAACGGGAGCGAGCCTAAAATCCGTCGTTGCTGAGGAAAGCGTTTCTGCTGCGGCACTTGCGGAACGATCTTGTTTTGTATAGATCAGGATGACTAAAAACGGAATGGAAAGCACCACGAGCAGCACCCGCATCATTTGAACGAGGCTGACAATGGCGGTATTGGCGCCGACCTCCTGTGCGATGCTGGGCATGGCGGACAGCCCGCCGGGAGCCGTACCGACAAAGCTGGTCATCATATCCGTTTTGCTGAAACGCCAAAGCACATATCCTGACAGCATGGCCATAAGTATAGATAATACCAGCATAACGCCGACTGAAAACCAATGGTCTTTGAGAACAGAAAGAACGGATAAATTCAGCTTTTGGCCCAATTCGATGCCGAGAATCAACTGTCCGAGGGCCAGCCAGCGGCGGTTAATTCCTTTTTGGTCCGGGGCCATCATCAGCCATGCCGGCCGTATCATGGCAAGGCAGCAGGCGACAAGCAGCGTTCCGATCATCCATCCAATCGATATTCCGGTTAATGAAAGAATAAATCCCCCGGCTGCACTGATTGCGATAAACCATAGATCTTTGAGGAGATGTTCGTCTTTCTTCAATGTAAAACCCTTCTTCCTTGCACTCCAATTGTTCACGTAGTGAATGTATGATTACTATAGTATATTTTCGTTGATAAAGAAATGATGAATTATTTTCTATTATCCATTCACTTTTCTTATGACCTTCTGCTCGAGCCTCTCTATTGTGTAAGTCAGGCATAGACCCGTTGCCAGCAAACACACGGCCAGAGTGTAAAAAATCACTTCTCCGCCAAACGAAGTTAGGATCAGCCCTCCTGCAAGGGGGCCGATTGAGCGGGAGATATCCCAATGCAGACCGTATACCGCATAAAACCGGCCGAGTAAATGAGGCGGTGCCAATTTCGAAATAAAGGTCTGGATGTGGGTTAATCCGATGCTTTCGCCAACCGTCATCACCGCTGCCGTTACCAAAAGCATTGTCACAGAGGTTGAGCATGCGAAGCCGACAGCTGCAAGGGAATAACAAATATAAGTAATCAAAAGGATCGTTTTCATTGAAAGCTTTTCGGTTCCTTTGACAAGGGGAATCTGGAGAACAAAGCTGAATAAAGCTTTGGCCGCCGAATAAATGGTCAGCATGGATAGATAGTCGGAAAACATGTTTTTGCTAAACAGCCTGTAAGTTGTTTCTGTTTGCGCATATAACATGCTGATGGGGAGAGAAAGCAGCAAAAGAAGCAGTACAGGCCTATATATCGTAAAGCTCAGGGAAAACGCCGATGCACCAGTTGTTATCATCGGCTTTGTTTCCGGCAGTTTCAGTGCTGCGATCAGAAAGTAAAGGAACAATGCCGCGGCATCTAAAGCGAATATCCACACGGGGTCATGCTTGTACAGCAGCACTCCCAGCACAGGCCCTGCCGTCAGGCCAGCTGAATAGATCACATTGATGACCGCAAACACTTCTGAACGTCTGCTTTCCGGCGTGCTTTCGGCAATTTGGGCGCGGGAGGCGGGAATGTACAATGATCTCCCCATACCATTCATGACATAGAGAATGGCGAAAACATACGCATGCTCAGCAAACACAAAACCCGTCATGGCGGCTGATTGCAGAAGCAATGCGATCAGAATCGCGGTGCGACGCCCAAGCCGGTCCGTCACCCGTCCTGCAACGAGCGTCAGGCAAATATCGGCAAATGGCTGAAGGCTGATGATCAACATGGGAATCATGACACTCCCGTTTAATTGTTCATGCAAATACAGCACCATAAAAGGGCCCATCATTGCACCTGTCAGGCTTGTCAGCATCTCGCCGAAAAAGCGGAGCCAAACGGGAGCGGTGTATCTCGATTTGATAGATTGAAAGCTGGATAACATGTGATCGCCGCCTTTCGCGTTTTGATATAGTAGTAGTGTATAGAAGGGACGGCGGCCCAAAAAGTGAAGAAAAGAAGAGAAAAAGATTCCCCTTTTATTGGGAGGTGCGGGGATTGAAGCTGATTGAGCACTATGTGGCACTTGTAAAAACAGGACACGCTGCGTATGGACAAATGAATGAAATGACGCTCACTGAGATTGCTGACTGTTTATTTTGTACAGAAAGAAATGCAAAGCTCATTTTACACAAGCTGGAGAATAAGAATTGGATTGTCCGGGAAAGCGGGGCGGGACGCGGCCGCAAATCCAAAATCGCGTTTCTTCGCCAGCCTGAGGAACTGCTTTTTCAAACCGCCAAGGAATATACAATGGCTGGAAAGCTAAAGAAGGCAAAGGAACTGATTCAACAGTATCAGTCCGCGTTTCCGGGGCTTCAAAACGAATATGATATGTGGTTTTCTGAGGTGTTCGGCTTTGTGACAGAGACTGGCGGGGATGGAGCGAAGGATGTGCTTCGGCTGTTCATCACCCCTGAAGCTGTCAGCAGTCTGGACCCGTGCCGCATCTTTTTGCGGTCTGAGGGGCATTTCGTCAAACAAATATTTGATACACTGCTCACGTTTGATCCGGATGTGCAGGAGCCGAAGCCTCATTTGGTTCATGGATGGGAAGAGGACGGGAAAAAACGGTGGAGATTTTTTCTTCGAAAGGGTGTGTCTTTTCATAACGGACAGCCGCTGACGGCGCGGGATGTTGCGTTTACGCTTCGGCGCTTTTTGGCACAGGCTGACAACCCATATAAATGGCTGTTATACGGAGTGAAACAAGTCTTAGAAAACGGCTCTTATTGCGTGGAGCTTATACTTGATAAGCCGAATGAGCTTTTGCCGTATGTTCTTTGTGATGAACGGCTGTCCATTCTGCCGGCAGAACAGGGCGGCGGAATCAATGGAACAGGGCCTTTTCGGGTGATGCAGCAGCACGGCCGGATGCTTGTGCTTGAAGCCAATGAGCGCTACTTTAAGGGACGGCCTTTTTTGGATCGCGTTGAGTTTGTGTTTTCTGAACAGGCCGGAGAGATGAACGGTTTTACCATTCAAGAAAAACAAACATGTCCTGAGAAGCAAACGGTTTTTGACGAGCGGCATGTTCAGTATTTGTCGCTCAATCTGAAAAAGAAGGGGCCTCTTTGGCATCGAAGCTTTAGAAAAGCGCTCCGCCTGCTGATTTCCTCTGAACGGCTCGTTCGTGAAGCGGGAGGGCACCGCAAAACCCCGGTTACGTCTTTTTTACATTCGAGTCCTTTGGATTGGGGAGGCGTTTCACCTTCTGAGTTGCTGAAGCAGAGCGGCTACAAAGGAGAAACACTGGTGCTGTATACCTTTTCGGAAACGGATCATCGCGAGGACGCCGAGTGGATTCAAAATGTTTGCGCCCAACATGGCATCAGGCTTACACTTCAATTCTGTGATTCTGCTGATCTGCGCCGGCCCGAAATCGTGCAGATGGCGGATATCATCCATGACAGTGCGACGTTTTATCAAGACAGTGAGTTTGGTTTTCTGCATTTGCTGCTGTCTGAGAACAGTTTTTTGTGCCAGCATCTATCTGAAAAGATGAAACAGATATGCTCAGAAATGACAGAACGCTTTTTTTCGATGCCTGACCGCTGTTTGAGAATCAATATGCTGCAGGACATTGACCGCCAGCTTATACAGGAATTCAATGTGATTCCGCTGTATCAAAATGTGCTGCGGGTGACATCAAGCGAGAGTGTGAAAGGCCTGATGCTTGATGAAGAGGGATGGATTGATTTGTACTCCGTGTGGTTGTCTAAATGAAAAGAGGGTTCTTTCTTGAACCCTCACTGTCTATTATGACGCTGCCATGCTGCGGTCTTGGCGATGATCGTGACCCATGCTTTTCATATTCTTTGCCGCGCGCATCATGCTTGAAGAGCCTCGGGTACAAGCTTCAGAATTTTTCTCCGTGGCCGATCCCCTCTGCGTATCGTTTTATGTTTTCTGGCTTTATTTGAAAAAACAGGCGGGGTATATGTAACGTTCCGTCAGATAGTATAGAAACCAGACAGCGTGATGTTGTTCATCCCGTGCGGCGCGCGTAAAGAGGCTTTTCGCTTTTACGTTTGAGGTTTCCTCGGCCGCACGCAAGTAAAAGCGGACTGTTTCTTGTTCATCTTTAAAAGCGGCGTTCAGCCCTCTCGTGAAATTGTCCGGGCATTCCCCCGTTTGTTTCGGCATAATGTGTTGGCCGGTAATGGCTTCATACAATGTGGAAAATTCACGGAGGTGGCGCATTTCGGCACGCCTGATGTCTTCTATCTGCTTTCTGATTTCGTCGCGGCGGGCAAGTTCGGCAAGCTTGCGGCAGCATTGAACTGCGCTGAATTCGCCGTTAATGGCCTTTTCCAGATTCCGAATCAAAACAGGGTCTTCCCGGCACGGCGCCGGATAGGGATAGTAGCTGTAGTGCAAGGGGGTTCAACTCCATTCTTAGGAATTGGGCTTCTGTAAAAAATATATGCAGGGCGGGGAGACATGTGCGGAGAAATTCAGCTTTTTATATGCGAAAAGGCCGTTTTTACCAATAAATCAGATTGGTCATTTTCGTCAACATTCGATAAAATATAGAGAGATAAAAAGAGAGGGGTCTTCTATTTTGGGAGCAGAGTTTTTAGTAGGCAGGTCCGGGAGTGGAAAAACGAAGCTGATCATCGACAGCATTCAGGATGAACTGCGCCGGGCTCCATTCGGGAAACCGATCATTTTTCTAGTCCCGGATCAAATGACGTTTTTAATGGAATACGAGCTTGCTAAAACGCCTGATATGGGCGGAATGATACGTGCTCAAGTGTTCAGTTTTTCACGATTGGCCTGGCGCGTTCTCCAGCATACGGGAGGAATGAGCAGGCCGTTTCTTACGAGCACAGGCGTACAGATGCTCCTGCGGAAGCTCATTGAGGAGCATAAACAGGAGTTTAAAGTCTATCAAAAAGCGAGTGACAAAAGCGGGTTTACCGCACAGGTAGAGCGCATGCTGACAGAGTTTAAGCGTTACTGTCTGGAACCGGAAGATATCCGCCGGATGGCGGAAAGCGGAACGGCTTCCGAGTATCGCGGGGAACGTGTTTTATCTGAAAAGCTTCATGACTTATCGATTCTGTATCAGCAGATGGAAAAAAGCCTTTCAGACCAATATCTTCACTCTGAGGATTATTTGACATTGCTGTCAGAGCATATCCCGCTTGCGGAAGATATAAAAGGCGCGCATATCTATGTGGACGGCTTTTATCAGTTTACACCGCAGGAATTCAGGGTGTTGGAGCAGCTTATGGTTCATGCAGAGCATATCACGTTTTCGCTGACAGCGGACAAGCCGTCATATGAGCGGGAGCCGCATGAACTGGAATTGTTCAGAATGACGGGAAAAACCTATTACCGCCTTCATCAGAAGGCGAAGGAACTGAATCTGGACATCACCTATAAAGAGCTAAACGGAACTGAGCGGCATACGCAGACGCCGGAACTGGCGCATCTAGAGGCGCAGTATGAAGCGCGTCCGGCTGTCCCGTACGCAGAAAAACAAGAGGCCTTAACTGTGATGCAGGCCGCAAACAGACGAGCTGAGCTGGAAGGCATTGCCCGGGAAATTCACGCGCTTGTCAGAGAGAAGGGCTATCGCTATAAAGATGTAGCGATTCTTGCGCGCCAGACGGAAGACTATAAGGATATGGTGAAGGAAGTTTTCGCGGATTACGAGATTCCTTATTTCATTGACGGAAAAGCATCTATGCTGAACCATCCGTTAATCGAATTTATCCGGTCGAGCATTGATGTTCTGAAAGGGAATTGGCGTTATGAAGCGGTGTTTCGCTGCGTGAAAACCGAACTGCTATTCCCGCTTAACGAACCGAAGGCGAAGGTGAGAGAACAGGTCGATCAGCTTGAAAATTACTGTATCGCCTACGGTATTAAAGGCGACCGCTGGACAAAGGGCGACCGTTTCCACTACAGACGTTTTGTGTCATTGGATGATGATTTTGCGCAGACCGATCAGGAAATCGAAATGGAAAACATGCTGAATGACACACGCGACTGGATTGTTCCGCCGCTTTTTCAACTTCAAAAACGAATGAAAAAAGCAAAGACGGTTCGGGAGAAGGCGGAGTCGCTCTACCGCTATCTGGAAGAGACAGATGTGCCGCTGAAGCTTGATCAGGAAAGACAGCGCGCTGAGGAAGACGGCAGAATCATTGAAGCGCAGCAGCATCAGCAGGCGTGGGATGCAGTCATTCAGCTGCTTGAGGAGTTTGTTGAAATGATGGGGGATGATGAGATTTCTCTTGATTTGTTTCAGCAAATGATGGAAGCCGGCGCGGAGTCGCTCACATTTTCTCTTATTCCGCCTGCGCTTGACCAGGTGTTTGTCGGCAATATGGATTTATCCAGAATGTATGGCACCGCTTGCACCTTTGTGCTGGGGACAAACGACGGCGTTCTGCCGGCGCGCCCTGATGAAAACGGGGTGCTGTCGGACGATGACCGGGAATGGCTGAAAACCATAGGAATTGAACTTTCCTCAGGCGGGCGGGAGCGTCTGCTTGATGAGCATTTCCTCATCTATATGGCGTTTTCCAGTCCGTCTGACCGGCTTTATGTGTCGTATCCGATTGCTGATGCGGAAGGAAAAACGCTTTTGCCGTCGATTGTCATTAAGCGGCTGGAAGAACTGTTTCCGCAGCATAAGGAGCGCCTGTTGACAAATGAACCTGAGCAGGTCAACGATGAGGAACAGCTTAAGTATGTCGTCAATAAAAGCGTGGCACAGTCCTTTACCGCAAGCCAGCTCAGATTATGGACTCGGGAATACGACATCAGCGACGTTTGGTGGAGCACGTACAATGTGCTAATGAGTGAGCCGGACAGGCTGCAATCGAAAAAACTGTTCTCAAGCCTGTTTTTCCGGAATGAAGTGAAGCAGCTTGAGAGCGGCGTGTCGAGACAGCTCTATGGCGAACGCATTCAGGGGAGTGTATCGAGAATGGAAAGCTTTAACGCTTGCCCATTCTCCCATTTTGCGTCACACGGGCTTCATCTGAAGGAACGGCAATTTTTCAAACTCGAAGCACCGGATATCGGCCAGCTGTTTCATTCCAGCTTAAAGCTGATTTCAGACCGGCTGCGTGAGCAAAAGCTTGATTGGCGCGATTTAACGAAGGAGCAGTGCGAGCTGTTTTCCTTTGATGCGGTAGAACGGCTGGCACCGAAACTGCAAAAGGAAATTTTGCTCAGCTCAAACCGGCATTATTATGTAAAGGAAAAGCTGCAAAAAATTGTGACCCGTGTGTCAGGCATTTTAAGCGAGCATGCGAAAGCGAGCGGATTCGTGCCGATCGGGCTTGAACTGGGCTTTGGGGGAAAAGGGCCCCTTCCGCCGCTGACCTTTAAACTGAAAAACGGCTGTACGATGGAGCTCGTCGGGCGAATAGACCGTGTCGATAAAGCGGAAAGCTCAAAAGGCCTGCTCCTCAGGATTGTCGATTATAAATCAAGCGACAAAGGCCTTGACTTAGCGGAAGTATATTACGGACTGGCGCTGCAAATGCTGACGTACCTTGACTTATCAATTACACATTCAGCCGACTGGCTCGGAATGAGAGCGACGCCGGCCGGAGTGCTGTATTTCCATATTCATGACCCGATGATTCAATCTAATCTCCCGCTTGGGCTTGACGAGATTGAACAGGAGATCTTTAAGAAATTTAAAATGAAGGGCCTGCTCCTCGGCGATCAGGAAGCGGTTCGCCTCATGGATACGACCCTTCAAGAGGGACGGTCAAATATCATTAACGCCGGCTTGAAGAAAGACGGCTCTCTCAGATCGGATTCAGCGGCAGTCGGCGAAAAGGAATTTGAGCTGTTGACGAAGCATGTGCGCCGCACCTTCCAAGAAGCAGGCGAACAAATCACCGACGGACGTGTATCGATTGAGCCGTATAAAATGAAGAACAAGACGCCGTGCACATACTGTTCGTTCAAATCAGTATGCCAATTTGATGAATCATTAGAAGAAAACGAGTATCGCCCATTAAAGGCTGAAAAGGACAAGACGATACTTGAGTGGATAAAAAAGGAGGCGGATGGCAATGAACATTCCTAAACCGGCAGACAGCACATGGACAGATGACCAATGGAATGCCATTGTTTCAACCGGCCAGGATATTCTCGTGGCAGCGGCGGCGGGCTCCGGAAAAACCGCTGTGCTCGTTGAACGAATGATCCGGAAAATCACCGCGGAAGAAAACCCGATTGATGTAGACCGGCTTCTCGTTGTGACATTTACAAACGCCTCAGCGGCAGAGATGAAACACCGGATCGCGGATGCCTTGGAAAAAGAGCTTGTAAAACGCCCCGGATCACTGCATATCAGACGCCAGCTGTCTCTTTTAAACCGGGCCAGCATTTCGACGCTTCATTCCTTTTGCCTGCAAGTGCTGAAGAAATATTACTACTTAATCGATCTTGATCCAGGCTTTCGGATGGCTGATCAGACAGAAGGCGAGCTGCTTGGGGACGAGGTGCTGGACGAGCTGTTTGAAGACGAATACGCAAAGGGCGAGAAGGCGTTTTTTGAGCTTGTTGACCGCTACACGACAGACCGGCACGATCTGGATCTGCAATCTCTCGTCAAACAGGTGTACGAGTATTCCCGTTCCCACCCGAACCCGGAGGCGTGGCTGGAGAGCTTTGTTCATTTGTATGATGTATCGGAAAAGAGCGCCATCGAAGAGCTTCCGTTTTATCAATATGTCAAAGAGGATATTGCCATGGTTCTTAACGGAGTGAAGGAAAAACTCCTGCGCGCGCTTGAGCTGACGAAAGCGCCGGGCGGCCCCGCGCCGCGCGCTGACAATTTTCTTGATGATCTTGCGCAGGTTGATGAACTGATTCAGCATCAGGGTGATTTCACTGAACTTTATAAACGGGTGCCCGCAGTCTCTTTTAAGCGCGCGAAAGCAGTAAAAGGGGACGAGTTTGATCCTGCGCTCCTTGAAGAAGCGACGGATTTGAGAAATAGCGCAAAAAAACTGCTTGAAAAGCTTAAAACCGATTACTTCACGAGAAGTCCTGAACAGCATTTGAAAAGCTTGGCCGACATGAAGCCTGTCATTGAAACGCTTGTACAGCTTGTCATCAGCTACGGAAAACGATTCGAAGCCGCGAAGCAGGAAAAATCAATCATTGATTTCTCTGATTTGGAGCATTACTGTTTATCCATTTTGACAGCAGAGAATGAAACAGGTGAGCGCGAGCCGAGCGAGGCAGCAAGATTTTATCAGGAGCAGTTTCACGAGGTGCTCGTTGACGAATACCAGGATACCAACCTCGTGCAGGAATCGATCCTGCAGCTCGTCACAAGCGGGCCGGAAGAGACAGGCAACCTGTTTATGGTAGGAGATGTCAAACAGTCGATTTATCGATTCAGGCTTGCTGAGCCGCTTCTTTTCCTCTCCAAATACAAACGATTTACAGAGAGCGGAGAAGGTACGGGACGGAAAATTGACTTGAATAAAAATTTCCGAAGCCGGACTGATATTTTAGACAGCACAAACTTTTTATTTAAACAGCTGATGGGCGGCAAAATCGGTGAGGTTGATTATGACGAGCAGGCTGAGCTGAAGCTTGGTGCGGCGTATCCGGACAATGATGAGACGAAAACGGAGCTGCTGCTGATCGACAACACAGAAGAGACGGATGCAGGTGAGGAAGCAGAAGAGCTGGAAACCGTGCAGTTCGAAGCGAAAGCGATCGCCAAGGAAATTCGCAAGCTGATTTCATCGCCATTTAAGGTATATGACGGAAAAACGAAAACACACCGTAATATTCAATACCGCGATATCGTGATTTTGCTCCGTTCCATGCCGTGGGCGCCGCAAATCATGGAGGAGCTGAGAGCACAGGGCATACCGGTTTACGCCAATTTAACGTCAGGTTATTTTGAAGCGGTCGAAGTCGCCGTCGCGCTTTCTGTGCTGAAGGTGATCGATAACCCGTATCAGGATATACCGCTTGCCTCTGTGCTGCGTTCCCCGATTGTCGGGGCGGATGAAAACGAGCTGTCTTTGATCCGGCTTGAAAATACAAAAGCGCCGTACTATGAAGCGATGAAAGACTATTTGGCGGCGGGTGACCGGAACGACGAGCTTTATCAAAAGCTGCAAACATTCTACGGACATCTGCAAAAATGGCGCGCGTTTTCGAAAAACCACTCCGTATCTGAGCTGATTTGGGAAGTGTATCGCGACACGAAATACATGGATTATGTCGGCGGGATGCCGGGCGGTAAACAGCGGCAGGCTAATTTGCGTGTTCTCTATGACCGGGCGCGCCAATATGAATCGACGGCATTTCGCGGCTTGTTCCGTTTCCTGCGGTTTATCGAACGCATGCAGGAGCGGGGCGATGATCTTGGAACGGCGCGAGCGCTCAGCGAGCAGGAGGATGTTGTCCGTTTAATGACGATCCACAGCAGCAAAGGGCTCGAATTTCCAGTCGTGTTTGCGGCGGGTCTCGGCCGGAACTTCAACATGATGGACTTGAACAAATCGTACCTGCTGGACAAGGAGCTTGGATTTGGCACGAAGTTTATCCATCCGCAAATGCGCATCAGCTACCCGACGCTTCCGCTCATCGCGATGAAGAAAAAAATGCGCAGAGAGCTGCTGTCAGAGGAATTGCGTGTTCTCTATGTCGCATTAACGAGGGCGAAAGAAAAATTGTTTCTGATTGGCTCGTGCAAGGATCATCAGAAACAGCTCGCAAAATGGCAGGCATCCGCGTCCCAACCTGACTGGCTTCTGCCCGAATTTGACCGCTACCAGGCGAAAACGTATTTAGATTTCATCGGGCCGGCTCTTGCCAGACACAGAGATTTGGAGAATTCAGCTGAAAACGGTGCGGCAGCGCATGCTGATATATCAGGACACCCGGCTCGTTTTGCCGTTCGAATGATTCATTCCTATGATTTGCTTGATGATGATTTGGAAGAAAGAATGGAAGAAAAAAACGAGCGCCTAGAAGCGATCCGCAAAGGTGAACCAGTTCCCGGCTCGTTTGCATTTGATAAAAAAGCCCGCGAGCAGCTGAGCTGGACATACCCACATCAAGAGGTCACACAAATTCGAACAAAGCAGTCGGTTTCTGAGATCAAGAGAAAAAGAGAGTACGAGGATGAATACAGCGGCAGGGCTCCCGTTAAACCGGCTGACGGAAGCATTCTGTATAGGCGCCCCGCTTTTATGATGAAACAGGGCCTGACAGCGGCGGAGAAAGGAACAGCCATGCATACGGTGATGCAGCATATCCCGCTGACACATGTGCCGACGATAGAAGAAGCGGAGCAGACGGTTCACAGGCTTCATGAAAAGGAGCTGCTCACTGAAGAACAAAAAGCCGCTATTGATATAGAAGAAATCGTGCGATTTTTCCATACGGAAATCGGCGGACAGCTGATCGGCGCTAAATGGAAGGACCGGGAAGTGCCATTTAGTTTAGCGCTTCCGGCCAAGGAAATCTATCCTGATGCACAGGAGGCGGATGAGCCGCTTTTGGTGCAGGGAATCATCGACTGTCTCTATGAAACTGAAAACGGCTTATATCTCTTGGACTATAAATCAGACCGGATTGAGGGCAAATTCCAGCACGGCTTTGAAGGAGCGGCCCCGATCTTGAAGAAACGATATGAAACGCAAATTCAGCTGTACACGAAGGCGGTTGAGCAAATTGCGAAAACAAAGGTAAAAGGATGTGCGCTTTATTTCTTTGACGGAGGGCACATACTGACATTATAGCGAGATCCGTAAGCTCCGCGATTTCAGACGGAGCGGATCTCGTTTTCTATACAAAAAAGAGAGGTGAAAGGGATTTGCGGATTTTACATACGGCGGACTGGCATCTTGGAAAAACGCTTGAAGGAAGAAGCAGGCTGAGTGAACAGGCCGATGTGCTTGATGAATTGAATGCGATTGTAAAAGAAGAGCAGGTCGATGCCATTGTCATGGCGGGGGACGCGTTTGACACCGTAAACCCGCCGGCTTTAGCCGAGCGGCTGTTTTATGAAAGCCTGTCTGCGCTCAGCGACAGGGGAAAGCGCCCGATCGCTGTCATTGCCGGAAACCACGATAATCCTGACCGTTTGTCCGCCGCTTCACCGCTGACACATGAAAACGGCATTTATTTAATCGGTTATCCGACAACAGAACCGCTTCATATTGAAGTGCCTTCAGCCGGGGAGCTTTTGGCTGTCGGAGCACTGGCGTACCCATCTGAAGCGCGGTTAAATGAAGTGCTTTCCGATACATTTGATGAAAAGCTGCTCCGTGATCATTATGATGTGAAAATCAGGCAGGCGTTTGAGCATATGACAAGCCGGTTCCGCAAAGACGCAGTGAAGATTGCCGCCAGCCATATTTATGTCGCAGGCGGAAACCAAACGGATTCAGAGCGGCCGATTGAAGTCGGCGGGGCTTATACGGTGGCCGCTGAAAGCCTGCCGGCTGATGCCGCTTACGTTGCGCTCGGCCATTTGCATCGGCCGCAAACGATCAAACGGGCGCGTACGCTTGCGCGATATTCAGGATCTCCGCTCGCCTACAGCTTTTCTGAAGCGGGCTACGCCAAATCAGTGACAATCGTGGACGCGAAGCCGGGGGAAGAGGCCTCTTGGCATGAGGTTTTATTATCAAGCGGCAAGCCCCTTGTGAAGTGGAAAGCGGCAAATGGCTTAAGCGAGGTGTACAGCTGGCTGGATGAAGGCAGGGATCAGAATGCCTGGATTGACCTTGAAATCCGTGTGGCGGACCAGTTATCACTTGAAGAAATCCACAGACTGCGGAAGGCGCACCCGGGCTTTATCCATATCAGGCCGGTTTTTGAAGAACAGAACAAAGACCGAGAACAGATCGAGGTTAAGCATGTGTCGATCGAAGACCGTTTTAAGACATTTTATGAAAAACAAACTGGCGGCGCGGTGCCGGATGAAGAAATGGTGAAGCTGTTTTTAGAGCTTGCATCAGGCGTTGAAGAGGAGGATGCGAAATGAAGCCGATCGTCTTAACTATAA
The DNA here is from genome assembly GCF_047608225.1 of Bacillus sp. SW14. NCBI lineage: Bacteria > Bacillati > Bacillota > Bacilli > Caryophanales > Bacillaceae > Bacillus > Bacillus sp. SW14. The sequence goes on along the minus strand of NZ_JBLKRW010000001.1, from coordinate 3,103,566 downwards.
AGGGGCTCCACAGCTTTAGAGAAGAGCAGACGATAGATTTTGAAGGCCTTTCGGGCGCCGGTGTTTTCGGCATTTTCGGCCCGACAGGAAGCGGTAAATCCTCTATCCTCGACGCAATGACGCTTGCTTTATACGGAAAGGTGGAGCGGGCCGCAAACAATACGCACGGAATTTTAAACCATGCGGAAGATACGCTGTCTGTTTCCTTTACCTTTGCGCTTCAGACGAATCATCAAATCTCTTACAAAGTCGAGCGTGTGTTTAAGAGAACGGATGAAATGAAGGTGAAAACGGCACTTTGCCGCTTCATCGAAATCAAAGACGAGCACACGGTGCTGGCTGATAAAGCCAGCGAAGTGAATAAAAGAGTCGAGGAGCTCTTGGGGCTGACGATCGACGACTTTACAAGAGCGGTGGTGCTGCCGCAAGGAAAATTCGCCGAATTTCTGTCTTTAAAAGGGGCGGAGCGCAGGCATATGCTTCAGCGTTTGTTTCACTTGGAGCAGTATGGAGACCGGCTTGTGAAAAAGCTGAGGCGGCAGGCACAGGAAGCCAATGCGAGAAAAAATGAAATGCTTGCTGAACAGTCCGGTCTAGGTGAGGCGAGCTCAGAAGCGGTTGAGCAGGCGGAAAAGGCTCTCGAACAAGCCGAAGCTCATCTGGAAGCAATGAGGAAGAATCGCGATCAGGCAAAAGAGCGGTTTACGGAGCACCAGGAGATTTGGAATGTCCAAAAGGAACAATCGGCTTATGAAGAAGAGAAAAAACGTCTCGAAGAGGAACAGCCGCACGTAGACAGCATGCAAAAACGCCTGCTGGAAGCAGAAACAGCCTCAGCACTGAAGCCCTATGCGGACCGGTATGCAGAAGCGATCCAGCAAGAGGAGAAGGCTGCAAAGGAACAAATGCTTGCCCAAAAGGATTTAGCAGACCGGACAGCATACTATCATCAAAAACATGAAGAGTATGAAGCGTGGCGCCGGCACAAAAGCGAGAAAGAACCTAAGCTTTTAACCGAGCAGGAGCAGCTTTCCCGCTTGCAGGAGATTGAAATCAAACGAAGTGAGGCCAAGCAAGAGGAAGAACGCAAAAAGGCTGAACTCCAGCAGAAAGAAGAGGCTCTTCAATCTGTCATGAATGAATTGGAGACTGTAACAGACCGTCTTTTACGAGGGCAAAACAGACAGACGGAACTGAAGCAACAGCTCAAATCTCTGCAGGTGACATCAGATGAGCGAAAAAGCTGCCAGCAGGCCGCAGAGATGGCATTGCGCATCAGACAGACTGAGGAGCAAATCACGACAGAGAAAAAACGAAGTGACGCATTGAACCTCGTTCTGCAGAAGATGAATGAAGAGAAGAGTACACTCGATCAAAAGACGGGGGCGGAAGAAAACAATATCGTACAGGCATATGAGGCTGTACAAACCGTGTACCATTTGGTGTGTGAGACGGAACGGTCATTAGCCGGTATGACTGAGCAGGCTAAAAAGAGACAACAAACGCTTCACGCACAGCGTGAAAAAGCAAGAATGGCGTTGCTCACAAAAGAATTAGCCGAAAAACTGACTGCCGGAAAGCCTTGCCCGGTCTGCGGTTCAACCCATCATGATCCGTCTGCCTCAGTACATGAAACATATGAGCTCGACAGCAGTCTTGAAGAAAACATCAAGCGGACAGATGTGTTGTTGACGGAAGCGGCAGCTCTCGGCCAGGAGATTCTTTCAGCCAAAATCACACTTGAAGAACAGTCCGCACGGTTTATTGAACAGTGTCCGTTTTTGCAAACGATTCAAGCGCCGAACCTTGAAGCGGCAGCTTCTTACGAGGATCAGCCGGTGCATGAGGCATTCGATACTGCCAAAATTGAATGGAAACGAGTCAAACAGGATATTCTTTCTGTTAAAACACGAATGGCGCAAATGATTAGCGCTTATCAGGAGTCTTTAAAAAAGGCCGATCAGCTTAATGAAAAAATCGGTTTTGAAAAAAGAGAGGCTGACCGTATTGAAAGCATCATTACCGAGCTTCAGTCCTCGATGGACAGCCGCCTGAAAATGTTTAAAGAAGCGTTTCAAGATCAGTCTGTGAATGAAGCGGAAAAATGGCAGCAAGCCATTGAAGAAAAGGACCGGGCTGCAGAAGAATGCGAAAAACGCATTGAGAAGAGCATCGCGTTTCTTGCTGAGCATGAAGCACAAAAGGAAAAGCTGCGGGAGTCGGGGCATCAGCTTGAACGTGAAAAGCTGGAGCTTCATTATGCGGCTGAACGCATCAAGAGCGTGATAGCGGATTATGAGCACGAACTCGGAGATTACGCAAAACGAGACTCGATCGAGATCAAACTTCGCTCTGTCCAACACGATCTAAAGCAGTTAAAGGAAAAAGAGCAATCTCTATATGAAGAATTGCAAAGCGCCCAGATGAAGCTCAATCAGGCGAAAAGCCGCGCTTCAGCAAGCGAGCTGACGCTTCAAGAGGCGAAAGACAGATTGGAAAAAGCCGAAGCCGCTTGGCTCGAACATGCGAAAAGCACCTGCTTTACCCGGGCTGAGGAGGTGGAGCGAAGTCTTATCCCAGCCGAAGAGCTTGACAAGATGAAAGCCGGCATCGACCAGTTTATGGATAAGCTGAAGCAGAATGCTGCAAACTTAAAACGTGTAGCAGAGATACTTGCCGGCCGAGCCTTATCAGAGAGCGAATGGAGCGCAACCGTTACGGCATTACAAGAAGCTGAGGACGCATTAGGCGCTGCTATAGAGGAAAAAGGCGCAGCATCGAAAGCGCTGGCCGTCATTCGCGACCATCATAAACGGTTTAACGAAATTGAAGCTGAACTGAAAAAATGGCAGACACATATTGACAGGCTGGACAAGCTGCAAGCTGTGTTTAAAGGCAATACCTTCGTTGAATTTTTAGCTGAGGAGCAGCTTGAAAGCGTTGCGCGGGACGCATCAGCAAGACTTGGCATGCTGACGAGACAGCGCTATGCCATAGAAGTGGATTCAGAAGGCGGATTCGTGATGCGGGATGACGCGAATGGGGGCGTCAAACGCCCGGTATCCAGCTTATCTGGAGGAGAGACCTTCCTCACTTCGCTTTCTCTCGCTCTTGCGCTGTCCGCGCAGATCCAGCTTCGCGGGGAATACCCGCTGCAGTTCTTTTTCTTAGATGAAGGGTTCGGCACCCTTGATCAAGATCTGCTGGATACGGTTGTGACAGCCTTGGAAAAACTGCAGTCCGACAATCTGTCTGTCGGTGTCATCAGCCATGTGCAGGAACTGCGGGCACGGCTTCCGAAAAAGCTGATCGTCCATCCGGCTGAACCGAGCGGCCGCGGAACACGGATATCTCTTGAGTTGATGTAAGAAGGGGGAAACGGATATGGCAAAGCAGACTGCCGGAATATGTGAGCTGTGCGGCCGGAGTGATGTCCAGCTGACAGAGCACCATCTCACACCGAAAGAGGAAGGCGGAACATTCCTGCCGACAGCTATGCTCTGTATTCCTTGCCATAAACAGATTCATGCCTTATATACCAATCAAGAGCTTGCGGTTCGCTTAAACGGAATAGATGAACTTAGAAGTGATCCGCAGCTTGCCCGGTTTGTCAAATGGATCAGAAAACAGCCGCCTGAGAAGCTGATCAAAACAAAGAAATCGAATGAACGAAAAAAATGACTAAAAAGCAGCCCTCTCTTTGCAGAGCGGCTGCTTTTATCCATTTCCAACCATATCTTGATCGCTGACATCGGGGTCTATATAATTTGTCGCGTTGACTGCATTGTTTAATAGAAGGAAGTCTCCCGTGTTTCCTGCTCCCGAACCGAGCGCAGATTTTGAAGAGCTTTTCGGAGAAAGGTAAAAGGAATCACCAAAGTTTACGACTCCGCCCGATATCGAATTGATAGCTATAGGCCCGACAATTGCTGGCATAAACGACACCCTTTATCGAAGTCTCTGTTTAGTATATGCTCTTGGCGGACTATTGTGAGCGCGGAGACTGAATCTGCCTGATATGTTTGATTCTCGCATCGCCGCGGACAACCGAAGCCGCCCCTGCATGAAAGACAGAAGAGGATGAGACCCCTTGAATTTTGACGTTGCGAACATGAATGACCGGAACCTCGTGGCAAAATGCGCTTTGCACCCCTGTTTCCGGAATCGGTGTCACAGCCTGCTGCTGAAAGATCGGGTAATCCTTGCTGTGAAATGAGCCTTCATTATTGTAAAACGTAGACAGCGAGCGTTGTACAGCAAATACTTTTATGCTCATATCGATTTCGTTTGTGTCGCCAACTTGAAACACACTTGCTATTGCGAGAGAGTTAAATTTAATCGTTCTGATGCGGGATATACGCTTAAGCATTATGCCGGCGACAGCGGAGCAAACGGTCCGATAATAAGAGATTCAGGCGGAGTGTCGAAAATTGAAGAGAGATAGATCGCTTCAGTGTCTCCGATGTGAAAAATAGAGGAGCTGGACACACCGTTCATTCGGATATCCCCGACCTCCAGATTACGGTTGACAACTGTGAAAATCATGCTTGCTCATCTCCTTTCATTTCGGATGGAATATGTTCCAGAAAATGTTCTACAGCACGGATCACGTCCCGCTTCACATGCTCAGCGATATGTTCCGCATATTGTTTAGGCGGTGTCTGTTCTTCTTTTTTGATATGGGACATATAATAGTGAATCCGGCTGTCCATTTGTTTTCTGATGTCTTCAATGACATGATGCCTGTTTGTATCGTCAAGCCTGCTGTCATATTGGTTTTCAAGCTGCTCCAAAACATCTGGAATTTCTTCGGTTAAAAACATGTCGACATTTTGTCGGATCTGCTGCATGAGCTGGGCGCTCTCTTCCTGCTGCATCATCCCGATTTCAGGTGTTGTTTGGCTGACTTCAAAATTTTGGACACTGTTCGGGTCTGTCGGATTTAAGCCGATATTCAGTGTCCCGTCGAGCCGTTCAATTTTCAGCTGGTCAAATTTATACTCCACACGCTCAATGGTTGTGGCCGGCCGCTGTTTCATCGAATTCATTTCAGTTTGAATCTCTTTCAGCTGACGTTCGAGCTGCTGAATATGAAGCGCCTGCTGCTGAACGAAGGAGTTCAAGTTTTGCAAATAAGAGGAAACAGATTGATCATACATGGTCTTTCACCTCTTTCATATGATTAACGGCCAGGAGGCTGGAGCGGGACCAATGCACCTGTATCGGGCTCCTGCGACTCGACTGGCTGCCCCAAGGCAGTTACCTCTGGAGCGGCTTCTACATAACTGCCCGTATTATACAAGTTTGACAAAGATTTGATTGATCCAGCGCTTCCGATTTGCAGAATAGAGGAGTTGCTGATGGATTCAAGCCGAAGATAGTTAATTTGAATGGTTTGATTCACATAGAAATTCATGGGCCTCACTCCTTTACGCATTCCCTGCGATCGGCTGATCAACTGCATCGTTGTCATATACATTCGTCGCGTTTTTGTAATTCGTCACTTTGAGGCTGTCACCGGTATTAAAACTGCCCGCACCTGCAAACGTTCTGACCTGTGCCTGAGGAGAAATCGTAATGCAGTCCCCGATGTGAACGACTCCGCTCGTACCAATCGCATTAATTTTAAACGCTCCGACAATGGCCGGCATGCGAGCACATCCTTTGTTGAAAAATTGAAAAAAGGCGGGTAAAGTAAAAATACAATTTGATTTCAATTGGGCTATTCACGATAGCTTATGACAAACGCGCATATGTGTGAGGGAAATTTAAAGGGGACATATCAGCTTTTCGTGCAAACGATTAAATTTTTTCAGCCGATATGTTTAATTGTTTGAAAAGCCGGGTAATGTATAAACTGAGCGGAATTGCGGCGATGGATGCCGCTATCCGCCTGCGTGATTTTTATTTCAGTTTCTTTGGTGTTTTTGCGTGTAGGAAATGCTTTTTGGAGTATGTCGTGCTGCGGTAACCGATTTTTTAGGCGGACACATTCTCGCCCTGAGGTATATCTCAGAAGTGCTGAGCAAAAAGCGGAGTTACATATGGTGAAATCAATGTTATAGAAAATGATTCACATACGGGAGTTTTCAGGATATCCCCCAAAAACCATTTCTTTTTTAATTCGGGTGTTCAGCAGACTGTCCAGCTCTTGGCTGCATTGAATCGTTTCCTTTGAGTTCATGCCGTATTTTTGTGCTGTTTCAATTAGTGTGATTCTCATTTCTTCAATTTTACTATTCATTACCCTATCTCCAATTCTAGAATTTATTTTGATCAAAACAGGATATCGTTAGTATAACCCATTTTTGCTGAAAAGGTTGCCTTTCGTCAATTTGACTAAAAAAGCGACAATTTTTTTGCGGCCTTTTTTTCATGCAAGGAAGGACTATAGTCTTGCTAAGTGTGCTTGCAAAAAGTCCTGCCGTTCCTCAATTTCTCTAAGTATGTTTGTCTGCTCCTTTTCGAATTGAAAGGGGTTTTTTTTTATAAAAGGATCATCATCAGCTTTTTGACAAATGTCAAGTTGCCATTCGCTGATGAAAGGAGACAATCGTTCAATGGTAAACGACCGGTCCAGCACGTTTTTCATTAATGTGTGATATTGCGACCGGAAAGCGGGAATGGAAAGCAGCCTTGACGCAAGCGTCCGTCCTTTAGTCAGCAGAGGATCTTCGTCAGCTATTCCGTGTGCGGCAAGCGATCGTGTCTCTGTCGGGGAAACGTGAAGCCGGCCGGATTCGTTTAAACAAAATGTGTAATAAAAACATTGACGGGTGCAGGTGCTGCCGATCAGCCACAAAAAAAACAATTTGATATCCAGATACATTTTAATGCGTTCAGCTAATTCGGCATCTTCCGCTGTACGAATCAGCGTGAAAAATTCGTGTGAAAACGCGGAAGGTTCATCTTTAAAAACGGACAGCGGAACCCGCGGATCGGCAGTCTTTACTCGATAAGCTTTCCTATCGGTTAGCTGATGGTTCTTGATGTTCAAATAAATGCCTTCGGGCTGGCCATTGATGGTCAGAAAGCTGTATGAGGCAGCGGGAGCAGGAACACCGATCTCGCCAAAAAGACAATAAGCGAGCCTGCGCCGCATCAGGGACGGATCACTCTCTTCCGCATTCAAAAAAAGTGTGCTTTCACCTAGCGGAGCCTTTTCCCAGCTGATTTCATAGGATGTCTTTTCCGCTCTGTCACGCTGTGTGAGAAGAATGGGAGAAACTGATAAGTCTGTCACCAGAAGCCCCTTGGCAGTTCCTTTTTTCTTAAGCTGATGCCGATGAAAAAATAAATGTACGCTCTCCATCTTTTTTCCTCCTCCTCAAAACGACATTTGTATGATATGTACTGCAAGCCCGTCCTGAAACGAAATGAAAACGGTCGTGATAAAAAGGGATTTCAGCATTCGACAGAGAATACATGAAGAAGCAGTCTGATTTAAAAGATGATGGAGGAATAACATGAAATTTGCGACAGGGGAACTTTACAACCGAAAGTTTGTCGGCCTGATCATTGATGATGAGAAAATCATGGATTTGCAAAAGGCTGAGAAGAAACTGTTTGAACTTGAGACGATTCCGGGATCGCTGATTGAATGTATCGCAGAAGGGGATAAATTCGTTACGCATGCGAGGCAGCTGGCCGAGTGGGCAAAGAAACCGAATGATGAGCTGGGATCATTTATGTATTCATTATCTGAGGTGAAGCTCCATGCACCGATTCCTAGGCCATCAAAAAATATCATCTGCATCGGCAAAAACTATAGGGATCACGCGATTGAAATGGGAAGCGAGGCCGACATTCCGGAACATCCGATGGTATTTACAAAATCGCCGGTTACAGTTATAGGGCATGGTGATATCGTAAACAGCCATGAAGGGGTCACCTCTCAGCTTGATTATGAAGGAGAGCTTGCTGTCGTCATCGGAAAAAGCGGCAACCGCATATCAAAAGAAGACGCATATGACCATATTTTCGGATATACGATTGTGAATGATATCACGGCGCGTGATCTGCAAAAAAGGCATAAGCAGTTTTTTATCGGAAAAAGTCTGGATACAACATGTCCAATGGGGCCTGTGCTTGTACATAAATCATCGATTCAGGAGCCTGAGCGCCTCAAGGTTGAAACGAGAGTCAACGGTGAGCTGCGCCAATCCGGTTCGGCAAGCGATATGATCTTTTCCATTCCGGAGTTAATTGAAACCCTCTCGAAGGGGATGACGCTTGAAGCGGGAGACATCATTGCCACCGGTACGCCGTCTGGCGTCGGAAAGGGATTTGCGCCGCCGAAATTCTTGCGGTCAGGTGACAAAGTCGACATTACGATTGATCCGATCGGAACGCTGTCAAACCCAATCGGCTGAACCAAACAGAAGGGCGGACGCGGACCCGCCTTTTTTTCTGAGATTCATCTTTGTGGCAGAGGACAAGTTCATGGTACTATAAGTGGGGTAATTTATCTGATAGGGGGGAACCTGTATGACACACTTACATATTACGACATGGGTGGTAGCGCTGATTCTGCTTTTCGTCAGCTACTCGCTGTATGCGTCAAGAAGTGCGAAGGGCGCAAAAATCACTCATATGATTCTGCGGTTATTCTATATCTTAATTATTTTGACCGGAGCTTGGCTGTTTGTCGATTTCGCCAACTGGAACGGAGAATACGCCGGCAAAATGATTCTTGGCATTATCACTATCGGCCTGATGGAAATGCTCCTCATCCGCAAGAAAAAAGAAAAATCAACCGGAGGCCTATGGATCGGTTTCGTCATTGTCCTTGTGCTGACAGTGCTGCTCGGTCTGCATTTGCCAATCGGCTTTCACTTATTTTAATAGAAACAGTGCGAACCCGGCTCTATGGATGGAGTCGGGTTTTTTGTGTGATTTATCCCTTATATTCCAAATCATTTAAAATAACCTTAAAATTCCCTATAAGCGGTATCTCGTCCTATGAAATTATGATACCTTCAAGAAGATTCATTATTTTACAGGAGGGATATCATGAAACGCAGAAAATTCAGCTCGTTGGTGGCGGCAGTGCTTATTTTTGCACTGATCTTCAGCCTTTTTTCTCCGGGAACCAAAGCGGCGGCCAGCGCGATCGATCAGGCGGCTGCTCTGGAAAACGGCAAAGAACAGACAGGCACCATGAAGGAACCGGAACAGGTGAAATGGTACAAAGTGACTCCGGGAAAAGCGGATATTCAGAAAAACTCACATATGGCACTGACCGTAAAGAGTGATTCAGTACTGAATGTATCTGTATATCCAAGTATGGAAAAAGCGCTTAAAGATGAAACGTTTGAAATGTATCGTTCTTACACGGCGGAGGATGGAAAAAGCGAAGTGATTTTTCCGTACGCGTGGAGCGGCCTCTACTATGTAAAAGTTGAATACCTCGGGGAAGAAGAACCAGAGGACGGCGGAACGGCGGAAGCAGCCGCGGAAGCCAAGTATACGATTGGGTATAAAGGCACGAAAAAGCAACCGTCAGATTTAGAACAGGAAGAAGCTTGTCCGGTGGAAATGAGTGTCGATCAGAAAAAATCGGGAAAAAGCATCCTGGACAAGCTGAGAGCGATTCGCGATGACCAGTTAAACCAAACAGCAGAAGGCAAAGAACTGACAAGCCTTTATTACAAAGCGGCACCGTTTATTGTGGCAAAGCTCGCATTCAATAAAACAGCGAGAAATGAAATCTATCAGGATCTTGTGACATTAAAGCCGTTGTTTGATGATGTGTCAGAAAACGGTGCATCATCTTCATATCGGATAACTGAAAAGGATCAAAAAGCGATCAATCGGCTATACGAGAATGCTTTACAATCCGTCCCGTCTTTTCTTAAAAAGGAGATAAAGAAACAGGCGGAACGATTCAATATCAAGCAGCTGCAAGGCAAAACAGCTGGAGCGATTTTAACTGAAAATAAACTTGCGGCAAAAAGTGAAGTTCAGAAAACAAAGGTCATTTTCAAGGTGAAGAACAATAAAAGCCTCTCATCCGTACATAATGAAATGAAGGGCTTTTCTGCAAGCGCGCAATCGAAAAAAGACATTTCCAATGTGAAAAAGGCAAAGAAACTGTTTGACAATCTTTATTCATTTGAGCTTCCGAAAGATGAAAAACAGAACGGCACATATACGGCAAGCGCAAAACGGGTCAAAAGCGCTGCTGCGACATTATCCAAGATGTCTAACGTAGAGTTTGCGGAACCTGTGCAGGAATACAAAAGCCTGTCAAACGATATTCAATACCCTTACCAATGGCCGCTTAAAAACAACGGTGAAAACGGCGGTGTTAAAAACGCGGATGTGAAATACGAGCCTGCCAGCTCCCTGCTGTCTAAACGCAAGCTGAACGATACATTCATTGCGGTCGTAGACACAGGTGTGGACAGCACACTTGCCGATTTAAAAGGAAAAGTAAGAACAGATCTCGGACGCAATTTTGTCGGACGGAATAACAACGCAATGGACGATCAGGGGCATGGGACGCACGTCGCCGGCATTATTGCCGCTCAAAGCGATAATGGCTATTCAATGACTGGTTTGAACGCCAAAGCGAAAATCATCCCGGTAAAAGTGCTTGATTCCACAGGAGCCGGAGATACTGAACAAATTGCCCTTGGCATCAAATATGCTGCTGACAAAGGGGCAAAGGTGATTAATTTAAGTTTAGGCGGAGGCTACAGCCGCGTACTTGAATTTGCTTTGAAATACGCGGCTGACAAAAATGTCCTGATTGCCGCAGCCAGCGGAAATGACGGAGCCAATTCCTTATCTTATCCCGCTTCTTCTAAATATGTGATGTCAGTCGGAGCAACGAACCGCATGGATATGACCGCAGATTTCTCTAACTATGGAAAAGGTCTGGATATCTCCGCGCCAGGGTCTGATATCCCGAGCTTAGTGCCGAACGGAAATGTCACGTACATGAGCGGAACGTCTATGGCGACACCGTATGCTGCCGCTGCTGCAGGCTTGCTGTTTGCACAAAACCCTAAGCTGAAAAGAACAGAAGCAGAGGATATTTTGAAAAAGACGGCGGATGATATTTCGTTTGAAAGTGTCGATGGCGAAGAAGAAGAATTGTATGACGATTATGGTGATCCGATTGACATTCCGAAGATCCCCGGAGTTGACTGGCACTCAGGCTACGGGCGGCTGAATGTCATGAAGGCTGTCAGCGCAGTTGATGTACAGCTCAAAGTCAACAAGCTTGAAAGCACACAAACAGCCGTCAGAGGAAGCGCGAAGGAAGGCACGCTTATCGAAGTGATGAGCGGCAAGAAAAAACTCGGCAGCGCCAAAGCCGGAAAAAATGGTGCATTTAAGGTCAATATCCCAACTCAAAAACAAGATCAAGTACTGTATGTAAAAGCAGCAAAAGGCGATGCGAAAACGTCGTATAAAATTGTTGTTGTCAAAGGAAAACCTTCAGGCACACCGAAAGTAAACGCAGTGAAAACGAAAGATACGGCAGTGAAAGGAAAGGCGAACAGCAAAGCAATGATCAGAGTGAAAAACAAATCAAAGAAAGTCATCGCTTCTGCCAAAGCTGACGCGAAAGGAACGTTCACGGTGAAAATCAAAAAACAAAAAGCCGGAACGGTGCTGTACGTCACGGCTGCTGATCCAGACAAAAAAGAAAGCAAGAATGTAAAAGTCGTCGTTGAAAAATAACCAAAAAGCGGTGCTCGCTGCACCGCTTTTTTTATTTGCGCCCCCGCTGGACCGCTGAATACATAATGGATCGCTTTCCGTTTGATGCCGTCCATTCGAACCGGTCTCCTGTCCCTTCGCTGCTATAGTGATGCTGCATCGCGCATTGGGCGGTGTCGTTTGAAAAGTGATAAAAAGAAACACCCTGCTCCTCCGATGTATTCGTAAAGACTCCTTTATTATAAGAAAACACGCAATCGAATACCGATAAGCCAAAGCTGTGCAAATGCTGTAAAAATGCGAGAAAGGTTTCGTCATCAAGCGAATCCAAAAGCGTCATGAGCGGGCGCTTGACTGATTTCTCATAGCGGATGCGTTCTCCGCCTGAAAGGGAGATGTTTTCTTCACCGCATGCCAGAATTGATTTATCCTGAAAGCCGGCCGGTTCCCACTTTCCTTTATGATGGAGCCAGATTGGGCTGTGATGCAGACTGTCTGCCAGCAGTATATCGCCTTCTCCGTTTTCGATTAAACAGATTCCATCTTCGATGAGGATGGTGCCGTATTCCCATTTTCGTTCCTCTTTATATAATAATTGTTTCCGTTTCATGCATGCTGTCTCCTTTTTCTTCTTTCCTCTCCTTTCTTTCCAATTCAAGCCTGTCCCATACAACTCTTTTGTGGACAAATCAACTATCTGCCTATAGATGCATAAACTTACTAAGGTGCTGAAAGAAACGAAATTGTGACGAAAGAAACGGGATTGGAGCTGATATCACATGTGTGGAATTACGGGTTGGGTCGATTTTAAAAAGCAGCTCGTCCAGGAAAAACAAACGATCAACAGAATGACAGACACTCTTTCCAAACGGGGGCCTGATGATTCTAACGTTTGGGGGGAGCACCATGTTTTATTCGGACATAAAAGGCTTGCGGTCGTTGATATCGAAGGCGGGCGCCAGCCGATGGCATGCACCTATAAAGGAGATACGTACACCATTATTTACAATGGCGAGCTGTATAACACGGAAGATCTGCGCAAAGAATTGCGGGCGCGGGGCCATCAGTTCGAGCGGACGTCAGATACCGAGGTGCTGCTGCACAGCTACATTGAATGGCAGGAAGACTGTGTAGATCATCTCAATGGCATATTCGCTTTTGCTGTGTGGGATGAAAAGCGTGAACTGCTGTTCGCCGCGAGAGACCGTCTCGGCGTGAAGCCGTTTTTTTATACGGAGCAGGGGTCTTCTTTTCTCTTCGGGTCAGAAATCAAAGCGATTCTCGCACACCCTCATATAAAAGCCCGAGTGGACAGAACAGGACTTTCTGAAATTTTCGGACTTGGACCGTCCAGAACCCCGGGTACTGGCGTATTTAAAGGCGTGAAAGAAGTCCGGCCGGCTCACGCGCTGACGTTTTCCAAAGACGGGCTGAACATTTGGCGTTATTGGAATGTTGAAAGCGAAAAACATACGGACAGTTTTGATGACACGGTTGCCAATGTCAGGTCGTTGTTTCAGGATGCGGTGACGCGGCAGCTTGTATCGGATGTGCCGGTTTGTACGTTCCTATCAGGCGGACTGGATTCAAGCGCCATTACAGCGGTTGCGGCAGGCCATTTTGAAAAGGAAGGAAAAGCCCCGCTTCATACTTATTCGATTGATTACGAAGAGAATGATAAATTTTTTCAAGCAAGCGCTTTTCAGCCGAATGACGATGGGCCTTGGATTGAAAAAATGACAGATGCCTTCAGCACAACGCACCACAAATGCGTCATCAGCCAAAAGGATCTCGTCGATCATTTAGAGGAAGCCGTATTGGTTAAAGACTTGCCGGGAATGGCTGATGTCGACTCATCCCTGTTGTGGTTTTGCCGGGAAATCAAAAAGGACTTTGTCGTCAGCCTGTCGGGAGAGTGCGCGGATGAGATTTTCGGAGGGTATCCGTGGTTCCATACAGCAGACGTTGAGTCGGGATTTCCGTGGATGAGATCGACAGAGGAGCGGATCAAGCTGCTATCTGAATCATGGCAGAAAAAATTGAATCTAAAAGAATACGTAAATGCCAAATACGAAGAAACCTTGGCGGAAACACCATTATTAGACGGAGAAACGGGTGTGGACAAAGCAAGAAGACAGTTATTCTATTTAAATATGCTTTGGTTTATGACGAACCTTTTGGATCGGAAGGACCGCATGAGCATGGGAGCGAGCCTTGAAGTGCGGGTGCCGTTCGCCGATCACCGGCTCGTGGAATATGTTTGGAATATCCCATGGGAAACGAAAATGCATGACAACCGGGAAAAAGGCATTTTGCGCAAAGCGCTAGAGGGCATTTTGCCTGATGACATTCTGTATCGCAAAAAAAGCCCGTATCCGAAAACACACCACCCTGAATATACAAAAGGCGTCAGCGAATGGCTGAAAACGATCAGAAGCCAAAAGGACTCCGTGCTCCATACCCTGCTGGACAGAAAACAATTGGATCAGCTCTTAGAAACGGAAGGCTCCTCCTTCAAGGTTCCGTGGTTCGGACAGCTCATGAAGGGGCCTCAGCTGATCGCCCACCTTGCCCAAATTCATACGTGGTTTGAAGCGTATCGCATTGATATTGATGAGGGATAAAGATATTTAACATTATGATCTAGAAGGTATATATAAACAAAAAAGGATAGGTGAGCAGAAAATATGCTCTACTTATCCTTTTTTGTACTGCAGAACCAATTTCGACTTGTTGTTGCACGAAAGCCCCCGTTACTTCAATAGTTCAATTTTCTCCCAATGAAATTAGCTGATATAGGGCTTAATTTTAATTCCCTAGCCCATACAGAAAGTTGGCCAATATGGTGAATTTCGTGAGCAATGATATGGTGTAATATATCATCTCTCGTATATAAAACCTCTTTATCCCAAGGAACGCTTACAAGTTCATCTTTTATTTCATCTGAATGTGTTTCTAAAAAGTCAATAATGTCAGTTCGGAAACTAATTGAAAGGGATTGAACCTTCTCTAGTGTATGATAATCAGCGAACTGAACAACGATATCTTCTTTCCCTTGGATAGCACGAACCCAACTATATTCCACGTCAATAATATGAAAAAGGGTATATAAAATACTTCCTACCCCACCAAGATGTTTTTTCAGTAACTCTTCAGTGGATAGTTGATGACACCAAGTAAACCATTCATCCCTTACCTGCCAGTTATACTCAAAAAATTTTATCACTTAAATCACTCCAATAATAGGATACATCAAATAACAATTATCCTTTTTCCCTTACATTCCTCCTTTTATTGAAGTAACCTGCCTGTGACATGAAAGGCAAGTTTAGCTGTCATCATAAAAACATACACTCCCTTATCTTTTACAAAGTGGGAATCGGCTTTTTCTTCATATACAATTGGGAGAAAACATAATAGACTTGAAGAAGCAGTGATACATAGGAGTGAAAAGAAATGAAAGAGATAAAAGAGGCCTATCAGCAGTGCGGGCAGATCGTCAGCGCCCGCGAACCAGCCTGCTACAAAGCATTCTCGTTTCTGCCGCTGAAGCAAAGACAGGCCGCTTGGGCGGTCATGACGTTTTGCCATACGGCGGCCAGTTCGGATGAGAAGGCGTTATTTGCCATGGAAGCTGAGGCGGAACAGGTTTTTTCCGGGACATATAACGAAAATGATTATTTATGGAAGGCTTTCGGCCATACGTATCAGACCTTTACATTGGACAGCGGGCCGTTCCGTGAGTTCATTGCCGGACAGAAAGCGGAAGATAAACCGTTCGAAAGCCTCGATGAACTGCTCATGCACGCATATCAGACGGGTGGTGCGGCCGGATTGATGCTGCTGCCGATACTGACACGCCGAAACCAAGATCAGCTCAAACAAGCAGCCGTCTCTCTCGGCTTGGCTATACAGCTGATTCGAACCTTAAGAGATATCGGCACGGGCCACCAGCAAAAAAGCCGCATCCCTCGGCAGGTGATGCAGCAATTTGGATATACAGAGGACGATCTTCAGAAGGGCGTCGTCAATAAGCCGTTCACCATGACATGGGAGTATATCGCTTTTGAAGCGGAAGCCTACCTTGAAGAGTGCCAGGATGCCTTGTCGCTATTCCCGATGTATTCGCAAAAAACGGTGAAAGCCGCTCTTCATTTGTACCGTGCTGTTTTAGAAAAAATCCGGTCGGAGCAATACGACGTCTTTCAACATCAATACGCTGTCACAGAGAAAGAAGCGAAGTTGATTCTGTCTGACATATAAAAAAACACCCGGCCTTGAACCGGGTGTTATGCCATGCCTTTTTGAATCCAGATACGTGAGCGCCATCTTCTGTACATTAAGATTCCCCGGACCCATTCGTCCGCGATAAAGGAAATCCAAATGCCGGCAAGACCGAAACCGAGGTGGATGCCGAATAGATAGGCAAGCGGGAGCCCGATGCCCCACATCGAAATCATTGCCATGTAGACAGGGAACTTCGCATCGCCAGCCGCCCGCAGGGAGTTGATAATGACGACGTTAAATGAACGGCCCGGTTCAAGAATAATCGTCATCGCAATCAATAAGCTTGCAGTCGCGATAATATCAGGGCTTTGTGTAAAGATGCCGATGAGATCCTTGGAAAAGATCGTCATTAAAACAGACGTTGCCGCCGCAATTCCGAGGGCCCAGTATAGGCTCTTCATACAGCGTTCATAAGCGGCGTCAAACTGTTTGCCGCCGATATAGCGGCCGATTAAAATTTGTGTGCCTTGGCTGATCGCGGTGCCGAACAGCAAAATAAACATCGTAATATTTTGCGTGTACACTTTAGTTGTCAAAGCCTGCGCGCCCATGATGGCGATAAAATAAGTGACAATCATTTGCGACAGGTTGTATGAAAGCTGTTCTCCCGCAGAAGGGATGCCGATTTTCAGCAGCTTGCGCAGATGCTCTTTATGCATATGAAAGACTTTTTTCAACGACATTTTCAGCTGAATGCGTTTGTTGACAATGACAATCATCGCGATTAATCCGATGACGCGGGCGATAGATGTAGATATCGCCACACCGGCAACGCCGAGAACAGGAAAGCCGAACAGGCCGAAAATCACAATAAAGTTTCCAGCAATGTTTAAAAGGTTCATGCCGATTGTGACAAACATTGTATCTTTTGTGTAGCCGTAGCTTTTTAAGATCGCGCTGAACGTCATGATTAAAGCCTGAATAAAGGACAGACCTCCGACAACTTGTAAAAAAACTTTCGCATCAGGCATCAGTGCGTTTGATAACCCCATCATATGAAGGAGAGGGACGGCTGCGAAAAAGACGAGGGCGCTGATGGCAAGGCTGATGAAGAAGTTGGCGCCGATTGACACATAAGCGACTTCCATGGCTTCTTTCTTTTGCCGTGACCCTAAAAATTGTGAAATGATAACAGTCGTTCCTGTTGCGATAAAGCTGAACATCACGATAATTAAATTCAAAATCTGGTTGCTGACGCCGACTGCTGCCACGCTGTTATCTGAGTATTGGCTGAGCATCAATGTATCGGCATTACCCATAAACATATATAATGAGACCTCGATAAAGATCGGCCAAGTAAGCGAAAATAATGAGAACGATTTGTCAGCGGGTTTTTTCAAAGCAGTTGATTTGAAGACAGCTTGTTTCATTGTGTCTAACCCCTTTCGTAAATAAAATCAACGTTTTAAAGTGTACCTCCATTTCCCTATAATAAAAAGGGAGAGAAACGATACTTCTTGCAAAAATCCGACTTAAAAAGGAGGATGATCAAAATGCCCCGCATCCAGTTTACAGTCCCGCCATTTCCGGTATTTATCGCAGCCGGAGAAGGGGTTTTTAAAAAGGGAGAAACCCATGTGAAACGAGTATTCTCTGTGTTTGACCTGATATACGTCAAGCAGGGAACGTTATATATTACGGAAAATGAAAAATCGTTCTCAGTTGAAGGGGGCGAGTACATCTTGCTTTCTCCCGGTCTTGAACACTATGGGACGAAGGGCAGTGATGAAGCAGCCTCCTATTATTGGCTTCACTTTGATGAACAACGGTATAAATTTACGGCAAAGGGAGGCAGCAATTGGTCTGAGCTTCAGCAGGAAAAAGGGAGCTTCGAGGAGCCGGCCCGCTACGGACTGGCTTTGCCGAGAAAAGGCAAGGTGCAGCGCCCGCAGTTTATGGCGCAGCAGTTTGAAAGGCTGATCGATTACTCCGCGGAAAACTCCGATTTGCCGCTTAGAAAACAACTCTTATTTGAAGAGCTGATGCTGCATCTTCAAAAAGAGGCGTTTCAAATTCCGTCTGCGAAAGAGCGGGTTGCCTGGGAGGCGGCCCGGTACTTACAGGAGCATTATAAGGAAAAGACAACAATTAAGGATCTATCGCTCGCCCTTCACTATCATCAGGATTATGTGAGCCGCTGCATGCAGCAGGTGCTCGGCGTTACGCCGGCACAATACACGAACCGGGTGAGAATGACGGAGGCAAAGCGACTTTTATCCTCTACAAACGATAAAATGGGTGTTATTGCGGAAACGATCGGAATGGAAGACCCGACATACTTTTCAAAACTCTTTAAGCAGATAGAAGGCATTTCACCAATTGAATACCGGAAAATTGTCAGCAGGAAAGTTCAATAATCAGACGAGGGATGAATATGAAAACAACAATCTACGATGTGGCAAGGGCGGCGGGTGTCTCGATCACAACTGTGTCGCGTGTGATTAACAATACCGGCAGAATCAGTGACAAAACGCGGCAGAAGGTGATAACTGTCATGAAAGAAATGGCGTACACGCCCAATGTCCACGCCTCGGCGTTAACGGGAAAACGAACGAATATGATCGCTCTTGTGGCGCCTGATATTTCAAATCCTTTTTACGGCGAACTTGCCAAAAGCATTGAGGAAAGGGCGGGTGAGCTCGGTTTTCAAATGATGATTTGCAGCACCGATTACGATTCGAAAAAAGAAACAAAATATTTTTCTGTCCTGAAGCAGAAAAAGGTGGACGGCATTATTTTTGCGACAGGGATTGAGAACCATGACAGCATGTCTGCTTTGGAGGAAATCGCCAGCGAACAAATCCCGCTTGCCATGATTTCTCAGGATAAGCCGCTGCTCCCGATGGATATTGTCGTGATGGATGACATTCGCGGCGGGTACGAGGCTGCCAAGCATCTTCTGTCACTCGGCCATACGAACATCGCCTGCATTGTTGGAGACGGGTCAACGACGGGTGAAAAAAACAGAATCAAAGGCTTTCGTCAGGCGATGGAGGAGGCGAACGCGCCTGTAGATGAATCCCTTATCGTCCCGACGCGATTTTCTTTGGAAAGCGGCAAGGAAGAAGCGGGGAAATTGCTGGACAGGAATGCCCCAACAGCTATTTTTGCCTTCAACGACGTATTGGCCTGCGCTGCCATACAAGCTGCGAGGATAAGAGGACTAAAAGTGCCGGATGACCTTTCGATTATCGGTTTTGATAACACGATTCTTGCAGAAATGACAGCCCCGCCTCTGACGACCGTGGCCCAGCCGATTAAAGATATGGGGCGGAGCGTCACCGAACTGCTGGCCGAAGCCATCGAAGGAAAACGAAAGACGAAACAAAAAATCGTGCTGCCGCCTGAGCTTGTGGTCAGGCATTCCACATCACCGCTCAAAACTTGAGCCCGCTAATGAGCGGGTTTTTTCATGTTGACAGTTGAAGCCAAAAAACATATTGCGTGCAGGGAAAAGACATTGTAAAATGAAACCATCTTTTGAGAAAGCGCTTGCGCAAGGTGTTAAAGCGGATTGGAGCGCTGTTTTTTTAGCCGTCGAGAGAAAGCGCCTTCTTAGGCGATTCCAAAATGAGATAAAGGAGAGGATGGGACGTGGAACATCAAGTAAGATGCGCGGTATTAGGGTTAGGAAGGCTCGGTTATTATCATGCGAAAAATCTCGTCACCAGTGTTCCAGGGGCAAAGCTGGTCAGTGTCGGTGATCCGTTGAAAGGGAGAGCGAAGCAAGTTGCCAAAGAATTCGGTATTGAAAAGTGGTCAGAGGACCCGTATGAGATATTGGAAGATCCCGGCATTGATGCTGTCATTATCGTAACGCCGACAAGCACACATAGCGATATGATCATCAAAGCAGCGGAGAACGGCAAGCAGATCTTCGTTGAAAAACCGTTGACATTAAGCCTTGAGGAATCAAAAGCAGTTTCTGAAAAAGTGAAAGAGACAGGTGTCATTTGCCAAGTCGGCTTTATGAGAAGATTCGATCCCGCATACGCAGACGCCAAACGGCGGATCGACGCTGGAGAAATCGGCAAACCCATCTATTATAAAGGCTTTACGCGCGATCAAGGAGCGCCTCCCGCAGCGTTTATCAAACACAGCGGCGGGATCTTTATAGACTGCTCCATCCATGACTATGATATCGCCCGTTATTTGCTCGGAGCAGAGATCACTTCTGTTTCCGGACACGGCAGGATCCTGAACAATCCGTTTATGGAGCAGTATGGCGATGTCGATCAGGCATTGACATATATAGAATTTGACTCCGGTGCAGCGGGGGACGTCGAGGCAAGCAGAACTTCTCCATACGGACATGACATCCGGGCGGAAGTTATCGGGACAGAGGGCAGTATTTTCATAGGGACATTGAGAAATCAACACGTGACCATCCTGTCGGCGAAAGGGAGCAGCTATGATATTATCCCGGACTTTCAAACTCGTTTTCATGAAGCCTACTGCTTAGAGCTGCAGCATTTTGCCGAGTGTGTGCGGGATGGAAAAACACCGATTGTGACAGATGTCGATGCAACGATCAATTTAGAAGTCGGCATTGCCGCGACCCATTCGTATCGAAGCGGCAGGCCTGTACAGCTGGATGTGAATCGTGCACACATTCGGTGATAGCGTCGGCACTCTCACACATCTTTCCGATCAAAAAAGCAAGGACGGTTTAGCCCTTGCTTTCTTGCTTTTCATATAAATAGTATACATAATCAGTAGGTACGCCTGGATGGCCAAGCTGCCTCAGCATGGCGGTCACGTTCCCTCTGTGATACGTGCCGTGATTGATGACATGCAGGATGACGCCTGTATAAGTTGTTACCAGTGTCCCGTGTGTCGGATGCTGAAATAAGACCTGCTGTTCAAAGTCCGTCTGGCGGCTGAAGAAATCGTGATACTGTGCCTCCAGTTCAGAAAAATGCCCATTAATCACTGCCATATCACGATGCGCAGCCTCGAATTTGCTGACGCTGTCTATCACCTCTTGGTAGGTTGCTCCTGAAAGAGTTTTCAGCCAAATGTAGTCAGCCCTGCACATATGAAGCAGCACGTCGCTGACAGAAGGGAATACGCTCTTTACTTCTTGATAAGCTGTTTCCTCTGGCAGGCTTTCGATATGATTCAAGATTCGCTTGTTCGCCCAGGAATGGTAGTCATAAAACTGTTTAGCATCAGTCATCAGCATTGCCTCCTTTTCTATGACATTCGCTGTCTCTTTTGTTTTCCCTTTAATTTCTGAATAATGATACTCCGAAATATCCTGCTGCTGCCCACATCACCACTGCCGAGCATTTGTTTACGATCAGCATAAGCCTGCCGCTCGTATCCATTGTCTGAAACAGCCGGCCCGCTATCGCAAGACTGATAAACCAAAACCAAGACACAGCGATGCAGGCGGCCATAAAGAGCCATTTTTCAAGCCCCGAGTATTGGAGCGAGCTTGTGCCAATGACGCCGATCGTGTCCAGAATGGCGTGCGGATTTAAAAGAGAAACGGCGGCCGCAAACGCAGCTTGTTTTTTAGCTGTGAACGTATTTTTCTCATTTTGGTTTGCTTTCGGATGGCTGTTCCAAGTCACCCAGCCCATATAGAGGAGAAACAAAAATCCCCCGGCCATCATCACTGTTTCAAACACAGGCAGCTGCTGAACAATGACAGATACACCCGCAACGGCTAATGCGATTAATAGGGTATCGCAGACAGCCGCGCTGATGACGGCGGGAAGTGCCCGCCAAATATGCCTTTGCCATGCCCCTTGCTGAAAAATAAATACATTTTGCGCTCCCAGCGGCAAAATTAAGCCAAAGGCAAGCACAACTCCGTGAATGATTGCATTCATGCTGAAAAAACTCCCTTCACATCTGTTTTTTCAATCATAAGGGAGATTTTTTCCCAAGTCTCCGGCCATTTGGTTGGGTTTAAGACCAGCCAAATGTATAATGTGAAGAAAAGAGGGGGGGATGAACTTGTCGCAATGGCGGCCAAGCCGATATTCGGATGTTCCGCTGCATCGGCAGATCAAACAGTACATGAAAGACAAAATTCTTCACGGAGAGTGGGCTGTAGGGACGAAAATCCCTTCACAGAGAACGCTGGCCGACATGTTTCAAGTGAACCGCAGCACAGTGACAGCAGCCATTGACGAACTCACGTCTCAAGGCCTGTTTGAGGGAAGAAGAGGTGGCGGCACGAAGGTTGTAAACAGTACGTGGAGCGTGCTGGCGGCTGAGCCTCCTCTCGATTGGAGCAATTACGTCCGTTCAGGTATTCATCACCCTAATTCTTCCATCATCCAGGAGATTAATCAAAACGAACCAAGAGCAGATATCATCAGATTAGGCACAGGGGAGCTTTCACCGAACCTGCTGCCTGCTGGCACAATGCGCCGGATGTTTCAGCAGATCAATCCGCACGCCCTGTCTTTAGGATACGAGCAGCCGAAAGGAAATCGTAAGCTGCGGGAGGCGGTGGCGGATCATTTGAAAGGCAAGCAGATCCATGTATCATCGTCAGCGATTTTAATTGTGTCCGGCGCGCTTCAGGCGCTTCAGCTTATCTCGATCGGGCTTTTAAAACGAGGTTCAGTCATTTTGACGGAAAAGCCGTCCTACCTTCAATCTTTGCATGTGTTTCAATCAGCGGGGATGCGGCTTCGCGGCTTGCCGATGGATGAAGCGGGAATCAAGGCGGGGCTTATTTCTTCTTATCGAAAACAGTACGGAGGACAGCTGCTTTACACCATTCCGTCGTTTCATAATCCGACGGGCACTGTTATGTCAGAGCAGCGAAGGGAAGAGATCATTGGCCTGTCAAAAAAAGAGCAGCTGCCAATCATTGAGGATGATGCGTACGGTGATTTATGGTTTGAAGAAAAACCGCCTCAACCGTTAAAAGCAATGGATCATGAAGGCAATATTTTATATGTGGGCACGTTTTCAAAAACAGTGAGCCCCGGCCTGCGAATCGGCTGGCTGGCCGGACCGGAGCCGGTCATTGAACGGCTGGCGGACATTAAAATGCAGACAGACTACGGATCGAGCGGCCTGTCCCAGTGGGCGGCAGCCGAATGGCTGTCACAGGGGTATTATGAAGAGCATCTGACATGGATACGCGGGGTTTTAAAACAAAGGAGAGATGCGGCAGTTCAGTTTCTCGAGCGGTATGCCGGGGACATCGCGACGTGGCGGATTCCGGCCGGCGGCTTTTATATGTGGGTGACATTTCACAAACCCTTGCCTGTCAGCCGTTTCTTTCATGAACTGCTGAAACAGCAGGTGCTGGTGAATCCCGGTTCTATTTATAACGGCGAAGATCGCAACAGCATCAGGCTGTCATATTCCTATGCATCTCTTGCGGATTTGGAAACAGGCATTAAAGCGGCAGCCGATACCGCCCGCCGCCTGATGATCTAACATTTGTTATACAATGACAGCTCCCAGCGCCCTGGCGAAAGCCATCGCGTGCTCCGGCGCGATTTTGCAGCCTTTCAATTTGTCGAGGGAGACATGAAGCTGTTCAAAACGGCAGGTGCTGATGTCCATATTTTGAAGGGACGTGCCGGTAAAGCTGGCGCCTTCCAGTTCGCACCCGTCAAAGTGTGTCTGCTGGAGCGTCATATTGCTGCACTCACTTTGCATAAGGGCACAGCGATCAAATCGAACTTGTCTCATATTTGAGTACGAAAATGAACTGAAATGTCCGTGGCACTCCTCGAATGAAACATTCCGCAGCGTTGAGTCCGCCACATTCATTCCAACCATTTTTGATTGCTTAATGGAAGTTCTGTGAATGACAGCCCCGCTGAAATCGGTGTTTGACAAATCACATTTTTCAAAGATCACATCGGTCAGTTCAATCTGCCGGAAAGACACATCAATAAATACGACATTTCTGAATACCGTTTTTTCCACACAAAGTTTTTCAATATCTTCGCCGCAGATTGTACAATCTTCAAACAAGCGCATGCTGATTACATCATCCTGCACCGCGTTTTTATGGAAATCTGCGGTTTGCAGGTTTTCCGGTATGTGAGGTTTTTGAATCACTATTTTATTCATGCGATGACATCCTTTGCTGCCCGAAAACCAGAAGCCTCCGGGATCAATTTAATAGATCGTTACGGGAATTGCTACATATAGTGAATCATGAAGAGCCTTTTCTTGGTATGGCAGCCCGCTTGTTTTGTAAGCATAAATGGAAAGCTTCCTGTACGTCAAGGCGTTTACAGACCGGGAAAGAAAAGGGAACAGGAGGAGTGCGGAATGGGGCATTACATCAAAACCGAGGAGCATGTGACACTGTTTGTAGAGGATATCGGGCATGGAAGGCCGATCATCTTTTTGCACGGGTGGCCGTTGAATCATAAGATGTTTGAATATCAAATGAATGAGCTTCCGAAAAGAGGATTCCGTTTTATCGGCATTGATTTACGGGGATATGGACAATCTGACCGCCCATGGGAAGGCTACGATTATGACACGATGGCCGATGATGTCAAGGCAGTCATTTATACACTGCAGCTTGAGAACGCGGTCCTTGCCGGTTTTTCGATGGGCGGCGCAATTGCCATCCGTTATATGGCAAGGCATGACGGAGCCGATATTGATAAGCTGATTTTATTGTCAGCAGCGGCCCCCGCATTTACAAAACGCCCGGGTTATCCGTACGGAATGAGGAAGCAGGATATTGACGATATGATCGAACAATTCAAAATGGATCGGCCCAAAACACTTGCTGATTTAGGGACACGGTTTTTTGAGAAAAAAGTGTCGCCAGAGCTCAGGCAGTGGTTTCTCAATTTGATGCTGGAGGCTTCCTCCTATGGAACGATCCACTCAGGCATTGCATTAAGAGACGAGGATCTCAGAAAGGATCTTGCGTCAATCAAGGTGCCTGCGCTGATCCTGCACGGGAGAAAGGATCAAATTGCGCCGTTTGATTTTGCAAAAGAATTGAAGCGCGGCATCAAGCAGTCTGAATGGGTTCCATTTGCAAAAAGCGGGCACGGAGCTTTTTATGAGGAAAAAGAGAAGATCAACAGTTTGATTGCGCAGTTTGCCAAATCATGAGAAAAAACCCGATATTGATCGGGTTTTTCATATGATGCCTTTATTTTGCAGTTCTGTAATGATCAGATCAGCTCCATCGGAAATAGATGTTTGGTCTGACTCAATGATCAAATCCGGTGAAAGCGGCTCTTCATACGGAGAATCGATTCCGGTAAAATGTTTGATCTCTCCGTTTCGCGCTTTTTGATAAAGTCCCTTCGGATCGCGCTGTTCACAAACATGCAGCGGGCACTTCACATAAATTTCGAAGAACTCTCCTTCAGGGAATAGCGCTCTGACCATGTCCCGGTCCTCTCTGAATGGAGAAATAAAAGCCGTTAAAATCATTTGCCCGCTGTCGACAAACAGCTTCGCCACTTCTCCGATCCGGCGGATATTTTCAATCCTGTCTTCAGTCTGAAAACCAAGATCTTTGTTTAAGCCGTGGCGGATATTATCGCCGTCAAGCACATAGCTCTGAATGCCCATACGGTACAGCTTTTCATCAACGGCATTGGCCAGCACTGATTTTCCTGAGCCGGACAGCCCGGTAAACCAGAGGGCGCAGCTTTTGTGTCCGTTTAAGGACTGTCTGTCAAACTTTGAGATTGCAGCGGGGTGCCAAATGATGTTCGGATTATGCGTCATTGCAATCCCCCGCTGTTTTGCTGGATGGCAACGGGCTGTTGGTGTAGACCCTTGATCAGCACGTTTGCGACCTCAGGCCGGCTGAATTCTTTAGGCGGTTTTTTCCCTTGGCGGAGAAGCTCTCTTACTTTTGTGCCTGATAAGTGGATGTGGTCTCTTTGGCTATGCGGGCATGTTTTCGAGGTGGCCATGTTTCCGCATTTCCGGCAGTAAAAGCTGTGCTCGAAAAACAGCGGCTTGATGCCCAGTTCCTCCTCTGTGAATGATTGAAAAATAGTTTGTGCGTCGTACGTTCCGTAATAGCTGCCGACACCCGCGTGATCACGGCCTACAATAAAATGGGTGCAGCCGTAATTTTTGCGGACGAGCGCGTGGAAAACCGCTTCACGCGGACCTGCATACCGCATGGCGGCAGGGAAGACCGATAACATGACGCGATCCTTTGGATAATAGTGATCAAGCAAAACTTGATAACTTTCCATTCTGATATCGCTTGGGATATCGTCTGACTTCGTTTCTCCGACGAGCGGATGAAGCAGCAGACCGTCGACCGTTTCTAACGCTGTTTTTTGAATGTATTCATGCGCTCTGTGAACAGGATTTCTGGTTTGAAAACCGACTATTGTGTGCCAGCCGAGTGTTTTAAAGGCCGCTCTTGTTTCTGCAGGCGCTGCGTAAAACTGTTCGAAGGTTTTGTCGGGTAGGCGGCTCACCGTGATAGGCCCTCCGATATAGTAATCCGGACGCTCCAGCAGTTTTTTTACGCCTGGGTGGGCAGGATCGCTTGTTTTAAAAACAGACAGTGCTTCTTGTGTTTTATCAGGCTGGTATATATCAATGACTGTGATCATGCCGTAGGCAACGCCGTCTTTCACAAGCTTGACGCGATCTCCGGCAGACAACTGTTTTGCTGTTTCTTCTCCGACAGGCAGCGTAATCGGAAGGCTCCACGGCAATCCGTTTGCCAGCCTCATCTCTTTCACAACAGAATGATAATCTTTTTCTCCCAAAAAACCAGTTAACGGGCTGTAGCCGCCGATCGCGATAAGCTCCAGGTCGCTCAGTGCAAGCTGATCCAGCTCCGCTTCGCACGTGCACCCTTCAAAATGGCATGCGGGATCGCAGCGGTTGATTAACACCCCTCCATGGGGCTCGTTTCCATTCAACGTGTTCAACCTCCATTTTTACGTTTCCTTTGTTCTCTTTTCTGCGCTTGCTCAAAGCTTTAAAGCAGCGTTCAACATTCTTTCAATCCATAACAAGGACATGCCGGCCATTATTCTTGATGCAGGCCGCATTCTGTTTTCTCCCGTCCGGCCCATCTTCCGGCCCTCTCATCGTTCGGGTCCGAGGAAGGCAATGTACACATTTCACAGCCTATGCTCGGGTAATGTTGATCGTGCAGTTTGTTATAAGGCAAATTGTGCAAGCGGATGTACGTCCAAACGTCATCCCATGTCCAGTGGATGAGCGGGCAAATTTTAATGAGCTCGAACTTCTGATCCAGATTCACGTATTGAATATGCTTTCTTGAAGGCGACTGCTCCCGGCGCAGCCCTGAAATCCAAGCTGTCATGCCGGACAGGTGCTTTTTCAACGGCTCGATTTTTCTCAATTGGCAGCATAGGTTAGGGTTATGCTTCCACAGTTCTTCGCCGTATTGGGTCTCCTGTTCCTTTAAGCTCAGCTCGGGTTGGAGTAGCTGGATTCTCAAGCTCGGATATCGCTCTTTGACGGTCTCGATCAGCTCATATGTTTCTTGAAAATGCAGCCCTGTATCCAAAAAGATGATGTGCGCGTTTTTGTTGATTTTTGATAATAAATCGAGAAGCACCATCCCTTCTGCGCCAAAGCTGCACGCGTACACAATCTTATCCCCGTATGTTCGGTAAGCCCATTTCAGCACATCGAGCTCATCGATCAATTGACCCGTTATCTGTTTGGCCTGCGTGTCGTTCCATGTATCATATGTGATGATTTGTTCGTTCAACGTTTTCCCCCCGTTTGCATCTGTCTGTTTTTAATCTATTGATCGAGTTATAGGCAGACTATTCATTTTTTGCATAAAGGTTCAGGTTTTTAGGTGCGGCGACCGCCTAAAATGAGGGGCGGAACCATTAAGAGACCAGTTGAATATGCTTTTAAGCAAAATGGTTTTATGCCCAAGGAGAGGTGTTATGCCGATTACCATTTATCAGGGGCATCATCATTCGCTTGCCCCGGCGGATATTAATATCGTCATTGATGTCATCAGAGCCTTTACAGTCGCCCATTATGCGTTTATCGGCGGGGCGAAAGAAATTTTATTGGTCCGGACAGCTGACGAAGCCTTTGCGCTGAAAGACACCTATCCGGATTACGTATTGACGGGAGAAGAAAAGGGGGTCGGTATCAGCGGGTTTGATTTGGACAATTCACCAAAACGCATGGCGGAGCAGGATATGGCGGATAAGCGCCTGATCCAGAAAACAACAAACGGCGTCACAGCGGCGTTAGGGGCGCTGAACGCCAAGCATCTGTTCGTGACCGGATTTTCCAACGCCAGAACAACAGCAGAGCATGTGAAAACGCTAGCCGCAAAGGATTGTGTCATGAACATTGTCGCTTCCCATCCGTCAGGTGATGACGACATGGCGTGTGCGCAGTATATAAAGGGCATCATTGAAGAGACAAATGAGGCAACGGCAGCGGAGGCGATTGAAAGAATAAAACGCTCATCTGTTGCGGAGAAATTTTTTGACTGCCGCCAGCCATTGTTTGATTCGGAAGACATCGCATACTGTACAAAAGAATTGACAGGCGATTTCGTCATGAAAGTGAAACAAAAAAGTGAAGTTCCAACGATAGAGAGGGTCATAATATGAATGATTTTTCACTAGAATTGCCAGTGAGAACAAGCAAGCCGAGAGAAACCGGGCAGACCATTTTAATCGATAACGGCTATCCATTGCATTTTTTCAAAGATGTAATAGCCGCGGCGTCCGACTATATTGATTTTGTGAAATTCGGCTGGGGCACATCATTACTTACGAAAGATCTTGAAGGAAAAATCAGCACGCTGAAAGAGCATGACATTAAATTTTTCTTTGGCGGCACACTGTTTGAGAAGTATGTAAGCCAGAAAAAAGTGAATGAATTTCGTCGGTACTGCACCTATTTCGGCTGTGAATATATTGAGATTTCAAACGGTACGCTCCCCATGACAAATAAAGAGAAAGCGGCTTATATTGCCGATTTTTCCGATGAATTTCATGTGTTCAGCGAAGTGGGCAGTAAGGATGCGGAATTATCAAGCCGGCAAAGCTCTGAGGAATGGCTTGAGTATATCGTTGAGGATATGGAAGCGGGCGCGGAAAAAGTGATGACGGAGGCCAGGGAAAGCGGGACAGGAGGAATCTGCTCGAGCAGCGGCGATGTTAGGTTTCAAATTGTCGATGACATCATTTCCTCAGATATTGATATGACCCGGCTGATTTTTGAAGCGCCGAACAAAACGCTCCAGCATGGGTTTATCCATAGGGTCGGGCCGAATGTGAATCTGGCCAATATCCCATTTCAAGATGCAATCGCGTTGGAGACGCTGCGTTTAGGGTTAAGATCCGATACCTTTTATTTGTAAAACGGCGGCTGCGGGGCTCTCGTCGTGAGAGAGCCTCTGCCTATTATTTTTTATGGCGGTACATAGGCGTGAGATAGGGGAGTGAAGTCAGACGGATGTTATAGATGAAGTCGATGACTCTTGTCGATATGACTTGGCATATCAAAGCTTGAATGACGATGCCCCAGTCAATAATAGACGCAGTAACCATAAAAATGATGCAATTCATGAAGAGCAGGATCGTTCCGGGATTCCCGCCGCGGTAGATGGAAATCATCAAGGCAAGGGCTCCGAATCCTCCGTTTGAAATTTTATATTTGTATAAAAGTCCGATGCCGAGTCCCAATAACACAGCGCCGCTTGTCAGATCAAGCCACAGGTTTGATGTGATATCCGGTAAAACCACATCAAAGATCAATACCGAAACAGAGGTGACGGTAATCGAGGCGAGGGTGCCGGTGAATGTTCTCATCTCCAGCCATTTTAAAGCGGTAAAAAGCATCGACACATTCACGGCCCATACTGAAAAGCCATGAGGAATTTGAAACAGATAATGCAATAGCACCGCGATACCTGCTGCCCCGCCTGTCGGAATATCATGCGGAAATAAAAACAAGGACATGCCGAGTCCCTGTAATACGCCGCCTGCGACAATCATAAACGTGAGTTTTGCTTTCATCAGCAGTTCAGCCATTAAGTCGTTTGCTCCTTTATGAAAAGACTTGTCCGCTGTTTCCATTTTATGAGGCTGTCCATGATTTATGTCTGCAAATAAAGAAATGGCCCAGCTTAATAGACTGAGCCATCCCACTTGTAGCGATTGACGATGTCCATATTGATTTCTGAGCCAATGCCTTTGCCTTTCGGGATGTGGACCAATCCTTTTGAAGGCTGAAGGCCGATGAGATCTGTAAAAGGATTCTCCATGACGTCCCACTCAATCGGTTCAATTTGATCGTTTTCCATTTTAGACCATGGAGCCAGACAAGCTTGTGCAAATAAAGCATATAGGCGTGAGAGCGATCCATCATAGGCATGTGCGGATGCTCTGACGCCGAAATAACGCGCGAGCTGGAGGCAGTCCCGGAATTCATCGATTCCGTTAACATGCATGACATCGGGCTGAATGATATCCAAGCACCGCTGGGAAAGAAGGGGCGCAAATTGGGCCGCGCCTTTCATATTTTCTCCTCCGGCAACAGGAACAGATAAACGGCTGCGCAGCAACGCGTAATCCTGCGGGTGATCAAAGGGCAAAGGCTCCTCGAACCAGCCGATGTTCATCCACTCATGAAAATAGCGTTCCCATTTGAAAGCGGTCGCGGCTTCGTAGCTTTGGTTCGCGTCCAGAATCATCGTAATGGAGCTGCCGGCCGTATGCTGCAGTGCGTTAATGTGCCGTACATCTTCCTCGAACGCAGTCCCGCCAATTTTGACTTTGATTTGCTTAAAGCCTTTCTTTAACTGCTCCTCTACATGGGAAACAGAACGGCTGATCCATTGCGGGTGCTCTGAATACGATTGAAAAGAGGCATATACAGGGATCTCTTCTCTGTACCGCCCGCCCCATAGTTCGCAAACCGAACAATCCGCAGCTTTGGCTGCAATTTCTGTCAGCGCCATGCTTACGGCGGAAGCCGCCCGCTGATGCCATTTTTGAATCGTGCGCACTAATGGCAGGCGGCTGCCGGCCTGTTTTCCTAAAAGATAGGGAATGATCCGTTTGGTAAAACCGATATGGAGAGCCGGGAGCCAATCAACACACTCTCCCCAGCCGTCAATCCCGCTTGCGGTGACAATTCTGATGAGATAGCAAGTTCGATAGCGCTTCAATCCGTTTGCGTCTCCGTACGGCTCTTCTAATCGATGCAAAAGCGGAAAGGTCTCAATCCGTTCGATTTTCAAACTGGATACTACCTTTCCTCAGCTGGCTGAAGCCGATTGCCAGACATTTTAGGATCTTCTTTTTCTTTTGTTTCTTCTTTGTCTTGATTCACATGGATGAGCAAAATCACGAGAATGCCGACAACAAGCGTCAATCCGGCAATGCTTAAAAACATGCCGGGTCTGGACCATTGCATCAGGCGGCCGAAAATCGGAGGCCCGATGGCAACCCCTAAGAAACGAACCGATCCGTACAGCGAGGTCACAAATCCCCTTCTTTCTTTACCGACAGCCCCGGTAATAAAGCTGTTCACGCAAGGAAGGACAAGGCCTGAGCCTATACTGCTCAGCACGAGAACGCTGATAAAAAACACAAGATTCTCAATGAAAGATAATGACGCATAAGAAACAGTCATAAAGGCCAATCCGAGAACGATCAGCTTTTTCATTAACGATTGCTTTTTCCCGATCTTGCTTCCGGTTGTATAGGACGTCACACACATGACCAAAAGCGGAATCGCCAAAATCAAGCCTTTTTTGACGCCATCGGTATCGTATGTTTTTTCGAGGACATCAGATAGGTAAAAGAGAATCCCGAATAAGGTAAACAAACAAGTCGCACCCGCTAAATAAGCGGTAAACAGCCATCTGCCTTCATGTTTAAAAACACTTAACAGGCCTTTCGCATATTTTCCGATCGGGGGCGGTTCTTTTTCCTTTTTCTTTTCTTTAATAAAAATCCAAGTCAGCACGATCGAAATGATACAAAACACCGGGAAGGCAAAAAACGCGCCATACCAAACAAGCAAAGCGATAAGCGATCCGATGATTGGCGAAAGCACTTTCCCCATGCCGTTTGAGGCTTCAACGAGGCCGAGCACCTTGCTTTCTTGGGCGCCTTTAAACAGATCACCCGTCAGCGCCATGGCAATCGGGCCCGTTCCGGCTGCTCCGATTCCCTGCAGCGCCCGTCCTGCCATGACCCAAGGGTATGCATTGTCAAAAAAACCTGCGGCAAAACCGGCTAACAGGCCGCCGGCACCATACAGAAATAAGCAAGGGATAATAATGATTTTCCTTGAGAATCGGTCGGCGAGATAACCGACAATCGGAATGGCAAACGCCGCAATCAAGGAAAATACTGTGATTACGAGACTGACCTGAAATTGAGATAAATGAAGTTCAGATTGCATTTTTGGCAAAATCGGAATAAGCATTGAGTTTCCAAGTGTTAATATTAAAGGGATTGAACCGATTGCAACAATCGTCATTCCGTTATTTTGTTTTGATGATTCCATCTCAGAGCACACTCCTTTTCTTCTGCTTAGAATGTCCCCGATAGCTTCATTTATTCAACGTTCAGACAGCAAAAAACCGAACAGAAAATACCTGTTCGGGAAAAAGAGGGTTAGCCGAGCCCTTGTGAGATCAAGGCGAATAATTGTCCGTTTCTAGCGGGCAGTGTCTTATTTGGGTAAAGCATGAGCGGGGGCTCATCGTCTAAGTGAAAGCCCATCGCTTCCAGTCTGTCATGCAGAGTCGTGTGTTCAGCCGGTATATCGATGCGCATCGGGCCTTGTTTGCCGCCGGCCAGCCTGTTGATTAATCTTGCAGCAACGTCTGACGATGGGGAGATGAGAGGGCCGAATTTCAGATTGGCAGGTGTCTGTACAGAAAGGCCGTAGCCAATCAGCTGACCCTTGTTGTTTCTGGCGATAATACATTCCTTTGAAGTGGAAATAAGCTGCTGCATAAGGTTTGATCGATCTCCGCCAAAGGCTGCCAGGTCGGCAGCGGCTAATTCTTGAAAATCTTGTTCTCTAAAGGGTGCCAGTTCTGCATCAAGGTGATCTTGCTTTTCAATCGGTTGAAAACTGTGACAGCTGTACTTTCGGACTGAACCCGCCGTATGAAAACCTGTCTTTTCGTAAAGCGGCAAACCTTCTCTTGTGGCGCAAAGCCTGATGGTGGTGCTTTCATCCGTTTGGCTGATACACGCGTTTACCATCCGGCGCCCGAGACCGAGCCGTTTGTATTCCTCATCCACGATGACGAGTCCGATAGAAGCAAGGCGGCCAAACAAAAACAAGCCGATACAGGAGATGATGTCTCCGCGGACATTTTGATAACCGAAAAAGCGTCCTTGTTGGACAAGCATTTTCAGCTCTTGTTCGCCATAATCTGGCCACCCGGCTTGCCTGCAAAGCCGCAATAGGCTGGGAATATGTTCTTCATGAAGCTCAATCAGCTCTTCCATTACCTTCACACAGTTGATCTGCTTGTTCCGAGTTTTTTGTACATGACGATATGTGTGCCAATGCCGGGAACTTCAAATGGTTCGCCAAGTTCCTTCCAGCCAAGCTTTGCGTAGTAGCCTTTGACATGGTATCTTGCATTGCACCAGACCGCCTGCACGCCTCTCTCGACCAGTTTCTCCTCCGCGTGTTTGATCAGCGCGCTGCCGGCTTTTTGTTCGCGATATCCTTCAAGCGTCGCCATGCCTCTCAGCTGGTATGCGGAGGTGGCTGTTAATAATGGCTGATGTTGAGGGGAAAAAGAAGCGATGCTGATGAGCGTTCCTTCAAAAAATACACCGAGATGAAAAGCGCCTTCCGCACGGTCCTGTTCATATTTGCATTGTTCGATGGATTGATGGGGACGCAGGATGCGCTGCCGGATGTCGTATGTATCTTCCGCGGAAATGGTTTTAACTTCAAGCATGATGTTCCTCCTCTTAAAAAGTTTTCTATATCGTAACATGAATCCGATTAGAAAAGACTGCCTGATTGACTCAGGCAGCCATATTTAACGCAAATAAATATTTTGGCGTTGTTCGTCTTTTTGCTGAATATACGAGGTGAGCTCAGCGGTTAAGTCAGATCTGAGAAAAGGCGTAATCAAGTAGATGCCGTTAAACAGCTCGCATGCCGCATCCAGCAGGGAGCGTGCAATTGCGAGACCTTCCGCTTTTTGCTTCTCTTTATCCTCACCTGCAAGAGCCATTTTTTCGCGAATAGAGTCTGACAGCTTAATCCCGGGAATTTCATTGTGGATGAATTCAGCATTCCGGCTGCTTGTGAGCGGCATAATGCCGATATAGACCGGCGTCTTCAGATGCTTTGTTTCGTTATGGATATCGACAAGCTGTTGCTCGGAATAGACAGGCTGTGAAACAAAATAATCGGCGCCGCAATCTATTTTTTTCTCCAGCCGTTTTACCGCTTTATCCAGATGGCGGACATTAGGATTAAATGCGGCGGCGACTGAGAAATTCGTTTTCTTGCCAAGTGGTTTTCCAGACAGGGACAGCCCTTCATTGAACTGTTTGATCAGCCTGATTAAATCAAAGGATGTTAAATCATAAACAGACGTCGCCCCCGGGAAATCCCCGATTTTAGAAGGGTCGCCTGTAATGGCCAGCACGTCATTCAGCCCTAACGTATCAAGGCCCATTAAATGTGACTGCAAGCCAATAATGTTTCGGTCACGGCACGTAATATGGACAAGGGAGCGCATATCGAGCTGCTGCTTCACAAGGGCGCCGCAGGCAACATTGCTGATCCGCGGAGTCGCCAAGGAATTATCAGCGAGCGTCAGGGCGTCGATTCCCGCTTCTTTTAATTCAGCAGCGGCGGACAAAAACTTGTCAAAACTCAATTTTTTCGGCGGATCCAGCTCTACGATGATGGAGCGTTTTTCCGCCGCGATCTCATTCAGACCGGGCTCTGTCCGCTCATGCTGAACAGAGATAAATTCTTTCGCCCGGGTTTTGACTTCTTTTTCCGTAATCGGAGCAAGCCCGCCAACCGCTTCCGCCATCGCGCGGATATGATTCGGCGTGGTGCCGCAGCAGCCGCCGATAATCCGCGCGCCTTGCTTGCGGAATTCTGACGCGCTGTTTTGAAAATACGTGTCATCAGTTTCATAGACGAGCCGTCCCTCTTCAAGCGAAGGAAGACTGCTGTTCGGATAAACTGATAAGAACACGTCATCAAAAATCGGCACTTCGCTGAGCGCTTCAATCATATGATAAGGGCCGAGCCGGCAGTTAATGCCGACGATATCAGCCCCGAGATCCGCAATCGATCGCAATGCTTCAGAAAGAGGTGTTCCGTCCTGCAGTACGCCTTGCTCATGCATGGAGACATTGAGCATAATCGGAAGTCCAGTCTCTTTGCGCGCGATTTTCAGCACTTCACGGGCTTCTTCCAAATCATAATACGTTTCTAACAGCAAGCCATCCGGCTCTTCATGCAGCAGCAGGTACAGCTGCTCGCGAAAACTGCGTTTGATTTCGTCAAGGCTGTACGCGTTTTTATTAAATGTGCGGATGCCGCCCATCGTCCCAAGGACGTACGCATCGCCTGCTGAAGCCCGCGCGATTCTTACTGCCTCTTGATTCATTTTTTTAATGTCATCCTCAAGCCCGTGTCTCGACAATTTAATATAATTGGCCCCGTACGTATTCGTTTGAATGATGCCGGCTCCCGCCTCAACGTACGCTTTATGTATGCGCTGAATTTCCTCCGGCTTAGAAATGTTGAGCTCCTCGAAACATCTGTCAATGCCATAGGAGTAGAGGAGCGTCCCCATGGCGCCGTCACCGATTAACACCTGTTTTCGTAAATCTTCTAAAAGTCCCATTGTCTGCCTCCTTTATTCACATTCAGCAAGGAAAAAAGAGAAATAAAAAAAGTCCTCTTAAGAAGAAGACTTTGTCAGTGATTTTGTCTCTTCTTATCTTCCAAGCTGTTCGAGCTTGCTGGATTTAGCACCTTGGTCATGGCTGATCGCCATTACACCGGTTGCTGAAGCTTCGTCGGGCCAGTCCCTCTGCTTCTCTTGATAAGAACGGATATGAAGTTTTCGTGTTCAGGAAATGCCAAAAGATTCCGAGCTTTTTCCCTTTCTCCAAATTTACCGAAAATAAAGACAATAATCAATAGGATTCAGAAAATTTATCTGAAATTTATAAATTGAACGTCAATCGGCAGATCTGCATCCCGCACAGCTGAGATAATCTGCTGCAGGTCATCCTTGTTTTTTCCGGTGACGCGCACTTGATCATCCTGCACTTGAGACTTTACTTTCAGTCCGGAGTTTTTGATGATCATATTGACTTTTTTGGCATTATCTTTGTCAATGCCTTGAACAAGCTTTGCGCGCTGGCGCACCGTTCCGCCGAACGCGTTTTCAACCTTGCCGTAATCAATGTTTTTTGTCGGCACGTTTCGTTTAATCAATTTACTGACCAGCACATCTTTCAGCTGGCTTAATTTGAATTCGTCATCGGAAACGAGGACAAGCTCCTCTTTATCTAAAGAAATGTCGCTTTTGCTTCCTTTAAAGTCATAGCGTGTGCTGATTTCCTTCAATGCGATTTGGATCGCGTTTTGCACCTCAGGCAATTCCACCTTGGATACAATATCAAATGAACTTTCTTTTGCCATATGAAAACCTCCATAACATTTAACTTATGTGTTGATTATAGTAGAATAAAGAGAAACTTCCAACAGAACAAAGAATCAATTTGTGATGATTGGAAAAAATGTTAACAGCATCCGCAGAAAAATAAGCGGAACAGGAAGGACGATAGCATGAGACCAGGGCAGCAATTAACCTTGAGTATAGATCACCAAACGGACTTCGGTTACTTTTTAACCGACGGAGAAGACACGATTCTCTTACATAACAGTGAAATAACTGAGGATATCGAGGACAGAGACGAAGTAGAGGTTTTTATATACGTCGATCAGCAGGAAAGGCTTGCGGCCACGATGAGAATTCCGGTCATCAGCGCGGATGAGTACGGCTGGGTCGAAGTGGTGGATAAAGTGGAAGATATGGGTGTATTCGTTGATGTCGGTTTATCTAAGGACGCGCTTGTTGCAACTGAGCATTTGCCGCCATACGAAGATGTCTGGCCGCAAAAAGGCGACAAGCTCTACTGTATGCTGAAAGTGACGAACCGGGGGCGTATGTTTGCCAAACCAGCGCCGGAAGACATCATCAGTGAACTGTTTACCGATGCCTCAGAGGATCTGATGAATAAAGAGCTGACAGGTACGGTGTATAGACTGATCGCAACAGGTTCATTCATTATCACGGACGACGGTATCCGCGGTTTTATCCATCCGTCAGAAAGAAAAGAGGAGCCAAGACTCGGTTCAAGAATCACGGGACGGGTGATTCAAGTAAAAGAAGACGGTTCAGTCAATATGTCGCTGCTTCCGAGAAAACAGGATGCATTGTCTGTAGATGCCGAATACATTCTGACGTATATAAGAACAAGAAACGGCGCTATGCCTTACGGCGACAAAAGCCAGCCTGACGATATCAGAGAACGTTTTAACATGAGCAAAGCCGCCTTTAAACGCGCGCTCGGCCATTTAATGAAAAACGGAAAAGTGTATCAGGAAGATGGATGGACATACGAGAAAAAATAGCATGAAAAAGGCTCGCCTGCAGCAGAACTGCGGAGCGAGCCTTTTTTTATGTCTAGTTTAATTCATCAACAAGCGTTCTGATTGCCATTTCGCGATCGACATTGTCTGAAATCGCAATCGGCGTAATATCAATGGCAAGAATGATCAGAATCAGGGCGCCGGCTGCAGCAACATAAGAAACATAATAGAAATAGTTAGCGGTATCGACCGTGTTGACGAGCTCGGCCTGAACTCTGGACGTATCATCCTTGGAAGCGGCGATTTCCTTTGCGGCTTCCACTTTTTCTTCAACGATTTGACCCGCTTTTTTCAGCAGTTCATCCACTTTCAATGCATCTTTGCTGTAAACAGCTTTCTTCAGGTTATCAAAGAAGTCAGCATCCTCTTTTTTAATATCAGCAACAACCTGATTGGCAAATGCCTTTGCCTCTTTTGTGTTGAGTTTGTCAGTCATGGCTTTATTGAAGACCTCTGGAAGCTGTTTGCCTACTTTCCCCTGAGCAAATACAAACCCTTTAAAAATTTCCTCACCTGAATACTCGAGCTGCTTTGCCTGTGCCACACTTTCTTGCTGCTTCACCAAAAACACAGTCGTCACCAATACAACCGACAAAAACACTAGAAACGCCTTCTTCAAACTGAAACCTCTCCCTTCTTTTGTTTTTTATTCCACAACAGTCTGCGAATATATGTAAATTGAATCGTGGAATCGATAGGAGTGAGATACAATATCAAAATGCCGGCCATGATAAGCGAGAAACTGATGAGGCCCAGCATGACTGCAAAAATCTCATGCATAAAAACAGCGATGATCAAAATCAATCTCCAATGCTTCTTCGGCGCGAACAGCGCCGCAAAGATGACAATCTGAACCAACAGCGTCCCCCATGTCGGAATCACCACGAATGGACTTGTCACAAACGGCTTTGTTAACGCCTGAAAAAAGCCGTTAAAGCCGATGGTTTTTTCCTGGGCGAAATAATAGACGGCTGTTCCGTCTACCCATTCCTGCTGAGACAGCTTAGCGACGGTAGAGTGAAAATAAAGCACCGCCACTTGGATTCTGATCACAAAATAAGAAATAAAAGCTGTAATTTTTCCAAGTGTTCTTTTGCCCTCTAGAGGACTCGTGCTCCAATGCCATTTTCTCGGATCGGTCAGCGTGATGGGGAGCAATAAAAAGGTCATGACAGCTGCTGCCTGCTCGCCTCCGTCGATGACGATTAACGATGACTGCAAGCTGTAACTCACATACCAATGGAGAACCCCGGTGATTCTAGGGCGCCAGCCAATCACGACAAGCACCAGAATGACAATGCAGACCCATCTGAGAAGATTTAACATCATATAGTTATTTTCGCCGAGGCAAAAGAGACTGAGATTCATTTTACAGGCAGGATAACTGCTGATTCCGCTCGCTGGCTTCATGATGAGACTCGGATGATTGACGAGCAGCGTCAGCAGGCTGGATAGCGCAATGATGCTTCGCGCGAGGCCGTATACATTTGTCCACGGGTTTCTTTCGTCCCATCCGGTGATGGTCTTTTTTATGTTTTCGAGCATGAGATCACAACCTTGACTATGCTTTTTACCTGATAAGACGAAGGGGTGTATTTAGAATAGCTCCAAGGAACAATATCCTCTTTCGTCAAAAAGTAGCTGCCGCAAAGCAGCGGGCGGGGAGCGGGTGTTTTTAATTGCACGGTTTTGGCTTTGCTTTTGCAGGCGCCGAGGTCCTTTTCTTTACATGCTGTCCACTGTTCCTTGCCGACTTGGCTGTAGATGACGCCCATTTCAACGCCTTGAGATCTCCCATACCGATACAGGCCGAATAGATTATCAGCCCTCATATTGGGCCAGCTGACCTTGGCGCTTTCTTCGCCATCCTCATATAATCCGATCGCAGTATCACGGGGATTTTTGCTGAAAAAGCCCCAGCCTTGAGGAATGACGCTGGACATGAGAAATTTGGCGTCCTTTGTCAGCGGAATCGGGGTTGTCCCTAAGCTGCCAATAATAGAAAACAGAAATAACGAACCCCAAAGGACTGAAAAAATGACAAAAAATGATATCGATTTCTGCATTCGACTGCTCCTTTTAACCTCAAGAATCGTTTTTTCACTTTTCATAATATAAAAACATTTATGTAATAAAAAGGTTAAAAAGTATGAGAAATTCCATTTTTGTTAAAAGAAAAAACAGGACCTTTTTCACTGCTATATGTGATTGATATATAGTGGTTTTTTCGATATATTTAAACCATGAAAACGAATCAAGTTAATGACCGCTGGATTGTTCAATTTCGAAAAGGGATTTTCGAGCTGGCCCTCCTTTCCCTGCTGCGCTCTAAACCGATGTACGGTTATGAGCTGACGTCATCCTTAAAAACAACCTCGGCACTGGCTATTTCAGAGGGAGCGATTTATCCGATTCTGAAAAGAATGACCGAGAAGGGATGGATCGAGTTTTTTTGGGAGGATTCACTGGACGGCCCGAAAAGAAAGTATTATAAAATGACGCAAAAAGGAGAAGAAATGTTAAAAGAACGGCTGGAGAAATACCTGGAAACCCATCAAGCCTTACTGTCTTTATCGGAGGATTTGCTATGAATGCACAGCACATCATTGACAGGTACATGGAGGAACTAAATGCAGAGCTGGCGAATATGCCTGATGTAGAGAGAGAAAACGCCATCTGCGAATTAAAGGGGCATATAACCGCTTTCGTACAAGACAGAATCAAAGCCGGCCTTAGTGAAGAGGAACTGCTGGAAGCTGTTGAAACCGAATTTTCTCATCCGAAG
This sequence comes from Bacillus sp. SW14, assembly GCF_047608225.1. NCBI lineage: Bacteria > Bacillati > Bacillota > Bacilli > Caryophanales > Bacillaceae > Bacillus > Bacillus sp. SW14. Next base: position 3,063,179 of record NZ_JBLKRW010000001.1, on the reverse strand, counting down.
GAGCTTGCCGAAGCGATGAGGGGTGATGGGGGAGAGGCGAAAAGGAGGGGGTCTTTATTGGGCAAAAGCTGGCTTTCGGTCCTTCTCCTTGCCGTGATTATCGCCCTGCCGCTGCTGCCGCCCGATTACAGATATCTGCCGCTGGTTGTTTATTTAACGGTGCTTGCCGGATATGTGTGGAAGCGGAAAAAACTGATGATGTTTGCTGGCGTCAGAAAAAACAAATTACGCTCTCAAAAGGAGATTGTCACGATTTCGCGAGTCGGTGCGGCTTATTTGCTGTTTTTGGCTGTGCTGCTTCTTTTGCAGCCGTTCCTCAGTGCATTCGTCGTCCTGCTGCTGATTGTTGTAAGCTGCGCCGCTTTTTTTCTTTTTCTAAACGTCAAGTAATGTTGTAGGAGGCTCAAATATGGAAATCGGCATCAATTATCTGTTAATTGTTATAGCGCTTTTATTTTTTGTAGTTGCTTATTTTGTCGGGATCAAAAAACAAACGTGGATGCTGGCCGGATTTAATGAAGCCCGTATCCGGGATAAAGATCGGCTGGCCAGAATAGCAGGCTACTTTTTCTTGAATTCCGGTTTGTTCATTTTGCTGAATAGCTTTATCTCGTTTCAAGGCCAAGAGCAGCTCATTCCGCCGCTTATTTTGGCATATGGAGCAGGGGTTATTATTTATGTCAATAAAAAATTAGTAGAGTAGAAAAAGAAGGGCAGAGCGAAATATCTCTGCCTTTCTTTTTTTTGGAAAATAAGAACGATGCACCACATACAAGTTTTTGTTTTTTTGATAGGATGAAGAAAAATGATAGATTCCAAAACAGGAAGGATGTGGTGTTTTGCGCAACCTAGCCAAGACGTCTCTATTGCTGGCCGTCTTATGCACGGCGGCCCAAATGGTTTTTGTAACACAGGCCTCAGCTGATCAAAGCATCAAATATGACAATACGTATCAAACCCCTTCATACATCATCGAAAAATCATCACCGAAGCAAGCACAAAACACAACCCAAAAAGAATCACTATTTTCCTATCTTAACAAGCATCAAACGCATTTTAAGCTCAAAGGGAATGCGAACAGCCATTTTCGCATTTCGAAAACAATAAAGGATCCAAAGACAAAACAAACGTTTTTTAAATTAACGGAAGTTTACAAAGGAATTCCGATTTACGGCTTTGAACAAGCGGTCGCAATGAAGGAAAACAAACAGGTGAAAAGTTTCTTTGGAAAGGTGCATCCGCAAATAAAAGACGTATCCGTCACACCGTCTATTTCTGAAGAAAAAGCAATACGTACAGCGCGGCGTGAGCTCGAGGCTTCCTTAGGGAAAATCGAATATATTGATGGGGAACCGAAAGGCGAATTATATATCTATCCGCACGACGGGGCATATGATCTTGCCTACCTTGTGAGAATCTCGACATCTGAACCTGAGCCTGGCTATTGGCATTATTTCATCAATGCCCAAAGCGGAAAGGTCATTGAGTCTTTTAACGCCATTCATGAAGCGGCAGGTACAGGAATCGGCGTCTCAGGTGATGAAAAAAGCTTTGAAGTCACAGAACAGAATGGGCGCTATTATTTGGCGGACGAAACAAGGGGAAAAGGGATCAATACGTTTGATGCGGAGAACCTGAATGAAACCTTGTTTACGCTTTTGTCTCAATTGATCGGGTATACGGGCAAAGAAATAGTCAGCGGCACGTCTGTATTTAAAGAACCGGCGGCTGTGGATGCGCATGCAAATGCGCAAGCCGTTTACGACTATTACAGCCAGACATTTGGCCGAGATTCTTTTGATCAAAACGGAGCAAGGATTACGTCTACCGTGCATGTCGGCAAACAGTGGAACAATGCGGCGTGGAACGGTGTGCAGATGGTATACGGTGATGGAGACGGCTCAACATTTAAGCCGCTGTCCGGAGCACTCGACATTGTCGCACATGAAATTACACACGCAGTCACGCAGTATTCCGCCGGTCTTTTATATCAAGGAGAACCCGGTGCATTAAACGAGTCCATTTCCGACATTATGGGAGCGATGGCAGACCGTGATGATTGGGAAATCGGCGAGGATGTTTATACCCCGGATATGGCGGGAGATTCATTACGATCACTAGAGGACCCATCCAAGCAGGGAAATCCCGATCATTACTCGAACCGTTACACAGGAACAGAGGATTATGGCGGAGTCCATATCAATTCGTCCATCCACAATAAAGCAGCTTACCTTCTGGCACAAGGAGGCGCGCACCACGATGTACAGGTTGAAGGGATTGGGCGTGAAGCATGTGAACAAATTTACTATCGGGCTTTAACATATTATGTAACACCGTCTACAGATTTCAGTATGATGAAGCAAGCGGCAATCGAAGCGGCCAATGATTTATACGGTGAAGGCTCGAAGCAATCAGCCTCAGTCGAAAAAGCGTATAAAGCTGTCGGAATTCAATGAGCAAACAAAAACAGTCAGGACATTTGAGTCTGACTGTTTTTGTTTGCTTATTTTCTTAAAAAGAATATCGCCAATGTGCCGGGGCCGGCGTGTGAGCCAACCGCAGAACCGATCGAATGCATGATGATCTTCTTCGGCTTGAACTCATCCTCTATCAAGTGTTTCATGCCAATGGCTTTTTCTTCATCCGCGGCATAGCTGATCCCGACGGTTTGATTGCTCCAATCATCACCGCGCTCTTTCATGAGTTCGATGATCCGTTTAAAAAGTTTCTTCTGTCCGCGGATTTTTTCCAGAGGCACCAGCTTGCCGTCCTCCATTTGAAGCAGCGGTTTAATATTGAGCAGACCTCCGACAAAAGCGGATGTTTTGGAGATGCGGCCGCCTCGTGCAAGATAGGTGAGATCATCCACGGTAAATATGTGATCAATCTGTTCGCAAAAGTTCTTTACAGACGTTTCAATTTCTTGTATTGTATTCCCGTTGATACAGAGATCGGCGGCATGCCGGACGGCCAGACCGTATCCTAATGAAGCGCATTTAGAATCAATGACCCGCAAATCGAAATCGGGAAATTCCTCTTTCACTTCATTGGCCATCATCACAGCTGTCTGATATGTGCCGGAAAGGCCTGAGGAAAAGGCAATGTAAAGAGCGGGATCACCTGTTTTGGCATATTGCAAAAATACATTTTTAATCGTTTGCGGTGAGGCTTGGGACGTCTTAGGCGTTTCTCCTTTTTGCATCGCTTCAAATATTTGATCCGCATCAATCGTGACTGCATCTTCGAATTCTTTATCGCCGAGAGAAACCCTTAGCGGAATAAAGCCAATGCCGTTTTCTTCAAAGTAAGAACGGGGCAGATCGGCGGCGCTGTCAGCGATGAGATGAACTGTCATATTGCTTCCCTTCTTTCTGTTATCGCTCGTTATCATAAGAGTTAAGCCAACTATATCATATTAATTTACCAAAATCGTGTTCAAATATTTGTTTTAAGGGAAAACATAATAAAGAAGAAAGAGCGGAGGAACAAGCCATGGTACTAGATCAAACAAAAAAATTACTTGTCGTCATCATCGGCGCTTTACTCAATGCGGCCGGGCTGAACTTATTTTTGATCCCGGCAGACGTATATGCCAGCGGATTTACGGGAGTCGCCCAGCTTTTATCAAGCGTCATTGTTGAATATGCCCCCTTTTATATATCGACGGGAACGCTCTTGTTCCTCTTAAACATTCCGGTCGGTATTTTAGGATGGATGAAGGTCGGCAAATCGTTTACGGTGTACAGTATTTTAAGTGTCGGGCTGACTACATTGTTTATGGGAATCCTGCCGGAAACAAGCCTGTCACATGACATTTTGCTGAACGCGGTGTTCGGCGGCGTCATTTCCGCGGTCGGTATCGGCTTAACGTTAAAATACGGTGCTTCCACAGGCGGGCTCGATATCGTTGCCATGGTGCTTGCAAAGTGGAAGGATAAACCCATCGGCACGTATTTCTTCATTCTCAATGGGATTATCATCTTGACGGCAGGATTATTGCAAGGTTGGGAGAAAGCATTATATACTCTGGTTACACTGTATGTGACAACGAGGGTGATCGACGCCATTCACACCCGCCACATGAAGCTCACGGCGATGATCGTGACGAAAAAAGCGGACGAAATCAAAGAAGCCATTTATGGAAAAATGGTGCGCGGCATCACCACTGTTCCGGCTAAAGGAGCCTTTACGAACGAACAGAAAGAGATGATGATTATTGTCATCACAAGGTATGAACTGTACGATTTAGAGAAGATTGTCAAAGAAGTCGATCCGAAAGCATTTACAAACATTGTTCAAACGACTGGGATTTTTGGTTTCTTTAGAAAAGACTGACGAAAGCAGGTGGAAGTCGTGAAACGGCTGCTTGTGCTGCTCTTGCCCGTGCTGCTTTTAATAGGCTGCGGGAAAGATGAGCAGACAGAACCCGATAAGGAGGTATCAGGCGGAATGGAGAATCAAGAGGTTGTTTTATCTGTTGACGCAATTCAGGAGCCTGAACAAATCAAGTTTAACATGTCGCTGAAGAACCAAAGTGAACGTGCTATCGAGTTTCAATTCAGCACAGGACAAAAATTTGAACTTGTCGTGTATGATTCTGAGCACAAAGAAAGATACCGTTATTCGAAAGACAAAATGTTTACGCAAGCTTTTCAAAATCTGACACTTGAACCTGGAGAAAACTATGATTTTTCTGATGTGTGGAAGGAAGTCCCTGAGCCGGGAACCTACGAGGTGAAGGTGACATTTAAAGGCAGAGCGGAAAATCTCAAACAGGTTCAGGCTGTTCAGCAGTTTGAAGTGAAATAAGAGGCTATGGCAAATCGCCATAGCCTTTTTTTACTGAAGTTTCTCCAGCTGATCCTGAAATTGATGGAGCTGGCGACGTTCTGCATCTGTCGAGTTGGCATACGCAGAAGACACAGCATTTTTGGCTCTCAGAATCGCTTGATCCTGATCGCCTTCCTCAAAGCCGTTTGTCACCATGACAGCCTGTTGAACGAATGATTTTGCCTGCTGAAACAGTTCATTTCTCATTTAATATTCATACTGCCTTTCCGCCGAGTCTCGTGCCGCGGCATGCTGGTGAGCTTCTTCTAAAGTAGACCGATATGGAAATTTTGCGGCGTGTAGCCCGACGGAGTCTTTACCCTGGTGAATAAACCTTCTGGATTTGCTTCGTTTACCCATTTTGAGACTGCCCCCTTCCATACTTTGACGAGATGAGTCGTCTTCAATAGTATGGTGGGGCGAAGTCATGTTTATGAATGGGAAAATATTAATACGGGCCGGCCTTTAAAGTGAAAAATATTCTTTCAAAAATCTTGCCACGCCGTCTTCTTCATTTGTAACGGTTGTTCGGTTGGCAACCTGCTTGACCGCATCAATTCCATTTCCCATCGCAACGCCGCAGCCGGCGAATTCAAGCATTTCCAAATCGTTATCCTCATCCCCGAAAGCAATGATCCGCTCCTGCGGCACGCCGTAATAATCGCTGATTTTCTTCAGGCCGACCGCTTTATTCATGCCGCTTTTAATAATTTCTATGACATGCCACGGCGCGGCCCATCTTCTATGGTCGATCACCTCGGCGTGCACATTGGATAAATAGGAGCGTATGGCCGGCACATCTTCTTCTTTTGCGTGAATGAGCACGGATGTGACATCCTCGCCGAGATTTTCCCGCAAGTCTCCGACCGTCACGTTTGTTGTATTCATGTTAAAAGCATCAATCAAGTGCTCATCATGGTAATGAAAGTACACGTCGTCAATGACTTCAGCGAGCACATTATGTACGTTGTAGTTCTCGCTGATATCCACCAGCTGTTTCACAACATCAAGCGGCAGCGAGGTATGGTACCGTCCCCAGCTGTCGTCCTGCGGATGATGGACGAACGCTCCGTTAAAATTGACAATCGGCGTTGTCAGCTCCATCTGCTGGTAGTACATGGAACTTGAACGGTACGGACGTCCTGTTGAGATGCAGACATAATGCCCGTCATCTTTTAGGTGCTGTATCGTCCGAAGGGTGTTTTCTGATATGGTTTTATCATCCTTTAATAACGTTCCATCTAAATCTAATGCGATTAAATAGGGTTTTGTCTCCATGAAAAGCTCCTTTAACCTTAGAGTTTGCTTGTTTTGCCTTAATTACAGTGTAGCTTTTTACCATCTTTATTGTCTACATGTTACACTTATGATTATGGTTATCCTAAGGAGGGGCACACTGTGATTCAAATTGAAAATCAAACCGTTTCCGGTATTCCGTTTTTACATATTGTAAAGGAAGAGAACAGGCACCGCGCTGTTCCTCTCGTGATCTTTATACATGGTTTTACGAGCGCGAAGGAACATAACCTTCATATTGCTTATCTGCTTGCGGAGAAGGGCTTCAGAGCCGTTCTGCCGGAGGCTCTGCACCATGGCCAACGGGGAGAGCAAATGGCTGTTGAAGAACTGGCCGTCCATTTTTGGGACATCGTCCTCAACGAGATTGAAGAGATCGGCGCACTCAAAACCCATTTTGAAAAAGAGGGCCTGATAGACGGCGGCCGCATCGGCCTCGCAGGCACGTCAATGGGCGGCATCACAACGCTTGGCGCACTGACTGCTTATGATTGGATAAAAGCCGGCGTCAGCCTGATGGGAAGCCCGAATTACGTGGAGTTGTTTCAGCAGCAGATTGACCATATTCAATCTCAGGGCATCGATATCGACGTGCCGGAAGAAAAGGTAGAGGAGCTGATGAAGCGTCTCGAGTTGCGGGATCTCAGCCTTCAGCCGGAGAAACTGCGCCAGCGCCCGCTATTATTTTGGCACGGCGGAAAAGATAAAGTCGTGCCTTACGCGCCGACCCGGAAATTTTATGACACGATCAAGTCCGATTACAGCGAGCAGCCGGAACGCCTTCAATTTATCGGAGATGAACACGCCGACCATAAAGTCCCGCGAACAGCTGTGTTAAAAACGATTGAATGGTTTGAGACACACTTATAAAGCACAAAGGTGTTAACAAGGGCAGGATTTACGTTATACTGTAGAAAAAAAGGAGTGAGGGAACGTGGAAGAAGCATTAAAAGAAAACATCATGGGCGCCCTGGAGCAGGTTGTCGATCCTGAGCTTGGCGTTGATATCGTGAACCTTGGTTTGGTATATGATGTTGATATGGATGACGACGGTTTAACACACGTTACAATGACATTGACATCAATGGGGTGCCCTTTAGCGCCGGTTATCGTGGATGAAGTGAAAAAAGCGTTAGCGGACATTCCCGAAGTGAAAGAGACGGAGGTTCACATTGTGTGGAATCCGCCTTGGACAAGAGATAAAATGTCCAGATACGCGAAAATCGCGCTTGGCATTCAATAAAACAAAAGAGGGCAGCCTGACATATGAGGCTGTCCTTTTTTGCAGCTGAAAGGAGTGAAGGAAATGATGTATCTGCTGGCTGTCCTATGCCCGCCGCTCGCAGTTTTGTTTTCGGGAAAACCGGTTCAGGCATTGCTGAATCTCATATTGACCTGTATCTTTTGGCTGCCGGGCGCGATTCACGCCTGTTTTATCGTTGCCGACCGCCGCGCCGAAAAACGGGCAAGGAGATAGCCTGAAAAAATGAGGGCGCAGACATGGTATAATGGTCATAAAAAAACAGCAGGGAGAGCGCCATGAAAAAGAAATTGCTTGCATTCGCGCTTTGTACAGGCGCGTATGCGGCCCTGTTTGCGTACTCTGTGCACTCAGATCAAAAAACAGACACAAGCGAGATGACGGATGTCAGCCGACTGATGCCGGTGAAAATTAAGCAGACAGTAAAAGGGCAGGAAGAGGAAACGCTCATTGACACGATCAAAGAAGCAAATCGAAAAAACATAAAGATCTCAATCGCCGGAGCCCAGCATTCCATGGGCGGCCATACATATTATGAGGACGGCATCGTTCTCGACATGACAGGCTACAATAAAATCTTGTCGTTCGATCAAGAGAAGAAAACCATCAGAGTCCAAAGCGGCGCGACGTGGAATGACATCCAGAAATACGTGAATCCATACGGACTCGCGGTAAAAGTCATGCAGTCACAAAATATTTTCTCCATTGGAGGATCTCTCAGCGCCAATGCCCACGGACGTGATATCCGCTACGGCTCGCTGATTGATACTGTAAAATCATTTCGGCTTTTAAAAGCGGACGGAACGATCGTCACCATTACTCCAAAAGATGATTTGTTTACAGCAGTCATCGGAGGGTACGGTCTTTTTGGCGTGATTCTTGATGTAACGCTTGAGCTGACGGATGATGAGCTGTATGTCATGCAGACTGAAAAAATGAATTACAGCGGATACGCAGACTATTTTACAAAGCACGTAAAAGGAAATCCGGATGTCCGAATGCATCTGGCGCGAATTTCAACAGCGAAAAAAGGTTTTCTGGACGACATGTATGTCACGAATTATGAATTGGCAGATGATCAGGATCGGCTGTCATCATACAGCGATCTTAAAGAAGATGAGTATACCGGGATCACAAAGTTTGCACTCGGCTTGTCGAGACGGTATGAATGGGGCAGAAATTGGCTGTGGAACACGCAGGAATCCTATTTCCAGAGCCAAAACGGCACAAAGATCTCACGCAATAACGTCATGCGGTCCGAATCAAGATTTCTCGAATATGAAAACAATGACAACACAGATGTTCTGCAAGAATACTTTGTGCCGGTGAAGGAGTATGCGTCCTATATTGACGACCTGAGACAAACGCTGTCGGACGAAGATTTGAACCTTGTGAACATTACCATCCGCTACGTGCAGAAAAATGAAAAAGCCGACCTTTCCTATGCGAAGGATGATATGTTTTCGCTCGTGCTTTTAATAAACGAGGGATTTTCAAAAGAAGCCCAGGCAGACACTGCCCGGATCATCAGGCGCATGACAGATGTTGCCATCAAGCACGGCGGCAGCTATTATTTGCCGTATATGACGTACCAGACAAAAGCGCAAATGAGGCAGGCGTATCCGAAATGCGAAGCGTTTTTTCAGAAAAAACGAACGTATGACCCGGATGAGCGCTTTATGAATTATTTTTATCAGAGGTATAAATAATGGGGAAAAACAAATTAAAATGGTTGACATTATCACAAAGCAGCGTGTTTTTCGCAAGCAGCTTAATCTTTCCGTTTTATATTTTGTTTGTGAAAAATATCGGCTCAAGCTACACGCAGTTCGGTTTTTCCTACGGATTATTCGGGCTGAGCGGAGCGCTCATTTATCCGCTCCTCGGACGGCTGTCTGAGAGGCTCGACAACCGTTATTTTCTGCTTGCAAACTCTTGGGGTATGGCCGTGCTGCTTTTGTATGTCCCGCATATCGGAAGCGTTGTTCAAATGTATATCGTCCAAGTGCTGTTAGGGCTCTTTGGTGCGATGCAAAAGCACGGAGAAAAAGTGCTGATCGCCGATTTTACAGACAGCGGAGAGCGGGGAAAAAAGATTGGGAATTACCATTTTTGGACAGCTGTCTTTTCAGCAGCAGCCATTATGCTCGGCGGCTTTCTCGCCGATTTTTTTACGGTGCAAATGATTTTTTATGCAAGCTCTATTCTGTATTTTTTAAGCGGATTGATGATGATGAAAACAGGCTGAGCGCGTCAGCCTGTTTTTTTATTCAGTTAAAAAAGCGGCAGATCAACGTTTTCTGGTGCAACAACGTTACTTTTTTTGAGCGGATTTTTCATTGAACAGAAAATGTACAAATGAATAAAAATATTAAATATACGATTGAATTAATTTTTATTCATGTTATAATGTTAAATAATTTCACAAAGACCAAGAAGGTGAACTTGTTTTGAAAATAGGAATTGTAGGCGCTACAGGCTATGGAGGCACCGAACTTGTCCGGATTCTCTCGCATCATCCTCATGCAGAGGAATGTATACTTTATTCATCCAGCGGTGAAGGGAATGTCTATAGCGAGGTTTATCCTCATCTTACCGGCTTAGCCGAACAGAAGCTGAAGCCGATTGAAATGAATACGATCAAACACGAAATAGATATCATGTTTCTTGCTGCACCGCCCGGGGTATCGAGTGAATTGACTCCGCAGCTGGCAGATGCGGGAATTCCGGTGATTGATCTGTCAGGTGATCTGAGGATACAAGAGCCCGCTGAATATGAAAGATGGTATAAACGGAAATCGGCACCGATGGAAGTGATTCATGAGGCGGTTTACGGCCTGGCAGAACTGAATCAAAAGCAAATTCAACAGGCAAAGCTCATCGCCAATCCGGGCTGTTTTCCAACTGCTGTTTTGCTTGGCCTCGCACCATTGGCTCAACAGAAACTGCTCAATGAATCTTTCGTTATCGTTGACGCGAAGACCGGTGTTTCCGGAGCGGGAAGAAAAGCATCCATGGGAACTCATTTTTCTGAGCTGAACGACAATTTTAAAATTTATAAAGTCAATGAACATCAGCACACGCCGGAAATTGAACAGGCGCTGCAAGAATGGCAGCCAGGGCTGGGGCCTATTACATTTTCGTCTCACTTGGTTCCGATGACAAGGGGCATCATGGCAACGATGTATACGCAATTAACCTCTGGCCTATCAGCAGATGACCTGCATCATTTATATTCGGAATTTTACCAAGATTCATATTTTGTGAGAATAAGGCCAAAAGGGCAGTATCCGCAAACGAAGGAAGTGTGCGGCAGTAATTTCTGTGATATCGCCGTTACCCTGGACGAGAGAACGAACAGAGTCACGATCGTCTCGGTAATCGATAATTTAATGAAGGGTGCCGCCGGTCAGGCTGTGCAAAACTTTAATTTGATGAATGGCTGGAATGAAGAAACCGGGCTCACCATGACGCCAATTTATCCATAGAACGGGAGAGAATCGAACCATGATTCAGTTAAGTGAAGAGCAAATTATAAAAGTAACAGGTGATGTATCCTCGCCAAAAGGATTTCAGGCAAAGGGCGTGCATTGCGGGCTGCGCTACTCGAAAAAAGACCTTGGCGCCATTATCAGCGAGACACCGGCCGTAAGTGCGGCGGTTTATACCCAAAGCCACTTTCAGGCCGCTCCGATCAAAGTCACACAAGACAGCTTAAAGCATGGGCCAGCATTGAAAGCCGTCATCGTTAACAGCGCCATTGCCAATGCCTGCACGGGAGAACAGGGAATAAAGGACGCATACACAATGCGGGAGAGTCTTGCTGCACAGCTGGGTATTGAGCCGGAGTTTGTCGCCGTTTCATCAACGGGCGTCATCGGCGAGTATTTAGACATGGAAAAAATTCAGGCAGGCATCAAACTGCTGACACAAACACCCGCGGGATCGGGAGATTTTGAGGAAGCGATCTTAACAACCGATACGGTGATCAAGCAGACGTGCTATGAGCTGACAATCGGCGGCAAAACAGTCACGATCGGCGGAGCGGCTAAAGGCTCGGGAATGATTCATCCGAACATGGCCACGATGCTGGGATTTGTGACGACAGACGCGGCAATTGAAGAAAAAGCGCTGCAAAAGGCGCTTCGCGACATCACTGATGTTTCATTTAACCAAATCACAGTTGATGGTGAAACATCCACGAACGACATGGTATTGGTCATGGCAAACGGCTGCGCCGAAAATGAGTGCCTGACGGAAGATCACCCAGACTGGCCGGTCTTTAAAAAAGCGCTCTTGCTAACTTGCGAGGATTTGGCTAAAGAGATTGCGAGAGACGGAGAAGGCGCGACAAAACTAATCGAAGCCCAAGTGCGGGGAGCGAAAAATAATCTTGACGCGAACGTGATTGCGAAAAAAATAGTCGGTTCAAATCTCGTGAAAACGGCAGTCTACGGAACAGATGCCAACTGGGGGCGCATCATCGGTGCCATCGGGCACAGCACAGCTCAGGTGACGGCGGAAGAAGTAGAGGTTTATCTCGGGGGCCAATGCCTGTTTAAGCATAATGAACCTCAGGCATTCTCTGAATCTCTCGCCAAGGAATATCTTGAAGGAGATGAAATCACCATTATCATCAAGATGGATGAAGGTGACGGGAACGGAAGAGCGTGGGGCTGTGACCTGACCTATGACTATATCAAAATTAACGCGAGCTATCGCACATAATAAAGGGGAGCATGATGAAGAAAACAATCGTTTTTAAATGCGGGGGAAGTGTCATCCGTGAGCTGTCGGAGGAATTTTTTCATAACCTGAAAGAACTGATGGCGTCAGGATGGAAACCGGCGATCGTTCACGGCGGCGGCCCGGAAATCACAAATATGCTGAAACGGTTAAATATTAAAACAGAGTTTTCAGGAGGACAGCGCAAAACAACGAAGCCGGTGCTGGAAGTGGCTGAGATGGTTTTATCCGGCTCGGTGAATAAATTTTTCGTTGCCGAGCTTGCCAAACACGGACTGCGTGCCGCGGGCATCTCCGGTAAGGACGGCGGTCTTCTGGAGGCGGATTATCTCGATCCGGAAACATACGGGGAAGTCGGAGAAATCAAAAAGGTCGACGTATCCATGGTGAACGCGCTGATGGAAAAGGGCATCATTCCTGTTATCGCGCCGCTGTCTATGACGAGTGACTGCAAGACGCTGAATGTGAATGCCGATCTGGCTGCTTCAGCAGTCGCCGGAGCGCTTGAAGCCGATAAACTGATGTTCGTCACAGATGTCGATGGAATCTTGAAAGAAAAGCAGCGTCTCGACGTCCTGACCCCTGAGCAGATTCAAATGCTGATCAAACAGGAAGTGATCACAGGGGGGATGATTCCGAAGGTCAATTCAGCCTTGGCGGCTTTATCAGATCAGGTGTCTGAAGTCATGATCGTAAACGGAAAAGGATCATTCTTCACAGAACAAACCTTTCAAGGAACAAAAATCGTCAAAGCAAAGGAGGCTGTTTCATGAGCAGCTTGTTTCAAACCTACGGACGCTGGGATATTGACATCAAAAAAGCAAAGGGAACGTACGTTGAGGATCAAAACGGCAAGACCTACCTCGATTTCATTCAGGGGATTGCGGTGTCTAATCTAGGCCACTGCCATGAAGCGGTCACGGCAGCAGTCAAAAAACAGCTCGACAGCGTATGGCACGTATCCAACCTGTTTCAAAACAGTCTCCAGGAGCAAGCGGCACAAAAGTTGGCGGCGCACAGTGCGGGAGACCTCGTTTTTTTCTGCAACAGCGGCGCGGAAGCGAATGAAGGCGCGATAAAGCTCGCCCGAAAAGCAACTGGAAAAACAAAAATCATCACTTTTCTTCAGTCGTTCCATGGCCGCACGTACGCAGGGATGGCCGCGACCGGACAGGATAAAATCAAAACAGGCTTCGGCCCGATGCTGGAAGGCTTTTACTACCTTCCGTACAACGATCCGTCCGCTTTTGAGGCTCTTGGCGAGGAAGACGGCATTGCCGCTGTGATGCTTGAGACAGTGCAGGGAGAAGGCGGAGTCAATCCGGCAAGCGCTGAATTTTTAACAGCCGTACAGTCGTTTTGCAAGGAAAAGGAAGCTCTTTTAATCGTTGATGAAATCCAGACCGGCATCGGACGGACAGGAAAGGGCTTCGCCTACGAGCACTTTGGGCTCTCACCTGATATCATCACAGTCGCAAAAGGATTGGGAAACGGCTTTCCAGTCGGTGCTGTCATCGGCAAAAAACAGCTGGGAGAAGCGTTTACCCCAGGTTCTCACGGAACGACTTTCGGAGGAAATATGCTGGCGATGGCTGCTGTGAATGCCACACTGCAAACTATATTCCAGCCTGACTTTCTGCAAAAGGCTGCTGACAAAGGGGCATTTTTAAAAGAACAGCTCGAGGCTGAGCTAAAGAATCCTTTTGTCAAACAAATCCGCGGTAAAGGATTAATGCTTGGAATTGAATGTGATGGACCGGTTGCCGACATCATTACTGAATTGCAGACATTAGGCTTGCTTGTATTGCCGGCCGGCCCGAACGTCATTCGGCTGCTGCCGCCGCTCACCGTGACAAAGGATGAAATAGCAGAAGCCGTCAGTAAGCTGAAACAGGCGATCGCTCATTATTCCGCTGTAAACCAGTAATTTTTTTTCGACATCAAGGTATAAAAATTCATTTTTATAATTAATTATTCATCAAGAGGTGGGCTGTTAGATGGAAGGTTATTTAGTGTTAGAAGATGGAACAGCGTTCAGCGGCGAGCTGGATGGTCATGGAAGCTGCACGGGAGAAGCTGTTTTTTTTACAGGAATGACAGGCTACCAGGAAGTGCTTACAGATCCATCATATAAAGGACAGATTATCGTATTTACCTACCCGCTGATTGGCAACTACGGCATTAATGAAAAGGATTTTGAAAGCAAGAAACCGCAAGTGAAAGCCGCGGTTGTCTACGAGGCGTGTGATCATTTTTCTCATCATGAAGCCGTATACAGCCTCAAGGAGTATTTACAAAAATGGAACATTCCGCTGTTGACCCATGTTGATACAAGGGCTGTCGTGAAAAAAATCCGCGCAAACGGAACGATGGGTGCGACTGTTACAGGCTCTATAGAAGCCGCTGAGATCGCCCTTCAGCCAGAAAACGTGGCAGAGCAGGCATCCGCGCAGGAAATCAGCACATTCGGCGACGGCCATAAACATATCGCCCTCATTGATTTCGGCTATAAAAAGTCCATCGCGTCATCACTCGTGAAACGGGGCTGCAAGGTCACCGTTGTGCCGTATCAGCAAATGGAAGCTGTATACGATATAAAGCCGGACGGCATTGTGTTATCGAACGGACCCGGAGACCCGAAAGCCATTCAGCCTTATTTAGGAAAAATCAAAAGCATCGTCAGCCGTTATCCGACGCTCGGCATCTGTCTCGGACATCAGCTGATCGCGCTCGCGTTCGGAGGGAATACATTTAAGCTTCCGTTCGGACACAGGGGCGCAAACCATCCGGTCATCGACCGTGAAACGAAACGTGTCTTCATGACTAGCCAAAACCACAGCTATGTGGTTGATGAACAGTCTATTAATGAAGCAGAGCTCACGATCAGGTTTCATCACGTTAATGATACGTCAGTTGAAGGGCTCTCCCATAAAAAATGGCCTGTCATGAGTGTGCAATTCCACCCGGAAGCCCATCCCGGACCGGCGGAAAGCGAATGGATTTTTGATGATTATCTAAAGAATGTGATACCAGCAAGGAGAGAAATCGCGCATGCCTAAAAACACCAGTATTTCAAGCATATTAGTAATCGGCTCTGGCCCGATCATCATTGGGCAGGCAGCGGAATTTGATTATTCAGGCACTCAAGGGTGCATCGCGCTGAAGGAGGAAGGCTATCGGGTGATCCTCGTCAACAATAATCCGGCGACCATTATGACCGATGAAGCCTTCGCTGATGACATTTATTTTGAGCCGCTGACAGCAGAAAGCCTGACAAATATCATTAAGAAAGAACAGCCTGATGGGCTTCTTGCCAATTTAGGCGGGCAGACCGCGTTGAATTTAGCGGTGGAGCTTGAAGAAACGGGTGTTTTAAAAGATCACGGCGTCAAACTGCTCGGCACATCCGTTGAAACCATACAAAAAGGTGAAGACCGGGAAAAATTCCGTTCGTTAATGAACGAATTGAACCAGCCCGTGCCGGATAGTGAAATTGTAGATAACGAGGCGGACGCCCTCCGTTTTGCGGAATCCATCGGTTTTCCTGTCATTATCAGACCTGCTTACACATTAGGCGGAAAGGGCGGAGGCATCGCCCCTAATAAAGAAGCCTTTACAGCCATGATTAAACAGGCGCTGTTAGCAAGCCCGATCAATCAATGCCTTGTAGAAAAAAGCATAGCCGGATTTAAAGAAATCGAATATGAAGTCATGCGTGACCGCAATAACACATGCATTACCGTGTGTAATATGGAAAACATCGATCCGGTCGGTGTGCATACAGGTGACTCCATCGTTGTGGCGCCGTCACAAACATTGACGGATGAAGACTATCAAATGCTGCGGACGGCTAGTCTGACAATCATCTCAGCGCTTGATGTCGTAGGCGGCTGCAACATTCAATTCGCGCTTGATCCATTCAGCAAGCAATATTACGTCATTGAAGTCAATCCGCGTGTAAGCCGGTCATCGGCTCTCGCGTCTAAAGCAACCGGTTATCCGATTGCCAAGATGGCTGCGAAACTGGCGGTCGGATATACCCTTGATGAGCTGAAAAACCCGCTCACAGGTTCAACTTACGCAAGCTTTGAACCGGCGCTTGACTATGTGATCGTCAAATTTCCGCGCTGGCCGTTTGATAAATTCAAAAACGCAGACCGCAAGCTTGGCACAAAAATGAAAGCCACCGGTGAAGTGATGGCGATTGAACGGAATTTAGAAGCGGCGATACAAAAAGCAGCAGCGTCCCTTGAACTGAAAAACAGCGGTACGCATCTTCCGGAGCTCAGCGGCTTGTCGATTGAAGCGCTATGGGATTTGGCAGTCACTCCGGACGACCGCAGATTTTTCGTTGTCATGGAGCTGTTGAGCCGCAGCGTGACGATTGAAGACATTCATGCGAAAACAAAGATTGATCCGTTTTTCCTGCATACCTTTGACAACATCATCAAACTGGAAAACCGCTTGATGGAGGCGGGAAGCGATCTCTCTGTTGACTTATTGAAAAAAGCAAAGGAAAAGGGATTTTCAGACGCAACGATTGCCTCGCTGATCAGAAAAAAAGAAGAAGAGGTGCGCTCGCTTCGCAAGGAGATGGGCATTACACCTTCCTTCAAAATTGTCGATACATGCGCGGCTGAATTTGATGCGAAAACAAACTACTTTTACTCGACATATTTCGGAGAGACCGATGGTGACATCAGCCGAAAAGAGAAAAAACGCGCGCTGATTATCGGATCGGGACCGATTCGCATCGGCCAAGGAGTTGAATTCGATTACAGTGCCGTTCACGGCGTGCTGACACTGCAAGAGCTTGGCTTCGAAACCATCATGATGAACAACAACCCGGAAACGGTCAGCACAGATTATGAAATTGCGGACCGCCTGTATTTTGAACCGATGACAACAGAGCACATTTTAAACGTGGCGGAGCAGGAAAACATCGATTTTGCAATCGTGCAATTCGGCGGCCAAACCGCGATCAATGCTGCTGAAGCGCTCGAAAAAGCCGGCATTACCCTTCTCGGAACCTCGTTTGAAACGCTCGACGTGTTAGAGGATCGGGATCAATTTTATCAGCTTCTTGATGAGCTTGGCTTGAAGCACGCAAAGGGAGAAATCGCTTATACAAAGAAAGAGGCGGCTGAAAAAGCTGATGAGATCGGCTATCCGGTGTTAATCCGTCCGTCTTATGTCATCGGCGGAATGGGCATGATCATTGTTGACTCGCAAGCTCAGCTTTCTCAGCTGCTGAACGGAGAGGACAGCATGCCGTACCCGATTTTAATTGATCAGTATGTGTCAGGAAAGGAAGTCGAAATTGATTTGATTTCCGACGGTGAAGAGGTTTTTATCCCGACATATACCGAGCATATTGAACGGGCAGGGGTCCATTCGGGAGACAGCTTTGCCATCCTTCCTGGACCGTCCATCACAAACGGGCTTCAGCAAGACATAAAAGATGCCGCGCAAAAAATTGCCCGAAAGCTTTCATTTAAAGGCATCATGAACATTCAATTTGTGATCGACAGTGGAAACATTCTCGTCCTTGAAGTGAATCCGAGAGCGAGCCGAACGGTTCCTGTCGTCAGCAAAGTAATGGGCGTTCCGATGATTCCGCTCGCCACACGGCTGCTGGCGGGGGCGTCTTTAAAAGATGTAAACCCGGCAGTTCAAAATCACCACGGCGTTGCTGTAAAGTTCCCGGTCTTTTCATCACATGCGATTCAAGATGTAGATGTCAAGCTTGGGCCGGAAATGAAATCAACGGGAGAAGGCATGTGTGTTGCGTACGATGCCGACAGCGCCTTGAAAAAAATCTATACACGTGTCTGGAATCAAAAAGGAAGCATTTATTTCCAAAACGGGCCGGACGATATCAAGGAATTAGCGGAAAACGCCGGTTTTACGGTACATCAAGGGACATTTGCCTCATGGATGGAGCTGGAAGGAAAAGCGATCCACATCAATTTGAGCGGATCTGAAGAAGCGCGCAAAGAACGTTTAGAAGCCATGACGCACGGCATCACCGTCTTTACAGAAGAAGAAACCGTGCGGGCGTTTTTACAGAGCGGTTCAGGCCATCCGCAGCCTGTATCTCTCAAAGATCTCTATAAAAAGGAAGTGGCATCATGCACACAGTGACGGAAACCAGTTTATACGGAAAAGATTTATTAACGTTACAGGATCTTAGTGAACAGGATATAAACGCCTTGCTCGCAGAAGCCGGTGAACTGAAACAAAACAAAATTCAGCCAATTTTCCAAGGCAAAACCTTGGCAATGATTTTTGAAAAATCATCAACGCGGACCCGTGTTTCATTTGAAGCAGGCATGGCGCAGCTGGGCGGGAGCGCTCTCTTCTTAAGCCAGAAAGATCTGCAGCTGGGGCGCGGTGAAACCGTCGCTGATACGGCAAAAGTGCTGTCAGGCTATGTCGATGCCATTATGATCCGGACCTTTGAGCATGAGAAAGTGGAGGAGCTTGCCAAAGAAGCTGACATTCCGGTCATCAACGGACTTACTGATAAATACCATCCATGCCAGGCGCTGGCGGATCTCTTGACGATTAAGGAAATGAAGGGGAAGCTTAAAGGCGTGAAAGTCGCGTACATCGGTGACGGAAATAACGTGGCGCACTCATTAATGATCGGCTGCGCGAAAATGGGCTGTGATGTCTCGATCGCTTCGCCTAAGGGATACGAAGTATTAGATGAAGCAGTTGAAGCGGCAAAAACATCTGCACGTCAATCGGGCGCTACTATCATGCTTACAGCTGATCCGCTTGAAGCTGTAAAAGACGCGGACGTCATTTATTCTGATGTGTTTACAAGTATGGGGCAGGAAGCGGAAGAACAAGAGCGTCTCGCTGTATTTGCGCCTTATCAGGTAAATGCGGCGCTTGTCAGCCATGCCAAGCCTGATTATACTTTTTTACATTGCCTCCCTGCGCACCGTGAAGAGGAAGTGACAGCGGAGATTATTGACGGGCCGAATTCGGCGGTATTTCAGCAGGCGGAAAACCGTCTTCACGTGCAAAAAGCACTGCTGAAGGCCATTTTATACAGAGGGGAATCATCGAAAAACTGCTGAGCTCAGCAGTTTTTTTGATGGAAACATATTGACAGGCGAATAGGCGCATACTACAGCAAAAAGGAAAAGGAGGAAAAACAGTGGGACAGCAGCATCAATTTCGTCCGGGACAGAAAGCGCCCAACAATGGCATCTACGTTGAAATCGGCGAGACAGGTAGTATGGTTAAAAACCCGCAAAAGATCCATTTGTCAGCAGGGGATATGTTTCCTGAGACATCAAATCACAACCGGCTGTGGACATACAAAAGAAAGCCGTGATCAAGAAAAAACCCAAAACAATGAAATGTTTTGGGTTTTTGGCGTTTTAATGCTGGCTTGCATTTTTGTTCATAGGCATGATTTCTGCTAAAACCATGATCAAGACATACAGTACTACAGCAATGACAGATGATGTTTTGAATTGATACGCAACGCTGTTCATGCTGGCAACCAAGTAGCATGCCATATGTGATAAAAGGAACGTCCAAATAAAGGCAATAATATATCGCACGTTTCCACCTCGTCCTTCTCATTCTATTCTAAAAGCTATCATACCATACAAAAAGCGAAGGGGGAATCCAATTTTAGAAGAAAAATGAGGTGACAAAAGAGTCTGATTCGATACACTTTAAATAAAACAAAAAACATCGAATGGTATAATAGCCAAAACTCATAAAGGCTAGGACTTTACCTTATTCGTTTCTTTTCTTTTTACATAAGATAGCGTGAGATGAAGTGTGAAAGGAGGCGGGCAAGCGATGGGAATAACGGAAAGGTACTTTCAATTGGGAACGGAGCAGAATGTGATTCATCTGCCCTATCGCCCAAACGGCTTTGGCATCTTTATCTTGGGGGACAGAACCCACTTTGTCGGGAATGATTCAAGCTTTTGGCTGCAGCATTACGGCAGAAATCAGCTTCTGAACATGCTGAGGAATGAAGGATACACTCTTTTTAACAGCAATCTCTACGGAAGGCATTGGGGAGCGAAAAAAGCGGTCGCCTATGCCAAACAGCTGATACATTCCGTTCTGAAGCAGGAAATACTCAATCCGAAGATTCATATTTTAGCAGAAGGAATGGGTGCTCTCGTGGCCGATGAACTGCTTCGTTTTTCCCCGGATCATATCCGTTCAGCCGCAATGTTGAATCCTTGTCTCGATCTTCAGGCTCATTATGAATCAGAGAAAGAAAATAAATTTTTCTATAAGCAATTTTTGAAAGAGGTATCGGAAAGCTGCGGAATAACTGAAAAAGAAGCGGAAGCGTTCCGTTACAAAACAATTGAAAGCTATCCGAGCGGCGTGCCGGTTCATATATGGCAGCGAATGACCGGAGCGCCCTATCCATACAGCGTACATGCGGAAGCATTCAAGGAACAACAGCAAAAGCGAGGTTCACCAGTCGACATGACATTTTACTTATTTGAGCATCCAAGCAGAATTTATGCATCAATCTGCAAATTCTTTCACAGTCATGAAAAAGAGCTATAGAGAATACAATAACAACAGCCTTCTCTTTTGCGGAGGCTGTTTTGCTTTGGAAATGAAAAACCGGAAAGGCGGCAGATGCAATGGAATCAACGCTGATTGTAGGTGCGGACGAATTTTTCGGCCTTTCATTATGCGAGCGAATGATGGATGAAGGCATACATGTTGACGTTATTCTGGCGGAAACAGAAGATGAAATGAGACAAATGTACTTAGAAGAAAGACTCTTGTGGCTTGGGAGAAATGGACTCTTTCGCCAGCTTGAACGCATTGGAGATCAAAAATATGATACAATTTGTATCCAGTTCGGCGGCTTTTTGCCTTTAGACCAATTTGACTCCCCCTATATATTAGTATATGAACAAGACCGAAAAGAATGGGAAAAACGTGAAAAGGCAGGCTCAGAAAAAGCGGTGATCCTGCCGAAAATGTATGGGCCGTGGAAAGAAGAAACCGAGGAAGACGGCTGTTACACAGACGATGTGGCTGAGGAGCTGCTGAGGTTCCTGCTTGAACCAAGCCGCGAAAAAAGCAAAGATCAGATTTTCGATTTGCAAGTCACAGAAAAAACCTCAAAAGAAGAAGCGAAAACAAAAATAATCGAGTGGAAAAGACAATTTTCATCAATTTTCGACAAATATTAAGAAAAACCTTCCATGTTTCGAGTTTTCTAGATACAATAAACGTATAAAAATGATACATGTTATAGCTTGTCAAAAGGAGTTGAACATGACTTGATCACAAGGCTTGTCATGATCTTTTCTGTCCTCCTTTTATTAAGCGGATGTGGACAAACTCCGTTTAAAGGAAAAATTGAGAAGGTCGGCATGCTCTTTCCTGATACGATTAACGATCTCGTATGGGGCACAAAAGGGTATAAAGGATTACTGAATATACAATCAAAATACAATGTGGACGTCTACTATAAAGAAGGCGTAAAAACAGATGAAGATATCATAAATGCGATTGAGGATTTTCATAAGCGGGGCGTCAATCTTCTCTATGGCCACGGGAGTGAATATGCAGAAGTGTTTAACTTGGTCAGCGAAGATTATCCGGATATGGAATTCGTCATTTCAAATGCGAAAGCGAAAGGCGATAATGTGACGAGTGTCCATTTCAGCGGCGAAGCAATGGGCTTTTTTGGAGGAATGACAGCTGCCCATATGTCGAAAACAAATCAGGTCGGCGTCATTGCTTCCTTTACGTGGCAGCCAGAGGTTGACGGTTTTATCAAAGGGGCCAAATATGAAAATCCGGATATAGAAGTAAACACGAAATATACGGCTCATTGGGATGATGATACGACGGCAGTAAAGCTTTATCAAAAAATGAAGAACGAAGGCGCGGATGTTGTGTATCCCGCTGGAGACGGGTATAATGTTCCTGTCATTCAGCAAATCAAAAAAGACGGCCTCTATGCCATCGGCTACGTCACAGATCAATCAGAACTGGGTGAGAATACCGTATTAACCAGCACGGTGCAAAATGTGGACAAGGCCTATGAAATCATAGCTGAGCAATTCAACAAAGGCTCCCTTGAAGGCGGCGATCATTACTACGACCTGAAAACCGGAGTTGTTGAAATGGGAACATTCAGCCCGCTAGTCGATAAAGACTTTCAGCATACAATCGCCAAGCTGATCAAAACGTACAACAAAACAGGCGAACTGCCAAAAAACGAGTAATGGAGTGACGTCATATGCAGCATGAAAAATCACTGGAGTTCTTGCAAATTGCCATGAAATATCTTCCTGAAGCGAAAGAACAGCTTGAAAAATCAGGCATTGAGCTGTCAATGGAGGCCATACAGCCGTTTATGAATCTTTTTACCACGGTAATGGCTGAAGCTTATGAGCTTGGCAAGTCCGACGCAAAATCTGAAACCGAATAAGAAGAAGCCACTTTTTTGAAAGTGGCTTTTCACATGATTTTCTTTTTAATAGCGGAAATCATAGGCGCAAGCTCCTTTAAAGCGGGCTTGATTTGATCAACAGAGTTCATAATTGAACCGATTTGGTCCATAATATGCATGTAATGAATCGTCTCTTCTTCGTTTGTCTGGGAAACCTCCTCTTGCTGTTCTTCCTTCTCTGCTGTTTGTTTTGCGGAATCGCCGAACATCATCTTTGAAAACACATCCAACTGCATACGCCTCCTTTCTATATACAATACTCTATGAATAAGATGAACTGATAGTTTAGACGAATATATTGCCATGTGAAAAAAAATAGGATAGAATTAGTACCTGATACTAATAATTGATCACAACTGATTGATCTTCTAAATTTACAATATAAAGGAGTCTTCCCTTATGAAAGCTGGAATACTTGGTGTTGGTCGTTACATTCCTGAGAAGGTTTTAACAAATCATGATCTTGAAAAAATGGTTGAAACTTCTGATGAGTGGATTCGTACCAGAACAGGAATAGAAGAAAGAAGAATTGCCGCAGATGATGTATATTCATCACATATGGCTGTTGCAGCAGCGAAAAAGGCGCTGGAACAAGCTGAAGTCGCGGCAGAGGATCTGGATATGATCCTGGTGGCAACTGTTACACCTGATCAGTCATTCCCTACGGTCTCTTGTATGATTCAAGAAGAACTAGGCGCGAAGAAAGCGTGCGCTATGGATATCAGCGCGGCTTGTGCGGGCTTCATGTACGGGGTAATAACCGGTAAACAATTTATTGAATCCGGAACCTATAAGCATGTTCTTGTTGTCGGTGTAGAAAAGCTCTCAAGCATTACAGACTGGGAAGACCGAAATACAGCAGTTCTGTTTGGAGACGGAGCAGGCGCTGCGGTAGTCGGACCAGTCAGTGATGACAGAGGAATTCTTTCATTTGAACTAGGAGCAGACGGCACAGGCGGTCAGCACTTGTATCTGAATGAAAAAGGACATACAATCATGCATGGACGAGAAGTTTTCAAATTTGCAGTCCGCCAAATGGGAGAATCATGCGTAAATGTCATTGAAAAAGCCGGACTCTCAAAAGAGGACGTCGACTTTTTGATTCCGCATCAGGCGAACATCCGCATTATGGAAGCCGCTCGCGAGCGTTTAGAGCTTCCTGTCGAAAAGATGTCTAAAACCGTTCATAAATATGGAAATACTTCTGCCGCATCCATTCCGATCTCTCTTGTAGAAGAATTGGAAGCCGGTAAAATCAAAGACGGCGATGTGGTCGTCATGGTAGGGTTCGGCGGAGGATTAACATGGGGCGCCATTGCAATTCGCTGGGGCCGCTAAAAAAAGGTGAGGTGCACACTAGATGAGTAAAAAAAGAGTAGTTGTTACAGGACTTGGAGCATTATCTCCGCTTGGCAACGACGTTGATACAAGTTGGAATAACGCAATCAACGGTGTGTCCGGAATCGGTCCGATCACTCGTGTTGATGCTGAAGAATATCCGGCAAAAGTAGCTGCTGAATTAAAAGACTTCAATGTTGAAGATTATATGGATAAAAAAGAAGCCAGAAAAATGGACCGCTTCACACAATATGCGGTCGTAGCTGCGAAAATGGCGGTTGAAGACGCGGATCTTAACATTACCGATGAGATCGCGCCGAGAGTCGGCGTTTGGGTAGGCTCCGGTATTGGAGGACTTGAAACACTAGAGTCTCAATTTGAAATCTTCTTAACGAAAGGCCCGAGACGAGTAAGCCCGTTTTTCGTGCCAATGATGATTCCGGATATGGCGACAGGGCAGATTTCCATTGCATTAGGAGCAAAAGGGGTTAACTCTTGTACGGTTACAGCATGCGCTACAGGAACGAACTCCATCGGTGACGCGTTTAAAGTCATTCAGCGCGGTGATGCAGATGTTATGGTCACAGGCGGAACAGAAGCGCCGCTGACAAGAATGTCATTCGCGGGCTTCAGCGCCAACAAAGCGCTGTCTACTAATCCAGATCCGAAAACAGCAAGCCGCCCGTTCGATAAAAACCGAGATGGCTTTGTCATGGGTGAAGGTGCAGGGATTGTTGTTCTTGAAGAACTTGAACATGCTCTGGCCCGCGGCGCTAAGATTTACGGAGAAATTGTAGGCTACGGCTCAACGGGAGACGCTTATCATATCACAGCGCCGGCCCAAGACGGTGAAGGTGGAGCGAGAGCAATGCAAGAAGCCATTAGAGATGCGGCCGTTTCTCCTGAAGACATTGATTATATCAATGCTCACGGGACAAGCACGTATTACAATGACAAATACGAAACAATGGCGATTAAAACCGTTTTCGGCGAGCATGCCCATAAACTTGCGGTAAGCTCTACAAAATCGATGACAGGCCACCTCTTAGGAGCAGCTGGCGGAATTGAAGCGATTTTCTCTGTGCTTGCCATTAAAGAAGGTGTGATCCCGCCGACAATCAATATTCAAACACCAGACGAAGAATGCGATTTAGATTATGTGCCTGATGAAGCCCGCAGACAGGATCTCAATTATGTTCTAAGCAACTCATTGGGATTCGGCGGACACAATGCAACATTAATCTTTAAGAAATACCAATCATGATCACGCCACACCGGCTGCCCTAAAGGGTAGCCGGTTTTTTTGTGTGCGCATAGGATAAAAAGAGGAGGCGATCACATATGAGTGTGGAACAAACATACAGCTGGCTCGGGAAGGCCGCGTCAATAGATGATTTGGCGCATTACATTGTCCCGCTTTTTTCAGGTGTGGAGAAAAAGAACTGGAAAGGCATTCTGGGGCACCTTCAGCATCATGGAATGTTTAAAAACATAAAAGAGGGCATCCATACTGCTTCCGAGCTGAAAGAAAAAGGTTTTTTTGAGCATATTCAAAAAGAAGAACAGTACCTTAAAAACAAATGGCTAGGTCCCGATGTGCCGATTGTCACACTGCCGGTTGACGAACGAAACAGGAGAATCCGTTTAGAATTCGGATCAAAATCAGGACTCGCTTTTCAAGACAAAATGTTCCTCTTTCTCTCGTCAGAGTTGGATTTTGCGTCCGTATCTGCCCTGATGACACATGAATATCATCACGTTTGCAGGTTAGATCATCTGACAAAAGATGAAAAAGATGTCACATTACTTGATACAATCATCATGGAAGGGCTTGCAGAATATGCTGTTTATGAGAGGTTCGGCCGAAGTCAAACGGCTGAATGGGCATCTTGGTATACCCCGGAGCAGTTGCAGGCTTTATACGAGAAAAAAATTGCACCTAACCAGGATATCAAACGGGACAATCGATTATTCTCACAGCTGTTATTCGGCAAAGGATATCAGCCAAAAATGCTTGGATACGCAGTCGGATTCAATATAGTAAAAAAATATTTAACAGCCAACAAAGCAAACACGGCAGACGGACTGTCCATTCCTGCTGAAACCTTTTTGAATGCAACGCTTTAAAAGAATAAAATAATGGAATTTCGTTAATAATATTACATTTATCCTAAAAAATTCTTGATTTTGCAAAATGATTGTAATAATATACAACTATAAAATTTTTCGATAATTCATTATTATTTATTATTTCTGAATAAAGGGATTGCTTTCTCTTGAAAATGTTTGACAACAAGAGGGGGAAAGGGGAGCTAGCATGGGCACACTTTTAGAAGTGAATAATTTAAAGACTTATTTTTTTAGGAAAAAGGAGCCGATCCCTGCGGTTGACGGAGTCGATTTTCACATCAGCAAAGGGGAAACCGTAGCGCTTGTAGGTGAATCGGGCTCCGGAAAAAGCATTACTTCTTTATCCATTATGGGCCTCGTCCAAAGCTCAGGCGGAAAAATCATGGACGGCTCTATTAAACTCGAAGACAGAGACCTCACATCATTCACTGAAAATGACTATTGCAAAATCCGCGGAAACGAAGTATCTATGATCTTTCAGGAACCAATGACCTCCCTTAATCCGGTGTTAACAATCGGAGACCAAATTACCGAAGTGCTGATTTACCATAAAAACATGAAGAAAAAAGAAGCCCGCCAAAAAGCTGTTGAACTCTTGCAGATGGTCGGTTTCTCCCGGGCAGAGCAAATGATGAAGGAGTATCCGCACCGGCTGTCCGGCGGAATGAGGCAGAGGGTAATGATTGCCATCGCACTCAGCTGCAATCCTAAACTGCTCATTGCCGATGAACCCACGACAGCGCTGGATGTGACAATACAATCCCAAGTTTTGGAACTCATGAAAGATCTTTGTCAGAAGTTCAACACGTCAATTCTTCTCATCACACACGACTTAGGTGTCGTGTCGGAAGCAGCTGACAGAGTAATTGTCATGTACTGCGGACAAGTCGTGGAAAACGCCACCGTCGACGACTTATTTTTAGAACCGCTTCATCCTTACACAGAAGGCCTGCTGACGTCGATTCCCGTCATAGATGGAGAGATTGATAAATTAAATGCGATTAAAGGCAGCGTGCCGACACCGGATAACCTGCCGCCGGGGTGCCGTTTTGCCCCAAGGTGCCCGAAAGCCATGGATAAATGCTGGACAAATCAGCCTTCGCTTTTGACGCACAAAAGCGGAAGAACGGTGAGATGCTTTTTATATGAGGAAGAGGGTGCCGAACAATCATGACTGCAGCTAATCAAGAAACAATCTTAGAGCTACGTGACGTAAAAAAATACTTCCCAATCCGCTCAGGCTTTTTTCAGAGAAAAGTCGGCGATGTAAAAGCGGTGGACGGTGTTTCATTTTCGTTAAAAAAAGGAGAAACACTCGGGATCGTTGGAGAGTCGGGTTGCGGAAAATCGACTGCCGGCAGGACGATGATTAGGCTGTACAAACCGACAGAAGGCCAAATCCTATTTAAAGGGCAGGATATCTCCAATTTGTCAGAGGAGAAGCTGCGGAAAAGTGTCCGCAAAAATATTCAAATGGTTTTCCAAGATCCGTTTGCTTCTTTGAATCCAAGAAAAACGCTGCGTTCTATCATTAAGGAGCCGTTACATACGCACCACATGTATACGATGCGTGAACGAAACGAAAAAGTCGAAGAACTGCTTGCGAGAGTAGGCCTCCACCCGTCGTTTGCCAGCCGTTATCCCCATGAATTTTCCGGCGGCCAGCGTCAGCGGATCGGGATCGCCAGAGCGCTCACTTTGAATCCGGAACTGATCATCGCAGATGAGCCGGTTTCCGCACTTGATGTATCCATTCAGGCCCAAGTGATTAACTTAATGGAAGAATTACAGGAAGAATTTAATCTGACGTATCTATTTATCTCTCATGATCTAAGTGTCGTCCGCCATATCAGCGACAGAGTCGGAGTGATGTATCTTGGCAAAATGATGGAACTGACCGGCAAGCATGAGCTTTACGACCATCCGCTACACCCTTACACCCAAGCTCTTCTATCATCCGTTCCGGTTACAAGAAAAAAAGGATCTGTCAAACGTGAACGCATCGTCCTGAAGGGAGAACTGCCAAGTCCGGCCAATCCGCCAAAAGGCTGCGTTTTCCACACAAGATGTCCTGTTGTAAAGCCGATTTGCAAGGAACAAATACCAGAATTCAAAGAAGCTGCTCCCAGCCATTTTGTGGCTTGTCACCTTTATAGCTAATGTTGCCCGCACAGCTTTGAGAGGGGGTATGCACACTACATAAACAACAGCTGAGAAGAACGAACATTTCAAGAGGGGGAATATTGAATGAAAAGACGGAAAACCGCACTGATGATGCTAAGTGTATTGATGGTTCTGGCCATCTTTTTATCGGCCTGCTCGGGATCAAAATCGAGCAGCAGCAGTGAGAAAAAATCAAACGGAAAACCGCAGCAAGGCGGGGATTTGGTTGTGGGTTCAATCGGAGCGCCAACACTTTTCAACTCACTATATTCAACTGATGAATCGAGTACAGATATTGAACAAATGATTTACAGCTTTTTAACAAAAACAGATGAAAACTTAAATGTCAAAATGTCACTGGCGGAAAGTGTGAAAGAGCTGGATGGCGGACTGAAATATGATGTGAAAATCAAAAAAGGCGTTAAGTTCCATGACGGAGAAGAGCTTACTGCCGATGATGTGGTCTTTACGTACAACATTCCATTGAACAAGGATTACAAAGGAGAGCGCGGCTCGAACTTTGAAATGCTGAAATCGGTAGAGAAAAAGGGAGATTACGAGGTTTTATTTACACTGAAGTACAAAGACCCTAACTTCTATAACAACACGTTAGACAGCTACGGAATTCTGCCGGAGCACATTTTAAAAGATGTACCGGTTGCAGAGCTTGAGGATAATGACTTTAATAGAAAAAATCCAATCGGCTCGGGTCCTTTCAAATTTAAGGAATGGAAAGACGGGCAATACGTCAAGCTTGTTGCCAATGATGACTACTATGACGGCCGTCCGTATTTAGACAGTGTCACGTATAAAATCATTCCTGACGCCAATGCTGCGGTTGCCCAGCTTCAAGCGGGAGATATCGATTTCTTTAACGTGCCTTCAACGGACTATAAGACAGCGGAATCGTTTAATAATGTCAAAGTCGTTACAGATTTGGCGCTGAGCTACGCGTATATCGGCTGGAATGAGAAAAACGAGCTGTTTAAAGACAAAAAAGTTCGCCAGGCGCTTACGACAGCTTTAGACCGTGAAACAATGGTGCAAACCGTATTGGATGGTGACGGTGAGGTCGCTTACATCCCGGAAAGCCCTGCTTCATGGAATTACCCGAAAGATGTAGAGGTTCCTAAATTTGAATACAATGTGAAAAAAGCGAAGAAGATGCTGAAAGAAGCCGGCTGGGAAGATACTGACGGTGACGGTTTCTTAGATAAAGACGGCAAAAAATTCGAGTTTACACTGAAAACGAACCAAGGGAACAAAGTTCGTGAAGACATTGCAGTTGTTGTCCAAGAACAGCTGAAGAAAGTCGGGATTAAAGTAACGCCGCAAATCGTGGAATGGAGCGCGTTAGTCGAACAGACAAGTGCCCCTAACTGGGACTATGACGCAATGGTTTTAGGGTGGAGTTTGTCCACGTTCCCGGATCATTACGATATCTTCCATTCAAGCCAGTCTAAAAACGGCTTGAATAATATGTGGTACAAAAACCCTGAAGTTGATAAGCTTCTCAAAGATGCAAAATCAATCAGTGACCGTAAGGAATATTCTAAAGCCTATGAAAAAATTTATCAAAAGCTTGCTGAAGACCAGCCGTACACCTTCCTTTATTATCCGAACAACCATATGGCGATGCCGGCTAATTTAGAGGGTTATGTGTATCATCCGAAACGCGAGCTGTACCAAATTGAAAAATGGTGGCTTGCCCAATAAATTTCCCTTGCAGGGGAGGGAGCGCGTTTCCTTCCCCTTTAATTTTGAAAAAGAACAACGAAGGGGACAAGAATATGGTTACATATATCATTCGAAGAACGCTATCTTCGATTCCTATTTTATTGGGAATTACAATTTTGTCTTTCGTTATTATGAAAGCCGCTCCGGGAGATCCGATGACGCTTATGATGGACCCGACGATCAGCCAGGCAGACAGGGCGCAGTTTATTGAAAAATACGGCCTCAACGATCCTGAGTACGTTCAATATTTAAAATGGCTCGGCAATATGGTTCAAGGGGATTTCGGCACGTCCATCATCAGAAAAGGGACGCCTGTTTCAGAACTGATTTTAGCACGGCTGCCCAACACACTCCTCTTGATGCTGGTGTCAACGATATTGGCGCTGATCATTTCCATCCCATTCGGAGTCATTTCTGCAAAAAAACCTTATTCGAAGCTGGACTACGGTATTACGTTTACTTCATTTATCGGTTTGGCGATCCCGAATTTTTGGTTCGGACTGATTTTAATTATGGTGTTTGCCGTGAATCTCGGCTGGTTCCCGACCGGGGGAGTTGCAACGCTTAACGTGGATTTTAGTTATGTAGACCGGATTCATCATTTGCTTTTACCCGCTTTTGTACTGGCGACAGCTGATATGGCAGGCTTAACGAGATATACAAGATCCAATATGATCGATGTTTTAAACCAAGACTATATCCGGACTGCCAGATCAAAAGGTTTCAAAGAGAATCGAGTATTGTTTAAGCATGGCTTGCGGAATGCGCTATTGCCTGTTATTACGATCTTCGGTTTAATGATTCCCTCCTTTATCGGCGGAGCGGTTGTCGTAGAGCAGATTTTCACTTGGCCGGGGTTAGGAAAGCTGTTTGTCGATTCGGCATTCCAGCGCGATTATCCGGTTATCATGGCAATGACTGTGATCTCGGCGGTTCTTGTCGTTGTCGGAAACCTCATTGCAGACATCCTTTACGCGATTGTTGATCCGCGGATCGAATATTAAAAGGAGGGAAACAGAGATGTCAGAGCTGCAAACAACTCCCTCGCCGGAGATCAGGCTGAAAGAAAATATTTCGAAAAAACCAGAGACGATGACCAAGATCTTCTGGGACAAATTCTCGAAAAACAAACTGGCCATTCTAGGTGCCGTCATTCTGTTTATCATTATTATGTCGGCTGTTTTCGCTCCTTTAATTGCGCCTTATCCCCAAGAGCAGCAAAGCCTGCTTGATAAATATAAGGCGCCGGGCCTTGAACATCTGATGGGAACAGATAAATTCGGCCGAGATATTTTCAGCCGAATCTTGTATGGGGCGCGTGTCTCTTTATTGGTTGGTTTTGCGTCAGTAGTCGGTTCGATTTTGATCGGAACGGTTTTAGGGGCGTTAGCGGGATATTTCAGAGGAATAGTCGATGCTGTCATTATGCGTCTAGTCGATATTGTATTATCTATTCCTGATATCTTCTTGCTGATCACGCTAGTTACCATCTTCAAGCCCGGTGTGGACAAACTGATTTTAATTTTCTGTCTAACCGGCTGGACCACAACAGCCCGGTTAGTAAGAGGAGAATTCTTATCGCTACGTTCAAGGGAATACGTTCTGGCTGCTAAAACAATCGGAACGAAGACGCACAAAATTATCTTTTCACATATTCTCCCCAATGCGTTAGGACCGATTATTGTGTCAGCAACATTAAAGGTAGGTTCAGTTATTCTCGCTGAGTCAGCGCTGAGCTACTTAGGCTTCGGGATTCAGCCGCCAATCGCAAGCTGGGGAAATATGCTTCAAGACGCACAAAATTTCACAGTGATGATTCAGGCATGGTGGTACCCATTATTTCCCGGGCTATTTATTTTAATGACCGTTTTATGCTTTAACTTTGTCGGTGATGGCCTGCGAGATGCACTGGATCCGAAAAATATTAAATAAAAATGAAAACAATATTTGTTGCAAAATATAACGAAAACAGAAGAAAAGCAGATCTCTTTTTGTCAGAAAATCTACAAAGAGATCTGCTTTTTGTGATTCTTATATTAACCCAGCGATTCCAGATTTCCTCAATTTCTTTGGAATAATTTCTCTGCCCCTTGCCTATACTGTGGACAACAGTTTTTATAAAAGTGAGGGGTTAGAGATGTTATTTCTTCATGATGTGTGGGTCAATTGGTTTGAAGGGGAAGAAAATGGCTACAATGTTTGCCACTTTCACGAATGGCGCAAGGAAGATACGGTTGAGCTTTTGGATCAGGTGCCGCTGTTAAGGGTGCCGTCGGTACTGTTTCATTACATAGAAAACGATTTATCTGAGCTTCCTAAAGATTTGCTTGAAGATATACATCAGAAATCGTACATTCGGAAAAATCATGAGCGGACAAAGCTTGAGTATTGTTTTGTCGTAACAGACGGAATCGGCATTTTGGCTGTTGACACAATCGGCTACACGATCCCTGTCAGAAAAAGCCGTCTGATCCCAAGACAGGAGCAGCTCGTTTATGAAATGGTAAAAGATGTAGAGCCTGAAACATATGAATTTGAGCCAAAGAAGCTCGAATCCTCTAAAGAATATCACATTTTATCATTAGCACCAGAGCACGTCAGAGGGCTGACAAGAAAAGAACGGCAAATCAAGCAGTTGATGTTTATGGCGCTAGACCAATTAAAAGGGCTGGAAAACCGCGCTGAAATCGGCTACTGGTACACAGAATGGAACCCGCATATGTATGAACAAATCAAACGGATGAGCTTTGAAGAGATTTGGGACATGCTGTATAACGAAACAATTGAAGGCTGGTCGGACAAGCATTTGGCTTTTTGTGAAAACCTGATAAAAGGACAGCCTTTTTTCGAAAAGCTATGGGAAATGGAAAACGAATCAAAGGTAAACTGAAAAAAACCGCTCTTTGCCAAGAGCGGTTCAGCGTGTCGATAAACCCTCGCATTCGTTGTCAGGCCTGCGCGTCGGTGCTCACGAATTCCTACATTCGCTGTGCTCCGATGCTCGCCCTTCCTAGATTTCAAGGGTTTTCAATCACGCTGAAAAGACGACAAAGTCCTAAAACGAAAACCGTTTTAGGACTTTGTCTACAATCTGAAAAACCGCTCTTTGCCAAGAGCGGTTTTTTGAATTAGCGTCTTTTTCGGCCAAGACCCATGGCGTTCTCCATTTTTTTCAGCATTTTGTTCGCTGTCCGGTTCGCACGTTCCGCGCCTTCATCGAGAATACGGTCTAATTCATCAGATTCAATCAGTTCATGATAGCGATCCTGAATCGGTTTTAATGCGTTAACCACGACTTCTGCCAAATCCCCTTTAAACTCGCCGTAGCCTTTCCCTTCGTATTTAGCTTCAAGCTCTTGAATCGTCGTATTGCCGAGGATTGAATAAATTGTAAGAAGGTTGGAAACGCCCGGTTTGTTTTCCTTATCAAATGTCACAATGCCCTCAGAATCTGTCACAGCGCTTTTGATTTTCTTTTCAAGAAGCTTTGGTTCATCCAGCAAGGTAATATAAGATTTCTGGTTCGGATCGGATTTGCTCATTTTCTTCAGCGGATCATTAAGAGACATGATGCGTGCGCCGACTTTTGGAATTTTCACTTCCGGAACCGTAAAGATGTCGTTATATTTTTTGTTGAAGCGTTCTGCGAGATTCCGTGTCAGCTCAAGGTGCTGCTTTTGATCCTCGCCGACAGGCACAAGATCGGTTCCATACAGCAGAATATCAGCGGCCATCAGCGGCGGGTACGTTAGCAGGCCGGAGACGACAGCTTCATTGCCTTTGGACTTGTCTTTAAATTGAGTCATCCTTTCGAGCTCGCCGATATACGCGACACACTGCATCATCCATCCGGCCTGCGCATGCGCGGGAACCTCTGATTGAATAAACAATGTTGCTTTTTCTGGATCAAGCCCGACAGCTAAGTATAGCGCCGCCAGACTGCGGATATTCTTTCTGAGCTGAATCCGGTCTTGAGGCACAGTGATAGCATGCTGGTCCACGATGCAAAAATAGCTGTTATAATCATTTTGCAGTTCGACAAATTGCTTCATTGCACCGATATAGTTGCCGAGCGTAACAGATCCGCTTGGCTGAATACCTGAAAAAATCGTTTGTTTCATGAAAACATCAACCTCATTTCTTAAAACATAATAAAAAGGCTCATTCTTCCCCTGTAAAAAAGGGACGAATGAACCGTGGTGCCACCCTGATTATTCCATTAAAATGGAATCACTCTGACGTTTTTAACGGAGACTGCTCCGGCTGAGCCTACTTTTTCGGATTCGGTCAGCTGCTCCAAAGTCCATTCCACATTGCCTGTTATCTGCTCCCAGCACCGCAGACTCTCTTCAAACAGGTGAAATGTGTACTACTCTTTTTCATAGCACGCTTTTCTTTTGATTGCTTCATTATAAATCAATTATAACCAATTGTCATCATGAAAAAACATTCTTTTCCCAGTAACATGGTAATGATATAAAAATCACGGACGCGCCGCAAATCCCTAAATGATAACAGCTATCAGCTTAAAAACGGCCAGATATTATATGTAAAAAGCAATATGGGAAGAAAACTGATTAAATAGTTTTTAATCAATTTATGCTTTAAATGGTAGAAGGATATTATGTTCGTGGAAGAAAAACTAACGAAGTTCAAATATTTTAAATTGATAAAATAATATTGCAATAAATTATTTGTTTCATTATAATGAACTTGTTCACTCTATTGTTACAGCTTTTTTACAAAAATAATCAGAAAAGACGGAACAGAATAAAAGTTATGGAAACACAGGTTCATTTGTCTGATATTTCTGAGGATTTAGCCGTAATGAGCTGAAAAAATTATATTAGGGGGTTTGCGAATATGAAAAAACGTTGGTCGATTGTCACGTTGATGCTCATTTTCACTCTCGTGCTGAGCGCTTGCGGCTTTGGCGGCAGCGGATCAAACGGTGAAGGAAAAAAGGACAGTAAAGGAAAGACGACACTTAACATTAATATTAAAACTGAGCCGTTCTCCTTACATCCGGGATTGGCAAATGATTCAGTATCAGGCGGTGTCATCCGTCAGACTTTTGAAGGATTGACACGCATCAATGCAGAAGGAGAGCCTGAAGAAGGCATGGCTTCTAAAATTGAAACGAGCAAAGATGGAAAGACATATACGTTCACTATTCGTGATGGCGTGAAATGGTCAAACGGCGATCCTGTAACAGCACAAGATTTTGAATATGCTTGGAAATGGGCGCTTAATCCTAATAACGAATCACAATATGCTTACCAGCTTTACTACATAAAAGGTGCTGAAGCGGCGAATACCGGCAAAGGCAGTCTTGATGATGTGGCAGTAAAAGCTGTAAATGACAAAACGCTGAAGGTTGAATTAAATAACCCGACTCCATACTTCACTGAATTAACGGCGTTCTATACGTATATGCCGATCAACAAGAAAATTGCAGAGAAAAATGATAAGTGGAACACAAATGCCGGAGACGATTATGTTTCAAACGGGCCGTTCAAAATGACGGCATGGAAACACAGCGGATCGATTACTCTTGAGAAAAATGACCAGTATTGGGAACAAGACAAAGTCAAACTGAAGAAAATTAAAATGGTTATGATCAACAATAACAATACAGAACTGAAAAAATTCCAAGCTGGTGAACTTGATTGGGCTGGTTTGCCGCTCGGACAGCTTCCGACTGAATCGCTCCCTACTTTGAAAAAAGATGGTTCTTTACATGTTGAGCCGATGGCAGGTGTGTATTGGTACAAATTCAATACTGAAGCGAAACCATTAGACAACGTCAATATCCGTAAAGCATTATCTTATGCGATTAACCGCCAATCAATTGTTAAAAATATTACACAAGGTGAACAAATCCCGGCAATGGCTGCGGTGCCGCCGACAATGAAAGGATTTGAAGATAACAAAGAAGGCTACTTCAAAGACAACGATGTCAAAACGGCAAAAGAATACCTTGAAAAAGGCCTGAAAGAAATGGGCCTAAGCAAGGCATCTGACCTGCCAAAAATCAAATTGTCTTATAACACTGATGACGCGCATGCGAAAATCGCTCAAGCCGTACAAGAAATGTGGAAGAAAGATTTAGGCGTGAATGTTGAGCTTGATAACTCAGAATGGAATGTATATATTGATAAGCTTCACACCCAAGATTACCAAATCGGCCGTATGGGCTGGCTTGGCGACTTCAACGACCCTATTAACTTCCTTGAATTGTTCCGTGACAAAGACGGAGGAAATAACGATACTGGATGGGAAAATCCAGAATTCAAAAAGCTCCTGAATCAGTCACAAACTGAAACAGATCCAACAAAACGTGCAGAGCTGCTGAAAAAAGCAGAAGATATTTTCATTGATGAAATGCCGGTTGCGCCAGTTTATTTTTATACGATTCCTTGGGTGCAAGACGAAAATCTGAAAGGAACCATCCTTACTGGAACCGGAGAAATTTATTTCAGAAATGCGTACTTTCAATAAGCCTTATTTGTGAAAACAATAACCTCAAGGTATATGGGGACCTATTTCCCATATACCTTTCTTACTGAAAGAGTATAAAAATGTAAAAACCATGGAGGTGTTCCCCCTTGCTAAAATATATCGGAAGACGCTTAGTCTATATGATTATCACATTATTTGTGATTGTAACTGTGACATTCTTCTTAATGCAGGCAGCACCGGGCGGGCCATTTTCAGGTGAGAAAAAGCTTCCGCCTGAAATTGAAGCAAACTTAAATACGCATTACGGCTTGGACAAGCCGCTGTTTGTACAATACGCCAGTTATTTGAAATCAGTTGCAATGTGGGATTTCGGACCGTCATTTAAATATAAAGGTCAGAGTGTTAACGACCTGATCAGTTCAGGTTTCCCCGTTTCATTCACTCTCGGGGCAGAAGCTATTCTCCTCGCTTTAGCGTTTGGTGTATTGTTTGGGGTCATAGCAGCTCTTTACCATAATAAGTGGCAGGATTATACCGTCGCGATTTTAACGATATTCGGTATCTCAGTTCCGAGCTTTATCATGGCGGCTGTTCTGCAATATGTGTTCTCCATGAAGCTTGATCTGTTTCCCGTTGCGGGCTGGGAGTCCTGGGCATACACCTTTTTGCCTTCAATCGCACTTGCTTCCATGCCGATGGCGTTTATTGCCAGACTTTCCCGTTCAAGCATGATCGAAGTGTTAAACAGTGATTATATTCGCACAGCGAAAGCAAAAGGGCTGTCCCGTCCAGCAGTTACAGTGCGGCACGCCATCCGAAACGCGCTTTTGCCAGTCGTTACATACATGGGCCCGATGGCCGCGCAGGTCTTAACGGGAAGCTTTATTATTGAAACGATTTTTGGGATCCCGGGGCTGGGGTCACACTTCGTAAACAGTATTACAAACCGCGATTATACAGTCATTATGGGTGTAACGGTATTCTTCAGTGTCATCTTACTATTGTGTGTATTAATTGTAGATGTGCTATACGGCATTATTGATCCAAGAATCAAGCTTTCCAAAGCAAAGAAAGGAGCCTAGGCCATGCAAAACATTCCGAAAAACCTGTTTGAACCAGCCGCAGCGAATGCCGGCGATGCAGAAAAAATCAGTAAAAAGAGCCTTTCCCTCTGGAAAGATGCGATGCTTCGCTTCCGCAGCAATAAGCTTGCAATGGTCGGGCTTATCATTATTGTTCTCATTATCCTTATGGCGATTTTTGCGCCGCTGTTCTCAAAGTATGATTATTCGACTACTAATCTCTTAAATGCGGATAAGCCGCCTTCAAAAGACCATTGGTTCGGAACAGATGACCTTGGACGGGACATTTTCGTCCGTACATGGGTAGGTGCGCGAATCTCAATCTTTATCGGTGTAGCGGCCGCTGTTCTTGATTTGCTGATCGGCGTGATTTGGGGAAGCATTTCAGGCTTCCGCGGAGGCAGAACGGATGAAATTATGATGCGGATCGCCGATATCCTTTGGGCAGTTCCTTCATTATTAATGGTCATCTTACTGATGGTTGTTCTGCCGAAAGGGCTATTAACCATTATTATTGCCATGACCATTACGGGCTGGATTAATATGGCCAGAATTGTACGCGGTCAAGTGCTGCAGCTGAAAAATCAGGAGTATGTGCTTGCTTCACAGACACTCGGCGCAAAAACATCCCGTCTGCTGTTTAAACATATCGTGCCAAACGCGATGGGTTCCATTTTGGTTACGATGACATTGACAGTTCCGACTGCGATTTTTACAGAAGCCTTTTTAAGCTATTTGGGACTTGGTGTTCCGGCTCCGCTGGCAAGCTGGGGAACGATGGCTTCTGACGGATTGCCTGCATTGACCTATTATCCGTGGCGTTTATTCTTCCCTGCCGGTTTCATCTGCATTACGATGTTTGGCTTTAACGTGGTCGGCGACGGATTAAGAGACGCATTGGATCCTAAGTTACGTAAATAAGGGAGTGATACGGGTGACACGCCTATTAGAAGTAAAAGATTTAGCGATTTCATTTAAAACATATGGCGGAGAGGTTCAGGCGATCCGCGGGGTGAATTTCCATCTGAATAAGGGAGAGACGCTGGCCATCGTCGGAGAATCAGGTTCCGGAAAAAGTGTGACCTCTCAAGCGATCATGAAGCTGATTCCAATGCCTCCGGGTTATTTTAAGCGCGGTGAGATCTTGTTTGACGGAAAGGATCTGGTGCCGCTGTCCGAAAAAGAGATGCAAAATGTCCGTGGGAAAGATATCGGGATGATATTCCAGGATCCGATGACCTCTTTAAATCCGACGATGAAGGTCGGTAAACAAATTACGGAAGTTCTTTTTAAACACGATAAGATTTCAAAGCAAGCGGCGAAAAAACGCGCAATTGAACTGTTGGATTTAGTCGGTATTCCGATGCCGGAAAAACGGGTCAATCAATTTCCGCACGAATTTTCAGGCGG
The DNA here is from genome assembly GCF_047608225.1 of Bacillus sp. SW14. Lineage (NCBI taxonomy): Bacteria > Bacillati > Bacillota > Bacilli > Caryophanales > Bacillaceae > Bacillus > Bacillus sp. SW14. Next base: position 3,024,247 of record NZ_JBLKRW010000001.1, on the reverse strand, counting down.
GATGAGACAGCGGGTTGTCATTGCCATGGCCCTTGCGGCGAATCCGAAGCTTCTGATCGCCGATGAGCCGACAACCGCTCTTGATGTAACGATACAAGCGCAAATTCTCGAATTGATGAAGGATTTGCAAAAGAAAATTGACACATCCATCATCTTTATCACACATGATCTTGGTGTCGTGGCCAACGTTGCTGACCGGGTCGCTGTCATGTACGCGGGACAGATTGTAGAAACCGGCACAGTAGACGAGATTTTCTACGATCCGAGACATCCGTATACGTGGGGTCTGCTTGCATCCATGCCGACACTGGAAAGTTCAGGAGAGGAACAGCTGACTGCAATTCCGGGCACGCCGCCTGATTTGACAAACCCGCCAATAGGAGATGCTTTTGCACTGCGGAGCTCTTACGCGATGAAAATCGATTTTGAACAGGAGCCGCCAATGTTTAAGGTATCTGATACTCATTATGTCAAATCGTGGCTGCTTCATCCTGACGCGCCGAAGGCAGAGCCGCCTGAAGCGGTAAAAGCGAAAATGCGTAAACTGGCAAATACGTATGAAAAACCCGTCTTAGTGAGAGAAGGTGAATGAATTGACTGAGAAACTATTAGAAATCAAGCATTTAAAACAGCATTTTGTCACGCCGAAAGGAACGGTAAAGGCTGTAGACGATTTGTCATTTGATATCTATAAAGGTGAAACATTAGGGCTGGTTGGTGAATCTGGCTGCGGTAAATCGACAACAGGCCGAAGCATTATCCGGCTGTACGAAGCAACCGATGGCGAGGTGCTGTTCAATGGCGAAAATGTGCATGGGAAAAAATCACGGAAAAAGCTGCTTGAATTCAACCGCAAAATGCAGATGATTTTCCAAGATCCATATGCATCCCTGAATCCGAGAATGACAGTTGCTGATATTATTGCTGAAGGCCTCGATATTCATAAACTGGCGAAAACGAAAAAAGAGCGGATGCAGCGGGTCCATGAACTCTTAGAGACAGTCGGATTAAACAAGGAGCACGCAAACCGCTATCCGCATGAATTTTCCGGCGGCCAGCGCCAAAGAATCGGGATTGCCAGAGCCCTTGCCGTTGATCCGGAATTTATTATCGCGGATGAGCCGATTTCTGCTTTGGATGTATCCATTCAGGCGCAGGTCGTGAATTTAATGAAAGACCTGCAAAAAGAAAAAGGGCTCACATATCTGTTTATCGCCCATGATTTATCGATGGTCAAATACATCAGCGACCGCATCGGAGTGATGTATTTCGGTAAACTTGTTGAGCTTGCGCCAGCAGATGAGCTTTATGAAAATCCGCTTCACCCATATACAAAGTCATTGCTTTCGGCGATTCCGCTTCCCGATCCGGATTACGAGAGAAATCGCGCCCGCCAGAAATACGATCCGTCTGTCCATCAATTAAAAGATGGGGAAACGATGGAATTCCGTGAAGTTAAACCGGGACATTTTGTGATGTGCACTGAAGCGGAATTTAAAACGTATTCATGATTCATCAATCCTTCAAGAGAAATCTCTTGAAGGATTTTTTGCGCCATTATAGAAAGTGAAAATTATAACATTTACAATTAGAGGAAAAAGCGGAGGCGAAATACGATTCAATTTCTGCATAACAAAAATGTTTTTGCGCTGCTGCTGTCTCAATCCCTTCAATCTTTAGCAGGAGTCCTTGTCACAATTGTTTTAATGGTCCGGGTTTATCAAATGACCGATTCCGTCTTTTTGGCGGGCCTTGTTTTATCGTTCATGTCGTTTGCGAGTATAGCAGCAAGCTTTTGCATCTCTGCGGTGCTTCGCAATCTCGGTTTTAAAAAGGTGCTTGCGGGCGCAAATCTGCTGAGAGCGGTCTTTGCGATACTGATGGCTTTTAGCGTCAGTCATCACGGACAGGTTTTCTTTTGGATAACGCTGCTGTTTGTGTTCTTTTTTTCTTTCGCGGGCGCCTTTTTTCAGCCGGCAAGATTTGCGCTGCTGCCGATGATCGTGCCAAAAGAGCAATATGTGAAAGCGAATGGCGTGATCTCCCTCTCAAACCAGTTGTTTCTAACAGCAGGCTGGGGGCTGGGAGGCCTTCTGACGTATGCCGTACCTTTTGAACTCGTTGTCGGTGCAGCCATTTGCCTGTTTGTTCTTTCGGGGGCTTCGATTTGTTTGCTACAAGTAAATGAAGAAGCGGCTGATGGCACAGCTGAATCAGCATCTGCCAGAAGTATATGGAAGGATGTAATGGTCATTCCTATTGTAAGAGACATTACTCTAATGGACATAATAGAAGCTTTGGCGGGTTCTGTTTGGTCATCTGCTATTCTCCTCGCATTTACTGCGGCTGTTTTGCATGAAACAGAGGTGTGGTGGGGGATGTTTAACGCTTCTTATTTTATAGGTGCCATTGTGGGCAGCGTGATTGCCATTCGCTTTTCTGCTTTTTTTGAGCGGAAAATGGGGTTTGCCATTATGTTCAGCTCGCTAGTCATGTCGGTGCTGACCCTGTTGTTCTCATTTTCTCCCATCCCGTTTTTATGCGCTCTCGCTTGTGCTGCAATGGGGCCTTTTTATCAGGTGCGTGATATTTGCCAGGAAACCGTGCTGCAGGAGGTCATCCCGGAACAGAAGCGTATCGGGATCATGGCTGCCAAAAATGCGATTTTGACTCCTTGGTCAGGCGTCACCTACTCCATTATGGGGCTCGTGGCTGATGCGGCTGGTGCGAAAACGGTTTTTATCACAGCTGCCGCACTATATGGCATGACCTTTTTTATCGCATTGGCGCAGCCCCGGCTGCTTCATTATAAGAGAGAAACCCGCACTCCATGAGACCTTTTTGCATACACTTCACAATGAACCGAGCACCTGGCTGAAAAAAAATGAAACCAAGGCGGAAGTTCGTACGTCTTTATAGATGTAAAGCTGTTTAAACAAGAAGAAATGGGGTATATCTAAAAGTATGAAGACAATGAACTCATAAGGAGCAAATCAATGAACTGGTATGAAAAGCTTAGCGAGTACTTTCCAATTGAAGAAATGAAATCAAAAGCGCATATGGAAGCTCTTTTGAAAGAGCGGAGCGATGTTTATCATAAAGATGAAGGCAAACATCATATCTTAATGTTTGCGGAATTCGATTCTTTTATCTTCGTTGATTATCTGTATGTGTCTAAGGATGCAAGAGGGCAGGGGCTTGGCGGCAAATTGATCGCGAAGCTGAAAAAGAAAAATAAGCCGATATTGCTTGAGGTGGAGCCTGTGGATGAAGATGATGCTGATACAGAAAAACGCCTGAGATTTTATCAAAGAGAGCATTTCAACCATGCTCAGTCAATTGGGTACCGGCGCCGGTCATTGGCTACGAATGAAGTAAACAAGATGGAGATTCTGTACTGGTCACCGAAAACAGAATCAGAAGAAGAAATTCTTGAAGCCATGAAACAGACATATGAAAAAATTCATACTTATAAAGATGAGAAATGGTACGGGGAATCATACGAAAAAACGGATGAGGTCCTGGAACTCATTGATGAAGAAAAACAAAAAAATATTTTCGATCAGTTAGACTAATTGAGAATCAGAACATATCATTGAAATTAAAAATTTGCTGGATTGACACATTTTTTTCTTAGGATACTGTTCACACTTACTTTTTTATAGTATAATACCTATAAAGATTCCTTTTTTAGAGTAATTTCAATTTAAGAATAAAATAGATGTTCATCCTACTAATTAGAGGAGTGAAGATGAATGGTTACACTATACACATCACCAAGCTGTACTTCATGCAGAAAGGCGAGAGCGTGGCTGGAGGAGCACGATATTCCATTTGAAGAAAGAAACATTTTCTCTGAACCTTTATCAATTGATGAAATAAAACAAATTCTGCGAATGACTGAGGACGGAACAGATGAAATCATCTCCACCCGTTCAAAAGTATTCCAAAAACTGAATGTGAACGTTGAATCTATGCCGCTGCAAGATTTGTACAGCTTGATCAACGAGCACCCAGGTTTGCTTCGCCGTCCGATCATTATCGACGAAAAACGTTTGCAAGTTGGATATAACGAAGACGAAATCAGACGTTTCCTGCCAAGAAAAGTCCGCTCTTTCCAATTAAGAGAAGCGCAGCGTTTGGCAAACTAATAGATCGTATCATCAAAAGAAGGCTGAGTCATCAGCCTTCTTTTATTTTTCTACCTGCTGATAATAAATACTCGCCAGGATAACAAACGCGACCGTTAAAATGGGGAGGAGCGTTTCAATTGCGCCGTGCTGCGCCATGAAAAAAGACAGCTTTTTGTCCCTGACAATCATTTCCCCGCCAGTATAAGCAAGCAGCCCGCTTCCCGCGTAAATCAGGAGCGGGATTTTCCCAAGTGCAATGTGGATGAGTTTACTGCCCCAAATAATAACTGGCACCGATACACACAAACCGATGATAACAAGAGAAAATTCACCGTGTGACGCTCCGGCGACTGCTATGACGTTGTCCAGCGACATAAAGAGATCTGCAAGCACAATCGTTCGTATCGCTCTCCACAGAGAGGTGCTGCTTTTGATGTGCTGGGTGTCTTTTTTTTCAATCAGCAGCTGATATCCTAAATACAGCAGGAAAATGCCGCCGGCGCACTGCAAGAAAGGAATGTTCAAAAGATATACCGCTGCGCTTGTTAATCCGATTCTCATGGCAACGGCGATAAATGTTCCGAGAAGAATGGCTTGCTGTCTTTGCTTGTCCGGCAAATTTCTGCTGGCCATGGCAATGACGACCGCATTATCTCCGCCGAGGATCAGGTCGATCCCCACAATCATAAGCAGAGAAATTAGATAGTCATGCTCCATGAATCGGCACCTCGCTTTCGTTCCATCGCTTGTACTACTACTATATGAGACGGGTTGTATTTTATGATATCAGCCGCAGATATGCCGTTTTTTGGGCAAAGGTGCATTTTTATTTCTTTTGCGGCGGTTTTATCATAAAATAGAAAGACAAAGGAATTCACACTGGCCTTGCTTCAAGGTTAAGATGTGGACGGAATGGGTAAAGTGTAGTAAAGTACTATTAATCGGGAGCTTAGATGTCCCTTCAACATCTTATATAGAAGGGAAGGTTGGCAAATGGAAATTGAAAGAATTAACGAGCATACAGTAAAATTTTATATGTCTTACGGAGATATTGAAGATCGCGGTTTTGACAGAGAAGAAATTTGGTATAACCGTGAGCGCAGTGAAGAACTTTTCTGGGAAGTCATGGATGAAGTTCATGAGGAAGAGGAATTCGCTGTGGAAGGCCCTCTTTGGATTCAAGTTCAGGCACTGGACAAAGGATTGGAAATTATCGTCACAAAAGCCCAGCTTTCCAAAGACGGACAAAAGCTCGAACTGCCGATTCCTGAGGATAAAAAGCAAGAACCAGCATCTGAGGATCTGGACGCCTTGCTGGATGATTTCCAGAAAGAAGAGCAAGACGTCAATCAGGAAGAGAAGGAGCAAAAGCTTCAATTTGTCTTGCGGTTTGGCGATTTTGAGGATGTTATTTCTCTATCTAAATTAAACGTTAACGGAAGCAAAACGACTTTATATTCGTTTGAGAACCGATATTATTTATATGTGGATTTTGGCAATATGACTGATGAAGAGGTTGAAAATCAGCTAAGCATCCTGTTGGAGTACGCAACTGAATCCTCAATCAGCATACACCGTCTTGAAGAATACGGCAAGCTGATTATTTCAGAGCATGCTCTAGAAACGATAAAAAAACACTTTGCATCATAAAAAACCGATTTCTTTTCAGAAATCGGTTTTTTTATGCGCTGATATGCCATTTTTGAGATGTGAAATCGAAAAACTGGCATACGTGTGAAACAGGCAACGAGCAGGAGTCGGTCAATCTTTCCAGAAAGTATACCTCATCTGGAAAGGAGAGATGACAATTGTTTAGTGCTGTGACTGAAGATGGCCAAATGTTTCACCTTCTAGGCGCTCAGCGAAGCCAGAAATTAAAGCGGGGACGATTCTTCTGCCCGGTATGCGGGGGAGAGCTTGATGTAAAGCTTGGACTTCAAAAAGCGCCGCATTTCGCTCATAAACAGAACAAGTCCTGTTCGATAGACGCAGAACCGGAAAGCGCCTACCACTTAGAAGGAAAAAGACAGCTGTATGTATGGCTGAAAACGCAACAGGCATCTCCAGTATTAGAACCGTATATCAAGAACATCAATCAACGACCCGACATCATGGCAAAGATCAAGAGGCGCATGCATGCTGTTGAGTATCAATGTGCCACTCTTGCTCCAGATGTCTTTCAAAAGCGGACAGAGGGCTTCAAACAAGCAGGAATCATTCCGCAGTGGATTGTTGGAGGCAGCCGCTTAAAAAGAACATCGCCATCTTTTTATCAGCTAACCGCTTTCCATTGGCAGTTTATTCATGACCATCCTCACCGCGAGCTTTTATTTTATTGCCCCGAAACACGCTTTTTTCACCGGCTCAGCTCTAGTATACCGTTTTACACCAACCATTCTTTTTGCATCGTACAAACGATTCCTATCCACCAGGCATCTGCAAGAGATCTCTTTTTTGCTGAATCTAAATCCTCATTGCGTTATGACAACTGGATGAAGGCTATTCATCGTTTTCGCCATAAACCTCATCGGTTCATCTCAAAAGAAACAAATCGCCTCAGGCTGCTGTTTTATGAGAAACGGCAGACGCCCCTTTCTTTTCTTCCGACTGAAGTGTTTGTCCCTGTTACAAAAGGGGCCGTTTTTAGAAGTCCTGTTTTTGTGTGGCAGGGGTTTCTTTATCTGTTTATAACAGATCTAGGGCATAAACGCGCGCCAATTCGCTTTTCAGCCGTTTTACAGCAGTGCAAACTGCACATCCATAAACAGAACATTGCGCTCAGATACGAATGCAGCGAAGATTGTCTTTCTGAAGCCGTTAAACAGTACATTGATTTTTTGTGCAAGAAGGGATTTTTAAGGGAGACTCAGAAAGAAGTATATATGCTGAATCAGCCTGCAGAGGGCGGACGCTCATTACAGGAACTCTTAGAAAGAGACCGCAGCTGTTTTATAGAATGAGTTTGTCTCATTTGGCTCACCCTAAGACAAAAGGTGGTGGGCTGGCTTTGAGAGGCACAAAAGGAAAGGTTTTTCGAGTTTTTACTGCTTTTTTGGCATTCGTTCTCTTCATTACTGCATATGATTTGACAAAAGGCAGTGAAAAACCGGAAGATATTCACAACGCAAGTTTATTGAGAAACAGCGGTTTTTTCAATTGGCTTGAATCAAAGAAAACAAGGGGGATCACCATGGCTGAGGAAAAAAAAGCAAACCAACTGCCTGACAGAAGTGAGGTAAAGGCAGAAGACACATGGAGACTAGAGGATATTTTTCCTAATGATGAGGCCTGGAATAAAGAATTTCAAGCTGTAAAAGAATTAATTCCGAATTTATCTAAGTATAAAGGAAAGCTGGCAGATTCAGCCGATCATTTATACGAGGCTCTTACGTTTCAAGATAAAGTGATGGAGCGGCTGGGCAGGCTGTACACATATGCGCATATGCGCTCTGACCAAGATACCGGGAATTCCTTTTATCAGGGGCTGAATGACAAGGCGGGAAACCTGTATACACAGGCCGCAAGCGCAACAGCTTATTTGGTTCCGGAAATTTTATCCATAGAAGAAGACAAACTGCAGCAGTTTATTCTTGAAAAAGAAGAACTGAAATTGTACTCCCATGCGATTGAGGAGATTACAAAGGAACGCCCGCACGTGCTGAGCGAGAAGGAAGAAGCGCTGCTTGCTGAAGCTTCTGATGTACTAGGTTCATCTTCCAATACGTTCAGCGTGTTAAATAATGCCGAGATTACATTTCCGTCCATTAAAGATGAAGAGGGAAATGAAAAGCAGATTACTCACGGCAATTTTATTAATTTCTTAGAAAGTGAAAACCGTGAAGTCCGCAAAAATGCATTTGACGCAGTATATAAAACATACGGACAATATAAAAACACAATGGCCACGACGCTAAGCGGCACTGTGAAAAAGGACAACTTCTACGCGAGAGTGAAGAAGTACAAGTCAGCGCGTGAAGCTGCGCTTTCTAACAACAGTATTCCTGAGGAAGTATACGACAACCTCGTCAAAACGATTGATAAGCACTTGCCGCTCCTGCACCGCTATATCGCGCTGAGAAAGAAAGTGCTTGAGCTTGATGAAGTGCATATCTATGATCTGTATACACCGCTTGTGAAGGATGCGGGGATGAAGGTCACGTACGAGGAAGCAAAAGATTACATGCTGAAAGGTCTGGCGCCTTTAGGAGAAGAATACGCCTCCATTTTAAAAGAAGGGCTGGAAAACCGCTGGGTCGACATTTATGAAAATAAAGGCAAACGCAATGGCGCTTATTCATCTGGATCTTACGGCACGAATCCGTATATTTTGATGAACTGGCATGATAACGTCAATAATCTCTTTACGCTCGTGCACGAGTTCGGCCATTCCGTACACAGCTACTATACGAGAAAGCATCAGCCATATCCATACGGCAATTACAGCATCTTTGTCGCGGAAGTTGCATCTACGACAAACGAAGCGCTTCTTGGCGAATATCTGCTGAACAATTTAGACGATGAAAAACAGCGCTTATATATTCTCAACCATATGCTTGAAGGCTTCAGAGGAACGGTCTTCAGACAAACGATGTTTGCTGAATTTGAACATCTGATCCATACAAAGGCGCAAGAAGGGGAGCCGCTTACCCCTGAGCTTCTGACGAATGTTTATTACGACCTGAATAAAAAGTATTTCGGAGACGGCATGGTGATTGATAAGGAAATCGGCCTTGAATGGTCGCGGATTCCGCACTTCTATTACAATTACTATGTGTATCAGTACGCGACGGGATACAGCGCTGCCCAAGCGTTAAGCAGCCAGATTTTGAAGGAAGGAAAGCCGGCGGTTGACCGTTATATTGACTTCCTGAAAGCGGGAAGCTCACAATACCCGATTGATGTTCTGAAAAAAGCGGGCGTTGATATGACATCTCCAGAGCCAATCGAAGCTGCGTGCAAAATGTTTGAAGAAAAACTTGATGAAATGGAAGAGCTGCTGATGAAAGTCAAGCAGTCTTAAAAAAGAAGCCTGTGCAGAAATATGCACAGGCTTTTTTAAAACCCTTTAAAGGTTTTACGGTGGTTCAGGCGGTAGAGGGTAAACAAAATAGACAGAAACAGCAGAGGAGAGGTAATATAAAGCGGCAGCATCTGCATCATACCTAGTATATTCAAACAGAAAAAAACGGCTATGCACACAATTGAGATAACAGTATACATGATAGCGTTCCTCCTCGTCCTTTTTCCTTAAGGATATGAGTGAATGTACTCCGTTATGTTTTGTGACAAAAATATGAACATTAAGCATAGAGGTTGCCAAAGTTCGACATCTTTTGTTATCATAAGGATGTGAAATTGATCACAAACAAACATTACCCCTTTGTTTGACCGTGAAAAATTTCTCCCATCCCCTTTGTTGTCGTTAAGACATATGAAACCGCGCTTATCCCGGCGCGGTTTCTTTAGTGTCATGAATAGAACGTACGTTTGGTTAAGGGCGCAAAAAAACAGCCTCAAGCATATATACGCCTGCGGCTATTTTTCACATGATTGATATTCATCAGAATAAGTGCTGAGAGACTTCCAAAACATTCCGTGTTTGGCTTCCACTTTGGCAACCTTTTTAGCAAACGCCAATTTTTTCATTTCTTTTTCCACCTCTTCAAGGCTCAGGTCATATACCAGAGCAATTTCCTTCGAGGCAACGAAGCGGAAATATTCAATAAAACATTCCAGAGGCGGTGTTTCCGATGGCTTCGGCTCGTCGCCAAGCATCTCAAATAAGATTTCTTCATATACATTATATGAATAGCTGCCGGGTACTTTAAGTCCTTCGTCCTCATGCTGCGTATTGAAAAACGTCAGTGTCGGATTAACGGAAACATCCATCTCAGCGGCAATTTTCATGTCGCATTGAAGCGCCTTGACCGCGCTTTGAGAATGCAGATCTTTTTTGAATTCTTCAAGATCGAGACTCGTTTTTTCCGCAATTTCCAAAAGCACGTTTTCATTCGTAATATTTCTCTTTGAAACAAACAGACTCTCCTGCATATTTCTGAGAAATTGCATGCCGGCTTTTCTTCCTTGCAGTTCGGCTGCTTTAAAAGCGAGAGCAGCCATATAAGGCGATGAAAGAGGGTGGTCTTGCTCGAGCCAGACATTGCCGTCACACGACATGCCGGAGCGGCTCGCGATCTTTTCCCAAGCCTCTGCAAGAAGATGCTTTTTCCGTTTCTTATTTAACGCGGTAAGGCTTGCTGAAGCGATAATGCGTAAGGTAAAAAAGCGTCCGTATCTGATTTTCAGCTTTTTCATGACGGGCTCTAAGGACCAGCATTCTGGACATAAAGGGTCTACAAACATATAAATTTCAAGCGGCTTTTTTGGATGGCCGTGACAATGGGCGAAGTATTGCTCATGCTGAAAGTTTGTCAAGATGATCGATCCTCCGCTTCCGTTTGATTCACCATATGCCTTGCGGTCAATTCCAGCCGGCCAAACAAAAACTCACGAATATCGCCCTCGAGCCCTACATGGTCCATTGCGTCGTTCATACAGCTGAGCCACGCATCAGCTCTCTCGTTTGTAATTGGAAAGGGAAGATGCCTTGCTCTGAGCATGGGGTGGCCGTGTTCCTCAGTATAAAGCGGAGGACCGCCTAGATACTGAGTCAAAAATTGCTTCTGTTTCCTGGCGGTTTCTGTTAAATCGCTAGGAAAAATCGGCTTCAGCAAAGGATGAGACGCGACACGCTCATAAAAAGTATCAACAAGTTGCGATAGAAGTTCCTCTCCAATCGCTTCATAAGGTGCGTTAAACGATTGTCCCATGTTGACTACTCCTTTAAATATGGCTAATAGGAATCATAAATCCTATTGCAAAAAGTAATTTTATATAGTACATCATTTCATCTATGATTTATTTTAGCAACAAGGCATCATTTCTACAAACAAACTGCCTTTTATGCGTTTGTTAACAAGTTTCGGCTTACAGCCGAGGTTTGTATTTCATATCATATCACATAAAAATCAGGAATGCGTAGGATTTCACTTCGCAAAAAAACCAGAGGGCAAGAGCCGCTCTGGTTACGCGTAATAAGCTGAAGTTATTTTTTTTACATAGTTTTGCGTTTCTTTGAAGGGAGGAATGCCTCCGTATCGGTCAACATTTCCCGGTCCGGCGTTGTAAGCCGCTAATGCCATAGACACATTGCCGCCGTATTTATTCAGCATTTGTTTTAAATATTTCGTTCCGCCCTCCACATTTTGCTGCGGATCCAGTGGATTGGAAACGCCAAGTGAGCTTGCCGTTGACGGCATCAGCTGCATTAAGCCAAGCGCCCCTGCTCCGCTGACAGCTTTTGTATTAAAGCCTGATTCCTGCTTGATGACGGCACGGATTAGTTTTTCATCGACACCATATTTATCAGCGGCTTTTTTAATCGCGCTGTCAATGGAGAAGTCTCCCGAACTGATCTGTTTTGTTTCTTGCTTGTTTGAAGATAATTCTGCAGCAGCTGTTTCTGTGCTCTCTGCCGCTTTTGTGATATAACCCGAATGGCTGTTTGTATATGAGTGAAGCCCATAAGCTGAAAGCAGTGACGGCGCTGTTGAAGAAGCGCTGTTCAGCAGGCTGAGCGGGTTTGACGATGCAGAAGATGCTGGTGATTGCTGATTCGTTAGTCCGTTTGTATATTGGCTGAGCAAAGAGCTGAAGCTTGAGAGCGGGCTTTCCGCATCATTTTGAGTGCCCGTGCTGCGCGCATTAGATATGGACTGTAGTGCTTGAAGCTGAAGTAAAGATGCCCAATTCGTTACGTTCACGATGTCATTCCACCTTATATAGACTTTCGTTTTTCTTCATAAAAACGCAAAATTTTATTTTTGGTTTCGCGCTGAGGAATGCTGTATTGCTGAAGCAGCTTCTCAAAGGCTTGTTGGCCCTCATGCCAGTCTGCCGCCTCAAATTCGATTTCAAAGTCCTCTTTATTTAAATATCGGCTGTGGTCTAAAACTATTAAGCCTTTTTCTGTTTCTTTTTCAGCACGGTTTGTTGCTAAAGATCCAAAGTATTGAATGGCGGCTGTGTTAATCTCAAGCTTGTGCAGCTGGTCCTTTACAGGGCCTTCGGGAACTGAAAAGCCAGCAAGATCTGATATCTCTGAAAGCCGCTGGTGCGTTTCCAGAAGCCCCACATCTGCAGGTTCTTTTAATGTCAGGACATATTCACCGTTTTTTCTGCGGATTCGAAGCGCAGCGTGTTTTTGTTTCAGCGAAAAGCTGTCTGTGTCAAAATAGTGATTGTTTTGGTCTGTAAAATCTTTTTCTGTCAGCTTGAGTGCTGAAGTTATTTTCTTAAATTCATGTTTGGTCAGCATGTTTTTAAATTCTATTTCAATTTCTTGGCTCATATTGTTCTTCCTTTCCGCCCTGTAAATCTTATTTTTACTATTATCTCTTTAGATGTTACGTTTATCAATATTGAGCTTGATATGATAAAATGAATCTGTACTTTTTTGAAAAAGGAGAGCATTATGCAAAACAGAATCGAAATCTTAAACGCAATATTATCGGATGATCAGCTTCGCCTTGCCTGTGAGGCAGAAGGAAATGAAGCGGAACGCAAGCCGTCAGGTCAAATGCTTGTTGATTCTGACCACTTTGCTTTTGTATACATACTTGAATTAGCAGATTCTTTTGAATATGTCATTATAAAGGAACATGTATGGCCGGAACTGAAGCAGGCCCATGCACAAAGAATTCCGGTTGTTTTAGAAGCGGGAGACGAATCAATAGAACTGGCTGGCCTGCACGATGAACTGGAATATCTTTTAGAAAATATTAAAGATAATGTGAACTACGGAGAAGAAATGGAAGATAAAGTGAAACGCGTATTTTTATAGAAACTGGTTCGAATTGGGGGATGTATGATGGATGACAAACAATGGGAGCGTTTTTTAGTGCCGTACCGCCAGGCTGTAGAAGAGTTGAAAGTGAAGCTCAAGGGGGTTCGCACACTATATGAATACGAGGATGTCCATTCGCCGATCGAATTTGTGACTGGACGCGTCAAGCCTGTGGCAAGCATACTTGAAAAAGCGAGAAAGAAAAGCATACCGCTGCATGAAATTGAAACCATGCAGGATATCGCAGGCCTTAGAATCATGTGCCAATTTGTCGATGACATCCAAATCGTAAAAGAGATGCTTTTCGCCAGAAAAGATTTCACCGTTGTGGATCAGAGGGATTATATTGCGGAACATAAAGAGAGCGGATACCGGTCATATCATCTTGTCGTGCTTTATCCCTTACAGACGGTATCCGGAGAAAAGCATGTTCTCGTGGAAATACAGATCCGTACGCTGGCGATGAATTTTTGGGCCACCATTGAGCATTCATTGAACTATAAATACAGCGGAAACATTCCTGAAAAAGTAAAACTAAGGCTTCAGCGTGCTTCTGAAGCGGCTTCCCGGCTTGATGAAGAGATGTCGGAGATCAGGGGTGAAATACAGGAAGCTCAAGCTGCCTTTTCAAGAAAGAAAAAAGGAAGCGAGCAACAATAGTAAAGGGGAAGAAAAGCATGAAATTTGCCGTATCATCAAAAGGAGATCAAGTTTCTGATACGCTGAAAAGCAAAATACAGGCGTATTTATTGGATTTTGATATGGAACTGGATGAAAATGAACCGGAAATCGTCATTTCAGTCGGAGGCGACGGAACGCTTTTGTATGCTTTTCACAGATACAGCGACCGCTTGGACAAAACAGCATTCGTCGGCGTTCACACGGGTCATCTGGGGTTTTATGCCGACTGGGTTCCTCATGAAATTGAAAAGCTTGTTCTTGCGATTGCGAAAACGCCGTATCATACAGTCGAATATCCGCTTCTCGAAGTGATTGTGACCTATCACGAAAACGAGCGGGAAGAAAGATATTTAGCTTTGAATGAATGTACAATTAAAAGCATAGAAGGAAGCCTTGTGGCTGATGTGGAAATCAAGGGGCAGCTCTTTGAAACCTTCCGGGGCGACGGCCTTTGCCTGTCAACGCCATCCGGCAGCACAGCCTACAATAAGGCACTGGGCGGAGCGATTATCCATCCGTCTATCAGAGCGATCCAGCTCGCGGAAATGGCTTCTATTAATAACCGTGTATTCCGGACGGTCGGATCGCCGCTGCTTCTCCCTTCCCATCATGATTGCATGATTAAGCCGAGAAACGAAGTTGACTTTCAAGTGACAATTGACCATTTAACCCTTCTTCATAAGGATGTGAAGTCGATTCGCTGCCAGGTTGCAGCCGAAAATGTGAGGTTTGCGAGGTTCCGTCCGTTTCCATTTTGGAAAAGAGTTCAGGATTCGTTTATCGGAAAAGGTGAATAGAAAGAGGACGTATCGTGGAGCATTTTTTTATCAGAAAGAACATCACTTCCGCTGTAGACGGAATGACTGTAAAGGAATATGCAGGTAAACTGGGAATTTCGAAACGTCTGTTAACCGATATCAAGTTTGGCGGGGGAGACCTGCTGATCAACGGTGAGCATGTAACGGTCAAATACGTTTTGAGAGAGGGAGATCTTCTTGTCGTGAAGTTTCCCGAGGAACAGGTGAGTGAGACGTTATTGCCAGAGCCTGTTCCGCTCGATATCTTGTATGAGGATGAGCATGTGCTTGTGATCAACAAGCAGCCTTATGTATCATCAATCCCCTCGAGAGAGCACCCATCCGGCAGCATTGCGAATGGAATGATCCATCATTATCAAAAAAACGGAGTGCGGGCGACAGTTCATCTTGTCACCCGGCTGGACCGGGATACATCAGGTCTTATGCTTGTTGCCAAGCATCGCTTTGCCCACTCGATTTTATCGTCAGCGCAAAAAAGCGGGCTTGTGAAACGCCGGTACGCGGCAGTGGTCCACGGGCGGATGACACAGGTGGAAGGAACAATCGATGCTCCGATTGGCAGACATCCTGACAGTATTATTGAACGGACCGTGACACCGGACGGCCAGAAGGCTGTTACCCATTTTCATGTCACACACGCAACTGACGAGATCACATCGGTGACATTGCAGCTTGAGACAGGCCGGACCCATCAAATTCGTGTACATATGAGCTACCTCGGGCACCCGCTGTGCGGTGATACACTGTATGGCGGAACGAGACGGGAAATTGGCCGGCAGGCTCTGCACAGCGAGCAGCTTTCGTTTATCCATCCGCTGACACAGGAGAACATGGTGTTTCATGCTGCACTGCCTCAAGATATGAAAGAACTGATAAAAGGAGAGAATCCGTAATTCTCTCCTTTTATATTGGGCGAAATCTTGATTCGTCATAAGGCAGGGAGCTTGGAACAGAGACGGTCTCTAGTTCTGGAAAGCGAAAGCCTGTCAGTTTATTTCCGAATACGCAGCCTGTATCAATGTTGATGGTGCGATTGACTTTCCGGGGCTCTTTCACAGGTGTATGGCCGTATACCACCCAAGCTTTACCGCTATAGGATGCAGCCCAGTCACGTCTGACAGGTCTGCCGTCCGGATACGTTTCACCCGTCACATCGCCGTAAAGCACAAAGTCTTTCACCCTGCGGGTAAATTTTCCGATATCGTCAGCCTTTATGCCAGCATGGGCGACAACTAATTCTCCGTTATGTAAGATGTCGTAAAGCGGCGCCGTTTCGTACAGCTTCATAAACTGTTCGCTGACTGTTTTTCTTTCTTCTGTAGAAAGTTCTTCAAGCTCTGCCGCTGTTGTTTCGAGGCCATGCATCACTTTGACGGGGTTTCCTTTTAAGTAGCGGTACAGCTTATTGCAATGATTTCCCGGAACATAACGTACAGCGCCTTTTTCGTAAGCGCCGGCTACAAAGCGGATGACCTCTATTGATTTCGGTCCTCTATCAGTTAAATCTCCGGCAAAAACAAGCACCCTGCCTTCTTCGTGGACAGGCACTCCATTTTTCATTGTATAGCCAAGCTTTTGGATTAATGCCATCATTTCATCATAGCAGCCATGCATATCGCTAATTATATCGTAAGCCATGCGTGATCCTCCTTGCCGATTGTTTTATTTATTATGGAGCAAAGTGCTGTGAGTCATCACAGGCTTTTATGTGCAAATTATAGAAGAATTATTTTCTAAACAGGAATAAGACCTTTTTACTTTATTTTTTATCATCATCCTTGTTAAAATCGCGTTATGTTTTTTAAAAATGAGGTTTTGTTCTTTAATTGAGAACTGAAATAACCCTGACCTAAAAAGGAGGTTCTGATTATGGCGCATTCATCTGTCGCATCTTTAGTTGTTGTACTTATCGTTGCATTTTTAACACCCATCCTTTTGCACCGCTTTAAACTGACGATCCCGGTTGTTGTTGCAGAAATCATTATGGGACTGATTATCGGAAAAAGCGGTCTTAATTTAGTTGTCGAGGGTGATACATGGCTTGAGACGCTTTCTTTGCTTGGATTTATCTTTTTAATGTTTTTAAGCGGGCTTGAAATTGATTTTTCATCGTTTGAGAAAGGAAAGAAAAAGCAGCTCCTGCCGAACGGCAAAGCGGCGCCTAATACGTTTGCTACGGCGTCCATTATTTTTGCCGGTATATTTATTTTATCATTGCTGCTGTCCTATGGGTTCGTCTTGGCAGGATTTATCGAAAATGCATTTTTAATGACGCTAATTATTTCAACGATTTCGTTAGGTGTTGTCGTTCCAACGTTAAAAGAAGAACGGATTATGAATTCAAATATCGGGCAGATTATTTTGCTTGTTGCCGTGATTGCTGATTTGGTCACGATGATTCTTCTTGCTGTGTTTTCTTCTCTATATGGAGAAGACAGCGGGAACATGTGGCTCTTGATGATCCTGTTTGCAGCCGGAGTGGTGCTTTACTTTTTCGGCCGGGTCTTTAAACATCGCTCATTTGTTGAGTCGATGTCAAAAGGGACGATTCAGATCGGGACGCGTGCCATTTTTACGTTAATTATCGTACTCGTTGCCCTGTCTGAATCACTTGGGGCGGAAAATATTCTCGGCGCTTTCTTAGCGGGGGTTCTCGTTTCCCTTCTTTCGCCAAACAAAGAACTTGTTCAGCAGCTGGATTCATTCGGCTACGGGTTCTTAATTCCGATTTTCTTTGTAATGGTCGGTGTGAAGCTCGATATTTGGACCCTTTTCCAAGATCCGAAAATTTTAATCATGATCCCGCTTCTGCTTTTGGCGCTGTTAGTCAGCAAAATCATTCCTGTCCTGTACTTGAAGAAGTGGTATGATAAACGAACCATTTTGGCGTCAGGTTTCCTGCTGACATCAACGCTCTCGCTCGTGATTGCCGCTGCGACAATCGGACAGCAGCTTCACGTGATCAGCGCAAATATGTCAGGAGCGCTGACGTTAGTAGCCGTCATTGCCAGTATTTTTTCGCCGG
Organism: Bacillus sp. SW14; assembly: GCF_047608225.1. Lineage (NCBI taxonomy): Bacteria > Bacillati > Bacillota > Bacilli > Caryophanales > Bacillaceae > Bacillus > Bacillus sp. SW14. Next base: position 3,006,685 of record NZ_JBLKRW010000001.1, on the reverse strand, counting down.
TCTTATTTAAAAAATTATACACACGGGAAGAGCAGCCGGAGGAGAAAAAGACAATTACGTTTATCGGCGCAAACCAAATGACATTGCCTGTTACTCTTGAACTGCCGGAAGAGGAGTATGACGTGCGTGTTGTGCATGTCTATCAAGAGAATGCGGAGGAAAAACTGTCAGAATCAGTATTTACCGTTGAAGCCATCTCTGACTATGAACACCAGACGCTTGAATCACTCGGCATTTTTGATGCAGATATCCTGGTTGTCGCGACTGGGAATGAAGACATGAATGCGGACATTGCGTTGCTTGCAAAAGAAAAAGGAACAGAAAGAGTCATTGCCAGCGTGGGATCACCCGAGAATGAAGCAACTTTGAAGGAGCAGGGAATCAACATCTTTTCTATGCTGCTGTCGACAAAAACACTGCTTCGCGCGCTAATAGAAGCGCCTGGTGTCATGAAGCTGCTCACGAACCAAGAGTCTTCTCTGTATCAAATTAATATGGAAAACAGCACGTACGACGGTGTGATTTTACGGGAATTCCCTTTTACAGGAGACGTCATCTTTGTCAGGATTTTTAGAGGTGTGGACAGCATCGTTCCTCATGGGGATACAAGGCTGAAACTGGGAGACCGCTTAATTGTCACCGGGTCTAGGGTGTATGTAATGGAACTTAAGAAAACATTAGAAGGATAAACCTTGACCAAATAGGGATTCGTGTTAATATAGAGGTGCAACAACAATTCAATATGTATTCGTATAACCACTAGGGGTGTCCTTCATAAGGGCTGAGATAAAAGTGTGACTTTTAGACCCTCATAACTTGAACAGGTTCAGACCTGCGTAGGGAAGTGGAGCGGTATTTGTGTTAGTTTACTACGCCAATTCCAAACCACTTTTCCTTGCGGGAAAGTGGTTTTTTTATTTATCAGACAGGGGGAATGACGTGTGAATTTTTCAGAAGAATGCCGCAATGCAGCCGCAGAATGGTGGGAAGGGAGCTTTGTTCATCCTTTCGTTCAGGGAATCGGTGACGGAACGCTTCCGATTGACCGTTTTAAATATTACGTTCTTCAGGATTCTTATTATTTAACGCATTTTGCTAAAGTGCAATCGTTCGGCGCCGCTTATGCGAAGGACCTTTATACAACGGGACGGATGGCAAGCCACGCCCAAGGTACATATGAGGCGGAAATGGCGCTTCACCGCGAGTTTGCGGAGCTGTTGGAGATTAGTGAGGAAGAGCGTAAGGCGTTTAAGCCGTCTCCTACAGCGTACTCTTATACATCCCATATGTACCGTTCGGTTTTGAGCGGGAATTTTGCTGAGATCTTAGCGGCCCTGCTGCCATGCTACTGGCTGTATTACGAGGTTGGCGAGAAATTGCTGACATGTGATCCGGGGCATCCGATTTATCAGAAGTGGATCAGCACATACGGCGGTGACTGGTTCAGACAGCAGGTCGAAGAGCAAATCAACCGCTTTGATGAGCTGGCGGAAAACAGCACGGTGGAAGTGCGTGCCAAGATGAAAGAGAATTTTGTTATTTCAAGCTTCTATGAGTATCAATTTTGGGGAATGGCCATTCGAAAAGAAGGCTGGTCCGACCGCGGCATAAAAGAGGTGGAGGAATTTGGAGCTTCACGCCATAACTGATGACTGCAAGCCGGTTGAAACGTTAGCGAGAGTCATCATAGCGATTCAGAATGAAGTTGATTACATTCACATTCGAGAACGGTCTAAATCGGCGGCTGACATTTTGAAACTGCTTGAACTTGTTTCTGAAGGCGGGGGAGATAAACGAAAATTGGTCATGAATGGGCGAGTGGATATTGCACTTTTTTCATCTATTCATCGCGTGCAGCTGCCGAGCAATAGCTTTTCGCCGAAGCAGGTCAGAGCCAGATTTCCTCACCTTCATATCGGGCGGTCGGTGCATTCACTGGAGGAAGCCGTTCAAGCAGAAAAGGAAGGCGCGGACTACGTGTTGTTCGGCCATGTGTTTGAAACGGATTGCAAAAAGGGTCTTGAAGGCAGAGGTATGTCCTTGCTGTCAGAAATCAAACAGCGGATGTCCATCCCGATTATGGCCATCGGTGGCATGACACCGGACAGATTAAGAGACGTAAAACAAGCGGGAGCAGACGGCATCGCTGTCATGTCAGGAATTTTCTCTTCCGCTGACCCTTTGGAAGCTGCCAGACGATATTCCCGTAAGCTAAAGGAGATGCGCTATGAAAAGGCATTATGATGCAGTAGTCATTGGAGGCGGGATTATTGGTTCCGCGATTGCTTATCATTTAGCAAAGGAAAACAAAACAATCGCATTGTTTGAAAGCGGGACAATGGGCAGCAGAACAACAAGTGCCGCCGCCGGAATGCTGGGCGCCCATGCCGAGTGCGAGCAACGTGACGCGTTTTTTGACTTCGCCATGCACAGTCAGCGTCTGTACAAAGGTCTTGGAGAAGAGCTTTACCCATTATCCGGTATTGATATCAGGCAGCATTACGGCGGTATGTTTAAGCTGGCGTTTTCTGAAGAAGACGTGCTGCGGCTGAGGAAGATGGATGATTTGGAATCAGTCAGCTGGCATACAAAAGAAGAAGTTTTAGAAAAAGAGCCGTATACGTCCGGTGGCATTTTCGGGGCATCCTTTATTCAGGATGATGTGCATGTTGAGCCTTATTTCGTTTGCAAGGCATATGCGAAAGCAGCGAAAGCGCTTGGCGCGGAGATTTTTGAGCATACTCCCGTCATGCATGTCGAACGTGACGGTGAAGCGCTGTCCATCGAGACACCGAATGGTAACGTATCGGCGGATTATGTCACGGTTGCCAGCGGGGTGTGGAGCGGCATGTTTTTTAAACAGCTCGGGCTGAATAACTCATTTTTCCCTGTAAAAGGGGAATGCCTGTCTGTTTGGAATGATGATATCCCGCTGACAAAAACACTTTACCATGACCATTGCTATATCGTGCCGAGAAAAAGCGGCAGACTGGTTGTCGGCGCCACAATGAAGCCGGGTGACTGGAGTGAAACACCGGATCTTGGCGGACTGGAGTCGGTTATGAAAAAAGCAAAAACGATGCTGCCGGCCATTCAAAATATGAAGGTGGATCGTTTTTGGGCAGGACTGCGGCCGGGAACAAAGGATGGGAAACCGTACATCGGCAGACACCCTGAGGACAGCCGTATTTTATTTGCGGCGGGCCATTTTAGAAATGGGATTCTGCTTGCTCCGGCAACGGGCGCTTTGATCAGTGATCTCATCATGAATAAAGAGGTCAATCAGGACTGGCTGCACGCATTCCGAATTGATCGCAAGGAGGCGGTTCAGATATGATGCTACAGCTGAACGGTAAAGACGTGAAGTGGGAAAAAGACACAGGTACAATTCAAGATCTGCTGGCGTCCTATCAGCTTGAAAATAAAATCGTTATCGTTGAAAGAAATAAAGAAATTATCGGCAAAGAACACTATCACGAGGTTGAGCTTTGTGATTGCGATGTCATTGAAATTGTCCATTTTGTAGGAGGCGGATGAGCATGTTAACTATTGGCGGGAAATCATTTCAATCAAGATTGCTGCTGGGTACGGGGAAATACCCATCGTTTGACATCCAAAAGGAAGCGGTGGCTGTTTCCGAGTCTGATATTTTAACATTTGCTGTGCGGAGAATGAACATTTTTGAAGCGTCTCAGCCTAATTTTTTGGAACAGCTTGATTTATCTAAATACACGCTTCTGCCGAATACAGCGGGCGCCGGGACCGCTGAAGAAGCGGTTCGGATTGCAAGGCTGGCGAAAGCGTCAGGGCTTTGTGACATGATTAAAGTCGAAGTCATCGGATGCAGCCGTTCCTTGCTGCCTGATCCTGTTGAAACATTAAAGGCGTCCGAACAGCTTCTTGAAGAAGGATTTATCGTGCTCCCTTACACGTCGGATGATGTTGTGCTGGCGAGAAAACTGGAGGAGCTTGGCGTTCATGCCATCATGCCGGGTGCCTCCCCGATTGGATCAGGACAAGGAATCTTAAACCCGTTGAATCTGTCATTTATTATTGAACAGGCGAAGGTGCCTGTCATCGTGGACGCCGGAATCGGATCGCCTAAAGACGCGGCATACGCAATGGAGCTTGGAGCTGACGGCGTACTCCTCAATACGGCTGTATCAGGCGCGAATGATCCTGTGAAAATGGCTCATGCCATGAAGCTCGCGGTGGAAGCAGGACGCCTTTCTTATGAGGCGGGACGTATTCCGCGGAAGCAGTACGGAACGGCAAGCAGTCCGGGAGAAGGTCTTCCTGTATGACGGACAGGTACTCCAGACAGGAGCTGTTTGCTCCGATCGGCCCAGCCGGCCAGAAGAAATTGAAAGAAGCGCGCGCCGTGATTATCGGTGCCGGCGCGCTCGGAACAGCCAGTGCAGAAATGCTGGTCAGAGCGGGTGTCGGCTCTGTGAAGATTGCCGACAGAGATTACGTTGAATGGAGCAACCTGCAGCGCCAGCAGCTGTATACAGAAGATGATGTCAAAAAAGAAATGCCGAAAGCGGCCGCTGCTGAGCATCGTCTTCGTTCGATTAACAGCGATGTGGATGTGACGGGCTTTGTGTTGGATGTGACAGCGGAAAATATCTTCGAGCTGATTAAGGGCGCTTCGATCATTGTGGATGCGGCTGATAATTTCGAAACCCGCCTGATCGTAAATGATGCTGCGGTCAAAGAAGGGATTCCTTTTCTTTACGGTGCCTGTGTAGGGAGCTACGGCCTCACCTTTACTGTAGTGCCGGGATCGACCCCCTGCCTGCATTGCTTACTCGATACACTTCCGATTGGCGGAGCGACATGTGACACAGCCGGCATTATCAGTCCGGCTGTATTGCAGGTAGCGGTCTTTCAGGTGACAGACGCCCTGAAGCTGCTGACGGGAGAGAATTGCGAGCCAGTGCTGCGCTCCTTTGACCTATGGAAAAATGAGCGGTCAGAGGTGAAAGCGGCGGGTCTCAAACAGAACGCATGCCCAAGCTGCGGCACAAAGGATTTTCCGTTTTTGTCTTATGAAAATCAAACAAAAGCGGCTGTATTGTGCGGCAGGAATACCGTGCAAATCAGATCATCCTTTACAAAAGAAACGGATCTTGAAGTGCTGGCGGGTCAACTGAAGCAAGCCGGGCTTGATGTAGCCGCGAACCCGTATTTGATTTCCTGCCGTTCGGCTGATATGAAAATGGTGCTGTTCCGGGACGGCAGAGCATTGATCCATGGAACGAATGATATTGCCCGGGCAAAATCCATTTATCATAAATGGATCGGGTAATCAAAGGAGTGTAGTGTAATGAGTATATATAAAGCATTGACAATCGCCGGCTCTGATTCAGGCGGCGGCGCAGGGATACAGGCAGATATTAAAACCTTTCAAGAGCTCGATGTGTTCGGAATGTCTGCGCTTACGGCGGTAACCGCTCAAAATACGCTGGGCGTCCATGGGGTGTATCCGCTGTCTGTAGAGGCGCTGAGACAGCAAATTGACGCTGTTGCCGAGGATTTGAGACCGGACGCCATAAAAACGGGAATGCTCTGGAATTCTGAAATGATTGAAGAAGTGTCGAGAAAAATTGACGAGTACGAGTTTAACCGTGTGATTGTTGATCCGGTTATGATCGCAAAGGGCGGTGCATCCTTGCTGCGTGATGAATCAGTTGCCGCCTTAAAAGAGCTGCTTATTCCGAGAAGCTACACGATTACGCCGAATGTGCCGGAAGCAGAAACGCTGACCGGAATGACAATCCGCTCGCTGGATGACCGAAAAAAAGCAGCGGAGCAGCTCGTAAAGATGGGTGCGCAGCATGTGATTATCAAAGGCGGACACCAGCCTGAAGACAATCACATTACTGATCTTCTTTTCGATGGGAGCATGTTTATGCAAATCAGCCATCCCTATATCGACACGAAACATACGCATGGCACAGGATGCACCTTTGCAGCGGCATTAACAGCTCAAACCGCTAAAGGTGACAGTATCCATCAGGCATTCGAGATAGCGGCCAACTTTGTCCGCGAAGCGGTGGAAAATACGCTTGGCATCGGATCGGGCCACGGGCCGACAAACCATTTCGCATTTAAACGAAACAGCTTAAAAACAAGCCGATGAGACCACCAGCTGATGGTGGTCTCTTTCACGTTTATCGGTGTCTGCGCTTTTCATCTGGACAAGGTTATGATATGATATCAATTAAGATCAGGTACTAATACTATGTCTTTATTAAATATAGGAGGCTTTATACATATGAATTTTTCACTTGAAGGCCGCAACATTGTCGTGATGGGGGTTGCCAACAAACGCAGTATCGCATGGGGAATTGCGCGCTCCTTACATGAAGCGGGGGCACGTTTGATTTTCACCTACGCAGGAGAACGTCTGGAGAAATCGGTTCAAGAGCTTGCCGGAACGTTAGAACGCAATGATTCCATTATTCTTCCGTGCGACGTCACCAACGACGCGGAGATTGAAACTTGCTTCGCAAGCATCAAGGAGCAGGTCGGTGTGATCCACGGTATCGCGCATTGTATCGCGTTTGCCAACAAAGAAGAGCTTGTCGGCGAATACTTAAACACAAATCGTGACGGTTTCCTTTTGGCTCATAACATCAGCTCATACTCTCTGACAGCTGTTGTCAAAGCGGCACGTCCGATCATGACTGAAGGCGGAAGCATTGTCACTTTGACTTACCTTGGCGGAGAGCTTGTGATGCCAAACTACAATGTCATGGGTGTAGCGAAAGCTTCTCTTGATGCAAGTGTGAAATACTTAGCTTCCGACTTAGGAAAAGAAAATATCCGCGTGAACAGCATTTCTGCAGGTCCGATCAGAACATTATCTGCTAAAGGCATCAGCGATTTCAATTCTATCTTAAAAGACATCGAAGAGCGTGCGCCGCTTCGCCGCACGACAACACCTGAAGAAGTGGGCGATACAGCTGCGTTCTTATTCAGCGATATGTCCCGAGGCATTACAGGTGAAAATCTTCACGTTGATTCAGGTTTCCATATCACTGCCCGCTAAGCAGGACCTATGTCAAGCAATCCCGAACAGGGATTGCTTCAGCGTGTCGACAAACCCTCGCATTCGTTGTCAGTCCTGCGCGTTGGTGCTCACGAATGATAACATTCGCTCCGCTCCAATGCTCGTCCTTCCTAGACTTCAAGGGTTTTCAATCACGCTGAAAAGATGACAAAATCCTAAAACGAAAACCGTTTTAGGACTTTGTCTACAATCTGAAGCAATCCCGAACAGGGATTGCTTTTTTATTTCTTCTGATTTTCAGCTTTCTGTCATATAGATAGAACATGACACAATCGGAGGGATGAAGATGTCTAATAAGAAAAGAAACGCGGATAAAAAACCGCTCATGTATATTGTTCAGCCGGATTATGCAGAAACAACAAGGTCATCCATGCAGGAGATTGTTATTAAAAAAAAGACCAACAAACCCGCTCCGCCTAAAGCAGAAGAACAGCCGGACTATCATGAGAAACAGCAGGAGGAAGCCGTGGCAATAGATGTCCAGCAAGCAGACGATAAGCCTGCCGCTGAGCCAGTGAGCCAGCAAATACAAGAGGTGAGAGAGCCAGAGAATACAAAGAAGCAGCAGGAACAGGAAGCAGAGCTGCAAGCCGTTGAAGAAACCGTCGAAGAAACCATCGAACACGAGCCTCCGAAAGCGGAAAAAAAGGAAGAGCCTGCACTTAAGGCGCATAAACCTGAAAAAGAACCGGAAGCTGTCCATAATGCCGCTAAAGCGGAGGAAAAAGCACCGCCGGCAAGAAAAGTGAAAAAACCGATGAGCAAGATGACGATCCACGAAAAAATTGATTTTTTAACAAAGCTGCCCCATAACATGCCGAGAGCGCTTTGTTTGATTGAAGCCAATGGAAGAACGTACAGAGGCGTGATTGTCGGCAGAAGAAACGATTCCGTCCTGCTCCGCACGACCGGAAACGGCGCGCCGACTGAACTGGCGATTGATGAAATCACTTCCTTACACCCGCTCGGTTTTTAATGGAAATGAAAAAGCTGCCCGGCAGATGTTCCCGGCAGCTTATTTTCATAGAGAAAAGCCTGCAGGCCTGCAAGCTTTTCCGCCTTATCATTAATGATGATGATGCGTGCGATTGATTAACCGAGGATTTAAGCAGTTGATTGCGCAGAAGCAGTCTAAGTCCACTTCAATGCAGTAGTTCGTTTTTTCCAATCGAAACGCTTCACAAACCGTATCTTTATCGGTGAAGTCCAAAATGTGCTTGTGTTCGTCAAATGCGATTAATAATGACAGTGTCGCACAGCTGCCATGAACTTTTTCCACTCTGAAAAATACAGTATTAAAGCAAGGTCCGTTTTCCAGTTCGCCAACATTGCCGAAAGCGACCAGAGGATTTGATTTTGATGTAAACAGCACGAAAGGCACTGTATCGCCTAGCGAATGAGTTGGTGACAAAAGCTTTGAATGGCAGCTAGTCGGGCAGTCCTCTTCAACAGCGTTTTGCAGATCTTCAATATTTTCTACAGCTTCACGCACGCAGCTTGATGTTTTCTGGCTCATATTATTATCCCTCCTGCCTTATAAATTTCTTGAGACTGGCGAAATGATGGAGAGTCAGCTGCCTCACGCCGGAGGCAGCTGAATAATTTGCACCTGTAATAGAGTTTGGAAGGGGATTCCTCTTTACAAGTGTTTATCCATTGTGATGATGCTTTTTATCTCTGTTAGGGGATGTTCTGTCAACCAGCTCTGGCGACAGGCACTGAATGGCGCAGAAGCATCCGAGATCCACTTCAATGCAAAAATCTGTTTTTTCAAGCCCGAAGAAATCCGGGTCGCAAGGGTGGCAAACGCTTAAGGTATCGCCTTTGACATCCACCGGGCGTAAAATAGACAGTGTTGCGCAGCAATCGCATAATTTTTCAACGCGGAAGAAAATGGACTCAAAGCATTGCATATCATCCACAAATCCCCCCACGTTTCCGAATGTGGAGAACAATCCGCCTTTTTTATCAAACAAGAGAAACGGAATTGTGTCTTTACCTGCAATCGTCGGATTCAAAAGGTTTGTATAGCAGCCAGTAGGACACTGTTCCTCAACTGCCTCCTGCTCTGCTAAAATCTTTTCCACTGCATCGCATACACAGTTCTCATGCCGGCCATGGGTTTTTCCGCAGCTCATTGATTTCAGCTCCTTCTTTATAGGGTATTTGACTTTAGTCCTTAACAACATATGTACTGGTGCCCCACTTGGTGTGGGTGAACGTCTATATATTCATCATATGCTTGGAAAATAAGAAAAAGCAGAGCGTTTTTAGCTCTGCTTTTAGGTCCTAGAGGACAAGCGTAATAACAAGGATAGCTACGAGCGTGTTTGTTGCTGTAGAGATAAGTGTTGCGATATCGGCATCTACTGTTGAGACATTTACGCCGCGGGAGCATTCGATAAGAAGTTTTTGGCGGTTTACTTGTTTATTAGCTGTAAGCTGTAATAAATCTTGTGCGACTAATTCGGCAATTACTCCATCTGCAATTGATGTGAGAGTAGCTGTAACAACAGCAGCATTAAGCGCTGTGACAACTGATGTAACCGCTTGAACGTCTGTAGATGTTACGTTGATGTCACAAGAATCTCTAATAATAATTGTTTCATCGGAGACTTGTTTGTTGAGATTTGCCTGAGCTAGATCTTGGTCAATGAAGGCGTTGTCTCCGCCAAACCCATTGCCGTTGCAGCAAATATCGCAATTGCATTTTCTTTCGTCTTTTTCTTTTTCTTTATCGTCTAACGGATGGTCACAGTCAGGATCGAGTGCAACCCAAGAATATGGTCTGCTTTCCATATCTATTCCTCCTTTTCTTTTACTGTTATTAGATGAGCGAGCCTCTTACTTTGACTGAGGCATATATCCTGATGAAGAACCCTATTTTTTATGATTGGCTTGAATTGTTATTGTTTTTCCGTCTTTGTCTGAGCTGTTCAATGAGCTGCTCTCTGCGGCTTAGCGGCTTTTCGTTCTTTTGTTCTTGCACGGCTGATTCTTCTTTTTTCTTCTTTTGGTTTTCAATTAATGCTTCTGATTTAGCTTGCAAGTCCTTTACCAGATTTAAGAGCATTTCTTTTTCTTCATCTGATACTTTTTTCATTTTATCTTTCGTGACACCATGTTTCAGGAAGATATTGTGGACCAGCATTTTCGTCATTGGATCAACTTCCGGAAGCTTTGCAAGCTCTTCTTTGATTTTATCGTTATCTGACATTTGTTCTCACCTCGACTTATAAATTTGTGAAAAGAAAGGATTAAAGGACGTCAAGTTCATTGAGAATGCTGTTTAACACCTGAAGCAAGATTTGTACAAAGGTTATTATTTCGTCGGCAGACAAAGTAATTTTGATGTTTCGGCTATTGATAATTTTAATGATAGTTCTTTTTTTGATTTGGGAGCTATCGAGAATGAGAATTTCGCTTGCCACTGCGTCAGCCAAATCCTCATCGGCGATAACGAGCTGAGTAGCCAGGATAATCATGGTTGTCACTAAGGCTTGTATAGAAAGGGCAGATGTTATATGTGACGTATCTATTGTGATATTTTCGCAATCAATCACTTCGATCTGCTGTTCGAATTCGCTAGATAATTGCTCAAATATTTCAGGATGCAGGGATTCAACTTTTTCTTCAAATGACATAACCTTCACTCCTTTCTTATCCATACTGTATATAATGCAGAACAAGTGCAGAGCGGAATAAGAAAAATAACCAATTTTCAACAGGACAAGATACAAATTCATGAAGGCTAGGGTTTTTGCATATATGTGAAGGGGATGATGAAAGGAGTGAACAAGTGGTTATCAATGGGCTGACAATTGTTCTTCTTTCGCTTGCGGTTTTCCGGCTCGCTCGGCTGCTGGTGTTTGATACGATTATGGCGCCGCTTCGCAGCCTGTTTCATGAAGAGAAGGAAGAAAAGGATGCGGACGGGAACATTGAAACGTATATCATGATTAAGGGAACGGGGGTAAGGGCGTTTATTGGTGAATTGCTGAGCTGCTATTGGTGTACAGGCGTGTGGTGCGCCGGCTTTTTGATTTTATGCCAGGCCTTGATCCCTCAAGCGGCGCAGTGGCTGATTTTACTATTGGCGATCGCCGGTCTTGCCGGCATTATAGAAACACTCGTATCAAAATGGCTGCAAGAATGAGGCGCTATCACCAGCAACTTTCTGCCAGAATACGCATAAAGTAGCATATATGACATAAGGAAAGGAAGGGAACTAAATGAATCAATTCAATAAACCTTCCCAAAAAACTCCATATACAGATTCATCATATCAATCAAAAAAGATCAAAAAGAAAGGCTGCGGGTGCGGAAATAAAAAGAAAAAGCCTCAATAGCCTGACAACGAAACCGGAGATCTCCGGTTTTTGTTTTTTTAACGGAGCGGTCTCGCTCAGCATATATCATGAGTGGGGGGATACCAATGAATGAGTTCGAAAAATGGATAGACAGAAGATATGAACCTCACGAACAAAAGAAAAAAGAGCATGAAGATATCATGAGCAGCATCGGAAAAGACTTGGAAGCATTTGATGAAGCCGGTGTGGCGTTTGAAGAGGAGATTGAAGAGCTTGCTGAAAAAACGGAATCGTTACTTCAAAAAAATCAGGCTCAGTATGACCCATCGTAAATCCGCAAACGCCCTATGCGAATATCCAAGCCGAATCAAATGGCTCACATAGTGTATAGAGAGTAAAGGAGGTGCTTATCTATGGGCTTTGGATACGGATTCGGAGGCGGCTACGGCGGCTACGGCGGTTGTGGCGGCTATAGCGGCGGTTATGCCGGTGGTTACGGCGGCGGCTATGGTTCAACATTTGTTCTTTTAGTCGTATTGTTCATTCTCCTAATCATTGTAGGTGCATCTTATTTCTGCTAAAACTTTAGAGGAAGTGCGGGAAATCCGCGCTTCCTTGCGGTCTGAAAACCAATTCGAGGAAACAAATGTAATAAGATAGGCACATCACTCATTAGTGTTCATATAATACCGTATCACTCCGCCAAAAGGAGGCGCATTATGGATAATCAATTTTTTAAGAACATTGAAAAGAAAACAGGCGTCAATATGCAGGATGTTATGAATCTTGCCGGCTCTCTTCAAAACGCCAATTTTAAAGACGAAAACACAGTACGCAGTGTTATTAGCCGCGTAGCACAGCTGGCAAACAGACGCGTGCCGAAAGAATTAGAAGATAAAATTGTGCAGTCCATTACAAGCGGTAAAGAAAAGCTTGATTTTGGGACGATTTCTAAAATGCTGGATAATAAATAATCGGATGGCCTGGCTGACTTTTGACAGCGGGCCTTTTTTACAGAAAAGACCCGGCAGTGATCTGCCGGGCTGTTAGCTATGCAAGGGCTGTCTTGCTTGCTGTAATAAGGGATACAAAAATCTTGAACAGTGGGCCGTTTTGCCGCGCCTGTTGGCAGGACAAGACAAATATAAGTGCTGTTTGGCCCGGGTCATGGCTACATACAAAAGGCGTCTTTCTTCCTCGAGGGGAGCTTCATCGCCTTTTTTCGCTGTTTCTAATGAGAAATCGTGCGGAATCGAACCGTCTACCGTGCCTAACACGTAAACGGTTTTGAATTCAAGGCCTTTTGACCGGTGAATAGTCATCAGCTGAACGCCGTTTTCATCCGTTTTGTTTTTTTCAGCGGCCCTCATATGGTCTACGTGGGCGAGAAAGTCAGGAATTGTTTTGAATTTTTTGGCGACGACCTTGATGTCACGCAGGTCATCGGAGCCTTTTTCCAGCTTGTTGCCTTCATTCCCCCGTTTTTTTAAATACTCGGAGAAGCCCATTTTTCCTTCGGCGAAGGTGATCGCTTCCACCGGCTTCATCGTGCGGAGGCTTGCAAAAAATGGCACGATCTTCTTGATTTTATTGAGCTGGAACGGCTTCAGATCAGGCAGTTTGGCCAGCGCTTTAATCATGGAACAGTCCTCGGTAATCGAGAGCGCCTTCAGCGTGTTCAAAGCAGACTGCTTTAAGAACAAGGCGGGCAGCAAGTGCTTAATCGCCTCAGTATCATCCTCATTTTGGCTGGCGTACAAGTATGCGAGAATCTGGCGGACAATCCGTCTGCTGTAAAACGATTGGACACCGCGGTCAGCTGTATACGGAATTGACGAATGATGAAGCCTTTCGTATATGGCGCGGCCTCCGCTGTTTGTGCGGTAGAGAACCGCAAAGTCTTCAAGATTTGCCCCGTTTTGAATTTTTTCTTTGATATCGGAAACGACCATTGTGGCCTCTTCCTCTTCGTCATAAGGATAAAACAGCATAGGGACCTGGACGTCATCACGCGCCGCTTCAAGCATTTTGGCATACCTGTTTTTGTTCTTTTTCACCACGATATCAGCGCTGGAGACGATCGGGTGCGTGGACCTGTAGTTTGCGGTTAAATAAATCGTCTTCGCTCCGGGATAATCCTTCTGAAAATCAAGAATAAAAGATGGATTGCTTCCGCGAAACGCGTAGATGGACTGATCGTCGTCCCCGACACAGCACAGGTTTTGTTCCGGGCTTGCCAGCATTTGCATGATTTTATATTGAACGGGGTTAATGTCCTGAAACTCATCAATCAATATATAAGTAAACCGAGATTGATACTGTTCCAGAATGTCCGGCCGATCGATAAACAATTCGTAGCAGGCAGAAGCCATGTCATCAAAATCAAATTGGTTGTGTTCTTTTTTCTGGCGTTCATAATGTTCATATAATCGATAGACTTGTTTTTCCCACTCATCTTGCAAAGGGATGCGTTCGTTCGGCACATATGTGTTTTTCCAAAAACCGATCTGCTGCAAGGCCTGATCAACGGGGAACTCTTTTTCATCTATCCCTTCTTCATAGAGTGCTTTTTTGATATATTGTTCCCGCTGCCACTCCATTTTGAGCAAATGCTCGCCGTTCCATTTAGCAGGAGCATCGTGATACAAGATTTTATAAAATAAGCTGTGGAATGTTCCGGTGACAAGTCTTCTGACTTTTGCCGGCTGTAATCCGTACTGCTTTGCCATGCGCTCTTTCATTTCGGCGACAGCTTTTGTCGTAAAGGTGACAAGCAGCATGTTTTCCGGCGGTATGCCTAAGTGTTCGATCATGTGGGCGGCACGAGCCGTCAGCACGCGTGTTTTTCCGCTTCCCGCACCTGCAAGCACAAGCAGCGGGCCCTCCGTTTCCGTGACAGCTTTCAGCTGATCCGTGTTCAAGCCGACAGAAGGGAAAAGGCTCGTATCAGGTTCTATTGTTTTTTGCACAAATGGTGTTTTGGGTTTAATGCTTCTCGGCCGCTGCCATTCCGTGACAGCTGGAGACGAGTCAGCGGCAATTGCTTTTCCTTTGGGCAAACGAAAGACACCGGATTCCTGATACTCTTCTTTTTTCTCCTCTTTAGCGGGCTTCGTTTCGCAGGCCTCCTCACATGCTGGAAAGTGGCCTGGCTGGCGGTGGATAAACTCCGGCGGATCAGCGATGTTGAGCCTTAACAAAACGGGTTTTCCGCAATGAGAACAAAATAAATGTCCTTTTATTCCTTCTTCAAAGAGGAATTGATAATGTTCTCTCGAATATGTATGTAAATGTATCGTTCGATCATTCAGTCGGGCGCATTTCAAAAAGGGGTCCTCCCAATCAAAAAAAGGTGTTCATTACAGACAAAGACTATCATATCAAAAGAAACGTGTTTCAAAAAGTAAGTTTAAGGGAAAAGAGATAGCAGAAGGGTGGGTATCGTATGATATATGCAGGTCAAATTCAAAACCAGCAATACGCTCAATATGCAAATAGAACGATTGGATATAAGCAGGATTACGCCGGAACCGAAAAAATCAGCTATGTCCCGTTTCAGCGGGTATACAAGGAACTGGAAAAGCAGCAGGAGAATCAAACGGCCGCTGAAAGAAAAGTAAACGAGGTGAAACGTAAGCGCTTTCTTTATAAGAGGTTGCGAGAAAAAGGGATGGGCACATATATTAATCGATATGTATAAAAAACCGTTCACATCCAGAGAACGGTTTTTTTTGTGCAAAAAAAGATCCGGATCTAAATAGACCCGGATGCTGTTTAGTCTTTAATCATTTGTAAGTGCGGAATGCCTGCATCGAGAAATTCTTTTTCAGAAAGCACGCGATACCCGTGTTTCTTGTAAAACGGTACAGCCTGCGTTTGCGCGTTTAAAATGAAGCCCGAAGCGCCGCCGTTTGCCGCCGCTTTTTCGAGCGCTTTCATAATGATGCCGCCGACACCGAAGGAACGGTGGCTTTTCAATACGCAAATTCGCTCTAATTTGCCGTAGCCGTCCTTCATACGCCATCTTCCGGCGCCGACAGGCTTTTCGCCGTCATACACAATGATATGCTCCGATTCATTTTCAAGTTCGTCAATTTCTTCTTCAGCAGGTACGTTTTGTTCTTTGATAAAAACTTCTTCTCTTACATAAAATGCGTCTTTCATTTGTTCTTCATTTTTTGCGATAACTGCTTCCAAACACTATTCTCCTTTGCCTAGCAAAAAGGTTTCATATACTGTCCATGATCCGTTTTCAAGCTGATAAAGCAAATGGAAACGATCAATGATTTCTTCATGCGACACTTCCTGCATTTTTAATTGTCCCAGCACATCCGAATGCTCATCGTCGGAAAGATTTTGGCCGACCGTCACATGCGGGACAAAAGCGTATTCCTGTTCACCGGCCAGCACACCGGTGTATAGCTTTTCATTGAGTGTTTTTAATTCTTCCGTCGGCTCTGCTTTGATGTAAATGACATTATTGACAGGCGCAAATGAACTGTATTTTGTCAATTTGAGAACGACCGGATGGGACTCCTTTGCGATGTTTCTCAGATGTGATACAAGCTGATCCGCTTTCTCCTCCGTCAATTCAAGCGATGATCTCAGCGTCAAATGGGGCGGGATCAGGGAATAGCTTGGATCATAGCGCTTTCTGTAAGAGTTCGCAAGGTCTTGAAGTTTTTTTGATGGAAATAAAACGATTCCGTATTTCATATTATGTCCCTCCTGGAAATAAAGTATGATAAAGTATTAAAGCATTTTTTTCAGCGCCGGCGTGATAAGCGGCTGCCAGTATGTCCATTTGTGGTCTCCGTCAAATGGCTCATAATCATAATCGGAAAGCTTCTTCTCCAGCAGCTGTTTCAGCGCCCGGTTCGGTTCTGTAAAGTCCAGAATGTTCCCGTCTGTCGTGTGGACGTCAGTTTCTTTTGTGCCGATTTGGTGATAAATAGAGAGGTGTTCGATATTGTCCGATTGCTTCACGGCTTCCAATACATGTTTGTCAACATAGGGAGACTGCATGATGATGTTTCCGAACATATTCGGATAATCAAGCGCTGTCATAAGAGATATGGTCGCTCCCAGCGAGTCCCCGATCAGCGTTCGTCCGTAGCCGACCTGATAGGTAGGATACTCGTCATCCGCAAATGGTACGAGCTCATGGGCGATGAACCGTTTATACGCCGAAAATTTAGAGCCTTCCGGATGGTAGGTTTTTCTGCGCTCATGAACATCCTTATAAGGAACACCGATAATAATGCTCCGGTCAATTTCCCGTTTGGACAGCAATTCCTCGACCTGTCTGCCAATTCTCCCCAGCCTGAAATAATCGTGGCCGTCCTGCGCGATAATGACATGGTATTTATAAAGAGGGGAGTAGTTGGACGGCAGATAAACGAGCAAGGTCATTTCCTCGTTAAGCTCTTTCGAAAAGAATTTCTTTTCTTGCACTGTGCCGTTTTTCGGTGCCATAATGCATTCCTCCAGGACATCACTAGACTTTCTTGCGTTTTCCATTATTGTACCATGAATTATTAGAAATTTCTCTCTTTAAACTGTTCGGAACCCGAAGAAAAAAGTGTTGAAATTAACTGCGAATTGCGTTAATATAAAACAATCAGAAAATTGAAATCGATATTTCTTATCGTGAGAGGTGGAGGGACTGGCCCTTAGAAACCTCAGCAACCGGCTTGTTTTGCGTATGTGCAAAGCGCCAAGGTGCTAAATCCAGCAAGCGTTTTATGCTTGGAAGATAAGAAGAAGTTTAAACCCCTTCTTCTTATGAAGAAGGGGTTTTTTATTTTGAAAAGGGAAGGTGTCTGCTATATGTCACAGCATGTTGAAACGAAATTAGCCCAGATCGGGAACCGAAGCGACGAAGCAACGGGAACGGTGAGTCCTCCTATTTATTTATCAACAGCATACCGCCACAGAGGAATTGGAGAATCAACCGGATTTGATTATGTCCGCACAAAAAACCCGACACGCCAGCTTGTGGAGGACGCGATCGCCAGCTTAGAAAACGGAGCGAGAGGGCTTGCCTTCAGTTCGGGAATGGCAGCCATCCAAACGATTATGGCGCTGTTTAAAAGCGGAGATGAACTGATCGTTTCATCGGACCTATATGGCGGCACGTACCGATTGTTTGAAAATGAATGGAAAAAATACGGCTTGACCTTTCATTATGATGATTTCAGCGACGAAGACTGTTTACGCTCTAAGATTACGCCGAATACAAAAGCGGTGTTTGTGGAAACACCGACAAATCCGCTCATGCAGGAGGCGGACATTGAAAAAATCGCCCGGATGACAAAAGAGCACGGTCTTCTGCTGATCGTAGATAATACATTTTATACACCAGTCTTGCAGCGACCGCTTGAGCTGGGGGCTGACATTGTGATTCACAGCGCAACCAAGTATTTAGGCGGGCATAACGACCTGCTTGCGGGGCTTGTCGTTGTGAAAGATGAAAAGCTTGGTGAGGAAATGTTTCAACACCAAAATGCCATTGGCGCGGTCCTGCCTCCGTTTGATTCATGGCTTCTGATGAGAGGAATGAAGACGCTCAGCCTCAGAATGCGCCAGCACCAGACAAACGCGCAGGAGTTAGCGGCGTTTTTAGAAAAGCAGGAAAAAATTGCGGATGTGTTGTATCCGGGAAAAGGCGGCATGCTGTCCTTCCGTCTTCAAAAAGAAGAGTGGGTGAACCCGTTTTTAAAAGCGCTGAAGACCATTTGTTTTGCGGAAAGCCTCGGCGGGGTGGAGAGTTTTATTACATACCCTGCCACACAGACGCACATGGATATTCCTGAAGAGATCCGCATCGCAAACGGGGTCTGCAATCGTCTGCTGCGCTTTTCGGTCGGAATTGAACATGTGGAAGATTTAAAAGAAGACGTAAAACAAGCGTTATGTCACGTTAAAGAGGGAGCTGTTTCATTTGAGTAATCACAATTGGACGCTAGAAACCCAGCTCGTGCACAATCCATTTAAAACAGACGGCGCAACCGGGGCGGTCAGTGTGCCGATTCAGCACGCATCGACATTTCATCAATCTTCATTTGAAGAGTTCGGCGCATATGACTACAGCCGCTCAGGCACGCCGACAAGAACAGCTCTCGAAGAAACCATTGCCGCACTTGAAGGCGGAACGAGAGGATTTGCTTTCAGTTCAGGCATGGCTGCGATCTCTACAGCATTTTTACTTCTCTCACAGGGCGACCACGTTCTTGTGACAGAAGATGTATACGGCGGAACCTTCCGCATGGTAACAGAGGTGCTGACCCGGTTTGGCATTGAGCATACGTTTGTCGACATGACTGATATTAACGAAGTGGCGCGGAATATTAAGCCGAATACAAAGGTCATTTATATGGAGACGCCGTCAAATCCGACACTTGGCATTACTGATATTAAAGCGGTTGTTCAGCTGGCAAAAGAAAACGGCTGTCTGACCTTTCTGGACAATACATTTATGACACCGGCACTGCAGCGTCCGCTTGATCTCGGCGTGGATATTGTGCTTCACAGCGCCACAAAGTTCTTGAGTGGGCACAGCGATGTGCTCTCAGGTCTGGCTGCTGTCAAGGATGAAGAGCTTGGGAAACAGCTGTATAAGCTGCAAAACGCGTTCGGCGCCGTCCTTGGCGTGCAAGATTGCTGGCTCGTGCTGCGCGGTTTAAAAACATTGCAGGTCCGTTTGGAGAAAGCAAGCCAAACAGCGCAGCGGCTTGCGGAGTTTTTTCAGAAACATCCATCTGTGAAACGCGTCTATTATCCGGGGCTGGCTGATCACCCGGGCGCTGGAACCCATAAAAGCCAGTCAACGGGAGCGGGGGCCGTGCTATCTTTTGAGCTTGAAAGCAAAGAGGCCGTTAAGAAATTAGTAGAGAATGTATCACTTCCGGTCTTTGCTGTGAGCCTTGGCGCCGTGGAATCGATTTTGTCCTATCCGGCAACGATGTCTCACGCGGCAATGCCTAAGGAAGAGCGGGAAAAACGCGGCATCACAGACGGCCTGCTCCGTCTTAGTGTCGGTGTCGAAAACGCAGACGATTTAGAACGTGATTTCGAACAAGCGCTGAAAGAAATCACGGCAGTGGCAGTTCGTTAAAAAAGAAGCCGATGGGCCGGCTTCTCAGATTGTAGACAAAGTCCTAAAACGGTTTCTGTTTTAGGATTTTGTCATCTTTTCAGCGTGATTGAAAACCCTTGAAGTCTAGGAAGGACGAGCATTGGAGCGGACTTTCACAGGATGTGATGACGGCGGTGTTTAGACAGGACGTCTGGAATATAGCCGCCGCTCCACTCTTTATTGAGCACGAATGTGAGGGGTTGTCGACACGCTGAGAAGCCGGGGATGGCCCGGCTTCTTTTATTGTTCATCATCAGGATTCAGAATCGCGAGGACTTGATGATCCTCCCAAACACCGTTGATTTTCACATTTTTTTGGGCGATGCCCTCTTTATGAAACCCCGCTTTTTCCAATACACGCATCGATCCGAGATTACGGGGCATCACACCGGCTTCAATACGGTGCAGTTTCAATTGGTGAAACGCAAAATCAACAATCAATCTGACCGCCTCTGTCATCAGGCCTTTTCCATTATGGGCTTTGTCTAAAAAATACCCGATGAACGCCGTTTGCAGCGCTCCGCGAATGATTTGAAAGAGAGAAACCGTCCCGATTAATGTATCGTCTGACGCAGTAAAAATACCAAAATGATACTCTTCATCTTTCTCTAGTCTTTGCTGATACTCGCTTATTCGTTGTCTTTGCCCCTCAACCGTATAGTAATCGTCCGCGCGAATCATGGAGAACTGTTCAAAAAAGTCCCGATTTTCGCTTTGCAGCCGCAGATTTTCTTCCGCATCCTTTACTTCTAAAGGTCTTACATAGATGTTTTTTCCTTTTAACATACAGTGATCTCTCCGTTCTCATGTCAGCAGTCCTCTTACATTATTCTGAAGAAACTGCAAATATCCTTTTTATAAAAAGGAAGAAAACCAATTTCCCATAAAGGTGCCTACATAGTTCCCAATTAAGTAGCCAAGTGTACCGACAAGCATAATCGGGGCGACAAGCTCCCGCCACCCCTTGGCAATTGCCATCGCAGCCGCTGTCGTCGGCCCTCCGACAGCAGCGTTGACAGCCAGCAAAATTTCTTCAAGCCGCACGCGGAACAATTTTCCGACGGCTAAGGAAACAGCTACATTGCTGATCGCAATAACTAAGACAAATAAGAGAATAAGAGGCGCATTGGTAACGATTAAGCGCAGATCTGCAGGAATGCCGATCACCACAAAAAACAAATATATCAAAAAGGTTCCAAGCTCTTGAGAGCCATTCAGCCTTTCAAAAAAACGCGGGAATAGAAAAATGATAAGAACAGTTAAAGACGTGAGCATCAGATACTGATCGCCAAGCGTTCCGGTCAAAAGGGGATGAGAAAAAAGGCTTTTAAAAAAGCCGGAAACCTTCACACTAACCGCAACAAGCGCAAAAGCAGCACCGGCATTAAAAGCGATATCCTTTAAGGAAATGTCCTTCCGTTTCCAATAGCTTTCTGCACTGTTTCCGCTGTTTCCATTGGCTTTTACTTTTTCTTCAAACGGCATAGCATAATGCCGCTGAAACCATTTAACCGCAGGAATGCTGATTAAGATAAAAAACAAAAGCGCCATCATAATATTATCAGCCACAACGGCAGCCGACACATATTCCCCAGGCGTCTCAAATTTCGCCGCCATCGCCGCGAAGTTGACCCCGCCGCCGATATAAGAGGCGCTGATCATCCCGCCGATTTTATCGAGATAAGGAATATGCTGTTTGAAAAGAAAAAAAGCGAAGACGCTCCCAAGCACAGTGCCAGCAGAGCTAATCAGAAAAATAAAGAGCAAACGCCTGCTTTCCTTAAAAATCTGCCGCACATTGATCTGAAACAGCAAAAGGGGAATCGCCAGCGGCACCACATAAGACCACACAGTATCATATACAGGCGACTCAACAGGAAGCACTCCTATATTTGTAAACACCATAGCACCTACAAGCGCAATGATAGCGCCAGACACAGCGAACGCCCACTTAAAGCGCTGCTCCAGCCCGATGCTCACTGCCGCCCACACCGCAATAAACCCCCACAATACCCAAACATCATCAGAAGAAATCAAAGAATGCAAAACCCCATCACCTCTATTGTTAGAAAATTAAAATATATTATAATAGCCGAGGAACAGAACAGCAAGTCCGAAAAAAAGTTTTTTTGAAAAAGCAGTTGACGAATAGAGGAGAAGGTTATATAATAAAACATGTCAGAAAGACAACAACATACCCAGTAACACATACATATCATGATTCCGTAGCTCAGCTGGGAGAGCGCTACCTTGACAGGGTAGAGGTCGCTGGTTCGAGCCCAGTCGGAATCATAGCTTAAACCCTTGCGTAGCAAGGGTTTTTTACTTTGCTTATTTAGTGATTTTGTCATCATTCATCGAGTTGGGAACGAATTGGGGACGAAATTATTTTTTTGAGCTGATTTTGAAGGGGAATTCAAAATCAGCTATGTTTCTGTCTAGGTTTAAAGGATTAAAAAGTTTCAATATTCTTTTCGATTTTTTGAATAACTTGTTCGAGCCATAATAATGGAGATACACCGTAACTGAGAATGTCTACTCCGTCAGCAGCTTCATCGATCATTCTTTTCTTCATCCGTATAATCACTGTTAATAAAATCTTTTAATGCTACTATATTAGTTTCTTGCTCTTCTTTTGGAATCTCTTCTAAGTATTCGTCCAGTGCTGATTCTGGAGAATCAATATCCTGATGGAAATACCCACCAAGGAATCTAAACACAGGATCAGAAACTTCGATTTCAATCATTACTTATCACCACCAAGAAATGTTAACTTCAAATCTGAGAAATGGTACGTATCCTATTCTATATAACTTTCTGCTATATCAATATCGTTTGTCATTTCTAAGTCAGGGTACTTTTCATCTAATTTTCTTAAACAACGAATAAGTTCTTTACTTTGCAAACTTTCAGCTAAATCTTCAAATACTTCACTGATCCAATATAAATCTTCTTTATTACAATTTTCTAGATAGTTAATTGTATTTTCCTCATTTTCTGAGAGGATTTCAATTATTTCATCCCAACTCTTTTGAATTCCATAGTCATCATTAAGATTAAGCTCTTTTCTTTTAATTAATATAGCTTCCATTTTTTTCTCTAAATTCATATTGATCCTCTTAACTAAGAAGGGCTAATATTTTCATATTGCCTTTCCTATTGTTACATCTCCATCATGGAAAAATTCAATCACATAACCAGATTCGCTGAACATGAAAGTATCTGAACCTACAGCAGTTACATCATCAATTACGTTTAAGGCGTTGTCTAAGCTGGTTTTTACAGCTGGATAATCACCGTAAGCCCAAAGGAGAATAACAGTTTTATCATCTATTTTATTCTCAATTAACCATTCATCAATATCTTCAGCGTAATCAATAGATCTGTGAGAAGTTACTTCATCCCATTTAATTCTTCCCCATGATGTGAAGGGGAAACTTTCGCCAAGTTGTTCATGATATTTACGTGTCTCAGAAATAGTGAGGACTTCTTTGTTATCTCCAAGAGCTTCTAGACATTCTTCGTATAAAGTCATATTAACACTTCCTATTTATGTTCGTTTCCGTTAAAAGGTATATAATATTTCTTTGCTTTATCTCCTTTTTCATCGCCGACACCAGCAGACGGTTCAAGTTGATGAATGGACTAAATCCTGACGGCATTTGGACCGAAAACGAAAGCGAAGCTTGAATCTCTATTAAAATAAGAGAATCCCTTCTCGTAATGAGAAGGGAGTTATCCGTTATTCCTCGTATAGTTTATTAACCAACTCGGTAAATGAATCACATATATGACTCAATGCTCCATCAGGATCTTCATATGCAATTTCATGATCCCAGAATACCACGGAGGGATTCTCTTTATTCTGACGATAATCGAAACAGATTTCGTTACCGAAAGGATCACAGGCGAAAGGAACTATTCCTGAAAGCATTCTTCCATCCTGGTAATCTTCAAAGATCTCTAAAATAAAACTTGAACTATCCTCAGTTAAACCATGTAATCGATTAAAAACCGCACCTTTTGTATTTTCAAAGTCAAAAATCTTTTTACTTGGGCGCGCCCCATTGTTGTTTAGTATAGTTGAAATGTAGTCGTTAGGGAACTTAATATCTAATGCCTTTTCGATTTTTTTAACAGTTGTTTCCCCAATAGGTTTTTCGGCAAATCTCCACTCTGTCATATTATCCAACTCCTATCTGTTCTTACTTCCTCCACCCCAAAGGTGTCGGCCTCCTGTATGGCCTGTTTTCCGATGCACCTTTTGGTCAACTAATTGCATCCTTCCTGGATCTTGGTGATGATGCCAAGTATAACCGTCCGGTGTTTCGCCTGCTTTAATCATCTCGATTTGAAGGTCATTGAATTGATTTCTAAGTAAAGGATCCGTTTCAATTTCTTCTTTTAATTTTAAGGTTGCATCTTTAAATTGTAAATAATCGCTTTCCTTATAAAGATTAGAGTCAATCTTCGTATCAAATTTTGCTTTGAAAATTGGGAAACCGTCTTTATCATATGGAACTGCAGTTTTAGGATGTTTTTCGTTTTTAAGATGACCCATTTTCAAGTTAACTGTTTTGAGGTTTCCGTATTCATCTCTGTAAGTATATGGTGCGGCTTTAGTAAACAAATCATCCTTTGATTGAACTAATCTCTTTAAAAGTGGCGTATTTTTAACGTTAATAGTATTCCCGGCGTCTTGTAAAATCCCTTCTAATGCAGGAGTATATCGATTAACATATGGTTTGACAGATGGATTGCCATTCTTAATCTTTGCACTAGCTGCTTTCCCAACTTTAGCAAGATCTTTCGAGCCTGTTGAGACAGAGGACTTTCCACCTTTCAACAACAGAAGACTTCCGCCCAAATAAGTAACATAGTGCAGCCGTGTGTATGCATCCCCGTGAATCATTTTTTTATCCCAATCATCCTTCAATGTGTCAACCATACTTTGAAAGGCAGCTTGATAGTCGTATTCCAAAATGGTATCCAGCACTTTTTGAGGATCCTTGTTTAAGTTATCAATTGTCCAACCGATATTCCATCCGAATTGAATAGCTCCTTCACCGGTATCCTTAGCAAGATCGTATATACCAACAATCGCACCCTTGGCGCCATCACCTATGATTTGCAACACTTCTTTTCCGTTATCCATGAAGGCTTTACGCTGTTCAAGAAATGAAACAAATTCAAGCTGTTCAGGGGTAAGATTCTCATAGCCGACCTTCTTGGCAATTTCTAAGTACTCATCCGGATCCGTCACTCTGTCAGCTAGCTTCTTCTTCAACTCTTTGATTTCTCGTTGTTTCGCTTCATCTTTCTTGATCTTCAAATAAGCTTCAGTCTGTTTCTCAATATCGCCTTTTTTCTTATGTATGTCACTTTCACGGTATGCCTTGGCATTGTAATGGATGGGGGTAGCATTCTTGCCTTTGCCTGTTGATTCCTCAAGCTTTTGGAAGTCCTTCTTGATGAATTGCTCGTTTGGCTCTGACTGAGCATATTCAGCAACAAGTGCTTCGTCCACGCTGTCTAGTTTATCGACTGTTTTTTTGCGTTTGTCCTCCGCATCGGCGAGTTCGTCTTTAAAGTCTTCAGTCGAAAACAAATCAAGCGGAAGGATATCATCTATATCATGTAAGATATCTTTCATCGCTTTCTTCTGTTCAGACATAATAGATTTTGACTTTGTGTAGGCGTTAGCCAGCTCGTGTTCTAAGAAGGATTCTTCTATATATGCATCAGATAAGCTGGCGTCCTCTAAAGTGCCTGAAATGCTTGTCAAGAAAGCAATTTTCATATCAAGTAAGTCAATCCAATTATCAGCCACACCAGCGTGATCTTGGTAAAATGCTTTAATGTTGTTGGCGCCTTTACCGGAAAACTCACTGTCATCTAAATCAGCTACAGTCTTAAAAGCCTTTTTTAGATTGACCATCTGACTTCTTAATTCCTTGTATTCTTTTGCGCGTTTATCTGCTTCGGAAAGCAGTGATTTGGCTTCAAATACTTTCATGTTCATATCCTTTCATCGGAATTCCTAACCAAGATATTACCATGGAAGAAAGAAGAAATAGACAAATAAGTAATTTGAAAGAGGAAAATGATTAATTCGGTCTGAGTCTTTGTTCCTGTTTTGTGTTGATAAGCAATTGAGAAGTGAGGTTGGCGGTAGCTGCTTGAAATCACTTTGCAGCGTTTAAGCACCCTTGTGACATCCGGAAAGCTCAAGCCGATTAAAAAGGTTGGGACAGTTGCATTGTTTTTACTGGGACATGTACAAGTCCTTAAAAAAAGAGCCAGTGCGTCAACTGCTAACGAGGTCAGCACATGACGGGAAACACCAGTTCAACCAGTTTCCGCTTTGCTGTTGATGACAAAGAGGTTATTAAAGGACTGCCGTTAAATCGCAATGCATGCACACTGTACACTGCTGAAAAGTCGGCTATCAAGTTTGTGGCGCAGCTGCTTAAAGAGCGCGGCTGGGGAATTGATCATGTCCGTAAACATCAGAGAAAGTATTGCCCGCACCGCATTTTAGCTGAGGGCAGATGGAACCAATTCAGCCATTAAGACAGAATTGAAGACGCTGGGAGGAAAGACAACATCTAAACCGTCATCATCTGCGTCTAAAGCTTCTGGGGCACTTACACAGTCAAAAAAGGCGATACTCTTTCCGTAATTGCAAAAGAGTATGGGGTGAGTGGCAAACCTTCAGAGCTGGAATAACATTAAAGACTTGAATAAAATCACAGTTGGCCAAAAGTTAAAGCTTGAAGGCTCAAGTGCTTCCAGCACTAAACCAAGCAGCAAAGAAACATCATACTCGCTACCTTCAGGAGTTATTAAAGTGACAAGTCCGATGACTAAAGGCACGAATGTTTGACAAGTTCAAAATGTTCTAGCGGCTCTTTATTTCTACCCGGATAAAGGGGCAAAGAATAACGACATTGACAGCGTATATGGTCCGAAAACCGCAA
Organism: Bacillus sp. SW14; assembly: GCF_047608225.1. Lineage (NCBI taxonomy): Bacteria > Bacillati > Bacillota > Bacilli > Caryophanales > Bacillaceae > Bacillus > Bacillus sp. SW14. The sequence goes on along the minus strand of NZ_JBLKRW010000001.1, from coordinate 2,980,180 downwards.
ATGCCATCCAACGTTTCCAGTCAGTAAGTGGTCTAACTGCTGATGGTATTTATGGACCTAAGACTAAAGCGAAAATTGAAGAGAAATTAAAATAATATAAACCCCTTCTGTTTTAGAAGGGGTTTAAAATTCATTATCAATTTTCTTGCGGAGCAATCTTTGCTACTGGAGCACCACAGAGTAGGAAGAATGCAAATACTGCTGGTGGGGAAACTGCTAAACCTATAGTTCCTAGAAATCCTACAACAGTCAACCAATCGCCCTTTTCAATGGCTTTTTGAACTTGATTTAAAGCACCTTTACTTAAGTTAAGTGCATCTTCTAAACACCCTTGAACACTACTGATTTGAGCATCCGTATAATTATATTCCTTATTCATATAATTAGCGAAAGCGATCATGCCCTCTTTTTGAGCTGGAGGATAAGGAGACTTTTCAAGCTCATCCTCTTTGACTGTATACCCCGTCTCTTTGTCAAAAACTAAAATTTTAGTAAAGATGTACTCAACTTCTGCTACGGATTTTTCAATTTGTTCTTCAGTTAAGCCATCTAAACCGTCCTCGGGATTCAATTGTGTTGCCGAAGCTGCTGGTGCTATTGTGGCAATAGCAAGAGAGAAAACCGACGCTAGAAAAAACAATCTTTTCAACATGTGTGAACTCCCCTTTTTTGAAATGTTAAAGCAATTTAATGGTAACATACATTATTTAAAGAAAAAGGGAGTTAGATTAATAATTAAAAAATTATACATAATTAGTAAAATATCGACAGAATATTGTTACCACAAATGCATTGCAAGAAACGAAAGTGCCCATGCAAATATGCCGAACATTACAAAGAACCTAAGAAAAGTTTCATATTTTGTAAGTTTTTGTTCTTTTTTTGTTTTGCCTAATCTCCAATAAAGGGCGTAGCCGGAGAACAATAAAATTATTTGTCCCAGTTGCGACACGGACTCTAAAAATTCTATACCATTCATTGATTTCACCTCTTATTTAATTATCGCAGACGAAAAAACCCTTTCCAACAGTTATATAAAAATTAAGCAATCTGTAATATGTCTAATGGTATAAGCAATGATGTTTTCCTTATCCAGCAGAACCAAAAGTGTATAGTGGCAGAATATGTTATGTTCCTTCACTAAAGAAACAGATGTGTTAATAAAAGAAAAAGCACCTCCAAATTTTAGACTGTGTCTAAAATTTGGGGTGCACTTCAAAGTCCAAAATGGGGTTTTTTCTTAATATCATATTAAGTTGCTGCTCTATCTGCGACCTTATAAGTGGACTGGTCAGAAAGAGCGTATGAAGCGCTAGATACTCCAACAATGCCAAGCAAGAGCGCTAAACAAATTGCAATTTTACATTTTTTCATTTAAATGTTTCCCCCTTTGAATTTGTTTGCGTGCTTCAATTGCCATTTGATAAAAATCGACCGCATCATGTCTATCTTCTTTGTTGGTCAAAAAATCAGCAACAGCAACAGCGTATTCTTCCATATCACCATAAAGGTTTTTCTCTTTGAAGAACTTGAACACTTCTCTAAGTGTTTGTAAGTCAAATGATAAATAAAGACCTTTAACCAGTTTTAATTTCTCAGCTACTTCTTGATTGTTGTGTCTAGAAGCGACCTTCTGACCCTCCTGGTATAATTCTAACGCTGCCTTTAAATCATTTTTCTTTGCTTTGACATATGCCAGATTAAAAATCGCTTTGGACTCATAAATGTGTTTTCGATCCTTATGAATTTCATAGGCGATTTGAAAATGTTTCTCAGCATTGTCAAGTTCTTCAAGGTTATGATAACATAAACCCACATTAAAATGGGCTGAGCCAATTAAATGTTGCTCCCCTAACTTTATAGCATCATTTAAAGCCTTTTGAGCTGTTTTTAAAGCATCCTCATAACACATTTTATCTAGCCAGTTTCCAAAAATAACAAACTGACATTGGACCATTTCTTTGCCATATGTAAGATGACTCTGAGCATCTTTTTGCTCTTTAAAATAGAGTATGCACGCAGAGCATAATTCATGGAGAAATGAGTCTCTTTCATATAGTAATAGACCTCTGACACTTTGAAATAGAACTCTGCCTTATCTGTATTTGCGTTTTCGTATAATAATAATGTTATAATGAAAAGCCATAAAATAATGTGAAGAGGGGGAATTTCGATGCATTACATAACGGCATGCTTAAAAATTATCAGTGATAAAGACCTTAATGAGATAATGAAGGAATTCAAAAAACTTGAGGAAGAAACGAACAAAGAAGAAGGGTGTATCACATTCCATGCTTATCCGCTTGAACCATCGGAACGCAAAATAATGCTTTGGGAGATTTGGGAAAACGAAGAAGCTGTTAAAGCCCATTTCACGAAAAAACACACAAAAGATGTTCAAAAACAGGAATTAACGGAAGTTGAATGGTTAATGAAAAGCAATGTGAATGATTAAAAGGCTTCTTCAAAAGAGACATTCATAGGCTAAGAAACAACCACTGTACTTCATTGGAAAATTGTTGGCGAATCGGATTGTTGTCCAACTCTGCCAACAATCATTATTTTATTCAGAAAAGATAAGATTTTTATAGGGAGCGAGTTGGTCTCAAGAAAGAGATAAGAGAAAAATCTCTTATCTCTCATATTTTTTAATACCATCCTTGATATTTACCTGTCCATGTACCATCACTATTCTGCCAGGCATCTTTTAAATAGTATTTAACACCAGTAAATACTGTTACATTTGGAAGTTCTCCACGTGTATTGGCTGTGAGATAGATAGTTTTCAGCTCAGCCTGGGGAGTTACTTTTTGCTGGCTCACGCCATCTACAGTAGGGCTTGCAGCAAAAGCGGGAGCTGCAGAAACGAGTAAAGCAAGGGACAATGCAGTACCAGTTAAAACTTGTTTCAATTTCATTTTAACCACTCCTTTAGTTTTTTTTGTTACATCAAAAGAATTCAATTTTTGTGAAAAATATCCTTGTTAATAATTGTTAATTATTTGTGAACGATTAGGAGGAGTCGGCTCTGAGAATATTGCTTCTGATGTGAATTGGATACATGGACTGCAAAAATCACAATTGAATCAATTGAATTAAAATAAGTAGGAATTATCAAAAATAACATATCTTAATTTCTCATGTGTTTTTCTATTCAAACTTATTTTCTGGATAGCGTTCTAGATACTCACCAACAATTTCATCTAATCTTTTTGAATTTTCATAACCTAAAATAATGTTATTCCTTTTATTCAGAAACTCATCAGAGAATACACACCAGACTTTCTCTATAACTTACCCTTCACTATTCGAATAGATCTCCAAAATTCGAAAAAATTGCTGATTACATATAGGGTTATAGAACCTCTAACAACATAAAAAAACCTTTTTTCCGGAAGCTTCGGTAAAAAACGAAACTTTTGACTCTATCATTTTACGTTATGATGTAAACGGTTTCATTTGTAGTATACTTATACTATATATTTGTTCAAGTGGATACTGACAGGAAGGATAGAAAAACAGATGAAATACATGAATACAAGACAAAAAGAGATTTTGTATCTGTTGTTATCTGAACCTGATGACTATTTAGTTGTGCAAGATTTCGCAGACAGGGTACAGTGTTCTGAAAAAACGATCAGGAATGATTTGAAAGCGATTGAGGATTATCTCAATGAACATTCTCATGCGCAGCTCATTCGGAAGCCAGGGTTTGGTGTCTATCTAAATATAGAAGAACAGGAAAGGACCTGGTTAAGCCAACAATTATATACTGAACATGTTCATTCTAGGCAGCGGACCGATGAAGAGAGAATGCTGCATATTGCTTATGACTTATTAATGAATGCAAAGCCTGTTTCCGCAAAAGAAATAGCCGCTCAGCATTTTGTGAATCGCTCTTCCATTAAAAAGGAATTATGTGCGCTAGAAGAGTGGCTGAAGCGGTATGAGATCACGTTGGTTTCGAAGCAGCGGATTGGTTTGAAGGTTGAAGGGAACGAAAAAAATAAAAGAATAGCATTGGCAAGAATATCTGATTTGATTGATAACACGGAGTTTACTAGCCAATTTATTAAAAGTAAGTTCTTACGTCATGAAGTCGATTTTGTGATGAAAGAAATCAAATCATTACAAAAAAAGCATTCTCTCTATTTCACAGATGAGACGTTTGAGAGTTTGCTGCTGCATACATTGTTAATGATCCGCCGAATCAAAATGAAACAGCCGATCTCGATATCTCCAAGAGAACAGGCGGTCGTAAATAAGAAGAAAGAATATCAATGGACTTTTGCTTGTTTACAACGGCTTGAGCCGGTTTTTGCCATCCGTTTTCCTGAAGAAGAAGCTGTGTATTTAACATTACATATATTGGGCGGGAAAGTTCGTTATCCATTACAGAAAGAAGAGACAAATAACCTTGAAAATGCAGTGCTTCCAAAGGTTGTAGGGCATTTAATCAATCGTGTTTCAGAGCTGAAAATGCTGGATTTTCATAAAGATCAGGATTTGGTCAACGGATTGAACATTCATCTCAATACTGTGCTACAACGGCTGAGCTACGATCTTTCTGTATCAAATCCTATGCTCAATGACATCAAAAAGATGTACCCTTATTTGTTTCATCTGATCATTGACGTTCTGGAAGACATCAATCAATCGTTTGATCTTTATATACCTGAGGAAGAGGCAGCATATTTGACGCTGCATTTTCAGGCAGCGATCGAACGGCTGCACCACAGCAGCGAGACACATAAAAAGGCGATCATCGTCTGCCATATGGGCATTGGAATGTCTCAATTGCTGCGGACAAAAATTGAACGGAAATATCATCAAATCGCTGTAATGGCCTGTATTGCAAAGGCCGATTTAAAGGACTATATAAAAAAGCATGAGGATATCGATCTTGTCATTTCCACCATTGCGCTGGAACATGTAACGATTCCTCATGTTGTTGTATCTCCGCTTTTAGAGCCTGGTGAAGAGAAGAAATTAAGTACATTTATACGTCAGCTGGGGGAATCGCACCGCCAAAAACGAAAAACCTTTCAGATGCTGAACAATACGACTCCTTTTTTGGTTTTTTTGCAGCAAGAAGCAGAGCACCGCTACAAGTTAATTGAACAGCTGACGACAGCTTTGTATGAGAAAGGCTATGTTGAAAAGGAATATGCGGTTCATGCGGTTATGCGGGAAAAAATGGCGGCGACAAACATTGGGGCAGGCATAGCCATTCCTCATGCAAACGCTAAATACATTAAACAATCAGCAATCGCAATTGCCACATTAAAGGAGCCGCTTGATTGGGGAAATGAGAAAGTATCGCTTGTTTTTATGCTGGCTGTCAAACATGAGGATCAAAATATGACAAAGCAGCTGTTTAGTGAGCTTTCATACCTGAGTGAGCAGCCGGCCTTTGTGCAGAAGCTGACGAAAGAAACAGACGTCATGACATTTTTATCTCATTTGGATTATTAAAAGCAGGGTTGAAACCTTGCTTTTTTTGTTTATAGGGAAAAATGCCTTTATTTCCGGAATTAACGGTAAAATAAAACGATTTTTACGGCCTGATTTCAGTATACAGTTGAGTCAAGATCTTACGATTCATAGTTTAAAGGAGGATTTATATGAAACTGTTAGCGATAACCTCTTGTCCGAATGGAATTGCCCATACGTATATGGCAGCGGAAAACCTGCAAAAAGCTGCTGATAGATTAGGGATTCGCATTAAAGTTGAGACCCAGGGCGGAATCGGGGTAGAAAATGAGCTAACCGCTGAGGAAATTCAGGAGGCAGACGCGATCATTATTGCGGCAGACCGCTCCGTAAACAAAGATCGGTTTATAGGAAAAAAACTGCTGTCTGTCGGGGTTCAGGACGGCATCCGCAAACCGGAAGAATTGATTCAAAAAGCACTTAGCGGGGATATACCGGTCTATCATTCCGATTCAAAATCGGAATCCGGTAATCATCGGGAGAAGAAGCAAAATCCGATTTACCGTCATTTAATGAACGGCGTTTCTTTTATGGTTCCTTTCATTGTCGTCGGCGGATTATTGATAGCGGTTGCATTAACGCTTGGGGGCGAAAAAACACCTAAAGGATTAGTTATTCCGGATGATTCCTTCTGGAAAACGATTGAACAGATCGGCAGTGCTTCATTTTCATTCATGATCCCGATATTAGCCGGATATATCGCATATAGCATCGCTGATAAGCCGGGACTTGTGCCAGGAATGATTGGTGGATATATTGCAGCGGCTGGAAGTTTTTATGACAGCGCAAGCGGCGCCGGTTTCCTCGGCGGAATCATTGCCGGATTTTTGGCTGGATACGCGGCACTTGGGATCAAAAAATTAAAAGTTCCAAAAGCAATCCAGCCGATTATGCCGATTATTATTATTCCGGTGTTTGCATCCCTGATTGTAGGGTTAGCGTTTGTGTTTTTGATCGGCGCACCTGTAGCTCGAATTTTCACAACTTTAACGGTTTGGCTGGCGGGGATGCAAGGTTCGAGCTCGATCCTTCTGGCATTGATTTTAGGCGCGATGATCTCATTTGATATGGGCGGCCCCGTAAACAAAGTGGCATTTCTGTTCGGGTCGGCCATGATTGGTGAGGGAAACTACGAAATCATGGGCCCAATTGCAGTTGCTATTTGTATACCGCCGATTGGCCTCGGCATCGCGACGTTTTTTGGAAAAAGAAAATTCGAGGCGTCGCAAAGAGAAATGGGGAAAGCGGCATTTACGATGGGACTCTTCGGCATCACTGAAGGAGCTATTCCATTCGCGGCGCAGGATCCTCTTCGAGTCATTCCCAGTATTATGGCAGGTTCTATGACTGGTTCTGTCATAGCGATGATTGGCAATGTGGGAGACAGAGTGGCGCACGGCGGACCTATCGTTGCAGTGCTTGGTGCAGTTGATCATGTCTTGATGTTTTTTATTGCTGTGATTGCAGGATCTCTTGTCACTGCTCTGTTCGTCAATGTACTAAAAAAGGATATTACGGCGGCGTCTCCTGTGCTCAGTGAAACTGCACCGTCTGTCGCGCCAAGTGAAGCTGCTGCAGTAAAAGACATACAGAAGCCAATTCAAGCTGAAAGCCAAAAAGCTGAAATGAAGGACATCAAAAAACTGACAGACATCATCAGCCCAGAGTTGATTGAACCACATTTATCCGGAGAAACGAGAGACGACATCATTGATGAAATGATTCAGACATTGTCCCGCAGAGGTATGCTGCTGTCCGAGAGCGGGTTTAAACAAGCCATTTTGGATCGTGAACAACAGGGTACAACGGCAATTGGCATGAATATCGCGATTCCGCACGGAAAGTCTGAGGCGGTCAGGAAGCCGAGTGTTGCCTTTGGGATCAAACGATCAGGTGTTGGCTGGAACAGCCTGGATGGATCAGATGCTAAATTAATCTTTATGATTGCTGTACCGAAAGAGAGCGGAGGGAACCAGCATTTGAAAATATTGCAGATGTTATCCCGAAAACTAATGGATGACAGTTATAGAAAGCGGCTGCTCTCCGTGCAAACCAAAGAAGAAGCATACAAACTGCTGGATGAAATCATTTAATGCGGGGGGATTTTCATGACGACTGAACCGTTATTTTTCAAGCCTGTTTTCAAAGAGAGGATTTGGGGCGGCACCGCTTTAGCTGATTTCGGCTATCACATTCCTTCAGAACGAACAGGGGAGTGCTGGGCTTTTGCCGCTCATAAAAATGGACAAAGCATTGTTCGAAGCGGAATATATAAAGGGTTCACGCTCTGCGAATTATGGGATCATCACAGACATTTATTCGGACATCTGGAAGGGGATCGTTTCCCACTTCTTACAAAAATCTTAGATGCAGATCAAGATTTATCCGTTCAGGTGCATCCGAATGATGAGTTCGCCAAAATACATGAAAACGGGGAACTTGGAAAAACCGAATGCTGGTACATCATTGATTGCGAAAAAGATGCGGAGATCATTTACGGCCACAACGCAAAAACAAAAGAAGAACTGAGCTCGATGATAGAGCTTGGAGAATGGGACGAGCTCTTGCGCCGCGTAAAGGTAAAGCCGGGGGATTTCTTCTATGTGCCAAGCGGTACCGTTCATGCGATTGGCAAAGGCATTCTCGTTTTGGAAACGCAGCAGAATTCAGATACAACCTACAGATTATATGATTATGAACGAAAAGATGCACAAGGCAAGCTGCGAGAGCTGCATTTGGAAAAAAGCATAGAAGTGATAGAGGCTCCATCCATACCGGATCGGCAACCAGTTCAATATGAACAAAGAGATCATTTGCTTACAGCCACATTGATTGAATGCGCTTACTTTTCAGTGGGAAAGTGGAGTTTATCAGGATCTGTAAGCTTAAAGCAGCAAAAACCATTCCTTCTTGTCAGTGTCATTGCAGGAGAAGGCCGTATGATCTCCGCTGAGAATGTCAATACCTTCAAAAAAGGAGATCATATGCTGCTGCCTTCCGGTTTTGGAGAATTTAAACTGGAGGGGCAGGCAGAGTGTATCGTCTCTCATCTATGACACGATCAAGATAACAAGTGCGCCAATTCATGCTAGGCTTGGCGGTCGCAGACTTGAGTATTGCTGAATGGAAAACCCTTCTTAAATGGGAGGGTTTTTTTGGTGGAATGAAAGGATGTGATTAGCTTCTTTTATTTTAATCCACGCTCATGCGGTTAGCTACGATGCGAACTCCTCATCGCTAAATAAAAGAGCCGTTATCTATCGGTATTGCTTCATCTTCGAGCCACTTCCTTTCAGTTTTTTTTAAAAAACATATAAGAATGCAAACGAATGAAAGTAAACATGCTGGACAAACTGATAAGGATTAAAAAGAAGAAAGGAGGGTGGATATGAAAAAATGGCTGCAAATCATAAGTGCGTTGTTCCTATCCAGTTTTGTATTAATGGGCTGTAATACTGGTCAAGATAACAATGATAATGATAACAATGCTCCAGACGTCGAGGAGAACGATCAAGATCAAAACGGCAACAACCAAGATACTGACAATAACAACGTCCCAGGTGTCGACGAGGATGATACCATCAATAAAGATGATGAAAACGATAATGATCCTGATCCAGAAGATCCAGTTGAGGATCCTGAAGATACCGACAAAGATAAAAAAGATGAGTAAGGAAACTTCATAAATCATTGTTTAAACCCGCTCTCAGTTTAGAGGAAGGGTTTTAACTCTTTACACGCCCTTCAAAAAAGCAGACGAAATGCCTGCTTTTTTTATTGTTTTAAATGGTCACCTAAAAATGGTTCCTCTAACAATTTCCTGATTGTCCTTCTTTAAAATAATCCATGAGTCAAATTCTTTTGTCCATTCTTACGGAAATAAGGTGTTGATTCATAAAAAGTTATTCACCGATCTCGTTTAGATGCGGTATCAAGAAGGTTCATCCTTCTCGTAACTGTTCGTTTCAAGAAGGACTATTAAGCCACCTGAATGCTTTCTGAGGACATTTCGTATCACCTTTTCGCAATCAGATAAAGCGATATGGCTCTTTGGGTTTGAACAGGATTATGAAGCGTAATAACCCATTGGTTTCTTCTCCTTGGAAAGCTTGCGATCGCATACAATGGAGCAGTATCGCGTGAAGCAAACCCGCCATTCATCACTTTTATATCCCTTCCTTCAAGGTGGCAAACAAGGTATTCTCCCGGATTTATGACCTGTTGGTTTGTCCATGCGTAAGAATAAAACCCGTCTCCGAGATCCTCATAGGAAGAGGGTGGTACAACGCCATCTACATTCAATGTGATTTGTCTTCTTCGCTGTCTTTCTGTAAAGTCTGGATTTCTCTGAGAGTTATGAGTAGGTGTAAAGTAAGGAATTGACGGAGGACTATGAGAGTAAGGATACAAAGCAACCACTCCTTCATTTTAACATTCATACAAATTGTATGTGGGTGTATTTCGTTCATTCCTGATTTATTTCATGTTAACTAAGAATAGAACGAAAGGTGTGAGGACAATGACTGTGTTTTGGGAGTTGGACATGCAGTTTGGTGGAATATGGATATCTCTAGTGATAGTATTTATATTGACTGTAATAAAGTAGACATACAGGAATTTAAGAATTTTTTTGATAGTGGGGAAAAGGATGGCGAAAAAAATGGCAAAAACGAATGCGGTTCGTCTGATCGAACAGCAGAACATCTCCTATGAGTTATTAGGCTACAAAACAGAAGGGGGCCAGCCGGTAGATGGCGTCTCTGTTTCGGAAAAAATCGGATATCCTTTGGAGTATGTATATAAAACATTGGTGGCAACAGCGGGAGCCCATCATTACTACGTCTTTGTTGTACCTGTTGCAAAGGAATTAGATGTAAAAAAGGCGGCAAAGGTAATAGGTGAAAAGAAAATAGACATGATTGCAATGAAGGAGCTATTAAGGGTAACTGGCTATCTTCGCGGCGGCTGCTCACCAATTGGCATGAAAAAATGGTTCCCGACCTATATTGATGCGGCAGCTGAAACACTTGATTTTATCATTGTCAGTGCAGGGAAAATCGGTATGCAGCTAAAGGTAGCGCCGCGAGATTTAGCAAAAGCATGCGATGCTGCATTTGCAGAAATTGTATAAATGGCCGGCAACGAGATTGGGATACAAAGAGTAAATAAAAAAGCTTAGACACATAGACTAAGCTTTTTCCGCATCTCTTTCAAATATGATTTCAAAATAAGCAGCCGCTCCATACCCATCGATACTGGGAGCGAAAATCTGAATGAATGTCCAGCCTCTTTTCGCATAGTCATGGATGATTTGCTGGTAGTCTTCTTTAGGCCTTCTTCTCATCGTACTCAGTTCAACTCTTACGAATTCATACTCTTTCATCGTTTGATCCCTCCTGATAAGGTATACGGTAGTTCGAGCAAGAAGTTTCGTAAACCTTGAATAAGGCCTGAAAGTAAAATTTGTATTTAAACTGAAATAAAGCCTTTAAGCAAAGGGAGGGGTCTTACAAGTTTCTATTGTTTTTTATCTTTTGCCTGAACTTTGCAAATGGCTGGCTGAAACAACAAGGATTTCATACAATCAAAACATGCAGTGATGCGGACATGTTTTTAAGCGGATGGATTTTGCCTCATCTTTTATTTTTGCATTACAGTAATCATTTCAAGAAAGCGATGGTATTACATGAACAAAGAAACCCTAAAAAACATACTCATGATTTTTTTAATATGTGCAAGCCTACGAGAAACCGATGGTATGCGTATCGCTGATAGCTGGATTTTGAGTGAGATCGTACGATTTTTGATTTGCATGGCTGTGTTTTTGATCATGACATTTCTATTAGATGCTGTGTTTCCAAACAAAAAAGAGTCGCATTAATGTGTGACTCTTTTTGCATAACTATCATCTGATTAAAAACATCACAAATGAATCAACCATCATAATCAAAAACAGCAAGCAAAAATAAATGAGCGAGTAGACAAACATATCCTTTGCCCACTTCACATCATCATCTGTTTTGAATCCCTTGATGCTTTTTTTGATCCATATGCCTCCGAGAACCAGGGCAGCTAAGAAATAAAATGGACTGATATGGCCGCTGGCGAGAGTAAAAGGAAATAATAACGTGACCGGCACCAAAACTGCAATATATTGAATCATTTTTATTTTTGTTACATGATTTCCTCTTACAACAGGCAAAAGCGGAACGCCCGCTGCCCGATATTCCTCTTTGCGTCTGATCCCAATCGCCCAAAAATGCGGGGGCTGCCACAGAAACATGATCGCGTACAACAGCACTGCAGTCATACTGATGTCTCCGGTTACCGCGCAATACCCCATCAATGGCGGCGCAGCTCCGGGAAAGCTCCCGACAAATGTGCTCCACACAGAAGTTCGTTTCACCCATATCGTATAGATAATCGCATAAAAAATAAAGGCGGCCAGTCCGAGAAGGGCAGTTAATGGATTGAGGGAATAGAGCATCGCAAGACCGGTGATTCCTAAAACAGAGCCATACGTTAAGAGCATGGCTGGCGGCATTTTCCCTGTGACCGAGGCTCTGCTGCGGGTGCGTGCCATTTTTGCGTCCATATGCCGATCAAAATAGTTGTTATAGACAGTTCCGGAAGCCATAACAAACGCGATTCCAAGCATTGCTGTCACCATTGTCATCAAAAAAGCCATTCCGGTTAATGGTTTTTCTGCGCTTGCAAATGCGATCCAAAATCCGCCGAAGGCTGCTATCGAGTTTGATATGATAATGCCGGGTTTTGCAAGTTTGATAAAATCGTAAATTGTTACCCGATTTGAAGGTTTTATGTATTTCGTTTCAGATATCGCTGCAGAATCACTTGTATTCTCCAAAAAAGACGCCCCCCCAAAAACTGCATGCTATTGTTATCCTAACAAGACGGCTATGAGAATCACAATCATTTCCTATATTTGTCATGATATTGTCATTTTTAAAACAAAAAAATAGGGAGCTGGATTGCCCCCATTTTGGTAAACGACGCCTAGTATCCGTAACCTCCGCCGTAACCTCCGCCGTATCCACCGCCGAAACCGCCACCGAAACCGCCGCCATAACCGGACCAAGGGTAGTAAGGCGGTCGTGGACGCGGTCTCGGGCGCGGGTAATAGTAAGGCGGACGCGGATAAAACGGATAGAACGGTCTAGGGTAATAATAAGGCGGGTAAAATGGCGGTCTCGGGCGCGGATAATAATAAGGCTGTCTTTCATCATAAGGTGTCATTTGTTCAAATGTCTGTTCATTCAAAGGATAATCCAAGAGGAAAACCTCCCATGTTTTTTTATTCCTTTTACCATATTCTTGATGTGCGAGTTGGGTGTATGTACATTCGTGAAATCGATTTTTTATGATGAAATCCCTGAAAAAGGATTGACAAGAACTACTAAATCTCATAGTATTACAAATGTGAAATAAATGTTACTGTAATGTTACAATAATATTTCTAAATAGATACAGTTCTAACTGATAAAGGATAAGTCGAAATGGTTATGAAAGAAGGAATTGGGTTGTTGGCAAAAAGAATCAAATGGTTTCATATCTTATTAGCAGTTGTATGTGTGGCGGGCCTTATTGGCTTTTTCCATAATTCATTACAAAAAGAAACGGTTATGACTAAAGTGAAAACTGATTCTCAGTATGGGAACGTGGAGATCGCAACGCTTGTGAACGACGGGAAAACGTTCAATTACGCAGTCAATTATCCTGTTTTTAAAAATAAAAAAATGGATGCGGCATTAAAGAGTTTCGCAGAGAAAGAGGTTCGCCAATTTCAAAAGGAAACAAAAGACGTTGATCAGGAGCATACGACAAAACGCAACGAATTAAATGTTGATTATAAAATTGTCCATTACGCCAAACAGACAGTAGCGATTGTATTTAATGAGTATAAATATATCGGCGGTGCACACGGGCAAACCGTGAAAAAAACGTTTAACTATGATTTTAGTAAACAAGCTTTTCTTTCGATTGATGATATTTTCAAAGAGGACGCTGACTATTTACATAAGCTTTCGTTAATCGCTTATCATGAACTGAAAAAAGATAAGGACATTGCTGCTGACGAAGCGCTGTTAAAGGAAGGGACGGCACCGAAAAAAGAAAATTTCAGCCGCTTTGCCATCAAGCAAGATTATATCGAATTTTATTTCGATACATATCAGGTCGCAGCAGGCTATCTTGGGGAGCAATCGATTGCGATTAAGAAAAGCCTCTTGAAAGACATTGTGAAAGAACAATATATTGATAAAGCAAAAAACAAAAATAAAATCAAAGAGCAAAAGCCGAAGCATGAAGTGATTTCATTGCCTAAAGAGGAAACGGTTGATCCAAATCAAAAAGTCATTGCGCTTACTTTCGATGACGGCCCGAATCCTGCGACAACAAATCAAATTTTGGACTCCTTGAAGAAACATAAGGGGCATGCCACGTTTTTTGTTCTCGGGAGCAGGGTGCAATATTATCCGGAAACGCTTAAAAGGATGCTGAAAGAAGGACATGAGGTGGGGAACCATTCATGGAGCCACCCGCTTCTCACAAGGCTTTCAGTAAAAGAAGCGTTAAAGCAGATCAACGACACGCAGGATATTATTGAAAAAATAAGCGGATACCGCCCGACGCTTGTAAGACCTCCATACGGCGGCATTAATGATGAGCTGCGGAGTCAATTGAAAATGGATGTCGCATTATGGGATATTGACCCGGAAGATTGGAAAGAACGCAACAAAAAAACAATCGTTGACCGGGTCATGAGTCAGGCGGGAGATGGAAGAACCATCTTGATTCACGACATTTACCGCACCTCTGCTGACGCGGCCGATGAAATTATCAAAAAGCTCACCGATCAAGGCTATCAATTGGTGACGGTCTCTCAGCTTGAAGAGGTTAAAAAACAAAGAGAAGCGAATTAATACGAAAAGGCTGCCGCGGATATTGCCCGTTGGACAGCCTTTTTTCTTTTTAGTAAGAGCCTGTAGTGGCCCAAACATTCAGATTGGGTCCTGAATACTTACCGAAAGCGTAAGAAGTCCGTGGATCCAAATCATATACCATCGGTGTATAACAAGATTTTTGGCCGGCCACCGCTTTTCCGTTGCCGCCTGCAGAATCACAGTTATATCTCTTTCCGTCCGTGTTCCGGGTAATCTCCGCATTTGCTTCATAGCCTGACGTCAATGTATGATTCATCGTGATTTTTGCCCAAGCCGTTTTACATGTACTGCTGAATTTGAGCTCGACCACCCCGATGACTTGATTGTTGCCATTCACTAAGTTTGAGGATTTTTTTGTAGAGCCGCTGGATGCACAATCATTGTAATAAGGGCTTTTTCCATCGTAGGCATGGGTTTCGGCGTTGGCGGGCGTCCCTTTGACGGCAAAAATAAATACAACTGCGAATAATATCAATGAAGCTTTCGTAAACAGTCTTTTCATGTCTTTTAATGACCTCCTTCATATGGCAAACAATACATCATACGGAGGAACAGTCAAAACATGCATGTTTTTTTATGAACAATAAAGGCGGCCGGGAGGATGGAGTCCTTGGCCGCCTTTGGTGTGTGATTAAGCTTTTATATCAATGGTTTGTCCGAGTGTCGGATGCTGAATCATCTTTAAGGTTTGATCGGCATTTTGCTGGGCCGTGTCCAACACTTTTTTCGTTAAAGCGATATCAACATTTTGGGCAAGTGATGCTTGATGCATCGCAACTGATAAAGCGGGAATATCCATCGTTCCACCTCCTATGCCTTACCTATCGGCGGGTTTGGATGATTTTACAGTGCAAAAGGGCTTAATTTTCCATGTTGACCCTTACGCTGCGGCATACCGTATGTTTTTAACAAGGGGGAAATCAGGATGAATCTTGTAATGGAAAAAACCTTTGAGCAATATGAAAAGTTGTTTTCAATGGAAGAACAGAAAAGAGAGGATGAGTTTCGATTTTCAATGATGAAGCCATTTGAAAAGATGTGGAGTGCCATCCAGGTTCCGCTGAAAGCAAAGGAGCCGAACGGCTATGATGTCATCATGGCTGTGAAAATGCTTGGTTTTTTGGATGTCCGTGATGCTGAAGCCGGGCAGAAAGCACTGCAAATACTGAAAGAATCATATGCTGAAGAGACAGCTGAATCTGCGCTGCGGCAATGTATCCATTTTGCTGAGCGCGAACAGCTGCGGGTGAATGCAGACGAGGTCAAATTCGGCCTTTATATCGCTGATCTCAATAAACTTCAGCTGCAAAAAGGCTATTGCGGATTTGGCGGGATACCGGGCTTTATTCATGTATGGATGAATCCGGACAGCTATAACCTGCCGAGAATTCCTTCAATTATTGCTCATGAGTTTCATCATAATCTGCGGTTTTCGTATGTTGATTTTCACCACGGCTCAGTGAGTGTCGGGGATTATCTTGTGATTGAAGGATTGGCTGAGTCATTTGCCAGAGAGCTGTTTGGCGAGGAGCAATTGGGTCCTTGGGTAACACGTTTTGATCAAGAAGATTTGCAGTATTCCATTGACGTCATCAATGAGGTGCTGGATGTGAAAGGTTTTTCGGAAGTGAGCCGTTATATGTTTGGTGATCCAATTGCTAAAGAACAAGGCTTTGAGCCTGCGGGATTATCGGCTTTTGCGGGTTATGCGGTTGGATATCATGCCGTTCAGTCATTTATGGATAAACATCAAGCCACGATAAGCGAGGCCACGCTCTTGGATGCCGAGACGATTCTTTCTCAGTGCGGGCTGTTTTCTAAATGAAAAAAGCGTCACATTTTGTGGCGCTCTTTGATTCCCAGGACGAGCAGTTCTACGGCTGCACAGAGTGCAATTCCGATCGTATACGCTTCGATATCGCTCCATAAAAAACCGTACCCCAGTACAAGGCCGCCTAGAGAAGTGTCTCTGATCCGGTCGATCCAATCTGAGTGATACAGCTGGCTGATTTCAATGAAAAAACAGAAAGAAAGACTGATCATGCTTGTCATCATTGTTTTCATTTTCCGAAATAGAAACCCGCATCCCATATAGATCATGGCCGCCCACAGCGAGTCCCCCAGATAAGGATTGACGGCATCCGGCAGAACACTTGAGAATGCTCTGGATCCCAGCCCCATCGCTATGATCATCATGGTGACAGCTGCATATATCCATCGATTTCGCTTCATTGAGAATTGATACCCCGTCTCTGTTTCAACTCCCATGTATTGTAAGGAATATACCCTCTATTTGTCCAATAAAAAAGCGGCTGAACAGCCGCATGATGTGATTATTTCGCTTTAAGGTTTACATGGTCGGCGGTCTGGTCCTTGCCAATTACAAAATGGAGTTCATATCGGCCTGTATCATATACATAATCTATTTCATCGGTAAACGGGACGGTTAACACTCGATTAGCGGCGCCTAATTCATTTCGCAGCACTTCCGGGGTAACCCCTCCTAAATTCAGCTGCCGTTCCACGCCGGTTCCAAAGTAGCGGATTTCTGAAATGGTCATGTCTTGATGATAGGAAAATCCGTAGCCCGGGTTCCCCATATTCCAGTGATATAAATCAAACCGATTGTCTCCTCCGGACGGCCGTTCCGGTTCCCCTAATTTAGCATGGACATCGCCTTTCGTGCTTTTGTTAATGGTAAGGCCTTGCGCCTGCTGAGGCATTTCCCCTGTGTAGGCGGTGTTGTAGAGGTTTTTGACAAGCTCAGCGGCGGATTGATTCGTATCTTCGGAGAGCGTTGTTGCTTGAGTTTCGGCCTTTACAGGGGTTGGGAAAGGTGCTGCGCCTAAGCTGGAAAGAGAGCCTGTCAGTGCGGCTGTCGCGGTTAGAACAGACATTGTTTTGTTCATGATATCCCTCCTTTTTCATCTACCACCTCGTTTCCCGGTGTGAATGTGCTAAAACATTTGAGTGCGTTTTGTATGTTTTATTGATCTCTTGTAAGGGAACAGAAATGGGTAATTCGGTATATACACTGGCAAGAAAGGGGAATGGAGATGGCTCAACAGAAAAAAATCACAATAAACGGCGTTGAAATGGAAGCCTCCGAAGATCAAACGCTGCTGCAGCTTTTGAACAACAGTTCGATTGAAGTGCCGCAAGTTTGCTATCATCCCAGCTTAGGACCGATTGAAACATGTGATACGTGCATCGTCAGCATCAATGGTGAGCTAAAGAGGTCGTGCTCCGCTGAAGTAAAGGATGGGGACGTCATTGATACGCTTTCGCCTGATGTCAAAAAAGCGCAGGTCATCGGGATGGACAAGATTTTATATAATCATGAGCTTTATTGTACAGTTTGCGATTACAACAACGGGGGGTGTGAAATACATAATACGGTGAAAGAAATGAAAGTCAATCACCAAAGCATCCCGTTTGACCATAAGCCTTATCATAAGGATGAATCTCATCCGTTTTACCGGTACGATCCAGACCAATGTATTTTGTGCGGCCGTTGTGTTGAAGCTTGCCAAGACGTTCAGGTGACTGAAACCCTGACCATTGACTGGGAGCGGAAACGCCCGCGCGTCATTTGGGATAACGATGTGCCGATCAATGAGTCGTCTTGTGTGTCATGCGGCCACTGTTCAACGGTCTGTCCGTGTAACGCGATGATGGAAAAAGGAATGGAAGGGGAAGCCGGATATTTAACAGGCATTGATCACGAAACGCTCCGTCCGATGATCGAGATTACGAAAGGCGTAGAGACAGGGTACGGCTCGATTCTCGCCATTTCTGATATGGAATCCGCCATGCGTGATGAACGAATCAAGAAAACAAAAACCGTCTGCACATACTGCGGCGTGGGCTGCAGCTTTGATGTCTGGACAAAGGGAAGAGACATTCTGAAAGTGGAGCCGCAGGAGGAAGCGCCAGCCAACGGCATTTCTACTTGTGTAAAAGGAAAGTTCGGCTGGGATTTCGTAAACAGCGAGGAGCGCCTGACAAAGCCGCTGATCCGCGAAGGCGACCATTTCCGGGAAGCGGAATGGGAGGAAGCGTTAACGCTGATCGCCAACAAGTTCACCGATTTGAAAGACGAGTTTGGCTCTGATTCACTTGCCTTTATTACATCTTCTAAATGTACAAACGAGGAATCCTACCTCATGCAAAAACTGGCAAGAGGGATCATCGGCACAAATAACGTGGACAACTGCTCGCGCTATTGTCAATCTCCTGCGACTGCCGGCCTGTTCCGAACAGTCGGCTATGGCGGTGATTCAGGGTCAATTACAGATATCGCGCAAGCAGACCTTGTGTTGATTATCGGTTCGAATACGTCTGAGTCCCATCCAGTCTTGTCCACTCGCATTAAACGGGCTCATAAGCTGAGAGGACAGAAAGTGATCGTAGCGGATATCAGAAAACACGAAATGGCAGAGCGCTCTGATTTATTTGTCCAGCCGCGTGCGGGTTCAGATATCGTCTGGCTGAATGCCATCGCCAAATATTTGATTGAAAACGGCAAGGCTGATGAACGCTTTTTACAAGAAAAAGTGAACGGACGGGATGAATACGTAAAAAGCCTGGCGCCATACACACTCGAATATGCCGAGGAGAAAACCGGAATAGATCGAGAAACTCTCATCGAAATGGCCGAGATGATCGGTCAGGCTGACAGTGTGTGTGCATTATGGGCGATGGGTGTGACACAGCATATTGGCGGAAGCGACACGAGCACGGCGATCTCGAATCTGCTGCTTGTGACAGGAAACTATGGAAAACCGGGAACAGGCTCTTATCCGTTGCGCGGTCATAACAACGTGCAGGGGGCAAGTGACTTCGGAAGCATGCCTAACAATCTGCCTGGCTATGAAAATGTAACGGATGAACAAGTCCGCCAAAAATACGAGCGGGCGTGGGGGGTGCCGATGCCGAAGGAGCCTGGCATGACCAATCACGAAATGATTGAAAAAATCCATTCCGGCCAGCTGAAAGCGATGTATGTAAAAGGGGAAGAAATGGGGCTGGTTGATTCCAACATCAATCATGTGCACGCCGCATATGAAAAGCTTGATTTCTTTGTGGTGCAGGACATTTTCTTTTCACGAACAGCAGAGTATGCCGATGTTGTTCTTCCTGCGAGCCCAAGCCTTGAAAAAGAGGGAACCTTTACTAATACAGAACGTCGTATTCAGCGATTGTATCAGGTGTTTGAACCGTTGGGCGAATCAAAGCCTGATTGGCAAATTATTATGGAAGTAGCCAATAAGCTTGGCGCTGGCTGGCGCTATGAACACCCTAGTGACATTATGGAAGAAGCAGCCATGCTGTCGCCGATTTATGCCGGAGTTACCTATGAACGTCTTCGAGGCTACAATTCTCTTCAATGGCCTGTAAGCGCCGATGGAAAGGATTCGCCTTTACTCTTTACAGAGCGCTTTCCTTTTCAGGACGGCAAAGCCATTCTTTATCCTGTTCAGTGGACAGAGCCTGATGAGTTCGGTGAGGAATATGATATCCACGTCAACAATGGGCGGCTCTTAGAACATTTCCACGAAGGAAACTTAACCTACAAATCAAAAGGGATTTCGGAGAAAACACCGGAAGTATTTTTAGAAATTTCTCCTGAGCTAGCGGCAGAAAGAGGGATTCAGGACGGAACCCTTGTCAGACTCACATCGCCTTTCGGAAATGTCAAAGTGAAGTGCTTGATCACTGATCGTGTCAAAGGGAAGGAAGTATATCTGCCAATGAACGATTCAGGGGAAGCGGCGATCAACCTGTTAACAGGCAGCCATGCAGATAAGGATACCGATACGCCGGCATACAAAGAAACGTCAGCCAAAATGGAAATGTTGAAGCGCGACGGAACCAACCCGCTCCCTAAAATCAATCACCGCAACGGCAATCCGCAGCCGCAAATCGGTGTGCAAGTGCAAAAGAAATGGGCGCGGAAGGATTATATTTTCCCTGGTGACGCAGTGAAAAGGGGGATTGGGCGTAATGGCTAAAGCAATTAAACAAATCCAGAAAATCCAAGTAACCGAAGAGGATCAGCGTAAGCGTGATATGAAAGAAATTGAAGATGCATTAGTTGAAAATAAGGCAGTCATTCTAGAAACGCTGCAAATGCTCGGCCACATGAACGAGCGCGGCGTCCTGCCATTGCTCCGCGGCCTTTTTGGCCAAGGGGATAAAGTTCTTGATATTCTAGTGAAAAAGGCAGATACAGAGGAAACGGCCAATACGCTGAAAAATCTGCTTCTTCTGTTTGGAACGCTCGGCATGCTGGATGTGAAACAGCTGGAGCCCCTCATTTTGAAAGTGAATGCGGGGGTGGCAAACGCGGTGGAACAGAAGGACAGCGAAGAGAAAACAGGTTATTTCGATATCATTCGTTCGCTCAAAGACCCGGAAATCAACAAATCCATTACACTGCTTTTCTCGTTTTTAAAGGGAATGGGACAAGATACAAAGGAGATGGAACGCACGACGCAGCCTCCGGAGCACCAAAAACAACAACAGGAACCGAGAGAGAAAAGGGATATGAATAAGCGAGATTGACTACCTGCCCGAGCCGGCTGCTGCCAGCTCGGGTTTTTTTGATGAAAAGGACTAATGAACTAGTGAAAAATGTTCAAACACTAGAAAATAGTCAGTTGGTAATAGATGAAATGAATAAAATTGTTACTTTTTTACCTGTCAGGAAAAGGTAAAATCTAATTATAATAGAAATCGATTACTTTAGATGGGGGAACAGTTGTGAAAAAAGTCTTAATACTATTATTTGCCCTGACGATCGGGCTTGCGCTTTCCGCGTGCAGCCAATCGAGCGATGCGTCAGAAAAAGAAAAACCGAAAGAGAAAAAATCGGAAGAAGAGCTTAAAAAGGAAATTGATAAGGAATTGAAAAAACACGGTGAGCCGAAGATTAAACAAGATGATCAAATACATAAAATAGGAGAAACGTTTAAAGCAGGACATACGAATTTTACAGTGAATAAAGTTGATAGAGTGCAAAAAGGTGAATATACGGAAATTGGAGGAGCTGTAGACTCTAAGTCAAAAACATTAAAAGAAGATGAGGAACGGCTCATTATAGAAGTTACGATAGAAAACATAGGGAAAGACTCGATAAGCTACAATTTCACTGGGTTAGACTTAAAAGACAAGAATGATCAATCAGTCCGGCCAGTTTTTTCTATAGAAGAGCAGGGCAGAATACTTATGGGAGGAACACTAATATCAGGGAAAAAGGTTACAGGTGTACTCAGTTATGTCATCCCTAAAGGGGAACAAAAACATTACTCACTGGTATATAATCCGTTTTTAGCTGATATCACAACCAGTAATATTGAAGAGAGAGTGAAGGACAATATTGATTATTTGGTGAAGTTAGATTAGAAATAGATTTACAGTTGCACGTTTTCATCAGTGGGAAACGTGCTTTTTTTATAGCGGAAAATAATGTGAAAGGATGAGTGATCAAAGTGCAAACCAAGTGGCTGGAACGGACGATGCGGATTCGGGCGATCGTAGAGGCGGGACTCGCTTTTTCCAAGGATGTGTATGACAGGGAAAGGTACGAAGAGCTGATGAAGCTAAGCGCAGAGATGATGGCGGATTACACGCAAACGGAAATTGAGGTGATCAATGATTTATGGAAGGGCGAGAAAGGCTATCCGACACCGAAAGCGGATGTTCGCGGCGCAGTATTCCGAGACAAACAGATTTTGCTTGTTCGGGAAAAGCATGATGAGCTGTGGTCACTGCCGGGCGGGTTTTGTGAGATTGGGTTATCACCGGCTGAAAACGTGATCAAGGAAATCAAAGAAGAGTCGGGGTACGATACAGAACCGACCCGATTGCTGGCCGTGTTGGACAGCCAAAAGCATCCCCATCCGCCTCAGCCGTATCATTACTATAAAATTTTCATTGCATGCAGCATAACGGGCGGGCAGGGGGAAACGGGAATTGAGACGAACCATGCCGCTTTTTTTCCGGAGGACAGGCTCCCGCCGCTTTCTCCAAAACGAAACACACCCGCACAGTTTTGCATGCTGTTTGACTTTATGCGCCATCCAGAAAAAAACACGCTATTTGACTAAAAAAGAAAGAGCCCGGAAAGCTCTTTCTTTTTTATAGCGCAATATGTTTTTCGTTGCCGAGTTTCAGAAGGGTCAAAATAGAATCGGCTTGTTTATGGCCGAGTTTTTGCTTTAATTTGTTTTCTTCAACTAATCGGTTGCCGTAAATCTCGACAGAAGCTTTGTCGACGACAGCATGCCAGTTTTCTTGATTTTTTTCCTCAACAAGCGGTTTTTCATGTCTCTCAGAAAAAGAGAACACAAACAATACAAATGCAAGTGAAAGCAGGATGCCGACAAATTGTTTTTGGAAATCAGTCTGTGCTGCCATGTTGTTCTCTCCTTCACCTTTTACCTTCTATTAAATCATAGAATCAGCGTGCTTTATATAATGGAAAAGTCATCTTTTTAAGTTAGTGCTATTGGTTGGAAATAGGGGTGTTTTCGCATCGGAACGTGTGCAATTGAATGCATATTGAATTTGCATACCTATGCCTAACGTCACGTTGTGAGCCCAAATGGTAGTGCAGAATAGAAAAAAATTGAGAGATTATGGTAAGATGAACGGAATTCGAGAGGGAATATATGATGCCTGCATCGGACTTCATGATCGCCTGCCTGCTGTTATCAATCTGTCTATACTTGATTGTCCCTCTCTTTCTCGAAAGCGGGAGGTGAAGAAGAGCGCCAATTGCTGAATTCTTTCAAGGAGAGTGACAATACATGAATGTGTTAAACCGCCGGCAAGCCTTGCAGCGAGCGCTGCTCAATGGAAAAAACAAACAGGATGCTTATCATCCGTTTCCGTGGTACGAATCGATGAGAAGGGATGCGCCTGTTTCCTATGGTGAAGAAAACCAGGTGTGGAGCGTTTTTCTTTATAATGATGTCAAAAAAGTCATTGGAGATAAAGAGGTGTTTTCCAGCTATATGCCGCAGCAATCAAGCGCTATTGGGAATTCCATCATTAATATGGACCCGCCGAGGCATACGCAAATCCGTTCTGTAGTGAATAAAGCCTTCACACCGCGTGTGATGAAGCAATGGGAACCGAGAATTCAGGAAATCACAAATGAATTGATTCGAAAATTTCAGGGACGAAGCGAGTTTGATCTTGTGCACGATTTTTCATATCCGCTTCCGGTCATCGTGATATCTGAGCTGCTCGGGGTTCCTTCTGAGCATATGGAGCGGTTTAAAACATGGTCTGATCTTCTGGTCAGCACGCCGAAGGATAAAAGTGAAGAAGCTGAAAAAGCCTTTTTGGAAGAACGAAACAAGTGCGAGGAAGAACTGGCTGCGTTCTTTGCCAACATCATAGAAGAAAAGCGAAACAAACCGGCACAGGATATCATTTCAATTTTAGTGAAAGCGGAAGAAACAGGCGAGAAGCTTTCCGGAGAAGAACTGATTCCGTTTTGCACGCTGCTATTGGTGGCCGGGAATGAAACCACAACAAACCTGATTTCAAATGCGATGTACAGCATATTGGAAACGCCGGATGCTTACGAGGAACTGCGGTGCTATCCTGAACTAATGCCTCAGGCAGTGGAGGAAGCCCTGCGTTTCAGGGCGCCTGCACCGGTTTTGAGGCGCATTGCCAAGCGGGATACGGAGATTGGGGGACACCACATTAAAGAAGGTGATATGGTTCTGGCTTTTGTGGCGTCAGCAAATCGTGATGAAGCGAAGTTTGACAGGGCGCACCTGTTTGATATTCACCGCCATCCCAATCCGCATATCGCGTTTGGACACGGCATCCATTTTTGTCTTGGGGCACCGCTTGCCCGTCTTGAAGCGAATATTGCGTTAACGTCTTTGATTTCTGCTTTTCCTCATATGGAATGTGTCAGTATCACGCCGATTGAAAACAGCGTGATCTACGGATTAAAGAGCTTTCGTGTCAAAATTTAATCAATAAGGGGACTGGTTTCATGAAAAAGCACCATATTTCGATGATCAATATTCCGGCGTACGGTCATGTCAATCCTACGCTGGCATTAGTAGAGAAGCTTTGTGAGAGAGGGCATCGTGTCACGTATGCCACGACGGAGGAGTTCGCGCCTGCTGTTCAGAAAGCCGGCGGAGAAGCATTTATCTATCGTACATCCTTGGATATTGATCCTAAGCAAATCAGGGAGATGATGGAAAAGAATGACGCGCCGCTCAGTCTCTTAAAAGAATCACTGAGCATTCTGCCGCAGCTTGAGGAGTTATATCAAGATGATCAGCCTGATTTGATCATCTATGATTTTGTGGCGCTGGCTGGAAAATTGTTTGCTGACAAGCTTAATGTGCCGGTTATCAAGCTTTGTTCATCATATGCCCAAAATGAATCCTTTCAGCTTGGAAGTGAAGACATGCTGAAGATGATAAAAGAGGCCGAGGCTGAATTTAAAGCCTACTTGGAGCAAGAGCAATTGCCGGTTGTTTCATTTGAACAATTAGCTGTGCCGGAAGCATTAAATATTGTCTTTATGCCGAAGTCTTTTCAAATCCAGCATGAGACGTTCGATGACCGTTTCTGTTTTGTCGGCCCTTCCCTTGGAAAACGGGCGGAACAAGAAAGCCTGTTGATTGAAAAGGGTGATCGTCCGCTTATGCTGATTTCATTGGGAACGGCGTTTAACGCATGGCCGGAATTTTACAAGATGTGCATCGAGGCATTTCGGGATTCTTCGTGGCGAGTGATCATGTCGGTCGGGAAATCGATTGATCCTGAAAGCCTTGGTGACATCCCTGCTCACTTTACCATTCGCCAAAGCGTTCCGCAGCTTGAGGTGTTGGCGAAAGCCGATTTGTTTATTTCTCATGGCGGGATGAACAGTACGATGGAAGCAATGAATGCCGGTGTGCCGCTTGTCGTCATTCCGCAAATGTATGAGCAGGAGCTCACCGCAAAGCGTGCCGACGAATTAGGTCTTGGCGTTTATTTGCCGAAAGAGGAAGTCACTGTTTCCAGGCTGCGGGAAGCAGTTCAAGCCGTATCCGGTGATCAAGAGGTGTTAAGCCGCGTCAAAAACATGCAAAAGGATGTAAAAGAAGCAGGCGGAGCGGAGCGTGCGGCGGCAGAGATTGAAGCGTTTATGAAAAAAACGGCTGTTCCGCAGTAAATCATAAAAACCGAAATCAAAAATTCGATTTCGGTTTTTTGTTTAGATATTTTTTTTCAAGCCGCATCTCCGGCATTCTCTTAGAAATTTTCCGCCTTTTACAGAGCTTTTGAACAGTGTGTAATCACAATTGTCACAGCGCCCGCTGCGGACGTCCGGGTATTCATTGAATTCGTAAACGATCGATGTATCGTAGCCTTTTGTTTCATATTCTTCATTTTTTGTTTCCATGTCGATCCTCCGTTAGCAAACGTGTCTGCTGTTTATATTACAGCAAGCTTCAGGTGTATTCAAATGGATTTTAGAGGCTTGGGTTTATCTTGATTTCTCCCTTGGTTTGCGCCACAATAGCTTTATTAAGCTCGTATACATAAAAAAATGATGCAAAGAGGAGAGGAAACGGGTATGGGAAAAGGGTTACATGGAAAACGCGTGGCGATCGGGGGCTCCCGAAAAACGGAAGAAATCAGCACAATCATTGAAAAACAGGGCGGAACTTCTGTCATCCGGCCTCTCCAAGGAACGGTTTATTTAGCTGAGAAGCAGGTGGAGCCGGATTTGCGGGCGTTTGTGGAGGAAAAAGCTGACTGGGTCATTTTCACGACAGGCATTGGCACAGAGACTCTTGTCGATATGGCAGAGAAAATCGGTCTGAAAGACGAGTTTCTGCAGGCGATTCGCCAGGCGAAAGCGGCATGCCGGGGATACAAAACGCTGGCTGCGCTGAAAAAGCTTGGGATCACACCTAAAGCTTCGGACGAAGACGGGACAACAAGAGGCTTAATCCGGTCCTTGGCGCCTTACGACTTTTCAGGAAAAACAGTTATGGTGCAGCTTCATGGAGAAAACGCGCCGGCCCTCATGGCATTTCTTGAAGAAAATGGCGCGTCTGTCCTGCCGATTCTGCCTTATCAGCACATCCCGCCTGAGGAGGAAACAGTGGAGCGGTTATGCCGGGAGCTGATGAACGGTGAGATTGACGCCGTTTGTTTTACAACCGCAATTCAGGTTCGTTCCCTGTTTGACTTTGCCAAGGAGCGCGGCTATATCAATGAATTGAAGGCCGTATTTGAAGAGCGCGCCATCGCTGCGGCTGTCGGAAAAGTGACTGCTGAAGCACTGCGGGAAGAAGGCATCACGAGACTGCTTGCTCCGGAGATTGAGCGGATGGGCGCGATGATTATCGAGCTGTCTAAGTATTATGAAGAAAAGGAATAACCAATACAAAAGCCGCTTTCCAAAAGGGAAGCGGCTTTCAGCGTGTCGACAAACCCTCGCATTCGTTGTTAAGCCTGCCCTTCGGTGCTCCGAATTCCAACATTCGCTGTGCTTCGATGCTCGTTAATCCTAGACTTCAAGGGTTTTCAAACATGCTGAAAAATGACTTTGTCTTGCTAAAAGGATGATTATAAATTGTGAGTTGCCTCCAATAATACTTTTTATCATTGCTCATTATTGAAGCCCCCTGCACGTTTAAACCTCTCAGTTGCCTTTTATACTGTCAAACTTCGAAGCATTCATTTTCTATAGCACATTGTTTTCTTTCATCGAGGTATTCAGTTTTTTCTGCAATTCTTTTTTTATTTCATGTAATCGCTCATCTACCGAGACTTGCGGGATTTTATAGCCAACGAAGAAAGGGGAAACGACGAATCTCGGTACGATTTTGCAGATGATATGATGATTTGTATGATAGAAAAATAAATTATAGCTTGTACATTTATAGCTGAAATCTTGGGTTAAGTATGTAACAGCTGTTTGAATGTAATCAGCCATTAGGTCTGTATGCTCCAGCGAGTCACTTATGATGACATTCATTTCAGTAAAACCCATAATCGGATCGCCCGACAGATTGAATTCAGCTTGATTCGGATTCTCTGCAACCTTGATCCCTAGAAAATTCTCATATGAGAGCGATTCCATATAATCCGCATGTTTCAATCCGACAATCTGCATATGGGCGTGTTTTATACTCCCGCCTGAAAGCGGGCCATGGTTTTTATACAATATAACGCTTTTGTATTGAGGATCTTTTTCCATATGTATCAATTTTTCTAAACTAAACCGTATCAGTCTTCTCATTTTTTTATTGCTGTAAGTCGTTATATCTTCGTCGCACTTGCCTGTCTCCACAATCAGCGTTTGGTACGTATCTTGGATGGTGGGGTATTTATTTTCGAGCCAAATCATATCCCCGTCAGTTTCTAAAATGCCGGTAAGGTTATCGCGGTCACAAAAAGGACAGGCGTTTTGCTTATTGACAATGGTTTCCGGTTTTTGTGCACTGATATAGCTGGAAAAATATAATTTCTGCATTTGATAAAACGACCTTTCAAAATTTTCTAAATACCTTATGTCACTTTAACATTTTATATGGGTTACATTCTGCTTGCAATATTTTCTTTGTTTTTTGTTTAAAATCTCCAAAAAATAAAAGAATTCATTTTCTTTGAAAAATAATAAGGAGAGATGTACACGTTTCCATGATACGTAAAACCTTGATTTATTAGGGTTTTAATGTGTTTTTTCGTAAGTCTAAAGTTGTTAATT
The DNA here is from genome assembly GCF_047608225.1 of Bacillus sp. SW14. NCBI lineage: Bacteria > Bacillati > Bacillota > Bacilli > Caryophanales > Bacillaceae > Bacillus > Bacillus sp. SW14. The sequence continues at coordinate 2,951,971 of NZ_JBLKRW010000001.1, read as the reverse complement.
CAAAATTAATAAAAATAAAAATTTTTTGAAAATAACAGTTTACAAATATTACCCTCCTGTGTATATTAGGAAATATCTTACGGAAAGGAGAAAATTGGGAGTATTTCAATAAAAGGAGAGAGGCGAACATGACAACATCCCATTTTAAGAAAGGCGTGCTTTTTTGCCTGATTGCAGGTATTTGTTTTGGAGCGCAATGGCCTGTAGCTGGAAGAGCTCTGAAACATATTGATCCATTCTTTTTTACACTGATACGTTATCTGATTGTGGCAGTCGTACTATCTATCATTCTGTTTTTTACAGAGGGAGCTAAAAGTTTTAAGACGGAAGGGAAACTGGTTCCGATTTGGTTTTATGGGAGTATGGCATTCTGCGCTTATAATTTTCTTGTGTTTTTAGGGCAAAAGATGGCAGGTGATAACGGGGCTATTTTAGGCTCTATATTAATGGCATTGATCCCGATGGTGTCACTGCTTGTTTTATGGGTTTACAAAAAGAACAGACCGGCGAATGTTACATTGCTTTTGGTTGCGGTGTCTTTCATCGGCGTATTGCTGGTTGTGACAAAAGGAGATATTGCTTTCTTTGCAGACAGCAATAAGCAGGCAGTTCCTATTATTTTAATGTCAATCAGCGTGTTAGCTTGGGTTCTTTATACAATTGGAGGCAGCAGCTTTCCAGAATGGTCATCCTTGCGTTACACCGCTTTGAGCTGTATTTACGGAAATGTCACATCCATTGTTGTAATTTCAATATTCGTAATCTTAGGAAAAGTAGAAGTGCCTGCTGTCAATCAAGTCATGGAGATCAAATGGGAAATGATGTACATGAGTATTTTTGCAGGTGTTATCGGTGTGTTTGCATGGAATATCGGCAATAAGATACTGACACCGATTAACGGTTCTTTGTTTATGAACTTGGTTCCGATTGTGTCGTTTATGATTTCCATTATCACAGGCTATAAAATGTCGCCTGTTGAAGCGGGCGGAGCCTTCTTAACGATCGGTGCGATTGTGTTAAATAATATTTATCAGAGACGGCGTTCTGTGATGCCTGCGGTGAGGACAAGCAAAAAAGAAGCGGTATAACATCAAATCCAAACAAAAAGGGGTTTTAAGATGAGTATAAAATTAATGGATGTCACGTTAAGAGAATCAGTTCATGTTGAAGGGGCGAAGATCAATTTAGATGCTGCCCGTCAAGTCGTCAGCGGACTTTCAAAAGCGAATGTTGATTTTATCGAAATCGGATATGTGTCTTCGAACGAAGGGATGAATCTGCAAAGCTGCTGTCCGATTGAATACATAGAAGAAATGGCTTGCGCGATAGGTGCGGGGTCAAGCTCGCAATTGGTGCTCATGCTGCATCCGGCACAATATCAAGAAGAATTTCTCGAACGGATGAAGCATCCTTCAGTCGGTATGGTCCGTTTATGCATTCCTCTTGCGAAAACGGATGCCAGCCTGCCGGTTATCAAAGAATTGAAAGCACACGGGATTCATGTCAGCGCAAACTTAATCAGGGCAAGTCACGCGAATATCCAAGATATCATTGTATTTACAGAAAAAGTTATAGAGGCGGGAGCCGATTACATTTACTTGGCTGATTCTAACGGAGCCATGATGCCGCCCGCTGTTTCATCTTTATTTACCAAGCTGAAAGAACACTCATCTGTAGAACTCGGTTTTCATCCTCATGACAATTTAGGCCTTGCTTCGGCAAATGCGATTGATGCGATTCAATGCGGTGTTCAGTTGATTGACGGAAGTTTATACGGTTTTGGGAAAGGACCGGGGAACCTGTGCATCGAGACATTTGCAGCGATACTCAATCGCTTAGACCTCAGCAAAAAATATGACATTTGTGAATTAATCCAGTTATCAAGACAAGCCTACTCCCTGTTCATCAATGATACATCAGAGAATTCCTTCTATGACAAAGAGGAAGGGATTTTGTCGGGAATGCATAATTTGAATTTAGATGTACTGGACAAGCTCGATAGAATGGCACAATCAAGCGGTCTTAAATTATTGGATCTATTAGTCATTTTAGAAAAGCAGACGTTGGTTAATCGTGCGGAATTTGCGCTGCGAAGCACCGAGCTGAGTCAAGTAGGGTGAGTATGATGATGAACAAAGAAAATGTAAAACGCAGCTGGAAACTAGAGCTAGGAACCGGAGACAGAGTGATTTTGGTTTTGCCAAGAATGGACGCAGACGCATTAAGCCGGGAAGAATGGATGGTGTCACTTGCGCCGTATATGAACGACTATACATTTATCATTCTAGATGTTCCGGAAAAACTGATTCAAGAAAATAAGGAAAAAGATTCGTTTACGGTTCCTGAATTGGCTCGGTGGGCACATGATTATGTCAAAAAGAACAACATCACACCTTATATGATTTGGGGCTTTTCTCTCGGCGGGATGATGGCTCAGTATTTAAGCACGTTCAATGAATATGCAGACACTCCTATTTTATTGGTGTCCACCATGCTTTATCCAAATAAAAAATTAAAGGCGGTCTTTTCCACATGGTATATGCTTTGCGACAAATTTGGCGTCAAAGGGCTTCAAGCGGGTCTAGTGCCATGGGTCGTAAAAGAAAGTGAGCTGCCGATATTCCGATTGGAGACAACAGACATAGAAGATGAGGCGATTGCCGTTGCCAAAATGAAAGCCGGTGTGCAAGCCATTATAAACCATAACGGCAAAACATATCACGATCAGATGAAGTCGCCGATTCAAATTATTTTCGGAGAAGAATCGATATTATTAGGGAAAGAAGAGTCCGAATACTTCGAAAAATATATGCCGCAGGCGAACATTCATTTTATCCAAAACAGCGGTATGCGCATGTTTGGTGAAAAACCAGACGAAGTCAAACAAGTAATCGAAAAATTTATTGATTCACATTTTGGAGCAGAGGTGTAAAAACATATGGCAAAAATTACAGCAGCGGTTTTACCAGGAGATGGAATCGGTCCTGAGGTTATCGAATGCAGTTTACCGGTATTTGATCGATTAGGTGTCGATATTGATTTAAAGTTCGGTGATATCGGATGGGAGTTTTGGAAAAAAGAAGGTGACCCAGTTCCGCAAAGAACGTGGGATTTAATTGAAAAAAGTGATGTGACACTATTAGGCGCAATCACCAGCAAACCTCACGCTCAGGGCTTAAAAGAATTAGATCCGTCATTACAAGATCAAAACCTGAAGTATGTCTCACCTGTCATCCAGCTGCGACAAAAATTAAATTTGTTCGCGAATGTGCGTCCGGCTTACAGTTTAGACCATCAGCAATCTAAAAAGTTTAGAATGACCGTTATTCGCGAAAATACAGAGGGACTTTATGCTGGACTCGACTTTTCACCTATTCCCAAAGACCTGTTTGATTTTATTCAGGCAAACAAGAACGGACTAAATAATTGGCAGCTTGACGGGGAAGATGATGGCGGCACCGCAATTCGGCTGATTACGAAAAATGGCTTAAGGCGGTTGTTGAAGTTTGCCTTTGAATGGGCGAAAAAATACAACTACCAACGAGTGACGTGGTCAGATAAGCCAAATGTGATGAGACAGTCCGGTCAGTTTGCGTTAACCATTTTAGAAGAAGTGGCGAAGGACTACCCAGAAGTGGATTGGGAGGTCCAAAACGTTGATGCGACAGCGATGTGGATGGTGAAAGATCCGGGACATTTCGGCGTCATTGTCAGTGAAAATCAATTCGGCGACATCCTCTCCGATCTCGGGGCGGGAATCATGGGCGGCTTAGGCCTTGCACCAAGTTCAAACTTCGGGTACGAGAATGCTTATTTTGAACCGGTACACGGCTCAGCCCCAAAACATGCCGGTAAAATGAAAGTGAATCCGATGGCTCAATTTTTAACCATTTCTCTTTTGCTTGAGCATTGCGGATATATGGAAGAAAGCATGCGGATCAAAACCGCTGTCAATAAAGTGTTAAAAGAAGGAAAAACGCTAACGTACGATTTAGGCGGTATCGCAAGCACAAAAGAAACGGCAAATGCCATCATTCAAAACTGCTAGGAGGACCAATTAAGTGGATAATCAACAAATCATAGAAGAATTGAAATCGTTTGATACGCCGACGATTTCTGACGCATTGGACAGTTTACATATAGATGGCGGATTATGCGGTATCGTACCGAGAAACACGTCTGCAAATATTTGCGGAACAGCGTTTACAGTGGAATACAGAGATCCGAGCGAAGAGGAACAGCAAGTTGCCAAGGCAGCTGATTTTATTGATGCGGCCGAAGAGGGTTCAGTTGTTATTCTTGCTAATAACGGCCGTACGGACTGTACCGTATGGGGCAACATTTTAACCCAATTGGCGATTCAAAAGAAAATCGCAGGCACTGTAATAGATGGTGCTTGCCGTGATATTGATTATATTCGGGAAACGGAGTACGCCATGTTCAGTACTGCTGTCTATATGAAAACGGGAAAAGGCCGGACGAAAAAGACAGCCCATCAGGTCCCTGTCACGATCAGCGGCACGGTCATTCAGCCGAACGATTTTGTCCGCGCGGACCAGAATGGAGTGATCGTCATTCCCCAAGACGTTGCCGAAGAAGTCATCAAGCGCTCTAGAGCCATTGAAGAAACAGAAGAGAAAATCAAAGAAGCCGTTTCGCGGGGCGTACATTTAAAAGAAGCGCGTGAAATGTATAAGTATCACCGACCTTGGGAGAATGAAGTGACAGCCAAATGAAACTTGAGCGATTTTTAGATCTTCATGTACACGCATGGCCTGATACGTACAATAGAAGATATACGATTTTTAATCTGGGTGAAGAACTAAAAGCGAACAATGGAGCAGCCGTTATGAAAAGCCACTTGATGGCCACAACGCCGCTTGCGCATGCGGCCCGGGAGATGGGGCTGCCGCTCTTTGGATCTATAACATTGAACCAGTACAACGGCGGCATTAACCGGGCGGTGGTGGAAGCAGCGATTGCTGCGAACGGTCCGGATCATTCTTCAATGATGATTTGGTTTCCCACTTTGACCTTGCCGTCAAACAAACCAAAAACAAAACAAACCACATCTCATCCTGTTTTAGCTGAACATACAGTGAAATATGAAAGGATCAGCGAAAACGGAAAACTGCGTCAAGAAACAAAGGAAGTCATTCAAGTAGCATCGGCGTTTAACGTTCCATTAGCGACAGGCCACTCCTCAAAAGAAGAAGTGTATATGCTGATTGAAGAAACAGAAAAGCAAAAGTGTAAGTTGATGATTACTCATCCGTTTTACCAGTGCACGAATTTTACAATGGCTGAGGTCATCGACATGCTGTCTGCTTCAAAAAACGTCTATGTTGAATTTGCCGTTTTAATGAGCAAAATCGGTTACGATCGGCACGAGGATTTAGTTAAAGTGCTGAAAACATGGGGAACAGATCGCATATGCGTATCGACGGATTTCGGTCAGTTGAAGAATGGGACAGTGACTGAGGCATATACGGAATATTTGACAGAGGTAAAAAAAGCTGCTGAAGCAAACGGATTTGATTTCAATCAAAAAATCGCTGATGAGATTTGTTATTTGAACCCAACTGCTTTTTTAGGCGTGAAATAAAGATGAGCCCTTCCGTTTCGGGAAGGGCTCATCTTTTTCGGTTATCCATTTTCCTTCAGCTGTTGATGCGCTGTGAATAATGACGGGTATGTCAGCACACTTAAGATCACACATGTCAGTGCGGCTGACGCCATCGTTGTGAACACGATCAGCAGCTGAAAGCGTACCGCCTGAATCGGGTCCGCGCCGGCTAGTATCTGGCCGGTCATCATGCCTGGAAGCTGAACAAGCCCCAGCGTTTTCTGGCTTTCCAGCGTCGGGATCATACTCATTTTCATCGCTGATGTAAGAATACGCTGTATGGATTGCTTCGGTGTGCCTCCAAGAGACAATATCAATTGTATCTCTTCTTTGCGAACGCCGATTTCTGAGCTAAGCCGGTTTAAAAACAGACTTGCGAGCACCATCGAATTTCCGATGACCATCCCGCTGATCGGAATGACATATCGGGCAGTAAGCGGAATGATGTGAAGAGACAGCAAAATTCCCTGCGTCACAATTTCTACAATCGCTAACGCTGCGAACACTCTCCAAAACGAACCGATTGTATTTTTCTTTCGTTTGATGACATTTTGCGCCGCTACTGCCAGCATTAACAGCACCATCAGAAGGATAAAAACAGGATGGTCTCCGCGGAAAATCAGCGACAGTACATAACCGATGACAAGCAGCTGTACCGCGGCCCGGATGGTGGCAATGATCATGTCTTTTTCTACGCCGGCTTTAAAGGATTTTGATAAAAACAAGGCGATCAAAACAAAGATCATCGTTAAAGAGAGGGAAAGGTAATCCATTACCGGGTACCTCCCTTCAAAAATTCTTTGGCTGCTTCATGCTGCGGATCGGAGAAAAAGGTTTCGGCTGCTGCGATTTCGAGAAGCCGGCCATCCGCCATAAACCAAATGATATCGGCAACTCGTTTTGCTTGCTCCAGATTATGAGTCACCCACATGACTGTCCATTTTTTCTCTTGATGCTGACGTTTGATCAGTTCTTCAATCTCAAGAGCAGAAACCGGGTCCAAGGCCGATGTGATTTCGTCCAGCAATAGAATAGAGGAAGGATTAGTGATCGTTCTGGCTAGTGACAGCCGTTGCCGCTGCCCGCCCGATAAATCCTTGGCGCTTCTGTCTAACAGCTCTGGCGGGAGCCCTGTAAGAGAAGCGAGCTCTTCAGGGGAGTACAGCTGGGATTGATGCAGCCTTTGGACCAGACTTAGATTATCGCGCACTGTCCCACCGAGGACGGGGGCAGATTGAAACGCGAGGGCTGCCGTTCGCCTCAGCTCATTGACATTCCAATGCCTGACTTCCTTTCCGTATATTTTCACTTCGCCGCTATCAGGCGTTCTCATTAAATTGCACATGGACAGGAGAGTGCTTTTGCCTGAACCGGAAGGGCCTAAAACGGCCGCGATTGCGCCCTGTTGAATGTCTCCGGTGACATCTCGCAACACATCATAGGTTTGTCCATCTTGTTCATAGCTTTTTCTAACTGATCTGAAGGAGATGGCTGGCTTATTTTGTGTTTGATTGTTTGTTTCCATTACAATAATCACCTTTCAGTAAAGTAGGCTGATACTATATGTAAATATAACGTGAAACAGATATCTTTTGGTAGCAATAATAAAAGAGAACAGGTTTTCACCCATTCTCCGGCAGATGCTACGCGGTCAGATTTGACTGTGTTTTCTTTTTCAGTTTTCCCGGTTGTGAAGCAAAGGTGTGCAATACCATCCCCGCCATAATAATGAATAAACCGGCAAATGATAATAGGGATGGGAAAATGCCTGACAGCAGAACAATTTCACCAAGCAGCGCGAAAATCACTTCACCAGATTGGGTTGCTTCAACGGCCGCGAGCTTTTGCGGATTGTCTCTTACCATATCAGTTGCCCAGAAAAATAAAACGGTGGCAATGACGCCTGAGCTGACGGCAACGATGAAGGATTGAACGGTTTGCCCCGCTGTCGGAAGGCCGTCTGACCACCACCCGTAAGCTGCTATGATCAGCCAGAACGGAAGGCTGGCCAAGGTCATTCCCAGCACACGCTGAAATGTATCAAGCCGGCCTCCGTATTCCTCGAGCATCCTCCGGTTCCCTAACGGATAGGCAAAAGCCGCAATGACAACCGGCAGCACACTGAAAAGCAGTGTCTTCCCAGAAAGCGATCCTGCATGCTGAAGCTGAATGAGTGCCGCTCCGATCAGAATGATCACGGACGTGCCAAGTGAAACAAGGGGAATCTTTTGCCGAACGAGCTGCGGGCCTCCCGGCATATCTTTTTTGACATAAAAAAGTGGAGATAGGAGCACACCGGCTACAATGGTGATTTGCCAAGTTCCGGCTACAAGCCACCCGGGACCGTATGCAGCCGCAAATGTGATCGGCGCGTAAAAAAGCACGAAGCCGACAAAGCTCCATTTGATCCAAAAAAACGGCTTTTTCCGCATCTCTTGTAAGAGAGGGGCGAATGTCCCTCTTATGATGACAATCAAACATAAAAACGGCACCATAAAAATAAAGCGCAGCGAAGAGCTCCAAAGCCAGCTGCCTCCGGATAATTCCATCGCTCTGTTTAAAATAAAGGTAACGGCGAAAAAGAGTGAAGCCAATATTCCGATAACAATTGCTTTCATGATATCCCTCATTCTGGCGTTATTTTTTATACTATACTACTCGATATCGCACAGATCAATGAAGTCGTGAGAAAATAAGCATGTTTTACAAACCGCTATGTGTGGAAGACAAAAAATGGAGGTGGCATTGATGGAAGCAGAGACACAGACGTATTTCTTTCAGGATGACGGCAGGATTCCGAATCACCCTGATTTTCCGCTTATTGTGTATCAAAACGCACTCAAGGACATCGGTCGGGCAGAGCGGATGGTCAACCGGCATGGCTGGTCGAACAGCTGGTCAGGGAGTGTTTTTCCATACCATCACTATCACAGCAATACGCATGAAGTCCTGATTGCAGTCCGGGGAGAGGCTGTGATTCAATTTGGGGGAGAAAAAGGGGCCGCCATTCCTATCAAATCGGGCGACGCAGTCGTGATTCCAGCTGGAGTCGGCCATAAAAAGCGAAGCGCAAGCTCCGATTTTACCGTCATTGGCGCTTATCCGGGAGGCGTTCAGTATGATATGAAGACGGGAGAGCCAAGTGAAAGAGAGGAAGCGATGAAACAGATCAAGCAGGTGTCATTGCCGGAGAATGACCCGATCACAGGAAAAAAAGCGCCTCTTTTAAAAATATGGGTAAAGTGAAGGGAAGAAAATTGTTGGATTGTCAATAACTAGTGCCGCAGAAACGTTATGACACGGGCTCCATCTAAATTAATTTCATAATCGAAGCAATTCACGTTCAAATTTTGTTCAAAAAGTGTTATCATATAGAAGGTAATCGAATTGGAGTTTTTTGTGTTTGCTATTTTCAGAGAGAGTAAAGGATTTTTGACTTATTCAATTGTTTATTTTTGAGATAAAAATAATACTGAATATGGCAAGATGAAAAACTGGGTAGTAAACATTTATTTTTGTAAATGATTGTGCATGAATTCACAATCCTTATTCTTATGCTTTCAAGTATGAGATCAGGGAGAGGCACTACCCTTTCCAAAAAAATCTGCAAACTGCTTATAGTAAAGGAGAATTGGATATGCCAGAAACAATCGATCAAACAAATGCGTCTGTCAGCCAAAGCCAGCAAGATCTTATTGATCAGCTGTTAAAGCCAGAAGTTCAAGAATCACTGACTGTTTTAGTTGACCAGCTTCCAAAACTGACTGAGTTAGTGAATATTTTAACGAAGTCTTATGATTTCGCTCAGTCTGTAGCAACTGACGAAGTGTTAAAAAGCGACACTGTCAGTGCGATCACTGAAATGCTTGAGCCTGTAAAAGAAACAGCGAAAGAAGTGGCTGCGACTGCAATCGAAGCGAAAGACCGCGCTGATGCAAGCAGCGAAACGATTGGTCTATTCGGCCTGTTACGCATGCTGAAAGATCCTCAAGCTCAAAAGCTGTTCCGTTTTGCTAACAGCTATCTTGAAGTCATGAACGAACGCGAAAACCAAAAATAATCTCAGATTCAAATTGATATAAAGGACGGAGGATATACGATGTCAAAACATATTGTCATTCTAGGCGCTGGTTATGGCGGAGTTCTTTCTGCTCTAACAGTTCGCAAACATTACACTAAAGAACAAGCAAAAGTGACAGTGGTAAACAAATACCCTACTCACCAAATCATTACGGAATTACACCGTCTTGCAGCAGGCAACGTGTCTGAAAAAGCGATTGCAATGCCATTAGAAAAACTTTTCAAAGGTAAAGACATTGACCTTAAAATTGCGGAAGTAAGCTCTTTCTCTGTTGATAAAAAAGAAGTAGCGCTTGCTGACGGTTCTGCATTATCTTACGATGCGCTTGTTGTAGGTCTTGGTTCTGTAACAGCTTACTTCGGCATCCCAGGTCTTGAAGAAAACAGCATGGTATTGAAATCTGCTGCCGATGCGAACAAAGTCTTCCAGCATGTTGAAGATCGTGTGCGCGAGTACGCTCAAACGAAAAACGAAGCTGATGCAACAATCCTTATCGGCGGAGGCGGCTTAACAGGTGTTGAGCTTGTCGGTGAGCTTGCTGACATCATGCCGAACCTTACGAAAAAATACGGCGTAGACCATAAAGAAATCAAATTGAAACTGGTTGAAGCAGGTCCGAAAATCCTTCCTGTTCTTCCGGATGATCTGATCGAACGCGCGACTGCGAGCCTTGAAAAACGCGGCGTTGAGTTCTTAACAGGTCTTCCTGTTACAAATGTGGAAGGTAACGTGATTGATCTGAAAGACGGATCTAAAGTTGTTGCCAACACATTTGTTTGGACTGGCGGCGTACAAGGCAACCCATTAGTCGGTGAATCAGGTCTTGAAGTGAACCGCGGACGCGCGACAGTAAATGACTTCCTGCAATCTGCATCTCATGAAGATGTATTCGTTGCCGGAGACAGCGCAGTTTACTTCGCTCCAGACGGCCGTCCATACCCGCCGACTGCACAAATCGCATGGCAAATGGGTGAGCTGATCGGTTACAACCTATTCGCTTACTTAGAAGGCAAAACGCTTGAAACATTCAATCCAGTAAACTCTGGTACACTTGCAAGCCTTGGACGCAAAGACGCGGTTGCCATCATTGGTGAAAATTCTACACCGCTTAAAGGTCTTCCTGCTTCCTTGATGAAAGAAGCAAGTAACGTACGCTACTTAACACATATTAAAGGACTTTTCAGCCTGGCTTACTAATCTATTCTTATAGAATCGACATTGCAGAAAGCGTTCCTCACGGAGTGTTTTCCGGCGGTGTCTTTTTTTTTCACTTGTTTGCTAACGTTAACATTTCATTTTCAAAAAAGAGATTGATCGCAGAGGAATATAAAGGTAAAATAAAGCTAAATCAAAATGTTCACGTTAACATTTTGAAATCGAATGAAAGACGGTGAGGACATGGAACCCTTTATGGGCGACAATTTTTTGCTGAAAAATGAAACCGCTGTCAGCCTCTATCACAATTATGCGAAAGACATGCCGATTATTGATTACCACTGTCACTTAAGCCCGAAAGAAATCTATGAAAATAAGACATTTCAAAACATAACGGAAGCCTGGCTGTATGGAGACCATTACAAATGGCGCGTCATGAGAGCCAATGGAATTGATGAGACATACATTACCGGCGATGCGTCTGATGAGGAGAAATTTACGGCTTGGGCGAAAACTGTGCCGATGGCGATCGGCAATCCGCTCTACAATTGGGCTCACTTAGAACTGCAGCGCTTTTTTGGGATTTATGAGATTTTTAATGAGCAATCCGCGCCGGCTATATGGAAACGGACGAATGAACTGCTCCAAGGTGAGGGCTTCGGGGCAAGGGATTTGATCGTGAAATCAAATGTAAAGGTCGTTTGCACAACTGATGACCCTGTCGATTCTCTTGAATACCATCTATTATTAAAAGAAGACAAAGATTTTCCTGTCAGCGTACTGCCGGGATTTCGTCCGGATAAGGGACTTGAGATCAATCGTGAAGGCTTTCCTGATTGGGTGAAGGCGCTTGAAGATGCCGCAGCCATATCGATTACAACCTACGGTGAGTTTCTAAAGGCATTGGAAAAACGAGTGCGATACTTCCACTCAGCCGGCGGCAGAGTGTCTGATCACGCGATAGATTCAATGGTATTTGCCGAAACAACAAAGGAGGAAGCGGGGCGGATTTTTTCTGACAGATTACAAGGGACAGAGGTTTCTTATGAAGATGAGAAAAAATTCAAGACGTATACGCTTCAGTTTCTTTGCGGTTTGTATGCGGAGCTCGATTGGGCAATGCAGTTTCATATCAACGCTTTGAGAAACACGAATACAAAAATGATGAAGAGGCTCGGACCCGACACAGGCTATGATTCTATGAATGATGAATTAATCGCTAAGCCTTTGTATAAGCTGCTGAACTCAGTTGAAATGAAGAACCAGCTGCCTAAAACGATTTTATATTCACTTAATCCAAACGATAACTATGTTATCGCCAGCATGATCAACAGTTTTCAGGACGGCATCACCCCCGGGAAAATACAATTCGGCACAGCCTGGTGGTTTAACGACACAAAAGACGGGATGCTCGATCAAATGAAAGCGTTGTCAAATGTCGGCCTTTTCAGCCGTTTTATCGGCATGCTCACAGATTCCAGAAGCTTTCTTTCCTATACGCGCCACGAATATTTCAGGCGGATCGTCTGCAACTTGATCGGTGAATGGGTGGAAAACGGTGAAGTGCCGCATGATATGAAGCTTTTGGGAAGCATTGTTCAGGGAATTTGCTATGACAATGCGAAACACTACTTTCAATTTCAAGAAGAGAAAGCAAACGTGTAACCAAATGTCCGCTCAGCACCGTGATCATGCGTCGTCCTGAGCGGACCACTACCCGAAAATTTTTATGATACAGAGGTGGAAGATGCGAACTGAACTGGCAAATAAGGTTGTGTCGATTGAAACGGAGAAAAGGCTTTCGTTGAAAGAAAAAATTTCCTATGGATTTGGTGATTTTGGCAACGGTTTTATGTTTGATCTCGGCCAGATTTATTTATTGAAGTACTTTACTGATGTAGCGGGAATCCCGGCTGCGATGGCCGGCGGCATTTTTTTAGTCAGCAAGCTGTTTGCGGCGATAACCGATCCGATTGTCGGCTCATCAATTGATTATCGCAAACATATCGGCAAACGGGGTAAATTCAGGCCTTATCTATTAATCGGCAGCATCGTGCTTGCGCTGCTTACTGTTCTTATTTTTCTGTCTCCCAATGTATCAACGACTGGAAAACTGATTTATGCATATGCATCCTATATGATTTGGGGCATCGGCTATTCGTTTGTGAACATTCCGTACGGCTCATTAGGAGCAGCGATGACTCAAAATTCTGAGGATCGGACCTCCATTTCGACTTTCCGCCAAATCGGATCGCTTGGAGCCTTGTTTATCACAAGTGTGGCCGTGATGCCGCTGCTCGTCAAGTTTGATAATCCGAAGGTCGGCTACCCGGTGGTCATGGGCTTATTCGCCGCACTCGGTGTACTTTGGTTTTATATTTGCTACCGCAACTGCAAAGAGCGCATTGTCATATCGGAGGCGCCAAAAGAAAAATTAACACTCTCATCTGTCGTCAAAACATTTATCACAAACAAACCGCTCTTAACCCTGGTCCTGATGACGATTTTTTCAATTTCCGCATACAACATTAAATCCGCCATGCTCATCTATTTCGCACAATATAATCTGGGCAATGTTGAATTAATGGCTTATATGAACTTTATTATTATCGGTTCTTCCTTTTTGGGCGTCGTATTCCTGCCAAAGCTCGTCAAGATATTTGGTAAGAAACGAACGGCAATGATCGGCTTCGGCATCAGTGTGGCCGCGGATCTGATCAACTTTATGCTTCCATCAAACGTTTATATGTTTACGATTCTCGCCAGCATCGCCTTTATCGGAATCAGTATCCCAAATGGCATCACGTGGGCGCTTGTCTCCGATATTATTGACTATGGCGAATGGAAATCCGGGGAACGGAAAGAAGCTACAACATATTCACTATTTAATTTCTCCAGAAAGCTTGCTCAGTCATTGTCGGGTTTTCTCTCAGGCATCGGTTTGGGGATTATCGGCTATGTGCCGAATGTTGTCCAGTCAGCACAGGCGCTGATCGGCATCAAAGCGCTGCTGCTTCTGTATCCGGCCATTGCTTTGGCATTAGCGATGATCATTATCGGCTTTCTCTATAAACTCACAGACCAGCAGCATGCACAGATCGTTCAGGATCTTCATCTAAAGAGATGAGGAATAGGATGCTTTGTCAGTGTTCTTTGTTTATTTTACAGGGTGCTATCTGTCGGGCTGTGATTCGTTTTTTCCGTCCGATCATCGGAAAACCGGCAGGAACAGAAGCTGAGAATCCGGTGTCTTATTAATCTGGAAATATAGTGGGAGAGACGGTATGTTTGATGATACAATATACAGTAAATAATCGCAGCCGGTATGATAAGGAAGGGAATTAGATGGTAACCATAAAAGATATCGCAAAACTCGCAAACGTATCCCACACAACCGTTTCCAGAGCACTCAACAACAGCCCTTACATTCAAGAACATACGAAGAAAAAAATACTGGAGCTCGCAGCACAGCTCAACTATACGCCGAATGTAAACGCGAAAAGCTTGGCGATGCAAAAGTCACATACAATCGGGCTTTTCTTTACAAGCATCACAAACGGAACCTCACACAGCTTCTTTGCTGATACAATCAAAGGCGTCAATCGAGCCATTAGTGAGAATTACAATCTGTATGTGCGCGGCATTGATGATCTAAAAAACTATGACTCCGTTACGCCGATGAGATATGACGGTATCATTTTAATGAGCCAAAGTGACATTGATAATTCTTTTATTTATCATATTCGGGAAAAAAATATCCCGCTCGTCGTGCTGAATCGCGATATTGATGATCGAGGCATCACGAATATTTTGTCTAATGACAAGGAAGGCTCTCAGGAAGCTGTAGAATACTTCATTAAGAACGGACATCAAGACATCGCCATCATCGAGGGGATCGAAGGCTTTAAATCCTCCCAGCAGCGAAAGGAGGGCTACTTAGCCGCATTGATTCATCACCATATTCCGATCAAACATGAATACAGTGTCAAAGGGCAATACGATATGGATAGCGGCTTTCAAGCGATGGAACGGATGCTGGCGCTGCCGAATCCTCCAACCGCTGTCTTTTGTTCGAATGATGATATGGCAATCGGAGCGATGAATGCGATATTCGCAAAGGGACTGCGTGTCCCTGACGATATTTCCGTAATCGGATTTGATGATATTGGGTTTTCGCAATACATTACGCCAAGGCTTTCGACAGTGAAACGTCCGGTTGAGAAAATCAGCGTGCTTGGCGCGCAAAAACTGTTGTCGCTGATCAGCGAGCCGGAAACAAAAGCAGAAAAAATCTTGGAAAATACAGAATTCATGGTGCGTGATTCTGTTAGACAATGGACCACGTGATGCCCCCGTTTTTCAGCGGGCATTCTTTGTACTGAAAAATGTTAACGTGTGCATAAATGAGAGAGGGAGGCAATGAAGGTGCAGAAACTGAATAAAGACGTGTACGATCACTATACTCAGTACCCGGAAAAAATTCTCCAATTTGGAGAAGGGAACTTTCTTCGAGGGTTTGTCGATTGGCAGATTGATTTATTGAATCAACACACTGATTTTAATGGGAGTATCGCAGTTGTCCAGCCGAGAGGGTCAGAAAAAATCAAAAGATTAAATGATCAAGATGGTTTATACACGCTTTTTTTACAGGGAATGAAAGACGGAGATGCGGTAAACGAGCATATGATTATCAATTCAATCAGCCGGGGAATTGATTTGTTTTCTGATTATGAAGCATACAAAGAATTGGCTTCAAGCGAAGAGCTGCGGTTTATCATCTCCAACACAACTGAAGCCGGTATCGTATGTGATGAAACAGATCGGTTAAAGGATAGACCACAAAAAACATTCCCTGGGAAATTAACTGCATTTCTCTACTTTCGCTATCAGGCTTTTAAAGGAGATCAGACAAAAGGGTGTGTTTTGATCCCATGTGAACTGATTGAGAATAACGGAGAAAAACTGAAGGAAACGATTCTTCATTATGCGGATCTATGGAAGCTGGAAGAAGGGTTTACACAGTGGATTCATGAGGCCAACACGTTTTGCAATAGTTTAGTAGACCGCATTGTCCCGGGTTTTCCTGTCGACAGCATTGATGAGATCACAGCTGAACTGGGCTATCAAGATGATTTGATTGTTGTGGGAGAACAGTATTATTTATGGGTCATCGAGGGGCCGGATTGGATTGGAGAGGAACTGCCCTTTGCGGCTGCCGGGCTCCATACAAAGATTGTCAGTGACCTAACCCCTTATAGGATTAAAAAAGTGAGAATTTTAAATGGCGCTCATACGGCAATGACGCCAGTTGCTTTATTATACGGCTTGAAAACGGTACGGGATGCTGTCGAGCACCCGGAAGTGGGGCGGTTTATGAGAGAGCTGATCGGTGATGACATTCTTCCTGTTTTAAAAATGGAAGGGCTTTCTCGATATGCTGACGATGTGCTGAACCGTTTCAAAAACCCGTATATGAAGCATTACCTAGAAAGCATTGCATTGAACTCCGTTTCCAAATTTAAAACGAGAAACCTGCCGACCATTCAGGAATATGCCGAACAGAAGGGACAGCTTCCTGAACGCTTGGTGTTTTCATTCAGCGCTCTGCTTTATTTTTATCAGGGAAACGAGAATTTGCAGGATGATCCGGCTGTTCTTCAATTTTTCAAAGAGGTTTGGGATCAGGAGAATGGAGACATGCTTCGTATCGCCTCAAAAGTGTTAGGCGAACAGCGGCTGTGGGGAACAGACCTCAACGAGATACCGATGCTGACTGAGAGAGTCGCGGATTACTTGAATCATATTCATGAGCTGGGCATGCAGCGGGCTCTTGAACACTGCTGCACACAAAGGGGAGAAGTGCGATGAAGTCATTTATCAAGATTCATAAACAAGATAATGTCCTTCTTGCTCTGCGGGATATCCAGAAGGGGGAGCGGCTGAATCCGGAAGGCGTATCGATTGAAGTGAAGGATGATATAAAAAGAGGCCACAAGATCGCGCTCCAGCCTATCAAAGAAAACGACAGCATCATCAAATACGGGTTTCCAATCGGGCATGCATCACAAGATATATCGATCGGAGAGCATATTCATGTCCATAATTCGAAAACAAATCTGTCTGAGATCCAAACATACAGCTATACACCGAGATTTGATGAAAATCCGTACTCAAAAGAGAACCGGACGTTTAAAGGATTTAGAAGAGAAAATGGAGATGCCGGTGTACGCAATGAATTGTGGATTGTGCCGACTGTCGGCTGCGTTAATGGGATAGCTGAAAAAATGCTCCAGCGTTTTGTCAGAGAAACCGGGGATATCGCTCCATTTGATAATATGCTCGTGTTAAAACACCAATACGGATGCTCGCAGCTTGGCGATGATCACGAAAATACGAAGCAAATCCTGCTGAATGCCATTCGCCATCCAAATGCCGGCGGCGTTTTGGTGTTAGGGCTTGGCTGTGAAAACAACGAGCTTGCAGGAATGAAGGAAGCGCTGCAGGATGTGAATCTGAATCGGGTGAAGTTTCTTGAATCCCAGTCGGTGACCGACGAAATGGAGGCAGGCGTTGCTTTGCTGAAGGAAATTCATGAAGCCGCTAAAGGGGATAGGCGAGAAGACATTCCGCTGTCTGAACTGAAAATCGGGCTGAAATGCGGAGGTTCGGACGGTTTTTCCGGCATAACGGCAAACCCGCTGCTTGGCCGTTTTTCAGATTATCTCATCGCACAGGGAGGGAGCACGGTGCTGACGGAGGTCCCGGAGATGTTTGGTGCGGAAACCATCCTAATGCAGAGGGCTGCCAATGAAGAAGTATTTCATAAGATTGTCCATTTAATCAATGATTTCAAACAATATTTTATAAAACACGATCAGCCGGTGTACGAAAACCCTTCACCGGGCAACAAAGCGGGCGGCATCTCTACGCTTGAGGATAAATCGCTGGGCTGCACGCAAAAAGCGGGGATTTCTCCTGTCGCGGATGTCTTGAAATACGGCGAAGTGCTCAAGACAAAAGGGCTGACGCTTTTGAGCGCGCCGGGAAATGACTTGATCGCGTCCTCCGCATTGGCGGCGGCCGGCTGCCAAATTGTCCTGTTTACAACGGGAAGAGGCACGCCGTTCGGCACCTTTGTCCCGACGGTGAAGGTCGCAACAAACACCCAGCTGTACGAGGCGAAGCCGCATTGGATTGATTTCAACGCAGGTCTTTTAGCGGAGGATGATGTTCACGAGGAATATGTGCTGCAGGAGTTTATCCACTATATGATTGAGGTCGCAAGCGGCGAGCTTGTGAACCATGAAAAAAATGATTTCAGAGAACTCGCCATTTTTAAATCAGGTGTGACGTTATAATGAAGAAGGCTATCCTACGAGGGGATAGCCTTCTTCATTAAATCAGTTTCAATCCGCTGATCAAAATGATGGACGCCATAATAAATTGCAGCGGACGCGGAGAGAATCGAGGCGAGAGATGGCTTCCGATCAGCACGCCGGGGATCGAGCCAAGCAGCAGATTAGCTGCCAGCATATAGTCGACGCTTCCGAAGCTTGCGTTCAAAATACCTGCTGCCGTCACGAGAAGAAAAGCATGTGCGATATCGGTTCCGACAATCTGTGACGCTTTCATGTTAAATAAGTAAATCATGGCGATTGCAAACAGTGAGCCGGAACCGATTGATGTTAATCCGACAATAAATCCGAACACAACACCAATGAGAATCGTCAGCGACCGCTTATTTTCAAGCGGCATCAGCTGCCAGCGGTTCGGGCGAAGTTTTCGATCCAAAAACAAGCGAACGATGATTGAAATGGCAACAAGCGTTAACACATAGCCAAGAGCGTGCTTAATAATGTCTTCCTGATGCTGATGGAAGGAGGGGAACAAATGCAATATGCTAATGGCGAGCGAAGCACTCGGAATACTGCCGATGGCTAAGTATTTTACCAATTTAAAGTTAATCGTTTTCTGCCGCCAATGGGAGGCAACGCCAAACAGCTTTGTGATCGAGTTATATACAAGATCCGTACCGACCGCGATGGAAGGATTAATTCCAAGCACAATTAAAAGAGGAGTTAATAAGGCCGCTCCGCCCACTCCCGTCAATCCCACTAAGGCTCCGACAAACAAACCCATTAATATGATGCTTACACTCATGATAAAGGCCTCCTGAAAACCCGACTATTTTTATCAGATTATATATGATTAGGTCGTGTTAATCAATTGAATGTTTAGAATATTAGTGCATTTTCTGCTTAAAATTTTGGTTTGCCCAATATCTTTATTCATTTGCCCTAGAATGAGTGTCTGGTCAAGATCGAGAAGGAAGCCGGAGGCACAAAAAAAGATACCCTTTAAACAGGTATCTTTTCTTGTATATTTACATGCGCTGCTGATAAAAAGGAAGTTCTGTGTGACCCATTTCCCGCACATAAACGAATAGGTTGCCTTTATGGTGAATTTCATGTTCCATTGCAAGCTGAAGCAGTGCGCTGCCTGTGAGTTTTCTGCCGAAAGTGGCTGTCAGATCAATTTCTCTATCCAGTTGCTCTTCAGTCAGCTGTTCAAGGATAGCGGCCGTTTTTTCTGTATATGTTTTTGCAAGTACATTGAGATCTGTTTCTGTTTCTTCCTGTTTGTTTTGAAATGGTGAGGCATTGCCTTCTTTAATGACATTTGCAATCAAGTGGAAAGACGTCAGAATGTGTTTGACCAGCTCTTCCGCTGACATTGATGTTTCAGCCGGTTTGTAGCTGTAATGGTCTTTGCTGATTTTTTCAGCCAGTTCATTTGTCACGTTTCGATGGGATAAAAAATGGCTGACAATTTGATTGGATTGACTCAATATGATCTCCTCCATATGTAAAATGAATGGTGCAATGAAATCCTATACCAACAATTATCAATTCACAAGCAATATGCTGTGGGATGAAACAAAACGCTATGTCAATCGTATACATAATGTTCACAAAATATGAAATGGAGTACAAACATGACAAACATACCTTTCATTTATCAGTACGAAGAAAAAGAGAATGAAAGAGCTGCGGCAGGCTACGGCACTTTCGGTTACCTTATCACACGAATTGAAGAGGCGCTTTATGACCAATACGGCATTTTCTACGAGCTCTATGCCAGTGATGACCCGAACACTGAGTACTGGGAGCTTCTTGAAGAAGATGTCCGGAGCGGTTCATTGGAGCCTGAGCATGTGGCATATATATTTGAAAAGCTTGAAAAGAAAACCTTTGCTTATGATGAAGATGAAAAAGAACCGGATTATACCGTCCATAAATCTATCAGAAACAGCGTATATGCTTATCCTGAAAAGGGTGTCGCTTTTGCCAGAATTCCATATTTTCAAGATGGGAGCATCATGAGTTTCGATTGTCTGTTTGCGGTTAACGATGAAAAGATGCGTGCATTTCTAGAGGGAGTCAGGCCGCGCCTCTGGGAAAAAAGCAAGCGGAAAGTGACCGTTTTTACGGATGGAGATGGAGGGACTTCAAGAGAGCAGGAAGCGATTGTCAGAGAGGTTCAACGAAGTCAGGTGATCATGAATCCGTTATTGAAAAAAGAGATATACCGATCAATTGATCAATTTTTTCATAGTGATAAATCGTTTTATCAAACGTACGACATTCCTTACAAGCGCGGTATTCTGTTATATGGCCCTCCCGGGAATGGAAAGACGACATTAGTGAAGTCAATTGCAGGCAGTATCGATGCACCTGTTGCTTATTGGCAAATAACAGAATTTACGTCGAGTGAGACAATAGAAGAAGTCTTTCAGTCAGCGAGACGCCTTGCTCCTGCAGTTCTGGTCATCGAGGATATCGATTCAATGCCGGAAGATGTGCGGTCCTTTTTTCTCAATACGCTGGACGGCGCGACATCAAAAGAGGGGCTATTTCTCATCGGCACGACAAACTATCCCGAGGAGATTGATCCAGGTTTGATGAATCGTGCAGGACGGTTTGACCGTGCTTATGAAGTCGGGCTTCCGGATGAAGGGCTGCGGCGGGACTATATGAAAATGCGAGGCTTTGACATCTTTTTGAGTGAAGAAGACATAAAAAGCGCCGCGAAGCTTACAGAAGGTTTTTCCTTTGCACAGCTGGGAGAATTATATGTATCTTCAGCCCTTCAATGGCACCAAGAAGGGAATCATCATATTGAAACCATGGTGAAAGACATGACAGGAGAGCAACGAAAAAGCCGGCAGGGAAGTTGGATGGAAAGAAACAAGGTCGGTTTTCACTAAATAAAAGCGCGGTTTTAAAAAACCTGCGCTTTTTTGTTGCGGTTAGCCGAAATTTGACAATTGCGGTCTTTTTGCGTTCTTCTTTTTCTATTAAATATGATAAAATATGACATATCTCGGGTAACTTAAAAGGGGGGATCAATTGAGGATGAAGCAGACGATTCCGTCCTCTTATGTCGGGCTTAAAATTAATGAATGGTATACCCATATCCGGCAGTTTCACGTCGCTGAAGCCGAACGGGTCAAGCTCGAAGTAGAAAGAGAAATCGAGGATATGGAAGAAGATCAAGATTTGCTGCTGTATTATTCTTTAATGGATTTCAGGCATCGTGTCATGCTGGATTACATTAAGCCTTTTGGAGAGGACACGTCGCAGCTTGAGTTTTCAGAATTATTAGAAGACATTGAGGGGAATCAGTACAAGCTGACAGGTCTTCTTGATTATTACTTTAATTTTTTTCGCGGAATGTATGAATTTAAGCAGAAAATGTTTGTCAGTGCCATGATGTATTATAAACGGGCGGAAAAGAATCTGGCCCTTGTCTCGGATGATATTGAGAAAGCCGAGTTTGCTTTTAAAATGGCCGAGATCTTTTACAATTTAAAACAAACCTATGTTTCGATGAGCTACGCCGTTCAGGCGTTAGAAACGTACCAAATGTATGAAACGTACACCGTCCGCAGAATCCAATGTGAATTCGTTATTGCAGGGAATTATGATGATATGCAGTATCCAGAAAGAGCATTGCCCCACTTAGAACTGGCTTTAGATCTTGCAAAGAAAGAAGGCAATCCCCGCCTGATTAGTTCTGCCCTGTACAATCTCGGAAACTGTTATGAGAAAATGGGTGAACTGCAAAAGGCAGCCGAATACTTTGAGAAATCTGTTTCTATTTGCAAGTCGGAAAAGTTCGATAATCTTCCGCATTCTATCTACTCTTTAACACAGGTTCTGTATAAACAAAAAAATGAAGCCGAAGCGCAAAAAAAGTATCGTGAAGGATTGGAAATCGCCCGTCAATACAGTGATGAATTATTTGTGGAGCTTTTTCAATTTTTACATGCGTTATACGGAAAAAACGTAAACACAGAATCAGTCTCACACACCTTTCAATTTCTTGAAGAACATATGCTGTATCCTTATATTGAAGAGCTGGCGCATGATGCTGCCCAATTCTATATAGAAAACGGACAGCCCGAAAAAGCACTTTCGTTTTATGAGAAAATGGTGCACGCACAAAAACAAATCCAGAGAGGAGATTGTTTATATGAAATCTAAATGGATGTCAGGTTTGTTGCTCGTTGCGGTCGGGTTCAGCTTTACTCAGGTGATGGTACATCCGGGAGAAACAGCAGACAGAGAAGATAAAACATTTCATGTTGCGGCACGTAATCAAACATGATGATGACGAAAAAAGACCCCCCATGGGGTCTTTTTTACTTCAGATTCCATTCTTTTATGGTCAGCTCGGAAGATCCGCTTGCCACCAGCGGATCTTCATGTCCGATTTTCGCAGCCTCTTCCGGCGAACCTGCTTCGATGACGTAGGCTCCGCCTGTGGCATCGCTGAATGGCCCGAACATTTTTATGCGTTTTTCTGCCTGTAAGCGGTCCAAAAACTCATAGTGTCCAGCCACATGCTCCTGATTGAATTGATCTGTTCTTGTTGTCAGCATTAAATACGTATGCATGATCATTCCCCTCCTAATGAATTTCAGTTTAACACAATTATCCATATAGCGGTGACGGATGAAATGAGCTTTTCGTCCTACGAATGCCACCTATTGATGAAAAAGAAAAAAGGAGAGATGATGGGTGAGCATTCAAGTGAAGAAAAATTTGGTTTCTGAGGCGAAATACGCGTTGAAGTGCCCCAATGCGATGTCCGCTGAATACATTACCATTCACAACACGGCAAACGATGCGTCAGCGGCTAATGAAATCAGCTATATGATTGGGAACACCAGCTCGACAAGCTTCCATTTTGCGGTGGATGATAAAGAGGTGATTCAAGGTCTGCCGCTTAACCGAAACGCCTGGCACACGGGTGACGGCACAAACGGGACAGGCAATCGCAAATCGATTGGCGTTGAGATTTGCTACAGTAAATCGGGAGGTCCAAAGTACGAGGCAGCTGAAGCCTTGGCGATTTCATTTGTCGCACAGCTTTTAAAGGAGCGCGGCTGGGGAATCGATCGTGTGAGAAAGCATCAGGACTGGAGCGGAAAGTACTGTCCGCACCGCATTTTATCGGACGGGCGCTGGGATCAAGTGAAGGCAGCCATTGAAAAGGAATTAAACGGAGGCGTGTCAGCGAAAAAGGCTTCAGTCTCTTCTTCGGCGTCTGTATACCATGTGAAAAAAGGCGACACACTGTCGGGTATTGCCGCATCGCACGGTGTCAGTGTGAAAACGCTGCAAAGCATAAATCATATTATTGACCCGAATCACATCCAAGTCGGCCAGATGATTAAACTGTCGCAAACGGCGTCTGCTTCTAAAAGCCATGCCTCGTCTTCATACCCGCTCCCATCCGGAGTGATCAAAGTGACAAGCCCGCTGACGAAAGGGACAAACGTAAAACAGGTGCAGACTGCTTTAGCTGCCCTTTATTTTTATCCTGATAAAGGAGCGAAAAATCACGGCGTTGACAGCGTTTATGGCCCGAAAACAGCAAATGCCGTGAAACGTTTTCAGTCTGTCAGCGGATTAACGGCCGATGGAATTTATGGTCCGAAAACGAAAGCGAAAATAAAGGAAAAGCTGTAATCAATAAACGGAAGCGTCAGCTTCCGTTTTCATTTTACATACAAACTGCGGCAAGAACTTTTTGAATATCATAAATGCTTTCATCTTTTTTAAACTGTTTTGAGACAGCGGGAAGTTCCGCGCCGGAAATCCAAATTTTCAATTCTGAATCTAGGTCAAAGCGGCCGGCGGTTTCCACGCTGAATCTGGAAATGCTTTTATACGGAATCGATTGAAATTCCGTTTTTTTACCCGTGATTCCCTGCTTATCTACAAGAATAAGCCGCTTATCAGTAAAGACAATGACATCTCGAACCAACTTAAACGCGGCATCAACATTTTCACCTTCCAGTAAAATGCGAGCCAGCTCTTCTTTTGCCTCAGCTGTAGACAGTGTTGACGCATTGCCAAGTAATCCATCAATAAATCCCATCATATACCTCCTGATATGTAGTCTATCAAATCATACTATAAAAAGGTTTTCATTCATAGATGAGTAGAGTAAACTGGTGCTGACTGGCAAAGGAGAGCGTTCAAAATGAAAGATAGGTATGACAGCTTTGCAGCCCTTTCTGCTTCTGAATCAGAGTACCGGATAATTTACGAAGAGAAAAACGGAAGTGAGCTTATTGTTCTTGGTCCCCACGGCGGCAGAATTGAGCCAGGCGTCAGTGAACTGGTGCGGGCATTTTCCGATCAATGTTCCATTTATTTGTTTGAAGGTGTAAAGCAGCGAAACAACCGTTCCTTACACCTGACAAGCACTCGGTTTGACGAGCCGCTGGCTTTAGAAAAAGTGAACGCCCACCACTGCGCATTAGCATTTCATGGGTATCATGATCCAAAAACTCCGCATACATTGGTCGGTGGCGCGGATCGTAAAAAAGCCAGGCGCATTTGTGAGCGGCTGAATGAAGCGGGCTTCAGTGCCGAGCTTACGAGTGAGAAAGACCGGCTGGCAGGTGTGCATCCGAACAATATTGTCAATCGGACCAAAAGGAAAATGGGACTGCAATTGGAAGTAAGCACGGCACAGCGAAACGCGTTGTTCCGCAATTTTGGCTGCCGTGATGAAGGTTACAAACAAAACGATTTATTTTGTCGATATGTGGAAGCTGTTAAGCTTGGTTTTTATGATTGATTGAAGCGGGACCTGCACGATCCGCCTATTCCTTCATACGCTGAGGTTGTGCGAAAGTGTAGGGAGGAATGAATCAATGTTTTATCATATTAAAGAGCTTCAATATCAAGCAAAGCCGGCTCATCCCGATCCTGTTTATGCGAAAAAGCTCCAAGAAATACTGGGCGGCCAATTCGGTGAGATCAGTGTCATGATGCAATATTTGTTCCAAGGGTTTAACTGCCGTGCTGATGCGAAATATAAAGACTTGCTTTGTGATATCGGAACGGAAGAGATTGCCCATGTGGAAATGCTGGCGACAATGATTTCCAGGCTTCTGGATCATGCGCCGGCTGATGTGCAGGAGGATGCTTATAAGAGTAATCCGGCTGTTGCGGCTGTGATGTCAGGCATGAATCCGCAGCACGCCATTGTCGCAGGTTTAGGCGCGATGGCGGCTGACAGTGAAGGATATCCATGGAATGCCAAATACATTATTTCAAGCGGGAATTTGCTGGCGGATTTTCGCGCAAACTTAAATGCGGAATCTCAAGGGCGCCTTCAGGTGACCCGGCTCTATGCGATGACGGATGATCCTGGGGTAAGAGATATGCTGTCATTTTTAATTGCAAGGGATACTTATCATCAAAATATGTGGTATGCGGCCATTAAAGAGCTCGAAGAAAGAGAACGGGATATTGTCGTGCCTACGACGTTCCCGCGTGAACTCGAAAAGCGGGAAGTCGCTTATGACCTGTTTAACTTTTCCAGAGGGGATGAAAGCTCACGAGGAAGATGGGCTCATGGCGAAGCCTTTGACGGCCGGGGCGAGTTCAGATATATTCCGG
The DNA here is from genome assembly GCF_047608225.1 of Bacillus sp. SW14. Taxonomy (NCBI): domain Bacteria; kingdom Bacillati; phylum Bacillota; class Bacilli; order Caryophanales; family Bacillaceae; genus Bacillus; species Bacillus sp. SW14. The sequence goes on along the minus strand of NZ_JBLKRW010000001.1, from coordinate 2,926,125 downwards.
CCCCGATTGCGTTCGGGCCTGCGCCTCATCTTAAACCGGCGCCTATGTGGGTGCATGATACCATTCCCCCAATGTCGAAATGTTAGTTTCTCTGCCGGGCTGAGATAGAGGAGTTCTGTTCCCAGCCCGTTTTTGCTTATCTGTTTTTGCCGATATGATATAACGCTTTTTCTTCGGCGACCTGCAAGTGCTGCTGATCGTCTTCCTCGTACGCATTTGGCCGCTTGTTCGTTAATAAGTAAGCGAGCCGCTTCTGAAATTGAATACCTGCTTTACGCCGTTCAAACATTTCAAGCCTTTTTTCCGCAAATTCTTTTGTTACCCGGAATACCGCTGCAATTGTAGCGAGCGCCTGGCTTCTCCATTGCGGCAGTTCCATTTGCAACAGCATAAAGGTTGGCACACAGAAGTGGTACATAAATTGATTCGCCTGAAATTCCTGCAATTCCCTGAAGAGCTTGTTCATCTGAAAATGATTGCCTGCATGCTTTAACACGTGGCACAGTTCATGGCCGAAATCCTCCCATTGCTCTTCCAGTGATTTTCTCTGGTTCAATACAATACTGTACATGCCGTCGTATTTGACCATCATGCTCCCCATATCCTCAAAATGAACCCAAATATCAAGGTCCTTTGCGATTTTCAGCATGTCAATGTGATGGGGGGAGGTCACGCCCAGCCGGCTGTATATATTTTTTACGTATTCCTCCAGATGTGATAAGTAATCGCCCAATTGAATACTCCCTTTCGAACATGTGTTCTGTTTTTAGCGAGAAAGAAAAGCCCGTATAGGACTGGAAAGTGTGTAGAAATCTTTCCCTTTTCTAAAAAAAATAAACAGTTTTTTCTTTATATCGGTCTATTTTTTATATGTTTTAGAGAACAGGGGAAGAATTATTTATTTTTCGGTTTTCGGTTTTTCTCTTTTTCTTTTAAATAGTTGATAAATTCGATGGCCTGCTGTTTGCTTTCTGGGGAAAAATCCTGCATATCACGGTATGCGAGCTGCAAGTCCGGATCTGAGAACATATCGTCGTCGGATTTTTTGTCTTTCCCTGTTAATAAGTAATCAGCCGTTACTTGAAAGTAATTAGCCAGCTTTTGCAGTGTGTCGTAATCAGGTTCGCTCCGCCCGTTTTCATAATGGGAATATCGTGCCCGTGACACACCGATGTGTGATGCGACTTCTTCCTGTGTCCTTTTCCCTCTGAGACTCTTCAATCTGCCGCCTATCATGCTATGACCTCTCTTTTTAAACTCCTTAAGTTACTTATGATTATAGATACAATCTGTATCAAAATAAAGTTATGATAAAAAAAGTATCAAAAATAACTTGATGATACATAATGTATCGTTTATACTTGGTAACAGTTGATACGAAATGTATCGAAAACATGTCAGGAGAGTGATCATATGTATCCCATCCAAATTGTTTTTAGTGAAAACCCCATAGATCAGCGCCATCTCGGACAATCCGGCGGCACCATTTCGTTTACGGCGTGCGGCCATCCGGTATTCCACTTTGAAACACAAGAACAGTTTCAAACATACATGTTGTTAAAAGGAGAAGCTCCGTACAATGAAAACCGATAAAAGCTATCCTTTTCCTACGTATTCAGGGCTTTTGAATTCAGAACATTATGACAAAATAGGTCCGGCGCTATGGCTGTTTCTCTGGTTCATCAGCTCAACAACAAAAGAAATTGAAAAAGACGGCGTAAGCTGGGGAGCTGTGCTTGGCCATAAGCCGTTAAAAGCGAGAGAGATGGCAGCTGTATTTGGTGTCAGTGAAAAAACCGTCAGAAGATGGCTGGAGCTCCTCGAAATGCATGAGTACATAAAGGCTGTCCGCGCGCCGTACGGACTGGTGATTTCGGTAAAGCATTCCAAAAAATTCAGCTTCAGATCGGACAAAACTGTACACCGGGGTATAACGGAACGGACATTTTCGCCGCGGGCACCGGACACAGACGTCCGCTCAGATAAAGATAAAACAAACATAAATACTGCTGCTGATGATGCAGTGGATCATATTGCGAAGCGGTTTACACAATTACGGTCGGCTCAAGAAGGACGCACCGTGTATCCTTCCTCCAGAGATTATCAAGCCATCGCCCGTATTGTCGCCATCGGCGTTCCTGTGACGCAAACAATCAAATGGCTTGAGGAATGCTTTCAAGCATTTGAAAACCGGCGGACCGCCGCTTCAGAAACAATCAAGGCCTTTCGCTATTGCTCGAAATTCATTGAAGACCGATTTTTCGCGCAGCAGGCCAAAAAGAATGACGCAATTCAACACGAGAGGATGGAAAGACATGACAAAACGAACAATCGAGCAGATTTTGGACGAGCTGAGAAGAGGGAGACGTCCATTACTGGCGGACAAACCGGCCGAATCAGACGCAAGCCGCTATGATTGCCCGCAATGCAAGGATCAGGGAGGCTATCTCATCCGGCAGAACGATCTGGAAGTATGGACGATGTGCAGCTGCATGGCAGAACGAAAAGTGAAGCGGCTGCTCGGTGCTAGTGAGATTACCCCTGCCTTCAGACAGCTGGGCTTCAAAGAGTTCTGCATTGAGGGAAAGCCGCAGGCCATACAAGACGCGTTTGAATGCACAAAAGAGTATGTGGCGGATTATGAACAAATCAAGGAAAACCGGAAAAACAGCATCGCTCTTTTAGGACAGCCTGGATCAGGGAAGACACACCTTTTGACCGCTGCTGCCAATGATTTGATGAGAACACGACATGTGCCGGTCATTTATTTTCCGTATGTGGAGGGCTTTACCGATCTGAAAAATGACTTTGATCTTTTGGAAGCGAAGCTGTACCGGATGAAGCAGGCAGATGTGCTGTTCATCGATGACTTGTTTAAACCGGTTAACGGCAAACCCCGCGCCACAGATTGGCAGTTAGAGCAAATGTATTCGGTACTCAACTACCGCTACTTAAATCATAAACCGCTTTTGCTTTCGAGCGAGCTGACGATTGAAACACTTGTCCGGGTCGATGAAGCGCTCGGCACGAGAATCTACGAAATGTGCAGTGACTATTTAGTGATTATCAAAGGAGCTGCCTGCGAGCTGAACCATAGATTGGAGGGGATCAGATAATGTGCAAACTTTGTCAAACAAAAAAAGTCATTGTGGAGCATACCGAAATTGGAGCCGTTTTTCATCCATGTCCGAACTGCCGATCCGGCACTGATTTAACGCCGGTCATTCAAAAGCTGGAGGAAATGCTGACAGCGGGAAAAGCGAGGCTGAATGTCCATGATTAAAAAACTGACCGCTTTAATTGCTTTGCTGATTCGAGCGAAGCGAACGGAAAAAAACATTGAACAATGGTATCAGGATGACGGGAAGTGAAAGTGTTGGCAAAAACGAAACAGGCAGAGAAAAGCCCTGCACCGTGGCGTGCCGTCCCATGCGGGGATACGAAACCGATCTATATTTATTCAGCTTACAGCGAAGAAGAAAAAGAAAGGTTCCCCTATTCAAACGGGAGGCTGATTGCCGCTGTATTTGACCTCAGCTCATATTCGCAAAAAAACAATGCCGCTTTGATGGCGGCAGCACCTGAACTGCTGGAAGCGTCTAAAGCAGCTCTTGATTTTCTGAAAGGAAATTCTGTTCATTCAAAGGAGCGCATCATTCAGCTATTAGAAAAAGCCAAAACAAGCGCGGAAAAACCGCAAAAGGGAGGAAAAGAAACATGATCAATCCTAAAAAACTATTAAATATTGATTCCATCACGCTGGAGAGCCAGCTGGAGGACGGAAAAATCCGTGTGATTATTGTGGACGGCATCAAGCAAGAAGCATGGATCACAGAAGCGCCGGAGCATGGAAAAACGCTTGTCGAAACGAGAAAGGGAGACCTTGCCCGCGTGGAATTTGAAATCGGCTACAAATTAAATTAAAGCGAAAAAAGAATACGTCCAAGACGGAAAGCCTGCGGACACTGATCAACTTGCACAGCATTTGTGCGTTGATTGGTGTCCGTTTTTTTGTTCCAAAATAAGGAGGATCATAGAATGCAAGACTTACTATTTGAATATAAACGCACGCTAAAACAAACAAGAACACAATATAAACCGCTCGCAGAAGCAGATGAATCCATACTCTCAGCTGAAGAGCTGAAGGATAAAAAAATCATCAGAAACATGATTACTGATCTGGAATATGTAACAGAATGGCTTGAAAAAGGAAGACAGCCCGGCATCAGACGGGCGATTGACCGGCGTGATGCGTACCAGCGGCTGATGATCAAAGATCCGAGAATCATCGAATCATTTTCCAGCGCTATGATGTTTGAGCCGGACGGACAGGTATCAGAAGAAGACAGAGAGAGAATCCGAGAAGCGTTATCCCTGTTAACGGAAAGAGAAAAAGAAATGTTTTTGCTGCATAAGGTAGAATGCTTTTCTTACGAACGGATTGCTGATCTTCTCGGCGTGAAAAAATCGACGGTGCAAACGACCATTAAACGGGCGATCGTAAAGATGCAAAGACAGCAGGAAGAAATAAATCGATCGCTTGCCTGAAAGCTTGTCATACGTTTGCCACCTATAAGTGAATAGAGCATGACACATAAGCGGCTGGCAGAATCAGCCGCTTTTATGAATAGACATCCATGCTGGAGGTGGCGGTGATGCCGTAGCATGAAAACACAACAGCGCGAACAAGCATTAGCAATCTATCAACAATATCAAGGAAAGATCACAAATCTGGCGATTGCGGATACAATCGGTGTTTCCGCGAAAACAATCGGCATCTGGAAAAAACAAGACAAATGGAAAGAGGCCTTGTTTTCTGAAACCAGAAACGAACAAAAACAGCGCCGGATAGATAATGATGAATTAAATGAACGGCAGCGGCTGTTTTGCCTGTATTACGTCAAAAGCTTCAATGCCACACAGTCAGCAATCAAAGCGGGCTATTCTCCGGACAGCGCCCATGTGACGGGCAGCCGGCTGTTAAAGAATGAAAAGGTCGCTGCTGAAATCAGACGCGTTAAAAAAGAAATGGTCAATGAAATGTTTATTGAAGCGATGGACGTGCTGCAGGTTTACATTAAAATCGCGTTTGCGGATATTACCGACTATGTGACTTTCGGAAAAAAAGAGGTCCAGGCTGTCGGGAAATCGGGGCCGTTGTTTGATGAAGATGATAATCCGATTATGAAGGAAATCAGCTTTGTCGATGTCAAAGATTCCGGGCTTGTTGACGGCACCATTGTGACGGAAGCGAAGCTCGGCAAAGAAGGCATCGCCATCAAGCTGGCCGATAAAATGAAGGCGCTCGAAAAGCTGTCCTTATATTTTGATTTGTTTCCGGATCAATTTAAACAAAAAATTGAAAACGAGAAATTAAAACTTGCCAAACAAAAAGCAGAGAAAACAGATGACAGCCAAGCGCCGATTGAAATTATGATCAAACGAAAAGAGGGCAAGCCATGATTGTAAAAGAAATCAACCCTCATTTCGAAGATTACGTGTTCAATTGGGAGCAGACGTACCAATTTCTTGTCGGCGGCTACGGCTCATCCAAAAGCTATCATACCGCTTTGAAAATCGTGTTAAAGCTGCTGAAGGAAAAAAGGACGGCGCTTGTCATCCGTGAGGTGTTCGATACCCATCGGGATTCGACCTTCGCCTTATTTCAAGAGGTGATCGAAGAGCTCGGTCTCACAAAGGCTGTGGCATCCCTTTCTTCCCCGCTGCAGCTGCGGTTTCAAAACGGCAGCCGGATCATGTTCAAAGGGATGGATAATCCAGCTAAATTAAAATCAGTTCATAACATTTCATTAATATGGATTGAAGAGTGCTCAGAGGTGAAGTATGAAGGCTTTAAGGAATTAATCGGACGTCTTCGCCACCCTGACTTGAAGCTTCATATGATCTGCACCACCAATCCCGTCGGCACCTCCAATTGGACGTACCGGCATTTTTTTCGGGATGAACGCAATAAACGGTTTGTTCTGGATGACAGCGAACTTTACGAAAAGCGGACGATTGTGAAGGGAGATACGTATTATCATCATTCCACAGCAAACGACAACCTCTTTCTCCCGAAGAGCTATGTGAAACAGCTTGACGGACTCAAGGCGTATGATCCTGACCTGTACCGGATTGCCCGCAAAGGACGATTCGGCGTTAACGGGATCAGGGTGCTGCCGCAATTCGAGGTGCTCCCGCACGGCCAAGTAAAAGAACGCATCGCAGCTATCAGCAAGCCGATATTTCGGACAGGGATGGATTTTGGCTTCGAGGAATCCTACAATGCCGTCGTCCGGCTCGCTGTCGACCCTGAAAAAAAATATCTCTACATTTATTGGGAGTATTATCAAAACAAAATGACAGATGACCGGACGGCTGAGGCGCTGCGTGAGTTTATTGACACACAGGAGTTGATCAAAGCCGACTCCGCTGAGCCGAAAAGCATTCAATATTTCCGCCAGCAGGGTTTTCAGATGGTCGGAGCCAGAAAGTTTCCCGGCTCAAGGCTTCAATACACCAAAAAGGTGAAACGATTCAAAAAGATCTTCTGTTCGGACCGCTGTGAAAATGTCATCTATGAGCTGAAGACGCTGACGTATGCAAAAGACAAAAACGGCGCGCTGATAGAGGATGCATTCACAATTGACCCGCATACGCTGTCTGCCATTTGGTATGCGCTTGATGATTATGAAGTTGCTGATATGAAAGAGACAGCACACAAACGAATCCGGCCGAACCGGGAAAGGAGGAGGTCATAAATGATGCACAATCAAACCGTCAGAGCGACTGTATTCAAAGCCAATGCCGCCGCTCCTCAGACAAAACAAATCTATGAAGATGACTTTTCTGATTTGTATGGAGAGGATATTATCGCACCGCCCTACAACATCATCGAGCTTAAAACCATTGCTGAATACTCGACGATTCTTCAGCAATGCATTGATGCGTACAGGGTGAATATTACAGGTTTTGGCTTTGATGTTGAGTACACGTTTGATGTCAATGCGAATGACGTGGATCAGACGAAAAAGCAAAAAGCGGAAAAAGAATGGGCCAGACTCGAAGCCTTTTATAAATGTCTTCACTTTGACGAATCAGCCGAAATGATTTTAGGCTATGCCATTGAAGACAGAGAAAAAACAGGCAACGGGTTTATGGAAGTGCTCCGCGACGGAATGGGAAAACCAGCCGGCATCGAATATTTAGATGTGAAATATATGCGGGTATGCGGAGCCGGTGAGCCAGTCGAGGTCTCATTTGTATATGAAGAAAACGGGAAAATGAAAAGGATCAAAAGGCAAAAACGCTTCCGAAAATATGTGCAAATGATGAATGGAGAGAAAGTATTTTTCAAGGAATACGGCGATCCGCGAAAAATGGACATGCGAACGGGTGAATATGTAAACACATTGGCAGAGAAGCATCAAGCGAATGAAGCGATTCATCTCAAAATCGGAAGCGGCGTATACGGGGTGCCCCGCTGGGTCGGCAATATCGTCAACTTATACGGTGCGCGAAAAGCGGAAGAGCTCAATTTTATGTATTTTAAGCAGGGCCGTCACGTACCCGCTGCGATCACAGTGGAAAATGGGATGCTGTCAGAAGCTTCTTATCGTGAGCTGCAAGAGTATATGAATGATCTTGAAGGTGTGGAAAACGCCCATAAATTTCTCCTGATTGAAGCGGAGGGAATCGCGAAAGAGAAGGACCTGCACGGTGGCGAGGACATTACGCCGGTTTCCGTGGAAATCAAATCCTTGGCGGAAATTCTCCAAAACGACGCCTTGTTTCTTGAGTACGATGAAAAAAGCAGAAATAAGCTGCGCTCGGCGTTCCGCCTCCCGCCGCTTTATACAGGCGAGGCGCAGGAATACAACCGGGCGACAGCGGATACAGCTCGAAAAATCACGGAGGAACAGGTCTTTCAGCCGGAGCGGAAAACGCTCGTGAATAAGTTGAACACACTGCTTTTGCCAGAGCTGAATATTCATGACGTCAGGCTGACATTAAAAGGACCGGACTTTCGTGATCCGCTTGAGATTGCGAAAGTGCTCGGTCCTTTTATTACAGCGGGAGCCGTCTCGCCGAATGATTTACGCGACCTTGCCGGACGGGTGCTTGGCAAAACGCTGGAGGAGTGGCCTGAGGAAATGTATAAACGGCCTGCAGGACATGATGCGGAAAAGACAAACTTGACTGCACTCATGCAGGAACTGAAAGAAAGCATCGAAGAGATCAAAACGTCCTGAAGGGAGGTGAATCAAGCAGGTGGCGCGGGAATTAAAAAATGCCAAAATCAGCTTTGTCAGCTATGTGGACAAGGCGGCTAACCAGACAGAATTTTTCTTTACGAAGTCAGCCGGACCTCCGTCATTCGAAAAAAAGGTTCGGCTGTTCACAAAAAGTGAGCAGGATGAACAAAAGCTTGTGTACGGAATCGTGTATGAGCCAGATGTTCCTGACGCCCACGGCGATTTTATGACCGCCGAGGAAATTGAAAAAGCGGCGCACGGCTTTCTCGCGGAGGCACGGGAGATTGACATCAATCACAGTTTTGAGGGCGGAACCGGCGTCGTGGTCGAGTCATATGTGGCGCCCGATGATTTTATGATCGGGTCAAAGCAGATTACAAAGGGCTCGTGGGTGCTCGTGACGAGAGCGTCTGACGAGGTGTGGGAACAGATTAAGGCTGGAATCATCACCGGCTACAGCATGGCGGGCACTGCTGATGTGTATGAGGAAGAACCGGTTGAAAAAGCGGGATTCTTCAGCGTGTTCAAGCAGATGCTGGCTGACAAAACAGGAAAGGAGACTGAAGAAATGAGAAAAGAAGACATGAAAGAATCATTCGAGCATGCGCTTTACCCTTTGCTTAAACGGCTTGAACGGATTGAAAAAAACACAGACACGGAGGGAAATCCGGAGCAGACGGGTGATGACGAGCGCCTGAAAAAAGTCGTTGAAGAGATGCTCGCCCCGCTGATAGAACGAATCGAGGCTTTGGAAAAAGCGCGAGGCGCGTCTAAGCAGACAGCAGACGATGCGGGCGGCAATACAGAGCAAGTTAAAAAATCAATCTGGAGCGGACTGCTGTAAAACCAGTCAAAGAGGAGGAAATCAATTGAGAAATCAAGAGATCATTCGGAAAGCGGAAATGTCGCTTTCTGCTTTAAAAAGCGGCGGACTTATGAACCCTGCACAAGCATCGGCTTTTATCCGCATGGTGCAAAACACGCCGACCATTTTCAGTGAATCCCGTGTAATTCAAATGGAAAATGACTCGCAAAAGTTTGAGAAAATCGGCTTCGGCCAGCGAATTTTGCGGGCGGCTCAAGAAGGAAAAGCACTGTCAAACGACGAGCTGACTGTTCCAACGACTAGCACTGTCCAGCTGAACACGAAGGAAGTCATTGCGGAAATCAACATTACGTATGACACACTCGAAAACAATATTGAAAAAGACGGCCTGCAGCAGACGATCATGAAGATTTTAGCAGAGCGCGCGGCAGTAGATATTGAAGAGCTGATTGTAAACGGCGATACAGCATCAGCAGATCCGTATTTGGCACAGCTGGACGGCATTCGCAAACAAGCGGTGTCCCACATCGTTGATATGAACGGTGAAGAACTGTCCAGAGCGACATTCAAGAAAGGCTTAAAGGCTGTTCCGGCGAAATATTTGCGCATCCCTCAGGAATTCAGATTCTATACATCTCACGGCTTAGAAGTTGAATGGAAGGACCGCGTGGCAGACCGCCAGACAAACTTAGGGGACCAGGCTGTTCAGGGCGGCTTGTCAACTGCATTCGGCGTACCGGTTAAAGGGGTATCCAATATGCAGCCGTACACAGTCGGCGAGGGAGACGCGCAATATGACGCTTCCGATATCATTCTCACACATCCGAAAAATATCATTCTCGGCTTCTCCCGCAATATCCGAATTGAAGTCGACAAAGACATCCGCTCCCGTAAATTCATTATTGTCTTAACGGCCAAGCTGGACAGCAAGTTCGAGGAAGAGGATGCTTGCGCGAAATTAATTAACGTAAAAGAATAATAGAAACGGGGTGGCCAGCTCATGCTCATTGAACCGACTGACGTAGCCTCCTATTCGGTCTTTGATCGAGTGAAAAACAGGCCGGAAGAACTGCTGGCGCAGGATATTATCGAGGCGGAAGCGGAAGCGGCTCTCATTACGGGCCACCGCTTTGAAGACAGCGTTTATGACCCGCTGCCCGATAAAGCGAAATTGGCTTTGCTGAAGCTTGCCCAATATTTTGCGCTTGTAAACAGCGATGAATCAGCCTCATCAAGCTATCAGTCTGAAAAAATGGGGGATTATTCCTACACGGTTTCCGGAGACGGCGGCATTCAGCGGCCGGAGGTATATCATTTGCTCGAAGCGTTTATCGCGCCGGGCTACGTCCCTGAGTCCTCCAGACTGAAGGTGAGGTCTTTATGAGCTATCAGCACATGCTCATTCACCGCTGTGACATTTATCATGAAGCGGTGCAAGCGCCGTCTGCAAGCCGATTCGGGATTCCGGCGGATAAGCTTCAGCCATTGAGTTTGTATCCAGACTCACCCGATGAACAAGATGTCCCTTGCTATTTTACCGAAAAAACGCAGCAGCTGATCCAGGAAGAGCCGGATCAAACTGTATATCACAGCTTTCTCGTCCATTTTCCGTTGTCAGCGGACATCCGTGTGAATGATAAAATCATTTGGGAGAATCATCAATATATACTAAAGCTGCCGAAAAGGATCAGACATCATCATTGGGAAGTCATCGCGGTCAGGGATGAAAGCCTATGAAAATAGCGGGGCTGAAACAGCTAAACACATCATTAAAAAAAGCGGCATCAGGCGGCTTTTCACGTCAGGCGTCCCGCTGGCTTGAGGAGTGCGGGCAAGATTTTCTGGAGATCGTTCAATCTGAACTCATCAGCACACAAACGATTGATACAGAAAAACTGCTCAGCTCCTTCCAAAAAGGCGCGGAGGACAATCTATGGATTGCGCAAAGCGGAGGGCTTTCGCTTGAGGTGGGGACACAGCTTGATTACGCTTCATTTCTGAATGACGGCCATTGGACGTCAAAAGAAAATGTCAGATGGGTGCCAGGGCATTTCCAAGGCTCACGGTTTATTTACGATCCTACGGCTTCAACGGGAATGGCGCTCAAGAGAAAATGGATCCCGGGCACGAGCTACTGGGATCATGCGCTGCTTTTATATGAACAGCTGTTTGAAACATCGCTGGAAAGCAAATGGCGCCAGTGGCTGAAGAAGCTGTAAAGGAGGAGCAGGATGAACAGCGAAACAGGATCGATCATGGCATTTTTATACAGCAAGTGGTCTGTTCCCATATATGAACGCGAGCTGCCTGATCAGTTTCAGGTGCCGTCGTTATACGTCCCATCGCCATCTGTTTTCGAGGAAACTGATACGGTCTCCACATTTAAAAAAACCTACAGTCTCAATGTGAAGCTGTTTCATCATGACTCCGTTCAGGCGCTGGATGAAGCGGACAGGCTTGCGGATGCCATCAGAGAAGCGAGAAACATGGTTCCGCTACTCAATGAATCAGGTGAGAAGACGCGGGATATGGTTCGCGTTACCCGAATCGAGACTAGGGTGGGAGACAGGGGCGAGGCGGTCATGGTGATCAGGTGGAGCAGCCGATATTATTATCACAAAACAGAACAGCCTGTCTTACAGGATATCGACATGAACAGCGGGGTGAAATAAGCGGTGGCAAAGAACAAACAACAGAAGAAGGCTGTACATACGGAGAGCCGGGAAGCTCTTTTTGATACAGCGGATTTAATTAAGCACACGAAGGAGCTGTTTGGCGTTAAGCCGGATATCCTTCAGGGGGCTTTATTTGGCGTGGATCAAACACGTATGACGAAATCAGAAGCCAATCGATTGATTCAAACATTTCTAACCAAGGAGGTCATGTCATCATGAATGGCGGAACATTTACAACAGGCAAAGAAAAAGAACGTGCAGGCATTTATTTTAACTTTAAAACGACAGCACAGGAGCGGGTGTCACTCGGTGAGCGGGGGACAGTTGCACTTCCGGTTGCATCAAGCTGGGGTGAAGCGAAAACGTTCGTCTCCATTTCCAGTGTTGAGGATCTAAACAAAAAAGTGGGTCTCAGCATTGATGACCCATCCTTATTGCTTTTGCGTGAAGCAAAGAAAAATGCGCAAACGGTATTGATGTACCGTCTATCCGAAGGTGTCCGAGCGTCTGCTGATATTGCTGAAGGCGTCAAAGCGACAGCTTTATATGGCGGATCAAAAGGAAATGACATTATCATCCGCATTAACCCAAATGTGCTGGATGCTGCTTCTTTTGATGTGACAACGTATATGGATGAATCAGAGGTTGATAAACAAACCGTCAAAAAGGCTGAAGAATTAACAGCTAACGGCTATGTCACCTTTACCGGAACAGGCGACCTTTCTCAGACGATTCCGCTCACTGGTTCAGAAGGTGACACTGGAGCTGAGACACTGAATGCATCTGCGGGAATCCGTTTGTCCGGCGGTACGGATCAAACACCTGTCAACTCCGACTATACAGACTTTTTAGCCGCGGCTGAAACGGAGAGCTTTGATGTGATTGTGCTGCCTGTTGCTGAAGGGGATCAGCTGAAGGCGACGTTTGCTGCTTTCATTAAGCGCCTGCGCGACGGCCAAGGACAAAAAGTGCAAGGGGTCACAGCTAATTATGCCGGTGATTATGAAGGGATCATCAACGTAACAGAAGGTGTGCTGCTGGAAGATGGCACAGAAGTTACGCCTGACAAAGCAACGGCTTGGGTAGCTGGGGCAAGCGCAGGAGCTACCTTTAACCAATCACTGACATTTGTAGAGTACGAAGGTGCCGTTGATGTGTTACAACGCCTTGACCACGATGCGATTGTTGAACGTCTGGGCAAAGGCGAATTTTTATTCACATTCGACGCCCGCGATAAATCCGTCAGTGTAGAAAAAGACATTAACTCACTCGTTACGTTCACAGCCGAGAAAAACAAAAAGTTTGCGAAAAACAAAATCGTTCGTGTCCTTGATGCTGTGAATAATGATTTAACACGCGAGCTGAAGACCTTAATCAAATCAAGAAAAGGCAGCGGAAGCGATATCCCGGCGTCTGAAGACGGACTTCAGTATGTAAAAACGATGATCACGCAATACATGACAACTCTTCAGGATGCGGGCGGCATCACTGGCTTTGATTCTGATGAAGATATCACAATTTCAATGAATGAAGACCGTGACGGCTTCTTGATTGATCTGGCTGTACAGCCTGTCGACGCAGCAGAAAAATTCTACTTTAATGTGGAGGTAAACTAATATGGCATTAAAAGCGCAAAATACAATCTCAGGAAAAGAAGGCCGCTTATTTCTTGATGGCGAAGAAATGGCGCACATCAAAACATTTGAAGCAAACGTCGAGAAAAACAAGTCAGAAGTAAACATTATGGGCCGCCGCATGACAGGCCATAAAACAACAGGGGCAAATGGAACTGGAACAGCGACGTTCTATAAAGTCACATCAAAATTCGTGCTCCTGATGATGGACTATGTCAAAAAAGGCAACGATCCTTACTTCACACTCCAAGCTGTCCTGGATGATCAATCCTCCGGACGAGGCACAGAGCGAGTCACCCTGTACGACGTCAACTTCGACTCTGCCAAAATCGCAAGCCTTGATGTCGATTCAGAAGCATTAGAGGAAGAAGTTCCATTTACATTCGAAGACTTCGACGTGCCTGAAAAGCTTTCCGACACGTTTTAATCAAAGCTGAACCAGCCATACGCAGACCTTTCTCAGAAAGGTCTGTTTTTTACACGATGAAATCAATCAAAAGATAAGGGAGTTTTTTACATGAGCGAGAAGAACGAAAACGTATATGATCTTTCCTTTTTTATGCCGGGAAAAACAATTGAAGCTGAGGAAATCAAAGTGCCGATCTCAAAGCGTTTTGTTGATAAAAAAGGAAACATCGTGCCATTTGTTTTTAAAGCGATCACGACAGAGCGTATTGATGAACTTGAGAAAGAAACAACAACGTATAAAAATGTCAAAGGCAGAGGCCGTGTAAAAGATTTAGACAGCCAGCGCTTTTATGCCCGAATCGCAGTTGAATCAACCGTTTATCCGGACTTCCGTTCAAAAGATCTTCGAGAAGCATACAAAACGGCCGACCCGGTAGAAGTTGCGAAACGCGTCCTCTCAGTAGGAGGCGAATACGCAAACTGGTTAAACAAAGCGATTGAGATTAATGGTTTTGAAGATGAATTAGAGGATCTGGAAGAAGAAGCAAAAAACTAATAAAAGATGGGCATAAAGAAGCCGTGTATCTCTACTATGCGATGCACGAGCTTCATTATTCTCCATCAGATTTATTAGAACTGTATGAAGCGCCCCGAAACTTTAAGGCGCTGTTGTATGGGCTGATTGGCTATAAGCTTGAATTAATGGAAAAAGAATCGAGGAAAGGAGGTACATAATATCGCTAAATTGACAGCTCGTTTTGATCTGGAAGATAAAGTTTCTAAAAAGTTAAAACGAATTCATAAAGGGTTTCAAATGGTCGAAAAAAAGGTGAAAACCATTAATCGACAAATCAAAATCAGTATTAAGGCAGAAGACCAAGCCTTTTACAGATTGAGAAAGATCAATGACTATATTATTTTGAAATTCGCAAAATCACTTGAAGTTAAAGTGGTTCTTGATGATCAGGCTACTGCCGGCATTGATGTTATTGAGCATAAGCTGAAACGGCTCCCGAAAGAAAGAGACATTACTGTAAGTCTAATTGAACATGTAACAGATGCTTATAAAAAAATAAGAAAAATGTTGAGCGGAAATCAGTTTTCAGTCGGTCTTTTCGTCAATGATCAAATCACCCCAGCTACAAAACGAATATTGGGCTATTTACAAAAGAACCTTAAAAAAGGGTATTCAGTTAAATTAAAAGTGATTGATGAAATAACAAAAACTGTTAATCGAATTACAGCCCTTTTAAGAGATTTTGAAAAAACATATACAGTTAAAATTATAGCTAAAGAAAAATTAGCTGCTGATAAGATCAACGAGAAGAAACCTGAAGAAAAAAAGAATTGGTTTATGCAACTGTTAGAAGACTTCGGAACAGCTTTTAAAGATAAAGTGATAGATAAGATTCTTGATTGGTTATTTGAAAAAATTCCTGGGTTTAAAAAAAATGATAATGAAGCAAATACCCCAAACAATGCGCCTGGGAATACGCAGAGTAATGATAAAGTTGATAAACGCAACACCGGGCGGAGATGCTGTTGCTGCTGCTGTGGGTGCGGAGGTAATAGCTCTGGAAGAAAAGCCAACAAAAGATATAAAAAAAGAAAAAGCCCGACAAGTGCAAGGACTTCAGGACGAACACTGAGAGTTCCAGGCGAGGTATTACGAAGACGTCAGGGCGGTGCATCAAGAGAAAACACCACAAGCGGAAGAAATTCTGGTTCTAAGTTCAGAAACTGGCTCGGAAGCATGAGGTCCATTGCCACAGACTCATCAAAATGGGGGAAAGTTTTAACACCTTTAAAAGGTTTGGGTAAATTTGCTAAAGGTATACCTCTTTTGGGAACTGCATTAGCGGCAACCGATTTGCTGGGGATGAACAAAGATAATGCAGGTGAGAAAGTTGGTTCATTTGCGGGGAATCTTGGCGGAGCTGCGGCAGGAGGAGCCGCGGGAGCAGCCATTGGTTCTGTTGTCCCTATTGTCGGTACTGCTGTCGGCGGAGTTGTCGGTAGTATCGCTGGCGGTATCGGAGGTTCTGATTTAGGATCCACTATTGGCAAATGGTTTGATGATGGCGGCGCTTCTAAAGCTTGGGATGGAATTGTTGATGGTGCGAAAAATGCTGTCGATTGGATCAGCGATACTTGGTCTGATTTTTCGGGTTGGTTTATGGATAATGTCTGGACCCCTGTTAGTGATTGGGCCGGAGATAAGATTGATAAGATCACCGAAAAATTCGAGGATGCTAAGAAATGGCTGACTGATACATGGAATGACGTATCATCCTGGTTTGTGGATAACGTCTGGACCCCTATTTATAACACAGCTGTACCAATTATTAATTTAGTAGTAGGTGCCTTTTTATTTGCCTGGGATGGTATCAAGGCTCTCTGGAAGATTGTTTCAACTTGGTTCATGGATAATGTCTGGAATCCGTTAGTTGACGGTGTCACTGATGCTGCTGATTGGATTTGGGCAAAAATAAATGACGCCTGGACTTGGATATCAGATACATGGTCTACTGTCTCAACGTGGTTTATGGACAACGTTTGGAATCCAATTAGTAATGCTGTTGCAACTGTGGCTGGCTGGATACAGGATCATATAGATTATGCGCGTATCTGGATCCAATTAAAATGGCTTCAGGTGGCAACTTGGTTTTATGACAACGTCTGGAACCCAATCAGTACAGCAGTTAGTAACGTAGCAAATTGGATTTGGACGAAGATCAACGAAGCATGGACTTTTATTTCAGAATTATGGTCTACGGTTTCAACTTGGTTCATGGAAAATGTGTGGACACCGGTAAGTGATGCTGTCACTAATGCGGCAAATTGGATTTGGACAAAGCTTAACGAAGCATGGACGTGGATATCTGACAAATGGAGTGCAGTTTCGACATGGTTCAGTGAAAATGTTTGGAATCCAATTGTCTCAAAAGTGGAAGATGCCAAAAAATCCATTTCAGAAAAATTTGAGTCAGCTATAACAGCAGTTAAAGACGCTTGGAAAAATATTGAGGATTGGTTCAGTGAAAATGTTGGTGATCCGTTAAGTGACATAGCTGACGGAATTAAGGAGAAATTTCAAGATACTTTTGCGTGGGTCATTAAACTCCAAGAGTTGGCCGGCGCTGGAGGACGGTTCATAAATAACCTTATCGGTAGAGGTGAGGATGCAACTGGTCTGTATCAAAAGAAATCCGGTAAATCCTCATCCGGTAAAAATTCTAGCGGTGGCGGAGGAATTGATGGTCTTGTTCAGTCTCAGTCATCAGCGCCAACAAGTATTTTTCCTAAACAAAAAAGCGTTCTCGAAAGGAATGCGACGGGCGGCTATATTACGAAACCAACTATTTCTTGGATTGGTGAAGCAGGTAAGGAGTTTGTGATCCCTATTGATAACAACAAAGGCCGTGGTAAAATGCTTCTTTCTCAGGCCGCTTCTAAACTAGGAATGAGCGTTGTTGATGACATGGCTTCTGCTTCATCAGCAGGTGGAGAAACTGCTGTTTCTCCATTAGCCGGCGGATCAACAATTTCCGCTACAGTATCTCCTACCGTTGACACCTCGAGCCTTAATGGACAGGCTGCTTCTTTTGGTCAACAGTTCACGCAGGGCTTCGATCAAGGTATTGGCGATAATGTCGTTTCAATGGACGTTTGGAAACAGAAAAACGTTGGCCAGCCTATGAAAAATTTGATCTCCTACTCTCCGAATTACGGAAAGCAAGTGGTCAATGGTTATGCTAACGGCCAGAACAGTACAGCAAGCGGAACAGATGGCTTTCTGCAGACGAAAGTCAAAACACCATTCCAGAACACCGTAAATAAATCCTCTTCATGGGGAACCGGTACGATCAAAGGCTTTGCTTCCGGACAAAATAGTTCCCAGACCGGTACTGATCAGTATGTAAATACTCATGTGAATAAGCCGTTTTTGAAGTCTAAAGAATCATCAAACGGCTGGGGAACCGGAATGATCGGGAATTTTGTTTCAGGTATGAGTTCAAAGGCAAGTGACGTTCATGAAGCTGCCAAAGAACTGGCTAAAAAAGTTGAGAAGGCATTTCGCGAAGAGCTGGATATCCATTCACCTTCCCGCGTCATGATGAGTTTGGGGCGTTTTGCTTCAATTGGTGTTGTCAAAGGCCTTGGCTCAGTAGATGTAAAAAAATATGCTGAAAAACAAGCTGGATCACTGGCTGCTGCTTATTCAGGAATGGGTGCGATGAGCGGGAATGTGAAACAGTGGATTATGGCGGCTCTCATGGCCACAAAGACACCGATGAGCTGGCTTCCTGGACTCATGACAATTGCCCAGAATGAGTCAGGCGGCAACCCGAACGCAATCAATCTATGGGACAGCAACGCAAAAGCGGGGCACCCGTCACAAGGGCTCATGCAAACAATACCGAGCACCTTTAACGATCATAAAGCACCGGGCATGGGTAACATTAAAAACCCGATTCACAATGCAGCTGCGGCGATCGGCTACATTAAAAGCAGGTATGGGTCAATCAATAACGTGCCAGGCATAAAAAGCTTGAATCATGGCGGTCCGTATGTCGGTTATGCAAACGGCGGACTGATTACAAAAGAGCAAATCGCCCGTGTCGGTGAAGGAAACAAGCGGGAATGGATCATTCCGGAGGAGCGGGGCATCCGCGGCCGCTACCTCCTTCAGAAAGCGGCGCAAGCTCTGGGTATGGAAGTGACAGATCCGTCTCAATCCCAGCGGTCTGAACTTTCTTCAGGACAAGTTTCAGCTGTAACTTCATCTAGCCGGCCAACCGCAGCGGTTTCCGGATCAAAAGAGATTTATATTCAATTTAACGGTGACCAGCACTTCCATAATGGACAAGACGCCGAAACCCTTGCAGCGAAAATCAAGCAGGCGCTTACAGACGAACTGCAAAAAGATATCAATATTGGAACGAAGGGAGTCGTTGCATTTGACTAAATCCGTATATGAATTTTGGATTTCACAAGGGAAGGATAAGCTGCGGCTCCCTGTTCTTCCCGACCAGCTAAATATTTCAAATGCGGTTCAGAATGATACGGTTAAAGTAGCAAAGTTCGGTGACCTTACATTTATTGACGAACAGGGAGCGAAAGACATTTCGTTCTCTTCGTTTTTTCCGAAGAAATACAGCCCAATAGCTGAATATCAAAACTTCCCGTCGCCGGAAAACGCGATAACAAAAATTGAAAAATGGATGAAGGCCAAAAAACCGGTCCAGTTTTTGATTACGGGAACTAAAGTGAATTTGACCTGCAGTATTGAAGGTTTTTCCTATAGCGAAGGCCAGCAGGATATCGGAGATCGTTCGTTTGATATTCAATTAAAAGAATACAAAACCGCTTCCCCCCGAAAAATCAAACAGAAGAAAAAAACAAAGGCAAAACGCCCGTCGAAGGCGTCTCCAAAAACCTACACCGTGAAAAAGGGAGATACGCTGTGGGACATTGCCGGCAGGTTTTACGGGAACAGCACGCAATGGCGCAAAATTTGGAACGCTAATAAAACAGCAATGATCAAACGGAGCAAACGGAACATCAGGCAGCCGGGGCACTGGATTTTTCCCGGCCAAAAATTAAAGATACCGCAATGAAACAGGTGATGTGTGATGATAGAACTGTTTGTCATTAAAGACACAGAGTGGCTTGAGCTAGTGGCAGAAAGCGTATCGCTGGAAGGCCACCGTTATCAGGCGCCTCGCTCTATAGAAGCGACCATCGTCATCAAACAGGGCGACCAGACGTATTACAGCGTTACTGAGGGTGATACGGTCTTGTTTAAGTGGAAGGGAAAAGAGCTTTTTCGCGGCATTGTTTTTGCAAGAACACCGGACGAGCATACGCTTGCCTTCAGTGCGTATGATATGCTCCAATACCTAGTCAAAAACCAAGATGTGTACGTGTTTTCCAATCAGCGGGCCGACCAGATGATCAGGCGGATCGCCAATGATTTTCAAATACCGACAACCTCGATTGCGAACACAGGCCATACGATCAAAAGCCTTGTCATAAAAAATGATACGACCTTATATGACATCATCTTAAAAGCGTTGAAACAGACGAAAAGCCAGACAGGGCGACATTATCAGCTGTATTCAGAAAAAGGAAAGCTCGGTCTGCGCGCTTGGCCAGATCCGTCAGAGGTATGGGTGTTGGAAACAGGCGTCAATATCACGGGTTACCAATACAGCACTTCCATAAACGACACTGCAACACGGGTTGTGCTCCGCCGGCAGAAGGACAAGAAGGCGTATAAAGCGTCTGCCAAGGACAGTTCAGGTGTAAACAAATACGGCGTGCTTCAGTATACGGAGACGGTCACAGATGATATCAACCAAGCTCAGCTTCAGCAGCGGGCAGATGTGCGCCTTGCTGAAAAAAAGGGCGTCAAAAAAGAACTGAAAAATATTCAGGCTGTCGGCATGCCAGAAGTGCAGAGCGGCTTGCCTGTCTATATATCCATTCCGGAGGCCGGGATCAAGAAAACCTACTGGGTAGATACGGACCGGCACGAGTTTAAAGGGACGAAACATACGATGACCATAGATGTTGTCGAAAAGAACACCATGCCGGAAGGAGTTTCCTGATGAGATTGAGTGAGGCGATTAAACATTTGGCCGTCGGCGCAGTTGACGCTGAGTCTCCGGTGGAGCTGCTCCCGGCTGAGGTGGTTTCGGTTTCTCCTGTTGAAATCAAATTAAAAGAAAACAGCAAACTGATCATACCGGCAGACGCCCTCATCATCCCAAAACGGATGAAGTCCGGAGGAGACGATGCACTCGAGCCGGGGGATCGCGTCATGACCGCGGCTCTGACTGGCGGTCAATCGTTTTTTATTTTAGATAAAGTATAGACAAACCGCTTCAGCACGAAGGGGTTTTTTATTTAGCTTGTCAAAAAGGAGTGGGCACCATGGCCCTGACACCAGAAGTGGAGTTTGAGGATTTTGAGGATGAAAGTGACGTCATTGAAACCTCGCAAACATACAAAATAGATTTTGAAAACGGAAGAATTACAAATGAGCTGATTACCGGGCTTGAAGCGATCAGACAATTCGTGTATATCGCCTTACAAACAGAACGATATGCGTATTCCGTATACAGCCATAATGTCGGAAATGAGCTTCAGGACGTGCTGACAGATCATGAGACGACTGATGCCTATAAAAAAATGGAGATTCCGAGGCTGATAGAAGAAGCACTGATTTATGACGACCGGATATCTGCTGTAACAGATTTTGAGATAGAAAAACAAGGCGATGCGTTTCATGTTTCCTTTGTGGTGGAGACAGATGAAGGGGCGCTTGAGATTGAGGAGGTGATTGGTGAAGATGTTTGAGGAGCAGACCTTTGAAGAGATTATGGAACGCATGCTCAACAGCATTTCCGCAGATATTGACACAAGAGAAGGCAGCGTCATTTATAATGCGTTAGCTCCGGCGGCAGCCGAGCTTGCGAAGTCATATATATGGCTGGACACCGTGCTTGAGCTGGTCTTTTCTGATACCGCCCAAGGCGAATTTTTAGACCGGCGTGCAGCGGAAGCGGGGATTGAACGGACAGCCGCAACAAAGGCGGTCAGAGCGGGAGAGTTTACATCTGGGGTTACCATTCCTGCGGGCTCACGCTTTTATGTTGATAATCTTTATTTTCAATATACGGCAGATGGGACGCTCATCTGTGAAACACCTGGTGATGCGGGAAACGCCAATCTGACCGGACGCCATTTACTTTCGCTGGATACCATTCCCGGATTAGAGACAGCCATTGTTAAAGAAATCCTGATCCCGGGGCGTGAGGAAGAAGGAGACGACAGCTTAAGAGAACGGTATTTTACAAGGGTTCGGCGCGAGGCTGTCAGCGCTAACAAAATGCACTATAAAGAGTGGGCTGAAGAAGTGGACGGTATTGGGAAAGCAAAGATCTTTCCGCTTTGGAAGGGAGACGGCACGGTCAAAATTGTCGTTACGAATGTGAATCTCGAGCCGGCTTCCGATATCTTGATTCAAAAAGTGAAAGACTATATCGACCCTGAACCAGGACAGGGGGAAGGACAGGCGCCAATTGGAGCCTATGTCACAGTGGAAAGTGCGGTCTGGAAGGATGTTGAGATTTCGGCCGAAGTACTGCCTGAGATCAATCACTCAATTGATGAAGTGAAGTCAGAAATTGAAGAGGGCGTTTTAAACCTCTTTAAGAAAATGGCGTTCGAAGACAACGTCATCCGCCTTTCTCAAATTAACAATATCGTCTATAATTCACCGTCAGTCAGTGATTATTCCAACATAAAAATCAATGGCACCTCAGAAAATCTGGTACTGAGCGACGTGGAAATTCCTAAGCTTGGGCAGGTGAAGATCATTGAGCAAACTTGATGACATGACAGCGTATCTGCCGCCGTTTCTCACCAGCCTGAAAGAAATGGCCGAGCTGCTGAAAGCGGAAGCGCCTGAATTTGATCAACAGAATCACAGCATCTTTGATCTGACGGATCAGTTATTCGTGCCGACAGCGACATGGGGGCTCAGCCGCTGGGAAAAGATTTTAAACGTGCCGCGGGAATCAGGCGATACGGATGAGATCAGACGATTGCGTCTCATTTCAAAAATATCGAACATTCCGCCAATCACCTACAAGGCCATTGAGCAGGCGGTCAATCGTTTCTTAAAAAAACCATCTGCACAGGTCCGCCTGCTGCCCGGCGAATACCGATTTAACGTGGATATCAATGTTGATGACCTTCAGCACATGAATGAGCTGATCGAAACGATAGAAAACATGAAGCCCGCTCATTTGGCGTATACGCTCAGAGGCGGATTGAACGAAACGCTTCAAATCAAAGATACAGTCATCCTGAATCACCGCAGATACCGAACAGCCAGTGAACTGAAGGTCGGTTATTCTGTCACCCTTAACAACAATGAGGTGGTTTTAACTTGATTTCAACCATGTACAGAGAACGTACAGCGGCAGATCTAAAAAGCAGAATTGATCACGTGCTGCTGAACGGACAAAAAACAGAAATAGTAGAACTCACCATTGACGGAGCGACAGTCACCGTCTTGACAAAACGTGAGGAAGACATCAAGCATATCGAAACGGTACAAATTTTTGACGAGCTGGGCAATGTGATCACAGAGAGAAAAACAGACCTGGACGTTAGCGAAAACAGAACACTCGATTTCAGATTTACTTTTGAGGTGGTGTAAACATGGCATACGAAGAAAAAACAGACTGGCTCCCCGACGACCCGATCAACGAAGACGACGTCAACCGCTGGGAAAAAGGCATAAAAGACGCCCACACAGACCTCGCCGCCCACAAAAACGACATGAACAACCCCCACAACACAACAAAGGCGCAAGTCGGGCTGGGGAATGTGGATAACGTGCAGCAGGCAGCGAAGAAGGATTTTGACCAGCATGAACAAGATCAGGTGCGGCATATTACAGAGGAAGAGCGGGAGAAATGGAATGGTGCGCAGTTATCTAAGATTACGAAAGATGATGGACAGCCTATGTTCAATATCACGAGTGATTTCCATACCGAACTGATGAACTATCCTACATTGACTTATTTTTCTTATACGGGATCGCCTCTAAATTCACCCGGCGGCTCAGGGAGAGGATTTTGGGCTTGCAGTGACAGTAAGTTATACGGACATGTGCTTGTAATGACAAATGATAATAGAACATTCCGCAAAACACTCTCAAATGGTAATTGGTCAGATTGGTTTGAAGTGGAGACAACGGAAGGCGCCCAAACAAAAGTGAACGCTCATGCAGCTAATTCGGACATCCATGTCACACAATCAGACAAAGACAAGTGGAATAACAGTCAGCTTTTTAATATTACAGCAGACAACGGTCAAGGAAAATTATACTTAAGCGAAACAGATGATTTTCATGAAATTGTTCCGAAGAACACTGGGATGGTTCATTTCACCTCCGCTTCAAATACAGTAAATGGTCCAGGAACTGCAGTCAGAGGTATATGGACTATCAATGCTACTGGGAATTACGGACAGATTATCGGTTTTGATAACGCAAATAAAACGTACCGAAAAACGGTATCAGGTGGAAACTGGTCAGATTGGGTTGAATTAGAGACAACAGCTGGAGCAGAGACAAAAGTAGCTAATCATGCTAATGACTCTTCTGCTCATATTACTGCAGGAGAAAGAAATAAGTGGAATGATGGACAGTTGTCTAAAATTACAAACGATGCGGGTGGAGTTTTTGTTTGGATAGGAGACACAGATGATTTCCTTAGTAAAATTGTAAAGTCGGGAGAGAGATTTGCAACTTTTTATTCTACTGGAAAGCCAACAAATGCACCCTCTACTTTATCCACAAGGGGGTTTTTTCATTTTACAGCAACTGATAGTAATGGCAATGGAACTTTTGGATATGTAGTAGCAATTGATTATAGAAATAATATGTTTACAAATTATCTAGATGCTAACTTGGGTTGGCAAGGCTGGAATAAAGTTGAAACTGAGAGTGGTGCTAAAGCGAAGACAGATAAAGCCTTAACTGATGCTAAAAACTATGTTGATACAAATTATACAAATCAAAATTTAACCATACTTACAGGCTCTAATGCAATTCAAGACGCAAGAACTGGAGGAAATGAATATCCCCTGGGACTAACACTAATGGATGTTGGTCAAGGAAATACTACGGGTTATCCGCTTGGTTACGGAATCGTAAAAAATGAGAAATATTCTGATTATCGTTTTGTTCAATATTTTTATAATAATGGTAATATTTCATATTCTTATGCTGGAACAGGTATTTGGGTTCGTCAATGGTACCCTCAGTCTGGATGGACAGAGTGGGAGAAAATATCTGGGTTTGCTCATGTGAATGTAGGCAGTACAGGAAAACAAGAACTAATAAAAGGTGAAACTCAAAAAATCAATTATAATCGTATTATTAAGGACAGTCATAAAATATACGATACAAATAACTCAAGATTTATAGCAAGTCATTCAGGGATGTATTTAGTCGGAGCTAGTTTAATAATTGAAAATACATTACAATATTCTAATTTTGAGCTATATGTTTATGTCAATGGATCAAAATACAAATTAATAGATCAGTATAGAATGCCTTCCCCAAAAGATAATAATGACACCAGTGAATTTAATGCAACTGTTACAGGATCAGTTACAGTACCATTGAACGCAGGAGATTATGTTGAAATATATGTATACGTTGGGTATTCAGGTTCTGCCACCCGCTATGTACAAGATAGAAATGGTATTATTAACTATTTTGATATTATTGAACTTGGAGGGCACAATTATCCTAGAGTATAGGAGGTACAAGATGATATTATACGAGGCAATCATGTATAAATACCCTGAGGCTGTGGCAAGAAAGGATTTTGAGCTGCGGAATGACGGGAATGGTTCTTATATTGAAAAATGGAACCTGCGCGCCCCAATCCCCACCCAAAAAGAGCTCGAATCTTGGTGGGAGGAGTCACAAAAAAACCCGCCGTACGAGCCGCCTAATCAGGTGGAGCTTCTCGCTCAGGAATTGTCGCAGGAAAAGCTGGCTCGCAAGCAGCTTGAAGAACTGAACAAAACATTGGGGAGCGAGCTGTCAGATATTAAGCTTTCATTACTTTCATTGAAAGGAGATCATGCTGAATGAATTATTGGGTGCTTGCCTTGCATTTTGAGTGGGCGACAGCGGAGATGGTGAAACAGGCTATCGCATATCAAGACTGTTCAATTGAGGATCTGGCAGAGGGTGTGAACAAAAAGCTGATTACACCTGACCAGTATAAAGACATTACCGGTAAAGCCATGTAAGGCTTTTTTATTTTGCCTGTTTTTAGATCAAAAGGAGGATGAAGATGGTGAAGTATCAATATGAATTTCCTCTCGATAAGACTGGAAAAGCCGGAGCTGTAAAGCCCTACAGAGGAGGAAAAAATGATTTTGTGACACCTGTTTCGAACTTGTCAGGTGTCGCGGAGATTTTAACAAACGCTGCCTTAAAGGCGACAGAGGCATACAGTCAGCTCGGGCAAGACAGGCTGGGCGCGGTTCTGATTTCGAAAGTAAAGGGCTGGGTGTATGCAGATCGCGAAGGCACGCTCTTTGTGGAAGAAAGCGAGAATAACAATGTTTGGACAACGACATCAGCAGTTAATGTCGCAGCCGGTGTCCTGACGGAGACGGACTGGGTGTACCTCTCTAAACGCTATTACCGCTTCCGTTATGTGAACGGGAACCTTCAGCAATCGGAATTTGCAGTCTACCAATCAGTCGGGGCGGGAGAAATGGATGTGCGTGTAAGTGAAAAAGCCCCTTTGCAGATTGACTTTTCGGAGATTCAGACAGACGATGGACGGCTGAAAGTGGAAGCCGGCAACACGGTTGACTTTGTCTTTCATGAAAATGCAGATTCCGCCGGAGAAGGTGCTGCTTTACCTGTAAACGGTGTCGCACATTTACTCGTTGAAGTATACGGCACAGCGGAAACGAGTGAGGTGAAATTCTGGGGTAAATCGATGTCAGGACAGAAACTTCCGATCAGAGGCGTGAAATCTGATGATGCGTCCTCTGCCTCAAGTACGTTAGGGAAAGCTGAGGCGTGGGCTTTTGATATTAAAGGGTTCAAGGAGATTATCATGGAGATTGCCAATATCACAGGCGGGACTCTTTCGGTAAAAGGAAGCGTGCTTTCATAACCATTTCGGCCCTCGGAAGGGAGGTGATCCGCATGTAAAGGAGGAGTGAGTGATGCAGCAAGAGATAGATGCGAATGTGTTCCAGCAGGATTTAACAGACATGAAAGGTGAGCACAAAGCGCTAGAGCAGCGGGTTTCCGTATTAGAACGCGTGTCAGACCGGCAAGATCAGCAAATCATGACGCTGAACGAAAAATTAAACAAAATTGATGAAAATACAACGTGGATTAAACGCACCATCACAGGTGCCATCATTACAGCAGTATGCACAGGGATCATTGGCGGAGCCATCGCCATTATGTACAACCTGCTGCAGCATTAAAGGGGGATTTTCATGAAAACGTACGACAAAGGCACGGTCATCAGGACGGTGCTTCTTTTGGTTGCATTTATTAACCAAACCATGCTGATGTTTGGCAAATCACCATTGGACATTCGAGAGGAGCAGGTCAATCAGCTTGCTGACGCTCTTTATTCTGCCGGATCTCTCATTTTTACAATAGGGACAACAGTTGCCGCTTGGTTTAAAAACAACTATGTAACAGAAAAAGGGAAAAAACAGCGTGACTTGTTAAAGGAAAATAATCTGACGAAATAAGGAGAGATCATATGGTTAACATCATTCAAGACTTTATTCCAGTCGGTGCAAATAACCGTCCAGGCTACCTCATGACACCATTCTACATTACAGTGCATAATACAGCGAACACTGCACCCGGAGCGGATGCCGAGGCACATGCCCGCTATTTGAAAAATCCTGATACGGCGACTAGCTGGCATTTTACTGTTGATGATACAGACATTTATCAGCATCTGCCATTAAATGAAAACGGATGGCATGCGGGAGACGGAAACGGCAGCGGCAACCGGGCTTCTATTGGGATTGAAATTTGTGAAAATGCCGATGGAGATTTCGCTCAAGCAACAGCAAATGCCCAGTGGCTTATTAAAATATTAATGGCTGAGCACAATATCAGTCTCGCCAATGTCGTCCCTCATAAGTATTGGTCAGGGAAGGAATGTCCGCGCCAGCTGTTGAATATATGGGATACGTTTAAAGCTGGGATTGGGGGAGGCGCGAGCCAAACCTATGTCGTGAAACAGGGTGATACGCTTACATCCATAGCGAGAGCGTTCGGTGTGACTGTTGCCCAGCTGCAAGAGTGGAACAATATCGAAGATCCGAATCTCATACAGGTCGGTCAAGTGCTAATTGTAAGTGCGCCATCGTATGCTGAAGAACCAGATCTCTATCCGCTCCCGGACGGAATAATCAAACTGACAACACCTTACGCCTCAGGCGAACATGTCTTTCAGGTACAGCGAGCACTGGCCGCTCTCTATTTTTACCCTGATAAAGGAGCTGCCAATAACGGAATTGATGGCATTTACGGACCGAAAACTGCTGATGCGGTTGCGCGTTTTCAGTCTGTTAACGGTTTAGCGGCCGACGGTATTTACGGGCCGGCGACTAAAGCAAAGATCGCGGCGCAATTAAGCTAATCGCAGCAAAAAATCCCGGAGTTTCCGGGATTTATTTTTTCTTCTTCAACTTTTTTAATATACCTGCACTGCGCTCCCGAACCCGAAGCGAATACCCCGAAAGGCCAAACCTTCCGTAATCAACAAACTTCACACGCCTCACCAATTTTTTCACTGTATCACCTGACAATATCCTCTGTTTGTTTTAGTATATGTAACCCTTTAAGAAAAGGAATAAGGACAAGAGCTGTTTTCCCTTGTCCTTTTAGTGTGATCATGCTTTTTTTCGTTTATACTCGTCAATCAGCCGTTCGTTTTCTTTGAAGATTCTTGCTGTATGCGGGCTGACTTGATAGCTTGCGACACTGGTGGTTGAACGTTTTTTCAGGATCTTTGACGGTTTTGCCGCCCGGGGCTCGCATCCGTTTTGAAACGCGCGTTCCATTATCCTTCACCTTCCTCCTCAATTGGCAGAACTAAATCATATATGCTCGTTAATGATGTGAAAAGCAAATAATCAAATTCCGTGACAATGCTGTCAGACGTCAGCTTGATGACGTAGCTCTGTGTCTCGATGGTAAATGGGATGAGAACCACTTTTCCGTATTGGTCGTAATAAACATCCTTTCGATCGAGCCGTGTCTGCACGTCTGCCGGATCGTCCATATGCTCGGTTAATCGGTCCTTATCGGCCTGTGTCGAATAGTGACAAAGTGAGGCCGTTAAGTTCATTTTATCGGCATAGGCTTTCAGCAGCTTATCAATACCTTCAGCATATGCATCTATACTTCCATAATAAACGTGGATCGGTTCGTTTTTCAATAGGTATTGGTATGTTTTCAGCCGATCGAGATACATGTGAAGCATTTCGTTGTTTTCTTCGAGGATTTCTCTTGTGTCGGTTTCCAGTTCGCTGCCGGCCAGTTTTTTGACGTATGCGCTTAAGAAGATGAAAGCGTCAATTAAAGCGAAACTGACAGCGACAATGAGATACCGTTCCCAGTCGGTAAACAGGGAAAAGGGCTCATATGTCCAGTATATCATAGCACCCAAAACAAACAGCAAGTACCATGTTTTCCGGATGGCGGACATTTTTTCTTTGACCTTCGCTTCGAAACGCCACGTGGCGTACACGTATAAGCCTAATCCGGCCATGATGCACCAGACCATGATCTGAAAGAATAAAAGCATACATGAATCCCTCACATCTGAAATAGGTTCTGCTTATTGTATTCGAGAGATCCTGCTGATTTTCCTGTTCCATCAAAAAAACCGCTCCTTTGACAGAAGCGGTGTACCATTAAAAAATCATATTTAAAATAAAGTAGGCGATGGCACCGAGTGTCGCTGAAATCGGAAGCGTGATGACCCATGTCACGAGCATACGCTTAGCTGTGCCCCAGTTTACGCCTTTTACCCGGTGTGACGCACCGACGCCAAGGATAGATGAAGAAATGACGTGGGTTGTGCTGACCGGCAAATGTATAAATGTGGCGCCGAAAATAATGGCTGCCCCGGTTAAGTCAGCGGAAACACCGTTTACCGGACGGATTTTCATGATCTTTCCGCCAACGGTTTTGATGATTTTCCAGCCGCCGATTGAAGTTCCAAGACCCATGGCTGTCGCGCAGGCGAATTGCACCCAGGTTGGAATGACATCAGCAGAAGTATGTAAATTCGCTGTGATGAGAGCCATTGTGATAATTCCCATTGCTTTTTGCGCATCGTTTGTTCCGTGGGTGTATGATTGCAGGGCAGCTGTTACAATTTGCACTCTGCGGAACTGCTTGTTCGTTTTCGACAAATTGCTGTCTTTGAAAATCAGCTTAACGATGCTGTAAAGAATAAAACCAAGAACAAAGGCAATAATGGGTGATAGGATCAGTGCTTCAATAATTTTGATAAAGCCCTTATAATTTAACGCAGCAAATCCAGCCGCGGCAATAGCTGCACCGGCAATAGCTCCAATGATGGCATGAGATGAGCTGCTTGGAATGCCGTAGTACCATGTGATCAGGTTCCAGGCAATCGCAGCGAGTAGCGCAGCCAAAATGACAACTGAACCATTTTCCAGTGTATAAGGGTCCACGATGTCTTTCGTAATGGTTTTTGCAACACCTGTAAATGTCATTGCCCCGATAAAGTTCATCACAGCCGCCATGATAATGGCGTGACGCGGTTTCAGCGCTTTTGTGGATACCGAAGTGGCAATTGCGTTCGCCGTATCATGAAACCCGTTGATGAAATCAAACACCAGAGCACAAATGACTATTAGTATCGTTAATATGAATAGAATATCCATTTTTACCCCTCGTTACGCGTTTTTCATAATGATGGTTTCAAGATTATTGGCAACACTTTGGCAAGAGTCAGCAATTTCTTCAAGCGTTTCGTAAATTTCACGGTATTGAATCACTTTGATCGGATCTGTTTCATTTCCGAAAAGATTCTTTAATGACTTTCTGTGCAGGTTGTCACAGCTGTGCTCATATTCTTTAATTTTGATCGCGTGAGGCTGAATATCCTTTAAGCGGTTTTCTGCCAGCAGCTCAATTGTAATCAAAATTTCTTTCGCACATTCTCTGATGTATCCGCTGAATTTATCGATATGCTCGTCTGATGAAGTAATTGAAAAAATCTCCATCATGGCAGAGAAATGCTCGATTCCGTCAAGCACATCATCCAGGCTGTTTGTCAGCTGAAGGATATCTTCGCGTTCAATAGGAGTGATGAACGCTTTGTTAAGCTCTTTAATCATGACATGAACATGATTGTCACCTTTTGTTTCATATTCCTTTAACGTATCTGCGAATTCTTTAAGCGTCGTTTGGTTTGTAACCTTAAAGTTCACAAAATATTCGGCAGTTTCGTCTATATTCTTTGCGATTTCTGTTAAAAGGAGTGAGAACTTATCTTTTTTTCTTCTTATCATTAAAAACCCTCCATAGTTTGAATGAGACAATGCACACATCAAATTATTATATAGCCTTTTGTCGAAAAAAAACAGGAAAAGTCGAAAAAAACGCGGCTTGACTTTTTCGGTAAATCATGTCTCTTTATCATGGCCTGCTTCGGTACAAAAAACGACCCAAGTTAGCAAAATCCTTCTGCTTAACGTAAAAAGTATATCAAAAGTTGTGTTTTTCCTGTCAACTTTTTTCTTCTGTTTCACCAAAAAACGGTTCCCAAAACAAGGGAACCGTTTTATCAGCTAGCTTTTCGTTTTTTCATCCAGTAATAAACAGGCAGTCCGGCAAGGCCGATGAGGATTGATAATCCACAGCTCAGTGTATCTGTAATCAGTGTGCTTCCTAACACAAAGAATGAGCCCGCGATTGCCAAAATCGGCATGAATGGGTAAAGCGGAACACTGTAGGCGCGCTTTTCTCCCTTTGTTCGCTTGCGGAGGATAAACACCGCAAAAAAGGCCATTACATAAAAAATGTAGATCATGAAAATAGAGATTTCCGAGAGCTTATCAGGGTTGCTGATCAGCATCATAATCAAAGACACAGCAATCTGGAAGGTAATCGCAATCCATGGTGTGCGGAACGTTGGATGCACATGTGACAGTTTTTCAGCAAATGGAAGCTGTTTGCGTTCCGCCATCGCGTAGGACACTCGCGGGAAAGAAAGGATCTTTCCGTTTAAGCAGCCGAAGATGCTGACAATAATCCCGACGCTGATCAGCTTTCCGCCAACTGAACCGAACAGCATGGTCGCAGCAGTGCTTGTCGCATTTTCACCAAGTGTGACAATTTCGTTCGCAGACAGGATGTGAAGCAATGCAAAATTAATGAAAATATAGATGGCTGTTACGATTAATAATCCGCCAGTCATTGCACGTGGGAGCAGCTTTTCGGGGTTTTTCATTTCTCCGCCGAGAGCGGCCAGAAGAATCCATCCGTCGTAAGCAAACAGTGTAGCCAAGATGGCTGCTCCGAAATTCATATCGGAAATGCTTTCGTTTACTGCTGTAAAGATGTGCTGATCGCCTTTCCAAAGACCGAAGATGATGATGCATGCAATCGGAATCAGCTTGCCGATCGTTGTCAACGTTTGGACAAAGCCGCCGTACTTTGTACCGATAATATTAATGATGCATAAAAAGAGAACGGCTATAATTCCGATTCCTTTTGATAGTCCAGATCCCCAGCCGAAAAGATTCGCCATTAAAGATCCAAAATATAAACCCAGCGCGCCGATAATCGCCGGACCGTAAATGATAATCTGCACCCAGCCGCACAAAAACCCCCAAAACTCTCCGTACACTTCTTCAAGGTACGTATAGAGCCCGCCGGTTTTCGGAATCTGCGTTCCGATTTCCGCGATTGTCAAACCGCCCGCCAATGTTAAAATACCGCCCAACAGCCAGGCGAATAGCGCTGTCTTTGCATCACCCGAATAAGCGAGCACAGCGCCAGGCTTCATAAACACACCTGAACCGATAATGGTTCCGATGACAAGAGTAAGGGCAAACAAGAGGCCTATCTCTTTTTTTAAACCGTTGTCTTCAGTATGCATGTCCTTAACCTCCTATGATGTTGAAGCTTCATGATGAAGAATCTATTTTTCATATTGTAAACCCTATTTTAGAAAAGTGAAATAAAATAAATTTTCTGATTTTCGATATTTGCTTTCAATGTGGCTGATAAACCTATGGAAACGCCTGCTTTAATAATTAATAAACGAATAAAAATGTGTTTTTCAAGTTCAAAAGTTCGTGTTTTTCGGTAGGATTTCAACCGTCATAGAAGATGCTGTAAGAACCTAGCAAAATAACGAACCTCCGATGAAGCTGATATGTTGACTTTCCCATGGGAATAAAATACCTTGTTATTAGAACACTAAATATATAACTATGATATAATATCTCGAAATCAAGATAAAATGACCTGGAGGGACAGCATATGAAAGTCAACGGCATTCACCACGTGTCGGCATTAACGGCCGACGCACAAAAAAACTTAGATTTTTATAAGAAAGTATTAGGATTAAAGCTCGTCAAAAAATCCGTCAACCAAGATGAACCGACAATGTACCATCTGTTCTACGGAGATGAAGTGGCAAATCCGGGAACTGAGCTGACGTTTTTCGAGATTCCCCGCATTGCGCCGTTTCATGCGGGCACAAACAGTATTTCTTCTATTGGTTTGCGTGTTCCAAGCACAGAAGCCCTGCATTTTTGGAAAGAACGTTTTGAAGAGCATCAGGTGGCGCATAGCGGAGTCACCCAAAGAGCGGGACGTGACATATTGGCATTCCGAGATCATGAAGGGCAGCGCCTTGTGCTGACTGCGGATGAGAAAGGAAAAGGATATGGTCTGCCTGTTAAACAAAGCGGTATTCCGGAAGAATTTTCGTTTCGCGGGTTAGGGCCGGTTGAGCTGACTGTACCGTACGCTGAACCAACTTTACACGTATTGATGAATATTCTCGGATTTACAGAAATCAGCCGTGAAACAGTCGAAGGACAAGGAGCGGCCGTCATTTTGGAATCTGGAGAAGGCGGTGCTGCAACAGAAATCCATTTAATAGAAAGAAACGATCTTCCGCGCGAACGCCAAGGAAAAGGAAGTGTTCACCATGTTGCGTTTCGGGTAAGAGATGAAGAAGAGCTTGCCGGGTGGCATCAGATCATCAGCCGGGAAGGCTATAGCAATTCCGGCATCGTTGAACGCTACTATTTCAAGGCGCTGTATTTCAGAGAGCCGAACGGCATTTTGTTCGAGTTATCAACAGATGGACCGGGATTTATGGTTGATGAAAACCTTGATGAGCTAGGCCAAACGATCGCTCTTCCTCCGTATCTTGAGCATCGAAGAGCTGAAATAGAAGCAAAACTAAAACCGATACACTAAATTGAGATTGATTTGCCTTCCGGCGCTGCCGGGAGGCTTTTTTATTATCATAGAGGCTGCATAAACAGCATGGCTTATTGGGCAGGACATATCAGGTGACGATTGGGAGAAATGGCTTAAAACCCGTTGTATATATGGACGATTGGCACGAAATGGTCTCGGCAAAAATATTGCCTTTGTTTATTAATAGTTTATTCATATTTGCTTGTTACACTATTTCAAAGTTAGACAAAAAGGAGTGAAAAACAAGTGGAAAAGAAAAAACGCGAGCTGGATATCGTCCTTATCCTCATTTTGCTCGCATCTGCATTTTTAAATATCTATAACATTTGGACGGACGACACGGTGAATCCTTATTACACCGCGGCAGTTACAAGTATGATGCAAAGCTTTCATAATTTCTTTTATGCTTCGTTCGATGCTGCCGGCTTTATAACAGTTGATAAACCGCCTGTTACATACCAAATCCAAACGATCAGTGCATTAATATTCGGTATGCACGGGTGGAGCGTCATTCTCCCTCAAGCATTGGCGGGTGTAGGTTCAGTCCTTCTGATGTACTTGCTGATTAAGCCGACATTCGGTAAAACGGCGGCGCGCATTGCCTCATTTGTTATGGCATGTACGCCGATTGCTGTAGCTGTAGCACGAACAAACAATGTCGATGCATTACTGGTATTTTTCTTATTGCTTGCCACATGGCTCCTCTTTAAAGCGATCAGAAAAGGAAAGCTGATATGGCTGTTAGCAGCATTTTTCGTGGTTGGGATAGGTTTCAATACAAAAATGCTTCAAGCTTATATGATTTTACCGGCTTTCTTATTGTTCTATCTGATTGCGGCAAACGCCACAATCAAGAAAAAAATCGTTTCATTGGTAAGTGCTTTAGCTGTATTGGCAGCCGTTTCGTTATCATGGCCGCTCATTGTTGACAATATCCCTGCAAGCAAGCGGCCTTATATCGGAAGCAGCCAGACCAACTCTGTTTTGGAATTGGCTTTCGGCTATAACGGGATTCAGCGGCTGACGGGCCAAAATTCCGGCGGCCAGGGCGGACCAAACGGAGACGCTTCAAAAGAAATGTCTTCCTCAGATAACAGTTCAACACAAAATCAAGCACCGCCTAATCAGTCATCAAGCAGCAGTTCATCAAGTAATGACAAATCATCAAATGGCAATATGACGGCACCTCCATCCAATGGCCAAATGCCAAGCGGAGGAGAAATGCCAAGCGGCGGTCAAGGAGGCCCTCCAAGCGGCGGAGATGGCGGCCAAGGGGGACCTGGCGGAGACGGAGGGAAAGGCGGAACAGGAACCGGTTCGAAAATGCAATCAGGTTCAGGAATGTTTGGAACGGGAACACCTGGTCCGCTGCGGCTTTTCCAAACAGAGTTATCTGATCAAATCAGCTGGCTTATGCCATTTGCGATTTTTGGAATCGCAGGCTTACTGATCGCTGGCGCGAGAGAAAGAAGAAGATTATCTATAGAGCAGAAGGAAACGGTATTCTGGGTTGCGTGGCTTGTACCGATTGCCGGATTCTTCAGTGTCGCAGAATTTTTTCATCATTATTATCTCATTATGCTGGCGCCGCCGATTGCTGCACTTGTCGGAGCTGGATGGGTTGCGCTCGTTCAGTTATACCGAAACCATACAGGCTGGAAGTCTTGGCTATTGCCGGTGGCGATGATTGCCACAACAGGATTTGAATTGTTTATTCTGAGAAACTACAACGATCAAATCGGTGTTGGATGGAGTATCGGCGTAGGGGTTATCGGTGCGTTATCTGCCATTGCTCTTTTGATTTTTAAACAGCGTGAAAAACCGCTCACATATTATATATCACTTGCAGGTCTTCTCGTATTGCTTGTGATGCCGATTTATTGGGCAAGCACACCTCTCCTGTACGGAGGAAACAGTTCTCTTCCTGAAACAGGGCCGCAGCTCGCTTCAAGCAGCGGAAAAGGCATGGGAATGTCTGA
Source organism: Bacillus sp. SW14 (assembly GCF_047608225.1). Classification (NCBI taxonomy): domain Bacteria; kingdom Bacillati; phylum Bacillota; class Bacilli; order Caryophanales; family Bacillaceae; genus Bacillus; species Bacillus sp. SW14. The sequence continues at coordinate 2,890,268 of NZ_JBLKRW010000001.1, read as the reverse complement.
TGCGACTGTAAATGAAAAACTGATCAAATATCTAGAGGAGAATAACTCTGGGGCTGAATACCTATTCGCCACAACCGATTCGAACACAGCGGCGCCATATATTATCAAAACGAAAAAGGCCGTCATGACGATCGGCGGATTCAGCGGTTCTGACCCGGCCATCACGCTGACTCAATTTAAAAAGCTCGTAAAAGAAGGAAAAGTGAAATACTTCTTGGCTTCAGGAATGGGGAAAGGCGGAAACAATGAAATTGTCGAATGGGTTCAAGAAAACGGCAAGAAAGTTTCTTCTGATAAATGGCAGTCAAGCGCTGATCAGCAGACATCACCTGATCAGACTGATTCATCAGGTACGTCAAGCGAGAGCAACGCTTCAGGCCAAACCGGCAAAATGGGCGGCGGGCCTGGCGGAATGAACCAGTCAGCTGCATTATACGAACTAAATGCTGATGAATAGGAGGAAAAAAACATGAGCAGACATATTCAATATTCAATTGTGGTACCTGTGTATAATGAAGAGCTTGTCATTCATGAAACCTATCAGCGCTTAAAAGAGGTCATGGATCAAACGAAGGAAAACTATGAACTGCTATTTGTCAATGACGGCAGCAAAGATCGCAGTATTGAGATTCTAAGAGAACACAGCCTGATTGATCCGAGAGTGAAAATCATTGATTTTTCCAGGAATTTTGGGCACCAGATCGCGATTACAGCGGGAATGGATTATGCACAGGGGAATGCAATCGCCGTCATTGACGCCGATCTGCAGGACCCTCCTGAGTTGATTTTAGATATGATTGAAAAGTGGAAGGAAGGCTATGAGGTTGTGTACGCCGTACGTACAAAACGAAAAGGGGAAACCTTTTTCAAAAAACAGACAGCGGCTATGTTTTACCGGCTTCTCAGCAGCATGACAGATATCGATATCCCGATTGATACCGGAGATTTCCGTCTCATGGACAGAAAAGTCTGTGATGAAATGAAGAGATTAAAAGAAAAAAATCCTTTTGTCAGAGGGCTCGTCAGCTGGGTGGGCTTCAAACAGACAGCGGTCGAGTATGTACGAGATGAAAGGCTCGCCGGAGAAACAAAGTACCCGCTGAAGAAAATGCTCAAGCTGTCAATGGATGGCATCACGACATTTTCACACAAACCGCTGAAGCTGGCAAGCTATGCGGGGATGTTCATGTCAGGTGCGGGATTTCTGTATATGTTTATCGTGCTGTACCTGAAGCTATTCACAGACAGCACGATTACGGGCTGGTCATCCCTTATTGTGATCCAGCTCCTGTTCAGCGGCATCGTCCTTCTGATTCTAGGGATGATCGGCGAATATATCGGCAGAATCTATGATGAAGCCAAAGACAGGCCGCTTTACATCGTGCAGAAATCATATGGAATTGAAAATAAAAGACTCTATAGAGACCAGCATATGTCATAACCTGAAACCCCTATCCTTTACGGACAGGGGTTTTTTATGTTCTGCGCGATGATCAAAGTAAAAGATGCTGATCGATTTATGGGAATTAGGGATTGTAAACTTGCACTGCGGTTCAGTTATGCTGAAATAAAAACGGCAAAGCCTAAAAGCAGTCGTCCTCGGCTATGCTGAATGTCAGCTGATATATTGGAGGGCTTTACAGAAACGCATGGTGAGAGCCGTATCGGTTATGTGTAATAGACTACTGGCACCCAGTGTAATTCCCCACGACAGTCGATTCAGAAAGGAGAGAGTTTAGCACAGAAAAGTTTGACCCTGCCCAGATCATGCTCAATCCCACGGTTTTCATGTTCATACCGCTTTCTCAAATGATGCCTCAACATCTGATTAGTATCATGTCAGATGTTGAGGCAGAGTGTTTCATAGAGCGATAGGTCTTTTGTTCAATAAAAAGCCTCAGACCGCTTTTGCGGCCTGAGGCGCTATTTCTTAAGAAGTTGTTTCTTCTTTTTGGTCGAGTTTGATTTTTTTCGTCATTTCTTTGCCGTTTCTGAGGATTTTCACTTCAACGGTATCACCGATGTTTGCGTCTTTATATAAGATATTACGCAGTTCACTGCCTGTATTGATTTCTTTGCCCTTCAGGCTGATGATAATATCCTCCGCTTTCAATCCGGCCTTTTCAGCAGGAGAGCCTGAAGCGACCTCACGGATGTATACGCCCTTATTCAGCTGGTTTCCGAACAGGCCGAGTGTGCCTTCTTGGTAGTTTTGCGGCACTTGTTCTAAATCAAGCATACTGACACCGATATACGGACGTTCAATTTGCCCCTTAGACAGCAATTCTTCAGCAATCGGTTTTACGTCGTTGCTTGGGATTGCAAATCCAATGCCCTCAACATCATCTTCACTGATTTTCATACTGTTAATGCCGACGATTTTGCCGGAAGTGCTTAACAATGGACCGCCGCTGTTACCTGGGTTAATCGCTGCGTCGGTTTGAATCACGTTAATGCTGGTTTGACCGGCTGATGTTGACATTGAAACCGTTCGGTCCACACCGCTTACAATTCCTTGCGTTACTGTGCGGGACAGGTCTTTTCCGAGCGGATCTCCAATCGCAATGACGGTCTCGCCTGTTCTGAGATCGGATGAATTTCCGAAGCTCGCCACTTTTGTTACGTGGTCATCACTGATTTGAAGGACCGCTAAATCTGTTAACGAATCACTGCCTACCAGCTTTGCTGTCGCCTCAGTGCCGTCATATAAAGATACCTTCAGTGAAGACGCCCCTTCTACGACGTGATTATTCGTAATAATATAAGCCTTGCCGTTCTCTTTTTTGAAAATGACACCCGATCCCGATCCGCTTTCTGTACCTTCGCTGGAACCGGATGAGTCAGAGCCAAACAAAGAGCTGTTGGACTGGGCCTGAAGATTTGTAATACCGACAATCGCCGGTGAAATGTCTTCCACCATATTTGAGATTTTAGAAGAATCCTCGCTCTTGAATGCAGATGAGCTGCTTGAGTCTGACGAGCTTTTGCTAGATTCAGAGGACGTGCTTTTCGCAGTAACAGATTGCGTTTCCTGCTGGCTGGATGATTGTTTTGCTGTGTCCTGAGAATCATGGTCGCCTAGCGGTGTAAACGTGTAAATGCCGAGAGCGAGACTGCCGCCGATCACGCCGCCGAGCAGCGGTCTGAACCATCCGAACCCTCGTTTTTTCTTCTCCTGGTCATGAATCACATTGCGGGCTGAGTAGGAGGGGCTCTGATCGTTTTCTTTCGCTAGAAAGACCTCATTCTCATTTCCTTCCGTTCTGTTTTCGTCACGATAGTTATTCATCATGTTCACTCCGTTTCTCTATTTTCACTAAATCTATTTCATTATGATAGGTTTATGACTTGAGTTTATCATAAACAAAAACTGTGGGATAAAAATGAAAAGATTATGGGAAATTGTGAAAAAGGGCTGAAAACGGTACACTCTTTATTGTATATGAAAGGACTGAGTCGATGGAACAGATTGGATTGATTGGATATGGCAGCATGGCCGATATGATCGCCAGGCAGATGTTGAAGCATGGCCAAATCAAGGAGAATGAGCTCTTTATTGAAACAAGAACGAAAGGGGAGCGGCTTCAGGCGCTGATGTCAGATTATCCAAATGTATCGGCGGATTCGCTTGAGAACTGGGCTGAAACGTGCGGTTTGATTTTGATATGTGTCCCGCCGCTCCATGTCATTGAAACACTGCGCCGTCTGCACCCGTATGTAAACAGGAATACGCATATCGTTTCCATTGCTGCCGGTGTGCCGCTGCGTCTTTTGGAGGCTGAAACGGAGGCTGGTATATCACGTTTCATTCCTGCCATAACGTCCGAAGCTGAAGCGGGCGTCTCGCTTGTCGTTCACAGTGAGGCATTGACAGCGGATAAAAAAGAACGTCTGAATGAATTGTTATCGGTTTTCAGCAGTGTACGAGAAATCAAAGAATCGAATTTGGATGCCGCCAGCAATTTGACGAGCTCGGCACCCGGGTTCATAGCTGCCGTCTTCGAAGAACTGGCGCTGTCTGCGGTGAGAAACAGCAGCCTGTCCAAAGAAGAAGCCTTTGATTTTCTGATTCATTCGTTACACGGTACTGGCAAACTGCTGATCGAAAAGAAGATGTCTTTCGGGGAAACGCTGGAACGTGTCGCAACCAAAGGCGGAATTACTGGAGAGGGAGCTGAGGTGATCCGCGCCTCTTTGCCAGACGTTTTTGATCGGATGTTTGATAAAACTTTGAAAAAATATGAGCTGCTTACAGAACAGGCAGAGAAACAGACATGAATCCTTGAAAGAGGGTTCTTTTTTTATCAATGAAAAGTTGTGATTTTCCCCAGTTATATTGCATTTTTCCTCTTTTTTTAATATAATTTGTTAGAATATTCATAATTTAGTAAAAAGGAGGAGCGATATGAAACTGTACATGTCAGTAGATATGGAAGGTATTTCGGGTCTTCCGGACGATACCTTTGTGGATTCCGGCAAGCGCAATTATGAACGCGGGCGGCTCATCATGACCGAAGAAGCAAACTACTGTATTGCCGAAGCGTTTAACAGCGGGTGTACCGAGGTGCTGGTCAATGACAGCCATTCGAAGATGAATAATCTGATGGTTGAAAAGCTTCACCCTGAAGCCGACTTGATTTCCGGTGACGTCAAACCATTTTCAATGGTAGAGGGGCTGGATGATACGTTTACAGGCGCTTTGTTTCTCGGTTACCATGCGAGAGCTTCGACTCCCGGTGTGATGTCACACAGCATGATTTTTGGCGTCCGGCATTTTTACATAAACGATCGGCCTGTCGGTGAGCTTGGGTTAAATGCATATGTTGCCGGTTATTATGATGTCCCGGTGTTAATGGTAGCCGGTGATGACCGTGCCGCAAAGGAAGCGGAAGAGCTCATACCGAATGTCACGACAGCCGCTGTCAAACAAACCATTTCAAGATCAGCAGTGAAGTGCTTGTCCCCTGCGAAAGCCGGCCGGCTGCTGACAGAAAAAACCGCATTTGCCCTGAAAAACAAAGATAAAGTCAAACCGCTCACACCGCCTGACAGACCGGTTTTGAGCATTGAATTCGCCAATTACGGACAGGCAGAATGGGCAAATCTGATGCCGGGAACTGAAATCAAGCCGGGAACCACAACCGTTCAATTTCAGGCGAAGGACATGCTTGAAGCCTATCAGGCGATGCTTGTCATGACTGAGCTTGCGATGCGGACATCATTCTGCTAAAGGGGTGTTTTAGGCTTTGGTGCGATACATGATGAAGCGTTTTTGGGCAATGGCAGCTACGATTTTGGTGATTACCACCTTGACTTTTGTTCTCATGAAGGTCATTCCCGGATCTCCTTTTAACGAGGAAAGAGGCACAAATGAAGCCGTTCAAAAAAATCTCGAAGCCTACTATCACTTAGACGATCCTCTCATTTTCCAATACATCATCTACCTAAAATCCATCATTACATTCGATTTCGGACCTTCAATTAAAAAACCGTCAGACAGCGTCAATGATATGCTGGAACGCGGATTTCCCGTTTCCTTTGAGCTTGGATTGACAGCGATTGTCATTGCTGTGATCTCTGGGCTCGTGCTGGGCGTAATCGCTGCGCTCCGCCGCAATGGCTTTTTGGACTACGCCGCGATGAGTTTGGCGGTGCTCGGCATCTCCATCCCAAATTTTATTCTGGCAACATTGCTTATTCAGCAGTTTGCTGTCAATCTCAACCTATTTCCCGCTGCCACATGGACGAGCCCGATCCATATGGTGCTTCCGACCGCAGCGCTTGCCGTAGGGCCAATGGCGATCATTGCCAGGCTGACACGGTCAAGCATGGTCGAAGTCCTGACACAGGATTATATCCGCACAGCAAAAGCAAAAGGTCTTTCTCCGTTCAAAATTATCGTAAAACACGCACTCAGAAATGCACTCATGCCCGTCGTTACCGTTCTGGGCACACTCGTCGCCAGTATTTTAACTGGAAGCTTTGTTGTTGAAAAAATCTTTGCCATTCCCGGAATGGGAAAATATTTTGTTGAAAGCATTAATCAGAGGGACTATCCCGTGATTATGGGAACGACCGTTTTTTACAGTGTCATTCTGATCATCATGCTGTTTTTGGTCGACTTGGCCTACGGTCTCTTAGACCCGCGCATTAAACTGCATAAGAAAGGGTGAAGCGTGTGAATCTCCCTGTACAAACAGATGAACGCCAGCCAGAGCAGCATATTCAGGTGCCGGATGAGTGGTTTGTCTCGAATCAAGAAAAAAATCGAGAAGCCGATTCGGTCAAGCGGCCGAGTTTGTCATACACGCAGGATGCTTGGAGGAGGCTGAAGAAAAATAAATTAGCGATGGCGGGACTCTTTATTCTTTTATTTCTTTTTGTCATGGCTGTTATCGGACCTTTTTTATCACCTCATAGTGTCGCGCGCCAATCGCTGACCGAACAAAATCGTCCGCCTTCAGCCGAGCATTGGTTCGGCACCGATGAGCTCGGCCGGGATGTGTTTACCCGAACATGGTATGGAGCGAGGATTTCGCTATTTGTCGGCGTGATGGCAGCGCTGATTGATTTTGTGATCGGTGTCATTTACGGAGGCGTTGCCGGTTATAAAGGCGGCAGAACTGACGGCATCATGATGCGGGTTATCGAAGTGCTGTACGGGCTGCCGTATCTGCTTGTTGTCATTTTGCTGATGGTGCTGATGGGGCCGGGGTTGGGCACCATTATTGTGGCGCTGACTGTAACCGGATGGGTCGGCATGGCGAGAATTGTTAGAGGCCAGGTGCTTCAAATTAAACATTATGAATATGTACTCGCCTCGAAAACCTTTGGCGCGAAAACCTTTCGCATCATCCGGAAGAATCTGCTGCCGAATACAATGGGAGCGATTATCGTACAAATGACATTAACCGTACCTGCCGCCATATTCGCAGAATCATTTTTAAGCTTTCTCGGCCTCGGCATACAGGCCCCGTTTGCCAGCTGGGGTGTGATGGCGAATGACGGTCTGCCTGCGATTTTATCCGGGCATTGGTGGCGCCTGTTTTTTCCGGCCTTTTTCATTTCATTGACGATGTATGCGTTTAATGTGCTGGGAGACGGATTGCAGGATGCGCTCGACCCTAAGCTGAGGAGGTAGCTGTATGGAAAAAGTTCTGTCAGTCAAAAATCTGCACGTTTCTTTTACGACTTACGGCGGGACGGTTCAGGCGGTCAGAGGGGTGAGCTTTGATTTGTATCAAGGTGAAACCTTTGCAATCGTCGGCGAATCCGGCTGCGGCAAAAGCGTTACCTCCCAAAGCATTATGGGCCTGCTTCCGCCCTATTCGGCGAAGGTGACAGACGGCAGCATTCTATTTAAAAACAAAGACCTTTGCCATCTCTCTGACAAAGACATGAGAAGCATAAGGGGAGCCGACATTTCTATGATTTTTCAAGACCCGATGACGGCGTTAAACCCGACGCTGACTGTCGGAGACCAGCTGGGGGAAGCGCTCCTGCGCCACAAAAAAATGAGCAAAAAGGCGGTGCGGGAAGAGGTGCTTTCTATGCTGTCATTGGTCGGCATTCCCGATCCCGAAGAGCGCCTGAGGCAGTATCCTCATCAATTCAGCGGCGGCATGAGACAGCGGATTGTCATTGCGATGGCGCTGATTTGCGAGCCAGACATCTTAATCGCAGATGAACCGACCACCGCTCTTGATGTGACCATTCAGGCACAGATATTGGAGCTGTTTAAAGAGATTCAGAGAAAAACGAATGTGTCTGTCATTCTGATTACACACGATTTAGGGATCGTTGCCCAGGTTGCTGACAGAGTCGCAGTTATGTATGCCGGAAAAATAGCGGAGATCGGCACGAGAAAAGATATTTTTTATCAGCCGCAGCATCCATACACAAAAGGGCTGTTGAACTCTGTCCCGCGGCTGGATATGGAGGGCGCGGAGCTGATTCCGATCGACGGAACGCCGCCGGATTTATTTTCACCTCCGCCAGGCTGCCCGTTTGCCGCACGCTGTCCGAACAGGATGATCGTGTGTGACAGGGTATACCCGGGAAAGACCATCAGATCTGACACGCACACCGTCAACTGCTGGTTGCAGGATCACCGGGCCGAGCATGCGGTGCTGTCCGGAGATGCGAAGGATTGATCATGAAAAGGGGGAAGAGGATGAAACGAGTGAAAAAGCTGTGGGGGATGGGTCTTGCATTAGGACTTTCGCTTGCGCTGATGGGATGTACAGCAAACGAAAAGGCCGGAAAAGAAAGCGGTAATGATAAGGCAAAAACAAGCGGGGAAAAGGTGCTGTATTTAAATAACGAAAATGAACCGACTTCATTTGATCCGCCGATCGGTTTTAATAATGTGTCGTGGCAGCCGTTAAATAACATCATGGAGGGGCTGACGCGTCTTGGCAAAGAGAATGAGCCTGAACCGGCAATGGCGGAAAAGTGGTCTGTATCAAAAGATAAAAAAACCTACACATTTACGATTCGGGAAAATGCGAAATGGACAAACGGAGATCCGGTAACGGCTGGAGACTTTGAATACGCGTGGAAACGGATGCTTGATCCGAAAAAAGGCGCTTCATCTGCGTTTCTAGGCTATTTTATTGAAGGCGGCGAAGCGTATAACAGCGGAAAAGGGAAAAAAGACGATGTGAAGGTGACGGCAAAGGATGATCGAACCCTTGAAGTAACGCTTGAAGCACCGCAAAAATATTTTCTAAGCGTCGTGTCCAATCCGGCGTATTTTCCGGTAAACGAAAAGGTTGATAAAGAAAATCCAAAGTGGTTTGCTGAGGCGGATACATTTGTCGGGAACGGTCCGTTTAAGCTGGCGGAATGGAAGCATGATGACAGCATCACAATGGAGAAAAGCGACACGTATTGGGATCAAGATACCGTGAAGCTTGATAAGGTGAAATGGGCGATGGTCAGTGACAGAAATACAGATTACCAGATGTTTCAGTCTGGGGAACTGGATACCGCTTATGTCCCTGCTGAATTAAGTGATCAGCTGCTTGATCAGGATAACGTCAGCATTGTTGACCAAGCGGGCCTATATTTCTACCGGTTTAATGTGAACATGGAGCCGTTCCAAAATAAAAACATCAGAAAAGCCTTTGCAATGGCTGTAGATCAAAAGGAAATTGTCAAGTACGTCACGAAAAACAATGAAAAACCGGCGCGTGCCTTTGTATCGCCCGGATTTACGCAGCCTGACGGCAAGGATTTCCGTGAAGCGGGCGGAGACCTGGTCACGCCAAATGAAAGCAAAGCGAAACAGCTGCTGGAAAAGGGCATGAAGGAAGAAAACTATGATAATCTTCCTGCGATTACGCTTACTTACAGCACAAAGCCGGAGCATAAAAAGATTGCCGAGGCGATCCAGCAAAAATTGAAAAATACTCTTGGAGTCGATGTGAAGCTGGCCAATATGGAATGGAACGTATTTTTAGAGGATCAAAAAGCGCTGAAATTCCAATTCTCTCAAAGCTCATTTTTGCCTGACTACGCGGACCCTATCAGTTTTCTGGAAGCCTTCCAAACAGGAAATTCGATGAACCGCACAGGCTGGGCCAATAAAGAATATGATCAGCTGATCAAGCAGGCGAAACATGAAGCCGATGAAAAAACACGTTTCTCCCTTATGCATCAAGCTGAAAAGCTGCTGGTCAATGAAGCGCCGATCATTCCGGTTTATTTTTACAACCAGGTCAACCTGCAAAACGAACATGTGAAGGGAATCGTCCGGCATCCTGTCGGCTATATCGATTTAAAATGGGCTGACAAAAACTAACGCCGGCGATTGGGAAAATACTGCTTCTTTATAGCGATGGAGCGGTATTTTTTCTCTTTTTTGCACGTATACGTAGGGTGCAGAGCAAATGAAAGGAGTGGTTCAGTTGAATCACAAGCCAAAAGCGCTTAAAAAGGGTGATACAGTTGGAGTGATCGCGCCCGCAAGCCCGCCGGATCCAAAAAAGCTTGAAACCGCGCTTGTATTTTTAGAAGAGCTCGGTTTAAAGGTGAAATTGGGCAAGGCGCTGAAAAACCAGCACGGCTATTTAGCGGGACAGGATGATGAGCGGCTGGCTGATCTCCATGAGATGTTCAGAGACGAGGAGGTAAAAGCAGTGCTGTGCGCATGCGGGGGTTTTGGGACAGGACGTATCGCCGCCGGCATTGATTTCAGCTTAATCCGTAAACATCCTAAAATCTTTTGGGGATACAGCGATATTACGTTTTTACATACTGCCATCCATCAAAATACAGGTCTTGTCACCTTCCACGGCCCGATGCTCAGTTCAGATATTGGCCTCGACGACGTTCACCCGCTGACAAAAGCGTCGTATGAGCAGCTCTTCCGAGAGACGGAATTCACCTATACAGAAGAGCTTTCTCCGCTGACCGTGCTTGTTCCCGGAAAAGCGGAAGGGGAGCTTGTCGGAGGAAATCTCTCTTTGCTGACGTCTACGCTGGGCACGCCGTTTGAAATGGATACGAGAGGAAAGCTTCTGTTTATTGAAGATATTGACGAGGAGCCTTACCAAATCGACCGGATGCTGAATCAGCTGAAAATGGCAGGGAAACTGACGGACGCAGCCGGAATTCTTGTTTGTGATTTTCATAACTGTGTCCCGGTGAAAAGAGAGAAGTCCCTCTCACTTGAGCAAGTGCTTGAAGACTATATTGTATCGGCGGGGAAGCCTGCACTGAGAGGTTTTAAAATCGGCCACTGTTCACCGAGTATCGCCGTACCGGTAGGCGCGCAAGCTGCTATGAATACAGGAGAAAAAACAGTCGTCATCGAGGCTGGCGTTTCAGAAGGGGCGCTGAAGACATGAAAATCATTCAAATAAACACAAGTCGAATCGCCGTACCGCTGACAAAACCGTTTAAAACCGCACTTCGCACTGTATATACGGCTGAATCGGTCATTGTAAGGATCACTTATGACAGCGGCGCCATCGGATGGGGGGAAGCACCTCCAACGATGGTGATTACAGGAGACAGCATGGATAGCATTGAAAGTGCGATTCACAATGTCTTGAAACCGGTACTGCTTGGAAAAAGCCTGTCTGGCTGTGGGGCCATTTTGCATGACATCCAGCATCTCCTCACAGGAAACCAGAGCGCGAAGGCGGCTGTGGAAATGGCGGTATACGACGGCTGGGCGCAGATGTGCGGACTGCCGCTTTACCAAATGCTCGGCGGATACCGGGATACGCTGGAAACAGATTATACCGTCAGTGTCAACTCACCTGAAGAGATGGCAGCGGATGCCGAGCATTATCTCAAACAAGGCTTTCAAACACTGAAAATAAAGGTCGGCAAAGATGATATCGCAACAGATATCGCCCGTATCCAAGAAATCAGAAAACGTGTCGGGCCAGCCGTGAAACTTCGTTTAGACGCCAACCAGGGATGGACGCCGAAGGAAGCAGTAACAGCGATTCAGAAAATGGAGGATGCAGGTCTTGGTATTGAGCTTGTCGAACAGCCTGTCCTTAAAGATGATCTCGCTGGGCTTAAAAAGGTAACAGATGCGACAGCCACGCCGATTATGGCCGATGAAAGTGTTTTTACGCCGCGTCAGGCGTTCGAAGTTCTTCAAACGCGGAGCGCAGACTTAATCAATATTAAATTGATGAAAGCGGGCGGCATCAGCGGAGCAGAGAAAATCAATGCCATGGCTGAGGCGTGCGGAGTGGAGTGCATGGTCGGCAGCATGATCGAAACGAAGCTGGGCATTACGGCCGCGGCACATTTCGCCGCAAGCCAAAAAAACATCACAAGGTTTGATTTTGACGCGCCGCTGATGCTGAAAACAGATGTCATCAAAGGCGGCATCACATACAGCGGCAGCACGATTGCGATGCCTGACAGACCGGGTCTCGGAATCACCGGAGCTGCGCTTTTGAAAGGAGAAAAAGAGCTATGATGCACACTGTCATCTCAGCAGTGGCCAACATCTGGACAGCGCCTAATTCGCCGCGTCCATCTGATCAAGTGATGCTTCGTCCGACCGTATTGATCAGAGACTGGCTGGAGCGCATGACGTATGATGAGCGGCTTGGATTATGTGCAGACAATATCATCCAAACTCAGGTTCTCTTTGGCGAAAAGGTACTGGTGACGGCGGAGCAGGACGAATGGGTTTCTGTCATTGTGCCGAGCCAGCCATCCCGAAAAGATCCGCGCGGATATCCGGGCTGGATGAAAAAGAACCAGCTGAAAAAAACAAGTCCTATCCATATACAAAACGATGTCATGATCAGTAAACCAGCTGCCTTTTTGTACAAAAGTAATGGAGAAAAGGAGATCGAATTGAGCTTTTTGACGGTTCTCCCCCTCATTGCAGAAGAAAACGGATATTTTAAGGTTTCGACCGCTTTTGGGGAAAGGTTTGTGAAGCAAAGTGATGCAGTGCCTGTCCGCGAACAGAAAGGGACTGCTGAAGACATCGTTCAAACGGGGGCTTTTTTTCTCGGGCTTCCATACCTGTGGGGAGGGATCAGCGGGTTTGGGTTTGATTGCTCCGGGTTTATGTACAGTATATTTAAGGCCAATGGATACAACATCCCCCGTGATGCGGGAGATCAGGCAAAGGCGGGGGAAGATGTTCCGCTTGATGATATGAAAGCCGGTGATCTGCTGTTTTTTGCTTATGAGGAAGGAAAAGGAGCGATTCATCACGTCGGTCTGTCCGTAGGCGGCGGGAAAATGCTTCATTCTCCAAAGACAGGAAAATCAATCGAAATCCTTACATTAAAAGAGACAATTTATGAAAAAGAACGATGTGCGGTGCGCCGCTGTTTTTCAGAATAAGGAGGGAGACAAATGACGCCACTGCCTTTGTTGGAGGTCAGCCAGCTGAAAATGCATTTTGACGCAGGAAAAAAGCGGACAGTCAAAGCTGTCGACGGGGTCACCTTTCAGATTCGTGAAGGAGAAACGTTCGGGCTTGTCGGAGAGTCAGGGTGCGGGAAATCAACCTTGGGAAGAGTGCTGATGCGCCTGTATCAGCCGACAGAAGGAAGTGTGAAATACCGCGGAACGAACCTTCACGCACTAAGTGTCAAAGAGCAGTTTGCCTTCAACCGCAAGCTGCAGATGATTTTTCAGGATCCTTATGCTTCGCTTAACCCGCGCATGACCGTTCGAGACATCATTTTGGAGCCGATGGAAATTCACAACCTTTACAATACGCATAAAGCTCGGCTTCTCATCGTGGACGAGCTGCTTGAGGCAGTGGGGCTTCACCCCGATTTTGGCAGCCGTTATCCCCATGAATTCAGCGGCGGACAAAGGCAGAGAATCGGCATTGCCAGAGCACTGTCGCTGAATCCTGAATTTATCGTGGCAGACGAACCGATTTCTGCACTTGATGTCTCGGTCCAGGCGCAGGTCGTCAACCTGCTGAAGCGGCTTCAAAAAGAGAAAGGGCTCACGTTTTTATTTATTGCCCATGATCTTTCGATGGTGAAGCATATCAGTGACAGGATCGGTGTTATGTACTTAGGGCACATGATGGAAATCACAGAGAGCGGAACACTGTATCGTGAACCGCTACATCCCTATACAAAGGCGCTTTTATCCTCGATTCCGATTCCAGACCCTGAATTGGAGGACAAGCGCGAGCGCATCCTCTTAAAAGGGGAGCTGCCGAGCCCGGTCAATCCGCCGAGCGGCTGCGTGTTTCGGACCCGCTGTCCGGAGGCGATGCCAGAATGCGGGGAATCCCGTCCCCAGCTTCAAGAAATCGAAGCCGGCCGATTTGTCGCTTGCCATTTGTATCGAAATGCTGATACGAAAGAAAAGGTGAGATAAACCAAAAAGACTGGCCCGCTTTGCGGAGCCAGTCTTTGTTTTTATGATTGATGTAAAAATTTCACACAAACCGGGTAAGGGACGGAAACAGTTGAAGGAAGCACTGTCAATCGGCCGGTTTCTTTGTCTCTCTCAAACAGGACAAGATTGCCTGTTTCTTCATTTGAAGCAACAAGAAACGCTTCCGTTGGATCAAGGACGAAGTCACGAGGCCAGTTTCCTTCTGTCGAGACTCTTTCTACGAATGCCAGCTCGCCTGAATATTGATTCACTTCAAATACAGCGATACTGTCATGGCCGCGATTTGCGACGTAAACAAAACGGCCGTCCTGTGTGACATGAATTGCGCTTCCCTGGCTGTTATCCGTAAAATCATCAGGAATGGCAGAGACGACCTGGGTTTCTCTGAATTCGCCGGCTGTCGGATTGTATTCAAGCGCAATCACTTCATTGCTTAATTCTGTCATCACGTAAGCGTATTTTTCTTTCGGATGAAAAGCGATATGGCGAGGTCCTGTGCCGGGAGCGAAGGCATGGCTTCCGGATTCAGTCAATACGCCGTCTTCCATTTTATAGGTGTACAGCTTATCGATTCCTAAGTCAACCGCTACGACATAATTGTGTTCAGGTGTGAACCCCGCGTAATGTATATGCGGTTTTTCTTGCCTTTCGTGCGGCCCTTTTCCTGTGTGAGCGGCTTCTGAAGCAGGTGATTGTAAGCTCCCGTCTTCCTGAATCGGAAAAGCGTGGATTTTCCCGCTGTGATAGTTGGCTGTCAATACGAATTGATTATGTTCATCGGCGTTTACGTGGCACGGCGATGGGCCGTCAATTAACTGATGATTCAGAAATGTTAATTCGCCGCTGTTTTGATCAATTTTATAAGCAGCAACTCCGCCTTGGCCATCTGCTTTTTCAATGGAATAAAGAATGGTGTTGTCTTTATTCGGCGTCACATATGTGGGGTTGCCCAGCTTAGCGGCAAGCTTTGGCTCGCTGAGTGTTTTTTTCTCAGTATCAAGCTCAAATGAATAAACCCCTTCGCTTCCGCCTTTTGTATATGTTCCGACATACCCTATGTACTTTGTCATGCGAATGCCCCCTTAAAAATGATGTCACCTCTATATTAACGTATCTTGATAAAATAAGCTGTTCAAAACTTGAAAAAGGGGAATATTGATCATTCGCCGCGCATCAGCGGCATCGTACAGCACCGGAAGGAGCCGCCTGATTTAATAATTTCTGTAAGGTCAATTTCGATGATATGGTAGCCTCTATTTGATAACTGCTGATTGACATGGCGGTTGCAAGGGAGGCTGATAATCGTTTTTCTTCCAATGGAAAGGACGTTGGTTCCGAGCGTAAATTGTTCATCCTCTGGCACTTCAATGAGATCATAACGTTTTGCCAGCATATCAACTTCCTCTGGCTCAAGGGCTTGAGGATAAATTAACGCTTCGTTTTCAGATACAATGTTAAAGACGCAGTCCAAATGCAAATATTTTTCATGCAGGTGAACGGGGACGATTGTATAGTCAGGAAGCGCCTCTTCCAGCTGGACGATGGCTGACATATTCGTGCGCTGGCTGATTCCGACATAGACGATCTCACCATCGACAATGACGTCACCGCCTTCAATGCTTGTATCAAGCATACGGGTGTAAGGAATGCCTTGACTGTGAAAAAAATCTTTTATGACCGATTCTTCCCCTTGGCGAATCGGTTCCGTCATGCTCGAGAGGAAAGCTTTTTCTCCGATGACAAACCCTATGTCCCGGGTGAAGACCTGCTCGGGGAGTCCGTCGCGGACAGGCAAAAGGATGACTTCGATGTTATGTGACCTGAGTGCTTCAATAAAGCGGCTGTGCTGATCTGCAGCGGTTTTCACATGAATATTGTCATCTTCAAAATGTTTTTGTGTTTCGTTTATGACATCTTTTATCGTCATATGCTCCGGTCTGCATAAAATGACTTTCTCGAGTGCGCCGTATTCCGTTCGGCATACCGTTTTTTGCTGTTGTTTCGGGATGGATGCTTCCATTGATTCTCCTCCTGACCGTTTGAAGAATACAGGTATTATTCCCCCATCACCAAAATCATTAAACGTTTTGGAAAGAAGACAGGCAAACCATTTTAAATTTTAGACAAATGGCAGAGAATATTGTTTAATAGGAGAATATAAGTGCATGTAGCTAAACGATCAGACATCAAAGGGGAGAAAGATATGGAAACACCGGAAACAAGATTTTGTAAAGAGTCAAAGGTTGTAAAAACCAGCAGGGTGTTCCCGCTTGATACGAACAACCATAACACGCTGTTTGGCGGAAAATTAATGAGTTATATTGACGACATTGCTTCAATTTCCGCGGCGCGCCATTGCAGACGTGAAACAGTAACCGCTTCGATGGACTCAGTGGATTTTCTGAAGCCGATCGGCCAAAAGGAGTCTGTCTGCTTGGAGTCATATGTGACATGGGTCGGCACTTCCTCGATGGAGGTGTTTGTAAAAGTCATTAAGGAGCACCTGATGACTGGCGAACGGGAACTCGCCGCGACATCCTTTTTGACATTTGTCGCATTGGATTCAAATGGCAAGCCGGTGCCTGTACCGAGAGTTGTACCGGAAACAGAAGAAGAAATCATGCTGCATAATACGGCGGTTCAGCGCGCCAATGAACGAAAAAACCGCAAAAAGCACAGCCAGGCTCTTGCAAATGCGCTCGGAACTGAAAGGCCTTGGTAAATGTTAAACCCAAAACATATGTTGTTTTGGGTTTTTTTGTGCTTTGCACCTTTCTTATGGTGATCATTACAAAGGTTAGTCCGTTTTTGCTAGGGGATTCTATAAAAAAGCAACAATTGTCACGATAAATTGAAAATCTTGTGACAACTTTATTAAAGATTCATTTTAGATATATCTTTTATTCGCGAGATCTTGTATCTTAAAGATATATTTTAAATACATCTTTTGAAAGGATTGTTTATGAAATGTTAGATAATAAAACAATCGAAATCATTAAAAGCACTGTACCCGTATTACAACAGCATGGGGAAGCCATCACTGGCCGTTTTTACGATCTGATGTTCCAAGGCCATCCAGAGCTTCTGAACATTTTTAATCAAACAAACCAAAAGAAAAAAACACAGCGCACTGCCCTTGCAAATGCCGTTATTGCAGCTGCAGCAAATATTGACCAGCTCGGAAATATCATTCCGGTCGTCAAACAAATCGGCCACAAGCACCGGAGTATCGGAATCAAGGCTGAACATTATCCGATCGTCGGCAAATATTTGCTGATTGCGATTAAAGATGTTCTGGGAGACGCTGCGACACCTGACATTATGCAGGCATGGGAGAAAGCGTACGGAGTAATCGCTGACGCGTTCATCGGAATTGAAAAAGAAATGTATGAGCAGGCGGAGGAGCAAGCCGGCGGCTGGAAGGAGTATAAGCCATTTGTCATCGCAAAAAAAGAGCGTGAAAGCAAAGAAATTATATCCTTCTATTTGAAGCCGGAAGACGGCAAGCCGTTACCTGAATTTCAAGCGGGGCAGTATATCAGCATCAAAGTGCGGATTCCTGATGCTGAATATACGCAAATCCGTCAATACAGCCTGTCTGATATGCCGGGAAAAGACGATTATCGAATTTCAGTGAAGAAAGACGGTGCCGTGTCTACGTATTTACACGATGGACTGCATGAGGGAGATTCAATAGAGATCAGCGCACCGGCGGGGGACTTTGTTTTAGATCCTTCATCACAAAAAGATCTTGTTCTAATCAGTGCCGGAGTTGGCATAACACCAATGATCAGCATGCTGAAAACGTCTGTTTCCAAGCAGCCTGAACGGCAGATTCTTTTCATTCATGCCGCGAAAAACAGTGAATACCACGCATTGCGCCATGAAGTGGAAGAAGCGGCAAACCATTCTTTTGTCAAAACCGCATTTGTGTATCGCGAGCCGACAGAGCAAGACCGTGCAGGTGACCTTCTGTTTCATGAAGGACAGATTGATCAGCAGTTCCTCAAAGAATTGATTATCAATACAGATGCGGATTATTATATTTGCGGTTCACCGACATTTATTACGGCGATGCATCAGCTTGTGTCAAAACTCGGATCAGCGCCGGATTCTATCCATTACGAGCTGTTCGGCCCGCAATTAAGTTTGGCACAATCCGTTTGATCATATACATGAAACTCTTCTCCTTTCTGAGAAGAGTTTTTTTGTGATAGAAGAGCAGACAAGCGCCTGTTTCTACAGGATTTTGTTGTTCTTGCATCTTCTCAGCAATTCATTGTTTCTCCATTTTCGCTCTAAACCGGCTAGCCTGTCGAACGTCTGCTGCTGTTCACGTTGTGGCGCCAATTGATCACTGTTATGTGCCGGCGATGTACACGTTGTCTATTTAGGCACCGGATAAAAGGGTTGATGCATAGAGGATATGCCTCGGGGCACAATAGGCTCAATATGACTAGCAGATGGAGGTAAAGATCAGTGTTATGGATGGTATGGGCATTTTTACTGAAGCCAGTTATCGTATTTTCGATTGCGTATATTCTGTTTCGGCTTGCCGGTAAAAAAGCCGTGTCACAAATGAACAATTTTGATCTGCTTTTGACCTTCGCAATCGGAACCATTATCAGTGAACCGATTCTTACATCCAAGCTGCCAATGTCGATTTATTACGCGGGCTCTTTTTTAGTGCTTTATCTTCTGATGACCAAGCTCTCCCTTTCTAATAAATGGAGATGGATGCTTGTCGTAAGCCCGACTGTATTAATCCGAAACGGGGATATTGATGAACAGGGGCTGCGCAAAGAAAGGCTGACTGTTAATGAACTGCTCGGAAAGCTGAGAGAAAAGGGCTATGCCGATCCGGCTGACATTGATCTTGCCATCATTGAGGAAACGGGAGAAGTAAGTGTCATCCCAAAAGAGGAAGCGAGAGCGGTGCAGGTGCGGGATTTAAATATGGAAGCTGAACGGAATTTTATCCCGATTCCACTCATACTGGATGGTGAAATCCTTGATCATAATTTGAAATACCTCCAAAAGAACCGATCATGGTTGTTTGAGAAGCTTGAGAAAAAAGGGTACAGCCCCAAACGGCTGTCCTCGATTACACTTGGCACGATGAATGCCCGCGGCGATATATCGCTTGATTTGAATACCTCAAACGAACCGCAGCATGATCCCTACTTATATAAACCGGGAAATAACAATTAAGATTGCTCTCTGTTTTTAACGAGAGCTTTTTCTTTTTTAAAGGGAATTTTTGTTTGGTGTCAAATGTACCTTGTTAGGAGGGGAACTGAACATGAAGGACTTATCTATTAGAAAAGACATGGCGCCGACGGTCAGTCTATTATATTCCGCAGTGGAAGAAAACAGTCTCCGTCTGGCTTCTATCGTAAGTCACATGACACACAGTGAACTTTATTATAAGGGGCGCTGCCAAACAAAAAACAGCACAGCTCAGCTTTTGTGCCATATTGCAACTGTTGATATCAGATGGGTCTGGCGTATCAAGGAGAACCGAATACCGGATCATATTGAACAGACATACGGCCCGATGACAGATGAAAGTGGACGGCTGCCTGAACCGGAGAATCAGCCCGGATTAGATGAACTCCTGAAAAGACATCGGCATGTGGTAAACGAGCTGAAATCGGTATGTTACACCTTAACTGAAAATGATTTGCATCAGCCGCTTTCTTACGATAGTGACACCGCGACCATACGGTGGGGCATTTGGCATATGGCGGATCATAACCGCTATCATCAAGCCCATATTGAAGCCCTCAAAAAAGAATGGAAGCAGGATATGGTGAAATATGAGCGCTAAAACGAAGCTTGTGACCGATCGAATGCGTTTGCGCTGTATGGAAGATCAGGATCAAGCCTCTTTGTTTGAGCTATTTAACGATCCTGACGTCATGAAATATTATTCCGGCTTAAAAGATAAAAGGCAAACCCGCGAGTGGATCAATTGGAACAAGAGAAATGAAAAAGGGTACGGCGTCAGTCTGTGGATCGCCGAAGATAAGCGGACAGGGGACTTTTTGGGGCAATGCGGCATTGTTCCTCAGCAGATCGAAAATCAAACCGTAATGGAAATCGGCTATATGTTTGCCCGCCGCCACTGGGGGAACGGCTATGCGCAAGAAGCGGCGCGGGCCTGCCTGGACTACGGCTTCACCGAGCGGCAGTTTGGCACAATTGCGGCTTTGATTGACCCTGATAACAAAGCGTCCATACGGGTAGCGGAGAAAATCGGCATGCTTTACGATAGAACGATCAGAAAATGGAATAAACCGATCGCAGTATATGAAAGAAAATCTTACAATTGAAAGATAGAGCTGAGTTTAGTATCATGATGTCAGGTAAAGTTTTCTAGGGTTCCGCATGTCAATGGACATGGACTGGTCCGAGAGAAAACACATACGCGTAAATAGAGGCGTGTATGCACACGGAGGGAAAAAAGCCCGGGAGAGTCAATCTCATGTGAGACGACTGTCCGGGGTTTTTTTGTTTTCGGAGAATCTTACTGGAAAGAAAGGAATGACTTGAAATGAAATGGGGATTAGTCGTGCTTGCCGCCGTTTTCGAGGTTGTTTGGGTGGTAGGCTTAAAGCATGCTGACTCAGCTTTAACATGGAGCGGCACTGCCGTCGGCATCATAGTCAGCTTTTATCTTTTAATGAAAGCGACAAACAGTCTGCCTGTCGGAACCGTGTATGCCGTCTTTACCGGACTTGGCACGGCAGGAACAGTGCTGAGTGAAATCATTCTGTTTCATGAGCCGGTTGGATGGCCGAAGCTTTTGTTAATCGGTGTGCTCTTAATTGGTGTGATCGGATTGAAGCTTGTGACACCGGATGAGACAGAGGAAAAAGGAGGTGAGGCATAATGCTGCATTGGATCAGTTTATTGTGCGCGGGCTGTTTGGAGATGGCCGGCGTGGCCCTTATGAATCAATATGCGAAAGAAAAAAGTGTGAAATGGGTGCTGTTGATCATTGTTGGTTTTGCCGCTTCATTTTCCTTACTGTCGTATGCCATGGAAACCATTCCGATGGGCACGGCTTACGCTGTCTGGACAGGCATTGGCACCGCCGGCGGAGCGCTTGTCGGCATCCTCTTTTACAAGGAGCCGAAAGACGCCAAACGGATCTTTTTTATCGCTTTGATTTTATGTTCAGCGGTTGGTTTAAAAATTCTGTCATAAATTGATTTTTATCAAATCTTCAGTATAATGGATAAATAGTTTAGACTTATAAAGATAAGAGGGATTATTCATGAAATCATATATGACACAGCGGTTGAACGAATACCGTGACGGAAATGAGGATAAAGGGCGTCTTTTGGTCAGCTGTCCTGATCAGCCGGGTATCGTTTCTGCGGTTTCCGCGTTTTTATTTGAACACGGCGCCAATATTATAGAATCCAACCAATATACGACAGACCCTGAAGGCGGCCGGTTCTTTCTGAGAATCGAATTCGACAGCGCGGACATTCGCGAGAAAAAAGAAACACTGCAGGAGGCGTTTGCGTCTGTTGCGGAAAACTTCGACATGACATGGAGCTTAACATTGGCAAGCGAGCTGAAGCGTGTCGCCATTTTTGTTTCAAAGGAACTTCACTGTCTGCATGAGCTGATTTGGGAATGGCAAACCGGCAACCTTATGGCGGAAATTGCTGTTGTCATCAGCAACCATGAGGATGCGAGAGAGCTGGTAGAGCGGCTGAACATTCCATTCCACTATATGAAAGCGAACAAAGACATCAGAGCGGAAGTCGAAAAGAAGCAGCTTGAGCTGCTTGAGCAATACGAGATTGACGTAATTGTTCTCGCTCGCTATATGCAGATCTTAACACCTGACTTTGTTTCGGCTCATCCGAATCGCATCATCAATATCCACCATTCGTTCCTGCCTGCTTTTATCGGTGCGAATCCGTACAAACGGGCTTACGAGCGCGGCGTGAAACTGATCGGAGCGACATCTCACTATGTCACAAACGATCTTGACGAAGGGCCGATCATTGAACAGGATATTGAGCGTGTGGACCACCGGGACAATGCAGAAGCGCTGAAAAACATCGGCAGAACAATTGAACGCAGCGTGCTTGCGCGTGCTGTGAAATGGCATTTGGAAGACCGCGTCATCGTTCATGAAAATAAAACAATCGTCTTTAACTAGACTGCAAAATGCCCGCGCTATGCGGGCATTTTTTGGTGACGAAAACTTGACAAGAGACTTTTTTCTTTGCATAATATAAAAAAATCATTGAGCGTTGAAGAGGATTAGTAAGCAGACCTTTCTGTGACAGAGAGCAAAATGAATCGCTGAAACATTTTGCCGCATGAAACCTGCCGAACCTGCCTTGGAGTCTTAGGGGGAAAACCTAGGCGCATAACCTGGCGTTACAGGAGAGCGGAGCGTGCATAAGCGCGTTCAATCAAGGTGGCACCACGGAAACCCATTTCGTCCTTATGAATCAGGATCGAATGGGTTTTTTTATTGTAAGTTGGCTGGCGAAGAGCCTCGGAGGAGAATAAATGAAAAAACAAAGAATAGTAGTGAAAATAGGAAGCAGTTCGCTCACGAATAGCAACGGAAGCATTGATGAGGCGAAAATCAGAGAGCATGTTCAGGCTATTTCCCTGTTGAAGAAAGCGGGACATGAAATGATTCTGATTACCTCGGGAGCCGTAGCGGCGGGGTTTTCCAGCCTCGGTTATCCTTCCCGCCCTGTTACCATTAAAGGAAAACAAGCGGCGGCCGCGGTCGGACAAACACTGTTAATGCAGCAATATATGAATCAATTCAAACAATACTCACTGACTCCGGGACAGATCCTTTTAACGAGAAATGATTTTTCGAAAAGAGAACGCTATCGAAACGCGTATGCAACGATGATGGAATTACTGGAGCGCGGCGTCATTCCGATTATCAATGAAAACGACTCTACATCTGTTGAAGAATTGACATTCGGGGATAATGACATGCTTTCTGCGTTAGTCAGCGGATTGATTCATGCGGATCAGCTTATGATTCTCACTGATATCAACGGTCTGTATGATGCCAATCCGAATGAAAATCCTGAGGCGAAACGATTTGATGATTTGCCTGAGATCACGCCCGAATTGCTGGGGTATGCCGGTTCAGCCGGATCAAAGGTCGGCACCGGCGGTATGAAATCAAAGCTGTTAGCCGCACAAACCGCGCTGTCTCTTGGCGTGAAAGTGTTCATTGGAACAGGCAGCGGAGAGCAAAAGCTTGCGGACATTTTGGATGGCAGGGGAGATGGCACTTATATCGGAGACAAAGAACTGTCCTCGGTTAACAACACGAGACAGTGGATTCAGTTCCACTCGCCGATAGCAGGAGAAATCGTGATTGATGCGGGTGCCGAGGAGGCGATGATCCATAACGGAAGCAGCCTGTTGCCGGCTGGCGTAGTGGGCGTAAATGGAAGTTTTCCAAAAGGGGCGGTCGTAGAAGTCCGGGGGCCGGGCGGCGTGATCGGAAAAGGCCAAACGCATTACTCCTCCGAGGAGATTGTGGCGGCGAAAGGCAAACGCAGTGATGAACTTGATTTTGAGAAAACGTTTGAGGTGATCCACAGGAATGACTGGGTCAATTTAAAAGACTAGGAGGCGGAAAAATGAGTGAAGTTTCTGTAAAAGCGAAGCTGGCAAACGAAGCAGCAGCGGAACTGATCATGAAAACAACGGCTGAAAAAAATGAGGCGCTCAGCCTCATTGCAAACGGGCTCCGACATGAAAAGGATTTTCTCTTAGCCGAAAATGCGAAAGACATTGAGAACGGAAAGAACAATGGCTTAACATCTGATATCATTGATCGCCTGACCCTGGATGAGAAACGCATTCGTGATATAGCGGACGCAGTAGAGCTTTTAATTGATTTGGCAGATCCGGTCGGTGAATCACTTGAAACAATTGAAAAGGAGAACGGCCTGCTTATCGAAAAAATCCGTGTTCCGCTTGGTGTGGTCGGAATGATTTATGAAGCGAGACCGAACGTTACAGTCGATGCGGCAACCCTCTGCTTAAAAACGGGAAACGCGGTTGTCCTGCGGGGGAGCTCCTCAGCCATTCACAGCAACAAAGCCCTCGTCAGTGTCATTCACAGAGCGCTTGAGCAGTCTCCGCTTCCAATTGACGCCGTACAGCTGATTGAGGATACGAGCAGAGAAACGGCAAAAGAACTCTTTACGTTAAATGATGGCTTAGACGTATTAATCCCGCGCGGAGGCAAAAAGCTGATCGATCTCGTTGTGAGAGAATCAACTGTGCCCGTGTTAGAAACCGGAGCAGGAAACTGCCACATTTTCATTGACGAGACAGCCAAACCGCAAATGGCGGAAAAGGTTGTCGTAAACGCGAAAACACAGCGCCCTTCTGTGTGTAATGCAATTGAATCATTGCTGATTCACAAGGCGTGGGCGGAGAAGCACGGGAAAGAATTGCTTGCCCAACTGGAAAAAGCGGGAGTTGACATTCGCGGTGATGAATTTGTGTGTGAACTTCATCCTTCAAGCAAACAAGCGTCGGAAGAAGATTGGGAGACAGAATTTTTAGCGCCTGTCCTCAGCATAAAGACGGTTGACAATGTCCAAGAAGCTGTGAAGCATATCCAACAATACGGCACCAATCATTCAGAAGCGATTTTAACTGAAGATGATAAGAATGCGGTTTATTTTCAAACGGCTGTCGACGCTGCTGCGGTCTATCATAATGCGTCAACCCGTTTTACCGACGGCTTTGAATTTGGCTACGGAGCTGAAATCGGCATCAGTACGCAAAAGCTACATGCAAGAGGGCCGATGGGGCTTCCTGCACTGACTTCTACTAAATACGTCATCAAAGGAACAGGGCAAATCCGCGAATAGCGGGAGCAAAGTTCAATGAAAAAGCTTATCTCAACCGGGATAAGCTTTTTTTGTGCGCGGAAAAATTGACATCGTAAATTAGATTGTGTAAAATTTAATTGTATAAAATATATATTGGGGGAATGGAAAATGAGCCAGCCATTATTTACAGCTACTGTTTCAGCGGTAGGAGGAAGAGAAGGAAAGGTAATTTCATCAGACCGCGTTCTTGAGCTTGATGTCGCAATGCCGGGGACACCGAGAGCAAATAAATTAGAAAAAGCGACAAATCCGGAGCAGCTGTTTGCAGCAGGTTACGCAGCTTGCTTTGACAGCGCGCTGCAGCTGGTAGCAAGAACAGAACGAGTGAAAGTGGAAACAGAGGTTACAGCGCATGTCAGCCTGTTAAAGGATGAAGCGGATCAAGGCTACAAGCTGGGTGTGACGCTTCAGGTGAAAGGGAAAGGAATCAGTGCATCAGAATTACAGGCACTTGTGCAAAAAGCACACGGCGTCTGCCCGTATTCAAAAGCAACTTCCGGAAATATCGATGTTACGCTTGAAGTAGCTGAATAAACGAAAAAGAGGATGCCTCATAAAAGGCATCCTCAATTTTTTTGATGAAGTGTTTCCAGCAATGTATATAGAGCGGATTTTAACAGTTTCAGTTCCTCCCCGGACTGCTTTGAGAGCCCCAGGATCGTTCCGGGAATGTCAGCCGCTTTTTCTTTTAATAACGCTCCGTCCTCTGTCAGGCTGATCAGCACGGACCGTTCATCCTCTTCAGACCTTTTTCTTGTAATCAAATCCTGCTGTTCCATTCGCTTTAGCATCGGAGTGAGCGTCCCCGAATCTAAATACAGCAGCTCACCCATTTTTTTGACAGTAAGCGTTTCGTGTTCCCATAACAATAGCAAGGCCAAATATTGAGGGTACGTCACATTCAGCTTGTCAAGCAGCGGCTTGTATTGCTTTGTCATTTCCCGCGAACTTGCATATAGCAAAAAACAAAGCTGATTCTCCAATTTCATATGGTCAAATTCATTTTCCATCTTGTTCACCAACTCTTTCCGTCATTCCATTCTATTGTATCTGAAAAACACTACTTTTCCTATTCTCGGCAAACATAGCATGTTTAAAAAGTTCAGAATGGGAAATATAACAACTAGATCGAAATAAGGAGGATGAGAATGATGGCACTATTTACAGCAAAAGCAACCGCTCGCGGCGGACGGGCAGGACATATTACATCAGATGACGGTGTTCTTGATTTTGATATTGTAATGCCTAATGCAAAAAAAGAAGGACAAACCGGCACAAATCCGGAACAACTCTTTGCGGCAGGATATGCTGCGTGCTTCGGCGGCGCGCTCGAACACGTGGCCAAAGAGCAAAATGTTACCATTGATTCCGAAATTGAAGGCCAGGTCAGCCTTATGAAGGATGAGAGCGACGACGGGTTTAAAATCGGCGTCACACTTGTGGTGAACACGAAAAATTTGGATCGGGACAAGGCACAGGAGCTTGTTAATGCTGCTCATGAATTCTGTCCTTATTCAAAGGCTACGAGAGGAAATATTGAGGTAACGTTAGAATTAAAATAATGACCGGCATCCTGAGGATTCTCAGGATGTTTTTTTATGCGGAAGCATGCGAGGCGGGCATGAACTTTTCGAAGTGTGAATACATGTAGTATAGGTGAATTCAGACTAGAGAAAAGGTGAGTACATGAAAAGACCAAAGCTGTCCGTCTGTATGATTGTGAAAAATGAAGAACGCCATATCGCACGCTGTTTAGAGAGTGTGCAGCATATAGCTGATGAAATCATTGTGGTTGATACGGGATCAAGCGATCGGACGGAAGATATTTGCAAAAGTTTTCATGCCCAAGTGTATCATCATATATGGGAACAGAACTTTTCACAAGCGAGAAATATTAGTTTACAGCATGCCAAGGGAGAGTGGATATTGATCTTGGATGCCGATGAAGAACTAGACCCGGAAACGGGCAGCCTATTGCCTTCGCTGCTGACTGACAGCCTGCCGTCTCTCGGTTGCGTGAAGGTCGTGAATTATACAGGAAAGCAATGGGTTGAAAATGAAGCGTTTGAACAAAGGCAGATCAGGCTGTTCCGGAATCAGCGAAACATAACATTTACGGGAAGTATCGGCGAGAGACCTGAGGGAGAAGAAGCAAGCAGCACTTTCTCGCTGCCATGTATCATTCACCATTACGGCTATTTAGAGCAGGAGGCACAGCAAAAGCATCAACGCAACATCAGTTTATTAAATGCAGCATTGCTGACATCCTCTGCTGAGCCGTCTCTCATTTGTCAGAAAGCAGCTGAGTATGACAGAGGAAACGAACCTGATAAAGCCTTCCGGCTGGCAATGGATTGTATCAATGAATGTAAAAGAAAAAAGCAAATTCCGCCGCCAGCTAGCTATTATGTAAAGTATAAATTATTAATTGAAGCAGAACGGTACGAAGAAGCGGAACAGGATATCCATGAAGCGCTGACGCATTATCCGGATTACTGCACCCTTCACTATTATAAAGGAATCATTATGTATCAGCTGAAAAAAGTCAGAGAAGCGATCACAGCGTTTGAGGCTTGCCTGCAAACCGATAGTGAACATCATCTGTACGTACAGGTTGAAGGGAGCAGCCGATTTTAGATCAAGCTGCTGGCTCGGTGTCTGCCATGCTGAATTGCGTCAGCATATGACTGCTGTTTTGTATTTGCAAAAAGCGCTGAAAGCAAACCCGAAGTGCGCGCGTGCACAGGAGCTTCTCAGCGAATTAACAAAGGATCAGGCCGCACATGCCCTGATCCTTTAATATTCTTTTTTATTGTCAAAAGCAAGCCATGCCTGAAACGGGGATAAATGCTCCGTCAGAGTCACTTGATAAAAGGGGATTGTTCTTTCTTCAGCAGGTTTAAGAATTTCTTTATAAATGAATGAATCATCAAATCCAGCTTCGGCGGCGTCTGTATGCTCCGCTGCATAGAAAACAGCTTTCGGCCGGGCCCAGTAGATGGCGCCTAGGCACATGGGGCATGGCTCGCAGCTCGTATACAAAATGCAGTCATTAAGCTGGTATGTTCCAAGCGCCTTGCAGGCGTTTCGAATAGCCGTCACTTCCGCGTGGGCAGTCGGATCATTGCTTGTTGTGACGCTGTTCTGCCCCTTGGCAATAATGGCTCCGTCTTTCACAATAACAGCACCGAAAGGCCCGCCAACTCCTGCGTTCACTCCTTCGCGAGCAAGGTCGACAGCCCGTTTTAAGAACTTTTCATGATTCATCCTAAACCCTCCTGTCAATTGAGTGTTATCAGTATAGCCGAAAAGAAGTGCAAAGAACATTCTCAAAATAGTGCAAAATAAACAAAATATTTGGGGGATTTGCTAAGATAAGAGGAGAAAAGTGGAGGGGTGATCATGCTGCATTTATATATTGCCAGGCACGGACAGACTCAATGGAATGTGGAAAAACGGATGCAGGGCTGGCTGGATTCAGATTTAACAGAACTTGGACTGTACAACGCCCGCGCTCTTGGGGAGCGTTTGCGGGATATTGAATTCAATCAGGTTTACATCAGCCCGAGCAAGCGGACAGAAGAGACGGCAAAAACTATACTGGGATCGCGCCGGCCCCCGCTGGTTAAAGATCATATGTTCAGAGAAATGTCACTAGGCTCATGGGAAGGAAAAAAACAAGAGGATATTGAAAGAAACGAACCTGATCTTTTTCATGCTTATTTACATTATCCCGAAGCTTATCGCCAGCCGGGATGTGAAACATTTTTTGATCTTGAAAGCCGGGTAAGGCTGGCTCTCCAAACGATTTTGGACAGTCATTCTTCCGGTAATGTTCTTTTGGTTACCCATTCTGTCTTTATATTAATGCTGTTAAATATCATAAAGGGAAGACGCGTTAATGACATATGGAATTCTGCTTACATACATGATACATCATTGAGCCTTGTGGAATTCGATGAAAATGGAACAGCCAAAATAGTAGTAGAAGGGGACGGGAAGCATCGGAAACCGATTCCCGCTTTCTAATAGAAAAACCATCTGCCAAAGGCAGATGGTTTCTATCTTACTTATACAAGCTGTGTTTGTTTAGCTCTTGCCTGCTTCGCTGCCTCAACCATGTTTTTCAATGCTGCGACCGTTTCTTCCTGTTGTCTTGTTTTCAATCCACAGTCTGGATTTACCCAGAAGCGGTCAGTCGGACAGACGGCAAGCGCATCCACGATAATGTCGTACATTTCTTCAATTGACGGCACCCGAGGGCTGTGAATGTCATATACACCAAGGCCGAGCCCTTTCAAATACGGATGGTCTTTTAAGTAATCTAAAAATCCTCCGTGGCTTCTGCTGTGTTCGATTGTAATCACATCGGCATCAAGATCATTGATCGTATCGACGATGTCTTCGAAGTTGCTGTAGCACATATGTGTATGAATTTGCGTCTCATTTTTCACGGAAGAAGTGGTTAATCTGAATGCTTCAGCCGCCCAAGTCAAATACTCATCCCAATCGCGGGTTTTCAATGGAAGGCCTTCTCGCAGCGCTGGCTCATCGACTTGAATGATTTGAATGCCTGCGTCCTCAAGCGCTTTTACTTCTTTGCGAAGGGCGAGCCCGATTTGGAAAGCGATATCTTTTCTCGAAATGTCGTTTCGAGGGAAAGACCAGTTTAAGATTGTAACTGGGCCGGTCAGCATTCCTTTCACATGCTTGGATGTCAATGACTGTGCATATAACGTGTCTTTCACTGTCATCGGTTCAATAAATTCAACATCTCCGTAAATGACTGGCGGGCGGACACAGCGTGAGCCGTATGATTGAACCCATGCGTATTTTGTGAAGGCAAAGCCGGCCAGCTTCTCACCGAAGTATTCGACCATGTCTGTCCGTTCAAATTCACCGTGAACAAGGACATCAAGTTCCAATTCTTCCTGAATATCAATCCATCGTTTTGTTTCTGTATTGATAAAGTTTTGATACTGTTCATCAGACCACTCATTTTTCCGCCATTTTTGGCGTGCGCTCCGCACTTCAGCAGACTGCGGGAAGCTTCCGATCGTAGTCGTCGGCAAAAGCGGAAGGCCGAGAGATTCATTTTGCAGGGCTAAACGTTCTTCAAACGGAATCGGGCGTTTGAAGTCTTTATCGGTTAATTGCTCAAGCTCTTTCTTCTGTTCGGAATTCGCGCCTGTTGCAAACTGTTTGAGCGCCTGAATATCCGTTTTAGCCTGCTGAATGTGTTCGCTGATCGCCGCTTTTCCTGATACTAAGCCTTCTTTCAAAGCTGTCAGCTCGGCTAGTTTTTCTTTTGCGTACGATAATCCGTTCAGCAGATCCTTTTCCAAATGCTCGTCAGGGTGCTTCGCTACCGGAACGTGCAGCAGGCTGCTGGAAGGCTGAATCCACAGTTCATTCACTTTTGCAATGCTGAGAATATCAAGAACGGCATCGAGACGTTCTTCGAGATCCGCTTTCCAAATGTTGCGTCCGTCGATCACGCCGGCTGCCAGCACTTTGTCTGCTGGAAAGCCGTGTGTTTTCAGCTGTTCCAGGTTTCTGCCCTTATCGTGAACGAAATCAAGGCCAATTCCCTGTACTGGGTAAGAGATCAGCTCTTCGTAAGCATCAACAGAATCAAAATACGTTTGCAACAGCACGTTCAAGGATGAAAGTTCACTTGTGATGTTTTCAAATAATTCTTTTGCGCCGCGGACATCTTCGCTAGAGGCTGTAACAAGCGCCGGCTCATCGATTTGAACCCATTTTACGCCTTCTTCTTCAAGTTCTTTCAAAAGCTGTACATATAACGGCACAAGACGTTTTTGGATCGCTTTTGCTTCAGACGGTTCATAGCCTTTAGCAAGCGTAACGAACGTATAAGGGCCGACAATCACAGGTTTTGTTTCAACTCCGTATTCCTGTTTGATCCGGCGGTAATCTGTGAGCTGTTTGTTTCTTGTCAGGCGGAATTCAATGCTTTCGTCATATTCAGGAACGATGTAATGGTAATTTGTATTAAACCATTTTGTCATTTCACTAGATACGGCGTCTTTTATTCCGCGGGCGATAGCGAAGTATGTATCGGTAGCGTCAGTCAAATGTCTGAATCGTTTCGGAATCCAGTTGAAGCTGATTGCTGTGTCGAGTACATGGTCATACTGTGTGAAATCAGAAACAGGCACAACATCAATCTGCTGGTCGATTTGTGTTTTTACTGCGGATAAAAAGAGGTCGTCGATTTGCTTTAAAAACGTATCTTTATCAGTGCTGCCTTTCCAATACGCTTCAAGCGCTTTTTTCCATTCTCTGTTCAGTCCGATTCTTGGAAATCCTAAATTCGATGTTTTGATGGTTGTCATTGTTTCTCCTCCTTTATATGTAAAACACTCTCGTTAACCCGCGGATACAGGCTGCTAAGAGGTTTTCTCACAACAAAAAGCCTCTTTCCCATGAGAGAAAGAGGCTTTTCTGCGTAAAACACTGCCTCTCTCATCTCTCAGACACAATCTGATGGAATTAGCACCGTGCCTTATGAGACAGCAGTCTCGGCGCGAAAAGCAGTGCGCCCCATTTTACAATGGAATTACGGTCGGTTGCTGTTGGGGTCAAAAGGCCAATCCCTCGCCCAACTCTCGATAAGAGAAAATGTTATTAATTTTTTGAAAAGTTGAATCATTTGTTGGTAATCTTAACAGTAATTCAAATTTGTTGTCAACATAGAATTTGAAATTTTATTTACTATATGTGGTTTATGTTATATAAGAAAAATAATTTTATAGGGTCATCAAATGTGATTGCGCTGCTCTTTCTGCCAGCTCATCAGGAGCGGTTAAATACAGGAATCCATTACCTGCCAGCGTTTTTGCAATATCGAGAGGGAGTGTTCTGCGGACCAGCTGTGCATAAACTTCAGTTTCAGAAAGCTTTCGTTGAAATGATTCTTCTTCATAGCTTTTGATTAAAGCAAGCGCTCCGCTGACATGAGGGGCAGCCATTGAAGTGCCGGTAAGCTTACCGTACTTCTTGTTAGGAAGGGTGGACACTATATTTTCTCCCGGTGCCACAAGATCAATCTCTTTATTGGCGTTAGAAAATTCTGATAATTCACGCGCTACGGAAACAGATCCAACCGCGATCACTTCATTATAAGCCGCAGGGTAGGAAAGCTCTTCTGTTCGTTCGTTTCCGTCACCTTCATTTCCCGCTGCGCAAACGACAAGCACTCCGTTTTTGACGGCGTTTTTCACCGCTTCTTCAAGCTCCGGCACATCGTTCGGTCCGCCAAGGGACATCGAGATGATATCGGCTTTCTGTTCCACAGCGTAGTTAATGCCGTTAATAATCCATTCATATTGGCCGCTGCCGTTTGCACCGCCAAGAACTTTCACAATCAATAGGCTTGCCTCAGGCGCGACCCCGGCAATGCCGCCGTTTGAATCGTTAGCTGCAATCGTTCCGGCGACGTGTGTGCCGTGTCCGTTGTAGTCGGAAATCACATCTTCCTTGCCGCCGTCATCATCCGTGAAGTTCTTTCCGCCGATGACTTGGTTTTTTAAATCAGGATGGCTTATGTCGCAGCCCGTGTCCAATACAGCAATTTTCACATTTTTTCCTTTTACCCCTTTTGCCCATATTTCTGGCGCCTTAATCACTTTAATGCCTTCAGGAAGCTCGTTTACATCCATGATCTGCTCATTCGTCACATACGGGATCAAGCGGATTTCACCATTCATAAAAAAGCCCTCCTTTTTTATGCTTGCAAGTGGATACAAGGATGTTGCTTCACATTATATGAAAAAAGCAACCGCTCGGACAGAGCCATTTGAAGCATTTTGAAAAAATAGGATACAACCCAAAGAATTAGTTATTTTCAAAATATTGGATGTCTTCAGCTTGTATGACTGGGATTCAGCTGTCAGTCAAGTTATAATAGTGTTTGGGGAAAGGAGTAGTGTGATGAAACTGAATGAAAAATTATATGCATTTTTTTCAGAGTATGTGGAACAAATGGCTGATGAATGGATTGAAACGATGGAAGAAAGCGATCCGAATTCGATTTATGCCTTACATAATGCATCTGTAACGGAAGAATTGAAAGAACAGGACAGAGAATTTTACCGGCATCTGAATGACATGTATGTTTTACCGGAAAAACAATTTCTCGAAGAATTTCAAGTGTGGGTTATTGAGCTGACGAACGATCAAAAGCATCTCGACACTCCGGTTCAGTATGTGATTCGGGAGTTTATGAGAAACCGGAGATTATATACGAAGTATTTTGAGAAGTTCGCAGAAGAAAATGAGTCGGCGTTTGAACCGGGAGAGAAACAAAAATGGGCCGATTTGATTGTAAAAGTCTTTGACTTTACCATTTATACATTTGTCGATCACGCTGAAGCGAATGCCAAACAGCAATTAAACGCTCAGAGAGAAATGATATTGGAATTAAGCTCGCCTGTCATCACCTTGAGCAAATCAACAGCTCTGCTGCCGCTTGTCGGTGACATTGATACCGAACGGGCAAAGTTCATTCTGGAAAACACGCTTCATGCTTGTGCAAAAAGACGCGTGGAGCATCTGTTGATCGATTTATCAGGTGTGGTGGTGGTTGATACGATGGTGGCGCACCAAATCTTTAAATTGATTGAGGCGCTCACTTTAATCGGTGTCAGGTCAACCCTGTCAGGAATCAGGCCTGAAATCGCGCAAACCGCTGTACAGCTGGGGATTGATTTTTCGAATATTACAATTAAAACCAATCTTGCCCAGGCATTAAACTATCATCAATAAGAAAAAAATCCGCTATCAACCGATAGCGGATTTTTATGAGGCAAAACATAAGGATACGAGTAAAGATCCTGCGAATAACAAGAGAACGAGGCAAAAGAACAGCCAATCGCGGCGGTTTACGGTCAGGGTCCGGTAATATGTCCGGTTCCTGCTTCCTGTAAAACCTTTCGATTCCATCGCAAGCGCTGTCCGTTCCGCTTTTCTGATGGCGCTTGCCAACAGCGGGATGGTATACCGCTTTAGCACGCTGATTTTCTCAATGAAGCCGCTCTCCGCCGCTCCTCCTCTGATTTTATGAGCCTGTTGAATCAGCTGGATTTCATCCTTTAACAGCGGAAGAAAACGAAAGCCTGCAATGATCCCATATGCGAGCTTTGGTGAGAGCTTGCATTGCTGGACAAGGCTCAGCATAAATAAAATCGGATCGGTCGTAAAAACAAACATCATCGATAAGGCGGAAAAGCACAAAATACGAAACCCGAGAGAAATGCCGACAGAGACATTATCGCTGTTGATTGAGATAGGGCCGGCTTGAAACAAGAAATTATCCGGAGTTGTCGGGACCTTTCCAAAAACAGCGGCTGTCCATACGCATCCGAAAGCCAAAATCAAAAACGGAATCGTAAACAAAAACCATTTTTTCAAGGGGATTCTGGCCGCCAATAGGACACCGGCAACGATGATGATATAAAAACACGCAGGGGTGTAAGGATTGTAAATAAACGACAGCATGACGACACAGCAAAAAACTGCCGCCGCTTTCACTGCCGGATTAATGAGATGTAACGGCTGCTTCATCACGCACCTCCTCTTGGCGGGCCATCCATTCATATAGAAGGGGGAGGGTGAGCTTTGCTTTTTGGACAAGCCCTTTTTCCTGAGAAAATAACTGCGCTGGAGATCCGTCAAAAGCTAGATTCGTATCGTGGAGAACAAGCACGCTGTCGGCATACGAAGATACAAGCTCCATATCGTGCGTAATCATAAGGACAGCGGTTCCTTCTTCCTTGATACGCTGAATCATATCCATGCATTCAGCCGCCGTGCGGGCGTCCTGGCCAAAGGTTGGTTCGTCTAATAATAAAACCTTTACGTCATGCATGAGCATGGTAGCGACGCTCAGGCGCCGTTTTTGCCCTTGGCTGATCGCAAACGGATGATGATCAGCCAAATGCGCAAGACTGAAACGATCCAGCAGATGCTGCGCTTTTTCCTTAGTTTCAGCATTTGCTTTTTGGCCGAACATCAGCTCGTCATACACCGTATCGGTGACGAACTGATGCTCTGGGTTTTGAAAAACAAATCCCAAACGTTTTCGCAGTTCTTTTTCTTTATATGACTGCAGCGGCTGATCATATAGAAGAATCTTGCCGCTTTGCGGCTTCATAAGACGTGCTAGAACAGATAAAAGCGTCGATTTTCCAGTGCCGTTCGGGCCGACAAGCGCCGTCAAAGAGCTTTCGTGCAATGAAAAGCTCAGGTCTTTGAAAATCGTCTGCTGTCCTCTGGCGAATGAAAGGCCGCTGACTTCCAGCACACTCTTTCCAGAAGGAGCTTCTTTCTTATCTGCATACTCGGCAGGAAAAGGCTCTTTGAACAGCGTTTCCTTTGATAAAGTAAACGGCATATTCCGCTTTTTCTGCAGATCAGACACTTTTGGAATCGCGATGCCCATTTGCTTTAGGGTTGCCGCTTCGTGCTGAAATAGATCTTGTGTTCGGCCATCCAGCGCTTTTTTTCCTGCTTTGTCCAGCACGATCGTTCTTTCAACCCAAGGCGTCCAGTCATCAAGCTGATGCTCAATGACAAGGAGGCTGAAGCCTTTATCGCGCTGAAGATCTTTCATCATGTGAACGAACTCCCTCGCTGAATAAGGATCTAGAAGAGAAGTCGGCTCGTCTAACATAATGAGCTCGGGCTCCATCGCTAAAATACAGGCGAGCGCAACTTTCTGCTTTTGTCCTCCTGACAAAGTGGATATTGTTTTTTCTTTTAAATGAGCAATACGTAATTTTTCTAAAACGGCATCGATCTTCTCCGTCATCTCTTCTTTCGGAATCTGCAGATTTTCCAGCCCGAAAGCGATTTCGTCCTCCACCGTCAGCATGCAAAACTGCTGATCGGGGTCCTGAAAGACGACCCCGGCATACTGGGCTACTGTTTCGGAGGCTCCAGGGTCTGTGACCGGCGTTTCAAGTAAAAATACTTGCCCCGACTGTGTACCGTCGCAAGCCTCCGGGTAGAGACCGTTTAAACAAAGGGCGAGCGAGCTTTTTCCGCACCCGCTCGGTCCTAGCAATAAAGCGCATTCTCCTTTTTGAAGCTCAAACGAAATGCTTTGAAAAACCGGTTTCTCGTCTTCTTCATAAGAGAAGCTGAGCCTGTCAACCGTGAGGAGCTTATCAAAGGCTTGCATGTTCTGATACCCGTTTCCGTTTCTTTTTCAGTTCCTTTCCGAGTGCCATTCCGTTTAACACGCCCGTATAAGCGAGAGAGTCGCTGACAGCTTTCCCGAGAAGTCCCGCAAGAAGTGCGCCGGAAGCAAGACGGATCATAAGCAAAATGAGAAGATAACCTGGTGAATAGGCAATATAGCCAGAAACAAATAGATTATAGATAAAGCTGGCTACTGAAGATCCCATTCCTGCCAGCATAAGTACAGGCAGAGAGTATGCTTTCCAGCGCGTCGCGAGAAATACAGCTTCAGCCCCGAGACCTTGAACGATGCCGATGACGATGACCATCGGGCCAGATGGATTTCCCAACAGGCATTCAACGAGAGCGGCTATGACTTCAGAAACAAGCGCCGCTCCGGGTTTTCGAATAATGTACGCGGCGATGATGGAAACGATAAACCAAATACCGTAAATCGGTTCATAAGCGATTGGACCGAACATACCTGCAAGTACGTTTCCAAAATGCGTAAATAATAAATAAACCACGGCAAAAACGATACTGATAACGGACATAATCACAATTTCTTTTACTTTCCAGCTTTTCATTTTATCCCTGCTTTCTGTTTTTTCTAGATGGACTGTTAGCTGAAACATTCACAGTCATGGTTACGTGCTTTGTTTGCTTTCCAGCCATACGTAAAACGGCTTCCAATGTCCTGAATACGTCATGCGCATCCCCGTCAAGCTCACTCGCGTAATGGACACCTTGTACGAAGGTGCCTTCTGCTTTCGCAATGTCGACAGCTTCCATGATCAAGTCCATATAATCCGGCTCATTCATCGGATAAAGGGCAAATTGGCACGGCGCTTCCGCGTTCAGGCTCCGGACAGCATCTTCATTGACACGATTATCGTCTGCGGAAAGATATGTATCTCCTTGTGTGTCGCCCGGGCATCCGATGGAAAACGTGCCGTTCATGACGATGTGTTTTTCGCTGTTTGCCGCGTTAAGATAAATGGCTTTGGCTGCATCGAATACATGATCAGTTGATCCTCGTAAGACCGTGCTGATATGGTCGGTTTTCGTCCAAACCTTAGATGTGTCGGTTTTTTTCAGTGCAGACTTGATCACATTGATAAAATCATCTGTCATCGGATATAAAGAGAACCGAAAACCGGCGATTCTGCTTGTACCGCATATTTGCTCCATTTCTTTCACCCCTTGTTTTTTGGTAAAATAAAAAACTGCATATTCTAAGGGAATATGCAGTAAGAGATCGATTAAGCGCACAAAAAATACACCATTCGGTCAACCTGCACTTCCCCACGCTGGTATTATCCAGATCGGGTCATAAGGGATCAAAGCGCGTTACTCCCACGCTTTATCTCAGCCAAAACAGCACCCCTAGTGCTTTCCGTATACAATTTTTTATGTTGACATCATAATAGATGATAAGAATCATTTTGTAAACCAAGAAATCATTTTTTTCATATCGAGTCAGGAGAGGGATGATCGGATTTGGAAAAAGGACACATATTAATTGTGGAAGATGAAGAAAAAATCGCCAGAGTGCTTCAGCTTGAATTGGAGTATGAAGGTTACAGCGTTACCATGAAACACAATGGTACGGAAGGGCTGAATGCGGCAGCGGAAGGCGGGTATACCTTGGTGCTTCTTGATGTTATGCTTCCGGGACTTAGCGGCCTGGAGGTGCTGCGCCGCTTGAGAAAAACGGATTCGCAAACACCGGTCATTTTATTAACGGCGCGCGACAGTGTGCCTGATAAGGTAACTGGACTGGACATCGGTGCCAATGACTATGTCACAAAGCCGTTTGAAATTGAAGAATTACTTGCCAGAACCAGGGCGGCACTACGCCAAAACGGGACAAAAACAAAAGATATTGACACCTTTCTTACTTATGACGACTTACGGGTGAATGAAAAAACACGTGAAGTGAGACGCGGAGACAAAGAGGTGGAATTAACGCCGCGGGAATTTGATTTGCTCGTCTATATGCTGAAGCATCCGCAGCAAGTGCTGACACGGGAGCAGATTTTAAGCTCAGTATGGGGATTTGATTATATTGGTGATACAAATGTCGTGGACGTCTACATCAGATACATCAGAAAAAAGTTGGATTATCCTTACGAAAAACAGCTGATCCATACGATTCGCGGGGTTGGCTATGCCATTAAGGGGTAAAAAATGAAGCTAAAGACCAAGATTCATCTATACACATCACTATCGCTGTTACTGTTATTAATTCTGGTCCATACCGCGGTCTATCTCATTTTTTCATCCGCCCTGACATCAAAGGATGCGGCCCGGCTTGCAGATGAGACCAGTAACATCGCCGAAGCATTGCATACTGCTGAAACAGAAGGAGTGGCTTTGCAGGACATGATGCAGGCCTATCTTCCGGCAAACGGCATGGTCCGTGTTGTGAATGGAGATCAAAAAGCCGTTATGACCATAACAAAAGAAAAAGCGTATAAAGAATTCCCTCTCGCTTTTCATAGCGGTGAAACTGCAGATGTAAGGAAACATGACGGCAAACTGTTTGCTGAAGCTGCTGTTCCGGTTATTTGGACCGATGGGCAAGTGGTATCTCTTCAGCTGGTTGAAAGGCTGGAGAACACAGAAGAGAGTCTGTTTCTGCTGAAAATCATCTTAATCGCTGCGAGTGCTGCTGTCTGTATCGCTTCTTTTTTTGCGGGAAGCTTGCTCGCCCGCCGGATCATCAATCCGATCAGGCGATTAATGATGACGATGAAAGACATACAGCGGGAGAAAGCATTCAAAACGATTTCCTTGGAAGGACAGTCCCACGACGAGTTATATCAGATGGGGCTGACGTTTAATGAGATGGCGATGATGCTGAAAGAGCATTATGATAAACAGCAGCAATTCGTTCAAGATGCTTCACACGAATTGAAAACCCCGCTCACAATTATAGAAAGCTACAGCAGCCTGATGAAGCGATGGGGGGCAAAAAAGCCGGAAGTGCTTGAGGAATCGATAGAAGCTATTTATTCAGAAGCGCTGCATATGAAAAAACTGACCAATCAGCTTCTGACATTGGCCAAAAGCCACGAAGGCCTTGAGCTTGATCTGAAAACAATCGATCTGGTTGAAGTGTCTCGCACTGTCATGCAAACGCTCCAGCCTGTCTATCAGCGTGACATTTTTCTTGAAACAGATAAGGAGAGCCTGTTTGTAATAGCTGATGAAGAACGCATCAAGCAGCTGCTGACCATTTTGCTCGATAATGCCATTAAATATAGTGAAAAAGCCATTGTGATGACAGCCGGAACGAGGAATGGGCTGCCGTTTCTGTCAGTAAGGGATGAAGGCATCGGAATAGCTGAGGAGCATATCCCGCACCTGTTCGAACGGTTCTACCGAGCGGATGAGGCACGAAACAGAAAAACAGGCGGAACGGGTTTAGGCCTTTCCATTGCCAAGCAAATCGCCGATGAGCACGGCCTTGAGCTGTCTGTAAAAAGTACGCCGGAACAAGGAACAGCTGTCACTATGGAATTCAGAGAACAGAATGGGGGAGGCTGATGAACAAAACAATCAAAGCAATATCTGTTGCAGCGGCGGTTTTAGCCATCATCATCTGTGCGGTTCTTATCATTTGGCAAACCCATGAAGATGTAATGTCAAAGGAGGCTGTCGTAAAAAAAGTCGAAGCCTCTTATGAAGGCGAGATCACGAATGTAACACAATCAAAGGATAAAAAAACATATGATATGACCCTTGAAAATCCAAAGGGAACTTATTTTATAAAAGCTGATGCAAAATCGGCTGACATTCTTTCGATGAACAGAATTAAAGCGATGAATCCATCTGTCATGACAGAAAAAGAAGCCGAGCAACTCGCACTTGAGCGGGTCCCGGGAACCGTCAAAAAACAAACACATCAGAATCGTGTTGCCACATATACCATTCAAAAAAAAGACGGAAAAACATACGAAGTGAAGGTAGACATGCAGGCAAAAGCAGTCGTGTCTGCTGATCGAATCAGCGGTGAAGATCAACCAAAAACACCGATTACGAAAAAAGAAGCGAAAACCATTGCAGAGAGAGAAACGGGTGGGACGGCGGATGACGCAGATCTCGAAGAAAGTGGGGGCACTCTCATCTTTGAAGTGGATGTTGATCTTCCGGATGATAAAGAAGCGACAGTGAAAATCAATGCCTACACCGGAAAAGTTGCGAACATTATGTATGAAGACTGACGTTTTCTCATCAAATTCTTATCTTTCTCTCGTTTTCCTTTCATGTTGAGTGTGTAAACTGAACTCATACAAAACAAAGGAGGAATCAATTATGCTTAAAAAAAGATGGATGGTTGGCCTTTTAGCAGGGTGTTTAGCGGCTGGCGGATTCAGCTACAACGCGTTTGCGAAAGAAAACAATGATAACATACAGACTGCCGCTTCCAAGACTGGTGCACTCACTGAACAGGAAGCAGAATCAATTGCCAAAACGGTTGTTGACGGCACAGTGGAAGACATCGACAGAGATATTTACAACGGCAAAGAAGTCTATGAAGTAGAGATTGAAAAAGACGGTGAAGACTACGACGTATATGTAGATATTAAGACAAGACAAGCGCTTAATGACCCGTTAAAGGAGAAAGCAGAACAAGTCGCTATAACAAAAGAAGAAGCTGAAGAAATGGCCTTAAAGCAAACGAATGGAACCGTAACAGAAAGCAAGCTTGATGAAGACGATGGTGCTTACATCTATGAAATTGAAATCAAAACGAAACAAGGCACTGAGGCGGAATTTGACATTTCCGCAAAGGATGGACGTATCATCAAGCAGGAGATAGACGACTAATCAAACCCCCCGCATATCAGCGGGGGGTTTTTTCATGATAAGAAGCCTTCATTTGGACAATCTAAATAGAAAAGGAGGCGAAACACATGGAAAAGAAAGAGGAGCAATACATCAATCAAGCTGAATATGTCCCTCATCCGACAAAAGAAGGAGAATATGCTTTATTTCTTCATGAAACATATCATTTGCTCTCGGAAGATGATGAAACGCAAACAACAGAATAAGGGCTTAGGCCCTTGTTTTGTTCCGTTATTGTGATGAAAGCGCATTAATTACTTTTTTGAGTTGACACAGCTTGTTTTTTTCTGTAATCTCAGTGTGTCAATTCAATTATGAACTTCGTTAGGTGAGGCTCCTGTATGGAGATACGCTGCTGCCCAAAAATGTCCAAAGACGCCAATGGGTCAACAGAAATCATCGACATAAGGTGATTTTTAACGCAGCTGGATGATTGCTCCTATGCCATACAGTGCTAAAGCTCTACGATTGAAGGCGCCCGCACGCTTTTTTGCCGTGTTTCTTTCTCCTTCAATCCCGAAGGCTTTTTTTATGCCTTTAAAACGAATGTTATCAAAGGAGGTGCGGAGTATGGATTCTCCCCATTCGAGTCAATCTGAAGAAGTACCCATATACTATGACAGCAAGACAATTGATTACACGGTGAGGAGACGATCTGCCGCACCTTCAGGCGAGGCCGGCACGTCTCCGTAGAGGAGGTACGAGTCCTTATGGTTCAAAACATGACCTATGACGAACTCATTTTACGCATCATTATTTTATTGCGAGACGGGAAGATTAAGGATTTCAGAAGCGTTATTGATGAGCTTCAGCCCTATGATATGGCATTTATTTTCAAAGAAATGCCGGAAAAACACCGCGCCCGCTATTTATCTTATTTAACTGTAGATGATATCACGGATATGATCGGGGAGCTGGAGCGCGAATTTCAGCTTGCCGTCTTAAATAAAGTCGGAAAAACAAAAGCAACACTTGCGATGAACAAAATGGACAACGATGACCTCGCGCAATTGCTTGAAGAAATGGATGAAGCACTGAAGGAACAGCTTTTGTCCAGCATGGAAGCGTCAGAGTCAAAAGCTGTACAGCTTTTGATGAACTATCCGGCCGACTCAGCGGGACGCATGATGACAAACCGGTTTGTGTGGATTCCTCAGCATTACACGGTAAAAGACGCGGTCGTCAAATTAAAAAGCTTTGCTGAAATAGCTGAATCGATCAACTACTTATATGTCATCAATGAAAGCAAACAGCTGGTGGGCGTGCTATCCTACCGTGATTTGATTTTGGGCGAACCTGAAGAAAAGGTGCAGGATTTAATGTTTACCCGCGTCATATCAGCAGACGCTCTTCAGGATCAGGAAGAAGTTGCCCGTCTGATTGAACGTTACGATTTCTTGGCGATCCCGGTTGTGGAAGAAAACAATGTTCTTGTCGGCATTGTAACAGTCGATGATATTATCGACGTCGTCATTCGGGAAGCTGATGAGGATTACGAAAAATTTGCCGCTTCCGGTAAAGACATCACCTTTGACACAAAGTCTTATGTGGCGGCATACCGACGCCTGCCATGGCTGATTTTGCTCTTGTTTATCGGGCTGATTTCAGGAAGCATTATCAGTTATTTTGAAGATGCGCTGCAGCAGGTTGTCGCGCTGGCATTTTTCATGCCGATGGTGTCAGGGATGACAGGAAATACGGGAACACAATCCCTCGCGGTTGTCATCAGAGGGTTGTCTAAAGAAGAATTGAACAAAAAAACGATTGTACGCCTGATCTTTCGGGAGTTCAGAACAAGTATTTATATCGGAGCGGTTTGTTCTGTGCTGATTGCGATTGTCTCCATCTTATGGCAGGGAAACGCGCTGCTGGGATTTGTTGTTGCTTCTTCACTATTCTTCACTTTAATAATCGGCACAATGTCAGGAACAATTATCCCTATTATTTTGCACAAGCTGAAAGTAGACCCGGCGATCGCTTCAGGGCCGCTGATCACAACGTTAAACGATATTTTGTCTTTATTAATTTACTTTGGAATTGCCACTGCATTCATACACTCATTATAAAAGTAAAAAGTCCGTCTCAATTGCGAGTCGGACTTTTATCATTTAACGGTTTTTGTACCGAAAGTGCGCATTAAGCTGCCCCTCCAGCATTTTTTTCCGCACTTGCGGATCGTTTTTTAACATTTGCTCTTTTTTTCGCATATCTTTTAAAATCTCTGCCGTCTGTACGCCGTCTTCACGCTTATTGGCGATATCCATCAGCCGTTCCACATCGGCAAAAGAATATTTTCTCGTTCCCCTTGAAGAACGCTGCGGATAAATGAGTTTTCGTTCCTCATAATACCTGATCTGTCTTACGGACAATCCTGTCAATTCACTCACAATCCCGATTGAAATCACTTTTTTGTCTTTATAAGAATGATCTTCTGTGGCCATTTTTCCACCCCTGGATGTCTTTTGATAATATTATACAAAAAACAAAGAGAAAAAACCTGACGCTTGTCATATTTTCTAACATCAAATAGAAGATTTTTGAAAAAATGCGGAAGAAAAATTAACAAGAATAATGCGTAACACACAAGTGCGTTTTATCCTTTATATAACGATTAACTGAGGAGGAAGGATAATCATGGAGGAAGAAAAAGCGGTCTCACTGGCAAAAGAAATTATAGAGTTGGATATCAAGCGTGATGAAATGCTGGAGACGTTTATGCAGCTCGCCGGAGAACATGCTTTTCAATTATTAAGATCGGTTCAAAACGGACATTACCGAAAATCTTCG
Source organism: Bacillus sp. SW14 (assembly GCF_047608225.1). Lineage (NCBI taxonomy): Bacteria > Bacillati > Bacillota > Bacilli > Caryophanales > Bacillaceae > Bacillus > Bacillus sp. SW14. The sequence continues at coordinate 2,846,640 of NZ_JBLKRW010000001.1, read as the reverse complement.
TAATTATAAATTCTTTACATTAGATTCATACCACGTTCATTTAAATAGGGTATCTTGTGTATAGGATACCTCATAATGAAGGAGGACGCCATGAGTAATTTATTGAAATCCGCTTTAGAAAAAGAACGAAGCCATTATTCTGAAAAACTCTTTCAAATAGGAGTTTATAATAAAGAAGTCATGAACAAAATGACGATTACTGAACTGCGGAAGGAATACGCATATTTCTTTCGCAGCATTCCAAATGACAAAAAATATCCTTATACAAGATAATGTATAAGGATATTTTTGCTTTCAGAAGGAATTTCTCGAATGATAGCGAATACGTATAGTAAGGGACTGAACTCTTATTATATGTAAGGGTTTTCATTATTTTTTTATAAAAATCCTATATACGAGGTAGATATGATGAGATTATCGTTTAACGAAGAAGAAGTTGAGCGTGCGATGAATTTGTACAGAGTTTTTGCAAGGGCTTTCAAAAGCGTGTCTGAACATAGTATCCGTGACAGCAAAGAGCATGGCTTTAATCCCACTGAATTTGCTGTATTGGAGCTCCTCTACACAAGAGGCCCGCAAAAATTACAGCAAATTGGGTCGAGACTTCTGCTAGTGAGCGGAAACGTCACATATGTCATTGACAAATTAGAAAGAAACGGGTTTTTAGTAAGGGAGCAGGACCCGAAAGATAAACGCTCCGTTTACGCGCATTTAACTGACAAGGGCAATGAGTATTTGGATAAAATTTATCCGATTCATGCACTGCGTATTGCGAGAGCGTTTTCAGGCCTTTCGCCTGATGAACAGGATCAGCTGATCGTCCTGCTGAAGAAAGCAGGCATTCACAGCCAGCATTTGCTGTTTCGTTAACTATTCTACACTCTCTGTGTCAGGGAGTGTTTTTTTGTTTCATATCATCCTTTTTAACACATCTTCAATCTTCCGATCAGAGATTTCGGCAAGATATCCATTGACATGTTTTTCATATTCTTTCATCTGTTTATTCGATTGGAAAAATGCCGCCATACGCTCCTCTGCTTTCTGCATACCCCAATTTCTCATATCTGTGACAAGTTTCCGTTCCTTTAGAAGGTTCAAATTCATTTCCTCCTGGCCCGGCAGCGCATGATAAATAAATACCGGAAGCCGTTTCTGTAAGCATTCGCTGATCGTCACGCCTCCTGGTTTTGTCATAATGCCTGACGCCTGTTCGTATAAACGGTTCATCTCTGCTTTGCTGTGAAGGTAGGGAATCGCCTCAATAAAAGGATGGCGTAAACTTTTGACATAGCAGTAGAGCTTTTCGTTTTGGCCGCATAATATTTTGTATAAGATGTTTCCTCCTGGCGACAGATCCTGAACCCATTTTAAAATCCCCCCGACTCCCATACTGCCGCCTGTGATGATGATGGTATATGGCGGATGATGCTGACAAGTGTCTGCTGATCCCGCTTCAAACATCCGGTGAACGGGAATGCCGGTCATGTATATGTTTTTCGGATCGATTCCTTCAGACATGAGCTGTTTCTTAATATCCACAATCGGAGAAAAATGGAAATCGATGTTCTCCCGTCCCCATAATTGATTCACAAAAAAATCAGTATATACATTTACAACCGTCATATTCGGATATTCCGGCTTTAGCCGGTTCAGCAGATAGGAAGGCAGCGCATGTGTGCAGAAGGCGATATCAGGCTGTTTTTCTTTGAGGATGTGCCTCATTTGTTGTGTGAACAGCCATTCGTACATGGGATAGCGTTTGTCATTTTGATATCGTCCGCAGGCGAGGAGCCTGTAAATGCCGTTGTACGTTTTCGGGAAATATTGAATCCATTTTAAATAAGCCTCGGAGGACAGTTTTTCTAATCGTCTGTATGCGTGTGAAAAGATATCAATTTTCTCAGATGCGAGTCCTTGAGACTCCAGTTCAGCCTGAAGGGCATTCGCCACATGGTGATGCCCTGTGGAAATGCTTAAAAAAGGAAAAATTAGAATGTTTTTCATGATGGTCCCCCTTAAAAAATATGGTAACTATATTTTGGGGAGAACGTTCACAAAATATAAGGGTGTTTTTGATCATAAGGAAGGTGAAGAGATGAAAACCTGTTTCCTTTCCATTTGGAGAGTGATTGACCCGATTTATTTCTTTTTTTCAAGACTGACCTTGATTGACAAGGATCGAAAAAGCGTCTTTCGAGTCAGGCTGACGAAGTACAAAGGACATCATGTCGTGCTGAGCGACGGAACGCATATCAGAAAAAATGATGTGCTCGTTAAAATCCATCTGCACAACATTAAGCTGGTCAGGGATCTGCAAAGCATTGAGAGCGCAGTCAGAAAGGGAATTATTATCTATCAAAAAGTATATCAATCGATGCCGATCCTTTTGGATTACATCAACAAGCATAAAAAAAGTGAAAAAATCAAAGGGATTGTGGGCATTACAATGCTTGACAAAGGTGTGGAAAGGCTCGGCTTTGATGTGGTCACCCCGGTCAATCCTTTCTACAGATGTTTTAAAAAGATCACCCATATGCCGATTTTATATCTTACTTCAAAGCCGGTGAGCTTGCGGCATTTACCGAATACATCCTATTTGTTTATTTCGAAAGAAAAACTTCAGAAAACCTATCAAAAAAAAGACTGATGTCTGGGGTCAGCACAGTCTTTTTTTGTTTATATCTGATGAAATGTCACTTCTGGGCGGCTTCCGACACGGATATTTACACCGGTTTGTCCTAAACCTTCGCTGATATAAAACGGTTTATCATGGTGATAATGAAGCCCTTTAATCATGTTCATGCGCACGAGCTTGCCCATTTTCACCAAGTGATACGGTTTTGGCCAGTGGATTTGCCCGCCGTGAAAATGGCCTGAGAGCAGGTAATCAAAATGAACATCTTTCATATCCAGAATAATGTTTGGGTCATGTGTTAATACGAGCTGATAGCCGTTTTCTAGATCTTGATAAGAGCTGGCAATATTACTGCGGCTCGTGCTGTAATCATCAATGCCGATAATATTGACAGGCCCCGCAGCCGTCTCAATTCGAACATGTTCATTTTGCAGCGTGGTACAGCCGTTTTCCTCTAAAACACGCTTCAATCTCAGAAAGTCCTTATCTTTTAATACATAATCATGGTTACCGAACACCGCGTACATTCCATAGGCAGGTTTCAGCTTTTGCAATGCGTTTAAGTAACCTGCCAGCTTCGGAATATTACGTTTCCGATCTAGAAAATCTCCGGTGAGCGCAATGATGTCCACAGGCTGATTTTTTGTTAAACGATATAGCTCTTCAGGTGAAACAGAAATGTTTTCTAAGTGAAAATCTGATAAATGAAGGATATTCAATTTTTTTCTAGCTGGAAGGCCGTCTTTTTGATCAATTGAAATGCTGTTGACCTTCACATCTTTTGTATTGCGGTTCGCTTTATATATAAATGGCACAGATACGAGTATGGCTAATGAAAGTAAGATTGTAAACAAAATATATCCCCTCCCTCCTATCAGTATAGTAAGTGATCATGCCTTAAAGATAGCGGGAATTAATGGGTAAGAGACAAGTTAAAAACGGATTGTCTTCTGATGAATGTTTTGGAAGGGAAAAGGGATAATAAATTTTGACACATGAGGCAGAACATGCCGGATATGGAGTCAGAATAACAGATGGATGTGTAAGCGATGTTACGATTGTTGAGACAACACAAAAAAGAAACATATTATCTCTGGATCGCATTATTTCTCCTTTTGCTGTATGTATCCCCGCTTTTTATTTTGAAGGAAGATGCCCATATTCGCGTCCACGATAATTTAGATTCCAATATCGCTTGGTACAAGGTTTTGGCGGATAGCGGAGAAATCATCGGCAAGGTTGACGCAGCCATTCCGCAAATTATTAACGGGCTGCCGAGAGATGCCTTTGGCACTGAGTGGAGCGGGATTGTTTGGCTGCACGCTTTCTTTTCTTCCATGACCGCCTATGCAATAAGCCAGACGATTACAAGGGTTGTCGCTTTTTCGGGAATGTATGTGCTGCTGAAGAAACATGTGATTCCGGAGCCAAAAGCGGCTTTCATCCGAATTGGCGTATCGCTGGCATTTGCTTTAACACCTTTCTGGCCTTCGGGAATGCTGAGTACGCTTGGGTATCCTTTGGCACTGTGGGCTTTTTTGAATATCCGAAAAGGGGATATCTCATGGAGAGAGTGGCTGACGCTCGGTTTGCTTCCTTTATATTCAAGCTTTGTCTTAGGTTTCTTCTTTTTCTTGGCAGGAATGGCGTGCTTTTGGCTGTATGATGCCATCACACAAAGAAGATGGAATTTGATGTTTTTAGGCAGTATTGCATTTATGACGAGTATTTACCTTTTCGTTGAATATCGGCTTGTGTATTCAATGTTGTTCTCCCACGCGCCGATGCATCGGATAGAATTTATCTCATCACGGCATGACGTATGGCATTCACTTCGTCTATCCGTAAAAAACTTTGTCTATGGGCATAATCATGTGATGACCGTTCACACCGTTGTCATCCTCCCGATCCTGCTGCTTATATTTGCAGCTATGCTGTTCAAGCGAAACCGGACAAAGCTAGAAAATGTTTATCTGTTTTTATTTACGCTTAATTACGGACTATCTTTATGGTATGCGTTTTGGTTCAACAAAATATGGACTGTGCCAAAGCAGAAATTTGCTTTTTTAGCTGAATTTAATTTTGCGCGTTTCCATTTCCTCCGGCCGCTTGTCATATATGTTAGCTTTGCGATAGCTCTATATCTCATATGGCGGATGGGGAGAGGGTGGAAATGGCTTGTATACGCCGCAGTCGCTGCACAGCTGATGGTTTTGGCGCCTTTTAATGAAGAGTATACGTATGGCGTTCACTACAATGCGCCGACATTCCGGGAGTTTTATGCATCTGAGCAATTCAAGGAGATTAAGGAGTATATCGGGCGACCGCAAGATTCGTACAGGGTGGCGAGCATCGGACTGCATCCGTCTATCGCCCAATATAACGGGTTTTACACGTTAGATACGTATAACAACCTGTACCCGCTTTCATATAAATATGAATTTAGAAAAATCATTGAAAAAGAGCTGGAAAAAAACGCTCGGCTGAAACAATATTTTGATGAATGGGGCAGCCGTTGCTACCTTTTCGTCGATGAGCTCGGGAAACGATATGATTTTAAAAAGAACTCGAAGAAAACGATCAACAATCTTCAATTAAATACAGATGTATTTAAAAAAATGGGCGGTCGTTACATTTTTTCTTCAGTTCCGATCATGAATGCTGATCAAAACCATCTCGCGCTTGTGAAGACGTTTGACCATATAGATTCGGCCTGGCGCATTTATTTATATGAAACAAGATAAGGAGGATATCGATTGAAACAGCCACAGCCAGTGTTAACCATCGTCGTTCCGTGTTTCAATGAAGAGGAAGTGTTTCAAGAGACCTGCCATCAGCTGACAGAGGTTGTAGACGGCTTGATTGAAGAAACATTAATCGCTGAAGACAGTAAAATTCTGTTTGTCGATGATGGCAGCAAAGACCGCACTTGGGCCTTGATTGCCATGGAAAGCATAAGAAACAAGAAGGTTGCCGGCTTAAAATTAGCCTGCAATGTCGGACACCAAAAAGCGCTTTTAGCCGGACTCCATAAAGCGAAGAACAAATCAGACTGTGTCATTTCAATTGATGCTGATCTACAGGACGACATTTCTGTTATCCGGGATTTTATATTGAAGTATCATGAGGGCTGCGAGATCGTTTACGGCGTCCGCCGCAGCAGAAAAACCGATACCTTTTTCAAGCGAACGACCGCTTTAGGATTTTATCGCCTCATGAATAAGCTTGGGATTAAATTAATTTATAATCATGCTGATTTTCGACTAATGAATAAAAGATCGCTTGAAGAGCTTGCGCGCTATCCGGAAGCGAATCTGTTTTTAAGAGGAATTGTTCCCATGATCGGCTTTAAATCTGCCGAAGTCTTGTATGACCGAAAGGAACGTTTTGCCGGCAAAACGAAATATCCGCTGAAAAAAATGCTATCATTCGCTTTTAACGGGATTACATCATTCAGTGTCGCGCCGATTCGCTTTTTTACGCTTTTAGGTTTTGTTTTATTTTTCGTCAGCGCTGTGGCGGGAATCGGTGCATTTATTCAAAAGCTGCTCGGCCATACAAATGCAGGCTGGGCGTCGCTCATCATTTCCATTTGGTTTTTGGGCGGTCTGCAATTAATGGGAATCGGGATCATCGGGGAGTATATCGGAACCATTTTTTCAGAAGTGAAAAGCCGGCCGAAATATGCGATTGATATCGATTTGTATAATGAACCGCTGAGCCCGCTCCAGCGCCAGGAAAAAGAGCGGTTAGAAAAAAAGTACAGTTGAACGAAAAGAGCTGACTTATTTCGTCAGCTCTTTCCGTTCAACTGATGTAAAATGGCGCTAAGAGGTTCGTCTTGCGGGCTGCGGTAAAAATCGAAAAATGGGCAGCCCTGCTTCTTTATCCGGTCGACGACGGTATCAATTGTAAACATAGCGGGTGTTAAGGATGTTTGTACCTCATGCCAATAGAGCGGTGCCGCGACAGTGCCAAGCTCGTTCCCCCTTGTCGAATAAGGACAGATAATCGTTTTTCCTTCTGCATGCTGCAAATAATCAAGATACAATTTGCCGTGCCTGTTTTTGATCAGGCGTTCTGTGGTAAATAGCTCGGGAAATGCATTGGTGCAGTACTCTGCGACCAGCTGTGTAAATTGGCGTGTTTCTTCATACGTAAATGCCTCAGGGGACAAGGGGATATAAAGCTGGATGCCCTTGTTTCCGGACAGCTTCGGGTACGATGTGATGCCGAAGGAGTCAAACAGCCGTTTCAGTTCATTTGCAGCCTGCACGGCCATGAGAAAGTCCTCTCGTGAAGGCGGGTCCAAATCAATGACAATCTCAGCCGGGCGCCTGCTTTTAATGGTTTGAAAAGGAACATGAAACTCCAAAGCAAGCTGGTTGGCGAGCCATAACAATGTAGACATATCCTCGCAGACGATATGTTCATGGTTTCCGTCAAAAAAAGATTGAATAAAATCCGGCGCATAGTCCGGCTTATTTTTTTGGAAAAATGATTCGCTTCTTGATCCATGCGGATAGCGGATGACTGTGACAGCACGGTTTTTCAAAAAGGGAAACAGGTAGTCACTGACTTCAATCATGTACTGAATAAAATCTTCTTTTGTTTTTTTATTCTTTTCAAAAATGATTTTATCCAGGCTTGTGAACTGCAGCTTCGGATGGACCGGTTTGGAGTGGCGGATGACTTGCGCATACGTGCATTCGGTCCAGTCCATATGGAATTCAAAACCGACAAACGATACCTCTCTCAATGTGCCTTGGAGAATCGTTAAGTATTGAACGGCTGCACATATCGATGGTTCGAGCGTATATTCGCCTGATGGTGTTTGATGTCCGTGCTGTTCCATAATTTTGCGTACGGCATTTTTTTCTTCATCGCGCATTCCGTGTGAGACAGAGGCAATCGGTGTCATCACGCCGTTTTTTAACACAGATACTGTCAGAAATCCATTGTTGGGGTTGAACCCTGTTATACAAACATAAGCTTGTTTAAAATTTTTATATTTAAGCCAATCGGATGACCGCTTCTTTTCAAGCCATTTGCTGTTTGTTTTCTTCGCTACAATTCCTTCTCCATCATATTTCGTAACCATCTCCCAAACCGTATCAAAATGGTCAAAGGAGGGGATATACTGAATGGTTTCCTTAGCATAAGGGTCTGGAGATGCAGGAAGTTTTGGCATAGCCATAAGGTCGTACAGCAATTTTTTTCGATCCAGGTACGAAAGTGACGATACATCTTCTCCGCGTCGCTCTAACAGATCAAAGGCGAGAAAGCAGCACGGCCGCGCGTTGGCCGATTCCCGGATTTTATCTGGCCTTTTCAAACGGCCCCGCACTTGAATGTGCTCAAAATCTGAACGATAAGGATTCACTAAACATACAATCTCGCCATCAAGTGTCAGCGGAAGATCTTTTTCTATGTGCTGAAAGGCGGTTTTGGCGAATTGTGTGATTTCAGGGAAGGTGCTGGTAAGCTCCAAGCCATTTCTGCTAGTTAAGGTCACACCTGCCGAATGGATGCGGAGGATACAGCGGTACCCGTCATATTTTACTTCGTAGCGCCATTCTGTTCCTATTGGCGGTGATGAAGTAAGGACGGGCTGCATCGTAAACGCCATGGACTATGAGGTGCCGGAGGCTTTTTTTCTAGTCGTTTTTTGTTTCTTATCTCCGGCTCCTTTCGGTTCAGCTGCCGGAGTTTCCCGGTTCGGCTTTCTGGTGCGGTCGATGCTGGCTTGCAGGGCGCTGACCAGGTCAATGACATCTTCACGAGGAGGCGCTTTATCAGGAGTGACAGCTGTTTCCTTATTTTCGAGCTTATCATTAACTCTTTGCAGCAATGCGTGCCGGTACGTGTCCTCATATTTCTCCGGCTCAAACTCAGCTGTCAGCTCATCTATTAATGTGATAGCCGTTTGCAGTTCCTTATCGTTTACATTCGATTGATCCGGTACACCCGGGACATGGACAGCGCTTCTGACCTCATCCGGATAATGGATAGACTCCATCACAATACAATTTTCATAAACGCGGAGAATGGCTAGCTGCTGCTTCGACCTGATTGTCATATTGGCGATGCCGATCTTTCCGGTTGAGCGCAGCGCTTCACGCAGCAAAGTATAGGCTTTCGTACCGTTATCTCCGGGTCCGACAAAATAGGAGCGATTAAAATAAATCGGATCAATGTCCTGAAGCTGAACAAAATCAACAATCTCAACCGCTTTCTCCTCATGCTCCTGCTTTAAGCTTTTTAGATCTTCATCCGTCAGCACTACATATTTTCCTTTTACATATTCATATCCCTTCACAATTTCATCAGGACCGAGTGTTTTTTCGCAATTCGTGCAAATTTTTTCGTATTTGATAGGCGCGTGATCCTCTTTATGGAGGCTGCGCAGTTTAATGTCTTTATCTTCTGTGGCCGCATATAGCTTAATCGGGATGTTTACTAATCCGAAACTGATCGATCCCTTCCACATTGTATGCATATCAATAAACCCCTTTTTTCTTTTAGTGTGAAGAGGAGGAGAGCGATTCATGTGTAGTAACTTATGGGTAAAAAAACAGCCGTCGCTGTTAATGCGGCGGCTGTTCAAGAATGAGTTGTTCAAGTTGTTCCGGCGGTATGGGCCTGCTGAAAAAGAAGCCCTGTAAATGGTCACAGCCTTTTTCGTAAAGAAGCTGTTTTTGAGCTGAATTTTCCACGCCTTCAGCAATCACCTGCAAAGACAGCTGGTGGCCCATGGCAATAATGGCCCCGGTAATTTGCTCTGATTTTGGATGTGTCTGAATATCGTCGATAAACGATTTGTCGATTTTCAGCCTGTGAATCGGAAAGTCCTTTAAATAGCTAAGGGAACTGTGCCCCGTTCCGAAATCGTCAATGCTGATTCTGATTCCTAATTCCGTTAAAGACGACAACACCTTCTTGGAGTGATCGAGATTTTCCATTGTCATGCTTTCTGTTACTTCCACTTCCAGAAGCCGAGGAGGAAGCTGGTATTTAACAAGCGCCTCCTTGATTAGGGGAATCAGTTCTTCGGATTGAAACTGTCTGGCGGAAATATTAATGGCGACAGATAGATCAAAACCTTTGTCATACCAAGCTCTTGCCTGCTTGCATGCTTCATCTATAATCCACTTTCCGATATCAATAATGAGACCCGTTTCTTCAGCAACATTGATGAATTCTCCGGGCGGACGCAGCTGCCCGTCAGGTGTGACAAGCCGTATCAGCGCTTCAGCACCCGTCATTTTTTGATTTTTCGCACTAAATTGCGGCTGATAATACAAAACAAATCTATCGTTTTCTATTGCCTCTCTGAGCTCCATCTCTTGGTTAAGCTTGACTGTTTCTTTGTTGCCGATTGCAAAAGAATAGAATCTGTATTTGCTTTTGTTTCGCTCTTTAGCGGCATACATCGCCATATCGGCTTTTTTCATCAACTCAAGACCGTCCGTCCCATCTTTTGGTGATATCGCAATCCCGATACTGACAGATGTAATAAGCATTTGGTCTTGAATTTTAAAAGGTTTTTTGAATTTTTGGATAATTTTTCTTGCTAAAATATCCGCTTCACCTGTTCCGGTATTGGCGTTAGTCAAGATAATAATAAATTCATCACCGCCAAGACGAGCAATAAATCCATTATCAGGGACTACAGACGATAGACGTTTAGCTGTAATCTGAAGCAGCTGATCTCCGACATTATGTCCTAATGCATCGTTAATCACTTTAAACCGGTTTAAGTCCAGAAAGAAAACAACGGTGTTATAATTCAAGGTATGCTCGCGATTCAACACCTCTGTTAAGTGCGAAACGGCATGCCGTCTGTTGGGTAAATCTGTAAGAGAATCATAATGAGCCATTCTATGGATTTCTTTTTCTGCCCTGTACTGCTTTGTCATATCTTTGCAAATGACATAAATGCTGTCCAGCTCTTGATTGACTTCAACAGGTATGAGCGTAATATTTAAGTGAAACTGGCCTTTTTCAGTGATCAGTTTGCTATCGCTGTTGATGGCTTGTTTATCTTTTTTGACCTGCTTAAAAAGGCGTTCAAGCTTCTGTGATATGTAATTTCTCCAATCGTGCATACTAAAGCCAAATTTGCTGATCATGTCCTCACCAGCATGATTGGAAGATATAATCTCTCCTTCTAATGACAAAATAAAGATCGCGTCAATATTATGGACGATTAAAGATTGAAATCTCTGTTCGTTATCCTTTATGCGCTCGCTCTGTTTAATAAACTTTCGATCGGCATGGGAACTGAATAACAATAGCGTTTGAATGCAGAAAATAATTAACGCAACAAAAACCGACCAATGAAATGTATGGATTTCCATATGGCTTCCGGGCGGGTCCGTATCCAAACGGAAAGTTGCCGCAAGCATCCCTGTATAGTGCATGCCTGAAATGCCTATTCCCATTACAATCGAACTGATGACTTTATAGAACATAAGGTGTTCAGAATGTTTTTTCATGGCCAAGTCAAAGAATATTTTTAATGAGATGAAAGATGCCGCAATCGCAATCAGAATGGATGCTGTAAAAAGAAGCGGTCTGTACATAATCATTACCCGGGAAATGGCAGACATTCCGATATAATGCATAGATGCAATAGACGCGCCAAGCACAACTGACCCGCTAAGCAGTCTGTAATATGTAAGAATGTGCCGGCTGACAAAATAGAGGGACACAAATGATCCGGAAACAGCTGCGCCAATGGACGCAATTAAAGGCATGAATTCATATTGCATTGGCATCTTGATATCGACGGCCATCATCCCGACAAAATGCATTGACCAAATACCGAATCCCATAATAAGTGAGCCGCCGATCAGCCAAATCTTACTTTTTAAGCCTGTATGAATGGTGACTTTCCTTGACAGTTCAAGGGAAATATACGCTGCGGCACAGGCAATTAGAATTGATAAACATATGAGTGTTATATTATATGATACGTGTATTTCCAAATGGAGATTCCCCCCCGTGTGTTCCAGTCTTGTTGACTCTCATTATTATCGGCTGCTTAACCGCAGAATTTCAGCCTTTGAGACCATAGAAATTGCAAGAGATCTATTTTTAGTTCAGCTGACCGTGAAATATGTGTTAAAATCATGTTGACGTTTTCTGAAAAAAAACAAAATGTATGATACATAAAGATGAAAAAAGGGAAGTGATGGATATCGAAGAACTGATTATGTCTTGGATAGAAGTATTTAAAAGCCTATCTTATTTTGGAATATTTCTAGCGCTCTGTATTGAGTTTATTCCTGCTGAAATCGTCCTGCCGCTTGCGGGTTATTGGGTATCTAAAGGTGATATGACGCTTGCCGGCGCTGTTTTGGCGGGATCGCTTGGGGGAGTTGCCGGCCCGCTCACGCTGTATTGGATAGGCCGATACGGAGGGAGGCCGTTTCTTGAACGTTTCGGGAAGTACCTCTTCATTAAGCCTGAAGCTCTCGATAAGTCGGATGAATTTTTTAAAAAACACGGGGGGTTTGTGGCCTTCAGCGGCCGTTTCTTGCCAGGCATCCGCACATTGATCTCTATACCGTGCGGCATTGCAAAAATGAACGTTTGGGTGTTTTCGATTTACACATTCATCGCCATGCTGCCCATTACATTTGTATATGTGTATCTCGGTGTGAAGCTCGGTGAAAATTGGAAGGAAGTCGGCTCTATTCTCGATCAATACATGCTTCCGATCGGGATTGCAATTTTAGCTTTGTTCGTGGTCTGCTTGCTGATCAAAAAGAGGAAAAAACGCACGCACTCAGAACATTTATCTGCATTTTTAAAAAATAAGCGTTGACAAATGATCTCGCTGCACATATCATTGACATATAATATTATATTTCTTGAAATCCCAAAGGGGAGTAGCGTCCGGATTTGTTTTCCGGAAACAAAGTCGTCATTCCATGGATTGTGATATCCATCGGCTTTGTTGGCATGTCTGAATTCATGTCTAGCAAGACCTTTGCCTTATGACGGCAAAGGTCTTTTTTGCATGGTCCGGCCGCCATAAGATCGGATGAAGAGAAAGAAAACAACTTTTTTGGGAGGGTATCATTTATGGATGCAGCATTATTATTGGAGTATGGTTGGGTTCTTCTCGTCTTGATCGGGCTGGAAGGTATTTTAGCCGCCGATAACGCGTTAGTGATGGCGGTAATGGTAAAACATTTGCCGGAGGAAAAAAGAAAAAAGGCGTTATTTTATGGGCTGGCAGGGGCTTTTGTTCTGCGATTTGGCTCTTTATTCGCCATTTCTTTTTTGGTCAACGTATGGCAGGTTCAAGCGATTGGCGCGATCTACTTGCTGTATATCTCAATAAGCCACTTATTGAAAAGATATGTGTTTAAAAAAGAAGACACGCATAAAGAGACGAAGCAAAGCGGTTTTTGGCCGACTGTTTTAAAAGTTGAATTGGCAGATATCGCGTTTGCGGTTGATTCCATCTTAGCAGCAGTAGCGCTGGCGGTTACGCTTCCTGCAACACCGCTTCCGCAGATCGGCGGACTTGACGGAGGACAATTTGCCGTCATTTTGGCCGGAGGTATCATCGGCCTGGTGATCATGCGGTTTGCGGCTTCAATGTTTGTTAAGTTATTAAAAGAACGTCCAAGCCTAGAAACAGCAGCCTTTGTGATAGTCGGCTGGGTCGGAGTGAAGCTTGCTTTATATACACTTGCCCATAACGACATAGCGATTGTTTCTGAGCACTTTATCCATTCTGGAACATGGAAGCTGATATTCTGGGGTGTCTTAGCGGCAATCGCGGTTTCCGGCTGGTTCATGTCAGGTAAAAAACAGCTGGAGGGCACACAAAACGAACAAAATAACAGCAGCCGGGAAAGGGCGTAATCTGAGACTCTGCTTAAAAAGCAGAGTCTTTTCATGTTTAAAACGTTTTCATAGACGAAATAAAATAACATTTTTATAACAGCTTTGTTACAAAAAACACTGATAAAACCCCCTTAATTCTCTAGAAAGGCACGAAATCATGTATAGTACGTCAGAATGGTTTGTCATAATTGAGACATTGGAAATCAATATTTCTTTTTCTCCTTTGCGAATCCCTTTCAAATTAGCTATCATTAATGAGTAGTTATAGGGAGGAACTGAGGTGAAACCAGTGCTTAGCCTTTTGTTTAAATTAGGAAAAAAGAAGCAAACGCTTGAAAAAACGGTTGAAAGTATACAAAAAGGCAATAAAGATCTGCAAAATGAATTAATACAGCAATATAAGCCATTTATCGCAAAGACGGTTTCATCCGTTTGTAAACGATATATAGATGAAAAAGACGATGAGTTCAGCATCGGACTCATCGCATTTAATGAAGCTATTGAAAAATACTCATCTGAAAAAGGAAATTCGCTGCTCGCATTTGCTGAGCTTATTATAAAAAGAAAAGTCATTGATTACATCAGAAAAGAAGCAAGAAGCGCACAGAATATCAATATCGATTTACAGGAAGGAGACGATCAGGAGTCATCACAAAGCCTGATCGAAGCCGAGCTTTCCATTGATGAATACCGCCGTCAGATTGAACAGGAGCAGAGGCGAGAGGAAATCCTCTATTTTCAAAAGCAGCTAAAAGATTATGGTTTATCGTTTAAAGAGCTGCTTGAAAACTCTCCAAAACATGCGGACGCAAGGCAAAACGCCATAAAGGTGGCGATTACCCTTGTTGAACATGAAGAATTGGCCGCTATCCTGTATACAAAGAAACAGCTTCCGGTGAAACAGCTCGAACAGCTGGTCTCTGTAAGCCGAAAAACGATTGAGAGAAACAGAAAATATATTATTGCGATGTGTATTATCATTACGGGTGATTATATTTATTTAAAAGATTATCTTAAAGGGGTGCTGCACTCATGAGAAGAGGGATTATAGTAGAGAAAAATAGAAAATTCGTCACGTTGCTGACCCCTGACGGACAATTTTTAAAAGCTAAACATGATCGCCGCAGCTATGAAATCGGAGAAGAAATCATGCTTCCGAGTGAATCACGCATGGGCAGAAGGGCCAGCTTTTTTGATTTTTTTAAACTGCGCCCTTTCAAAATGGGGATCGTTACGATGACCGCTATTATGCTTTTTATTTTTATTATTCTCCCCGTTTTTTCTAATAATAAGGCCTATGCGTATATGACAATCGATATTAATCCAAGCTTTGAAATGGCGTTAAACAGCGATTACGAAGTGATTGAACTGACGCCTCTAAACGATGAGGGAAAAAAGGTCGTCAATGATATAGATAATTGGGAGAAGACTGATTTTAAAAAGGTGATTGATAATATTATTACCGACTGCAGTGAACATGGATATGTAAAGGAATCCAAAGAAATATTGATTTCCACTGTTTATGAAAATACGGAAGACAATACATATAAAAAAGCTGTGAAAAAACAGCTGAATGATGTGACGGAAAAATATAAAACGACATACCGCATGGAATCTCTTGAGTCAGATATGCAAACAAGGGAAAAAGCGAAGAAGGAAGGCGTTTCAACAGGCAGCTACATCAAATCAAACGAAAAGAATCACAATAAAGATTCAAAAGAGGACCCCAGCAAACCATCCGGGGAAGAGAATCAAAACAGTGCCGAAAATGAGGATGAAAAAAAAGATCAACCTGACGGCCAGGACAGCAAGCAAGGAGATAATGAACAGCAGGATGATATGGATTCCGGAGACCGGAAAAAAGATACTACGGATGGCCAGACTAACGATGGTGACAAAGATAAAAATGTAAAAGAATCAGATGAAAACACAAATGCTGAAAAAGATGGGGATCAGCAAACCCCAATACAAGATCCTCAAGATAAAGGAAATGAAGGAAACAGCGCTGAAAAGGATCAAAGCCAATATCACAGGGACTGGAATAACGGTGAACAAGGCAAGAATCGTTCTTCGTCAAACGGGGATAACGCTTCTGACCGCCGTAATCCAAACGGCTACAGCAGTGAAAATAATTCAGCTCAAACTGAAAATTCGCCGAGTGACCCCGGCGAATAAGGCCTGAATTTATTTAGTTGTGCCATTTATTTGTGATTGTGCTTGCTGTACCAGCCGCTTTGTCATTTCCCCGCCTACAGAGCCGTTAGCGCGTGCGACTGTATCAGAACCAAGGTTCACACCGAATTCTTGAGCCACTTCGAGTTTGAATTGGTCTAGTGCCTGCTCCACCCCTGGAACAACGAGTTTATTTCTGCTCGCCATCTTTTTCATCTCCTTTTTCTATAAAGAATTCTTAACGCTTAGTTAGTTTGAAATGTACGGGGGTTATTTATGCTGGCAATTGTTGTGGAAAATAAGAAAGCCCCCGGTTTTTAGCCGGGGGTGCCGCAGTCTATAGAATGTCAGCTGTCATTTTATGTGCGGTTGCCTGAATATGGAATGTCAAAATGGAGAGAACTGTTATGGCAATAATCTGTCTGATTTTAAGCCATTGGCTGTCATTCAATTCTTCAAAACGATGGCGGAGACGATCTGTTTCCTGTTCGACGATCTCCTGCAGATTTGATTCCTTCATAGAAGGTGTGTCCTGGTGATGAACGGCATCAAGCACATATGCGCAGCTTTCATAATAAGAAATCGGACTGATGACATCATCGGTTCTGTCTGAGATGGTGTTAAACGCCACTCTTAAAATAGCCCGTATATGTTCAAAGTCATAAATCGATTTTAAATCACGTACAATTAAAAGTATGACTGCCTGTTCAACCGAATATTTTTTGCCCAGCTCAGGATGTCCGATCAGATCTTTGAAATCACGCTTTACCCAGTTTTGGATTGCGGTTGACTTTAACGAAGTCAGCTCGCATAGGTTGCCGAGTTCTACGATTTCGTTTGTAGAGAGACCGTATTCTTTTTTTTGTTTTTTTCGTTCATATCTTGTAAGAAATTCAGGAATTTCAAGATGATTGGCAGCTTTATCTGCTGACATGTTCGCTGATTGGACGACAATGTCGAGCGGGCTTATTTCTCCTTGTCCTTTTAGGGAATAGAGCAGCCGCACCATATCGGTTCGAGTGAGTTTGAAAATGTTCATTGTTCACCTCTTCAAAACAATTTGACGCGAATATAAGTCTATGTATGAATTTAAAATTTAAGCGTCAGCAATACATTAACATCATACGTCTAATTCCTTGCATTTTCAAACAGATGTTTTATAATTTAAATATACAAGTTCTTTTGAACTTAAAATAACGGAGGTTATTATGGCGAAAAGAATTTTTTTGTTTATTTTAACGAATATTTTGGTGCTTACAACAATCGGGATCGTTTTATCTGTTTTAAGCTCGGTTACCGGAGTCGGGACGTACTTTACCGCTGATGGCGGTATCGATCCAATTGCGCTCCTTGTGTTCAGTTTAGTCGTTGGTTTTGTCGGTTCCTTTACGTCTCTTGCGATGTCCAGATGGATGGCCAAAACGATGATGGGCGTCAAAGTGCTGAATCCGGAAAAACATACGCTCAGTTACGAGGAGCAGCAATTGGTTGATCGTGTTCATCGATTAAGCCGTTCTGCCGGTTTAACGAAAATGCCTGAGGTCGGCATTTACCGTTCGCCTGAAGTGAACGCGTTTGCGACCGGACCGTCAAAACGCCGTTCTCTTGTAGCGGTGTCGTCAGGGCTTCTGGAGCAAATGGATGATGCCGCGGTTGAAGGTGTGCTTGCCCACGAGGTCGCGCATATCGCTAACGGTGATATGGTAACGATGACGCTTTTACAAGGTATCGTCAATACCTTTGTCGTCTTTTTATCCCGTATCGCAGCATGGATTGCGAGCCGTTTTGTCAAGGAAGACCTTGCGCCGATCGTTCATTTTATTGCAGTGATTGTCTTTCAGATTGTCTTTTCTATTCTCGGCAGCCTTGTTGTGTTTGCGTACTCGCGCCATCGTGAATTCCACGCTGACAGGGGAGGAGCCGATCTGGCCGGCAAGGATAAGATGATCCATGCGCTGCGGACGCTTAAGAGCTATTCCTCCCGCATTAAGGAAGAAGATCAGACAGCTGTCCAAACATTAAAGATTAATGGCAAGAAGCGCTCTTCGCTTTTCTCTACTCACCCTGATTTGGATGAGCGAATCAGACGGTTAGAAGCTAAATAAAACAAACACCTTGTTCCTCTGAGAGAACCTCTCAGAGGTTTTTTATTTGATCCTTTGACTAAAATGATAAAAAAATAAGCAAGTTAAGAAAATGTTGCGTAAAAGCCTTTAAAAATGTGTCCAATATCTTTAGAATAATTACCGTACTTAAAAAGAGAGGCAGAAGGATTTTACATGAAATTAAAGTTTGGAAAATTGATACAGGCATTGTCACCGGCCCAGCTGATCGCGGTTTATTATTTTCTTGCGGTGACGGTTGCAGTTATTTTATTGAGCCTTCCAGTGGCCCATAAACAAGGAGCAGAATGGTCTTTTATCGATGCTCTGTTTACAGCAGTCAGCGCCGTGAGCGTAACCGGGCTTTCTGTTGTGAATACGGCTGATACATTTAGTACAACAGGAATTGTTATTCTTGCGTTTGTTCTGCAGTTTGGCGGAATTGGCATTATGACATTAGGCACTTCTGTTTGGCTGCTAATGGGCAAAAGAATAGGGTTAAAAGAACGGAAATTAATGATGGTTGATCAAAATCAATCACAATTTTCTGGGATCGTCAATCTCATGAAACAAATTCTCTTTCTCATATTATGGATTGAGCTCTTTGGCGCCATCATCCTTGGGACATATTTTTTAACCTACTACGATTCCATTCAAGATGCTTACTTGCATGGTTTTTTTGCGAGTGTAAGTGCAACCACAAATGCCGGTTTTGATATAACAGGCAGCTCTCTGATACCATATCGGCATGATTATTTTGTGCAATTTATTACACTGTTATTGATTATTTTCGGAGCCATCGGTTTCCCTGTTCTAGTGGAAGTGAAAGACTTTTTGTTTTCCAAAAACCGGAGATATCCGTTTAGTTTATTTACAAAAATTACAACAACAATGTTTGGCGCACTTGTTTTGTTTGGTTCGATAGGGATTTATGTCCTTGAAGCAAATCATTTGTTTGCAGGTAAATCGTGGCATGATATTTTATTCCTTTCTCTATTTCAATCAACCACAACAAGGAGCGGAGGGCTTGCCACGATTGATATAAGCCAGCTGTCTGACCCGACCCTGCTATTTATGAGTGCGCTGATGTTTATCGGTGCGTCGCCAAGTTCAGTAGGGGGAGGCATACGGACAACGACTTTCGCCCTGAACCTTCTGGCGCTGTTTCATTTTGCCCGCGGCAATAAATCCGTAAAGGTATTCAAACGGGAGCTGCATCCTGCTGATCTCATGAAGTCGCTTGTTGTCACAATGATGGCGATTCTGCTCGTTTTTGGCGCGACACTCATTCTTACGATTACTGAAGAGCATTCCCTGCTTGAGATTTTGTTTGAAGTCTGCTCGGCATTCGGTACAACCGGTCTGTCACTTGGAATTACTGCTGATTTAAGCAACGTTGGAAAATGCGTTATTATGATTGTCATGTTTATCGGGCGAATCGGCATCCTGACCTTCCTGTATCTGATCGGAAGGAAGGAAATTGAAGCGAATTATCATTATCCGAAGGAAAGAGTGATTATCGGATAGAAAAACACCGCGTGTTTTGCGGTGTTTTTTGATTGCCAAAAAAAAAGATGTGTGCCGCCGTTTGAGTTGGAGAACCTAACATCTACAGGTGCGGTTTAACGCTCCTGCATCTTTAGCGAAATCAAATGTCTGAAAAACAGGCGAGGAGGATTCGTATGAAGCGCAAAGCCGAAGTGGATGAGGCCATTAAAAATAACAATACACCTACCGAGAGCATGGATCCAAATTCATATAAGACACAATATCATGACAACCCGAATTTTAGGGGCGCCAACCGCAATTCCAAACAGGGCCGGCAAGGAGGCATGTGATTTTGAAGAGAAACCGTCATAGCAGAGAGATGCAAAATCATAAAAAGCCAATGAATAAGAAGGTGCTGGAGGAAGAATTCTCAAGTGAATTAGGGGATTACAATGCCGGGAAGATTATCGAAACGCTAGAAATCACAAAGCCTGAAAAGAAAAAAGAGAACAAACGAAAATAAAAAAGACCTCTTAGGCGGCGTCCGCTTAAGAGGCGCTTTTCTATTTTAAATAAGCATTTTTGCCGGTTCCTCTGACAAATTGCGATAAGCTGGTCATTCTCAGCTCAATGAAGGGCTGAGCAACTGTCTTAACAAAATTGCTTGAGAGTACTGATGTCAGGGCTGCTGTTAAGAGTAAGAGAATCACTAAGTTTTGATAGTCAGTAAGCCCATCCTCAAGCCCGACCTGTCTCAGCGTTTTAATAATAAACCCGTGGAGCAAATACACGTAAAATGTCCGGGTTCCCCATTTCGTAAAGAAAAACCGTTTTTGCGGAACAAGCGCTAAAAAGCTGAAGGTTGCCGCAAAGGCGAGTACATACCAGCCAATTCGGGAAAGCCCGCTTGCCAAGGTAACGTCTCCAAATGAAGAATACGGTTTAGAGCCGAACAGAAAAGAATAGTCAAAGTCGACGCCCCAGCAGATGACGAATACGGCGGCAAGCACCCCGAGTGCAATTTGTTTGCCCCGTTTTGATCTCAATAAATCAAAATGGTGTTTATTCAGATAAAACCCGACAAGGAACATCGGTAAGAATACAAATGTCCGTGACAAGCTCAGCGTGCTGCTGACAAAGTCTAGATAACCGATCAGCACGGCAATGCCGCAGCTGACAAACAGCGCCCACAGCTTTGAAAGCTTTGAAAAAGGATAAAGCAGCAGGTTCCAAAAGAATAAGCTTACGAGAAACCATAACGACCATTGCGGATCAATCGGATTCACATTTGCCATGCTTTCGTCTTGCATCATGTAATAAAAGACGGAATAGATGATTTGGAAAATCAAATACGGAATAATCAGCTTGACCGCCAGCTTTTTCACATATCCAGCGCGTTTAAAGCCTTTCGCAAAATAACCGGAAACAAGAATAAAGGCAGGCATGTGGAATGTGTAAATGAACTTGTAAAGGTAGAGCATAAAGTTGTTATCATGAATAAAAGAACGAAGAATATGGCCGAATACAACAAGGAATATCAATAAGAATTTGGCATTATCAAAATAACTGTCCCGCGATTTACTCATAGCATCACCTTCTCTTTAATCAGTCATTAAGAGATTATTCCCTGGTGGTTTATATTTTAAAATAAAAGAAGAAAAATGAATTGAAAAACAGCTGATTGTTAGGTCGATGTAAAGTGGAGGTAAGGATCGTAGAAAATGTCTTCGTTATGTAACCGCGCTGAAATTTACTGAAATTTATAGGGCAAATGAAGGAAGTTCCTGCATTTTGTAGAAATATTGAGGGATAGGTTTTGAAGAAGGAGTGTACACGCATGGGAACTCTTGATGTCCAGACAAATTCAGAGCTGCGGGAAGAACTGAAGCGAATCAAAGAAGAAAATGCACGGCTGAAAAAGGAGTTAGATCAGCATCAAGTGATTGTCAACAATACGCTCGATGCTATTTTTATATGTGATAATGAATTGAGAATCGTTCAGGCGAATGAAGCCACAGAAAGGATGCTTCAAGTTGATTCGGAGGATTTGAAGACTCGCTCCGTTTTGGATTTTTTGTTTTCTATCCCAAAGGATGAACTGAATCTTGCTGTAAAGAAGTTTTTTAAGAAAGGTTTCCTATGGAAGGAGGTGCCGGTCAGGCTTGATGGCGGAGCGACTAAATACATAGAGTTTCTGGCCAAAAGAGGGATTGGCGAGGATTTCTTTTTTGTTGTCATGAGAGACATATCTTCCAAGAAGATTCTAGAGCGGGAATTCTCTATGAATGAACAGCTTTTTAAGGACTTGTTTGACAGAGCTGTTGACGGAATCGTTCTGTTTGATAAAGATGGCGGTTTTATTGATGCGAATTTGTCTTTCTGTAAAAGTTTTGAAATCAATCAAAATGAACTGTCTCATTTATCGTTGTACAAATTCATAGACAGCGGCTCACGTAAAGATTTTGATAATATTTGGAAGACGCTCAACCGCAAGGGAAAAGCGAAGGGGGAGCTGCCCGTCAAGCTTCGTTCAGGAGTCCAAAAGCTATTTGAATTCACGATCACATCAAACATCATCAGCGGTTTTTATATGTCCATTATGAGAGATATTACTGAGAAGCGGTCTATGGAGCTGCAGCTCTTTAAAAGCGAGGAGCGCTTCAGAGAAATATTTGAAAATGCGATGGACGCCATTATCATCTGGTCAAATGACGGAAGAATCGTGAAGGCGAATCAGTCCGCCTGTAAAATCTTTGAGCTGCCGATGAATTTGCTGCTGAAACGAAAGGTGTGTGATTTTCTCGTTGACTCGCAGCGGAAATACAGCATAACGAAGAGGAAATACGCAAAATACGGAGAGATCAGAGAAGAGCTGCTGTTTCAAATGGGGAACGGGCAGTTCAAAGAACTCGAATTTACTTCAAAGCGGACCATACTCGAAAACCAGCATTTGACGATTTTAAGAAATGTCAGCGACAGAAAACGTATGGAAAAGGAGCTTCGGGAAAGCGAGCTGAAATTCAGAAAAGTGTTCAACGGCTCAATGGACGGCAATGTATTGTTCGACAATCAATACAGGATCATCGACGCCAACCCGTTAGCAAGCCATATTTTAGGCCTGTCTCATGAAGAGATAAAAAAGCACAGCCTGTTAGATATTATTTCTTCGTATGAAATAGAAAATCTTGCATCACCGGCAAGGCAGATTAATTTTGATGAAATGGACAACGAAATTCCATTTTTGCTGAGCGGCAGCGACAATAGAAAACTGGAATTCTCATTTAAACGAAATATCATTCAAAATATGAACCTGGCTATCTTTAAAGACGTAACGGAGCGAAAAGAGCTGGAGGAACGCCTGCGCAAGTCGGATACCCTTCATGTTGTCGGCGAACTCGCTGCCGGCATCGCTCATGAAATCAGAAATCCGATGACAGCACTTAAAGGCTTTATTCAGCTCCTGAAAGGAAGTGTGGAGGAAGACTACACCCTTTACTTCAACGTGATCACCTCAGAACTAAAGCGCATTGAATCCATCATCACCGAATTCTTGATTTTAGCCAAGCCCCAGGCCATTATGTATGAAGAAAAACATATCACCCAAATTATGAGAGACACCATAGACCTTCTGAACGCGCAAGCCAATCTCAGCAACGTGCAAATGCATCTTGATTTAATTGACGACATTCCTCCGATCTACTGTGAACCGAATCAGCTGAAACAAGTATTTATCAATATATTAAAAAATGCCATCGAAGTGATGCCCGACGGCGGAAACATTTTTGTGACGATAAGGACATTGGATCAAGATCATGTTCTCATCTCCTTAAAAGACGAGGGAGTCGGAATGACAGAAGATAAATTAAAACGCCTTGGTGAACCGTTTTATACGACAAAGGAACGGGGAACTGGACTTGGGCTTATGGTAAGCTATAAAATTATTGAAGAACATCAAGGCGAGATCATGGTAGAAAGTGAAGAAGGGAAGGGCACGGTTTTCCACCTTACGCTTCCCGTCAGACAGAATGCTCAAGAAAGAGGGATTGAAGAGTGAACTACTATACGACAGCGGAAACGCCGCTCGGGGAATTTATGATTGCCGAGGCGGATGGCCATATCACCCGCCTATTTCTCAGTCAGGAAGATTGGATGGATTGGAAAGAAACCGTTCAGCATATAGAGCACAAGGAAACGCCTTGTTTGGCGGAAGCGAAAAAACAGCTTCATGAATATTTTGCCGGCGAAAGAAAGACATTCTCACTGCCGCTGAGCCAAAAGGGCACTCCCTTTCAGCGAAAAGTATGGGAAGCGCTGGCGATGATACCATACGGAGAATCGAGAAGCTATGCTGACATTGCCGCTGCGATCGGCAGTCCGAAAGCGGTGCGCGCCGTCGGACAGGCTAATAAACGAAATGACCTGCCGATTTTTGTCCCGTGCCACAGAGTGATCGGCAAAAACAGCGCGTTAACAGGATACGCCGGGAGCAAAACCGATATCAAAGCATTTTTGCTGAACATCGAGCAAATTTCCTACAAAGAAAAATAAAACGTATGGCACGTTCCCTTTTTTTGCGGCCCGACATATCATTTTATTAGGTTAAAAAAGTTGGTCTGACGAAAAAGGAGGACAAAGCCATTGAAGCCGAGCCGCTCTGAAAAAATTGCCGCTTTTGCCGAACTGTTTGTGAAACTGCATATCTTATCAAGCGCTCAAAAAGATGAAATCATTCATATCAATCAAAACAAACAAAAAAACCGTTGACTTGGCCCATAATGAGCAAAGCCCAGCGGTTTTTTAGTGAACCTTTTCCCCTTGAAACAGATGTTCAATTTCTTCTTCATAGTTATCGCTCATAATCCCTTTTTCTGTGATGATTCCCGAAATGAGATGATGCGGTGTAATGTCAAAAGCGGGGTTAAAGACAGGCACATCAGATGGAGCGGTCCGCACTCCGGAAATCTGCCTCACTTCCTCAGGATCCCGTTCCTCTATCGGAATATCAGCGCCGCTTTTCACTTTCGTATCAAATGTAGATAATGGTGCAGCGACAAAAAACGGAATATCAAAGGCGTTTGCTAAAATCGCGAGACCGTATGTTCCAATTTTATTTGCCGTATCACCGTTCTTTGCAATTCGATCGGCTCCGACGATGACGGCGGAAATTTGTTTTTCCTTCATCGTGTGGGCGGCCATGCTGTCTGTGATCAAAGTGACATCAATGCCCCCCTGCATCAGCTCCCACGCAGTAAGTCGTGAACCTTGAAGGACGGGCCTTGTTTCACAAGCGTAAATATGCAGTCCCAAATCCTTTTGTTTGGCCAAGTAAAATGGAGCGAGTGCCGTTCCATAGCGGCTTGTCGCGATAGAACCGGCATTGCAGATCGTCATAATCCGGTCGCCTTTTTTGAAAAGCTGCAGGGCGTTTTGACCGATCATCCGGCACGTTTCCTCATCCTCGACCTGAATTTGAATCGCTTCATGGACAAGGTTTGTTTTTGCTTCATTTACTGAAATGGCGTTTTCGATCGAATGGCTCAGTCTCTCAAGCGCCCAAGATAAATTAATGGCGGTAGGCCGTGAGCTGTTTAAATACTGTTTGATGTCACACAGTCTGCGGCGGAATTCCGTGACATCACCTGTTTCAATGTCTTTTGCAGCAAGCGCAAGTCCAAAGGCAGCCGTAATGCCGATGGCGGGAGCGCCTCTTACTTTGAGCGTGACAATGGCGTTAAATACATCCTCTTTCGTCGTCAGCTCCACATATTCCGTCACATCAGGAAGCTTTTGCTGATTTAAAATGGTAATGGCTGTTTCTTTCCACTCAACAGAACGCGGAACAGCAAATGAATGGGGCATAAATAGATCATTCCTTTACAAGTAACTTAAATAATTCAATAACATCTGTGATCGTTTTGAATTCCGAACGCTTTTCGATAAAGGCTGTGCCGGTTTCGAGCGCCAAACGTTTTCTGCCGATTCGTTTATCAAACGGCACGATCGTTTCCAGATCAGCCACATGGGCAAGGCCAATCGCGCGGCGTATCAGCTCGCAGCCTGCAAATCCGATCGCCTCTTCAAAAATATGACTGAGGGTGTCAGTAAGGTAACCGTCGATGTTGGCGTAAACATCCAGACTGTCCCTCTCCCAGGCTTCAGTGAATGTCTCTTGAAATGCTTCCCAGACCTGCTCGACATGGTGATATAATGGCTCTCTGTCATCACCGTCACGGCCGAGTGCGTTCAAAAATAAGTTGGAGATAAATTGGCCTATATCAAATCCGATCGGTCCGTAAAAAGCAAATTCAGGATCAATCACCTTTGTTTCAAGTTCGCTGGCGAAAATGCTTCCTGTGTGCAAATCACCGTGAATCAGCGTTTCTGCTGATGTTAAAAAACACTTTTTCAGTTTAGCGGCTTCGATTTTGACATTGTCATTATTCCAGAGCTTTTCGACAAAAGGACGAAGCTCTTCTTCAAAATCATTTGTGTCATGGTCAAAGAAGGGATCTGTAAAAACAAGTCTTTCCGTAATGTCGCACAGCTCCGGGTTTGTAAACTGCTTAACAAGCTGTTTTTTTACCTTAGGTTCAAGCGCGTAATCTGAAGAATAGAAAAGGGTCTTTCCTAAAAATTCACCGATGTGCTGTGACAGGCGCGGATAGTTTTCGCCCTCAATGAGTCCTTTTCTTGCGATTTTTAAGTGAGAAAGATCCTCCATGACAGTAACTGCCATTTCTGTATCGGAATAAAACACTCTTGGAACCAGATGAGGGACATGCTCGCCTTGGCGGATGAGGGCGCTGCTTTCGATTCTGGCTCGATCGATTGTCAGCGGCCAGCTTTCTCCGACAACTTTTGCATAAGGAACCGCCTGTTTAATAATCAAAGCTCTGTCATGTGTTTGATCATAAATATGAAAAACGTAATTTAAGTTGCCGTCTCCGATCTCCTGGCATGTCAGCGTGCTTTTGCTTGGAAATAAGCCAAGCTTCACCGCAAGTGCCACAGCGGAGCTTTCATTTAACGTTTCGTATAAAGGTGTTTTTGTGACTGCCATTGTCATAACCTCCAATTATGTAATCTCTTGATATGTTTTCAGCTGAATGGCCGTAAAAAAGCCTCCTTCTCAGAGAGAAGGAGGCTTAACATATATGTCCGCCTCTCTTATCTCTCAGATCAAATCTGATGGAATTAGCACCGTGCCTTAAGAGACGAGCGTCTCGGCGCGAAAAAGATGCGCCCCATTTCACAATGGAATTACGGTCGGTTGCTGTTGGGGTCAAAAGGCCAATCCCTCGCCCAACTCTCGATAAGAGAATATATTTACTTGTTAAACAATTCTAATTTATCAGTTGATGAACATAGTAACAGGTGTTTAAGTAAATTGTCAATCTATTTTTTAATATAAATCTTTTCTGATATCATCGAAAACAGGAATGTTTTCCCGCACCTTAACGCTTTCCAGAAGGTCGATTGCCGCTCGGACAACGCCTTCTTCCCGGCCGCCTTCAGCTAGGACGCGCCCCCACGGATCAATAATGAGGCTATGCCCGGCAAATTCATTATTTGGATTTGAACCGGTGCAATTGCAGGCAGCGATAAAGCATTGATTTTCAATGGCCCGCGCAATAAGCAGGCTTTTCCAATGATCAAGGCGGGGAAGAGGCCATTCCGCAGAAATAAACAGCACGTTGGCACCTTTTGTCGTATGTTTTCTGATCCACTCCGGAAAACGGATATCGTAACAGATCAATCCTGAGCTTTTGACGCCATCAAGCTCAAAGTATCCGTCTTCGGAACCGGCTGATAAATACACATGCTCATCCATCAGCTGAAAAAGATGGGCTTTCCTGTACTCTTTAATGATTTGTCCTTCCTTATCCGCGATGTACATTGTATTATAAACATCAGAATCCTTTCTGACAGCAACCGATCCGGCGATAATATGAACGCCATGTTTTTTTGCCGTATTCTTCAGCCAGCTCTGAGCAGAACGTCCGTCTTCATCAGCGAGCTCATCAAGGTTGGCCAAGTCATATCCGGTTGTCCATAGTTCAGGAAGAACAAGAACGTCAGCATGTTTGCTTTCTTTTTCGATGAAGAATTCAGCCTTTTTTATATTTTCTGAAGGTTTTCCGTATGAAATATCAAATTGAAGACAAGATATCGTCCATTTCATCTTTTTATCACTCCACATTTTTCTTTACTTTTTTTATTTAACCATATATGATGATGGACTATCATTTCAAGATTTTTTTAGAAGGTGAGAATAGATGAAATTTGAACAATCTGATGTATTGAAGGAGCTGCCTCAACAATTCTTCGCTTCTTTGGTGCAGCAAGTGAACCGAAAGCTCGCAGAAGGACACGACGTCATCAATCTCGGACAGGGAAATCCGGATCAGCCGACTCCGGAACATATCGTCGAGGAAATGAAACGGGCTGTTGCTGATCCTGAAAATCATAAATACTCGTCTTTCCGCGGCTCATACAGTCTGAAATCAGCAGCGGCAGCATTTTATAAAAGAGAATACGGCATTGATCTTGACCCGGAAACTGAAGTCGCTGTATTATTCGGCGGGAAAGCCGGTCTGGTTGAGCTCCCGCAATGCTTGCTTAATCCCGGAGATACGATTTTAGTTCCGGATCCGGGCTATCCTGATTACTGGTCAGGTGTGACACTCGCAAAAGCGAAGATGGAAATGATGCCGCTCGTAAAGGACAGAGCGTTTCTTCCTGATTACAGCAGCATCACCGCTGAAGTGAGGGAACAGGCGAAATTGATGTATTTGAATTATCCGAATAATCCGACCGGAGCCGTTGCTACCCCTGACTTCTTTGAAGAAACCGTGAGTTTTGCGAAAGAAAACGGGGTCTGTGTCGTTCACGATTTTGCTTACGGCGCTGTAGGATTTGACGGCGGAAAGCCTTTAAGTTTTTTGCAGACTGAAGGTGCCAAGGATATTGGCATTGAAATTTACACGCTGTCAAAAACGTATAATATGGCAGGGTGGCGGGTCGGCTTTGCCGTTGGAAACGCTTCGGTCATTGAAGCGATCAATCTGTATCAAGACCATATGTTTGTCAGTCTTTTCAGAGCGACTCAGGAGGCTGCAGCGGCGGCACTGTTAGCTGATCAGACGTGTGTGGCGGAGCAAAATGCCCGATATGAAAGCAGGCGAAACGTTTGGATCGCGTCATGCCGGAAAATCGGCTGGGATGTGACAGCTCCGGCAGGTTCATTTTTTGCATGGCTGCCTGTGCCTGAAGGCTATACTTCCGAGCAGTTCTCAAACCTTTTGCTTGAAAAAGCAAATGTGGCGGTTGCAGCCGGAAATGGCTTCGGTGAATATGGCGAGGGCTACGTCCGAGTCGGGCTGCTGACAAGTGAAGAAAGACTGAAGGAAGCCGCTTATCGAATTGGGAAACTGAACCTGTTTACCCAAAAAAGCATTGACAAGACCTGATAACGATGGGATAATTCGAAATAATTTATAAAATCTATATTTTCTTATCAAGAGCAGGCAGAGGGACGAGCCCGATGAAGCCCGGCAACCGACTTGTAAAGCACGGTGCTAATTCTTGCAGCTGGCGGCTGAGAGATAAGATTCGGACGAGAAACGAAACCTCTTTAGACGCGATTGCTGTTTGAAGAGGTTTTTTTATATGGATGAAAATGAAAGGAGCTCTGGCATGAGTGAGTTATTGGCAACATATCTCCTGACCGAACCGGGAGCCGATACAGAGAAAAAAGCAGAACAAATCGCAACAGGATTGACAGTTGGCTCTTGGACGGATTTGCCCTTGGTGAAACAGGAGCAAATGCAAAAGCACAAGGGACGGGTGATAAAGGTCGAGGAAAGAGAGGGAACTCCTGCATCAGGAAAACAAGCGGTGATCACAATCGCCTATCCTGAAATCAATTTCTCTCCGGATATTCCGGCTTTGCTGACAACAGTGTTTGGCAAGCTGTCGCTGGACGGAAAAATCAAATTACTCGATCTTCACTTCTCTGAAGCATTTAAGCGCACACTGCCGGGACCGAAGTTTGGCGTATACGGCATCCGGAAGTTGCTGGGGGAATTTGAGAGACCGCTGTTAATGAGCATATTTAAAGGGGTTATCGGAAGGGACTTGAGTGATATTAAAGAACAGCTCAGACAGCAGGCGCTTGGCGGAGTTGACTTGATCAAGGACGATGAAATTTTCTTTGAGACAGGTCTGGCGCCTTTTGAAACAAGAATTACAGAGGGAAAGCAAATATTGAAAGAAACGTATGAACAAACCGGGCATAAAACGCTGTATGCGGTCAATTTGACTGGACGTACGGCTGATCTGAAAGATAAAGCGAGACGCGCCGCCGAATTAGGAGCGGATGCGCTTTTGTTTAATGTTTTCGCTTACGGCTTGGACGTCATGCAAAGCCTTGCGGAAGATCCCGAAATTGCGATCCCGATTATGGCGCATCCAGCGGTCAGCGGGGCGTTCACATCTTCTCCGTTTTATGGCTTTTCTCACGCTCTTTTGCTCGGAAAATTAAACCGGTATTGCGGTGCTGACTTCAGTCTCTTTCCGTCGCCATACGGCTCGGTTGCGCTTCCGAAAGAACATGCGCTGGCGATTCATGAAGAATGTGTAAGAGAGGATGCCTTTAACCAAACATTTGCCGTTCCGTCAGCAGGCATTCATCCCGGTATGGTTCCGCTTTTAATGCGGGATTTCGGCATAGATCATATAATTAACGCCGGTGGGGGCGTACACGGACATCCGAACGGCGCCCAAGGCGGGGGCAAAGCGTTCAGAGCCATTATTGATGCGGTCTTAGAAGCCCAGCCGATTGATGAAAAAGCCGAACAATGCAAGGATCTAAAGCTTGCGCTTGATAAATGGGGAAAGGTTGAAGCCGTATGACGACCCGAAAACCTTTAATCATTTGTGATTTTGACGGAACCATCACGAGAAACGACAACATTATAAGCATCATGAAAACATTCGCTCCCCCGGAGTGGACGGCATTAAAAGACGGCGTCCTTTCCAAAACGCTGTCGATCAAGGAAGGTGTCGGGCGGATGTTCGGCCTTCTGCCTAGCAGTTTAAAAGAAGAGATTACAAGATTTGTATTGGAAGATGCAAAAATCAGGGAAGGTTTTCGGGAATTTGTAGCGTTTATCAATGAGCACGAGCTTCCGTTTTATGTCGTAAGCGGAGGAATGGACTTTTTTGTGTATCCTTTGCTTGAAGGCATTGTGGAGAAAGAGCGTATTTATTGCAACCATGCGTCATTTGACAGCGACTATATTCATATTGACTGGCCTCATTCTTGCAAAGGATCATGCAGCAATCAATGCGGGTGTTGCAAACCGTCGGTAATACATGAACTTTCTGAACCGGACCAATATCTCATCATGATCGGTGACTCGGTTACAGATGTCGAGGCGGCAAAGCTGTCTGACCTTTGCTTTGCAAGGGATTATTTATTAAACGAATGCCGGGAGCGAAATCTGAATCATCTCCCGTATCAAGAATTTTATGAGATTAGAAAAGATATTGAGAACGTAACGGAGGTACAGGAATGGCTGCAAAACAAGAACGCTGGCGAGAGCTCGCTGAAGTAAAACGGGAATTGGCCGAAAGAGACTGGTTTCCGGCGACTAGCGGCAATCTGTCTATTAAGGTTTCTGATGAGCCTTTAACCTTTCTCGTAACCGCAAGCGGAAAAGATAAACGCAAAGAGACGGGTGAAGATTTTCTGCTGGTGGATCAAAACGGAGAGCCTGCCGAAAGCGGGCATTCTCTGAAACCGTCAGCGGAAACGCTTTTGCATACACATTTGTACAATAAAACCAATGCAGGATGCTGCCTGCACGTCCATACGATAAACAATAATGTCATCTCAGAGCTATACGGAGACCAAAAGAAAATCACATTCAGAGGCCAGGAAATCATAAAAGCGCTCGGACTGTGGGAAGAGAGTGCAGAAGTGACCATTCCGATCATTGAAAATCCAGCTCATATTCCGACGCTCGCGGCACTGTTTGCGGAAGAGGTTTCAGAAGATTCAGGAGCTGTTCTAATCCGAAATCACGGTATTACAGCTTGGGGCCGAACAGCGTTTGAAGCAAAAAGAGTGCTTGAAGCATATGAATTTTTGTTCAGCTACCATTTGAAATTGAACACAATTCAGCATCAGCTGGTTAAATAAAAGGAGGAACTGAAATGGCAACAATTCGTATTCATGATGAGGCAAATACAACGATTGAAAATCAAGAGGAAGTAGCAAGCTTTCTGGACAGTCAAGAGGTCATTTATGAGCAATGGGATATGAGTAAGCTCCCAGAACAGCTTTCAGAGAAATATGATCTGGCAGAAGAAGAAAAACAACAAATCCTTGATGCCTTTGAAACTGAAATTAAAGATATTTCAAACCGCCGCGGCTACAAAGCACAGGATGTTATTTCATTGTCAGACAGCAATCCGAAACTTGATGAACTGCTTGAGAACTTTAAAAGAGAGCATCACCACACAGACGATGAGGTCCGTTTTATCGTAAGCGGCCATGGGATTTTTGTCATTCAAGGCAAAGACGGCACGTTTTTTGATGTCCGTTTAAACCCCGGAGATTTAATCTCAGTGCCTGAAAATATCCGCCATTACTTCACGCTTCAGGAGGACCGAAAAGTTGTCGCGGTGAGAATCTTTGTGACAACCGAAGGCTGGGTTCCGATTTATGAAAAGGACAGCGTGAATCAATAAGCTGGAAAAGAGGACAACATCCTAAAACTCAAAACGTTTTAGGATGTTGTCAACAATCTGAAAGCCCCTTTCAAATCGAACGGGGCTTTTTCATTGCAAACGCCATTTTTCATATCGTGACATTTCTTTTTTAATCAGTGTCCAAATCAAACCTAAAACAGCTGCATCGTCAATGATCCCAAGACCGAAGATAACGTCTGGAATGATATCGAGCGGCATGACGATATACAAGATGGCAGCAGTTAGAAGTAAAAGCGTTTTAACCTGTGAATGGGGGTAGTCGCCGTTTCTCCAATCACGAAGCATTTGAAAAAAAACAGTAATATGCTGGATACATTTTTTTCGGTTTTTCCTTTTTAAAATCGCTTTTCCGCCTGCCGCTCCGAGCATCAATGCTTTCTTTTTCTTCATGTGGCATACCTCCTGCCTGGCGGCGTGTTTAAGATATTCTTCCTCTGGGTATTGTTCTTCTAATCCTATCAATAAATCTATTATACCTGAAAATTTAACTTATTTAATGAAAATATGTTTACAAATAAAGTATAATCTGTAATAATGCACAATAACCCAATCAAACTTGTTTCCTATTTCTTAGCGGCGAGGGGTGAAGTGAATGGGCGGTTCTTCTGAACAAGAAAGATTGTTGGTGTCTATTGATGAAAAAAGAAAGTTAATGATAGATGCCGCTAGAAAACAGGGATTTACGGGCCATGACACGATCAGGCACAGTCAGGAGCTGGACTGTTTAATGAATGAATATCAGCAGCTTATGCTAGAAAACGAACATTCTCAAGGGATTCAAGGCCTTGTAAAGAAATTAGGCTTGTGGCCCCGCAGAGATGTCATGCCTGCATATGATGCAAATAAATAGCGGCGCTATCAGATGCATATATAAAGAGAGAGCTTTTCAGAAGCGCTCTTTTTTTCTGGAAAAATTCATATGAAAGAGGGAACTGATGAAAGAACTGGCGATTATCCTTACTGAAATGATCAATCAATTTCATGATGCTTTTATTTCATTATGCGGAATGTTCGGCATTCATTTAACCGACAAAGAAATGCACTTTTGGGTGATTGGCATTTTTGGCATTTTCTTTTTCGGCGTCACTCACGCTGTGTTTACTTGTCTTTCTAAGTGGAGCATGACAGCCTTGTCCTTTATCTATACCGTTACAGTCATCATTGTCATCGTATTCGCGATTGAAATTCAGCAAAAAGTGACGGGGAGAGGGAATATGGAGTTTTTAGATGCTACTGAGGGTTTAAAGGGTTTTTTGGTATTCTTTATGTTTTTTTTGCTTCTGAAAATGCTGCTGCGCTTCATCAAAATACTCTTTTCTGGCAGAACGGCGAGCAAGTCAAGTGGCAATGCCCGGTCACGAAGGTAAAAAGCCCTCCTGACACAGTCAAGGGGGCTATGAAGCGGATACGGGGAGGATGATCGTCACCTCTGTACCTCTCCGCACTTCACTTTCGATATGAATGGAGCCTCCGTACATCAGCACGATCCGTTTACATACGACAAGGCCGAGACCGGTTCCTTTTTCTTTAGAAGTAACAAAGGGAAGGAAGATATGATCCAGCATTTCCTGAGAAATCCCTTCACCGTTATCCACAACTTTGATAATGGCCTTTTGATCCGAAGCACCCAAGGAGATCGTCAGTTTTCCTCCCTCAGGCATTGATTCGAGGCCATTTTTTGCTACATTTAAAATCACTTGTTTAATATGATCTTTTGTACATTTAACAAGTAAGGGCTGCCCGGTTAAATACTGTAATTCGACTTCAACATTGTATAGGTTGCCCTCAGAATAGATAATCGGCATAATTTCACCGATAATATCCTGAAGCGAGTTCAGCTCCCATTTTTCAGCTGTCGGTTTTCCGAGAACGAGAAACTCACTCACAATTTGGTTAATGCGCTTTATCTCTTGTTCAATAATGGAGAAGTACAGCTGATCTTCTTCACCTTTATATTTCTTTTGCAGCAGCTGAATAAAGCCGCTTATGCCGGTGAGCGGATTGCGGATTTCATGAGCTGTGCTGGCAGCAAGCGTCCCGATCAGCTCTAATTTTTGCGCCTCATTTTCTGAGCGCTCCAGCTGAGTCTGGCGTTTCAGCAAATAATACAGCACGAGAATAAAAAGGATATTCAGCAGAACAATAGTACATGATAGTGGAAGAACAAGGCTTTTCGTCAGTTCTTCTATTGTGACTGGCTTCGGATATACTTTCATATTCCAGCTGATATCATCCAGAAATCCGCTGACTGGTTTCTGATCTTTTGCATGAGAGGCTTGTCCGCTCGTAAATATCATTTTCCCGTCTTGGTTCACTACTTCAATATAAACATCAGGGCTCAGCAAGTTAATGATATTTTTCAAATAATCAATTTGAATCGCTGCGACAAGATAATCTGTCACATTTCGTTTTGAGTCCAAAACAGGGACACAAATTGTAAAAATTGGCTGGCCTGTAATTCTGCTCGAATAACTTTCTGAAATGACTGTCTTTTTGGTTTCCTTCGCTTTTGTAAAAAAAGATCTGTCTGCCAGGTTTACTTTCGTTTTTAATTCTGTTGAACTTGCAGTGACGTCTCCTTTGGTATTAAGAAGATAGAGACCGGAAAATCTCGGCTCTGAATCAAAGGCTTTTTCCAAAATCGACTGCATTTTTTTTATATCAACCGGTCTGTCGATGGCGATGGACAGGGAGGTCATTCTCGCCTTTGTTTCTCCGATTAAATAATTAATTTTGTTGCGGTGAAGGTTCAGCATAACACTTGCTTCTTGCTTATGTTCTATAGCTATTGTATCTTTTTCTTTTTCATATACGAAAAAGCTGATGACGAGTGCCGGAATCACGACCAGTATCAAATAAAGTTTGATTCTCCCGCAGGCGCCTTTTAGTATTTTCAATTTGCATCGCTCCAACTTACACCTGATTAGAGGTATTATATCATTGTTTCTTCTTCTTTAATAAGAAAAAATAACCAAAAAAATTAGAAAAAGATGTTGGGCGGCTTACATGATCAAAAAGAAGAGAAATATTGGAAAGATTTTTATTGACATTTCCGTCTTTGTTTATTAATGTTTCTCTGTAACGGTTTCTAAAAGGATGATTGAGACATGACAGAAAAATCACTGAAGTTATTTATCGTGCTGTCGCGCGCGTATCGGTCTATTAACGATCATATGAATAAGCATATTCATAATCATGGGCTGAATCCGACTGAATTTGCTGTGCTTGAGCTGTTGTACCATAAAGGCGATCAGCCGCTGCAGCAGATAGGGGATAAAATTCTCTTGGCTAGCGGGAGCATCACATATGTTGTAGATAAGCTGGAGCAAAAAGAACTCCTCATTCGGAAAGCGTCTCCTACAGACAGACGAGTGACATTTGCACAAATCACTGAAAAAGGCACCGGTCTTTTGAATGATATTTTTCCTGATCACGCTGCGGAAATTGATGAAATGATCAGCGTATTAAGCGAAGAAGAGGTAGAGATGTGTACAGAGATGTTAAAAAGAGTAGGATTAAACGCAAAACAGTTTCATAATAAGTAAAAAAAGGAAGCCTGATCTATCACAAGGCTTCCTTTTTTTCTATTGTTCATTTGTTTCCGCAGCGCCTCTCGGCAAGATGAGAACTTCAACGCGCCGGTTTTTGCTTCGGCCTTCCGCAGTTTTGTTGGAAGCCACCGGTTTATACTCACCATAGCCCTTGGCACTGAACACTTTTGCGTCAAGCTTAGGGTTTTCAACCAGGAGTCCCATAAAGTTTACCGCTCTCATGACGCTTAAATGCCAGTTTGATTGGAATTCAGAATTTTTAATTGGCATATTATCCGTATGTCCGCTGATAATGATATTCCTCGGCGGGTTAATCACAAGAAGAGTAGAAATCTCTTTTGCAAGCCGAACATCTTCCTTACGGATGGTCGCTTTCCCAGAATCAAAGAAAATACTGTCTTTAATCGTAATCAGAAGACCTTCACTAGTCAATTTTGTTTCCAGCTGATGTTCGAGCTTTTTATCTTTGATGAACTTTTCTACCTGGCTCTTGACACTTTCAAGTTCTTCTTGATCAGCCGCTTTTTCTCGATCTTTCTTGTTTTTCTCTTTCTCTTCTTTTTCATCTTTCACTTCATCAATTCCGTCTGAATCGTTTTCAGGAGGGATGACACTGGAGTAGTCCATCACGCCGGTGCCGCCCGTAAAGACTTCATTAAATGATTTTGAAAGCATTTGAAACTTACCTGCGTCAATCGAGCTGCTCGCGTACAGCACAATAAATAATGCCAGGAGAAGAGTTAGAATATCGGCGTAAGGAACCAGCCATGATTCATCAACGTGCTCGTCCTCATGCTTCTTCTTCTTTTTTCTCGCCATTTTGCGCCTCTCCTTGTTCTGCAAATTTCAAGCGGTCCTTCGCAGGAAGGTACATTAAAAGCTTTTGTTCGATGACTTTCGGTGCTTGTCCTTCAAGTACGGACAGGACGCCTTCGATCATGACTTCACGCAGTTTTACTTCTTGTTTTGATTTTCGTTTTAATTTATTTGCGAAAGGATGCCATAATACATACCCCGTAAAGATACCGAGAAGGGTGGCAACAAAGGCCGCACTGATGGCGTGTCCAAGCTCATCTGTGTTATCCATATGAGAGAGGGCGGCGATCAGTCCGATTACAGCGCCGAGTACTCCAAGTGTCGGCGCATACGTTCCTGCCTGAGTGAAAATAGCGGCTCCGGCCTGATGCCTGTCCTCCATTGCTTCAACTTCCTCTGTCATGATATCTCTGATAAATTCCGCGCTTTGCCCGTCAACAGCCATGCTGAGCCCGTTTTTCAGGAAAGCATCATCTACATCTTCAATGCTCGCTTCTAAAGCAAGAAGGCCTTCGCGGCGAGCAAGCTGGGCCCATTCAGAGAACATAGGAATAAGCTCCTCTATTGTCAGCTGTTTGTTTTCCTTAAATAACACTTGGAACAGCGCGGGCACTTTTTTAATTTCTTTAGTTGGGAACGCAATGACCACTGCTGAGATTGTCCCGGCGATAATAATTAAAATGGCAGCGGGGTTTGCAAGCGCGCTGAAACTGACGCCTTTCAGAACCATCCCCACGCTCAATGCCACAAAAGCAAGAATAACACCAATTAACGAAGTTTTATCCATAGTTTTCACCAAATCCTTTTTTTCTAGCTTGTCTATGGTTAATATCGGTTTCGGTACCCGGAACTTTAGGGAGATTGTGAATTTGTTCATGAAATATTCAAGGAAGAGGCATAGAAGGGAGAAATAAACAAATACGGGGCCTTTCAAAAATTGAAAAGCCCGCGGGTTTAGCGGTATTGAAATTGGCAGCTTGCTCGCAAGATGTCCTTCAGACGGTTTTCATAACATAATAGAAATAAATATTCACTGTATATAAACATGTTCCATCCCTCCTTAAGAAAAAGTGTAAATGATAAAGGGGAGTAACACTTCGGGGGAAGGGACGGTATTTTCTCCGTCAAGAGTATGAATCCACAAAAAAAACGGCTTCCTAAACAGGAAACCGCTCATTGTTATTTCGCGTGCACTTTGATTGTATGATCTTCTGCAGTCACATGGAAACTTGTGATCTCGCTATTGTCAAGCAGGAGATCGGTCATTTCATCTTCCACCCATTCTTGGATGGTTCTTCTGAGCGGACGTGCGCCGAATGAAGGGTGGTAGCCCAGCTCAGCGATTTTTTCTTTCGCTTCGTCTGTCACACTCAAGGTGATTCCGCGTTCTGCCAATGTTTCTTCAAGTTCTCCGAGCAGCAGGCTGACGATTTTGACCAAATGTCCTTTTTCCAGTGAGCGGAACTCAATAATGCTGTCAAAACGGTTGAGGAACTCAGGTTTAAAGAACATGCTGAGTGAATCAATCAATGTTTGTTCTTCGAATACACTGTCATCTGATTGGAAACCGACTTTCATTTGTTTCTCACCAGCACCCGCGTTGCTTGTCATAATAATCACAGTGTCTTTAAAGCTTACGGTTCTGCCTTGACTGTCTGTCAGACGGCCGTCCTCCATGATTTGCAGGAACATATGCTGAACGTCAGGGTGTGTTTTTTCAATCTCATCCAGCAACACGATGCTGTAAGGATTGCGGCGCACTTTTTCTGTTAATTGTCCAGCTTCCTCATGGCCGACATACCCAGGCGGTGAACCGATGATTTTAGATACGGCGTGTTTCTCCATGTATTCGCTCATATCAAGACGGATAATAGCGTCTTTTGTGCCGAATAGTTCATCCGCCAGCGTTTTAGAAAGCTCTGTTTTCCCTACACCGGTAGGACCGACAAAGAGGAAGGAGCCAACGGGTCTGTTTTTGGATTTTAATCCGGCGCGGCTTCGTCTTACCGCTTTTGCCACTTTTTGAACAGCGGCTTCTTGTCCGATCACACGTTCATGAAGTTTTGCTTCAAGCTCTTTCATTTTTGTTTGTTCATCCGCCTGCAGCTTGCCGACAGGGATGCCTGTTTTTTGTTCAATGATATCCTGAATATGGTCAGCTTCCACAGTGACAGCGGAATGAGAGGAAGAGCTGTTTGTTTTTTTCTCTAATGCGATTTCTTCATCACGGAGTTTTGCCGCCAGTTCGTAATTTTCCTCTTCCAGCGCTTTTGCTTTTTCGGCTTCAATCGCAGTTAAGCGTTCCGCCGCATCCTCATCATTCAGCTCATCAATTAACAGGTTGGCTTTTGAACCAGCTTCATCTAATAAGTCAATTGCTTTATCCGGAAGGTGTCTGTCCTGAATGTAGCGGGATGATAAAGTCACACATGCTTTGATTGCTTCATCACTGAATGTCACGCCATGGTATGCTTCGTATTTGTCTTTGATCCCTTGCAGAATGAGGATGGCCTGTTCTATTGAAGGTTCCTGCACCATGATAGGCTGAAAACGTCTTTCTAGCGCGGCATCTTTTTCGATTTGACGGTATTCTTTCAGTGTTGTCGCACCGATGACTTGCAGTTCGCCTCTGGTAAGGGCGGGTTTGAGAATGTTGCCTGCATCCATAGAGCCTTCTGCAGAGCCTGCGCCAACGAGAAGATGAATTTCGTCAATGAACAGAATGACATTTTTTCGTTCTTTCAGCTCAGTGATCAGCTGTTTCATTCTCTCTTCAAATTGGCCTCTGATTCCTGTGTTTGCAACAAGGGATGCAACGTCAAGCAAGTAAAGTTCTTTGTTTTTCAGTTTGTTTGGAACATCGCCTTCAGCAATTTTTAAAGCGAGTCCTTCGGCGATGGCGGTTTTCCCTACACCCGGCTCACCAATGAGAACAGGATTGTTTTTGTTGCGGCGGTTCAGAATTTCGATCACGCGAGCGATTTCTTCATCACGGCTGATGACGGGGTCAATGAGACCGGCTTTTGCACCGTTTGTGATATTTTGAGCCAGCTCATCAAGCAACCCTTTCTTCTCGCTTTGTTTTGCTGCGTTTTGTTCTTTCGGCTGGAACGCTTGTTCAAACGGAAAACCGAAAGATTGAGGACCCATGCTCATTGAAGGTTTACGGGTCAGTTCGTTATAGCAAGTTTCACATAATACCATTTGTTTATGAACGGAATTAATTTGCATGTTAAGGCGAATCGTCGCCTCGTTTTGATGACAATGTTGACAACGCATTTGCCAAAACCCCCTTAAAAATTTGATCTATTTTGACCAATGAATGTGAATAAAAAGGCCGATTTAATTTGACCTTCTTTGACTATTAGTATACGGGAAACTTATCGGCTTTCAAAACAATACGCTCAGAGCAGTCTGACTATTTGACTAACTTTGACCAATTGGTTTTTAAAAAAGGCCGGCTCGTTTGACCAACATTGATTCATAGTATACTCTGACCTTCTTTGACTTTCAAGTCATTTGCGGAAAATGTTTTTAAATTGGTTACAAAGTAAAACATGTTTTCCCCTTCTTTTCAAGGAACTTGTCTCATAGGTTATAAAAGGCACATGTGGACAAAACTGCGGTTCGTTCGGAGGGGAGAAATGGAACAATCAAAAGGGTCAGCAAGTCAGCTTGCCTTTGTGTATGTCGGCACAGTAGTCGGAGCTGGGTTTGCGACTGGCAGGGAAATTGTTGAGTTTTTTCTGAAGTTCGGCTGGTTCGGTTTATTCGGTATTATCGTCAGCGGCGGAATGTTTACGTTTCTCGGGGCCAAGCTGATGATCATTTCAAAACGAATCAATGCCAAGTCATATCAAGAAATGAACATATTCTTGTTCGGGGCGAAGGCTGGGCGGTTTATTAATGTGTTTATGCTGTTTGTACTCCTCGGCGTCACATCTGTTATGCTTTCCGGGGCAGGGGCGCTTTTTGAGGAACAGCTGGGGCTGTCCCCTCAGATTGGGATGCTGATTACAATCGGTTTGAGCTTAATTGTGATGACTGGAGGAGTAAAAGGCATTTTCGGTGTCAATGTGTTTGTTGTTCCTCTTTTAATCATCTTTTCTATGATTGTGGTGGCCGACTCTTTTATTTTCAGCGAGTCGCGGAACGCAGCGCAGTGGGGATGGCCGCACCGCTGGGACTGGCTGTTATCAGCGTTTTCTTACGGCGCTTTAAATTTATCGCTCGCCCAAGCGGTCTTGGTTCCGCTGGCGAATGAAATGTCATCGGAAAAAGTGATAAAAAAGGGCGCTTTAGTCGGAGGGGCGATGCTGACGATTGTGCTGTCCGCGAGTTTTCTGTCTTTGTCGATGCTCCCGGATGTATTTTTGTACGATATACCGATGGCTCAAGTCGTTTATCTCTTTGCGCGGTCTGTCCATTTGATTTATTTGCTCATTATTTTCGGTGAAGTGTTCACATCGGTTATCGGCAATCTATATGGATTGGAAAAACAAGTGCAGAGCTTTCTTCCAATGAAAAGCAAATATATCTTTGCAGCCATTATGACCACGGCTTATATTACGAGCCAAATAGGATACGGCAAGCTCATTTCAACGATTTATCCATTGTTTGGCTATGTGAGTCTGGCGTTCATAGGCGCCCTGATTTGCAAAAAGGTTCCCCGGCGGCGCAGTTTGTAAATACAAGTAATGAAGCGAGCCGTCATTGCAGAACAATGATTGATCGGGAAGTCAAGGGCTGACTTTTTTATTGTCAAGAAAAACAACATTATGGTAAGATAGCAGAAGTGAAAAATTGAAAAAATCCGTGCGATATGCGGGAGAGGTTCTAGCTACACCCTCTATAAAAAACTAAGGACGAGCTGTATCCTTGGATACGGCCTTTTTTATGTTTTTCTAGAGCACCTTCCGAAAAGGTGTTTTTTTGTATGAATCAGCTGTAGCGATGTCTCTCGCCGATGGTTTTATTGCGGAAAAGGAGAGGAATCATGAAAAAAGAAAAAGCAATTGTCGTATTCAGCGGCGGTCAAGACAGTACCACTTGCTTACTGTGGGCTTTAAAGGAATTCGAAGAAGTCGAAACGGTGACTTTTCATTATAATCAGCGTCATTCGCAGGAAGTTGAAGTGGCAAAATCGATTGCGGAAAAGCTTGGTGTGAAAAACCATTTGCTCGATATGTCCCTTTTAAATCAGCTTGCACCGAATGCCCTGACAAGAAATGATATTGAGATAGAGGCAAAAGACGGTGAACTGCCATCCACATTTGTTCCGGGACGGAATTTGGTATTTTTATCTTTTGCATCTATTCTGGCATATCAAATTGGCGCGCGTCACATTATTACAGGAGTTTGCGAGACAGACTTCAGCGGTTATCCTGACTGCCGTGATGAATTTGTGAAATCTTGCAATGTAACGGTAAACCTGGCAATGGAGAAGCCGTTTGTGATTCATACGCCTCTCATGTGGCTCAATAAGGCGGAAACATGGAAGCTTGCAGATGAGCTTGGCGCCCTTGATTTTGTGAAAAACAACACGCTGACATGCTATAACGGCATCATCGCAGACGGTTGCGGGGAATGTCCGGCATGCCACCTTCGTTTAAAAGGCTATGAAGAATATATGGCGATGAAAGGAGAGCGTGCATAAATTGTTATCTCAAATTTATCCCCAGGCCCAGCATCCTTATTCATTTGAATTGAATAAGGATATGCACATCTCAGCTGCTCATTTTATCCCTCGGGAAAGTGCTGGAGCGTGCAGCAGGGTTCACGGGCATACGTATACCGTCAATATAACCGTTGCCGGCGACGAACTTGACGACTCCGGCTTCCTTGTCAATTTCAGCGTGCTCAAAAAACTGGTGCACGGAAACTATGATCATACACTTTTAAATGATCATGAAGAATTTTCTCAGGACGACCGGTATTCGGTGCCGACAACTGAAGTTGTGGCGAAAACGATTTATGACAACGTACAGGCTTATTTAGACACATTGGAGAATAAGCCAAGCTGTGTACAGGTGTTTGTCCGGGAAACACCGACAAGTTACTGTGTCTACCGTCCGAAAAAGGGTGGTTTGAATGGCTAAAGGAATTCCTGTATTAGAAATTTTCGGCCCGACGATTCAAGGAGAAGGCATGGTGATCGGACAAAAAACGATGTTCGTTCGCACAGCCGGCTGTGATTATTCCTGCAGCTGGTGTGACTCCGCCTTCACTTGGGACGGGTCTGCTAAAAAAGATATTCGCTGGATGACGGCTGAGGAGATTTTTGCAGAGCTTAAAAACATTGGGGGAGACGCGTTTTCCCACGTGACGATCTCGGGCGGCAACCCGGCCCTGTTAAAACAGCTGGGTGCTTTTATCGAACTG
This sequence comes from Bacillus sp. SW14, assembly GCF_047608225.1. Taxonomy (NCBI): domain Bacteria; kingdom Bacillati; phylum Bacillota; class Bacilli; order Caryophanales; family Bacillaceae; genus Bacillus; species Bacillus sp. SW14. Next base: position 2,803,852 of record NZ_JBLKRW010000001.1, on the reverse strand, counting down.
CTGAAGGAAAATAACATTCGTGCAGCGCTTGAAACCCAGGGGACTGTTTATCAGGAGTGGTTTACGCTGATCGATGACCTTACAATTTCTCCAAAACCGCCAAGCTCAAAAATGGTAACGAACTTTCAAAAGCTTGATCACATTTTGACATCACTTAAAGAGAATAACAGACAGCATGCTGTCAGCTTAAAGGTTGTCATTTTTAATGATGAAGATATGGCGTTTGCCAAAACCGTGCACAAGCGTTATCCGGGAATCCCGTTTTATTTACAAGTCGGTAATGATGACGTTCATACGACAGATGATCAGACATTGATTGCACATTTGCTTGGAAAATATGAAGCGCTTGTTGATAAGGTAGCTGCCGATGCGGAGCTGAATCTCGTCAGAGTGCTTCCGCAGCTGCACACCCTGTTATGGGGCAACAAACGCGGCGTATAATAGAAAGGAAGATAAAAATGACAACAAGAAAAGAATCAGAATTAGAAGGTGTCACACTGCTTGGCAACCAAGGAACAAATTATTTGTTTGAATATGCGCCGGACGTGCTGGAATCATTCCCGAATAAACATGTAAACCGTGATTACTTTGTAAAATTCAACTGCCCAGAATTTACATCTTTATGCCCGAAAACAGGACAGCCTGACTTTGCGACAATCTACATCAGCTACATTCCTGATGAAAAAATGGTTGAAAGCAAATCATTAAAGCTGTACCTATTCAGCTTCAGAAACCATGGTGACTTCCACGAAGACTGCATGAACATCATCATGAATGACTTAATCGAATTAATGGACCCGCGCTACATTGAAGTATGGGGCAAATTTACGCCAAGAGGCGGAATTTCCATTGACCCGTACACAAACTACGGAAAGCCGGGAACGAAGTACGAGAAAATGGCGGAATACCGTATGATGAATCATGATTTGTATCCGGAGACGGTTGATAATCGATAATGAAATGAATCCGTTGTGTGAGACGAAGTGATGTCACCGTAAAATACTGACATTTAGCGTCAATTTTAGGCGGAATGTGACCCGACTGTGACCTAAGGTGCAACCTGAACTGTGACTTTTTGCAGCTAAAAATTGATAGAACAGAAGCAGTTTAAGGCGTACGATTTAGTACGTCTTTTCTTATTTTATCCACTACAAAATGCCCTGCACAGGACATCACTCTTAATCTAGACTTTTAATTCGTTTATATTTTGGGTTTCCCAAATGCAGTTTTTTCTTTGAGCGCATTGATTAATATGGAAAGAATAAAACCGGTTAAGAAGATCGGGAGGACAAGCTTATTGTTAAGGCAAGATGTAGAGGCCTTGAAAAAGGAACTTGAAGCTAATCAGAAATATCGTCCAAACAAATAAACCCCTCACTATGAGGGACTGACCCCCGTTTTTGAGACAGGGATCAAAACACCTTTTAAACAGCCAATTGCCGATAGTTTATCGGTGATTGGTTGTTTAGTTTCGTTTGAATACGAATATTGTTATAATAATGAATGTATTCTATGACAGTGCGTTCTACGATGGCGGTCGTGGTTCGATCAATGCTGTTAAGATAGAACGTTTCAGACTTTAGTGAGGAATGAAACGATTCGATGGAGGCATTATCAGCGGGCGTCCCTTTGCGGGACATGCTCATGGTAATGCCTTTTGTTTTAACAGCTTTCTGATACTCGTAAGATGTATACACAGATCCTTGGTCACTATGTAACACGCAGTTCTCAGGCAGTGTTGGCAGCTGATCAAGTGTGTCTAAGACAAAGTCTGTGTCCTGCTTATCTCCAATCGTAAAAGCAACCACTTCTCCATTGTATACATCCAATATACTGGAAAGGTACAATTGTTTCTGTCCATAAGGCAAATATGTGATGTCCGTTACTAGTTTTTCAAGAGGGCGATCAGACTGAAAGTTCCGATCCAATATATTATGGGCTACGGCATATGGCTGCCCGTTTTTCTTGCGTTTCTTCATCTTAACCCTGCACTGCCACTGATTTTTCTGCATGATACGCTGAACCGTTTTATGGTTAATGCACATTTCCTTTTTTAATAGGGCGGTGATTTTTCGATATCCATATCGATACTTGTGCTTTCGGCATACTACGCCAATTTGTTTCTCTAAATGCCGTTTGGGGTGATCTTTCGTCAGATTCTTCTTCCAACGATAATAAGACGCTCGTGAGATACCTAAATGAACACAGATATCCTGCACGGTCATTGTGCTGTGCAATCCTTCTACAAGTTCGACTGACGTTTGGCTATCAACTTCCTTTCCAATTCGTTGTACTTTTTTAACACTTTATTCTGTTGTCTCAGGTATCGATTCTCTGCCTGCAGTTTCTCTAACTCGGAAGAATACTCCGGACCTTTTCCGTAAGTGTATTGCTTTCCAACAGGCTGTTCGAATCGATGTGTATCCCCAGCCTTATGCCATCTAACCTATGTCTGAACCTGTGTCTTATTCTTGATATTCAATTTCTGCATGATCTCTTTCATAGGCACGCCTGCCAATCTCATGTCTACAGCCTTCTGTTTCACTTCAACCGGATAACTCACTCTTGTCCCCATAGAAAAAACACCTCCAAGTCTAATGTCGGATAACAACGATCCGTTTTCAAACTTGAAGGTGTTTTTTATTTGTCTCATTTTATGGGGTCAGTCCCATGATGTGAAGGGGTGTTTTTTAATATTCACATGGTTTTTCTTCGCATTCTGGCTTTTCTTTAGCATCAACATACGATGAAGTTATAGTGTCATTTGACTTGTCATAAATCCCCCAAAACTCTTTTTCTTTGTTTCCGTTCAAATACCCCTCTGCATTAATACCGCCCATTGGATCTATTTCATATTTGTCCGAGAACTCAATTTTATCTATATCTTCATAGTTAGCATTTATGTAATCAGTCATTCGTTTTTTAGCGTTATCAAATAGTTCTAGTTCTGCAGTCTTAACTTTTTCTTGCTTTTCATCATATTGGTGTTTCACGTATATTCCCCCAAGTGTTATAATGATGATTGCTGACAACAGGATAATAATGTATTTTTTCATAAAACCATCCTTTCAGTGCTTATTTTACATGAGGAGTGTGTCAATGTACACGAGCAAGAAGGCTAAGGTTCCTAATATATCTGACCAAGATTATTATAGTATTAGTCAACTAACTTATCGAGATGAGTATCTGAAAAAACATTTCTCGAAAAAAATACCCGTTAAGATTAATTCAGGAAAACAATATTTTATAGATAAAATCAAAAAAGACCCAGACACAGGGCTAGATGTATACGTATTTGTCCAAGCCAAGAAAAAAGAAGGCAAATGGGTAAAACCAAAAGAACCGGAAAATGTTGTCGTAGGTTTTCAAGGAACAAATCAGGAACAAATTAAAGCTGATGTTATAAGTGCGGATGGCGGCAACGTAGTAATGGGTAAAGACCCGAAAAAGAAAGTCCAATACATAATGAAAAAAGATGCGTCTGAAAACTCTAAAGCTATTGCCAAGTATAACGGCAGTATGGAACAAGCAATGATGATTAAGAGCGGAGAATACAAAATTGTCACTAAGACATCTCAATTTGATCAAGGTGATAAGCTCGTTGCCAATGAAGTGAAAAAGTATGCTGGTACTAACACAGTGATTTCGACAACAGGTCACTCACTTGGAGGAGCAGATGCGGAATACGCTGGTGTAAACAACGACGTTTACAGTGTGGCTTTTAACAACCCTTCCATCGTTAAGCTGCATGATGAAGAAACACAGAAGAAAATCAGAAATGGCGAATTTGATTTGTATCACAAAGCAATCATTAATCCTGATGATATGGTGGGTTCGGGCTGGTTTTTAGAATACGACCGACACAACGGAACAACTATATACACGAAAGACCCAAGCATCGCACGCCAAGATAGAGCAAACCGGCTTAATACATCTTTAGGTATTCCTGGTGTTCTAGGGAGTCTTATTACCTCCTTCTATGGCCAAGCATTTGCAAAAAATCCTGATACTCATAGTTTAAATGATTCCAACTTTAAATTTGATAAGAATGGTAATATCCAAAGTGTTAATGGCAGAAACGGAGTGTATAACCAGAATATCGAATCGTTCTCATCTTATTCAGGTATGAATGGACAAACCATTAAAGTGGATGCTAAGTATGCAAAAGAACTGGCTAAACGTTTACAGGCAGCTATCGAAGACTTAAAAACAAAGAAACAAGAAATTGAACAATTCCCTCATGATCACAGCAAAATGGTTTATGACGTAAAATCGATTTGCGGGAAGAGATTAGGAGAATTCAAGGATCTTGATCCAAGTGATGTTGATAAAGCTGTATTGTTTCACGCACCTTATGTGAAAGATGGGGCAGCATTTTATGACTCAGAAGAGCATTATCAAACTGAGGCTTCTCTTCATTATTTGATTAGAGATTTAGAGGATATTAGTGAGTTCATTGTTAAATTGGCTGAGGATTTAAAAGATAAGGATGATGAATTAGCAAGCTGGTTACGATTGTAAGGGGGATTTAAATTGCCATATGGAGTTAATATGGATGCAGATGAATTTTACAGACGGTTACAACAGAATGAGGAATTAAAAAAAAATGTGGGTACAAGTTTAAAAACTCATTGTCAGAACCTAAAGGAAGACACAAAAAACGCATCAGATTTTTCTTCAGCACAACAGGTTATAGCTGAAGTGTATGTTGCTTTACTCTCTTCATTTGAAGGGAAAGCTAAAGAAGCGTTAGTACAAAGGCTTAATGAAAATGCGACTATGTTGACAAATGCCACAGGGAACAGAAGTGCTTTTTTGAGAAGTATTAAGGCTAAATAATTGAAATAACCCCCTTCACTATAGATGTGAACCAAGAGGCGGAATTTCCATTGACCCGTACACAAACTACGGAAAGCCGGGAACAAAGTACGAGAAAATGGCGGAATACCGTATGATGAACCATGATTTGTATCCGGAGACGGTTGATAATCGATAATGATTTCAAATGTTATGTCATAGACGTGTGTAATAGCACGTCTATTTTTTGGGTGCTCAAAGTACCCCAATTCGTCTTTTTTGAATTTTTATTTCCTTAATATTGAAATCTGATTATAATATGGAAAAGGGGGCTGCTGATGAAAAAATTATTGGTTTGTATGTTGTTATGTCTTGCGCTAAGTTTGAATGTCCAAACTACGATTGCATTGGCTGCTAAGGATGAAACAAAAGTCAGTTTTATTATGACAAAAGATCAAACTGGTTTTTTTATAGCAAACCATAATAACCCTTATGATCCAGGATGGCTCTATTACAGATTTACAATATTGAATGCAGAAGGGTGCACGCTTACCATGAAACTGCAGAGGATGACATTAGGCGGAGATTTTATTACGATAAGTGAGAAAGCGTTTACTGGCAACCATTTTGATTATAGCGCCGCCGATTATATACCCGGAACCAAGTTGAGAAACCATTACTTGGACATTACGAAAGGATCTGGCTGCGGAGATGTTAGCATCGAAGGCTATTACGGTGCTGAATATGAGGGGACTGACTGATTGTCAATCAAGGCGAGCAAAAGAGCTTGGCTCGATTAAAGGCGGGTTTTTGTCAGACAAATGAGTATCTTCGCCTATTATATATCAACAACATGACCCGAGAGGAAAAAGGTGAACGTCCGCTATCTTGTATCCGTATCTGCACTGCCGAGCACATATCTTTTCGTTTTATCCTCAAAACCATGTCCTAAAACCGTATTCATTGCTGGGACTTATGTAAAAAAAGACGAGTGAATCCGGGGGAATTCCACTCGCCGCTTTCTCATGAAAAGACGGGATGCTGGATGGCAGCTCGTCTGTTTTATTATAATTTATCGAACATACGTTTGTAAAGGTGTCTTTTCTAAAGAAATGGGTAACATAACTGTTGTCAGAACAGATTCATTGTAAACGTTCGCTAAGGTATGCTAAGATGCATGGACTTTAAAGGAGTGATACGAAGTGAAGACATTGCGATTAAACGATGTAACGCTAGAAATGGATGCATATAAAGTGGAAAGCGAGCCGAAGCGCAAAATCGCTTTCACCCTAAATGTTACGAGTGAGACTTACCACGATATCGCTGTCCTGTTATATGATAAAACGTTCAACGTCCAGGTTCCTGACGAGAATCTTGCCTTCCGGGGTGAAATCACAAATTACTCAACGTCAATGACCAACCTGTATGAATCAGGATCCGTCAGTGAGTTCCATATAGAAATAACGGAAACAGACCAAAACGCCGATTCATAATCGGTGTTTTTATGTAAAAAAGCTGCCGGCCGGCAGCTTTTGAGAAAGCGAATTTCATATGTAAGGTGTCTAATTGTCGGTCTTGCAGTTTTTGCGAATGAATGTGGGAGATTAGGAGGTTTTATAGGAGTCTCTGATGATCTTATAATTCTTATGATTAACAACTGTCAATGAATCTAACTCAAGATCCCGGTAGTTATCCATAATCGTCACATCAACGATTACAGAATTCTCATTTACTTTTTCAACAACACCGGTTAATCCATTTTTAAATTCAATGACGTTTCCAACCTTAGCGATTTTCACAAGCTTCCTCTCCTTTTAACATAATAATGCCTTTTGAAAGTATTTTGCAGTATTTTCATTAAGAAGTAAAGCGATAAGGAGTTTTATCTCCCTAATGAATTGTCCTGAGGCGATAAAGATGATATATTGATTTTCGTCAAAAGAAAGAAAAGGGGGAATTTTCGTTGCGTCCCGAAGAGATAATAGAAATGATTGAACAGCTGCGAACCGGCGCAATAAACGAACTGAGAGTCCAGAAAGAGCATTTCCTGGATTTCAGGGCCGTGTTATCCAAACAAGATGATTTTAAACATTTCCGAGGAATTGCCCAGCAAGGCGGAGATGTTATATTTCAATACTTAGAACAGTCAAGAAGCTGAAGGTTTCTCAATTGTGAGAAGCCTTTTTATCATATATGACAGGATACAGGCTCTTTATTACACGAAGCTGTAACAGGCGTAAATAAAATGTAAAACGCCAAAAATGGATAAATATGTTTCGTATTGACAATATTTATAGAATTTCAGGCTGTTTTTCTTCCATTAACAAGCCTGTCATCCGGTATATTCCATCCTGATGCCTCCTTGGGAGAGTTGGAAAATCTTTTTCCGTGAAAATGAATGGATCTCTTGTTAAGGTTATGAAGTGTTTTTTGAGCACTTTAAGGAGGAAACTGTATGACGACGAAATTCACTGCTCTGGCTGTTTTTCTTCTTTGTTTCATGCCTGCAGCAAAAATTGAACATACACAAGCTTCACTAATGAGCACAAAGAAGACAAAACAAGAAGCCAAATGGCTTACACATATAGAACGAGACACAGACAGATCTTTCCCTTCACTGTCTGCTGATAAGGACGAGAAAAAAATAAAACCGATCAAGCTATCAGCAAACACTGAAAAGAAAGAGAAAGACAAGCCAGCCAAAACAAATGAAAAGAAAGAAACATATACTCATTCTGAAAAAGATTTGCTGTCCCGTCTCGTTCACGCAGAGGCAAAAGGAGAATCATATAAAGGCAAGGTCGCTGTAGCAAGCGTCGTGCTGAACAGAACAGAGAAAAAAGGTTTTCCTGATACCATAAGAGGCGTGATTTATCAGACAAACGCCTTTGAACCGGTTTCAAACGGAAGCATTAATCAAAAGCCTGATAAAGATTCAATTGCCGCTGCCGAAGAAGCGCTGTCCTCAGAAAATAGAGAAACAAATGCCGTATTCTTTTATAATCCGAAAACAGCGTCAGATGATTGGATTCGCTCAAGAAAAATTGTAGAAAGAATCGGCAGGCACGTTTTTGCCATCTAAGCATAGAATAGACAATTTGTCTCTTCTATGCTTTTTTTTATATAAAGAGTAAAAATAAAATAATTTTTGAACTTGTCTCATATGATGTTGGTAGTACAAGAGACAAGGAGAGACATCATGAATCGATTTGTGAAAGGGATCATTCTTTTATCCATTGCCGCCTTTTTCGCTGAATGCCTTGAATTTGTCGTGAATATGATTTTGGCGAGGGAGCTTGGCGAGCATGGGATGGGGCTTTACATGAGTATATTGCCTACGATTTTTTTAATTATCGTCATCGCAAGCTTGGAACTGCCGATTTCGATTTCTAAATTCATTGCCGAATCAAACCCTAAGCTACATGAAAGCATGCTGAGGCACGCTTTCAGAATGACAGCCGTTTTTACAGCGTTTTCTACTGCCGCCGCCAGTATTGCGCTTCCGTTTATTCCCGTATTTGATACATACCACCCGTTTATTAAAGGGATTGTCGTTGGCTTAATTCCTATTGTCGCTTTTACTTCAATCGCCAGAGGCTACTTTATGGGTGTGCAAAAAATGGGAAAGATCGCAATCGCCAATGCGCTGAAAAAAATCATTCAGCTCTTGTGCTTATTCCTCTTTTTTCAATGGTACTCATTTGAGTTGGATATGGCCGTGCTGATTTCCTTGTTTGTCCTAGTCGTGAGTGACGTGGTCGTGCTTGTTTATTTATATTCACAATTTATCATGGCGAGGCGGGCAGTATCCGGCCAGCAGCACATTCATTTGCGCGGAAAGGATGTAATGAAAAGACTGCTTGCCGTTTCAATTCCTACAACAGGACTGCGTATTTTTCATGCCGTTGTCAATGCGATTGAACCCTTTTTAGTAAAAGGGGCGCTTTTGGCAGCAGGCGTTGCCGGGACAGCGGCGATTGATCAATATGGAATGCTTGCCGGTGTGGCTGTAACCATAGGTTCGTTCCCTGCTTTTATTGCCCATTCGTTAATGGTTGTCATGATACCGAATATTTCCGAAGCTTATGCGCTTTCACAGTATGACATCGTATTAAAAAGGTTGAAGCAGTCGATTTTCATTACACTTGGCTATGGTATACCGGCTGTCTGGATCATGTTTCAGTTTGCAGGACCCCTGACACATTTGTTTTTTCACTCTCCTGAAGCGCAGTATTACTTGCAGCTGTTGTGGCCATACTTTCTCTTTCATCTGTTTGTCATGCCGCTGCAGGCGTGCTTAATCGGGATGGGGTTTGTGAAAGAAGCTTTTTATCACAATGTATGGAGTCATATCGTTGCGCTAAGTATGATGTATGTGCTGGGATCAATGGAGAATCTGCAGATGCTCGGTATTATCCTAGGGATGAACACTGGCATGATTTTACTGACGAGCCTGCACTATGCCACGATCTGCAAAGCGCTGCGAGTATCTGTTTTCCTTACAGGAGGAAACAGAACGCCGCGAATTGAAGGATGATAAAGAAAAAGCGGGGGCAAGCTAATTGAAAAGCATGAAAGGAAGATTCCATGTTAACGAAGCGTTTGCTTACTGTATGCCTTATGTTATCGGGGATGATTGCGTTTTTTCCCGATGTGGCAGCAGCTGAGGATAAACAGCCTGCAGTTCCCGCTGTTTTTCTTATGAAAACAATAGAAGGGGAGGATATCTCGATCCCGAATAAAGGACAAAAAACGATCCTGCATTTTTGGACATCGTGGTGTCCGCCCTGCAAAAAGGAGCTTCCCCAGTTTCAATCATATTATGATGCCCATCAAACAGACAGTGTAAAGCTGGTAACGGTGAATTTAGTGAACGCGGAGCAAAATCAGCAAACCGTTGAAGACTTTATTAAAGCAAACAAGCTGACATTTCCGATTGTTCTTGATTCAAAAGGAGAATTGATGAAGGAATATCATATCATAACGATCCCAACTTCGTTTTTGCTGAATGAAAAGGGAGAAATTGAAAAAACAAAAGTAGGCCCGATGACGGCAGAACAACTGAAAGAATGGACGGAAGAATAGCTGAGAGCATAAACTCTCAGCTTTTTTCATATCATGACGAATTGGATAAATATTAATGATAATTATTATCAAAAAGAAATTAAAATAATTATAATTGAAATTCTCTTCGTGCGTGCTATAATAAAGGAAGACATCAAGAAATAATTGACTATAAAGCTGCCTTATGGGCGGCAATTTTGTTTTTATAAGGGAAATGAAGATGATTTGCGTTCTCAATTAGAGAGGGGAATTTAATATGAATGAACAAGTTATCGCTCAACACGATCCGCACGAGCCATTAAAAACAGAACAGAGAGAAAAAAACTGGGTGCAGCATGCCGAGCTTATTGCAGCACTCGTGTCAGGTGCTCTTATTTTGGCCGGCTGGCTTTTATCCGGACATCAAGTATTATCAGTAACGTTTTACTTGCTGGCTTTTGTGATCGGCGGGTTTGCTAAAGCAAAGGAAGGAATCGAAGAAACGTTTGAATCCAAAACACTGAATGTAGAACTTTTGATGATTTTCGCAGCCATTGGTTCCGCCTTGATCGGATACTGGGCAGAGGGTGCTATTTTAATATTTATTTTTTCCTTAAGCGGAGCTTTAGAAACATACACGATGAACAAAAGCAGCAGAGATTTAACTTCTTTGATGCAGCTTGAGCCAGAAGAAGCGACACTGATGGTCAATGGCGAAACCAAAAGAGTTGCGGTTTCCGACTTGCAGGCCGGTGATATGATTGTGATCAAACCTGGAGAACGAGTAGCGGCAGACGGTATCATTGAATCGGGCTCAACAAGCCTTGATGAGTCAGCATTAACAGGTGAGTCAATGCCTGTGGAAAAAAACACCGGTGACGCTGTATTTACGGGGACTGTGAATCGCAACGGCTCCTTGACCGTCCGTGTCACAAAAGCAAATGAAGATTCGTTATTCAGAAAAATCATCAAACTGGTTGAATCTGCGCAAAGCAGTGTTTCACCCGCGCAGGCTTTCATCGAACGATTTGAAAATGCCTATGTAAAAGGTGTCCTGATTGTGGTGGGGCTCTTGTTATTTGTGCCGCACTTTGCGCTGGGGTGGAGCTGGAGTGAAACCTTCTACCGCGCAATGGTGTTTATGGTTGTCGCCTCACCTTGTGCGCTTGTCGCCTCTATTATGCCGGCGGCGCTTTCCTTGATTTCAAATGGCGCCCGCAACGGCATGCTTGTAAAAGGAAGCGTCTTTCTTGAGCAGCTGGGCTCTGTGCAAATGATCGCCTTTGACAAAACGGGCACTGTAACAAAAGGCCAGCCTGCCGTTGAAACTCTTAGAATCGCAGAAGGATTCAGCGAAACGGAGGTTCTAGAGGCCGTCTATGCCATCGAAACACAATCAAGCCATCCGCTCGCTCAAGCTATAACAGCGTACGCTGAAAGCCGCGGCGTGAATCAGCCCGGCTACATATCTATAGAAGAAACATCAGGGTTTGGTGTTATGGCAGAAGTGTCGGGCGCGAAATGGAAGATCGGTAAAGCGGGTTTTATCGGCGAGGAAAAGGCAGCACAATTTATAAATCAAACAGCATCAGAAGTCATTCAAAGCGGCCAAACGGTTGTATTTGTGAAAAAGGATGATCAAATAGCAGGCTGTATCGCACTGAAAGATCAAATCAGGACTGAAGCAAAAGAGGTCATGGAAGAATTGAACCGACTAGGGATTAAAACGGCCATGCTGACAGGAGATCATGAGGATACGGCTCAAGCAATAGCGAAGGAAGCCGGAATGACAACTGTTGCGGCAGAGTGCCTGCCTGACCAAAAAGTGAATGAGATCAAACGATTAAAAGAAGAATTCGGAACGATTGCAATGGTCGGTGACGGAATCAATGATGCGCCGGCCCTTAAAGCGGCGGATATCGGCATTGCAATGGGCGGCGGGACAGATGTCGCTCTTGAGACCGCTGATATGGTCCTCATGCAAAATGATTTAAAAAAACTTGTAAACATGTGCAGCTTGTCACGGAAAATGAACAGGATTGTCAAACAAAATATCGTGTTCTCTCTAGCTGTGATCTGCCTGCTGATTTGTGCAAACTTTTTACAGGTGATGGAATTGCCATTTGGCGTGATTGGTCATGAGGGAAGTACAATCTTGGTGATATTGAACGGGTTAAGGCTTTTAAAATAAAAACAGCAGTCCAATCGGGCTGCTGTTTTTTTACGGATTAAATTTTACCTTCTTTTTTGTCTTGATCAGATTTTTTCGTAACCATGATAAGCGCAAGGATGCAGCAAAGGAAACCCGCTGCACAGCCTATGATCGAGCTGTAATAATAAAAGCCGGCCATCTTCATACCGATAAAAGGAGCCGAAATCCCCAAAACCGTCAAGAGCATGACTGCTTTTCGTCTGAAAAAATTCATCAGCAAAACGGAACAACTCCCTGCGATTGAACTCTACTGTCAGTATACAGGATGAGGGGAAGGAAATAAAATGGATCAGAAAATGAAGGCCCCGCGAAAGGCAAACACCTGTAAAACCTGTTACAATAGAAGACAGAACGATGCATTGAAATGGCAAGGAGGACAAGAAGTGAATAGAATACAACGCGTCTCTTCATGGCTGAAGGAACAGGGGCATACTGCCGCATTTATTCATACGAAAGAAAATGTTTTTTACTTAACCGGTTTTTACACAGAACCGCATGAAAGATTGATGGGTTTATTTATTTTTCAAGAAGAGGAGCCTTTCTTTGTGTGTCCCGGAATGGAAGCAGACCAGGCCCGCAACGCAGGCTGGAATCATGAAATCATTGGCTATGCGGATCACGAAAATCCGTGGGAGCTGATAGAGAAAGCCTTGAAAAAGCGAAATGTCAGCATACATACACTCGCAGTAGAAAAGGATTCGATCTCACTATCACGCGCAGATCAGCTGAAGCATTCTGCCGGCGGGGCTCAGTTTGTATCAGCTGAAGAAACACTTAACCAATTTCGCCTGATTAAAGACGACAAGGAAATACGTTTGCTAAAAGAGGCGGCGAAGCTTGCTGATTACGGTGTTGAAGTTGGCGCAGCCGCTTTGCGTGAAGGCATTAGTGAAGTGGAAGTGCTCGCTCAAATCGAGTATGAGCTGAAGAAAAAAGGAATTCAGGGCATGTCATTCTCCACAATGGTTTTATTCGGAACAAAATCAGGCCAGCCCCACGGAAACCCGGGTTCAGCCACATTGAAGAAAGGTGATTTTGTTTTATTTGATCTCGGTGTTATTCTTGACGGCTACTGCTCTGATATTACAAGAACGTTTGCATACAAGACCATCAATCCGAAGCAAGAGGAGATTTATGAGACGGTGCTTCAAGCGGAAAAAGTCGCGATGGAGGCAAGTAAACCTGGTGTCAGAATCGGCGATCTTGATTTAACTGCCCGAGGAATCATTGAAAAAGCGGGATACGGAGATTATTTTCCTCACCGGCTGGGGCACGGACTTGGGATTTCTGTCCATGAGTACCCATCAATGAGCCAAGCCAACGATACATTGCTGCAGGAAGGCATGGTCTACACGATCGAACCGGGGATTTATGTGCCTGAGATCGGCGGGGTGCGCATTGAGGATGACGTTCATGTAACAAAGGACGGAGCGGTTGCTCTGACCCAATATCCAAAGGAATTAATCATACTGCCGTAACACGAAATAAAAAAGGACTTTGTTCTCGACATCGTCCTTTTTTGTCTGCATTAAATAAAAAAATCATCAAATGTTCGAAATGGTTTAATTTCATGTTTTTGGTCGAGAGGTTTTACAGCAAGGCAGCTGCCGCCAAGAACAGTCAGACATAACCCGATTAAAATGAAGAAACCCATGTCATCTTCTCCTTTCAGCTGAAAACATAAAATATGTCTGGTATGTTCATATCATATTGTATGAAACGCATTCCAGATCAAGGGGATTTAGAAAGAAGGGAATCTATGGCTAATATTAAAGACATTGCAGAAAAAGCCGGTGTCTCCGTTACAACGGTTTCCCGAGTCATAAACAATCATCCTTACGTCAGTGAAGACAAAAGAAATCGGGTGCTTGAGGCAATGGAAGCATTGGCGTACGCGAGAAATATTCACGCTGTGCATTTATCGAAAGGATTTTCAAACATGATTGGCGTTGTCTTGCCGACGATTAATCTCCCTTATTTTGCAGAGCTGATTGCAGGGATAGCCGACGCAGCCGCGGAATCCGGAATTCACCTCTCTTTATTCCAAACAAACTATGATGTGGAGAAAGAAATTTTTGCGCTGTCCCAGTTAAAGCAACGGCAGGTTGACGGGTTGATTTTTTGTTCGAAATCGCTTGCTGATGAGAAGCTCATCGAATGGGAGGGCCCGATATTGCTTTGCCAGAATTCAGATATCGGCCGTTTTCCAACCATCAGCATTCCTCACCACCAAGCATTCAGGTGCGGCTTGGACTATTTAATTACCAAAGGGCATAAAAAAATAGCAATCTGTTTGGCAAGAAAAAAGGGCATGAACAGCCATTTTCGAATCAAAGCCTATAAAGAAGCATTGGAAGAGATCGGAGAGGCCTTTCATGAAGACTGGGTGATTGAGAAAGCGATTACAATCAATGATGGAAAGGCGCTTTTTCATAAGTGGAAAAAGTGGAAGGAAAAACCGACGGCTATTTTTGTTGCCAATGATCAAGTGTCAGCAGGGCTTTTACTTGAAGCAAAGGCCCAGCGGATATCGGTTCCGGATGAACTTGCCATCTTAAGCGTTGATAACCATGAAATCAGTCAATCGCTTGGTGTCACAACGATCGATATTCAAACAAAAGAAATGGGAAAGCAGGCGTTTGCCATGCTGGAAAAAAGAATTCAGGGACAGCCGATTGAGAGGAAAGTTCTCGATTACCGCCTCATCGAAAGATCGACTGTTTAGTGAAAGCATCGAAAAAAGGTTTGACGTGCATTCCGTTCGTTATGTACGATATGAGGTATTGAATGACAAAGGAGCTGAGGATCGTGAATGGGTCCTTTACAGTGAAAAAGGTACTGAATAATAACGTATTAATTGCTTCTCATCATAAATACAGCGAAGTCGTTTTAATCGGAAAAGGTATTGGTTTCGGAAAAAAACAAGATGATGTCATTGAAGATAAAGGCTACGAAAAAATGTTCATTTTAAAGAATGAGAAGGAACAAAAACAGTTTAAAAAGCTCCTTGACTATGTTGATGAAAAGCTCGTTGATATTTCAAACGATGTCATCTATCACATCAGCAACAGGACTAACCACTCATTAAATGAACATATTCACATTGCGCTGACTGATCATATCGCATTTGCGATCAAAAGACAGCAGCAGGGCTTTGATATGAAAAATCCATTTTTAATGGAGACTCAGTCACTATATCCTGATGAATACCAAATAGCCAAAGAAGTCATAGAAATGATCAATGAAAAAGCGGGAATCTGTCTTCCGGAGGGGGAGATCGGTTTTATCGCCCTGCATATCCATTCGGCCCTGACAAACCGTCCGCTGTCCGAAGTCAATCAGCACTCGCAGCTGATGGCGCAGCTTGTCGAGGTGATTGAAGACTCATTTCAAATGAAAGTAAATAAGGAAAGTGTCCACTATTTGCGGCTGATCCGGCATATTAGATTTACTATAGAAAGAATTAAAAAAGAAGAACCGACTAAAGAACCAGAAAAATTAATGTTGTTATTGAAAAATGAATATCCACTATGCTACAATACAGCTTGGAAATTGATTAAAATCTTGCAGCAAACATTGAAGAAACCAGTTCATGAGGCGGAAGCGGTTTATCTGACGCTTCATCTGTACCGATTAACCAATAAAATTTCATAAATTCAGTTTATCCTTATAACGTGTTACTGATCCGATCAGGCATGAGTGATTGAGGGGAAAAAACGGGAAGTCTATTCTCGTTCTTTTGTGCACCCGATTTTGCTCATGCCCTTTTTGTTGTGTAAAAGGGCAAATGTAAACGGTTAAACTGGGAGACTTACGCCTGTGAATTCGTTGTCATGATTTTTAGCTGTAAGGTCAGACTAGTAAAAAGAGGAGGTCAATTCTTATGTTTAAAGCATTATTCGGCGTTCTTCAAAAAATCGGGCGTGCGCTTATGCTTCCAGTTGCGATCCTTCCGGCTGCGGGTATCTTACTTGCGATCGGAAATGCGATGCAAAATAAGGACATGATTGAAGTCCTGCATTTCTTGAGCAATGACAATGTCCAGCTCGTAGCAGGTGTTATGGAAAGCGCTGGACAGATTGTTTTTGATAATCTTCCGCTTCTATTCGCAGTAGGTGTAGCCATCGGGCTTGCCAACGGTGATGGAGTTGCAGGGATTGCTGCAATTATCGGTTATCTGGTGATGAACGTATCCATGAGTGCGGTTCTTGTTGCAAACGGAACCATTCCTTCCGATTCAATCGAAAGAGCCAAGTTCTTCACGGAAAACCATCCTGCATATGTAAACATGCTTGGTATACCTACCTTGGCGACAGGCGTGTTCGGTGGTATTATCGTCGGTGTGTTAGCGGCATTATTATTCAACAGATTTTACACAATTGAACTGCCGCAATATCTTGGTTTCTTTGCGGGTAAACGTTTCGTTCCAATTGTTACGTCAATTTCTGCACTGATTCTGGGTCTTATTATGTTAGTGATCTGGCCTCCGATCCAGCATGGATTGAATTCCTTTTCAACAGGATTAGTGGAAGCGAATCCAACCCTTGCTGCATTTATCTTCGGGGTGATCGAACGCTCACTTATTCCATTCGGTTTGCATCACATTTTCTATTCGCCGTTCTGGTATGAATTCTTCAGCTATAAGAGTGCTGCCGGAGAAATCATCCGCGGGGATCAGCGTATCTTTATGGCGCAGATTAAAGACGGCGTACAGTTAACAGCAGGTACGTTCATGACAGGTAAATATCCATTTATGATGTTCGGTCTGCCTGCTGCGGCGCTTGCGATTTATCATGAAGCAAAACCGAAAAACAAAAAACTCGTTGCAGGTATTATGGGTTCAGCGGCCTTGACATCCTTCTTAACAGGGATCACAGAGCCATTGGAATTCTCATTCCTATTCGTTGCCCCTATCTTGTTTGCGATTCACTGTGTGTTCGCGGGACTTTCATTCATGGTCATGCAGCTGTTGAATGTTAAGATTGGTATGACATTCTCCGGCGGTTTAATTGACTACTTCCTATTCGGTATTTTGCCGAACCGGACGGCATGGTGGCTTGTCATTCCTGTCGGCTTAGCGATTGCGGTCATTTACTACTTCGGGTTCCGATTTGCCATCCGCAAATTTAATCTGAAAACACCTGGACGCGAGGATGCTGCGGCTGAAACTGCATCAACTGGGAAAACAGGTGAAGCTGGAGATCTTCCTTATGAGATCCTGCAGGCAATGGGTGACCAGGAAAACATCAAACACCTTGATGCTTGTATCACTCGTCTGCGTGTGACTGTAAACGATCAGAAAAAGGTTGATAAAGACCGTCTGAAACAGCTTGGCGCTTCCGGCGTACTGGAAGTCGGCAACAACATTCAGGCTATTTTCGGACCTCGTTCTGACGGTTTAAAAACACAAATGCAAGACATCATTGCGGGACGCAAGCCAAGACCTGAACCGACAACATCTGCTCAAGAAGAAGTAAGTCAGCAGGTTGAGGAAGTCATTGCAGAACCGCTGCAAAATGAAATCGGCGAGGAAGTTTTCGTATCTCCGATTACCGGAGAAATTCACCCGATTACTGATGTTCCTGACCAAGTCTTCTCAGGAAAAATGATGGGTGACGGTTTTGCGGTTCTCCCTTCAGAAGGTATAGTCGTATCACCGGTTCGAGGAAAAATTCTAAATGTGTTCCCGACGAAACATGCGATCGGCCTGCAATCCGACGGCGGAAGAGAAATTTTGATCCACTTTGGTATTGATACTGTCAGCCTGAAGGGCGAAGGATTTACGTCTTTCGTATCAGAAGGAGACCGCGTTGAGCCTGGACAGAAACTTCTTGAAGTTGATCTGGACGCAGTCAAACCAAATGTACCGTCTCTCATGACACCGATTGTGTTTACGAACCTTGCTGAAGGAGAAACAGTCAGCATTAAGGCAAGCGGCTCAGTCAACAGAGAACAAGAAGAAATTGTGAAGATTGAAAAATAAGGTGTTAGTACGCTGTGCTTGTCAGATGACAAGTACGGCTGTATGATATAATATTGTGAAGTAATATAGCTTTAAGTTAAAAGGAGAATGATAAAAATGGCACAAAAAACATTTAAAGTAACTGCAGATTCTGGAATCCACGCTCGTCCTGCGACAGTTCTTGTACAAACTGCAAGCAAATACGACGCTGACGTGAATTTAGAATATAACGGTAAAACAGTAAACCTTAAATCTATTATGGGTGTTATGTCTCTAGGTATCGCTAAAGGTGCTGAGATCACAATCTCTGCTACTGGCGCTGACGAAAACGATGCTCTTAACGCTTTAGAAGAAACAATGAAAAGCGAAGGACTCGGCGAGTAATGCAAGAATTAAAAGGGATTGGCGCTTCAGCCGGCATCGCGATTGCAAAAGCGTACCGGCTTGAAGAGCCAGATTTAACGGTTGAAAAGAAAAATATCTCTGATTCTGAAGCGGAAGTAAGCCGTTTTGATGAAGCGATTGCACGTTCAAAAGCAGAGCTCGAAAAAATCAAAGAGCACGCTTTGAAAGAACTTGGTCAGGATAAAGCTGACATTTTTTCTGCTCACCTTTTAGTTCTCAGTGACCCTGAGCTTCTAAACCCTGTGAAAGAAAAAATCAGCACTGATTCAGTGAACGCTGAATTCGCTTTAAAAGAAACGTCTTCTATGTTCGTTACTATGTTTGAATCAATGGACAACGAATATATGAAAGAGCGTGCGGCTGATATCCGCGACGTAACAAAACGCGTAACCGGCCACCTGCTTGGCGTCGAAATTCCAAACCCGAGCATGATCTCAGAAGAGGTTATTATTATAGCTGAAGACTTAACACCGTCTGACACAGCTCAATTAAACCGTGAGTTCGTAAAAGGATTCACAACTGATATCGGCGGACGCACATCTCACTCTGCCATCATGGCGCGTTCTCTTGAGATTCCTGCAGTTGTTGGTACGAAAGCGGCTACAGGCACGATCCAAAACGGCGTAACTGTTATCGTTGACGGTATTAATGGCGATGTCATTATCGACCCATCTGCGGAAACTGTAAAAGAGTATGAGGAAAAACATAATGCTTATTTGGCTCAAAAAGCTGAATGGGCGAAGCTTGTCAATGAACCGACTGTCTCAAAAGACGGACATCATGTAGAGCTTGCAGCGAACATCGGGACTCCTGATGATGTGAAAGGCGTTCTTGAAAATGGCGGTGAAGCAGTTGGCCTTTACCGTACAGAATTCCTTTACATGGGAAGAGATCAGCTGCCTACAGAAGATGAGCAGTTTGATGCATATAAAACTGTTCTTGAGCGTATGGAAGGAAAATCAGTTGTCGTGCGGACACTTGATATCGGCGGAGACAAAGAGCTTCCTTACCTGCATCTTCCTAAAGAAATGAACCCGTTCTTGGGATACAGAGCGATTCGTCTTTGCCTTGAAGAGCAAGAAATCTTCAGAACACAGCTTCGCGCGCTGCTTCGTGCAAGTACATACGGAAACCTGAAAATCATGTTCCCTATGATTGCGACAGTTAACGAATTTAAAGAAGCAAAAGCGATCCTTCTTGAAGAGAAAGAAAAGCTTGTCAAAGCGGGACAGACTGTATCTGACGATATTGAAGTCGGTATGATGGTTGAAATTCCGTCAACTGCAGTCATCGCTGATCAGTTTGCTAAAGAAGTTGATTTCTTCAGTATTGGAACAAACGATTTGATTCAATACACAATGGCTGCTGACCGTATGAATGAGCGTGTATCTTATCTGTATCAGCCATACAACCCTGCAATCCTTCGCTTGATTACACTCGTAATTGAAGCGGCACACAAAGAAGGAAAATGGGTTGGCATGTGCGGAGAAATGGCAGGAGACGAAATTGCGATCCCGATCCTTCTCGGCTTAGGCTTAGATGAGTTCTCAATGAGCGCAACTTCTATCCTTCCGGCAAGAACACAAATCAGCAAATTGTCTAAACAAGAAGCTGAGTCATTCAAAGAGAAAATTTTATCTATGAGCACGACAGAAGAAGTTGTCGCGTTCGTAAAAGAAACATTCAAGTAATGTATATAAAAACCAGACGGCCTTCGGCCTGTCTGGTTTTTTTCATAAGCAAGGGTATAGAAGGGCACAATAACATGGATAGGAGGGATAGTATGTCAAACCAATTTAACACAGGAGATACAGTGTACGTGATCTACAGAAATCCGCACGCCGCCAATGTTGCCCATATTAAGGAAGCCGAAATTATGCACCATCCATACCATGAAGGTGAGCTTTCCCTGTTTATTTTTGAAACTTATCATCCGTTTGCAGAGGATGATGCTGTGTTTGCAAGCTATGAAGAAGCGAAATCACTTTACAAAGAACTATTTGATATCGATCCATACGAGTAACAAGGAAATCATTACAACTCATATCCTTTCCGTCTTATGAGAAAAGTAACGGTAGTAAAGGAAAAGGATGTGGCATTATGCAGAACCCATTTGTTCCGCAGCTTGTGTATATTGAACCGAGAGCGCTGGAATATCCGCTGGCCCAAGAATTACAGGATAAATTTGAGAACATGGGCATTGAAATCAGAGAAACGACATCCCACAATCAGGTGCGTAATATTCCAGGGAAAAATCATCTTCAGCAATATCGCAACGCGAAATCAACTTTAGTCATCGGTGTCAGAAAAACATTAAAGTTTGACTCTTCCAAACCCTCGGCTGAATACGCCATTCCGTTTGCCACAGGCTGTATGGGGCATTGCCATTACTGCTACCTGCAAACAACCATGGGGTCAAAGCCGTATATCAGAACCTATGTAAACGTTGAAGAGATATTAGACCAGGCTGATAAGTATATGAAGGAGCGCGCGCCGGAGTTCACAAGGTTTGAAGCCTCATGTACGTCAGACATAGTAGGAATTGATCATCTGACACACTCGCTGAAGCACGCCATTGAACATTTTGGACAAAGTGAGCTCGGAAAACTAAGATTTGTAACGAAATTTCATCATGTCGATCACTTATTAGACGCAAAGCATAACGGGAAAACGAGATTCAGATTCAGTATTAATGCCGACTATGTGATTAAAAACTTTGAGCCGGGAACCTCACCTCTTGATAAACGGATAGAAGCCGCAGTAAAAGTGGCAAAAGCAGGATATCCGCTAGGCTTTATTGTTGCACCGATTTATATTCATGAAGGCTGGGAAGAAGGATACAGACATTTGTTTGAAAAACTTGATGCTGCTTTGCCGCAGGATGTCAGACATGATATTACGTTTGAATTAATTCAGCACCGTTTTACAAAGCCGGCCAAACGAGTGATTGAGAAGAATTATCCAAAGACAAAGCTCGAATTAGATGAAGAAAAGCGGCGTTATAAATGGGGCCGTTACGGAATCGGGAAATATATTTATCAGAAAGATGAAGAGCATGATCTTCGGGAAAAGCTTGAATCCTATATTGATACTTATTTCCCTAATGCGAAAATCGAATATTTCACTTAAACGGGCTGTGATGATGAACAGCTCGCTTTTTTATAAAAAGGATTTTTTCATTTCATTAAAACGCCGAAATTCAATGATTCTTTATCCTCTAAATAATTGCCGACTACACGAATCGGTGAACGGCCGCAATGAGGGAGAAAGGACAGCACAGTTCCTTTTTTTCCTGCATCCATCACATCTTCAACGTATCGTACAGCACTGATCTCGTGTGCGTATTTATGATAAAAAGGAATACGCCCGCCGCCTAGAAGGCGCCTGAGCCGTTTGTCAACAGTCAGCTCATACATCGTGTTCATCAGCCATTTTCCGATTCCAAGCTTCCGATACTGAGGAGAAACTGAAATATCCACTACATATAAAGGATTTCCATGAGGATCATGGTTTTTCATTGATCCGCTGTCTGTCGCGCGCCCATGTATGGTCAGGAGATTCAGGCTTAAAATGTACGATAAGGGCAGTCATAGAACCGACAATCCAGGCATTGACCAGCGGCCCTTTTATGTCAGTGTCAGTCTCCGAATAGTTTCTGATGGAAGAGCCTCAAATTTTCTGCCGTTGTGCACGTACATTGTTTTCGTATGATCATCACCCTCCTTATGCTGTTTTCATCATATTGAGGGTTGAATTTTCAGTAAATACATTTCAATGTTCATATAATTTATTTTTTGATTATTCATCTTTCAAACGAAAGGGCCGATATAGAAATTAGGAGGGGATTGGTTTGTTTAAAAAACTTCATATAAAGATTGCTGTTTTTGTTTCGATCATGTTAATTGTCACAGTTGTTCTTTTAATGCTGTCTTCTTATCTGACGCTGAAACCGATGATTACAGAGGATGGGAAAAATACAACTCAAAACGTGACGCAGTCACTTGAACAAAATATTGAATTGCAATTAAAGAGTTATGCCATATCGTTATCGAGATTGGCTAATGGGGAATTAACTCGTACATTTGTAACAAAACCAAGTAAAGAAGCTTCTCGGCTGTTTAACGATGATATTAAACAAATCAAAGATAACGATGATTATGTTGCGATGGCTTACATAGGCACCGCAAAAAAAGAAATGTTTACATATCCGAAAGCCGATTTTGCTGATGATTATGATCCGACATCGAGACCATGGTATAAGCTTGCAGCTGAAACCCCGGACCAAGTCGTTTGGACGGAACCTTATCAAGATGTCGTGACAGGAGATATGATTGTCACAGCATCAAAAGCGGTTCTTGACGGACAAAAAGTGATGGGGGTTGCCAGCTACGATTTGAAACTCTCTGCCATCCAGAGCATGGTCAATAAGCAAAAGGTGCCTTACAATGGATTTGCCTTTTTAGCTGATGCGAGCGGCAATCTTTTAGCACACCCGTCAAACCAAGGAAAAAACATATCAAAGGATCAAACACTGAAAACCATTGCATCTGAGAAAAAAGGGATACAGGATGAAAATGGGAAAATGGTTGTGTACCAAACGATTGGTGAAACGGGCTGGAAAGTCGGAACGCAATTTGATACCGATAAATTAATGTGGATTTCTGATAAAATGAATCGGGCGAATCTTTGGATATCATTGATAGCGCTTGTCGCTACGATCATTCTCAGCTACTTCCTGGCCAAAACGATAACCGGTCCGATACAGCAGCTGATCGCAAAAACGAAGGCAGTTTCCGAAGGCGATTTAACCGTTCATGCTGAATCAAAATCCAAGGATGAAGTCGGGATTTTAACAAGAGATTTTAATCAGATGGTTGAAAATATGAAGGATATGGTTGAACAAGTGAGACTATCTTCAGGGAAAGTATCTGATACCTCTGAGCAGTTAACAGTGGTCTCTGCGGAAACCAATGAAACAAGCGGACAAATTGCAAAAGCGATTGAAGAAGTAGCCGCAGGGGCATCAGAACAGGCTTCTGAAGTAGAGACTATTAACGAAAAATCAGAAAGTCTGTCAACTAAAATCAGACAAATTGCTGCGGAGGCAGGCGGAATGAAAGAACGCTCAAAATCGTCTGAGAATGCAAGCTATAAAGGACTTGACGCGCTCGGCCAGCTGCTGATGAAGTCAAACGAAGCCAACACGGAAACGAAAAAGGTTGAAACGATGCTGCTTGATTTAGAAAATCAAACAAAGAATATCGAAGAAGTCGTTACAGCTATTTCAAATATTTCTGATCAAACGAACTTGCTTGCTTTAAATGCCAGCATTGAGGCAGCCAGAGCCGGTGAAAGCGGACGCGGCTTTGCCGTCGTAGCTGAAGAAGTGAGAAAGCTTGCCGAGCAATCAGCGCTTTCTACAAAGCATATCAGCGAGACTGTGAAGCTTATCCAGGTTGAGACGAAAGAGGCCTCTCACGCAATGGTTGAGGCAAGCAGAATGAATGATGAACAAAACAGTGCCATTCATGAGACTGGAGAGGTATTAAACACGATTACTGTGGAAATGCAGTCACTGGTTCAAGGCATTGATCACATTTACGAAGAAATTCAAAGAATGAGTGAAGAGCAGCTCGCGATTTCTGAAGCGATTCAAAGTATTTCGGCCATATCACAGGAATCGGCAGCTGCAGCAGAGGAAGTGAATGCATCGACTGATGAACAGCTGATCACCCTTGATAAAGTCAAACACTCAACGGAAACATTAAAGCATGCAAGCCAAGAGCTAATGAGCACAATTACGAAATTCACATTGTAATCCAATTAAATCCCCAAAAAACTTGGGGATTTTTTTATTTTAAGAGTTACTATAAGATAAATAGATATGGTAGTCTAGAAAATGAAGGAAATATGATAAATTTTAACTAAAATCAAAACAAAACATCTGGGAGGAATGACCTTGAAAAAAACAATTGGTTTTATCGGTCTTGGAGTGATGGGAAAAAGCATGGCATCACATATTCTGAATGACGGCCATCCTGTATTGGTGTATACCCGGACAAAAGAAAAAGCAGACAGCATACTGCAAAAAGGCGCAGTATGGAAAGAAACAGTCAAAGATCTTTCAAAAGAAGCGGATGTTATCATCACAATGGTCGGCTATCCCAGTGATGTTGAAGAAGTGTATTTTGGAAGCGACGGAATTATTGAAAACGCAAAAGAAGGCGCGTATCTCATTGATATGACCACATCTAAACCTTCGCTTGCGAAGAAGATTGCTGAAGCAGCCAAAGAAAAAGCATTGTTCGCTTTAGATGCCCCTGTTTCCGGCGGAGATATCGGTGCACAAAACGGAACACTCGCGATTATGGTTGGCGGAGAAAAAGATGCATTTGAAGCCTGCATGCCGATTTTCTCTTTAATGGGAGAAAATATTCAATATCAAGGACCGGCTGGAAGCGGACAGCATACCAAAATGTGTAATCAGATTGCAATCGCAGCCGGTATGATCGGTGTGGCGGAAGCGATGGCATATGCTCAAAAATCAGGTCTGCAGCCGGAAAATGTCCTGAAAAGCATCACAACGGGCGCAGCCGGAAGCTGGTCATTGTCAAATCTTGCTCCCCGTATGCTGCAAGGCAACTTTGAACCGGGTTTTTATGTGAAGCATTTCATTAAAGATATGGGAATTGCGTTGGAGGAAGCGGAATTAATGGGAGAAGAAATGCCAGGCTTGTCCCTTGCGAAATCCTTATATGACAAGCTCGCTGCACAAGGCGAAGAAAACAGCGGGACTCAAAGTATATTTAAGCTTTGGTTGAAATGAAAAAAGATTGCCTGTACGGTACAGGCAATCTTTTTTGTATTATTTTCCGATAAATTGCTGTGTCCAGATGCTTCCGGACTCAACGTAACCGACACCAATATGAGTAAAGTTAGCGTTTAGAATGTTTTTTCTGTGTCCTTCACTGTTCATCCAAGCTTTTACTACTTCTTCTGGCGTTTTTTGACCCTTAGCGATGTTTTCACCTGCTGTTTTGTAGCTGATACCGAAAGATTTCATCATATCAAACGGTGAGCCGTAAGTCGGGCTTTGGTGATCAAAATAGTTCTTGTCTTTCATATCTTGAGATTTTGCGCGTGCAGATTTGCTTAACGTTTCATCAATTTGAAGCGGCTTTAAGCCTTGTTTTTGTCTTTCTGCATTTGTAAGCTCAACAACTTTTTTCTCATACGCGCTTACAGATGAAGGCGCAGATGTTGTTTTGTTTGTTTTTTCAGCAGCTGCAGGTGCTTTAGAAGCAGTATTTTGTTCAGTAGCAGCTGCTTTTTTTGTAGTTTTTTGCGCAGGTTTTGCAGTCTCTGTCTTTTGAACATCCTGAATGTTCATGTTAGACTGCTTCGCATGTTTTTGAAGAAGCTGCTTAAGCTCTTTTTCATTTGCAGCGTTTAATGTTTTGATATTTGTTTTAATATGAAGTTTTTTTACTATATCGTTAAGAGACATGTTTTGCACTGTGTTCCCCATTTTCACCTTTACCACATGCTGGCAGGAGAGTTCTTTCGCTGATGCTTGCTGTACGCCCCCGAATGTGAATAATCCAACCGCAGCGGCAGCAGATAAAATAAATGCTTTCTTCATTAGTTCATAACCTCCTAGAGTTGTTTGTTGCTACAAAAAAATCATAACATAGCTTTTTTGTCATAAAGTATCCATCACTTCCCTTTGACAAAGAGAGATTGTCATTTTTGTAACCAATGTGTGCTGAATCCTTGAAAAGCAGGGAATCAGCTGCAAATCATGTTTTATCACACTGTTACATGTATTCCTTTTTTTTGAATCGTTAGTTAAATTTAAATATGCTTTTATATTGACAGCTTTTTTTATCCCTTTTTGCTGTAACAACTATTACAAAGGTGTTACAATTAATCTCAGTATATGTAAATATATTGAATGATTTGAGAGGGGTAACCAGAAGTGACTGAAATAGGACGTGAACCAAAGAAAAAGAGCAAAGGAAACAGAGCCATCAGAATGAACCTTTTTTTCCTTGCTGTCTTTCTTCTATTCACTGCATTAATCTTTAAGCTTGGCGTTGTTCAAATTGTTGAAGGCGAACAGCATGAACAAGACGCTGAGATAGCAAATGCAAAAACAGCGTATTATCCCGCGCCTCGAGGGAAGATGTATGACAGAAATCAGAAAGTTGCTGTCGATAACCAGAGCGTACCTGAAATTGTCTATGTTTCAACATCGAGCACAAAAACAGAGGATAAAATCAAAACAGCGAAGAAGCTTGCTGCTTTCATTCATATTGATACTGAATTTTTGAAGGATAGAGATTTGCGTGATTACTGGACCGCATCCCATCCGAAAAAAGCTGCCGCTCTGCTTAAGGAATCTGAAAGCGATCTAAAAGGGGCTGAGGCTTACAAGCTCCAAATTGAGCGTGTTTCGGATGAAGATTTGAAGGCTATTCAGCGAAATGACGAAGAAATGGAAAGCGCAGCGATATATACAAGGTTTTCAAGCGGTAATGCTTACGAACCTCAAATCGTAAAGGCGATGAACCCAAATGAAAGCAACAGCAATGGAAAAAACGGAACGCTGCTTGATGAGAAGAAAAGCTCCAGCCAAAGACCAAAAAATGACTTAACATATGATGAAATTTCAATTGTTTCTGAGCATTTAGAAGAGCTTCCGGGGATTGACATCGTAAACGATTGGACACGAAAATATCCTTATGACAAAACCCTCTATTCCGTTTTCGGAGGCGTCACAACACCTGAACAGGGCCTGCTGAGCGACCGGAAAGATTTCTACTTAACAAGAGGCTATGCGAATAATGACAGAGTGGGGAAAAGTTATTTAGAGTATCAATATGAAGACTACTTAAATTCCCATAAAGAAAAAGTGCAATACGTAGAAGACAATAAAGGAAATGTCGTCAGCCAAAAAACCATTGATAAAGGCAGCAGGGGATATGATCTTCGGCTTTCTTTCGATATGGAGCTCCAGGCAAAGATAGAAAAGATTATTGAAGAAGAAGTGAGAAACAGCCGTGCACGCGGAAACTATATGCTTGACAGAGCCTTTGGCGTGATGATGGACCCGAATAACGGCGATATTTTGTCGTTGGCAGGAAAAAAGATAGATTTAGAAACAAACAAAATTGAAGATTATGCGATTGGTGCCTTTACAACTCAATATGAAATGGGATCAGCAGTCAAGGGCGCAACCGTACTTGCAGGTTATCAAGATGGTATACCGCATTATAAATATTTTGTTGATACACCTCTGTATTTTGCAGGTAACAACAAACCGAAAAAATCCTATACCAACATGGGAACGATCAATGAATTAACCGCTTTGCAAAAAAGCTCTAACGTATATATGTTTAATGTCGCCATGCACATTGCAGGTGTAACATATAAGCCGCATGGACCTCTGCCTGCTGATCAGAAGGATTTGAATAAAATGAGAAATTATTACAGTCAGTTTGGCCTGGGTGTAAAGACAGGTATTGATCTGCCGCAGGAATCAGCCGGTATGCAAACCACGCCTGAAACTGTAGGGGGGTTAATTTTAGACTTGGCAATCGGCCAATACGATACATACACACCGCTTCAAATGGCGCAGTACATCTCATCCATTGCCAATGGAGGCTACCGTATTCAGCCAAGAATTGTTACAAGTGTTCATGAGCCCAGCAATAAAGACGGCCTCGGAAAAACAATTGAACAACGAAAGCCAAATATTCTCAATAAAATTAACAATACAGACAGTGACATACAGCAGGTAAAGACCGGAATGAAATTAGTTACCGCTTCAGGGACTGCTAAAAATACGTTTACAGAAGATGTTTCTGGAAAAACAGGAACAGCGGAAACATTTTACTACGGCACGAACCGTAATTGGTGGGGGAAAAAAACATATAACCTAACTTTTGTAGGCTATTACCCGTCGAAAAATCCAAAAGTGGCTTTCAGTGTTGTTGTACCTTCTGTAGCAAACGACCACGATCCAATTAACAAACTCATTGCCAAAAGAGCTATTCACGCTTACGCAGAGCTCGAAAAGAAACACAATAAAAAGTAAAAAGAGGGTGCACATCTGAAAGATTGTGCGCCCTTTCATTTATTCAAAAATTGACGTTCACTATAAGAATAGAAGGAGAATACTCATTTTCTAGCGAATCATACTAGGTAAAAGTCAATCTGTATATGTGAAACAAGATGATCATGCAAAGGAGGGATTCTGTGGAACAGGATACGCAGCATGTTAAACCATTTCAAACAAAAACCGATATTCATGCAGTCTTGGCCTCTAATGGACGTATCATTTATATATCTGCCAACTCCAAACTGCATTTGGGCTATCTCCAAGGAGAGATGATCGGATCATTCCTCAAAACGTTCCTGCATGAGGAAGACCAATTTTTAGTTGAAAGCTATTTTTATAATGAACATCACCTGATGCCGTGTACCTTTCGTTTTATAAAAAAAGACCATACAATTGTGTGGGTGGAGGCTGCGGTAGAAATTGTTACGACAAGAGCTGAGCGGACAGAACGGGAAATCATTTTGAAAATGAAAGTTCTTGAAGAAGAAACAGGCCATCAATCCCTAAACTGCGAAAAACATGAAATCGAGCCTGCAAGCCCGGAATCGACTACATATATAACGGATGATTATGAGCGGTTAGTTGAAAATCTCCCGAGTCCGCTATGCATCAGTGTCAAAGGCAAGATCGTCTATGCAAACAGCGCAATGCTTTCAATGCTCGGAGCGAAAAGCAAGGATGCTATTATTGGCAAATGGTCCTATGAATTTATTGAAGAAGAATATCACGATATCGTGAAAAACAGGATTATACGAATGCAAAAAGGAATGGAAGTCGGAATGATTGAACAGACGTGGAAAAGGCTTGATGGCACACCTGTTCATTTAGAAGTGAAAGCGTCCCCGACCGTCTACAAAAACCAGCAGGCTGAACTGCTGCTGCTGATCGATATCTCTTCAAGAAAAAAATTCCAAACTATCCTGCAAAAAAGCCGTGAACGATATCAGCTGCTCATTCAAAATTCAATCGATACCATTGCGGTGATTCATAATGGAAAATGGGTGTTTATGAATGAGTCGGGAATTTCACTGTTTGAAGCGGCTACCTATGAGGATTTAATTGGCAAAAACATATATGATCAGCTGCACCCTTGCGATCATGAGGACGTAAAAGAGAGAATTCAAAACATCGCCGAGCAAAAAACAGAATCAGAAATTGTCAAGCAATCCTGGTTCACCTTCCAGAACAGGGTCATTTATACGGAGATGGTCTGCATTCCGACGACCTTTTTTGGTGAAGCGGCTGTCCAAGTCATTCTTCGGGACATTTCTGAGAGAAAACAAACAGAAGAATTGATGCTGCAATCGGAAAAATTATCAATCGCAGGGCAGCTCGCGGCGGGAATCGCCCATGAGATCCGCAACCCGCTGACAGCGATCAAAGGATTTTTGCAGCTGATGAAACCGACAATGGAAGAAAATGAACATTACTTTGATATTGTGTTTTCTGAACTCAGCCGCATTGAATTAATACTCAGTGAGCTTCTCATGCTGGCGAAACCCCAGCAAAATGCCGTTAAAGAATATTTGAACCTGAAAAAATTAATAGGTGAGGTCTCGGCCCTGCTGGAAACGCAGGCAAATTTGAATGGCATTTTTATCAGAACCAGCTATGAAAGAGACAGCATTTATATAAACGGAGATCAGAATCAATTAAAGCAGGTATTCATTAATTTAATTAAAAATGCGGTTGAATCAATGCCTGATGGGGGAACAGTAGACATTATCATAACTGAGGATGAGCATTCTGTTCATGTCACTGTCAAAGATGAAGGGGAAGGCATACCTGAAAAGGTGCTGAACCGAATTGGAGAACCATTTTTAACGACAAAAGAAAAAGGCACGGGGCTTGGACTGATGGTTACATATAATATCATTGAAAATCATCAGGGAGTCATCCATGTAGACAGCCAGCCGGAAAAAGGCACAGCGTTTAAAATTTCATTTCCAAAAAAATAAAACAACGGCTTAAACGCCGTTGTTTATCGTCTGCATGGATTCCCGTTTTTTTAATACAAATATTTCTAAGCGGTCCAGCCCTTCTCTTAGCGTGTCCAGCGAGTATGCGAAAGACAGTCTCACATATCCTTCACCATACTTTGAGAATGAGCTGCCCGGCACGAGTGCCACACCAGCATCCTCCAAAAGAGCCATACTAAAATCAAATGAAGACATTCCAAATGATTTAATAGAAGGGAAGATATAAAACGCGCCTGACGGTTTGACAACGTCAAGTCCCATGGAAACAAGGCGGTCATACACATAGTCCAGACGTTTTTTGTATTGTTCCCTCATAATCAGGGCGTCGTCAAAGCCGTTTGTCACAGCTTCAAGCGCGGCTTTTTGAGAAATCGATGACGCACATGACACATTGTATTGATGAACCTTTAAAATGTGCTTTGCAATGTTTTTCGGCGCGAATAAAAATCCAATTCTCCAGCCAGTCATGCTGTGTGATTTTGACAAGCCGTTAATGACAATCGTTTGATCCCGCAAATGCGTAGCAATGGAGTAATGCGGTCTGTCATATGTTAATTCACTGTATATTTCATCAGACAATACGAAGACATTTCTGCCTTTTAAAAGGGCGGCGATGCTTTTCAGCTCTTCATCAGATAAAGTCACACCGGTAGGATTTGACGGATAAGGAAGCACGACACACTTGGTGTTAGGAGTCAGAGCATCTTCAATCAGGCGGGCAGTAAGCTTAAAGCCATGTGACCTGGTATCAACAATAACAGGCTTAGCGCCGCACAAATTGATAATAGGTTCATAGCCTGGATAAATCGGGCCTGGCATAATCACTTCATCACCAGGCGATAAAATCGTCCGGAATGCAGCATCAATGGCTTGACTTGCGCCTGTTGTGATGATGATTTCAGATTCAGCATCATAGTTGAAATCCGCTTTTTTCTTCATATAAATCTGTACTGCTTGTCTCAGCTCAAGATAGCCGGCGTTCGGAGTATATGACGTCACGTTTTCATCAATGGCTTTTTTTGCGGCAGCTTTCACATGATGCGGCGTAAAAAAATCAGGCTGGCCGATTGTAAGTGAAATGACATCTTCGTGTTGAGCTACAAGATTTGAGAATTTGCGTATTCCTGAAATTTCAATCTCTCTTGCTTTCGGATTCAGCAAATGTTCCATAATTCATCACCTTAACAAATATAATGAGTTTATCCTATTTTACCACTAGCTGACCATTTGTCATCTTTTTAGCCGATATATTTCGATTGTATGCACCTTTTTTCTAAACATACCTTTCTTTACAGAAAAAAGAAGACAACCAGCGCTTTGATTGTCTTTATTGTATCATGTTCTATTATTGTTTATATGTGCCGATTTCATTAATAACCATAATCAAAATGAAGGTCTTTTTGCCAAATCATATACGGGGGATGCTCTTCTTGAAGGTCAGCTGATTTTTTCTTCATATCCAGGTAAGTCTCTTCACTGATATCTTCTAAAACAGTCATTTCATTTACTTTAAATATTACTAAGGTACCCATTATTTACACCCTTCTTTGGAAAAATCCTTGACTATTTTATCACTGCTAGTTGGAAAGTCAATGGTTATTAGGAAAAAAGTTTCTTTTTTTAAGAAACGCGGCAAGACGCTATCCGAATCCGATTTTGAAGAGCGATGCCATTCACTTTTTACAATTTACGCCGATATATACAGTACAATACTGAATGCGAATAGCGAGGGATTGAAGTGTCGTTACAACAATACGAGATTTTATTGGATTCTGGTACAAATGAATTAGAAATTGTGAAGTTTGGCGTGGGCGATAATGCTTTCGGAATTAACGTCATGAAGGTAAGAGAAATTATTCAGCCAGTCGAGGTGACAACAGTGCCTCACTCCCATCAGCATGTAGAAGGCATGATTAAGATCAGAGGAGAAATTCTCCCTGTGATCAGCCTCTTCTCATTTTTTGGAGTTGAGCCTGATGGATCAAAAGACGAGAAATATATCGTGACTGAATTTAATAAACGGAAAATTGTTTTCCATGTCGGCTCTGTTTCTCAAATTCACAGAGTATCCTGGGAAGCAATTGAAAAGCCGACATCGTTAAATCAAGGAATGGAGCGGCACCTTACCGGAATTATTAAGCTTGAAGACTTGATGATCTTTTTGCCTGACTATGAAAAAATTATTTATGACATTGAATCAGACTCAGGTGTGGATACGTACAATATGCATACCGAGGGCTTCGATCAAAGAAGAGCTGATAAAAAGCTTATCATTGTAGAGGACTCACCGCTTTTGATGCGTCTTTTGCAGGATGAGTTAAAAGAAGCAGGGTACAACAATGTTTCTTCGTTTGAAAACGGAAAAGAGGCTTATGAGTACATTATGAACCTTGCTGAAAACGAAACGGATTTATCAGAACAGATTGATATGATCATCACTGATATTGAAATGCCAAAAATGGACGGACACAGGCTCACAAAGCTGTTGAAGGAAAATCCGAAAAGCTCAGAAGTTCCGGTTATGATTTTCTCATCGTTAATTACCGATGATTTGCGTCACCGCGGAGAAGTCGTTGGCGCAGATGAGCAAATCAGCAAGCCTGAGATCAGTGATTTGATTAAAAAAGTGGATACGTATGTTATCGAATAAATAAAAACAGCCGATGCCCGAAGGGGCACGGCTGTTTTTATTTTAAAAGTAACTCTCGCCGAGTTTTTTAAAGACGGGTTTATGATAAGCTGGCTGCTGGCGATTTGTCACAAGCGGCTTTTCTTTCATGCCGACATATTCTTGCAATAGGTGTTTCGCCTTTGTTAAAGACATTTGAGCTTTAGGATTTCGGTACGACTGATTAAGTGTACCTAAATGCGGAAGATGTTCGAAGTCTTCTTTAGTTGGAGGCATGTGAAAATAGTAGTCTCCGATTGAGATAAGCACGTCCGATTGCTGTTGGCTGAACCTTGGATTTTTTGAAAAATGAAGCCCTATTTTCTTTCCTTTACCTTCTTTGACAAGCTTTTGCAAAGCCCGTTTTTTCAGCAGATATAGGTATTTAGGGTTGGGGGCGGTTTTTGCATGGCGGTTCACTGTGTAAACTGCTTTTGAAAGATTTTCTACGGTTGGCTGCAGATCTTTCGTATATGCATGGTCGTCCATTATTTCTCTCCTTTGCTCTTATCAAGTTCTATATGATTAGATTATACTTTTTTAAAGTTGAAATGCAAATATTGATTGTAAAAATGCGCTTTTTTCTGAGAAAAAAGCGCATTTATAACCTATATTATACAGATCTTACTTTCTTTTTGGGCTGCTCTTGAAATGCTTCTTGAACATTCACTTCCACAGCCTGTGCACTGTATTTTGGCAGTGCAACAAAATAAAAAATAAAAACAATCAAGGTGATAACGCCCATGCCGTAATAAAGATAATCAATGTTTGAAACGAACTTAGGGAATAACAGCGCAACTAAGCCGAGTGTCAGAGACTGTGCAAACATCATAAAAGGGTCCTGCAAGCCGCTTACACGTCCCATCAGCTTAGGATGAACAATCTTTGGCATCCAGCCTCCGATAGCAATGTTGACCGGTCCTATGCACATTCCCAGGGCAAAAGATGCCGCGTAATACACCCATAAAACATTTGTATAGCCGAGGACGAAAATCAACAAACCCGCAATGAAAATCGGTATCGACATTAAAAAGTGAGGTTTCACTTTTTTTGAGATGATTGTGCCGATAACACTTCCCGCCAGCAGCCCAAAACCGAGTGCGATCGTAAATACAGACGTATGCCATTCATAACGGTCAGGCGCCAATCCATATTTCATTGTAAACATCGGCAATACGGCGAATCCCCCGTTGACAAATCCAAAAATGAAGAAGCCGAAAATCAGAGATGCCAGCAGTTTGTTTTTTGAAATATAGAGAATGCCTTCCCTAAAATCATTTATTGAATCTTTAACAGAAGCTTTTCTCCAGCTGAATGCACCATTTGGCTGTCGGGCTTCCTTTGGAATTCGGCAGCTGCGGATCAGGAGCCCGGAAATGATAAAGCTGACAAAATCGAGAATAATGGCGCCTTCAATGCCGATTGTGTTGTACATAAAAGCACCTATTCCGACTCCGAACACCATAAAAATACTAAAAAGCATCTGATTAAGCCCAGCCGCTTTCGCATAATGCTCCTTGGGCAGAATGGCTTGTACCAAACTGTTTTCTGCCGGAAAGAAAAACTTTGTTACAGCGCTTCTGACAAATAAAATACAGAAAACAAGAGGAATATTGCCGGTAAATAAAGTGAAAAAAAGGACGACAGTCAGGCCTGCTCTAATCCAATCGCAGTTTTCCGCTACCTTTTTTCTGTCAAACCGGTCTGCGACGACTCCCACGATCAGAAATACAAATACGGTCGGGAGAGAATACATCAGCTCTGCCAAGGTCGTATATGAAGGCTGGCTGCTGAAGCGGTCCAGCAAGAAAAAAGCAAATGCCATGTTGCCTACTGTCGTGCCCATTTGAGAAGCGAGTGCTGCGAAAAATAGACGAACAAAATTACGATTTTTAAATATATCCATAAAAACGCTCCTTACCCTAAAGGTCCCACTTTATCATATTATAAACCGCCTGTTTTTGAAACAAATAAGAAAACATTACCGGTTAATGGTGACTCTTGTTCCGTTTGGCACAATTGAAGCGAGTTCGATCACGTCTTTGTTATGCATGCGAATGCAGCCTTTAGAGACAGCCTTGCCAATCGAAGAGGGATTATTCGTCCCGTGTATTCCGTAGTGCTGCTTAGAAAGGCTTAGCCAATAGGCGCCGAATGGGCCGCCGGGATTGCGCTGCCGATTAATAATATAAAACTCGCCAGTCGGTGTTTGGGTCAGTATTTTACCGACCGCAATCGGATAGGTTTTGATTGTTTGATCATTCTGGAAGAGCGTAAGGGTCTTCGCACCGATTGAGACTGATATATGATATGGAATCGTATTAGGGTCCGGCAGCCCGGGGATGGCAATGGACTGTCCCGCAGTGAGCCCTGCCTGCAGTGACGGATTAGCCTTGAGCAATGCAGCGGGGCTGATTCTGAAATCAGCCGCGATGCTGTTTAGTGTTTCACCTTGCTTTACTTGGTACGTAAGCAGTTTCCTCATCCTCTCTTTTTTACTTATAGGTATTGATGAGGAGCCCATCCTGCTACATTAATTTGCGCTTTTTAAGGTAAAGACAGTGATTTCAGGCTTGGCTAGAAACCGCAAAGGCAGTCTGGTCATCCCGAGGCCTCGGTTTACGTAAATATGAGTGCTGCCTGTTTGATACATTCCCTCTGTGTAGACCTTTCCATAAGGAGGTGTAATAATCGGGCCATAAAAAGGAAGCTGAATCTGGCCGCCGTGTGTATGTCCGGAAAGCTGAAGATTCACCGGATAGCCTGTTGTTTTTAACGCTGCATCAGGCTCATGGACGAGCAGAATAGAAAAAAGTCTGTCGCTTAGCCTTGAAAGGATGCCTTCATAGTCCGGGCTTCCTAGCATTAAGTCATCAAGTGACGCAATCTCGATTTCGCTGCCATCTGTAAGCGACAATGTTTCATACCCATTGCGGTATACCGTAAAACCGCCGGCCGTCATCAGGCTTTTGTAAACGGCAGTTCCATAGCCTCCGTGATCATGATTGCCGTAAACACATAACTTGCCAAAGGGCGCATATAGTTTTCTCAGTAATGGAATGACTGCCTGATGTTGCTGGTACGTATCAGGATTATCGATGATATCACCTGTAAACACAATGAGATCAGGTTTAGATTCATTAATTGACTGGATAACAGTCTTTAAATCTTCAAGAGTAAAAGAATCACTCAAGTGTGTATCACTAAACTGCACGATTTTAAAACCGTCAAATCCGTGCGGGATGAGAGAGCTTTTGATTGTGTGTTCGGTTGTCTCGATCATATGCGGCTCCAGATATCTGGCATAGCCGTATCCGCCGCCGGCCGCTAAAGCCCCGGCAGCAAGAGCGCCGAACGTTCCTTTCAAAAATTGCCTTCTGGACATCTTTTTCATTTTCAAACCAACCTTTAATAGAGTTTTTCTATTATATCATCTGT
Organism: Bacillus sp. SW14; assembly: GCF_047608225.1. Taxonomy (NCBI): domain Bacteria; kingdom Bacillati; phylum Bacillota; class Bacilli; order Caryophanales; family Bacillaceae; genus Bacillus; species Bacillus sp. SW14. The sequence continues at coordinate 2,767,225 of NZ_JBLKRW010000001.1, read as the reverse complement.
ATCTTGAAAAAATCTCATGTGAGCATGTACTGACAGAGGCAGGCATATAATGATAGAATAATATTGAATGAATACTCATTCATGACAAAGGGGGAGAAACATGGAAAAAAAGACGGTTATTATTACCGGCGGGTCAAGCGGCATGGGAAAAGCAATGGCAAAAAAACAGGCTGAATTAGGCTGGTACGTTATGGTGACAGGGAGGAACGAGGAAGCACTTGCAGAAACGAAAAGAGAAATTGAGACCTTTGAGGGACAGGTCGCCTGTTTTCAAATGGATGTCCGTTCTGATTCAGCCGCTTCAGACATGATGACAGAAGCGATAAAAACCTTTGGCCGGCTTGATGCGCTGATTAACAATGCGGCCGGAAATTTTATTTGCCCGGCAGAAAAGCTGACACCAAATGGATGGAAAGCCGTTATTGAGATTGTTTTAAACGGCACATTCTTTTGCAGCCAAGCTGCAGCCAGACATTGGATCGAGCAGCAGCAGAAGGGTGTCATTTTAAATATGGCCGCCACATACGCTTGGGGAGCGGGGGCGGGGGTCGTCCATTCCGCTGCAGCCAAAGCAGGGGTATTGTCACTGACTAGAACGCTGGCCGTGGAGTGGGGGAGCCAATACGGAATCCGCACAAACGCAATAGCCCCCGGTCCTATTGAACGAACAGGCGGTGCGGAGAAACTATTTGAATCGGAAAAAGCGATGACCCGTACCATGAACAGTGTACCGCTCGGCCGGCTGGGCACACCGGAGGAAATCGCCGCATTGGCTGCGTTTTTGCTTTCTGACGAAGCATCTTATATAAACGGGGATTGTATCACAATGGATGGAGGGCAATGGCTGAATCCTTATCCGTTTTAAAGCATATTAATCTTTGGATTCAATGTGGTATAATCAGACAAAGATAGAGAAGCAGGTGATAACATGTTGGATCCACTTGATATTTTAACGAACATTGATGATGTCCTTCCATATTACCAGGCGATTTTCAGTGCCGAGGAACAGAAGATCATCGGATATGAGGTGCTTGGACGAATTCTGGCAGATTCGGAAATCCAAAGTCTCGGTCCCTTCTTTTTAGACGCTGGGATACCCGAAGAATATAAATTAGAGGTTGATAACAGAATTATCCGCCAAGCTCTTGACTGCTTTTTAGAGGCGGATTCTGATCTGCTGATTTTTATGAATCAGGATGCCAATCTGCTGATGCTTGATCATGGTGAAAGCTTTCTGGAGCTTTTGAAAGAGTATGAAGCAAAGGGAATCGAACTTCATCGTTTTGTGCTTGAAATTACGGAGCACAATTTTGAAGGGGATATGGAACAGCTCTACCATATGCTTGCCTACTATCGTACATACGGAATTAAAATCGCAGTTGATAACATCGGGAAAGAAAGCAGCAACCTGGACAGAATCGCACTGCTTTCACCAGATCTGTTAAAAATCGATTTGCAGGCGCTGAAAGTATCACAGCCGTCACCGTCATATGAGCATGTGCTGTACAGTATATCTTTATTAGCGAGAAAAATCGGTGCGGCGCTGCTGTTTGAAGACATTGAAGCGAACTTCCAGCTTCAGTACGCTTGGAGAAATGGAGGCCGCTATTTTCAGGGGTATTACTTGTTGTCTCCATCTGAAAAGTTTCTAGAGAGAGATGTATTGAAGCGAAGACTTAAGACTGAATTTCACCAATTTATTACACATGAGAAAAAGAAGCTTGAAACCGTCCATGAGCACTCTGAACAGTTTTACAAACGAGTGCATCAAGCTGTGACATCTTTAAGAAAAAACAATCTGTCTTCTGATGATGACTTTATTAAAAAGCTGGCGGAAGAGCTGACAGATTGCAGCTTTAGAATTTACATGTGTGATGAAGAAGGCGATCAGCTGACGGGAAATGTGTTTAAACAAGATGGAGAATGGATTTACCAGCCGGAATACGCGGAAAAGAATTGGAGCTGGCGTCCTTATTTTCTGGAGAACATTATGAGAATGAGAAATCTCAGAAAAGGGTTTTTCAGTGATCTGTACAGTGATTTGGAAACAGGTGAAATGATCAGAACGTTTTCGTATCCGATGGATGACCAGATGTATTTATTTATAGACTTGCCCTATTCTTATTTATATGAGCAGGATGGGTTGATTTAAGCGGCTGAAAGGCCGTTTTTTTATTAAATTGAAAAAAATATGTAAAAACGATTGACATTGATACTGATAATCATTATCATTTGTTTATAGAGAGAACCTACTCTCTGTTCCCCAACCCCTCTATCAGATCAAGATCCGAAAAAGCTTGGCGCTACCCCCGCCAAGTTTTTTTTATTTACCAAAGCATAAGACAATCCACTGAAACAATAAATCTTACTAGTGGAAAACGTTGAACGCCGGAGGAACAGAAATGGTAATTAGGAGCTGCGGGCTGTTGCTTTGATTTTCCCGCGCCCGAACACCCCGATGCCAATGCGGCAGCGGCCGTGCAAGACCTGTTAGGAGGAGAATTTCGCCGTGATGCCCACGCTGAATCATTCCATGTTCCAGTCGTTTAACTTTCGAAGCAAGAAGACATGAAAAACTGTTTTACGATCTCGTATCTCCAGTATGACGGGTCCAGGAGTTTAACCAAGAAGGACTCCAAAAGGGCGGGCCGATTTCAGATTTCAGAGAACGCCGGAGGAATTTGCATCAGGAATATCAAAAGAAAATGTTTAGGAAGTTGCAAATAGGCTTTTTGATTCTGCGGGTATATCAAAAAAATCATAATTGTGTGCATGACATTCAAAAAAAGCCTCAAACTAATTAAAAATAGTTTTTTTCACTTTTTTTCTTTTCTTAAATTCAGCAGGGAAAATGCCATCCTGTCCGACTTTATGGTATGATGCTCAATAGAACTTGTATTATAATAAATACTTGTTGATTTGAAGTTGCTTTTTGAAAGGAGTCTTTTTTTAGAATGTCACAATTAATGGGTATCATCACACGGCTGCAAAGTCTGCAAGAAACAGCGGAAGCGGCTAACGAGCCAATGCAGCGTTATTTCGAAGTAAATGGTGAGAAAATATGCAGTGTTAAATATTTCGAAAAAAATCAAACGTTTGAGCTGACGGTTTTCCAAAAAGGTGAAAAACCTAACACATATCCGTTTGATAATATCGACATGGTTTCCATCGAAATCTTTGAACTTCTTCAGTAAGATTCCTGAAATAGGGGGAACCAGTTCCCGCTTCTGCAAAAAGTAATCGCAATAAACGATAAGGAACATACTTGTTTCATGGTTGTAAATCCTTGAAAAGGAGTGTCGGCATGGCTGATTCTTTTCTGTTTTATAATCTTTCAGAAGCACAGATGACCTTTCAAGATGTGATGGAACGGCTTAAAGCCTTTATTCGAAAGGACCCCCGTTCCTCCTATGTGTTATCTATTGGAACTGATTCACAGGTTTACCGCGATTACACAAAGTTTATTACCGCATTGCATTTGCATCGTACAGGCAAGGGAGCTTGGGGCTGCTTGAAAAATCATACAGTCGACAGACCCATACATAGCCTTCGGGAGAAGATTTCGTTAGAAACGGCGTACAGCCAAGAAACGGCCGCTTATATTCTTGATGGACACTTAATGGATATTACCGATCTGCTCCTGCCCTTTACCGGTGAGGGAGCGGATCTTACCTTTGAGGTCCACTTGGATATTGGGAAAAAAGGGCTTACAAAAGAACTGATTCAAGAAATGACAGGACGCATCACTTCCATGGGGATAGAGGCAAAAATTAAACCGGATTCATACACTGCCTTCAGCTATGCAAATCGTTTCACAAAATAATTCCGGCTGAAAAGCCAAGGGAATTGTCGAATTATGCGGTTGACGTTTGTTTTCTGATTACTTATTCTAGCGGTAGAGCTGAAAGTAAGTTGTCTTGCTTTCAGAGGTATTCAGTATAAAACAGGGGGCCTGATTGCGAATGAGTCTTATCGGTGAACGATTTACAGAAGAAGAACAAAAACTTCTGCTGAATATCCTGATCAACCATGAGTATGCTATCGAGCTTTTAAGCAGTGAAATCAACGATATAGAGACAGGAACCAAAAACGTTGACGGAACCACCTACAAAAAACTTGTAACACTATACGACCGATTTCGATTTGAAAATTAATGGAGCACTCTATAATTGATACTCGTATAAAGAGTATCTTTTTTATTGAAAGGAAACTTTTCGACAAATATTGATAAAGCTTATATTATTGTAGTATAGGGAATGTATTGTTGATGAAAATGAAAAGGGGTCGAAAACATGATAAGCTTACAATCAGACCAGCTTCTTGAGGCAACAGTCGGACAATTTATGATTGAGGCGGACAAAGTAGCGCACGTTCAAGTCGGCAACAACCTTGAGCACGCGTTATTAGTGTTGACAAAAACCGGATACACAGCCATCCCGGTTCTAGATGCTTCCTATCGTTTACATGGTTTAATCGGTACAAATATGATTATGAACAGCATTTTTGGGCTTGAGCGAATTGAGTTTGAAAAGCTTGACCAGATTACGGTTGAGGAAGTTATGCTGACAGACATTCCGCGTCTCCATATAAATGATCCAATTATGAAGGGATTCAGCATGGTCATTAATAACGGATTTGTCTGTGTTGAAAATGATGAACAGGTGTTTGAAGGGATTTTCACGAGAAGAGTGGTATTAAAGGAGTTAAATAAACACATACGATCATTGAATAAGTAGGCTTTGCGGCCTATTTTCATTATATTGGCAGAGCAACAAAGAAAGCGCATACATATTTTAAACCGGAAAAGGACTTGAATCAGCCCCAGAGAGTTTATTAGAATGGGAGATAAGAAAAACTTATTGATCATACAAAGGAGGACGACATGCAGCTTCAAGAGCTTCATATGCTCGTAGTTTTAGCTGAGGAGTTAAATATGAGAAAGGCGGCGGATCGGCTTTTTGTATCTCAGCCGGCTTTATCTCAGCGTTTACAAACGATTGAAAAGGCGTGGGGCACAAAAATCTTTTTACGGTCTCAAAAAGGTTTAACGGTAACCCCAGCCGGTGAGAAAATCATTCAGTTTGCGAATGATGCAACGTTAGAGCAGGAAAGAATAAGAGAAAATATTGATGAGCTCGAAGGTGAAATTCACGGCACATTGAAGCTTGCTGTCGCCTCAATAATCGGCCAGCATTGGCTCCCTAAAGTCCTGAAGACGTATGTGGAAAAGTACCCGAACGCAAAGGTCTCGCTTATTACCGGCTGGAGCAGCGAAATGCTGAAAAGTTTATATGAGGATCAGGTTCATATCGGCATTATAAGAGGAAACCCTGAGTGGAAGGGCCGTAAAGATTACTTAATGACAGATCACCTGTATTTAGTGGACACTGAAATTTCCTGCATCGAAGATATTGCCCATACAGAACGGCCGTTTATCCAGTTTAAAAGTGACAGCACTTATTTTCAGGAAATTCAGCACTGGTGGCATCAAAAATTTAAAACGTCGCCAAAACAGACGATATTGGTTGATCAGATTGAAACGTGCAAACAGATGGCGCTGCATGGAATCGGTTATGCCATTTTGCCGTCAGTTACTCTTCAAAACGAAGATAAAGTCAATAAAATGCCTCTGTTAGACACAAAAGAGCATCCGATTGGACGGGATACATGGCTATTAGGCTATGAACCTGCCTTTGAGCTGAAGCAAGTTCAAGCTTTTGTTCAAGTCATAAAGGATATGCTGGATCAAGAAAATCCATTTTAAAAGACAGCGATATGCTGTCTTTTTTAATTTGTGTATTGACAATGAAAATCATTATCATTTAAAGTGATACATATGATATTGAAAATCATTATCAATTAATGAGGTGATAACATGGCTAAAGCCTTGATTACATATGCCAGTATGTCAGGAAATACAGAAGACATTGCGGCTGTTATAAGAGATACATTTCAGGAATATGAGTTGGACATTGACTGCATCGAGATAGATGATGCGGATGTATCTGCTCTGACATCCTATGATTACGTGCTGATTGGCACTTATACATGGGGAGACGGCGATTTGCCTTACGAAGCGGAGGACTTTTTTGAAGAGGTCAAACAGCTTCAGCTTAATGGCTTAAAAACAGCCTGCTTCGGATCTGGCGATTATTCTTATCCAAAGTTTTGTGAGGCGGTTAATTTGTTTAGTGCCATGCTGCAAGAGGCAGGGGCTGCTGTTTATCAGGAAACTTTGAAAGTCGAACTGGCGCCTGAAACAGAGGAAGATGTGGAAAGCTGCCGAGCGTTTGCGAGAGATTTTCTTGCATGGGCAGATTATTTGAACAAGGAAAAAATCTATGTTTCATAAAGGAGCGACTGCTGTCACGGCATCGGTATTTTCTGGTTATTTTGTGGCGGTACAAAGAGAAGGCATTTTTCATTATTCTTTGGAGCAGGGCTGGAGAAAGCTTTTTCGTTTGAAAAACAAAATACATTGCATCAGTTACATAGGGCCTTACTTATTTGGCGTCGGTGAAAAGGGAACGGTGATTCGCTCGTCTGACGAAGGGAAAACCTGGACGATATCGAGTTTTCCGACAAATGCAGCAGTGTGGGCGATTACCGGCCGAAACGACGGGTTTGTCTGCGCTCATGGCAAGCATTGCATTTATGTATCGGATGATTTTGGGGTTTCGTGGCGCGTAGCCAAACCTTTTGCAGAATTTGATCACCCGCCTGTTATTCGTTCGTTGTGTCTGCACGGCGGCAGTCTTTTCATCGGCACGCAAATACACGAATATTTTGGAGGCATTTGGGCTTACGATTTTAAACGTGACACTGTCCAAATCGTTAAAAAAGAAGAAACCCGGATGACGGCATCCATGCTCGTGTTCAATGAAAATTGGCTGGTGGCGGCGATGGGTTCTGTGAAAGGAAAGCACGGTGCTGTCACTGTACGGAATATGTTGACTGACGAAGAATTCACTATCCAATCCAACATGATTAGAAAAGAAGAATCATTCCTTGATATTTCAGAGGATGATGGAATTATATATGTCACAACAACGCAAGACGAAAATGGTTATTCGAGAATTTACCAGGCTGATCTCGGAGCCAGGTCGTTGAAATGGTTCGATACCGTTAAGGGGCATGGATGGAGAGTGGCCAATCGGAAAGAGAATTTCTTTTGTGCAGGCTTGTATGAATGTAAATTTGTCCAGCCGTACGAAGTTTCAGCAATGATTCATTAGAGGAGGAAAATAGAATTGGGAAAGATTTTGCTCATTTATGCAACAATGTCAGGCAACACTGAAGCAATGGCAGATTTGATTGAGAAGGGGCTTCAAGAGGCGGAAGCGGAAGCAGACCGTTTCGAAGCGATGGATATTGATGATGCACAGCTGTTTAACGATTATGATCATATTATTATGGGAACCTATACGTGGGGAGACGGAGATCTGCCTGATGAATTTTTAGACCTTGCTGAAGACATGGATGAGATTGATTTTTCCGGCAAATCGTGTGCTGTATTCGGTTCCGGTGATACTGCATATGAATTTTTCTGCGGAGCAGTTGATACGCTCGAAGCAAAAATAAAAGAACGCGGAGGCGAAATTGTGCTGCCTTCAGTTAAAATCGAAAATAATCCAGAAGGTGAAGAAGAGGAAGAATTAATGGAGTTCGGGAGACAATTCGCAAAGAAAAGCGGATGCGCTGTCTAATCGCCCAATGGGAACTGCTAAAGCGGCTGTTCCTTTTTTTCTTGTCTTTGCATCTTTCCTTTGATACAGTAATGAGGTAGAAAATCAGGAGGAGGACTTTACATATGAAAATGATGGACGCAAATGAAATTATTTCATTTATTCAAAATAGTACAAAATCTACACCTGTAAAGGTTTACGTGAAGGGTGAGCTGGAAGGAATCAATTTCGGCGAATCTGCGAAAGCTTTTATCAACGGAAACACTGGTGTCGTTTTCGGTGAATGGAGCGAAATCCAAACAGCAATTGAAGAAAATCAAAGCAAAATCGAAGACTATGTGGTTGAAAATGACCGCCGCAATTCTGCGATTCCAATGCTTGACCTTAAAAATATCAAAGCGCGTATCGAGCCGGGCGCGATCATTCGTGACCAAGTTGAAATCGGTGATAATGCAGTCATCATGATGGGTGCCTCTATCAATATCGGTTCAGTCATCGGCGAAGGTACAATGATTGATATGAACGTTGTCCTTGGCGGACGAGCTACTGTCGGTAAAAACTGCCATATCGGAGCGGGTTCTGTACTTGCGGGCGTTATTGAGCCGCCATCCGCTCAACCGGTTGTTATTGAAGACGATGTTGTGATCGGCGCAAATGCCGTTGTTCTTGAAGGCGTAACAGTAGGTAAAGGAGCCGTTGTTGCTGCGGGCGCGATCGTCGTAAACGATGTTGAGCCATATACTGTCGTTGCGGGAACACCTGCTAAAAAAATCAAAGACATTGATGAGAAAACAAAAGGCAAAACTGAAATCAAACAGGAATTACGCCAGCTGTAACAAATCGTTTGATGAAAAAAGGCGTGGATGATATATCCACGCCTTATTCGTATAGGCAGGGAGGAATGAAAATGAAGAAAGAGGAGCTCATTGCAATCCGCAGAGATCTGCACCGTATACCGGAGCTTGGGTTTCAGGAGTTCAAAACCCAGCAGTATTTATTAAATGTATTGGAACAATATCCGCAAGACAGAATTGAAATTGAGAAATGGCGAACAGGGCTTTTTGTAAAGGTGAACGGGACAGCGCCGGAAAAAATGCTGGCATATAGAGCGGATATCGATGCGCTTTCCATTGAAGAGCAGACCGGTCTTCCATACGCATCAGAGCATCACGGCAACATGCACGCCTGCGGCCACGATTTGCATATGACGATTGCACTCGGCATTATTGACCATTTTATTAACAACCCGGTAAAACATGATTTGCTCTTTCTGTTTCAGCCGGCAGAGGAAGGGCCTGGCGGCGCGGAACCAATGCTTGAGAGTGATGTGTTAAAAAAGTGGCAGCCTGATATCATCACCGCACTGCATATTGCTCCAGAGCTGCCCGTGGGCACGATCGCGACAAAAAGCGGACTCCTTTTTGCGAATACATCAGAGCTTGTCATCGATCTGGAAGGAAAAGGGGGACATGCGGCCTATCCGCACTTAGCCGAAGACATGGTTGTAGCAGCAAGCACACTCGTCACACAGCTGCAAACGATCATCTCTAGAAACACAGATCCGCTGGACAGCGCGGTTATTACGGTGGGTACCATTACAGGAGGCTCGGCACAAAATATTATTGCGGAAACAGCTCACTTGGAAGGCACGATCCGCACGCTTTCTGAAGAATCGATGAAACAGGTAAAGGAACGGATTGAAGCTATAGTGAAAGGAATCGAAATCGGATTCAGCTGCAAAGGAAAAGTGACATATCCGTCTGTGTATCACCAAGTTTACAATACGAGCGGACTGACAGAAGAATTTATGTCTTTTGTTGCTGAACATGAACTGGCAACAGTAATCGAAGCAAAAGAAGCAATGACTGGAGAGGATTTTGGCTACATGCTGAAAAAATATCCCGGCTTCATGTTCTGGTTAGGTGCTGACTCTGAACATGGGCTTCATCACGCAAAGCTGAATCCCGATGAAAATGCGATAGAAACAGCGGTTAACGTTATGACAGGTTATTTTTCTGTTTATGCCAATTAAGTACAAATGAAAGAATAAAATTCCAAGAAATGAGCACTCTAGTAAGCGGAGGTGTTCAATAATGGCAAAAAAAATTGGAATTGAACAATCGTTATCAGATGTAGAAGCTGCATTAAAAGAAAAAGGATATGACGTTGTCATGATGAAAAGCCCTGACGATGCAAAAGGCTGTGACTGCTGTGTCGTAACAGGTCTTGATCATAATGTGCAAGGCATAGCCGATACGGTAACACAAGCACCTGTCATTACAGCTTCCGGGATGACTGCTGAAGAAATTTGCAGCGAAGTTGAAAGCAGAATTCAGTAAATGAAAAACCGAAGCAAAAAGCTTCGGTTCCAGATTGTTGACAAAATGCTAAAATGGTTTTCATTTTAGCATTTTGTCATCTTTTCAGCGTGATTGAAAATCTTTGAAGTCTAGGAAGGACGAGCATTGGAGCACAGCGAATGTAGGAATTCGTGAGCACCAACGCGCAGGACTGACAACGAATGCGAGGGTTTGTCGACACGCTGAAACCGAAGCGAAAAGCTTCGGTTCTTTTATTTACTCTGTTTCTTTAGGAAAAGCGTGGTCAAGAGCGGTTTTTATTTCCTTTCGAAGCACTCGCTCGACTCGCCACTGCTCCATATTTTCTGTTTTAGCAATGACTCTGATCACAATTTCGGAAGTACCCAGTTCTTGAATCCCGATCACATTAGGTCCTTCTTTTATTTGCGGAAGAGCGGCTGCCGTTTCATCGCATACTTGCTGTAAAATGTGAATCGTTTCATCAATGTTTCTTTCAGCCGGCACTTTGATATCAACCAGTGCCTGCATGATTCCCCGGGAATGATTGCTTACGTTTGTAATGTTTCTATTTGGGATGTAATGCAGTGTTCCGTCAAAGCTGCGGATTTGAGTTGTTCTTAAGCCAACCTGTTCGACAATCCCGTCAAAGGTGGAAACCGTAATATAATCTCCGACATCCAATTGTTTTTCAAGCAGAATAAAAAAACCTGTCACAATGTCGCTGACAAGCCCTTGAGCGCCAAATCCAACAGCCAGTCCAACAATCCCTGCTCCCGCTAAAAGAGCGCTTGGATTGTAATGAAACAAATCCAGAACCATGACGAAGAATATAAAAATCAATATGTATGAAAATATGTTAAGAGTCAGACTTTGGAGCGTATATGCACGTCCTTTAGACAAGCTGTTCTGCTCCTCGAATTTTGCAAACAGATGCTTAATAATTTTCATGCTAAATGATCGAACAATAAAGTAGAGAAAGATCATAATGACGAGTTTAACGAGCAGAACACTGGCATTTGTAATAAGTCCCGCCCAATCGTATTGTTTAATAAAATCCATGTTGGAGCTCCTTTTCTGAAGTGATTGCTGCGTATTGAGATTTGTTACCCCATGTTTGACCATGTTAAACTGTTTATTCAAAAATGTCCCATCCAAAGATATCTATAATTTGTTAAAAATTGACTCGAAAAATCTGCTCCTTTATAATGGGCATTGTGATGTTATTAACGAAATATGGGTAAACACCCTTTATTATCATGTGATTCCGGCTTTAAGCCAAACTATAAATTGGAGGGATACATATGGCAGAGCGTATGGTAGGTAAACAAGCTTCTCGTTTTGAAATGGAAGCAGTCCTTGCAAGTAAAGAATTTGGCAAAGTAAGTCTTGAGGAAAACATGAAAAACGACAAATGGACAGTGCTGTTTTTCTATCCAATGGACTTCACTTTCGTTTGTCCGACGGAAATTACAGCAATGTCTGACCGCTATGACGAATTTGAAGATCTTGATGCAGAAGTAATCGGAGTTTCAACTGATACTATCCATACTCATTTGGCGTGGATTAATACGGACCGTAAAGAAAATGGTCTTGGCCAGCTGAAATATCCGCTTGCGGCTGATACTAACCACGAGGTATCCCGTGAATATGGCGTTTTAATTGAAGAAGAAGGGGTGGCTCTGCGCGGATTGTTTATTATCAATCCTGAAGGCGAGCTCCAATATCAAACTGTTTTCCATAACAACATTGGCCGGGACGTTGATGAAACGCTACGTGTTCTACAAGCGCTGCAAACTGGCGGACTCTGTCCGGCCAACTGGAAACCGGGCCAAAAAACACTTTAATTCTTTCTAAGAAGGAAAAAAGGTCTAACATATTCGTTAGGCCTTTTGTTTAATAGGAGGGTAAAGCAATGAAATTACGTCAGCCAATGCCTGAATTGACTGGAGAAAAAGCTTGGTTCAATGGTGAAGTAACGAGAGAGCAATTGATCGGAGATAAACCGACACTTATTCATTTCTGGTCCATCAGCTGCCATCTATGTAAAGAAGCGATGCCGCAAGTGAATGTATTTCGTGATCAATATCAAGATAAACTGAACGTTGTAGCTGTGCATATGCCTCGTTCCGAGGATGACCTTGACCTCGGCAAAATTAAAGAAATAGCTGATGAACATAATATCACTCAGCCGATTTTTGTCGACAGTGATCATGCTTTAACTGATGCATTTGAAAATGATTATGTGCCTGCATACTATGTGTTTGATAAATTAGGACAGCTCCGTCACTATCAAGCTGGCGGGAGCGGGATGAAAATGCTTGAAAAACGTGTGAACCGCGTTCTGTCTGAAACAGAACAGGATTCTGAATAATTCTTCATAAAAGACCTGATCTCATCAGGTTTTTTTATTTGTACAAGAAAGTAATCGGAAAGGTAAGAAGCTTATTTTTCCAAATATGGGCATAGTGAAAGGTGATTTATTGGATTGATACGCTAAAAAACAGCTGATTTTTTATGTTTTTCCACAATTTTAGATAAATTTCATATGCAATAACTCGAAAATTGTAGATAATACACTAAATTTCATTAAAGAAGTAAGTAAAATATATATTTTCAACATTATACCAAATGAACTTAAAAGACGCTTAATCCCTTGAGAATAAAGGACTCTTTTGAAAAGTTGATTTTTTTCAGAAAATAAGGAATTTTTCATAGAGTAAATATAATAGTAAAATGCTAAAATAATAGTTGATAAAATTACTTTTGTAATCTAATATCTTAATTAAAGATGTTAATTTTGATAGGGGGTACATTGAGGAATGTTTAATGAAAGAGAAGCTTTGCGCTTGCGGTTAGAACAATTAAATGAAGCTGAAGTGAAAGTCATTCGTGAATATCAAATCGAACGTGATAAAATATACGCAAAATTAAGAGAGCTGGACAGAAATGGAAGCCCTTCCGAAATCAAAAAGGATTTTCGTTCTGAAAAAAAACCTGACTCTTTGCCGGTTCTCGCTGAGCTTGCGGCTCAGGAAATCAGAAGCTATCAGCCGCACTCACAGCAGCAGTCTGTTCAGCCTCAGCTTCAATCTGCTTCCTCTCTTCCTGCCGGTATACCAGACGGAACAACACGAAGAAGAAGAGGAACGGCAAGACCCGGATCAAAAGCAGCTAAGCTGCGCGAAGCTGCCATTAAAACCTTAAAACGCCACAACGCGGCGATTAAGAGCTCCGAGCTTCAAAAAGAGATTGAAAAAGAAAGCGGTCTTGAAATCCCTAATATGACAACATTCATGCAAAGCTTAATTAAAATGTATCCGGAAGTGAAAAAGCCGTATCGCGGCCAGTACATTTTAGAAGGCGAAATCGAACCTGCAGAATCAGCTGAATCTGCAGAATCAGCAAATGGATAAACATACAGAAAAACTGCTTGGCATAGTGCGCAAGCAGTTTTTTTATTGGGTTTTTTTCTGTGAAGATTTGGTTTCTCTTTCAAGATTAAGCTTATAGACCCATTTTTGATAAGGCTTCTCCTCAGCGGCTCTGCTTTTCAGTTCTTCGATTGTATGGCTCATGGCCTGATCTGATGATTGGGCGCGGGCGAGCTGTTTTTGAAGCGCATGTATCTGTTTGGTGACATCTTCAAGTATAGTATCTACATGATTTGGCTGCTCGTAGACCGCTGGAGCTTCTTCTTCCGTTTTTTCTTTTTGTTTCGTGCCGCCATCAATATCGGCAAAATGAGAAGCAATCCAGGCATCACTTTCATCAAGCTGCCGTTTATACGATATAATAGTTTCGTGAAATAATTTTTCTTTTGTTTTTTCTATTTCGAGCAGCCTTTCTTTCGTTTCTATGATTCGATCTTTCATATGATCGACTTCTATTTTAATATGTTTTAGCTGATATTCTTTTTCTGCCATTTGCTCTTTTAGACGTCCGTTTTCGGTTTTTATCTTTTCAGTTTGCTGTTTTGCCTGAAGCAATGCGTTCTGTTCCTGCTCAATAGAGGCCTGAAGATGGCTGAGTCGTTTTTGCAGATTTTTATTTTCTTCTTCCATTTTAATTTTAGCAATATGAAGTTTATGTTTTTCTTCAATTTCGGCTTTGCGTTTATAGGTTTCAGCAGAAAGGAGCTCTTGCAACGCAACGATTTTATCAAGCAGTTCAGCTCTTATTTGATGCAGGGTTTGGCTGGTGTGGAAGGCGTGTTTTTCTTTCGTTGACATTTGTGTTAATTCGGCAGACAGCTGCTGAAGTTTTTCTTTCATATCGTTATTTTCTTTGAGCAGTTTGTTATTTTTCTGATGGAAGTAGGTTGCTTCAAGTTCGGAAATCAGCTTATGGCACCTTGAAAGCTCTGATTTTAAATAAAGGTTCTCCTGAGACACGTCGTGGAAAAAAGGACCTGATCTTTTCATTCGAACCATCTCCCTCATGATGTTACCACTACAATATGCAAATACTGAACAGCTATTCCTCTTTAATAAACAGACAAGCAGTGGCGTTGGGACCTTGCTTTTGCTATGCTTTTAACGAAATAGGGGTGAGATGATATGGAGCATATAAACGTACTGCTGGCAGGAGGAGCCTCACGGCGCTTTGGAGAACCGAAGGCGTTTGTGAAATGGAGGGGCAGGATGTTATACGAATGGGCCAAAAAGGCGCTTGGAGAACATGCGGTTATCATCAGCCGTCCTGAGTTTATTGATAGATTTCAAGAAAACGGTGAAAATGAAGTGTATCAAGATGCTGAGCCATTTCAAGGCATGGGGCCATTGGCTGGTATATATACCTCTTTTAAAAAGACAGACGGCGAGCTTTATACTGTGCTTTCCTGTGACACGCCGCTGATCCAAAGAAGGACGATGCTGGAGCTCGAGCGTCTGATGACTACCGGTACAGACGCGGTCGTCCCGATTTCAGACGGACGGGAGCAGCCGTTGATTGCAATTTACCATAAACGAATCATGCCCATTCTATATGATCAGCTTTCTGAGAAGAGATTAAGAATATCAGATTTGTTAGGCCGAATTTCGGTTTGTTACGTACAAGCTGAAGAAATTGGAGCAAACCCGGCGGAGTTTATCAACGTGAATACACGTGATGATTTCAGCTGTTTGGAAGAAAAAACGAACTCCTTAAGGCGGGACTGATGGGGCAAAAACATGTTAAGATGACATAAAAGATAAGGAGAACAGGTTTGATGGAGGAGCGTTATTCGCGGCAAATTAGATTTAAGCAAATAGGGGAAGAGGGCCAGAAAAGACTGGCAGACAGCCATGTGCTGGTTGTCGGTGCAGGAGCGCTCGGGACTGCAGGAGCTGAAGGGCTTTCGAGAGCGGGGATCGGTGCCATTACTATCATTGACCGTGACTATGTGGAGTGGAGCAATCTGCAAAGGCAGCAGCTTTATACAGAAAGCGACGCCAAGCTCCGCATGCCGAAAGCCATGGCTGCCAAAGCGCATCTATCAGCGATTAACAGCGGAATACATATTGAGGCATATGCTACCGAAGGAACAGCCGAAACGCTCGGGCCGCTGATTGAAAAAGCAGATGTCGTCATCGACGCGACAGATAATTTTGAAACCCGCATGCTGATAAACGATCTTGCCCAGAAAACAAAGACACCGTGGGTCTATGGCGCTTGTGTAAGCAGCCAAGGGATGTTCATGACGATTGTTCCGGGAGAAACCCCATGTCTGTCTTGTTTGTTTGAACAAATTCCTGTCGGCGGGGCGACATGTGATACTGCCGGCATTATTCCGCCCGCTGTGCATATCGTTTCGGCCTATCAGCAGGCTGAGGCTTTAAAACTGTTAACAGGGCAAACAAAAGCGATACAGCATGGGTTTGTGACATTCGATGTTTGGAACAACTCGCATATGAAGATTAACGTTAATCATGTGCGCCGTGAGGATTGCCCGTCTTGCGGAGCACAAGCGGTTTATCCTTATCTCCAAGACTGGAACACACCAAAAGCCGCTGTACTGTGCGGCCGTGATACAGTCCAGATAAGGTCGGAGTCATTAAAAAGAATTCCGAAACAGGAGCTCATCGGGCGGCTGAAAACAATCGGCAAGGTCGAGGCCAACGCGTTTTTGCTGCATATTTTTTACGAGGATTTCAGAATCGTTATTTTCAATGACGGACGGGCACTGGTGCATGGAACAAATGATGTGAAAGAAGCCAATTCCGTGTTGGCAAGAGTAATTGGATTGTAACAACAGGAGGGGTCAGAATGCTGGAGAAAAGAACACCAATTCCGGTAGACGAGGCAGTTCGGCGTGTCAGCTATTTTCAAAAACAAGGGGAAACAGAATGGGTGGCGCTTGAAGACAGCCTTCATCGATTTTTAGCTGAAGATGTAACAGCGGATCACCACGTACCCGCATTTGACCGTTCGCCATACGACGGTTTTGCTGTCAGAGCGTGCGATACGGCTGAAGCTTCACGTGAGAACCCCGTTCGGTTTGAGGTCATTGACCATATTGGAGCGGGGGCTGTATCTGAAAAAGAACTTGGCCCGTTTCAGGCCGTGCGGATTATGACTGGCGCGCAAATTCCCGAGGGAGCAGATGCTGTCGTCATGATTGAGCTGACTCAAACCTTTGAAGAGAATGGGAAGGCGTTTATGTCTTTAAAACGTCGCTTTCAGCCGGGAGACAATATTTCAAAAACAGGTGAAGACGCCCAAAAAGGGAGCGTTTTATTGAGAAAAGGCACCAGAGTGACACCAGGAGTGACTGCGCTTTTGGCAACCTTCGGATACGCATCTGTGCCTGTCGTGAGAAAGCCTGTTGTCGGGATTATTGCAACTGGCACCGAATTGCTGAATGTCAGTGATCCGCTGGAGCCGGGGAAAATTCGCAACAGCAATGCCAGCATGGTGTATGCGCAAGTGATTGAAGCAGGCGCATCACCGCTTTATTTGGGAAAAATTTCTGATGATCTGGATAAAAGCTTTGCCGCGGTCGAAGAAGCGATGAAAAAGGTTGATTTTCTGATCACAACTGGCGGTGTGTCAGTGGGTGATTTTGACTATTTGCCTGAGATCTATGAAAAACTCGGAGCGGACGTGCTCTTTAATAAAGTTGCCATGCGCCCGGGCAGCGTGACAACGGTGGCGCATGCAAACGATATGCTGCTGTTTGGCCTGTCAGGTAATCCGTCTGCATGTTATGTCGGCTTTGAACTGTTTGTCAAACCAATGATCCAGACATGGCTGCTCAATGAAAAACCGCATTCGATTTGTGCGGAAGCGGTTTTGACCAAGGATTTCCCAAAGCCGAACCCATTTACCCGATTTGTTCGTGCTTTCGTGTACCATCAGGAAGGAAAGCTGTTGGCGGAACCCGTCGGATTGGATAAGTCCAGCTCCGTCACGTCACTTGCAGAAGCAAATGCGTTTATTATCCTGCCGGGCGGCACGAGAGGATATGAATCAGGCAGAACGGTTCAAGCGCTGCTCATCAGAGAAGAGAATGGAAGTGAATGGCCTTGGTCCGCCCTTTCCCAATCGTCCAAGTCGTAGGATTTCAGAACAGCGGGAAAACAACGTTTATCGAGCGTATTCTGGAAAAGGCCTCAGAACAGGGGCTCAATTTAGGCTGCTTGAAGCATCACGGTCACGGCGGTGAACCGCAAACGTTCACTAAAGGAAAAGATACTGATCGTTACCAAGCGGCAGGTGCTGGTGTGACAGCAGTAGAAGGTGCTGGTGTGTTGCAGCTGACAGCCCGCCGCAAATGGGATTTGCCGCGCCTGATCGAGTTATATCGGTTTCTCGAAACAGACTGCCTTCTGATTGAAGGCTTTAAAAAAGCTCCTTATCCTAAAGTGGTTTTACTAAACGAAAAGGAAGATCTAGAAGCACTGCAGGCAGTCAATACAATCGCCATCATCTATAGAAAAAAAGAGCATATGACAGAGCGCCATGGATTACCCGTTTTTCATGCGGATGATCCGGTTGCTGTGGATTTTGTGCTTTCACAGCTGAAGGGGGAATCTGCGTAATGGAACGGTTTGAGGTCACAAAAACACCCATTATTACGGAAGATATCATCAAAAAAGTGGAGAAACGGGAAGCCGGGGCAATTACCACATTTATTGGTACGGTTCGGGAATGGACCAACGGAAAAAGAACGGTTCGGCTTGAATATGAGGCATATGAACCGATGGCTGTGCAAATGCTGGCTCAAATCGGAACTGAAATCGAAGAAAAATGGGAAGGTGCTTCAGCTGCGATCACACATCGTATAGGTGTGCTGGATATCGGTGAAGCGGCGGTTGTGATCGCTGTATCCTCTCCCCATCGAAAAGCTGCTTATGAGGCCAATGAATATGCGATCGAACGAATCAAACAGATTGTGCCGATTTGGAAAAAAGAAATTTGGGAAGATGGTGAGCAATGGATCGGCGACCAGCTTGAAACAACAGCTTATCCGAATGGAAAACCAGATTTAAGCGAGGGAGAGCGGCATGATTAAAATTCTTTTATTTGCAGGGCTTGCGGAACAGGCCGGCACACAAGCATTGGAAATAGATATGGAACAAGCAACGACAGACGAAATAAAAGCGAGTTTAAAAGAACAATACGGCCTCGAATCCATTGATACAGCTATGATTGCCGTTAATGAAAACTATGTAAAAGAAAATACCTCCGTATCTTCAAGGGACACGGTAGCCATCATTCCGCCTGTCAGCGGGGGATGAGACCGGACGGCATTCAGCCGTCCGGTTTTTTGTATTTCATTCGCATATTCCCAAGCACCCCCAGCATACAATGATTTTCTGTAAGCGTTTATTTTACATAAGTAACTCCCTATAAAGTAAGAGACTCACCCCATCATTAGACTGAATTTTTAAAAAACAATAGGAATTTATTTCGGGTATCGATATAGTAAAGATGATAATAAATGGAAAGGTGCTGGATATGGAGATATTTAAAAGATTAAAAATGTTTTATTGGCCTTATAGAAAGGTGTTTATGTGGTCGCTTCTGGCCATGCTTTTGATGACTGTGATTACTGTCGTTTACCCGATTATCCTGCAAATCACGATTGATGAAATCGTGCTGGGGAGGCAGTATCAGCTTGCAGCATGGGTCAGCTTAGGTTTTATTGCGGTAATGGCCCTGAAAGGAACCGCCACTTTTTTTCATCAATATTTAGGAGATATGTTCGGCATCAAATCCGTTTATCTGCTGAGAAATGGCCTGTATGAAAAACTGCAGAGGCTTTCTTTTTCTTATTATGATAACGCGAAAACAGGTGATTTGATGTCCAGACTGACAGCTGACGTTGAGGGGCTTCGTTTTTTCTTATCATATGGTTTAGCTGAACTCATTCGATTCGGTCTGCTGGTCGCCATCAGCCTTTCGGTCATGTTTTACTATTCTGTTCCTCTTACGCTTGTAACAATCGCTGTTCTGCCATTTCTCGCTGTTGCGGTATATCAGTTCGACAAAAGAGTCCATCCCGCCTTCAGAGGGATTCGCAAATCGTTTGCGAAACTCAACACAAAAGTCCAGGAAAATATCAGCGGCATCAATACGGTTAAATCTCTATCAAGAGAAGATTTTCAGATCAGCACATTCAATAAGGCCAATGCGGAATACAGGACACAGTATTTACAAACATCATCCATCTGGTCTGCGTATTTCCCTTTAATGGAGTTCATCGGTAATGTTTGTATTGTGGCTCTCCTCTCCTACGGCGGCTACTTGGTCATGCAGAACCAGCTCAATCCCGGTGAGCTTGTCGCTTTTTTCAGCCTTGTCAATTATATGATGTGGCCGATTATGAACTTAGGTTTTGTCATCAATATGTTCTCTCAAGCAAAAGCGTCAGGTGAACGCCTGCTGGAAATTCTCGAAAAAGAAGAAGACATCACAGACCATGCCCACGATTTGCATAAACAAAAATTAACAGGAGATGTCCTATTCAAAAATGTTTCTCTTGCATACGGTAAAGAACAAACAAACGCGCTATGCAATGTCAGTTTTGAGGCAAACAGCGGGAAGGTAATCGGACTATTGGGCCCTACAGGTTCAGGCAAAAGCTCAGTTACACAGCTCCTCACCAGATTTTACAGTCCTGTTGGCGGAATGATTACGATTGATCATAAACCTATCACTGATTACTCGTTAAAAACCCTTCGCTCCAATATCGGGGTCGTTCTTCAAGAATCTTTTCTGTTTTCATCTACAATTCGATCAAACATTTCGTACGGGAGGCCGAATGCATCAATGGAAGACATCATCGAAGCGGCAAAAAGGGCTCAGGCACACGACTTTATTATGGAGCTTCCTGATGGATATGACACTATGCTGGGAGAGAGGGGAATGGGGCTTTCCGGCGGACAGAAACAGCGTATCGCCATTGCGAGAGCCATTTGTTTGAACCCGGGCATTTTAATATTGGATGACGCCACAAGCGCAGTAGACATGCAAACTGAGCACAGCATACAGCTTGCTTTAAAAGAAGTCATGAAAAACCGCACAACCTTTATCATCGCTCACCGCATTTCTTCACTGAAACACGCCGATGAAATTCTCGTTTTTGATAAAGGGCGCATTTGTGAAAGGGGAACACATCATGAGCTTCTCGAAAAAGGCGGCTACTATCAAAAGATTTACGATTTGCAATACCGTGATGCCAAAATGATCAATGAGCCGCATCAGGTCGGATAGGGAGGACTATATGAAACAAGCAAAAAAACAAGGGATCTTGGAGCGTTTCTATTATTCTTCAGATGAAATCATTGAAAAGCCGTTTAACTGGGCTCAAATGTGGCGGCTGCTGGGCTATGTCAAACCATATCGAAAAACCATTTTGCCGCTTTCTTTTCTCACCGTTTTGATTGGGACTGCTGTGAAGCTTGTGATCCCCATTCTGATCGGCGTGTATGTTCTCGATCAAGCCATTGCAGAGAAAAACTCGGAGCTGCTGATCCAGCTCATTTTCATCATTAGCGGTTTATACGTCCTTAATTATGCCGCCAATGTGTTCAGAATCAGATGGATGAATCAGCTTGGCCAGCATGTGATTTACGACTTGCGCCAGCATTTGTTTACTCATGTGCAGCGCTTATCCCACCGATTTTTTGATCAGCGGTCGGCTGGATCTATTTTGGTCAGAATTATGAATGACATTAACTCTCTTCAGGAGCTCTTTACAAGCGGAGTCATCAACTTATTGACCGACTTGCTGCTTCTGGCCGGCGTTATGATCATTTTGTTTACGCTGAGTCCTGAGCTGACCATAGCCATTATGGTGACACTGCCGATTATGTTTTTTATTTCAACAAGTCTCAGAAAAAAAATACGCCGCTCCTGGCAAAAGGTGCGTCTAAAGCAATCAAAGCTGAACTCTCATTTGAACGAAAGCATTCAGGGCATCCGTGTCACACAGGCATTTACGCAGGAAGAAGAAAACATGGCGTATTTTGACGGCGTCAATCAGGAGAACTATCAATCATGGCAGGAAGCCACAAGAAAAAACGCCATGTTCCGTCCACTGGTAGAAATGACGAATGCGATTGGAACGGGTGTGTTGATTTGGTATGGCGCCACACTCATCATGAATGAAACCATCACGATTGGCGTCTTCGTTTCTTTTGCCTTCTATCTCGGCATGTTTTGGGAACCTATTTCGAGACTGGGCCAGGTCTATAACCAGCTGTTAATGGGGATGGCGTCATCTGAGCGCATTTTTGAGTTTCTGGACGAACAGCCAAATGTCAAAGAGAAGCGGGACGCGATTCATAAGCAAAAAATAAATGGGGAGATCAGCTTCGAAGAGGTTGAATTTTCGTATGATGAAAAACGAAAAGCCCTCCGCGCTGTTTCCTTCTCTATTCCGGCGGGGTCGACGCTTGCGCTTGTCGGGCATACGGGGAGCGGGAAAACGACGATCGCCAATTTAATCAGCCGTTTTTATGATGCCGCGGGAGGCACCATAAAAATAGACGGTATTCCGATCCAGGATCTTTCCCTTGCCGGTTTGCGCTCTCAAATCAGCATTGTGCTGCAAGATACATTTATTTTCTCCGGCACCATCATGGAAAATATTCGTTTCGGCCGGCCGGGTGCTTCAGACGAAGAAGTGATGAAAGCAGCCCAAGCGGTCGGAGCGGATGAGTTTATCTCTGGTTTAAGAGAAGGGTACGAAACAGAGGTGGAGGAAAGGGGCAGCGTACTGTCTGCCGGACAGCGCCAGCTCATTTCCTTTGCAAGAGCATTGCTCGCCGATCCAGCTATTATCATCCTCGACGAAGCAACGGCAAGTATTGATACAGAGACGGAGGTGAAAATTCAACAGGCTTTAAAAACCCTGCTGAAAGGGCGTACAGCAGTGATGATCGCCCACAGATTATCCACGATCCGCGATGCCGACCGCATCATTGTGCTTGATCACGGCAAGAAAATGGAAGAAGGAAACCATGAGCAGCTGCTTGCTAAAGGGGGCATTTATGCCGGGCTCGTAAAAGCGCAATACAGCACAGAGATAAAATAATATAAAAAGCCTTCAGTATAGATTGAAGGCTTTTGGAAATTTATTAGAAAAACATGAAACTTTTCGCTATCACTCTCGTACTATCTGTTAGACATTCTCAAGGAGGTTTTGAAATGGAAACAAATGTAGAAAAAAACAGCGCAACGGCGACTGAAAAGCCGTCACTTTTCGGGGTGATCACAAGTCCGTCCGTTCAATTTGAAAGAATAAGAGAAAGACCGGCTGTATGGGGACCGCTATTTATTGTTGCAGCGATTATCATCGTCGGCGCTATACTGCAATCACTCGGTACGGACTATAGTGAACTTATGAAAAACACGGGCGCTCAAGGGTTATCAGCTGAAGAAATTGAAACGGTCGCAACAATCACCAAATTTGGAGGAATGGCAGGCGCGATTTTCGGCGGTATCGCAGCGTTATTTATTGCCCCTCTTATTTATTGGCTCTGTGTAAAAATATCAGGCGGAGTTACGACATACAAAAAAATGCTTTCTCTCGGTCTGTTTGTCTCTTTGATTAGCAGTCTTGGATTATTGGTTAACGGAATCGTTGCTTTTACGACTGACACGAATTCGCTTTACAGCATGACATCATTGGCGGGGATTATTCCGTCTGACGGGGCTCTCGCCAGCGTGTTAAATACTTTTGAGATATTTAGCATATGGAGCTATGTATTATTAGCAATCGGCCTTCACAAAACAGGCGGCATCTCAAAAAAAGCAGGATGGATTTCAGTGATTGTTCTTTTCGGAATTTTAGTTGCATTTTCGTTCTTTTCAGGTGTAATCAATTCTGCGGCGGGTGCATAAACTCATGAAAAAAGTATGGATCGGAATTGGAATCGCCATTTTAGTCGCTCTTTTTATTGGAATCAATATATACCGGTCTGCTGCCCCTACAAGCGGCAGCGCCGGCCAAAAGATACAGGCGGGAAGCCTTGAAGAAAAAGAAATCTCGTCAACGGTTATGGTTCCCGGCACACTTCAATTTTCAAATGAACAGTATGTCTTTTATGAAGCGGATAAAGGGACATTAGAAGACATTAAAGTGAAGGAAGGCGACAAAGTGAAAAAGGGCACGCCTTTAGTCACCTATACAAATGAGCAGCTGAGCCTGGAAAAAGAACAGAACCAGTTAACGGCTGAATCCAACGAGCTTCAAATTGACCAAATTCAAGTAAAGATAAATGCGTTAGATCATAAAGAAAAAGAACTGGCAAAACAGGTTGGAAAGAAAGAAGCAAAAAAACAAATTGAATCTGAGCGTACGGAGCTTCAAATGCAGAAAAAAACGACTGAGATCGATTTAAAACAAACCGAGCTTCAGCGGCAGTCACTTGCCAATCGGGTGTCAGATCTTGAAGTGAAAAGCGAAATCGAAGGTACGGTTATTAGTGTCAATCAAGAAGCGGCATCCAAAAAATCAGATATTCAAGAGCCTGTCATACATATCGGCAACCCAAAAGACCTTGTCGTCTCAGGGAAATTGTCTGAATACGATACACTGAAAATCAAAAAAGGCCAGAAGGTCACACTCACTTCAGATGTTATTCAGGATAAAACATGGAAAGGCACAGTTTCCGCAGTCGGACTTGTTCCGGATCAGCAGGAAAGCGCTGCGGTACAAGGAACAGAACAAGCGGTTCAATATCCGCTTCAAGTGAAAATAAAAGGGGATCTTCCAGAAGGAAAGCCCGGCTTTAAATTTATCATGAATATTGAAACAGACAAGCGGAAAGCAAATACGCTTCCTTCAAAGGCAGTCAAAAAAGAAGATGATCAATATTATGTGTATACAGTAAAAGATGGAAAAGCAAAACGAGCTGATGTCAAAATCGGTGAAGTAACAGATGATCTGACAGAGATTAAAGAGGGGATTTCTCAAGAGGATCAAGTCATTTTGAATCCCTCTGATCAGGTGACGGATGGAACGGAAGTGAAAGCATAAATGATTCAGCTTTCTAATGTGAGAAAAAGCTATCAGATCGGCAGGGAAACGTTTGATGTTCTCCATTCTATTGATTTGGACATTCATCAGGGGGAATATGTATCGATTATGGGGCCGTCAGGTTCAGGGAAATCGACAATCATGAATATTATCGGCTGTCTTGACCGGCCGACTTCCGGTACGTATAAATTGGACGGCGAAGATATTTCTTCATATAAAGATAAAGAACTGGCGGCAGTCCGTAACCGGTCCATCGGTTTTGTATTTCAGCAATTCCAGCTTCTTCCGCGGCTGAACGCCAAAAAAAATGTCGAGCTGCCGATGATTTATTCCGGTATAGGCAAAAAAGAACGTCAAGAGCGGGCTGAGAGAGCGTTGAAAAAGGTCGGGTTAACCGATCGAATGCTCCACATGCCCAACGAGCTCTCGGGCGGGCAGAAGCAGCGGGTCGCCATTGCGAGGGCAATCGTGAATGAGCCAAAATTGATTTTAGCTGATGAACCGACCGGCGCGCTGGATACGAAAACAAGCGCGGCGATTATGGAGCAATTTACAGCATTAAATGCCGAGGGAACAACAATCGTTCTTGTTACTCACGAGCCGGAAGTCGCAGATTGCACGAATCGAATCGTCATGGTGCGTGACGGAAACATTGTTCCTGCCAGCTCCGGACAAAGGAGCGTGGGAGAATGAGCCTGTTAGAGAACATCAGAATGGCTTTAAGCTCAGTCCTTGCCCATAAAATGCGTTCGATCTTAACGATGCTCGGCATTATCATTGGTGTAGGCTCTGTCATCGTCGTGGTTGCGGTAGGACAGGGCGGCGAGCAAATGCTGAAACAGTCGATCAGCGGCCCGGGAAATACTGTGGAGCTGTACTATATGCCAAGCGATGAGGAGCTTGCAAGCAATCCGAACGCCTTAGCCGAATCTACTTTTACAGAAAATGATATAAAAGGTTTAAAAGAGATAGAGGGCATCAAACAAGTCGTTGCCTCGACTTCTGAAAGTATGACAGCGCGTTATCATGAGGAAGAAACTGATGTTACCATTAACGGAATAAACGATGGATACATGAATGTCAATTCTTTAAAAATCGAAAACGGCAAAACCTTTACCGATCATGATTTTTTTGCGGGGAAAAGAGCCGGAGTGATCTCTCAAAAGATGGCTGAAGAACTGTTTGATAAAACATCCCCTCTCGGAGAAGTTGTCTGGATCAACGGACAGCCTGTTGAAATCATCGGCGTGCTGAAAAAAGAAACAGGCTTGCTTTCTTTCGGTTTAAGTGAAATGTATGTGCCATTTAATATGATGAAATCTTCTTTTGGCACAAGTGATTTCAGTAACGTATCATTGCAAGTCGAATCAGCAGACGACATAAAAACAGCTGGAAAAGAAGCGGCACAGCTTGTAAATGACAATCATGGCACAGAAGATTCATATCAAGTGATGAACATGGAAGAGATAGCGGCCGGAATTGGCAAAGTAACGGCGATTATGACGACGATTATCGGCTCGATTGCAGGCATCTCTCTTTTGGTCGGCGGAATCGGTGTCATGAATATTATGCTCGTATCAGTCACAGAACGGACGCGGGAAATCGGAATCAGAAAATCACTCGGTGCGACGAGAGGACAGATTCTGACTCAGTTTTTAATTGAATCAGTCGTATTGACGCTGATCGGAGGACTGATTGGAATTGGAATCGGATATGGAGGGGCCTCTCTTGTTTCTGCCATTGCGGGCTGGCCGTCACTCATATCCTGGCAGGTTGTAGGCGGGGGCGTGCTGTTCAGTATGCTCATTGGCGTTATTTTTGGCATGCTTCCCGCAAATAAAGCCGCAAAGCTTGATCCGATTGAAGCGCTGCGTTACGAGTAACCTCATGCAACATGCATGAGGTTTTTTTATGTTTAGTTTTTCTACTATGAATATAAAAGACTTTTTTCATTAAAATAAGAAGAAAATGTCGTACAATTGTCCTTATTTTTGTCGAATTTACAGTTTACAAACCCTATAGACATACGTTAATATGGATAAACGTGAAAGATTTTGATAGTTATTGAATGAATTTGAATGATTCTAGTTGCCTAAATTGAAAAAAGCGTTTACAATGAAATTGTACTCAAAATGAATACGTTTTCATTAGGAGGTGAAGCATGCTAACTCCTGAACGGCATCAATTGATTATTGATCAAATCGAAAAGCATGATGTGGTAAAAATTCAAGAGCTTATAAATCTTACAAACGCTTCTGAATCAACTATCAGAAGAGATTTATCAACACTTGAAGAACGCGGTTTTTTAAAGCGTGTTCATGGGGGAGCAGCCAAGCTTTCCGATATCAGACTTGAACCCGATATGCTTGAAAAATCATCCAAAAACCTTCAGGATAAATTAAAAATTGCTGAAAAAGCAGTTTCTCTTTTAGAAGAAGGAGATTGCATTTACCTTGATGCAGGCACGACGACTTTGCACATGATTGATTTTATGGATAAAAGCAAAGATATTGTCGTAGTCACAAACGGGGTGATGCATGTCGATGCATTAATAAGGAAAGAAATTTCTTTTTACCTGCTTGGAGGATACGTAAAGCACAGAACGGGCGCGATTATTGGAGGCGCTTCACTGATTGCCATGGATCAGTACAGATTCGACAAGAGTTTTCTGGGGACAAACGGTGTCCATACAGAGGCTGGATTCACAACGCCGGACCCTGATGAGGCTCTTTTAAAACAGAAAGCTGTCAAACAGGCAAAACACGCTTATGTCTTAGCAGACCCTTCGAAATTCGGAGAAATTTCATTTTCGGCATTCGCCGGAATAGGTGACGCAACAATCATTACGACTGGAGCTGAAGAGCTTACATTCGATAATTACCAAGAAAAAACTGTCGTAAAGGTAGTGAAACCATGATTTACACTGTAACACTTAATCCATCTGTCGATTATATTGTTCACGTTGAAGATTTTACTGTAGGAGGACTGAACCGTTCCTCATACGATACAAAGTATCCAGGGGGCAAGGGCATCAACGTATCGAGACTGCTGAAAAGACACCATGTACCGTCTAAAGCGCTCGGATTCGTCGGCGGATTTACCGGAGAATATATCAAAACATTTTTGCGGGAAGAAAATCTGGAAACAGCCTTTTCTGAAGTGAAAGAAGATACCCGTATCAATGTAAAGCTGAAAACGGGTGATGAAACTGAAATTAACGGTCAGGGACCGACAATTTCAGATGAAGATTTCAAAACCTTTTTAGAACAGTTCCAGTCTTTACAAAAAGGAGATATCGTCGTCCTTGCAGGAAGCATTCCATCTTCACTGCCCCACGACACTTACGAAAAAATCGCAGAGGCCTGCACACAGCAGAACGCGCGAGTTGTTCTGGATATCTCAGGCGAGGCGCTTATGAAAGCAACAGAAATGAAACCGTTTTTGATGAAGCCAAACCATCATGAGCTTGGAGAAATGTTCGGCACAACAATTACATCTGTTGAAGAAGCTGTTCCTTATGGGAAAAAGCTTGTAGAACAAGGGGCTGAACATGTAATCGTATCCATGGCCGGAGACGGAGCGCTTCTATTTACGAAGGAAGCTGTTTATTTTGCTAACGTGCCAAAGGGGAAATTGGTCAACTCAGTCGGAGCGGGAGATTCCGTCGTTGCAGGTTTTCTTGCCGGTATTTCCAAACAGCTGCCGCTTGAAGAAGCATTCCGTTTAGGTGTTACATCAGGCAGTGCTACCGCGTTCTCTGAAGAACTTGGAACAGAAGAATTTGTCCAGCAGCTTCTTCCTGAAGTTAAGGTCACACGTCTATAGAGGAGGAAACAAAAGTGAAAATAACTGAGCTTTTAACAAAGCATACAATAAAGCTTAATATTGAGAGCAAAGAAAAAGAAAATGTTATTGACGAAATGGTCACTGTTCTTGATAAAGCTGGAAAATTAAATGACCGACAAGCCTACAAAGAAGCCATTTTAAATCGCGAGAGCCAAAGCTCGACGGGAATTGGTGAAGGAATCGCTATCCCGCATGCGAAAACAGCAAGCGTTATCAACCCGGCGATCGCGTTCGGGCGTTCAAAAGACGGTGTCGATTATGAATCATTAGACGGCCAGCCGGCTCACTTGGTGTTCATGATAGCGGCGACTGAAGGCGCAAACAACACTCACCTTGAAGCATTGTCAAGACTTTCAACACTGTTAATGCGTGAAGAAATTCGCAAGCAGCTCCTTGAAGCTGAGTCAGAAGATGCTATTATCGACATTATTAATCAGCACGATAAAGATGATGACGAAGAGGAAGAAGAAGAAGCGGCACCTGCACCTGCCGGAAAAGGGAAAATCCTAGCGGTTACTGCATGTCCGACAGGTATTGCACACACATTCATGGCTGCGGATGCCCTTAAAGAAAAAGCGAAAGAGCTTGGTGTGGAAATTAAGGTCGAAACAAATGGTTCAAGCGGTATTAAGCACAAGCTGACTGCCCAAGAAATTGAAGATGCACCTGCCATCATTGTCGCAGCGGACAAGCAGGTTGAAATGGAACGATTTAAAGGTAAGCGCGTGCTTCAAGTACCTGTTACAGCTGGTATCAGACGCCCGCAAGAGCTTATCGAAAAAGCGAAAAATCAAGACGCGCCGGTTTATCAAGGCAGCGGCGGCGGTTCTTCAGCTTCAAACGATGAAGATGAAGCGAGAGGCAAGTCTGGCGGCAGCATCGGAAGCATGTTTTATAAGCATCTGATGAGCGGTGTCAGCAACATGCTTCCGTTCGTAGTCGGCGGTGGTATCCTCGTTGCGATTTCATTCTTCTGGGGGATTAATTCTTCCAATCCGGATGATCCTACTTACAACACGTTCGCTGCCGCTCTTAAGTTTATCGGCGGTGACAATGCATTAGGATTAATTGTGGCTGTTCTTGCCGGTTTCATTGCAATGAGTATTGCAGACCGTCCTGGTTTTGCGCCTGGTATGATCGGCGGATTTATGGCAACTCAAGCAAATGCTGGATTCTTAGGCGGATTAATTGCCGGATTCCTGGCTGGTTATATCGTTGTTCTTTTGAAAAAAGCATTCGTCTTTATTCCTCAGTCACTTGACGGACTGAAACCAGTGTTAATCTATCCGCTGTTTGGTATTTTCTTAACTGGTATTATCATGCGTTTCGTGGTCAATACACCGGTAGCGGCATTTATGGATTTCTTAACAAATTGGCTTGAAAGCCTTGGTACTGGCAACCTTGTATTAATGGGTATTATTTTGGGCGGTATGATGGCGATCGATATGGGCGGTCCGCTTAATAAAGCAGCCTTTACGTTCGGTATCGCGATGATCGATGCAGGCAATTATGCGCCTCACGCAGCGATCATGGCCGGCGGTATG
This sequence comes from Bacillus sp. SW14, assembly GCF_047608225.1. Lineage (NCBI taxonomy): Bacteria > Bacillati > Bacillota > Bacilli > Caryophanales > Bacillaceae > Bacillus > Bacillus sp. SW14. The sequence goes on along the minus strand of NZ_JBLKRW010000001.1, from coordinate 2,737,362 downwards.
GTTCCTCCGCTTGGTATCGCACTTGCAACAACCATTTTCAGAAACAAATTCACTCAGCGTGACCGTGAAGCTGGTATTACATGCTACTTCATGGGGGCTGCTTTCGTAACAGAGGGAGCGATCCCGTTTGCTGCGGCTGATCCGCTTCGCGTGATTCCAGCTGCTGTCGCTGGTGCAGCTGTTGCCGGAGGATTAACTGAATTCTTCCGTGTAACGCTTCCGGCACCTCACGGAGGAGTATTCGTAGCCTTCATTACAAACCATCCGCTGCTTTACCTATTAAGTATCGTGATCGGTGCTGTCGTGATGGCAATTATCCTCGGTATTCTTAAAAAACCTGTTACAGAGAAATAAGAAAAAAGCGTCCTTCATTCGAAAGGGCGCTTTTTCTTTATCCTGCTGGCGGGAGCGCGGTTAAGTTATGTATTTTATTATCATTTATGATAAAGTAAAAGAAGGGAAACAACTGACACAGCAACCGTCTAGGAGGAAACACTTTGACCGAGGAAAAAAACACGAAAACTGAAAAAACGGCGAAGAAAAAAACCAATACGTATTTGGAATGGGGAAAAGCGATTGTCATCGCTGTCCTGCTGGCTCTCTTGATCCGTCACTTTTTGTTTGAACCTTATTTAGTCGAAGGTTCATCTATGGATCCCACATTACATGACGGCGAAAGGCTGTTTGTGAATAAAACAGTCAACTATATCGGCGAGCTGGAGCGCGGAGATATCGTTATTATCAACGGTGAGACGTCGAAAATCCATTACGTAAAAAGATTGATCGGAAAGCCTGGAGAAACCGTTCAAATGAAGGATGACACGCTTTATATAAACGGAAAAAAAGCAGCTGAGCCTTACTTGTCTAAAAACAAAAAAGAAGCAGAAAAACTTGGTGTGAGTCTGACTGGCGATTTTGGACCGGTTAAGGTTCCCAAAGGCAAATATTTTGTCATGGGAGATAACCGGCTGAATTCAATGGACAGCCGAAACGGGCTCGGACTGATTGCCGAAGACCGGATTGTCGGCACATCGAAGTTTGTCTTTTTCCCGTTTAACGAAATGCGTCAAACAAAATAAAAACGCCTTGCTGGCCTTGGGACAGCAGGCGTTTTTTAATTTGAAAAAGAAGCGACTAATGCAATGCATAATACCGTGATAAACACTGAACCGATAATGGCCAGCACGCTGAAGAAAAGGTGAACCTGTTTGTTTTCTTTGCCGCGCTTTTCTAAAAGTCGTTTAGAAAAAATATGTGAAAATATGTAAATGAGGGCTATGCCAATATATAAGCCGATATCTTTAGCGGTAAAGCCTGTTACGGCGAGGTAAAAGCCCGTAAAAAAGATCAATAAGCAGTATTCAGTAAGTGTTAAAAGCTTCAACGTGTTCCTCCATGAGAGTATGTAATTTTCCCGGCTGGATGTATCCTCTCTGCTTTATTGTAACATAGCTGGCAGTATTGAGTGTATAAGTGTTTTCTCTCCGATTTATCAGGGAATCATTTCTCTTGCCCAGCATTCATGGTATACTTTTATTGATGATAGACATGATGGAGGATAATAAATGATTGCTGTAAATAATGTAAGCTTGCGGTTTGCGGATCGCAAGTTATTTGAAGATGTCAATATTAAATTTACCCCAGGCAACTGCTATGGGTTAATTGGTGCAAATGGTGCCGGTAAATCAACGTTTCTGAAAGTGCTATCTGGCGAAATCGATCCTCAGACAGGCGATGTCCATATGAGTCCTGGAGAGCGTCTTGCCATCTTGAAGCAGAACCATTTTGAGTACGAAGAGTATGAAGTGCTGAAAGTGGTCATTATGGGCCACAAACGCCTGTATGAAGTCATGCAGGAGAAAGACGCCATTTACATGAAGCCTGATTTCTCAGATGAGGATGGAATTCGTGCGGCAGAGCTCGAAGGTGAATTTGCAGAGCTGAACGGATGGGAAGCCGAAAGTGAAGCTGCGATTCTTTTAAAAGGCCTTGGTATCTCAGAAGATCTTCATACGAAGAAGATGGAAGACCTTGGCGGTTCAGAGAAAGTAAAAGTTCTCTTGGCACAGGCATTATTCGGAAAGCCGGATGTTCTGCTGCTTGATGAGCCGACGAACCACTTGGACCTTCAGGCCATTCAGTGGCTGGAAGAGTTTCTGATTAACTTTGAAAACACAGTTATTGTGGTATCCCATGACCGTCACTTCTTAAATAAAGTGTGTACGCACATTGCTGACCTTGATTTTAATAAGATCCAAATCTATGTCGGAAACTATGATTTCTGGTATGAATCAAGCCAGCTGGCGTTAAAGCTTTCTCAAGAAGCGAACAAGAAAAAAGAAGAACAAATTAAACAGCTTCAAGAGTTTGTCGCTAGATTCAGCGCCAACGCGTCTAAATCTAAGCAGGCAACATCAAGAAAGAAACTTCTCGAAAAAATTACGCTCGATGATATTAAACCGTCTTCCCGCCGCTATCCTTACGTTAACTTTACACCAGAACGGGAAATCGGAAATGATGTTCTTCAGGTGGAGGGTTTAACGAAAACAATCGATGGCGTAAAGGTGCTTGACAATGTCAGCTTTATTATGAATAGAGAAGATAAAATTGCTTTCACTGGCCGCAACGAACTGGCTGTTACCACGCTGTTTAAAATCATTTCCGGGGAAATGGAAGCTGACAGCGGAACGTTTAAATGGGGCGTAACGACATCTCAAGCGTATTTTCCAAAAGACAACAGCGAATATTTCGAGGGCAGTGATCTAAATCTTGTAGACTGGCTTCGCCAATATTCTCCTCATGACCAAAGTGAGAGCTTTTTACGCGGTTTCTTAGGACGGATGCTGTTCTCAGGAGAAGAAGTCCACAAAAAATCAAACGTACTATCTGGGGGAGAAAAGGTTCGCTGTATGCTGTCTAAAGCGATGCTTTCCGGCGCCAATATTTTAATTTTGGATGAGCCGACCAACCATTTAGACTTAGAATCCATTACAGCGCTCAATAACGGTTTAATCAGCTTTAAAGGGGCTATGCTGTTTACATCCCATGACCATCAGTTTGTACAGACTATTGCCAACAGAATTATCGAAATTACACCTAACGGCATCGTCGATAAGCAAATGAGTTATGATGAGTTCCTTGCAAATGCTGATGTGCAGAAAAAACTGGCTGAACTTTACGCGTAATCAAAAAAGCAGAGATTCCTCTGCTTTTTTTGATACATAGAGTTGAAAGGAGATACAACATGAAATTTTTGGTTGTCGGAGCAGGAGGAGTAGGCGGGTATATTGGCGGACGGCTTGCAGAGAAAGGCAATGATGTGACATTTCTCGTACGCCAAAAAAGAGCTGAGCAGCTTAAAGAAACCGGGCTTGTCATCCATAGTGAAAAAGGGGATGTATCATTTCAGCCCGCATTAATCAGTGCTGGAGAAACAGGGCAGTTTGACGTCGTTATCATTGCTTCTAAAGCCTATTCACTTGAGCAAGTGATAGAGGATGTCAAACCGTTTATCAATCGGGAATCTGTCATTATACCTTTTTTAAACGGGTACCGCCATTATGAGCAGCTGTTTACGGCACTTTCAAAAGAACAGGTGCTGGGCGGTTTGTGTTTTATAGAAAGTGCCCTAGACAACAAGGGGAAAATTCATCATACGAGCGCATCACATCGTTTTGTATTCGGAGAATGGAACGGTGAGCGTACGGAACGAATAACAGTGATTGAAGAGGCATTTTCAGGCGTGAAAGCAGACGTCATCATCAGCGGGCATATCGAGAAGGACATTTGGAAAAAGTATCTGTTTATTGCGGCGCAAGCAGGGATCACAACGTTATTTCAAAGACCGCTTGGCCCAATCCTCGAAACAGAAGGCGGCCGTCACACGGCCCAAACCCTTATTGGGGAAATTGGCGCTATTTTGCGAAAAGAGGGTGTTCCGGCTGATCCTGAACTTGAGGAAGAGAGCTTCCGTACGATGACAAGCATGTCTTACCATATGAAATCCTCTATGCTTCGGGATATGGAAAACGGACAAACGACTGAAGGTAACCACCTGCACGGCTTTTTGCTTGAAAAAGCAAAGCGTTTATCTCTTGCAGTACCCATATTAGAAACGGTGTATGCCAATCTGCAAATGTATGAAGCAGAAAAATAAAAAGGAGGCGAAAAGCCCTCCTTTTGTTTATTAAAAAGCCCAATTCCCATTTCTGAAGATAGGCTCTCTTTTTCCGTCTGCCGTAATGCCGTCAATATTCATTTCAGGAGAACCAATCATAAAGTCCACGTGTGTAATGCTTTCATTTAAGCCTTCTTTGACAAGTTCCTCACGAGACATCTGCTTTCCGCCTTCAATGTTAAAGGCGTAGGCGCTGCCGATCGCCAAATGATTTGACGCGTTTTCATCAAACAATGTGTTATAGAAAAGAATATTTGATTGTGATATAGGCGAATCGTAAGGAACAAGCGCCACTTCACCTAAATAGTGAGAACCCTCATCTGTTTCCACTAGTTCTTTTAAAATGTCCTCTCCTTTTTCGGCTTTAATGTCGACTATACGGCCATTTTCAAATGTGAGGGTGAAGTTTTCAATAATATTTCCGCCGTAGCTTAGCGGTTTTGTGCTCGATACGACTCCGTCGACCCCATCTTTTTGCGGCAGCGTGAATACTTCTTCTGTCGGCATATTGGCCATAAACTCATGGCCGCTTTCACTCACGCTTCCCGCACCAGCCCAAACATGCTTTCTAGGCAGCTTAATGGTTAAATCAGTTCCTTCTGCTAGATAGTGTAAAGCAGTGTAATGTCTCTCGTTCAAATGGTCAACTTTTTCATGAAGATTTTGATCATGCTTGATCCACGCTTGAACCGGATTGTCTTCGTTTACGCGCGTCGCTTTAAAAATTTCTTCCCACAGAAGCTGAGTCGCTTCCTCCTCTGATTGGCCAGGAAAGACTTTTTGGGCCCAGCCCGCTGATGCCGCACCTACGACAGTCCAGCTGACTTTGTCCGATTGAATATATTGTCTGTATGTATGTAATGCCTTGCCTGCTGCTTTTTGGAATGCAGCGATCCGTTTGGAATCTGCACCTTTTAGTAAGTCTGGGTTTGACGACACGACAGAGATGAAAGCGGCTCCTTTTTTAGCAAGCTCTTCTCTGCCTTTTGCTTCCCATTCAGGGTATTCTTCAAATGCTTCAAAAGGCGCGAGTTCATATTTTAATTTGGCGACTTCGTCATCCTGCCAATTCACCGTGACATTTTTGGCACCTTTTTCATATGCATGTTTCACAATTAAGCGGACAAAATCCCGTACGTCTGTTGAAGCATTTACGACTACATACTGGCCTTTTTGGACGTTTACGCCGACCTCTACCGCCAGCTGCGCATATGTATTTAATTTCTGTGAAAATGAATCCATGAATCATTCCTCCTCGAGCTTTTTTCTCATCATATCAAATATGATCCTATAAAGGAAAGAAAGGAGGCTAAAGTGAAAAACCCAAAACAACATGTCTTGGGTCTTTCGATATTACGGATGATTCAGTTTTACGGTGCCGCTTCCAGGTGAATGGGGCATGTTGGCCAAAGAAATGCTCATGCCTCCAAGAATGATTCCGCTTAAAATGGCTGCGATCGCTACTCTTCTTCCTAAATCTCTTAGCATCTGTTTCCTCCTTAACGTTTCTCCATTTCCCACAATATGAAGGGAGTGAGGAAAAAAGAAGCAAGAAATTTGCTGCGTGTGAGATTTTTTGAAGGGAAAGACTATTTAATCGCCTTTTGAAGCTTATCGATCACTTCTAAAGAACGGCCTGTGCCGATTGCCACAGATTCAAGCGGATTTTGCGCCACGTGTACAGGCACTACAATCTCTTCTGTGAGCCATTCTTTAATCCCGTTAAGAAGCGCGCCGCCGCCTGTTAAAATAACGCCGCGGTCAACAATATCTCCGCTCAATTCAGGCGGGCAGTCCTCAAGTGTAGCTCTGATGGCTTCAAGAATATGGAGGAGAGATTCACGCATTGCGTCTTGAATTTCGTTAGATTGAAGCATAATGGTTTTTGGAAGGCCTGTTACGAGGTCGCGTCCCCGAATTTCCATTGCTTCCGGCACATGCTCAATCAGTGCATGTCCAATTTCCATTTTTACCTGCTCAGCTGTCCGTTCGCCAATCAGCAAATTGTATTTTTTCCGGACGAAGGAAACGATATCTTCATCAAGTTGGTCTCCGCCGATTCTGATAGAGTGGCAGGAAACAACACCGCCGAAGGAGATGATGGCGACTTCTGTTGTTCCTCCGCCGATATCTACCACCACATTGGCAACCGGCTCATCGACAGGTAAATCCGCTCCGATGGCGGCCGCTACTGGCTCTTCAATTAAATGGACGTTTTTTGCGCCGCAATTTTTCACCGCATCACTGATGGCGCGGCGTTCTACTGCTGTTGAGCCTGACGGTGTGCAAACGACTACGTTCGGTTTTCTGAACGACATGCCGATGCTTTTTCCGGCTTTTTTCATAATGTGCTTTAGCAAATCGGTTGTCATATCATAGTCTGCGATAACGCCATCTTTCATTGGTCTGACAGCGACAATTTTTCCCGGCGTTTTGCCGATCATGTTTTTCGCGTCAGCCCCGATTGCAAGCACTGCTTTAGTCGTTGTATCCACTGCGACAACAGATGGTTCATTTAAAATAATCCCTTTATTTTTGCTGTAAACAAGTATATTAGCTGTTCCTAAGTCAATCCCGATTTCAGTTGATTGAAACATGTTATTCACCCAATCTCTATCCTGATTTTATATGATTCTACATTTAAAGTTTCTAAGAAATGAAGCGATTTTTGGGGGTGTTCGTCGGGAAAGAAATGTTTTTGTAAAAAATCATGGAACTGTGTAACAGAAGTAATACATTTTTCGGTTTTATGGTAAAAATATCTTGCGATTCTTATAGAAAGCGGGAAACTTTTTCTTAGTTTCATACGTCTACGATATATTGAGGTGCATCCTTAAACATTACATGAGAAAAGAAACATTTAAAGGAAGAAGGGTTTTTTATGAAATCAATAGGTGTTGTGAGAAAAGTAGATGAATTAGGGCGCATTGTCATGCCGATAGAATTAAGACGGGCACTGGATATTGCTATAAAAGACAGCATTGAGTTTTTTGTTGACGGAGATAAAATTATCTTGAAAAAGTATAAACCTCATGGCGTTTGTTTAATGACCGGAGAAATTACTTCAGAAAATACTGAATACGGCAACGGTAAAATTACGTTAAGCCCTGAGGGTGCACAGCTGCTTCTCGAAGAAATTCAAGCCGCTCTAAAAGAATAATATGATGTTGAAAAAGGCGGAGAGATACAATCTCCGCCTTTTTTGCCTCAGGTGATGAATGATTTGGGATACTTTACATATTTTACTCAATTATTTGTCGAAGAATGGTACAATAAATAGAGAAACACAAGCGGCAGGTGGTCATATGAGAAAATATCAAGCACGTATCATTTCCATCATCTTGGCAATGATTTTTATTATGTTTTGGGATTATTTATTTTATTTTATAGGCAAAAATCCGATTAATTGGCCTGTTGATATTGTGTATACTGCAGTCACGTTAGCAAGTGTCTGGATGCTGGCTTATTATATTGATGAGAAACAGCAGCTGGTTAAGACAATGAAGGATAATGAATGGAAGTATAAACAGCTTTCTGAAGAAAAAAACCGCATCATGGATAATTTGCAGGAAATCGTATTTCAAACGAATGCAAAAGGCGAAATTACATATTTAAACCAAGCGTGGTCATCCATAACCGGCTTTTCAATCAATGAATGTATGGGAACGATGTATAATGATTACTTCATAAAAGAAAAACACGTAGCCGACCACATCAACACCCAAATCCAAAACCAAGCGTCTTCTGGTATGTTTACTGCAAAATACGTGACAAAGAACGGCACGATTTTTTGGGGAGAAGTTCATTATAAACTTTATTACGATCGGGATGACCAATTTACAGGCAGCTTGGGAACAATGTCAGATATCACTGAGCGGAAAGAGGCTGAAGATGAGCTCATTGAGATTAATGAACGGCTGGCGAGAGAATCACAGAAACTGTCAATCACAAGTGAACTTGCCGCCGGTATTGCACATGAAGTCAGAAACCCTTTAACCTCTGTCAGCGGTTTCCTTCAGATTATGAAAACACAATATCCCGACAGAAAGGGCTATTTTGACATCATCTTTTCAGAGATTAAAAGAATCGATTTGGTGCTCGGCGAGCTGTTGCTGCTTGCAAAACCGCAGGCGGTCACATTTAAAATGCATCAGCTCAATGAGATCCTGACACAAGTCACGACATTGCTTGATACCAATGCTATTCTGTCCAATATCGTCATAGAAAAAAATTTCGAAGAGACAGATAGCTGTATCATTAACGGGGATGAGAATCAGCTGAAGCAGGTCTTTATCAATATCATTAAAAATGGGATTGAGGCAATGCCAAAAGGCGGTGTCGTTACCATTTCGACTGCTAAGACAGCCTCTCACGCCGTGATAAGCGTCAAAGATGAAGGAAACGGCATGCCGCAGGAAAAGCTTAAGCAGATTGGCAAACCTTTTTATTCAACAAAGGAAAAGGGCACCGGACTCGGACTTGCGATTTGTTTAAGAATCCTGAAGGAACATGACGGAGAATTGAAAATCGAAAGTGAAGCTGGAAAAGGCAGTGTCTTTCAAGTTGTTTTGCCTTTCAAATCAGACAGCTGAGAGGGGAAAATAAGATGAACTCGCTTCTCTTTGTATACGGGACATTGAGAAAACATGAAAAGAATCATCAGCTGCTTGCACAATCGGCATGTATCAATGAGCAGGCCAGAACGAAGGGATGTCTGTTTGCTGCAAATGAGGGGCCCGCAGCTGTTTTTGAAGATGAAGGTTATATATGCGGCGAGTTATATGAAGCAGATGAATGGTGTATACATAAGCTTGATCAATTTTATCAAGGCTATGAAAAACAAACGGCGCTTGTAGAAACGGATGCCGGAATCAAAAAAGCGCTTGTTTATTTTATGAACAAAAACGTGTGTGCCGGCTTTCCAAAAATAAGCAGCGGTGACTGGAAAGCACATCAGATGATCAGCAAATCGCAAAATCCTGTTTATTATTTTGCCTATGGGTCCTGCATGGACAATGCCCGCTTTCAAAAGGCGGGAGTCGATCACTATTTTCAAGATCCAGTGGGAGGAGCTGTTTTAAAAGGGTACACAACCCGCTTCACGCTAAAAAGGGAAGACGGCTCAAGAGCGGATATGATGGAAGACGGAGGAACAACAGAAGGCGTTTTATATCGCATTCCTTTTTCCGCTCTCACCTATCTATATAAAAGGGAGGGCGTTGCATCTCTTACGTATCGGCCTGCATTTGTAGACGTTGAAGCTGGCGGAAGGCGCTACACAGATTGCTTAACCTTTCTCGTCCTCCAAAAAGAAGCGGAAACCGCTCCGCCTCAGCACTATCAGATGGAAATTGAACGGGGAGCGGAGATGTATTTATCACCGGGGTTTACTGAAAAGCTCAAGCGGCATATGAATTCGCTGCCAAAAGGATAACGAAATTAACACTGTTACAAAAGAATATGATAAAATTTGTTCAATATGATGTTAGGTAAAGGAGCACCACTATGAAAAAAGAATTTGCGGTAATTGGACTGGGCCGTTTTGGTGGCAGTATTTGCAAAGCATTAAGCGAAGAAGGCGTCGAGGTTATGGCGATGGATATCGATGAAGATAAAGTCAACGAGTATGCCAAGATCGCATCTCACGCCGTTATCGGTGATTCAACAGATGAATCTGTCCTGAAAAATTTAGGTCTGCGAAATTTTGACCACGTTATTGTAGCAATCGGTGAAAATATCCAGGCGAGTATTTTAACGACTCTCATTCTGAAAGAACTGGGCGTTCATACCATTACAGTGAAGGCACAGAACGATTATCACGAAAAAGTGCTTTCTAAAATTGGTGCGGACCACATCGTCCACCCGGAACGCGATATGGCAAAACGAATTGCGCATAACATCGTGTCCAACAACGTACTTGATTATTTGGAACTGTCTGAAGAGCATAGTCTAGTCGAAATCGTAGCCAACAGCCGCCTGGCCGGAAATACGCTTCTTGATTTAGATATCCGTGCGAAATACGGGATTAACATTGTAGCCATTAAAAGAGGCAAGGAAGTCATCGTGTCGCCGCTTGCGACCGAAGTCATCCATCGAGAAGATATCCTCATCGTTATTGGTTCTGTTACAGACATTTCCCGTTTTGAAAAAAGAGTTCTTTATACAAAATAGCAGTAAGACAAACCGTCCCCAAAGGGCGGTTTTTCATATTATCAGAATATAACAACTTTAATGAAATGAGCGGCAATTTCTTAAAATTTTATTGACTAAGCACAGGCGTTCCGATAGCATGTTGTACCATATAATAAAAAAGAGGAGGGGCCTATTTGAATAAAGAAGTGCTGGTGAATAGGCTGAATGCTTCAGCCCGAAGACAAAAAGCTGATATCGTCATTAAGAACGGAAAAATCATGGACGTATTTAATCAAGAGTGGATATATGAAGATATTGCGATTACGGACGGAGTCATTGTAGGCCTCGGCGAGTATGAAGGCGAAAATAACATTGATGCAGAGGGACAAATGATTGTTCCGGGTTTTATTGATGGACATGTACATATTGAGTCATCAATGGTTACACCGATTGAGTTCGCTAAAGCGGTATTGCCGCATGGTGTGACGACAGTTGTTACCGATCCGCATGAGATCGCGAATGTGTCTGGTAAAAAAGGGATTGCATTTATGATTGAACAGGCTCGGCAAACACCGCTGAATATTCATTTTATGCTTCCCTCCAGTGTGCCTGCCGCAAGCTTTGAGCGATCAGGCGCAGTTCTTAAAGCTGCCGATTTAAAGCCTTTTTACGAAGAGAAAGAAGTCTTAGGGCTAGCTGAAGTCATGGACTATGTATCAGTTCAGCAGGCTGAAGAAGATATGGTTCAGAAACTGCTCGATGCCCGTATTGCAGGAAAGCGGGTTGACGGTCATTTAGCGGGTTTAACGACAGACCTCATTAACATTTATAGAACCGCATTTGTCTTAAATGATCATGAAGTAACGACGAAGGAAGAAGCGCTTGATCGTATTAGAAGAGGAATGTATGTCATGATGCGTGAAGGATCAGTCGCAAAAAACACTCTCAATGTGCTCCCGGCGGTGAATGAAAAGAACGCACGCCGTTTCTTCTTCTGTACGGATGATAAGCATGTGGATGATTTATTGTCAGAGGGAAGTGTGAATCATCAGGTGAAAATGGCGATTCAAGCCGGACTTGACCCGTTTTTAGCCTATCAATTAGGGAGCCTCAATGCAGCTGAATGCTACGGATTAGATACAAAGGGAGCGATTGCTCCGGGTTTTGATGCTGATTTGCTTTTTGTTTCTGATCTGGGAAACGTCACTGTCACAAAGACAATGGTAAATGGGCAGACTGTTGCTGAAGGAGGCGAAGCAGTCTATCAGGATAGCGCTTCAGCTCCCGCACCAGAACCGGCACTGCTTGATTCTGTTAAGCTTGCTGCTCCTCTTAACAAACAGAATTTAAATATGCCAATCGATTCAAAGCAGCAAATCCATGTGATTCAAATCATTCCTAATCAGCTTGAAACACGGTTGGTGCGTGTGCCGCCTCCTGATGCCCATGTTTTTGAACCTGACACTGAGCTCGATTTGTTAAAGATTGCAGTTGTTGAGCGGCATAAAGGGTTAAAAGAAACCGGTCTTGGTGTTGTGAAAGGATTTGGATTCAAGAGCGGAGCGATTGCCACAAGCATTTCGCACGATTCCCATAATATTATTGCCGTTGGGACAAATGATGCCGATATTGCGGCTGCAGTTAATAAGCTGCAGGAAATTGGCGGAGGATTAACGATTATAAAAAATGGAGAAGAGCTTCATTCAGTACCGCTGCCGATTGCAGGGTTACTATCAGACCAATCTGCGGAACAGGTGAATCAAAGCTTGCTGACGCTGCATGATCAATTGTCGTCAGTCGGTTTCACAGGCGGGTTTAATCCATTTTTGACGCTGTCGTTTTTAGCTTTGCCTGTCATTCCTGACATTAAAATGACAACAACAGGATTATTTGATGTAAAGTCATTTCAGCACATAACACTGCAATAAAAAAGATGCACTCACTTTGGAGTGCATCTTTTTTTAAACCTCCATAATGATCGGAAGGATCATCGGACGGCGTTTCGTTTTTTCGTATAAGAACGGCGCAAGCGTATCTGTAATCTCGTTTTTGATTTCAGACCATTGAGTCGTTTTTCGTTCCATCACTTTTTGTAAGTGGTTTGAAATGAGCTCTTGAGCGTCATTGATCAAGTCGCCAGATTCTCTCATGTAAACAAACCCTCTGGAAATCAAATCAGGTCCCGCTGAAACCTTAAAGTCCTCCATGTCAATGCTGACAACCACAATGACAAGCCCTTCCTCAGAAAGAATTCTGCGGTCACGAAGTACGATATTGCCAATATCACCGATACCGCTTCCGTCAATGTATACTGAACCGGACGGGATTTTACCGGCAACTGAAGCTTCATCGCCCTTAAGCGCCAAAACCTCACCATTATCCATGATAAAGCAATTTTCTTCAGGGATGCCGCAATCAGTTGCAAGCTTGACATGCATTTTTTGCATTCTGTACTCACCGTGAATCGGCATGAAGAATTTAGGTTTGATTAAACGAAGCATCAGCTTCTGTTCTTCCTGCCCGCCGTGACCGGATGTATGGATATCATTAAGAGGCCCGTGAATAACCTCAGCCCCAGCACGGTACAGCTGATTGATTGTACGGCTCACGCTGATTGTGTTTCCTGGGATAGGGGATGAAGAAAATACGACTGTATCCCCAGGAATAATCGAAATCTGGCGGTGTGTGCCGTTTGCAATTCTTGATAAAGCTGCCATCGGTTCCCCTTGGCTTCCGGTACATAATATCGTTACTTTATTGGCAGGCAAACGATTGATTTCGTTATGCTCAATAAATGTATTTTTAGGACAGCTAATATAACCGAGCGTTTGTCCGATTTCGATAGCCGATTCCATACTGCGTCCAAATACGGCAACTTTTCTTCCATTTAATACAGCAGCCTCAATCACCTGCTGCAAGCGGTGAATATTCGACGCAAATGTAGCGAAAATAACTCGGCCGTCCACCTTGCGGAAAATGTCATGAATGCTTTCTCCGACACGGCGCTCAGACATGGTGAACTCCGGGTTTTCACTGTTTGTGCTGTCTGATAGGAGGCACAGAACGCCTTCTTTGCCGATTTCGGCCATTTTCGTTAAGTTTGCCGGCTCACCGACTGGAGTAAAATCGAATTTAAAATCTCCAGTATGTACAATGTTTCCGGGCGGCGTTTTTACAACTATACCGTAGGAATCCGGAATACTATGTGTTGTTCTGAAGAATGACACAGCCGTTTTACGGAATTTTACGATATCATCCTCACCGATAATGTTCAGTTTCGTCTGTCGTAATAATCCATGCTCTTCAAGTTTATTCCGAAGTAAGCCGATCGCGAGTTTACCGCCGTAAACAGGAATATTCACTTGTCTGAGCAGGTACGGAATACCGCCGATATGGTCTTCATGGCCGTGGGTGATAAAAAGCCCTTTAATTTTATCTTCATTTTTGACTAAATACGTGTAATCAGGGATAACGTAGTCAATGCCGAGCAGTTCGTCCTCGGGAAACTTGATCCCCGCATCAATTAGCACAATCTCATCCTGAAATTGTACAGCGTACGTATTTTTACCGATTTCGCCCAATCCTCCGAGGGCGAAAACAGCAGTCTGATCATTTTTTACAAATTTCATACCGCTCATAACTCCAATACTTTAAAATTTTCGCTTTGTTGTTCATATTCTAAAAATGCACCATTAACAGGTGTAATAAACTCAATATTAAATTTCTTCTCTTTCAGCTTTGTTCTGACGTCACGCTCAGATACGCCTTCAATATAAAGTGAATCTGTCTTTTCCCGAACAGGTACTTCGTCAGCCTTTTCTTGATAAAATACCTTATAAATCATCCAAATCTCTCCTTAAATGCCGTATGTTAGACTCGCTTATTCTATTATATTCGAAAACGGAATATAAGGAAAGCCTTGAGAAAAATAAGGCCCCCTCGAAAAGCGAAAGATCCATTGTCAGGCAATTGCTTTCTTGCGGAGCATTCCGTTCCATTGTCTTCTGAGTTTCTTTCTTAATTTGCGCAGCATTTGTTAGTTCCTCCTTTCATCATAACTTGTCCAGAGTTCTTTTATACAAATAGTATACGAAGATTATGGAAGACTTCTCGTGGTTATTAATGGAATTTAATATGAGTTTTGAACGAAATAGTTTGCTGAATGGCAATCTTTTTGTATGATGAGGGTGGGAATTGCAGATCAAGACGATAAAGGGGAAGTTATAATGGATTCAAAATTAATTTTTTTTGATATTGACGGTACGATATATGATCATGACAAAAATATACCGGAAAGTACGAGGGAAACGGTGGCGGAGCTGCAGCGCCAAGGGCATCATGTGTTTATTGCCAGCGGGCGGTCTCCGTTTTTAGTTAAGCCGATTTTAGAGGAGCTGGGCATACACTCGTTTATTTCCTATAATGGGCAGTATGTTGTCTTTGAAAATCAAGTGATTTATAAAAATCCACTGCCTGAAGAGGCAATCAGCCGATTATTAAAGCAGGCGGGAAAGGACAAACATCCTGTCGTGTTTATGGCTGAGGACACGATGAAAGCGACTGTTGCGGATCACCCTCATGTAATGGAGGGAATCGGAAGTCTTAAAACCGATTATCCAGAAACCGATGACCTTTTCTATGAAGGAAAAGAAATTTTCCAGCTTCTTTTATTTTGCCAGGATGAAGAAGAAAAGGTTTATGCCGCTTTTCCTGAGTTTGATCTAGTGCGTTGGCATGAGCTTTCGACTGATGTTCTTCCGCATGGAGGTTCGAAGGCGGAAGGGATTAAAAAAGTCATCGAGCGTCTTCCTTTTGCTATCAGCGATACATATGCTTTCGGCGACGGATTAAACGATCTGCAAATGATTGAGTATGTCGGGACAGGCGTAGCTATGGGAAATGCTGTTCCTGAATTGAAAGAAATCGCGGATTTTGTAACAAAGCCGGTAGACGAGGATGGAATTGCGTACGCTGTCAAAGAATTGGGCCTTTTAAAATAAAAAAACGGCTGGCACTGGGGACTGACCCCATAAAATGAGACAAATAAAAAACACCTTCAAGTTTGAAAACGGATCGTTGTTATCCGAAATTAGACTTGGAGGTGTTTTTTCTATGGGGACAAGAGTGAGTTATCCGCTTGAAGTGAAACAGAAGGCTGTAGAAATGAGATTGGCAGGCGTACCTATGAAAGAGATCATGCAGGAGTTGAATATCAAAAATAATACGCAGATTAAGACATGGGTCAGATGGTATAAGGCTGGTGATACACATCGATTTGAACAGCCTGTTGGTAAGCAATACACTTATGGAAAAGGTCCGGAGTATTCTTCCGAATTAGAGAAACTGCAGGCAGAGAATCGTTACCTGAGACAACAGAATGAAGTTTTAAAAAAGTACAACGAATTGGAAAGGAAGTTGATAGCCAAACGTCAGTCGAACTTGTAGAAGGATTGCACAGCACAATGACCGTGCAGGATATCTGTGTTCATTTAGGTATCTCACGAGCGTCTTATTATCGTTGGAAGAAGAATCTGACGAAAGATCACCCCAAACGGCATTTAGAGAAACAAATTGGCGTAGTATGCCGAAAGCACAAGTATCGATATGGATATCGAAAAATCACCGCCCTATTAAAAAAGGAAATGTGCATTAACCATAAAACGGTTCAGCGTATCATGCAGAAAAATCAGTGGCAGTGCAGGGTTAAGGTGAAAAAGCGCAAGAAGAATGGGCAGCCATATGCCGTGGTCGATAATATATTAGATCGGAACTTTCAGTCTGATCATCCTCTTGAAAAACTAGTAACGGACATCACGTATTTGCCTTATGGACAGAAGCAATTGTACCTTTCCAGTATATTGGATGTATACAATGGAGAAGTGATTGCTTTTACGATTGGAGATAAGCAGGACACAGACTTTGTCTTACACACACTTGATCAACTGCCAACACTGCCTGAGAACTGCGTGTTACATAGTGACCAAGGATCTGTGTATACATCTTACGAGTATCAGAAAGCTGTTAAAACAAAAGGCATTACCATGAGCATGTCCCGCAAAGGGACGCCCGCTGATAATGCCTCCATCGAATCGTTTCATTCCTCACTAAAGTCTGAAACGTTCTATCTTAACAGCATTGATCGAACCACGACCGCCATCGTAGAACGCACTGTCAAAGAATACATTTATTATTATAACAATATTCGAATTCAAACGAAACTAAACAGCCAATCACCGATAAGCTATCGGCAATTGGCTGTTTGAAAGGTGTTTTGATCCCTGTCTCAAAAACGGGGGTCAGTCCCACTGTGCCAGCCGTTTTTATTTTAGCGTTCAATCGCGATTGCATTTTCAGGTTCTTTGAAAGGATTTTCTTTATCAATATAATCATAGAACATCACGCCGTTCAAATGATCGATCTCATGCTGAAACACAATAGCGGGAAATCCTTTTAAACGAATATCAATGTTTTCGCCTTCAAGGGTTGTTCCTTTTACTCTGATGCGAGCATGGCGGGGAACATAGCCTGGAATCGCTTCATCAACAGACAGGCAGCCCTCGCCGCTAGTTAAGTAGCTTTTTTCGACAGAATGGCTGACGATCCTTGGATTAAATAAAGCATAGCTGTATAACGTTCCGGAAGCATCTTCCGCATGAACGGCGATCATTCGTTTTTTAATATTAATTTGAGGAGCTGCGAGACCTACGCCTGGACGCAGCTTGTATTTTTCGGCTAATTCGGGATTTTGGCTGTTCTTAACAAATTCGATCATGTCGGCCAGCTGCTGTTTTTCTGTATCACCCGGAGGCAGCTCGACAGGTTCGGCTGTCTCTCTTAGGGCTGGATGGCCGTCACGTACGATGTTTTCCATAGTAATCAAGAAACTTCACTCCTAAAGCTTAATATGTAAATTATATCGGATTTCTTCACAAAGGTGCAACGAAACAAATGACCAGCCATCTCGGCTGGTCAAGTTCATTCTGTGTAATTAGCAACAGCCTCCGCCTAAATAAGCAGCTCCGACAATGATTAACAGAATGAATAAAACAACGATTAACGCAAATGTGCGGCCATATCCTGCTCCGCCATATCCGTAACCACCATAACCGCAGCAGCCTCCGCCGTAACCATATCCATACATATTACAAAACCTCCTCTTTAAATTACGCCAGAGCCTTTATTAGTAGGCATAGCGTCTACTATAACCTATGTAAAAACAATAAAGTTGTATGGTCATCTGTCCTGATTTTTCACTTTTTTGATTTAATTTTAGAGCTTCCTTATACAGGACAGCTATTGCCAAATGACCCAGTGAATTCTATAGTAGGAATTGTCAAGATTGGGGGATTTAACGTGAAAGACGCAATAAAACGGCGGTCCGGAATGAAAATCGGTGCTTTTTGTGTGATGACACTGATATTAACAGGATGTATGGGACAAGACCCGGTTGATTCACTTCATCATTCATTAGAAAAAGCCGCGGAATCGGAAAAGCCGTTTCTAGAAGAACAGAAAACGCTCGAAGAATTAGAAGCGAAAGAAAATCAGCTTTATGATGATGTCATGCAGCTCAATATGGATGATTATAAAAAAATTGTTGCTTTATCGAACGAGGCGCTTGGAAATATCAGCAAGCGCGAAGAACATCTGAAGGTTGAAAATGAAAGCATCAAAAAATCAGAATCGGAATTTGAAGAAGCAAAAACGTCTGCTGAACATATTAAGGATAAACACATAAAAGAAAAGGCTAATGCCGCAACAAGCCAGATGGAGAAAAGATATTCATCATATGACTCCATGTATGAAGAATATAATAAAGCGCTTCAGCTTGATAAAAAGCTGTATATGCAGTTGAAAGATAAAAATTTGACACGAGATGATCTTGACCAGCAGATCGATAAAGTCAATGCTTCTTATGAAAAGGTCCTTAAATATAGCGGAGAATTTAATGAACAAACAGAAAAATATAATAAAGCCCGGGAAGATCTATATGATGCCGCAGGCTATCACGTGAAAAAGAGCTGAATTTAGTCCAGCTCTTTTTTTAAAATAAACACGACGCTGATTTTGTTCAAAATTTTCATTTCTATTGTAGTACAGTATGTCAGTGTATACTAGTACAGTTTTGAGTGCAGTCAGCATCTGTTTTTTAATTGGAAATGTAAAGCGAATACAATTATTGAAAATCAGCGATGAAAACGATTGACGGTTCTTCTTTATTTGGTGTAAACTAATCCATGTTAAGCGGTGTTGTATTAGTTTTTTACAACTTCGAAATAATACAGTTCAAAGCAGAGTGTAACTATCCTACATAAAAGGTTTCGGCAAACTGGGGATCGGCTAAAATATATACGACTTACTGATAATACTTTAGGGTACCCTAAGTTTGTATGTATAAAAGGAATGCACGTCTAATGACTGTTTAAAAGAAAGGAAGAGGTGACTTAGTATGGCTGCAAAAACGAAAAAAGCTATTGTCGATAGTAAAAAGCAATTTGATGCCATTAAAAAGCAGTTCGAAACGTTCCAAATTTTAAATGAAAAGGGAGAAGTCGTGAATGAAGCGGCGATGCCTGATTTAACAGATGATCAATTAAAAGAGCTAATGCGCCGCATGGTATTTACGCGTGTGCTTGATCAGCGCTCTATCTCATTAAACCGTCAAGGGCGTCTCGGATTTTACGCTCCTACTGCGGGCCAAGAAGCTTCTCAGATTGCAACGCATTTCGCGCTTGAAAAAGAAGATTTTGTTCTTCCGGGATACCGTGATGTGCCTCAGTTGATTTGGCACGGCCTTCCATTATATCAAGCGTTCCTTTTCTCTCGCGGGCATTTCAGAGGAAACCAAATGCCTGATGATGTGAATGCTCTTTCTCCACAAATCATTATCGGTGCTCAATACATTCAAACAGCCGGTGTTGCGTTAGGTCTTAAAAAACGCGGTAAGAAAGCTGTCGCAATCACTTACACTGGTGACGGCGGAGCTTCACAAGGGGACTTCTACGAAGGAATTAACTTTGCCGGCGCGTATAAAGCACCTGCAATCTTCGTTGTGCAAAACAACCGTTACGCGATTTCAACTCCGGTTGAAAAGCAATCTGCGGCTGAAACAATCGCGCAAAAAGCTGTATCTGCCGGTATTGTCGGCGTACAAGTAGACGGAATGGATCCGCTTGCTGTATACGCTGCAACTGCTGAAGCACGCGAGCGCGCAATCAACGGCGAAGGCCCGACGCTGATTGAAACACTTACATTCCGTTACGGCCCGCACACAATGGCTGGTGACGATCCGACTAAATACCGCACAAAAGAAATCGAAAATGAGTGGGAACAAAAAGATCCGCTTGTACGTTTCCGTGCGTTCCTTGAAAACAAAGGCTTATGGTCTGAAGAAGAAGAAGCTAAAGTAATCGAGGATGCGAAAGAAGAAATTAAGCAAGCGATTAAAAAAGCTGATGCTGAGCCTAAGCAAAAAGTAACGGATTTAATGAAAATCATGTACGAAAAAATGCCTCACAACCTTGAGGAGCAATTTGAAATTTATACACAGAAGGAGTCGAAGTAAGCCATGGCGCAAATGACAATGATTCAAGCAATCACGGATGCGTTACGCACAGAACTGAAAAATGACGAAAATGTCTTAGTTTTCGGAGAAGACGTTGGTGTAAACGGCGGCGTATTCCGTGCGACAGAAGGATTGCAAAAAGAATTCGGTGAAGACCGTGTGTTTGACACGCCGCTTGCTGAATCTGGTATCGGCGGTCTTGCCCTTGGTTTAGGCTTAAACGGCTTCCGTCCGGTAATGGAAATCCAATTCTTCGGATTTGTTTTCGAAGTAATGGATTCTGTTTCAGGCCAAATGGCTCGTATGCGCTACCGTTCTGGCGGTCGCTGGACGTCACCTGTAACCATTCGTTCTCCGTTCGGCGGCGGTGTTCATACTCCTGAGCTTCACGCTGACAGCTTAGAAGGTCTTGTTGCACAGCAGCCTGGTATCAAAGTTGTTATTCCGTCAACTCCTTACGATGCTAAAGGACTTTTAATTTCTGCGATCAGAGACAATGATCCTGTTGTTTTCTTAGAGCATATGAAGCTTTACCGTTCTTTCCGTCAGGAAGTTCCTGAAGAAGAATACACAATTGAGATTGGCAAAGCTGACGTGAAACGTGAAGGTACTGACCTTTCAATCATCACTTACGGCGCAATGGTTCACGAATCATTAAAAGCTGCCGAGGAGCTTGAAAAAGACGGCATTTCTGCTGAAGTTGTCGACCTTCGCACTGTAAGCCCGCTTGATATCGATACAATCATCGCATCTGTCGAAAAAACAGGACGCGCGATTGTGGTTCAAGAGGCACAAAAACAAGCCGGTGTTGGTGCAAACGTAGTAGCAGAAATTAATGACCGCGCGATCTTGAGCTTGGAAGCGCCTGTGCTTCGTGTGGCTGCGCCTGATACAGTATTTCCTTTCTCTCAAGCGGAAAGCGTATGGCTTCCAAACCATAAAGACGTTCTTGAAACAGCAAGAAAAGTACTTGAATTTTAATCAAACTGCATAATATAGAGGGAAGATGAACATTTTCCCTCTATATATATATCTGTTTTCAATGCATACGATGTAAACGTTAAAATTGCTTAATCAAACTAGGAGGTCGAAAACTGTGGCATTTGAATTTAAACTTCCAGATATCGGGGAAGGTATCCACGAAGGCGAAATCGTAAAATGGTTTGTCAAGCCTAACGATGAGGTAGACGAAGATGATGTACTGGCTGAAGTGCAAAATGATAAAGCAGTAGTAGAAATTCCTTCACCTGTTAAAGGAAAAGTATTAGAATTAAAAGTTGAAGAGGGAACGGTTGCAACTGTTGGACAAACGATCATTACGTTTGATGCACCTGGTTACGAAGACCTTCAATTTAAAGGCAGCGAAGAGTCAGACGACGCGAAAACTGAAGCACAAGTTCAATCAACTGCAGAAGCTGGACAAGACGTTGCGAAAGAAGAGCAAGCTCAAGAGCCTGCAAAAGCAACTGGCGCAGGACAGCAGGATCAAGCTGAAGTTGACCCGAACAAACGCGTCATCGCTATGCCTTCTGTACGTAAATATGCTCGTGAAAAAGGCGTAGACATCCGTAAAGTAACTGGCTCAGGCAATAACGGACGTGTTGTGAAAGAAGATATCGACAGCTTTGTAAACGGAGGAGCGCAAGAAGCTGCTGCGCCACAAGAAACAGCTGCACCGCAAGAAACAGCTGCTAAACCGGCTGCTGCACCAGCTCCAGAGGGCGAATTCCCAGAAACACGCGAAAAAATGAGCGGTATCCGTAAAGCAATTGCGAAAGCGATGGTTAACTCTAAACACACTGCTCCTCACGTAACATTAATGGATGAAGTGGACGTAACAAACCTTGTTGCACATCGTAAACAGTTCAAACAGGTTGCTGCTGATCAAGGAATCAAGCTGACTTTCTTGCCTTACGTTGTAAAAGCTCTGACATCTGCACTGAAAAAATTCCCTGTTTTAAACACGTCAATTGACGATAAAACAGAAGAAGTAGTCCAAAAACATTACTTCAACATCGGTATCGCTGCTGATACTGAAAAAGGCTTGCTTGTACCAGTTGTGAAAAATGCAGATCGTAAATCTGTCTTTGAAATTTCTGATGAAATCAATGGCCTTGCAACAAAAGCTCGTGAAGGCAAGCTTGCTCCAGCTGAAATGAAAGGCGCATCTTGCACAATTACAAACATCGGTTCTGCCGGCGGACAATGGTTTACTCCGGTTATCAACCATCCAGAAGTTGCGATTCTTGGTATCGGACGCATTGCAGAAAAAGCGATTGTTCGTGATGGCGAAATCGTAGCAGCTCCAGTCTTAGCTCTTTCTCTCAGCTTCGACCACCGTATGATCGACGGAGCAACTGCGCAAAATGCATTAAATCACATCAAGCGTTTACTGAACGATCCACAATTAATTTTAATGGAGGCGTAATGTTATGGTAGTAGGAGATTTCCCTATTGAAACAGATACTCTTGTAATCGGTGCGGGACCTGGCGGCTATGTAGCTGCCATCCGCGCTGCACAGCTTGGACAAAAAGTAACAGTCGTTGAAAAAGCAACTCTTGGAGGCGTTTGTCTGAACGTTGGATGTATCCCTTCAAAAGCGCTGATCAATGCTGGCCACCGTTATGAGAATGCAAAGCATTCTGACGACATGGGAATCACGGCTGAGAACGTATCAGTTGATTTCACAAAAGTTCAAGAATGGAAAGCTTCTGTCGTAAACAAGCTTACTGGCGGTGTTGGAGGTCTTCTTAAAGGCAACAAAGTAGATGTTGTAAAAGGCGAAGCTTATTTTGTAGACAGCAATTCAGTTCGTGTCATGGATGAGAACTCTGCTCAAACATACACGTTCAAAAACGCAATCATTGCAACTGGTTCTCGTCCTATCGAATTGCCAAACTTCAAATATACTGAGCGTGTCCTAAATTCAACAGGCGCTTTGGCTCTTAAAGAAATTCCTAAAAAGCTCGTTGTGATCGGCGGCGGATACATCGGAACTGAGCTCGGAACTGCGTATGCTAACTTCGGCACTGAGCTTGTTATTCTTGAAGGCGGAGATGAAATTCTTCCTGGCTTCGAAAAACAAATGAGTTCTCTTGTTACACGCAGACTGAAGAAAAAAGGCAACGTTGAAATCCATACAAATGCGATGGCTAAAGGCGTTGAAGAAAAACCAGACGGCGTAACAGTTACTTTTGAAGTAAAAGGCGAAGAAAAAACGGTTGATGCTGATTACGTACTGATCACAGTAGGACGCCGTCCAAACACTGATGAGCTTGGTCTTGAGCAAGTCGGTATTGAAATGACGGACCGCGGTGTCGTGAAAACTGACAAACAGTGCCGCACTAACGTACCTAACATTTATGCAATCGGTGACATCATCGAAGGACCGCCGCTTGCTCACAAAGCATCTTACGAAGGTAAAATCGCAGCAGAAGCTATCGCTGGAGAGCCTGCAGAAATCGATTACCTTGGTATTCCTGCGGTTGTCTTCTCTGAGCCTGAACTTGCATCAGTTGGTTACACTGAAGCACAGGCGAAAGAAGAAGGCCTTGATATTGTTGCTGCTAAATTCCCATTTGGTGCAAACGGCCGTGCCCTTTCTCTTAACGAAACAGACGGCTTCATGAAGCTGATCACTCGTAAAGAGGACGGTCTTGTAATCGGTGCACAAATCGCCGGTGCAAGTGCTTCTGATATGATTTCTGAATTAAGCTTAGCGATCGAAGGCGGCATGACTGCTGAGGATATCGCGATGACAATTCACGCTCACCCAACATTGGGCGAAATCACAATGGAAGCAGCTGAAGTGGCAATCGGAAGTCCGATTCACATCGTAAAATAATGCTCATACCAAAAACAGCCCTCGCTCAAGGGACTGACCCCCGTTTTTGAGACAGGGATCAAAACACCTTTCAAACAGCCAATTGCCGATAGCTTATCGGTGATTGGCTGTTTAGTTTCGTTTGAATTCGAATATTGTTATAATAATAAATGTATTCTTTGACAGTGCGTTCTACGATGGCGGTCGTGGTTCGATCAATGCTGTTAAGATAGAACGTTTCAGACTTTAGTGAGGAATGAAACGATTCGATGGAGGCATTATCAGCGGGCGTCCCTTTGCGGGACATGCTCATGGTAATGCCTTTTGTTTTAACAGCTTTCTGATACTCGTAAGATGTATACACAGATCCTTGGTCACTATGTAACACGCAGTTCTCAGGCAGTGTTGGCAGCTGATCAAGTGTGTCTAAGACAAAGTCTGTGTCCTGCTTATCTCCAATCGTAAAAGCAACCACTTCTCCATTGTATACATCCAATATACTGGAAAGGTACAATTGTTTCTGTCCATAAGGCAAATATGTGATGTCCGTTACTAGTTTTTCAAGAGGGCGATCAGACTGAAAGTTCCGATCCAATATATTATGGGCTACGGCATATGGCTGCCCGTTTTTCTTGCGTTTCTTCATCTTAACCCTGCACTGCCACTGATTTTTCTGCATGATACGCTGAACCGTTTTATGGTTAATGCACATTTCCTTTTTTAATAGGGCGGTGATTTTTCGATATCCATATCGATACTTGTGCTTTCGGCATACTACGCCAATTTGTTTCTCTAAATGCCGTTTGGGGTGATCTTTCGTCAGATTCTTCTTCCAACGATAATAAGACGCTCGTGAGATACCTAAATGAACACAGATATCCTGCACGGTCATTGTGCTGTGCAATCCTTCTACAAGTTCGACTGACGTTTGGCTATCAACTTCCTTTCCAATTCGTTGTACTTTTTTAACACTTTATTCTGTTGTCTCAGGTATCGATTCTCTGCCTGCAGTTTCTCTAACTCGGAAGAATACTCCGGACCTTTTCCGTAAGTGTATTGCTTTCCAACAGGCTGTTCGAATCGATGTGTATCCCCAGCCTTATGCCATCTAACCTATGTCTGAACCTGTGTCTTATTCTTGATATTCAATTTCTGCATGATCTCTTTCATAGGCACGCCTGCCAATCTCATGTCTACAGCCTTCTGTTTCACTTCAACCGGATAACTCACTCTTGTCCCCATAGAAAAAACACCTCCAAGTCTAATGTCGGATAACAACGATCCGTTTTCAAACTTGAAGGTGTTTTTTATTTGTCTCATTTTATGGGGTCAGTCCCTCAATGCGGGGCTGTTTTATTTATTTTGACAGCACATGCTGCAATGGTTTAACGATGTCTTCTTTCTTTTTCACACATCCCTCGATTTTCACAACGACATGGCGCTGATCAACAACCATAAGGGTAGGGACGGTTTCAATCTCATCTTCCCAGCCTTCTTTGTTATCATAAACCTTCATTTTATCTATCTGCTCAGGGTAATCTTTTTCTAAATCAAGCAGTGCATCGTAATATGGCGCTTCCTCGTCAATTTGGTTTTCATCAGAAAAAAACAAAATTTGTGTATGATGAATGTTGTCAATCCGGCTTTTTTTCATCGGATTGATGGCGGAAAGCGTACAGCCCGATAAAGCAAATACTATTATCAGTATGGGGAATACCGCGCGATATCGCATCTATCTTCTCCTCTGTATAAACAATAGTAAACTAGCTTTAGTTTATCATGAGAGGCGGCTGAATCTGCTCCTTGTTACCTAATTGTTATATAATTGAAACCGTTTTTAAAGTGAGATTACATAGTATATCAATCGTTTAAAATGCCATTCTGGGGGTATGCAGAATTTATTGCTTTTCGTTCGTTCATAAAAGTTCAAGAAAACATGAAATCACGGGATGTATTTTTGCATATGTATCGATTAAAACTGTTTCGTGAAGAAGATATTGTATGGTGAAAAATGAAAAAAACACTATATATAACGAAATAAAAATTAAATGTGTCATACAGTTTACGGTTGACATTTTAAATGTGACATATTAATATAATAGCAACAAGAGAAATTAAGCGTTTTCAAAATTCAAAGAAATGGGGAATATGAGATGGGAACGATTGTTTGCCAAGATTGCAACGAAGCCATTCATTACTTTGAAGATGAGAAAGTGACAACATTATACGGATCATGCTGCGGACAATGTCAATGTCCTGTTGATGAAGAGTAATAAAAAGCATGCGGGCTCAAGCCGCATGCTTTTTATTTATTGAATCGCTTTTTGCTCTTTAATGACCCGGATCATGTTTAATGTCGAATCTTCAGGTCCTTGAACCGGTAGACCTGCGTCAAGGTTCTTAAAAATGTAGCTGATGTTGTCTTCTGTAATAATCTCACCTGGAATGAAGATCGGAATGCCAGGAGGATATACCATTACAAATTCAGCGATAATCCGTCCGGATGCTTCTTTTAATGGGATGACCTCCGTATTTGCGTAGAAAGCATCACGCGGAGTCATTGCCAATAAAGGAATTTCCGGAAGCAGTACTTCAGTTTGCTGGTGCGTTATATCTTTTTCTGACATATGATGTGCAATCTCTGTTAAAGCCTCTGCAAGCCGGTCTGCATCATTTTGGCTGTCACCAGGGGTGAAAATACACAAAATATTGTACAGATCAGAAAGCTCAACTTCAATATTAAAGGATTCACGAAGCCATTTTTCAACATCATGACCTGTGAGTCCAAGACTTTTAACAGAGATAATCAATTTTGTCGGGTCATAACTGTAAGCTGCTTTCGAACCAAGAATCTCAGAACCGACACAATAAATGCCTTCAATCTGATTGAGGCGGTTTCTCGTCTGGTTGGCGAGCTTCAGTGTCTCCTCAGCAAGCTGATGGCCTTCTGTCGCAAGACGTTTTCTGGCAACATCCAAAGAGGCGAGAAGTAAGTAAGATGTAGACGTTGTTGTCAGCATACTCAGGATGGATTGCACTCTGTCTTTGGAAACAAGGCCCTCTCTCATGTTTAAAATAGAGCTCTGCGTCAGTGATCCCCCCAGCTTGTGTACACTTGTAGCTGCTATGTCCGCTCCTGCCTGCATGGCTGAAAGCGGCAATTCGTCGTGAAAATGAATGTGAACCCCGTGTGCTTCATCAACTAGAACCGGCACATCAAACGAATGAGCAAGTTCTACGATGCTTTTTAAGTCGGCTGCAACACCGAAATATGTCGGGTTGATGACGAGGAGCCCTTTTGCATCTGGATGCTCGGTAAGCGCCCGTTTAGCAGATTCAAGCGTAATGCCGTGAGATATGCCTAATTCATTGTCAATTTCCGGATGAATAAAGATTGGAATTGCGCCGGAAAATACAATAGCTGTCATGATTGATTTGTGCACATTTCTCGGAATAATAATTTTATCTCCAGGTCCGCAAACAGCCATCACCATTGTCATAATGGCGCCGCTCGTTCCTTGAACAGAAAAAAATGTGTGGTCCGCGCCAAATGCTTCAGCCGCCAGATCCTGTGCTTGTTTAATGATGCCTTTGGGCGCGTGCAGGTCATCTAGTGGTTCAATATTGATTAAATCTATGCTTAACGCGTTTTCACCGATAAAATCTCTGAATTCTGGGTCCATTCCTGCCCCTTTTTTATGGCCGGGAATGTGGAATTGAACAGGCTGTCTGCTTGCATGCTTTTTCAGTCCTGTGTATAAGGGTGTTTCATGTTGCGGCAATTGTTTTCCCACCTTTGTAATCATACCTATGCATAATAGTGTGTATTAAAATCAGTTTCTCAATCGTTTTTTAGACGTAAAACAAATGAATTATATTATGAACTTGAAAGAATGTAAAGAACAATTTATGATCAAATGAAGATGCTTTCTCTTAAGGGGAGCAAATCTATAAGGAGTGAAGAAAATGGAATATCAATACCCGATGAATGAAGATTGGACAACTGAAGAAGCAGTGGATGTGATTGCGTTTTTCCAGCAGGTTGAGCTTGCATATGAAAAAGGCGCAGATCGCGAAGAGCTTCTTAAAGCTTACCGCCGTTTCAAAGAAATTGTACCGGGAAAGGCCGAGGAAAAAACGCTATGCGGCGAGTTTGAAGAACAAAGTACATACTCTCCTTATCGCACAGTCAAACAGGCAAGAGAATCTGATCAGGCGAAGATTAAGATGTAAGAAAGAGCCGGAGGCAATTCATGCCCCGGCTCTTGTTTATGCTTGTGATACCTTTTGGGTGAAGCGGTACAAGAAAGCAAGCTGCTGAAAGGCATCGTCGATACGCTGAAGGAATTCCTGGTTATTCATATTCAGCACTTCTTCTTTTTGAAGCTGAATGCCGCATAACAGCTCGGCTTTCTTTACAGTCTGCAAACGCTCAAACAGGGTCTTCAGCTGTTCCTTATCCATTTCAGACTGCTTATGTACTCCTGGTTTTGTGTGATCTGCGGACCAAACGAAGCTGTCTGGGATATTCTTTGTTATGGTTTCCTGCTTTGCTTCAAGCCATTTGCCGTATTCTTCTTTGATAGGGGATTCATAAATAATCGCGAACCACACAAATACGTGGCTTTCCCATAAACCAATCTGAAAATGCGGCAGTTTTTTATAGCCTCTTTTGCTGTTTGCGAACGCCACCCAGCTATCAGCAGGGGGATTGACGGATCTTCTTGCGTGCTTTGCCACATGCGGAAACATTTCATCTCCGGTTAAAGCTGATAAAGTCGGGGCAAAATGTTCGCCTAGAGCTGTAAGCTTCGGACGGACCGTCTCTTTTAATACCTCCATGCGCGCGTCTAAGCCTTCTATTGTAAATGTGTTAAAGTCTTCTTCTGTAAAACGCATTTGTGTCATGATTTTCCTCCTTCATGCAAGTAAACATATTTTATCACAGTTCATACGAGCGTCAAAAAGATTGAACGCGTTTGAAGAAAGGGGAAATGTGGTAATAAACCAATAGGTAAACACACAATTTTCAGAATCCTGTTACGCGTAAATAGAACAATCATACGATATAAGAAGTAATCATTGTTGAATGGCAAAATGGGATGCTTTTTTGCAAACAAATGATCTCTGGAAGGGGCGAAAGACAATGAGGCAAGTTGTGAAAGAGGGTTTTAAGGAAGAGAAAAACAATCGTGTAGCTGTCTGGAGACTAGAGGTAGATTATGAATTGGCAACCCTGTATGAAGCAATTCAAAAAGAAAATGAAGAACAAATTGAACAAAGCAAAAACAAACTTGAGCGACTCAGAAAAGAATGGATTCGTCTTAACGGGTAAAAAGCGATAGTGAAAACGAACCGCATGAATGGTTCGTTTTTACATGAGAAGGGATATTTTTCATTTTCCTTGCTTTTTCACCGCCGTTATCAGTATCCTATAAAATAAAGGTCTACATAGAAGAGAGGGTACACAAGAATGACAAATTGGACGGAAATTGATGAAATTGCAAAAAAATGGGTAAGGGAAGCAGGCGCGAGAATTAAACAATCCATGCATGAAAGCCTGACAATTGAAACAAAATCAAATCCGAATGATTTAGTCACCAATATTGACAAAGAAACGGAAAAGTTTTTTATTGACCGCATTCAAGAAACGTTTCCGGGACACCGCATACTTGGCGAAGAAGGGCAAGGAGACAAACTCCACTCATTGGAGGGAGTCGTCTGGATTATCGACCCGATTGACGGGACGATGAATTTTGTTCACCAGCAAAGAAATTTTGCGATTTCAATCGGAATTTTTGAAAACGGAGAAGGGAAAATCGGATTAATTTATGATGTGGTGCATGATGAACTTTATCACGCATTTAGCGGCAGAGGAGCTTATATGAATGAAACGAGGCTGACTCCTTTGAAAGAAACCGTCATTGAAGAAGCCATTCTTGGCATTAATGCGACATGGATAACGGAAAACAGAAGAATTGATCCAAGTGTGTTAGCGCCCCTTGTGAAAAGAGTCAGAGGCACACGTTCCTACGGTTCTGCCGCTTTAGAGCTGGCAAATGTCGCGGCAGGAAGAATAGATGCTTACATCACGATGCGGCTTGCGCCATGGGATTACGCGGCCGGCTGTGTACTGTTAAATGAAGTGGGAGGCATTTATTCGACCATTGAGGGTGAGCCGTTTACCTTTTTAGAAAATCACAGTGTTTTGGCCGGAAAACCATCTATACATAAAACGGTATTTGAAGAGTACCTTCGTGCTGAAAAGTAGGTTATTTGAACAGGACGACCTCAGCTTGTTAGAAACGCTCGCGGAGGCTCATCCAGTATGGAAAGAGGAGGAATTTGGGGAGAAAGATGCTGAAAGCTATATGATCTCCTACTCCATGTACAACGGATCCTGGCTTGTATGGGAAAAAGACGGTCGGCCTGTTGCCCTCAGCTATCATCTCGAATGGGCCCCTTCCAACGGAAAGCCGTGGCTGGGAACGGTGCTTGTAGACCCGGATGAAGAAAAAAAGGGGCATGCGAGGATGATCATTGAACGGATCAGCAAATCGCTCAGAGCCAAACATAAAGCGATGTTTGCGGCAGTTCCTATTGACCGTAGTGAATGGATATTGTTTTTGAGCCAATGCGGGTTTGAACAGCTGAAAATGGAGAAAGATGATAGAGGCAAACCATTTATGATCCTGGTGAAGCCTTTAGCGGAAGCTGCCGTATGATAACGGCAGCTTATTTTTTGTAAGCTGTTAACCATAAAAAGCCTCCCAAAAATGAGAGGCCAATCTGTGGTAAAAGAAACATTATTTTTTAACCGCATGAATATAATGAATCGTTTCAAACGCTGACAAATCGTCTATTCGATTGCCAAAGAAAAGGTTATGAATGTCGTCGGGTGATAGATGTTCATAGATGAGTAAACCTGCTGACTCTAACAGATGTTCAATTTCTTGATAAGTAAAACAAGATTTCATCGGTTCGCCGCTTGCGGCAGCCATTTTCACCATATGTTCAACTCGATTTGATGTTCCTTTTGCAGTAAAGAGTGTTTCGTCGGCATAATCAAAAACGATAGAACTCCCTGAGGGGACATGAGAAAATAAATGGCTGATCAAGCTTGCATTTTCTTCTCGTGTTAAATAATAAGACACTCCCAGAAGGCTGAAGAATGTTTTTGTGTTTTCAAATCCTTCATCTATAAGAGGCTGATAGGAAAACGTTTTGGTAAAATCCATAGGAACAAAGTGAAGGTGCTCCGGGATGGTCAGCTTTGCATCTTTCAGCTTATTTTTTTTGAATTGCTGTGTAGCCGGATGATCAACCTCGAAAACTTTTAAGCTGTTTTCCAATTCAGGATGCCGAAAACAGAAAGTATCCAGCCCGGCCCCAAGAATGACATACTGTTTTGCTCCAAGCATTAATTCGTTGTGTAAAACTTTTTCGCAATACGAAGCACGTGCTAAGGGCGTGGGTGACAGCTGGACTTGCGTAACCCATTTTAATATTTCTTCGGGATCATTTTGCAGGCGTTCAGCAATCTCTTTGTTGAAAAACGTGATTCCTTGAATCATATTCTCGCTGATGTCGGAAAACTCTTTTTCGTTAATAAGATCTTTTGCAATAAAATCATCAAAAATGAGAGGTGTGTCATATCGGCTGTGATACGCACGGGCAAAAGCTGAAATCAAAGACGTTAAGCTGGACTGATTTTTCCTCATGAAATGATCCTCCATAAAAAAATAAGATTCCCCTGGCCAGGAGAATCTTATTATACATACAAATATATTAATAGTAAATTATAGCATAAATAAAATTTTTGTCAATGTTTTTGCTCTTTTCTAGAAGCGCAATCCTTCACATAACAAGTGTCGCTAGAAGAATTTCTCTATCAATTTTGTGCGTTGAATCAGGGAAGATCGACTGCCGCTTTCCCTGTGCTGCACACTTGCGGCTGTACCCCCTCTTTTTTTGCAAATCAGAAGCGGTTTCTGATTTTTTAACATCGTTCTTTCATGCTGAAGAGAGAAATGAATACATGTAACAAAAAAAGCCTGAGGGATCTCAGATCTCAGGCTTTTCCTAACATTACAATCCAACAGCATTCCAGGCTGCTTCAACTTTTGCGGCATCAGTTGAGCCGTAAAGATCACGGGCAGACTGAATGAGCGCTGCTTTGGCATCTTTGAACGTGGAAGAAGGTGTAAGATACGTTGTTAACGCACGGTAATAGATCTGCTGTGATTTAGATACACCTAGTTTTGTAATGGTATTGTAAGCGGCTTTATTTGGAATTCCGCTGTTTGTGTGTACGCCGCCATAATCGCCTTCATCTGTGTTCGGAAGGTTTTGGTAATCGGCGTAATTGTCAGGCTGATCGTATTTTGTCGGATTGGACAGGCTGCGGAGAGCAGGCTGGCTGACTGTAATGTCTTCACCAATGTCCCAGTCTTCTGTATCTGTAAAATAACCGAATACGTCAGAGAATGATTCGTTTAATGCCCCCGGCTGATTTTCATAAATCAAGTTGGCCGTTTCTTGAGTGACGCCATGTGTCATTTCATGTGCTGTCACATCTAATGAGCCGGAAAGCGGAGAGAAGAATGATCCGTCGCCGTCACCGTAAATCATTTGATCGCCTGTCCATGCAGCATTGTTATACCGAGTGCCGTAGTGAACGGAAGAAACGATTTTACTGCCTTTGTTATCATAGCTGTTTCGTTTAAAGTTTGAATAAAAATAATCGTACACTTTACCGAGGTTATAGTGGGCGTCAACGGCTGCCCGTTGTGATGAAGATGTAAACGTTTTAGTTGTGCTTGAGACAAGCGTACCTGGAAGGCGGCTTTGTCTGTTTTGTAAGTCATATGTGATGATTTGTGTGCCTGTTGGTTTTGAAAGATCTCTTAGAACGTATTTTCCGCTTTCATAAGAGATGTTCAAAGGAACAGTTGCGCCCTTTAGAGTTGTTCCGCTTCCAGTGGCAGCAGCATGTTCCACTTTATTTTGCTGTTTTAATATGCTGCCTGTTTCGGCATCTATTAAGACTTCCCAGTTTGCAGGTTCAGGCTCGATATAGCGAATCGTCACGTCGTAAGCAAGACGATAGCTGCCATCCTTTGTTTCTATCGCTTTTAACTCGGCTTTGTTACTATTTTTGGCTGTTCCGTTAGAAACAGCGTCTGGTGATTTGCTGATGGCTTTGAAAGCGAGTGCCAGTGCTTTTTCAGAAGAGACTTTTTGGCTGTTTTCTGTTTTTGCAGCAGATTGATTGTGTAATTCGCCATTGACCGCATAGACATTATCGGATTTATCGACGTGAACGATCACCTGTGAATCTTTAATAGGCACTCCGTTAACTACAGGCGCATATCGAAAGTGCTTGTACCCAAGGGCATCAGTAGTACTTTCGACAAGCTTCAGCCTTTTGGCGGGGTCACCTTTAAAAATGTTGCTGTTCTTTTTCAAAAACTGTTTGACAGCCTTGTCATTTGGTGCAGAGAGCTCTGATTGAGCTATTGCGTTTTTGGAGAGGAAGTTAGTTTGATTCTCTTTAAGCTGATGGTTTTCAGCAGCCTGAACACCAGGAAGGCTGATTGACAAACTCATAAACGAAGCAGCGACAGCAACAGACAATTTCTTACCTAAACCCACAATAAATCCCCCTTTTTTGAAAATACTGAAAAATCTTTATATCGTTATATTAAACTAGCATTTTGGAATACTCAACAAAAACTAACATAACTAGACAAAATTGATAGAAATGTCCTGTGTTTATTTTTGCTGAATAATATCCAGATGAGTCAAGTGTCATGTGATGGCTCATTGCAAGAGTTATGGGGAAGAAAAGAAATATTTGTTTCTTATTGAAGGCGGACAGGCCGTTGAGGAGGCTTTTCTGCCGGAAGAAGAAATGCGGTTTAAACAGAGGTACTATGGTTTGCTGATCGTTAAAGCTGCCTGCTGGTTCGGAGCGGCGGTAGCCGTGATGCTGATCGTCAAACTGCTCATATAAAGAAAGGCGCTTGTCCGATTCCGGCAAGCGCTTTTTTAGATTAAGCTTCAGGATGGATCATATCGTAAATTGCGGCAAGCTGTTCTTGTGGCAGAGCACTGAAGAGTTTGCCGTAAACATCAGCTTGCGAAGGTGTCGCCCCTGCTTGTACGGCTGCATCTTTATCATAGCTGTACACACCGTCTTGTAATACAATTGCTGCTTGAAGAATGTGAATCTTTAAGGAAACAGCGGAGAAAAATTGTTCAAGTGCGAGTGCTTCTTTATCTGTGAAGCCAAGTTCAATTGCTTTTTCTGTATCAAATTTGTAATTTCCATCTTCAGCATACACACATTGTGAAACAACATTGAAAAATTCTGAAGTCGACTCCCATAATGTTGCGATTACTTGAGCCTCTTCTTTTGTCATTCCTAACTCGACAGCTTTTTCACTGTCAAAATAATACACACCGTCTTGTTCATATATACATTCATTTAATATATCAATGAATGTATTGAGATCTTCGTTAGTGATTGTCTGATGCTGAACATGGCCAGCTGTGTTATCAACCAATGTTTTTGCGCTGGCTGCATCAGGGCCGAACGTTAATAGAGCAGCTGAGGTCATTGCGGCAGTTGTTAGCATAGCTTTTTTTACAAATGTTTTCTTCATGTTTCTTCTCTCCCTTTTATGAATTGTGCTACGAATCCCATTATAGGGAGAGATTGGAGGAAGAGAAATAGGCTCTATGGTCTTTTATGTATATGTTGCCGGACTATTTTTTGCCGGTCACATGTGTCATCATGAGAACGTTTGTCTATGTATGAATGCTGTTTTACATCTTCCAGACTAAGAAACAGGGGAGATAAGGCTTAATAAAATGAAAAAAACCGCTTTTTTGCGGTGTTTCAGCATGTCGACAAACTCTCGCATTCGTTGTCAAGGCTGCGCGCCGGTGCTCACGAATTCGAACATTCGCTGTGCTCCGGTGCACGCCCTTCCTAGACTTCAAGGGATTTCAATCACACTGAAAAGATACAAAATGCTAAAATGAAAACCATTTTAGCATTTTGTCAACAATTTGAAACACTGCTTTCTTTGCGGTGTTTTTTGATTATAATATCTCCTGCGGGGCAATGCTTTTAATCAAGCAAGCCCTGCTCGCGCATTTTCTTTTTTAATGTAAATCCGCCGCCCATAACGGCGCAAACAAGTACAATGCTCCCTGCAATGCCTATGGCGCTTTTTTCAGCGATAAAGACGCCGATCAGCATAATGCTGAAAACTGCTGCAAATGCAAATAATAGGAAAAGCCAATTCTTTTTTTTCATATTTTCCATCCCCTTTTACGTCTTATAGTAAGTTTACTGAAAAACGTGACGCTTTTAAAGAGGAAGTGTGGTATAATATGAAAGTTATCTAATTTTTTTAGGAGATGAAAAAGTGAAACTTCGAAACGATCTTCGCAACATCGCGATTATTGCCCACGTTGACCATGGAAAAACGACTCTAGTTGATCAGCTTTTACATCAAGCTGGTACGTTCCGTGCCAACGAACAGGTTGCTGAACGCGCAATGGACTCTAATGATCTTGAACGCGAACGCGGCATTACAATTTTGGCGAAAAATACAGCGATTAACTATAAAGATACACGCATCAATATTTTGGATACCCCTGGACACGCAGACTTTGGGGGAGAGGTAGAACGGATTATGAAAATGGTTGACGGCGTACTGCTTGTCGTTGACGCATATGAAGGCTGTATGCCTCAAACTCGTTTTGTTCTGAAAAAAGCCCTTGAGCAAAACCTGAACCCGGTTGTTGTTGTCAACAAAATTGACCGTGACTTTGCTCGTCCTGAGGAAGTAATCGATGAGGTTCTTGATCTGTTCATTGAGCTTGATGCCAATGAACAGCAGCTTGAATTCCCAGTGGTATATGCTTCAGCGATTAATGGTACAGCGAGTCTTGATCCGAAACAGCAGGATGAAAACATGGAATCTTTATATGAAACCATTATTAAGCATGTTCCGGCACCTGTTGAAAATGCAGAGGAGCCGCTTCAGTTCCAAGTTGCCCTTCTTGACTACAATGATTATGTAGGCCGTATCGGAATCGGACGCGTATTCCGCGGCACGATGAAAGTCGGTCAGCAGGTTTCTCTTATGAAGCTTGACGGAACGGCTAAGTCATTCCGTGTTACAAAGATTTTCGGTTTCCAAGGCTTAAAGCGGGTGGAAATTGAAGAAGCAAAAGCGGGAGACCTCGTTGCGGTTTCCGGCATGGAAGATATTAACGTAGGTGAAACGGTCTGCCCTGTAGACCATCAAGATCCGCTTCCAGTGCTTCGCATTGATGAACCGACACTTCAAATGACATTTGTCGTGAATAACAGTCCGTTTGCAGGCCGTGAAGGTAAATATGTAACAGCCCGTAAAATTGAAGAGCGTCTTCATTCGCAGCTTCAGACGGATGTGAGCTTGCGTGTTGAGCCGACAGCTTCTCCTGATGCTTGGGTTGTTTCCGGACGCGGTGAGCTTCACTTGTCAATACTGATTGAAAATATGCGTCGTGAAGGCTATGAACTTCAAGTTTCAAAACCTGAAGTTATCATCAAAGAAATCGACGGCGTACGCTGTGAGCCTGTTGAGCGCGTGCAAATCGATGTTCCGGAAGAGCATACAGGCTCTGTCATGGAATCAATGGGTGCCCGCAAAGGCGAAATGATTGACATGATCAACAATGGTAACGGCCAAGTCCGTCTCATCTTTACAGTTCCTTCCCGCGGACTGATCGGGTACTCCACAGAGTTCTTATCATTAACACGCGGCTTTGGTATTCTTAACCATACGTTTGACAGTTACCAGCCGATGCAGGCGGGCCAAGTCGGCGGCCGCCGTCAAGGTGTACTTGTGTCAATGGAAAACGGAAAAGCGACATCTTATGGTATTCAAGGAATTGAAGACCGCGGTGTCATCTTCGTTGAGCCAGGTACTGAAGTATACGAAGGAATGATTGTTGGAGAGCATAACCGTGACAACGACCTTGTTGTTAACGTCAGCAAAATGAAACAGCAGACGAACGTCCGCTCTGCGACAAAGGATCAGACAACTACAATTAAAAAAGCGCGCATCATGTCTCTTGAGGAGTCTCTAGAGTACTTAAACGAAGATGAATACTGTGAAGTAACGCCTGAATCCATCCGTTTAAGAAAGAAAATCCTCAATAAAAACGAACGTGAAAAAGCGGCTAAAAAGAAAAAAACAGCAGGATTGTCTTAATCTCTTGCAGAATTTGAAAAGATAGAACCCGTACGTTTACAGGGGAGGGAATCTTTTTGAATGACGTAAGCGAACGCCTGTCGTTCTTCGCCGCTCTATATCAAGTAGACCGGCAGCCTGCGGCAGGCATGTGGCTGCTGTACGGCACGATTTTTGTGTTGGCCGTTATTGTATTTAAGCTTGGATTTGCTAAACGGCTTCCGGTATTAAAATCAGCAGTGGTGTATGTATTTCTGGCTTTGGGCTGCACTGTTTTAACCTTTTTAGGAGTGTTTTTGCCTGTGGCAGAGGGATTGGTCGTCGCTGCGCTGATTTTAATCATTTACAAAATTCGGCTGTATCAGTCGAAAAAAGGACAGTCTGCAAAATCATAAAAAGACTCAGCTGAGAAGCTGAGTCTTTTTGTTCTGTATGGTAAAGCTGCCGCTTTTTATTTTTTGACTTTATCTTTCTTCTGCTGTCCCGGGTGAAAAGAGAATTTTCCCGTTTTCAGCCGTTCTTTTGTTTTTTGGGTAATCCGATCGTGGCATTCCTGGCACATATATGTATGGATCGGGCGGTTTCGAAGCCGTTTCGCGATCAGGGTATCATCATCAATTGTTTCAATTTTATCGCAAATAGAACATTGGACCCTCATCATATCACCTCTTTCACTAACATGTATTATAGCACGGATCAGAAGCTGTCCAAAATAAGAAAAAGCTAAAGCGCAAGGCTATAGCTTTTTCATGA
This sequence comes from Bacillus sp. SW14, assembly GCF_047608225.1. Taxonomy (NCBI): domain Bacteria; kingdom Bacillati; phylum Bacillota; class Bacilli; order Caryophanales; family Bacillaceae; genus Bacillus; species Bacillus sp. SW14. The sequence continues at coordinate 2,699,655 of NZ_JBLKRW010000001.1, read as the reverse complement.
TTATTATTTTTTCATATGATGATCAGATTGATCGTTTTGCTCCTGTTCCAATTCCTGCTGCTGCTTTTTGTTTAATTGGTCATTTTGCTGCTTTGTTTGCGGCTCATCTTCATCGTCAATCACATCGTTAGGCACTTCCGGAAGCACTCGGCCGACAATTGCAGCCAATTCATCTAATATGCCTGTCACCGGCCGGCCTTCACTGATTTCTCTGCTCATTTCATTCAGGCGGCTGACCGTATCCGGGTCAGCAATGACAACTGCGTTGGCACCGTGTCGATCATCTTTCAGAGCCTGTGCTACAGAATATTTAATGGTTTCCACTTTGCTTCTGTCCAAATTATCATCGACATCAATTCCTACAACGGCATAACCTCCCAGCACAACGGCTGTTGCATCCTTAACATCAGGGATTTTTTCAGCAACGCTGACAAGATGCTTCGCAATATCCGCTCTTGTCCCATTGTCTTTTGTCTCCTGAGTTGTGTCCTTTACGTGAATCGGTTTGGTTTCCTGCTGCCTTGTTGATTCTTTTTCAACATTCTGATCTTGGTTTCCTTGTTGGTAGGCACATGCGGACAGGATAAGCGTCAGCTGTATCATAATGAAAAGAATTCGCACTTGCGGGTTCCCTCCTTGAAATGCATTCATTAATTTTATTGTTGAATTAACCTTCTATCTTTATTCACAAAAACATATATTTTAGCAGGCATTCACCTTTTTTATCGTAAGAGAAGCAGGAAGAACTTTGACCTTTATATCAGGAGGCTGAGACTTGAGTAAAATTTATGTGTTAGATACGAATGTGTTATTACAGGATCCTAACGCGATATTTTCTTTTGAAGAAAATGAGGTTGTCATCCCTGCTGTTGTATTAGAAGAAGTTGATTCGAAAAAAAGGTATATGGACGAAGTTGGGAGGAATGCAAGGCACGTATCTAAGCTGATCGATGCTTTAAGGCAAAAGGGAAGGCTGCATGAGCAGGTCCCGCTCGACACCGGCGGTACACTGAGAATTGAACTGAATCATCGTTCGTTTCACCAGCTCCAAGAGATCTTTATTGAAAAAACGAACGATAATCGTATATTGGCTGTTGCGAAAAATTTAAGCCTCGAGGAAGAAACGAAGGAAGAGGGCAGGCCGGTTATCCTCGTCAGCAAGGATGTATTGGTCAGAGTGAAAGCGGACGCGATCGGACTGCATGCTGAAGATTTCTTAAATGACCGGGTTGTGGACAATGATGAAATGTACAACGGCTATAAGGATTTATATATCAGCCAGCAGCTGTTCAGCTCTTTTTATGGGAAAAATCAAATTACAGTAAATGAAATGAAACAGCACACATTTTATCCGAATCAATTCGCATTAATGAAAGATGAGCTGGGAGGGTCCTCTTCAGCCGTCGGAATGGCGGATAAAACAGGCACGGTCTTAAAAAGGCTTGTTTTTGATGATGAACATGTATGGGGAATCAGGCCAAAAAATGTACAGCAGACAATGGCATTAGAGCTTTTGCTGCGTGAAGATATTCCGCTCGTCACCCTAATCGGAAAAGCAGGAACCGGGAAAACGCTTTTAGCATTGGCGGCGGGGCTATTACAGACAGAAGACTTGGGAATATATAAAAAATTGATCGTCGCAAGGCCGATTGTTCCTGTTGGCAAGGATATTGGATATTTGCCCGGCGAAAAAGAGGAAAAGCTAAAGCCTTGGATGCAGCCGATTTTTGACAACTTAGAGTTTCTGTTTAATGCGAAAAAACCGGGGGAGCTTGAGGCCATTCTGGCGGGTATTGGCTCAATTCAGGTGGAAGCGCTGACTTATATCAGGGGGAGAAGCATTCCGGATCAATTTATTATTATTGATGAGGCCCAAAATTTGACCAGGCATGAGGTGAAAACGCTGCTGACGAGAGTCGGTGAGGGCAGTAAAATTGTCTTAATGGGCGATCCAGAACAAATTGATCACCCATATTTAGACAGTCTGAACAATGGTTTAGCCTACGTGGTTGAACGATTTAAAGGACAACCCATCTCAGGCAGCGTGAAGCTGTTAAAAGGTGAAAGATCGGGTCTCGCCCAGCTTGCCGCTGACTTGCTGTAAGCTTATATGATTTCAATTTCTTTTATATCGGTGATCGGCTGATCGTGATCAACTGGATCTTCAAAATAAATATGAACGGGGCCGCCTTCTTGGATTGGCTTGCCTGCCTCACTGAAATGGACAATACTGTTCAGTGCGGTTTCCAGAGGAACGGCGGTCTTTTTCGAACTTGTGACAAATACGCATTGTGTCGCGGAGCTGAGAGGCTCAGCATTTTTCAGGACAGTCCCAAGTTTCATGGCAAAACTGCCGTTCATCAGTTTTTGCTTCTCGTATTGTTTTTCCGTCTTTAATGTCGGCGGTGCAATCTGGCCCTCTCTGATCACGCGTTCAGGGTCAAGAGCGGATTCATCCCCGACTGATTGTAAATGTATGTCTTGACTGTCCCCTTTGCGTTCAAACGAAAATTTGCGATCATCAAAAATCCATACGCTCGGATCGATGGTGATCGGATATGTAACATTGCCTTTTACTTGTATAACACTCATGGTTATGACCCCCTTCTCCCAAAATTATAAAAGTTTTCGCATGAATTGTCACTTTGTGTACAAATTATGTGTATTGAAATGCTCAGGGAGCGAGGGTGGTTGCATGGTATGCCGGCATAATGACGAGCTTGAAACCTTAGTGAACGAAGCGAAAAAGATGACGGACAAGGGGGAGGTAGCCAGTTATATTCCTGCCCTGGCAAAAGCTGATCAACACGATCTGTCAGTGGCGATTTATTATTCCAATACTACTTGTCTGTCAGCGGGTGACGTGGAAAAAACATTTACGCTTCAAAGTATATCGAAAGTGCTCTCGCTTGCTTTGGTATTAATGGAATACGGTAAGGAGAAGGTCTTCAGCTATGTCGGACAGGAGCCGACTGGTGATCCGTTTAATTCTATTATCAAGCTTGAAACAGTGAATCCGAGCAAGCCGTTAAACCCTATGATCAATGCCGGTGCATTGGTAGTGACCAGCTTGATTAAAGGGAAAACGGTAAAAGAGAGACTTGATTATTTACTTTCTTTTATCAGAAAGCTGACAAACAACCAACAGATTACATACTGCCGGGAAGTTGCTGAATCCGAATACAGCACGTCGATGATTAATCGGGCAATGTGTTATTATATGAAACAGTACAGGATTTTTGAAGATGATGTAGAAGCGGTAATGGATTTATACACGAAACAATGTGCGATTGAAATGAACAGTCTGGACTTGGCGAAAATCGGATCTGTATTTGCGCTGAACGGCAGACACCCCGAGACTGGGGAGCAAGTTATCTCAAAAGATGTTGCGAGAATTTGCAAAACATTTATGGTGACGTGCGGAATGTACAATGCAAGCGGCGAATTTGCAATTAAGGTCGGAATTCCTGCGAAAAGCGGCGTATCCGGAGGGATTATGGGCATTTCGCCATACGATTTCGGGATTGGTATTTTTGGCCCGGCATTGGACGAAAAAGGGAACAGCATTGCGGGTGTGAAGCTTTTGGAAATCATGTCTGAAATGTACAAACTGAGTATTTTTTAATTTATGTCATCTGCTTAAATCCTCTTGCATTTTCTGCTGATACCCTTTATGATAAATAGAAGAATTAGGTACTCGCCTTGGGAACGGAGGGATACTTTTGGCTTCAGAGATGATAGTTGACCATCGGCAAAAAGCTTTTGAGCTCTTAAAAGTTGACGCTGAGAAGATTTTGAAGCTGATCCGAGTACAAATGGATAACTTAACGATGCCTCAATGTCCTCTATATGAAGAGGTATTAGATACTCAAATGTTCGGGCTTTCGAGGGAAATCGATTTTGCTGTCCGCCTGGGATTGGTTGATGAAAAAGACGGTAAAGACCTTTTATACACATTGGAGCGCGAATTGTCTGCTTTGCATGACGCGTTTACAGGTAAATAAATGATAAAACTCAAACTTGTTAACAGTTTGGGTTTTTTTATAACCGCACATTTTCTCCTACCTTCTCGGAGACGGTCTTTTTTTACACATTCCTTCCGAATCGTATAGAGATTCTTCATCTCGTTTGATAAATTGTAGTAAAATAAAAAAGATCAATACATAAAAACCATAGATAATGGAAGTTGGAAGCAGGGAAGAGGATGTTATGTTAAAAAAAATGCTGAAATCTTATGATTACTCACTGATATTTGCAATTGTTTTATTATGCGGATTCGGTTTAGTGATGGTATACAGTTCAAGTATGATTACGGCTGTTTCTCGTTTTAACGTAAGCAGTAATTTTTTCTTCATGAGGCAGCTGTTTGCTTTATTTGCGGGTGGCGCTCTTTTTATTCTCATGGCTTTGTTTCCTTACAAAGCACTGGCTCACCAAAAGTTTCAGAAGGGAATGCTGCTTGTTTCTGTTTTTGCGCTCATTTCGCTGTTCGTATTCGGACATGTTGCCGGAAACGCGCAAAGCTGGTTTAAAATTGGCGGACTGAGCATGCAGCCGGGCGAATTTGTCAAGCTAGTGGTCATATTGTACCTTGCAGCCGTATACGCCAAAAAACAAAGCTATATTGATCATCTGTTAACGGGAGTTGCGCCTCCGGTGGTGATGACAATCATTCTTTGCGGTTTGATCGCTATGCAGCCTGACTTCGGAACTGCGGCGATTATCGGATTAATTGCGGCTTGCATGATTTTGTGTTCCGGTTTCAGCGGGAAGACTCTGGCAAGGCTTGTTTTACTGGGGGGAATTGTTCTGCTCTTGGTCAGTCCGATTATTTATTTAAACAAGGATAAAATCCTGTCAGAAAAGCGTTTAGATCGTTTTGAGAGCCTTGAAGATCCGTTTAAATATGCGGATTCATCTGGCCTGCAAGTGATTAATTCCTATTATGCGATCGGATCAGGCGGTATTTTCGGTATGGGACTAGGTGAAAGTATTCAAAAATACGGTTATCTTCCTGAATCGCATACTGACTTTATTATGGCTGTCATTGCCGAAGAACTTGGTATTTTTGGGGTATTGTTTGTGATTATTCTATTGGGGTTTATCGTCATAAAAGGCTTTTATATAGCCAGAAAATGCGAGGACCCGTTTGGAAGTCTTCTAGCGATCGGTATTTCAAGCATGATCGCCATCCAATCGTTTGTTAACCTTGGCGGTGTCAGCGGATTAATTCCCATTACAGGAGTTACGCTGCCGTTTATCAGCTACGGGGGGTCTTCTTTAGTGCTGCTGCTGGCGAGTATGGGAATATTAGCCAATATCAGTATGTTTGTGAAATATTCAGAGAATAAGAAAAAGAAAGAGCCCGTGGCGTCAAAGGGAATGAAGAAGAAACAGCTTGAAAAAACTGTTTATCTGTAAAAAACAAGTGTGTACATGGGAAGGATATTCCTTTATGATAGATTATATTCCATTTCGGGTAAGGGGGAAAAAGTTTGTCACAGCAATCTATACAAAAAGTGTTAGTAGCAAACAGGGGAGAAATTGCAATCCGTATATTCCGTGCTTGTACAGAATTAAATATTCGTACAGTTGCGGTCTATTCAAAAGAAGATTCCGGTTCCTATCATCGTTATAAAGCAGATGAAGCGTACCTGGTTGGCGAAGGAAAAAAACCGATTGATGCTTACCTGGATATTGAGGGTATCATTGATATTGCGAAAAGAAACAAAGTGGATGCAATCCATCCGGGATACGGTTTCTTATCTGAGAATATACATTTCGCCAAACGCTGTGAAGAAGAAGGCATTGTGTTCATCGGTCCTACTTCTGAACATTTAAATATGTTTGGTGATAAGGTGAAAGCGCGTGAACAGGCAGAAAAAGCCGGAATTCCTGTAATCCCGGGAAGCGATGGTCCTGCAGAAACGCTTGAAGCCGTCGAACAATTCGGACAAACGCACGGTTATCCGATGATTATTAAAGCTTCTCTTGGCGGCGGCGGACGCGGCATGAGAATTGTCAGAAGTGAAAGTGAAGTAAAAGAAGCATATGATCGTGCAAAATCAGAGGCAAAAGCAGCCTTTGGCAATGACGAAGTATATGTAGAGAAACTGATTGAAAACCCTAAGCACATTGAAGTTCAAGTCATTGGAGACAAGCAGGGCAACGTGGTTCATCTTTTTGAAAGGGATTGTTCTGTTCAAAGACGCCATCAAAAAGTAATCGAAGTAGCGCCGAGTGTCTCGCTGTCACCTGAATTGAGAGATCAAATTTGCGAAGCGGCAGTTGCGCTTGCCAAAAATGTGGATTATATAAACGCCGGCACGGTTGAGTTCCTTGTCGCGAACAACGAGTTCTATTTCATTGAAGTAAACCCGCGCGTTCAAGTTGAACATACAATTACAGAAATGATTACCGGTGTCGATATTGTCCAAACACAGATCCTTGTTGCCCAGGGGCACAGTCTTCACAGCAAAAAAGTAAATATTCCACAGCAAAAGGACATTTCTACAATCGGTTATGCAATTCAGTCACGGGTAACGACTGAAGATCCGCAGAATGATTTCATGCCCGATACAGGAAAAATTATGGCTTACCGCTCTGGCGGCGGCTTTGGTGTCCGGCTAGACACCGGAAACAGCTTCCAAGGCGCCGTAATTACCCCGTATTACGATTCACTTCTCGTTAAGCTTTCAACTTGGGCTTTAACATTTGAACAGGCGGCGGCCAAAATGGTCCGAAACCTTCAGGAGTTTAGAATCAGGGGCATTAAAACAAATATTCCGTTCCTTGAGAACGTTGCAAAACATGATAAATTCCTGACAGGACAATATGATACTTCCTTCATTGATACAACACCTGAGCTGTTTATTTTCCCTAAACAGAAAGACCGCGGCACGAAAATGCTCACGTACATCGGCAATGTGACAGTGAACGGGTTCCCTGGAATCGGGAAAAAAGAAAAACCGGCGTTTGACAAGCCGATACACGTAAAAGCGGACGTTGATCAGGAGCCTGCCAGAGGAACAAAGCAAATCCTTGATGAAAAAGGCGCTGAAGGTCTTGCGAAATGGGTGAAGGAACAGAAATCTGTCCTTTTAACTGATACAACATTCAGGGATGCACACCAATCCTTATTGGCAACGAGATTCAGATCACATGATTTGAAAAAAATCGCGAATCCGACGGCTGCTTTATGGCCTGAGCTATTCAGCATGGAAATGTGGGGAGGCGCGACCTTCGATGTAGCCTACCGATTCCTGAAAGAAGATCCATGGAAGCGTTTGGAGGACCTTCGAAAGGAAGTGCCGAATACCTTATTCCAGATGCTGCTTCGTTCATCAAACGCAGTCGGCTATACGAATTATCCGGACAATGTGATTAAAGAATTTGTGAAACAATCCGCTCAATCCGGTATTGACGTGTTCCGTATATTCGACAGCTTAAACTGGGTAAAAGGGATGACATTAGCCATTGATGCTGTTCGGGATACCGGCAAAGTGGCAGAAGCTGCGATTTGTTACACAGGTGATATCCTTGACAAGAATCGCACCAAATATGATCTTGCTTATTATACGTCGATGGCGAAGGAGCTTGAGGCTGCCGGAGCCCATATTCTCGGAATTAAAGATATGGCAGGGCTGTTAAAACCGCAGGCTGCATATGAACTCGTTTCTGCATTGAAAGAGACGATCGACATTCCGGTTCACCTGCATACGCATGATACGAGCGGAAACGGCATTTATATGTATGCAAAAGCTGTTGAAGCAGGCGTTGATATCGTAGACGTGGCGGTCAGCGCAATGGCAGGGTTAACGTCTCAGCCTAGTGCGAGTGGATTTTATCATGCGATGGAAGGCAACGCCCGCCGCCCGGAAATGAATGTCCAAGGTGTTGAAATGCTGTCCCAATATTGGGAGTCAGTGCGTAAATACTATAGCGAATTTGAAAGCGGAATGAAGTCACCGCATACTGAAATATATGAACACGAAATGCCTGGAGGCCAATACAGCAACCTGCAGCAGCAGGCGAAGGGAGTAGGCCTGGGTGACCGCTGGAATGAAGTCAAAGAAATGTACAGACGCGTCAACGATATGTTCGGCGATGTCGTGAAGGTCACACCTTCCTCAAAAGTCGTCGGAGATATGGCGCTCTACATGGTACAAAACAACTTGACTGAAAAGGACGTGTACGAAAAAGGCGAATCATTGGATTTCCCTGATTCAGTTGTTGAGCTATTCAAAGGAAATATCGGCCAGCCTCATGGCGGATTCCCGCAAAAACTCCAAAAACTGATCTTAAAAGGGCAGGAGCCAATTACGGTCAGACCTGGAGAACTGCTTGAGCCGGTATCATTTGAAGCGATCAAACAGGAATTTAAAGAGCAGCATAACTTGGAGATTTCAGATCAAGATGCTATTGCGTATGCCCTTTATCCTAAAGTCTTCTCTGATTATGTGAAAACGGCAGAAAGCTATGGAGACATTTCGGTATTAGATACACCGACATTCTTCTATGGCATGACATTGGGTGAAGAAATAGAAGTGGAAATTGAGCGCGGAAAAACGCTGATCGTTAAGCTGATTTCAATCGGCGAGCCTCAGCCTGATGCCACTCGCGTCCTTTATTTCGAACTGAACGGGCAGCCGCGTGAAGTTGTCATTAAAGATGAAAGCATTAAGTCTTCCGTTCAGGAAAAGCTGAAAGCGGACCGGACTAACCCAACCCACATCGCAGCCTCCATGCCTGGAACGGTTATTAAGGTATTGACTGAGGCAGGTGCAAAAGTCAATAAAGGTGATCACTTGATGATTAATGAAGCGATGAAAATGGAAACAACGGTTCAGGCGCCTTTCTCAGGAGCAATCAAGCAGGTTCATGTGAAAAATGGCGAGCCGATCCAAACGGGAGATCTGCTTATCGAAATTGAAAAAGCATAAAAAACAAGAGTGTATATCATTTGATATACACTCTTGTTTTTTAGAAAAAAGCGGAGTGAAACAAATGAAAGTTGTCATTGTGTGGTTTAGAAGAGATTTAAGGCTTGAAGACAATACAGCACTGTCAAAAGATATTTCCTATTCAAAACAAAAACAGGCTGGTCTGCTTCCGATCTTTCAGATCGATCCTCACTTTGTAGATATGAAGTATGATATGAGTCACGAATATTTTTTTAAGACACTCTCTGTTTTTACAAATGAAGCGCGACAAAAGGGACTCTATCTGCACATCTTTTATCTTGAAGCGATACATATGTTTCGCAGGCTGATGGATGCATATGAAATTGATGCGGTTTTTTATAATCAGGATGACGCAGGATACGGAGCGCAGCGGGATCATGAAGTATCAGCGTTTTTAAGAAAAAACGGGATTTATCCTTCGCCGTGGACAGATGCACATATTCACGGTGCGGACGACATCGTGAAACAAGATGGCAGTATGTATAAGGTGTTTACGCCATATTTTAGATCATGGTCAAAGGCTGAAAAGCCGAAAATGATGGAGATCGATCCTCATTTTTTATGTTCAACGCAGATGATTAGAAATCAGTCGTTATCTAATCAGGGCGAACGGATGCTGGAACATCTTGTGCAGTCCAGCAAAAGACACTGGGTGCATGTTGATGCCTCCATTGCAAAAGAGGCTCTCTTCCGATTTATAGATGAAAAGCTGTCAATGTACCATAAAAATAGAGACATTCCTTTTGCAAATAGCACCAGCAAGCTGTCCCGGTTTCTAAAAACCGGCGTCTTGTCACCGCGTATGGTATATTATGCAGTACTGCAGCATGAGTCGTCGCAAGGAGCGAAGGACGTTTTTATCAAGGAGCTGGCTTGGCGTGACTTTTACAACATGGTATACGCCGTTCATCCGCACATGGCTGAGACGGAAATTGATGAGAGGTTCCGCAACATCAGCTGGAATCATGATCACAAGCTGTTTCAAGCGTGGTGTGAAGGGCGCACTGGTTTTCCGATCGTTGATGCGGGGATGAGGCAGCTTAACAAAGAAGGCTGGATGCATAACCGGCTTCGCATGATCACTGCTTCTTTTCTCGTTAAGGACTTTTTAATCGATTGGCGTCTCGGGGAAGCATATTTTGCTGATAAATTAATTGATTACGATCCTGCATCTAACATTGGGGGGTGGCAGTGGGCTGCTTCTGTCGGGACGGATGCTGTGCCGTACTTCAGGATATTTAATCCTGTCACCCAATCTAAGAAGTTTGATCCGGATGGGCTGTTTATTAAGAGATACATTCCCGAATTGAAACATATTACGGATGAATTTCTTCACGAGCCATGGAAAATGACGCCTCAAATTGAAGGGAGTTCATCCTGCATCATCGGCGAGGATAATCCGAAGCCGCTCATTGATCATCAAGTTCAGCGGAGGCTGGCCATTGAAACATATGAAACGGCAAAAAATATGACATAAAAAAGACCAAAGCACTGGAAGCTTTGGTCTAAAATCTTTATGATTGTCTGGATTCATAACGGAACCGTGCAATCAATAATATGAAGTAGCATAGAACGCCAAACAGGCAGGCAATAAAGAACGAGTGGGCAAGAGCAAAGCCCAGAGCCAGTTCAGTATACACGATCATAATACCGGACAGTGCCTGTAATGTAATAAAAATAAGACATGAGATCCAGCCCCAAAAGATCTGCTTTTGATCTTTATAGGAAGTAACAGCATGAACAGCGGCCACAATAATCCATACAAACAAGAGCAATGCTGCTGTTCTGTGGCCCATTTGCACCCATTCAGGGAATTGAGTTGGAAGTCCGTTGTTCAGCGGACTGCACAGCGGCACATCAGGACATGCCAGACTTGATTCTGTATGTCTTACATATGCGCCTGTATACACAACGATATAGGTATATATTAATATTCCTATCATGTGAAATTGCATTCTTTTGCCGATTTTAAGCGGTTTAACCAGTTTTCTAACTGATTTGTCAGCTTCAAATATAAGCAACGTCAAAATAAGCACTGAAGCAAAAGATATCAATGAGATGCCGAAGTGAAGCGCCATAATCAGCGCGTTTGAACCGAATACGACAGCCAATGCGCCAAGCAGTGCCTGAAGAAATAAAAAGATAATAGACATGATCGCGAGAAACGTTGTTTCACGGAAAATCGGCGTTATTTTTCTCCATGACCAAAACGCAAGGCTTAACACAAGGATAATAGAGATCCCGCTTGCGAATCTGTGGCTCCATTCAATAATTGAAGCCGGATTCATTTCAGGGAAAAAACGGCCGTGACACAGCGGCCACTGTCTGCCGCATCCTTGGCCGGAACCTGTTTTTGTAACGAGGGCTCCCCCGATTAAAACAATAAGCATGACAAATGTTGTCAGAACACCGAGAGCTTTTAATGCTTTATTCATTTAATATTCACCTTCTTAACATACTGCTGCGATTTTATATACGTTCCAAGTGTAAGCGAATATGTGTTTTGAGGCAATTCTTAGAGCCTTTTGTTCACAAAAATATAATAGAATGGCGGCTTCCGGAAAATGTACACTTGATTATTCATGCCGGGTCTGATAGAAATAAGGTAAACGCACTGCCGATTTCGCGATTGCCTTTATCTTTGGTAAAATTCATAAAAAGTTCACAAATAAATTCCTGTTTGTCGTTTAATATTTAATAGGATGTTTTTTTACAAGATGTTATCTTGTATGATAGAGTTGCAGGTTTTTTATTGTCCTGCGTTAGGTTTGTAAGGGAGGTTTACGTTATGGCTAACTCCAGAATCATAAATGATACAGCTATAGACGGACAAATTGAAGAAACAACGGCATGGAAAGATTTTCTGTCCCTTATTAAAATAGGGATCGTCAATTCCAATCTCATCACGACTTTTACTGGAATGTGGCTTGCACTGCATATTTCCGGTTTGAGTTTTTTAGGCAATATAAACACCGTTCTTCTTACATTAATCGGGTCATCTCTGATTATTGCGGGCTCTTGCGCGATCAATAACTGGTATGACCGGGATATCGATCATCTGATGGAGCGCACGAAAGTAAGACCGACGGTTACGGGTAAAATTCAGCCGAATCAGGCGTTATGGTCCGGAATTTTGCTGGTTGCTTTAGGATTGATCATGCTGCTGATGACAACTGTCATGGCTGCTGTTATCGGTTTTATCGGAGTCTTTACGTATGTTGTATTGTATACAATGTGGACGAAACGCCGCTATACGATTAACACAGTAGTAGGAAGTGTTTCCGGCGCTGTTCCGCCACTTATTGGATGGACGGCAGTGGAAGGGCATATCGGTGTCGTGGCATGGGTATTATTCATGATTTTATTTATTTGGCAGATCCCTCATTTTTTAGCATTGGCTATTAAGAAAACTGAGGATTACAGAGCTGCAAATATTCCGATGCTTCCTGTCGTATACGGATTTGAAGTGACAAAAAGACAAATTATTGTGTGGGTTGCGTGCCTGATGCCACTTCCGTTTTTCCTTGGAAGCTTGGGCCTGCCGATTGTCATTCTCGGCTTGCTGTTAAATATCGGCTGGCTGATTCTCGGCTTGATGGGCCTCCGCACCAAAAATATCATGAAGTGGGCAACGCAGATGTTCATTTACTCGCTCAATTACATGACAATCTATTTCGTTGCCATGGTTGTCTTGACTCTTTTTTAAAAAATAGATACATTGCTTGTTTTATCGCTTCAAAATAATCGATGACAACTAGTAAATGCCGCCTTGACCTTTTGTTTAATCAGGCGGCTTTACTTTTATACATAGATGGCATTTTGAGTCAAAAAACTCATATTTTAAGAGAAGTGGAAATGTAAGTGCTTTATTGGTGATAGGCTGGATTGCGACGAATTTCGATCTGCTCTCCGCCTTTGTATTGACCAGAAAAGGGGTTGGGTGAAATGGTAAAGCATTGGCGTCTTATTTCATTATTAGCCTTAGTGCCGCTTCTATTAAGCGGATGTGGAAAACCTTTTTTATCCACGCTCAAGCCTGCTGGCGAGGTGGCTGATAAACAGTATGACCTGACAGTGCTCAGCACATTGATTATGGTGGTTGTTGTTGCAGTAGTATCTGTTATCTTCTTTTATGTGATTGTGAGATTCAGAAGATCACGGGTCGGTGAGAATACGATACCGAAACAGGTAGAGGGGAACAAATTTTTAGAAATCACATGGACCGTGATCCCGATTTTGCTGCTCATTATTCTTGTGATCCCTGTCGTACTATATACGCTAGAGCTAGCAGATACATCACCAATGGATAAGAAAAGCCGCAAAGCTGAGGATGCTCTTGTAGTCAATGTCCGGGCAAATTTATATTGGTGGGAGTTTGAATACCCTGATTACGGGATTATCACAAGTCAGGAGCTGATTGTGCCGACAGACCAGCGTGTGTATTTTAATTTAAAAGCCTCAGATGTAAAACATTCTTTCTGGATTCCTTCAGTTGGAGGAAAACTTGATACGAATACGGATAATGAAAATAAGTTTTTCCTGACATTTGATTCAAAACGAAGCAAAGAGGCAGGAGATATGTTTTTTGGAAAGTGTGCAGAGCTTTGCGGCCCTTCACACGCGCTGATGGATTTTAAGGTAAAGACGATGTCTGCAAAAGAATTTCAGGGCTGGACAAAAGAAATGAAAAACTATAAGTCTACAGCAGAGAGTGATTTGGCTAAGCAGGGCGAAGAACTCTTTAAAGAGAAGAACTGCCTGAGCTGCCATGCGGTCGAGCCGAATGATAAGCGGGCAGAAGCAGCAAGAACAGCCCCCAACTTAGCGACCTTCGGTGAAAGGGCAAAAGTGGCAGGGGTGAAAGACGCTAACGAAGAAAATGTGAAGGATTGGCTGAAGGATCCTGAGAGCATAAAACCGGGGAACAAAATGACTGGAACATATCCGAAGCTCTCAGACAGTGAAACAGATGCACTTTATGAATACTTAAAAGGCTTAAAAACGGAAAGCAAGTAGGAAAGAAAGGGAGATATTAGGGGAGGTCGCATATGTTGAACACGCTTACAGAAAAGCGGACGCGCGGATCTATACTTTGGGATTATTTGACGACGGTGGACCATAAAAAAATCGCGGTTCTTTACTTAATCGCCGGGGGATTCTTCTTTCTTGTCGGCGGAATTGAAGCGATGTTTATCAGAATTCAGCTTGCAAAGCCGGAAAATGCTTTTCTCAGTGCTCAAGCATACAATGAAGTCATGACAATGCACGGGACGACGATGATCTTTCTGGCCGCGATGCCGCTTTTATTTGCCTTGATGAATGCGGTCGTGCCTTTGCAGATTGGGGCTCGTGACGTTTCGTTTCCATTTTTAAACTCACTCGGTTTTTGGCTCTTCTTTTTCGGGGGCATCTTCTTAAATCTAAGCTGGTTTTTGGGCGGAGCGCCAGATGCGGGCTGGACGTCATACGCCTCACTTTCGCTTCATTCTGAAGGGCACGGCATAGACTTTTTCGTCCTCGGACTGCAAATATCGGGGCTCGGGACGCTGATAGCCGGGATTAACTTTTTGGCCACGATTATCAACATGAGGGCGCCCGGCATGACGTACATGAGGCTGCCTTTGTTTACATGGACAACATTTGTGGCTTCGGCATTGATTTTGTTTGCCTTTCCGCCGCTTACGGCCGGATTGGCTCTGATGATGCTGGATCGGCTGTTTGGCACCAATTTCTTTAATCCAGAGCTTGGCGGGAATACGGTCATTTGGGAGCATTTGTTTTGGATCTTTGGCCACCCGGAGGTTTATATCTTGATTTTGCCTGCATTCGGTATTTTTTCAGAGGTCATTCCTGTGTTCGCCAGAAAGCGTTTGTTTGGGTATTCATCAATGGTTTTTGCCATCGTGCTCATTGGCTTTCTAGGTTTTATGGTTTGGGTCCATCACATGTTTACGACAGGTCTCGGACCGATTGCAAATGCGATTTTTGCGGTTGCCACAATGGCTATCGCGATTCCGACCGGGATTAAAATTTTCAACTGGCTTTTGACGATTTGGGGAGGAAATGTAAAGTATACGACCGCTATGCTGTATGCCGTCTCCTTTATACCGTCCTTCGTGCTCGGCGGTGTAACGGGAGTTATGCTGGCAGCGGCTGCTGCTGATTATCAGTTCCATGATACGTATTTTGTGGTGGCGCATTTCCACTATGTCATTATTGGCGGTGTGGTATTCGGCCTTTTAGCCGGTGTGCATTTCTGGTGGCCGAAAATGTTCGGTAAAATTCTGCATGAGACGATGGGGAAAATTTCATTTGTATTGTTTTTTATCGGCTTTCACCTTACGTTTTTCATTCAGCATTTTGTCGGTTTAATGGGTATGCCGCGCCGGGTTTATACGTTCTTACCAGACCAGGGTCTTGAAACCGGCAACTTGATCAGTACAATCGGGGCGTTTTTTATGGCGGCAGCAGTTATTCTTCTGCTGGTCAATGTCATCTGGACATCGGTAAAAGGAGAATATGTCGGAGCCGATCCATGGCAGGACGGACGTACGCTTGAATGGACTGTTTCTTCACCGCCGCCTGAGTATAATTTTAAACAGCTTCCTTTTGTCAGAGGGCTTGATCCGCTTTGGATTGAGAAGCAGGCAGGACACAGCTCAATGACGCCGGCTGAACCGGTAGATGATATTCATATGCCGAACGGCTCAATACTGCCGTTCATCATTTCCTTTGGCCTCTTTGTCGCAGCGTTCGGGCTGATGTACAGAACCGAACACGCTTGGGGCCTGCCGGTGATCTTTATCGGGCTCGGCATCACATTTATCACGATGTTGCTTCGCTCAGTCATTGATGATCACGGTTATCATATTCATAAAGAGGAACTGCCGAACGATGATAAAGGGGTGAAGGCATAATGCAAATTGAAGAAAAATTCACCGCGGAAACCTTTCCAGCTTCTCCCGAAAAAGTAACACTGGAAGGGAAAAATAAATTTTTAGGCTTTTGGCTTTTTCTTGGGGGAGAGACAGTTTTGTTCGCGTCTCTCTTCGCCACGTTTCTCGCACTCCGGAATTCAAACGCCGGTGACCCGCCTACGACGGAAATGTTTGATGTGACGCTTGTGTTTATTGCCACAATGCTTTTATTAACGAGCAGTTTAACGAGTGTGTACGCGATGTACCACATGAAGAACTTTTCCTTTGGCAAAATGCAGCTTTGGCTTGGAATTACGCTCTTATTGGGGGCGGGATTTTTAGCATTGGAAATTTATGAGTTTATGCATTACACCCATGAGTTTGGCTTTACGATCACAAGCTCTGCGCTCGGTTCCGCGTTTTACACGCTTGTCGGTACACACGGCGCCCACGTGGCATTTGGGCTTATGTGGATCAGCACGCTGATGATCCGCAATGCCAAAAGGGGACTAAACCTGTATACGGCGCCTAAGTTTTATCTTGCAAGTCTTTATTGGCACTTTATTGATGTCGTGTGGGTCTTCATCTTTACCGTTGTATATTTAATGGGGATGGTGGGATAAACATGGTCGGTAAAAAAAGCAAGGGGCATATCAACAGCGGCCTTGAATTTAAGAAAAAGAAGCACGCTCAGGAGATGAAATATCAGGTTCTGTCTTTTGGTCTAATGATCGGCCTTACGATTGTGGCCTTTCTCACTGTGGCAACGGACGGTGTCGCCAGCTGGTTTACGATTCCTTTCATTATTCTGCTTGCTGCGATTCAAGTCATCTTCCAGCTTTATTATTTCATGCATATGAATCAAAAAGGGCATGAAGCGCCGGCACTGTTTTTGTATTCAGGCATGTTTGTCGCGTTCATCACTGTGCTTGCGTTTGTCACAATTATATGGTGGTAATGTGAACAGCCGCCGGAGGTGAAATAATGGATCAGTTAGATGTGTTTGGGTTTCGCGCGATGTGGAGCCCTTATCTTTTTTGTATCCTGTTGGGTATTATGGTGCTTTATCTCTATTTTTACTGGCGAATGTTTTCAAAGCCAGAACGGATAACAGGTAAAGAGATGGTGTGCTTTCTATCGGCGATGCTGTTTTTATATGCAGCAGAGGGGAGTCCGGTAGATCTGCTCGGCCATATTATGTTCAGCGCTCATATGGTGCAAATGGCTGTCCTGTATTTGGTCGTCCCGCCATTATTAATTGCGGGAATTCCCGCATGGCTCTGGGAAAAGATCATTTTCAGGCCTGCCATTAAACCGGTTTTTTCATTCTTTTCGACACCTTTAATTGCTTTGCTTTTGTTTAACGGCATTTTTTCGTTATATCATGTTCCACTTATATTTGATACTGTCAAAACGGATCCGTTTTATCATACATTAATGACTTGGCTCATCTTTGTACTGGCGTTTTTGATGTGGTGGCCGCTTGTTCATAAGGTAGAGCGTCTCCCGCAGCTCAGCGGCTTGATGAAGCTGGGATATATTATGGCGGACGGTATGCTGCTCACGCCTGCTTGCGCGCTGATCATGTT
Organism: Bacillus sp. SW14; assembly: GCF_047608225.1. Taxonomy (NCBI): domain Bacteria; kingdom Bacillati; phylum Bacillota; class Bacilli; order Caryophanales; family Bacillaceae; genus Bacillus; species Bacillus sp. SW14. The sequence goes on along the minus strand of NZ_JBLKRW010000001.1, from coordinate 2,682,186 downwards.
CAGCGGCGCGCCGTTATACGCGACCTATACAGACCCGTCTGCGTGGGCTGAGGCAATGAAGCTTTGTGTGCCTGCGGATATGATGGGGCAGGTCCCATTAACAGGACCGGAGATGTTAAATACACTCCCTTTGTTGGAGGATCAGCAACTCGGAGCAGTCATGATGAAAATCATCCAGGAAATTGTGTACGGCACTTTTTTGGCGCTTGTTTTTTTTCAATGGGTGAAGAAAGAAAGAGAAAAGGACGGGCAGGAGGAACCGCCGTATATTCAACAGACGATATCATAAAAGGTACAGCTGAAGATGCTGTACCTTTTCAGCGTGTCGACAAACCCACGCATTCGTTGTCAAGTCTGCGCGTTGGAACTCACGAATGAAAACATTCGCTCCGCTCCAATGCTCGCCTTTCCTAGACTTCAAGGGTTTTCAATCACGCTGAAAAGATGACAAAATGCTAAAATCAAAACCGTTTTGCATTTTGTCAACCAATCTGAAAGGAACAGCAGAAGATGCTGTTCCTTTTCATTACATTTGAACTGTTTTTAACATGTCGGATATGTCCTGAATCAGTGCCTTGCTTTTTGTTACAACCTGTACGGGAAACTCTTCCGTTTCTCCATATTCTACTCCGTGCGGGTAGTAATGCTTACCTAAGAGAGGGGGCATTAATTGAATCACGGCGCGGCCGCTTCCAACATCGCCCTCAGCCGCAATGCCTGGTATCCGCAGGTAAAACGTACCCTCAATCGTCGAAAACTTTCTGTCATAGGTGACTCTTTCGTAATCCCATTGACCCGCTCTGATGAGACCTTTGCTTTCCATCAAGTCGTCTAGCCAGCTGAGCTCAGCCTTTACTCCTTCAAGCCCGCTTTCAGTAAACTTCAACACTGACCCCTCCTTATAAAAATTACCTTTCCTGACAATCATAGTATGAAAGCGTTAAACTTTCAATGAATCTTCTTCTTTTGAAAGTATGCAAAAAATAAATTTTGACGAAAATAGCACTAGACTAAAGGAGGGCTATACGGATGACAAAAATAAAAGATCTGATGACAGCCGACTTGCAATATTGCACGGTATTAGATAATGTATATGAAGCTGCAGTAAAGATGAAGGACGCGAATATAGGTGCGGTTCCGGTAGTAGATGAGGATGGAGAAACCCTCGTTGGCATCGTGACCGACCGGGATCTCGTGTTAAGAGGAATCGCTATAAAAAAACCGAATTCGCAAAAAATCACTGACGCGATGACCGAAAAACCTGTCAGTGTGGAGGAAGATGCTTCAGTCGATGAGGTTCTTCATTTGATGGCATCACATCAGCTCAGAAGGATACCCGTTACAAAAAACAAAAAGCTGACTGGAATCGTCACGCTTGGTGATCTTTCTTTATCTGAGCAAACGAATGAACGTGCCGGCAGCGCCTTATCGGATATTTCCGAGGGTGATGACAGAGAAGAAGGCTTTTTTCATTAACACATAAATCTTTGACATGTTAAATAGGCTGTATTGTAATGAGATGTAAGGCAAGACACGTGATCGCACGGGGGTGATAGATTGAAAAATATATTGAGAGCACTGGTTATCCTCTTGATTATCTGCGGAACTTATGTTCTGTTTATTCAATACGGATCTGTTCCTGAAAAAAAATCCAATGACAGCGAGCCTCAAGTGTCTAACGAGGAAGCGCAAAGCGGCAAACGAATACATATGCCGACTTCAGGGTTATTGTCCTTTATGGGCAAGTCCGCCGATGATGTAACAAAAAAGCTTGGGAAACCTGAACGCATTGACCCTTCCGCATATGATTACGATTGGTGGGTTTACAATCAAGGAAAGGACCAATATATCCAAATCGGAGTATTAAATAATAAAGTGGTCACATTATTTGCAGCTGGGAATGATATTAACGCAAAGCCTTTCAAAATTGGCGAATCAACCGGAGAAGTATTCAAGACGACTCAGGTGGCGCCGTTTGTGAATGTAGAGTATAAAGGAAATTCCTATCGATTTGAGTTTTCTGAAGAGGATATCAATACCAGACCGACTGTAAAGGTAGGAAAGATGTATGTCCAGCTGTATATGGACAAATTTGAGGGGAAGTTATCCAGCATCAGGGCGTTTGATGCGCAAACCTTTGTAAAGCAAAGACCTTATGAGGTTGTATACCGCGGTGAATTAATGAAGTCAAAAGATGTTTCAGATGATAAGTGGGAAAAGATCCAAACGACGAGCGAAAAGCAAATATTTGATTTGACGAATGTCATACGTGTCAAGTATGGACTTGCGAAGCTTGAGTGGGACCAGCCGACGGCAGAAGTAGCTTTTGGACATAGCGAGGATATGAAGGACAATAACTATTTCTCCCATGTTTCTAAAAAATACGGGACGCTGAAAGACCGCTTAGAAGAAGGGGATGTTGACTTTCAGCAAGCGGGAGAAAACATCGCATACAATTATGTGGACGGCCCGGCCGCTGTAGAAGGCTGGCTTAATAGTGAAGGCCATCGAAAAGCGCTTCTAAATTCAGATTATACGCATCTAGGTGTCGGAGTAGACCGGAAATATTACACCCAAAATTTTATTAAGCGATGGTAATGAAAAGCCGCGAACGGTTGGTTCCGCGGCTTTTTTATTTCCACATAATCGGCTGGTCTGGATGTGATGGTACAGAGGAGGCCGATACTCTTCCTGCGTTCGATCACCTTTATTGTGTTGGGGCAAATCTAGAAACATTCCATCCTGATAGCAGCCATCTGTGCGATATTTAAAAAACGGAGCAGAACGGCGGTATTCTGACTCTCAAATTGCTCTGCGCTCCCTGTGATAATAAATGAAGATATTGGTGTGAATATAGGCGAACACAATGCCTCACAAAACGATACATTGTAGTAGGTATCATTTTCGGAGGGGGTGAGGATTGTGGCGAACCAACACGCCAATCATTCAATCAATGACTTTAAACAATTCGTCAAAAAGCATCCCAAGCTGATAAAAGAAGTGCGTAAAGAACAAAGAAGCTGGCAGGACGTCTATGAGAATTGGGTCCTCTTCGGGGAGAGCGACCCGATTTGGGATCCGTATCGGGAACCGGAAGAAGGCACGAATGCTGTGCCAGAAACGGCGGAAAAAAATGATTTTGTCTCTAAAATGGTAACAGCGGTGAAAAAAATGGATGTCAATCAAATGAACGAACAAATCAATAAAATGAGCCAGTCAATTTCATCATTGCAAAGTCTTCTTCATACATTTTCCGGGAGCGGCCAAAAGCAATCTCAGCCAGGCTCTGGACAGCATCCTTTTTCTTTTCGAAAGGATTAAAAAAGGAGAGCTTATATGCGCAAAGAGGTTCAGGAATTTATTTCAGCAAATGAAGAACGGAAACGATTCATCAGAGAACAGCCGATATGGTACCGCAGGCTTTCGAGAAAACCGGATGATCTGTCCTCCTTTCAGCTTGAGATGATGAACTTTTATGAAAAAACCATACCGCACCGGGTAAACCAGTTTACGAACGGGATCCAAATGGCGCAAATGATGATGCAAATGTTTCAAGCGATGCGGACAAAAGATTGAAAGGCCCGAAAGAGGGTCTTTTTTCATGCTGTAAATGCAGGGAGATTGTTTTCAGGCTTCGGCTAAGGATTTTCCAATTGGCTGGTTTCATGGTAAACTAACAACTGGAGGTGCGTGTTATGTATGCGACGATGGAATCCGTGCGGCTTCAAAGTGAAGCTCAGCAGCTTGCCGAGATGATTCTGCAGTCGGAGACGGCTGAGAACTACCGCAATTGTTACAAGCGTCTCCAAGAAGATGAAGAGGCAGGGCGGATTATTCGTTCTTTTATCCAAATAAAAGAGCAGTATGAGGATGTACAGCGTTTTGGCAAATATCATCCTGACTATAGAGAAATATCCCGGAAAATGAGGGAGATCAAGCGGGAGCTGGATCTGAACGATAAGGTGGCTGACTTCAAGAGAGCTGAAAATGAGCTCCAGTCTATTCTTGATGAGGTTAGCGTCGAGATTGGAACAGCTGTTTCAGAGCATGTTAAAGTTCCGACTGGGAACCCTTATTTTGATGGTTTGTCTTCGTGCGGAGGCGGCTGCGGTTCGGGCGGAGGCTGCGGATGCAAAGTGTCCTGACGAGACTGGCCGTCTCGTCTTTTACATATAAGAGAAATCAGGCAGGTGATTGTATTGGAGAATAGGCGCCAGGGTATGGTTGTGTATCTGCATTCCCTAAAACAAAGCAAAATGCTGAGGAAGTTCGGAAATGTGCACTATGTATCAAAACGCTTAAAATATGTCGTGCTGTATTGCGATATGAATCAAATTGAAAAAACAATGGACAAGATCGCTTCTTACTCGTTTGTGAAAAAAGTGGAGCCTTCTTATAAACCGTTTTTAAAATTGGAATTCGAGTCAAAGCTTGATAAAGCAAAAGAATACGATTATAAAATCGGCATATAGCTCTATAAAAAAATCCCCGCAGGCTTCTGCGGGGTCCTTCTATTCCTTAACAAGTTAAGGAGAAGGCAAAGGGAGAGGAGAAACCGGAGGAAGAACTTATGGGGAAACGTAAGTCTTCTCCGCGGTTGGCAACAACATCCTCTAGATGCTGTTGTTTATAGTATGGACAAGGATCAGTCTGCCTATACACCTGTTTTAACAAGATTACGTTCATTGTTTGCAAGAATGCTTTATGTTAAGATAGGATTGATTTTTTTCTATGTACATAGCGGCGTCCGGCCGAACAAAGAAACAAAATAGCTTTTAGAAAAAGTGGTGTGGAATATGAGAGTAATTTCTGGATCAAAAAAAGGCCGTTCACTAAAGGCCGTGCCGGGAACATCAACAAGACCGACAACCGACAAAGTGAAGGAATCCATTTTCAATATGATCGGCCCTTATTTTGACGGGGGCAGGGGACTGGACTTATTCGCGGGGAGCGGAGGACTTGGAATCGAAGCGCTTTCACGCGGGTTTGAGCATTGTATATTCGTTGACCGTGATTTTAAAGCGATTCAAACGGTAAAATCAAATTTAAAAACGCTGGAGCTTACAAAACATGCACAGGTATACCGCAATGATGCGGAACGGGCTTTGCACGCTGCTGCAAAAAGAGAAACTGCCTTTCGCGGCATTTTTCTTGATCCGCCGTATAAGGAACAAAAGCTGAAAGCGCTTTTAACGATGATTGACGAATGTCAAATGCTGGAAGAATACGGCTTTATCGTTACTGAGCATGACAGAGAGGTCGAGCTTCCTGAAGCTGTAGGAGATCTTGTGATGGCAAGAAAAGAAACCTATGGACTTACAGGTGTAGCGATTTATAAAAAGAGGGGGTAGTGTTGTGGCGAGTATAGCTGTCTGTCCCGGCAGTTTTGATCCGGTGACCTACGGGCATCTGGACATCATCAGACGCGGGGCGCATATTTTTGAACAAGTGTATGTGTGTGTGTTGAATAATTCTTCAAAAAAACCTTTGTTCAGTGTAGAAGAAAGGTGTGAGCTTTTGAGAGAAGTGACAAAAGACATCCCGAACATAACAGTTGAAACGTCGCAAGGGCTATTAATTGATTATGCAAAAAGAAAAAATGCGAAAGCGATTTTAAGAGGCTTGAGAGCGGTGTCTGATTTTGAATACGAGATGCAGGGGACATCTGTAAACCGTGTTCTTGATGAATCCATTGAAACGTTTTTTATGATGACAAACAATCAATATTCGTTTTTAAGTTCAAGCATTGTCAAAGAAGTGGCAAGATACAAAGGCACTGTATCAGAATTTGTGCCGCCGGAAGTAGAGCTGGCGCTTCAGCAAAAATTCAGACAAGGATGAGGGGTTTTGTGACTCATCCTTTTTTTGTGCCGTTTGTCAGTCTGAAAGAACAAATGATAATGTACGTAAACAGTGCGCATAATGTGACAACAGGTCCAATCTGCACCAGCTGATTCCAACCGTTTATAAGTGCTGTTGGCATTTCGCCGCTATGAAGAGATTTGAAAACATACTGATATGGATCATTCCATGCCGTGTATAGAGGTTTCCATAAAAGCATGACGAAGACGGCGGCATAAACGCCCTGCAGCAAACGCGCGATAAAGAATGGTTTAAATCTGATATCGGTTTCCGATAAAATACCTGCCACTTGAGCTTGAACAGAAAAGCCGCTAAACCCGAGAATAAAGCTGACGATAATGGCTTGTTGCAGAAGAGTAACGTCTGTTTCGCTGACAAGCTTGCTTCCCAGCGTAATTTCAAACATTCCTGATAATAGAGGGATGTCCAATTGAGCTGGAAGCTGAAACAAGGCCAGCGCACCTTTTGTGAATACAGACAGAATATCAGTCAACTGCACCACGGATAACAGCCTGTTAAAGACAGAAAACAAAATAATAAACCCGCCCACCATGAGAAGCGTTTGAACAGAAGATGTCACGGCGTCGCCTAAAATTTTGCCCAGAGGCCGTTTTTCCGCAAGTCTGGCGGTATGCAGAGCGTGTAAAGCATCTTTGATCGAAGGAAAAGGAATCGTTTTCTTATTTCTGAGATGCTGCTCTTCTTTGCGTCCATAGGAACGCATCGTTAAACCGACAGCCAGATTCCCTAAATAGTGTGCGGTAGCCAATAATATGCCCAATGACGCGTTTTGAAAGAAACCGACGGCAACAGCGCCAAAAATAAAGAGCGGATTTGAAGAATTGGTAAACGACGCAAGCCGTTCTGCTTCTACTCTTGAAATCTGTTTTTCCTGCCGCAGACGGGCAGTGAGTTTTGCTCCCGCTGGGTTTCCTGATGCCATTCCCATAGCAAGAACGAAGCCGCCGACACCCGGCACGCGAAAGATCGGCCGCATAAAAGGCTCAAGCAAAACACCGACAAACCGCACAATGCCAAAACCGATTAAGAGTTCAGACAGAATAAAAAATGGCAGCAATGACGGAAACACAACCTCCCACCACATAGAAAGCCCGGTTTTAGAGGCTTCGAATGAGGCCTGCGGATGTGAGATGACAGTCGCTGTTAAAAAAAGAAAAAACGAAGCAATTAAAAGTGTATGAATCTTCGACAAGTTCATTCTTACCTCCCCGATGCTAAAAATGCCCAATCACATGTATATCATGATAAAATATGTATGACACGAAACGGCCAAGCAGTACCTGTCCTTTTGAATCTTTGTACTAATATACGAGCATAGGGGTTCAGTTTAGACCATAGAATTCGGTATACAGGGAATTCAGGCAGGAGGTCAACGCTTTGGTCAAACCTAAAATCGGGTTAGCGTTAGGATCGGGAGGGGCCAGGGGGCTCGCTCATCTCGGTGTGCTCTCCAGTTTACATAAGCATCAAATTGAAGTGGATATGATTGCGGGGAGCAGCATGGGCGCTTTGGTAGGCAGTTTCTATGCCGCCGGCCACGATGTGGCAACGATGGAGAAAGTCGCTAAAGTCTTTAAACGGCGGCTTTATGCTGATTATACGGTTCCGAGGCTCGGTTTTTTAAAAGGTGATCGCGTCAGGCAGCTTGTGCATGCTTATACATTCGGAAAACCGATCGAAGAGCTTCAAATCCCGCTGGGCATTGTGGCGTGTGATTTACAGACAGGAGAAAAGATTGTGTTCCGCAAGGGCTCGGTGTCAGATGCGGTGCGGGCGAGCATCAGCATACCAGGTATCTTTATTCCGCAGAAGCTGGACGGACGGCTTCTTGTAGACGGCGCGGTCGTCGACCGAATCCCGGTTTCTGTTGTCAAAGACATGGGGGCTGATATTATCATCGCTTCGGATGTCTCCAGGGTTCGAAAAACCGAAACGGCGGCGCATATTTTTGATGTGATTATGCAAAGTATGGATATACTGCAAAATGAATTGGTGCGACATCAAACGATTGCCGCGGATATCATGATTCGCCCTTCTCTTGAAACATACAGCTCCAGCTCGTTTGCTAATATTGAAGCAATGATATCGGCAGGCGAGGAAGCGACAGACCGAATGATCAGCAAGATAAAAAAAGAAATAGAGAATTGGGAGGGCTCATAATTTGCTTCGTAAAAAACATTTTAGCTGGATGCTTGTCATCCTCATTCTGATTGCCGTTTTATCATTTATAAAACTTCCATACTATATTACAAAACCGGGAGAAGCGACAGAGCTTGCTTCACTGATAAAAGTGGAGGGAGGCTACCCGGAAACAGGAAGTCTGTCCTTAATGACTGTCAAAGTGGGACCGGCTAATCCGTTTACATATGTGTGGGCGAAGGTTCACTCTTATTATGAAATAGTTCCTGATGAAATCATCAAGGAAGAAGGCGAATCAGATGAGGAGTATATGAAAAGGCAGCTCCAAATGATGAAAAGCTCGCAAGAAAACGCCGTCATAGCGGCCTATCAAAAGGCAGGAAAAAAAGTCAGTTATTCCTTTAACGGCATATACGCTAGCTCAGTTGTAGAAAACATGCCCGCAAAAGGGAAAATAGAAGTCGGTGATAAAATTATTAGGGCAGACGGCAAAAACTATCAGTCTGCTGAAAAGCTGATTGATTATATCAGCAGCAAAAAAGCGGGAGATAAAGTCCGGTTAAAAATTGAAAGAGAAGAAAAAGAAAAGATGATCACCCTTACATTAAAACAATTTCCCGATGAGCCGGAACGGGCAGGCATCGGAGTTTCGCTCTATACGGACAGGAACGTGAAAGTGGAGCCCGATATTGATTTTGAAATCGAAAATATCGGCGGCCCGTCAGCAGGGTTAATGATGTCTCTGGAAATCTATAATCAGCTGACAAAACCAGACGAAACAAAAGGCTACGAGATTGCGGGAACCGGTACCATTGATGTTGACGGAAAAGTAGGCCCGATCGGCGGCATCGATCAGAAAGTCGTCGCCGCGGACAAAGCCGGAAAAGACATTTTCTTCGCCCCAAATCAAAACGGCGCCAGCAATTCCGATTATGAAAACGCAGTGAAAACAGCAAAAGATATTGATTCAGATATGAAGATTGTGCCTATTGATACGATGCAAGACGCGATTGATTATTTGAATAAGCTGAAAGCGAAAAGCACCTGATACTCAAGTGCTTTCAGCGTGTCGATAAACTTCCGCATTCGTTGTCAGGGCTGCGCGTCGGTGCTCAATACGGAGTGGAACGGGCAGACGTCCTGCCTAAACGCCGCCGTCTTCACATCCTTTGAAATGCTGCTCCGATGCTCGGCCTTCCTAGACTTCAACAATTTGAAGCACCTGAAACTCAGGTGCTTTTTATATATTTAAAAAGCGTTGTTCATGCTCGTCATATCGAATGGGAGTACGTCCATATTCCTGCAGGGCAAATTCAGTTCTCAGCGGTTCTTCTATCGGCAGACTGTAGATTCTGCTTGCTTTTATGTCCAGATCGAGTGCCGGATGGGAGAAAGAGGATAGTTTGCTGACAAGCGGAACGGACATCGCTTTTTTCTTTTCTGATAAATAAGACTGTCCTTTTTTCGTCATGCCGAGAAGCCTAATATAAGGCACCTCTTCGCCGGCAAGCAGCTTATGCATCTCCTGTTTGTTCGTTCTGGTTAAAATGTGCGTGTTCATCCGCTGGAGCCTTGTCCACGTATAACGTTTTGTTTTCAGCAGCTCCATAAATTCCTGATAGGAGCTGGCTTTTCTGATCGAACGAAGAATTCTGTGTTCTAAGCCTTCCTCCACCTCGTATACGTGCTGTAATTCCTGTGCTGTGACAGTCGACAGGCTGTATTTTAAGTAAGAAAAATAGCTTTCAGGTGTATGCCACAATCCGAAAGATTTTCGGTAATGTGCTAATTCACTTGCGGATGTACCAGGAAGAAAACGAAGGCAGGCTTCAAGATTCTGTTCAAACATCGCTTTTCTGATACTTGTGGCGCTTGCGATATGGTTTTCGCCTTCAGGAAGGTCGGCATCATGATAGTCCGAGGAAATGCGCGCTGTGGTATAAGGTTTCGTTGGATATCCCCCGGAAAGAATGGAAGTCACATAATGATATCCCAGAATGTTGTTTGGCTTTGATAAATCAAGCGCATTTTCTGTATGTAAAATGGATCTGAAGGCGATAGCTGCCGCGGCTGGGTAGCTGGCCCCCTTTTTAAGTTCTTCTTTGATACACTGATCAAATGTATGCTTATGCTCATCAATAAGCTTTGCTGTTTCTATAAACGGCTTAATATCACCATTTTCACTCCCGAAAAAAAGCGCCTCGCATCCAAGTTTGTTCAGAATGGAAACACTGCCGCGTGCGAAAATCTCCGCTTTTTGCACCGCATAAAGATAAGGCAGTTCAATGACAAGATCGACTCCGCTTTGCAGCGCCATTTTTGTTCGGGCCCATTTTGACACTACAGCCGGTTCTCCGCGCTGTAAAAAATGTCCGCTCATTACAGCAACAGCCGTGTCACATCCGGTTTGCCGCTTTGCTGTTTGGGCATGATAAAGGTGACCGTTATGAAAGGGATTATATTCAACCACCAATCCGACAGCTTTCATATTTTTTCCGCCTTTCTTGCTATGTTTAAAAACGTATGGTACATTTGCAAATGGAAACTCTTACGTCTTATTTTTAATCTAAGTGTATGCATCGCATATACCGCTGTCAACGATACTTGAATGGCAGCATTATGCTGTAAAGAAAAAATATTGACAAAAACAATCTTAAAAGCTATAATCATGTTTGTTGCTTTCATGAGGTGATACAAATGAAATGGACGATTTATCAGCTGCATCAAATGCCAAACCAAAGTTTTGAGTTTGATGAAACAGTTGAGTTAAATGAGCTGACAAAGCTGAATTCTGACATCCGCCGCATTTCTCCCGTTCGGGTGAAGGGCAGAGCGGATATTAAATCGAAACAGGTTTCGTTTGATTTTACGATTTCAGGCGAAATGATTTTGCCATGCTCAAGAACACTCGTTGATGTTGCGTATCCATTTGAAATTTCAACAAAAGAACTGTTTATATTTCATCAGACGGATGATATAGAAGATGATGACGTTCACATTGTTGAGGACGATACTATCGACTTAACTCCGATCGTGAAAGAAGAAATTCTTTTAGAAATCCCTATGCAAATCTTTTGTGAATCTGAACAAGAAAAAGGAGCTGCTCCTCAAGAAGGAAAGGACTGGCAAGTCATTTCAGAGGAAGACAAGAAGAATCAAGTCGATCCGAGACTTGCAGCCCTCGAAAAGCTCTTAAAACAAGATGATGAATCTTAACTCTTTAAGGAGGTGGGAATAATGGCTGTACCTTTTAGAAGAACTTCTAAAATGAAGAAAAGATTGCGCCGTACACATTTCAAACTTAATGTACCTGGTATGACAGAATGTCCGTCATGCGGAGAGATGAAATTGTCTCACCGTGTATGCAAAGCATGCGGATCATACAACGGCAAAGACATAAATGTGAAAAGTAACTAATAAGAAAAGCGCAGGGTGAAAGCCCTGCGCTTTTTCTTATTCTCTTCCTGTCAGCTTGCGGAAAATTTGTAAGTGCAAATAGTCTATCTAATCTATTACCGGCATATGTATGAGATAAATAAGCTGACATGGAGGGAGATTAAATTTGACCATTACAAGACAAGATGCTTGGACTCAGGATGAGGATTTGCTGCTGGCAGAAGTGGTGCTTCGCCATATTCGAGAGGGAGGAACACAGCTATCAGCCTTTGAGGAGGTTGGAAGAGCGCTGACCAGAACCGCAGCAGCCTGTGGGTTCAGGTGGAACTCGTATGTGAGAAAACAATACCAATCAGGCATAGAGCTTGCGAAAAAGCAGAGGAAAGAACTGAGAAAACAAATCGGCGTTCATTCGGTCAATTTGCCGAATTCCGTAAAGCAAACCGCCGCGGCAGCGTCAACAGAAGGAAAACGAGATTTGTCCATTCAGGATGTCATTCAATTTCTCGAACAATTCAAAGAAACGCCGTCTGCACATGAATTTCAGCTCGAAAGGGAAAAATTGAAGAGGCAAATCCAATCGCTGCAAAAGGAGCTTGAGGACTTACGGAGTGAAAATCAAACATTGAGGAACCAGCTAGAGATGACAGAAGAGGATTACAAGGCGCTGATCGATATTATGGACCGGGCCAGAAAAATGGTTGTTTCTAAGGAAGACGGAAGAATGAAAAAAAAGGCTCAAGAAACGTAATGAACGCCTGAAATGAACCGGCCGTAGAGTGTGAATAGGCCGGTTGTTTTTATTTCTATGCAGATTCTCCCGGTGTCATTTCTTGATCCATATCAGGGTGCCAGATGAGCGGGTTTTCCCCTTTGTCCCGCGCCATATCATATTTAACAGTTTCAAAGTTCATTTTATTCCAAAATTCCGCTGATTTCATTCGCGGATTTGTCCGAATCGGCATTTTGAATGATTTAGCAAATTCAACCAACGCTTTCCCATATCCCCTGTTTTGGTAGCCCGGAAGAACCTCAAGCTTCCAAAGCTCCAAATAATCCTGATGATTGTCGAAATAAGGATTCGATTTGCCATTAACTTGATATAGACTCATTCGCGCTACAAGTTTATCCCCAAAATAAATCCCGTAAAAAGGCGAAGTGCTGTCATTTTCAATAATATTATCCTGAAGATCTTCAAGCATTGAAAGCTCCTGAATGCCGTATTCTTTGAACTTCTTGAATTCTTCAAGCGTTTTATAGTTGACGAGCAGACGTTCTACCTTTACCATGCAATCTCCCCCTTTGTTGTTTCTACATATATTGTAAACGCTTTATTTAAAAAATCCAAATATTAAAACTTTAATTTTAAGCACACGGAACCTTTGAGAAGTAATTTATTCTTACTTCTGCTATGATAATACGTAAATGTTAATTGGGTGTGACAACATGAAAATTGGGATTATCGGCGGAGGCTCTGTCGGTCTTTTATGCGCCTATTATTTGTCACTTCATCACGAGGTGACTGTTGTGACGAGGCGGGAAGAGCAGGCTGCGGCCATTCAGTCTGAAGGGATCCAGCTTGATAAAGGCGGAGAAGAATTCAGCGCTGATTGCAGTGCGGACACGAGTATCAATTCGGACTTTGATCTGCTTGTCGTGACAGTAAAGCAGCATCAGCTCCAGTCTGTTTTTCCGTCGCTTGAACGGATCAGGAAAACGAATATATTATTTTTGCAAAACGGTATGGGGCATATCCACGACTTGAAAGACTGGCGCGTTGGCCATTCCATTTATGTTGGAATTGTTGAGCACGGAGCTGTTAGGAAATCAGATACAGCTGTTGATCATACGGGTTTGGGTGCGATAAAATGGAGCGCGTTCGATGACGCTGAACCAGATCGGCTCAACATTTTGTTTCAGCATAACCATTCGGATTTTCCGATTCGTTATGCGGCGGATTGGTACCGTTTGCTGACGGGCAAGCTGATTGTTAACGCTTGTATCAATCCGTTAACCGCGTTATTGCAGGTGAAAAATGGAGAACTGCTGACAGCGCCTGCTTATCTCGCTTTTATGAAGCTGGTTTTTCAGGAGGCGTCCCGCATTTTAAGGCTTAAAAACGAAGAAGAGGCTTGGGAGAGGGTTCGGGCCGTTTGCGGGCAAACGAAAGAAAACCGCTCTTCTATGCTGGTTGACGTTATCGAAGGCCGGCAGACGGAAGCTGACGCCATTATCGGATATTTATTGAAGGAAGCTAGCATTCGCGGCCTTGATGCTGTCCACCTCGAGTTTTTATACGGGAGCATTAAAGCTTTGGAGCGAAATACAAACAAAGTCTTTTGAGCTTTTTCTGTAACATGCTATACTCATTTCGGATAACTAACTATTTATTTAGAAAGGAAGTTCTAGAAGATGCAGCTAACTGAACTTTCCATCAAAAATCAGAATGTGTTTGTACAGCACTATATAGATGGCAAAGAAGAAATGTCTTCTTTTTTTGATTACAGCATTCATCATAAGGACATGTGGCGCGACAGACTGAAGGACTTATCCTCCCGGTTTTTCGCAAGAGAGGAGTTGGCGGCATACTTATCCTCCTACCATAATAAATTCGGTTCAAGTGCTATGCAGTCTGCTATTGAGAAGCTGAAGGATCCGTCAAGCGCCGCTGTTGTCGGCGGACAGCAGGCAGGACTTTTAACAGGACCGCTTTATACTATACATAAAATCATTTCAATCATTGTGTTAGCAAAGGAACAAGAAAAGCAGCTGCAAGTGCCTGTCATCCCGATTTTCTGGGTGGCCGGAGAAGACCACGATTTGGATGAAATTAATTTTGTCCATACATCTGAAGAGAATGGTCCCGTGAAAACAAAGCTGCCCCAGTCTTATTGGAAGAAATCTTCGGCAGCGAGCACAACTCTTGATCAGGAAAAATGCGCCGCATGGATAGATGGTGTATTTGCCGCTTTTGAAGAAACAGACCATACGAATACACTTCTCGACAATGTGAAGCGATGTTTAAGTGAATCTGTTACATTCACTGATTTCTTTGAACTGCTGATCGCGGATCTGTTCCAAGAGGAGGGGTTAGTTTTATTAAATTCTGGAGATCCGGGGATTAAAAAGCTTGAAACGGCCATGTTCCAAAAGATTCTCCGGGAAAATGATGAACTCGCCCTTGCTGTTTCAGATCAGCAGGCCTTCATGCGTGAAGCTGGCTACAAGCCGATTATCGAGTCCGGAAAAGAGCAGGCGAATCTGTTTTATGAATATGAAGAAGAGCGTTTTTTAATTGAAAAAGACAACGGCCGTTTTGTCATCAATGAGCTTGATATGGGATGGACGATGGATGAACTTTATACACATATAGAAGAACATCCTGAGCGCTTCAGCAATAATGTTGTAACGAGACCGTTAATGCAGGAATACCTCATTCCGACTTTAGCCTTTATTGCAGGGCCTGGAGAAATTAACTACTGGGGTGAGCTTAAACAGGCCTTTACGGTGATGGGCTTTAAAATGCCTCCGGTTATGCCGAGGCTGAATATTACGATACTTGAACGGCATATTGAGAAAAAAATGCTTGAACGGGATATCTCATTACAAGATGCGATTGAACGCGGTACGGAGAATCAAAGAGAGATATACTTTGAGCATCAGATTCCGGAAGAGTTTACCGCGGTGATGGATCAGGCGAAAAGACAAATTGAAGCGGTTCACAAAACGGTAAGGCACGAGGCGTTAAAGGTTGATCAAAGCATGGAACCTTTACTCCTGAAGAACGCCGCTTTTATTCAGGATCAGCTTCAATTTTTAGAGCGGACAGTGACGAAACGAATTGAAGAAAAAGAAGGCTGCGTCTTGAAGGATTATGAGAGAATCCAAAATAGCATTAAGCCGTTGCTTGCGCCGCAAGAGCGAATTTGGAATATCATGTATTATTTGAACAGGTACGGTCCAAAATTCTTCACATCATTCAAGAATCTGCCATTTTCTTTTCAAAATCAACATCAAGTTGTCAAACTTTGAAATAAAGTTTTAAAGAACCCTGACTAGTTCAGGGTTTTTTTTTATGGGTAAACAGTGTAAAATGAAGTTGTGGAGAGAAGTGGTGGATAGTGGTGAGTTAAGGAGAGAAAGTGGGGCAAGAGATCATGTTTATGGGTGAATATCAGCATACCATCGATGCGAAGGGCCGCATGATCGTACCCGCTAAATTCAGAGAAGGCCTTGGCGAGCAGTTTGTGCTGACCAGAGGGCTTGACCAATGTCTCTTCGGCTACCCTATGCACGAATGGAAACAAATTGAAGAAAAACTAAAAGCACTTCCTCTCACTAAAAAAGATGCCCGCGCGTTTACCCGTTTCTTCTTTTCAGGGGCGACCGAATGCGAACTGGACAAGCAAGGCAGGGTAAATATCGCATCATCTCTATTGAATTACGCCAAACTGGAAAAAGAATGTGTTGTTATCGGGGTTTCTAATCGAATTGAATTGTGGAGTAAAGTAATTTGGGAACAATACACAGAAGAGCAAGAAGATTCATTTGCTGAAATTGCTGAAAACATGATTGGGTTTGATATATAATGATTCTTCGTGTATAACACTCTAAAAACAATTTCAATTCATCCTGATAAAAGGTGGGACCAACACAAGATGTTTCAACACAAAACAGTACTTCTTCGTGAAACCGTAGACGGGCTTAATATTAAACCGGACGGTACATATGTAGACTGCACACTCGGCGGAGCTGGGCACAGTACATACTTATTGCAGCAATTATCCGAGAAGGGGCGTTTAATCGCTTTTGACCAAGACGATACGGCATTAGAGCATGCCAAAGAAGCGTTGTCCGATTATAAAGGGCAGCTCATTCTGATCAAAAGCAATTTCAGGTATTTAAAAGAATGTTTGAATGAACAAGGCATTACTGAAGTAGACGGTATTTTATTTGATTTAGGGGTGTCTTCCCCGCAGCTGGATACACCGGAACGGGGATTCAGTTACCATCATGACGCACCGTTGGACATGAGGATGGACCAGTCGGCCACGCTTACGGCGAAGGAAGTCGTTAATGAGTGGCGCTATGAGGATCTCGTCCGTATCTTCTTTAAATACGGCGAAGAGAAGTTCAGCAAACAGATCGCCAGAAAAATTGAAGAGGCAAGAATCAAATCTCCTATTCAAACTACGGGCCAACTGGTCGATCTAATAAAAGACGCGATTCCCGCTCCAGCGAGAAGGAGCGGAGGACATCCCGCTAAACGCGTGTTTCAGGCAATCAGAATTGCCGTGAACGATGAACTTAAGGTGTTTGAAGAGGCTTTGGAGCAGGCAATAGAGGTTCTGAAACCAGGGGGAAGGGTATCAGTCATCACCTTCCACTCGCTTGAAGACAGAATTTGTAAATCCACTTTTAAAGAAAAGTCGTCACTTCCGGAACTTCCTCCGGGTCTTCCTGTCATACCGGAAGAGTTTGAACCAGAACTTAAACTCATCACGCGAAAACCGATTACGGCATCTCAGGAAGAGCTTGAAGAAAACAACCGGGCTCGTTCTGCGAAGCTTCGGATTGCCGAAAAAAGAAAATAACGAAACAAGAACGCAAAATAAAAAGGAGGTCATCAGCCTATGAGCAATTTAGCTTACCAACCAGAGAAACAGCAGCGGCATACGATCAGTCCTGAGAAAAAAGTAATTGTCAAGAAAAGGGCTTCCATTACTCTCGGAGAAAAAGTGCTTCTTGTCCTCTTTGCTGCGGTGGTGCTCAGCGTATCGCTTTTGATCGTATCAAAGGCGTATGCGGCATATCAAACCAATATTGAGGTGCAAAAGCTTGAGGAGCAAATTTCATCCGAAAATAAGCAAATTGGTGACCTCGAAAAAAGTGTTGCTGATTTAAGCAAACCGCAGCGCATTATGGACATTGCGGAAAAGAACGGCTTGAATTTAAAAGATAAAAAAGTGAAAAACATACAGGAATGATTCAAATGCCAAAAAAGAATAAATTTATGAATAGAGGAGCAGCGATTCTAAGTATTTGTTTCGCTCTCTTTTTCTTTGTTATCCTTGGGAGAATGGCGTATATTCAAATAACCGGAAAAGCGAATGGCGAGGTGCTTGCGACAAAAGCGACAGAGCAGCATGAAAAGAAACGGCCCATCGAAGCAAGCCGCGGCTCGATTTTAGACCGAAACGGTAAAGTGATTGCGGAAGATACAGCGACGTATAAGCTGATTGCCGTTCTTGATAAAAAAATGACCACTGATAAAAAGCATCCTCAGCATGTTCAAAACAAAGAAAAAACGGCGGAAGCGCTCTCTAAAGAGATTAAGATGGACAAGGCTGATATCCTTGATATCTTAAACAAGGATTTAAAGCAAGTGGAGTTCGGTTCAGCGGGCCGGGATATTACGTATTCGAAAAAGAAAGAAATCGAAAAGTTGAAACTCCCGGGCATTTCATTTTTACGGGATACCAAACGCTACTATCCAAATGGTGTTTTTGCATCCAATCTAGTAGGGTATGCCGAGGTTGATGAAGACACAAATGAAATTTCCGGCGCGATGGGACTAGAAAAAGTGCTGGATAAGTATTTGAAGGAGCGGGACGGATATGTGACCTATGAAAGCGACAAATCCGGCTGGGAGCTCCCGAACAGCAAAAATAAAATTACAGCGCCAAAAAATGGTGACAATGTTTATTTAACCATTGACCAGAAAATCCAAACCTTTTTGGAAGACAGTATGACAAAAGTGGCGAAAAAATACAATCCGAAAAAAATCATGGCAGCAGTCGTCGATCCGAAAACTGGAAAAGTGCTTGCCATGGGACAGCGCCCAAGCTTTGATCCGAACACCCGTGATGTGACAAACTACTATAATGATTTGATTTCATATGCATATGAACCCGGATCAACGATGAAGATTTTTACACTTGCTGCTGCGATGCAGGAAAATGTGTTTAATGCGAATGAAAAATACAAATCTGGTACGTTTGAAGTTGGCGGGGAACCTGTGAAGGATCATAATCAGGGTGTAGGCTGGGGACCGACAACGTATCATGACGGCGTCCTAAGATCGTCGAATGTTGCATTTGCGAAACTGGCGAAAGAAAAGCTGGGTTACGACCGCCTCAATCAGTACTTACACAAATTCAACTTTTATCAAAAAACAGGTATTGATTTGTCTGGAGAAGTCTCCAGTAAAATCAACTTTAAGTATGAATTTGATAAAGCATCAACCGCATATGGACAAGCTTCTGCTGTTACGCCGATTCAGCAGCTTCAGGCCGCAACAGCAATTGCGAATGACGGCAAAATGATGAAACCGTATGTCATTGACCATATTGTTGATCCAGATACAGATAAAACCGTTTATCAAAATAAGCCTGAATCAGCTGGAACTCCAATTTCTGCAAGCACTGCGAAAAAGGTGCGAGATATTTTGGGAGAAGTCGTTACATCGAAAATCGGAACAGGGAAGCCCTATAAAATCGAAGGGTTTGATGTTGCCGGAAAAACAGGTACTGCACAAATAGCAGGTAAAGGCGGATATTTAGGCGGATCAGATAATTATATCTTTTCGTTTATGGGTATGGCGCCAAAAGATGACCCTGAACTTTTAATCTATGTTGCTGTACAGCAGCCGCAGTTAAAAGCAGGGCAAACCAGTTCAGATCCAGTATCAGAAATCTTCAACCCAACAATGAAAAACAGCCTGCACTACCTGAACATCAAACCAACTGAAAAATCTGACTCGGATAAGGAAGAAACAAAAGCGCAGACGATGCCTGATTTAACAGACCAAACGGTAGCCGGTGCTCAAAAGAAAGCAAAAGAAGAAAATCTCACACCGGTTGTCATTGGCAGTGATGTCGCTGTAAAAGAACAGTATCCGAAAGCGGATGAGGAAGTTCTGACCAATCAGAAGGTCTTCCTGAAAACGGGCGGTAAAATCAAAATGCCTGATATGACAGGCTGGTCGAGAAGAGAGGTTCTTCAGTACGCCGAGCTGGCGGGAATTCACATTGAAGTAAGCGGACAGGGCTATGCTGTCAGCCAAAGCGTCAAGAAAGACAAAGAAATAAAAGACAAAACCGTAATCAAGGTGACGTTTAAAAATCCTGATTAAATAGAAAGAAAGCTTGCCGGGGATTTCCCTGCTATGCAGGCTTTCTTTTTTTATACCTTCAGAGGAGCATCGTTCTACTTGTCCAAGTTCAGGCATAAAATGAAACAAGCTTAAATAAGGAGTGAACGGTCCCTTGCGCGTCTCGAATGTAACGGTTAGAAAACGTTTATTATTTGTTTTGCTTTTTGGCGTGATCGTGTTTCTGATCATTGATACAAGGCTGGGGTATGTTCAGTTTGTGATGGGTGAGAAACTGACTTCGCTAGCAAAGGATTCTTGGAGCAGGAATTTGCCATTCGAGCCGGAGAGGGGCGAGATCCTTGATCGCAACGGTGTGAAGCTCGCAACAAACAAAAGCGCGCCGACCGTATTCGTCGTCCCGCGCCAAGTTCAGAATCCGATGAAAACGAGCAAGCAGCTTGCGGCGGTTTTAAACATGTCAGAAGAAAAAGTATATAAGCACGTGACCAAAAAAACGTCAATCGAAAAGATCACTCCTGAAGGGAGAAAGATTTCAAATGAAAAGGCGAAAGAAATCAAAGCGCTCGATTTAAAAGGTGTGTATGTGGCGGAGGACAGTATCCGCCATTACCCGTTCGGCAGCTTTTTGTCTCATGTGCTTGGATTTGCCGGAATTGACAACCAAGGTCTCCTTGGTCTAGAAGCTTATTACGATGATGATTTAAAAGGGGAAAAGGGCTCTGTTAAGTTTTATACAGATGCCAAAGGAAAGAAGATGCCTGATGAAGCGGACGACTATACACCGCCTAAGGACGGGCTTGATATGAAGCTGACAGTTGATTCAAAAGTTCAAACGATAATGGAAAGAGAGCTTGATAACGCTGAGGCTAAATATCATCCAGACGGTATGATTGCCGTGGCCATGAATCCGAAAAACGGAGAAATATTGGGAATGTCCAGCAGGCCTGACTTTGACCCTGCTGATTATCAATCAGTCGATCCGTCCGTCTACAATCGGAATCTGCCGGTGTGGAGCACGTATGAGCCTGGATCTACCTTTAAGATTATTACACTTGCAGCAGCTCTTGAAGAGCAAAAAGTAAATTTGAAACGTGATCAATTTTATGATAAAGGGCATGTGGAAGTGGACGGAGCGAGACTACGGTGCTGGAAAAGAGGCGGGCACGGGCTGCAGACGTTTCTAGAAGTTGTACAGAATTCCTGCAACCCGGGGTTTGTTGAATTGGGCGAGCGCCTAGGCAAGGATAAGCTTTTCAAATATATCAAAGACTTTGGTTTCGGCCAAAAAACAGGAATTGATCTGCAAGGTGAGGGAACAGGAATCTTATTCCCGCTTGACAGAGTAGGTCCGGTCGAACAAGCGACTACGGCTTTCGGGCAGGGGGTATCTGTCACGCCGATTCAGCAGGTTGCAGCCGTATCTGCCGCTGTAAACGGAGGAACGCTTTACACACCTTATATTGCAAAGGAATGGATCGACCCTGTAACGAAAAAAACGGTCAAAAAACAATCGCCAATTGCCAAGAAACAAGTCATTTCAGAGGGAACCTCCAAACAAATCCGCTATGCTTTAGAAAGCGTCGTGGCAGAAGGCACCGGGCGCAACGCATTTGTAGAAGGATACCGTGTCGGCGGAAAAACGGGAACTGCACAAAAGGTTAAAGATGGAAAATACCTTGAAAACAACCATGTTGTATCATTTATCGGTTTCGCGCCGGCTGACGATCCGAGTCTTGTCGTCTATGTCGCGGTGGATAACCCGAAAGGCACGATTCAGTTTGGCGGAACGGTTGCAGCGCCTATTGTCGGGAATATTATGAGAGACAGCCTGCCTGAGATTGGTGTCAAGCCTCGGAAAAATCAAATCGAGAAAAAATACAAATGGAACGACACAAAAACAGTAGAAGTTCCGAATGTTGTAGGGATGTCTGTCTCAGAACTTGAGTCACTTTTGGTGAATCTCAATGTCGATGCTTCCGGGAAAGGAAGCAAAATCGTGAAACAATCGCCAGCTGCCGGAACGAAAGTAAAAGAGGGCTCAAAGATACGCGTTTATTTGACTGAAGAGGATGAAAAGGAGGCAGCCGATTGATTCGGGCTGCCTATATTTTATTGCAGAAAAATGATATGATCTTTCAAGATTAGCTGGATGTATCCTTTTATTTACGCTAAAATATGAACTGTATGCTTAAAATCATTATCACATCAATTGACGTGACTTCAATGATAAAAAGAACGAATTAGAATGTTGAGAGGTTTGATACGATGAAACTGACAAAGCTGCTTACATACTTAACAACCGAACCTTCTGTAAACGACTCACAAGACCCTGAAATAACTTCAATTGAGATGGACTCCAGGGAAGTAAAGAAAGGGAGTCTTTTTGTATGTGTAAAAGGGTATACGGTGGATGGCCATGATTTTGCGCAAAAAGCAGCAGAAAGCGGCGCAGCGGCTATTGTGGCAGAAAGAGAGCTTGATGTGGATGTGCCTGTCATTATTGTCCGGCAGTCACTGCGAGCGCTCAGCGTTTTGTCTGATGCGTTTTACGGACAGCCGACAAAGAAACTTCAGCTGATCGGGATCACAGGCACAAACGGAAAAACATCAACGACCCACATGGTCGATGAGATTCTGAAAAAAGCGGGAAAACGCACAGGCTTAATCGGCACAATGTACATGAAAATCGGCGAAGAAACACTTCCAGTTAAAAACACGACACCTGAAAGCGTCACGCTGCAGAAAATGTTTAAGAAAATGAATGACAAGCAAGTTGACACTGCCATCATGGAGGTTTCTTCTCACGCATTGTCTTTAGGTCGTGTTCATGGCTGTGATTATGATATTGCCGTGTTTACGAATTTAACGCAGGACCATCTGGACTATCATAAAACGATGGATGAGTACCGACAGGCAAAAAGCCTGCTCTTTTCTCAGCTTGGCGGGGCTTTCGACCATGAACATCCAAAGCGTGCCGTACTGAACGCTGACGATGAGGCGAGCGCTTATTTTGAAAAGGTGACCGCAGCGCATATTTGTACATACGGAATAAAAAACAACGCTGATGTGATGGCGAAGAACATCAATATCACGGCACAGGGCACAAGATTTGATCTTGTGACAAACAAAGGCACTAAACATATCACAATGTCGCTCGTCGGACAGTTTAACGTGTATAACGTGCTGGCAGCTGTTGCAACATGTATTGCAGCAGGCATACCGTTTGAAACGATCACTGAAGCGGTTGAAGAATTGCATGGCGTAAGAGGCCGTTTTGAATTGGTTAATCAGCAGCAGGAGTTTCCAGTCATTGTTGATTACGCGCATACGCCGGACAGCCTTGAAAATGTACTGAAGACATGCAAAGACATGACAGAAGGTAAGCTTTTTGTCGTTGTCGGCTGCGGGGGAGACAGAGATAAGACGAAACGCCCGAAAATGGCTAAAATCGCTGCGGAGCTGGCTGACGAACCGATTTTCACTTCAGATAACCCGAGAAGCGAAGATCCCCGCGCGATTTTAAGAGATATGGAAGCTGGAGTAGAGAATGCATACTACCATAGCATTGCAAACCGCGAGCAAGCGATCTTTTTCGCGATTGCCAATGCCAAAAAAGGCGATGTTGTTCTCATTGCAGGAAAAGGGCATGAAACCTATCAGCAGATCGGAAACGAAACCTTCGATTTTGACGATGCTGAAGTGGCGGCGAGAGCGATTGTCGAACTCAATAAGAATAAGACAAATTCATAGGAAAGAGATGTTATTGCATAATGGAGCTTCAAAAGATTTTTCATATGGAAAAAGATCATGAATATGATAACTACGTATGTCGTTTGAAAGAAACAGGAGGAGAAAAGGACAATGCTTGAGCAAGTCATTCTGTTTACAATTTTAATGGGGTTTTTAATTAGTGTTCTGCTCTCTCCGATTCTTATTCCGTTTTTAAGAAGATTAAAATTCGGCCAAAGTATTAGAGAAGAAGGACCGAAATCACATCAGAAAAAATCAGGGACGCCGACAATGGGCGGGGTCATGATCATACTTTCTATCATTGTGACAACAATTGTGATGACACAGAAGTTTTCAGAAATAAGCCCGGAAATGGTGCTGCTTCTGTTTGTTACGCTCGGCTACGGTTTGCTTGGCTTTTTAGATGATTACATCAAGGTCGTCATGAAGCGCAACCTTGGATTGACGTCAAAGCAAAAGCTGATCGGACAAATTATCATTGCGGTTGTATTTTATGCCGTGTACCATTACTACAATTTCGCGACGGATATTCGCGTGCCTGGAACTGATTTATCATTTGATCTTGGCTGGGCTTACTTTATCCTGGTGCTCTTTATGCTTGTCGGCGGATCAAATGCGGTTAACCTGACTGACGGTCTTGACGGTTTATTATCCGGTACGGCTGCGATTGCTTTTGGCGCCTTTGCCATCCTGGCATGGAATCAGTCTCAATATGACGTAGCGATTTTCTCAGTTGCCGTTGTCGGTGCGGTGCTGGGCTTCCTTGTATTTAATGCTCATCCGGCCAAAGTCTTTATGGGAGATACGGGATCACTGGCATTGGGAGGAGCCATCGTTACCATTGCTATTTTAACGAAATTAGAGATCCTGCTTGTTATCATCGGCGGTGTATTCGTTATCGAAACATTATCCGTTATTCTGCAGGTCATCAGCTTTAAAACGACAGGTAAACGAATCTTTAAAATGAGTCCGCTTCATCACCATTATGAGCTTGTCGGCTGGTCTGAATGGAGAGTCGTCGTGACGTTTTGGACTGCGGGACTTTTACTTGCCGTTTTAGGAATTTACATCGAGGTGTGGTTATAAGTGGAAAACGATCAATTTTTACAGAATCAGCATTTTTTAATCCTTGGGCTCGCGAAAAGCGGGTATGCGGCGGCATCTATTCTTCATGAAAAAGGCATGTATGTTGCAGTCAATGATCAAAAACCTTTTGAAGAAAACGAACCAGCGCAAAAGCTTTCTGAAGCAGGCATTGAGGTTGTTTGCGGAGAGCATCCTGTTTCTCTGTTCGATCAGCATCAAATCACGGTTCTGATCAAAAACCCCGGCATTCCATATGAAAATATTATGGTTCAGGAAGCGGAAAAAAGAGGCATCCCGGTTTGGACGGAAATTGAGCTCGCTTACTACCTGACAAACGCCAAGTTTATCGGGATTACCGGATCGAATGGAAAAACAACCACGACAACGCTGATTTATGAAATGCTCAAAGCTGACTCGCAAAAAGCGCTGATTGCCGGAAACATCGGCACTGTCGCAAGTGAAGTTGCTTATCATGCTGATGGGGATGAATGGATCGTTACTGAACTTTCTTCGTTTCAGCTGATGGGAACACACGCTTTCAGACCGGAAATCAGCTTGATTTTAAACTTATTTGACGCTCATTTGGATTATCACCATACACGAGAAAACTATGAAAAAGCGAAACAGAAAGTGTATCTTCATCAGAAAGCTTCAGATAAAGCCATTGTTAATCAGAATGATGAAACTGTCGTGCGTCTGGCTGAAGACGGAAAAGCCGAAGTCATCCCATTCTCAGTCAGCAAAACGCTTGAAAAGGGCGCTTATGTAAAAGACGGTATGATGATGTTCAACGGCGAAGCCATTCTTCCTCTGGAAGAGGTTGTGCTGCCCGGCGCACATAACATGGAGAACATTTTAGCTGCCATTGCAGTTGTGAAAACGGCAGGAGTGTCCAACGAAGCAGTCAAAAAGGTGCTGACAAGCTTTACTGGCGTCAAGCACCGTCTCCAATATGTCACAACAGTGCAAGGCCGCAAGTTTTATAATGACAGTAAAGCAACAAACATTTTGGCGACAACCAAGGCGCTTTCAGCTTTTGACAAACCGGTCATTCTGCTTGCGGGCGGACTGGATCGCGGAAATGGTTTTGACGATTTGAAACCGTATATGAAGCATGTCAAAGCAGTGCTTACATTTGGCCAGACAGCGCCGAAACTCGAGAAGCTCGGCAATGAGATGGGAATACAACATGTCAAACGTGTCGATAATGTTGAACAAGCAGTATCTGCGGCGTTTGCGCTCTCAAATGAAGGCGATGTCATCCTGCTGTCACCTGCGTGTGCGAGCTGGGATCAATTCAAAACATTTGAAGAACGCGGTGACATGTTTATAGATGCCGTGCATATGCTTAAGTAAGGGCTTGTCTTGAAGTAAATCGGCAGCCCTAATGACTTTAAGCTTGGGGTGTCGGTTGCTTTGACTACTAAAAAAACATCGCCTGATTTATTATTGGTCATCATTACGCTATTATTATTAACAATCGGATTAATTATGGTGTACAGTGCGAGTGCCGTATGGGCAGATTATAAATTTGACGACTCTTTCTTTTTCGCGAAACGGCAGCTGCTGTTTGCGGGAATCGGCGTTATTGCCATGTTTTTTATCATGAATGTTGATTATTGGACGTGGAGGACATGGTCCAAATTATTGATGGTTATTTGCTTTTTTCTCCTTGTGCTTGTTTTGATACCAGGCGTCGGCATGGTGCGGAACGGCTCAAGAAGCTGGATCGGGGTCGGGGCATTCAGCATACAGCCTTCAGAGTTTATGAAGCTTGCGATGATTGCATTCCTTGCTAAATTTCTCTCTGAAAAGCAAAAAAACATAACATCATTCAGACGGGGATTTATCCCGGCACTTGGCATCGTGTTTTCAGCGTTTTTGATTATCATGTGCCAGCCTGACCTTGGAACAGGGACAGTAATGGTTGGGACTTGTATTGTCATGATTTTTGTAGCCGGCGCGCGCATCGCCCATTTCGTTTTTCTTGGGCTGATCGGACTCAGCGGATTTGTTGGACTGGTACTATCGGCTCCATACCGAATTAAGCGGATTACCTCCTACTTAAATCCGTGGGAAGATCCGCTCGGCAGCGGTTTTCAAATCATTCAATCGCTTTATGCGGTGGGGCCCGGCGGATTGTTCGGAATGGGGCTAGGACAAAGCAGACAGAAGTTCTTTTATCTGCCTGAGCCGCAAACAGACTTTATTTTCGCCATATTGTCAGAGGAACTTGGCTTTATCGGGGGGACCCTTATTTTGCTCCTCTTCAGCGTCCTGCTGTGGAGAGGGATCAGAATTGCCCTCGGCGCACCTGATCTGTACGGAAGCTTTGTCGCAGTCGGCATTATTTCAATGATTGCCATTCAAGTCATGATTAATATTGGTGTAGTAACGGGCCTTATTCCGGTAACAGGCATCACGCTGCCGTTTTTGAGCTACGGAGGCTCTTCATTGACCCTGATGCTGATGGCCGTCGGCGTTCTGCTGAACGTAAGCCGATACTCGAGGTATTAATGAATGTATTGCCGAGCGTCCTGTGAACAGGAAGCCTGAGAAACAATTGATGCGATAACCCTGTCCAACAAAACAGGGTTATCGCTATGTTATAGAGAAACTTAGACTGGGGGAAGAGATATGCGAATTGCAATAAGCGGAGGCGGTACAGGAGGTCACATTTATCCTGCTCTTGCCTTTATTAAAGAAGTGCAGCGCCGTCATCCTGAAGTGGAATTTTTATATATCGGAACAGAAAACGGGCTGGAGAAAAAAATTGTTGAACGGGAGAATATACCGTTTCGTTCAATTGAAATTACAGGCTTTAAAAGAAAGCTGTCATTTGAAAACGTCAAAACTGTGATGCGTTTTCTGAAGGGCGTAAAAAAGAGCAAATCGTATTTAGCGGAATTTAAGCCTGATGCCGTGATCGGAACGGGCGGTTACGTATGCGGGCCGGTTGTCTATGCCGCTGCGAAAATGGGAATTCCGACTATTGTCCATGAACAAAACAGCCTGCCGGGCATCACGAATAAGTTTCTTTCAAAATATGTTAATAAAGTAGCGATCTGTTTTGAAGAAGCAAAATCACATTTTCCTAGCGAGAAAGTGGTATTTACGGGAAACCCGAGAGCCTCTGAAGTCGTCTCAATAAAGACGGGCCGATCGATGGCGGAATTTAGGCTTTCTGAAGAGAAAAAAACGGTCTTAATCTTCGGCGGAAGCCGAGGCGCCGCACCGATTAACCGTGCTGTTATCGACATGCAGAATGCGCTAAAAACTAGAGACTACCAAGTGCTGTATATCACCGGTGAAGTTCACTATGAAAAAGTGATGAATGAGCTGAAAAGCAAGGGTGCCGCTGATAATATGGTCACCAAGCCGTTTCTTCATCAAATGCCGGAGTATTTAAAGGCCATAGATGTCATTGTGGCCAGAGCCGGGGCGACAACGATTGCCGAAATTACGGCTCTCGGAATCCCAAGTGTACTGATCCCAAGCCCATATGTAACAGCGAATCACCAGGAGGTCAATGCGAGATCTCTCGGCCAGCATGATGCGGCGATTGTTCTTAAAGAAACAGAGCTAAGCGGGGAAAAGCTGATTGCTGCGCTTGACCGGATTGTACTGAATGAGCAAACGTTAAAGGAAATGAGCGAACGGACAAAGTCACTCGGTGTTCCTGACGCGGCTGCCCGTTTATACAGCGTACTCGAAGAATTGAAAAAGTAATAGAAAAGCAAATGGAATGCGGAGGTTTACGATGGAGAAAGTGATACATGAATTAAAAGAACGCGAAGTCGGCAAGGTTCTTGCAAATGAACCGCTCGCGAATCATACAACGATGAAAATCGGCGGCCCTGCGGATGTATTGGTGATTCCAAGCAGTGTAGATGCTGTCAAAAATATCATGGACGTTATTAAGAAATATGATGTGGAGTGGACAGTCATCGGCCGCGGGTCAAACCTTCTTGTTTTAGATGAGGGGATCAGAGGCGTAGTGATTAAGCTGGGGGCAGGCCTTGACCATTTGGAGCTTGACGGGGAACAAGTAACGGTCGGAGGCGGTTATTCAGTGGTCCGTCTTGCTACATCATTGAGTAAAAAAGGCCTGTCCGGTTTGGAATTTGCTGCGGGTATTCCAGGATCAATCGGCGGAGCGGTTTATATGAATGCCGGCGCTCACGGTTCTGATATGAGCGAAATCCTCGTCAAAGCGCATATTTTATTTGAAGACGGCACGATTGAGTGGCTGACAAATGAGCAGATGGATTTCAGCTACAGAACGTCTGTATTGCAACAGAAACGTCCGGGCGTTTGCCTTGAAGCGGTTCTGCAACTGGAGCAGAAGGATAAGGAATCAATCGTTCAGCAAATGCAAAGCAATAAAGACTACAGAAAAAATACACAGCCGTATTCAAGCCCGTGTGCTGGAAGCATATTCAGAAACCCGCTTCCGAATCATGCCGGAAACCTTGTAGAAAAAGCAGGCTTGAAAGGATATCAAATCGGCGGTGCAAAGATTTCGGAGATGCACGGAAACTTCATCGTCAATGCGGGCGGAGCATCAGCAAAAGATGTGCTTGATCTCATTGACCATGTGAAAAAGACAATTCGTGAAAAATACGAGATTGATATGCATACAGAGGTTGAAATCATCGGCGAAAATCGCTGATTCAAGTTCTGACTGAAGCTGTTCATATGATATACTGTAAGCAAACGACAAACGGCATCATAGTATGCCGTTTGTTTTGGAATAGACAGACTTTTAACAGCTGTTTCATTTGAATGAGGTGAACAGGCAATGAACCCGGGGCATGACCGAGAAAAAATCGTAAACATTGAAGAACGGATTCCTAAAATTAAAGAGCAGCGGAAACAGAAGGCAAACCGCCGTCTCATTTCATTTATTATGCTCTTTTTTATGATGGTGTTGGTCATTGTGTATCTGCAGACGCCAATCAGTAAAGTATCGACAATCTCTGTAACAGGGAATGAGAATGTATCCAAAAAGGAAATTATTGACCTTTCCGATATCAACAGCGGAGATACCGAGTTTTGGAGTTTGGACAAGAAAAAAACAGAAAAGAAGATTCAGCAAAATAAATTAGTGAAAAAAGCGGAGATCAGCAAATCGCTTCCTAATAAAATCAACATTGCGATCGAAGAATATAAAGCGATTGCTTATTTAGAAAAAGACAATGTGTACTATGAAGTGCTTGAAAATGGTTCCGTTCTGCCAAACGAAGTAACGCCGGATGATGCCGGACCGATTTTGGTGAATTGGACTAACGCAAAAAAACGGTCTCAAATGGCTAAGCAGCTTAATGCTTTGTCAAATTCGTTAAAACAGTCAATATCAGAAATCTACTATACACCTGTAAAAATGGATGAAAACCGTATTAAATTGTACATGAACGACGGTTATGTTGTCACTGCGTCTATAAAAACCTTTGCAGACAGAATGAAAACGTATCCTTCTATCATTTCACAGCTTAGCAGCAGTAAAAAGGGAATTATTCATTTAGAAGTTGCCACCTATTTTGAAGAGTTTGGAAAAAACGATAAATCTGCAAAAAAGGAAGATGGAAATTGAGGGGCAAATCAGCAGTCCTTCTTTCTTTGATCATGCTTATCGCAGGCTTTTTGATTTCATTTTCTTTTCAAATAACTAAAGAAAATGAAAAAGGAGCGGCTGAGTCAGAAGAGTGGAAAAAAGAATATGCGCTGAGAGATGAACTGTTGAAACAGGAGAAAGAAAATAAGACTCTTGAAAAAGAATTGTATCAAAAGCAAAACAAAGTCCGTCAGGCAGAAAATAAGCTGAAAAAAGAAAAGACGGAATACTATAACGTCCTTGAAGATACAGAAAAATACAGAATGTATATTGGGGAAGTCGGTGTGCAGGGAGAGGGCGTTGAGGTGACCTTGGAAGATGCGTCGTACATACCGGAAGGGGAGAATGTGAACAGTTACATCGTTCACGAAAGCCATATCTTTCAAGTGGTAAACGAACTGTATATTTCGGGTGCGGCGGCTGTTGCCGTTAATGGCCAGCGTTTGACACATGATTCCTATATCAAGTGCAACGGTCCCGTTGTAACGGTAGACGGAGTGCAGCATCCCGCTCCGTTTACGATATCAGCTATTGGAGATCCTGATGTTCTGCTGCCTTCGTTAAATATAGCAGGAGGCCTGATCGATCAGCTGTCAATGGATCATATTTCTGTTTCCGCAGAAAAAGAGAAAAACGTTCAAATGAAACCGATTCTGAAAACGAAGGAATGACTGAAAAAGCGGGTGAAACAGATTGAAAATAAAGCGTTCCTTCATAAGCATCAGTGTGCTTATGATCATCTTCGGCATCATGATAGCTGTTCAGTTTAACTCATTAAAGCACCCCAAAGTCCGAGACACAAGAGATATGTGGGATATAAGGGAAGAGCTGACTTCAGAGCAGAAGAAGCAGGAAAAGCTGCTGGATGAAATAAACAAATATGATAAATTGCTGAATAGCTATTCGCAAACGAAAGAAATGACAAAAGAAACCGCGCTCAATAATACCTTGCAAACCTTAAAAAAAACAGCCGGCATGACCGATATAACAGGTAGCGGAATTGTCATCACCATATCCCCGCTTTTTTCTGAAAGTTTAACAGGAGAGCCGATCAAAAATCCGCCTCCGGATTTGCTGAAGAAACTGATCAATGAACTCAACTCCTTCGGTGCAGAACAAATCTCTATTAATGAGCGAAGAGTTGTGAATCATACAGTCATAAGGGATATAAACGGCACAACGAAAATAGACGGATACGGCCTTGACGATTATCCTTTAACAGTAAATGTGCTTGCCAAAGATCCGGACATGCTGTACAGCAGAGTGAAGGGATCAGGCCTTGAGGATCTCTTTGCATCTGAAAATTTAGCATTTAAAGCCGGTAAATCTGAAAGCGAACTGACATTAAAAGCATATGACAGGCCATTGGATGTACAACGGCTAAAACCGCTTAAAGACTGAAAAGGAGGAGAACCGTCATGTGGCTGCCCGTATTGGGGCTGGTGCTCGGAATTGCGCTTGGACTGATGACAAACTTAACGATACCGAGTGAATACTCAAACTATTTATCGCTTGCGGTGCTTGCCGCACTTGATACATTAATCGGCGGAATCAGGGCGCATTTACAAGGTACATATGATGAAATGGTATTTGTTTCCGGTTTCTTTTTTAATATTATATTGGCAATAAGTTTAGCTTTTCTGGGAGTCCATCTTGGTGTAGACTTGTATTTAGCAGGTATATTCGCATTTGGAGTCAGATTATTTCAGAATATTGCCGTGATCAGAAGAAATCTACTAACAAAGTGGACTCTTTCTAAAAAAAATAAAAAAAATGTGATATAAAAGAGGATATACATAGGATATAACGAATATTTTCAATAAACATAAAATGTGAAGAGCACATAAGGAATATTCCGTTGTTATTTTTTGTTACACACTTGTAAAGCCACATTCATTGTATTGTTGTTCCGCAAATAATAGAATAGAAATGATTTAAATGTGAGGAGGTGCCATAGAATGAACAACAATGAACTTTACGTCAGTCTTGACATCGGTACGTCCAATACAAAAGTGATCGTCGGAGAAATGACAGATGATTCCCTAAATATTATCGGTGTGGGAAATGTACCGTCTGAAGGGTTGAAAAAAGGCTCAATCGTTGATATAGATGAAACTGTTCATTCTATAAGAAAAGCGTTTGACCAAGCTGAAAGAATGGTAGGTTTTCCGCTTAGAAAAGCTATTGTCGGCGTTAATGGAAATTATATCAATATTCAAGATACAAACGGTGTTGTAGCAGTTTCCAGTGAAAATAAAGAAATTCAGGTTGAAGATGTGCGCCGAGTCATGGAGGCGGCACAGGTTGTGTCAGTACCGCACGAACAGCTGATTGTGGATGTCATTCCTAAACAGTTTATCGTAGATGGAAGAGATGAAATCACCGACCCGAAAAAAATGCTTGGTGTGCGTTTAGAAGTAGAGGGCACCTTGATCACCGGTTCAAAAACAATTTTACATAACTTGCTTCGCTGTGTTGAAAGAGCCGGTATTGAAATAACTGATATTTGTCTTCAGCCGCTGGCAGCCGGTTCTGCTGCATTGTCAAAGGACGAGAAAAATCTTGGAGTGGCTCTCATTGATATAGGGGGAGGGTCAACGACCATTGCCGTATTCGAGAACGGACATCTGACTTCTACCCGTGTTATTCCACTCGGTGGCGAAAATATCACCAAAGATATCTCCATCGGATTGAGAACGTCAACAGAAGAAGCAGAACGCGTGAAAAAGCAATTTGGACATGCCTACTATGACGAAGCCTCGGAAGATGAAGTATTTGAGGTAACCGTTATCGGCACCAATCAAAAACAAACATTTACACAGCAGGAAGCAGCGAACATCATTGAAGCAAGAGTAGAAGAAATTCTTGAAATTGTTTCAGAAGAGATTAGCAGTATGGGAATTACCGATCTGCCGGGAGGCTTCGTGCTGACAGGGGGACAAGCAGCAATGCCGGGTGTCATGTCATTGGCACAGGATGTGCTGCAAAACAATGTCAGAGTGGCAAGCCCGAATTATATCGGTGTAAGAGATCCTCAATATATGACGGGAGTGGGCATGATCCAATTCGCCTGCCGAAATGCAAGAATCCAAGGCAGAAAAATAGGCTTCAAGATGCCTGAAGAAGCGATACAGGAAATCGCAGTCTCATCATCAGAGGAACAAGAGCAGCATCATTACCAAAATGAGGTGCAGCAGCGGCCAAAAGGAAAACAAAAAACACAAGCCGAACATCATAAACAGAGCAAAATGAAAAAACTATTAAGCATGTTTTGGGAATAGATAGATAGTCATTCGGCAGATTAGGAGGATTTAGCATGTTGGAGTTCGAAACAAACATAGACGGCTTAGCATCAATTAAAGTAATCGGAGTAGGAGGCGGCGGTAACAACGCCGTTAACCGAATGATTGAAAATGAAGTGCAAGGAGTAGAGTACATCGCGGTAAATACGGACGCTCAAGCTCTTAACCTGTCAAAAGCAGAAGTGAAAATGCAAATCGGCGCAAAACTGACTAGAGGATTGGGAGCAGGTGCGAATCCTGAAGTCGGAAAAAAAGCCGCTGAAGAAAGCAAAGAGCAGATTGAAGAAGCATTAAAAGGCGCTGACATGGTATTCGTGACAGCTGGTATGGGGGGCGGAACAGGAACAGGTGCCGCACCGGTTATCGCACAAATCGCGAAAGACTTAGGCGCATTAACAGTCGGAGTCGTTACAAGACCGTTTACATTTGAAGGACGCAAAAGACAGCTTCAGGCTGCAGGCGGAATCTCAGCAATGAAAGAAGCGGTGGATACACTGATCGTGATCCCGAACGACCGAATTCTGGAAATTGTTGATAAAAACACGCCGATGCTTGAAGCATTCCGTGAAGCTGACAACGTACTCCGCCAAGGGGTTCAAGGTATTTCAGACTTAATTGCGACACCTGGTCTTATCAACCTTGACTTTGCTGATGTGAAAACAATCATGTCAAACAAAGGATCTGCTTTGATGGGTATCGGTATTGCGACTGGAGAAAACCGCGCGGCAGAGGCAGCGAAAAAGGCAATCTCCAGCCCGCTTCTTGAAGCGGCCATTGACGGTGCGCAAGGCGTTCTCATGAACATCACTGGGGGCACAAATCTCAGCCTATATGAAGTTCAGGAAGCAGCAGACATTGTCGCTTCTGCGTCTGACCAAGACGTAAATATGATTTTCGGTTCTGTTATCAATGAAAATCTAAAAGACGAGATTGTGGTGACAGTGATTGCGACTGGTTTCATTGAACAAGAGAAGGACGTGACGAAACCTCAGCGTCCAAGCTTAAACCAAAGCATCAAAACAAATAATCAAAGTGCTCCAAAGCGTGAGCCAAAACGTGAGGAGCCTCAGCAACAAAACACAGTAAGCCGTCACACCTCACAGCCGGCTGATGATACACTTGACATCCCGACATTCTTAAGAAACCGAAATAAACGCGGCTAATGTAAAGGACAAAATCGTTTTCGATTTTGTCCTTTTTGTTTTTCTCCAAAACCTTTCTTTTATATAAAGTCTTTTTCCTTATGCCTTCCTTCACATAAAAATAAATCAGGCCATTAGACTCATTTAAATCCTGTGACAATTTTATCGTTTTCATAATTATGGAAATGAGGTGACATAAAACGACAATATCTGTAATAGAGATTGTCTACAGTTAACGTACAGCGATGTTCTGACAAACCATTCATTTTTATAAGGAGGGACGACATTTTTTTCAAAGCATGTTGATAAAGGGGGATAAAAATGAGGAAAAAAACGAAAAACAGACTCATCAGCTCTGTTTTAAGTACGGTTGTCATCGGTTCAATGCTTTTTCCGGGTGTAGCCGGAGCAAGCAGCAAAAGCGCCTCAACTTCTGTTAAACAGGAGCTTCAATCTGCTGAATCCATTCAAAACAAGATCTCGAGTTCATTAAAGAAAAGCTTTAAAAAGAAAGACAAAACGACCTTTCTGATTAAATTTAAAGATCAGGCCGACACAAAAAAAGCGGCAAAAGCGGCTGTTAAAAAAGCGAAATCGAAGAAGCTGTCTGCCGCTAAAACGGAATATCAAAAGCGTTCGGCCGTTGTGTCATCTTTAAAAGTCACAGCCGACGAATCCCAGCGAGATGTCTTAACATACTTGAACAGCCAGAAAAACAAGGGGAATGCAGACCAAATTCACTCTTATTATGTAGTGAATGGGATCGCTGTTCATGCTTCAAAAGAAGTGATGGAAAAAGTGGCGCAGTTCTCCGAAGTGGAAAAGGTGCTTCCAAATGAGAAACGGCAACTGTTTAAATCATCCTCTCCATTTAATATGAAAAAAGCGCAAAAATCTGTCAAAGCAACTGACGGTGTGGAATGGAATGTAGACCAAATCGACGCCCCGAAAGCTTGGGCACTTGGATATGACGGAACTGGCACGGTTGTCGCGTCCATTGATACCGGTGTGGAATGGAACCACCCGGCTTTAAAAGAGAAATATCGTGGATATAATCCGGAAAGTCCTGATGAGCCGGATCATGAAATGAACTGGTATGATGCCATAGCAGGCGAAGCAAGTCCTTATGATGATTTGGCTCATGGAACCCACGTGACAGGTACGATGGTGGGATCTGAACCTGATGGAACAAATCAAATCGGTGTAGCGCCAGGCGCAAAATGGATTGCTGTTAAAGCGTTCTCCGAAGATGGCGGCACTGATGCTGACATTTTGGAGGCCGGTGAATGGGTTTTAGCTCCAAAGGATGCAGATGGAAATCCTCACCCGGAAATGGCTCCTGATGTTGTCAATAATTCATGGGGCGGGGGCTCAGGACTTGATGAATGGTACAGGGACATGGTCAATGCCTGGCGTGCGGCCGATATTTTCCCTGAGTTTTCAGCGGGAAATACAGATATCTTTATTCCGGGCGGGCCTGGTTCTATCGCAAACCCAGCAAACTATCCGGAATCGTTTGCAACTGGAGCGACTGATATTAACAAAAAGCTTGCTGACTTTTCTCTCCAAGGGCCATCTCCATATGATGAAATAAAGCCGGAAATTTCTGCACCTGGCGTTAATATTCGCTCTTCCGTTCCCGGCCAGACATACGAGGACGGATGGAATGGCACATCAATGGCAGGGCCGCATGTGTCTGCTGTTGCCGCATTGCTTAAACAGGCGGATGCCTCACTTTCTGTTGATGAGATGGAGGATATTTTAACCAGCACGGCTGAACCGCTGACGGATTCAACATTTCCCGATTCTCCGAATAACGGATACGGACATGGTTTGGTGAACGCTTTTGACGCTGTATCAGCTGTTACAGATGGTTTAGGAAAAGCAGAAGGACAGGTTTCTGTAGAGGGAGATGATCAAGAGCCTCCTGTCTATCAGCATGAGAAAGTAACAGAAGCCTATGAAGGCGCGAACCTGCCGCTGACTTTGACAGCTGAAGACAATGTAAGTGTGACATCTGTCAAACTGTCCTATAAGCTGGATCAAGGCGAGTGGACTGAAGTAACGGCTAAACGAATCAGCGGAGATCACTTGAAAGGAACGTATCAGGCGGAGATCCCAAACGTAAAAGGAGCTGCACTAAGCTATAAGTGGATGATTCAGGATTTTGGCGGCCATGTCGTTGAGTCTGACACATATGATGTAACAGTGAAACCAAGCATCACGGCGGGCTATAAGCAGGACTTTGAAACTGAACCCGGCGGCTGGATTGCGAGCGGCACAAATAATAGCTGGGAGTGGGGAGTTCCGTCAGCAGGCCCAAATACAGCAGCTTCCGGAGAAAAAGTATACGGAACAGACCTGGCAGGAAACTATGGCAACTCAGCAAACATGAATCTCGTGATGCCTCCTGTTAAAGTGCCGGATTCAGGAAACCTGTTTCTCCAATTTAAAAGCTGGCACAATTTAGAGAATGATTTTGATTATGGCTATGTTTTTGTTTTGCCTGAAGGTGAGAAGAATTGGGAGCAGGCTGGCGTCTATAATGGAAAGACATCAAGCTGGATGGACGAAGAAATTGATTTATCCGCTTATAAAGGTCAAAACATTCAAGTCATGTTTAATCTTCAATCCGATGATAGCATTGCAAAAGAGGGCTGGTACATTGATGATGTAGTGCTTTCTGACAAATCGGCCGGAAAAACAGCCAAAAAGAATAAGCTGGGTGTTGAAAAGCCGTCTGGAAAGCAAAAGAAAAAGCCAGTGAATCCGAAAAAAGCTAAGCCATCTGCAAACACAGCGGTAAAAAACCAGAGTAAAGAGATACAGCCTCAAATTTTGCCGCTCAGGGCGCAAGTCAGTGTTGTGGAAACAGGGAAATCAACATATTCAGATCAATCCACAGGGCAGTACACGTTGACGCACAAAGCGGGAGACTATACGCTTATGGCAGAAGCATACGGCTATCAATCGAAAACACAAAAGGTTTCTCTGCAGGCAGATCAGACGACACCAGCTAATTTTACGTTAGAAGAAATGAAGAAGGGCACATTAAAAGGCACGGTCATCAATAAATCGACAGGAGAGCCGGTAAAAGGAGCCTCTGTTTATGTTGTGGAGGATGCCGCGGTTGAACCGGCTACAACAAATGACAAAGGTGAATATACGCTTGAGGCCTATGAAGGCGCCTATACGATTAAAGTCGCTGCACCAGGTTATTACAGCGATGAATTTTCCGTTAATTTAAAAGGTAATGTTGTGAAGGAAACTGTACTAAAGCCTTTCGTCGGTTATCCGGGTGAGATTGCATATGATGATGGAACGGCGGAGAATGCCAATTCCTATTTTGCAGCCGGTAACGGATGGGCTGTCAAAATGACATTGGCTGACGGCAAAGACAAAGGCATGCTTACAGGAGGACTGTTTAGATTCTGGGATACAGAGTTCCCTGATCCTGGCGGCACAGAGTTTAAGGTTGAGGTATACGATGCTACAGGAGAAGATGGCGCACCGGGCAAGAAAATTGCCGGGCCATTTAACGCTGAAGCCCTCCGCAATGGCGAATGGACCAAGGTAGATCTCAGTTCAAAAGGGATTATGGTCGATAAAGATTTTTATCTCGTATATATCCAGTCGAAACCAGATCCATATTCACCAGGACTGGCAATGGATGAAACCGGTCAGAATTCCGGCCGCAACTGGCAGTATATAGACGGAGAATGGCAGCCAGGTGACGAAGCTGACGGCAACTATATGATCCGCGCATTAGTTGATTATGAAGCAGCTGTACCTGAGATCACTTCACCGGCAGACAAATCATACACAAATAAGGAGAACGTCACCGTAAAAGGAAAAGCTTCTCCGGGAACAACGGTACACATTTATAATGGAAAGAAAGAAGCAGGAGAGACGAAAGCTGCGAAGGATGGCACGTTTCAGGCAGGCGTATCACTCAGCGAGGGTGAAAATGAGCTGACGGCCACGGCATCAACAGACAACGGGACTACAGATGCTTCCAGCCCTGTCATGGTCACGCTTGATCAAGACAAGCCAGAATTGACGCTGGACAATCCAAAGGATGGCGAGAAAATAAATAAAGAAGCCCTGACTGTCAAAGGGTCTGTATCCGATGACAATTTGAAAGAAGTCAAGGTGAATGGCAAAAAAGCAACGGTATCTGAAGGTTCATACTCAGCCCGTATTCTTTTGGAGAACGGAAGCAATGAAATCAAGGTGACGGCAACAGACTTAGCAGGCAACAAAACGAAGAAAAAGGCTGTCATTGATGTCAACTATGACCAGCCTGTCATCTCCGGATTGATCCCGGGAGAGGATAAAATCTTAAAAGCCGGTGAATCTGTGAAAATCGCTTTCTCAAGCGCTAAAGACTTGGATGCAACGTTTGTCATTCGTATGCCGCTGACAAATGCAAGAGCGAGTGTGCAAAACGCCACCGAGCTCCCGTTAAGAGAAATTTCTCCGGGGCGATATGAAGGCTATTGGACAGCCACTTCTTCTATTAAAGCAAACGGAGCAAAAGTAGAAGTGATTGTACATGATGATTATGGAAATGAAACAAGAAAAACAGCGAACGGAAAACTCTATATCAATACTGGAAATTAAGTGTAAAAAAGCTGCCGTCAAGGGCAGCTTTTTTATGTATACTCTCCTTTATTCCCTCGACAAATTAAGCAGTTATCCCTGAAAAATTGTATTTTCCTCTCAACATTAATTGACAGACTTTCCCACAGAGCTTGATTTATACTTATGAAACAAGAAGGGGAACAGCGTGATGCAAGAAAGAAAGGAGTCAGATGTGAAAATCTATTTAGATGTCATTTGGCTATTGAACTTTTGTTTTGATGCACTTTTGCTTTTGCTCACGGCATTTATTTTAAAACGGCATGTGAAAAAAAGAAGACTGCTAGGCGGAGCGTTCATCGGTTCAAGTATTGTTCTATTGATGTTTACTCCTTTTTCGCCGATCGTTGAACATCCGGCCGGTAAGCTGGCTTTTTCAGTTGTTATTGTGATGGTGACATTTGGCTTTAAAAGATTTCGTTATTTCTTTCAAAATTTGTTTTCCTTTTATTTTGCCACTTTTTTAATGGGGGGAGGAATGATCGGAGCCCATTCTTTGCTGCAGACCAATTCCGTTGTTCGAAACGGTGTCATGATGACGAATCAAACAGGGTTTGGAGACCCGATCAGCTGGTTGTTTATTGTTGCTGGCTTTCCAGTGTTATGGTTTTTTTCTAAGAGAAGAATTGAAGAGATTGAAACAAAAAACATTCAATATGAGGAACGAGTCATCGTACAGGCTGATTTGGGCGGCCAAACGCTTCATGTCAGAGGGCTGGTTGATTCCGGTAATCAGCTGTACGATCCGCTTACTAAAACGCCTGTCATGATTATTCACCTTGATAAACTGGAACCGATTTTCGGAGCAGCCGAAACGATGATCATTCGAAACACAGATCCATTGGAAGCCACTCAACAGCTCGATGATTCATTTCGCTTTTTGGATAAAATGAGGCTGATTCCATACAGGGGAGTAGGTCAGCAAAATCAATTTTTACTATGCGTTAAACCGGATCACGTAACGATTATGACAAAACAAGAAATGATTTCTGCGGATAAATGCTTAATCGGCATCAGCACAACAAAGCTATCTGCAGATGGCGAGTTTGACGCCATTATTCATCCTAAAATGCTTTCGGGCAAGGCCATCAAACACGTCTCATAATGTTCGGAAATGTCCGTTACTTATCATACTCAAACGACGTGACATTTAGAAGGGAGAGGAAGATGAAAAAACTGAAATTGCGATTGACGCACCTCTGGTATAAGCTGCTGATGAAACTTGGGCTGAAAAGTGATGAAGTCTATTACATAGGCGGGAGTGAAGCCCTGCCTCCTCCATTATCTAAAGATGAGGAGCAGGTTCTGTTAATGAAGCTTCCAAACGGCGATCAGGCGGCTCGCGCCATTTTGATTGAACGCAATTTGCGTCTGGTCGTCTATATCGCCCGTAAATTCGAAAATACAGGAATTAATATAGAGGATTTAATCAGCATCGGCACCATCGGATTAATCAAAGCTGTGAATACGTTTAATCCAGAAAAGAAAATCAAGCTGGCGACCTATGCCTCACGCTGTATAGAAAATGAAATCCTGATGTATTTAAGAAGAAACAACAAAATCCGGTCAGAGGTTTCCTTTGATGAGCCGCTTAATATTGATTGGGACGGCAATGAGCTGTTGCTTTCTGATGTGCTCGGCACGGACGATGACATTATCACAAAAGACATAGAAGCTAACGTAGATAAAAAGCTTTTGAAAAAAGCGCTTGAACAGCTTAATGAGAGGGAAAAGCAAATCATGGAGCTGCGGTTTGGGCTTGTCGGCGAAGAAGAAAAGACCCAAAAGGATGTAGCGGATATGATGGGAATTTCCCAGTCTTATATTTCACGTCTGGAGAAAAGAATAATAAAAAGATTGAGAAAAGAGTTCAACAAAATGGTGTAAAATTTTTTATAGTATAGAACCCTTGATTTTACAGGGATTTCCTGAATTCGACTGTTTTTCGATCTGAGTGCAGTGCATATTTTTCCCACCCAAGGAGATACTTAACGTTGTACAGCAGCTCCTGTAGGGAGGGAAAAAAGTGTCGAGAAATAAAGTCGAAATCTGCGGGGTGGATACCTCCAAATTACCAGTACTCAAGAATGAAGAGATGAGAAAGCTGTTTAGGCAGCTGCAGGATGAAGGCGATGATTCAGCGAGAGAAAAGCTTGTAAACGGGAACTTGCGTCTTGTCTTAAGTGTCATTCAAAGATTTAATAACAGAGGAGAGTATGTTGATGACTTATTTCAGGTCGGCTGCATCGGACTAATGAAATCCATTGATAATTTTGACCTAAGCCACAATGTTAAGTTTTCAACATACGCTGTACCTATGATAATCGGAGAGATCCGCAGGTATTTACGCGATAATAACCCGATTCGTGTCTCAAGATCACTCCGGGACATCGCTTACAAGGCACTTCAAGTAAGAGAGCGGTTAATCAGTGAGACAAGCAAGGAGCCGACTGCAGAAGACATCGCAAAAGTTCTTGAAGTACCGCATGAAGAAATTGTATTTGCGCTTGATGCCATTCAGGATCCGGTTTCTCTATTTGAACCGATCTATAACGACGGCGGAGACCCGATCTATGTGATGGACCAAATTAGTGATGAGCGCAATAAAGATTCACAATGGATTGAAGAGCTGGCTTTAAAAGAGGGCATGAGAAGACTGAATGATAGGGAAAAAATGATTTTGCGAAAGCGGTTCTTCCAAGGGAAAACACAAATGGAAGTAGCCGAGGAAATCGGGATTTCCCAAGCGCAGGTGTCCAGGCTTGAAAAAGCGGCTATCAAACAAATGAATAAGAATATCCATCAATAATGTAAAGCCTTTAAAACAATTTTTGTTTTAAAGGCTTTTCTATTGATTGCGGGCGGTTTACGTTTTGGAAAAAATAAGGTATCCTAGTTCGTGCAAAGTTTTATGAAAATTTAAATAATTATAGAAGGCAGTAAAGAGGAGGACCACGATGATTTTGCAGCTTGACAATGTC
This sequence comes from Bacillus sp. SW14, assembly GCF_047608225.1. Classification (NCBI taxonomy): domain Bacteria; kingdom Bacillati; phylum Bacillota; class Bacilli; order Caryophanales; family Bacillaceae; genus Bacillus; species Bacillus sp. SW14. The sequence goes on along the minus strand of NZ_JBLKRW010000001.1, from coordinate 2,640,136 downwards.
TCATTAAAACGAAATGGAAAATGGATACTGAGGGATATCCAGTGGAGGGTGGAAGAAAAGGAAAATTGGGTGCTTTACGGACTGAATGGCGCCGGAAAGACCGCACTGTTAAATATGCTTTGCTCATATTATTTCCCAACATCGGGCAAGATGCAGGTGCTTGGCCATGAATTTGGCAAAACAGAGCTTGGGGAGAAGCTCAGACGGAAAATTGGCCTCGTATCAGCGGCTCTTCAGCAAAAATTTTATCCGGCAGATTCAGCATTTGAAATTGCTTTGAGCGGCGCTTACGCTTCAATTGGATTATATGAAACACCAAGTGCGGAAATCAGGGAAAAAGCGATTGGTTTGTTAGAGGACTTGGGAGCGATTGAATATGCCGACCGCCGCTATGAAACCCTTTCTCAAGGAGAAAAACAAAGAGCTTTGATTGCAAGAGCGCTAATGGCGGATCCGGAGCTGCTGATTTTGGACGAACCGGTCACAGGGCTGGATTTTATTGCCCGGGAAAAGCTGTTAGACACGATTACATACATTGCAAACAAAGAAAATGCGCCATCGATCCTTTATGTGACTCATCATGCGGAAGAAATTTTGCCGGTCTTTGACAAAGCCCTTTTGTTAAAACAGGGAGAGGTCTTTAAATCCGGAGAAATAAAGGAAATGCTTACTGATCACATACTTTCGGCTTTTTTTGATACGCCAATCCATGTATTATGGAATCAGGGTCGGCCGTTTTTAACAAGAGCCGAGCCGATAACAAATGCCTGACAAACACATACAGACTCATCCTAGGGGTGCTTTTCGAAGCTGAGAGAGACATTGTCTCAACCCTTTTGACCTGATCTGGATCATGCCAGCGGAGGGAAGCGGTGAAAAAGCGGAGTACATAGGACTCTGTCTGTTTTTATCGAGCCGTTTCATAACATATGAAACGGCTTTTTGATTTTTAAGAAAGGAGCGGATCACATTGAATCAACAAATAGACTCTCTGATCAAAAAGGCGGAAGATCAAAAGGGGGACCTGATTGAGCTTGCAAAAACGCTGATTTCTTATCAGACACCTGCTCCGCCTGCAAGGAATACAGACGGCGTCCAGTCATGGATTGCAGGGTTTTTACATGACATGGGTTTCTCGATCGATAAATGGGACGTGTACCCGGGAGATCCCAATGTAGTGGGGCTTCTTAGAGGAATGGATTCAGCCGGTTATCATAGCCTGATCATCAATGGCCATGTAGATGTTGCAGAGGTAAAAGAGAATGAGGATTGGGAGCATAATCCGTTTCACCCAATTGAAAAAAACGGTTTCTTAATCGGACGAGGCGCTTCAGATATGAAAGGCGGGTTGGCGTGTGTGCTGTTTGCGGTCAAATTGATTCGTGAAGCTGGCATTGAACTTCCCGGTGATTTGATTTTGCAATCGGTGATTGGGGAGGAAGTCGGAGAAGCCGGCACGCTTGAATGCTGCAAGAGGGGCTATCATGCTGATTTTGCAGTTGTCGCGGATACGAGCGATATGCATATTCAAGGCCAAGGAGGTGTCATTACAGGCTGGATCGAAATCAAAAGCAGTCAAACGTTTCATGATGGGACGAGGCGGAATATGATTCACGCAGGAGGAGGCACATTCGGGGCAAGCGCAATTGAAAAAATGGCAAAAATCATTGCGGGACTCGGTGAACTTGAGCGCCACTGGTCCATTATGAAAAGTTACCATGGCTTTAAACCCGGCACAAATACCATTAATCCGGCTGTTATTGAAGGCGGCAGACATGCGGCTTTTATAGCGGACGAGTGCCGGCTGTGGATTACGGTCCATTTTTACCCGAATGAAACCCATAACCAAGTGGCAGCTGAAATAGAAGATTACATCAACCGGCTGAGCGACAGTGATATTTGGCTTAGGGAAAACCGTCCTGTTTTTAAGTGGGGAGGCTCATCTATGATTGAAGACAGAGGAGAAATTTTTCCGGCACTGGAAGTTGACCCCAGCCACCCAGGCGTCTTAGCGCTTACAGCGTCTCATGAGGAAGTGAAACGGGAGCATCCGGTTATTGACGTTTCTCAATCCGTTACAGACGGGGGATGGCTGTTTAATGCCGGGATTCCAAGCGTGATCTACGGTCCTGGCGATCTGCACAATGCACACTCTGTGAACGAGGAGGTATCGATTGAGCAGCTGGTGGATTACACAAAAATCATGCTCGATTTTATCATTAGATGGTGCAGCGGTAAAAAAGAACAGTAACCATGAAAATTTCTTCTTGCTGACAAGGTTCAGCCCGCCCATTCATATACTTGAAAAAAAGGACGGAAAAAGGACGTGATGGAATGATCAGCATTTCAGAATTTCAGGTGAAGGATGTTGTCAATGTCTCAAACGGGAAAAAGCTTGGAAGCATTGGCGATATCGATATCAATGTGACTACTGGTAAAATTCAGGCGATCATACTAGGGGGGAATGGGAAAGTTCTCGGATTTTTTGGAAAAGAAGAGGAATTAGTCATTCCATGGCGAAATATAGTAAAAATCGGGGAAGATGTGATCTTGGTCCGATTAAGTGAACCGCATGCATAACCTGCTTGTCTGCTGCTGATTGGAAAATGCCGGAAGTCTCGTTTCTTCCGGCACATTTCATTTAGAAATATGCAAATCGGCGCTCAACGAATGCAGAAAGATGTGGTAAAATAAGTGGGAAATTCCGCTTTTTTAAATGTTTGTCGAAAGGTTGGATCATCATGAATACATATCACCCATTCAGTCTTACCACACCCTCGACACTCATGATACAAGACTGGACACAAACGAATCAAAACAACAGAGAAGTCATTGCCGGATTTACTACGAAAAACGGCGGTGTCAGCCAAAAGCCTTTTGAATCGTTAAATACAGGATTGCACGTTCATGACAAAGATGCAGATGTAGTTAAAAATCGCGAATATATTGCCGATATGTTTAATATTGATTTGCAGTCTTGGGTATTTGCTGATCAGACACACGATAATCGCGTTCAAAAAGTGACGCAGAGAGATAGGGGAAAAGGCGCCCGTGAGTATCACACGGCTCTGAAAGCAACGGACGGGCTCTACACAAATGAAAAGAATGTGTTTTTGGCATTATGCTTTGCTGATTGTGTGCCTCTTTTCTTCTATGATCCGGTTAAATCGCTTGTCGGGGTCGCCCATGCCGGGTGGAAAGGCACTGTCAAACAGATTGGCAGAGAAATGGTGAAGCAATGGACCGAGCAGGAAGGGTCAAATCTCTCAGACATTTATGCTGTTATTGGACCGTCTATCAGCGGAGCATGCTATACGGTAGACGACCGTGTCATGGATGCTGTCCGGGCATTGCCGGTTTCGGCAGGACGTGCCGTTAATCAGACGGAAAAGGCACAATATCAGCTTGATCTGAAAGAGCTGAACCGCCTTATACTGATCGACAGCGGTTTGGCAACTGAACAGATTTCTGTCAGCGGTTTATGCACGGAAAGTGAGCCGTCTCTTTTCTATTCTCACCGCCGCGATCAGGGGAAAACTGGACGAATGATGTCCTTTATCGGAATGAAGGAGGCATAAAAGATCTTGCGTGTTGTTGATCATTTACGACATATAAACGAACGAATAAACGAAGCATGTAACAGATCGGGCCGCAGCTCCGATGAAGTTACGGTTATTGCAGTCACAAAATATGTATCACCTGAAAGAGCACAGGAGGCAGTGGATGCGGGCATCACCTGCCTCGGAGAGAATCGGGATGCGGAACTGCTCCGCAAACAGGAAATCATAAAAGGGAATCCGGAATGGCATTTTATCGGCAGTCTGCAATCAAGAAAAGCAAAAGCCGTTGTCAATGCGGTTTCCTATATCCATTCCTTAGACCGGCTCTCATTAGCGAAAGAAATTGAAAAACGGGCTGAAGGTACTGTCAAGTGCTTTGTGCAGGTCAATACCTCTCTTGAGCCTTCTAAACACGGCATGAAAAAAGAAGAAATCATACCATTCATACAGGAGCTTTCCGGTTTCGAACATATCGTTGTGGCCGGACTGATGACAATGGCTCCGCTGACTGATGAGCAAGATCAGGTCAGAAGCTGTTTCCGGTTGCTGAGAGAACTCCGTCATCAGGTTCAGGAGCTGAAACAGCCGAACGCTCCGTGTACAGAACTGTCGATGGGCATGTCAAATGATTTTGAAATTGCAATTGAAGAAGGGGCTACTTATATTAGAATCGGCTCATCGTTAGTCGGAAATGAAACAGGGGGTGTACAGCAATGAGTATGAAAAATAAACTGAAAAACTTTTTCTCAATGGAAGATGAAGAATACGAATATGAATATATTGAGACAGAGCGGGAATCTGACGAGGAGCAGCAGGAGCAAAAAGAAAAGCCGGCTTACGCTGCTCATAAACCTGCGGGCAAACAGAATGTAGTGAGCTTGCAAAGTGTTCAGAAATCCTCTAAAGTGGTGTTGAGTGAGCCGCGCGTTTATGCGGAGGCACAGGAAATAGCCGACCATTTGAAGAACCGGCGGGCAGTTGTCGTCAATCTTCAGCGGATCCAGCATGACCAGGCCAAGCGGATTGTTGACTTTTTAAGCGGAACCGTTTATGCCATCGGCGGCGACATTCAAAGAATCGGCTCGGATATTTTCCTCTGCACGCCTGACAACGTAGATGTATCAGGCACAATTTCTGAGCTCATATCTGAAGACGAACATCAGAGGTGGTAAAGCCAGATGATCCTTTATCAAGTTTTTTCGGTTTTAAGCTTATTAATCACAATATACTCATTTGCCCTGATTATATATATCTTTATGTCATGGGTGCCGAGTACGAGGGAAACAGCTGTCGGGCGTTTTTTAGCTTCGATTTGTGAACCATATCTCGAACCATTTAGAAAAATCATCCCATCAATCGGAATGCTGGATATTTCACCGATCGTGGCTATTCTTGTGCTTCGGTTTGCGACAACCGGCTTGTGGGGGCTTTATCGCATGATTGCGTTTTAAAGTGACAGTTTGATAGGGGCTTGGCAGCAGCCAAGCCTCTTTACATAGAAGGGAAAGACGATGAGCGATATATATCAGCACTTCAGAAAAGACGAGCGGGCCTTTATTGATCAGGCGCTCGAATGGAAAAGCATTGTCCAGGAACAGTATAGGATGAAGCTGACCGACTTTTTAGACCCCCGAGAGCAGGTCATCCTCTCTGCTGTTACGGGACAGGCAGACGTCGGGCTTGCTTTTTCCGGCGGCTATGGCAGAGCTGAGCGAAAACGGGCGATTCTGTATCCAGAGTACATCACGCCGGAAGAGTCGGATTTTGAACTGCAGGCGTTTAACGTCCGTTATGCTGAAAAATTTGTCTCAGTAGATCACCGTTCTCTGCTTGGTGCATTAATGGGCATAGGCTTAAAGCGGCAAAAGTTTGGTGACATCGTGTTTTCTGAGACATCAGTGCAATTGATTGTCTCAGCCGATACCGCAGATTTTGTGGCTGCACAGCTGACCCAAGCAGGCAAAGCTGCGGTCAGCCTAGAGAAAATTGACTTGTCAGACCTTAACATTCCCGCAGTTGATGTCGAAATAAGAGATGACACGGTTTCTTCTTTAAGGCTTGATGCCGTCTGCGCCTCTATGAGCAGGCAATCCCGCCAGAAATCACAGACGCTTGTGAAAAACGGCCTCGTGAAAGTGAACTGGAAGGTAGTTGAAGATCCTTCATACATGGTGGCAGAAGGGGACATGCTGTCTATCAGAGGCTTTGGCCGGTGCAGCTTGACAAAAATCGAAGGAAAAACCAAAAAAGACAAATGGAGAGTTACGTTTAAACGACAAAAATAGTCGGTTTTTCAGTTTTTTTCTCCATCTGTGCGAAATTTGTTTTATAATGTGAACTAGATAACCGTACTGAAATGTAAAAATGGAGGTGGCATCATGCCATTAACGCCAAATGATATTCACAACAAGACGTTTACAAAAAGTTTTCGCGGATATGATGAAGATGAAGTAAATGAATTCCTAGCGCAAGTCAGAAAAGATTACGAAATTGTTCTCCGTAAGAAAACTGAGCTTGAAGCGAAAGTCAATGAACTTGATGAAAGAATTGGACACTTTGCCAATATTGAAGAAACGCTGAATAAATCGATTTTAGTTGCTCAAGAAGCGGCTGAAGACGTAAAACGCAATTCTCAAAAAGAAGCAAAGCTGATCGTTCGGGAAGCGGAGAAAAATGCTGATCGCATTATCAACGAATCCTTATCAAAATCAAGAAAAATTGCAATGGAAATTGAAGAGCTGAAAAAGCAGTCTAAAGTTTTCAGAACACGTTTCCAAATGCTGATTGAAGCCCAGCTCGATCTTTTGAAAAATGACGATTGGGATCATCTGCTTGAGTATGAAGTCGACGCAGTATTTGAGGAAAAGGAATAAATTTTCTGATCATCTTGACATTTTCTTAGCTTGTCGAATATAATACGTTCATAAATTCAGATGAAAAGACGGTTGAAAGGGACAGTCATGTTTCCTTCAGGCCTTCATAGCGACCCGGAGATGGTGAGAGTCCGGGATGGCCGGAATCATGTAAATCAGCCCTTAAGTTTCCTTTCTGAACTCACAGTAGGTTAGGACGTTCATCACGTTACGATGCTCGAGAGGAAAAAGCGATGCTGGCTTTTTCTAAAAGGGTGGTACCGCGAGATAAGCTTTCTCGTCCCTTATGGGATGAGAGGGCTTTTTTTATTTTCTGAAAAAATGCAGTGGAGGAATGAAAATGGATTTTAAAGACACGCTCTTAATGCCGAAAACAGATTTCCCGATGCGAGGAAATTTGCCAAACCGTGAGCCTGACATTCAAAAGGAATGGGAAGAAGAGGATATTTACCATCTTGTGCAGGAACGGACGAAAGACCGCCCGAAATTTGTTTTACATGACGGACCTCCGTATGCAAATGGAGACATCCATATGGGGCATGCGCTTAACAAAATTTTGAAGGACTTCATTGTCCGCTATAAATCAATGAGCGGCTTCAACGCGCCGTATGTACCTGGCTGGGATACACACGGGTTGCCGATTGAAACGGCTCTCACAAAAAACAAAAAAGTCAACCGCAAAGAAATGTCAGTAGCGGAATTCCGCAAACTGTGTGAAGAGTACGCTTGGAAGCAAATCGAGGGACAGCGTGAGCAGTTCAAACGCCTTGGTGTCCGCGGTGACTGGGAAAACCCATATGTGACATTAAAACCGGAATACGAAGCGCAGCAAATCCGCGTATTTGGTGAGATGGCAAAACGAGGCTACATTTATAAAGGTCTTAAACCGGTTAACTGGTCACCTTCAAGTGAGTCTGCGTTGGCTGAAGCTGAGATCGAATATCAAGATAAACGTTCAGCATCTATTTACGTGGCTTTTGGTGTAAAAGACGGCAAAGGCGTTCTTGAAAACGGCGAGCGTATTATTATCTGGACAACAACGCCTTGGACAATTCCGGCGAACCTCGGAATTTCAGTGCACCCTGATCTTGAGTACAGCGTGATTGCAGTAGGTGAAGACCGCTTTGTCGCAGCAAGTGCTTTAGTCGAAAATGTTGCGTCTGCATGCGGGTTTGAGCAATATGAAGTGACAAGAACAATCAAAGGGAAAGACCTTGAGAACATTATCGCTGAACACCCGCTATATGGCAGAGACTCTCTTGTTATGCTTGGCGAACACGTGACAACTGATGCCGGAACGGGCTGTGTTCATACAGCGCCGGGACACGGGGAAGATGACTTTATCATCGGCCAAAAATATGGTTTAGATGTGCTATGCCCGGTTGATGCAAAAGGTGTAATGACAAGCGAAGCTCCAGGTTTTGAAGGCATGTTCTACGATGATGCGAACAAAGTGATCACACAGCAGCTTGATGAAAAAGGCGCGCTTGTGAAGCTTGAATTTATTACTCACTCTTATCCGCACGATTGGAGAACAAAAAAACCAACCATCTTCAGAGCGACAGCGCAATGGTTTGCGTCTATTAAAGATTTCAGATCAGACCTGCTGGATGCCATTAAAGAAACCAAATGGGTTCCTGAATGGGGCGAGCAGCGTTTGCACAACATGGTGCGTGACCGCGGAGACTGGTGTATTTCCAGACAGCGTGCGTGGGGTGTGCCGATTCCGGTATTTTATGCTGAAAACGGAGAACCGATTATTACAGATGAAACCATCGAACATGTTTCTGAATTGTTCAGGCAGCACGGATCAAACATTTGGTTTGAAAAAGAAGCGAAGGATCTTCTTCCGGAAGGTTTTGCGCATCCTGGCAGCCCGAATGGCACATTTACAAAAGAACAGGACATCATGGATGTTTGGTTTGATTCAGGCTCTTCCCATCAAGCGGTGCTTGAAGAGCGTGAAGACCTCGTTCGCCCGGCTGATTTATATCTAGAAGGATCTGACCAATATCGCGGCTGGTTTAACTCGTCTCTTTCTACAGCGGTAGCCGTAACAGGAAAGGCGCCATATAAAGGTGTGCTCAGCCATGGGTTTGCACTGGATGGAGAAGGACGTAAGATGAGTAAATCAATCGGTAACGTCGTTGTTCCAGCCAAAGTCATGAAACAGCTTGGTGCTGATATTTTGAGGTTATGGGTGTCTTCAGTTGATTATCAGGCGGATGTTCGCGTGTCAGACGCCATTCTGAAGCAGGTTGCTGAAGTGTACCGTAAAATCCGCAATACGTTCCGTTTTCTTCACGGAAACCTATTCGATTTTGATCCAAAAACGAATGCGGTGGCTGTCGAAAATCTTCGCGAAGTGGATCAGTATATGCTGATTAAGCTGAATAAACTGATTGATAAAGTGAAAAAAGCGTATGACGAGTACGAATTTGCGGTTGTGTATCACAGTATCCATAATTTCTGCACAATCGAATTGAGCTCATTCTATCTTGATTTTGCAAAAGATATTGTGTACATCGAGCATGCGGATCATCCGGACAGACGCAGCATGCAGACAGTATTCTATGAGACGCTGCTTGCATTAGTGAAGCTTTCAGCTCCTATCCTTCCTCATACGGCTGACGAATTATGGTCTCATTTAGCATTTGTTGAGGAGCAGAGCGTTCAGCTGACAGATATGCCGGAAACAATTACGGTTCCAAACAGCGAAGCGACAGAAAATAAATTTGACCGCTTTTTGGCTCTTCGTGACGATGTGCTAAAAGCGTTAGAAACTGCCCGAAATGAAAAAATTATCGGTAAATCATTGGAAGCGAATCTGAAATTGTATCCAAACAAAGAAAACCAAGAGCTATTAGCTTCCATTAAAGAAAATCTTTCTCAGCTGTTTATTGTTTCTGAACTGACAATCAGCGAAGAAAATGAAGCGCCGAACGATGCCCAAAGCTTTGCGACAGGTAAAATCGCTGTCGAGAAAGCGGAAGGCGACATGTGTGAGAGATCACGTGTGATTTCAAAAGACGTGGGGGCAAATCCGAAATACCCTACACTTTCATTGCGAAACGCTGAAATCGTTGAAAAATACTATCAAAAATAATGAGAAAGAGCCCGGCGTAAAAGCCGGGCTTTTTTTGTGCCAAGAGTGACATCGATTAGAACAGCAGGAAAAATCTTATGGGCTTTAGATCATCATTCACAGGCAACAATATAGGTACTACGTTAAGAGCAGGAGTTGTGATGAATGAATGATCAACTGACCGCAATTTATACGGAACTTCTTCTGATGAAAGAAGAACTACAGTCGAGATTATTTGAGTATTCTTGCTTTCAGGCTTCAACAAGTCCGCAAGCAGCAATCAATCATAAACAAAAAGCAACTCTGATCTATCACATTAAAGAAGAGCTTCAAGACGTTCTCCTCGCATTGTCCAAAGTCGAAAACGGCACATTCGGATACTGTGAAGAAACCGGGGCTCCCATTCCTCTTTCAAAGCTTGCTGTGCTGCCGACAGCCCGTACAGCAAACGATTTTCTTTATTCTGTCCAATTTGAAAAAAAAACGCTTCCGTTGTGGAAATCAACGGATATTGAATATGGACAGGCACTGTATGAATAACAGTGCCTGTCTGGTTTATATGCCTGATATTTCTTTACTCCAGTGCTTTTTATTGATAAAATGCATAATGGACTAAAGTAACCGTAAAACTGGAGGAACGTTTGTGCTGTATTATATCATTGCACTTCTTATTATTGCAGCCGATCAATTGACAAAATGGCTTGTCGTTAAGAATATGGAACTTGGACAAAGTATTCCGGTCATTGATCAGGTATTCTATATCACCTCCCATCGCAATACGGGTGCTGCATGGGGGATATTGGCCGGTCAGATGTGGTTTTTCTACCTCATTACAACCGCGGTTATTATTGGCATTGTTTATTACATACAGCGTTATACTAAAGGACAAAGGCTTCTTGGCGTAGCTCTCGGACTTATGCTCGGCGGTGCCATCGGCAACTTCATCGACAGGGCTTTCAGACAGGAAGTTGTGGATTTTATCCATGTTATTATTGTGGATTACAATTACCCGATTTTTAATATCGCGGACTCTTCATTATGTGTCGGCGTCATGCTTTTATTTATACAAATGATGTTGGACAGCGGGAAAAAGAAAAAGGAGCAATAGCATGAATCAAATTGATATAACCGCCTCAGAAGAACAAAAAAGTGAGCGGATTGATAAATTTCTGGCATCGACTGAGAATGATTGGTCGAGGACCCAAGTGCAGCAATGGGTGAAAGACGGACAAATTGTCGTAAACGGAAGCCCCGTAAAATCAAATTACAAAATTCAGCCAGGTGATCAGGTGACCGTCACTGTACCTGAGCCGGAAGCGCTCGACGTGCTGGCAGAACCTATGGACCTGGATATTTACTATGAAGATCAGGATGTGTTGGTCGTCAATAAACCGCGGGGAATGGTTGTTCACCCAGCCCCTGGGCATCTTACGGGCACACTTGTAAACGGCCTTATGGCTCATTGCACGGATCTTTCCGGAATCAATGGCGTGATGCGTCCGGGGATTGTTCACAGAATCGATAAGGATACGTCAGGCCTGTTAATGGTGGCGAAAAATGATATGGCGCATGAGTCACTCGTGAACCAATTGGTCAACAAAACGGTCACGCGCAAATATACGGCGGTTGTCCACGGGCTTATTTCTCACGATGACGGCACTATTGACGCGCCGATCGGACGGGACAAGAAAGACCGTCAAAGCATGACTGTGGCGCGTGAAGGCAAAAACGCAGTCACTCATTTTCATGTGCTTGAGCGTTTTCAGGATTTTACGTTAGTGGAATGCCAGCTTGAAACTGGGAGAACGCATCAAATTCGTGTTCATATGAAATATATCGGATTTCCATTGGCGGGCGATCCAAAGTACGGGCCGAGAAAAACGATCGATTTTAACGGCCAGGCCCTTCACGCCGGTATTTTAGGTTTTGATCATCCTCGCACCGGCGAATATGTCGAATTTGAAGCGCCGCTTCCGGAGGATATGGTCCAATTAATCGAAAACCTCAGAAAAAACGGTTGACAGACTGTTTCTTTTCTGAAATAATAAACGAAGCTGAATAGATTCTTTAAAACAGTCCAGAGAGGCTGAGAAGGATAACGGATAGACGGGATGCGTATATTATGCGCACCTTGTCCTAAAACCCCTCTATGCTCTGGCAGGAGGGGTTTTTTCTTCTATATGAACTGTGAGGTGTCACACATTGAATCAAAAAGCTGTCATTCTCGACGAACAAGCAATCAGACGGGCGCTGACCAGAATTGCTCACGAAATGATCGAACGCAATAAAGGAATGAATAACTGCATCCTTGTCGGCATTAAGACAAGAGGGATTTACTTGGCGAAACGCCTTGCGGAACGAATCGAGCAGATTGAAGGAAGTCCTGTAACAGTCGGTGAGATTGATATTACCCTTTACAGAGACGATCTTTCCAAAAAAACGAGCAACGAAGAACCGCTAGTGAAAGGTGCAGATATTCCGGTAGACATCAACGATCAAAAAGTCATTCTTGTTGACGATGTCCTGTACACCGGAAGAACGGTCAGAGCCGGTATGGATGCGCTTGTTGATGTAGGTAGACCTTCCTCCATTCAGCTTGCTGTGCTTGTTGACAGAGGACACAGGGAGCTGCCGATCCGAGCGGATTATATCGGGAAAAACATCCCGACATCAAAGGCTGAAAAGGTTATGGTTCAGCTTCATGAGGTAGATCAAAACGATCTCGTGGCCATTTATCAAAATGAATGAATAATAGATCACCTTTTTAAAGGCAATCCAGAGAGGTTGCAAAGAGGTGCACAACAAAGCCCCGAAAGAATACGGCGGATCTTTGTATGCCTCTTTGCGTAAAAAATAGCAAAGAGGTTTTTTTATACAGTCATTGAGTCATCCTAAAATGAAAGTCAACGATCAGGGGGAAAATCATCATGAGTAAGAAAAAAGTAAATTTAGGAGTCAGGGATGTCCCGACACCTTTCTCGTGGGTTTCATTCAGTCTGCAGCATTTATTTGCCATGTTTGGCGCAACAATTTTGGTTCCGAAGCTTGTTGGAATGAGTCCTGCTGTGGCATTGGTGACAAGCGGCATCGGGACACTCGCTTATCTGCTTATTACGAAAGGGCAAATTCCGGCGTATCTCGGTTCATCCTTCGCCTTTATTTCCCCGATCATACTGGTCAAAGCGACCGGCGGGCCGGGAGCGGCAATGGTCGGAGCGTTTCTTGCAGGGTTAGTGTACGGGCTGATTGCCTTATTGATCAGACAGCTTGGAACAGGATGGCTAATGAAGGTTCTCCCTCCTGTGGTCGTAGGACCTGTTATTATCGTCATTGGGCTCGGACTGGCCAGCACTGCGGTAAACATGGCGATGTATGCTGATCCGAACGCGAGTGAATTGGTTTACAGCTTAAAGCACTTCAGTGTCGCAGGCGTTACGTTGGCGATTACGATTATTTGCGCGACTTTCTTACGAGGGTTTTTAAGCCTGATTCCGGTTCTGATCGGCATCATCGGCGGATACTTGTTTGCCCTTACTCAAGGGATTGTCAACTTCCAGCCTGTGCTTGACGCGAAATGGTTTGCGGTGCCTGAGTTTATCATCCCGTTCAAAGACTATTCACCATCAGTCACACTTGGCATCGCAGCGGCAATGGTTCCCGTCGCGTTTGTGACAATGTCAGAGCATATCGGCCACCAAATGGTGCTGAGCAAAGTTGTCGGACAAGATTTCATTAAAAAGCCGGGGCTTCATCGCTCTATTATGGGTGACAGCGTGGCCACAATCCTTGCTTCCCTGATCGGCGGTCCCCCGACAACGACTTACGGGGAAAACATTGGCGTGCTGGCCATCACAAGAGTATTCAGCGTCTTTGTCATCGGCGGCGCGGCAGTGATTGCCTTATGCTTCGGTTTTATCGGCAAAATCTCAGCGCTGATCAGTTCAGTGCCGTCAGCGGTCATGGGAGGCGTCTCCTTCCTGTTGTTCGGAATCATCGCTTCGAGCGGTCTGAGAATGCTGATTGATAACAAAATTGATTATGAAAACAACAGAAACCTCATTATCACATCGGTGATCCTTGTGATCGGTGTAGGAGGCGCGTTTATCCAAGTGTCTCAAGGAGGATTCCAAGTGTCGGGAATGGCGCTTGCCGCAATTGTCGGTGTCATCTTAAACCTGATTCTTCCGCAGGCGAAGGAAGAGCAGGTTGACACATCTGAACAACATCATATCTAAAACCTTTTAATGAAAGTCCAGAGAGGCTTGGAAGGGTTATAAAGAGAAGGAAGCTTCAATGCTGCCCTCTATTTAACCATACCCCGAGTCTATCTTAGACCGGGGTTTTTTCAGCCTTAAAGTTGAAATGAGAGGGGAAAAAACATGAAGCATTTAACGACGATGAGTGAACTCAGCACTGAGGAAATCAAAGATTTGCTTCAAACAGCACGCGACCTCAAAAGCGGAAACACAGACAATGGGCTTGCGGGGAAATTTGCAGCGAACCTGTTTTTTGAACCGAGCACGAGGACGCGGTTCAGCTTTGAAGTCGCGGAAAAAAAGCTGGGCATGAATGTCCTGAATCTTGATGGAACAAGCACAAGCGTGCAAAAAGGCGAAACCCTATATGACACCATACGGACGCTCGAATCAATCGGTGTAGACGTGTGCGTCATCAGGCACAGTGAGGATGAGTACTATAAAGAGCTTGTCAGCCAGGTGAATATCCCGATTCTGAATGCGGGTGACGGATGCGGCCAGCATCCGACACAATCACTGCTTGATGTCATGACGATTTATGAAGAGTTCAATACGTTCAAAGGGCTTACCGTCTCCATTCACGGCGATATAAAGCACAGCAGAGTGGCAAGATCGAATGCGGAAGTTTTGGCAAGACTCGGTGCCCGCGTCCTGTTTTCCGGTCCTTCGGAATGGCAGGATGAAGAAAACACATTCGGCACGTATGTCTCAATGGATGAAGCAGTTGAGTCTTCCGATGTCGTGATGCTGCTCCGCATTCAAAATGAAAGACATCAGTCCGCTGTCAGCCAGAAAGGTTATTTAAACCAATACGGCTTGACCGTAGAACGGGCTGAGCGTATGAAGCAGCATGCGATCATTATGCATCCGGCTCCGGTAAACAGGGGAGTGGAGATTGATGACAGCTTAGTAGAAAGTAATAAATCAAGAATATTCAAGCAAATGCAAAATGGTGTATTTATCAGAATGGCAGTGATACAGCGTGCCTTACAAACCAATGTGAAAAGAGGAGAAGCAGCGTATGTCATATCTCATTAAAAACGGCTGGATACTTAACGAAAATGGTGAAAAAACAGAAGCGGATATTCGAGTGACAGGAGAAATCATCTCCGAAATCGGAAAGCTTGATGCAGCGGATAAAGAAACGGTAATTGATGCAAAAGGATTGCTCGTTTCACCTGGGTTTGTTGATCTCCACGTACACTTCAGAGAGCCAGGCGGTGAGAAGAAAGAAACCATTGAAACCGGAGCAAAAGCAGCGGCGCGCGGCGGTTATACAACAGTGGCAACAATGCCGAATACGCGGCCGGTTCCTGATACGAAGGAGCAGATGGAATGGGTGCAAAACAGAATTAAAGAAACCTCATGCGTCAGAGTTCTTCCATATGCGTCCATTACGATCAGACAAATCGGTGATGAGATGACAAACTTTGAAGCTTTAAAAGAAGCCGGAGCATTTGCTTTTACAGATGACGGCGTCGGTATACAGACAGCAGGAATGATGTATGAAGCGATGAAGCGGGCAGCCGCAATTGACAAAGCGATTGTTGCACATTGCGAAGACAACTCTTTAATTTACGGAGGAAGTGTGCATGAGGGGACATTCTCAAAAGCAAACGGGCTCAACGGCATTCCTTCTGTGTGTGAATCGGTTCATATTGCCCGCGATGTATTGCTGGCTGAGGCGGCAGGCTGCCATTACCATGTATGCCATATCAGCACGAAAGAGTCTGTCAGGGTCGTACGTGATGCGAAAAAAGCAGGAATCAGAGTGACAGCAGAAGTGTCACCACACCATTTGCTGCTTTGTGATGAGGACATTCCGGGGCTGGACACAAATTATAAAATGAATCCTCCGCTCCGCAGCGCAGAAGACAGAGCTGCTTTAATCGAAGGTCTTTTAGACGGAACGATTGATTTTATCGCAACAGACCATGCGCCGCATACAGAAGAAGAGAAAAATACAGAAATGAAGCTTGCGCCATTCGGAATTGTCGGCTTAGAAACAGCGTTCCCGCTTCTATACACACACTTTGTCAAAAATGGCAGCTGGTCGCTGAAACAGCTGATTGACTATATGACAATTAAACCATGCGAAGCGTTCGGTCTCCCATACGGAACATTACAAACGGGGCAAGTTGCTGATATTACGTTAATTGATTTGGAAAAAGAAGCAGTGATAGAGAAAGAGACATTTTTGTCAAAAGGAAAAAATACACCATTCAACGGCATCAGCTGCACCGGCTGGCCGGTCGCTACAATTGCGGCGGGGAAGCTTGCTTATGAAGAAGGGAGACTTGTCAAATGAAGAGACGATTAGTACTGGAAAACGGAGCGGTATTCGAGGGGAAAGCCTTCGGAAGCTTAGAAAACAGCATGGGAGAAGTCGTTTTTAACACTGGGATGACAGGCTATCAGGAAATTTTATCTGATCCTTCTTACTGCGGGCAGATCGTAACATTAACGTATCCGCTTATCGGAAATTACGGCATTAACCGTGATGATTTTGAATCCATTACCCCTTTTGTAAAAGGGCTGATCGTCAAAGAATTATGTGAACTGCCTTCCAACTGGCGTTCAGCATACACCTTAGACGAATATTTAAAAATGAAAAACATTCCCGGACTGCAGGGAATTGATACAAGAAAGCTAACAAGAATGATCCGCACGGCAGGCGCGCTAAAAGGAACATTCGCTTCACCTGATGAAGATATCGAAGCAGTGCTGAAAAGGCTTGATGAAACTGAACTGCCGAGAAATCAAGTATCTCAAGTATCAGCCAAAACAGCATATCCGAGCCCGGGAAGAGGCAAACGCATCGTCTTGGTTGACTTCGGCATGAAGCACGGGATTCTAAGAGAGCTGAACAAACGGAAATGTGACGTCATCGTTGTGCCTTACAACATTACAGCGGAAGAAGTGCTTCAGCTGAAACCGGATGGCATCATGCTTTCTAACGGACCTGGAGATCCGAAAGATGTGCCTGAAGCGATTGAAATGATCAAAGGTATTCTCGGTAAAGTGCCATTATTCGGAATATGTCTCGGCCACCAATTATTCGCGCTGGCGTGCGGAGCGAATACTGAAAAAATGAAATTCGGCCACAGGGGTTCAAACCACCCGGTAAAAGAGCTGGCAACCGGAAAAGTCGCCTTAACATCTCAAAACCATGGCTATACAGTGTCATCCATCAGCGAAACGGAACTTGAAGTGACACATATCGCAATTAACGACGATACGATTGAAGGGCTGAAGCATAAAACACAGCCGGCATTTACGGTTCAATATCATCCTGAAGCTTCACCTGGTCCTGAGGATGCCAACCATCTATTTGACAGATTCATCGAAATGATCGACACAACAGAGAAAGAAGGGGAAGCGGTATGCCAAAACGCGTAGACATTAACAAAATTTTAGTAATCGGGTCTGGACCGATCATCATAGGCCAAGCAGCAGAATTTGATTATGCGGGAACGCAAGCCTGCCTTGCTTTGAAAGAAGAAGGCTATGAAGTCATTCTTGTCAACTCAAACCCCGCCACAATCATGACAGATACTGAAATGGCTGACCGGGTTTACATCGAACCGCTCACTCCTGAATTCCTGACTCGAATCATCAGAAAAGAGCGCCCGAATGCCATTCTTCCTACTCTTGGAGGCCAAACCGGTTTGAATCTTGCGGTTGAGCTTTCTGAAAGAGGCGTGCTGGAAGAGTGCGGCGTCGAAGTGCTTGGCACGAAGCTGTCTGCGATTCAGCAGGCTGAAGATCGCGACTTGTTCAGAACATTAATGAACGAACTGAATGAACCGGTGCCTGAAAGTGAAATCATCCACTCCCTGGAAGAAGCAGAAACCTTCGTCAGCCAAATTGGATTCCCTGTCATTGTCCGCCCGGCATATACATTAGGCGGAACAGGCGGAGGCATCTGCTCGAATGAAACCGAGCTGAAGGAGATTGTTGAGAACGGCTTAAAATTAAGTCCGGTTCACCAGTGTCTGCTTGAAAAAAGCATCGCCGGTTATAAAGAAATCGAGTATGAAGTCATGAGAGACAGCCAGGATCACGCCATCGTTGTTTGTAACATGGAGAACATTGATCCAGTCGGAATCCACACTGGAGACAGCATTGTAGTAGCGCCGAGCCAAACGCTCAGCGACCGCGAATATCAGCTCTTGCGGAATGTATCGTTAAAACTGATCCGCGCGCTTGGAATTGAAGGCGGATGTAACGTCCAGCTCGCTTTAGATCCAGACAGCTTCCAATACTACATTATTGAAGTAAACCCGCGTGTCAGCCGTTCATCTGCCCTTGCGTCAAAAGCGACAGGATATCCGATTGCAAAGCTCGCTGCTAAAATTGCAGTCGGCCTTTCATTAGATGAAATGATGAACCCAGTGACAGGAAAAACATATGCAGCATTTGAACCGGCTCTTGACTATGTCGTATCCAAAATTCCGCGCTGGCCGTTTGATAAGTTTGAATCAGCAAACAGAAAGCTCGGCACGCAAATGAAAGCGACAGGAGAGGTCATGGCGATCGGCCGCACGCTTGAGGAGTCATTGCTGAAGGCTGTGCGTTCACTGGAAGCGGATGTGTATCACTTGGAATTGAAAGACGCTGCCGACATTTCAGATGAGCTTCTTGAAAAGCGAATTAAAAAGGCCGGTGATGAACGCTTATTCTACTTAGCTGAAGCGTACAGAAGAGGCTACACGGTAGAAGCCCTCCATGAATTTTCAGCTATCGATGTCTTCTTCTTGCATAAGCTTTTGGGAATCGTAAAGTTTGAAAAAGAACTGAAGGCAAATGTGGGCGATACGGATGTGCTGAGACGGGCAAAAGAACTCGGATTCTCTGATAAGTACATCAGCCGTGAGTGGAAAATGAAAGAATTGGAGCTTTACAGCTCGAGAAAACAAGCGGCAATTGCGCCCGTATTCAAAATGGTAGATACGTGCGCGGCGGAGTTTGAATCGGAAACGCCATACTTCTACAGCACATATGAAGAAGAAAATGAGTCAGTCGTTACGGATAAGAAAAGTGTGATCGTGCTTGGTTCCGGTCCGATCCGAATCGGTCAGGGGGTTGAGTTCGATTACGCCACTGTTCACTCTGTGTGGGCAATCAAACAGGCAGGCTACGAAGCCATTATTGTCAATAACAACCCGGAAACCGTTTCTACAGATTTCAGTATCTCGGACAAGCTGTACTTTGAGCCGCTTACGATTGAAGATGTGATGCACATCATTGACCTCGAACAGCCAATGGGCGTTGTCGTACAGTTTGGCGGACAAACTGCCATTAACCTTGCTGATGAGCTTTCTGCACGCGGAGTGAAAATCCTTGGGACTTCATTAGAGGATTTAGACCGTGCGGAAGACCGGGATAAATTTGAACAAGCGCTTGGAGCACTTGGTGTTCCGCAGCCGCTTGGCAAAACAGCGACATCAGTTGATCAGGCGGTAAGCATCGCGAGTGACATCGGCTATCCGGTACTGGTGCGCCCGTCCTATGTACTTGGCGGCCGGGCGATGGAGATTGTGTATCATGAGGAAGAACTGCTTCATTACATGAAAAACGCAGTCAAAATCAATCCGCAGCACCCAGTATTAATTGACAGATATTTAACAGGGAAAGAAATTGAAGTGGATGCGGTATCTGACGGTGAAACAGTTGTAATCCCGGGAATTATGGAGCACATTGAACGGGCGGGCGTTCACTCCGGAGACTCAATCGCCGTTTATCCGCCTCAGTCACTCACAGAAGACATTAAGAAAAAAATTGAACAATATACGATCGCATTAGCCAAAGGGCTGAATATTGTCGGTTTGCTCAACATTCAATTCGTACTGTCACAAGGCGAAGTGTACGTGCTCGAAGTGAATCCGAGATCAAGCAGAACCGTACCGTTCTTAAGCAAAATTACGGGTATCCCAATGGCGAACCTAGCCACAAAAGTCATTCTTGGGCAAAAGCTGGAAGCGTTTGGCTATACAGAGGGCCTTCAGCCTGAACAGCAGGGTGTATTTGTAAAAGCGCCGGTCTTCTCCTTCGCTAAGTTGAGAAGAGTGGACATTACGTTAGGGCCTGAAATGAAATCAACAGGTGAGGTCATGGGGAAAGATTCAACCCTTGAAAAGGCGCTCTATAAAGCCTTGATCGCTTCAGGCATTCAAATCCCTAACTACGGTTCCGTGCTTTTAACAGTGGCTGATAAGGACAAAGAAGAAGGGCTTGCCATCGCTAAGCGGTTCCATGCGATCGGCTACAACATTTTAGCGACGGAAGGAACGGCGGGTTACCTGAAAGAAGCTTCAATTCCTGCGAAGGTGGTCGGGAAAATCGGCCAGGACGGCCCGAACTTGCTTGACGTGATCAGAAACGGAGAAGCGCAGTTTGTCATCAATACGCTGACAAAAGGAAAGCAGCCAGCAAGAGACGGATTTAGAATCAGACGTGAATCAGTAGAAAACGGTGTTGCCTGCTTAACATCTTTAGATACGGCAGAAGCGATATTGCGAGTGCTGGAAAGCATGACATTCCGTGCTGATCAAATGCCGGCAGTCAACACAAATCAGGAGGCGGCAATCACTATATGAAAAAAGCGTATTTGACAGTATGTTCTAACCAGCAAATTGCAGACCGGGTGTATCAAATGGTTTTGAAAGGGGAGCTTGTCCAAGGGTTTACAACCCCGGGACAGTTCCTTCATCTTAAAGTGAGCGAAGCGGTTACGCCTCTATTGAGGAGGCCAATCAGCATCGCCGACGTCAACTTTGAAAAAAATGAAGTCACCATCATTTATCGAGTAGATGGGGAAGGAACAAGACTCTTGTCGCTAAAGCAGCAGGGAGAGCTTGTGGATGTCCTCGGGCCTTTGGGAAATGGCTTTCCTGTCAATGAAGTCAAACCCGGAAAGACGGCTTTGCTGGTGGGAGGCGGTGTTGGTGTGCCCCCTCTCCAAGAGCTGTCGAAACGCTTGAACGAAAAAGGAGTCAAGGTCATACACGTTTTAGGATTCCAATCGGCAAAGGATGTTTTTTACGAAGAAGCGTGCCGGCAGTACGGAGACACGTATGTGGCAACAGCTGACGGAAGCTATGGGGAAACCGGATTTGTCACAGATGTGATAAAACAGAAAAACCTAGAGTTTGACATTCTTCTCAGCTGCGGGCCGACACCAATGCTGAAGGCGTTAAAACAGGAATATGCCCATAAAGAAGTTTACCTGTCGATGGAGGAACGAATGGGCTGCGGAATCGGCGCATGCTTCGCGTGTGTGTGCCATACAAACGAAAGTGAGACATCCTACGTAAAAGTATGTCTCGACGGGCCTGTATTTAAAGCTCAGGAGGTGGCGCTGTAATGCTAGAGGTGAAATTGCCTGGACTAGATTTGAAAAATCCGATCATTCCTGCATCAGGCTGCTTCGGTTTTGGAAAAGAGTTTGCGCGTTTTTATGATTTATCTTGTCTCGGAGCCATCATGATCAAAGCTACGACGAAGGAGCCTCGCTTCGGGAACCCGACGCCTAGAGTAGCTGAGACTGGCGCTGGAATGCTCAATGCGATCGGTCTGCAAAACCCAGGGCTGGAAAGCGTCTTGCAAAATGAGCTGCCTTGGCTTGAGCAGTTTGCAACACCGATCATTGCCAATGTCGCAGGTTCTCAGATCGAGGATTATGTAGAAGTCGCAGAGCATATCAGTAAAGCGCCCAACGTTCATGCACTTGAATTGAACATTTCCTGCCCGAATGTAAAAACAGGCGGAATCGCTTTTGGCACGAACCCTAAAATGGCTGCTGATTTGACGAAAGCGGTTAAAGAGGTTTCAGATGTACCCGTTTATGTGAAGCTTTCCCCGAACGTGGCAAATATCACAGAAATTGCATCAGCGATCGAGGAGGCGGGAGCGGACGGTCTTACGATGATCAACACATTAATCGGGATGAGACTCGATTTAAAATCAGGAAAGCCGATATTAGCGAATAAAACAGGGGGGCTTTCTGGTCCTGCTGTGAAGCCGGTTGCTATTCGCATGGTGTATGAAGTCAGCCAGGCGGTCAACATCCCGATTATCGGAATGGGAGGCGTGCAGACGGCCGAAGATGCACTGGAATTTCTTCTTGCGGGAGCAAGCGCGGTCGCTGTCGGTACAGCAAACTTTGTAAATCCTTTTGCATGCCCAGATATTATAGACCAGCTCCCAGCTGTTTTGCGCCAATACGGCTATCAATCAATTGAAGAATGCATCGGAAGGAGCTGGAACCATGAAAAACAACCTGCCCATCATCGCGCTTGATTTTGCAACAGCTGAAGAAACACTTGCATTCTTAGCGCCTTTTCAGCAAGAACCGTTATTTGTAAAGGTTGGGATGGAGCTTTTTTATCAAGAAGGACCATCTATCGTCAAACAACTAAAAGAAAGAAATTGCGAGCTGTTTTTAGATTTAAAGCTTCATGACATCCCGACCACTGTAAACAAAGCGATGAAGCGCCTTGCCGGTCTCGGAGTAGACCTCGTCAATGTTCATGCGGCCGGGGGCAAAAAAATGATGCAGGCAGCTCTGGAAGGCTTAGAAGAAGGGACGCCGGCCGGACAAAAACGCCCGTCCCTTATCGCGGTAACCCAGCTGACAAGCACATCTGAACAAATGATGAAAGATGAACTGCTGATCGAAAAGGCTCTGATCGACACGGTCGTCCACTACAGCAAACTGGCGGAAGAAAGCGGGCTGGATGGAGTGGTCTGCTCTGTTCATGAAGCAAAAGCCATTTACGAAGCGGTATCGCCTTCATTTTTGACTGTTACTCCGGGGATCAGGCTGTCAGAGGACGCTGCGAATGACCAAATCCGTGTAGCGACACCTGCAATTGCAAGAGAGAAAGGTTCATCAGCGATTGTGGTGGGACGCTCGATTGCAAAAGCGAAAGACCCGGTAAAAGCCTATGAAGCTGTCAGACTCGAATGGGAGGGAATCAAATCATGAAACAAGTCATCGCAAAACATCTATTAAACATCCAAGCTGTATTTTTACGCCCGAACGAGCCATTTACATGGGCAAGCGGCATTTTATCGCCCATCTATTGTGACAATCGCCTTACGCTATCATTCCCGGAGGTCAGAAATGATGTCGCTTCAGGCATCAGCAAGCTTGTCGAAGAGCATTTTCCTGAAGCTGAAATGATTGCGGGAACAGCAACAGCCGGTATTCCTCATGCTGCTCTGGCGGCTGACCGTTTGAATCTTCCGATGTGTTATGTGAGAAGTAAGCCGAAAGCGCACGGAAAAGGCAATCAGATTGAGGGAAAAGTTCAAAAAGGCCAAAAAACGGTCTTGATCGAAGACTTAATTTCCACAGGAGGCAGTGTGCTTGAAGCTGCGGCGGCTTTACAAGCGGCTGGCTGTGAAGTGCTTGGTGTCGTCTCAATCTTTACGTACGGACTGCCTAAAGCGCAGGAAGCGTTTGCGAAGGCAGAACTGCCATACTACTCTTTAACTGATTATGATACGCTCACACAGGTCGCGCTTGAAAACGGAAATATTCATTCAGACGATTTAGAAAAGCTGAAAACGTGGAAACAAAATCCCGAGTCAAAAGATTGGTTTAAAAAATAACAAATAAATTTCGGTGATGTACAAGGGCTCCAAAGCCTTTCTGTACTTGAAAACAGGCCTTGCAGCCTGTTTTTTTATTAATCCTATAAAAAAAGTCGGGTTGACTTATGTTAGAATTGTGCTAAAATTTACTACAAATCTAAAAACTTATCAAGAGCGGCTGAGGGACTGGACCTATGAAGCCCGGCAACCTGCACAGTTTGTAAGGTGCTACTTCCAGCAAAATGAATTCCATTTTGAAAGATAAGGGCTACATGCTGTTCCTGTCTTTCTTTCCGCCGGATTGAAAGTTTTTTATTTTAAGAGGAAAAAAGGCTGACTGCGATAACCGCAGCCGCGCATTACAATTGGTAAAAGACAACCAGCAGAAAGCTACTGTTGTCTCCGAAAGGAGGAAAGAAGAAATGTTAACGTACGATAATTGGGAAGAACCAACGATTACATTTCCGGAAGACGATCCTTATAAAGGAGCGCTGTCAGTTTTAAAGTGGGCATACGGCCATTACGGCAATCAGCTTGTTTATGCATGCAGTTTCGGAATTGAAGGAATCGTTCTGATTGACTTGATTTATAAAGTGAAAAAAGACGCAGAGATTGTGTTTCTTGATACAGGGCTTCATTTTAAAGAAACATATGAAACGATTGAACGAGTGAAAGAGCGTTATCCTGGTCTTCATATCATCCTGAAAAAACCAGACCTTACCCTTGAACAGCAAGCCGGTGAATATGGTGACAAACTGTGGGAAAGAGAACCGAATCAATGCTGCTATCTCAGAAAGATCGTTCCTTTAAGAGAGGCGCTTTCGGGACATCCGGCCTGGCTTTCCGGTCTGCGCCGCGATCAAGGGCCAAGCCGTGCCAATACGAATTTCTTAAACAAAGATGAAAAATTCAAATCAGTAAAAGTATGCCCGCTTATCCATTGGACTTGGAAAGACATTTGGAGATACACATCCCGGAATGAGCTGGACTACAATCCGCTTCATGACCAAGGTTATCCAAGTATTGGCTGCGCGCCTTGTACGGCTCCTGCTTTTACCGCAGAGGATTTACGCTCAGGCAGATGGAATGGCATGGCGAAAACAGAATGCGGACTGCATGAATAAGGAGCTGCAAAATGGAACTAGCCGCTATTTTATTTAGCTTGTTTTTCGCGATGAATATTGGTGCAAGCGGCGCTGCAGCTTCGATGGGAGTTGCTTACGGCTCTGGAGCCATCAGAAAGAAAACCTACGCTTTGATCCTATGCGCAGTCGGTGTGCTTGCTGGGGCGGTCATTGGCGGGGGGGAGGTTGTAAAAACCATCAGTTCCGGAATTATCCCCGAGCAGACGATTACACTGACGATTGTTTGCATTATTATTGGAGCCGCTGCGCTGTCGCTCTTTACGGCTAATCTGCTCGGCATTCCTTTGTCGACAAGTGAAGTAACAGTCGGCGCTGTTGTCGGCGTGGGAGTCGCTTACAAAGTATTGTTTGTGAACAGCCTTCTGGTCATTGTGTCGTTTTGGGTTTTTGTCCCGCTGTTCGCTTTCGGCTTCACATATTTCGTATTTAAGCTGTTTCGTTATTTTAAGATTGAAATTAAATCTTCTAAAAAGCAAAAACTCCTTGGCATTGCATTGTTAGGTGCCGGATTTTTCGAAGCGTTCTCTGCCGGCATGAACAACGTGGCGAATGCCGTTGGCCCGTTAGTGGCGGCCGGTGTGCTGGATGTCGCGAAAGGAACTTTGTACGGAGGAGCGTTTGTTGCTCTTGGCGCGCTGTTATTAGGCCGGCGTGTGTTAGAAACAAACGGGAAGAAAATTACGAGATTCTCAAAAGGAGAAGGCATTCTCTTATCCGGTACGGGAGCGGGACTGGTGATCATCAGTTCGGTATTTGGGATGCCGGTGCCTTTGGCGCAAGTCACTTCATCGTCTATTATCGGAATAGGCATGGCAAAAAACGGTCCGAATGTGTTCCATAAACAAGTTGTTCAAACGATGCTGAAGGTATGGATTGTATCGCCGTTTTTATCTTTATCGATTTCTTATATGCTTGTATCCTTGTTTTTAAAAGCGGATTATTATTCAATCTTTATTATGGTAAGCGTGCTCTTAGCGACGGTCGGTGCCGTCAGCCTGATGAAGGCCATACGTAAAGAGAGACGCTCTGTCCACGAACAAGGCGGGGGAATCTGATCATTAATCTGAGTTTTTTTATATGTTAACTAGGAGGAAATAGATATTATGAGTTTAGCACCTCACGGAGGAACATTAGTAAACAGAGTAGATGAATCATTTGATGTAAGCAGCATTCAAAAAGAAATTGAACTTGATTTAATTTCTTTTGCCGATTTAGAGTTGATTGGAATCGGCGGCTACAGCCCGATCGAAGGCTTCTTTAATGAAAAGGATTACGTATCTGTTGTGGAAAACATGCGTCTTTCTTCCGGTGTTGTCTGGTCTCTGCCGATCACGCTCCCGGTAGGCGCGCAAAAAGCAGCTGAACTGTCAGTCGGTGAAACGGTAAAGTTAACGTATGAAGGAGACACATACGGCGTTATCCAAATTGAAGACCTGTACGTGCCAGACAAACAAAAAGAAGCGGTCAATGTGTACAAAACCGATGATCAGGAACACCCGGGTGTTAAAAAGCTGTTCAGCCGCGGCGATACATATGTCGGCGGACCGATCACATTGATTAAAAAAGCTTCAAAACAGTTCCCTGAATTTACGTTTGAACCGGCAGAAACAAGACGCCAGTTTGCGGAAAATGGCTGGGAAACAATTGTCGGTTTCCAAACAAGAAATCCTGTTCACAGAGCACATGAATACATTCAAAAAACGGCTCTTGAAACAGTAGACGGTTTGTTCTTAAACCCGCTGGTAGGTGAAACAAAATCTGATGACATCCCAGCTGATGTGCGGATGGAAAGCTACCAAGTGCTTCTTGACAATTATTATCCGAAAGACCGCGTGTTCCTCGGCGTCTTCTTAGCGGCGATGCGTTATGCAGGACCGAGAGAAGCGATTTTCCACGCGCTTGTCAGAAAGAACTACGGCTGCACGCATTTCATCGTCGGCCGCGACCACGCGGGTGTAGGTGACTATTACGGAACATATGAAGCACAGGAGCTGTTTGACACATTTAAACCTGAAGAGCTCGGGATTACACCGCTGAAATTCGAGCACAGCTTCTTCTGTGAAAAATGCGGGAATATGGGAACCGCGAAAACTTGCCCTCACGGCAGAGAGCATCACGTGATTTTATCAGGCACTAAGGTAAGAGGCATGCTGAGAGACGGTGTGCTGCCGCCTGCTGAATTCAGCCGCGCAGAAGTCGTAGAAGTGTTAATCAAAGGGATGAAGAAAAAAGAAGAAGCAGGCGTATCTTAAGGAGGACTGGCAGTGACAAATCGCGATATCGTATGGCATGAAGCCTCTATTACAAAAGAGGAGTACCAGCAAAAAAACAAGCATAAAAGCTCTATTCTCTGGCTGACAGGGTTAAGCGGTTCAGGCAAATCAACCATTGCCAATGCCGCTGCGAGAGAATTGTTTGAGCTGGGCTACCAAGTCATTGTGCTGGACGGGGATAATATCCGTCACGGCTTAAATAAGGATCTTGGTTTTTCAGATGAAGACCGTAAAGAAAACATCCGCCGAATCGGAGAGGTGGCAAAGTTGTTTGTTCAGCAGGGCACCATTGTGATCACTGCTTTTATCTCTCCTTTCCGCGAGGACAGAGAACAGGTTCGCCAGCTTGTAGAAGCAGGCGAATTCAATGAGGTATACATTAAATGCGACCTCGATATTTGTGAACAAAGAGATCCGAAAGGGCTCTACAAAAAAGCAAGAAACGGGGAAATTCCCTTCTTCACAGGAATTGATTCTCCTTATGAAGAGCCGGAAGCACCGGAGCTTGTTCTTGATTCAGGACAATATGACCGTGAAGCGTGTAAAAACCAGCTGATCGAGTTTGTCAAAAAAAATTGAGCTAGTATGATCTGCTGTGTTCTTCTCAGATGCCGGAATGCAAGCGAGAACAACATTACAGCGAATGTTCTGGAAGAACTCGAATAGATCGGGGGAAATACGATGGGGAAAGTATATATTGTAGGAGCGGGTCCCGGAGACCCTGATCTGCTGACAATTAAAGCGCTGAAAGCCATTGAAAAAGCTGATGTCATCTTATATGACAGATTAGTAAATAAAGAGATTTTACAATATGCCAAAGAGCAAGCAGACCTGATCTACTGCGGGAAGCTTCCAGATTTTCATACGATGAAGCAAGAAACCATCAATCGATTTCTTGTGAAGTATGCGCAAAAAGGAAAAACCGTTGTCAGACTGAAAGGCGGAGACCCTTTTGTGTTCGGCAGAGGGGGAGAAGAAGCGGAATGCCTCTCAGAAAACGGAATTCCGTTTGAAATCATCCCCGGCATTACGTCAGGAATTGCGGCAGCTGCCTATGCCGGGATTCCTGTTACTCATCGTGATGCGGGCTCTAACGTCGCTTTTGTAACGGGTCATTATAAAAAAGAAGAGGATTTTGAGGAAAAGTGGAAAGCGCTGGCTACAGGAATTGATACACTTGTTATCTATATGGGTATCAAAAACATACAGCAGATTGAAAGAAAGCTCCTTGAAAACGGCCGGGACGGATCTACGCCGGCAGCCTTTATTCACTGGGGAACAACGGACAAGCAAAAAACTGTTTTTTGTACAGTTGATACCCTTTCAGAAACGGTGATAAAAGAGGACATTAAAAATCCGAGTTTAATTGTCATTGGAAATGTTGTAAATTATCACTATAAGCTGGAATGGTTTGAGTCTGAACTGAAAAAACAAGATTTAAGCGAGGCGTTGTAAAAATGAAACAAGCAATTTTATATGTCGGCCACGGCAGCCGGGTGAAAAAGGCGCAGGAAGAAGCCGCGGCCTTTTTGGAAGGATGCAAGGCGCACGTCTCTGCGCCTGTACAGGAAATCAGCTTTTTAGAGCTTCAGGAGCCGACAATTGAGACAGGGTTTGAAGCATGTGTGAAACAAGGCGCCACTCATATCGCAGTGGTGCCTCTGCTTCTTTTAACAGCTGCGCATGCAAAACATGATATTCCGGAAGAAATTGCGCATGCCGCATCTCGATATCCTTCGGTTCGCGTTTCATACGGAAGGCCGATCGGGATTGACGAAGAAGTAGTCAAAGCCGTATACCACCGAATGAAAGACATAGGTGTTTCGTATGAAAATGCCAGAGTCGTGCTCATCGGAAGGGGAAGTTCAGATCCCGAAGTCAAAAGAGATGTAACTGGTATTGCCAACCTTCTTCAAAATATGATTCCGGTCAAGGAGGTCATCCCGTGCTTTTTGACAGCATGCGGCCCGAATTACAAAGAGATTTTTTCAGAACTTAAAGAAGATGCCGGCATAACAACCTTTATCGTTCCCTATTTGCTTTTTACGGGCATGCTGATGAATGAAATCGAACGAGAGGTTCAGGAATTAAAGGCTGTTAATCCGAATGTTTACCTCTCCTCCTATATCGGTTTCCACCCTCACGTGAAAAACGCATTTTTGAATCGTGTGAGCGAAACCGCTGCAAACCCTGAAGGACAATTTGATTTTGACGGAGGTTCATATGCTCCCGCTGCACATTAGCTTGGAGAAGAAAAAGGTTGTCATTGCAGGAGGCGGCGGCATCGCTCTCAGAAGACTGAAAACGGTGCTCTCAGAGGGAGCTGATATTACGCTTGTCAGTCCGGATGTTGAACCGGAAATCAAGCAGATGGCAGACAATCGCCGCATCAGATGGGTCAGCCGTACGATTGAAAAAGAAGATTATCTCGATGCGTTTTTGATTATTGCCGCAACGGATAATGCGGCAGTCAACAAAGAGATTGCTCAAACCGCTTCGCCATTTCAGCTTGTCAATTGTGTCAGTGATGCTGAACTTGGCGATGTGTACATACCGAAAATCGTAAAAAGAGGGCATGTTACGGTATCTGTTTCTACAAACGGAGCCAGCCCAAAGCACACAAAGGAGCTGGCTGAAAAAGTGGGTGAGCTGATTGACGGCGGTTTTGTCGCTGAAGTTGACAGACTTTATCAGACGAGAAGAAAGAAATAAGCCAGAGCATACAAATGCTCTGGCTTCAGATTGTTGACAAAACCCTAAAACGGTTGCGTTTTAGGGTTTTGTCGTTTTTTCAGCGTGATTGAAAACCCTTGAAGTCTAGGAAGGACGAGCATCGGAGCACAGCGAATGTCGAATTCGTGAGCACCGACGCGCAGGCCTGACAACGAATGCGAGGGTTTGTCGACACGCTGGCCAGAGCATACAAAGCTCTGGCTTTTCTTTATCCATGCGGTTCAGCTTTTTTTCAGCTTGATGACAGTATCAGCATCAGGTGTGACAAAGACGGTATGCTGGCTATCATAGGTGACGAAGCCGGGCTTCGCGCCGTTCGGTTTTTTGACATGCCTGATTTTTGTATAGTCTACAGGCACTGAACTTGAATCTTTAGCTTTTGAAAAATAAGCAGCAATCGTCGCGGCTTCCATGATTGTTTGCTCATCCGGCTCGCTGCTTCTGATCACAACGTGGGAGCCTGGAATATCCTTCGTGTGAAGCCAAATATCGTCTCTGGCTGCGGCTCTTGTCGTTAAATACTCATTTTGGCGGTTGTTTTTACCAACTAAAATTGTCAGGCCCGAAGAGGATTCATATGTTTCCAAAACCGGGTTGTGCGGTTTTTGTTTTTTCTGTCCTTTTTGCTGCTTAGGGCGTAAATATTTGCCTTCTACAAGCTCCTCCCTGATTTCGCTAATATCTCGAGGAGAAGCGGATGAAAGCTGCTGAATCAGCTGATCAAAGTATTCAATCTCTTCCTGTGCCAGTCTGATTTGCTCCTCGACAACTGCGACCGAATTTTTTGCTTTCTGATACTTCGTGAAGTAGGCCTGTGCGTTTTCAGAAGGCGATTTGTTAGGATTTAAAGGAATCGTGATTGTCGGACTTTTTTCATCGTAATAATTAATGACCTCAGCCTGTTTATCACCTTTTTTCAGCCTATATAAATGAGCAGTTAAAAGCTCCCCGTATAGCTGAAATTCCTTCGCGTTTTCCGAATACTCCAGTGTTTTTTCTAATTTTTTGATTTTGTTGGCATTTTTCTTCCGTTCATTGACAACAAACCGTTCAAGGTCCTGTGCCTGTTGTTTAACGCGGTCTCGTTCAGCTTTTCCGAAATAAAAACGGTCGAGCAGCTCGCTTAATGAATCAAACCGGCGCGCTTCACCTTTTAAATGAGTCAGCTCCAGCAGATAAAAATATTCCTTTCCATTTACAGTCGTAATGTTTGGAATGAATCGGTGTTCTTTTACTTTCGCAAACAGCTCCAGCAGCGCTTTTGGCAGTGTGACTTTGTTGGCCAGGCCCGCTCTGTGGACCGTTTCTTTGGCAAAGAGCGGAGACACACCTGAAAAGTGGTCGACAATTTGTTTATCAAGCCGACCTTCTTGAAAACTGAGATGACGCAAAATGTGATCTTCTGTCGCCTCGAACGGCGAGATTTTGTTCTGGGCCGGCGGAAGCTTATAATCGTGGCCGGGCAGTACTGTACGGTAGCTGTTCATTGACGGAGATAAATGCTTAAGTCCGTCGATGATCAGATTTTCAGTTCCATCTGTCAAAATGATATTGCTGTGGCGTCCCATAATTTCCACATAAAGCTTCCGAACTGTTTCATCGCCTATTTCGTTCCGGCTTTTAATATGAAAAATCATAATGCGGTCTAAGCCCGCTTGTTCAATTTTCTCAATAAATCCGCCTTCGATATGCTTTCTCAGCAGCATGCAAAACATTGGCGGTTCGCTTGGGTTTTCATAAGCTTGCGTCGTGATGTGCACCCGTGAATAGCTCGGGTGTGCCGATAATAATAGTTTTTGGTTTTTTCCATTCGCGCGAATGTGAAAAATCACATCATGCTTATATGGCTGATGGACTTTCGTAATTCGCCCGCCCATGATTTTCTCGTTAAGTTCGTGTGTCATTCCGTATGTAAACATGCCATCAAACGACATATGCAATACACCCTCTCATTCTTCCTGCATTCGATAATTATAGCATGAAATGGGACGAGTCAGAATAAGCATGCTTATAGAGTGATATCTCTATAAGAGCAGGGGAGTGGACGAGCGGAATGAAGTTTCATGAAATGGGGCAAACAGATTTACTAGAGGCAACCAATACGTCCATGAAACAAGGATTAACAGAAAAAGAGGTGAAAAAACGCCTCGACAAGCATGGGCCAAACGAGCTAGCAGAAGGGAAAAAAACATCAGCGCTTCTCTTGTTTTTCGCGCAGTTCAAAGATTTTATGGTGCTTGTGCTTCTGGCGGCAACGTTAATCTCAGGATTTCTTGGTGAATACGTAGACGCGGTTGCGATTATTGCGATTGTGTTTGTGAATGGCATACTCGGTTTCTTTCAAGAAAGGCGTGCTGAGCAATCTCTTCAGGCTTTAAAAGAGCTTTCAACACCACATGTCATGGCGCTCAGGGGAGGAAGCTGGATAAAGATTCCTTCTAAAGAACTTGTGCCGGGGGATATTGTGAAATTTACGAGCGGTGACAGAATTGGCGCGGACGTTCGAATTGTTGAAGCGAAAAGCCTTGAAATAGAAGAATCAGCGCTGACCGGGGAATCAATCCCGGTTGTGAAGCATGCCGACAAATTGAAAAAACCGGATGTTTCGCTCGGTGATATTACGAATATGGCATTTATGGGAACGATTGTGACCCGTGGCAGCGGTATCGGGGTCGTCGTCGGAACAGGAATGAATACGGCAATGGGGAAAATTGCCGATATGCTTGAATCGGCGGGGACACTGTCAACACCGCTGCAAAGACGACTGGAGCAGCTCGGGAAGATTTTAATTGTTGTTGCGTTGCTGCTGACGGTACTTGTCGTTGCTGTCGGTGTCATTCAGGGCCATGATCTGTACAGTATGTTTTTAGCGGGTGTGTCGCTGGCTGTAGCTGCTATTCCGGAGGGGCTCCCGGCGATTGTGACAGTGGCGCTGTCACTTGGCGTACAGCGGATGATTAAGCAAAAATCAATCGTAAGAAAGCTCCCTGCGGTTGAAACGCTTGGATGTGCATCTATCATTTGTTCAGATAAAACAGGGACAATGACACAAAACAAAATGACGGTGACACATGTCTGGTCCGGAGGAAAAACATGGAGAGTAACAGGGGCCGGCTATGAACCGAATGGAAGCTTCACACTGAACGAAAAAGAGATTAGTGTCAATGAGCATATGCCGCTTCAGCAGATGCTGCTGTTCGGAGCGCTTTGTAACAACTCCAATATTGAGATAAGAGACGGCGTATATGTGCTTGACGGAGATCCGACAGAGGGGGCGCTGCTTACTGCGGCGAGAAAAGGCGGTTTTTCTAAGGAGTTTGTTGAATCTCATTATCGGGTGATTGAAGAGTTTCCGTTTGATTCTGTACGCAAAATGATGACTGTCATTGTAGAGGATCAGGACAGAAAGAGGTATATCATTACAAAAGGTGCACCGGATGTGCTGATGCAGCGTTCTTCCCGTATTTATTATGACGGCTCAGCGGCTCTTTTCTCTAATGAGAGAAAAGCAGAAACAGAGTCGGTATTAAGACATTTGGCATCCCAGGCGCTCAGAACGATAGCAGTTGCCTACAAGCCGATTAAAGCAGGTGAAACACCGTCTATGGAGCAGGCGGAAAAAGATTTGACGATGCTCGGCCTTTCAGGCATTATTGATCCGCCGCGGCCGGAAGTCAGACAGGCGATTAAAGAATGCCGTGAAGCGGGAATCAAGACTGTCATGATTACAGGCGATCATCTGGAGACCGCTAAAGCGATAGCGAAAGACTTGCGCCTCCTTCCGAAAAGCGGCAAAATCATGGACGGCCGGATGCTGAATGAACTTTCTCAAGAAGAGCTTTCTCATGTGGTGGAGGATGTGTATGTATTTGCACGCGTTTCTCCTGAGCATAAACTGAAAATCGTGAAAGCTTACCAGGAAAACGGGCATATTGTGGCGATGACGGGAGACGGCGTCAATGACGCCCCTGCCATTAAACAAGCTGACATCGGAGTCGCTATGGGCATTACCGGGACAGATGTGGCCAAAGAAGCGTCATCCCTCGTTCTCGCGGATGATAATTTTGCGACGATCAAGTCAGCGATAAAAGAGGGCAGAAACATCTATGAGAATATCAGAAAGTTCATCAGATACCTGTTGGCTTCTAACGTCGGAGAAATCCTTGTCATGCTGTTTGCGATGCTGCTTGCCCTTCCTTTGCCGCTCGTGCCGATTCAGATTTTGTGGGTCAACTTGGTGACGGACGGATTGCCGGCAATGGCGCTCGGCATGGATCAGCCGGAAGGAGACGTGATGAAGCGGAAGCCTCGTCATCCGAAAGAAGGGGTATTTGCCCGCAAGCTTGGATGGAAGGTCGTCTCCAGAGGATTTTTAATCGGAGCTGCTACTATTTTAGCGTTTATCATTGTATATCACCGGAATCCGGAGAATTTAGCTTACGCCCAGACGATCGCGTTTGCAACATTGGTGCTGGCTCAGCTGATTCACGTTTTTGACTGCCGCAGCGAGACCTCTGTTTTTTCCAGAAATCCGTTTGAAAACCTGTACTTAATCGGCGCAGTATTGTCATCCATGTTGCTGATGCTTGTCGTCATCTACTATCCGCCGCTTCAGCCGATTTTTCATACGGTAGCCATCACACCGGGAGACTGGATGCTCGTCATCGGCATGTCCGCCATTCCTACTTTTTTGCTGGCTGGGTCACTTTTGACAAGAAAAAAATAAATTCATATGATATAATCTTAGGGGTAATAGCATGTCTATTGCCCTTTTATTATAGAACAGGGAAGAATTGGGTGTTTTAAAATGATACGAAGTATGACAGGCTTCGGCAGTGCGAGCAAAACACAAGATGATCTCTCTGTAAGCGTTGAACTTAAATCTGTGAACTATAGATTTAAAGAAGTGAACGCTCGTTTGCCAAGGCCTTTGCTATATTTTGAAGATAAACTGAAACAGACCATTCTGCAGCATATCCAGCGCGGAAGAATTGAACTTTTCGTGTCCGTTGACAGCGATATGCTTGTTGAGAAAAGGCTTGAAATTGATTGGCCGCTGCTCGATGAATATGTCGCAGCCGCGGGAGATATGAAGAAGCGGTATCAATTGGCTGCAGAGCCTGAAGTAATGGATTTCTTTAAGCTTGACCATGTCGTCCAGATTCATGAAGAACAGACGCAAAATGACAAGCTGGAGGCGTTAATCACCGCTGCTGCAGAGGAAGCGGTAAAAGGGCTCTGTGAAATGCGTGAAAAAGAGGGGCTGCTTTTAGCAAAAGACTGCCTGATGCATATTGATCAGCTTGAAGAGCTGGTGAATGAAACTGAATTGTTGGCAGCCGATGTCGTATCTCGCTATCGGGAACAGCTGTACGCCAGAATAAAAGAATGGACTGAAGACGTGTTAGACGAGAGCCGGCTTGTAACAGAATGCGCTATTTTTGCAGACCGATCTGATATCTCTGAAGAGATTACCAGACTGAAGAGCCACTTCGCCCAATTTCGTGATATATTAGCTGGTGGAGGAGCTGTCGGGCGCAAACTCGATTTTCTCGTTCAGGAGCTGAACCGGGAAGCAAATACAATCGGCTCAAAAGCAAATGATCATCAGATCACAAAGCTTGTCGTCGAAATGAAAAGTTCTATTGAAAAAATAAAAGAACAAGTGCAAAATATAGAATAGTGACTGTGCGTATTGTTTACAGACGGTCTTACTAGGCTAAACTAGAGACGTCTACTTTACAGGGGGAACGTAGAAGATGACGATTAAACTGATTAATATCGGATTTGGCAATATTATCTCCGCCAATCGGATGATTTCGATTGTCAGCCCGGAGTCTGCGCCAATCAAACGGATGATCCAGGATGCAAGAGACCGCGGAATGCTAATTGACGCTACATACGGGCGAAGAACCCGTGCAGTTGTCGTCATGGATAGTGATCACATTATCTTATCTGCCGTCCAGCCTGAGACAGTTGCACACAGACTTTCTGTTAAAGAAGAAATTATGGATGAAGGGCAGGGGTAGTTGCCGCATGAAAGAAAGAGGGTTATTAATCGTTCTCTCAGGTCCCTCAGGAGTTGGTAAAGGAACGGTTCGGCAAGCGATCTTTTCGCAGGAAGACACAAAATTTGAATACTCGATCTCGGTAACCACAAGAAGTCCGCGAGAGGGCGAAGTGAACGGAGTCGATTATTTTTTCAAAAAGAGAGAAGAATTCGAGCAAATGATTGCAGACAACAAGCTGCTTGAATGGGCGGAGTATGTCGGCAATTATTACGGCACTCCTGTCGATTATGTTGAACAGACGCTTCAAGATGGAAAAGACGTCTTTTTAGAAATCGAAGTTCAAGGCGCTCTTCAAGTGAGGAATGCTTTCCCGGAAGGCCTGTTTATTTTCCTTGCTCCTCCAAGCCTTTCTGAACTGAAGAACAGAATCGTAACACGGGGAACGGAAACAGACGCTCTGATTGAAAATCGAATGAAAGCCGCAAAAGCTGAGATCGAAATGATGGATGCTTATGATTATGTCGTTGAAAACGATAATGTTGAAAAGGCTTGCGATAAGATCAAAGCAATCGTTCTCGCTGAACATTTGAAGCGGGAGCGCGTTGCACCGAGATATAAGAAAATGCTGGAGGTTGAATAACAGATGTTAGATCCGTCGATTGACTCATTAATGAATAAATTAGATTCCAAATATACGCTCGTGACTGTTTCTGCGAGACGTGCGCGTGAAATGCAAATCAAAAAAGACCAGCTGATTGAACATACGATTTCACACAAATATGTAGGCAAAGCTTTAGAAGAAATTGATGCAGGCCTGCTTTCGTTTGAAAAGGAAGACCGCGAATAGTAGCACAAGTAGCAACCTATATCATGTAGGTTGTTATTTTTTTCCGTGCTGTTTTTGTAAAGTGCAGAGGGGGAGAAGTCATTGCTAAACAATCGAAATGTGTTACTTTGTGTGAGCGGAGGCATCGCTGTTTATAAAGCCTGTGCGTTAACGAGTAAGCTGGTTCAAGCAGGAGCAAATGTCAAAGTGATTATGACTGAATCAGCATGCCGTTTCGTCTCACCGCTGACATTTCAGGCATTGAGCCGCCATGAAGTATATACAGATACATTTAAAGAACAAAATCCAACTGTCATATCTCATATTGATGCTGCAGACTGGGCCGACTTGATTATCGTGGCACCGGCTACGGCAAATGTGATTGGAAAATTGGCAAACGGCATCGCTGATGATATGCTGACGACCACGTTGTTAGCGGCAACGGCTCCCGTATGGATCGCGCCGGCGATGAACGTTCACATGTATGACCATCCGGCAGTCAAACGAAATATCTCTGTTCTTTATAAGGATGGTTATCGTTTTATTGAGCCGAGCGAGGGTTATTTAGCGTGCGGTTACGTAGGGAAAGGCAGATTGGAAGAGCCAGAAAATATCGTGGAGCTAGCCGAAAAGCATTTTGCTGAAGAAAAAATTGCTCCTTTGGAGGGCAAACATGTGGTCATTACAGCTGGCCCGACACGGGAAGCGATTGATCCTGTCCGATTTTTCACCAATAAATCAACGGGTAAAATGGGATACGCATTAGCGGGGGCTGCTGTTCAGCTCGGCGCACAGGTAACCTTAATCTCTGGCCCTGTTTCACTTGATCAGCCTAAAGGTCTGGCTCAGTTCATTCCTGTTCAATCTGCTGCGGATATGCGCGATGCGGTGCTCTCTGTGTATGACTCAAGCGATATTGTCATTAAAACAGCTGCGGTAGCCGATTTTACGCCGAAAACCGTATTTGACCATAAAATGAAAAAACAAGACGGCGATATGACCTTTGAATTGA
The DNA here is from genome assembly GCF_047608225.1 of Bacillus sp. SW14. Lineage (NCBI taxonomy): Bacteria > Bacillati > Bacillota > Bacilli > Caryophanales > Bacillaceae > Bacillus > Bacillus sp. SW14. The sequence continues at coordinate 2,602,762 of NZ_JBLKRW010000001.1, read as the reverse complement.
CAAGAACGGTTGATATTTTAAGAGAATTGGGCGAGAAAAAGCAGTCCCAGCTTTTAGTTGGTTTCGCCGCTGAAACACAAGACGTTGAACACTATGCGCGCAAAAAGCTCGCCGCTAAAAATCTTGATATGATTGTGGCAAATGATGTGAAAGCAAATGGGGCCGGTTTTGGTGCTGATACGAATATCGTGACAATCTTTTTCGAAGACGGGCGCAAACGCGAGCTTCCGATGATGTCTAAGCTCGATGTTTCTTTTGAAATCCTTCAGGAAATCGCAGTCCTCTCAAAACAAACTGGAGAGCAATCATGAATTTTGCCGAGGTCATCGTTGATGTCAGCACTAAAAATATTGACAGGCCTTTTGATTATAAAATCCCGGACCATCTCAAAGGCATGATTAAAACGGGCATGCGGGTCATTGTTCCATTTGGTCCCCGTAAAATTCAAGGGTTTGTGACAGCTGTGAAAGAAGCATCTGATCTCTCGGGGAAATCTGTCAAGGAAGTAGAGGATTTATTAGATCTTACACCTGTTTTGACAGAGGAGCTGATGAATTTGTCATCATGGCTGTCCGACAAAACGCTGTCTTTTAAAATAACGGCGCTTCAAGTGATGCTGCCTGCCGCATTAAAGGCAAAATATGAAAAAGAACTAAAAATCACACAGGGCGCCGATCTTCCGCCGCAAGTGGATCGGCTGTTTTCTGAAACAAAGACTCTGCTGTATTCAGATATACCCGATCACGATACGCTGAAACTGATTCAAAAGCATGTTCAAAAAGGCAGCATTGACGTGACATATAAAGTCGCGCAAAAAACGAATAAAAAAGTGGTCAGGCATATTCAGGCAAATGCGAATATAGAAGAGCTTGCCAAGCAAGCAGAGGAATTATCCCGCCAAGCAGCCAAGCAGCAGGCGATTCTTCACTTTTTCATCGCTGAGCCGGAAGGTGTAAAAATTCCTGCGGCAGATTTGTGCAAAAAAACGGGTGCAAGCTCTGCGACCATCAAAACCCTTATCCAAAAGGGGCTTTTGAAGGAAAGCTATGAGGAGGTTTACAGAGATCCCTATCAGGATAAAATGTTCAAAAAAACAGAGCCGCTCCCGCTGACAGACGAACAGAGCGCTGCCTTTCAGCCAATACGGCAGACATTGGAAAACGATGAACATAAAGTGTTCCTCCTTCACGGCGTGACAGGAAGCGGAAAAACGGAAATTTATTTGCAATCGATTGAAAAAGTACTGGCGAAAGGAAAAGAAGCCATCGTCCTCGTACCGGAAATATCGCTGACGCCGCAGATGGTCAATCGCTTTAAGGGCCGTTTCGGCTCTCAGGTAGCAGTCATGCACAGCGGATTATCCACAGGGGAAAAATATGACGAGTGGCGTAAAATCCACCGGAAGGAAGTGCGGCTTGTCGTCGGCGCCAGATCGGCTATTTTTGCTCCGTTTGAAAATCTCGGAATGATTATCATCGATGAAGAGCATGAGTCCTCTTATAAACAAGAAGAAATGCCGCGCTATCATGCGAAAGAGGTCGCGATCAAGCGGGCTGAGCATCACAGCTGCCCCGTTGTGTTAGGAAGTGCTACGCCGACATTAGAGTCATATGCACGGGCCCAAAAGGGCGTGTATGAACTTCTTTCGCTGAAGCATCGCGTTAACCAACAGGTGATGCCTGAGGTTTCGCTTGTCGATATGAGAGAGGAGCTCAGAAACGGCAATCGCTCAATGTTTTCAGTTGAATTAATGGAACAGCTTGAAGAAACGATTGCCAAGGGTGAGCAGGCGGTGCTGTTTTTAAATAAAAGAGGCTATTCTTCCTTTGTGATGTGCAGGGATTGCGGATATGTCCCGCAATGTCCGCACTGCGACATTTCCATGACGTATCATCGTTACGGCCAAAGGCTGAAATGCCATTATTGCGGACATGAAGAGCCTGTCCCACATACTTGTCCCGAATGTGCAAGCGAGCATATCCGCTTTTTCGGGACGGGGACACAGCGAGTGGAGGAAGAACTGACAAAAGTTCTGCCAAATGCGAGAGTGATTCGGATGGATGTTGATACGACTTCAAGGAAGGGCGCCCATGAAAAATTATTGTCAGCTTTCGGAGAAGGAAAAGCGGATATTCTTCTCGGAACGCAAATGATCGCGAAAGGGCTTGATTTTCCCAATGTCACACTTGTCGGAGTGTTAAGTGCTGATACAACACTCCATATTCCTGATTTCAGATCGGCCGAAAAAACATTTCAGCTGTTAACGCAAGTCAGCGGCCGGGCGGGAAGGCATGAGAAACCCGGCCGTGTCATCATTCAAACATACACACCGTCCCATTACAGCATCCAGCTGACGAAGTCACACGATTATGAAACATTCTATCAGCATGAAATGGCGCACAGGAGAGAACAATCCTATCCGCCTTATTACTATTTGGCTCTTGTGACGGTTTCTCATGAGGAAGTGGCGAAAGCAGCTGTTACGGCTGAAAAAATCGCTCACTTTTTGAAAGCAAACTGCGGAGCTGACACGAAAATTCTCGGGCCTAGCGCGTCGCCGATAGCCCGGATCAAAGATAGATATCGCTATCAATGCGTGATAAAATACAAACAGGAAACCCAGTTATCCGCTTTATTGAAGAAGATACTGGAACATTATAAACGCGAAATTGAACAAAAGCATGTAATGATTTCAATTGATATGAATCCTTATATGATGATGTAAGATCTCACGTCTTGGAGGGTAACAAATTGGCTGTGAAAAAGGTCGTCACACATCCTGCGGAGGTTTTGGAAACACCGACGGAAACCGTGACTGTTTTTGATAAAAAGCTAAAAAAACTGCTTGATGATATGTACGACACCATGCTTGAAATGGATGGGGTCGGACTGGCAGCGCCGCAGATCGGCATTTTAAAAAGAGCGGCTGTTGTAGACATCGGGGATGACAGCGGCAGAATGGATCTCGTTAATCCCGAGATTTTAGAAAAAAGCGGTGGGCAAACCGGAATTGAAGGATGCCTGAGCTTTCCCGGCGTCTATGGTGATGTCACACGTGCCGATTACGTCAAAGTGCGTGCATTTAACCGTCAGGGAAAACCGTTCATTCTGGAAGCGCGAGGCTTTTTAGCGAGGGCTGTGCAGCACGAAATGGATCATTTAGACGGTGTGCTGTTTACATCTAAAATAAGCAAATACTATACAGAAGATGAACTAGCGGATATGGAAGGATGATTTGATGACAAGAATCGTATTTATGGGAACGCCTGATTTTTCAGTTCCTGTTTTAAGAAACATGATAGAGGACGGATATGAAGTAGTAGGGGTCGTCACACAGCCTGACCGTCCGAAGGGCAGAAAAAAAGTGCTGACACCTCCTCCGGTCAAGGAAGAGGCATTGCGTCACGGCATCCCGGTTCTTCAGCCGGAAAAAGTCAGATTGACAGAAGAAATCGAGAAAGTTTTGGCATTGAAGCCTGACCTTATTGTAACCGCAGCATTTGGACAAATTTTGCCGAAGGAGCTTCTCGACAGCCCAAAATACGGCTGCATTAACGTTCACGCGTCTCTTTTGCCGGAACTGCGCGGCGGAGCTCCGATCCATTACTCCATTCTGCAGGGAAAGAAAAAAACAGGTGTTACCATTATGTATATGGTAGAAAAATTAGATGCGGGCGATATGATTTCAAAAGTGGAAGTGGACATTGAAGAAACCGACAATGTCGGAACGCTGCATGATAAATTAAGCGCGGCTGGCGCGAAGCTATTGTCTGAAACCGTTCCAAACGTCATTGCCGGCAGCATATCACCTGAAAAGCAGGATGAAGAGAAAGCGACATACGCGCCTAACATCAAAAGAGAGCAAGAGCTGATCGATTGGTCTAGAACAGGTGAAGAGCTTTACAACCAAGTCCGCGGCTTAAATCCTTGGCCTGTGGCCTATACGACGCTTAATGGACAAAACTTGAAAGTGTGGACGTCGAAAAAAACACCCGCACCAACAAAAGCCGAGCCCGGCACAGTCGTTGCGATTGAAAAGGAAGGGATTATAGTAGCCACAGGTAACGGCACGGCCTTGTTATTAACCGAACTTCAGCCGGCCGGCAAAAAACGCATGAAAGGCGAGGACTTTGTGCGCGGCGCTCATGTTGAAGCAGGCGATATGTTAGGAGTAAACAATGAAAAAAAATAGTGTTCGTGATATCGCCCTTGAGGCGCTGATCAAACTAGAACAAAACCAGGCTTACAGTAATCTGCTCCTGAAGTCGGTCATTAAATCAAATGAACTGAGCGATCAGGACAGAGGTCTTTTGACTGAACTTGTCTACGGTACATTGCAAAACAAGATCGCGCTCGATTATATGCTCAAACCGTTTGTTAATAAGCCTCAAAAAGTAAAGCCGTGGGTGATTCAGCTTCTTCGCCTATCCTTATATCAAATGGAGTATTTGGAGAAGATACCAGACAGGGCTGCTATTCATGAAGCGGTCGAAATTGCGAAAATCCGAGGACACAAAGGCATTGCTTCATTCGTAAACGGCGTACTTCGTTCCATTCAGCGCGAAGGTGTTCCAGCCTTTGACACCATTGAAGACCCTGTCCGCCGGCTGGCGACAGAGACAAGCCATCCGGAATGGCTCGTGAAAGAATGGGCCGATGCGTATGGATTTGAAGCAGCTGAAAAGATTTGCCGAATCCACCTCATTCCGCCGAAGCAGACATTGCGTGTCAACCAAATGAAAGCGGACAGAACGGATTTGCTTGATCAAATGGCAGCTGAGGGAATCGACGTTGAAAAAGGCGACCTCGCTGAAGACGCTGTGAAGCTCCTAAAGGGAACAATTGCTGGAACTCATTTTTTCCAAAACGGTGAAGTGTCCATCCAGGATGAGAGCTCCATGCTCGTCGCCCGCGCTCTTGATCCTAAGCCCGGTGAAACGGTGCTTGACGCATGTGCGGCGCCTGGCGGAAAGTCGGCTCATATCGGAGAATTGATGGAGAACAAGGGAAACGTTACGTCGCTTGATCTTCACAAACATAAAGTGAAGCTGATCAAAGAAGCGGCAGACCGGCTTGGCCTTACGATCATTCATGCGGAAACAATGGATGCGAGAAAAGCAGGAGAAACGTTTGAAAACGAACAGTTTGACCGGATATTGGTAGATGCCCCGTGCTCAGGTTTTGGTGTCATCCGAAGAAAGCCGGACATGAAATACACGAAAAAGCCTGATGACAGCGCGCGGCTTGCTGAGATCCAGCTGTCGATCTTGGCGGAAATCGCACCATTAGTAAAAAAAGGTGGCACTCTTGTCTACAGTACGTGTACAATGGACCGGACAGAAAATGAAGAAGTCATACATGCGTTTATACAAGAACATCCTGATTTTGAACCCGATTTGTCTCTTGAAAAGCGGCTGCCCGAAAAGGCGAGACCCTTTGTTCGGGATGGAAGGGTGCAAATCCTTCCTCATTATTTCGGAACAGATGGTTTCTTTATTTGCAGCATGAGAAAGAAGGGATAACAATGGCAGAAATGAAAAAAACGAAAGAAAGAAAAGAATTGCGGACAGAGCGTCCGTCTATTTATTCTTTAGAATTAGATGAAATCAAACAATGGCTGACAGACAACGGAGAGAAACCGTTCCGCGCAGCACAGATTTTTGAATGGCTATATGAAAAACGGATATCTTCTTTTGAGGAAATGACAAACCTGTCAAAGGATCTGCGTGAGAAATTAAGCACTCATTTTGTGTTAACAACGCTGAAAACGGCCGTTAAACAAACCTCTGAAGATGGTACAATGAAGTTTTTATTCGAACTTCATGACGGTTATACAATCGAAACCGTTTTAATGAGACATGAGTATGGTAATTCTGTATGTGTAACGACACAGGTTGGCTGCCGCATTGGCTGTACATTCTGCGCTTCGACGCTCGGGGGCTTGAAACGAAACCTTGAAGCGGGTGAAATTGTCGCTCAAGTCGTCAAAGTTCAAAAAGCCCTTGATGAAACGGATGAACGCGTGAGCTCTGTCGTGATCATGGGAATCGGTGAACCTTTTGATAACTTTGAGGAAATGCTCGCTTTCTTGAAAATCATTAACCATGACAAGGGCCTGAATATCGGTGCGCGCCATATTACGGTTTCTACAAGCGGGATCATCCCGAAAATTTACGAATTCGCTGATCAGAAAATGCAGATTAACTTTGCGATTTCTCTGCATGCGCCTAATACAGAAATCAGAAGCCGTTTGATGCCGATTAATAGAGCGTACAAGCTGCCTGAATTAATGGAAGCTGTTAAATATTATATTAACAAAACGGGACGCCGAATCAGCTTTGAATACGGGCTGTTCGGAGGCGTAAACGACCAGGTCGAGCACGCTGAAGAGCTTGCCGACTTGCTGGAAGGAATCAAATGCCACGTGAACTTGATTCCGGTAAACTACGTGCCTGAACGGGACTATGTGCGCACACCGCGTGATCAGATTTTTGCTTTTGAGAAAACGCTGAAATCTCGCGGAGTAAATGTCACAATCAGAAGAGAGCAAGGCCATGACATTGACGCAGCCTGCGGTCAGCTTCGCGCGAAGGAGCGTCAAGACGAGACGAGGTGATGAGGGTTGTTAACAGCCTTAAAATCAGATACAGGAAAAATCCGCCAGCATAATGAAGATGATGCGGGGGTATTCAAGGGGAAAGATGAATTTGTATTAGCGGTTGTCGCTGATGGCATGGGCGGCCATCTTGCTGGAGATGTTGCAAGCAAGATGGCTGTGAAAGCCATGGGGGAGAAATGGAATGAAGCGGAGGCGATTCCAGTTGCGCCCGCAGAATGTGAAAAATGGCTCATTGAACAGATTCTGGCGGTAAACAGCAAAATATACGATCATGCCCAAGCCCACGAAGAATGCCAAGGCATGGGGACGACGATTGTATGTGCGCTTTTTACGGGGAAAACGGTTTCTGTTGCTCATATAGGTGACAGCAGATGCTATTTGCTTCAGGAGGACCATTTTTTTCAAGTGACAGAAGATCATTCGCTTGTAAATGAGCTGGTACGCACTGGAGAGATTTCAAGAGAAGACGCTGAACATCATCCGCGAAAAAATGTGCTGACGAAGGCACTCGGAACAGACCTGTCAGTAAGTATTGACACACGTTCTTTTGATATCGAACCCGGGGACAAACTGCTTCTATGTTCTGACGGACTGACGAATAAAGTGGAAGGCACTGAATTAAAAGACATCCTGCAAAGCGATTCAGCTCCTCAGGAAAAAGTAAACCTGCTTGTGGACAAAGCCAATCAGAATGGCGGGGAAGACAACATTACAGCAGTTTTGCTTGAGCTTGCTTTACATGTTGAAGAGGGTGAAGATCAGTGCTAATCGGCAAGCGGATCAGCGGACGTTACCAAATTCTCCGCGTTATAGGCGGCGGGGGAATGGCCAACGTGTACTTAGCTGAGGATATGATTCTAGACCGTGAAGTCGCAATCAAAATCCTGCGGTTTGACTATGTGAATGACAATGAGTTTATCAGGCGTTTCCGAAGAGAAGCCCAATCCGCATCAAGCCTCGATCACCCGAATATCGTCAGTATTTACGATTTGGGTGAGGAAGATGATATTTATTATATTGTCATGGAATACGTTGAAGGCATGACGCTTAAAGAATACATAACAGCAAACGGGCCGCTTCACCCTAAAGAAGCGCTGAACATCATGGAGCAAATTGTCTCAGCCATCGCTCATGCCCATCAAAATCAGATTGTTCACAGAGACATTAAGCCGCATAACATTTTGATTGACCACATGGGAAATATCAAAGTGACGGATTTCGGAATTGCGACGGCACTAAGTTCGACCACAATCACCCATACCAATTCTGTGCTGGGCTCAGTGCATTATTTATCGCCTGAACAGGCGCGGGGCGGTTTGGCGACAAAAAAATCGGATATTTATGCGCTTGGAATCGTTCTATTTGAACTTTTAACCGGCCGTATCCCATTTGATGGAGAATCGGCAGTCAGCATCGCCTTAAAGCATCTTCAGTCGGAAACTCCTTCGGCGAGAAGGTGGAATCCGTCAGTACCCCAAAGCGTTGAAAACATGATCCTAAAGGCTACTGCCAAAGATCCTTTTCATCGCTATGAAACGGCTGAAGACATGGAAGCTGATATCAAAACAGCTTTTGATGCCGACAGACTCAATGAAAAGAAATTTATGATTCAAGAAGATGAAGAAATGACAAAAGCGATTCCTATCATTAAAGATGAAGAGCTCGCTAAAGCTGCTGGCGAAAAAGAAGCCGAGTTGACACCCAGCAACGAAAATAAAACAAAGAAAAACGGCAAAAGAAAAAAGTGGCCGTGGGTTTTGCTCACGGTTTGCATCGTATTCATCACGGCGGGAATTCTTGCTGTCACTGTTTTTCCGTCGCTTTTTATGCCTAAAGATGTCAAAATACCTGATGTCTCCGGAATGGAATACGAAAAGGCGGCAGACATCTTGGAAAAAGACGGCTTGCAGGTAGATTCTGAGGTTTTGGAAATCTCAGATGAGAAAATTGAAGAAGACCTGATGGTAAAAACGGATCCTAAAGCGGATTCTACAGTCAAAGAAGGCGCAACGGTCACGCTTTATAAAAGCACCGGAAAAGCTAAAACGGAGATCGGTGATGTTGCAGGCCAAACGGTCGATCAGGCAAAAAAAGCGTTGAAAGACCAAGGTTTTAAACATGTCACAGTGAATGAAGTGAATGATGAGAAAGACGCGGGCACTGTCATTGAACAGAATCCGTCAGCAGGGACTGAGCTTGTGCCGAGTGATGATCAAGTCAAACTCACAGTCAGTATCGGGCCTGAAGACATTACGCTTAGAGACTTGAAAACTTACAGTAAAGAAGCAGCGTCTGGATATCTGGAAGACAACGGACTGAAGCTGAAAGAAAAAGAAGCATACTCAGATGACGTTCCAGAAGGGCAGGTTGTCAAACAAAAACCAGCAGCAGGAACGGCAGTAAAGCCGGGAAACGAAGTGGAAGTGACATTCTCTCTCGGACCTGAGAAAAAACCTGCGAAAACAGTGAAAGAAAAGGTCGAGATCCCCTACGAGCCAGAAAATGAAGGGGACGAGCTTGAAGTACAAATCGCTATTGACGATGCGGATCACAGTATCTCTGACACTTACGAAGAATTTAAGATAAAAGAGCCGACTGAACGAACGATCGAGCTGAAGATTGAATCCGGCCAGAAAGGGTACTATCAAGTGATGGTAAACAATAAAGTCGTCAGCTACAAAACCATTGAGTATCCGAAAGATGAATAACAAGGAGGGAAAATATGCCTGAGGGCAAAATTATTAAGGCGCTTAGCGGCTTTTACTATGTACTGGATGAATCAGAGGATTCAGATAAAGTGGTACAATGCAGAGGAAGAGGCATTTTCAGAAAGAACAAAATTACCCCTCTCGTCGGCGATTACGTTGTGTATCAGGCTGAAAATGACAAAGAGGGATATTTGTTAGAAATTAAAGAAAGAACCAATGAGCTGATCAGGCCGCCAATTTGCAACGTTGATCAAGCGGTCCTTGTTTTCTCAGCGGTTCAGCCTTCTTTCAGCACGGCATTGCTCGACCGCTTCCTGGTTCTCGTTGAGGCCAATGATATTCAGCCAATTATATGCGTTACAAAAATGGATTTGATTGAAGATCAAGATACAAAAGATACGATACAAGCCTATGCAGAAGACTATCGGAATATTGGTTATGACGTGTATCTCACCTCCTCTAAGGACCAAGACACTTTGGTGGATATCATCCCGCATTTTAAGGACAAAACAACGGTGTTTGCGGGTCAGTCCGGTGTTGGAAAATCCTCGCTCCTCAACGCAATCAGTCCGGAGCTCGGTTTAAGAACAAACGAGATTTCAGAACATTTGGGCCGCGGGAAACACACTACCCGCCACGTAGAGCTGATTCATACGTCCGGAGGCTTGGTTGCGGATACGCCGGGATTCAGCTCGCTTGAATTTACAGACATTGAGGAAGAAGAGCTGGGCTATACCTTCCCTGATATCAGAGAAAAAAGTTCTTCATGCAAATTTAGAGGCTGCTTACATCTAAAAGAACCGAAATGTGCAGTGAAACAAGCTGTTGAAGACGGGAAATTAAAGCAGTACCGCTACGACCATTATGTTGAATTTATGACGGAGATTAAAGACAGAAAGCCGAGGTATTAGCATAATGATAAAGGTTGCACCATCTATTCTTTCCGCTGATTTTGCCGCTTTAGGCAATGAGATTAAAGATGTAGAAAAGGGCGGAGCCGATTATATTCACATTGATGTCATGGACGGGCATTTTGTCCCCAATATCACGATCGGTCCGCTGATTGTAGAAGCTGTACGGCCGGTAACAGATTTGCCGCTTGATGTTCATTTAATGATAGAGGAGCCGGATCGTTACATCCCTGCTTTCGCTAAAGCGGGCGCAGATATCCTGTCTGTACATGCTGAGGCATGTCCGCATCTGCACCGTACCATCCAGCTTATTAAAGAGCAAGGCACAAAGGCCGGTGTTGTTCTGAACCCGCATACATCTGTACAGGTCATCGAGCATGTTTTCGACGACCTCGATCTTGTTCTTTTAATGACGGTGAACCCGGGATTTGGCGGGCAGAAATTTATTCATTCCGTCCTTTCTAAAATAAAAGAAGTTAAGCGAATGGCGGATGAAAGAGGAAAAAAAGATCTGTTGATTGAAGTAGACGGCGGCGTCAACAAAGAAACCGCTCCGCTAGTTATTGAAGCGGGCGCAAATTTACTCGTTGCCGGTTCAGCTGTTTACGGCCAGCCTGACCGTAAAAAAGCGATTTCTGAAATCAGAGGAAGTAAATAATAAGCAAAAAAAGAGCTGGGCATACAACGCCTAAGCTCTTTTTCCTGTATCAGAGAAAGGAATCAAAGATGAAGACAATCAATATCGTTGCGGGAGGCCCTAAAGATCTCATTCCCGATCTAACTGGCTATATGGCTGAGGACGTCCTTTGGATCGGTGTTGACAAAGGCACCGTCAATCTTTTGGATGCCGGTATCATTCCTGATGAAGCTTTTGGAGATTTTGACAGCATAACAGAGCAAGAACGCCGCCGAATTGAAAAAGCGGCTCCCGCACTCCATGTGTATCAATCAGAAAAAGATCAGACAGATTTGGACCTCGCCCTTGATTGGGCGCTGGAAAAGCAGCCTGATATGATTCAGATTTTCGGCATTACAGGCGGCAGAGCTGATCATTTTTTAGGAAATATTCAGCTTCTGTACAGAGGTGTAAAAACGAATATAAAAATTAAACTGATAGACAAACAAAATCATATTCAAATGTTCCCTCCTGGTGAATATGATATGGAGAAGGATGAAAACAAGCGATATATCTCCTTCATACCGTTTTCCGAAGAAATACATGAGCTGACACTGAACGGTTTTAAATATCCGCTAAATAAATGTCATATTACGCTCGGTTCAACACTATGTATTAGTAACGAACTCATTCATTCACGAGGTACTTTTTCGTTTGCAAAAGGCATATTAATAATGATAAGAAGCACGGATTAGCATGTGCTTTCATTCATTTGCTAAAATCAATGAACAGGCGGTTACGGTACGTTATAGGAGGGGACAAAAAATGAAATTTTACACCATTAAATTGCCGAAGTTTTTAGGAGGAATTGTCCGGGCGATGCTGGGCTCATTCAGAAAAGATTAAAGCCCAGGGGTTCAAAGCCCTCTTTCACCACATAAAAACGCCTGCCACATATCGGGGCAGGCGTTCATTTTGTTATACACGCTCAACTTTACCTGATTTTAAAGCTCGAGCAGATACATATACTTTTTTAGGTTTTCCGTTCACAAGGATACGAACCTTTTGAAGATTCGCGCCCCAAGTGCGCTTAGAAGCGTTCATTGCGTGAGAACGGTTATTCCCAGCTGTTGTTTTTTTACCTGTGATAACGCATTTACGTGCCATTTGTTTCCCTCCTCACTTGCACAAAACATCTACTTTTTAACATTTCATATAATCTTAGATGCTTTCGATATGGATACTTTAAATAATTTACCACAGCTAAAAAACGTTTGCAACTATTGTTTCAACATCTTTCAAGAAAATTCACTTGACATCTTGCGGAAACAGCGGTGCTATAGTATATGTAGAGGGACAGGCAGCGACAGCCGGGTCTTTTCTTTTCATAATGGAAACCATATAGTAGAATAGCTGTAACTCTATGCATTCGAAGGAGGAACTAGTGTGTCCATTGAATTAAGAACGAAGTACGGGCAGATTGATATATCTAATGAAGTCATTGCGATGGTTGCAGGTGGCGCGGCGATTGACTGTTACGGCATTGTCGGTATGGCCTCTAAAAATCAGATTAAAGACGGACTGACTGAAATCCTTCGGAAAGAGAATTTCAGCAGAGGTGTCCAAGTTCGCCAAGAAGGAGAACAGATACATATTGATATGTATATCATTGTCAGCTATGGCACGAAAATTTCTGAAGTGGCACATAATATCCAAACAAAAGTAAAGTACACAGTAAATCAAACCATCGGACTGGCAGTGGACTCTGTTAATATTTATGTCCAAGGCGTCCGAGTGACGAACCCGTAGTTAGGAGGAGTAGGATTGTCTATTAGAACATTAGACGGCAGAACTTTTGCCGGGATGATTCTCGCGGGAGCGCAGAATCTGTCTCAAAACGCGAGTGCAGTTGATGCGCTGAACGTGTTTCCGGTGCCGGACGGCGATACGGGAACAAACATGAACCTGTCAATGACTTCCGGAGCAAGAGAAGTGGAGCAAATGGATACGGATGATATCGGTAAGGTAGGCTCTGCGTTATCTAAAGGACTGCTCATGGGAGCGCGCGGAAATTCAGGAGTGATCCTGTCCCAATTGTTCCGTGGATTCAGTAAAAGCATTGAATCAAAAAAAGAAATAAATGCACAAGAGTTTGCCGCTGCGCTGCAAGCGGGTGTTGACATGGCTTATAAAGCTGTCATGAAACCTGTAGAGGGCACCATTTTAACAGTTGCAAAAGACGCTGCAAAAAAAGTGATGGCTCTGGCAGAAAAAGAAACCGATATCACAGCTCTGATGACTGCAGTGACTGAAGAAGCAGAAGCGTCTTTAAACCGGACCCCTGAATTGCTTCCTGTCCTGAAGGAAGTAGGAGTCGTCGACAGCGGCGGCAAAGGCCTGCTTTGTGTGTATGAAGGTTTCCTTGCTTCATTAAAAGGTGAGGCTGTGCCTCAAAAAGCTGTTCTTCCGTCACTTGACGACATGGTCAGCGCAGAGCATCATAAGAGCGCGCAAAGCGTGATGAATACCGAAGATATTGAATTTGGTTTTTGTACGGAAGTGATGGTTAGACTCGATCAGGCAAAACGAGAATTCGACGAAGGTACGTTCAGACAAGATCTCAGCCAGTTCGGTGATTCTCTGTTAGTCATTGCGGATGAATCGCTGGCGAAGGTTCATATTCATGCGGAAGAACCGGGAAACGTATTAAATTATGCCCAGCATTACGGTGAATTGATCAAAATTAAAATAGAAAATATGAGAGAGCAGCATACCTCCCTCATCAGCCAGGTAAGCAAACCTGCTGACAACGAAAAACCGCCGGCAAAACAGCCGTATGGCATTGTGACTGTGGCGATGGGAGAAGGTATTTCCGATTTATTCAAAAGCATCGGCGCTTCTGTTGTGATTGAAGGCGGGCAGACCATGAACCCGAGTACTGAGGATATTGTCGATGCCGTGAAATCTGTAAATGCGGAAACAGTGTTTATCTTACCGAATAACTCCAATATCATCATGGCGGCTAATCAAGCGGCTAGTGTAATGGGTGAACAGGTTTTTGTCATTCCTGCCAAAACGGTTCCGCAAGGGATGTCAGCCCTGCTGGCATTTAATCCGGATCAAGAAGCTGAAGCGAACGAAGCCAATATGCTCAGCGCCATTCAGCAAGTAAAAAGCGGGCAGGTGACGTACTCAGTCAGAGATACCCATATTGACGGCAAAGACATTAAAAAAGGCGACTTTATGGGAATTCTGAATGGCACGATTATCGGCACTGCTGAAGATCAGCTGTCAGCCGCGAAAATGCTGCTGTCAGAAATGATCGGAGAAGACGACGAAATTGTCACCATCCTGTATGGTGAGGATGCGTCTCAGGAAGAAGCTGAGGAGCTTGAAGCGTTCCTTAGTGAAAAGTACGAGGAGATTGAGGTTGAGATCCACAACGGAAAACAGCCGCTGTATTCGTATATAGTTTCTGCAGAATAGAAGGGCGATTCGCCCTTCTATTCTTATGTCTGCTTTTAAGTGCGGCAGCGCTGTGACGCGCCCGCTTGCCATTTTATATATGATCAATTAGTCTAGAAGAAAAGCGCTTATAAGCTCTGGTTCATAAGGAGGAATAGCATGAAATACAGAAGCGTTTTTGATATTATCGGACCCGTTATGATTGGTCCGTCCAGCTCGCATACGGCGGGAGCGGCGAGAATCGGGAGAGTGGCCAGAAGTTTATTTGGCAGAGAGCCAGAGCGCATCATCGTATCCTTTTACGGCTCTTTTGCGGAAACGTATAAAGGCCACGGCACAGATGTTGCGATTATCGGCGGATTGCTGGATTTTGACACATTTGACGAACGAATTAAAACCGCTATACAAATTGCAGAAGATAAAGGAATTGATATAGAGTTTCGGGTTGAAGACGCTGTCCCCGTCCATCCGAATACAGCCAAAATCACCATATCTGATGAAAAGGGAGAGCTTGAGCTGACGGGTATTTCGATTGGCGGAGGAAAGATTGAAATCACAGAATTAAACGGTTTTGAACTACGGCTATCAGGAAATCACCCGGCCATATTAGTTGTTCATAATGACAAGTTTGGCACGATTGCCGGTGTTGCCAATGTCCTGGCGAAATTTTCAATCAACGTAGGCCATATGGAAGTAGCCCGAAAGGATATCGGCCAGCTTGCGCTGATGACAATAGAGGTTGATCAAAATATCGATGATCATGTTCTCGACGAACTGTCGAAGCTGCCGAATATTATTCAAGTGACAAAGATTGCTGACTAGCGAAAGGTCAGGAGGAGCCAGTTATGTTTCGTAATGTAAAGGAATTATTAGAGATTACAAAAGAAAAGCAAATATCCATCTCTGATGTGATGATCGCTCAAGAGATTGGAGTAACAGAAAAAACAAAAGAAGAGATTTTTCAGCAGATGGATCACAATCTGTCTGTTATGGAAGCAGCGGTTCAGAAAGGACTCGAGGGAGTTACGAGCCAAACGGGCTTAACAGGCGGGGATGCCGTTAAATTGCAGGCCTACATTCGGTCAGGTAAAAGCCTGTCTGGCCCGCTGATTTTAGATGCGGTATCGAAAGCTGTTGCAACAAATGAAGTAAATGCAGCCATGGGTACCATCTGTGCGACACCGACTGCAGGTTCTGCTGGTGTGGTGCCAGGCACATTATTTGCTGTAAAAGAAAAGCTGAACCCAACAAGAGAACAAATGATCCGCTTTTTGTTTACGTCCGGGGCTTTCGGATTTATCGTGGCCAATAACGCAAGTATTTCCGGCGCCGCCGGAGGATGTCAGGCAGAAGTTGGATCAGCCTCAGGCATGGCGGCTGCGGCTATTGTTGAAATGGCAGGAGGAACACCCGAACAAAGCGCGGAGGCCATGGCCATTACATTAAAAAATATGCTCGGGCTCGTGTGCGATCCTGTAGCGGGGCTTGTTGAAGTGCCGTGTGTGAAACGGAATGCGATGGGCGCGTCAAATGCGATGATTGCTGCTGATATGGCATTGGCGGGCATTACAAGCCGCATTCCATGTGATGAGGTTATTGATGCCATGTATAAAATTGGCCAAACGATGCCCACTGCGCTTAGAGAAACAGGTCAGGGCGGTTTAGCAGCAACACCGACTGGCAGAGAATTAGAGAAAAAAATTTTCGGAGGAGCGCTAGGTTCACGTGAAACAACATCAGCAAACTAGTATAGCTAACATTAAGGGCATTGGGCCGGAAACAGAAAAAACATTACATGAACTCGGTATTTATGACACTTCTGATCTTCTGAATTATTTCCCTTATCGCTATGATGACTACGAGCTGAGGGATTTAGAAGAAGTGAAGCATGACGAGAGAGTCACAGTCGAAGGGAAGGTTCATTCAGAGCCTTCTCTTACCTATTACGGAAAAAAACGAAACAGGCTGACATTCAGGCTTCTTGTCGGCCGCTATTTAATCACTGCCGTATGTTTTAACCGGCCTTATTTGAAGAAAAAGCTTTCGCTGGGCTCTGTCGTGACGATTTCCGGTAAATGGGACAAGCACCGCCAAACCATCTCTGTTCAGGAGTTGAAAAACGGGCCGCACCAAGAGGATAAAAGCATTGAACCAGTGTATTCTGTGAAAGAAAATGTTACCGTCAAAATGATGAGACGCTTTATTCAGCAGGCGCTGACCCAGTATGCAGACTCGCTTCCGGATCCTCTTCCGGAAAAGCTAAAAACACGCTATAAGCTGCCGGACTATCAGCAGGCGTTAAAAATGATGCATCAGCCTGAAACAAGAGAAGCGTTAACGCTTGCAAGACGCCGGTTTGTTTATGAGGAATTTTTGTTGTTTCAGTTGAAAATGCAGGCGTTCCGAAAGGCGGAAAGAGAGCAGACTCAAGGGATACGGCAGCGTTTTTCAAACGAAGAACTCATGAGATTTATCAATAGCCTTCCGTTTCCTCTCACTAACGCCCAGTCGCGCGTGCTTCGCGAAATAACAGCAGACATGTCTTCTCCATACAGAATGAACCGTCTTCTTCAAGGAGACGTCGGATCAGGAAAAACGGCAGTCGCGGCCATTGGGTTGTATGCCGCGATCCTGTCCGGATACCAGGGGGCGCTCATGGTGCCGACAGAGATTCTGGCCGAGCAGCATGCTGATTCGCTCGTTTCACTATTTGAAAAGTGGAATGTCAGCGTCGCCCTTTTGACAAGCTCTGTCAAAGGGAAGCGGCGAAGAGAACTGCTTGAGCGTCTTGCCGCGGGAGAGATTGATATTCTTGTAGGAACCCACGCTTTAATTCAGGATGAGGTGGAGTTTAAGGCGTTGAGTCTCGTCATTACAGATGAACAGCACCGATTTGGAGTTGAGCAACGTAAAAAACTTCGGAACAAAGGGCAGGATCCCGATGTTCTTTTTATGACAGCCACTCCAATCCCAAGAACGTTAGCCATCACAGTGTTCGGTGAAATGGATGTATCTGTCATTGATGAAATGCCGGCGGGACGAAAACAGATCGAAACCTATTGGGTAAAACATGACATGCTGGATCGTATTTTGGCATTCGTCGAAAAAGAATTAAAACAGGGCAGACAGGCTTATATCATCTGCCCGCTGATTGAAGAATCAGACAAACTTGATGTGCAAAACGCTATTGATGTGTACTATATGCTTTCTGACATTTTCCAAGGGAAATGGAATGTCGGCCTGATGCACGGAAAGCTGCATTCCGATGAAAAAGATCAGGTCATGAGAGAGTTTAGTGCGAATCACTGTCAAATCCTCGTATCAACCACTGTTGTTGAGGTTGGCGTGAATGTTCCAAATGCAACCATTATGGTGATTTATGACGCCGACCGTTTCGGACTGTCACAGCTTCACCAGCTGCGCGGCCGTGTCGGACGGGGAGAGCATCAATCGTTTTGCATTCTGATGGCCGATCCTAAATCAGAAACAGGGAAAGAGCGGATGAGAATTATGTCCGAGACCAATGACGGCTTCGAGTTGTCTGAAAAGGACCTGGAACTGAGAGGCCCGGGAGATTTCTTCGGTAAAAAACAAAGCGGAATGCCTGAATTCAAGGTGGCGGACATGGTTCATGATTACAGAGCGCTTGAAACGGCAAGGCAGGATGCTGCGAATCTTGTGGCTTCTGACGCGTTCTGGAACGAGCCGGAATACGGTGTGCTGAGAGAGCGATTACTGACGAGCGGAGCAATGGACGGGGAAAAATTAAGCTAGTTACCAGAAGTTTTCGGTGTTCAGCAAGAAACAATCGTTGCATTCCAATCTATGAAATTATATACTACTATTAGTACCTAGTCTTAATTGTCCGGATGGTGTTTAGACATGAGAAGAAATAAGAGAGAACGCCAGGAATTACTTCAGCAGACGATACAAGCAACCCCCTTTATTACAGATGAAGAATTAGCGGGTAAATTCGGGGTGAGCATCCAGACAATTCGTTTGGACCGCTTAGAGCTATCGATACCGGAGCTGAGAGAAAGAATTAAGAACGTTGCAGAGAAAACGCTTGAAGATGAAGTGAAATCCCTGTCACTGGACGAAGTTATCGGAGAAATTATTGACCTTGAGCTGGATGATCAGGCGATATCCATTTTAGAAATCAAACAGGAGCATGTGTTCAGCCGGAATCAAATTGCGAGAGGACACCATTTGTTTGCACAGGCGAATTCTTTGGCTGTGGCCGTTATTGATGACGAGCTGGCACTGACTGCAAGCGCAGACATCCGCTTTACAAGACAGGTAAAGCAGGGAGAACGTGTTGTAGCGAAAGCGAAAGTGACGGCGGTCGAAAAAGAAAAAGGAAGAACAGTTGTCGAAGTGAACAGCTATGTTGGCGAAGAAATTGTTTTTTCTGGACATTTTGACATGTACCGTTCAAAACAATTATAAAGGTGGAGCATGCATGAGAATAGCTGTAGATGCAATGGGAGGAGACCACGCTCCCAAAGCTGTTATTGACGGAGTTTTAAAGGGTATAGAGGCATTTGATGATCTCTATATCACACTTGTCGGTGACAAAACAACGATAGAATCACATTTAACAACAACACCAGATCGCATCACGGTGCTGCACGCAGATGAAGTGATTGAGCCTACGGATGAACCGGTCCGCGCTGTGCGAAGAAAAAAGAACTCATCTATGGTCCTTATGGCGCAGGAAGTTGCGGAAAACAGAGCTGACGCCTGCATATCAGCAGGAAATACCGGCGCGTTAATGACAGCCGGTCTGTTTATTGTCGGCAGAATTAAAGGGATTGACCGTCCGGCGCTTGCCCCGACGCTTCCGACCATTTCAGGAGATGGATTTCTTCTCCTTGATGTCGGCGCCAATGTCGATGCCAAGCCGGAGCACCTCGCCCAATATGCCATCATGGGTTCTGTTTATTCTCAGCAAGTACGCGGTGTCACTTCACCGAGAGTCGGGCTTTTAAATGTCGGAACAGAAGATAAAAAAGGAAACGAACTGACGAAGCAGACGTTTCAATTATTAAAAGAAACAGCTAATATACATTTTATCGGAAACGTGGAAGCGCGAGACCTTTTAGATGATGTGGCGGATGTTGTAGTAACAGACGGCTTTACCGGGAATGTTACACTCAAAACGCTGGAAGGTTCTGCGTTGTCTATTTTTAAAATGATGAAGGAAGTCATGACGTCTAATTTCACATCAAAGCTCGCGGCAGCTGTGCTGAAGCCGAAGATGAAAGACATGAAAATGAAAATGGAGTATTCGAATTATGGCGGAGCAAGTCTATTTGGCTTAAAAGCCCCTGTGATCAAGGCGCACGGCTCTTCAGATTCTAATGCTGTATTTCACGCGATTCGTCAAGCAAGAGAGATGGTCAGCCAAAATGTGGCTGCGCTCATTCAGGAAGAAGTAAAAGAAGAAAAAACAGATGAGTAGTCTGGAGGTTTTTACATCATGAGTAAGATTGCATTTTTATTCCCGGGTCAGGGATCACAATTTATCGGCATGGGGAAAGAGCTTTATGAGCAGGTCCCTGCTGCAAAGCGTCTCTTTGATGAAGCGGATGAAACATTGGAAACAAAACTCAGTTCGCTGATTTTTGAAGGTGATACTGAAGAATTAACGCTTACATATAATGCACAGCCTGCTTTACTGACGACAAGCATTGCTGTTCTTGAAAAATTTAAAGAATCAGGCATTACACCTGATTTTACAGCAGGACATAGCCTTGGTGAATATTCCGCACTGGTTGCGTCTGGCGCACTGTCTTTCAAAGATGCTGTTTATATCGTCAGAAAACGCGGAGAGTTTATGAATGAAGCAGTGCCGGCTGGCGAAGGAGCCATGGCTGCGATTCTCGGCATGGATGCTGAAACATTAAAGCAAGTAACCGATAAAGTGACGGAGGAAGGTCGCCTTGTCCAGCTTGCGAATCTCAACTGCCCCGGACAAATCGTCATTTCCGGAACAGCTAAAGGGGTAGAGCTTGCATCTGAACGGGCAAAAGAGAACGGTGCAAAACGTGCGATTCCGCTTGAAGTAAGCGGCCCGTTCCATTCTGAACTAATGAAGCCAGCAGCTGAAAAGCTGAAAGAAGTATTGGACTCCTGTGACATAAATGACGCTGACGTTCCGGTCATCTCAAACGTTTCTGCTAATGTCATGACTGATAAAGCAGAAATCAAAGAGAAGCTCATTGAGCAGCTCTACTCTCCGGTTCGTTTTGAGGAAAGCATTAACAAGCTGATTGCAGAGGGTGTTACGACTTTTATTGAAATCGGCCCCGGAAAAGTGCTTTCAGGCCTTGTGAAAAAAGTAAACAGACGTTTAAAAACAATTGCTGTATCAGATCCGGAAACGATCGAGCTGGCAATTCAAACGCTTAAGGAGGAGAATGAAAATGCTTAATGACAAAACAGCTATTGTCACTGGCGCATCCCGCGGAATCGGCCGCTCAATCGCCCTTGACTTGGCAAAAAGCGGCGCAAACGTTGTCGTGAACTACTCCGGCAATGAAGCGAAAGCTAATGAAGTAGTCGATGAAATCAAATCATTGGGCAGAAAAGCAATTGCTGTCAAAGCGGATGTATCAAATCCCGAAGATGTACAAAACATGATAAAAGAAACGCTGTCTGTTTTTTCTGCGATTGACATTTTAGTTAATAACGCCGGAATTACAAGAGACAATCTCATCATGAGAATGAAAGAAGATGAATGGGATGACGTCATTAACATTAACTTAAAGGGTGTTTTCAACTGCACGAAAGCTGTTACAAGACAAATGATGAAACAGCGTTCAGGCCGTATTATTAACGTGTCGTCTATCGTAGGTGTCAGTGGAAATCCTGGACAAGCAAACTACGTGGCCGCAAAAGCCGGCGTGATCGGTTTAACAAAATCTTCTGCCAAAGAGCTCGCAAGCCGCAATATTACGGTAAATGCGATTGCGCCTGGATTTATCTCAACTGATATGACAGATAAGCTAACAAAAGATGTTCAAGACGAAATGCTGAAACAAATTCCGCTCGCGCGCTTTGGGGAACCTGGCGACGTCAGCAGCGTTGTCACGTTCCTTGCTTCTGAGGGAGCTCGTTATATGACAGGCCAAACGCTTCATATTGACGGCGGAATGGTGATGTAAGTTTTTTTCTCGAAAATTTCATCATAGTTTCTCTAGTTTTTTAAAAACGAATCCACTATAATACTTGAGGGGAGGTGAATTGCTATGGCAGATACATTAGAGCGTGTAACGAAAATCATCGTAGATCGCCTTGGCGTTGATGAAGCAGACGTCAAACTTGAAGCTTCTTTCAAGGAAGACTTAGGTGCTGATTCCCTAGATGTAGTTGAGCTTGTTATGGAACTTGAAGACGAGTTTGATATGGAAATTTCTGACGAAGATGCTGAAAAGATTGCAACAGTCGGCGACGCTGTGAACTACATACAAAACCAGCAATAAGCTGATGCTAAAAGTCCCGCCGGAACGCGGGGCTTTAGCCCTTTATTCGTGCAGTTATTACAGCATGCCGCTTTTACGCGCGCTGTATCCGGTTTAGTCAGAGAAGCGCGGTGAACCTGATGTGCCTATGGAGGTTACTATGTCAAAACACTCACATTATAAAGATAAAAAAAAGTTCTATAAAAAAGTAGAACAATTTAAAGAGTTTCAAGAACGGATTTCGGTTCACTTTCAAAATGAAAAGCTTTTGTATCAAGCATTTACACATTCATCTTATGTGAATGAGCATCGGAAAAAGCCGTATGAAGATAATGAAAGGCTTGAATTTTTAGGTGACGCTGTTTTGGAACTGACCATCTCCAGATTCTTATTTGCCAAGTACCCGGCTATGAGTGAAGGAGATTTGACGAAATTGAGAGCAGCGATTGTATGCGAACCGTCTCTCGTTTCATTGGCTCACGAACTGTCATTCGGCGACCTTGTCCTATTGGGTAAAGGTGAGGAAATGACAGGCGGAAGAAAGCGTCCTGCTCTATTGGCGGATGTTTTTGAGGCATTTATCGGAGCCTTGTATCTTGACCAGGGATTAGAGCCGGTCGAAAGTTTCTTAAAAGTCTATGTGTTCCCTAAAATTAACGATGGTGCTTTTTCTCATGTGATGGATTTCAAAAGCCAGCTGCAGGAATACGTGCAGCGGGACGGCAAAGGCTCTCTGGAGTATAAAATCTCCAACGAAAAAGGACCTGCGCACAACCGTGAATTTGAAGCCATCGTATCTCTAAAAGGTGAACCACTCGGAGTCGGAAACGGCCGTTCAAAGAAAGAAGCCGAACAGCACGCTGCTCAGGAAGCTTTAGCTAAATTGCAAAAACACCATACGAGACAATAAAATCCCCCTTTATCATTCAGGGGGATTTCAGTATGTATGCCGTCTTATTTCATCCATGTTTTATGATAGAATTGAAATACTTATTACATAAGGAGGATCGCTATGTTCCTCAAACGTTTAGACGTTATAGGATTTAAATCGTTTGCAGAACGGATTTCCGTAGATTTTGTAAAAGGCGTTACAGCGGTTGTCGGTCCAAACGGGAGCGGAAAAAGCAATATCACAGATGCCATTCGCTGGGTTCTTGGAGAGCAATCGGCACGGTCTCTTCGCGGCGGAAAAATGGAAGATATCATTTTTGCCGGCAGTGATTCGAGAAAGCGATTAAACCTAGCTGAAGTTACACTTACTCTTGATAATGATGATCATTTCTTGCCGATTGACTTCCATGAGGTCAGTGTTACAAGACGTGTATACAGATCAGGTGAGAGTGAGTTTCTGATCAACAATCAGCCGTGCCGCTTAAAAGATATTATTGATTTATTTATGGACTCTGGTCTGGGTAAAGAAGCATTTTCTATTATCAGCCAAGGGAAAGTGGAAGAGATCCTGAGCAGCAAAGCGGAGGATCGCCGCAGTATCTTTGAAGAAGCGGCCGGGGTGCTTAAATATAAAACGAGAAAGAAAAAAGCAGAAAATAAACTGTTTGAGACACAGGACAATTTAAACCGGGTAGAAGATATATTACATGAGCTTGAAGGACAGGTTGAACCTCTTAAAATTCAAGCTTCAATCGCGAAAGACTATCTGGAGAAAAAGAAAGAGCTGGAGCATGTTGAAATTGCGCTGACTGCCTATGATATCGAAGAGCTGCATGGCAAATGGTCAACGCTTAAAGAGAAAGTGCAGCTCGCAAAGGAAGAAGAGCTCGCTGAATCGTCTGCAATTTCTGCGAAAGAAGCGAAAATTGAAGATGTGAGAGACAAAATTCAAGCGCTGGATGAATCAGTAGATGAGCTCCAGCAGGTCTTATTGGTGACGAGTGAAGAGCTGGAAAAGCTTGAAGGCCGTAAAGAAGTCCTGAAAGAACGCAAGAAAAACGCTGTGCAAAACCAAGAACAGCTTGAAGAAGCCATCGTTCAGTTTCAGCAAAAAGAAACGGTGCTGAAAGAAGAGCTTGCGAAGCAGGAAGCTGTCTTCGAAACGCTTCAGGCAGAGGTGAAACTGTTAAGAGCTCAGGTAAAAGAAAAACAGCAGGCTCTCAGTCTTCACAATGAAAATGTCGAAGAGAAGATCGAGCAGCTGAAAAGCGATTACTTTGAACTGTTAAACAGCCAGGCTTCGATACGAAACGAGCTCCAGCTGCTGGATGACCAGATGTCCCAATCCGCTGTCACATTACAGAGGCTTGCAGACAACAATGAAAAGCATCTTCAGGAACGGCGCGATATTTCTGCGCGAAAAGCCGCATGTGAAACGGAGTTTGCCCGAATTGAGCAGGAGATTCACAGCCAAGTCGGCGCATATCGTGACATGCAGACAAAATATGAGCAGAAAAAGCGCCAATACGAAAAAAATGAATCCGCTCTGTATCAGGCATACCAATACGTTCAGCAAGCGAGATCGAAAAAGGATATGCTTGAGGCGATGCAGGGTGATTTCTCCGGCTTTTATCAAGGTGTTAAAGAAGTGCTGAAAGCGAAAGAGCGGCTCGGCGGAATTCGCGGAGCGGTCCTAGAGCTGATCTCAACAGAACAGAAGTATGAAACGGCCATTGAAATTGCGCTCGGCGCTTCTGCCCAGCATGTCGTGACCGACGATGAACAGTCTGCCCGCAAAGCGATTCAATATTTAAAACAGAATTCCTTCGGCCGGGCGACGTTTCTGCCTCTTTCTGTCATCAGAGACCGCCAGCTTCAAAGCCGGGACGCGGAAACAGCAGCGCAGCATTCGTCATTTCTCGGGGTTGCCAGTGAACTTGTCACATTTGATCCTGCGTATCGGCGCATCATCCAGAATCTTCTTGGAACCGTGCTGATCACAGAGGATTTAAAGGGGGCAAACGAGCTTGCGAAGCTTCTCGGCCACCGGTACCGCATCGTAACCCTTGAGGGAGATGTCGTGAATCCGGGTGGTTCAATGACGGGCGGAGCGGTTAAAAAGAAAAATAACTCGCTGCTTGGAAGAAGCCGTGAGCTTGAAGATGTGGGCAAACGGCTCATTGAAATGGAAGAGAAAACAGCACTGCTTGAACAAGAAGTCAAAACACTTAAGCAATCCCTTCAGGATATAGAGAATAAACTGGCTGATTTAAGAGAAACAGGGGAAAGCTTGAGATTAAAGCAGCAGGATGTAAAAGGCCAGCTGTACGAACTTCAAGTTGCCGAAAAAAATATCAACACCCATTTAGAGCTCTATGATCAAGAAAAATCCGCTCTGTCAGAAAGCGATGAAGAGAAGAAAACGCGCAAACGCAAGCTGGAAGAAGAGCTTTCTGCCGTATCCGAAAAGATGAAGCAGCTTGAAGAGGACATGGACAGACTGACAAAACAAAAACAAACGCAATCCTCAACGAAAGAGTCTCTCTCCAATGAGCTGACCGAGCTGAAGATCACAGCGGCCAAAAAAGAGCAGGCATGCCAGGGTGAAGAGGACAACCTTGACAGACTAAAGAAAGAGCTCGCAGAAACAGAGTTTGCGTTAAAAGAAGCGAAAGAAGACTTGAGCTTCTTAACGTCAGAGATGTCATCAAGCTCCAGCGGCGAAGAAAAGCTTGAAGAAGCTGCAAAACATAAATTGAATGACAAAACGAAAACGATCGAACTGATTGCGTTAAGACGCGACCAGCGTATCAAGCTTCAGCATGGGCTTGATACGTATGAGCGTGAGCTGAAAGAAATGAAACGGCTGTATAAACAAAAAACAACCCTCTTAAAAGATGAAGAGGTCAAACTGGGCCGGATGGAAGTTGAGCTTGATAATTTGCTTCAGTACTTGCGGGAGGAATACAGCTTGTCCTTTGAGGGGGCAAAAGAGACATATCAGCTTGAAGCTGATCCAGAGGAAGCCAGAAAGCGCGTGAAGCTGATTAAACTCGCAATCGAAGAGCTGGGTGCTGTAAACCTCGGAAGCATAGATGAGTTTGAGAGGGTCAACGAACGGTATAAGTTTCTGTCAGAACAAAAAGAAGATTTGACAGAAGCGAAAAATACCCTGTTCCAAGTGATTGAAGAAATGGATGAAGAAATGACGAAACGCTTTAACGACACATTCGTCCAAATCCGCTCACATTTTGACCATGTCTTCCGTTCCTTATTCGGAGGAGGACGAGCTGAACTAAGGCTCACCGATCCGAACGATCTGCTTCACTCAGGAGTCGAGATTATCGCACAGCCGCCGGGGAAAAAATTGCAAAACTTAAACCTTCTGTCAGGCGGAGAGCGTGCGCTTACTGCTATAGCGCTCTTATTCTCAATCTTAAAGGTTCGTCCTGTGCCGTTTTGCGTCCTTGACGAAGTAGAGGCTGCGCTTGACGAAGCGAATGTCTTCCGATTTGCGCAGTATTTAAAAAAATACAGCAGCGATACCCAGTTTATCGTGATTACCCACAGAAAAGGGACGATGGAGGAAGCGGATGTGCTATACGGCGTAACCATGCAGGAATCCGGTGTTTCGAAGGTAATCTCAGTTAAGCTGGAAGAAACAAAAGAATTCGTACAGTAACGAGGAAAGAGGGTAAAAGATGAGCTTTTTTAAAAAATTAAAAGAGAAAATCACAAAACAGACAGATTCCGTATCTGAAAAGTTTAAGGATGGCCTTGAAAAAACAAGAAACTCCTTTCAAACCAAAGTGAATGATCTTGTATCCCGTTACCGTAAAGTGGATGAGGATTTCTTTGAAGAACTTGAAGAGGTTCTTATCAGCGCGGATGTCGGCTTTACAACTGTTATGGAATTAATAGATGAGCTGAAAACAGAAGTGAAACGCAGAAATATTCAAGATCCGATGGAAGTCCAGTCTGTTATTTCTGAGAAACTGGTCGAGATTTATAACAGCGGAGATGAGCAAATTTCTGAGTTGAACATTCAGGATGGGCGTTTAAATGTAATCCTTCTGGTAGGTGTAAACGGAGTCGGCAAAACGACAACAATCGGAAAGCTTGCCCATAAATTGAAGCAAGAAGGGAAATCTGTCGTACTTGCTGCCGGAGACACATTTAGAGCGGGCGCCATTGAACAGCTGGAAGTATGGGGAGAGCGTACGGGAGTGCCTGTCATTAAGCAGACGGCCGGAAGCGATCCTGCGGCTGTTATCTATGATGCTGTCCATGCTGCGAAAGCAAGAAACGCTGATATATTAATCTGTGATACAGCAGGGCGTCTCCAAAACAAAGTAAACCTGATGAAAGAGCTTGAAAAAGTGAAGCGCGTCATCGAAAGAGAAGTGCCTGAAGCGCCGCATGAGGTGCTGCTTGCTCTTGATGCCACAACCGGCCAAAACGCGATGGCGCAGGCGAAAGAGTTTTCTAAAGCAACAAACGTTACAGGCATTGCTTTAACGAAGCTTGACGGTACGGCAAAAGGCGGTATTGTCCTTGCGATCCGCAACGAGCTTCACATCCCGGTTAAACTAGTCGGGTTAGGTGAAAAAGTTGATGATCTTCAGGAATTTAACGCTGAATCGTATGTATACGGCCTGTTTTCAGATTTAGTTGAAAAAGCCGAGGATTAAGAAAAAGGCCCCTAAAAAGGCCTTTTTCTATTATTATCTTCTCACTTGATAGGCGAAATGATAAAGGCTGTTATCAGTGGATACCAGTCTCGAATCTCCTGAATAAACTCTAAAAGGGATGATGTCATAGTAATGAACGGAAACAGATGTGTAATACGTATAGTACCCAGCAGCTGGTCCCAAATACATTGGAACCTCAAACGTTCCGTTTTCATCGGTTGTTCCTGAAGCTGTTTTTGTTGTATTTCCGACTTTCGTATCTGCTTCAAATCTTACTGGAGCGTTTGGCACTGGCTGTCCGTTTTGGTCGAGCAATTTGCCGCTTATGGTGATGTTGTACTTCACTCGCCAAAATTGACCCTGACCGTAATTGATTTTACCGTAAACCCCTCCATCCGTGCTGATATTTGTGATTGTAGCCTTATAAGGCGCCTCAGCAGCATCTGCTTGCTGTGCCGGGACAATGATTGTAAACACAGCTGCCAAGCACAGCATAAACAATAAACCGATTTTTTTCATGAAAAATCCTCCTTTTAAATAGGGTTCATATACAATATCGGAATAAATTGGGTGATATTTAGTGTATTTTGGAAAAAATAATCATTGCTATGACAAGATAAAAACTTGACAGTCTCCGTAAAACCGTGTAAACTAAGTTATCGTAAAGGGATTTGACTTAACAAAGGGGAGAGCTCAAATGTCACTCGAAAAGACAACGAGAATGAATTATCTGTTTGATTTTTATCAGTCGTTGTTGACGTCAAAACAGAAGAGCTATATGTCGCTTTATTATTTGGACGATTTCTCCCTAGGCGAAATAGCCGAAGAATATGAGGTTTCAAGACAAGCTGTTTATGATAACATCAAACGAACAGAAGCGATGCTTGAACAATATGAAGAAAAGCTGCTCCTTTTGAAAAAGTTTCAGGAGCGTAAAGAGATGTTTAATAAGCTGAAGGAGCTTGCTTCCGGTTCAAAAGAAGAGGAAGAACTTACAGCTCTGATTGAAGCGCTTGAGAAATTAGATTAGGAGGCGGCAAACTATGGCATTTGAAGGATTAGCCGACCGACTGCAGCAGACGATTTCCAAAATCCGCGGAAAAGGGAAAGTCAGTGAACAAGATGTAAAAGATATGATGCGTGAGGTTCGTCTTGCGCTGCTTGAGGCTGACGTTAACTTTAAAGTAGTCAAGGATTTTGTCAAGAAAGTAAGTGAACGCGCTGTAGGCCAAGACGTCATGAAAAGTCTGACGCCCGGCCAGCAGGTCATTAAAGTTGTTAAAGAGGAACTGACTGAGCTGATGGGCGGCGAAGAGAGCAAAATCGCCACCGCGAAAAGGCCGCCGACTGTTATTATGATGGTCGGTCTCCAGGGTGCCGGTAAAACGACAACAAGCGGTAAGCTTGCGAATCTGCTGCGCAAAAAGCATAATCGCAAACCGATGCTGGTTGCTGCCGATATTTACCGCCCAGCCGCCATTAAACAGCTGGAAACGCTTGGCAAACAGCTTGACATGCCTGTTTTCTCACTTGGTGATCAGGTCAGTCCTGTAGAAATAGCTAAACAGGCTATTGAAAAAGCCAAGGAAGAACATTATGACTATGTCATTTTGGATACGGCAGGCCGCTTGCATATTGACCATGAATTGATGGATGAACTGACCAGCGTGAAGGAAATCGCGAATCCGGAAGAAATCTTCCTGGTTGTCGATTCAATGACCGGTCAGGACGCTGTAAATGTAGCCCAAAGCTTTAATGAACAGCTCGGTTTAACCGGTGTTGTGCTGACTAAGCTTGATGGAGACACACGCGGAGGTGCTGCGCTTTCTATTCGCGCGGTCACAAACACGCCGATTAAGTTCGCCGGTTTAGGCGAAAAGCTTGATGCGTTAGAATCGTTCCATCCTGAACGCATGGCATCAAGGATTCTCGGCATGGGCGACGTGCTGACATTGATTGAAAAAGCACAGGCCAGCGTCGATGAAGATAAAGCCAAAGAGCTGGAACAAAAAATGAGAACAATGAGCTTCACATTGGACGATTTTCTGGAGCAGCTCGGGCAGGTCAGAAACATGGGGCCGCTTGATGAGCTTCTGCAAATGATGCCGGGTGCAGGTAAAATGAAAGGCCTGAAAAACATCCAAGTTGATGAAAAACAGCTGAATCATGTGGAAGCAATCATTAAATCAATGACTGTTCGTGAAAAAGAACAGCCGGATATCATCAATGCCAGCCGGCGGAAGCGGATTGCGAAAGGAAGCGGGACATCCGTGCAGGAAGTCAACCGTCTGCTTAAGCAGTTTGACGAAATGAAAAAAATGATGAAGCAGATGACAAACATGTCAAAAGGCAAGAAAAAAGGGTTTAAGCTACCTTTTATGTAATCGGTTATACATGATAAAACCGTTGTTAAGAAAAAACACTTTACAAACACTTTTATCATTGTTAATATACTATCTTGTTGAAATATTTTCGGAGGTGCTAGTAAAATGGCAGTAAAAATTCGTTTAAAACGTATGGGATCAAAAAGATCTCCTTTCTATCGTATTGTTGTAGCAGATTCTCGTTCACCGCGTGACGGCCGTTTCATCGAAACAGTCGGAACTTACAACCCGGTTGTAAAACCAGCAGAAGTGAAAATTGATGAAGAGCTTGCTCTTAAATGGCTTCAAACTGGAGCTAAACCTTCTGACACAGTTCGTAACTTGTTCTCTAACCAAGGAATCATGGAAAAATTCCACAACGCTAAACAAGGCAAGTAATGACTGATCAACACTTGGAAGATTTGATTGTCAAAATTGTGACGCCGCTTGTTGATCATCCAGATGACATTCGCATCACAAGAGAAGAAACCGATCAAAAGATTGCGCTGCGCTTATCTGTCCATAAGTCAGATACCGGTAAAGTTATCGGAAAGCAAGGCCGGACTGCAAAAGCGATTCGAACAGCTGTATTTGCAGCTGGCGCACAGTCTTCTAAGAAAGTTCAATTTGAGATATTTGACTAAAAGGGAGAGGGCCGGCACCTCCCCTTTTTTTACACGCAAAAAAAGGGTAAACTGATAGAAGCTTAGGTGAAATTGAAAACCTGAGCGACAAAAAGTTTTAAAAGCGGGGAGCTTGGTGCGATGCAAATTATTCACCGTGTAGCCGTTATGCAAGTCTTAACCGAGCGCAGCAAGGAAAAGCTTTTAGCTTCTTTTGCCGAAAAGAAAGAAATGCTTGAACGAGAATGCAGCCAGCTCTATTTTCAGCTTAGAAAACATGAGAAAGAACAGCAAAATACAGATATGATTGAACAATTTAAAAAGGCAATAGAAAAGCGAAAAGATAACATAAAAATAATCGATTTTCAAATTGCTCAAGTACATACATTGCCGCTTGGCAGTGAGATGAAAGAAAAGGAAGTCGATGCGCTGCTGACAATTGAAGCCGGGGATAACTGGCATGAGAAAACAGCGGCAAACACCATCGTCATAAAAGACGGACAAGTAATTGAAATTCGCCAGAGGTGATGATATGACAAAGCGATGGTTTAACGTAGGTAAGATCGTAAATACCCACGGAATTAAAGGCGAAGTGCGGGTGATTTCGAAAACAGATTTTGCCGAAGAACGGTACAAGCCGGGCAACACGCTGTATCTGTTTATAGACGGACGTAACGAGCCCGTGGAAGTAACGGTGAACACGCACAGACTGCATAAACAATTTCATTTGCTGCAGTTTAAAGAAAGACAAAGCATGAATGAAGTGGAAGAACTGAAAAACGCGATCATTAAAGTTCCTGAAGAAGATTTAGGAGAGCTGAATGCGGGAGAATTTTATTTCCACGAAATCATTGGGTGTGAAGTATTTACCGAAGACGGCCAACTAATCGGAAAGGTTAAAGAAATCTTGACGCCTGGAGCTAATGACGTATGGGTCATCGGGAGAAAAGGGAAAAAAGACGCGCTGATTCCTTACATTGAATCAGTGGTCAAACATATCGATGTCAGCGAAAAGAAAATTGAGGTTGAACTCATGGAAGGATTAATAGACGAATGAAAATCGACTTTTTGACGCTGTTTCCCGAAATGTTTGAAGGCGTGCTCGGTTCATCGATTCTTCAAAAAGCGCAGGATAAAGAAGCGGTGCAGTTTCAAGTCGTAAATTTCCGGGAGTATTCTGATAACAAGCATAATACTGTTGATGATTATCCTTATGGCGGCGGGGCAGGCATGGTTCTCAAGCCTCAGCCTGTTTTTGACGCGGTCGAGGGCCTGACATCAAAGGCAGCCGCTGCTCCGCGTATTATTCTCGTCTGCCCGCAAGGTGAACGCTTTACCCAAAAAAAAGCTGAACAATTAGCGAAGGAAGACCATTTGCTGTTCATTTGCGGCCACTATGAAGGCTACGATGAACGCATTCGCGAGCATCTGGTGACGGATGAAATATCCATTGGCGATTTTGTTCTGACCGGCGGTGAGCTCCCTGCAATGATGATTGCCGACAGTGTGGTTAGACTGCTTCCGGGTGTGCTGGGCAAAGAGGCTTCCCATATTGAAGATTCATTCAGCACCGGCCTCTTAGAGCACCCGCATTATACAAGACCGGCGGATTACAAAGGTTTAAAAGTGCCTGAAACGCTTCTATCAGGAAACCATGCGAAAATCAACGAATGGCGGAATAAAGAATCGATCAGAAGAACCTATGTAAGACGTCCGGATCTTCTGAAAGACTATCCGCTTACAGAGCAGCAAAGAAAATGGATTTCTGAATGGGAAAAAGAATAGATCTTATTGCATAGACTATGAAATTGTGATAAGATACTACTTGTGGCTTAAGCGGGCTTATCCGCTTTAAGCTTGAAAACGATGTTCCGCTGTGCCGGGTTTTGTGGCCAAGAGCATCTGTTGGAAGGAGTTGAAAACGATGCAAAAACTAATTGAAGATATCACAAAAGAACAACTTCGTACTGATCTTCCTGCGTTCCGTCCTGGTGACACTTTACGTGTACACGTTAAAGTTGTTGAGGGTAACCGTGAGCGTATTCAGATCTTTGAAGGTGTTGTGATCAAGCGTCGTGGTGGTGGAATCAGCGAAACGTTCACAGTTCGTAAGATTTCTTACGGTGTTGGCGTTGAACGTACTTTCCCTGTACACACACCAAAAATCGCGAAAATCGAAGTTGTACGTTACGGTAAAGTACGCCGTGCTAAGCTTTACTACCTGCGTGAACTTCGCGGAAAAGCGGCTCGTATTAAAGAGATCAGACGATAATGATAACGAACGAAAAGAGCTTGTTACCTGTAACAAGCTCTTTTTTTATACACAATTTGAAAATGCCGGACAGGCATCGTAAAATACATAAAGGACAACAAAGAATCTTGCATACTGAAGAGATAAAGGCGGTGTTCGTGTCACATGACAATTCAATGGTTCCCGGGCCATATGGCAAAGGCAAGAAGGGAAGTAACCGAAAAATTAAAATTAATCGATATTGTATATGAATTGGTAGATGCCAGAATTCCTATGTCATCAAGAAACCCAATGATTGAGGACATTCTAAAAAATAAGCCGAGAATTATGCTGTTAAACAAGGCTGACAAAGCAGATGCGGCAGTTACGCAGCAATGGAAACAGCACTTTGAGAATCAGGGGATTCGCTCTCTGTCCATTAATTCGGTAAACGGACAAGGCTTAAATCAAATTGTGCCTGCGTCAAAAGAGATCCTCCAAGAAAAATTTGACCGGATGAGGGCGAAGGGCGTGAAGCCTAGAGCAATTCGCGCTTTGATTATCGGCATTCCAAACGTCGGAAAATCAACACTTATCAACCGGCTGGCAAAGAAAAACATAGCAAAAACGGGAGACAGACCTGGTATTACGACATCTCAGCAGTGGGTCAAAGTCGGGAAAGAATTAGAGCTCTTAGATACACCGGGGATTTTATGGCCTAAATTTGAAGACGAGCTTGTCGGCTTGAGGCTGGCAATCACCGGGGCTATTAAAGACACAATTCTCAATCTGCAGGACGTGGCCGTGTTTGGTCTTCGTTTTCTCGAAGAACATTATCCTGAACGGCTTAAAGAGCGTTACAGCCTTGATGAGATCCCAGAGGACATTGCAGAGCTGTTTGATGCAATAGGTGAAAAGCGCGGCTGTCTCATGAGCGGAGGGCTTATTAACTACGATAAAACGACTGAAGTCATCATTCGCGATATCCGCACTGAAAAGTTCGGCAGGCTGTCATTTGAACAGCCCGCTAAGTAAAGGCGCGCAGAAATGCGGGTCTTTATTTTTTCCTGACCGATCCGATACATACAGTAAGGGAGAAGAGAAAGTGAATACATTAACCGTAAAGGACATTAAAGACCGTTTGCAGGAAGTGAAGGATGGACAAGACCCATTTCTTGCCCAATGCGTAAACGATCCGAGAAAGAGCGTTCAAACGCTTGTAGAGCAATGGCTTAAAAAGCAGGCGAAAGAAAAAGCGCTGAAAGAACAATGGCTGAATATGACTTCCTATGAAAGGCTGGCAAGAAACAAAGGATTTCGCTTGATCGCAGGTGTTGACGAGGTCGGCCGGGGGCCATTGGCAGGACCTGTTGTCGCCAGCGCAGTCATTCTTCCGGAGGAATGTGAAATACTTGGGCTGACAGACTCCAAAAAACTTTCAGAAAAAAAGCGTGATGAATATTACGAACTTATTATGAAAGAAGCACTGGCGGTCGGAATAGGAATTGTAGAAGCCTCTGTGATTGATGAAATCAATATATATGAGGCTTCAAAGATGGCAATGGTGAAAGCGATACAGGATTTGCCAGATACACCTGATTATTTGCTTGTTGACGCAATGACACTGCCGCTCGACACGGCTCAGTCCTCAATTATAAAAGGTGATGCCAAAAGCGTGTCTATTGCGGCAGGTGCGTGTATCGCGAAAGTAACAAGAGACCGGATGATGAGCGCCTATGCCGAAACCTGCCCCATGTATGGCTTTGAAAAAAATAAAGGCTATGGGACAAAAGAGCATCTTGAAGCTCTCGCTGCATACGGCCCAACTGAATTGCACCGCAAAACTTTCGCTCCTGTTCAATCTATCAGTTAAATCAATGGACAAGGAGGCACCTCTTGTAAATGAATATACGAAATGATGTGCAAAAGGCGCTGCAGCACCTTTTTAAAAATACAGTAATCCCGAAGGAATCAGCAAATGTCAGCGAAGCGCAAAACGGGGAGAAGCGTCTTCTTTTAGGAAAAGTGCTTCGTTTATTAGGAGATCAGCATGCGCTGATCCAAGTCGGCAATCAAACTGTCCAGGGAAAACTTGAAACCCAGCTTCGTCCTCAGGCGTACTATTGGTTTTCCTACGAAAAAAAAACGGCAGAACAAACAGGCCGCCTTCAGGTCGTTCAAAGCTTTAACCAAAATCCCAAAACCATTCAGGAAGCAGCCGGAAAGCTTCTGAATGCCATATCAGTAAAGCCGTCAAACGCTGCTCTAATGATGACAGGAGCAATGCTCAAGAGCAAAACACCCGTAACAGAAAATGATATCAAAACAGCTGTCCGCTGGATGGATGAGCTGCCTGCGTCAGACACAAAAAAAGCGATTGAAACGGTTCTGTTCGCTTTAAAGCGTGAATTACCCATTCACCCCGAGGTTTTGAGCGGTGTTCATGCAGTAAAATCGCCTGTTCCGCTGCATCAGCACGTATCCCAGCTGCTTCAGGCTATTAACCAAAACCCTCAGCAGAGCCAAATGATGACAAAGCTCAAAGAAGCAATTACAACACTTTTTAATAGTGAAATCGATGTTCATGCAGAACGTCTGATCGATAAGCTTGTCTCTATAACGTACAATACCAAAGCGCCTTCTTCAGGCAATACAGCCGGAAATAGAGAGCTTAGCGCACCATCCGGCTCTCTCGAAAAGGCCAGTTTGCCGCCTGTAAACCACGCAGCGGAACAGAGAGGCGTACAAGGAGAGCCAGCTAAAACCGCAGCAGACATTCCAATCAAAGAAGCCCGGCAGTTACTGACAAAGCTGACGGAATCTGCTGAAAAAAACAGTCTTCAAATTGTGAAAGAAGCAGCAAATTGGATGAAAGCGACTGCTTCATCGGGTGACAGTAAGTCACCTGCCGCTTCAGCTGTTTTACAGGCTGCACAAGTCACAGATCAGGAAGCCGAAGTCTTTTTAAAGGCTGTTCAGCATACAGCGCCTAGTTTAGCTGATAAGGCAGATGTTCTTTCTTTCTTAACCAAAGTGAAGATGGCAATCGGCGCAAGGGACGAGCTTGCATTCATTAAAGCGTTTGAACAAGGAAGCGCGGTCACCCCTGATGAAATACAATCCATGAAGTTGGCTCTTCAGGCCGCAAGAGGGTCGCATGAGGTAGCCGAACCTGTCAAACGGGAAGCCGATCAGCTTTTTCACAAATTAAACGGCCAGCTTTTCATGCAGCAGGACCATCCGTCATACAGCCAAATAGTGATGTCATTTCCGCTGTTCTCGAAGTCAGGGGTTCAGGACATGACCGTTCTGTTTAAAGGAAAGAAAGAAGCGGATGGAAAGCTGGATCCCTCCCATTGCCGTCTTTTGTTTTTGCTGCAGTTGGACACGTTAAAAGAAACAGTCGTTGATTGCTTGATACAGCAAAAAGTCATGACCATTACAATTGAGACTGATTTCGATCTTCAGGCTGCGATCGATCCGATGGTGCCTGCACTTAAACAGGGTCTTATGGAAATGGGGTACAGTCTTTCAGGTGTAAACGCTAAAAAAAGGATTCACACCGAAGAGAAGGCTGCAATTGATCAATATGTAACTAGCATCAGTGATCAGGAAGTGGATGTGAAAATATGAAAGAGCAGATGCCGGTCAGAAAAGCTATGGCTCTCCATTATGATGAACGAAAAGACAGGGCGCCGAGAGTGGTTGCGACAGGAAAGGGCCATGTAGCCGACAACATTATCAAAGAAGCGAAAAATGCAGGGGTCCCGATTCAAGAAGATCGGACCCTTGTCGAATTAATGCGCCATTTGACTGTGGATGATCAAATCCCGGAAGCTCTTTATGAAACGGTAGCCGAGATTTTTTCGTTCATTTACAGATTGGACGAAAGCGTAAAAAACAAAAAATAACGATAATATTCCCCATCCTCTGTTTGAAATTTATGTTTTTAATAAAATAAAAGTTTGAATGTTAAGAAGGATTTAAAGATTTTGCATCGAACTCTAGACAATTCTTCCAGTATTATTATAGAATGAAAGCGCAGTCTATTTTAGTTTTGTTACATAAGTTAGGAGGATGGGAAATGAATATCCATGAGTACCAGGGAAAAGAAGTCCTCAGAAAATATGGGGTATCTGTTCCTGAAGGTAAAGTGGCTTTTACAGCAGATGAAGCAGTTGAGAAAGCAAAGAACTTATCCAGCTCGGTTTATGTCGTAAAGGCTCAAATTCATGCTGGCGGTCGAGGCAAAGCTGGTGGGGTAAAAATAGCAAAATCATTAGACGAAGTTAAAGCGTATGCCGAAGAGCTCTTAGGGAAGACCCTAGTTACACATCAGACGGGTCCGGACGGCCAAGTAATAAAACGCTTACTTATTGAAGAAGGCTGCGATATCAAAAAAGAATACTACGTGGGTCTTGTGCTTGACCGCGCCACTTCCAGAATCGTTCTGATGGCTTCCGAAGAAGGCGGAACAGAAATTGAAGAAGTTGCGGAAAAAACACCGGAAAAAATCAAAAAAGCTGTAATTGATCCGGCTGTCGGCCTCCAAGGCTATCAAGCCAGAGAAATTGCATTCGCTATTAATATTCC
This sequence comes from Bacillus sp. SW14, assembly GCF_047608225.1. Classification (NCBI taxonomy): domain Bacteria; kingdom Bacillati; phylum Bacillota; class Bacilli; order Caryophanales; family Bacillaceae; genus Bacillus; species Bacillus sp. SW14. The sequence goes on along the minus strand of NZ_JBLKRW010000001.1, from coordinate 2,565,586 downwards.
AAAAGAGCTCGTGGGGAAAGCTGCCAAATTTATGCTTGGACTATATAAAGCGTTTGTTGAGAAAGACTGCTCTATCGCTGAAATCAACCCGCTCGTTGTCACCGGCGACGGAAGTGTGATGGCGCTTGATGCGAAATTGAATTTCGACAGCAACGCGTTGTATAGACAAAAAGACATTATGGAATACAGAGACTTGGATGAAGAAGATCCGAAAGAAATCGAAGCGTCCAAATACGATTTAAGCTACATTTCCCTTGATGGAAATATCGGCTGTATGGTAAACGGCGCGGGACTTGCAATGTCCACAATGGATATTATCAAGCATTACGGAGGAGAACCGGCCAACTTCCTTGATGTGGGCGGCGGTGCAACCGCAGAAAAAGTCACGGAAGCATTCAAAATCATTCTTTCTGATCAAAACGTTAAAGGGATTTTTGTCAACATTTTCGGCGGCATTATGAAATGTGATGTCATCGCAGAAGGGGTTGTTGAAGCGACTAAACAAGTCGGTTTGACATTGCCGCTTGTCGTCCGTCTAGAAGGCACAAACGTGGATCTAGGGAAGAAAATCCTTAGTGAATCAGGGTTAAATATTACATCTGCGGAATCAATGGCTGACGGCGCGCAGAAAATCGTATCCTTAGTTTAAGAAAGAATGAAAGGCAGGGGACCAGATAATGAGTGTTTTTATTAATAAAGATACAAGAGTTATTGTGCAAGGGATTACAGGTTCTACCGCTTTATTTCATACGAAACAGATGCTCGAATACGGCACAAATATCGTAGGCGGTGTAACACCTGGAAAAGGCGGAACTGAAGCGGAAGGGGTTCCTGTATTTAATACAGTGGCTGACGCAGTTCAAACGACCGGCGCTAACGCGTCTGTTATATATGTGCCGGCACCGTTTGCAGCTGATGCGATTATGGAAGCGGTAGATGCGGAGCTTGATCTCGTGATCTGCATCACTGAACATATTCCGGTTTTGGATATGGTAAAGGTAAAACGCTTTATGGAAGGCAAGAAAACGAGACTGATAGGGCCGAACTGTCCTGGTGTCATCACGCCTGAAGAATGCAAAATCGGCATTATGCCTGGATATATCCATAAAAAGGGTCATGTAGGCGTTGTATCGCGCTCAGGAACATTAACATACGAAGCGGTGCACCAGCTGTCAGAAGCCGGTGTAGGACAATCTACAGCTGTTGGAATCGGCGGCGACCCTGTAAATGGAACAAACTTTATTGACGTTTTAAAAGCGTTTAACGAAGATCCTGACACACATGCTGTCATTATGATTGGCGAAATCGGCGGTACTGCCGAAGAGGAAGCGGCAGAGTGGGTAAAAGCCAACATGACAAAACCGGTAGTCGGTTTTATCGGCGGTAAAACAGCACCTCCAGGGAAGCGCATGGGACATGCCGGCGCCATTATTTCCGGCGGAAAAGGTACAGCTGATGAAAAAATCAAAACCCTTAATGCATGCGGAATCAAAGTTGCAGACACACCTTCTGTAATGGGCGAAACGTTAATTAAGGTGCTGAAAGAGAAGAACTTGTTCGAAACTTGCAAAACGCATTAATAAAGAAGGGACAGCCGTCAAGGCTGTTCTATCTTTTTCTGTCAAAAGGAGGTCAATATATTGGATCAGCCCGCTGCCTGTTTAATGATTTGCAGAATCAATCAATTATTATCCCCATCCCTTCTATTAAAATGGTGGAAAGCCGATCCATCTATGTCGCTGACATCACCCTTGTTAGAAACTGTTACTCGCGGTAAAAGAGAAGCTGCTGCATTAAAAAACAAAATAGAAAAACATTATCCAAAGCTTCAGCGTGTACTTGCTGCTTACCATGAGCAAGGCATTATCCCCATCCCGATTTCTTCTAAGCAATATCCTTTCTGGCTGCAAACCATTTATGATCCCCCCGCCGTCCTGTTTGCAAAGGGTGATATGGCTCTTCTTTCCGAAGGGAGGAAAATTGGAATTGTAGGTACAAGAAATCCAACAGCTTATGGGATGCATGTTGTCAATCACCTTACTAAAGAGCTTTGCCGCAAAGAGTGGGTGATTGTCAGCGGACTTGCGTCTGGGATAGACGGAATGTCCCACGCGGCAAGTATTAAGGCGAAGGGGCGGACAATCGGCGTCATTGCAGGGGGATTTCATCACATTTATCCCCGGGAAAACCTTCAGTTAGCAAATCACATGGCAAAACACCATATCCTTCTGTCAGAGCATCCACCTGAAACTAAACCCCAAAAATGGCATTTCCCTATGAGAAACCGTATCATCAGCGGATTAAGTGAAGGCATTATTGTTGTGCAGGGCAAAGAAAAAAGCGGTTCGCTGATTACTGCATATCAAGCACTGGAACAAGGGAGAGAAGTTTTTGCCGTACCCGGTTCATTATTTGATCCTTACGCCGGAGGTCCTATAAAACTGATTCAGCAGGGGGCTAAAGCCATATGGTCAGCAGAGGATGTTTTCGAGGAGCTTCCTGAAAGAAACGTTCAATATACGGAACCCTTTTGAATTATCGTTTGACAAACGGCATTGTAATATTTAATAATAGTGAGGATTTAAAGTTGCATATTGTTTTCTATTTAAATAATGACGTTCATCATAAAGAATGAAATGTTGAAAGCCAAATAAAGACAGCAGCAAAAATAAAATTGAAATACTTGAAAAGAGAGAGAACACCTCTTGAGGGGGATGAAAATGTCTGATTATCTAGTCATCGTGGAATCGCCTGCTAAGGCGAAAACGATTGAACGTTACTTAGGTAAAAAATATAAAGTAAAAGCATCAATGGGACATGTCCGAGATCTTCCAAAAAGTCAAATGGGAGTTGACATAGAACAGAATTTCGAACCAAAATATATTACCATTCGAGGTAAAGGCCCGGTATTAAAAGAGTTGAAAACGGCTGCGAAAAAAGCTAAAAAAGTATATCTCGCAGCCGACCCCGACAGAGAAGGGGAAGCGATTGCATGGCACTTGGCACACAGCCTTGATTTAGATCTCAATTCAGACTGCCGTGTGGTGTTTAACGAAATTACAAAAGACGCCATTAAGGAATCGTTTAAACATCCCCGCATGATCAATATGGATTTAGTGGATGCACAGCAGGCGAGACGTATTTTAGACAGGCTTGTCGGATACAAAATCAGTCCTATCCTATGGAAAAAAGTCAAGAAAGGGCTTAGCGCAGGCCGCGTTCAATCCGTTGCCCTCCGTTTGATTACTGACCGTGAAAAAGAAATTAACGACTTTAAGCCGGAGGAATATTGGACCATTGACGGTACGTTCTTAAAAGGACAGGAAACGTTCGAAGGGAGCTTTTTCGGAAAAAACGGCAAAAAACTTCCTTTAAATAGTGAAGCCGACGTAAAAGACATTCTTTCTCAGCTTAAAGGCAATAAATATACAGTTGAAAAAGTAACGAAAAAGGAACGTAAACGTAATCCGGCCTTGCCTTTTACCACTTCCACACTCCAACAGGAAGCGGCACGCAAACTCAATTTCAGAGCGAAGAAAACGATGATGATTGCACAGCAATTATATGAAGGAATCGATCTTGGAAGAGAAGGAACTGTCGGTCTGATCACGTATATGAGAACGGATTCAACCCGTATTTCAAATACGGCGGTTGATGAAGCTGCTGCATTTATTGATCAGGCATACGGCAAAGAGTTCTTAGGCGGCAAACGAAAGCCTGCGAAAAAGAATGAAAGTGCCCAGGATGCCCACGAAGCCATCCGTCCGACATCAGTTCTCAGAAAACCTAGTGAATTAAAAGCAGTACTCGGCAGAGATCAGATGAGATTGTATAAATTAATTTGGGAGCGTTTTGTTGCCAGCCAAATGGCACCTGCAATTCTCGATACAATGAGTGTCGATCTGACAAACAATGGTTTGACATTTCGTGCAAATGGAAGTAAAGTCAAGTTTTCCGGGTTTATGAAGGTGTATGTTGAAGGAAAAGACGACCAAATGGAAGAAAAAAACCGGATGCTGCCTGACTTACAAGAAGGCGACACGGTATTATCAAAAGATATAGAACCGGAGCAGCATTTTACCCAGCCGCCTCCGCGATATACCGAGGCACGACTCGTTAAAACTCTTGAAGAACTCGGTATCGGCCGTCCTTCTACGTATGCTCCGACGCTTGATACCATTCAGCGGCGCGGCTATGTGTCTTTGGATAATAAACGTTTTATTCCGACTGAACTAGGGCAGATCGTTCTTGACTTGATTATGGAATTTTTCCCTGAAATCATTAACGTTGAGTTTACAGCGAAAATGGAAAAAGACCTTGATCATGTTGAAGAAGGCGATACCGAATGGGTTAAGATTATTGATAACTTCTACGCGGATTTTGAAAAACGCGTGAAAAAAGCTGAAGCGGAAATGAAAGAAGTTGAAATCGAGCCTGAATATGCAGGGGAAGATTGTGAATTGTGCAGTTCTCCAATGGTATATAAAATGGGCCGATACGGTAAATTCTTAGCTTGCTCCAACTTTCCGGATTGCCGGAACACAAAGCCGATTGTGAAACAAATCGGCGTAAAGTGCCCGAGCTGCGGTGAAGGAAATATTGTTGAACGAAAATCGAAAAAGAAACGGGTTTTTTACGGCTGTGACCGTTATCCGGACTGTGAATTCGTTTCCTGGGACAAACCAATTGAACGAAAATGCCCGAAATGCGGAAAAATGCTCGTCGAGAAAAAACTCAAAAAAGGCATACAAGTCCAATGCGTGGAATGCGATTATAAGGAAGAACCACAGAAGTAGCGGTGAGCAGGGTCTTGCTCACCTTCTTTGTGTGTTAAAAGAAGGCCTTGAATAATAAACTAGGAGATGTGAAAGATGAACCAACAAACAGTGAATGTAATCGGAGCCGGACTCGCAGGAAGTGAAGCGGCATGGCAGCTTGCCAAACGGGGAATTCAAGTCAAATTATATGAAATGCGTCCTGTTAAACAAACGCCTGCGCACCATACAGATAAATTTGCCGAGCTTGTGTGCAGCAACTCTTTGCGCTCCAACACACTTGCTAATGCGGTCGGTGTATTAAAGGAAGAAATGCGGGCACTAGATTCAGCCATCATCGCGGCCGCTGACGAATGTTCGGTGCCTGCCGGCGGTGCTCTCGCGGTAGACCGTCATGAATTTGCCGCAAGCGTGACAAATCGGGTAAAAAACCATCCAAACGTAACCGTTATGAATGAAGAAGTGACGGAAATTCCAGAAGGTCCTACCGTTATCGCAACGGGACCGTTAACGTCTGAATCGCTGTCAGCCCAGCTGAAGGAGCTGACTGGAGAAGACTATTTATATTTTTATGACGCAGCGGCGCCAATTGTAGAAAAAGACAGCCTTGATATGGATAAAGTGTACTTGAAATCCCGTTATGATAAAGGTGAAGCGGCGTATTTGAACTGCCCGATGACAGAAGAAGAGTTTGACCGTTTTCATGAAGCATTAACATCAGCAGAAACAGTCCCTTTAAAAGAGTTTGAAAAAGAGATTTTCTTTGAAGGCTGCATGCCGATTGAAGTCATGGCAAAACGGGGAAAGAAAACAATGCTTTTCGGACCGATGAAGCCGGTTGGATTAGAGCATCCTGAGACAGGAAAACGTCCTTATGCTGTCGTCCAGCTCAGACAGGATGATGCTGCGGGAACACTCTATAATATTGTAGGATTCCAGACTCATTTAAAATGGGGAGACCAAAAAGAAGTTCTCAAATTGATTCCGGGGTTAGAAAATGTAGAAATCGTCAGATACGGCGTAATGCACAGAAACACATTCATTAACTCTCCAAGCCTGTTAAAGCCGACTTATCAATTTAAAAACCGCAGTGATTTGTTCTTTGCAGGCCAAATGACGGGAGTAGAAGGATACGTGGAATCAGCTGCATCAGGACTCATAGCAGGCATTAACGCGGCTAAACTTGTACTAGGAGAAGAGCTTGTCACTTTCCCTCAGGAAACAGCGATAGGCAGTATGGCTCACTATATTACAACAACAAACCAGAAGAACTTCCAGCCGATGAATGCAAACTTTGGGCTTTTAAAAGAATTGCCTGTTAAAATTAAAAATAAAAAAGAGCGGAATGAACAATACGCGAACCGCGCGATTGAGACAATTCAAACAATTTTGAAAACAATATAGGTATTGATTGCAACCTGAACGCGATTTGTGATACCATTTAAAAGCCCTTTCTGGGGAGGTTTAGGTATGGATAATGTTAAGAATTTCGTAAAGTTATTCGTAGAATATTTACAAATTGAAAAAAATTATTCACAATATACTATTGTGAATTATGTGGATTCAATTGAAGAATTCGAGACTTTTCTGCGCGTTCAAGGTATAAATGGATTTGAAGAAACTGCATATCAGGATACTAGGATTTTTTTGACGGAAGCCTATGAAAAAGGTTTATCGAGAAGAACGATAAGCAAAAAAATATCTGCATTAAGAAGCTTTTATAAGTTTCTGATGCGGGAAAAGCTTGTTGAAGAAAATCCGTTTCAGCTTGTTCATCTGCCGAAACAAGAAAAACGGATACCGAAGTTTCTATATCAAAAAGAGCTTGAGGAGCTGTTTGAAGTTTCAGATATAAGCCAGCCGGCCGGAATGAGGGATCAAGCGCTGTTAGAGCTTCTCTATGCCACCGGAATGAGGGTCAGTGAATGCTGTTCCATAACTGTTAACGATGTTGATTTATTTATGGACACTGTCCTTGTTCACGGCAAAGGCAAGAAGCAGCGCTATATCCCCTTTGGATCTTACGCCCGCGAAGCGTTGAAGGTATATATGAATAGCGGAAGACAGTGCTTGCTGATGAAAGCAAAAGAACCTCATGATCTATTATTCGTGAATCAAAGAGGCGGACCGCTTACAGCCCGAGGCATCAGACATATTTTAAGCGGGCTTGTTCAAAAAGCGTCCGGCACTTTACATATCCATCCGCATATGCTTCGACATACGTTCGCCACTCATCTGTTAAACGAAGGAGCAGATTTGAGAAGTGTTCAAGAATTGCTCGGACATTCCAATCTGTCTTCGACACAGATATATACGCACGTTTCGAAGGAAATGTTGAGAAACACATATATGTCTCACCATCCAAGAGCTTTTAAGAAAAATTAAAGGAGGCCCTTTATGTCATCTTTTCATGCGACCACAATATTTGCCGTGCAGCATAAGGGACGAAGTGCTATGTCCGGAGACGGCCAAGTGACATTTGGTCAGGCTGTTGTCATGAAACACACTGCACGAAAAGTGAGAAAACTGTTTAATGGTAAGGTTCTTGCTGGGTTTGCGGGATCTGTTGCAGACGCTTTTACTTTATTCGAAAAGTTTGAAGCTAAGCTTGAAGAGTACAACGGCAACCTAAAACGAGCCGCTGTTGAGCTTGCTAAAGAATGGCGCAGCGATAAAGTGCTTAGAAAGCTTGAAGCCATGTTAATCGTTATGAATCAGGATACTTTGCTTCTCGTATCGGGAACAGGCGAGGTAATCGAACCAGATGACGGCATTCTCGCGATTGGATCAGGAGGCAATTACGCTTTGGCGGCCGGAAGAGCTTTGAAAAAACATGCCGGTGAAAGCATGTCTGCAAGTGAGATTGCTAGAGCCGCGTTAGAAACAGCGGGCGAAATTTGTGTTTACACGAACGATCAAATCATACTGGAAGAACTTGAATAGAAAGGACTTGAGGCGCATGGAAAAAAAACCATTAACACCAAGACAGATTGTAGATCGGTTAGACCAATATATTGTCGGTCAGCAAAACGCGAAAAAAGCTGTCGCCGTGGCATTAAGAAACCGCTATAGAAGAAGTCTTCTAGATGAAAAACTGAAGGATGAGGTCGTTCCGAAAAACATTTTAATGATGGGGCCTACCGGCGTTGGGAAAACTGAAATTGCCAGACGAATCGCCAAGCTCTCAGGTGCGCCATTTATCAAAATTGAAGCAACAAAATTTACTGAAGTCGGCTACGTAGGCAGAGATGTTGAATCAATGGTTAGAGACCTTGTGGAGACTTCTGTTCGGCTTATAAAAGAAGAGAAAATCAATGAAGTAAAAGAGCAGGCTGAAGAAAATGCAAATAAACGTATTGTTCATCTGTTAGTTCCTGGGAAGAAAAAACAATCAGGCGTTAAAAATCCTTTTGAAATGTTGTTTGGCGGCAGCCAGCCGAGTGGCGAAGATGAGGCGGAGAGCCAGGAAGAAGCAAACATTGAAGAAAAAAGGAAACGAATGGAGCATCAGCTGGCTTTAGGAGAGCTCGAAGACCACTATGTAACAGTAGAAGTCGAAGAGCAGCAGCCTTCTATGTTCGACATGCTGCAGGGCTCTGGTATGGAGCAGATGGGCATGAATATGCAGGACGCACTGAGTGGATTAATGCCAAAGAAAAAGAAACGGCGTAAAATGACAGTCAGAGAAGCCAGAAAAGTTCTGACGAATGAAGAAGCAAGTAAACTCATCGATATGGATGAAGTCGGCCAGGAAGCTGTTCAGAGAGCAGAAGAGAACGGAATTATCTTTATCGACGAGATTGATAAAATTGCAAAAAACGGCGGCGCGTCATCCTCTGCCGATGTATCAAGAGAAGGCGTTCAGCGGGATATCCTCCCAATCGTTGAGGGTTCAACCGTTGTCACTAAATATGGTTCGGTAAAAACAGACCATGTGTTATTTATTGCGGCAGGAGCGTTTCATATGGCCAAACCATCTGATTTGATTCCTGAACTGCAGGGGCGTTTCCCGATTCGTGTAGAACTGAGCAAACTCACGGTAGACGACTTCGTGAGAATTTTGGTTGAGCCGGATAATGCGCTGCTGAAACAATATCAGGCATTATTGCAGACGGAAGGTATATCTCTTGAATTTTCTGACGAAGCTATTCGTAAGATTGCAGAAGTTGCTTATCATGTGAACCAGGACACAGATAATATCGGTGCGAGACGCCTTCATACAATACTTGAACGTCTATTAGAAGATCTATCGTTTGAAGCTCCTGATGTCACAATGGAGAAAATAACGATTACACCACAGTATGTCGAAGAAAAGCTAGGAACGATAGCCAAAAATAAAGATTTAAGTCAATTTATATTGTGAAAAATTTAATATGAGGAATATTTAGGAGGATTATTTATCATGGCTTTATTACAAAAAACAAGAATTATTAACTCCATGCTGCAAGCTGCGGCAGGGAAACCGGTGAACTTCAAGGAAATGGCGGAGACGCTGCGGGACGTAATTGATTCCAATATTTTCGTTGTAAGCCGCAGAGGCAAACTCCTTGGATATTCTATTAACCAGCAAATTGAAAATGACCGCATGAAAAAAATGCTTGAGGATCGTCAATTCCCTGAAGAATATACGAAAAATCTGTTTAACGTTCCTGAAACATCTTCTAACTTGGATATTAACAGTGAATATACTGCTTTTCCTGTTGAGAACAGAGACCTGTTCCAAGCTGGGTTAACAACAATTGTACCAATCATCGGAGGCGGAGAAAGATTAGGGACACTCATTCTTTCACGTTTACAGGATCAATTTCATGACGATGATTTAATTCTCGCTGAATACGGTGCTACAGTTGTCGGAATGGAAATCTTGCGAGAAAAAGCAGAAGAAATCGAAGAGGAAGCAAGAAGTAAAGCTGTCGTACAAATGGCTATCAGCTCGCTTTCTTACAGTGAGCTTGAAGCAATTGAGCACATTTTTGAAGAGCTTGACGGAAACGAAGGCCTTCTCGTTGCAAGTAAAATCGCAGACCGCGTCGGCATTACCCGATCTGTTATTGTGAACGCACTCAGAAAGCTGGAAAGCGCTGGTGTCATCGAGTCAAGATCATTAGGAATGAAAGGTACTTATATCAAAGTGCTTAACAACAAATTCCTAATTGAATTAGAAAATCTCAAATCTCATTAATCACCGAAAGAACCCCATTTTTAAGGGGTTCTTTTTTATGCTCAAATAAAGGAAATTGATAAGCTTTATTTCCTGGGTTGAAAGTCTTTCTTTGTAATATTTTTAATAAATCTTATATTTTTCATTAAAAAGACTTAAAAATACCGAAAAAAATGTCGAAAAAACAGAAATTCCGCTATTTTCAGGCTTATATCAAGGTGGAAAACATAGTTCAAATAATCTAGGACTATATACCTAGTTGTAAAATAGATAATTGTGAGGACATTTTTTTACACGAACTTCATAGACTTTATGCCTGTTATTTCTTACAATAAGCATATAGTTTTACAATTCTCGACAAGGATATTGAGGGTGAAAAAAACTGAAATGGAGGTAAGTGGATTTGAGCTTATTTTCTGGAACGATACAAAATCTTGAAAATGCCTTGGGCAGAGCGAATATTAAGCAAAAAGTCATAACTAATAATATCGCCAATATAGATACACCGAACTATAAGGCGAAAAAAGTCTCTTTCCAAAATTTATTAAATCAAGAATCCTCGCGTCTCGAAGCGACAAAAACTGACTATCGTCATGTTGATTTTTCTGATACTGATTCGAATTATTCAATTGTAACGAGTGCGAATACATCGTATCAGCAAAACGGAAACAATGTTGACGTCGACAAAGAGATGACAGAATTGGCGCAAAATCAAATCAACTATCAAGCTTTAGTTGAGAGAATGAACGGTAAATTTAATTCGCTGAAAACCGTATTAACAGGAGGGAAATAATGACAGCTTTTCATAGCTTAAATGTTTCAGCATCAGCTTTAACAGCTCAGCGTGTCAGAATGGACGTTGTATCGTCTAACTTGGCTAATATGGATACGACTAGAGCTAAGCAGGTGGACGGAGAGTGGGTGCCTTACAGAAGAAAAATGGTTTCTCTTCAGTCAAAAGGTGAATCGTTCTCTTCAATTCTCAATTCTAAAATGAGCGGAAGCGGCAATGCTGGAAACGGTGTAAAGGTTTCTAAAATCGCGGAAGATGATTCAGATTTTAATCTTGTCTATGATCCGGCAAACCCAGATGCAAACGCTGAAGGATATGTACAAAAGCCTAATGTTGACCCGTTGAAAGAAATGGTTGACCTTGTCAGCAGCACAAGATCATACGAGGCGAATGTCACAGCAATGAATGCCACAAAGGGAATGCTGATGAAGGCGTTAGAAATCGGAAGGTAAGGTGAACGAATGTGATTAATGCAATTTCTCCTTTTCAGGTTCAAAATACTCAAAACACTCAAAATGCAACAAATCAAGTAAACAATAGCCAAAAAACAGATTCTTCAAATCAAACAAGCTTTTCGGAGCTTTTAAAAAACTCTATTAGTTCGTTAAATGAGTCCCAAGTAGCTTCTGACAACATGACTAATGCCTTGGCTGCAGGAAAAGATGTAAATCTTGATGAGGTCATGATCGCCGCTCAAAAAGCAAGCGTCTCTCTAACTGCTGCAACAGAGTTCCGCAATAAAGCTGTGGAAGCCTATCAGGAGATCATGAGAATGCAAATGTAGAGGGTCTTACGATTAAGAGAAAGAGTGGAATGACCGGGGGTTAACATGAATCGTACTCTAATGCAAATGAAAAACAAAACGAGTGAGTTTTGGAAAAACAGATCTAAATTACAAAAAATTTTAATGATTAGTGCTTTAGCGGCAATTATTATTATTGGAATTATTATCAGTGTTTTTGCTTCCAGTTCAAAAATGGCGCCGCTGTACAAAGATCTATCTGCTGAAGAAGCAGGGCACATCAAAGAAGAACTTGATGCGAAAAAAGTGCCAAACGAACTTTCAAACGGCGGAACAGTGATAAGTGTTCCGGAGGATCAGGTTGATTCTTTGAAAGTGCAGCTGGCTGCAGAAGGACTTCCTAAAACCGGATCAATTGATTATTCATTTTTTGGGCAGAATGCCGGCTTTGGTTTGACAGACAATGAGTTTGATATGGTCAAAGTGAAAGCAACACAGACAGAACTGTCAAATTTGATTAATGAAATGGACGGTATTAAAAATTCCAAAGTAATGATTAACCTCCCGAAAGACGCTGTGTTTGTCGGTGAGGAGCAATCTGCAGCATCCGCATCAATCGTCCTGCAGGTACAACCGGGCTATACACTTGATCAAAGCCAGGTCAACGGACTGTATCATCTGGTATCGAAAAGTGTGCCGAACCTAAAAGAAGATAACATTGTCATCATGGACCAAAATTCTACATACTACGACAAATCAAACAGCGATGCAGGGTCCTACGCGGATAGTTATTCTTCACAGCAGGGAATTAAATCTCAAGTCGAAAAAGACATTCAAAAGCATGTTCAGTCACTGCTCGGTACGATGATGGGACAAGATAAAGTCGTTGTTTCCGTTACAGCAGACATTGATTTCACAAAAGAAAATCGCACAGAAGACATTGTCGAACCTGTAGATAAAGAAAACATGGCAGGCATTGCGGTCAGCGCGGAAAAGGTAGCTGAAACATATGAGGGTGACGGTGCAGCCAATGGCGGAATCGCCGGAACAGGCGACGATGATGTAACAAATTACGAAGCTGACGGGGAAAATACCGAAGGCGGAGGTTATGAAAAAAGCAGCGAAAAAATCAACTATGAGGTTAACCGGATCCATAAAGAAATCGCAGAGAGCCCTTATAAAGTCAGAGATTTGGGAATCCAAGTGATGGTGGAGCCGCCGGACGCAAAAAATATCGAGTCGCTTTCAGCTGAAAGACAAGAAGATATTCAAAAAATACTTTCAACTGTAGTCAGAACTTCTATTGATAAGGATGCACAAGACCAGGAGCTTACCGACGAGGACATCAATAATAAAATTGTCTTATCCGTCCAGCCTTTTGATGGCAAAGTAAATATGGACGCTGATACAGAAGAAGCCTTAGGGGTGCCGATTTGGGTTTATATTGCAGGAGGTATTTTGATTGCTGCCATCATCATTCTCATTATTATGCTGGTTAGAAAGAAACGGACGCAAGAGGATGAATTTGAGGAATATGAGTATGAGGTTCCTCAAGAACCGATCAATCTGCCTGATATCAACGAAGAGGAAAATGAAACAGCGGAAACAGTCAGACGAAAACAGCTTGAAAAGATGGCGAAAGACAAGCCAGAAGATTTTGCAAAACTGCTGAGAAGCTGGCTGGCCGAGGATTAGGAGGAATTAGAAATGGCGAGACGTGATCAAGATAAGCTTACAGGAAAACAAAAAGCAGCCATTCTCATGATTTCCTTGGGGTTAGATGTGTCAGCTTCTGTATATAAGCACTTAACCGATGAAGAAATTGAAAGGCTTACCATGGAGATATCAGGGGTTCGAAGTGTCGATCATCAAAAAAAGGATGAAATTATAGAAGAATTTCATAATATAGCCATTGCGCAAGATTATATTTCTCAAGGCGGCCTAAGCTATGCGAGACAAGTTCTTGAGAAGGCGCTTGGAGAGAATAAGGCGGAAAACATTCTAAACAGGCTGACTTCTTCTTTGCAGGTTAAACCATTTGATTTTGCCAGAAAAGCGGAGCCTGAACAAATTTTAAATTTTATACAGCAAGAGCATCCTCAGACGATGGCTTTAATTTTGTCTTATTTAGACCCTGTTCAATCCGGGCAAATTTTATCCGAGCTGAATCCCGAAGTACAGGCTGAGGTCGCCAGAAGAATCGCAGTTATGGACAGAACGTCACCTGAAATTATTAATGAGGTAGAACGGATTCTGGAACAAAAATTATCTTCTGCATTTACTCAGGATTATACACAAACAGGCGGAATTGAAGCCGTTGTGGAAGTGTTAAATGGGGTAGACAGAGGAACAGAGAAGACGATCTTGGATTCATTGGAAATTCAGGATCCCGATCTTGCTGAAGAAATTAAAAAGCGGATGTTTGTCTTCGAAGATATTGTTACACTTGATAACCGTGCAATTCAGAGGGTCATCCGCGATGTTGAAAACGACGATCTGCTCCTTTCATTAAAGGTTGCAAGCGAAGAAGTCAAAGAAATTGTATTCAACAATATGTCACAGCGTATGGTTGAAACCTTCAAAGAAGAAATGGAATTTATGGGACCTGTACGTTTGAAAGATGTAGAAGAAGCTCAGTCTAGAATTGTAAGCATCGTCAGAAAGCTTGAAGAAGCCGGTGAAATTGTGATAGCAAGAGGCGGAGGGGACGATATTATTGTCTAATATCATTAAACAAGAATCATCTTTTTCTCCACAAAAGGATAAAAGAAAACTCTCTATACAAGAGGTGCACATTGATCATTCTCACCTTTTGCAGGCTGAAGAGAACCCAGAAGCGCTTATGGCGCGGGTGAAAGAGGAAGCTGACCGGATTTCTGAGCAGGCCAACAGCCATATAGAAAATATTCGCCGTCAAATTGAACAGGAAAAAAATGATTGGGCGGCTGAAAAACAGAAACTGATCGAGGAAGCAAAAGCCGAGGGCTTTGAACAAGGTATGGCATTGGGCAGAACTGAAGCGCTTGAACAGTATGCCGAGCTGATCGGCCAAGCGAACAGCATAACTGAAATGTCCAGAAAAGCTGTTGAGGATAAGATTGAAGACGCTTCAGAAGAAATCGTCGAGCTTGCCGTTGCACTAGCTGGAAAAGTGTGGCGGCAAAAATCTGATGATAAAGAGGCATTTCTCCTGCTTGTGAAACAGGTCGTAAACGAAGTAAGGGAATATGACGATATATCAATATATGTGGATCCGTATTACTATGAGACTGTTTTTCAGCAAAAAGATGAAATCATGCAGCTTCTTTATAAAGAATGCCGGCTTGGCATATATGCTGATGAAAAAGCTCAAAAAGGATCATGTTATATAGAAACTCCTTTTGGCAGAGTAGATGCGAGCGTTGACACTCAATTGATGCAATTGAAAGATAAACTTCTGACAGCGCTGGAAGCGGGTGCAGCTGAATGAAGACACAGAGTCTGATAGATTGTATTGAAATGACGGACTCGTATAAACGGTATGGAAAAGTCAAACGGGTGATCGGCCTGATGATTGAATCAAAAGGGCCTGCAAGCTCAATTGGAGACGTGTGCCTGATTTACGCAAAAGGGCAATCAGGTACAGTCATTAAAGCTGAGGTTGTCGGCTTCCAGGAAGAGAATATTTTGCTTATGCCTTATTTAGAGGCTGCAAGCATTGCGCCCGGCAGTATTGTAGAAGCCACTGGTGAATCTCTTCGGGTTAAAGTCGGAGCCGGACTGATCGGACAAGTCATCGATGCTTTTGGCGAGCCGCTTGATGGAAAACTTCTGCCGAAAGGGCTTTCGCCTGTATCGACAGAGCAATCACCGCCCAATCCGATGAAACGGCCGCCTATTCGAGAAAAGATGGGTGTCGGAGTCAGGTCGATTGACAGCTTGCTGACAGTCGGTAAAGGCCAGCGAATTGGTATTTTTGCAGGAAGCGGTGTCGGAAAAAGCACATTAATGGGGATGATCGCCAAGCAGACAGAGGCTGACTTAAATGTCATTGCACTTGTCGGAGAACGCGGGCGAGAGGTTCGGGAATTTATTGAAAAAGATCTTGGGAAAGAGGGGCTGAAACGATCGATTGTAGTCGTTGCCACCTCAGATCAGCCGGCATTAATGAGATTAAAAGCGGCATATACAGCAACGGCAATTGCCGAGTATTTCCGTGATAAAGGCCAAAATGTCATGTTTATGATGGATTCAGTCACAAGGGTGGCAATGGCCCAGCGTGAGATTGGACTGGCTGCCGGCGAGCCGCCGACAACAAAGGGTTATACACCTTCCGTGTTCGCTATTTTACCACGTTTATTAGAACGAACCGGTGCAAATGAGCACGGAACCATTACGGCGTTTTACACAGTATTGGTAGATGGTGATGACATGAATGAGCCGATTGCTGACACTGTTCGCGGGATTTTAGACGGACATATTGTGTTGGACAGGGCGCTTGCCAATAAAGGCCAGTTTCCTGCAGTTAATGTACTAAAAAGCATCAGCAGGGTGATGTCTAACATATCGACTAGGCAACACCTGAGTGCAGCTAATAAATTCCGTGAGCTTTTATCGACTTATCAAAATTCGGAAGATCTCATTAATATCGGAGCTTACAAAAGAGGATCATCTAGAGAAATCGATGAAGCAATACAATTTTATCCGCAGCTTATTCAATTTTTAAAACAGGGAACAGACGAATCGGCATTATTGGAAGAGAGCATTGCTGCATTAACTAGTTTGACAGGAAATGAGGAATAAACGTGGCCTATCAATTTAGATTCCAAAAGCTGCTGGAACTAAAAGAAAATGAGAAAGATCAATCCTTATCTGAGTATCAGCAATCAGTTTCTGAATTTGAAAATGTTGCTGAAAAATTATATGAGAATATGAGCAAAAAGGAATTGCTTGAACAAAATAAGGAAGAGAAATTGAAAAGCGGTATGAGTGTACAAGAAATGAGGCATTACCAGCAATTTGTGTCAAATCTTGACAACACAATTTATCATTATCAAAAGCTTGTGATTATGAAACGAAATCAAATGAATCAAAAACAAGAAATTTTGACAGAGAAAAATATTGAAGTAAAAAAGTTTGAAAAAATGCGTGAAAAACAGTTTAAAATGTTTGCTCTTGAAGACAAAGCTGCAGAGATGAAAGAAATGGACGACATTTCAATCAAGCAGTTTATGATTCAAGGCCATTAGGGGCGAATGTAATGTCAGGCAAAAAGAAAGAATCAGGTAAGTTCCGTTCGGTTTTGCTTATCATTATCCTTCCGCTGATGTTTCTTCTAATCGCAGGGGGGATTGTTCTTTGGGCGGCTGGTGTCAATGTCCTAAAGCCGATACAGGAGGCTGCGGCAAAAACGCCGATTCTTAAAGAATGGGTTCCTGAAACCGAAAATAAAAAAGACACAGCATCAAGTAAGGATAGCGGTAATACGGCAGATCTGGAAAAGACCATTAAGGATCAAAAAAGTGAAATCAGTATATTGAATAAAGATTTAGAAACGAGTAAATCTGAAATCGACAGGCTCAACCAAAAGATTCGTTCTCTTGAAAAGACGGCGGAGGATCAAAAGAAGTCATCAGAAGATCATACTAAAGAAACATCAGGTTCGAATTCTTCTTCTGAGGATGACAAAGTGATCAGTGTATATAAGAGCATGGACAGCGGAAAGGCTGCTAAAATTATTGCCCAATTAAATGAGCAGGAAGCGCTGAAAATATTGAATGGCCTAAGCAAAAAGCAGCTTGCCGACATATTGGCGAAAATGACTCCTGAGCAAGCGGCAACCTATACAGAAAAAATTGCTGCCAGTCAAGAATAGGGGGAATTAAAGGTGAAGCTGCTTGAATTGGCGGGACCTTTGCTGCAAACTACAGCGGGTACTGCGGCTAAAACCGTGAAAAGTAGCCAGGGAGTTTTTCAAAACTGGCTTATGTCTGAGGCGGGCTTGAATGAAATCTCAGAACAAGGGAAGGATGCTCCTAATTCCGGAGACCAGCTAGCAGATGCCCTTAAAAAGATCAGTGATTGGCTAAAAGCAAGTCCTGAAGATCAAGACAAACATAAAGCGGAACTTCTGCAAACATTAAGCAAACTAACAGGGAAACAGCTGGATGAAACGGCTCAGCAATTGTTGCAGAATCTGTTGCAAGCGGTTGAATCAAAAATGTCCGGCGGAACGGATCAATTGCTCGCAGAATCAGGCAAAATGACCTCAGAAGGTAAAACGGCTCTGACTGACAATGATCCTGCTGCTGACAGTAATGGAGAACTGAATGTTGATACAGAGCAATCGAATCAGGATAATGAAGTATCTGAGGATGATAAAGAACTTGCCCTTATTCAGATGTTCATTAGCCAACTGCTAGACGGGAATAAGCTGACTGAACGCGGGAATGGAAATGACGCTCATGTCATTTACCAGAATGGAGAACAATTTCTTTCTGCGTTAGAAAAAAAGGGCGTATCTCAACAGCTCATTCAGGATCTTAAACAGCAAATATTCACTAAAGATGAGTCGGGTTCAAAACTTTATTCGATGACAGCGTCAGAGCTGAAAAGTTTTCAAAGTTTAATGGAGCAAATGTCTATGCTTCCTCAAAAAGGGACTAAAGAATGGAATTTAGCTGAAAGCCAGCTGAAAGCTTTCTTGTTATCGAAATCATCCGAATCATCGCAAGACTTTGGAAAGCGTGTCCTCACACCGCTCTCACAGAATTCATTCAGCAAAAGCGCGTCGGATGCTTCTGGAAGTATTCAGCCCGTAGATAGTAAATCAGGACTCCAAATGCTTTTTTCAGGGTACAGGAACACTGGGGCAGTTCAACCACTCGATCTGCAGCAGCTCTCATCTGATTTACCGACTGCCGAGACAAAAACGGCGGCTGATCAAGTTATCAATGCATGGAAGCAGATGAAATATACGCCATTCGGCAGATCAACGGGAAGTTTCACCATTCGGCTGAATCCTGAACATTTAGGATTTGTCACAATCAAGCTGACAAATGAAAATGGGATGTTTCAGAGTAAAATTATTGCATCGAGTCAATCAGCAAAAGAACTGCTAGAACAGCATCTTCCTCAGCTGAAGCAATCACTGCCGAATATGGCTGTCCAAATTGACCGTTTTACTCTCCCGGTTCAAAGCGGGGATCAGCCGATATACGGCCAGCTTGCTGATGAACAGAGACAGCAGCAAGAGGGGCAGAAACAGCAAAGACAGAAAAAGGAATCAAATGATTTCGGCGATCTGCTCGATGAACTGTCGATGGTTGAAATGGAGGAAGAAGAATGACATCTATCAGTTCAGAATATAAACTGCCTGAAAAAACAAGCACCGTGTCAACTAACAATAGCAGCTTGGGGAAAGATGAGTTCTTAAAAATATTAATGGCCCAAGTCCAAAACCAAGATCCGCTCAACCCGGTTGATGACAAAGAATTTATCAGCCAGATGGCGACTTTTTCAAGCTTGGAGCAAATGGTGAATTTAAATACCACAATGGCTCAATTCGTCGAAAAACAAGATCCGTTTACAACGTACCTTGATTGGATGGGCAAAGAAGTTTCTTGGACTGCTGACGGAGGTGCAACAGAAAAAACAGGCACAGTAAACTCAGTAAAACAGTCAAAAGGAAAATATTATCTCGTTCTTAATGATGGTACTGAAGTCAGCCCGTCTAATGTGTTGAATGTCGCACAGTCTTCTAAATAAAAAAATCTGGGGGAATACATTATGTTACGTTCACTTTATTCTGGAATCAGCGGTATGAAAAATTTTCAAACAAAGCTTGACGTTATCGGCAACAACATTGCCAACGTGAATACAGTAGGATTCAAAAAGAGCCGTGTTACCTTTAAAGATATGGTAAGCCAAACGATTGCCGGCGGTTCTGCGGCTGGAGGAGCAATTGGAGGTACGAACTCTAAGCAGATCGGTTTAGGTTCATCATCTGGCACAATTGATACAATTCATTCAACAAGCGCAACACAAAGCACAGGAAGAACACTTGATTTAGCGATTGACGGTGACGGGTACTTTCAAATTGATTCAGGTGATGGAACAGTTTATACACGTGCAGGAAACTTCTATTTAGATAATACTGGAACACTTGTTACCGGTGATGGCTACCATGTGTTAAATATGACTGGGGGAACGATTCAGATCCCTCTTGATGCACAAAGCTTCAGTATTGGCTCTGATGGTAACGTATCAATCGTTGATGCAGGCGGCCAACCACAAGACGGCGGACAAATCGGGGTTGTTACTTTTGCAAACAGCGACGGTTTAGATAAAATCGGCAACAACTTATACCGTGAATCTTTAAACTCTGGAGCGGCAAGTGCAGCCAACCAGCCTGGTGACGGCGGTACAGGTTCCCTTAAATCAGGGTTTCTCGAAATGTCTAACGTTGATTTAACTGACGAATTTACTGAAATGATTGTTGCCCAGCGCGGATTCCAATCAAACTCAAAAATTATTACAACATCAGATGAAATCCTTCAAGAACTGGTTAACCTTAAACGTTAAGGAGGGAGGGGAGGCGATAATCGCTTCTCCGCTGTTTTATGATTAAAGTAACCCGTTTGAATGGGCAGCCCTTTACACTGAATGCGCTGTTTATTGAACAGATTGAATGCTTTCCGGATACTACAATTACTCTTTCAAATGGTAAGAAGTTTGTAGTAAAAGAAGATGAAGAAGCTGTTCTGGAAAAGATCGCAACTTTCTACCGGAAAATACAAATATTTTCAATGGATCAAGGAATAGAGGAACCGGAATGAAGAAAAATTTAATGATCATTTTACTAATTATTCTTATCGTAATAGGTGCTCTTGGGGCGGCGGCTTATTTTGTTCTAGGCGGTGAGTCCGAAAAAAGTGAAACGGAAAAAAGCATTGATGAAATCGTTGCATCTTCTGTTGATGTAGAAGAGATCACAACAAATTTAAAGTCTGATAACATTATCCGGCTTGCTATTAAACTTCAGACCGACTCTGATAAATCAAAAGAAGAACTTGAAAAACGTGATTTTCAAGTGAAGGATGCTGTAATATCACTGCTGGCCGATACGAATGCTAATGCGATTGAGGGAGACAAGGGAAAAGAAGCCTTTAAGAAGGAACTAAAAGATAAAATAAATAGCTACCTCCAAGAAGGAAAAGTAGAAAAAGTGTATATTACCTCCTTTAATCTGCAATAAACAATCATTTGACAGAATACGGAGGTGAGGAAAATGTCAGGAGAAGTTCTCTCCCAAAATGAAATAGATGCACTGCTTTCTGCAATATCAACTGGTGAAATGGACGCTGAAGAGCTGAAAAAAGAAGAAAAAGAGAAGAAAGTGAAGGTTTATGATTTCAAACGTGCGCTGCGGTTTTCTAAGGATCAGATCCGCAGTTTAACGAGAATTCATGACAATTTTGCAAGACTTCTAACGACTCACTTTTCTGCTCAGCTCAGAACCTATATTCACATATCTGTCAGCTCAGTTGACCAGGTCCCGTATGAGGAATTTATCAGGTCAATACCGAACATGACGATTCTGAATCTGTTTGATGTCCATCCGATGGAAGGCAGAATTATGATGGAGGTTAATCCGACAATTGCTTATACGATGATGGATCGGGTAATGGGCGGTATTGGAATCAGTCATAATAAGGTTGACAGCTTGACAGAAATTGAAACAAAAATCATTTCTAATTTATTTGAAAATGCACTGGGGAATTATAAAGAAGCTTGGCAGTCAATTGCTGATATTGAACCGGAAATGACTGAGTTTGAAGTGAATCCGCAATTCGTTCAAATGGTATCTCCTAATGAAACGGTCGTGGTCATCTCGCTCAATACCCAAATCGGTGAAATCAGCGGTGTTATTAATCTTTGTATCCCGCATATTGTCCTCGAGCCGCTCATACCGAAGCTTTCGGTCCACTATTGGATGCAATCAGATAGAAATGAGCCGAAGCCTGAGGAAACAAAGTCGCTTGAAAAACGTATCATGACAGCACAAATACCTGTCGTGGCCGAGCTTGGCACATCTGAACTGACAATAGAAGAGTTTTTAAGTTTAGAAGTCGGAGACTGCATAACTTTGGACAAATCAGTCACGGATCCTCTTACTGTATTGGTCGGAGATAAGCCGAAATTTTTAGGACAAGCCGGCCGGGTGAATCGAAAACAGGCAGTGCAAATTTTAGATCACGACATAAGAGGTGAACAAGATGGAGAATAATAGATTATCTCAAGATGAGATTGACGCGCTTCTTAACGGCACTGGCGGTACGCCGGATGAGCCAGAGGTTCCGGAAGTACATGACTTATCGGACATGGAGCGTGATGCGATCGGTGAAATCGGAAATATTTCATTCGGCAGTTCTGCGACAGCCCTGTCAACGCTTTTAAATCAAAAGGTCGATATTACGACTCCGAGTGTAGCTGTCATTCCTAAAAGTAAAATCAGCGATGCGTTTCCTGAACCGTACGTAGCGATTGAAGTGAATTATACGGAGGGCTTTAGCGGCAGCAACCTGCTGGTCGTGGAACAAAATGACGCGGCGATTATCGCTGACTTAATGATGGGGGGAGACGGAAAAGGCG
The DNA here is from genome assembly GCF_047608225.1 of Bacillus sp. SW14. NCBI lineage: Bacteria > Bacillati > Bacillota > Bacilli > Caryophanales > Bacillaceae > Bacillus > Bacillus sp. SW14. Next base: position 2,543,483 of record NZ_JBLKRW010000001.1, on the reverse strand, counting down.
CGGACCCTTCACTGGGTGAAATTCATTTAAGTGCGGTTCAAGAAGCGATGAACCAAATGATGGGATCGGCAGCCACGTCAATGTCTACTGTATTCAGCAAAAAAATTGATATTTCACCGCCTCGGGTTGAATTGCTCGATGTTACTGAAGAAAAGGGAACAGACCGCATACCTGATGATGAAATGCTGGTGAAAGTGTCTTTCAACTTAAAGGTGGGAGATTTAATAGATTCCAGTATTATGCAGCTGTACCCGCTGTCATTTGCAAAAGATTTAATTGCAAATCTGATGAACACAGAAAGTGCAAAGGAAGAAACAGTGCCGCAGCCTGATGTTACATATGAGCAGCCGAAAGCGCCTGTGACGCCAGAGCCGCGTATGGAACCGCAGCAGCAACAGCAGCAACAGCAGCAACAGCAGCAACAGCAGCAACAGCAGCAACAGCAACAGCCGCCAAAAAGGCAGGGAACACCAAAAAAAGCAGCACCAGTTCAGGTTTCGCCAGTGGAATTTTCCGCATTTGATCCCAATGAGGCTTCTCAAGCCCCTATAAACAACTTGGATATGCTTTTGGATATTCCGCTTTCGATCACTGTTGAGCTTGGCAGAACGAAGAGAAGCGTAAAAGAAATTTTGGAGCTTTCTGCCGGAAGTATTATTGAGCTTGATAAGTTAGCCGGTGAGCCGGTAGATATTTTAGTGAATCGGCGAATCGTTGCCAAAGGCGAAGTCGTTGTCATTGAAGAAAACTTCGGAGTAAGAGTCACTGACATTTTAAGCCAAGCAGAGCGTATTAATAATTTAAAATAACGAAACACAAGGAGAGAAATAGATTATGGCACACAGAATTTTAATTGTAGATGACGCAGCTTTTATGCGAATGATGATTAAAGATATTTTGGTCAAAAACGGTTTTGAAGTAGTAGCGGAAGCTGAAAATGGAGCACAAGCAGTAGAAAAATATAAAGAGCATTCTCCTGATCTTGTTACTATGGATATCACGATGCCGGAAATGGATGGCATTACAGCATTAAAAGAAATTAAACAAATTGATGCACAGGCAAGAATCATTATGTGTTCTGCTATGGGACAACAATCAATGGTTATCGATGCCATTCAGGCCGGCGCCAAGGATTTTATCGTAAAACCTTTCCAGGCAGACCGTGTGCTTGAAGCAATCAACAAAACATTAAGTTAAAGGGTGTACGGCTGTTGAAAAAGAGTCAATATTTCATCGCTTTTATTTGTTTTTTCGTTCTATACAGTGTACATCCGATTGCGGCTGCCGCGGCAGACTCTGATAATTCAACTGTAAACGAATGGTTTCAAAAGAAAGATGAAAAAACTGCAGATAAGTCAGAGCAAAAGGAAGAAAAAACAACACAAACTGCTGATGAGACGGAGGGGGCTGCTGCTCCTTCTGTCTCAGCTTTTGATTTCGTGAAGATGATTTTCGCTTTACTATTTGTTGTCATGCTGATTTACGGGCTGGTTAAGCTCATGAACAAAAGAAATCGGCTCCTTAAGCCTTTTCAATATGTTGAAAATATTGGCGGCACATCGGTCGGACAAAACAGATCCATCCAATTGATCAAAGTCGGAAAAAATGTGCTCGTCGTTGGTGTAGGAGAAACGATCCAGCTGTTGAAAGAAATTGAGGATGAAAAAGAGATTGAGGTTATTCTCAGCCAGCATGAAGAGGCAATGTCAAGCAAAATAGAGTGGCAAAAGATTGTGAAGCCGCTTAAGGGTTCTGAACATCAATCGCAGCAAAAACTGCCTTCATTTTCAAAAGCGTTAAAAGAGCAGCTTGAAGAGTTAAAACAAAACCGTTCTGAAGGAAAAAAGAAAGGCCCACGTCATCATGAATGAGTTTATAAATATTTTCAGTTCAAGCGATCCGCAAAACGTAAGTTCATCTGTTAAATTACTATTATTGTTAACTGTATTTTCAGTGGCGCCTGGAATATTGATTCTTATGACTTGTTTTACTCGCATCGTCATTGTTCTATCATTTGTCAGGACTTCACTGGCGACACAATCTATGCCGCCAAACCAGGTTCTGATCGGGCTGGCGCTGTTTTTAACGTTTTTTATTATGGCTCCTACTTTTTCAGAGATTAATAAAGAGGCGCTGACGCCATTGATGGACAACAAAATCAGCTTGGACGAAGCGTATACGAAAGCTGAGGAACCAATTAAAGAATTTATGAGTAAACACACAAGGCAGAAGGATCTGGCGCTGTTTATGAATTACGCGAAAATGGATAAACCCGAATCATTAAAGGATATCCCGCTAACAACAATGGTTCCCGCTTTTGCCATATCGGAGCTCAAAACAGCGTTTCAAATAGGTTTTATGATTTTTATCCCATTTTTAATTATAGATATGGTCGTAGCGAGCGTCTTAATGTCAATGGGAATGATGATGCTCCCTCCAGTTATGATTTCTCTGCCCTTTAAAATATTACTTTTTGTTTTAGTAGACGGCTGGTATTTAATTGTGAAATCTTTGCTTCAGAGCTTTTAGGGTAGGTGCTAAACGTGAGTTCAGAATTTGTAATTTCTATGGCGGAAAAAGCCGTATACGTAACGCTGATGATCAGCGGGCCATTATTGGCTATTGCTTTACTGGTCGGTTTAATCGTCAGTATATTTCAGGCGACAACTCAAATACAGGAACAGACTTTGGCGTTTATTCCGAAAATCGTGGCAGTTCTTCTGGCCCTGATTTTTTTTGGCCCATGGATGCTGTCTACCATTCTTTCATTTACAACAGAGCTGTTTTCTAATTTAAATCGTTTTGCAGGGTAATGTAGAGATGAATTCGATTATTGATTTATTTCCTGCTTTTTTATTGGTTTTTATTAGAATTTCTGCTTTTTTTGTAACGATTCCGCTATTCGGACACCGAAATGTACCAGCTGTTCATCGAATTGGATTTGCTTTTTTTCTCGCGGTCATTTGTTTCAGCACCATTGATAAACCTCCCTCTTTGGAGATAGATGGGCAATATATGCTCCTGGCGTTTAAAGAAGCTTTGGTTGGTCTCTGTCTGGGATTAATCGCTTATATGATGATCGCCGCAGTTCAAATTGCCGGCTCGTTTATTGATTTTCAAATGGGTTTTTCAATTGCGAACGTTATTGATCCGCAAACCGGAGCACAAAGTCCGCTGATCGGCCAGTTTATCTATACGATGGCACTTTTGTTTATGCTCAGTGTCAACGCCCATCATTTGCTGCTCGACGGTATTTATTACAGCTTTGAGTATATTTCAGTTGATCAGGCATTTCCGAATTTCGGCGATGAGAAGTTTGCTTATTTTATCGCCAAAAGCTTTAATGCGATGTTTATTATTGCTTTTCAAATGTCAGCACCTGTTGTGGCCAGTTTGTTTCTGGTTGACTTAGCATTAGGCATTGTGGCTCGAACTGTTCCGCAATTAAATGTATTTGTGGTCGGTCTGCCCTTAAAGATCGCTGTCAGTTTCATCATGCTCATTGTGTGTATGTCTGTTATCTTCGTCGTTGTGCGGAATGTCTTCAGTTTAACGATTGAAACGATGCGGAATCTTTTAGCATTGGTCGGTGTTTCTTAATGAAGCTTAGAGTTGACCTGCAGTTTTTTGCGGGAGAGAAAACAGAAAAAGCCACTCCAAAAAAACGGCAGGATACGCGAAAAAAAGGACAGGTTGCTAAAAGTGCTGATGTCAATACTGCCGTTTCTTTATTAGTGATATTCCTTTCACTCATTGCGATTGGGCCGTTTATGAGGGACAGACTGCTGTCATTTATAGAAACATTTTATACCAAGTCGCTCTTAATGAAGCTTTCAGAATCAAATGTGCATATGCTGTTTATCAGCTTATTAAAGGATACGGCTTTTGTGCTTGCGCCGATTATGCTTGTCGCTCTTGTCGCAGGGGTCGTCAGCAACTATATGCAGGTGGGCTTCTTATTTTCTACAGAGGTCATAAAGCCTAAGCTTGAAAAACTTGATCCGATTAAAGGCTTTAAACGGATTTACAGCATGCGGGCAATAGTAGAACTGCTTAAATCCATTCTGAAAATCACTGTAGTCGGTTTTTCTGCTTTCGCTGTGCTTTGGCTGCATTATGGAGAAATTCTCCGGCTCCCGCTTCTGACACCCGAAGAGGCACTTTCTTTTGTTTCAAAACTCACCCTGTGGATGGGGCTGAGCGGTGCAGGGGCTTTGTTGATTCTTGCTGGTCTCGATTATTTATATCAAAAGTTTGACCATGAGAAAAACATCAAAATGTCAAAACAGGATATAAAAGATGAGTACAAAAAGTCTGAAGGAGACCCGATTATCAAGTCTAAAATTAAACAAAGACAGCGGGAAATGGCAATGAGGCGGATGATGCAGGAAGTTCCAAAAGCAGATGTCATTATCACAAACCCGACTCACTATGCGATTGCCCTGAAATATAACGAAGAAAAAATGGACGCTCCTTATATCGTTGCAAAAGGTGTTGACCACCTCGCGTTAAATATCAGGAAAATTGCGAAAGAGCATGATGTCATGATGGTCGAAAACAGACCGCTTGCCCGTGCGTTATATGATCAGGTAGAAATTGACCAGGCTGTGCCGGAAGAATTTTTTAAAGTCTTGGCTGAAATTCTGGCTTACGTATATAAAACAAAACAAAAAGTATAATTGAATTTTTCGATTTAAAAGGAGAGAAAAAGCAGCATGTCAACAAGAGATTTATCCGTTTTAATAAGTGTTGTCCTCATTGTGGCGATGCTGGTGATTCCATTTCCTCCATGGCTGTTAAGTATTTTGATCATTATTAATATTTCTCTTGCATTGATCGTGCTTCTTACCACAATGAATATGCAGGAAGCGCTGCAGTTTTCGATATTCCCGTCACTGTTGCTGCTTTTAACCCTATTTCGTTTGGGCTTGAACGTCTCAACGACCCGTTCAATTCTTTCACATGGTGAAGGCGGAAAAGTCGTCGAGACGTTCGGAAATTTCGTTGTCGGCGGAAATGTATTAGTTGGACTTGTTGTATTTATCATCCTGATTATTATTCAGTTTATCGTCATTACGAAAGGTGCTGAACGTGTTTCCGAGGTTGCAGCAAGATTTACGCTGGACGCAATGCCGGGGAAGCAGATGAGTATTGATGCTGATTTAAACGCAGGGATGATTACCGAACAGGAAGCGAAGCACCGCCGCGAAAAAGTGGCAAGAGAGGCTGACTTTTATGGAGCGATGGACGGTGCCAGTAAATTTGTAAAAGGTGACGCGATTGCCGGAATCATCATTGTCATGATCAATATTATTTTCGGTATCGTTATCGGAATGCTTCAGCAGGACATGTCCATTCAAGAGGCAGCTTCAAAATTTACGATGCTGACTGTAGGAGATGGGATTGTTTCGCAAATTCCTGCCCTGTTAATTTCTACAGCTACGGGTATAGTCGTGACAAGAGCTGCCTCTGAAGGAAACTTAGGGCATGACATTACAGGTCAGCTGTTTGCTTATCCAAAGCTTTTATACGTCGCAGCGTCTACGATTTTGCTTCTTGGTATTTTCACTCCGATTGGCATTTTTCTGACGGGTCCGCTTGCAGGGCTGCTTGCTTTTGGCGCTTATATGCTATCTAAATCAGGTAAGGAAAAAGAAGAAGTGGATGAGATTCTCGAGGAAGAGGCTGAGGTTGACGACCTTAAAAGCCCTGAAAGCGTTGTTCAGCTTCTGCACATAGATCCGATAGAATTTGAGTTTGGATATGGTTTGATACCGCTTGCTGATGCCAATCAAGGCGGTGATTTATTAGACCGAATTGTGATGATTCGCCGTCAATTGGCCCTGGAACTCGGCCTTGTCATTCCTGTGGTGCGCATCAGAGACAATATAGCATTGCAGCCTAATGAATACCGATTAAAAATTAAAGGGAACGAAATAGCAAAAGGCGAGCTGTTGCTTGATCATTATTTAGCAATGTCGCCTACGCCGGAAGATGATCTCATTGAAGGGATTGAAACAGTGGAACCGTCATTCGGACTGCCGGCAAAATGGATTGGCGAATCGATAAAAGATGAAGCTGACATGCTTGGTTATACAGTTGTTGATCCTGCTTCAGTCGTTTCAACCCATATTACAGAGAAGATTAAGCAGTATGCCCACGAATTGATCGGGAGACAGGAGACGAAACAGCTGATCGATCACTTGAAAGAAACGTATCCGGTGCTTGTTGAAGAGGTTACGCCTAATCCGTTGTCTGTCGGTGATATTCAGAAGGTGCTGGCTAAGCTTTTAAAAGAAAAAGTTTCAATCCGAAACTTAGTAACGATTTTTGAAACGCTTGCTGATTATGGAAAATTAACAACAGATTCTGATCTTTTGACAGAGTATACAAGACAGGCACTGGCTAAACAAATAACAGCCCAGTTTTCCAAAGAAAACGAAGTGTTGAAGGTTGTTACTTGTTCGGGTCGTGTAGAAAAGGCAATAGCTGACGGTGTACAGCAAACGGAACACGGAAATTATTTGTCGCTTGAACCAGATATTTCAGAAAGTATTGTGCGCTCTGTCGCTAAAGAAGCCGAACAGCTCTCATTACGTCAGGAAACTGCGATTCTTCTTTGTTCGCCGCCTGTCAGAATGTATGTGAAACAGCTTCTTGAACGATACTTCCCTGATCTTCCGGTACTCTCATATAACGAACTTGAGGCGAATGTTGAGGTACAAAGCATTGGAGTGGTGGATATTTAATGAAAATAAAAAAATTTACTGCTGCTTCAATGCAAGAAGCGGCACTTCTTATCAGAAAAGAGTTAGGTAATGATGCCGTCATCTTAAATTCGAAAAAGATTAAAAAGCGGAAATGGTTTGGACTCATCAACAAGCCTGCTGTTGAAGTAATTGCCGTATTGGATCAGGACTTTCCTAAGAAAAAAACACCTCAGAAGGAAGCTGAGCCGGAACAAACCTTAAAAACTCCGGTCAGCAGTCCGAAAATAGAAGAGAGGACATATCCCCCTCAATTTCCGCAGCCGCATGAGCCTGGTGATTTTTCAGTTTATCAATCTGTACTTCCTGAGCCGCTGCGAAAAACAGAAAAGCTTTTGCAAGAAAGCGGGATTAAAGAGTCAACGAAGACGAACGCGCTGAAAAAAATGCTTCGATGCTCTGTGGAAACGGGCGGTCTGACGGAAGAAAACGTGATCGGTAAACTCGAAGATATACTATGTGATACACTGCCTTCAGCAGACAAGTGGCAGGAGCCTATTCATTCAAAGTATATCGTGCTGTTTGGTTCAACCGGAGCAGGCAAAACAACAACACTGGCTAAGCTCGCAGCCATATCTATGCTTGAAAAACAGAAAAAAATCGCTTTTATTACAACAGATACGTATCGGATTGCAGCTGTTGAACAGTTGAAAACATACGCCGAACTGCTGCAGGCTCCTCTGGAAGTTTGTTACACAAAAGAAGAATTCGAGAAGGCGAAAGAGTTATTCACTGAGTATGACCATGTGTTTATCGATACAGCTGGAAGAAACTTCAAGGAACAGCAGTACATTGATGAATTGAAAGAGACAATCCCTTTTGAGAGCAGTATTCAGTCATTTCTCGTTTTATCCGCGACTGCAAAATATGAGGATATGAAGCATATTGTCAAACGGTTTTCATCTGTCCCTGTCAATCAGTTTATTTTTACGAAAATAGATGAAACTGCTTCCTTAGGTTCTGTATTTAATATACTTTCAGAATCCAAAATAGGTGTCGGGTTTATCACAAACGGCCAGAATGTGCCGGAGGATATACAGACTGTATCACCTCTTGATTTTGTAAGGATGCTGTGCAGATGAACAGATTTGACCAAGCAGCAACTTTACGGGCGAAAATGGAAAAGCGTCAGCGTGTTCTGCCAATGGTTTATTCACAAAAAGCAAAGACACTTGCTGTCATCAGCGGCAAGGGCGGTGTCGGGAAATCCAATATTACCTTAAACATGGCCCTTGCGCTGCAGGATAAAGGTAAGAAGGTACTGCTCATCGATCTTGATATCGGGATGGGGAACATTGATATATTAATGGGAAACTCATCGTCCGCCACAATTATCGATATATTAACCGATCGTAAACCTTTGATGCAGTCATTATCCACTGGGCCAAAGGGTTTGCGGTATATATCAGGGGGAACCGGTCTTGATGTGATGTTTCGGCTGGATCAGAGAAAATGGACGTTTTTTGCCAATGAGCTTTCTCATGCGTTAAGCCAGTTCGATTATGTCCTGTTTGACATGGGAGCGGGCTTATCAAAAGATCAGCTGCCTTTTATTTTATCAGCGGAAGATATTTTGATCATAACAACTCCCGAACCGACGGCCATTATGGACGCATACAGCGCTGTCAAGCACTTAGTTTTGACAGAAAATAAGCTTTCAATGAAGGTGGCTGTCAATCGGTGCCGTGATCAAAAGGAAGGGCTGGAGGCTTTTACCCGCCTTTCCCGCACGATTCATATGTTTTTAGATGTTCAGGTTCAGTTTGCTGGTTCCATTTCTGACGATACGATCGTGAGCAAAGCAGTTGTCGAACAGGTTCCTTTTTTCATAAAAAGTCCTCAGGCAAAAGCCAGCCGGTCAGTCCGTCTTTTAGCGGACGCCTTGTTTGAAAGAGAAGAAACAAGACACAAAGAAGACAAACAGACATTTATTGAGAAATTATCTTCTTTTTTAATGAGGAGGGCTTAATTTGATTCGTGTGCTTGTAGTTGATGATTCAGCTTTCATGAGAAAAATGATTAGTGATTTTCTAACCGAGGAAAAGCAGATAGAAGTATGCGGAACTGCGAGAAACGGAGAAGAAGCGCTTAAGAAGATCGAATTGCTAAAGCCGGATGTTATTACTCTTGATGTTGAAATGCCGGTCATGAATGGGACAGACACACTGCGCAAAATTATTGAGATTTATAACTTGCCGGTCATCATGGTGTCAAGCCAGACTGAGAAAGGAAAAGCGTGCACAATTAATTGTTTAGAGATCGGTGCCTTTGACTTTATTACAAAGCCATCGGGTTCTATATCTCTGGATTTGTATAAAATTAAAGAACAATTAGTTGAGCGTGTTGTCGCGGCTGGACTTTCCGGACAGAGGAAACATCCAGTATCACAGGCAGTGCGGCCTGAGCCTATAGTGCGTGCTGTAAAGCCTGAATTAAGCAAACTGAAAACAAGCACAGGCAGACAAATTGTGTGTATCGGCACATCAACAGGCGGTCCGAGGGCGTTACAAAAGGTGATACCGAAGCTTCCTAAGGATTTGAGCGCACCAGTGGTTGTTGTTCAGCACATGCCTGAAGGTTTTACTGCTTCTTTGGCTGAGCGTCTGAATCATTTATCTGACATTCAAGTAAAAGAAGCTAAAGATGGTGAAGCAGCTCTTAACGGTTGTGTTTACATAGCACCGGGCGGAAAAAACATATCTGTTATCAAAAACAGCGGGGGACTCCAGATCGTTCTTGATAATCTCGATACACCGAGCCGTCATAAACCATCAGCCGATTATTTATTCCGTTCTGTCGGTAAACTGGCAGACTATGAAAAAATAGCGGTTATCATGACTGGGATGGGCAGTGACGGCACTGCCGGCCTCAAAGACATGCTTACGGCCGGCAATGTGAAAGCCATTGCGGAGTCTGAAGAATCTTGTGTCGTATATGGGATGCCAAAAGCTGCTGTTAAAGCGGGCCTCATTCATGAGATTAAACATGTGAAAGATATCGCAGCATCCATCACAAGCTGTGTGAAAAAAGAGAGGGTGTGATTCAAATGGATATGAATCAGTATTTAGATGTCTTTATTGATGAGAGTAAAGAACACTTACAAACATGTAATGAAAAGCTGCTCCTTTTAGAGAAAGACCCGACTGACCTTCAGCTCGTTCATGATATATTCAGGGCTGCCCATACATTAAAAGGAATGAGCGCAACGATGGGCTATACGGATTTAGCACATCTAACCCACCTGCTTGAAAACGTGTTGGATGCATTCCGAAACGGAGACATGGCAGTTACCGCAGACTGGCTTGATATTTTGTTTGAAGCTCTGGACCACCTGGAAGCTATGGTTCAGTCTATTATTGACGGCGGAGATGGTAAAAGAGATATCTCAGAAGTAAGCGCCAAGCTTGATGTTAATGGTGCGCATGCTGAAACGGCTGCTTCTGCGGAACCTGCAGAAGTACAGAGTTCAGTATCTGATTGGGAATATGACGAATTTGAACGGACTGTCATACAAGAAGCTGAGGAGCAAGGTTTTAAACGATATGAAATCAAAATTTCTCTGAACGAAAACTGTATGTTAAAAGCAGTTCGGGTATATATGGTGTTTGAAAAGCTTAATGAAGTCGGAGAAGTAGCCAAAACAATCCCAAGTGCGGAAGTGCTCGAAACAGAAGATTTCGGCACTGACTTTCAAGTTTGCTTCTTAACACACCAATCAGCGGAAGAAATTAAACAATTAATCAATGGAGTTTCAGAAATTGAGCATGTCGAAGTTATTCAAGGGGCTCCTTTAACATCAGCTGAAAAGCCGGAAGAACCTAAGTCGGCGGATTCACCAGCCCCTGTACCTGTTAAGCAGGAGAAACAACAACAGCCTGCTAAAAACGATGATCAGGCGAAGCATACAGCCGGCGGATCTAAAACAATTCGTGTCAACATTGACAGACTTGATTCTTTAATGAACTTATTCGAAGAGCTTGTCATTGACCGCGGGCGTCTAGAGCAGATTGCAAAAGAGCTTGAGCACAATGAACTGACTGAAACAGTTGAACGAATGACCAGAATTTCCGGAGATTTGCAATCGATTATTCTAAATATGAGAATGGTTCCGGTTGAAACTGTTTTTAACCGGTTCCCGAGAATGATTCGCCAGCTTCAAAAAGAGCTGAATAAAAAAATAGAACTGTCGATCATCGGTGCGGAAACTGAACTGGATCGAACAGTAATTGATGAAATTGGAGATCCTCTCGTGCACTTGATCAGAAACAGTATTGATCATGGTATCGAGTCTCCGGAAACGCGCTTGCAAAAAGGAAAAACGGAATCGGGAAATGTTGTGCTGAAAGCCTATCACAGCGGCAACCATGTCTTTATCGAAGTAGAGGATGACGGTGCAGGCCTTAATCGTAAAAAAATTCTTGAAAAAGCGCTTGAGCGCAGCGTCATTACGGAAAAAGAAGCTGAAACCTTAGAAGACAATCAAATTTACGAATTGATCTTTGCTCCAGGGTTCTCAACTGCTGATCAAATTTCTGATATTTCCGGCCGCGGCGTCGGACTTGATGTTGTGAAAAATAAACTGGAGTCTCTTGGCGGTTCAGTCAGTGTAAAATCTGCAGAAGGCCAAGGCTCTCTATTCAGCATCCAGCTTCCGCTTACATTGTCCATTATTTCAGTTCTGCTGGTCAAATTGGAAGAAGAGATATTTGCCATTCCGATTTCTTCAATCATTGAAACAGCAGTTATTAACAGAAAAGATATTTTACAAACGCATGACCGTGAAGTGATTGACTTCAGAGGGCACATTGTCCCTGTCGTTTATTTAAAAGAAGAGTTTAAAATAGAAGATACAAGATTAGACGCGGAACAGCTCCATATCATTGTCGTGAAAAAAGGCGACAAACCTACTGCATTTGTGGTGGACTCCTTTATTGGCCAGCAGGAAGTTGTGCTGAAATCACTCGGAGATTATTTAACAAACGTCTTTGCAATTTCCGGAGCTACTATTTTAGGAGACGGAGACGTAGCACTCATTATTGATTGTAATGCACTGATTATTTAACCATTCGAGGAGGTGTCTCACATGACTGCAGAAATTAAAACAGGCGAAAAAATGATTGTCTTTGTGGTAAATGGCAAAGAATATGCCATTTCCGTCACTCAGGTGAAATCAATTGAAAAATGGCAAAAGCCGACGAGAGTGCCTGGCGTCGAACCATATATTTGCGGGGTAATCAATTTGCGCGGGGTTGTGACTCCGGTTATTGATTTAAGAAAGCGCCTGAATTTGCCAGAGTATGAAATTACCGATGAAACACGAATTATCATTATTGCTTATCGTGATATTGAAGTCGGCTGGATTGTGGATGAAGCGAATGATGTGATTACCGTACACGAAAATGAAATAGAATCTGCTCCAGAAAGCGTCCAGAAAGATACAGATGTATCGATCGAACAGATTGTGAAACAAGAGAACAGACTTTTAAATATTATTGATGCGAACGCGGTTTTGGATAAAGAATCATCTCAGTCCGCTGTGCCCGATCAAGCTTAATCTTAAAGGGGTTATGACATGAGTATTTTTAATGGAATCAAAGAAGAGCAGATGGACATTTTGCGGGAAGTCGGCAATATTGGCGCCGGCCACTCCGCCTCTGCAATGGCCCTGCTGTTAAATAGAAAGATAGATATGGAAGTCCCGTTTGCAAAGCTGCTGTCTTTCGATGATCTTGTCGATTTTTTCGGCGGCGCCGATATCCCGGTTGCCAGCATCTTTTTAAGAATGGAAGGCGACTTAACGGGTTCAATGTTCTTTATAATGCCTTTTTATCAGGCGGAGCAGTTTATCAGAGAGCTGATTGGAAACCCCGAATTTGATATAGAGGACTTAGGTGAAGATCATATTAGCTCATCCGCTTTGCATGAACTGGGCAATATTTTAGCAGGGTCATATTTAACAGCCTTGGCGGATTTGACGAAACTCCAGCTTTATCCAAGCGTTCCTGAAGTTTCATTGGACATGTTCGGCGCTGTGATCAGCGAAGGGCTGATGGAGCTCAGTCAGGTTGGAGAACACGCTATTGTTGTCGACACGTCAATTTTTGACCAAGGCCATCAGCAGGAGCTGAAAGCGCATATGTTTATGCTGCCGGACTATGATTCGTTTGAAAAGCTCTTTGTCGCCTTGGGTGCATCAATATGAGTACAACTGAGGCTGTTGTTGTAAAGGTTGGAATTGCTGACGTAAAGATCGCCCGCTTTCCAGATACCATCCGGACCTCTGGTTTAGGATCATGTGTGGGGCTGGTGCTTTACGATAAAGAAAAGCAAACAGCGGGGCTTGTCCATGTTATGCTGCCGGATTCAACGTTATCGAAAACTGCCGAACTTAATCGGGCTAAGTACGCTGACACCGCCGTGAAAACCACAATTGATATGCTGGTAGAAGCGGGGTGCCGGAAATTTGCATTAAAAGCAAAGTTAGCCGGCGGATCAGAAATGTTTAAATTTAAATCGACAAATGATTTGATGAAGATCGGACCGAGAAATGTATTAGCGATAAAGGAACAGCTGTCTTTATATAAAATTCCCATCATTAGTGAAGATACGGGCGGCTCAAGCGGCCGGACGATAGAATTTGAACCGAAGTCCTGCATGCTGCATATTCGAACTGTTAAACAAGGTGAAAAAACGATTTAATTAAGGTATTAGGGGGATAACAATGCAATCCTTGAATTATGAAGATCAGGAGCTTTGGACGCGCTGGAAAGAGTGGAAAGATCCTAAAGCCGGTGACGATTTAATGCGCCGTTACATGCCGCTTGTCACATATCATGTAGGCAGAATTTCTGTCGGACTGCCAAAATCAGTGCATAAAGACGATCTTATGAGCCTTGGTATGCTTGGTTTATATGATGCCCTTGAAAAATTTGACCCCAGCCGGGACTTAAAATTTGATACCTACGCCTCGTTTAGAATTCGCGGTGCAATCATAGACGGGCTTCGTAAAGAAGATTGGCTGCCCAGAACCTCACGTGAAAAAACAAAGAAGGTTGAAGCGACAATTGAAAAGCTTGAACAGCGCTATCTTCGGAACGTAACGCCCGCAGAAATTGCAGAGGAACTCGGAATGACGGTACAGGATGTAGTGTCAACAATGAATGAAGGTTTTTTTGCCAATCTGCTGTCAATTGATGAAAAGCTTCATGATCAAGATGATGGTGAAAACATTCAGGTCATGATCAGAGATGACAAAAATGTTCCGCCTGAGGAAAAGATTATGAAGGATGAACTGATTGCACAGCTTGCCGAAAAAATTCACGAACTCTCTGAAAAAGAACAGCTTGTAGTCAGTTTGTTCTACAAAGAGGAGTTGACATTGACAGAAATCGGGCAAGTATTAAATCTTTCTACGTCCCGCATATCACAGATCCATTCAAAGGCACTATTTAAATTAAAGAATCTGCTTGAAAAAGTGATTCAATAATGAATTTCATGGTTAGCGAGTGAAAAACATGTCAACACTATTATGGCTTTTAAGCTTTGCGCTCCACGGCGTTCTTCTGTACGCTGTCATTATCCTGTATATGAGGCTCGCGGCTGTGAAAGAAACAGAAAAACAGCAAAAAAAGATACTTGAAGAGACGGAAAACACCTTAGCGGCATTTCTTCTTGAATTAAAAGAAGAAAATGAGAAACTGATAGGAAATACCGATTCACCTTCAAGCCAAGCCGAAAAAGAAACCCAAAAGTCAGACCTTCAGCGCTCTGAAAAATATGCAGAGCGGGATGCAGTTCAAGAAGAAGAAAATCTTCCTGAACATATTGAAGGCCTGATTACTGAGGTTGAGCGTCAGGAAGAGAGCGTAAACAGCGATGTCCAATCTTTTGAAGACCAGGTCATAGATTTATATGAACAGGGGTATTCAGCCAGTCAAATAGCTCAGAAACTGAAGAGCGGAAAGACAGAAATCGAGCTATTTTTAAAATTTCGCTCCAAAGGTGTAAAGGATTCTTGATTGTCGGATAAAGCTGTGTTATATTATGTCTTGGTGTTAAATACACACGCTTAACGATTTATGCAGAGGGTGCTGCAGGCGGCAGTTCTGCACAAAAATGACCTAAGCGGAGGAAAAAAACCATTATATTAGGAGGAAATAACATGTCAGTCATTTCTATGAAGCAATTGCTTGAAGCTGGTGTTCACTTCGGTCACCAAACACGCCGTTGGAACCCAAAAATGAAGCGTTACATTTTCACGGAGCGTAACGGAATCTACATCATTGACCTTCAAAAAACAGTCAAAAAAGTAGAGGAAGCTTACAACTTCACTAAAAATCTTGCTGCTGAAGGCGGAAAAATCCTTTTCGTCGGAACAAAAAAACAAGCTCAAGATTCTGTTAAAGAAGAAGCTCAGCGCTCTGGCATGTACTATGTCAACCAACGCTGGTTGGGCGGTACATTAACAAACTTTGAAACAATCCAAAAACGTATTAAACGTCTTAAAGACATTGAAAAAATGCAAGAAAACGGTACGTTTGAAGTACTTCCTAAAAAAGAAGTCGTTCAATTGAAAAAAGAATTAGAGCGTCTTGAAAAATTCCTAGGCGGAATTAAAGATATGAAGGGTCTTCCTGATGCATTATTCATCATCGATCCTCGCAAAGAGCGCATCGCTGTTGCGGAAGCTCGCAAATTAAACATCCCTATCATCGGTATCGTAGATACTAACTGTGATCCAGATGAAATCGATGTTGTAATTCCAGCGAACGATGACGCTATCCGTGCTGTTAAACTTCTAACTTCTAAAATGGCAGATGCAATCCTAGAAGCGAAGCAAGGCGAAGAAGAAGCGGAAGTTGCTGAAGAAACTGCACCAGAAACAGAAACAACAACTGCGTAACCTATTTAAAAGGTGATAAGAGGGACTGCCTTTTATCACCTTTTTTCAAGAAAAATGTGTGATATACATACTCTTGTTTAAACATATAAGGAGGAATACAAATGGCAATTACTGCACAGCAAGTAAAAGAACTGCGTGAAAAAACTGGCGCGGGCATGATGGACTGTAAAAAAGCGTTAACTGAAACTGACGGAGATATGGATAAAGCAATTGACCTTTTAAGAGAAAAAGGAATTGCGAAAGCAGCGAAAAAAGCTGACCGTATCGCAGCTGAAGGTTCTACTATTATTAAAACTGACGGCAACAAAGGTGTTATCCTTGAAGTCAACTCTGAAACTGACTTCGTTGCGAAAAACGAAGGCTTCAAAGAGCTTCTTAACACTTTAGCTGACCACCTTCTTACAAATGCTCCAGCAGATGTTGAAGAAGCAATGGGTCAAAAAATGGAAAATGGCGCTACTGTTGAAGAGTACATCACAAGCGCAGTTGCTAAAATCGGTGAGAAAATCACTCTTCGCCGCTTTACAGTTCTTACAAAAGACGACAGCTCTGCATTCGGTGCTTACCTTCACATGGGCGGCCGCATCGGCGTATTAACTGTTCTCAACGGTACTACTGACGAAGAAACTGCGAAAGATATCGCAATGCACGTTGCTGCAGTGAATCCTCGTTATATTTCTCGCGATCAAGTATCTGAAGAAGAAAAAAATCATGAGCGTCAAATCTTAACTCAGCAAGCCCTTCAAGAAGGCAAACCTGAAAACATCGTAGCGAAAATGGTTGAAGGCCGTCTGAACAAATTCTTCGAAGAAATTTGTCTTTTAGACCAAGCGTTCGTTAAAAACCCAGATGAAAAAGTGAAACAAGTTGTTGCATCGAAAAACGCAACTGTTCAAACTTTTGTCCGCTATGAAGTTGGAGAAGGCATCGAAAAACGTCAAGAAAACTTTGCTGAAGAAGTAATGAACCAAGTGAAAAAATAATGGCGAAAAGATTTCGCGGCGAAGTCGCGTCTTTTCAGGCAGTATAGGGGACACACTTTGTGTTCCCTATTTTTAAAACTATATTTACAAACCTTTTTTTCTCTTGCATAATAGAAAACGGCAATGTTTACACTTGGAGGTTATCATGGAAAAACCAAAATACAAACGTATCGTATTAAAGCTTAGCGGAGAAGCATTGGCAGGAGAACAGGGAAACGGAATTAACCCAACTGTCATTCAATCCATTGCAAAGCAAGTGAAAGAAATCGCTGAGCTTGAAGTCGAAGTGGCTGTTGTAGTAGGCGGAGGCAACTTATGGCGCGGAAAAACAGGAAGTGACCTGGGCATGGACCGTGCAACTGCTGACTATATGGGAATGCTGGCGACAGTTATGAATTCGCTTGCTCTTCAAGACAGCTTGGAAACACTCGGAATCCAGTCCAGAGTGCAAACATCCATTGAAATGAGACAAGTTGCTGAACCGTACATAAGAAGAAAAGCGATACGCCACTTAGAGAAAAAACGTGTCGTTATTTTCGCTGCGGGCACAGGAAACCCATATTTCTCAACTGATACGACAGCTGCACTGCGCGCTGCTGAAATTGAAGCAGACGTTATTTTAATGGCGAAAAATAATGTTGACGGTGTGTATAATGCTGATCCTAGAAAAGATGAAACAGCTGTTAAGTATGAATCACTTTCTTATCTTGACGTTCTAAAAGACGGCCTGGAAGTCATGGATTCAACAGCATCATCTTTATGTATGGATAATGACATTCCGCTTATCGTCTTTTCTATTATGGAAGAAGGAAATATCAAACGCGCCGTTATCGGTGAATCAATCGGAACGATCGTGAGGGGGAAATAACGTGTCAAAAGAAGTATTAACTCAAACAAAAGAAAAAATGGAAAAAGCAATTGCTGCTTATCAGCGCGAATTGGCTACTGTACGTGCAGGCCGTGCCAATCCATCTTTATTAGATAAAGTAACGGTTGAATATTACGGAGCACAGACACCTTTAAATCAGCTGTCTTCTATTAACGTGCCTGAAGCTCGTATGCTTGTGGTAACGCCTTATGACAAAACAGCTATTGGTGATATCGAAAAAGCGATTTTAAAGGCTGACTTAGGCGTAACGCCGACAAGTGACGGGAATATGATCCGAATTGCAATTCCTGCGCTGACAGAGGAAAGACGGAAAGAATTAGTCAAAGTTGTAAAAAAATATGCTGAAGAAGCGAAAGTAGCTGTCCGAAATGTACGCCGCGATGCGAACGATGATCTCAAAAAGCTTGAGAAAAACGGAGACATTACTGAGGATGAACTGCGTGCTTCCACTGAAGACGTTCAAAAACTGACAGATGAATATGTGTCAAAAATTGACGGTGTCACAAAAGACAAAGAAAAAGAAATCATGGAAGTTTAATGAAAAACTATGTACAATAGATAATAGTGAAAAGACCCTCTCATGTTTACAGGGGGTTTTTTTGTTAATACTGTTGATTATCAGCAGGGAATGCAACCTTTTTGGGTGACGGAGGAATCTCATGCTCAACATACTCAAAAATTGGAAGAATCAGCAAACTGCGGCTTCCAACTTAGAACGTTATACAAAAGAAGACATACTTAAGGGAGAAATTCCCGAACACATCGCCATTATTATGGATGGAAATGGCCGTTGGGCTAAAAAACGCTCTCTTCCCCGAATTGCAGGCCACCATGAGGGGATGAAGGTGGTAAAAAGGACAACGAAGCTTGCGAACGAACTAGGTGTCAAAGTACTGACATTGTATGCATTTTCAACAGAAAACTGGAAGAGGCCGAAAATGGAAGTCGATTTTTTAATGAAGCTTCCGGAAGAATTTTTAAATACGTACCTTCCAGAGCTTATTGAGGAAAATGTACAGGTTCGGATCATAGGAGATGAAACGGCTCTGCCGGCGCACACCTTACGTGCAATTGAAAAGGCTGTACAGGATACGGCGCAAAACGACGGAATGATCCTTAATTTTGCTCTCAATTATGGAGGCCGTACTGAAATTGTCACTGCTGCAAAATCGCTCGCGGAAAAAGTGAAGGAAGGGTCTTTGAATATTGAAGACATTGATGAATCTCTTTTTTCTAATTATTTAATGACTGAATCTTTGCAGGATCCTGAACTTTTAATTCGAACGAGCGGGGAGATCAGACTGAGTAATTTTATGCTATGGCAGGTTGCCTACAGCGAATTTGTCTTTACTGACGTCCTGTGGCCTGACTTTAAAGAAAATCACTTCTTAGAGGCGTTAGGAGAGTATCAGCGAAGGGGCCGGAGGTTTGGCGGAATTTAGAGGATGGTGGACATGAAACAAAGAATTTTGACAGGTGTTCTGGCAGCAATTGTATTTTTATTTTTGGTTATTGTCGGGAAATTGCCGTTCACCATATTAGTTTATGCTATGGGCAGTGTAGCGCTTTTTGAACTATTACGGATGAAAAAGCTGAGAATGATTTCACTGCCAGGTTTGATCGGTCTTTTATTATTGTGGATGTTCTTATTGCCAAGCCAGTATTCGTTTTTAGAGGCGGACGGTATTTCAAAAGTGGAAGTCGCTTTGTTTGCGGTACTGCTTTTGCTGACTTACACAGTGTTGGTGAAAAACACCTTTACTTTTGATGAAGTCGGGTTTATTACGCTTGCAGCAATTTACATTGGAATGTGTTTTCATTATTTTATAGAAATCAGAAATCTTGACCAATCTGGGTTAACATACATTTTTTACGCGTGTGTTGTGATTTGGTCTACTGATTCCGGTGCATATTTTGTCGGGAAAGCGCTGGGTAAGCGAAAACTGTGGCCTGAAATCAGTCCGAATAAAACAGTGGAAGGATTCGCAGGCGGAATTGTCATCGCACTTGTACTTGCGACGATTTTTCAACTTGTTGTACATCTTCCGATCCCGTATATCTATCTGCTGTTGATCACACTGTTTTTATCCATTTTCGGACAACTTGGAGATTTAGTGGAATCCGCCTTGAAAAGACATTACGATGTTAAGGATTCTGGGAATATTCTCCCGGGTCATGGCGGTATCTTGGACCGTTTTGACAGTTTCTTGTTTGTCATGCCTTTCTTGTACTTTCTGCTTGCCCTTTTTTCATAAAAAAGTCTAATATGAATATGAGAATGATTATGCAGCAAAAAGAATAGGAGTCGTGGCACTTTGAAAAATATTTGTCTTTTAGGAGCAACAGGATCGATCGGCGAACAGACGCTTGACGTATTGCGTACGCATCAAGATCAATTTCAGCTGGTATCTATGTCGTTTGGCAGAAATATTGATAAGGCTGTTCCGATGATAGAGGCTTTTCAGCCGAAGTTTGTCTCTGTCGGTGATCTGGATACATATCATAAATTAAAACAAGTTTCTTTTTCATTTGATTGCCAAATCGGGCTTGGAGAAGAAGGCCTGATTGAAGCGGCAGTTATGGAGGAAGTCGATGTTGTTGTCAATGCCTTGCTCGGAAGCGTCGGTCTTATCCCGACGTTAAAGGCAATTGAACAGAAAAAAACAATTGCGCTTGCAAATAAGGAAACTCTTGTCACTGCCGGGCATATAGTTAAAGAACATGCTAAGAAATACGATGTTCCGCTGCTGCCTGTTGACAGTGAGCATTCGGCAATATTTCAAGCACTCCAAGGCGAACAGGCAAAAAATATTGAACGCCTCATCATTACAGCCTCCGGCGGAAGCTTTCGGGACAAGACGCGGGAGGAGCTCGAATCAGTAACAGTTGAGGACGCATTAAAACATCCGAATTGGTCAATGGGTGCAAAAATTACGATCGATTCGGCTACAATGATGAATAAGGGATTAGAGGTGATCGAGGCACATTGGCTTTTCGATATCCCATATGAACAAATTGATGTGGTTTTACATAAGGAGAGCATCATCCATTCAATGGTTGAGTTTCATGACAAAAGTGTGATCGCACAGCTTGGAACTCCTGATATGAGGGTTCCAATTCAATATGCCCTAACCTATCCTGACCGGTTGCCATTACCAGATGCCAAAAGGCTTGAATTATGGGAAATCGGCTGCCTTCATTTTGAGAAAGCTGATTTTGACAGGTTCCGATGCTTACAATTTGCGTTTGAATCAGGTAAAATGGGAGGAACAATGCCGACAGTGCTAAATGCAGCAAATGAAGTAGCTGTCGCTGCCTTTTTAGCCGGTAAGATACCGTTTTTGGCTATTGAAGACTGTATCGAAAAGGCACTATCCCGCCATCAGGTAATGAACAAACCGAACCTGGCGGACATTCAAGAAGTGGACAAAGATACCCGGGGATACGTCAATTCAATACTCACATAAGGTGGTATGTTCGTGAATACAGTTATAGCGTTTATTATTATTTTCGGAACGCTCGTTTTCTTCCATGAACTGGGTCATTTATTGCTAGCCCAAAGAGCGGGAATTCTCTGCCGTGAATTTGCGATCGGATTCGGTCCGAAGATTTTTTCTTTCAAAAAAAATGAAACAGTTTATACCATCAGGCTGCTTCCGGTCGGCGGATTTGTCCGTATGGCCGGCGAAGATCCGGAAATGATTGAGGTAAAACCCGGTTACACGGTCGGGCTTCTGTTTAATAAAGACGATCAAGTTGAGAAAGTCATCATCAATCAAAAGGAAAAATACCCGGATGCTTTAGTCATTGAAGTAGAAACTGCGGATTTAGAGCATGACATGAAGATCACCGGCTATGAACAGGGGAAAGAAGATGAACTTTCCAGCTTTGCTGTCAGTGAAACATCCTTTTTCATTGTAGACGGAGAAGAAGTGCAGATTGCGCCGTATAATCGCCAATTTGGTTCCAAACCTGTGTGGCAGCGAATTAAAGCGATTGCTGCAGGGCCGATTATGAACTTTATTTTAGCTTACGTTATTTTAGTGATGCTTGGGCTGATTCAAGGCGTGCCGTCAAATGAGCCTGTGCTCGGGCAGCTGACTGACAATGGACGGGCGGCCGAAGCGGGGCTAAAAGAAGGGGACTATATTCAAAGCATTAACGGAGAGAAAATGAGGTCTTGGACGGACATTGTCTCTTCTGTAAAAGAAAATCCGGAAAAAGAAATGGACGTTGCAGTAAAAAGAGATAACAAAACGCTTCATATTTCAGTGACTCCGGAAGCTGTTAAAGATGAGAACAAAAAAACAATCGGGCGTTTCGGTTCCTATGCGCCGACTGAAAAAGGCGTTCTCTCAGCAGTTGCTTACGGCGCGACCTCAACAGTTGATGTCACTAAAGCCATTTTAACCAACTTAAGCAAATTAGTAACAGGCCAATTTAAAATTGATATGTTGTCAGGTCCTGTCGGCATATATGACATGACAGACCAGGTGGCGAAAACAGGGTTAGTGAATTTATTCCAGTTTGCTGCATTTTTAAGCATTAACCTTGGGATTGTCAACCTGCTTCCGATTCCGGCGCTTGACGGAGGAAGGTTGTTATTTCTATTTATTGAAGCGATTCGGGGCAAACCGATTAACAGGGAAAAAGAAGCATTTGTTGTGTTTATCGGAGTAGCTTTCTTAATGCTTCTTATGCTGGTTGTCACATGGAACGATATCCAGCGGCTGTTCTTGTAAACGAAAAGTAAATCAATCAGAGGTGCGAAGAAATGAGACAAAGCTTGACGCTTATTCCTACGCTCCGTGAAGTTCCAGCTGATGCCGAAGCAAAAAGCCATCAGCTTCTTCTGAGAGCAGGGTTTATCAGACAGAATACGAGCGGGGTATACAGCTATATGCCTCTTGCGTATAAAGTGATTCAAAACATTCAGCAGATTGTTCGTGAAGAAATGGAGAAAATAGATGCCGTGGAAATGCTTATGCCCGCATTGCAGCAGGCTGAGACATGGCAGGAATCAGGCAGATGGTATACGTATGGTCCTGAACTGATGAGACTAAAAGACCGTCATGGCCGTGAATTTGCTTTAGGGGCAACGCATGAAGAAGTTATCACTTCACTTGTTCGCGATGAGGTTAAATCTTATAAGCGTCTCCCTCTGACTCTGTATCAAATTCAGTCTAAGTTCAGAGATGAAAAACGTCCCCGCTTCGGTTTGTTAAGAGGACGCGAATTTATTATGAAGGATGCGTATTCTTTCCATGCATCTGAAGAGAGCTTGGATAATACGTATCAAAAAATGTACGAGGCTTATTCTAATATTTTTGCCCGTTGTGGCATTAATGTAAGACCTGTCATCGCCGATTCAGGCGCAATGGGAGGAAAGGATACGCACGAGTTTATGGCACTTTCTGCAATCGGAGAGGATACGATTGCATATTCTGATGAATCACAGTATGCGGCTAATATCGAAATGGCTGAAGTTCTTTATCAAGAAGTCCCTTCTGATGAAGAGCCTCAAACTTTAGAGAAAGTCCACACGCCTAACGTGAAAACAATCGAAGAACTGACTGCGTATTTACAGGTTTCCGCTGAAGCCTGCATGAAGTCAGTGCTGTTTAAAGCAGATGACCGTTTCGTCTTAGTGCTTGTAAGAGGGGACCATGAAGTTAACGAGATTAAAGTGAAAAACTTGCTTCATGCAGAAGTTATGGAGCTTGCCTCACATGAAGAGGTTATTCAGCAGCTTGGAACAGAACCGGGTTTTGTCGGCCCTGTCGGTGTCAAACAAGATGTTGAAGTATATGCCGATCATGCTGTGAAAGCAATGGTCAATGCTGTTGCCGGTGCAAATGAAGGAGATCATCATTATAAAAATGTCAACGTAAATCGTGACGCGCAAATTAAAGAATTTGCTGATCTTCGTTTTATTAAAGAGGGTGATCCTTCACCAGACGGCAAAGGTACAATCCGTTTTGCAGAAGGAATCGAAGTCGGACAAGTCTTTAAGCTTGGAACACGCTATTCAGAGGCGATGAATGCGACATACTTAGATGAAAACGGTCGCGCGCAGCCAATGCTGATGGGCTGTTACGGAATCGGTGTGTCAAGAACGCTTTCTGCTATTGCTGAAC
Organism: Bacillus sp. SW14; assembly: GCF_047608225.1. Classification (NCBI taxonomy): domain Bacteria; kingdom Bacillati; phylum Bacillota; class Bacilli; order Caryophanales; family Bacillaceae; genus Bacillus; species Bacillus sp. SW14. The sequence continues at coordinate 2,519,805 of NZ_JBLKRW010000001.1, read as the reverse complement.
AGCACCACGACGATAAAGGATTGATATGGCCAAAAAGCGTTGCGCCGTACGATCTTCATATTCTTGCTTTGAACGTGAAAAACGATGGGCAAAGAGAGCTTGCTGAAAAGCTGTATGCCGATTTAAAAGCGGAAGGCTATGGAGTGCTCTATGATGATCGTGCTGAGCGCGCCGGTGTAAAATTCGCTGATTCAGATCTCATCGGCCTTCCAATCCGCATTACTGTCGGAAAACGTGCGGACGAAGGAATTGTCGAAGTGAAAATCCGTAAAACGGGTGAATCAACTGAAATTTCAGCAGACGAACTATCTGCTTTTATCAGCAAGCAGTAATCACCATAACGATTTATTAAAAAACATGTTAAAATAGAAATAATAGAAGGTACCTCATTTGCCTGAGGTACCTTCACTTATGAAGTTTTTAGGGAGGGGTACTGTCTTAATGGAACAGTTATCAGTAAACAGAAGGCAGTTTCAAATTCTTCTGCAGCAGATTAATATGACAGATGATACCTTCATGACATACTTTGAAGATGGCGAGATTAAAAAGTTGGCGATACACAAAGCGTCTAAGTCTTGGCATTTTCATTTTCAATTTAAATCTTTGCTGCCTTTTCAAATATATGACACATTAACAACGAGGCTGACGCAATCGTTTGCCCACATAGCAAAAGTGACATCTTCAATCGAAGTGCAAGATGCCGAGGTTAGCGAAAGTCTAGTACAAGATTACTGGTCACGCTGTATTGAGGAACTGCAAGGCATTTCACCGCCGATTATCAGTCTTTTAAACCAGCAAAAACCGAAATTGAAAGGCAATAAACTGATTGTCAAAACAAAAACGGACACGGAAGCGGCTGCTCTTAAGAACAAATATAGTTCTATGATTCAAGCCGGATACCGTCAATTTGGTTTCCCGGACCTTCAGCTTGATGCCGAAATCTTTGTATCCGAGCAAGAAGTTCAAAAGTTTCGGGAGCAAAAGCTTGCGGAAGACCAAGAGCGGGCCATGCAGGCACTGATTGAAATGGAGAAGAAAGATCAAGAAAGTGATGAAGATCAAATACCATCTGGGCCTCTTGTCATCGGTTATCAAATTAAAGATAACGAAGAAATCCGGACACTTGACAGCATCATGGACGAAGAACGGAGAATTACGGTCCAGGGTTACGTGTTTGATGTGGAGACACGAGAGCTGAAAAGCGGGCGTACGCTGTGTATCTTCAAAATTACAGACTACACAAATAGTATTTTAATCAAAATGTTTGCACGTGAAAAAGAAGATGCGGCGCTGATGAAGTCTCTGAAAAAAGGAATGTGGGTAAAAGCACGCGGCAGCATTCAAAATGACACTTTTGTCAGAGATCTCGTCATGATCGCAAATGACGTAAACGAAATGAAAGCAAAAGCCCGTGAAGATTCTGCATCTGAAGGAGAAAAAAGAGTGGAATTGCATTTGCATTCCCCAATGAGCCAAATGGATGCTGTTACGGGTGTCGGAAAACTTGTCGAACAGGCAAAAAAATGGGGGCATGAGGCCATCGCTTTGACTGACCATGCTGTCGTTCAATCCTTCCCTGATGCGTATTCTGCCGCAAAAAAGCATGGAATTAAAATGATTTACGGGATGGAAGCGAATCTTGTTGATGATGGCGTGCCAATTGCTTATAATGCTGCACATCGGCTGCTTGAGGAAGAAACATATGTTGTTTTTGACGTCGAGACAACAGGACTGTCTGCTGTATACGATACCATTATTGAGCTGGCTGCAGTAAAAGTAAAAGGCGGAGAAATTATTGATAAATTTGAGGCGTTTGCGAACCCGCATCGTCCGCTTTCAGCCACAATCATAGAGCTGACCGGCATCACCGATGATATGCTTCGCGACGCTCCTGATGTCGTAGATGTAATAAGAGATTTCAGAGAATGGATCGGCGATGATATCCTTGTCGCTCACAATGCGAGTTTTGATATGGGATTCTTAAACGTAGCTTATAAAAGGCTTCTTGAAGTCGAAAAAGCTAAAAACCCAGTCATTGATACGCTTGAGCTTGGCCGTTTTCTCTATCCGGAATTTAAGAACCACCGTTTGAACACACTTTGTAAAAAGTTTGATATCGAACTGACACAGCATCACCGTGCGATCTACGATACTGAGGCGACGGCTTATTTGCTCCTGAAAATGCTGAAGGACGCGGCTGAAAAAGGCATTCAGTACCATGATGAGTTAAATGAAAATATGGGTCAGTCCAACGCTTATCAAAGATCGAGACCTTATCACGCAACATTACTTGCTGTGAACAGCACGGGTCTTAAAAATTTATTTAAGCTTGTGTCACTCTCTCATATCCATTATTTTTACAGAGTGCCTCGTATCCCGAGATCTCAGCTTGAGAAATATAGGGAAGGGCTTCTGATCGGTTCAGCCTGTGACAGGGGAGAGGTTTTTGAAGGAATGATGCAAAAATCGCCTGAAGAGGTGGAAGATGTCGCGTCATTCTATGATTATCTTGAGGTTCAGCCGCCTGAAGTGTACCGTCACTTGCTAGAGCTTGAACTGGTCCGCGATGAAAAATCGCTTAAAGAAATTATTGCGAATATCACGAAACTGGGTGAAAAGCTAAATAAACCGGTTGTTGCTACGGGAAATGTTCATTACTTGAATGACGAGGATAAAATCTACAGAAAGATTTTAGTATCCTCTCAAGGCGGGGCAAATCCGCTGAACAGACATGAACTGCCGAAAGTGCATTTCAGAACGACAGACGAAATGCTTGAAGCATTTTCTTTCTTAGGCGAAGAAAAAGCGAAGGAAATCGTTGTCGCCAATACCCAAAAGGTTGCTTCTTTAATCGATGACATCAAGCCAATTAAAGATGATTTGTATACACCGAAAATCGAAGGCGCTGATGAAGAGATCAGAGAAATGAGCTATCAGCGTGCAAGAAGCATTTACGGCGAAGAGCTGCCTGAAATTGTGGAAGCGCGGATTGAAAAAGAATTAAAAAGTATCATTGGCCATGGCTTCGCTGTTATTTATTTGATCTCTCACAAACTTGTAAAACGTTCACTAGATGACGGATATCTCGTAGGTTCCCGTGGTTCCGTAGGCTCCTCATTAGTTGCGACGCTTACTGAGATCACTGAGGTCAACCCGCTGCCGCCGCATTATGTATGCTCTGAGTGCCAGCATTCTGAGTTCTTTAATGACGGGTCTGTCGGTTCCGGTTTTGACCTGCCTGACAAGATATGCCCTCATTGCGGAACGCCTTTGAAAAAAGACGGCCATGATATTCCGTTTGAAACATTCTTAGGATTTAAAGGGGACAAAGTACCTGATATCGATTTAAACTTTTCAGGGGAATATCAGCCGCACGCACACAATTACACAAAAGTATTGTTCGGAGAAGACAATGTATATCGTGCGGGAACGATAGGAACAGTTGCAGAAAAAACAGCTTACGGATATGTAAAAGGCTATGCCGGGGACCACAATCTCCACATGCGCGGGGCCGAAATAGATCGGCTCGTACAGGGATGTACAGGTGTTAAACGTACGACCGGACAGCACCCTGGGGGTATTATCGTTGTCCCGGATTATATGGACATTTATGATTTTTCACCAATTCAGTTCCCGGCGGATGCCACAGGTTCAGAGTGGAAAACCACTCATTTTGATTTCCACTCCATCCATGACAACCTGTTAAAACTCGATATTCTCGGACACGATGACCCGACCGTTATTCGGATGCTTCAAGACTTAAGCGGAATTGATCCGAAAACCATTCCAACAGATGATCCTGAAGTGATGAAAATCTTCCAGGGAACCGAATCACTCGGTGTTACAGAAGAACAGATCGGCTGTAAAACGGGTACCCTGGGAATTCCTGAATTCGGAACCCGATTTGTGCGGCAGATGCTTGAAGATACAAAGCCGACAACTTTTTCCGAGCTCGTTCAGATTTCAGGCTTATCTCACGGAACTGATGTATGGCTCGGCAATGCACAAGAGCTCATCCACAATAATATTTGTGAACTGAGTGAGGTTATCGGCTGCCGTGATGACATTATGGTTTATTTAATCTATCAAGGCCTTGAGCCATCCCTTGCCTTTAAAATTATGGAATTTGTGCGTAAAGGGAAAGGATTAACGCCTGAATGGGAAGAAGAAATGAAAAATAACAATGTCCCGGACTGGTATATTGATTCTTGTAAAAAGATTAAATACATGTTCCCGAAAGCCCACGCCGCGGCTTATGTATTAATGGCGGTCCGCATCGCTTACTTTAAAGTGCATCACGCGCTTTTGTATTATGCGGCTTATTTTACCGTTCGTGCAGACGACTTTGATATCGATACAATGATCAAGGGTTCTACAGCAATCAAAGCCGTAATGGAGGATATTAACGCTAAAGGGCTTGATGCTTCACCGAAGGAAAAAAACCTTCTCACTGTGTTAGAATTAGCGCTTGAAATGTGTGAGAGAGGCTATACATTCCAAAAAGTCGATTTATATCGCTCCAGCGCTGCAGAGTTTATTATAGACGGCAACAGCCTTATCCCGCCGTTTAACTCCATTCCTGGATTAGGAACGAACGCTGCTCTGAATATTGTAAAGGCTCGTGAAGAAGGCGAATTCCTCTCTAAAGAAGATTTGCAAAAGAGAGGGAAAGTGTCAAAAACGATTTTAGAGTATTTAGATCGCCATGGCTGTCTGGAATCACTGCCTGATCAAAACCAATTGTCACTGTTTTAATATAGAAGCAGAATTTCTCAGGAAATTCTGCTTCTATGCATACATAAGCGCAAAAAGTGACATTGTAACATTAGAGTCTCTGTCATTTGCTTAGGTGAAGGTAAGTGTATATCCATTTGCAATAAAAATATGGTTATGGTATAGTTTTATTGGAAATGCTAACGATTACCGAGGCAAAGAGTGGGGAAACCCGCTCTTTTGTATTGAACAGGAGAATTTTGTCTCGACATGTTCATCGTTTACTTTTAAGCCCCTGCTCTTTTGAAGCAGGGTTTTTATGCAGAGTGACGAGACGAACATGAGATCGACAGCACAAGGAGGAAGAACATGAGCAAAAAAGTGACTGACACCGTTCAAGAGATGGCTCAGCCAATCGTAGACAGCCTTCAGCTGGAACTCGTTGACATTGAATTTGTCAAAGAGGGTCAAAGCTGGTTCCTTCGCGTGTTTATTGATTCCGATGACGGTGTGGATATTGAGGAATGTGCCAAAGTAAGCGAAGCTTTAAGCGAAAAGCTTGATGAGGCAGACCCAATCAGCCAAAATTACTTTCTTGAAGTCTCATCTCCAGGAGCTGAGCGTCCGCTAAAGAAAAAAGCCGATTTTGAAAAATCACTTGGGAAAAATGTGTACATTAAGACGTATGAGCCTATTGATGGCGTAAAAGTGTTTGAAGGTGAACTGGCTGAATTTGATGGACAAACAGTGACAGTTGAGATCACGATCAAAACAAGAAAGAAACGGATCAATATTCCGTATGAAAAGATAGCTAATGCACGATTAGCTGTTACGTTCTAATGAATACAAATGCTTTAAGGGGGGAGACCGTTAAATGAGCAGTGAATTATTAGATGCTCTCACGATTCTTGAAAAAGAAAAAGGCATCAGTAAAGAAATTATCATTGAAGCAATTGAAGCTGCGTTAATTTCTGCTTATAAGCGGAATTTTAATCAAGCGCAAAATGTACGAGTGGATTTAAACCGTGAAACAGGCTCCATCCGTGTATTTGCAAGGAAAGATGTCGTTGACGAAGTATACGACCAAAGACTGGAGATCTCTATTGAAGAGGCGCAGGGCATCCATCCGGAATATATGGTCGGCGATGTTGTCGAAATCGAAGTAACGCCTAAGGATTTTGGGCGCATAGCTGCTCAAACAGCGAAGCAGGTCGTCACACAGCGTGTGCGCGAAGCTGAGCGCGGTGTGATTTATTCTGAATTTATCGACCGTGAAGAAGATATCATGACAGGTATCGTCCAGCGTCTGGACAATAAGTTTATCTACGTGTCTTTAGGCAAAATAGAAGCCTTGCTGCCGGTTAATGAGCAAATGCCAAATGAAAGCTACAGGCCTCATGACCGCATTAAGGTATTTATCACAAAAGTTGAAAAAACGACGAAGGGCCCGCAGATTTATGTGTCAAGAACACACCCAGGCCTGTTAAAGCGTTTGTTTGAAATCGAAGTGCCTGAAATTTATGATGGAACTGTCGAGCTGAAATCTGTAGCCAGAGAAGCCGGCGACCGTTCAAAAATTTCGGTCCGCACAGACGACCCTGACGTGGATCCTGTCGGCTCATGCGTAGGCCCTAAAGGCCAGCGTGTTCAGGCGATCGTCAATGAATTAAAAGGTGAAAAAATTGACATTGTCAACTGGTCCAGTGATCCTGTAGAATTTGTCGCAAATGCACTCAGTCCTTCGAAAGTGCTAGAAGTCATCGTTAATGAGGAAGAAAAAGCGACAACTGTTATTGTCCCTGATTACCAGCTGTCTCTGGCGATTGGCAAAAGAGGACAAAACGCACGCTTAGCTGCTAAACTGACAGGCTGGAAGATTGATATTAAGAGCGAAACGGACGCAAGAGAACTTGGAATCTATCCGAGAGAACTTGAAGCAGACGACGATGAGCCGCTCTTTACGGAGCCTGAAACTGCTGAAACGGATGAATAAGAGGTGGCCTTAGGTGAATAAACACAAGAAGATCCCGTTACGCAAATGTGTAGTGACTGGTGAAATGAAGCCTAAAAAAGAATTGATCCGAGTTGTACGTTCGAAAGAAGGCGAAATCTCAGTAGACCCGACCGGAAAGAAGAACGGGCGGGGTGCTTATTTAACGCTGGATAAAGAGTGCATTTTAGCAGCAAAAAAGAAAAACACTTTGCAAAATCAATTTCAATCACAAATCGATGACCAGATTTTCGAAGAATTGCTAGAGCTGGCGGAAAAGGTGAAAAAATAAAATGTCTGGAATGGAATGGTTTCCCTTGCTGGGTCTGGCCAATCGAGCTCGTAAGGTCGTGTCAGGCGAGGACTTGGTAATTAAAGAAATCAGGAATGCGCGTGCAAAGCTTGTCCTGCTTACAGAGGATGCATCATCTAACACAACGAAAAAAGTAACCGACAAGTGCAGCTATTATAAAGTCCCTTATAAAAAAGTCGAAAATCGCGCGGTTCTTGGACGCTCTATCGGTAAAGAATCCCGTGTCGTTGTCGCCGTCACTGACCAAGGTTTTGCGAATAAGCTGATCAGCTTGCTCGATTAATATTTTTGGGGGTGAACGAATGGCTAAAATGAGAGTATACGAATATGCAAAAGCATTAAATGTTTCAAGTAAGGAAATTTTGACCGCACTGAAAAACATGAATTTAGAAGTGAATAATCACATGGCCATGCTTGAAGAAAAGGCTATTAAACAGCTTGATGCCAAATATAAAAAAGGCGGCGCAGCCGTTAAATCTCAAAAGCCTGCAGAAACGAACAAAAACAAACAGACGCAAGGGGTTAATCAGCAATCTGCTGGAAATCAACCAAATAAAATTCGAGACGGAAAGAAGAATGACGTGCAGAATAATCAATTTAACAAAAACAAGAAGAATAACAACAACAAAAAAAATAAACGCAACAACAACAATAAGAATCAATATCAGCAAAAGCCTGTAAAGCCGAAAAAAGAGCTTCCTGAGAAAATTACATTCTCCGGCACTTTAACAGTCGGCGCATTGGCTGAGGAGCTTGGCAAAGAGCCTTCAGAACTCATTAAAAAGCTGATGCTTCTTGGCGTAATGGCAACCATTAACCAAGAGCTTGATAAAGATACAATCGAACTCATTGCATCAGAATATGGTGTAGAAACAGAAGAAGTCATTGTGCTTGAAGAAACAGAACTGGAAAAATATGAAGAGCCCGATAAAGAAGAGGATCTTGAAATTCGTCCTCCTGTCGTGACAATCATGGGTCACGTTGACCATGGAAAAACGACGCTTCTTGACAGCATCCGTAAAACGAAGGTTGTTGAAGGAGAAGCAGGCGGAATCACCCAGCATATCGGTGCTTACCAAATTGAAGAGAACGGCAAGAAAATTACGTTCTTGGATACTCCGGGCCATGCCGCATTTACGACAATGCGTGCACGCGGTGCAGAAGTAACTGATATTACGATTCTCGTTGTGGCTGCAGATGACGGTGTAATGCCGCAAACCGTAGAAGCGATTAACCATGCAAAAGCAGCTGAGGTTCCAATTATCGTTGCTGTGAATAAAGTTGATAAAGAATCCGCAAATCCTGACCGTGTGATGCAAGAACTGACGGAATACGGACTTGTCCCTGAAGCTTGGGGCGGAGAAACCATTTTTGTTCCGCTTTCTGCTTTAACTGGAAAAGGCATTGATGAACTTGTTGAAATGATTTTGCTTGTCAGTGAAGTAGAGGAACTCAAAGCGAATCCGAACCGCCATGCAAAAGGAACGGTTATTGAAGCGGAACTTGATAAAGGCAGAGGGTCAGTTGCGACATTGCTCGTACAGACTGGTACATTGAATGTCGGTGATCCTATCGTAGTCGGCAATACATTTGGCCGTGTCCGTGCCATGGTCAACGATATTGGACGCCGTGTAAAAACTGCCGGCCCGTCAACTCCGGTTGAAATTACCGGTTTGAACGATGTCCCTCAAGCTGGAGACCAATTCCTTGTCTTTAAGGATGAAAAAACAGCTCGTTCTGTCGGGGAAGCCCGTGCTTCGAAACAGCTTGAAGAGCAGCGCAGCGATAAAGCGAAACTCAGTCTTGATGATTTATTCGAGCAAATTAAACAAGGTGATGTAAAAGATATTAACCTCATCGTAAAAGCTGATGTTCAAGGATCTGCTGAAGCCTTAACAGCCGCACTTCAAAAAATTGAAGTAGAAGGCGTTAAAGTGAAAATCATCCACACAGGCGTTGGTGCAATTACTGAATCTGACATTATCTTGGCATCTGCTTCCAATGCAATAGTTATCGGGTTTAATGTGAGACCGGACGGAAATGCTAAGAGTACGGCTGAAGCTGAAAATGTAGATATTCGTCTTCACCGTATCATTTACAAAGTAATCGACGAGATTGAAGCTGCCATGAAAGGTATGCTTGATCCTGAATATGAAGAAAAAGTAATTGGCCAAGTAGAAGTACGCCAAACATTCAAAGTATCTAAAATAGGTACAATTGCCGGCGGATATGTTACTGAAGGAACCATTACGCGCGACAGCGGCCTCCGTTTAATTCGTGACGGCGTCGTCATCTTCGAAGGCGAAGTAGACGTTTTGAAACGTTTTAAAGACGATGTGAAAGAAGTTTCACAAGGCTATGAATGTGGTATTACAATTAAGAAATACAATGACATTCGCGAAGGTGACATCCTGGAAGCTTATGTCATGCAAGAAATTGAAAGAAAGTGATCGGATTTGCGGAATGTGAATGCATCATTTATGATGCAGGATCGCTAAAAGAAAAGCGTGCCGTTCTGAAGCGGGTTTTAACCAGGGTTCAAAACAAGTTCAATGTTTCGATTTCGGAGATTGACTATCAGGACACATGGCAAAGGACCAGCTTCGGAATCGCCGCTGTTTCTTCCTCTCGCGTTCAAACAGAAAAAGAGCTACAGCGCGTCCTAGCGTTTATCGATTCTTTTCCTGAGATTGAACGGACGATCACTAGGACAGAGTGGTTTTAACTTAGAGGTGATTGAATTGAGTATGAGAGCAAACCGTGTCGGCGAGCAAATGAAAAAAGAACTCGGTGATATTATCAGCCGCAAGCTGAAAGATCCGAGAATAGGTTTTCTGACAGTAACGGATGTACGTGTATCAGGTGATTTGCAAATTGCAAAGGTGTATATCTCGGTTCTCGGCGACGAGAAAAAACGGGAGGAAGCGCTGAAAGGGCTGGCAAAGGCGAAAGGATTTATCCGATCTGAAATCGGCAGCCGCATCAGACTTCGAAAAACGCCTGAAATTGAATTTGAGTTCGATGAATCAATCGATTACGGAAATCGAATCGAAACGCTGATTCACGAATTACATTCAGAGAAACCATCTGAATAAAAAATGGAGAGGATAGGCGTATATCGTCTGTCCTCTTTTCTTCGTTTTAAAGAGAAAAAACCAAAAGAAGGAGTGAAAGACAAATGGTTAACGGAGTTCTCCTTTTACATAAACCGGTTGGCATGACATCGCACGACTGTGTCATGAAGATCCGAAAACTGTTAAAAACAAAAAAAGTAGGACATACGGGAACACTCGATCCAGAAGTGTCAGGTGTACTTCCGATTTGTGTGGGAAGGGCGACAAAAATAGTCGAATACTTGACTGAAAAGTCTAAAACATATGATGCGGAAATAACACTTGGCTTTTCAACGACAACAGAGGATCAGACTGGCGAAAGGGTTGAAACTAAGCCTGTCAATCAAGCCATTGATCAAGCAGATGCAGTAAAAGTTTTAAATAGCTTAAAGGGTAAACAAGAACAAATTCCTCCCATGTATTCCGCTGTCAAAGTAAACGGCAAAAAATTATACGAGTACGCAAGAGCAGGGATTGAGGTAGAACGTCCAAAACGTATGATTACTATTGAAGACATTGCCCTGACGACAGAGATTAAACATAATGGAGAAACGGCAAGCTTTCGGTTTACAGTGACATGCTCCAAAGGGACCTATGTAAGGACGCTGGCGGTTATGATCGGAGAAAAACTCGGATATCCGGCTCATATGTCTCATTTAATCCGTACGGCATCCGGAGACTTCTCTCTCGACGAATGCTTTACCTTTGATGAACTGGAAACACAGGCCCAGTCAGGGACCGTGGGAGAGCATACAGTTCCTATTGAAGGCGCGCTCAATCATTTGCCGAAATGGATCATAAGTGATACATTAGCTAAGAAAGTAGAAAATGGGGCTTTGCTTGAGACGCCCGAGCAGTTTTCTGAGATGACAAGCGAAGACCGCATTGCTGTCTTTACGGAATCTGGAAGTTGTTTGGCGATCTATTTTCCCCATCCTACAAAAGAAGGGCTGTTAAAGCCGGCAAAAGTATTGCTGCAAAAAAGCGAACAATAGAAAAAAGGTGACCGTTCTGTGAAGACGATACATATTACACATCCTCATCATTTAATCAAAGAGGAGCAGGCAAAGTCTGTGATGGCGTTAGGGTATTTTGACGGCGTTCATCTAGGGCATCAAAAGGTAATCGGCACAGCGAAGCAGATAGCTGAAGAAAAGGGCCTGGCGTTAGCTGTGATGACCTTTCATCCTCATCCTTCCCACGTATTGAGGAGGAATCAGGAGCCAAAGGATCTGATTACGCCTCTGGAAGATAAAATAAACCAAATTGAACAATTAGGCACAGAGATTCTGTATGTCGTTAAATTTAATGAAGCATTTGCTTCTCTTTCTCCTAAGCAGTTTGCAGACCAGTATATTGTCGGTCTTAATGTACAGCACGCTGTTGCGGGCTTTGACTTTACGTACGGCAAATACGGTAAGGGAACAATGGAGACCATGCCGCATGATTTAGATGGAGAAGCTGAGTGCACAATGGTAGAAAAATTAACGGAACAAGATAAAAAAATCAGTTCCTCGTATATCCGTACCGCGCTTCAAAACGGAGACGTTGAGTTGGCGAATGTCTTGCTTGGACAGCCTTATTTTATAAAAGGAATTGTCATTCACGGTGATAAAAGAGGGCGGACCATCGGGTTTCCGACAGCAAATGTCGGTTTAAATAACAGCTATATCGTTCCGCCGACGGGTGTATATGCCGTAAAAGCGGAAGTGAACGGCGAAGTCTACAACGGCGTTTGCAATATCGGCTATAAGCCGACATTTTATGAAAAACGCCCGGAGCAGCCTTCAATCGAAGTCCATCTGTTTGATTTTGATCAAGAGGTATACGGAGCCGCTATAAAAATTGAGTGGTATAAACGGATTCGGAGCGAGCGGAAATTCAATGGCATCAAAGAATTAACAGAGCAAATTGAGAAAGACAAGCAGGAAGCCATCCGTTATTTCAGCAATTTGCGGAAATAACATGCAATGTACACAAATTTCATTTTAAAATATTTGCATATAGGCGCGATTTTTAGTATGATAGTTTGCGTAGTCTTAAAACCATTGCTTGGCAATCCGAAGTCACCGACGGTTGCTAGGTAACTGGGGCTAAATATGATTTGGAGGTGAAACAGGATGGCAATTACTCAAGAGCGTAAAAACCAACTCATCAGTGAGTTCAAAACACACGAATCTGATACTGGATCTCCAGAAGTTCAGATCGCTATCCTAACTGACTCAATTAACAATTTGAACGAGCATTTACGTACTCATAAGAAAGACCACCATTCACGTCGCGGTCTTCTTAAAATGGTAGGTAAGCGTCGTAATCTTCTTACGTATCTACGTAATAAAGACGTAACTCGTTATCGTGAGTTAATTAACAAACTAGGCTTACGTCGATAATCGTAAAAAGCGGGAGGATTCCCGCTTTTTTATCGTATTAAAGCGAAATTTCTTATAACAAATCATTGAAATCCTTTTACATACTACTTTGACATTGATATGTTCAATTCATTTCGTTCATAATAGGAGTAATTGATTATTTCACACAACGAAGAGAGGAGTTCGTAATCGTATGGGACAAGAAAAACATGTCTTTACCATAGATTGGGCCGGAAGAACGCTTACCGTTGAAACCGGCCAGCTTGCCAAACAGGCAAACGGTGCTGTTATGATCCGTTACGGTGATACAGCAGTGCTTAGTACAGCAACCGCTTCAAAAGAACCAAAACCGCTTGATTTCTTCCCGCTTACTGTAAATTATGAGGAAAGATTATATGCGGTAGGGAAAATTCCGGGCGGATTTATTAAAAGAGAAGGGCGTCCAAGTGAAAAAGCGGTTCTTGCCAGCCGTTTAATCGACCGTCCGATCCGTCCTTTGTTTGCTGATGGATTCCGTAATGAAGTTCAAGTCATCAGCATTGTCATGAGTGTTGACCAAAACTGCTCTTCTGAAATGGCTGCTATGTTCGGTTCATCTCTGGCTCTTTCTGTATCGGATATTCCGTTTGAAGGACCGATTGCAGGGGTTACTGTCGGACGCATTAATGATGAATTTATCATTAACCCGACTGTCGATCAGCTTGAGAAAAGCGACATCAATCTTGTCGTTGCCGGCACGAAAGATGCCATTAACATGGTAGAAGCGGGAGCGGATGAAGTTCCTGAGGAAACCATGCTTGAAGCCATTATGTTCGGCCATGAAGAAATTAAACGCCTGATTGCATTCCAAGAAGAAATTGTAGCAGCAGTCGGCAAAGAAAAATCAGAAATTGCGCTCTATGAAATTGATGAAGAGCTTAGTGAAAAAGTAAAAGCTTTAGCAGAAGAAGATTTGCTGAAAGCCATCCAGGTTCATGAAAAGCATGCCCGCGAAGATGCCATTAATGAAGTGAAAAAAGCAGTTGTGGCGAAATTCGAGGATGAAGAGCATGATGAAGACACAATCAAGAAAGTGAAGCAGACTTTGTCCAAGCTGGTGAAAAATGAAGTGCGCCGGTTGATTACTGAAGAGAAAGTAAGACCGGACGGCCGCGGTGTCGATCAAATCCGCCCGCTTTCTTCTGAGGTCGGCCTCTTGTCAAGAACTCACGGATCAGGGCTGTTTACAAGGGGACAAACACAGGCTCTCAGCGTATGTACGCTAGGTGCTCTTGGAGATGTGCAAATCCTTGACGGCTTAGGTGTCGAAGAGTCGAAACGGTTTATGCATCACTACAACTTCCCGCAATTCAGCGTTGGGGAAACAGGGCCAATGCGCGGACCGGGACGCCGTGAAATCGGACATGGAGCACTGGGTGAGCGTGCGCTTGAGCCAGTTATTCCGTCTGAAAAAGACTTCCCTTACACTGTCCGTCTTGTATCAGAAGTGCTTGAATCAAACGGTTCTACGTCTCAAGCAAGTATTTGCGCAAGCACACTTGCAATGATGGATGCCGGTGTACCAATTAAAGCCCCTGTTGCGGGTATTGCGATGGGTCTTGTCAAATCAGGCGAACATTACACTGTTCTGACTGACATTCAAGGCATGGAAGACGCACTTGGAGATATGGACTTTAAAGTAGCCGGAACTGAAAAAGGCGTCACGGCGCTGCAAATGGACATTAAAATCGAAGGACTTTCCAGAGAGATTCTTGAAGAAGCGCTTCAGCAGGCGAAAAAAGGAAGAATGGAAATTCTCAACAGCATGCTTGCGACATTAAGCGAATCAAGAAAAGAGCTTTCTCAATATGCACCTAAGATTTTAACAATGGCCATTAATCCTGATAAGATCCGCGATGTCATCGGGCCAAGCGGAAAACAAATCAATAAAATCATCGAAGAAACCGGTGTTAAAATTGATATTGAACAGGACGGCACCATCTTTATTTCTTCAACAGTTGAAAGCAGCAACCAAGAAGCGAAAAAAATCATTGAAGACCTTGTCAGAGAGGTTGAAGTCGGCCAGCTTTACCTAGGTAAAGTGAAACGAATTGAAAAATTCGGAGCTTTCGTTGAAATTTTCAGCGGAAAAGACGGTTTGGTGCACATTTCAGAGCTTGCGCTTGAACGCGTAGGAAAAGTTGAAGATGTTGTGAAAATCGGGGACGAGATTCTTGTCAAGGTCACTGAAATTGATAAACAAGGACGAGTCAATTTGTCCCGTAAAGCGGTGCTCCGTGAAGAGAAAGAAAAAGAAGAACAACAATCTTAAATGAAAACATAAAAGGAGCCTGGGAGACCCGGCTTCTTTATTTTGAAGCTTTTAAAATGCAGGCAGGTTCTACCTTGTCCCTATCCTTCATAATGTGAGGTGAGGGGGGACAGAACATGTACAAAAAATTTGTGCCGTTTGTCGTTTTTCTATTTCTTTTTTTTGTCTCATTTGAGATGATGAAAAATCCGCACACACTTGATTATATAGGGGCAATGAAAAAAGATACGGTGACTGTCACGGCGTCCAAAGACCCGCTATATGAAGAGTTGCTTCAAAAAGCGCCGGAATATGAAGTTAGGCCCCAGGATGCCAGAGTAGATAAGGTCTGGAAAAGCATTCCCGGTTACAATGGGTTGATGGTCAATATTGAAAAATCATATAAAAAAATGAAAAAGCACGGCGAGTTTCGGGAAAACGATTTGGTGTACAGGCAAGTAAAACCAAACATTCATCTTGAGTCTCTTCAGCCTGAGCCTATTTATAAAGGAAATCCTGACAAACCGATGGTGGCTTTTTTAGTCAATGTGGCATGGGGAAATGAATATTTAGAAAAAATGCTCCCTGTTCTGCAAAAGCATCAGGTCAAGGCTACGTTCTTTTTAGAAGGCAATTGGGTGAGGAAAAATGAACAGCTTGCTAAAAAGATTGCGGAAGAAGGACATGAAATCGGAAATCATTCATACAATCATCCGGATATGAGCAAACTGACTACAGGAAGAATTTCCGAGCAGCTCGACAAGACAAATGAGCAAATAGAAAAAACGCTCGGTGTTAAGCCGAAGTGGTTTGCTCCGCCGAGCGGAAGTTTTAGAAAAGCGGTCGTCGACATTGCAGCTGAGAAACAGATGGGAACAGTCATGTGGACAGTTGATACGATCGATTGGCAAAAACCGGCTCCGTCTGTACTTCAAACGAGAGTGTTAAGCAAGATACATAATGGTGCCATGATTTTAATGCATCCGACTGACCCTACGGCTGAAAGTCTTGAAGCGCTGATTACAAAGATAAAAGATAAAGGATACGCGCTTGGAACAGTCACTGAACTAATGGATGAAACAAGACTGTTGAAGTAACAGATGCAGGCAGCTTGTCTTTGAATAGGAGGAACAAATTTGATTAAACGATATACGTGTCAAAATGGTGTAAGAGTTGTGCTGGAAAATAACCCGACAGTCCGTTCTGTTGCGATCGGCGTGTGGATCGGCACCGGTTCGCGGCACGAAAAGCCGGAGATAAACGGGATTTCTCACTTTTTAGAGCACATGTTCTTTAAAGGGACGAGCACAAGATCTGCACGCGAGATAGCAGAATCTTTTGATCGTATTGGCGGTCAGGTCAATGCGTTTACCTCAAAGGAATATACCTGCTACTATGCAAAGGTGCTTGACGAGCATGCAAATTACGCACTGGACGTATTAGCAGATATGTTTTTTCATTCAACGTTTGATGAAAACGAGCTGAAAAAAGAAAAAAATGTAGTATATGAAGAGATTAAAATGTACGAAGATGCGCCGGACGACATTGTGCATGATTTACTGAGCAAAGCCACTTACGGCAATCATTCTTTAGGCTATCCTATTCTTGGTACGGAAGAAACGCTTGCTTCCTTCAACGGCGACTCTCTCAGACAATACATGCATGATTATTATACACCGGACCGAGTAGTTATTTCGGTAGCGGGCAATATATCAGACAGTTTTATCAAAGATGTAGAAAAATGGTTCGGGTCATACGAGGCGAAAGGCAAAGCGACAGGCCTCGCGAAGCCCGAGTTCTACACGGAAAAACTGACGAGAAAAAAAGAAACAGAGCAGGCTCATTTATGCCTTGGCTTTAAAGGCCTTGAGGTTGGCCATGAACGCATTTATGATTTAATCGTCCTGAATAATGTGCTCGGAGGCAGCATGAGTAGCCGCCTGTTCCAGGATGTCCGTGAAGATAAAGGGCTCGCTTATTCTGTTTACAGCTATCACAGCTCTTATGAGGACAGCGGTATGCTTACCATTTACGGCGGGACCGGTGCAAATCAGCTTCAGCAGCTGTCAGAAACAATTCAAGAAACCCTTGCTACATTAAAACGCGAAGGTATTACCTCTAAAGAGTTGGAAAACAGCAAAGAGCAAATGAAGGGAAGCTTGATGCTGAGCTTAGAAAGCACAAACAGCAAAATGAGCCGAAATGGAAAAAATGAACTGCTGCTCGGCAAACATAAAACTTTAGATGAGATCATCAAGGAATTAAACGCTGTAAACTTAGAGCGAGTCAACGGCCTTGCCAGACAACTGTTTACTGAAGATTATGCACTGGCACTCATCAGCCCATCCGGCAATATGCCATATTAAAAGGAAAAGCCTGCCCCATAACGGAGCAGGCATTTTTTAATTCCTTTAATCATACATAGTACAAGGGGGTGACAGACATGCGGCTCAGTGAATTATCAGGAAAGGAAATTGTAGACATCAAAAGAGCTGAACGGCTGGGAGTACTCGGCCAGACCGATTTAGAAATCAATGAACAGGATGGACAGATTACGGCACTCCTCATTCCGACAGTTAAGTGGTTTGGTTTGAGAAAACACGGTCAAGACATTCGTGTCCCCTGGCATCATATTCAAAAAATCGGATCAGATATGATCATATTAGACGTGCCTGAGGAAATGTCTCCTCGGCAAGAGTAAGAAAAAAGCACAAAAGAATATAGTGCGGGCTCCAAAGTAAACTTATGAAACATCGGCTTCGGCAGCCGGTGTTTTTTTCTATGAAAAAAGCGCTTTTTAATTCACCGGTATTTCCTTTTGATCATAAGATGAAGGGGAGCTTAACAACTAGAGATCTAGTATATACAAAGAAGGTGAACGTTTAAAATGTTAACCGGATTGAAAATTGCAGTTATCGGCGGTGACGCAAGACAGCTCGAAATAATAAGAAAGCTCACTGAACAGCAGGCTGACATCTATCTTGTCGGTTTTGACCAATTGGATCACGGTTTTACCGGAGCAGTAAAATGCAACATTGATGAAATTCCTTTTCAGCAAATAGACAGTGTTATTCTCCCAGTGTCTGCAACAACAGGAGAAGGTGTCGTATCGACTGTATTTTCGAATGAAGAGGTTGTGTTAAAACAGGAGCATCTCGACAAAACACCTGCACACTGTGTCATTTTCTCAGGAATTTCTAACGCCTATTTAGAAAACATTGCAGCTCAAGCAAACAGAAACCTTGTTAAGCTGTTTGAGCGGGATGACATTGCGATATACAATTCTATTCCGACAGTAGAAGGAACCATTATGCTGGCTATTCAGCACACGGATTATACGATACACGGATCTCAGGTGGCCGTTCTCGGTCTGGGGCGCACCGGGATGACGATTGCCCGCACATTTGCCGCGCTTGGAGCGAATGTAAAAGTGGGGGCAAGAAGTTCAGCGCATCTGGCACGTATTACTGAAATGGGACTCGTTCCTTTTCATACCGATGAGCTGAAAGAGTATGTAAAAGATATAGATATTTGTATTAATACAATACCGAGCATGATTTTAAATCAAAAGGTACTTTCTAGCATGACACCAAAAACCTTAATATTGGATCTGGCCTCACGTCCCGGGGGAACGGATTTCAAATATGCCGAAAAACAGGGGATTAAAGCACTTCTTGCCCCTGGTCTACCAGGAATTGTCGCTCCTAAAACAGCTGGGCAAATCCTCGCAAACGTCTTGAGCAAGCTATTGGCTGAAATACAAGCTGAGGAGGGGAAGTAAGCATGTCGTCATTAAAAGGAAAAAGAATCGGGTTTGGACTGACTGGATCGCACTGCACATATGAAGCGGTTTTCCCGCAAATTGAGGCCCTGGTCAACGGCGGGGCAGAAGTCCGTCCGGTTGTCACTTTTAACGTAAAATCTACAAATACCCGATTTGGAGAAGGAGCGGAATGGGTTAAAAAAATTGAAGACCTGACCGGATATGAGGCCATTGATTCGATTGTGAAGGCAGAGCCCCTTGGGCCGAAGCTGCCCCTTGACTGCATGGTCATTGCGCCCTTAACCGGAAACTCAATGAGCAAGCTTGCAAATGCTATGACAGACAGTCCGGTGCTGATGGCGGCAAAAGCGACAATCCGAAACAATAGGCCAGTCGTTCTTGGTATCTCGACAAATGATGCTCTCGGTTTAAACGGAACAAATTTAATGAGGCTCATGTCAACAAAAAATATCTTTTTTATTCCATTCGGGCAAGACGATCCATTTAAAAAACCGAATTCAATGGTAGCCAAAATGGATCTGCTTCCGCAAACCATTGAAAAGGCGGTTATGCATCAGCAGCTTCAGCCGGTTCTGGTTGAGAATTATCAGGGAAATGACTAAATTTACAGAAAATCTTTCCCAAACTAAAAAATTCGGTCATCACCCGCATATTCTATGGTAAAATAAAACGTAAAATCATAGTCAAATCAATTCAATGATGCTGATTGGCGGAAGGAGTTTTACAGATGGGAAGAGGTTTACACGTAGCAGTTGTCGGAGCGACAGGGGCTGTAGGACAACAAATGCTGAAAACACTTGAAGACAGAAACTTTGAAATGGACACACTTACATTGCTATCTTCCAAACGCTCTGCGGGGACAAAAGTCACGTTTAAAGGCCAAGAGCTGACTGTTCAGGAAGCTTCTCCCGAGAGCTTTGAAGGGGTAAATATTGCTTTGTTCAGCGCCGGCGGAAGCGTATCACAGGCATTGGCACCAGAAGCTGTAAAACGCGGCGCTATTGCTATAGATAATACGAGTGCGTTCCGTATGGACGAAAATACACCGCTTGTTGTGCCTGAAGTGAATGAGGCAGACTTGCATGAACACAACGGCATTATTGCCAATCCAAACTGCTCTACAATCCAAATGGTTGCGGCTCTTGAACCGATCCGCAAAGCATACGGCTTAAACAAAGTCATCGTATCAACTTACCAGGCGGTTTCAGGAGCGGGAAATGAAGCTGTAAAAGAGCTTTACAGCCAAACACAGGCGATTTTAAATCAAGAAGAAATTGAGCCCGCGATCATGCCTGTAAAAGGCGACAAAAAACACTATCAAATCGCCTTCAACGCGATTCCGCAAATTGATAAATTCCAAGATAACGGCTATACGTTTGAGGAAATGAAAATGATAAATGAAACGAAAAAAATCATGCACATGCCGGACCTTCAAGTAGCGGCTACATGTGTGAGACTGCCAATTCAAACTGGGCACTCAGAGTCCGTCTACATTGAGGTTGACCGTGATGACGCTACAGTTGAGGATATTAAAAAACTATTAAAAGAAGCTCCGGGCGTGACACTTCAGGATGACCCAAACCAGCAGCTTTATCCGATGCCTGCTGATGCCGTCGGTAAAAACGATGTGTTTGTTGGCCGCATCCGCAAAGATTTGGACAGAGCAAACGGTTTTCATTTATGGGTTGTTTCTGATAACCTGTTAAAAGGCGCGGCATGGAACTCTGTTCAGATTGCAGAAAGCCTGAAAAAACTAAACCTCGTATAAAAGAGAGAATTTCCTAAAGACGAATAGAAGAGAGTAAGGTGCTATCAGCCTGCTCTCTTCTGTTACGTCCGAATAATTTGGAGTGAAAACAGTGAAGATAATTGTTCAAAAGTTCGGCGGAACATCTGTAAAAGATGATAAAGGCCGTAAACTGGCTTTAGAGCATATTAAAGAAGCAATCAGTGAGGGATATAAGGTTGTCGTTGTCGTTTCAGCGATGGGCCGGAAAGGAGACCCGTACGCAACGGATTCTTTGCTGGGGCTGCTTTATGGCGATCAGTCAGCGATTTCCCCGAGAGAGCAGGATTTGCTTTTATCTTGCGGAGAGACCATTTCTTCTGTCGTCTTTACAAGCATGCTGTTTGATAACGGTGTGAAAGCAGCTGCCCTGACAGGGGCTCAGGCTGGCTTTTTAACGAATGATCAGCATACCAATGCGAAAATCCTTGAAATGAGACCGGAGCGTTTATTCAGTGTTCTAGCAAATCATGACGCTGTAGTCGTCGCAGGGTTCCAGGGTGCCACTGAAAAGGGTGATACAACAACGATCGGCAGAGGGGGCAGCGATACGTCCGCAGCCGCACTTGGCGCAGCGATTGACGCGGAATACATCGATATTTTCACCGATGTAGAAGGTGTGATGACTGCTGACCCGAGAGTGGTGGAAAATGCGAAACCGCTTCCTATCGTGACGTATACTGAAATTTGCAACCTGGCGTATCAAGGGGCAAAGGTCATTCATCCGCGGGCTGTAGAGATTGCGATGCAGGCAAAGGTTCCCATCCGCGTCCGTTCGACTTATTCGAAAGATAAAGGCACATTGGTGACATCGCATCACTCTTCCAAAGTCGGAAGCGATGTTTTCGAAAGGCTGATTACGGGAATTGCCCATGTCAAAGATGTCACGCAGTTTAAAGTGCCTGCGAAAATCGGCCAGTATAACGTACAGACTGAAGTGTTTAAGGCGATGGCGAATGCGGGAATCAGTGTTGATTTCTTCAACATTACCCCTAGTGAAATCGTATATACGGTGGCCGGTAATAAAACAGAAACAGCTCAGCGTATTTTAATGGATATGGGCTATGATCCGATGGTAACGAGAAATTGCGCGAAGGTATCGGCGGTCGGAGCGGGCATTATGGGTGTTCCCGGGGTCACGTCCAAAATTGTTTCGGCTCTTTCCGATAAAGAAATTCCGATCCTTCAGTCGGCTGACAGCCATACGACGATATGGGTGCTTGTCCATGAAGCGGATTTGGTTCCTGCTGTAAACGCTTTGCATGAAGTGTTTGAACTTTCCAAGTAAATGTGATTGAATCATGATGAGGTGAATAAAATGAATTTCGGAAATGTGTCTACAGCGATGATTACACCCTTTGACAATAAAGGGAACGTAGACTTTCAAAAACTGTCTACACTGATTGATTACTTGTTGAAAAACGGAACGGATTCTTTAGTAGTGGCGGGAACAACTGGAGAGTCGCCAACCCTTTCAACTGAAGAAAAAATTGCGCTGTTTGAATATACGGTAAAAGAAGTGAACGGTCGGGTGCCGGTTATCGCGGGTACTGGCAGCAACAATACGAAAGATTCCATAAAGCTGACAAAAAAAGCTGAGGAAGCGGGCGTAGACGCGGTCATGCTCGTTACGCCGTATTACAATAAACCTTCTCAAGAAGGAATGTACCAGCATTTTAAAGCAATTGCGGCAGAAACGTCTCTTCCGGTCATGCTGTATAATGTGCCGGGCCGCACAGTAGCTTCTCTCGCTCCTGAAACGACGATTCGTTTGGCGGCAGACATCCCGAATGTGGTTGCGATTAAAGAAGCGAGCGGAGACCTCGAAGCGATTACGAAAATTGTTGCGGAAACGCCCGAAGACTTCTCTGTCTATTCAGGGGATGACGCTCTGACCCTTCCTATTCTCTCAGTCGGAGGAAGAGGAGTTGTGTCAGTGGCGAGCCATATTGCAGGCTCTGATATGCAGCAAATGATCAAAAATTATACGAATGGGCAAACAGCTAATGCGGCACTGATTCATCAGAAACTGCTGCCGATTATGAAGGAACTGTTTAAAGCGCCTAACCCGGCTCCTGTCAAAACAGCGCTTCAGCTGAAAGGCCTTGATGTCGGATCGGTGCGACTTCCTCTTATCCCGCTTAGCGAAGATGAACGACTGAGCTTAAGCAGCACGATCAGCGAACTGTAAGAAAAAAATTCATACAGTGAAACAAACGCGGTCATTCTCACATTCAGCTGAGTTTGACCGTTTCTTATACATATTGGTTTTGCTTAAACCTTCTGCTTTATCTTGTTTTCTAAATTTACTTTCAGTTATAATAGGAACAAGTGATGATGGACGGGTATGAGACTAGGAGGATATAGATTTTGAAAAAGAAAAATACAGAAAACGTTAGAATTATCGCCCTTGGCGGTGTCGGAGAAATTGGGAAGAATCTTTATGTCATCGAAATTGACTCAGACATATTTGTCGTTGATGCCGGCCTTATGCATCCAGAAAACGAAATGCTCGGTATTGATGTAGTGATTCCTGACATATCATATTTGATTGAACGGGCTGACCGCGTCAAGGCAATCTTTTTAACACATGGGCATGATGAAAATATCGGCGGCGTTTTTTACTTGTTAAACAAGTTGTCTGTTCCAGTGTACGGAACAAAGCTGACGCTTGCACTATTAAGAGAAAAATTAAAACAATACGGACATAACCGAAAAACTGATTTAAGAGAAATTCACTCCAAATCTGTCATTACATTTGAATCAACAAAAGTATCGTTCTTTAGAACGATTCACAGCATCCCTGATTCTGTAGGTGTGAGTTTTAAAACATCACTTGGATCTATAGTATGCACGGGAGACTTCAAATTTGACCAAACACCCGCACTTAATCAAATGTGCGACATTGGCGAGATCGCCAAGATCGGCAATAGCGGCGTGCTTGCCCTGCTTTCAGACAGTACAAATGCGGAACGTCCGGGTTATACGCCTTCGGAAGCAGCTGTCAGCGGAGAAATTTCGGACGCGCTGTATAATTCAGAGAACCGGGTGATTATTGCTGTTTTCGCATCCAATATTAACCGGATTCAGCAAGTCATTCATGCAGCTTCTCAAAATGGAAGAAAGATTGCCGTTGCCGGAAAAAATCTACAATCTGTCCTGCAGCTGGCAAGAAAGCTCGGATATATCGAAGCTGATGATGAACTGTTTATTTCTGTGCAGGATGTCAAGAAGTATCCAAAGCGCGAAGTAGCCATTGTTACAGCCGGCAGTCAAGGTGAACCGTTAGCTGCCCTGACAAGAATGGCAAACAAAGCTCACAAACAGCTGAACATTGAAGAAGGGGATACAGTTGTCATTGCGTCCACCCCAATCCCTGGACAGGAACTTATTTATTCTAAAACAGTAGATATTCTCGCGAGAGCCGGCGCGCAAGTCACCTTTGCCCAAAAGCGTGTCCATGTATCTGGCCACGGTTCACAGGAAGAGTTAAAGCTGATGATCAATCTGCTTAAACCAAAATATTTAATTCCTGTAAACGGCGAATACAGAATGCAAAAAGCTCATTCAAAAATCGCTGAAGAAATCGGCATGAAGCGCAGTGACATCTTCTTAATTGAAAAAGGAGACGTCGTTGAATTTCGCGGCCAAAACGTAAAAGTTGGGGATAAAGTTCCGTATGGCAATATTTTAATTGATGGTTTAGGCGTCGGCGATATCGGCAATATCGTGCTGCGAGACCGCCGCTTACTTTCACAGGACGGAATTTTAATCGTTGTCATTACACTTGATAAACAAAAGAAACATCTTGTATCAGGACCAGAAATTATCACTCGCGGTTTTGTTTATGTAAGAGAGTCTGAAGGCCTTATCGTAGAGGCTACTGAGCTTGTCCGTTCCATCGTGACAGAAGCGACTGAAACATCAAATGTTGAATGGTCAACGCTGAAGCAGGCTATGCGGGATGCTTTGAACCAATTCCTATATGAAAAAACGAAACGTAAACCGATGATCATTCCAATTATTATGGAAGTGTGATGACTGACTAAGGCCGGAGCTGCTCCGGTCTTTATTTTTTGCCTTTTAAGCCGGGGATTGAATTGCGTAACTTTGTTCATAATACAAAGAGAAACTCGGAAAGGGTGAAAGCGAGATGGATCATCGTATGGAAAACACAGAAGAAGAGCGTCCTGAAAAAAATGATGCGAAAGACAGCATTATGAATAAAATACAGCAGCTTGGTGAAACGGCGCTCCCGCAGCTGCCCCAGGATACAAATATTCATTGTCTGACCATTATCGGCCAAATAGAAGGCCATGTTCAGCTTCCTCCGCAAAACAAAACAACAAAATATGAGCATGTTATCCCGCAGATTGTCGCAATTGAACAGAATCCCAAAATTGAAGGTCTGCTGATTATATTAAATACGGTCGGAGGAGATGTTGAAGCGGGTCTCGCAATAGCGGAAATGCTCGCATCTTTATCAAAACCGACCGTTTCCATTGTGCTTGGCGGAGGACATTCTATCGGCGTTCCGATTGCGGTATCCTGTGATTACAGTTATATCGCTGAAACAGCAACAATGACCATTCATCCGGTTCGGCTGACCGGATTGGTAATCGGCGTGCCGCAAACGTTTGAATACCTGGATAAAATGCAAGAAAGAGTTGTTAAATTT
This sequence comes from Bacillus sp. SW14, assembly GCF_047608225.1. Lineage (NCBI taxonomy): Bacteria > Bacillati > Bacillota > Bacilli > Caryophanales > Bacillaceae > Bacillus > Bacillus sp. SW14. Next base: position 2,494,769 of record NZ_JBLKRW010000001.1, on the reverse strand, counting down.
GTAACTAGCCATTCCAATGTAACCGAAGAGAAGTTTAAAGAACTGATGTTTTCAAAAGGAAATTTAACACGCGACATCGGAACAAATGTAGTGGGTAAGGATGCAGTTGAATACGGACTGATCGATCACGCAGGCGGTGTTGGACAGGCGATCAATAAACTGAATGAGCTCATTGAGGAAGCAAGGGAAGAAGAAGGACGGATGATTCAATGATTCTGTATACCGTGATGCCGCAGGAAATTGTGTTTGCAGAACAGAACCAAGAGACAAGCGTTCATGAGCAGATTGAGTATAAAGGTGTACCGCTTCTTGTCGAGATGAAAGGCAATGAAGCGGAAGTCATTCAAATCATGAGCACAAATCCAATGCATTTTCTGCACCCGGACATTTCTCCGGGACAAAAGCTGAAATTAAACGTATAAGATTCCAACCCTTTTTTAAGTGCAAAATATGCTATAATAGGGGAATCCTACAGAAAAAACGCAGCCTGTAAACGGCTGCTTTCTTCATTATGTATGAACTTACATTTTTTAACGCAGTAAGGTGATGAGTGTGGCAAAGAAAAAACGAAAATCAAGAAAAAAACAGGCGAAACAGCTCAATATAAAATACGAACTTAACGGATTGCTGTGTATAGCCATTTCAATTATCGCGATTCTGCAGCTGGGGGTAGTCGGGCAAACCTTTATCTATTTGTTCCGCTTTTTTGCTGGAGAGTGGTTTATTTTATGCTTGTTAGGTCTTTTGGTGTTAGGAGTCTCGCTGTTTTGGAAGAAGAAAACGCCGAGCCTATTAACGAGACGAAAAGCCGGACTGTACTGTATTATCGCAAGCATATTGCTGCTTTCTCACGTGCAGCTGTTTAAAAATTTGACGCATAATGGGTCGATTGAGTCCGCAAGCGTGGTGCGCAATACATGGGAATTGTTTTTGATGGACATGAATGGAAGCTCCGCTTCACCTGATTTAGGCGGAGGGATGATCGGAGCTTTGCTGTTTGCTGCTTCACACTTTTTATTTGCGTCAACCGGTTCTCAGATTATGGCGATTGTCATGATTTTGATCGGAATGATTTTAGTCACAGGGCGCTCTCTTCAAGAAACGCTGAAAAAGTGGATGAGCCCGATTGGCCGCTTTATAAAAGAACAATGGTTTGCATTTATTGATGATATGAAATCCGTCAAAACAAATATGAAGTCTTCGAAAAAAACGAAAGCGCGGAGCAAAAAACAAAAGCCGGCCCGCAAAAAACAGCAATTGGAACAAGAGCCTTCTGATGAAGAGGGGGATGCGGAAACGGTATCGCCTCTTATACATTCAGAGCCGATTATCTCAAGCTTTTCAGATCGGAATGAAAATGAAGAGTCTCCAGCCATAGAAAAGCGTGCTGAACCTGTATCAGAGCCGCTTCAGGAGATCCAGACTGAGACAGGTGATCAGGAAACTGTTTCTGCTCCCCCTATGACCTTTACGGAGCTTGAAAACAAGGATTACGAGATGCCGTCACTGGATTTACTGGCCGATCCGAAGCATACCGGCCAGCAGGCAGATAAAAAGAATATTTATGAAAATGCGAGAAAGCTCGAACACACCTTCCAAAGCTTTGGCGTAAAGGCGAAAGTCACACAGGTTCATCTCGGCCCGGCCGTAACAAAATATGAAGTGTATCCTGATGTCGGAGTGAAGGTTAGCAAAATTGTCAATTTAAGCGATGATTTAGCGCTAGCACTTGCTGCGAAGGATATCAGGATAGAGGCGCCAATACCAGGAAAATCAGCAATCGGAATTGAGGTTCCGAATGCAGAAGTGGCGATGGTATCGCTGAAGGAAGTGCTGGAGTCTAAATTAAACGACAGACCGGATGCGAAACTGCTAATTGGACTTGGCCGCAATATTTCAGGTGAAGCTGTGCTGGCTGAGTTAAACAAGATGCCTCACCTTTTAGTCGCAGGCGCAACCGGAAGCGGGAAGAGCGTTTGTGTCAACGGCATTATTACAAGTATATTGATGCGCGCGAAACCGCATGAAGTGAAAATGATGATGATCGATCCTAAAATGGTAGAGCTGAATGTCTACAACGGGATTCCGCATTTGCTTGCTCCAGTTGTAACCGATCCGAAAAAAGCGTCACAGGCTTTGAAAAAGGTTGTCAATGAAATGGAGAGGCGGTACGAATTATTTTCTCATACGGGTACAAGAAATATTGAAGGATACAATGATTATATAAAACGCTCTAATAATGAAGAGGAAGCGAAACAGCCGGAGTTGCCCTATATCGTTGTCATTGTGGACGAGCTTGCCGATCTCATGATGGTCGCTTCATCTGATGTGGAAGATTCGATTACGAGATTGTCCCAAATGGCGCGGGCTGCCGGCATCCACCTCATCATTGCGACACAGAGGCCGTCGGTTGACGTTATCACAGGGGTGATCAAAGCGAATATTCCGTCACGAATCGCGTTCAGCGTTTCTTCACAGACGGATTCAAGGACGATTCTTGACATGGGTGGCGCTGAGAAGCTGCTCGGCCGCGGCGATATGCTGTTTTTGCCTGTCGGGGCTAATAAACCTGTCCGCGTGCAGGGAGCGTTTTTGTCTGATGACGAAGTGGAGAAGATCGTCGACCATGTGATTACGCAGCAGAAAGCGCAATATCAGGAAGAAATGATTCCTGAGGAGACTACGGAAACGCATTCCGAGGTTACTGATGAACTTTATGATGAAGCTGTTGAATTAATCGTCGGCATGCAGACGGCATCTGTTTCAATGCTGCAAAGAAGATTCAGAATCGGTTATACGAGGGCGGCGCGCCTCATTGACGCAATGGAGGAACGAGGCGTTGTCGGGCCATATGAAGGCAGCAAACCGAGAGAAGTTTTATTATCCAAAGAGAAATATGATGAGCTCTCTTCTTAATGAAGGGAGTTCAGCTTTCTTTAGTAATCGATAATAACATTATGTAAACTGCAACCTTTCTATTTATTTTTTCGACAAAACATGATATAGTTGTCCCAATTGTTCAATAATTTTTATCGAAAGTGGTTTACGGAGGGAAAACATGTCTACAAAAGCTGATAATCGGCACTTGTATTTAAAAGTAATTGAACGAATTAAAGAGGATATTAAAAATGGAATCTACACTGAGAAGGAAAAGCTGCCATCTGAATTTGAGCTTTCCAAAAAGCTTGGTGTCAGCAGAGCGACGCTAAGAGAAGCCTTGCGGATCCTTGAAGAAGAGCATGTGATTATCAGAAGGCATGGTGTAGGCACTTTTGTCCATTCTAAGCCGTTATTTCTTTCGGGCATTGAACAGCTGAACAGTGTAACCAAGATGATTGAACAGGCAAATATGACGCCTGGCACGATTTTTCTATCATCACAAGTGCTTATGCCGTTTGAGGATGATATGATGAGATTTCACTTGGAAGAGGGGCAGGAACTTTTTTACCTCGAACGAGTCAGGACAGCTAACGGACAGCCGATTGTGTATTGTATAGACAAAATTCCGATGGATATTTTGCCGAATTCTTTTTCTCACCAGCAAGAATCTATGTTTGATTTACTTGAGAAAAATTCAGGCTCCGTGATCAGCTATGCCGTGACTGATATTGAGCCGATCGGCTATCATGATACCATTTCTCCGGTGCTTGAATGCGATCCGGAAACAGCTCTTTTGCTGTTAAAACAAACCCATTACGATCAGCACGATAAACCGGTGCTTTACTCTTTAAATTACTTTAGAGCGGATAAATTCAGATTTCATGTTTTGCGTAAACGATTCTAAAACGGACGCCTGTGATGTGTCTGTTTTTTTATTTGCACTGATTCATGTTTCTTTGTACATACTTTCTCGCCGGTTAACGCAAGATATAAGGGATGACAAGAAAGTGAATGGGTGAAAATGTTGAGAAAGAAAGATGGAATGAAACATATTATTGCATTGTCTTCCGTACCGCTTGTGATGACACTTGGAAATTCCATGCTGATTCCCGTTCTGCCGATGATGGAAAAAAAGCTGTCGGTGACTTCATTTCAAGTGTCTTTAATCATTACTGTATATTCGGTGGTGGCAATTATTTGCATACCGATTGCTGGGTATCTGTCAGATCGATTCGGGAGGAAAAAAATATTGCTTCCATGTCTCCTGATTGCAGGATTGGGAGGGGCGGTGGCTGCTTTTGCTTCAACCTATATGAAAAATCCCTACGCTATGATTTTGGCGGGGAGGGTTCTTCAAGGCATCGGTTCAGCAGGTGCAGCTCCTATCGTCATGCCGTTTATCGGCGATTTGTTTGAAGGAGACGATGAAAAGGTCAGCGCCGGTCTTGGCGATATTGAAACCGCCAATACATCAGGGAAGGTACTGAGTCCCATACTTGGCGCCTTACTGGCTACATGGTACTGGTTTGTACCATTTTGGTTTATTCCGTTTTTCTGTTTGATCAGCTTTTTGCTCGTGTTGTTTCTGGTGGCCAAACCTGAAGAAGATGAGGATGCGCCTGCGGTTTCTGAGTTTATTAAGAATGTGCGGAAAATCTTTAAGCAGGACGGACGTTGGCTTTATACGGTCTTTATTATCGGGTGTGTCATTATGTTTCTGTTATTCGGCGTACTATTTTATTTATCAGATACGCTGGAGAAGAAGTATGCCATTGACGGAGTGGCTAAAGGCGGATTACTGGCAATCCCACTTTTATTTTTGTCAACCAGTTCCTATATAGCTGGAAAAAAGATTGGCAAAGATAAAGGCCGAATGAAGTTTTGTGTTGTTACAGGAATGATTATGTTAAGCCTGTCGTATATAGCTTTGTGGTGGAATCACAGTTTTTATTTTTTATTTGTCTTTTTAAGTTTTGGCGGGATTGGAATTGGAATGGCTCTTCCTGCTTTAGATGCACTGATAACCGAAGGGATTGAAAGTGAGGAATGCGGAACCATTTCCTCCTTTTACAATAGCATGCGCTTTATAGGAGTAGCTCTCGGCCCCCCTGTGTTTGCGGCATTAATGTCTAATGCAGACTGGCTGATTTTCATTCTATCGGCGTTTTGCAGCATCGTTGCTTTATTCTTAGTCATCTTCACTGTGGATACTAAAAAAAGTGAGGAGGAAGAAAAAAACTTGGGGACGGTCTAGCCAACCGTCTTTTTTCCGCTGTGAAAATAGCGAATATTGACACTCTTCTCTCGGATCATTATGCTGTAATTTATAATCGGAAGAGCCCCACTGTCGTTCTGACAGGGCTTCTCTTTGAGCACATTTATCGTTCTGCCGCTGTTTGTGCCTGTCATGGTGCGGCTATTCGGCGGCGGCCTTTCAAATCAAAAAGGATGAATCGATACAGCCCCCGTCTTGTCTGGCGGAGGTTATTATTTCCTTATAAATCCTACAGTTGCTATAATTACATGAAAGAGTGATTCTGCGTATGCTGAAAATGGGTCATAATACATACTAATAAGAAATGAACGAAGGAGGATCCATATGTCATATGTAAATGAAATCAAAACAAAGCATGGCGGTTTAACCGCGCACATTGTAGAAACAGAAAAATTCAAAACCGTCTCGCTTATCTTTAAAATGCTTGCGCCGCTGACAAAGGAGCAAGTCACCAAAAGAGCGCTGCTCCCGCATGTGCTCCTTCGCGGAACAAAAAGCCATCCGAAAACCGCAGAATTACGTTCTTATTTAGATGAACTGTACGGCACGTCCGTTTCAGCTGATCTTTCGAAAAAAGGAGAGCGGCACGTCATTACGTTCAGGCTTGAAATCCCGAATGAAAAATATTTAAAAAATCAAACGCCGCTTCTTGAAAAAGGACTGCAGCTTCTCGCAGAAATCGTCTTTTCACCTGCTCTGGAGGAGGGCGCTTTTCAATCACAATACGTGGCTCAGGAAAAACGTACGCTCAAGCAGAGAATTCAAGCGGTCTATGATGATAAAATGCGCTACTCGAATTTAAGGCTGATACAGGAAATGTGCAAAAATGAGCCTTACGCGCTTCATGTCAATGGGGAAATGGAAGATGTCGATGCCATTACAGCAGATCAATTATATAAAACATACCAAAGCGCTATCCAAAAAGACCAGCTTGATCTTTATGTCGTTGGCGATGTGGACAGTAACCAAGTGCAAGCGTCAATTGACAAGTATTTTCAAACAGAAGAGCGCACCCTTGGCATGATTAAAAACAATCACTCTGAGCAAAACGCACAGCCTAAAGAAGTAATTGATGATGAAGATGTCAAACAAGGGAAGTTGAATATTGGCTACCGCACCAGTATCACTTATACGGATCAGGATTATCCTGCCTTGCAAGTGTTTAACGGGCTGTTTGGCGGATTCTCTCACTCCAAGCTTTTCATCAATGTTCGGGAAAAAGCCAGTCTTGCATATTACGCCGCTTCGCGTATAGAAAGTTTTAAAGGCTTGTTAATGGTGATGTCGGGCATTGAAGTGAAAAATTATGAACAGGCAGTTTCTATTATTACTGAGCAATTTCAGGCAATGAAAAACGGCGAATACAGTGAGCAGGATATCGCTCAGACAAAGGCTGTCATTCGAAATCAAGTGCTGGAAACCATTGATACTGCGTACGGTCTATCTGAATTTTTATATCAGCAGGCTGCTGCCCAAGTCGATATTCCAATCGAAGACTTTCTCACCAATATTGATCAGGTCACAAAAGAGGATATCATGAAAGCCGGCGAAAAGATTCAGCTTGATACGACTTATTTCTTAAAAGGGACGGAGGGTGCATCTTGATCAAACCAATCAAATATGAACAGCTGCAGGAGACGCTGTACCATGAAAAAATGCCAAACGGCCTTGACGTTTACGTTTTGCCGAAAAAAGGCTTCAACAAGACGTATGCGGTTTTCACTACAAAGTATGGTTCTATAGATAACCGATTCGTCCCTTTAGGTAAAAATGAAATGGTTCACGTGCCGGACGGCATCGCTCATTTTCTTGAGCACAAGCTGTTTGAAAAAGCGGATGGAGACGTTTTTCAAGATTTCAGCAAACAGGGCGCTTCTGCTAATGCGTTTACGTCATTTACAAGAACGGCTTATCTTTTCTCAAGCACATCGAATGTTGAACGCAATTTAGAGACACTGATTGATTTTGTGCAGGATCCGTATTTTACTGAAAAAACGGTTGAAAAGGAAAAAGGGATTATCGGGCAGGAGATTAACATGTATGACGACAATCCTGATTGGAGGCTTTACTTCGGGGTCATTGAAAACATGTACAAAGAACATCCTGTCAGAATTGACATAGCCGGAACAGTGGAAAGCATCTCACATATTACAAAAGACAATCTTTATGAATGCTATGAAACGTTTTATCACCCTAGCAACATGCTCCTCTTTATTGTCGGTCCTGTAGATCCTGAAGCGATCATTTCTCAGGTAAGAGAAAATCAGGAGAGAAAGCCGTATACAGACCAGCCGGAGATCAAACGTGAAGAAGTAAAAGAGCAAGAAGCGGTTTTCCGGAAAGAAAAAGAGATTAAAATGAATGTGCAGGGACCGAAATGCCTTGTCGGGCTAAAATCAAAGAACCCGTTTAAATTAGGTAAAGAGCTGTTAAAGCATGAACTTTCAATGAACTTATTGCTTGAATCTCTTTTCGGCAAAAGCTCTGCCCAGTACGAATCACTTTATGAAAAAGGGTATATTGACGAAACGTTCAGCTTTGATTTTACTGCTGAATATGGGTTTGGTTTTGCGGCGATCGGCGGTGATACGCCGGAACCCGATCAATTGGCTGAAGACATTTCAAGCATGCTTCTGCGCGCCGGTGAATTGATTACTGCTGAAAAGATTGAACTTGCCAGAAAGAAAAAGATCGGTACATTTCTAAAAGCGCTGAATTCACCTGAATACATCGCCAATCAATTTACCCGTTATGCTTTCTTGGATATGAGCCTGTTTGACGTCGTATCGGTTCTCGAGCAAATTACCCTCGAAGATGTCCGGCAAGTCATACAAGAGGAAATTGCTGCAGACAGGTTGACTGTCTGTAAGGTTGTTCCCAAATCATAACAAAACATCCCTCCTGTGTGAGGGGTGTTTTTCTGCGGAAAGAAGGAAAGAGGATGAAAAAAACAGCATTGATCACCGGAGCAAGCGGCGGCATCGGTAAAAGCATAAGCGAAACGCTTGCGGCAGAGGGATACAATCTGCTGCTGCATTACAATACAAATCAAAACGCAGCATCGGAGCTTGCTGAAAAACTAAGAGAGGCGTTTGGCGTTCATGCTGAGATTTTGCAAGCCGATCTGTCCGTACCGGAAGGGGCAGATAAGCTGACAAGATCAATTGTTCAGCCGGTTGATGCCATTATTTTAAATAGCGGCAGAAGCCATTTTGGGTTGATTACGGATGTAGATAATGCAACGGTCCAGGAAATGGTTCAGCTCCATGTGGCAAGTCCGTATATGTTGACGAGAAACCTTCTTTCAGGCATGATCCGGAATAGAACAGGAGCGATTGTGGCTGTCAGTTCTATTTGGGGAGAGACTGGAGCATCTTGTGAAGTGCTGTACAGTATGGCAAAGGGAGCTCAACACTCGTTTGTAAAAGGACTGGCTAAGGAGCTGGCGCCAAGCGGAATCAGAGTAAACGCTGTAGCGCCGGGCGCGGTTGATACAAATATGATGAATCAATTTACCCCGTCTGAAAAAGAAGAGATCGCTGATGAGATCCCGATCGGGCGACTGGCCCGGCCGCAAGAAATTGCGGATGCAACAGTTTTTCTCCTGTCTGAAAAAGCGTCATATATCACCGGCCAAATTCTGTCAGTGAATGGCGGCTGGCACTGCTGATCCGAAAATATTCGGTGTATAGTTTCTTTTGCGAAGGACACAATAATCTTGTAACTTCACATGAAATGGAGGAAACGAGCATGTCAGTATTAGAAAACTGGGATAACTGGAAAAACTTCCTTGGCGACCGTTTGAACTATGCGCAAGATAAAGGCATGAGCCAGGATACCATTACAGAACTTGCGACAGAAATCGGTGGTTACTTGGCTAATGAAGTGGAATCTAAAAACGAGCAGGAAAAAGTGCTGGCAGATCTTTGGAGCGTAGCATCAAAAGATGAACAGCACGCTATTGCCAATATGATGGTTAAGCTTGTTGAAAATAACAGCACTCACTAGGAAGAGAGGAGATTTTTCCTCTCTTTTTTATGTTTTCCTCATCACAGCAACATTCTTCTTTCTAATTAGAGAAAAATGCTTTATGATAAAGGAAGGTAAAATTTTGCCACAATGAAGGGGGTATATCATTTGGCAAAGCTCGAATGGTATTTTGAATATGAAATTCAAGTGAACCGCCCCGGACTGCTCGGGGATATTTCATCTCTTCTTGGGATGCTTTCTATTAACATCGTAACGATAAACGGCGTCGATCTTTCCAGAAGGGGAATGCTCCTCAGGTGCCGCCATATAGATCAAATTAAACGGTTAGAATCAATCTTAAAAACGATGGAAACAATTAAAGTAACGAAGCTGAGAGAACCAAGGCTTCGCGACCGTCTTGCCGTACGTCACGGCCGTTACATTCAAAGGGATGCCGATGACAAGAAAACGTTCCGCTTTGAACGAGACGAGCTAGGCTTATTAGTCGATTTTATGGCCGAACTGTTCAAAAAAGAAGGCCATAAATTAATCGGAATCCGAGGGATGCCGCGTGTCGGAAAAACGGAATCAATCGTGGCCTCCAGCGTGTGCGCAAGCAAAAGGTGGCTGTTTGTGTCATCAACCTTGCTGAAGCAGACAATAAGAAGCCAGCTGATTGCCGATGAATACAGCACTGAAAATGTTTTTATCGTTGATGGAATTGTATCAACACGAAGAGGGTCAGAACGCCATCTCCAGCTGGTCAGAGAAATCATGAGGCTGCCTGCAACAAAAGTGGTGGAGCATCCTGACATATTCGTTCAAAACACAGAGTATACACTAGATGACTTTGATTATATTATTGAACTGAGAAATGGCCCCGATGAGGTTATTACATATGAACATGCTGAGGAACCCCAACTGTTTGATCAATCCGGGTTTTCAAGCTTTGATTTTTAAAATTGGAAGGTGTTTGTTGTGACTGAACTAGGAATCCGGCTGAAAGAGGCCAGAGAGGAAAAAGCAATGTCATTGGATGATCTCCAAGCGGCAACAAAGATTCAAAAAAGGTATTTAACCGCCTTGGAGGAAGGAAACTATGACATTATTCCGGGGAAGTTTTATGTTCGGGCATTCATCAAGCAATATGCCGAGGCCGTCGGGCTTGATGCCGATCAGCTGTTTGAGGAGCATAAAAAAGATATCCCGAATACGTATCATGACGATGTGTCTGAAAAGATCTCGGGCATGAAGCTTCAAAAGGAGATGCCCAAGTCGGCATCCAAGGCGCTGGAACTGCTGCCAACGATACTTGTGATTCTAGGTGTAATTGTTGTGATTGCGATTGTGTACGCGATCATACAATTTACGAATCATAAAAGCAGCGATGATAATCATTCAGCTTCCGAAAAATCAATTACGCAAAGTGAAAGCAAGTACGAAATCCCTAAAGATTCAACGCTAAAAGAGAATCAAAATAACAGCTCTGAAAAAGAGGCTGACACTAAAAAAGAAACAAAAGAAAATGAAGATAAAAAAGAAGAAAGTGACAGTGAAAAACTGGAGATTAAAGCAACTGGCACTGAAGGATCGTTAACAACTTACGAAGTGTCCGGCGCTGATAAAATCGAGCTTGAACTGAAGGCATCAGACAGCTCTTGGATTCGAGTGCGCGATGAAAACAGCAGCTCTTTAAAAGAGGGAACGCTGAAAAAAGACGAAACCTATAAAAAAGACATAACCGATCAGAAACAAGTTGAAATCCGCACCGGATATGCACCTAATCTGAAAATAAAAATTAACGGTAAGGTTCTTTCCTATGAACTTGATCCGAAAGATGTGATGGCACAAACCATAAAGATTGTAAATAAAAAGGAAGAAAAGTCATCTTAATTACCAGGTGACTTTTCTTCACGTCCGAGTATGAAATTGGAGGGGCTTTATGTTTAACTTACCAAATAAAATCACACTAGCTAGAATCGCATTAATCCCAATCTTCATGGTGATCATGCTGGCGCCGTTTGACTGGGGCAGGCTCGAATTTGGAGACGAATCGATCCCAGTCGCACACTTGGCGGGCGCTATTCTATTTATTGTTGCAGCCACAACAGACTGGGTGGACGGGTATTATGCCCGAAAGCTGAATCTCGTGACAAACTTCGGGAAATTTCTTGATCCGCTTGCGGACAAACTGCTTGTATCCGCAGCGTTAATTATCCTTGTTCAATTTGATCTTGCTCCAGCTTGGATGGTCATTGTGATTATCAGCCGGGAGTTTGCCGTGACAGGTTTAAGGCTTGTCTTAGCCGGAACTGGAGAAGTCGTAGCTGCTAATATGCTTGGTAAAATTAAAACCTGGGCACAAATCATTGCGGTTTCCGCATTGCTTCTTCATAATCTTCCGTTTGAACTTGTGTCATTCCCGTTTGCTGACTTGGCGCTGTGGGTAGCCGTCTTCTTTACTGTCGTTTCAGGCTGGGAATACTTCTCCAAAAATTGGGAAGCGCTGAAAACATCTAATTAAGAAAGAAGGACTTACGTCATGGAATTTCCAAAAAAAGCAGAAATTATTGCAGTCGGTTCTGAGCTGCTGCTTGGCCAAATCGCCAATACAAATGCTCAATTTATCAGCAAACAGCTCGCTGAAATCGGAGTGAACGTATTTTATCATACAGCAGTCGGAGATAATCCGGAGCGGCTGAAGCAGGTCATCCGTACTGCTGAAGAACGATCTGACTTCATTGTTTTTTCAGGAGGTCTCGGACCGACAAAAGATGATCTGACGAAAGAAACGATTGCAAATGTGCTGGGCCGTCCGCTCGTATTAAATGATGAAGCGTTCCAATCCATTGAGGATTATTTCAAACGGACAAAACGAACGATGTCACCTAATAACCGAAAACAGGCGCTTGTGATCGAAGGATCTGACGTACTGGCGAATCACTTCGGAATGGCGCCGGGAATGCTCACAGAGCACGATTCGCGCTTTTATATGCTTCTTCCTGGGCCGCCAAGCGAATTGCGTCCCATGTTTGAAAACGAGGCAAAGCCTCTTCTGCTGAAAAAGATGGGCTCAAATGAAAAAATTGTGTCAACCGTTCTTCGCTTTTTCGGTATCGGGGAATCTCAGCTTGAAGCCGACTTGGAAGATATTATTGATGCGCAAACGAACCCGACAATCGCTCCTTTGGCGGCTGACGGAGAGGTAACGCTGCGTCTGACAGCCAAACATGCTGACGAAAAGGAAACGGGGCGTCTGTTAAAAGAAACAGAGGCTGTTATCTTAGAACGTGTCGGGGAATTTTTCTATGGCTACGATGATACTTCCCTTGTAAAAGAGCTTTCTAAAGCATGTAAGGAAAAAGGCATTACGATTGCCGCCGCAGAAAGCTTTACCGGCGGGCTGTTTTCTGAATGGCTGACGGATCTTAGCGGTGCTTCAACACTATTTACCGGCGGCGTTGTTTGCTATTCAAACGACGTGAAGCAGCATGTGCTTGGCGTCAAGAAGGATACTTTAGACCGTTTTGGGGCGGTCAGCAAGGAGTGCGCATCAGAGCTGGCAAAGGGTGTTCAAAAGCTCACTGGCAGCGATATCGGCATCAGCTTTACCGGTGTAGCAGGTCCTGATACGCAAGAAGGGCATGAGCCTGGACATGTGTTTATCGGCATTTCAGCAAATGGAAAAGAAGAGGTTCATGAGTTTCACTTTGCGGGTTCCAGAACGGGAATCAGAAAACGCGGCGCCAAATACGGCTGCCATTTAATCTTGAAGCTTTTAGAACAAAAATAATATTTTCAGCACATTATCCTCCTAAGAAAACAGGATTTCTCTGATCCATTATGGTATTTTGATAGAAATCACGCCAAGAAAAAATCCGAATATGCGTTCGCTTTTTTCTTGGCAAATCCCTTCAAACAGGGTATAGTATATGTAGTGGTAACATAAAGGAGGAAAAAATAGAATGAGTGATCGTCAGGCAGCCTTAGATATGGCTCTTAAACAAATAGAAAAACAGTTCGGCAAAGGTTCCATTATGAAACTGGGAGAAAAGACAGATACAAGAATTTCTACTGTCCCAAGCGGCTCCCTCACTCTTGATACGGCACTAGGAATTGGCGGATATCCGCGCGGACGGATTATTGAAGTATACGGTCCTGAAAGCTCGGGTAAAACAACTGTGGCGCTTCATGCGATTGCTGAGGTTCAGCAGCAGGGCGGACAAGCCGCGTTTATCGATGCAGAGCATGCGTTAGACCCGGTATACGCGCAAAAGCTCGGTGTCAACATCGAAGAGCTTTTACTGTCTCAGCCTGACACAGGCGAGCAGGCGCTTGAAATTGCGGAAGCGTTGGTTCGAAGCGGTGCAGTTGACATTGTTGTTGTCGACTCTGTGGCGGCTCTCGTTCCGAAAGCGGAAATTGAAGGCGACATGGGAGATTCGCATGTTGGTTTACAAGCACGCTTAATGTCTCAAGCGCTTCGTAAGCTTTCAGGAGCCATTAACAAATCGAAGACAATCGCGATTTTCATTAACCAAATTCGTGAAAAAGTCGGTGTTATGTTCGGGAACCCGGAAACAACTCCTGGCGGCCGTGCGCTGAAATTCTACTCTTCCGTACGTCTAGAAGTGCGCCGTGCTGAACAGCTGAAACAAGGCAACGACGTAATGGGGAACAAAACGAAAATCAAAGTCGTGAAAAACAAGGTGGCACCGCCGTTCCGTACAGCCGAAGTTGATATTATGTACGGAGAAGGCATTTCAAAAGAAGGTGAAATCATTGATCTTGGAACTGAACTTGATATCGTGCAAAAAAGCGGTTCATGGTACTCTTATGAAGAAGAGCGTCTTGGACAAGGCCGTGAAAATGCAAAACAATTCTTGAAAGAAAATAAAGATATCATGCTAATGATCCAGGAGCAAATTCGCGAACATTACGGCTTGGATAATCACGGAGCAGTGCAGCAAGCTGAAGAGGCACAAGAAGAATTAGAATTTAAAGAATAAAAATAAAATCAGTTTGAAATGATACTAAAGGCTGGGTGAAAAACTCAGCCTTTTTATTTTTGCAAAAAATGATAAAAATATTGCTTTTTTTGACAACTTTTTCAGTGCCTCATTCGTCTAACAAAACGTGTGCAAAATGGATTTATTTATTTTTGGGAGGAAAAAATAAATGACAAGCCCAACCAGCAGAAGAACTGCGAAACGCAGACGGAAAAAACTAAATAAAAGAGGCAAACTTTTGCTTGGTTTTTTAGCGGCGGTGATTTGCTTTTCGATTTGGAATGCGCTTCATCGAGATAGTGAAGAGAACGAGCCATCTCAAGAAACTGCAGCAGTTTCAGATACCGGTCAGAAAAAAGAGGCTAAAAAGAAAACCGCCAAAAAAACAGAGGAACAAATCAAAACAGTGGACCGTAATCAAAAAATCAGCAATTATTTAAATGAGATCGGTTTCAGCGGAACAGCCATGATTGTCAGAAATGGAGAAATCGTAACTCATAAAGGTTTTGGTTATGCAGACCGTAAACATCACATTCACAATAATCCTTTGACATCTTTTTATGTCGGTTCGTCACAAAAAGCGCTGATTGCAACCGCTATTTTGCAGCTTGAGGAAAAGGGGAAACTTCAGACAAGTGATCCGGTAAGCACGTATTTACCTCAATTCCCTAACGGACAAACGATTACTTTGAAGAATCTGCTCACACATACATCGGGAATAAACGGACATATTGAGGGTAACGGGGCAATCACTCCGGACGATTTAATAAAAGACATAGAACGTCAGGGAATCAAACGTCAGCCGGGCGTATGGGACTATCAGGATTCCAACTATTCCGTTCTCGCTTATATTGTTGCTGAAGCAAGCGGTGAGTCCTATGAACAATACATAACGAATCATATTTTTAAACCAGCGGGGATGACGCATGCGGGCTTTTACAAAACATATCATAAAGAACCTTATCCGGCTGTCGGTTATAAGCTGAAGGCCAGAAGATCAATTACACCGTATATACCCGATTTATCCCAGCTGTATGGAGCCGGTGATATCTATATGAGCGCTGGAGATATGTACAAATTTGACCAAGCGCTGATAGACGGCAAACTGTATTCGCAAAAAAGCTATGAAAAGATGTTTACGCCGGGGAGCAGCTCCACATACGGTATGGGATTTTATATTGCTCCCGGGAGCTATTCAAACCATGGTGTCATGCCGGGCTTCAACATCTTGAACAGTTTTAGCAAATCTGGGCAAACCATTGTTATTTTGTTGTCGAACATTCAAAATAACGCTAAACTGGGCCAAGTGAACAATAAAATATACCAGCTTCTGAATCAAGAATGATTCATGATCTTTTTTGGGGAAGGATTGCACGCAGCACCAAAAAGGCAACTGGTCTGTAAACGTTAAGATGGCAAGCTTGACAAGTATTTCCGACACATTTACAATGAAGTTGTAACATTTGTTTTTTTAACATGATTGTTAAACCATTTAAACTTGACAAGGGCGATGAAAATACTCATTCCCTGTGAAGGTTCTGTATGTTGAGAAAACTAGACAATGTACATGCCGACACTTATTTAAGCAACAACCAAGTTCATAGCAAGAGGAGGTGAAAGTATGACCCCAATTATGATGGTTCTCATCTCCATTTTGCTGATTCTACTCGGTTTAGTTGTTGGCTACTTTGTTCGTAAAACCATTGCCGAAGCGAAAATTGCGGGCGCACGCGGTGCAGCCGAGCAAATTCTTGAAGATGCAAAGCGTGATGCTGAAGCACTGAAAAAAGAAGCTCTGCTTGAAGCAAAGGATGAAATCCACAAACTTCGAATAGATGCTGAACAGGAAGTTCGTGAAAGACGAAATGAGCTTCAAAAACAAGAAAACCGTTTACTCCAAAAGGAGGAAAACCTTGATCGCAAACATGAGGGAATTGATAAACGGGAAGCGATGTTGGAGAAGAAAGATCATTCTCTGAATGAACGACAACAACATATTGAAGAGATGGAAAGCAAAGTGGATGAGATGATTCGTATGCAGCAGTCAGAGTTGGAACGAATTTCGAGTCTGACTCGTGATGAGGCAAAACAAATCATCCTTGAACGGGTTGAAAACGAGCTTTCACATGACATCGCCATCATGACAAAAGAAACTGAAAACCGCGCGAAAGAAGAGGCGGATAAGAAAGCGAAAAACATTCTTTCACTCGCCTTACAGCGCTGCGCAGCGGACCACGTTGCTGAAACAACGGTATCAGTTGTTAATCTTCCAAATGATGAGATGAAAGGACGTATCATCGGACGGGAAGGGCGTAACATTCGTACGCTTGAAACGCTGACAGGAATTGACCTGATTATTGATGATACACCTGAAGCTGTCATTCTTTCCGGATTTGATCCGATCAGACGTGAGACAGCAAGGATTGCTCTTGATAAACTCGTTCAGGATGGCCGTATTCATCCGGCACGGATTGAAGAAATGGTAGAAAAATCTCGCCGCGAGGTCGATGACTATATTCGTGAGATGGGTGAGCAAACGACATTTGAGGTTGGTGTTCATGGCCTCCACCCAGATCTCATCAAGATTCTCGGCCGCTTAAAGTTCCGTACAAGCTATGGTCAAAATGTGCTTAAGCATTCCATGGAAGTCGCATTCTTGGCCGGTCTAATGGCATCGGAGCTTGGAGAAGACGCAAAGCTTGCTAAACGTGCAGGCCTACTTCACGACATCGGAAAAGCAATTGACCATGAAGTAGAAGGAAGCCACGTTGAAATCGGAGTTGAGCTTGCGACTAAATATAAAGAGCACCCAGTCGTGATTAACAGTATTGCATCACACCACGGGGATGAAGAGCCGACTTCCATTATCGCTGTGCTGGTAGCGGCAGCAGATGCGCTTTCCGCTGCAAGACCAGGCGCAAGAAGTGAGACGCTCGAGAATTATATTCGAAGACTTGAAAAGCTCGAAGAAATTTCTGAGTCCTACGAAGGTGTTGAAAAATCATTTGCTATTCAGGCTGGACGCGAAGTGCGTATTATGGTGAAGCCGGATTCAATTAATGATCTTGAAGCTCATCGACTGGCGCGAGATATCCGTAAGCGAATTGAGGACGAGCTCGATTATCCAGGTCATATTAAAGTGACAGTAATCAGAGAAACCCGAGCCGTTGAGTATGCAAAATAAAGTGATGCGCTAAGCATCACTTTATTTTTTTGATGGCCAAAGAATTTGAAGAATAGGAAGGATTTTTACAAAATGAGAATTTTATTTATCGGAGATGTTGTCGGTTCACCGGGCCGTGACATGGTCAAAGAATATGTACCAAAGCTGAAATCAAAATATAAGCCTCACTTTACTATTATTAATGGTGAAAATGCCGCACATGGAAAAGGCCTGACGGAAAAAAATTATCACAGCTTAATCCAGGCTGGCGCCGATGCAATCACTATGGGGAACCACACATGGGATAAAAAAGAAATTTTCGATTTTATAGATGACGTTCCGAATTTGGTTCGCCCTGCAAACTTTCCAGAAGGAACACCGGGAAAAGGGATCACATATGTGAAAGCAAACGGCAAAGAGCTTGCCGTCATTAATTTACAAGGACGCACGTTTTTACCGCCGCTTGATGATCCGTTTTTAAAAGCGGATGAGTTGATTGCCGAAGCTGCGAAAAGAACACCGTACATTTTTATCGACTTCCATGCCGAAGCGACAAGTGAAAAGCTCGCACTTGGCTGGTATACAGACGGCCGGGCATCAGCTGTCGTCGGAACTCATACACATGTGCAAACAGCGGATAACCGCATTTTTCCAAAGGGTACGGCATATATTACTGATGTAGGAATGACTGGCCCATATGACGGTATACTGGGGATGGACAGAGAGACGATTATTAAGCGATTCAAAACGAACCTTCCAGTCCGTTTTACTGTCGCTGAAGGAAAAACAACGCTGAGCGGAGTTGTCATTGACATCGACGACCAAACGAAAAAGGCTGTCAAAATTGACCGGATCTTGATCAATGATGATCACATGTTCTTTGAATAATTGAACATATGGTTATTTTATAAAAATATTAAAAAGAAAAGCAGGAATATAGCAACTCCTTAGTGAATATAGTAAAAATGGAAGGTAGCCCGCTATTTTTGAAAAGCATTGTGGGGATGGCTTTTGGGATAGCAACATCTAATAATGATTGTTCTAATGAACACTCACTTATCCATTGTAAAACTAAGGGGGAGCAGAAATGGAAATCTTAAAAGTTTCAGCAAAATCGAGTCCAAATTCAGTGGCAGGTGCGCTTGCGGGTGTGTTAAGAGAGCGAGGAGCCGCCGAGATTCAAGCGATTGGAGCGGGTGCATTAAACCAGGCTGTAAAAGCTGTCGCGATTGCCAGGGGATTTGTGGCGCCTAGCGGCGTTGATTTGATTTGTATTCCGGCTTTTACCGATATTCAGATCGACGGGGAAGAAAGAACGGCAATTAAATTAATCGTGGAGCCTCGCTAAAAACAAATAAAGCATTCTCAACCTGTTTGCATGATGCAAACAGGTTGTTTTTCATTTATTGTGATGTTTTCTTCCAATAGTATTTTCGTCATATAAATGAGTGATATACAAAAGTCAGCAATGACCTAGAACGTTTCAGAAAAAAATTCCGCCCATTTTTCAAGACGGATACTTTTGTCTTTCTCAAGAAGACAGTGATGTTTACGCTTATTCCATATCATGGTACAATCCAAATGTAACAAGAATTTTTCAAGGAGGATTGTACATGCAGAGTGGAAAGATGAAAGCTCTAATGAAAAAGGGCGGGATGTTCGGTGCTGTGCTGACTGAAGTTCCCATTCCTGAGATCGATAAACATGAAGTCCTCATAAAAGTGAAAGCTGCTTCAATATGCGGCACGGATGTGCACATTTATAATTGGGATCAATGGGCACGTCAGAGAATCAAAACACCCTATGTTTTCGGCCATGAGTTCAGCGGTATTGTTGAAGCTGTAGGAGAGAATGCCGGCAGTATAAAAGTGGGGGAGTATGTGTCTGCGGAAACGCACATTGTCTGCGGAGAATGTGTCCCTTGCGTAACCGGAAAATCTCATGTTTGTACCAATACTGCTATTATCGGGGTGGACACGGCAGGCTGTTTTGCGGAATATGTAAAAGTTCCTGCTGATAACGTTTGGAAAAACCCCGCCGATATGGATCCGGCGATTGCTTCCATTCAAGAGCCTTTAGGAAATGCGGTTCATACAGTGCTTGAGAGCCAGCCAGCAGGAGGAACAACTGCAGTCATTGGATGTGGACCGATTGGCCTTATGGCTGTTGCGGTTGCAAAAGCAGCAGGTGCTTCTCAAGTAATAGCGATTGATAAAAATGAGTATCGGTTGAAGCTTGCCAAACAAATGGGAGCTGCATGTACTGTTTCTATTGAAAAAGAAGACCCGCTCAAAATTGTAAGCGCTTTAACAAGTGGGGAAGGAGCGGATCTCGTTTGTGAGATGTCCGGCCATCCCGCAGCTATAGCGCAGGGTCTGGCGATGGCCGCAAATGGAGGAAGATTTCATATTCTCAGCTTGCCGGAACACCCAGTTACAATTGATTTGACGAATAAAGTGGTATTTAAAGGACTAACAATCCAAGGAATCACCGGAAGAAAAATGTTTTCGACTTGGCGGCAGGTGTCTCAATTGCTCAAATCAAATGTACTCGATCTTTCACCTGTTATTACCCATCAGTTTCCGTTAGAGGAGTTTGAGAAAGGATTCGAACTGATGAGAAGCGGCCAGTGCGGAAAAGTGATTTTAATTCCATAAAAGGGGGATAAACATGACGAAGGAATTTGAGTTTTTAAAAGCAGAGCTTGATAGAATGAAAGAAAATCATACGTGGCAAGAGATAAAACAGCTTGAATCAATGCAGGGCCCTTCTGTCACAGTAAATCATAAAAATGTTATTCAACTTTCTTCCAATAATTACCTCGGATTTACTTCACACCCAAGACTCATCAAAGCCGCACAGGAGGCCGTCCAGCAATTTGGAGCCGGCACCGGATCAGTAAGAACGATTGCCGGTACATTTACAATGCATCAAGAGCTCGAGAAAAAGCTGGCAGCCTTTAAAAAAACGGAGGAGGCACTTGTATTCCAATCAGGCTTTACAACAAACCAAGGCGTACTTTCAAGTATTCTTTCAAAAGATGATATTGTTATCTCAGATGAATTAAACCATGCCTCTATTATTGACGGTATCAGACTGACAAAGGCGGATAAAAAGGTGTATCAGCACGTTGATATGAGTGACTTAGAGAGGGTGCTGAGAAAGTCAATGAATTATCGGATGCGTCTGATTGTGACTGACGGTGTATTTTCTATGGACGGCAATATAGCCCCTTTGCCTGATATTGTAGAGCTAGCTGAGAAATATGACGCATTTGTGATGGTGGATGACGCCCATGCATCAGGAGTGCTTGGCGAAAACGGCAGGGGAACGGTGAATCACTTCGGTCTGGATGGCAGAGTCCATATTCAAGTCGGAACGCTAAGCAAGGCAATCGGAGTGCTCGGCGGCTACACTGCCGGTTCAAAGGTGCTGATCGATTATTTGCGCCATAAAGGCCGTCCGTTTTTATTCAGCACGTCCCATCCGCCGGCTGTCACTGCAGCCTGTATGGAAGCGATTGATGTCTTGCTGGAAGAGCCGGAGCATATGGAGCGCTTATGGGAGAATACGGCCTATTTTAAATCTATGCTTGTAAAGATGGGTCTGACTCTCACACAGAGTGAAACGCCGATTCTGCCTATTTTAATAGGTGATGAAGGTGTGGCAAAGCAATTTTCTGATCAGCTCCTTTCTCGCGGCGTTTTTGCCCAAAGCATCGTTTTCCCGACTGTTGCAAAGGGGAAAGCCAGAATTCGCACAATGATTACCGCTGAGCACACCAAAGAAGAACTGGATCAGGCGCTTGACGTCATCGAAAAGACGGCTAAGGAGCTCCAGCTATTGTAAGGGGAAGAGTATACTCTTCCTCTTTTGATTCCTTATTGATTATTATTCTCAATAAGTGTACAATGATAGGTTGCCAGTTGTGCAGAGCTTCAATAACCTTTATACTGAAGGGTGGAAGTTTGGTTTGAAAGGAGAAATCATGACATGAATGAAAAACAAAAATTAGAGAGCGGACAAGTTCATCCATCGGACAAAAAATCCGAGAAGGATTACAGCAAGTACTTTGAAGCTGTTTATATTCCGCCTTCCTTAAAAGATGCGAAAAAACGAGGCAAGGAAGCCGTTACCTATCATAATGACTTTAAAATTTCTGAACAATTTAAAGGATTAGGAGACGGAAGAAAGTTCTATATCCGTACGTACGGCTGCCAAATGAATGAACATGATACAGAGGTTATGGCAGGGATCTTTATGGCGCTCGGTTACGAAGCGACAAACTCTGTTGACGATGCCAATGTCATTTTGTTAAACACATGCGCCATCCGTGAAAATGCCGAGAACAAGGTGTTTGGTGAACTGGGGCACTTAAAAGCGCTGAAAAAGAACAATCCTGACCTTATTTTAGGTGTCTGCGGCTGTATGTCTCAAGAGGAATCAGTCGTGAACCGGATATTAAAAAAACATCCGTTTGTCGATATGATTTTCGGAACGCATAACATCCATCGCCTGCCGGAGCTTTTGTCAGAAGCATACCTTTCAAAAGAAATGGTCGTAGAAGTTTGGTCCAAGGAAGGGGACGTTATTGAAAACCTTCCGAAAGTCCGGAACGGAAAAATTAAGGGCTGGGTCAATATCATGTACGGCTGTGACAAATTCTGTACGTATTGCATTGTGCCTTACACACGCGGAAAAGAAAGAAGCCGCCGCCCTGAAGAGATTGTTCAGGAAGTGAGAAGGCTCGCAAGCGAAGGCTACAAAGAAATTACATTATTAGGCCAAAACGTAAACGCGTACGGAAAAGACTTTGAAGATATCATGTACGGCCTCGGTGATTTGATGGACGAATTGAGAAAAATCGATATCCCGAGAATCCGTTTTACAACGAGTCATCCGCGTGACTTTGACGACCGTCTCATTGACGTGTTGGCAAAAGGCGGCAACCTGCTCGACCACATTCATCTTCCGGTTCAATCAGGAAGCTCAGAGGTTCTGAAGCTGATGGCCCGAAAATATGACAGAGAGCGATACATGGAGCTCGTTAGAAAAATCAAAGAGGCAATGCCAAACGCTTCTTTAACAACGGACATTATCGTCGGATTCCCGAACGAAACGGACGAACAGTTTGAAGAAACGCTTTCTCTATACCGCGAAGTGGAATTTGACAGCGCCTATACGTTTATTTACTCTCCGCGTGAGGGCACTCCGGCTGCTAAAATGAAAGACAATGTACCGATGCGCGTGAAAAAAGAACGTCTTCAGCGCCTGAACGCACTGGTGAATGAAATTTCTGCTAAAAAAATGAAGGAATATGAAGGCAAGGTTGTCGAAGTATTAGTTGAGGGTGAAAGCAAAAATAACCCTGATATTCTTGCCGGCTACACTGAAAAAAGCAAGCTTGTCAATTTCAAAGGGCCGAAGGAAGCCATCGGCAAAATTGTCCGCGTCAAAATCCAGCAAGCGAAAACATGGTCGCTTGACGGAGAAATGGTAGGAGAAGCAATCGAGGTGAAATAAGATGACGCTCTACTCAAAAAAAGACATCGTGCAACAGGCACGAAACCTTGCAAAAATGATCTCTGAAACTGAAGAGGTTGATTTTTTCAAACGGGCTGAAGCGCAAATTAATGAGAATGACAAAGTGTCTGCAATCGTTAATCAGATTAAAGCCCTGCAAAAACAGGCTGTCAATCTGAAGCATTATGAAAAGCATGAAGCGCTCAAACAAGCAGAAGCAAAAATTGACGCGCTGCAAGAAGAGCTTGAACAGATCCCTGTCATCCAGGAATTCAGGGACTCGCAGACGGAGGTAAATGACCTTCTGCAGCTCGTTGCACACACTATTTCCAATCAAGTCACAAATGAAATCATCACGTCAACCGGAGGCAACCTGCTGAAAGGGGAAACCGGTTCGAAGGTGAAACATTCAAATAACAGCTGTTCTTTCTAAACACGGTGCCTTTACAGGCCCGTGTTTTTTATATTCAAGCGAAAAAATGAACTAAATAATCTATGTACCAAATGTTCAATTTGTTTTTCTGTGCTCAGCCGCGATGAACTTTATCGCACTTAAAAGTAAAGTTTCTAGGCACGCCTGCATACAATGGAACAGAAACTTTGTATTTTTATATTTTATTTATAAAAATGCACACTAGACAAATGCCCAGCATAAGATAACACGAAGAAGAACAAGGAGGCATGCCGGAATGTCTGAATACAGGGAAATTATTACGAAGGCGGTAGTAGCGAAAGGCAGAAAATTCACCCAATGCACCAATACCATCTCCCCTGAGAAAAAACCGAGCAGCATTTTGGGCGGTTGGATCATTAACCACAAGTATGACGCTGAAAAAATCGGGAAAACAGTAGAAATTGAAGGGTATTATGATATAAACGTATGGTACTCTTACGCGGACAACACAAAAACAGAGGTTGTCACAGAACGGGTAAAATACGTAGATGTCATTAAACTCAGATACAGAGACAACAATTACTTAGATGATGAGCATGAAGTGATTGCCAAAGTCCTTCAGCAGCCAAATTGCCTTGAAGTGACCATTTCACCGAATGGAAATAAAATTGTTGTGCAGGCAGAAAGGGAATTCTTAGCGGAAGTGGTAGGGGAAACAAAGGTTGTTATTGAGGTTAATCCTGACTGGGAAGAAGATGACGAAGAAGATTGGGAAGATGAGCTTGATGAAGAGCTCGAAGACATCAATCCTGAATTTTTAGTGGGAGATCCTGAAGAATAAAAAAGAGACTAGGGGAGACGGTACCCCAAGTCTCTTTTTTATATTGATATATCATTCTTTTATCACTTTTTGTTTATGTTATAATGAAGTCTGGAAAATAGAAACGTTGATACATAGTGAGGGATTAAACGATGGCCGGTTATACGCCTATGATACAGCAATATTTAAAAATAAAGGCAGAGCATCAGGATGCCTTTTTATTTTTTCGCCTTGGTGATTTTTATGAAATGTTTTTTGAGGACGCCAAAAAAGCGTCACAAGAGCTGGAAATTACATTAACGAGCAGAGACGGCGGTGCGGCTGAAAAAATACCGATGTGCGGTGTGCCGTATCATTCCGCTTCTGCGTATATCGAGCAGCTGATTAAAAAAGGGTACAAAGTGGCTATCTGTGAACAGACGGAAGACCCGAAAGCCGCAAAGGGTGTTGTAAGAAGAGAAGTGGTACAGCTGATTACGCCCGGAACTGTAATGGACGGCAAAGGCATCCATGAATCAGAAAACAACTTTATCGCATCTGTTTCTGACTGCTCGAACGGATACGGGTTGGCACTGTCTGATTTAACAACGGGAGAAAATTTGGCTGTCTTGATTGAGCGGATCGAAGATGTCATATCAGAAATTTATTCAGTCGGCGCACGGGAAATCGTCGTTTCAGGAAGCATGGATGCCGATACAGTCGCACAGCTGAAAGAGCGGTGCGGTGCAACGATCTCAATTGAAGATGGAGAAACAGACGAACACGTAACGATCATTGAGCACTTAAATAATGAAGATGTCACAAAAACATTTTTGCGTTTATACACGTATCTGAAAAGAACCCAAAAGCGCAGTCTCGATCATCTTCAGTCCGTACAGGTGTATGAGTTAGAGGAAGCAATGAAAATTGATTTGTATTCAAAGCGCAATCTGGAGCTGACTGAAACGATCCGTTCAAAAAATAAAAAAGGCTCTCTTTTGTGGCTGCTGGATGAAACAAAAACGGCAATGGGAGGCAGGCTGCTGAAACAGTGGATTGACCGGCCGCTTATCAGAGTCAATCAAATTGAAGAGCGCCAGGAAATAGTGGAAACATTGATGTCCCATTTCTTCGAACGGGAAGACCTGCGTGAACGTTTAAAAGAAGTATATGACTTAGAGCGCCTTGCAGGCCGCGTCGCCTTCGGAAATGTCAATGCCCGGGATTTAATTCAGCTGAAGGAATCGTTAAAGCAAGTGCCTGGCATCAAACAGCTGGTTGCTTCACTGGCTCATGACAAAGCCAAGAAACGCGCGGAGCGGATTGATCCTTGCGGGGATGTACTTGAATTGCTGGAAGAAGCGCTGTACGCAAACCCTCCTTTATCGTTAAAAGAAGGGAACCTGATTAAAGACGGATACAATCAAAAGCTTGATGAATACCGTGATGCAAGCAGAAACGGGAAAGACTGGATTGCCCGCCTGGAACAGCAGGAGCGGGAATACACGGGCATTCGCTCTTTAAAGGTCGGCTTCAATAAAGTTTTCGGTTATTACATTGAAGTGACAAGAGCGAATTTGCACTTGCTTGAGGAAGGGCGCTATGAGCGGAAGCAGACGTTAACGAATGCAGAACGCTACATTACACCTGAATTAAAAGAAAAAGAAGCGCTCATTTTAGAAGCGGAAAATAACATCTGTGAGCTGGAGTACGAGCTGTTCACCGAGCTGCGTGAAAAAGTGAAACTGTATATTCCGCGGCTGCAGCAGCTTGCCAAGCAGATGAGCGAGCTTGACGCACTGCAATGCTTTGCGACAATCAGTGAAAATCGTCACTATACGAAACCGGAATTCTCTGAAGATGAAGTCGAAGTGGTAGAAGGCAGACACCCGGTTGTGGAAAAAGTCATGGACAGCCAGGAATATGTCCCGAACAATTGTATGATGGGCGATAACAGACAAATGCTTCTCATTACCGGTCCAAACATGTCAGGGAAGAGCACGTATATGAGACAAATCGCGCTCATTTCCATCATGGCGCAAATCGGCTGCTTTGTCCCCGCGAAGAAAGCGGTGCTTCCGATTTTTGATCAGATTTTCACGCGAATCGGCGCTGCAGATGATTTGATTTCCGGACAAAGTACTTTTATGGTGGAAATGCTAGAAGCTAAAAATGCGATTGTCAATGCGACGAAAAACAGCCTTATTCTGTTTGACGAAATCGGGCGGGGAACGTCCACTTATGACGGGATGGCGCTGGCACAAGCGATTATCGAATATGTTCACGATCATATCGGCGCCAAGACGCTATTCAGTACACACTATCACGAGCTGACCGTTCTTGAGGACAAGCTGCCGCAGCTGAAAAACGTTCATGTTCGCGCTGAAGAATATAACGGAACGGTTGTCTTTCTTCATCAAATAAAAGAAGGAGCAGCCGACAAAAGCTACGGTATCCATGTAGCCCAGCTTGCCGAGCTGCCGGAAGATCTCATTGCGCGAGCTCAAGATATTTTAAAGGATCTTGAGCATTCAGGGAACAAACCGGAAGTGCCGATGCAGAAATCTGTGGTGAAAGAAGAGCCGGCACAGTTGTCCTTTTTTGACGAAGCGAAAAAGCCGGCTGAAGCACCGAAGCTTTCAAAAAAAGAAAAGCAAGTGCTCGATTCCTTCAAATCACTTAATATACTGGATATGACACCTCTTGAAGCGATGAATGAAATGTACAAGTTGCAAAAGAAATTACATTAAAACGGGGTGATGAATGTGGCTAAAGTCATCCAGCTGTCAGATGAGCTTTCAAATAAAATAGCGGCGGGCGAGGTTGTGGAGAGGCCCGCCTCAGTCGTCAAAGAATTGGTGGAAAATGCGATCGACGCTGACAGCACAGTCATTGAAATCGATATTGAGGAAGCAGGTCTTGCATCCATTCGGGTATTGGATAACGGCGAAGGAATGGAAAATGAAGATTGCAAGCGTGCTTTCAGCCGCCATGCAACGAGCAAAATAAAAGATGAAAATGATTTATTCAGGGTTAGAACGCTTGGTTTTAGGGGAGAAGCACTGCCGAGTATCGCGTCAGTCTCTCATCTGGAGATGACGACAAGCACCGGTGAAGGAGCAGGGACGAAGCTCGTACTTCAAGGAGGAAATATGATTTCCGAATCGCGTTCCTCAAGCAGGAAGGGAACTGAAATTGTCGTATCCAATCTGTTTTTTAACACACCGGCCCGCTTGAAATATATGAAAACTGTTCATACAGAGCTTGGGAACATTACAGATGTGGTCAACCGTATAGCGCTTGCACACCCAGAGGTATCGATCCGCCTGCGCCATCATGGGAAAAACCTGCTTCAAACGAACGGAAACGGAGATGTGCGCCATGTCCTGGCAGCGATTTACGGTACGGCTGTCGCCAAAAAAATGCTTCCGCTGCACGTGAGCTCATTGGATTTTGAAGTCAAGGGATATATCGCCCTCCCAGAGATTACACGGGCGTCGAGAAACTATATGTCGTCTGTCATCAATGGCCGTTATATTAAAAATTTCCCGCTCGTCAAAGCGGTGCATGAAGGATATCATACGCTTCTGCCAATCGGGCGTCATCCAATTACCTTTATAGAAATTACGATGGACCCGATTTTAGTCGATGTCAACGTGCATCCATCGAAGCTTGAGGTTCGTCTCAGCAAGGAAACAGAGCTTCATGACTTAATTCGTGACGGAATTAAAGACGTATTTAAACAGGAGCAGCTGATTCCGAGTGCCCAGCTCCCGAAAAAATCGGCACCTGTTATCAAAAATGAGCAGCAGTTCATCACCTTTGATGAAAAGCCTGCGGAAAGAAAAGTTCCGGAAAAAGCGCCTGCGCCGTCTTATTCACCAATGAAGCTCAGTTCAGTCGTGAAAGACCCGGTTGATGCGGAGGAAGAATTGCCTTCTGTTCAATTTGATGATCCTCCTATCGTTGAACAGGAACAAAGCATTGAGGCGCCTAATGTTTCAGAAGGGCAGCCTGAAGCATTTGAGCAGGAACATCATCATGAAGAGAAGCCGCAGCGAGCGTCTGAGCGGGTTCCGATTATGTACCCGATCGGCCAGATGCATGGGACTTATATATTGGCACAAAACGAGAACGGCCTGTATATTATCGACCAGCACGCCGCCCAAGAGCGTATTAAGTACGAATATTTCCGTGATAAGGTGGGGGAGGTTGAGCCTGAGGTGCAGGATATGATCGTGCCGTTGACGTTCCACTATGCCACGAACGAGGCGCTGATTATTGAACAGCACAAACAAGAGCTCGAAAGCGTAGGTGTCTTTTTAGAGTCATTCGGCTCAAACAGCTACATCGTCCGCTGTCACCCGGCCTGGTTTCCAAAAGGTGAAGAAGCCGAGCTGATAGAAGAAATCATTCAGCAGGTGCTTGATTCCAAACAGATTGATATTAAAAAACTGCGCGAGGAAGCGGCGATTATGATGAGCTGCAAGGGCTCCATCAAAGCAAACCGCCACCTCAGAAATGACGAAATCAAAGTGCTTCTGGACGACCTCCGAAGCACATCAGACCCATTTACATGCCCGCACGGCCGTCCGATCATCATTCACCATTCCACTTATGAAATGGAAAAGATGTTCAAACGCGTGATGTAGCGGGGGTTGGCGAAGGAGAATATACCCTTTGCATATTTTGCCCATGCATTTTTTAAGCATTGAGACATTCTTTGAATGGATCAATGCTTTTTTATTGTGTTTTTTGGTGATATGAATATAAACATCTGCAGTCATATTGACTGAGTATGACCAAGGCGTTCACTTACATATTTAAGATCTGTATTACTTTCTAACAGCATGATTGCTTGAGTATGCCTTAGACCATGCGGAGTACTATGGTGTAAATCGGTTTTTTCTAGAACCGCGTCTATTACTTTATTAATGGCATAAGGCCAAAAATCTTTCCTTTTTGGGGTTGTAATAAAGAAAGGGAAGTCATTATATCTTTCCCCGTACATTTTTATTTTTTTCTTGCCAGTCTTTATGTTTTGTTAATTCGTTAACTAAAGTGTTATCAATAGCAATTGTTCTGACGCTTGCCTTAGTTTTAGTATGAGACGTCGGAACATTTAAAAGATAATGTGGAGGAAGTGCCTATAATTGTTTCTCAAGCCGATGATCTAAGAATGATAGGGAATGACGCAATTATAACAAAAACCAATAATTGCAGTTCTACCGGGGATAGGGGAGACAGCATGAAAAGCATAGAGTTATTCGAAGGAATAGGGGGACTTTTTTGAAAAAAGAGAGAGGGGAGTCCCCCTCATAATTGTTTACTCAACAGTAACGTAAACTGCACCTAATACAGAACCATCACTTTTAAAGAGAGTAATCTTAGCATTGCCCCTATGGTTAGCATAAATTATCCCTCTAGAACTTACAGATGCAACATACGAATTATCACTTGCAAAACTTGTGGCTAGCGGTTCTCTAATTTGATGTGGATCTCCCCCTAAATAGAGGGTAATAGAATAGTTTTGAATAGAAATTTTATCAGAGACAGAAACATGCTTGGCTTCTTGAATTTGTGTTGGAGAGCTATTTACTTCTTTAGCAGATGCTACGCCACCAACTGACAAAGCTAAAGCAGAAACCGATAAAGCAGAAACAACAGTTTTCTTAAAATTCATTTTTAAACACTCCTTTTTAAATTTTGTGTTGCAAAATAAGATTTCAACAAAAGTGATTATTTACCTTGTAAATAAATGTTAATTGTTTGTGAACGAATAATTATGATTTGAAAACTTCTAAACTTAATTGGATTATATTGGAAATGTAGTGAGTTTGTCCAAAAAAAGAGATAAGAGAAAAATCACATATCTCTGAAATAAATTTATAACCAACCTTGGTATTCGCCACTCTATTTGCCATCACTGTTCTGCTTGGCGTCTTTCAAATAGTATTTAATACCGCCAAATACTGTTACATTTAGAAGTTCTCCACCTGTATTAGCATTGATGTATATAGTTTTTAATACAGCCTGAGAAGTTGCAGTTTTATGACTTGTGCCATCTACAGTAGGACTTGCAGAAAAGCAGGAGCTGCGGAAACGAGTAAAGCAAGGGACAATGCGGAACCAGTTAACACTTTTTTCAATTCCATTTTAAACACTCCCTTTGGTTTTTAGTGCAACTGCATTACCGATATTAATAAAAAATACCAAGGTTATTTTTGTTAATATTTTGTGAACTTAATTTGAATATAGATATCAGCCCGAATGTCTGTTGCCCGAAATGAGGGTGCAACATGGGCGCTGAGGAGGAAATAGCATGATGGAAAAGGAGACTTTTCATTAATTATTTACACCACTGAAATATGGAATAAAATACAAGTGGTGAATTAACATGAGTTTCAAAGGCATAAAAACGTGTCGGATAAAAAATGAAAAAGAAAACTAAAATTATACTTTCCCTTTTAACAGCAATGATAATTATATTGATAGCAGTTCTCTCTCCTGTTGACTTTACAACTGCTTCTGAAAATGGAGCGATCAGACATGAAATTTTTAAACGAGGATAGCCCTACCGAAGCTTCTTTGCATTTCTCCAAAAACTTCTCTTCATACAAGTGCACGGCTTCCATCTTAAATTCTTTCGTATAGTGCTGAAAGTGCTGCCCTTTTCTCGCCATAAAAAATCCCCTCCAAGTATAGTGTAACAGCCACTTCTGCAAAGAGGGCTTTTAAAAAATTCTACTTAGAGGGGATAGTACTAAAGATAGGGCCTTTATTTTTGGTTCAAAACTTTATCAGATGGTTGGTACTTTAATTTTTTTATTAATTTATCATTCATTGATACTTCATTTCCGTCTACAACACCCGAAAAAGTTATTTTTTTGTTGGAAGGATCATAATGAAAAATGTAATAGTTGTCTTTATTATTTTCATTTTTTACATAAATTGTTTTAGTAAAACCTTTAGGTGCACTTAAAGAATGAAACATAGGGTATTCTTCAGACTCAATCTCTTTTGAGGAATACCGTAATCAGAAATATAATGATCAATTTGATCTTCGGCTGCTTTTCTGCTGTTAAAATGCACAAGTAAAGAAACTCCAGCAACAATAATAGCTAAAGCGATAAAAGAAAGTAAGATTTTTTTAACCATTTTATAAACTCCTATTTAATATTGATGTACTAACGAAAAAAGGTACTTAGTAGTGAACACCCCGTGTAAATTACATGAACGAAACAACAATACCATAATTTTGCTGATAAGCACTTTAAATTTTCTTTTATAAACTAAAAAGATAACAAAAGTAACTTTTTAAAGGTCATATAATAACCTGAACAAAATAATAAGCAGGCTTTTTAATGACGAAATGGGCAAGATCAGATAACCCATGTTTTTATAAAAAATCATGTTAATTCACTACCATTATCGTAAATGTTTAGTCTTAGAAAACATTGAAATATCAAGGTTTTTAGGGTTGTGTGTTTATTTTAAAATCTAAAATAACACCACTTATGAGATGGAAAAGATGTTCAAACGGCTTTTTTGTACTGATTTGGGGTAATAAATTATAAGAAACTGTTATAAACGTGTGAACAGTGTTAAAGCCTAATACTTAGACATAGCCTTCAGTACAACAAGTTTATTTACAAATAATTTAAATTAAAGTATATTTTTGGGTAAGGGGGGTGGAAACATGGCATGTGGTCCAAATATGATTATCGTTTTGGATGAACTTGAGGATCCGAATGTAAAAATAATTTTAGAATGCAGAATTTAAATTAACTCATTGTGTTTTGCTTCTTGTTCGTGTGAACAGGAAGTTTTTGAATGATGAAAGGAAAATACTTGTTTTTGTCCGCTTTTATAACTGGTAATGTCAAAATATAAGGAGTTATGGAATTCTATCATCTATCATCGATTCTATTATTCCACTCATCATTTTACATTTTCTTATGGACTATCTGCCAAATTAGATGATAAGAATGATATAAAAGCAAAAAACGCTTAAATTATCCTTTCACCTGCTTACTCATACAAACGGTTACCCTTGAAATTAGGCCAGAATATGAATCTCCTAATCTGCTCTTAATGAAAACAACAAACATTCAAGGATCCACAGATAGATCAGTCGGAAAACAGTATAACATATTTTTACATAAACTAAAAAAGCCCTTTTCCAGCGGAAAGGACCTTCTTTTTCATCAAGTTAACTCCTGAGATTCGCCGAAGCTTTCTCTTTTTTCGGCCAGATAAAATAGCTGGCGGTAAAGAGAAAATCAATGCCTATGACGACTGTCCATATTTTAAGTATGCCGCTTAATGCCTCGGTTCGGGCAGTATCATTGATGAAATAGATCATCCCCGCTAGTAATCCCGCCCCAATAAGATATGCCAGCACGTGTCTTATCCAGCCTTTAGCATAGTGTTTGGCGTGATTCATTCCATAGCGTTTCAGCGGCTTGGATCCTTGTTTTGCCACATAATATTGAAATCTTTCATCCGCCCATTGAATCATTTGTTTTCCAAAAGCGATCGATATACCGATATAAACAGCCGCAATCCCATGGGCTGCAGTCGCTGAGGCTCCTCTGTAAAGGTCTACAGCAGTTGCCGCTAATAAAATCAAATCAATAATTGGGGTTAAAGCAAAGAATAGCAGTCCTAATCTATGTTGTTTGAATAGGTAACGTACAGCAAGCCCTAAAACAATCACAACCCAAAACGCAATTTCACAGAAGACAATCATCCATGCGATAACGTTCAATTCATTCCCCTCTTTTCAATACAGTTGTATTATTTAAATCATATGTTATCATCTTTATTTTTATAATACAACTGTATTATAAAAATTGCTCTCTTCTTTTTTTCTTGTTACAATAAAGCTATGCCAAAACAAATTGACCATGAGAAAAGAAGAAAACAAATTGCAGAAGCGACGTGGCGGGTCATTTTAGAACGGGGGATGGAGGGAGCCTCAGCCAGAAACATTGCAAAGGAAGCAGGATTGTCATTAGGTGCACTTCGCCATTATTTCTCTACACAGGATGAACTGCTTGTTTTCGCAATGAAACTTGTTCAAGAAAAGGTGATGGCCCGTATTGAGCACATTGCAATGAAGGATGTGCCCCCTAAGGAAAAAGTGTTACATATTTTGCTTGAAATTGTCCCAACGAATGAAGAAACGATTAGAGAGATGGAGGTGTGGTTTGCTTTTACGGTTTACGCCAGACATAAAAAGGATAGGTTTGATGCGAATCATGACGGGATTTACAGGGGAATGCGGAATGTGATTGCCTATTTAGCTGAATTCGATTTACTGAAGCAGGATGCTGATAAAGACATTGAAGCTGAGAGACTTTACGCGCTGATTGACGGCTTGGCTTTACATGCGATGCTTGACCATGTGCGAGTAAATAAAGACCGGATCGAACGTGTCATTATGCAGCATATCGAATCAATTTGCGTGGAAGAAACTTATGAGACAGAAGAAAGAAATCCCTAAGACGCGTGCGAAAAAGCTATTTTCAAAAGAATAGCTTTTTTATATGCGGAAAGAACAAGAATCTCTGAAAAAAATGGAAAATAAGCATGCCGTTTGGTAAAGTGGAATGAAAGACGGACTCGGGCTGAACAGTTTACCGATCTTTCATTTAAGAACTTTACTTGATAGGGAATGATGTAAATGAATCTTACTTATAAAGTACATCCGATTAAAACAAGATATCAAGGCTGGACGAATTATTGCTATATCATTGAAGATATTGTAAGCAGATCTGCAATTGTTGTTGACCCCTCATGGGAACTGAGTAAAATAACAACTAAACTTTCCGAGCTTGAGACTGAATTAACAGCAATCATATTGACACATTCTCATTATGATCATGTAAACCTGGTCGAGCCGCTGACGAAGATGTTTAACGCTCAAGTTTATATGTCAAAAAAAGAAATTGATTATTATCAATTCCGGTGCAGCAATTTAATTGGCTTGCATGATCAACAGACGATCAGCATAGGAAACATGAGAGTGCAATGCCTTCTCACTCCGGGGCACACAGCCGGAGGAATGTGTTATTTGTTTTCCGAGAGTATTTTTACCGGAGATACGGTTTTTACAGAAGGATGCGGCATATGCGAGGGTGATGGCAGTTCTGCGGAAGAGATGTTCAGAAGCATTCAAAGGATTAAGTCGGAGGTTTCGACCTATGTACGAGTGTTTCCTGGCCACTCATTTGGCAAAACGCCCGGCCATACGATAGAGGATCTTTACCAGTATAATATTTACTTTCAAATTGATAATAAAGAACATTTTGTGAAATTTCGCACCCGTAAAAACCAAAAAGGTATTTTTGATTTTAAATAAGTCTTTTGAATCTATTGTCCTGTTTTCCTTCGAATATCTAAATGATCAGTAATGTTTAAAATGATTATATAGAAGGATTTGATTTGTTTTGAATAAGGCTCTGGAGAAAAGATAAAGCGCATTCTCCTCATATCCACGCCCTATAAGTGATACGGGTCATTTTTCTTATGTTCTGCTATAGCCTCTGATCCTTTATGCCCTAATTGAAAAAAATAGGAAAACAATCAAGTGAACTGTAGGAAAAATTAACTTGACGTTAATATTTACAGAGGTTACCATCAACATGAACATGCTACTATTTATCCGGTCATCACTATTTTTTATAAAATCATACAGAAGTGCATCATATTTACTAATCGGAAGGGTGGCTTTGAGAGAATGATCACATATGTTTTTCCGGGTCAGGGTTCGCAGAAACAGGGAATGGGCAGCGAACTATTCGATGAATTTAAAGAACTGATGGCTCAGGCAGATGAGATCCTAGGATATTCAATTAAACGTCTTTGCATAGAAAATCCTTATTCTAATTTAAACAAAACGCAATTTACACAGCCGGCTTTATATGTGGTAAACGCATTAAGCTACCTGAAAAAAATCCGTGAAGCGGGTGCTAAGCCCGACTTTGTCGCCGGGCACAGCTTGGGTGAGTACAATGCGTTATTTGCAGCGGAAGCCTTTGATTTTGAGACAGGTTTAAAGCTTGTCAGAAAAAGAGGCGAGCTGATGAGCATGGTGAGCAACGGCGGCATGGCAGCTGTTATGGGATTAAATGAAGAGCAGGTTGCAAGTGCTCTGAATCAATATGATTTACACAATGTTGATATCGCTAATGTGAACGCCCCATATCAAATTGTGATTTCAGGCAGAAAAGATGATATTGAAAAAGCCGCATCTCTTTTTGAAACGATGACTGAAGTTACAATGGTACTCCCCTTAAACGTAAGCGGCGCGTTTCATTCCAAATACATGAATAAAGCGAAAGAAGAATTCGAGCAATTTCTTCATACCTTTCATTTTTCGCCTCCGTCTATCCCGGTTATTTCTAATGTGTATGCCAAACCGTATACATATGAATTAATGAAGCAGACGCTGGCCGATCAAATCAACCATTCAGTGAAATGGACGGAGAGCATAAACTACTTAATGAAAAAAGGCCAACTAGAGTTTGAGGAAATAGGGCCTGGAAATATTTTAACAGGGTTAATTCACCGTATAAAGAAAGATGCGGAAGCAATGTCCCGCTGAAAATGATGATCCCTAAGATCATGCACCGCTAAAGGCAGGCTAGAAATAGATTTCCTTTTAGTCAAGGTATAAAGTTTTAGAGGTGCAATCGTTCGTTCGACACTGTTTCTAAATAAATAACTTTATATACTGTTACATAATGAGGCTGATATAACATGTCCTCACCATATTAGACATTTGAACTATGTCAGTCAGCCGGCAAATGGATGCCAAACCATCGTTCTCACATCTAGATGGTCTCTTTTTCACCGCACCCAATCATTCATAGAGCCGATGTTTTTTGCTGATCCTGTCAGCATGTTATACCAATTTAGAAATATCAACATACATCTACGACCACTTCATAATAGATCCGCATCCAGAGCACCAAAACAATCTTCCTAAAATTCCATTATGTCATTTCATTAAATAATCGGATTTCACTCGCTGCTGTGTATCTTTTACAGCATACATGGAAATGAGAAATCAAAATAGCCGTCATAAATATAAAAAAAAGTAGGTTATGCATATGAATGAACCGCTCGTTTTTATGTTTTCCGGACAAGGTTCCCAGTACTATCATATGGGGAAGGAATTATTTAAGGAAAATACCGTGTTTCGCCAGTCGATGCTTGAAATGGATGCCATTGCAGCACGGCGAATCGGCACATCCATTGTTGAAGAAATCTATCATCCCGCTAAACGTGTGTCAGATCCGTTTGACAGCATTCTTTTGTCCCACCCTGCAATCTTTATAATTGAATACTCCTTATACAAGGTTTTGGCAGATAGGGGAATCTACCCTGATTACGTATTGGGATCAAGTCTGGGAGAATTCGCAGCAGCAGCTGTTTCTGGTGTGTCAGACGCAGAGAATATACTGAATTGCATACTTGAACAGGCCATTTTAATCCAGAAATCCTGCGATAAAGGAAAAATGCTGGCCATTCTTGATCATCCGCAATTACTGAAAGACCATCCGCAGCTGTTTAGAGATAGTGAACTCATCTCTATTAATTATGATTCGCATTTCGTCATTTCTGGTGAAGAAGAAAACATAAAGCAGATCATGGAGGTTTTAAAAGAGAAGCAAATTCTTTGCCAGCAGCTGCCTGTGTCCTATGCCTTTCATTCTTCGCTTATTGATCCGGCAGAAAGTGTCTATGCAGAATTTTTAAGTTCAATCTCTTTTAAAAACCCGTCAATACCAATGGTTTCGAGTCTAACGGGGGGCTGTCTTCGCGAAATAGACAAGCATTTCTTTTGGGATGCGGTTAGAAAGCCAATGAGATTTCGCGAAGCGATTGGATATTTAGAAAGCCAGCATACATGCCGGTTTATCGATTTAGGGCCATCCGGCACCTTAGCTGCTTTTGTGAAACAGCTGATTCCGGGTGATTCAGCTGACCGCTGCTGCTCGATCATCACACCATTTCATCAGGAGCTGAAAAATCTGAATACGGTTGAGTGTTTCCGTACACCAGAAAGGAAGTTTACAAGATGATTACATATGTTTTTCCAGGACAAGGATCCCAGAAAAAGGGAATGGGACAAGGACTATTTGAACAATATCGGCATTTGACTGATCAAGCAGATCAAATTTTGGGCTATTCAATAGAAAAGCTCTGTACCGAAAAATCCTATTTTGATGTAAACCATACTGAATACACGCAGCCGGCTTTGTACGTCGTCAATGCACTCAGTTATTTGAAGAGACTGGAGGAAACCGGCAGAAAACCTGATTTTGCGACAGGACATAGCTTAGGAGAATACAATGCGTTGTTTGCAGCGGGGGCATTCGATTTTGGAACCGGATTAAAACTTGTCAAAAAAAGAGGCGAACTGATGGGACGAATTACAGGAGGCGGAATGGCTGCTGTGATCGGGCTGAATAAGGAACAAGTTACAGCCGTTTTAGAAGAGCACCGTCTCTATGACATTGATGTGGCAAATGAAAATACGCCTCGGCAGATTGTGATCTCCGGCCAAAAAAAAGAGATTGAAAAAGCCGGAACGGTTTTTGAAAACACCAAGGATGTAAAGCTATTTCACCCTTTAAACGTAAGCGGAGCTTTTCATTCCAGATATATGAATGAAGCAAAACAGGAATTTAAGCAATTTATTGACTCATTCCTTTTTGCGCCTTTATCTGTCCCTGTTATCTCCAATGTCTATGCAGAGCCCTATCAACAGGACAGGATAAAAGAGACCTTATCTGAACAAATGGTCAGCACAGTGAAATGGACGGACAGCATACGTTTTCTGATGGGAAGAGGAGAAATGGAGTTTGAAGAGATCGGGCCTGGAACTGTTTTAACCGGCCTCATCCAGCGGATTAAAAATGAAGCAGAACCGTTAACACATGCACCCGAAAAGAACCTTGCTTCCCGTCATACGTTCAGTGCGCATTCAAAGGAACAAGCAGAAGCGGCTGGACATCGACCTCAAGTTCAAGCTGGAATTACGGCAGAATCTTTAGGAAGTGCTGAGTTTAAACAGGATTATCAACTTACATATGCTTATCTTGCAGGAGGAATGTACCGCGGCATTGCTTCGAAAGAAATGGTAGTAAAGCTGTCAAAAGCAGGAATGATGGGGTTCTTTGGTACAGGCGGCCTGAGTCTGAATGAGGTTGAAGAGGCGATCCTCACTATTCAAGAAGAATTAGGGGAAGGACAAGCCTACGGCATCAATCTCGTCCATAATATGAAACATACTGAATCAGAAGAAAAAATGATTAACCTTTTATTGAAGCATCAAGTGAGAAATGTGGAAGCTTCAGCATTTTTAAGTGTCACTCCCGCATTAGTAAGGTATCGCGCAAAAGGAGTAAAACGAAACTCTAATGGCGAAGTCATTTGCTCAAATCGTCTCATTGCGAAAATATCGCGGCCGGAAGTTGCAGAATCATTTCTGAGTCCTGCGCCTGAGAATATGCTGCAAAAGCTTTTAGGAGAAAATAAAATCACAATGAATGAAGCTGAGTTGTTGCGTAACATTCCGATGGCTGATGATATTTGTGTGGAAGCTGATTCAGGCGGCCATACAGATGGAGGTGTGGCATACAGCCTGATGCCGGCGATGACGTCATTAAGAGATGAAATGATGAAAAAATATCAATATCCGAAAAAAATTAGAGTTGGTGCAGCTGGAGGAATTGGAACGCCTGATGCAGCGGTGGCAGCTTTTATGCTTGGTGCTGATTTTATTGTAACAGGCTCAATCAATCAATGTACGGTTGAGGCGGCGACAAGTGATAAAGTAAAGGACTTGCTTCAACAGATGAATGTACAAGATACAGCCTACGCGCCTGCGGGTGATATGTTTGAATCGGGCAGCAAAGTGCAAGTGCTGAAAAAAGGCGTGTTCTTTCCGGCGCGGGCAAGCAAGTTATATGAACTGTACCAGCGATACGGGTCAATACGTGAGCTGGATGCAAAGACGTTGACTCAGCTGGAGGAGAAATACTTCAAACGCAGTATAGAAGACATCTATAAAGATATGACATTGCATTATCCCGAGGCAGAAATTGAGAAGGCTGAACAAAATCCGAAGTATAAAATGGCTCTGATTTTCCGATGGTACTTCAGATACAGCTCCAACTTGGCAATCAGCGGAAGCGAACATTCGAAGGTCGATTATCAAATTCACTGCGGTCCGGCGCTGGGAGCCTTTAATCAATGGGCCAAAGGTTCTGAATTAGAAAACTGGCGCAATCGCCATGTGGATGAGATCGGAAAAACATTAATAACAGAAACGGCAGCATTGCTTCATGAAAGAATGCAATCAATGTATCAATCTTCGTTTTAAAAGACAGTATAAGATTGATAGTTTGAATATTACGAAAATACACCTATAAAAAGTACTCAAATGAATCCTTGAAGGAGAGAGCGCGTTATGGATAAACAGAGAATCTTTGAAGTGTTAGTCACCAATATTTGCGAGGTGCTTCCTGAATTAGACGGACACAGATTCGAGCCTGAAGATCAGTTAGTTGAGTTAGGAGCTGATTCTGTAGACAGAGCTGAAATTATCACAATGGTGCTAGAGGATTTATCATTAAAAATTCCCCGCATTGAGCTGTCTGGGGTGAAAAACATCGGCGAGTTGGCTGAGGTGCTTTATGACAAAGTGCAAACTGTCTGAGGTGGTGGTGACCGGTGTAGGCGTAACGGCTGCTATCGGTCAAGGGAAAGAGGCCTTTGCTTCTTCGCTGCTGTCCGGCAGGCATGCCTTTGA
Source organism: Bacillus sp. SW14 (assembly GCF_047608225.1). Classification (NCBI taxonomy): domain Bacteria; kingdom Bacillati; phylum Bacillota; class Bacilli; order Caryophanales; family Bacillaceae; genus Bacillus; species Bacillus sp. SW14. The sequence continues at coordinate 2,454,928 of NZ_JBLKRW010000001.1, read as the reverse complement.
TGTTATGAAGCGTTCGGGCAGACAAAAAGACAGCCGGTTTATTGGAGCTGAAATTGCGACATTGTCTTATCCCGACCGGCTTTCTAAAAAATTATTAAGAAAAGCGTCATTTTCCAGCCGTGCTGCATTGGTGACTCTCTCAGAGGCTTGGGAGGAAGCTGCATTAAACGAAGTCGATTCCGCACGTATCGGACTGGTAGTCGGTGGGTCAAATTTTCAGCAGAGAGAAACCTTACAGCTTTATGAAAGTTATCAAAATCGCTCTGGTTTTATTTCGCCTGCGTATGGCTTGTCTTTCATGGATAGCGACCTTTGCGGATTATGCACAGATCAGTTTGGCATTACAGGCTTAGCTTATACCGCGGGAGGAGCCTCGGCCAGCGGCCAGTTAGCAGTGATTCATGCGATTCAGCAAGTCTTGTCAGGCGAGGTAGATATTTGCATAGCGCTTGGTGCATTAATGGACCTTTCTTATATGGAATGCGAGGCGCTTAGGGCTTTAGGCGCTATGGGAACGGACAAATTTGCGGAGGTGCCTGAAAAAGCGTGCCGGCCCTTCGATCAGAACAGAGACGGGTTTATTTATGGAGAATCGTGCGGCGCATTGGTGATAGAACGAAAGGAGACCGCTGTCCGCCGAGGTGTCAAGCCTTATGCAGCGTTGTCTGGATGGTCAATCAAACTAGACGGGAACCGGAATCCCGATCCTTCTTTAGAAGGGGAGATTCATGTCATCCAGGAGGCGCTGGAGCGTGCCGGCCTTTCACCAGAAGACATTGATTATATTAATCCCCATGGCACAGGTTCTTTTATTGGAGATGAAATTGAATTAAAGGCGTTGCATGCGTGCGGGCTTTCCCACGCTTATATTAACGCAACAAAATCGATAATCGGGCACGGCCTCAGCGCCGCAGGCATTGTAGAGGTGATTTCTGTTTTGCTGCAAATGAGAAAATCTGCCCTGCATCCGAGCCGGAATTTGGATCATCCAATTGATGATACTTTTCATTGGGTAAATGAGAAATCGATTTCATACCGCATCAAAAATGCGCTGAGCTTAAGCATGGGATTTGGCGGAATGAACACCGCGGTTTGTATACAAAACATTGAGAAATGTGGAGGCGAATCATAAATGGTTTCAGCCGGAATAGAAGCGATGAATGTCTTTGGCGGAACGGCATACCTTGATGTCATGGAACTTGCCAAATATAGACACTTAGATACTGCCAGATTTGAAAACTTATTAATGAAAGAAAAAGCGGTAGCGCTGCCTTATGAAGATCCTGTGACCTTTGGAGTCAATGCAGCTAAGCCGATTATTGATGCTTTATCCGAAGCCGAGAAGGACCGTATTGAATTGCTGATCACTTGTTCTGAATCCGGGATCGACTTTGGGAAATCGTTAAGTACATATATCCATGAATATTTAGGCCTGAACCGCAATTGCCGTTTGTTTGAGATTAAACAGGCATGTTATTCAGGAACTGCAGGATTTCAGATGGCGGTCAATTTTATATTATCCCAGACGTCTCCGGGTGCCAAAGCACTGGTTATCGCCAGTGATATTTCACGTTTCTTAATCGCCGAGGGCGGAGACGCTTTAAGTGAAGACTGGTCTTATGCTGAACCGAGCGCCGGAGCGGGAGCGGTGGCCATTTTAGTAGGCGAAAATCCCGAGGTGTTTCAAATAGATCCCGGAGCAAATGGCTATTACGGCTATGAAGTGATGGATACGTGCCGTCCTATTCCCGATAGTGAAGCGGGAGATTCTGACCTGTCTTTAATGTCATATCTGGATTGCTGCGAACAAACCTTTCTGGAATACCAAAAACGTGTACCCGGTGCAAGTTATCAGGACACGTTTCAATACCTTTCTTACCATACACCTTTTGGCGGGATGGTGAAAGGTGCGCACCGAACAATGATGCGTAAGGTGGCGAAGGCGAAAACAGCTGATATTGAATCGGATTTTTCAAATCGTGTAAAGCCAGGTTTAAACTATTGCCAACGGGTTGGAAATATTATGGGAGCTGCCTTGTTTCTGGCGTTGGCCAGCACGATAGACCAAGGGCGGTTTGATTCGCCTAAACGAATCGGCTGTTTTTCCTACGGATCAGGCTGCTGTTCTGAATTTTACAGCGGTATTACAACTCCGCAAGGCCAGGAACGCCAGCGCTCATTTGGCATTGAGAAGCATTTAGATCGCCGATATCAGCTCTCAATGGAAGAGTATGAGCTGCTGTTTAAGGGGAACGGGATGGTGCGGTTCGGAACGCGCAATGTAAAGCTGGATGTTGAGATGATACCGGGCATCATGCAGTTTACTCAAGAGAAGCCGCGCTTATTTTTAGAAGAAATTTCTGAGTTTCATCGGAAGTACAGGTGGATCTCGTGACCTATCAAACGATAAAGGTCCGCATTCAAGAGTCGGTTTGCTATATCACCTTTCACCGTCCTGAAGCGAATAATACGATTAATGACACACTCATAGAAGAATGTTTACAAGTGTTAAACCAATGTGAAACATCATCGGTTACGGTTGTTGTGTTAGAAGGGCTTCCCGAAGTATTTTGCTTCGGGGCGGATTTTCAAGAAATGTATCAGGAAATGAAAAGCGGCAGGAAACAGGCAAGCTCCCAAGAGCCTCTCTATGATTTGTGGCTGAAATTGCAGACAGGCCCTTATGTCACGATTTCGCATGTCAGGGGAAAAGTGAATGCCGGCGGCCTTGGTTTCGTATCTGCCACAGATATTGCCATAGCTGATGAAACGGCGTCATTCAGTCTCTCTGAGCTGTTATTCGGTCTGTACCCGGCTTGTGTTTTACCGTTTCTGATCCGCCGGATCGGCTGGCAAAAAGCACATTATATGACGCTAATGACAAAGCCGATTTCCGTACAGGAAGCCAGTGAATGGGGGTTAATAGATGCCTTTGATGTCCAAAGTGAGGTGCTGCTGAGAAAGCACTTATTGCGTTTGCGGAGGCTGAATAAAAAGGGGATCACCCGCTATAAACAGTTTATCAGCTCACTTGATCATCAAGTCAGCCGTTCGAAATCCATCGCTTTAACTGCAAATCAAGACATGTTTTCTGATCCTCAAAACCAGATGGGAATCATCAGGTATGTTGAAACAGGGCAATTCCCATGGGAGGAACAGTAATCATTTGAAAAGATGACAATCAGAACCGTTAGGAGGACATCATGACGCATTCTGTTGTAGAGCTCATCGAAGTTGAGCCCGCTATTATTCAGGTAAAAATGCATGACCGCACTCATAAAAACGCGTTTTCACAAGAACTTACAGACGGTTTAATTCAAGCGTTTGAATTCATTCGGAAGAAACCCAATTATAAAGCAGTCATTTTGACAGGGTATGATAACTATTTTGCTTCAGGAGGAACGCAAGAAGGGCTGCTTCGAATTCAGGAGGGGTTGACCAAGTTCACGGATGACAATCTTTATTCGCTGGCGCTGGATTGCGAGATTCCAGTCATCGCGGCAATGCAGGGACACGGAATTGGAGGCGGCTTTGTCATGGGGCTTTTTGCTGACATTGTCATTCTGGCCAGAGAGAGTGTGTATACGGCTAATTTTATGAAATACGGATTTACGCCTGGAATGGGCGCTACCTTTATCGTTCCTAAAAAACTGGGGTTCAGCCTGGCTCAGGAAATACTAATGAATGCGGGCAGCTACCGCGGAGCTGATCTCGAAAAAAGAGGGGTTCCCTTTAAAGTCCTGCCTCGTGCGGAAGTATTAGATTATGCGGTGGAACTGGCGCATGATTTCGCGGAAAAGCCGAGAAACTCATTGATTACATTAAAAGACCATTTGGTTGCCCCGCTTCGTGAGCAGCTGCCTCACGTCATAGAACAGGAATTGATGATGCACGAGAAAACATTTCATCATGAGGAAGTCAAAATGAGAATCAAAGGTTTGTATGGAAATTAACCAGAAATCCACATGAAAATTTGCAGATTAAATGGAGGCAGCGCGATGAGAAATAATGATAATACACGCATTTTAGCTAATCCTTCTGTCAGCTACGGTGAGCCTTTACATCTATCTGAAGAGCAGCCGGCAACAATACCTGAAGTTTTATACAGAACTGCTGCTGAGCTCGGGGATACAAAGGGAATCATTTATTTGCAGCCGGATGGAAAAGAAGTGTATCAATCATATGGACGATTGTGGAATGATGCACTGCGTATCGTAAAGGGGCTCCGGCAATCAGGCCTGAAAGCAAAACAAAACGTGATTTTGCAGCTTGGCGACAATTCTCAGCTTCTCCCTGCGTTCTGGGGGTGTGTTTTAGCAGGAATTGTTCCGGCTCCGTTAGCCGTTCCGCCAACGTACGCTGAATCGAGCAGCGGGACTCAAAAGCTGAAAGACGCATGGACGCTTCTTGACAAGCCGGCGGTGATTACAGACCGGGACATGCACCAGGAAATGATCGATTGGGCAAGTGAACAAGGCCTTGAAGGATTCCGTGCAATTGCTGCGGAAGATCTGCTCAGTGCCGAGGCAGAGACGGACTGGCATCAATCCAGTCCTGAAGACTTAGCGCTTTTATTGCTGACTTCAGGCAGTACGGGAACGCCAAAAGCGGTTATGCTTAATCATCGAAATATTATGAGCATGGTAAAAGGGATTATTCAAATGCAAGGCTTCACCAGAGAAGATGTCACGTTTAACTGGATGCCGTTTGATCATGTCGGAGGCATCGGAATGCTGCATTTGCGGGATGTCTATCTAGGCTGCCAAGAAATTAACGTCTCAAGTGAAACGATCTTAATGGAGCCGCTGAAATGGCTGGATTGGATTGATCATTACCGTGCTTCTGTTACGTGGGCACCGAATTTTGCGTTCGGTCTTGTCACTGATTTTGCAGAAGAAATGAAAAACAGGAAATGGGATCTGTCCTCAATGCGTTACATGCTCAATGGCGGTGAAGCAATGGTCGCCAAGGTAGGGCGCAGAATGCTTGAGCTTTTAGAACCCCATGGACTGCCTGCTGATGCGATCCGGCCTGCATGGGGAATGTCCGAAACGTCATCCGGCGTTATTTTCTCTCATGAATTTACCCGGGCTGCAACAAGTGACGATGATCATTTTGTCGAAATCGGTTCTCCAATCCCTGGATTCTCTATGAGAATAGTGAATGACCATAATGATTTGGTTGAGGAAGGCGAGATTGGCCGTTTTCAAGTTTCGGGTCTTTCCGTTACAAGCGGTTATTACCGGCGCCCGGATTTAAATGAGAGTGTGTTTACGGAAGATGGATGGTTTGAAACCGGAGACCTTGGCTATTTGCGAAATGGGCGCTTAACCATTACAGGACGCACCAAAGATGCAATTATCATTAATGGCATTAATTATTACAGTCATGCGATTGAGTCTGCTGTTGAAGAATTAGCGGAAATCGAAACTTCTTATACTGCTGCCTGCGCAGTCCGCGTGAATCAGAATTCAACGGATCAGCTGGCTATCTTCTTTGTTACTTCCGCAAAAATGAATGATGAGCAGATGTCTCAGCTTCTTAGAAACATACAATCCCATGTCTTACAGGCGATCGGCGTCACCCCGGAATATTTGCTGCCGGTACAAAAAGAAGAGATTCCGAAAACGGCTATCGGAAAGATCCAGCGCACCCAGCTGAAAACGTCATTTGAAAATGGAGATTTCGATTACTTGCTTCATAACCCCAACCGGATGAACGGGGCGGTCCAAGACGAGGACATGCAGCAAGCAGATCATGTGAGAAGAATAAGGGAAGAGATACAGGAGCATCTGCTCAGCTGTTTGGCTGAGGAACTGCACGTTTCCCGCGATTGGGCGGAGCCAAATGCTAATATCCAGAGCCTTGGAGTGAATTCTATCAAGATGATGAAGCTCATTCGCTCGGTCGAGAAAAAATACCGTATCAAACTCACAGCCAGAGAGATACATCAGTATCCTACGATTGAACGCTTGGCTGGCTATCTATCTAAACAAGAAGATATCAGCAGCATCTCTGATGACACAGCGGGTACTGACACATCTAAAACGGAACCGGAAAAGAGTCAGGCAGCTTTTCAGCCTCTGTCTGAGGTGCAAAAAGGATTGTGGACATTGCAAAAAATGTCACCTGAAAAAAGTGCCTATCATGTACCTCTCTGTTTTCGATTTTCGTCAGGGCTTCACCTTGAAACATTACAAGAGGCTTTCGGCTTTGTATTCCAACAGCATCCGATCTTAAAGCATGTCATCCGAGAGAAAGACGGAGTGCCATTTCTTACACATGATCCAGCGCTTTCACTTGAAATCAAGACAGAAGACATCTCAGGAATGAAAGAGTCTGACATTCCTTCTTTTCTTAGAAAAAAAGGAAAGGAACCATATGTAAAGGAAAACAGCCCGTTAGTGCGTGTCATGAGTTTTTCCAGATCTGAACAAGAGCAGTTTTTACTAGTTGTCATTCACCATTTGATTTTTGACGGGGTTTCGTCTGTAACATTTATACGCAGTCTGTTTGACAGCTATAAGCTTCTTTTAGAAGGACAGCAGCCGGAAATAACTGTTTCTCCTGCCATTTATCACGATTTTGCGGCCTGGGAGCAGAACATGCTTGCCGGAAAAGACGGCGCGAAGCATCGTTCATACTGGCAGAAACAGCTATCGGGAACTTTGCCGAGCCTTCAGCTGCCTAAGGTCAGCACAAGTTCAGCCGATTCTGAGTTTGAAGAGGATACATATACCCGGCAGCTGTCCAGCGGTTTCATGAATCGGGTCAGGACGTTTGCGAAAGAGCATTCTGTGAATGTTTCGACGGTATTCTTAAGCTGCTATATGATGCTGTTGGGCCGCTATACCGGACAAAAGGAACAGATTGTCGGCATGCCGGCGATGGTGAGACCGGAAGAAAGATTTGATGCTTCCATTGGGCATTTTCTTAATATGCTCCCGATTCGCAGTGAGCTGAACCCGGCAGATATTTTTTCTGAATTTGTGGCTAAATTGCAATTTACCATGTTGGATGGGCTTGATCATGCAGATTATCCGTTTCCGAAAATGGTGAGGGATTTGAATATTCCTCGCAGCGAAGCGGGCTCACCGGTGTTTCAAACTGCTTTTTTCTATCAGAATTTTCTTCAATCCGGAAGCTATCAAAACTTGCTGAGCCGCTATGCTGACTTCTTTTCTGTCGATTTCGTTGAGCGTATTCATCAAGAGGGTGAATACGAATTAGTATTTGAACTTTGGGAAACTGAAGAAATAATGGAGCTGAACATTAAATACAATACTGGGCTATTTGATGCGGCATCTGTATCCGCGATGTTCGATCAATTTGTTTATGTAACAGAACAGGCAGTGTTGAATCCTTCTCAGCCTTTAAAAGAGTATTCTTTATTGCCTGAAGCAGAGGAGCAGATAATTCTTAAAACATGGAACGACACTGGAAAAACGTATCCATATACATGTTTTCATGAATTATTTGAGCAGCAGGCGAAAAAGACGCCTGATAGAGCGGCTGTCAGCTATGAAAATCAAACATTGACCTATCGGGAGCTTGATGAAAGAAGCACACAGCTGGCCATTTATTTGCAGGCGCATGGAGTGGGTCCGGACCGCTTGACAGGAATCTATGTGGATCGGTCGCTGGACATGTTGGTGGGATTATTGGCGATTCTGAAGGCTGGAGGAGCATATGTGCCGCTTGACCCGTCCTATCCGGCTGAGCGACTGGAGTACATGCTGGAGGACAGTGAAGTCTCCATCACGCTGACGACATCAGAATTAGTAAACACGTTGAGTTGGAGCGGTGTCAAGACTGCTCTGTTAGATCAAGACTGGGATGAGATCGCTCAAACAGCCTCTGATCGAAAAGTGCTTACACGCACTGTCACGCCCGAAAACTTGGCATATGTCATTTATACATCCGGCAGCACAGGAAAGCCAAAAGGTGTCATGATACCGCATAAAGCTATGACCAATTTTCTCGTTTCGATGGGAGAAACACCAGGTCTTTCACCAGAGGATAACATGCTCGCTGTCACAACCTACTGTTTTGATATCGCGGCTCTGGAGTTATATTTGCCTTTGATAAAGGGCGCACACTGCCATATTTGCCAAACGGAGCATACGAAAGACGTTGAAAAACTGAAACAGGACATCCAAACAATCAAACCGACAGTGATGCAGGCAACGCCGGCTACATGGAAGATGCTCTTTTATTCAGGCTGGGAAAACGAAGAGAGGGTGAAAATTCTATGCGGAGGCGAAGCTTTGCCTGAGACATTAAAACGATATTTCTTACATACGGGCAGTGAAGCTTGGAATATGTTCGGGCCAACCGAAACAACCATCTGGTCAGCGGTTCAGCGTATTAATGAAGAATGCTCTCATGCCACGATAGGAAGGCCAATCGCCAATACACAAATCTATATTACGGATTCTCAGCTTGCACCAGTACCGGCTGGCGTTCCCGGAGAGCTTTGCATTGCAGGGGATGGCGTGGCGAAAGGCTATTACAAAAAGCCAGAATTAACGAATACGAGATTCATTGACAGCCCTTTTGAATCTGGATCGAAGCTTTATAGAACGGGGGACATGGCGCGCTGGCTTCCGGGAGGACGAATTGAATATATAGGCCGTATCGATAATCAGGTGAAAATACGCGGATTCCGTATTGAACTTGGCGATATTGAAAGCAGGCTCAGTGAGCATCCCGGCATTCAGGAATGCGTCGTGGTCGCGACTGAAGAGAATGGAATGGATAAGCTTGCCGCCTATTATACAGCTAAACACGCAAATACTTCTCTTGCAGGAAGAGAGCTGCGTCATTATGTGAAAGACGCTTTGCCTGCCTATATGGTGCCTTCTTCTTTTATTCAGCTTGACCATATGCCGTTAACACCGAACGGAAAGATAGACAGAAACAGACTTAAGAATAGCGGACTAACCGCGAAGCATTCAAAAGAAAGAGAGATCTCTCCTAAGAACATTCAGGATGCTGTATTGGCCATTTGGCAGGATGTATTGAAAATGACTGACATTGAACGGGAAGACGGATTTTTCGATGTGGGCGGTGATTCGCTTCTCGCGGTTACTGTGGCTGACCGCATCAAACATGAATTATCCTGTGAATTTTCTGTCACAGACCTGTTTGAGTACTCAACAATCAAAAATATCAGCCAATACATCACTGAACAGCGAATGGCGGATACAAGTATCTCTGTGCCGACAGAACCGGCAGCTTATATAGATCAGTCCTTCAAGGGGAACGATCTGCCAGATTATTATGAGGATAGTGTAGCGGTTATTGGCATATCGTGTGAATTTCCAGGGGCGAAAAATCATGATGAGTTTTGGGAGAACCTCAGAGACGGCAAGGAAAGCATTACGTTTTTCAGTAAAGAAGAGCTTCAGCGCTTTGGCATTTCAGAGGAGATGGCGGAAAATGCCGACTATGTCCCAGCTAAATCTTCTATTGATGGCAAAGACAAGTTTGACCCAAGCTTCTTTCAAATCTCTCCTAAAGACGCTGAATTTATGGATCCACAGTTTCGAATGCTGCTGACTCACTCATGGAAAGCAATAGAAGATGCCGGTTATGCTGCGAAACAGATTCCGCAAACCAGTGTTTTTATGTCGGCAAGCAACAATTCTTATCGCGCGCTGCTACCGCCAGATACAACAGAGAGTCTGGAAACGCCGGACGGTTATGTCTCGTGGGTGCTTGCGCAGAGCGGGACGATTCCGACAATGATTTCTCATAAGCTCGGGCTGAAAGGGCCAAGCTATTTTGTCCATGCTAACTGCTCATCGTCCCTGATTGGATTGCATTCTGCCTATAAAAGCCTGCTGTCGGGTGAATCTGCTTATGCTTTAGTTGGCGGTGCTACGCTCCATACCGAGTCAAATATCGGATATATGCATCAGCCGGGACTGAACTTTTCGAGCGACGGACATATTAAAGCTTTTGACGCATCAGCTGACGGAATGATAGGCGGTGAGGGTGTTGCCGTAGTATTGCTGAAAAAAGCGGCTGATGCTGTAAAAGACGGAGATCATATCTATGCTTTGCTAAGAGGCATAGGTGTAAATAACGACGGCGCTGACAAAGTCGGTTTTTATGCTCCAAGCGTCAAAGGCCAGGCTGATGTGGTGCAAAAGGTCATGAATCAAACGAAGATACAGCCTGAAACCATCAGCTATGTGGAAGCGCACGGAACCGGAACGAAGCTTGGAGATCCAATCGAGCTGGCGGCTTTAACGAACGTTTACCGGAAGTATACAAATAAAACGCAATTTTGCGGCATTGGGTCGGTCAAAACCAATATCGGACATTTAGATACAGCTGCCGGTCTGGCGGGCTGCATTAAGGTCGTGATGAGTCTTTATCATCAGGAGCTGGCACCGAGCATCAATTATAAGGAGCCGAATCCAAATACAGATTTATCCAACTCTCCTTTTTACGTCGTCGATCAAAAGAAAACGTTAAGCCGTGATATCAAAACGCACAGGGCTGCACTTAGCTCGTTCGGGCTAGGCGGGACAAACACTCACGCCATTTTTGAACAATACAAAAAGAATTCTGATAAGAGAAAGATAGACGGGACCTGTATCATACCGATCTCGGCAAAAAATAAAGAGAGACTGCAGGAGTATGTACAAGATATTATGGCCTATTTGGATAGAAAAGGGCTTGAGAACGAACAGCTGCCTGATTTTGCGTATACCCTTCAGGTCGGGCGGGAAGCGATGGAGTATCGCGTTGCCTTTACTGCCGATCATGTGAATGAGTTAAAACAGAAGCTCACAGATTTTATCAGTGGAAAAACAGTGATTGAAGGCTGTTTTCAAGGAAGTCAGCAGAATTCCAGGGAAGTTTCATGGCTGACGGAGGACGAGGACAGCGCCGAACTGATCCGTAAGTGGATGGCCAAAGGAAAAGTGAACAAGCTTGCGGAAATTTGGAGCAAGGGAGCATATATGGATTGGATGCAGCTTTACAAAGATGAGCGTCCATACAGAATGAGTCTGCCGACATATCCATTTGCAAAGGAACGATACTGGCCGTCTCAGACTGACCGCAAGCCGCCGAGTCATATATCCGGAAATCAGACAGAGACCGGTTCCATTCATCCGATGCTCCATCAGAATACATCTGATTTTTCTGAACAGAAATTCAGTTCGGTTTTCACTGGTGAGGAATTCTTTCTGAGAGACCATGTGGTAAGAGGAAAGCCGGTGCTCCCTGGTGTTGCGTACCTAGAAATGGCCCTCGCGGCTATCAAGCAGGCGGCAGGAAGCGATAATGGCCAAGGGGTCAGAATCAGATTGAATCATACAGTCTGGGTTCAGCCTGTTGTGGTTGACAAACATTCGGCTCGAGTGGATATCGGTCTCTTTCCTGAAGCAGATGGGAAAATCACTTTTGACATTTACAGTACACAGGAAGACGGGGCCGACCCGGTTATTCATAGTCAAGGCAGTGCGGAGCTGGTATCTGCCGCCAAAACGCCGGTCGCAGATCTCGCTGAAATATCACGCCGCTGCGGCAAAGGAAAGATGTCAGCTGATCAATTTTACGAAGAAGGCAGAAGCAGGGGGATGTTCCATGGTCCGGCCTTCCAAGGGATTAAGAATGTGAATATAGGAAACAAAGAGGTTTTGGCGCAGCTGCAGCTTCCAGAAATCGTTTCTGGAACGAAGGAACAGTTTGTGTTGCATCCAAGTATCATGGACTCCGCCTTGCAGACGGCAACAATATGCATCATGCAGGAATTGACGGATCAGAAGCTGATTTTGCCATTTGCGCTTGAAGAGCTTGAGGTGATCAATGGATGTTCGTCTTCTATATGGGCTTATGCTCGTTTAAGTGACAGCCATCACTCCGGGGATATTGTTCAGAAAGCGGATATCGATGTCATTGACGAAAGCGGAGACGTATGTGTCAGGATCAAAGGGTTCTCCACGAGAGTATTGGAAGGGGAGGTTCACTCATCAAAGTCTTCACCGCGGCATGAACGCTTAATGCTCGAGCCGGTATGGAGAGAACAGAATGGCGGATTTGTGGACGAAGACCTTTCATTCGCAGAGCATATCGTTGTTCTCTTTGAAACTGAACGAAGTGTCATAGACAGCCTTACATCAAACATGAAGGATGCCCGTGTCATAACTCTGAATGAAGCTGAAGGGCATATTGCAGAACGTTATCAGTTATACGCGCAGAACGTGTTTGAGCTCGTGCAAAGAAAGATCCGTGAGCATTCTGCAGGCCGTGTCATCATTCAAGCCATCGTTCCGCTGAATAAAGAGAAACAATTGTTTGCTGGTGTTTCCGGTCTGCTTAAAACAGCTGAATTAGAATTCAGCAAACTTACAGCTCAGGTCATCGAGGTTGAGAAGCCTGAAGAGATGAATGATCTTCATTTCAAGCTGAAAGACGACTGTCGGAGGCCTGCTGATAAACAGATTCGATATGAGGCTGGAAACCGTTTTGTGAAAGGCTGGCGGGAAATGGCTCTGCCTTCCGCTGATGAGCATCATATGCCGTGGAGAGACGAGGGCGTTTATCTCATCACAGGCGGAGCAGGAAGCTTAGGCCTTCTGTTTGCAAAGGAAATTGCCGATCGAGCCGTTCGATGCACCATTGTGCTGACGGGACGCTCTGTTTTAAGTGAGCGTAAGAAAAATGAACTGGAGACTCTGCGAAGCATGGGGGCGGAGGTTGTCTATCGAGAGACTGATGTCAGTGATCAGAGAGCGGTTCGGCGTCTCATGAAGGAAATCAAAGAAAAGTATGGCACACTCAACGGAATCATTCACGGTGCAGGCAGCATTAAAGATCACTTCATCGTTCAAAAATCGAATGAAGAGTTTCAAGAAGTGTTGCAGCCAAAAGTAAGCGGTTTGTTCCATGTAGACGAATGCAGCAAGGACTTTCCATTGGACTTTTTCATTTTATTCTCATCTGTTTCCGGAAGTCTAGGAAACGCTGGACAAGCTGATTATGCGGCAGCCAATACGTTTATGGATGCATTTGCTGCATACCGGCGTTCCCTTGCGGTATCAAAGGAGCGATTCGGCTCAACCATTTCCTTTAACTGGCCGTTATGGGAAGAAGGCGGTATGCAAGTCGGCGCTGAAGTTGAACAGAGAATGCTGAAAACCATGGGAATGGTCCCGATGCCAACAGATAGCGCCTTGAAAGCCTTTTATCAAGGAATAGCATCTGATAAGCCGCAAGTTTTTGTGATGGAAGGACAGCTTCAGAAAATGAAGCAAAAACTGCTTTCTACAGGAACGACAGCCAAACGGAAGGGGCAGAAAAACGCAGATCAGGCTCACGGTCAAATTCAAAAATTAGAAGCGTCTTTGATTCAAATGGTTGGAGCGATTTTAAAAGTAAACAACGACGATATCGATGTCAATACAGAGCTGAGTGAGTACGGATTCGATTCGGTTACATTTACGGTCTTTACAAATCAGATCAACGAAGCATACCAATTGGAACTAACGCCGACCATTTTCTTTGAATATGGAAGCATCCAAAGTCTGACTGAATATGTAATGACATCGTATCCGGGAGAATTGGATCAAGATGCTGCTGTTAATGACACAGATGAAACGTCAAGCTCATTGCACCGTTTAAATAGCCTGAGAGCATCATTAGGCAACATGGTCAGTGCGATCTTAAAAGTAGATAGTGAAGATATTGATGTCAATACAGAGCTGAGCGAATACGGATTTGATTCGGTTACATTTACGGTCTTTACAAACAAGATCAACGAAACCTATCACTTGGAACTAACGCCGACCGTTTTCTTTGAATATGGAAGCATCCAAAGCCTAGCTGAATATTTGATAGATGAATTTGAGGAGACTTTTGTTCAGGAGAGCGCAGAATCAGAGGGGCAAGAAGAGTTACAGACAATATCCTCTGAAGTTCCGAAAAGTACAACGCGCAGAAAGCACCGCTTCAAACAGCCCGTTATTGCAAAAGAAGAAACAAGCAAGCAGACTGCCGATTTTGAGCCGATTGCAATTGTCGGCATCAGCGGCCGATTCCCTGGCGCTATGGATATAGATGAATTTTGGAGAAACCTTGAGGAAGGCAAAGACAGCATCACAGAGGTTCCAAAAGATCGATGGGATTGGCGGGAGCATTATGGAAATCCTGACACTGAAGCCAATAAAACCGACATCAAATGGGGCGGGTTTATTGATGGTGTAGCAGAGTTTGATCCGTTATTTTTTGGTATTTCGCCGCGGGAAGCCAATTATGTAGATCCTCAGCAGCGTCTCTTGATGACGTTTGTATGGAAGACGCTGGAAGATGCAGGATGCTCGCCACAAAGCCTTTCGGGTACAGGGACGGGAATCTTTATCGGTACTGGAAACACAGGTTACAAAGACCTATTCCATAGAGCGAATCTTCCAATTGAAGGCCATGCGGCTACAGGTCATATGATTCCTTCTGTTGGCCCGAATAGAATGAGTTATTTTCTGAATATCCATGGTCCGAGTGAACCTATTGAAACCGCTTGTTCCAGTTCTCTTGTAGCCATTCACCGTGCTGTGACGGCGATGCAAAGCGGCGATTGTGAGATGGCGATCGCAGGAGGCGTGAACACGATCCTAACCGAGGAGGCGCACATTAGCTACAGCAAGGCTGGCATGCTCAGCAAAGACGGCAGATGTAAAACCTTCTCCGCCGATGCCAATGGTTATGTCAGAGGCGAAGGTGTCGGAATGATCATGCTGAAAAAGCTTGCAGACGCGGAGCGCGACGGGAATCACATTTACGGCGTTATTCGGGGGACGGCGGAAAATCACGGCGGAAGAGCCAATACCCTGACATCACCTAATCCGAAAGCGCAAACTGATCTGTTAGTGCGTGCGTATCGCCAAGCAGGCATAGATCCAAGCACGGTCACATATATCGAAGCCCATGGAACGGGGACTGAATTGGGGGATCCGATTGAAATAAACGGGCTGAAAGCCGCGTTTAAGGAACTATCCAATAAGAGAGGCGGCAGCCAGTCGGCCATTCCAGAGAACCGTTGCGGCATCGGCTCAGTTAAAAGCAATATCGGTCATTTAGAGCTTGCCGCAGGTATTTCTGGCCTGATCAAAGTGCTGCTGCAAATGAAGCATAAAACGTTAGTGAAAAGCCTGCATTGCGAGACGCTTAATCCTTATCTTCAGCTGGCTGACAGTCCGTTTTACATTGTTCAGGAAAAACAGGAATGGAAGGCTGTCACAGATCGTGACGGAAACGAGCTTCCGCGCCGTGCCGGAATCAGTTCATTTGGGATTGGCGGAGTAAACGCACATATTGTGATTGAAGAATATATTCCAGAAGCCAATTCAAAACAAATGGCATCAGAACAGCCAAACATGATTGTGCTGTCGGCTAAAAATAAAAATAGGCTAATGAATCGTGCTTCGCAATTGCTGGAGGCGATTCGCAAGAAAAAATATACAGATCAGGATTTGCACAGCATCGCTTATACCCTGCAAGTCGGGCGAGAAGAAATGGATGAGCGTCTGGCGTGTATTGCGGGGACAATACAGGAACTTGAAGAAAAACTGCAAGCGTTTGTTGATGGTAAGGAAGAAACTGGTGAATTCTTCCGGGGGCAGTCTAATCGCAATAAAGAAACCCAGGCCATTTTTACAGCAGATGAGGATATGGCAATGGCACTTGATGCTTGGATCAGAAAAAGAAAATACGCCAAACTTGCGGATTTATGGGTCAAAGGCGTAGTGATCCAGTGGAATACATTATATGGCGAAACTAAACCGCGCCTGATCAGTCTTCCTTCATATCCATTTGCGAAGGATCACTATTGGCTACCGGCAAAGGAACATTCAGAACTTGTTGATACTAGTGAAAAGCGCACCGCATGTTTTTTGACAAAAGAATGGAGTTTGAGTCCGAATGGTTCAAAAGTGCCGGGGACACGAACGGTTGCCATCCTGAGCAATCAAGAGACAGCAGATTTGGCAACTGAAGTGTCTAAGTATTTTCCGAATCACCTTTTATTAGATGTGAGCCGGACTGACTGTTATCAGTCAGACATCGATTGGAAAGAGTTTGACGGTCTAGTGGATGTCATCGGCTGCGGTGAACATGATGAAGACCGGCTGGATTGGATTGAATGGATGCAAAGGCTTATTGAATTCGGGCATAAAGAGGGACTCAGGCTGCTTTGTGTGACGAAGGGACTGGAATCGTTCCAAAACACATCCGTCCGGATGGCAGGCGCCTCGCGGGCTGGTTTGTATCGGATGCTTCAAAGCGAGTACAGCCACCTTACATCAAGACATATGGATGCAGAGGGGGTTATTGACCATCATCGCCTCGCGAAGCAGATCGCAGATGAGTTTTATACGGACTGCCATGATGCGGAGGTTTGCTACAGAGACGGTTTGCGGTACCAGGCCTTTCTAAAAGCGCATCCTGAAACAGGTAAGGGAGCCGATCAAAGCATGGCCTTCCCGAAAGAGCATGTACTTTTCATTACAGGCGGGACGCGAGGCATCGGGCTATTATGCGCACGGCATTTTGTGAAGCGCTATGGCGTGAAAAAGCTGGTGCTGACTGGACGAGAGCAGCTTCCTCCGCGAGAGGAGTGGGCTCGTTTGGAGACAGCAAACACATCCGCGGCACAAAAAATCAATGCAGTCCGGGAACTGGAAGCACAGGGTGTGCAAGTGCAAATGCTGTCGCTTCCTTTATCTGATGAGGCTCTTGTTGAGCAAACGCTGCAACATATCAGGAAAACCTTAGGACCGATTGGCGGTGTTATTCATTGCGCAGGTCTGACAGATATGGATACTTTGGCCTTCATCCGTAAAACGGCCGATGATATTCAGCGGGTGCTGGAGCCTAAAGTGGCTGGGCTGACAACACTATATCGCCACGTGTGTAACGAGCCATTACAGTTTTTTGTACTATTTTCTTCTGTTTCAGCCATTATTCCGCAGCTTTCGGCGGGACAAGCAGACTATGCTATGGCAAATAGCTATATGGATTATTTTGCAGAAGCACATCAGAAAAATACGCCGATCATCAGTGTTCAGTGGCCGAATTGGAGAGAAACCGGTATGGGTGAAGTAACAAATCATACATATCGAGAAAGCGGTTTGTTGAGCATTACGAATTCAGAAGGATTGCGTTTTTTGGATCAAATCTTATCTAAAACGCTCGAACCAGTTGTTCTCCCTGCGGTGGCGAATCAAATCAATTGGGAGCCGGAGCTGCTGATGAAGCGGAGAAAACAGCATGAGGACGGTTTACGCGAATTGACTTTACAGAGCCCGCTGGTCAAAGACATCGATGGGACCGCTGAAATTTTCAAAAATGATGGACTATTATCTGAAACACAGTCCTGGCTGGTTGATTTGTTTACCGAAGAGCTGAGAATTGAACGTGAAGATTTCGAGATTGATGTCTTATTTCAAGATTATGGGGTGGACTCAATCATTTTGGCACAGGTGCTTCAGCGTATAAACCGCAAACTAGAAGCAGCGCTCGATCCATCTATTCTATATGAATACCCGACAATTCAAAGGTTCGCAGATTGGCTGATTGGCTCTTATTCCGAAATGCTGTCCGCTCTATTCGGAGGCGGGATATCGGATACATCAGCACCTTTGGAGAACAAAACGGAGGCAGGCGTATCTGCCACTGCGAAGGAGCGTGCTCCTGCCGCCCAGATACAGGCGCCGGCGACTCTTTCACCGGACTCTCACGCTGAAGATATTGCCGTTGTCGGGCTGTCTTGTCGCTTGCCGTCTGCAGATACGCTGGAAACCTATTGGTCATTATTATCTGAGGGACGTTCGTCAATCGGTCCGGTTCCGGCAGAACGCTGGGGCTGTAAAACGCCATATTATGCTGGCGTGATTGATGGCGTCAGCCATTTTGACCCTGATTTCTTTCTGCTTCATGAAGAAGACGTAAGGGCGATGGACCCGCAAGCATTACTCGTATTGGAAGAGTGTCTGAAGCTCTTGTATCACGCCGGATATACTCCAGAGGAAATAAAGGGGAAGCCAGTCGGCGTTTATATTGGAGGAAGAAGCCAGCACAAACCTGATGAAGAGAGTCTTCACCATGCGAAGAATCCGATCGTGACAGTCGGCCAAAATTATTTAGCGGCTAATATTTCACAATTTTTCGATGTCCGCGGCCCGAGCGTTGTAGTAGATACAGCCTGTTCATCAGCTTTGGTCGGCATGAATATGTCCATTCAAGCTCTGCGCAGCGGTGATATTCAATCTGCTTTAGTCGGCGGTGTCAGTTTGTTAAGCTCAGATGCCTCTCACAGGCTGTTTGACCGGCGCGGCATTTTAAGCAAGCAATCATCCTTCCATGTGTTTGATGAGCGTGCTGACGGAGTTGTGTTAGGTGAAGGCGTCGGAATGGTCATGTTAAAAACAGTAAAACAGGCGCTGGAAGACGGAGATACCATATATGCTGTCGTGAAAGCGGCCTCGGTCAATAATGATGGAAGAACGGCAGGGCCGGCAACACCTAATCTGGAGGCGCAAAAGGAAGTCATGAAAGACGCGCTTGCCAAAAGCGGGAAAAAACCAGAGGACATCAGCTATCTTGAAGCAAACGGGTCAGGTTCAATGGTAACCGATCTGCTTGAACTGAAAGCGATCCAATCGGTGTACCGTTCCGGTCACTCATTGCCTCTTTCTCTTGGCTCAATAAAGCCGAACATCGGGCATCCGCTATGTGCAGAAGGGATCGCCAGCTTTATTAAGGTTGTACTGATGCTGAAAGAGCGACGCTTCGTCCCATTTTTATCAGGTGAAAAAGAGATGGCGCATTTCGATCAACAGAAAGCGAATATCACGTTCACCCGAACGTTGGAAAACTGGACAGATTTGCGGCCTGCTGCAGCCATTAACTGCTTTGCCGATGGGGGGACGAATGCTCATGTCATCGTAGAGGCGTGGGAAAGAGATGAAAAACGCGCCATCAAGCGCAGTCCGATATCGCCTCCCCAATTAAAGAAACGCGCGTTTTCGCATGGCGAGTCAAAGCCGGAAGCGGAGACCTTAAAAATGGATACGGCAAACATATGGGATACTTATGAGGTGGAGGTCTAACGTGAAAAAAATAACGAAACAACTCACATTATCGTTAAAAAATCCGTTTATATATCACCATGTGGTTTACGGACAACATGTCCTTCCGGGATTGGCCTATATCGATATGATCTACCAGATATTCAGAGAACACGGCTACACCTGCTCAGAGCTTCAGCTGCGGAATTTATCCATCTATCAGCCGCTGACGGTGGGACAGGGTGCGGTAATCGCTCTCGATATCCAATGTGCGGAGACAAAAGAAGGAAAGTGGCAAATCACAGCCAAAGGCATTGAAAAAAGCGAAGGGAATGAAGCTTCAGAAGAAAAGCTCTATATGAAGGCTGATATGCATACCCACTCTCCTGCTGTTTTTGAAGAAACTCTGGATTTCAACCAGATCCAAGCAGCTGCGCAGAACGTTGTTCAGCTTAATGATGTATATGAACAATGCAGACGTCAGGAATTGGTGCACACTGAATATATGAAAGCGAAAGGCTGCATCCATGAAGAGGAAGACGGCGTCCTTCTCGATCTTTCTCTCGGCTCGGAAGCCATGCAGCATGCAGAAAGCTTTATGTTTCATCCGACTCTCATAGACGGGAGCGGGGTGGGTGCCAACAATCTGCTCACATCTTTGCTTAAAGGGGAACAGAGGCTGTATTTGCCTCTGTTCTATGAATCCTTTTCCGCTTCAGCACTTTTGCAGACACATTGCATGACCAGAATTAAGCGTTCCTCTGTCCGTCAGGAAAAAGAGCTGATTTATGTAACACTTGAATTTTTCAATGCTTCCGGTGAAAAAGTAGCTGAACTGAAAAACTTCACAAGCAAACTAGTGCGTGGAGCAGAGCTGATTAGCGGAAAGCATCAGGATGTACAGGAGAAACAAGAGACAGGAAAGGACGCAGCCGAGCATACTCAAGCTGCAGATACGGTATCTTCATCCGGCAGTATGGATTCCTATGGCGGGGCTGAACAGTTTGTAAGCCAATTAATCGCAGACAAAATAAATAAACCGATCGAACAAATTGAAAAGCATGTCGGCTATTACCAAATGGGATTGAATTCATCAGGCTTGCTTGAAGTGGTAGAAACGATCAGTGACAAGATCGGTGAGAACCTTTCGCCGACTCTTCTGTTTGAGCATACGACCATTGCGGAGTTGTCAGCGTTTCTTACCGAGGATTATGGTGAGCATTTTAGTGCCGCTGGTTCCCTTGATCAAATTGAAAGAGAACACGTCTCCAATAGCATAATCGGCGATACAACTGCCGAAGGACGGAGGACAAGCGGACGGACAGACTCTTCTCGTGTTGCATCTTTTGAGCAATCGGACGACATTGCGATTATCGGCATGGCGGGCAGGTATCCGAAGGCGAACAATATTCATGAATTTTGGAACAATCTGAAAGAGGGTAAGGATTGCATTAGCGAAATTCCTGAGTCGCGCTGGGATTGGCGGCGATTTGAAGGAATCACATCTCCTTCAGGTAAGGACATTTCCAAATGGGGCGGATTTATTGACGACCCAGACTGCTTCGATCCTCAATTTTTCAGAATCACGCCGAGAGAGGCAGAGACAATGGACCCTCAGGAGCGGCTGTTTTTAGAAACCTGCTGGGAAACGATTGAGGATGCAGGCTACACGCCCAAGACTTTGGCCAAACCTAGAGGACGAAACAAAAGGCAGCATGTAGGTGTTTTTGCGGGCGTCATGCACAAGGATTATACATTAGTCGGCGCTGAAGAAGCATCAGCGGAAAATGTGTTTCCTCTCTCGCTTAACTATGCGCAAATTGCCAACAGAGTGTCTTACTTTTGTAATTTCCACGGTCCGAGTATGGCGGTTGATACGGTATGCTCCTCATCTCTGACCGCTGTACATCTGGCGCTGGAAAGCATTCGTCACGGTGAATGCGATGTCGCGTTAGCAGGCGGAGTAAACCTGTCCCTGCATCCTAATAAATATATGACATACGGGGTCTGGGATATGTTTTCCACTGACGGGCACTGCCGTACATTTGGCAAAGATGGAGACGGTTATGTACCGGCTGAAGGAATCGGTGCAGTTTTATTAAAGCCTTTGCACCAGGCGGAGGAAGACGGAGATCGCATTTATGCCGTCATTAAAGGAAGTGCAGTGAATCATGTGGGCACTGTAAGCGGCATTTCAGTGCCGAGTCCCGTTTCTCAAGCTGACCTTATTGAGGCATGCTTGGAGAAAACGGGAATTGATCCGAGGACGATTAGTTATGTGGAAGCGCATGGAACCGGTACGTCTTTAGGAGATCCGATCGAAGTTCAGGGGTTGGTGAAAGCATTCCGCCAATATACAGAGGATCGGCAGTTCTGTTCGATCGGTTCTGTTAAGTCAAACATCGGGCATGCTGAATCCGCCGCAGGGATCAGCGGTTTAAGCAAGGTTGCCCTTCAGCTTCACCATCAGACTCTCGTGCCTTCTTTGCATTCAGAAGAACTAAATCCGTACGTGGATTTTGAAAAGTCTCCATTTTATGTACAGCATGAAACAGCAAAGTGGAAGCTACCTGTTATTAGGGAAAATGAGAAAAACACCCCTTATCCGCGCCGGGCGGGTATCAGTTCCTTTGGGGCGACCGGTTCAAACGCACATATTATCCTTGAGGAATATATTCCTCAAACAGCGGAGCATGGCGTTTCATTGCCGTCAGCTTCTGGCATGCCCGCTGTTATCCCGCTTTCTGCCCGTAATCAAGAACGTCTTCGTGTATATGCAAAACGTCTCTTAGATTTTCTTCATGATGGGATTCAGATTAGAGATTTGGCTTATACATTGCAGGTGGGACGTGAACCGATGGAAGAGCGGGTTGCTTTTGCAGCAGCCGACATTCAAGAATTGACCGGACAATTGAAGGCTTTTGCAGAAGGGCGCGAAACGATTCAGCATTGCTGGATGGGGCGAATGTCAAGAGGAAGTGATTTATCGCTTTCCGCCGAAACGGTACATAAATCGCTGGAACTAAGAAATCTCGATCTGATTGCGGAGCAGTGGGCAAACGGAGCTGCGATTGACTGGACCCTTCTTTACGAAGGAAAGAAACCAAAGCGGATCAGCTTGCCGACATACCCATTTGAGAAGGTGAGTTTTTGGGTGCCTAAAGCAGAGACAGTGACTCGTCTATCAAAAGGGGAAGGGCATGTCCTTCATCCTCTTCTGCATCAAAATGTGTCTGACATGTCGGGAGTACGCTTCCGTTCAACGTTCACAGGACGTGAATTTTTCTTTAAGGATCATGTCATTAAGGGCGAGCGGGTTTTACCCGGTGCAGCTTTATTGGAAATGGTTCGGGCGGCTGTCGAAAAGGCAGCTGGAGATCAGTTCCCGACAGGATTCCGGCTTCGGAATATTGTCTGGGTTCGGCCGTTTGCCTTCACAGAACAGCAGAAGGACATACACATACGTTTATATCCTGAGAAAAATGGTGAGGTTGCATTCGAAATCTGCCAGGAGCCTGAAAGCGCAGAGAAGGCGCCGGTTGTATACGGACAAGGGAATGCAGTGCTTTGTGAGGTTGATGAACCTCCTGTAATAAACATTGAAGAACTGAAGGCAAACGATAATGAGCAGATTCTGTCACCTTCTGATTGCTACGAGGCTTATGCAGAAATGGGCATTCATTATGGTGACAGCCACAGAGCGATTGATAGCATATATGCCGGCAAAAACGGAGTTCTTGCGAAATTGACGATGCCGCTTGTGATCTCCGGTACGCAAGACCATTATGTCCTGCATCCGAGCATGATAGATTCGGCATTTCAAGCATCTATCGGTTTGAGGCTGGGACACATTACGAGTTTAGCAGGCAGAAAGGCAATGCTGCCTTTTGCCATACAGGATGTCCAAATCTTCAAAGGCTGCGAGATATCTATGTGGGCGCGGATCACATACAGCGAGGGCAGTGCAGCTGGGGATCGCATGCAGAAGCTTGATATCGATTTGTGCAATGAAGAGGGGCAGGTTTGCGTGCGAATGAAGGGCTATTCTGCAAGAGTGTTAGAAGCAGATGCAGAAGATCCTTCTGAGACAATTGACACGCTGCTGTTTGAACACGTTTGGGAAGAAAATGCTCCTGCCGAGGAGCAGGGATTAATAGTATCCGAGACACATAAAGTCGTTATCTGTGATTTTGGAGAACAACTGGAAAGCATCCGAAATGATCTTGACTGTACAGTATTGCAGCATTATACAGAGGCAATTGATGAACGGTTTGAAGTGTATGCCGTACAGTTATTTGAAGAAATCAAGCAGCTGCTGCACTCGAAAACCGGGGGACATACATTCATTCAAGTGGCGGTGCCTGTGTTGAACGAGCCGCAGCTATTAAGCGGCTTAACCGGACTGCTCAAAACGGCTGAACTGGAAAACCCCAGACTGACTGGACAGCTGATTGAATTAGATACCGAGATGTCTAGTAGTGACCTACTCGAAATATTGGAGGAAAACAGACGCTGTCCGCGTGACACGCATATTCGCTATTGGCGAGGGAAACGGTTTGTAAGCAAATGGAAAGAGGCTGCTGGCGAGCACTTAAGTGACATGCCATGGAAAGATAAAGGTGTTTATCTGATTACAGGCGGTGCAGGCGGCCTTGGCTTCATCTTTGCAAATGAAATCGCAAACCAAACGAATGATGCTGTTGTGATCCTGACAGGACGCTCTCCGCTCAATGAAAGGAAGCAGTCGCAGCTTCAAGTCTTACAGAAAGTGGGTATTCAAGCGGTTTACAGACAAGCGGATCTGACAGAGAAACGAGCTGTTGATGCCTTAATAGAAGAGATTCAAAAAGCTTACGGCGGCTTGGACGGCATCATCCATAGCGCCGGTATGATAAAAGATAATTTCATTATTAAGAAAAAGAAAGAAGAAATTCAAACCGTGCTCGCTCCAAAGGTAACTGGTCTGATTCATCTTGACGAAGCAACGAAAGATATTCCGCTCGACTTCTTTATCCTTTTTTCCTCAGGTGCGGGAGCAGTGGGAAGTGCGGGACAGGCTGATTATGCAATGGCGAATGCATTTATGAATGCATTCAGCGAATATCGAAATGGCCAAGCAGCGCTCCGCAAACGTTACGGAAAAACGTTTTCGGTGTGCTGGCCGCTGTGGAAAGACGGGGGCATGCGTATTGATGCTGAAACTGCAAGGATGCTGACAAAAGAAACAGGCATGGTGGCCATGGAAACAGGTCATGGGATTCAGGCATTATACCATGGCTGGGCGTCAGAAAAGCCGCAAGTATTAGTGGCTTCCGGTGTTGCTAATCGGATTCGTGCATTTTTGTATGAAACGGGACATGGTCAAGGTGAATCCCAAAATACGAAAAAAAGAAATGGCAGTCAGGATACGGGAAGAGCAGACATTGTCTTTGGAGCCGATGAAGAGACATTGAGAGAAAAAGCAGAGAACTATATGAAACAAGTGCTTTCTTCGGTTATCAAGCTGCCGGCCGGCCAAATTGATGCTGAAGCTCCTCTCGAGGATTATGGGATCGATTCTATAATGATCATGCATGTAACCGGTCAATTAGAAAAAGTATTTGGATCTTTGTCCAAGACATTGTTCTTTGAATATCAGGATATTCTGTCATTAACCCGGTATTTTATTGATTCCCACCAAGAAAAGCTTCTGGACATCTTGGAAATTGAAACAGACAAACCTTCCGCTGCGGAAAATAGAAAAACAGTTTCAGAGCCTGAAAAGAGAGAAATTTCAGTTGCCCCAAGAAAGTCCGGATTCTTTCCTTTGCAAGAAAAAGGGCAGAAGCAGTCAAAAGAAAAGGAAACAGAGGAAATTGCAATCATTGGTATCTCTGGGCGCTATCCTCAGGCAGACAACATCAATGAATTGTGGGAAAACCTGAGGGACGGGCGAGACTGTATTACGGAAATTCCTGAAGACCGCTGGGATCATAGTCTCTATTATGACGAAGATAAGGATAAGCCTGGAAAAACCTACAGCAAGTGGGGCGGCTTCATGAAGGATGTAGACAAGTTTGACCCACAGTTTTTCCATATTTCGCCGCGTGAGGCAAAATTAATGGACCCTCAAGAGCGTTTATTTTTGCAGTGTGTGTATGAAACGATGGAAGACGCAGGATATACAAGGGAGCATCTCGGCCGTAAGCGTGATTCGGAGCTTGGCGGAAGCGTCGGTGTTTACGTAGGTGTCATGTACGAAGAATACCAGCTGTATGGAGCGCAAGAGCAGGTGCGGGGCAGGTCTCTGGCTTTAACAGGAAATCCATCATCCATCGCAAACCGGGTATCTTATTATTTTGATTTTCATGGGCCAAGTATCGCTTTGGATACCATGTGTTCTTCTTCTTTAACTGCTATTCATTTGGCCTGTCAAAGCTTGCAGCGCGGAGAGTGTGAGGCGGCATTCGCGGGCGGCGTGAATGTTTCAATCCACCCAAATAAATATTTGATGCTTGGGCAGAACAAATTTATGTCCAGCAAAGGCCGATGTGAAAGCTTCGGACAGGGCGGAGACGGCTATGTGCCGGGAGAAGGCGTTGGAGCAGTGCTTCTTAAGCCATTGTCTAAAGCTCTTGAAGATGGCGATCACATTTATGGAATCATTAAGGGGACAGCTATTAACCACGGAGGAAAAACCAACGGTTACTCAGTTCCAAACCCGAATGCCCAAGCTGATGTGATCAAAAAGGCGTTTGTGGAAGCGGAGGTTGACCCGCGGGCAGTCAGTTATATAGAAGCGCACGGCACGGGAACCTCACTCGGAGATCCGATTGAAATGACTGGGCTGTCCAAAGTGTTTACGCAACAAACGGATGACAAACAATTTTGTGCAATAGGCTCGGCCAAATCAAATATCGGGCACTGTGAGAGTGCGGCAGGTATCGCAGGGTTAACGAAGGTATTGCTCCAAATGAAATACAGGCAGCTTGCACCTTCCCTGCATTCAAACGTGCTGAATCCGAATATTGATTTCCTTAACTCACCGTTTAAAGTACAGCAAGAGCTAGAAGAATGGAAGAGGCCGATCGTTTCTGTCAATGGAAAAGACATTGAATATCCGAGAATCGCAGGCATCTCTTCATTTGGCGCCGGGGGAGTAAACGCCCATATTTTAATAGAAGAGTATGTTCCGAAGTCTGAGCAGGAACGTTCGCCAGCGGGGAAACAGCCGGCTGTCATTGTGCTCTCAGCAAAAAATGAGGAAAAACTTCAGAAACGGGCGGAGCGATTGCTGCATGCCATTCGTGAACAAAGATATGCTGAAGCAGATTTGCACCGAATCGCCTATACGCTGCAAGTCGGTCGTGAAGCGATGAATGAGCGTCTGGCGTTCGTTGCTGAAACGATGCAGGAGTTTGAAGAAAAGCTGACTGAATGTATTTCCGGTACAGAAGATCGTGAATATATCTTTCGAGGACAAGTGAAACGCAACAAAGAAACCATTGCCGCTTTTGCCGCTGATGAAGATATGTCAAAAACAATTGAGGCATGGATGAAAAAAGGAAAGTACACGAAGGTGTTAGACCTTTGGGTAAGAGGCTTACGTATCGACTGGAACACGCTCTACCAGGATCAAAAACCTCGGCGCATCAGTTTACCCGCCTATCCTTTTGCAAGAGATCGCTATTGGGTAGAAGTTAATGCAACAAAGGCTGAGGAAAAAAGAACGGTGGAACCACCCGTTCCAGTACAGTCCGTCATTCAAAAGCCGTCTATAGACAGGGAAGCCAGCGGCAAGCCTGCCAATATCACGTTACAGCCTTTAACAGCCAATCAGGATCGTTTGCAGCGAGCAGCATCTCCGCTTCCATTAGATATAGAAACAGAGATGATCTCGGCGGAAGAATTGTGCAATGAACTGACGGCGAGCTTAGCGGAAGTGCTGTACATGGATCAAAGCGAGGTTGATCCAGACGAAGCATTCATTGATATCGGAATGGATTCGATTACCGGGCTCGAATGGATAAAAGCCATAAATAAACAGTATGGCACATTACTAAATGTCACCAAGGTTTATGATTATCCGACAACACGTGATTTCGCTGTTTACTTAACACATGAGTTAAGCACACGAGCTGGAAAGAAAACAGCAGAAAGCGATGCTCCGAAGCAACCGGAGACGTATGTGCCGATGAAACAGAAAACAGCAGCACCTGCTGCTAAACCGGATAATATCACCCTGCAGCGGTTAGAGCACCATCAGCCGTTGCAGGAGGAACCTGCAGCAACCATTCGATATGCAGCAGCTGAAATATCCGCATCAAGCCAATATAACGGGGCAATTGAAACGTTGCATGAAGAATTTAGAGAAAGCATCGCAGACGTGTTATTTATGGAGCCGCACGAGGTGGATATTGATGAAGCATTCATTGATATCGGAATGGACTCGATTACCGGGCTCGAATGGATAAAAGCGGTGAATAAGCAATATGGCACCTCTTTTTCAGTCACTAAAGTGTATGATTATCCAACGATACGTGGTTTTGCCGAGATGCTAAAGTCTGAGCTTGGAACGCATCTTAATAGAAAACAAGAAATGAAAGATCAACATAAGGTCTCTGAAGCTGTTAAACAGCCGGCAGAGCGTCCGCTTCAGTCCGTTCAATACCCAATAAAGAAAGAACCTGAGAAGAAACCGGCTCCTATTCATCAAGATCACCGGGAGGATGCAATAGCGATTGTCGGGATGTCGGGAAGGTACCCGGGCGCCAGGAATGTAAGAGAGTATTGGGATAACCTGGTTCATGCGAGAAATGCGATTCGGGATATTCCAACATCACGGTGGGATATTGACAAATTCTATGATCCTGCCCTGAACAAAAAAGGGAGAGTCTATTGTAAATCAATGGGGATGCTTGATGATATTGAACATTTTGATCCGTTGTTTTTTAATATTCCGCCATCAGAAGCTGAACTGATGGACCCGCAGCATCGAATATTTTTGCAGGAAGGCTATAAAGCCTTTGAGGACGCTGGATATAGCGCCCGAACATTAAATGAGAAAAAATGCGGCGTTTATCTCGGCATTATGAGCAATGAATATGGGGTCATGCTGAATCAGCAGGCAAGGGCAAATGCCACCGGTAACAGCTTTGCGATCGCCGCGGCGCGTATTCCGTATTTTCTTAATTTAAAAGGGCCTGCTATTCCTATTGACACCGCATGTTCATCTTCATTGGTCGGCACACATTTAGCGCGACAGGCACTCATAAACAAAGAAATTGATATGGCGCTGGTTGGCGGTGTCAGCTTATACCTGACGCCGGAATCTTACATCAGTATGTGTGAGGCCGGCATGCTTTCACCTGATGGGCAATGTAAAGCATTTGATAATGGTGCGAATGGTTTCGTGCCCGGCGAGGGTGCGGGTGCGCTGGTACTAAAAAGGCTGAAAGATGCAGAAGCGGACCGTGACCATATTTATGGCATCATCATTGGCTCAGGTATTAATCAAGACGGGAAAACAAACGGAATCACGGCACCGAGTGCGAAAAGCCAAATGGATCTGGAAAGAGACATATATGAAACATACGGCATACATCCTGAGAGTATCAGTTATGTAGAAATGCACGGCACCGGAACAAAACAAGGTGATCCAATTGAATTAGAGGCTCTGTCCACCGTATTTAAAGAAAAAACAGACAAAAAGCAGTTTTGCGCAATCGGTTCCGTCAAAAGCAATATTGGACATACATCTGCGGCGGCAGGAGTAGCCGGTGTTCAAAAGGTGTTGTTGTGTATGAACCAGAAAACGCTGGTGCCGACATTGAACTTCACGACACCGAATGAGCATTTTCAATTTGAACATTCGCCTTTATATGTAAATACAGAGCTGAAGCCTTGGGAATCGGCCGATGGAAAACCGAGAAGAGCCTGTGTCAGCTCTTTCGGATATAGCGGGACGAATGCCCACATTGTGATAGAAGAATATCAGCCTGAAAAGAGGGATGATCGATTAATAAAGCAGCATCATTCAACACTCTTTGTACTCTCAGCGAAAAAAGAGCAGCAATTGAAGGCCTATGCAAAAGAAATGAAAGATTTCGCGAATTCAAATGAAGAAATCAATCTGGAGGATATGGCATATACACTTCAGACGGGCCGGGAAGCGATGGATTATCGGCTGGCGTTTTTGGCGGATTCCAAAGAAGCGGTTATCAAAGCTTTAGGTGATTATGTAGCGGATGTGCCAAACAGCAGCATATTTTCCGCTCACGTGAAAACGAAGAAAAGCGAAATCAAGCTGTTTGAAACAGATCACGATGCCAAAGCATTGCTGCAAACATGGATAGAGAAGAAAAGGCTTGATAAAGTAGCGGAATTATGGGTGAAAGGATTACAGGTCGATTGGAATGGGTTTTATGGAGATCACAAGCCTCGCCGAATCAGTCTGCCTGCTTATCCGTTTGCAGAAGAGTATTACTGGCTGCCAAATGAAGAAGACAAGCCTGAAAACAGCGGTTTGGCAGTGCCTTACTCCGAGCCAAATACTAAGCATTGCTTTCTGCACAAGCAGTGGCAGCACTGTCAGATTGAACCGGCAGAACGTACGAATCAAACCGTTGCCATATTAGCAAACGAGGAGACAATGGCATTAGCGGAAGAGCTTTCGAAGTATTTCTCGAATTACCGTATATTTGACAGTCAAGAGCTCGATCATGTATCTTCTGCTGACTTTGAACATATCTCTGGAGCAGTCGATCTGATCGGTTGCGGAACGAGCCATGAGCAATCTATAAGCTGGATAAACTGGCTTCAAAAGCTAATCGAACAAGGACGCACAAGCAAGCATCATTTGACGATCTTGGGTGTAACGAAGGGGCTGGAGTCTTTCGAAAATAAAGCTGTTCGTTTATCCGGTGCTTCACGAGCCGGTTTATACCGCATGCTTCAAAGCGAGTACAGCCATCTTACATCAAGACATGCAGATATGGAGTCTACAACTTCCCATGGGGAGCTGGCCAGACTGGTTGCAGACGAGTTTTATGCTAATAGCACAGAATCTGAAGTCTGTTATCGAAACGGCCAGCGGTACCGCGCATATTTGGCAGAGCAATCAGCAGATACAGCAGGTCTTTATCATAAACAAGTATCGTTTTCAGCAGACAAAGTCCTGCTTATTACAGGCGGGACAAGAGGTCTCGGTTCGTTGTGTGCCCGGCATTTTGTGAAAACATACGGCGTTAAGCGCCTGGTCCTCATCGGCCGAGAAGAGCTGCCTCCGCGTGACCAGTGGAATTCAGTAAAAAATGTCTCGCTCGCGGAGAAAATAAACGCCATTCAAGAGCTAGAAGCCATGGGTGCGGAAGTTCAAGTGCTGTCTCTGGACCTGACCGATTCGTTTGCCGTTGAACAGAGCCTGAAGACCATACACGAAACAATGGGACCGATTGGCGGCGTTATCCATTGTGCCGGGAAGGTGAACAATCATAATCCGGCATTTATCAGAAAATCACTAGAAGAAATCGAACAGGTGCTTGAACCGAAAGTCGAAGGCCTGCAAACGTTGTTTGATCTGCTGAAAGACGAATCATTGGCGTTTTTTGCCTTGTTTTCATCTGTTTCAGCGGCCATCCCTATTCTTGCAGCTGGACAAGCAGATTACGCGATGGCGAATGCTTTTATGGATTATTTTGCAGAGGCCCATAAAGATAAATGTCCAATTTTCAGCATTCAGTGGCCTAACTGGAAGGAGACCGGTTTAGGTGAGGTTCGAAGCAAAGCTTTAGAACAGACTGGATTGGTGAGCTTGACAAACGGTGAGGGATTACAGCTGCTGGATCAGATTCTATCAGATACACGGCATGCTGTCGTACTGCCGGCGATCCCGGATACAAACGTATGGCAGCCGGACAAACTTATACAGCCGTCAATGCCTGTTGAAGCTCTCTCACTTCCTGAGACGAAAGAGCAAGACAGCACTCACAACCTGTTCGGTGAAACAGTCGAATGGCTCGTAACTCTTTTTTCAGATGAACTGAAGATAGCAGCTGAAGACTTTGAAACGGATGAGCCTTTCCAAGAATACGGAATCGACTCGATTATATTGGCTCAACTAGTACAGCAGATGAATCAAACATTAAATGGAGATATTGATCCATCGATTTTGTTTGAATACCCGACAATCGAATCCTTTGCAAACTGGCTCATATCAAAACATGACGTATCAGCTGTTTTAAACCGAAACGTTTCTGAGAAACAGACACCTGTAAAGGCGCGATCGTCAATGAAACAGGCACCCATGCCAGAACAGCAGCCGCAACAGACCAGTCATGAGAAAACGGCGGGTCTTGCAGAAGATATCGCCATCATCGGACTTACTTGCAGATTCCCTGAAGCGGAAACACTTGAGGCATACTGGGATTTAATTCGGGATGGACGGGCTGCGATTAAACCTGTACCGCCTGAACGATTCGGGCACTCCAGCTCGAATTACGCGGGCCTCATTGATAATATGAACCAATTCGATCATGATTTCTTCATGATGTCCGAGAACGATGTCAGAGCGATGGATCCTCAAGCTTTGGCCGTATTGGAGGAAAGCCTGAAGCTGTGGTATCACGCCGGCTATACGGAAAAAGAAGTGAAAGGCATGAAGGCTGGTGTTTATATTGGAGGCCGCAGCCAGCACAAGCCTGATCCGTCCAGCCTTTCAAAAGCAAGAAATCCGATTGTGGCTGGCGGACAAAACTATTTAGCAGCTAACATCTCACAATTTTTTGATTTAAGGGGACCGAGTATTGTGCTGGATACTGCTTGTTCCTCTGCACTGGTCGGACTGAATATGGCCATTCAAGCTCTGCGGAGCGGAGATATTGAGGCAGCGGTTGTAGGCGGCGTCAGTTTGCTTGATGCTGATGCGCATCATATGTTTCAGGAGCGCGGACTTTTATCTGACAAACCGTCATTCCATATTTTTGATAAGCGGGCAGACGGTGTCATTTTAGGAGAAGGCGTGGGTATGGTTCTCGTCAAAACCGTCAGCCAAGCACTCGAAGACGGAGATTCCATATATGCAGTCATTAAAGCCGCTGCTATTAACAATGACGGAAGAACGGCAGGCCCATCTTCACCGAATCTCGAGGCACAAAAGGATGTCATGCAGACAGCGCTTGGAAAAAGCGGCAAAAAGCCTGAAGAGATCAGTTATCTCGAAGCGAATGGCTCGGGATCAGCGGTGACAGATTTACTTGAACTGAAGGCGATTCAAGCCATTTACCGTTCCGGTTCAAAGGCGCCATTAGGGCTGGGATCAGTGAAACCTAACATCGGCCACCCTTTATGTGCAGAAGGAATAGCGAGCCTGATTAAAGTGGCGTTAATGCTGAACCATAGACAATTGGTTCCCTTCCTCTCAGGTGACGAAAGCATGGCGCATTTTGATATAGAAGAGACCGATTTGTATTTTTGTAAATCGCAAGCCGAGTGGAAGGAGACAACACCGGCTGCGGCAATCAATTGTTTTGCCGATGGCGGCACGAATGCCCATTTGATTGTGGAAGCCTGGAAAGAATCGGGAGAGCGTTTAATCAGAAGAAAACCTTTGCCTCTGCCGGAATTAAGCCGGCAGCCCGTTTTAACAGAACCATCAGCTCAAACCGCGCAGAAAAAAGTGCTTTCAGACACAGGGGCTCCCAAAGAAATGTTTTGGAAAACTTTCAAATAAGAGAGGAGTGGGAAAATGATAACTGAACAACTGCACATTTCATTAAATAATCCTATCATGTCCAACCACAAGGTATACGGACAAGCGTTATTACCCGGCCTTGCTTATATAGATTTGATCTACCAAGTATTCCAAGAACATGGTTACGCATATCAAGAGCTTGAATTAAAAAACCTGACTATTTTTTACCCTTTGATCGCAGACGAATTGTATGACATTGCTCTCACAATTCACGTGTCTGAAAGCAAGAAAGGGACATGGTCCATCATCATCGACGGACAAAAACAGCGTGGTGAGTCGCTTTCGGACAAAAGACAATATGTGACGGCTGACATGCATCGTAAAGAGCGGACTTCTTTTGAAGATTCAATAGACCATAATCAGTGGAAACGTACAGCTGAAAGGATTTTGAATTTAGATGAACTGTATGAACAATGCCGCTCTCAAGAATTAGTGCATACTGGCATGATGAAGGCGGAAGGGCAGATTTATAAAACCAAAGAGGGTGCTTTGATTGATCTATCTGTCGGACAGGAAGCGCTGGGCCATTCTGAAGCTTTTCTGTTTCATCCGACTCTCATTGATGGCAGCGGTATAGGTTCAAGCTGCCTTCTCTCAGATCAAACGATGTATCTGCCACTGTGTTATGAATCTTTCTCAGCTTCAGAACGATTGCAGAAAGTGTGTACAGCACGGATCCTCTCTTCATCTGTGCGCCAGAAGAAAGAACTCACTTATATGACGATTGAATATTTTAATTCCTCCGGACAAAAAGTGGCCGAGCTGAAACAGTTTGCAGGCAAGTCTGTACGTGATGCGGCAGTCCTTCATTCTGGAAAAGAAATTCATGCTGTCTCTCAGAATCCTGATCGGGACTATACGGCAATTGAAACGTATTTGCGTCAATTGCTTGCTCAACAGCTTGAAAGGCCGGCAGAACAAATGGATATCCACGCCGGATACTATGAGCTTGGGCTGGATTCACCATCCTTGCTAAAAGTGGTTCAGGAGATTGGGGATGAGATCGGAGCGGATCTTTCGCCAACGCTGCTGTTTGAATATACGACGATTGCAGAACTAGCTGTGTATCTTGCTGATCATTATTCAATGGGAGAGGCGGACGATACAGTTCGCCAGTCTCCTAAACCAATGCAGGATTCTTCAGACGCCGCTCCCTCTTTACCAGAGATCGGCGGGGATATTGCCATTATCGGAATGGCAGGCCGTTACCCTAAGGCAAAAAACATACAGGAATTTTGGGAAAATCTTAAGGCGGGTACCGACTGCATCACGGAGATCCCAAACTCGCGCTGGGAATGGAAGGATAACAATGGTCTGGATTCACCTTCGGGCAAGCCATTGTCAAAATGGGGCGGGTTTATCGAGGATGCTGATTGTTTTGATCCTCAATTTTTCAGGATTTCACCCCGTGAAGCGGAAACGATGGACCCTCAGGAACGCTTATTTTTAGAGACGTGCTGGGAAGCCATTGAAGATGCGGGGTATACACCAGTAACCATTGCTTCACCGCAGGGAGAAAATAAAAGACAGCATGTCGGCGTGTTTGCAGGTGTTATGCATAAGGACTACTCCCTTATAGGAGCGGAGGCACTATCAGAACATCATCCATTTCCTTTATCGCTGAATTATGCGCAAATTGCCAATAGGGTCTCTTACTATTGTAATTTCCACGGTCCAAGCATGGCGGTCGACACGGTCTGCTCTTCTTCATTAACTGCTGTTCATCTGGCAATAGAGAGCATCCGGAATGGAGAATGTGAGGCCGCGCTTGCCGGAGGCGTCAATTTGTCACTGCATCCGGCTAAATATATCAGCTACGGCAGTGTCGGGATGCACTCAAGTGACGGCTATTGCCATACATTCGGAAAAGGCGGGGACGGCTACGTATCTGGAGAAGGCGTCGGAACAGTATTGTTAAAGCCGCTCCGAAAAGCTGAACAGGACGGTGACCGGATCTATGCTGTCATCAAAGGCAGTACCATTAATCATGTGGGAAAAGTAAGCGGAATTACAGTTCCGAGCCCGGTAGCTCAGGCTGATGTTATCGAAGCGTGCTTAGAGAAAACAGGAATTGATCCGCGCACCATTAGCTATATTGAAGCCCATGGCACTGGCACCTCATTAGGAGATCCGATTGAAATACAAGGGTTGGTGAAGGCTTTCAGCCGAAATACGCAGGAGAAGCAATTCTGTTCAATTGGTTCTGTGAAATCAAATATTGGCCATGCTGAATCTGCAGCCGGCGTCAGCGGTTTAACGAAGACTGTCCTGCAGCTGCACCATAAAACACTGGTGCCGTCACTACACTCAGAAGAGCTGAATCCATATTTGCAGCTGGATGAAACCCCGTTTTTTGTCCAGCATGATACAAAGGAATGGCAGCAGCCTTCTTTTACAGAAAACGGGTTGAACGTCACATATCCCCGCCGCGCCGGTTTAAGTTCGTTTGGCGCTTCAGGATCAAATGCTCATCTTATTTTGGAGGAATATATTCCGACAGAGAGCCGTTCAGAGCCGATTTTAACGAAAAATGAAGAAATGATTATTCCTCTGTCCGCGAGAAACAAAGACCGTTTGCACGCTTACGCTCTTAAACTCCATGATTTTCTGAGCGAAGACGTCAATCTTGTAGCGTTAGCTTATACATTACAGACAGGCCGGGTGGAAATGGAGGAGCGGGCAGCCTTTATCGTGAAGGACATAAAGGATTTATCTGCTAAACTTCAGGCGTTTGCAAATGGTGAAATAGAGATCGACGGCTGCTGGTCTGGGCAAACCAGGGAGGATCAGGAGGCCGCCGGACCAACATCAACAAACAGCGAATTGAAGAAAATAGCTGAATCATGGGTTCAAGGAAAACGGGTGATCTGGAACGAGCTATATGGCGATCGCAAACCGCTTAAAATCAGTGTTCCGACCTATCCGTTTGCAAAGGAGCGCTACTGGATACCAGCTCCTGAAACAAAAACCAGCATAGTAGATCATACCTTACATCCGCTGGTGCACCGCAATACGTCAGACTTTACGGAGCAGCGCTTCAGCTCTGTTTTTACAGGTCAAGAATTTTTCCTATCTGATCATGTTGTGCAGGGACAGAAAATCCTGCCGGGCGTTGCCTACCTAGAAATGGCAAGGGAAGCGGCGGAAAAAGCTGCGGGCGATCTGGAAGGTGAACAAAGAATTGTGTCGCTTAAAGACATCGTCTGGATCCGCCCGATCACGATAGGAAGTGAACCAAAAGAAATACATATTGGCCTTTATCCTGAGGATAACGGGGACATTTCCTTTGACATTTACAGCAGCTCTGAAACGAAAGAAGAAACCCCGATGATACACAGTCAAGGCCGTGCAGTCATTTCAGCTGAAGCGGACACTCCTGTTTTAGATCTTGCATCCATACAAACAGAATGCAGTCTGGATACAGTGACGTCAGAACAATGCTATACGGCGTTTCGAAAGATTGGGCTTGACTACGGCGAGGGCTATCAAGGGATTGAAAAAGTGCTTGTCGGACATGATCAATTGCTTGCAAAAATCTCGTTACCCGCTTTTCTAAAAGACGGCAAGCAGCATTTTACGCTCCACCCGAGTTTGATGGATTCCGCCTTCCATGCCACAGTCGGTTTTATCGTCAGCTCAGTCAATGCTGACTCGCAGGCCAGCCAGCTGTCTCTCCCGTTTGCTTTGCAGGGGCTGGATGTTTTCAGCCCATGTCCTCAGGAGATATGGTCTTATATTCGTTATAGTTCAGACAGTAAAGCGGGCGACAAAGTCAGAAAGTATGATATTGATTTATGCGATAAGAACGGGAACGTTTGTGTACGAATGAAGGGTGCCTCGATGCGGGCGCTTGATGGAGAACAGCAGACCATGCCTCATGCAGCGGATTCTCCGCTGACAGGGCATAAGATGATGATCCCTGTCTGGGAACCGGTTTCTCTAAATGGTGAGGACAATGCTTTGTTTGTTGCTAATCGTGCTGTTTTATGCGGTGGTACTGAAGATGAACGGACGTTAATAAAGCAGCATCATCCGCAGGTTTCCTTTATCGATATCCGGTCAGTAGATGACATTTCTGCAATAGCGGACAAGTTGCAAGCATGCGGAGGCATTGACCATGTATTGTGGATGGCCCCGTCACACCCGGACAATATCGTTAGTGAAGGGCAAGAAGAGGCCGTTCTTCAGGCATTTAAGCTTGTGAAGGCATGTCTTCAATTAGGCTATGGTGAGAAGAAGCTAGAGTGGTCTTTTGTGACCGTCCAAGCGCAGCCGGTTACTCCATCTGAGAAAGTTCACCCCGCTCATGCAAGCGTTCATGGACTCGCGGGCACAATCGCTAAGGAATATCCGCATTGGAAAATCCGTCTTCTTGATTTTGAAGAAGGCTGCACATGGCCGGTACATCAAATGTTTACGCTTCCTGCTGACCGTCTCGGCCACACTTGGGCCTATCGGAATCAGCAATGGCATCAGCAGCAATTGATCCCATATCGTCATTCACCGTCAAATGACACGCTATACCGAACAGGCGGAGTATATGTGGTCATCGGAGGCGCTGGGTACATCGGGGAGGCATGGAGTGAGTACATGATCCGCCGCTATCAGGCGCAAATCGTTTGGATTGGACGCAGTCAAATCAATGATGCCATCCAGGCGAAAATAGACCGTCTCTCAGCGCTTGGCCCTGAGCCTTACTATATTGCAGCCGATGCTGCGGATATGCATTCATTGCAGCAGGCTTATGATCAAGTGAAAAAGGGTCATCCTGAAATTCACGGGATCGTTCACTCTGCAATGGTTTTATCTGAACAAAGTCTGGATAATATGACGATGGAAGAATTTACTGCCGGACTGGCGGCGAAGGTGGATGCCAGTGTTCGTACTGCCCAAGTGTTCCAACAGGAGCATTTAGATTTTGTTCTGTTTTTCTCTTCGCTGGTGGCACATATCAAAAACGTAAAGCAAAGCCATTATGCCTCTGGCTGCGCATTTGCAGATGCTTTTGCTCACCAACTTTCTCATATCTGGGCTTGCCCTGTAAAAGTCATGAACTGGGGATATTGGGGAAACAGTGAAGCGGCCGAGGATGAACAGTATGTACAGCTTATGAATCAAATTGGCTTAGGCTTAATTGAGCCTGCGGAAGGTATGAAGGCGTTAGAAGCACTGCTTTCTGGACCAGTCAGCCAAACGGCATTTATTCATACGACAAAACCTGTAGCAGTCGAAGGCGTGAATCAGAAAGAATTCATCACCCTTTATCCTGAGCACCCTTCGGCAGACGCTGAAAGCCTGAAGGGGCGCCTGCCGAAAACAGGACAATTTCAAAGAGTGACACACGAAGAGCTGGACGATCTTCTTTACAGACTTTTGTTAGGCCAGCTGCAAACGGCTGGGCTGTTTGATGGTCAAAGATTATCGATTGAACGCCTTCAACAATACAAGACTCGTGAATTTTATGAAAAGTGGCTTCGGCAAAGCAGTGAATTCCTTCTGCAGCATGGTTATCTTAAGAAAGATGGAGATTCATTGGTAAGGAAGGATCCAGCAGAGGATATCGCGCTGATTTGGCAAGAATGGAATGCGAAAAAAGAAAAATGGCTCAAAGACAGCAATACAAAAGCAATGGTTGTTTTAGCAGAAACCATGCTGAAAGGATTACCGGATATTTTGACAGGGAAAGTGCCTGCCACAGATATGATGTTTCCTCAGTCCTCAATGGAATTAGTAGAAGGCATCTATAAGCATAACAAAGTGGCAGACTATTTTAATAAATTGCTTGCCGATACGTTAATAGCTTATCTGGATGAACGGCTGAAGCACGATCCGCAGGCATCCATCCGCATTATGGAAATAGGGGCAGGCACAGGCGGCACGAGCGCCGGAATCTTTCAAAAACTGAAAGCCTATCAAAACCATATCAAAGAATACTGTTATACAGACCTGTCCAAAGCATTTTTGCTGCATGCTGAAAAGGAATATGGGGCGGAAAATCCGTACCTGACGTATCAGCTTTTTGATGTAGAAAAACCGATTGACCAGCAGGAAATCGAGGCTGGCGGCTATGATGTCGTCATTGCAGCCAATGTCCTTCACGCGACAAAGAATATCCGTCAAACGCTGCGGCATACAAAAGCAGTGATGAAAAACAACGGAATGCTGCTGCTGAATGAAATGGCGGGAAACAGCCTGTTCCCTCACATCACCTTTGGTCTCTTGGAAGGCTGGTGGCTGTATGAAGATCCTGCAGTACGGATTCCCGGCTGCCCAGGCTTATATCCTAGCAGCTGGAAAGCGGCACTTGAAAGCGAAGGCTTTGAATCTGTCTTCTTCCCGGCCGAAGCGGCCCATGATCTCAGTCACCAGATCGTCGCTGGCTCAAGCAACGGGCTGGTACGCCGTTTGATGGAAACTGTGATCTCGTCAGAGAAGGATGTTTCATTAGCGTCTAATAAGGAGCCAGCTAATACACAAAACATAGATTCGGAGAAAACAGGACAATCAAATCATGCTCACCTCAGAGAAAAAAGCACAGAATATATGAAAAAACTAATCGGGGAAACATTGAAAATTCCTGCTAGCAAGATTGAGTCATCTGAACCGCTTGAAAAGTACGGGATTGATTCTATCGTCGTTGTCCAGCTGACGAATACCTTGCGTAAAGAATTTGACCATGTAAGCAGCACTTTATTTTTCGAGTACCAAACGATTGACGCGTTAGTTGAGCATTTCATCCAAACAAAAACAGAAGCGCTGATGAAACTGACAGGTCTTGACCGTCAAGTTCACCAACAGACACCGGCCGCAAGCATGAATAAGTCTTCAAAAGAATCTGGGCAGGCCGCTAAAGGAAAGCGGCGCTATCGCAAGCTTGGCTTCAGCAGGGAGAAAGAAACGCCAACACACGCTCCTGCCAGCCGTGATGTTGCGATTATCGGCATTTCCGGCCGTTATCCTCAGGCGGAGACAGCTGAAGACTTTTGGAATAACCTAAAAGAAGGTAGAAATTGTATTGAGGAAATTCCGAAAGAACGCTGGGATTGGAAAGCCTATTACGATAAAGAAAAAGGAAAAGAAGGGTCGATTTATACGAAATGGGGCGGCTTTATCAAAGATATGGACAAATTTGATCCATTATTTTTTCAGATTTCTCCGCTTGAAGCAGAAAGAATGGACCCTCAGGAGCGATTATTTCTGCAAACCGCTTATGCAAGTATAGAAGATGCGGGATACACGCCTGACACGCTCTCTACAAGCAGAAAAATCGGCGTCTTTGCCGGAGTCATGAACAAAAATTATCCGACCGGCTACGGCTATTGGTCTATCGCAAACAGAATATCGTATTTGCTGAATTTCCAAGGCCCAAGCCTTGCAGTCGATACAGCCTGCTCCTCCTCTCTGACAGCGATTCATCTAGCGCTGGAAAGCATTTATAGCGGATCGAGTGATTGCGCCATTGCCGGCGGTGTCAATCTAGTTGTTGACCCGGTTCATTATCAGAACCTATCTGTCATGAATATGCTCTCTGCAAGTGATACATGTAAATCTTTCGGCGATGACGCAGATGGATTTGTCGACGGTGAAGGCGTAGGCGCTATTGTGTTAAAGCCGTTGCAACAAGCAATAGCAGCCGGAGACCATATTTACGGTGTGATAAAGGCAAGTGCGATTAACAGCGGAGGAAAAACAAATGGATATACGGTTCCAAATCCTCATGCACAGGCACAGCTGATTAAAGAAACGATTGAGCGCGCCAATATTCCCGCCCGAACCATCAGTTATTTGGAGGCGCATGGAACAGGCACCGCATTAGGAGATCCGATTGAGATAGCGGGATTAACAAAAGCATTTGAGGAAGATACGCTGGAGAAACAGTTTTGCGCGATCGGCTCCAGTAAATCAAATATCGGTCATTGTGAAAGTGCAGCTGGAATTGCAGGACTGACAAAAATACTTTTTCAGTTTAAATATGGTCAAATTGCGCCATCATTGCATTCTCAGCGATTGAATCCAAACATTGAATTCAGCCATACTCCGTTTGTCGTTCAGCAGCATCTTGGTGAATGGAAGCGCCCGGTGATTGACGGACAGGAGGTGCCGAGACGCGCCGGATTGAGCAGTTTTGGCGCCGGAGGGTCCAATGCTCATATGATCCTTGAAGAATATATTCCGCAAACAGAAGCGCAAACGCCTGAAGCTTTTCCTCCTGCGCTGATTGTGCTGTCAGCGAAAAACATGGAACGGCTTCAGGAAAAAGCGGAGCAGCTGCTCACAGCCATTCAAGAAAAAAGGTACTGCAAAACAGATCTGATCAGGATCGCCTATACCTTGCAAACGGGTCGTGAAGCAATGGAGGAACGGCTGGGTTTTATAGCGGAATCATTAGAGGATCTTGAGAGAAAGCTGAGCGATTTTATCGAAAATAAAGCAGACAGCCTGTACCTGGATCGCATCGATGAGAACAAAAAAGCATTAGCGGTCTTATCGGCAGATGAAGATACAGAAAAAATCATAGAGGCATGGATGAGCAAAGGGAAATACACGAAACTGCTTGATCTTTGGGTGAAAGGCTTGTCTTTTGACTGGGATAAGCTGTATGGAACAAATACGCCTGTCCGGATCAGTCTTCCCGCATATCCATTTGCAAGAGAACGTTATTGGGCACCAGATCAGGCAAAGACCCCAGCGTCTAAAGAACAGCAAACAGAAGAGCATTTTGAGGTTATGACTTTTCAAGAGGTGTGGAAAGAAGAACCGGCAACTCTCACATCGAAACGCTTCAAAACGCTCATCTGTTTTCTGACGGATAGAGAAAAGCAAAACGCCTTCGCTTCATCTGTAAAAAACGTTGATCAAGACACCAAGGTCATTTTTATTTCGCAGGGTGAGGTGTACAGCAAACAGTCTCAATACAGCTATCAGATTGTACGGCAAGAACCTGTCACTTTTGAAAAAGCCTTCCAGAGCATTCAGGAGGAACATGGAGAGCCAGATGCAATCCTCTATATGTGGCCTGCGGAAGATGAGAGCTATATAAAGGACCATTCATGCATTGTCTATTTATTACAAGGGATGTCCTCAGCGAAGCTCCATCCTTCACGGCTGCTGCTGGCGGGACGTTTTGAAAATGGTCTTGACCGGAGCTATCTGGAATCATGGATTGGCTTCGAACGCTCACTCGGGCTTGTTTTTCCACATACAAAAGTGACTGGAATCTTTCAGCCGGCAGATCAAGAATCGATGGATGATTGGGCACGTAAAATCTGGACGGAATTACAGGCTTCAACTGAACAAACCGTTTTGTATCAAAATGGGAAACGATGTGTATGTCACATGAAACAGACCACCATACAACCGAACGACAGCAAATTGAAGTCTGGCGGCACTTACCTGATGACAGGCGGTTTAGGAGGGCTCGGTTATTTATTCGCCAAGCATTTGGCTAAAAACTATGCCGCAAACCTTATTTTGACAGGGCGGTCGCCTTTCAATGACGAAAAGCAAAAGCAAATAATAGAATTAAAGAATCTAGGCGGCGAAGCCATGTATGCAGAGGCAGATGTTTCTGATCCTATCGCGATGGGAGACTGCGTGA
This sequence comes from Bacillus sp. SW14, assembly GCF_047608225.1. NCBI lineage: Bacteria > Bacillati > Bacillota > Bacilli > Caryophanales > Bacillaceae > Bacillus > Bacillus sp. SW14. The sequence continues at coordinate 2,412,522 of NZ_JBLKRW010000001.1, read as the reverse complement.
AACGAGGGAAAGACCGATTTGGCGCCATCAACGGCGTTATTCATGCAGCTGGCATCGAGAGCGATTCTGCTATTTTTGATAAAGAGATCGATAGCTTCCAGCGCATCATTGAACCGAAAATCAGCGGTACGATAGCGCTTGATGAATGGCTTAAAAATGAAATCCTTGATTTTGTTTGTTATTTTTCTTCGTCTTCTGCGGTTTTAGGAGATTTTGGCTGTTGTGATTATGCGATCGGGAATCGGTTCCAAATGGCCTATGCACAGTACAAAAATGGGCTTCATAGCGGCAAAACGTATGTCATCAACTGGCCTGTATGGAAAGATGGCGGAATGAAGATCGGTGATCAAGAAACAACCGAATTGTACCTGAAATCAAGCGGCCAGCGCTTCTTAGAAGCCGATGAAGGCATTCGCCTATTCGAACACATCCTGTCTCAGCAGGATGCTCAGCATCTTGTGATAGCCGGTCAGGCCAGCCGGGTCAGCCGCTTTTTAGGTATGACCGAATCAGCTATTCCGGAACCAGCCATTCAAGACCCAGCTGTACTAGAAAAAAGAGACGAGGTAAAAACGCTAAGCGTTGAAAAGCGTTTAGAACACGATCTGAAAGAGCGTATTCACACATTGCTTAAAATCTCAAAGGACAAGCTGGATTTGAACAAAAATTGGGCCGACTTCGGATTTGATTCGATCTATTTGGCTAAATTCTCGAATATGTTATCAAAGCATTTCAACATCGAAGTGACACCGGCTTTATTTTTTGGCTACTCGACTTTACAGGAATTAATCCGTTTCTTCTTAACGAATCACAAAGAGCTGATCGAAGCATTTTACCGGGAGGATGCACCTGAGGCACAAAAGAATCCTGAAGATGATGCTCCGGTTCCTGCAGAACTGGATACCAGCAAAAAAAGCGTCCGGCAGGTTCACGCTGAGCCTATCGCCATTATTGGAATGAGCGGCAGATTTCCTCAAGCTGATTCGGTCATGGAGCTGTGGGACAATCTGAAAAACGGGAAAGATTGTATCACTGCCATCCCGAAAGAACGCTTGGACTGGGGTGGAGCTAACGGAGGTCCAGAAAAAGCAGTGCCGAGATGGGGCGCATTTTTGAAGGACATAGACCGATTTGATCCGCTGTTTTTTCAAATATCGCCTAAAGAAGCTGAAAGCATGGACCCGCGCCAGCGCATCTTTCTAGAGGAAGCTTGGCACACATTTGAAGACGCTGGCTATATGGGACATCGAATAAAAGGAAAATCCTGCGGTGTTTACGTAGGTGTGGAAGAAGGAGAATATGCGCATTTAACCGGAGATACAGATTACATTAACGGAACACAAAACGCCACATTATCTGCGCGAATCGCATACGCATTAGATCTAAAAGGACCTAATATGGCATTGACAGCAGCATGTTCATCTGGACTTGTGGCGATTCATCAGGCATGTTCAGCCCTCCGTCAGGGAGATTGTGAAATGGCTTTAGCCGGCGGCGTCAGCCTGAATATTTCTCAAATGTCATTTGAGGCGCTGACAAGAGCCGAAATGCTGTCTCCGAACGGACAATGCAAAGTGTTTGACCAAGATGCCAATGGTCTGGTGCCAGGTGAAGCGGTGGCTGCTGTTCTCCTGAAACCATTATCAAAGGCCATTGAAGATAATGATCACATTTATGGCTGCATAAAGGCCAGCGGTGTGAATTACGATGGCAAAACCAATGGCATTACGGCACCAAATCCTTTTAGCCAGACAGAATTGATCGAGAACATTTATGAAAAAAATGAAATCAACCCGCTCAACATTCAATATGTGATGGCGCACAGTACCGGCTCGAATCTTGGTGATCCGCTTGAGGTCGAAGCGTTAACGAGCGTGTTCAGCAAATATACGAAGCAGAAGCAATTCTGCATGATGAGCTCGATTAAACCTTTAATTGGACACACATTTGCAGCGTCAGGGGTGGTTGCTTTAATCAGTATGCTGATGGCAATAAAAAACCAGACGATTCCGGCTACTCATCATTGTAAAGCGGACAACCCGTATATTCAGTTTAAAGAAAGCCCGTTTGTGCTTTGCAAAGAGAACCTTCCATGGATCAGGAAAAATCAGAATCCGAGGATGGGAACCATCAGCACAACAGGTATCAGCGGCACCAATGCCCATGCAGTCATTGAAGAATACATCCCGGATGAGCAGCCGTTCACACAGCGGCATAAAGAGTCAGCTGAATGCCCGCAGGTTATCGTGCTATCGGCCCAAAATGACGATCGGCTTCAGGATGCTGTCAGCCGCATGATAGTGTATCTTGAGCAGAATCAGAACCTATCTTTACCTGATGTTGCATATACACTTCAGGCTGGAAGAAAAGCCATGGAAGCGAGGCTCGCGATTGTTGTGAACAATCAGGAGCAATTGGTGCGAAAATTGAAGGAATATGCGGAAGCAATGAAGAATGGTGAGGTATCAGGCCAACAGGCATCCCTTTATATAGGACATACGGAAGGGGTGTTAGTAGAACAGGATGAAGCATTCCTGCAAGCACTCGCAAAAGAGAGAAATTTGGAAAACATTGCGGAATGTTGGGTGAAAGGATATCAGATCCCGTGGGAACTCCTTCATGAAGGCGATGACGTTCGGATGGTTCCTTTACCTGGCTATCCGTTTGCAAGGGAGCGGTATTGGGTTTCGTCAGGGAATCATCAAACAAAGGCCGCTAAACCGCATATACAAGACATGAAAACAGAGATTGACGAGCCTAATGGCGAAACACACATTCAAAAGATCATTGTTCAATTTTTAGCACGAGAGTTGGGCATATCTGAGGAGCGAATAAGCTTCAAAAGAAACTTTTTGGATTATGGAATGGATTCAATTCTTGGCCGAAAATTGATGCGTCATATCGAAAAAATCACGCAGATGAAGGTGACTGGCCGGGAAATCCTTGAATATCAGACAGTCCAAGATTTATCCGCTCATTTGGCGTTGAAAGCTGAAAAACGCAATCAAAGCGCGGCAGCACATCAAACAAAAACGTATACAGACGAGCAAATCATCGGATTGATGCAAGAGGTGGCGCAAGGAAAACTGGATTTTAAGAGTGTGCAAAACATCATAGAAGGGAGTAAATCGTATGAATCATAAAGAAATTCTCGATGCCTTCAGATCAGGAGAATTAACCATTTCTGAGGTGGAACAACATCTTCAAGGCATGAAGCGGCAGTTCAAAAGCCCGCTTTCAGAAGGGCAAAAAGGGCTGTGGATGCTTCAAAAAATGTCTCCTGAAATGAGTGCTTATCATATTCCTTTATGCTTTCGCATCACTAAACCAATACATGCAGAGACGTTCAAGAAAGCCCTTCTGTTTGTACAGAGACAATATCCTGTTTTAACCAGTGTGATTCAAGAGGAGAATGGCATACCATTTCAAACGGTTCAGTCTTCAGAGGCTCTTTCTTTTGAGGAAGAGGATATATCGACTATGAAATCAGCAGAGATACTGCCTTTTCTAAAAGGAAAAGCAAAAGTACCTTTTCGTTTGGAAGCTGGTCCGTTATGGCGCACACATCTTTTTCATCGGTCAAACGAAGAATGCATTTTGCTCATCACGATTCACCATATCATATTTGACGGTGTGTCGATGCTGACTTTGATATCGTCGCTTTTCGAGGCGTATCAACATTTGCTGAATGGTGTTGAACCGGTGCAGCAGACGCTAACGGCTGATTATTATGATTTTGTCAAATGGGAAACCCGGATGCTGAATGGCAGAGAAGGGGAAGAGCATCTCGCTTACTGGAAAGAACAGTTGTCTGGGAATCTGCCAGTTCTTGATCTTCCGGCTGACCGTCCGCGGTCTTCCGCGCGAAAATTCAAGGGGCAAGCTTATAAAAGCTTGCTCCCCCATTACCTGAGAAAACAAATCAAATCGTTTGCCCGCACGTATCAAGTGAATGAATCGGTTGTGTTGCTGTCCATTTACAAAGTATTGCTGCATCACTATACAAAACAAAAGGATATCATTGTCGGCGTCCCAACAATGGGGCGGCCAGAAGATAGTTTTGAATCTACTATCGGATACTTTATCAACATGATGGCTGTTCGGAGCAGGAATCTCGGATCTCAGCCATTTACAGCATTCATTCGGGAGCTGCAGCTGACAATGGCTGACGGTCTGGACCATGCGGCGTATCCGTTCCCTGCATTGGTAAGAGAGCTGAATGTAGACCGCTCGGCCGCGGATTCGCCGGTTTTTCAAACAGCCTTTCTGTACCAAAACTTCTTTCAGACAACAGGCTTACAAAAAGTGCTCGAATCATATCAAACGCTTGGCATTGAATATATGGAGGATATTCGGCAAGAGGGAGAATTTGAGCTGGCACTCGAAATATATGAGCAAGAAAATGATACAGTGCTTCATCTTTTGTACAATCCTGATCTATATGAATTGTCCTCCATTGAAGGTATGATGGAGAACTATATGAAGCTCGCGCAGCACATGATGGAGGATCCGTCTTTGCCGCTTGAAACTTACTCTTTTCAGTTAAATCAAGAACAAAATAGTTTGCTGGAACAATGGAATGCGACAGGGACAAACACGCCAAATGACAAGTGTATACATGAAGTATTCGAGGAAAAAGCGAAACAAAACCCGGATGCGGTTGCTGTGATTTTCGAAGACAGGTCTCTTACATATAAAGAACTAGATGAAAAAAGCACATCTGTGGCAGTCTATCTTCAACATCAGGGGGTTGGACCTGAACACCCCGTTGGAATTTGTACAGAGCGTTCGTTTGATATGATTATCGGGATTTTAGGAATACTGAAAGCCGGCGGAGCGTATGTGCCGTTAGATCCAAGCTTCCCGCAAGAACGGTTAAAGTACATGCTCGAAGACAGTCAGGCATCCATTGTCCTGACCCAACCTAACGTTCGTGATTCGGTCAGCAAATTAACTGGCAGCCATGTAAAAGCAATCAATATCGAGTTGGCTTGCCGAAACGGTTATACAGATCAGCAAAGCAGCGATTTAAAGCGGGAAGCAAAACTGGAGCATCTCGCCTATATCATTTACACATCGGGAAGCACAGGACAGCCTAAAGGGGTAATGGTAGAGCATCGAAGCATTATGAATACCCTGAATTTTCTTGAATTTCACTATCCCGTGACTGCTGAGGATGCATATTTACTGAAAACGAACTATGTGTTCGATGTATCGATTTCGGAATTATTCGGATGGTTTATCGGAAACGGCCGCCTTGTGATTCTTCCGCCTAATGGAGAAAAATCACCGCAGCTGTGTATGGATTATATAGAAAAATACCAAGTGAGCCACATTAATTTTGTGCCGGCTATGCTGCATGTCTTTTTAGAAACGGCGAAAGACAACAAGCAGCTCACAGAGGATGGACCGCTCAAGTATATGATGGTTGCAGGCGAAGCTTTCCCTAAAGAATTAGTGAAAAAGGCGGTATCGATCTTTAAAAACTGCCATGTTGAAAATATTTACGGACCTACGGAAGCCGCCATTTACGCTGCGTATTTCGGATGCGGAAAAGGAGATATCGCAAGTCACCATACACCGATTGGAAAGCCTGTCTCCAACGTGAAAATTCATATTGTGGACCGGCATTTGAAGCCTGTCCCGATCGGAAAACCAGGTGAGCTTTGTATTGCGGGAGCCGGTTTGGCAAGAGGCTACTATCATAAGCCTGGCCTTACGGCTGAAAAATTTATTGATAATCCGTTTGAACCGGGGACCAAGCTTTATAAATCGGGTGATTCAGCAAGATGGCTTCCTGACGGCAACATAGAGTATTTAGGACGGATTGACAGCCAAGTCAAAATACGCGGTTTTCGCGTCGAGCTTGGCGCAATTGAAATAAAGCTGGGTGAATTTCCGGGCATTTTAGATCAGGCGGTTGTGGTGAAGCAGCTGGAAGGCCATCAACAGCTCGCTGCTTATTATACAGAGAAAAGCGGACATTCCCCTGCAGATCCAAAAAAATTGCGCCGGCATCTAAAATCCAGTCTGCCGGAATATATGATACCTTCACACTTTATCCGCTTAGATAAGATGCCGTTATCGCCTAGCGGGAAAGTGGACCGTAAAGAACTGGAAAAACGCGAGATCGTTTTCAATAGAAAGAAATCAAATCAATTGCAGTTAACGGAAATAGAGGATCAGGTGCTTCGCATTTGGGAGGAAACGCTCAAGGTCAGCGGCTTTGGGCCGGAAGACGGATTTTTCGATGCGGGCGGCGATTCGCTTCTGGCTGTAGCCGTGGCTGAACGAATCAAAAAAGAATTGGATTGTGAGTTTAGTGTCACTGAGTTATTCGAGCATTCCACGATCCGTGCCATAAGCCAATACATTTTGGAAATGAAAAACGCAGATCAAGCGATAACTCAAATTGAAGACAATCATGATCTCAAAGATGATGGAAAATACTCGCAGCAGACGGTTCCTTCCTATTTTGACGATAGTGTTGCGATTGTGGGGATATCCTGCCAGTTTCCTGAGGCGAAGCATCATCATGACTTTTGGAATCGTATCAAAGAAGGCAAAGAAAGCATTCAGTTTTTCTCTGAAGAGGAGCTTCGCGAAAACGGAGTTCCGGAAGAATTGATTCAACATCCTGACTATGTGCCTGTGCAATCTGCGATCGAGGGGAAAGATTTATTCGACCCTGGTTTCTTTCAAATTTCTCCGAGAGATGCTGAGTATATGGACCCTCAGCTCCGCCTTTTATTGCTGCATTCCTGGAAAGCGATTGAGGATGCAGGATATGTGGCAAATGAGATTCCGGCTACAAGTGTATATATGTCTGCAAGCAGCAATTCATACAGAACGTTATTGCCGAAGGAGGCTATAGAAGGGCATGAATCACCTGATGGCTATGTCTCATGGGTTTTAGCCCAAAGCGGAACCATCCCGACGATGATCTCAAATAAGCTCGGATTAAAAGGGCCAAGCTACTTTGTTCATTCTAACTGCTCTTCATCACTAGTCGGCTTGTATCAGGCATACAAAAGCCTGACATCAGATGAATCTCAATATGCGCTTGTCGGAGGCGCAACATTGCACGCACAATCAGCGATCGGCTACGTGCACCAAAACGGGTTGAATTTTTCAAGCGACGGACATGTTAAGGCCTTCGATGCTTCAGCAGACGGAATGGCCGGGGGTGAAGGCGTAGCGGTTATCCTGCTGAAGAAAGCTGTGGATGCCGTAAAAGACGGAGACCATATTTATGCCATTATGCGCGGAATAGGCATCAATAATGATGGGGCAGATAAGGCCGGCTTCTATGCGCCAAGTGTAAAAGGCCAAACAGAAGTGATACAGCATGTATTGGATCAAACCAACATTCATCCCGAAACGGTCAGCTATATTGAAGCGCACGGAACGGGAACGAAATTAGGCGATCCTATTGAAATGTCCGCATTAAATAAAGTGTACAAGCAATACACGGACAAAAAACAATTTTGCGGAATTGGTTCAGTGAAAACGAATATCGGCCATTTGGATACAGCTGCCGGGCTAGCCGGATGCATTAAAGTTGCGATGAGCTTATACCATAATGAACTTGCACCGACCATCAACTGCACTGAGCCGAATCCGAATATAAAGTTTGAAAGCTCGCCTTTTTATCTAGTCCGTGAACGAAAGCCATTAGAGAAACGAGAAGGTGTCCATCGGGCGGCTCTGAGCTCATTCGGTCTTGGCGGCACTAACGCCCATGCTATTTTTGAGCAATATGAAAACATCTCTGATATGAGAGCGGAGAACGAAGGCAATCCGCCCTATCTCATTCCTGTATCGGCAAAAAATAGAGGGCGGCTCCTAGCATACGTGAAGGAACTGCTGATCTATATCAGTCAAAACGAGCAAGCGCATATGTCTCTAAGAAATATTGCATACACCTTTCAGGTTGGACGGGAAGCAATGGACAGCAGGATCATTTTTATGGTGAACGATCTGGAAGAATGGAAACAACAGATGGAAGATTTTGTGAATGGGAAGACCCTAGCAGAAGGCAGTATCCAAGGAGAAAAAACGAGAAGAATGACATCCGCTGAACAGCTGCTTGGAAACGCTGAAGCAGAAGAATTGGCTTCATCACGAATATCAAAAGAAGAATTGAAAAAGCTTGCTGAGATGTGGGCAAAAGGCTTTCATGTTGAATGGCGCAGACTTTATCCAAATACGAAGCCGCGCCGTATCAGTTTGCCGACGTACCCTTTTGCTGAAGAACGGTACTGGCCTGAAAGCAGCACCAGCGATGTAACAACAATTGAACCATCGTGTTTGCATCCTTTGGTGCACCATAATACATCTGTTCTGTCAGAGCAGCGGTTCAGCTCCATCTTTACAGGACAAGAGTATTTTATTGCCGAGCATATCATTAAAGGCATGGCAATTTTGCCGGCAGCGGTCACGCTTGAAATGGCAAGAGCCGCTATAGAACAAGGAATTGGCGGTTTAGAAGATCAAGAAACCGGAATCCGCCTGAAAAATGTTGTTTGGATGCGCCCAGTTGTAGCAGGAAATGAGCCAGTTCAAGTAAACATCGGACTTTATGATGAAGACGGCGGACACATTCATTATCGGATGTATGGTGAGCCGGAATCTGCTGATGCAGAACCGGTTGTATATAACCAGGGGATAGCGGAATTGATTCAGATAAAGCAAGAAAAAGCGCTGGATCTTGCTGAGATCAAAAACCGATGTGATCAAAACAGGTTGGACGCTGCCCTGTTTTATGAAGGAATGATCGGTGCCGATTACGGTCCTGGCTACAAGAGTGTAGAAGCTGTATATAAAGGCGATGGCCAGCTGCTTGCCAAATTATCACTGCCGGAATCTGTCATGCATACGTCAGACGATTATGTTCTTCATCCAAGTGTAATGGATGGGGCGTTACAGGCGGCTGAATATTTGCAAAACGTCGTTAGGGCGGAGCTTTCACGCAGTGAAGACTTTAAGGCGGCACTCCCATTTGCCCTGGAGGAACTTGAGATCTTTCAGCAATGCGTTTCTGACATGTGGGTTTATGTTCAATTCAATTCGAAAAACAAACCGGGGGATCTGATACAGAAAGTCGATATCGATCTATGCGATGAGCATGGCACGATTTACGTGCGGATGAAAGGTTTTTCGACGAGAGTAATGGAGGCTGATATACAAACCGAACCATCAAAAATGAACGCTGAAACTTTATTGCTTCAGCCCGTTTGGCAAGAACAAAAGGCAGCTGACGGAGCAGGTCCAAAAAAATATGCAGAGCACCTCGTGTTCCTATGTGAATATGATCAAGAGACGAGAAAACAGATTGAAGCAGTACTCAAGGGTGTCCATGTTTTCAGCCTGGAAGCAAGGCCTTCTTCAATGGAGGCGCGTTTCCATTCATATACGGAACAAGTGTTTAAAAAGGTACAAGAGCTCATTCACACGAAATCGAAAGGCGACACGCTTATTCAGGTCGTAACCTCTGCCGAAGGAGAACAGCAGTTGTTTTCAGGGCTGACAGGACTGCTGAAAACAGCCGGGCAGGAAAATGCCAAACTAACCGGCCAAATGATTGAAGTCAGCAGTGAAGAAAGCGGAGAAAGCATTGCTGGCAAACTGAAAGAAAATCAAATGAGCAGCGATTCATATATCAAATATCAAAACGGCACTCGGTACATTGCTGATTGGCGTGACATCAAAACGGCCAGCCGTGACATCAGCAAGCCGTGGAAAGACGATGGCGTTTATCTCATTACAGGAGGTGCCGGAGGATTAGGCCTTATTTTTGCAAACGAAATCGCTGAACAAACGAAGAATGCGACAGTCATTTTGACAGGCCGCTCACCTCTTAGCGAAAGCAAAAGGAAAAAGCTTAAAGAGCTTCGCGACAAGGGGGCTGAAGTCACCTATCGGCAAACAGATGTGTCCGATAAGATTGGAGTCTGCCAGCTCATCGACGAAATTCTGAAAACGTACGGCCGTCTAGACGGCATTCTTCATAGCGCGGGAATCATCAAAGACAGCTACATGGTCAATAAACCGGCAGAAGACCTGCACGACGTGCTGGCGCCTAAAGTAAAAGGGCTTGTTTACCTAGACGAAGCGAGCAAGGACTTGCCATTGGACTTCTTTATTCTCTTTTCCTCTCTTTCAGGAAGTTTAGGAAGCATTGGTCAATCTGACTATGCGGCAGCCAATGTATTTATGGATATGTATGCAGGCTATCGAAATGGGCTTGCCGAAATCAGCCAGCGGCACGGAAAGACACTTTCCATAAACTGGCCGTTATGGAGAGAGGGCGGCATGAAGGTCGACCAAGAAACAGAGAAAAGGCTTGTGCAACTGGCCGGGATTGTTCCTATGAGAGCAGAAAAAGGAATTCAGGCATTATATCAAGCGTTTCATTCCGAAGCAAACCAAGTCATGGTGATTGAAGGCGATGGGCATAAGATAAAACAAAACATGTTCGCAAAAACCGTCTCAGCACCTATGGGAAAGAAGGAAACAGAGAACTTGACTGACCAAGTAAAAAGCATTGATACAGACAGTTTGCTGGATAAAGTAAAGGGGATGTTAAAACGGGAGGTCGCCAAGCTGTTAAAGGTCAAGCTTGAAACGATTGATGATCATGTCGAGATGACGGTGTATGGATTTGATTCTATCTCAATGACGGAATTCACAAACCATATGAACCGCGCCTATAAGTTAGAGCTGACGCCAACCGTCTTTTTTGACTACCCGACGATTCATGCATTTGGCAAGCATTTGGCCGAAGAATATCAAGCGGTATTTGCGAACACATTTGCTGTGCGCGCTGTATCGGCTCAGGTTCAGCCTGCTGCCAAACAGGAGCAAGCCTTGCATGTCAAAGCTAAAAGACGCCGAAAGCAGCAAGTCATACTGCCAAACGCCGCACAAAGTGAAGCTGGCCATGAGCCAATTGCGATTGTAGGCATAAGCGGGATTTTCCCTATGGCGAAAGATGTTGATGCGTTCTGGGAGGCTTTAAAAGAGGGCCAAGACTGCATGACGGAAATTCCGAAAGACCGCTGGGATTGGCGGGAATATGAAGGGGATCCGGCGAAGGAAGGCAATAAAACGAATGTAAAATGGGGCGGTTTTATCGACGGAATTGCCGATTTTGATCCATTATTCTTCGGCATCTCCCCGCGTGAAGCTGAACAAATGGAACCTCAGCAGCGCTTATTGTTGACTTACGCCTGGAAAGCGATCGAAGATGCAGGATATTCGGCGAAACGTCTGTCAGGCACAAAAACAGGCGTCTTCATTGGAACCGGAAATACAGGGTACAGCTCCCTTTTGTCAAAAGCCAACTCGGCAATAGAAGGCTCAGCGGCAGCCAATACGAGCCCTTCAGTCGGGCCGAATCGGGTCAGTTATTTCCTGAATCTTCATGGGCCGAGCGAACCGATTGATACAGCATGCTCCAGCTCATTGGTGGCGATCCACCACGCCATCTCTTCAATTGAGGAAGGCACTTGTGAGATGGCATTAGCAGGCGGCGTGAATACGATTATCCTTCCTGAGGTGTATATCAGCTTTGATAAAGCCGGTGCGCTCAGTAAAGAAGGGAAATGCAAGACGTTTTCAAATCAAGCCGATGGTTTTGCTCATGGGGAAGGGGCCGGCATCCTGTTTCTGAAAAAGTTAAAAGCGGCTGAAGAAGCGGGAGACCACATTTACGGAGTCATAAAAGGCAGCGCAATTAATCACGGCGGCCGTGCAGCATCTTTAACGACGCCTAATCCGAAGGCGCAGGCGGATGTCATTCAGTCGGCATATCAAAAAGCGGGTATCGATCCGAAAACCGTGACCTACATTGAAGCGCACGGAACCGGGACGGAGCTTGGAGACCCGGTTGAAATTAACGGATTGAAATCAGCTTTTCAAGCATTGGGCATGAATGAAGGCGATGCATCAGCCAATCCTTATTGCGGACTGGGGTCAGTGAAGACAAACATTGGCCACTTATCGCTGGCAGCAGGTGCAGCAGGGGTTATTAAAATATTATTGCAGCTTAAGCATAAAACCTTAGCGAAAAGTCTTCACTGCGAAACCGTGAATCCATACATTCAGCTGAAAAACAGTCCGTTCTATATCGTACGGGAAACGGAAGAATGGAAAGCGCTGAAAAATGGACAGGGAGAAGAGCTGCCTCGCCGGGCAGGTGTCAGTTCATTTGGGATCGGCGGCGTAAACGCCCACGTGATTATTGAGGAATATATTCCAGAAGCGGCCGATGAGTTTGTACCGTCCATCACACCTGAACATCCGGGTATCTTCGTTTTATCGGCTAAAAATGAAGCACGGCTAAAAGAACAGGCACAGCAGCTGGCTGATGCGCTTGATAAGGAAACATATGGTGGCGCAAATCTCACCCGCATCGCTTATACCCTGCAAGCCGGACGGGACGCGATGGAAGAACGTCTTGGGATTATTTCCGGTTCCGTTGAGGATTTGCAGCAAAAGTTAAAAGACTTTGCAGCAGGGAAAAGCGATGTGGAAGATTTATTTAGAGGCAGGATTGATAAAGGCACACTGCAAATGCTGACAGAAGACGAAGAGATTCAAGAAGCCGTCGAAAAATGGATGGAACGGGGAAAGTACGCAAAACTGCTTGAATTATGGGTAAAAGGCCTTGATGCAGACTGGACGAAACTGTATGGCGAGAATGTGCCTAAGCGTATCAGCTTGCCGACATACCCTTTCGCAAAAGACCGTTATTGGATCTCTGATCATATAGAAAAAAGCGGCAGCCCTGTAGCAAACAAAGACACTTCCCGCCTTGGCGCAGCCGTGCTGCATCCATTAATGCATCAAAACACATCGAACCTCTCGGAACAAAGGTTTAGCTCAATCTATACAGGCGAAGAGTTTTTCCTTGCCGATCATGTAGTCAAAGGCCAACGGATCTTGCCGGGAGTGGCGCATCTTGAATTGGCGCGGGCTGCCGTTGAGCAGGCGGCAGAGGTACAAGGTGTTCCGTGCACCATGAAGCTAAAGAACGCGGTGTGGGTGCGCCCCATTGTTGTAGAGGACCAGCCTCAGCACATACACATTAGGCTTTTACCGGAGAAAAATGGTGAGATCTCATATGAAATCTACGGTAATCCAGACATTGCGGGCGAACAGTCAATCGTCTATAGCCAAGGCAGCGCTGTATTGAGTTCTGCTGAAAATCAGCCGGCGGTTGATCTGCAATCCTTGCGGGAGCAGTGTCAGCAAAGCCATTTCAGCGTTGATGAAGTATATGACACCTATCAAAAGATTGGTTTTGAATACGGTCCTAGTTATCGCGGGATGGAAAAAATCTATACAGCTGAACATTTTATTTTAGCAAAATTGTCATTGCATCCGTCTGCTTTAGATTCGCTCAGCCAATACAACATGCATCCTGGGCTGATGGACTCTGCTTTGCAGGCGTCAAGCATTTTGACAGGCGCCGGAGATAACCAACTGACACTGCCTTTTGCGGTTCAGGAGATTGAAGTCTTTGGAGCATGCTCGTCAGAAATGTGGGTATACGCAAGATACAGTCAAGGCAGCAAGGCAACTGACAAGGTACAAAAGCGGGATATTGATATGTTAGATGGGAACGGCAAAGTTTGCGTACGGCTGAAAGGATTATCTTTCAGAGCAGCGGAAGGCGGAAATGGATCGACGGAACCTGATCAAATGCTGGAAACCTTGATGTTTGAAGAAAAGTGGGTGCCTAAGGATTGTGAAAAAGAACATTCTGAGCCTCATTACGAACGGCACATTGTCATGCTTTGTGACATGAATGGACTCACAAAAGACAGCATTGAATCAAGAGTTAAAGGAGCGGAATGCATCGTTTTGGATACTTTCCGCGAAGGACTGGCAGAGAGTTTCCAAGATTATGCCGAACAAGCGCTTAAGACGGTACAGGATCTTCTCAAAAGCAAGCCGCAAGGCAATGTCCTGATTCAGCTGCTTACTTCTGCAGCAAGAAAGCAGTACTCATTTTCAGGGCTATCGGCGCTCCTTAAAACCGCCAGCCTGGAGAATAAAAAATGGATAGGCCAGACGATTGAAATCGATTCAAACGAAAACATTGAAAGTATAGCAGAAAAACTGAGAGAGAATAAAAGACACGCAGGAGATCAGCGCATCAAATACGAAAAGGGCAAACGGTACATCAATGATTTGCGTGAAATGCAAATGGCTGATCGGGAAATAAGCCTGCCGTGGAGAGATAAGGGAGTATACCTCATCACAGGCGGCGCAGGAGGACTTGGGTTTATTTTTGCAAAAGAGGTTGCTCGTCAAGTTGAACAGCCTGTGCTCATTCTGACAGGCAGATCTGCATTGAATGCGGATCAAGAGACGCAGCTTAACGAACTTCAGCGATTAGGGGCCCGAGCAGAATATAGGCGGGTTGATGTGACGCAAGCGGAAGAAGCCTCCGGGCTCATCACAAGCATTACGTCTGATTACGGAGACTTGAATGGTGTCATTCACAGCGCAGGCCTGATTAAAGATAACTATCTCATGAACAAAACCAACGAAGAACTGACACAAGTTTTTGCTCCTAAGGTAAAAGGGCTTGTGAATGTGGATGAGGCAACCGAGCATCTCGCGTTAGATTTCTTTATCCTCTTTTCTTCAATATCCGGTGTCGCCGGCAGCGCGGGGCAGGCGGATTATGCGATGGCTAATGCGTTTATGGACAGTTATGCAGCTTATCGAAATGAGCTGGTGACCGCCATGTACAGGCATGGGCAAACGCTGTCGATCAATTGGCCGCTCTGGAAAGAAGGCGGTATGCGCGCGAATAAAGAAATTGAAAACATGACTTTGAAAAACACAGGTGTGACTCCAATGCGAACTGAGACCGGCATTCAGGCGCTGTATAAAGGTTTGGCATTCGGCAAAGATCACGTCATCGTCATGGAAGGGATCAGAGACATGATGAGGGAAAAGCTGACTCAAAAGCCGTCTTCTGATGATGTGCCAATGCAAACAGCGCAAGTACCAGTGATACCTGAAGCCAGGATGGGTCAAGACAATTTATTTGACCACATTCAAGAAGCTTTGAAGCAAACAATCTCTCAATTGCTCAAAATCAAACCTGAAGAGATTGACACGGATATGGAGTTTAATCAATATGGTTTTGATTCGATTACGTTAACTGAATTCGCAAATACACTGAATGAGCAGTACAAGCTGGATCTCACGCCTACGATCTTCTTTGAGCACGCAACTGTTTATGCATTTGCAGCGTATCTGTCAGAAGAATATCCGAATGCTTTTACAGCCCAATTGTCTGCCGAATCTGAAATGCTGATACAGCCTGTCGAACAAAATATAAAAAATATGACGTTTTCGACTGAAAACCGCTTTGTAAACCCTTCGGTAACGCCAGTAGAAAAGACAGCTGATCATAGGCCTGAGCCTATCGCGATTGTCGGGATGAGCGGTGTTTTCCCGAAGGCAAAGGACATCGAGGAATACTGGAGGAACCTGAAAGCGGGCGCGGATTGTATTACAGAGGTTCCAAAAGACCGCTGGGATTGGCAGGAGTATTACGGAGACCCTCTAAAAGAACCGAATAAAACAAATGTCAAATGGGGCGGTTTTATTGATGAAGTCGCTGACTTTGATCCATTGTTCTTCGGCATATCGCCGCTTGAGGCTGAGCAGATGGAGCCTCAGCAACGCCTGTTAATGACCTATGCGTGGAAGGCGATAGAAGAAGCGGGGTACTCAGCGAGAAGCCTGTCAGGAACCAAAACGGGCATCTTCATTGGGACTGGAAACACGGGGTATAGTTCACTGCTGTCAAATCTAGACATAGAAGGCTCAGCAGCTGCGAATATGAGTCCTTCTGCCGGACCGAATAGGGTCAGTTATTTCCTGAACATTCATGGACCGAGCGAACCGATAGATACTGCATGCTCAAGCTCTTTGGTCGCCATTCATCATGCGGTATGCGCAATTGAAAACGGAAACTGTGAAATGGCGATTGCAGGAGGTGTCAACACAGTCGTAACGCCGCAAGGCCATATCGCTTATGATAAGGCCGGGGCGCTGAGTAAAGAAGGAAGGTGCAAAACATTTTCTGATAGAGCCGATGGGTTCGCAGTCAGTGAAGGCGCCGGCATTCTCTTCCTGAAAAAAATGACAGCGGCTGAACGAGACGGTGATCATATTTACGGTGTCATCAAAGGAAGTGCGGTAAACCACGGAGGCCGCGCAAACTCTCTGACGACTCCTAATCCGAAGGCTCAGGCGGATGTCGTAAAAACAGCATATGAAAAAGCGGGAATCGATCCAAGAACCGTTACTTACATTGAAGCGCATGGAACCGGAACAGAGCTTGGTGATCCAGTAGAAATCAACGGCCTGAAAGCGGCATTTCAAGAGCTGTATGAAAAAACGGGTGACCCGGCTGTTCAAGGCAGCCATTGCGGACTTGGGTCAGCGAAAACAAACATCGGTCATTTATCACTGGCGGCCGGTGTGGCGGGTGTCATTAAAGTGTTATTGCAGCTAAAACATAAGACGCTTGTAAAAAGCCTGTACAGTGAAACCATCAATCCGTATATCAGACTGGAAGGCAGCCCGTTTTATATTGTGCAGGAATCCAAAAAGTGGCAAGCGCTGCAGGATGAAGCTGGCCGAGAGCTGCCACGGCGCGCCGGCATTAGTTCATTTGGCATAGGCGGCGTCAATGCCCACGTGGTCATTGAGGAATATATTCCAAAAGAAACCACTCGATCTGCACAAGCGCCAGCTGTGACAGCACAACACCCGGGCATCTTTATCTTGTCAGCAAAGGATGAAAATCGTCTGAAAGACCAAGCCCAGCAATTAGCAGACTTTATCAGCAGCCAACCTGTCACATCTCGTGATCTCACTGATATTGCTTATACACTCCAAGAAGGGCGTGATCCAATGGAGGAGAGATTAGGGATCATCGCTGTCTCGGCGGAGGACTTGCTGGAAAAACTGAACCTCTTTATAGCCGGACATGCGAGTGCGAAGTACATGTCAGGCAGAGCGGACAAAGGGATTGTACAGACATTGAGATCAGATGATGAAATACAGAAAACGCTCAAAAG
Organism: Bacillus sp. SW14; assembly: GCF_047608225.1. Taxonomy (NCBI): domain Bacteria; kingdom Bacillati; phylum Bacillota; class Bacilli; order Caryophanales; family Bacillaceae; genus Bacillus; species Bacillus sp. SW14. The sequence continues at coordinate 2,395,405 of NZ_JBLKRW010000001.1, read as the reverse complement.
CAGCTGGGAGCCCGGAACATATGAAAGGCTGCTTGAATTATGGATAAAAGGCATGGAAATAGATTGGAGTAAACTGTATGGCGGCAAACAGCCGAAACGCATCAGCCTCCCAACCTATCCATTTGCAAAAGAACGCTACTGGATAACGGATATGAAAGAAGAAGCAGTCACGCATCATGAACCAAATAGTTTCGAAACAGCAGCATTGCACCCGCTAGTACAGTCCAACACATCCGATTTGTCAGAGCAGCGTTTCAGCTCGACCTTTACAGGTGCTGAGTTCTTTTTCACCGATCATAAGGTGAAGGGAAGCCCAGTCATGCCGGGTGTAGCATATCTTGAGATGGTTCATGCCGCCGTTTCGAGAGCAGTGAGAGAACTCAAAGATGAGCAAGCTGTTATCCATATCAAAAATGTTGTGTGGGTGCAGCCGATTGTGGCGGGCGGGAAGCCTATTCAAGCCGATATCAGTCTAGATCCCCAGCAGGACGGTGAGATGGCCTTTAACATCTATACTGCGGATGGGCACAATGGGCGGAAAATACACTGTCAAGGCAGTGCTGCAATCAGCCGAGCAGGAGGTATTCCAGTTAAGGATATCAGCATGCTCAAAGATCAATGCAGTCTAAGCACTCTTTCCCACGAGCAATGTTATGAATTATTTAAGGCAATCGGCATTGACTACGGACCTGGTTTTCAAGGAATAGATCGGCTTTATATTGGCCGTAATCAAGCCTTGGCAGAGCTTTCCCTGCCTCTTGGTGTGTCTCACACGCTGGACAAATTTGTTCTTCATCCAAGTATGGCAGACTCTGCTTTACAAGCATCAATCGGGCTGAAACTGAATTCCGGTGACGAGCAGCTTTCCCTGCCTTTTGCGCTGCAAGAGCTCGAAATATTCAGCCCGTGTACAGATAAAATGTGGGTTTCTGTGACATCTCGTCCAAATGAGGACAGAATACAGAGACTGGATATTGATCTCTGTGATGAACAAGGCCGAGTGTGTGTGCGAATCAAGGGTATTTCCTCAAGGGTGCTGGAAGAAGACATACAACCGCAAGATGAGCCGAAGTCACCGGATGTCAAGACATCTCTTGATGGAGCGCTTCTTATGGCGCCGGTATGGGATCAAGTTCAATTGGTGAAGAGCGTCATGCCGCCTGCTGATGAGCGTGTTGTCATCCTCGGAGGGGAAGACAACAGCAGAAAAGCTGTTCAAAGGCAGTATCCGTTTGCCAAAGGGGTGCACATTGAGCCGAACACATCGATTCATGAGATTGCTGACCAGCTTGAAGCACTCGGATCGTTTGATCATATTGTGTGGCTGTCTCCTTCTCGTGTGACAGAATGTGAAGTCGGTGACGAAATGATTGAAGCCCAAGGTCAAGGCGTGATTCAAATATACAGAATCATTAAGGCGATCCAGTCTTTAGGCTATGGAGAGAGGGAGATACGCTGGACGGTCGTGACGGCGAACACGCAATATGTTGATCAGCATGATATTGTCGATCCGGTCGATGCTGGTGTGCACGGCCTGATCGGTTCGATGGCAAAAGAATATCCAAATTGGCAGACAAAGCTGATTGATGTCACGAAACATGAGAACTTGCCTGTGCCTGAAATCTTTTCCTTGCCTGCTGATGAAGAAGGGAATACTTGGGCCTACCGGAATAAGAGCTGGCATAAATTGCGCTTGATTCCAGTGCACAACAATCAACCGGTGCAAAATAAGTATAAGCGCGGAGGCGTTTATGTCATTATAGGCGGCGCAGGCGGAATTGGCGAAGTCTGGAGCGAATATATGATCAGAACATACCAGGCGCAGATCGTTTGGATTGGCAGAAGAAAAATGGATCCAGCTATTCAAAGTAAACTTGACAGACTTTCGCACCTGGGGCCTGCCCCGCTTTACATTCAAGCTGATGCGGCTAACCGAGAGGAATTGGAGCGCGCTTATGAAACAATGAAACAAATGTATCGAGAAATCAACGGCATCATTCATTCTGCTATTGTCTTGCAAGACCAAAGCCTGATGAACATGAACGAGGAATGCTTCAGAAACGTTCTTTCTGCAAAAGTAGATGTCAGTGTGCGAATGGCTCAAGTTTTCCGGCATGAACCACTGGACTTTGTTTTGTTTTTCTCTTCCGTGCAATCGTTTGCGAGAGCTTCGGGACAAAGCAATTACGCTGCCGGCTGCAGTTTTAAGGATGCTTTTGCACAGCGGCTTTCTCAAGTATGGCCTTGTGCAGCAGCCGTGATGAATTGGAGTTATTGGGGAAGCGTCGGTGTGGTTTCCTCACCGGATTATCAGAAGAGAATGGCTCAGGCAGGCATCGGCTCTATTGAAGCCCCTGAAGCGATGGAGGCATTGGAATTGCTGCTCGGGGGACCGCTGCAGCAGCTGGTGATGATGAAACTGGCAAACGATATGAATGATGAAGCGGAACAGATGGAAGAAACAATTGAAGTTTACCCGGAAACTCACAGCTCAGCCATTCAAAAGCTGCGAAGCTATCACCTGGGTGACAGCACAAAGATTCAACAACTGTTATAGGAGGGGGAGCGCCAATGCTGAACACAGAAGACATTCTCTGTAAAATGCTTTTCGCACAATTGCAGTCCATAGGTTTTTTCACAGAAAGTAAATCCCAGCCAGTATTGGAGAATTTCTATGGCAGATGGTTAGAAGAAAGCCATTCGATTTTAGAACGCCATCAATTTCTCAAGCGGACGGCGAATGGACATGTTCCAACGCGCTCAATAGGAACCGTGAGTGAGCTGTGGATGGAATGGAATGAACAAAAATCGGACCTGCTTCAAGACAATAATATGAAAGCCATGGTGACATTGGTGGAGACAGCACTTAAAGCCTTGCCGGATATTCTGACCGGCAAGGTGTCTGCCACCGATATCCTGTTTCCGAATTCATCAATGGATCTAGTAGAAGGCGTCTATAAAAACAACCAAGTCGCAGACTATTTTAATGATGTGCTGGCGAACACACTAACGGCCTATCTGCAAGAACGTCTGAAGCAAGAGCCTGAGTCAAAGATTCGTATATTAGAAATCGGAGCCGGAACCGGCGGTACAAGCGCGGCTGTTTTTCAAAAGTTGAAAGCCTGGCAGACACATATAAAAGAATACTGCTATACAGATCTGTCTAAAGCATTTTTAATGCACGCAGAAAATAAGTATGGCCCGGACAATCCGTATTTGACATATAAACGATTTAATGTGGAGGAGCCGGCATCTGAACAGCATATTGATGCGGGGAGCTATGACGTGGTCATTGCAGCGAATGTGCTGCATGCCACGAAAAATATCCGGCAGACCTTGCGAAACGCAAAAGCAGTTTTGAAAAAGAACGGACTGCTCCTCTTAAATGAAATAAGTGATCATAATATATATTCGCATTTGACGTTCGGCCTTTTAGAGGGCTGGTGGCTGTATGAGGATCCTGCTCTCCGTATACCGGGCTGCCCGGGTCTGTATCCGGACACTTGGGAAATGGTGCTTGAGAGTGAGGGATATCGCCATGTTTCCTTTATGGCTGAACAATCACATCAGCTCGGCCAGCAGATCATTGCTGCTGAAAGTAACGGAGTCGTTCGTCAAAAAAAGAAAACTGAGATAGAAGATACAGCACATTTACAAATCGATGCGGAAAAAGTTCATTCACAGAATAACGATTCTCTCATTGAACAAACGATTCAATTTGTGAAACATACGCTGGCAAAATCGATCAAACTATCACCAGAGCGTATTCACGAAGATACGACTTTCGAGAAGTATGGAATCGATTCGATTTTGCAGGTCAATTTCATTCGTGAATTAGAAAAAGTGACGGGGGATCTTCCAAAAACCATTTTATTCGAACATAACAATACAAAAGAACTCGTCGACTATTTAGTAAAGGAGTACGAAAGTAAGCTCCGGACAGCGCTGTTAAAAGAAACACAGCAGCCTGCAAAACACGAAGCACCTGTTCAAAGGGAGCGTGCAGCTGCTAGTAAGCCGCTTGCTTTTACCGCACGCCGCTTTGCCGGAGAGCAGCAGATCAAAGAAACTCAGCAAGCATCAAATAGTGAGTTGAAAAAAGAAAAGACAAGCCATTTCCAAGTGGCACAGACGAATGATCTTGGTACAGAAGATATCGCAATAATCGGGATCAGCGGACGCTATCCGATGTCTGCTGGCTTAGAAGAGCTTTGGGCGCATTTAATCGCTGGAGACAATTGTATTACAGAGGCGCCGGAATCCAGATGGCGCACATCTTTATTGAAAGCATTATCAAAAGATTCAATACAGTTGGCAGATAAGAAGCGGTATGGCGGATTTTTACAAGACATTGAAGCATTTGACCATCAGCTTTTTGAGGTGGAGCAAAGCCGGGTGATGGAAATGACGCCGGAACTGCGCTTATGTTTAGAAACCGTCTGGGAAACATTTGAGGATGGCGGCTATACCCGAACCCGGCTGAATAAACTGCGGGATGATGATGCCGGAGTGGGTGTCTTTATTGGGAATATGTATAACCAGTATTTTTGGAATATCCCATCATTAGAGCAGGCAGTCCTCAGCTCAAATGGGGGAGACTGGCATATCGCAAACCGCATTTCCCACTTTTTCAACCTGACTGGACCGAGTATCGCTGTCAGCTCAGCATGCTCCAGTTCATTAAACGCCATTCATCTTGCCTGTGAAAGCCTGAAATTGAACAGCAGCTCTATGGCGATTGCGGGAGGAGTCAATTTAACACTCGATCTCTCTAAGTATGATTCTTTGGAGCGGGCCAATCTGCTGGAAAGCGGAAACCAAAGCAAAAGTTTTGGCACAGGAACCGGACTTATTCCCGGGGAAGGTGTCGGAGCAGTCTTGTTAAAACCGCTTTCGAAGGCAATGGAAGATCAGGATCATATTTACGCTGTGATCAAAAGCAGTTTTGCCAATCATAGCGGCGGAAGACAGATGTATACAGCACCAGATCCGAAACAGCAAGCAAAATTAATCGTCAGGTCGATTGAGCAGTCGGGCATTGATCCGGAGACTATCAGCTATATTGAATCAGCTGCAAATGGTTCAGCGCTGGGCGATCCTATTGAAATGATTGCATTAACAAACGCATTTGAACAATACACGAATAAGAAACAGTTTTGCGCGATAGGTTCTGTCAAATCTAATCTGGGACATTTGGAGGCAGCTTCCGGCATTTCTCAGCTGACAAAAGTTCTGCTGCAGATGAAGAAGGGCACGCTGGTGCCGACAATCAACGCAACACCTATCAATCCAAATATTAAACTGGAAAACACAGCTTTTTATCTTCAAGAAAAAACGGAGCCGTGGCATCGCTTGAATGATCCTGAAACAGGAAAGCAATTGCCTCGCAGAAGCATGATCAATTCCTTCGGAGCGGGGGGAGCCTATGTCAATCTCATTATAGAAGAATTTATAGATATGGCTCCTGAGAGACGGATCACTTCCCACCAGCCGGAATGTACAGCCGTTTTTTCAGCAAAAACAAAATGGAGCCTGCTCAGCTACCTTGAAAACATGCAATTGTTTTTAGAGAAGGAAGCTGCTCTGGATATTGAACCAATTGTACAGGCTTTACACAGAATAAACCACGATTTAGAGCATAGGGCTGCATTTACAGTAACATCGACTCAGGAACTGATCGAAAAACTAAAGATGTTCCGTACATCCAAAGAAAGCTCACGCCAGCAAGGTATTTATACATCATTCGATTTACAGCCGTGCGCGGGATCAGCCCAAAAGGAACGAGAAACAAGCGCAGCAGAGCAATGGGCAGCAGGGGCATCCGTCGATTTTAAAGAAGCAGCTCAAGGGAACCGATCCGGCTGGATTCGCCTGCCGCACTATGCATTTGATCATCATACATCATTTCATTTCGATGTTCCGGCGGGTCAGGGGAAACCATCAGCTGTCGAAAGCGATAACAATCATCCGGTCATACAAGATCAATTCACATATGATGAGCCTTACGTGCAAGGCCACGTCTTCAACAATGAACGGGTACTCGTCGGCGCAACATACAGCAGTCTGGCCATTGACGCATTTTTCAACATGTTTCCTGAGGAAAACAGCGGCCGTATCAGCAAATTAAGCTATATCAATCCAATTGTCATCAAACAAGGCGAGACCATTGAACTGCAGGCAAAGCCGCTTCAAAAAAATCAAGGCATAGAATTACAAATCATGTACCGTGAGCTGGCCTCTGATACATGGAAGCCTGCCGCAATCGGGCAATGCCAAAAAAGTTTGTTTGAAACAAAAGAAGTCAATATCGAAAGCTTAAAGCAATCGTTAACCGAGCTTCATCACATCGATCAGATGTATAAAGCCGGGAATGGCCCTGAGTGGGGATCGTTATTTAAGACGATTACACATCTTTACAGAGATCATAAGTCCGTACTGGCAAAAATTCGCCTGCCTCAAAGCGATCTGGCAAACGGGCATCATTACACTGTAAGCCCATTGATGACAAACAGCGCCTACTTGGCTATCCTTAGTTTCTTAGAGCAATTTGACATTGAAGGCAGTTTCCTGCCATTTGGAATCAATGATATCCAATTTACTAAACATACGATAGAAGAGGATTGCTGGCTTCTGATTACATTGGTTAAGAATACAGGTGACATGCTGCTGTTCGATGTAGATGTGATCAATGAATCGTCAGAAACGGTGCTGCGTTATTCGGGCTACTCGTTAAAACAACTGCGAGTTACAAATCAAATAAGGAATGAAAATCAGAACATCAAAGTCCGCGGTCTAAAAGACCGTATCAAAAGCTATGTAACAAATAAACTGGCAGTAAACATGGCCGATCCGTCAAAACTGGCTCTCTCAAAAACTCATATTATGGAATTGGGTATTGATTCCTCTCAATTGGTTGGGCTGACAAGGGAGATCGAATCAGAAACAAAAATCGAATTAAACCCGACGTTGTTTTTTGAATATCCGACTGTTCAAGAGCTTATTGAATTTTTTGCGGACAACCATGAAACATCTTTTGTTCAGCTGTTTGGTGGAGTTGATCAGCAGCAGGAACGCTCAGCTCAAGTCGAAAACCAAATGAAACAGATTCCGGCTGATGAGATGAAGACGGATAAAGCAATCGAACATGCAGCCGACGGTATAGCCATTATCGGCATGTCGGGACAGTTTCCGAAAGCAAACAGCGTAACGGAATTTTGGGACAATATCATTCACGGAAAGAACTGTGTTTCTGAAGTGCCGAAAGAACGCTGGGACTGGCGTGAATGTGCCAAAGTTGATAAAGAAGGATCATCAAGCCTTCAATGGGGCGGATTTATAGAAGGAATAGGTGAGTTTGACCCGCTGTTTTTTGGCATATCACCTAAAGAAGCGGCACATATGGATCCGCAGGAGTTTCTGCTCTTGACACATGCATGGAAGGCGATGGAAGACGCAGGCTTAACAGGACAGGCCTTATCAAGCCGTCCGACAGGCGTATTCGTCGCAGCTGGCAATACGGATACAGCTGTGATTCCTTCCTTAATTCCAAACCGTATATCGTATGCGCTGAATGTAAAAGGGCCAAGCGAATATTACGAAGCTGCCTGTTCCTCCGCTCTTGTGGCTTTGCACAGAGCTATACAATCCATCCGAAACGGCGAATGTGAACAAGCCATTGTCGGGGCTGTGAATTTGCTGCTTTCACCAAAAGGATTCATTGGCTTCGATTCAATGGGATATTTGAGTGCTGATGGACAGGCCAAATCCTTTCAAGCAGATGCGAATGGCTTTGTCAGAAGTGAAGGCGCAGGGGTTCTCATCATTAAACCTTTGCAAAATGCCATTGAAGATTCCGATCATATTTATTCGGTCATTAAAGGTACAGGTGTATCGCATGGTGGCCGGGGAATGTCACTGCACGCGCCAAATCCGGTCGGTATGAAGGATGCAATGCTGAAGGCTTATGAAGGAGCGCATATTGATCCCAAAACGGTGGCCTATATCGAAGCGCATGGGATCGCCTCTCCATTGGCAGACGCGATAGAAATAGGTGCGTTAACTTCAGGCTTAAGCCAGCTAGAGTCGGAACTTCCACAGGAAGTACAGGAGGAAGCGCCGTGTTATATCAGCAGCTTAAAGCCGAGCATTGGACACGGTGAACTAGTCTCCGGTATGGCTGCTCTCATGAAGGTCAGCATGGCGATGAAGCATCAAACCATACCAGGCATTTCCGGATTTTCTTCATTGAATGACCAGGTGTCAATAAAGGGCACCCGTTTCCGAATGATTCCACAGAACCAGCAATGGGAGGATGTAAAGGACGGCTCAGGCAGAATCATCCCGCGCAGAGCGGGTATCAACAGCTATAGCTTTGGAGGCGTAAATGCGCACGTCATTTTAGAAGAATATATTCCTTCATCAAAAGCACCGGTTAATATGAACGAGAATGAAGCTCATATTGTGGTTCTTTCAGCAAAAAATCAAGATAGGCTAAAAGCAGTTATTCAACAGCAGCTTGATTATGTGAACGAACAACAAGAACTGTCATTGCCACATTATGCTTATACACTTCAAACCGGACGAGAGGAGATGGAGGACCGGCTGGCGCTGGTCGTCCGAAGTAAAGAAGAACTGGTTATCGGCTTGCAAGACTGCATAACAGCTGCAGAAAAAGGCGAAAAGCCAAAAAGTTCTGTGCCTGTTTTTTGCGGGAATGCAGAAGAGGGCTCGTCAGATATCGAAACCTTGCTTGATGGGCCATTAAGAGAAATGGTGATAGAGACCCTGTTGTCCGAGAACAACCTTGAAAAGATCGCATTTTGCTGGACAAAAGGGGTGCAAATCCCGTGGGAGCAGTTTTATCAAGGAAAAGGCGCCAGCAGAATACCATTGCCAACCTATCCATTTGAAAAGAGAAGCTGTTGGAATGGTTTTCAAGCATTAGAGAATACGCCTTCTGTTTCACATGAGATGCATATCAACATCAGCGATCATCACATGTTAGCTGATGTATTAGGGATGGATCCAGAAGAACTGCATCCTCATAAGCCATTGCAGCATTACGGGTTTGATTCGATTTCTTGCATACAGTTATTGCAGCAACTGCAAGCAAAGGTTGATCCTTTCATTACCTTGGCGGAGCTGCAAGCATGCCAAACTGTGCAGGATATGACGGACTTGATCGCAAAGAAACAGGCGGATGCCTCCTTACAAAACGAGCACACTCGTACGTTCCCGGAATTGATACCGTTAAATGACGGCAAGCGGGGGCGCCCTGTATTTTGGTTTCATGGCGGGGTAGGTGGCGTTGAAATCTATCAGTCATTTGCGGAAAAAAGCCAGCGCCCTTTTTACGGTATTCAAGCAAGGGGATTTATGACTCAACATGCTCCTTTGCATGGAATTGAACAAATGGCTTCCTATTATATAGAGATCATCCAAGCCATTCAGCCGGAAGGCCCTTATGATGTAGGCGGATATTCCTTAGGCGGAATGATTGCATATGAAGTCACACGCCAGCTGCAAAGCCAAGGCCTTGCTGTCAAAAGCATGGTGATGATTGACTCTCCATACAGTTCTGAGCCGAAAGAGAATGAAGCTTCTACGAAAACATCAATGCTGCAAACGATCAATACGATGCTAGCATCGATTGCGAAGCCGGATAAGCTTACTGACGTTCTCATCAGCCGTGAAGAGGTAGACACAAACTCAGAGGATGAAGAATTCCTGTCTGAGCTGATTGATTTGGCAAGAAAACGGGGATTGAACAAACCGGAGAAGCAAATACGTGCGCAGACTCAGCAAATGATGAAAACCCAGCGTGCCTATGATGTTGATTCGTACACTGTTAATCCTCTGCCTGATCCTGAGGCGGTAAAATGTTATTACTTCCGCAATAAAAGCGGGTCTTTCTTTGGAGATTTAGACATTTATTTCACCTTCTCAAATGAAAAAGCACCGTTTGATCAATCTGCCTACTGGGAGGAATGGGAGCGGCAAATGCCACATTTCCATCTGGTGGATGTCGAATCAAACAACCACTTCATGATATTAACAGAACCTAAAGCCTCCAAAGCCATGTTAGAATTTTGCGAAAAACTCTATTCAAACAGGGGAGTCGTTAACGCGAATTTCCTTAAGGCTTTCCGGAAAAAACATGAAGCGAAAGAAGATGAATTGGTGAAGCGCTGAGAAACACAAACGCCCCCTTTTGAAGGGGGCGTTTTGAATATGTTATTTTGAAAGTAACACAGGGAGACTTTCTAACCCTCTTAAAAAGACATTTTTTCTCCATTGGATGTCATCAGGCGCTGCCGCGAGTTCAATATCCGGGAATCTCTTCAGAAGCGCGTTAAATGCAATGTGGCCTTCTAGTCTGGCAAGCGGCGCTCCTAAACAGAAATGAATGCCAAAGCCGAAAGAAATATGTCTGTTAGGCGACCGATTTATATTTAGTATTTCCGGGTTCTCAAAAAAGCTTGGATCGCGATTGGCAGATCCGATGCCTATAAAGATCATGTCTCCTCTTTTGATCGAAAACCCCTTGTATGTAAAGTCCTCGATGGCCCACCGATTTGCCATCATCACAACAGGCGAGGTGTATCGCAGCAATTCTTCAACAGCTGTAGCGATCATTTCAGGATGCTGCTTGAGCTTCTCACATTCCTCCTTGTGCTGAAGCAATGCGAGAGTGCCCGATCCAAGCAAGTTAACAGTTGTTTCAAGACCCGCTACAACCAGTAAAAACAGCATCGAATAAAGCTCTTTTTCGCTTAACTTGCTGCCGTTTTCTTCAGCATGCACAAGTTTGCTGATTAAATCGTCTTTTGGCTGTATTCTTCTGTCGTGGATCAGCTTGGCGATATAGTCTTTAAATTCATGAAGGGCTTGATTAGTCAGCTCTCTGTTACTTTCAGAGGTATCAACCATCGCATTGGTCCAGATTTGAAACTGTGCCCGATCCTTTTTAGGAATTCCCATCAATTCAGATATAACAATAAAAGGCAACGGGGATGCGAAGGATTTCATGATGTCCGCTTTCTTTTCTTTTTCCATTTCATCTAAAAGCTGTTCAGAAATGTGTTCGATGTTGCTGCGCAGATTTTCAATCGTTCGGGGAGTAAATGCTTGATGAACAAGTGATCTCAAGCGGGTGTGATCAGGTGTGTCTTTTGCCAGCATATGATCGGATACGAAATCGATATCCTCGCTGACGTTGAGCATTTTGATTTGTTCTTGGCTCATCACGTTTTTAACGTCTCTTGTAATCCGATTGTCTTTTAAAAAGGCCATACAATCATCGTATCGGGTAATTAACCAAGCCGGATATGTACCTCCGAATCGTTTTAATTCAAATCGGTGAAGGGGATCTTCCTCTCTAAATCGGCCCAAAACTGAAAAAGGATTGTGATGAAATTCTTTTCCGTGCGGATGAAACATCAATTTTTCCATTTGCATTCTCCTCGCCTAATAGGGTAAATAGATGTTTTTGCAGAACCAGCTTGTGAAATACAGAATTGTTTGAAACTTAATCCTGTCTCTAAAACTATATATCTATTTTAGGCGTCATTCAATAGGGTGAAGAACGAAAAAATGAAAAAGTGGCTTCATGTAAAGCAGCGCCTTTGAATGATAGCTCAAAGGCGCTAAGCTGTATGATTTTGATGAAAGTGACCGTCAGCTGTGCTGGACATCAAATGTATAGACTGCACGATCTGTTACGACCTTCAATCCTTCGTTTTCTTGGTGAATATGAATATCACCTAATAAAGGAATCTCATAGGCGTTTTGCGGAAGCGGTATGTTGCCTTCTTCTGTGAATGTTGTTCCTTCGCCTTCTAAAACGAGTTCTTCATTTGCAACATAGTCATCAGGATGATTGGTGCTGCGTATCCCCACTTTTTCAAGGTGGAGAACAATCTGATCCAAGTCAGAAATCTCTTCATCATGGGTCAATTCACCTTTTCTAATATCAAGTGTTTGGCCGACTTTTGATTCCAGCCATTGAGAAAGCTGTGTATTCGGGTGTGCCATCAATATTCCTCCTTTTGATCTACACGATACTATTCCCAATTGCTGCATCTTTTACACGGAAAAGAGCCGCCTCGCCCTTTATGTATGAAACAACTTGTTGTTCAGTGCCTTGATATAACGTACGGCAGAACGCTGGACCGCGTCGTCGGCATTTTCTTTGACAACTTTTGAAAAAGCATTATAAATCCGGTTAAATTGAAGCGGTTTCACTTTGGCTGCTATTTCTTCAACTTTGGAGGCGGGGAGGGGAATGAGATTTGGATAGCTGTACATAAAGCTGACCCAGTTCCGATCGGCCGCAACCGCAATGATATCCCCGGTCAATAGACAGCCTTTCCCTTCATTGCCGTTGCGCCAATGGAGAACAGCACCGCCTTTAAAGTGTCCGCCCAAGCGGTAAAGGTCCAGTCCTGGCTTCATCTTGAGCGTTTCCCCTGACCAGTACTGAGTGTGATTGCTTGGCCTTGTCACCCATTCTTTGTCGTCCTCATGAATATAGATCGGGGCCTGAAACGCTTCAGCCCACTCCACCTGAGCAGAGTAATAATGAGGATGAGACAGAGCGATAGCTTGAATTCCGCCTAATTCGTCGATTTGCTTAATTGTCTTTTCGTCAAGATATGAAATGCAATCCCATAGCACGTTGTAGCCCTTATGCTGGATCAAATATGCTGTTTGTCCGATCGCAAACTCTGGTTCAGTTTTGATGCTGTAAAGATGTTCTTCTGCTTTTTTGAGGATGTTTTGAAGGTTTCCTTTTTCACGCATGTCTGCAAGGGTTGTCCAAGCTTGTCCATCCGGATGAATATACTGTCTTTCGTCATCGCAAATCAGACATGAGTCCGGCGGATTTACTGTTTGCGCATGTTGTACACCGCATGTCTCGCAGATATAATATGGCATTTCTGTCACTCCCTTCATTTATTTTCTATATTTTATCCCATTATTATGAAATTTGAAAATATAAAGCCGGCAAGTCTACTGAGAGATTTGCCGGCTCTATGAAGCTGTCTATTGGCCGGGAACGGAATTTTCTGCGTTGACAGCGCCCGCGCCGTAAACATTCGGATCTTCATCTTTCCATTTGTCCGTGCCATTTTTCAAAAGCTCTTTCACTTCATCAGGTGTAAGATCCGGGTTTTGCTGCAGGATTAAAGCTGCGATTCCTGCACATATTGGTGTTGCCATCGATGTTCCTGACATTGTAAAGTACTGAGATCCTACACGGCTTGACTTTTGAAGCTTATCGATATAAGAATTTGGAGAGCGAAGGGAAATGATATCAACACCCGGCGCTAAAATATCGGGCTTTACTTTCCCGTATACTGTCGGCCCGCGGCTTGAGAAGGAAGCGACCGTATCATCATCGCTGCTTGCGGTATCGTTATCGTCAAGGGCACCTACTGTCATCACCTTTTCGCTCACGCCCGGGCTTGCAATGGTTTGTGGATCAGGCCCAGAGTTTCCGGCAGCGACACAGACGACAATCCCAGCGTTCCACGCTTCGTCAACCGCTCTGACTAACGGGTCTTCCTGTTCATTATCATATCTAAGCGCATCGCCCCCGAGCGACATACTGATAATATCGATCGGTTCATCCGGATTATCCTCATTATATTGAATACACCACTCTACACCTTCAATAATGTCCGCTAATGTTCCTGAACCTTGCTTGTTCAATACCTTTACGCCGATTAGATTGGCTTCAGGCGCAGGTCCACGGTATTGGCCGGAAGAGGATGCGCCGCTGCTGGCGACATCACCTGCACAGTGTGTGCCATGGCCATTATCATCATACGGCTCAGTTTTTTGATTGACCATGTCGGCGAATCCGATAATCCTGCCTTCTAAATCAGGGTGCGGGTAGATTCCTGTGTCGACAACAGCGACAGTAACACCTTTTCCTGTCAGGGTTTGCCCGTTTCTGACAACTTCCTTCGCGTGGCTTGCTTCGGTTGCCGTGTCTAGAAGCGCTTTGACTTCACGGTTTAAATACACTTTGCGGATATCACTGCATTCAGAAAGAAGTAAATCTAGCGCTTGTGGGGTCACCTCCGCGCTGCAGCAATTGATTGTGTTGAAGCGTCTTTTTAGCTTGCTGCGTTTTTCTTTTTGCAGCACCTCTCCAGCCATTTGAAAGCCGGTCTCGTGACAGCCTTCCTCAAATTCAATAATGACCGACAATTTTTTTCGGTTTTTCAATTTGGTTTCGAAAAACTGATGCAAGAAGCAAGGAGTCCATTTGAAGGGCTTGTAAAGCTGCAAGACGCTTTCCCGTAACGGCCAATCTAGCTTATGAGCATTTGCTCTCACCATTTGTACCATAGAGTACCCAAACATGTATTTTCCTCCTATTATAAGGTATTCTGTATACTCTATGAACGGATGATAGGTTTGGTAAGTTTGTTTGTCCTTCATAGTAAGCGGACAAGAGTTGGTTTTAATGAATCTTTTGAATCAAATACGAAAGATTCAGGAGAGGAGGCAATCATTGGGGATTGAAAAAGAACATTTGTTCGTATTATAATGTTGTCATCAAACTGGCAAGGAGAGAACAACGTATGAATTTCTTCTTACATCGGTCTTTAGAAAGCCAAATGCCAATCAGCATTATATATATGAAGAAAGACGGAACGATTAGTAAAAGAACAATTATTGTAAGGCAGAAAAGCAAAACGCAAATCAAAGCTTTTTGTTTTTCGAAACAACAGATCAGAACGTTTTTGTTAGACTCTATTCTCTCTTGTGACTTTGTGAGAACAAATAAGCAAAACTTCCATTTTTCAGGCCGATAACAGGCTGTCCGTCTCAGCATGCCGGACAGCTGCTAAAAAATCTCCTTACACCTCTATACATGTATTTGCCAAGTGAGGTTGTTCCTACCTTTTTTGTCTTTCCTCTCAATCTTTTTTCACTCATATTTGAAACGAACCACTATTAACCGTGACAATCAATTGATTTTTTGAAACCGGGAACTTTTTCACTGATGATATAGTGTATACAATGGTAAGATAAAACCTATTGGCTAAACCTCATATAATGAACCGCGCCATTCTTATGAAAGGAGTTAAACATGAGAAGATTTTTACTAAATGTCATATTAGTCTTAGCCATTGTCTTATTTCTGAGATATGTTCATTACTCATTAGAACCTGAACCATCTAATCAGCCAGATACATATTCAAATTTCAGCAGCTTGGCAGAAAATGAGAGCCCAGCCAATTATGATATTTCTTATAATGAAAAAAAAGGAAGCAAAGTCTTAATTATGTCTCCGCATGGCGGAAGAATTGAAGGCGGAGTAAGTGAGCTTGTGCGGTATTTCAATAATGAATACTCTACATACCTGTTTGAAGGCTTAAAGTCACACGATAACCAAACACTGCATATTACAAGCACCAACTTTGATGAGCCATTGGCTAGAAAAAAAATCACGGAGCATCAATATGTTGTGGCTTTTCACGGATATAAAGGGGAAAGCAAGAATACACTTGTTGGAGGCACAGACCGAAAGCGTGCGAAAATGATCGTAAGGGCCCTCGAGAGAAGAGGGTTTTCAGCTGAGTTAGCGTCATCTAAAAGCGGCCTTGCTGGATTGAATGCCGAAAACATTAACAACAAAGGGGAAACGGGGCTGAGTATCCAGCTGGAAATCAGCCGCGAGCAGAGAGAAGCATTTTTCGATGATTTTTATTATAAAAATAGGAAATACACAAAGAACAGTGAATTTTATGATTATGTCCGTGCAATCAACAGTGTCCTTGAACAAGAGTATTCATAACAAGCAGACAAGAAGACAAAATAAGAGAAGATCAGTAGACTGAAATAGGATCATTAAAGGAGGCAAAACAGACGATGGCAGATCATCATTTTTATTTAAAAGCGAACTGGCCGGGTAAACGCAACGACGTTGGTACGATCGAAAGCGGAAACCTCATCACATCTATTTCCATTCCTAAAGAAATGGATGGACCGGGAGAGGGGACCAACCCGGATGAAATGCTTCTCGGGGCGGCAGCAACCTGTTACATTATTACACTTGCTGCGATGATGGAAAGAAGCGGGCTGGAAAAAGAAGACCTGCAGATGGAGTCAGAAGGTATTGTCGACGTCACCAAAGGAGTCTTTACATACAAAAAGATCATTCACCGCCCCTCCGTCGTGCTCAAACAAGATGCTTCACAAGAGGATGTCGCATTGGCGCACAAGCTTTGTGAAAAGGCGGAGTCGTCTTGCATGATTTCACGCGCCATTCAAGGAAATGTCGAGGTGCAGCTTGAAGCCTCTGTAAAACGGAGTGGTGAATAAAAAACAGACGGTCACTCACAGACCGTCTGTTTTTTTTCTTCAGCAGGGGCTTTCGATTGATTTAAAACGACGACGCCTGCAATGACAAGCGTGAGCCCGAATACTCCCTTTAAACTGATGGTTTCGCCAAAAAGCAAAAATCCGACAATGGCTGTAAGCGCCGTTCCAACACCCGACCATGTCGCATACGCGCTTGATAAGTCTAATGTTTTTAAAGAAAAGCTTAGAAAGGCAAAAGCAGAAAGAAATCCGCCAATGACTCCGATAATGGGCCACGCTTGTGTAAATCCTTCTGAAAGCTTCAGCATCGTGCTCCCGAAAACCTCAGATACAATGGCAAGAGCCAAATAAAGAAATCCTTTCATCATCATCAACACTCCCTTACTGCCAGTTAAGCAACACAACTCCTGAAATTAATAAAAGGATTCCGATAAGTCCTTTCACGTTCAGTTCTTCCTGAAACCATTTCACTCCGATCACTGCCGTCAGCACCGTGCCCACACCGCTCCAAGTTGCATACGAGAGGCTGAGGGGGATATGATTTAAGGTGAGTGACAGCATGTAAAGGGCGATGAAATAGCCAATCACGACCAAGGCGCTGGGCTTCCACTTTTTGAAGCCGTCAGACACTTTCAGCATGGCCGCTCCGATTGATTCCGAGCATATGGCAATCGTGAGGAATATGTATCCTATTAACATCGTAAATGCTCCTCACTTCAAATGTGTCTTGAGATCATAAAATCGTCAGCTAGAAAAATAGTAGTGTATGCCTAACAATGAGTCAAGAGATTCGTTTCCGGTCCCATAAAAAAGACCCCTTTTTAAGAGGTCTGTTGTGCTTAATAGTAATAAGGATATGGAGGATAGTAGGGATATCCGCCATACAAATAAGGATTAAATAAAGCGCTTCCTATAAGCCCACCTGCAAGGCCTCCGATAAACGGCCCTCCAAAAAAACCAAATGGCCGGCCAAAACCAAATCCATAGCCAAATCCAGGTCTTCCAAACCCAAATGGCCTTCCGAATCCGTAAGGCCTTCCAATGATCCTTGTATCTGCAGCAGTGAAATAATGATCTACCTCATTCATGTTTTCTTTCCTCCTGTCATAAAGTGTAGATGATGCAGTGTATTCAGCCTACCCGGATTTGATTGGGCGTTTGATGAAAAAGAAGGGGTGTGAACACATTGGGCCTGTATCCATCTGACTGGTCAAAAGCGCCGCCTCACGTACATGCTTATCTTGCCAAGACGACCAGAGAACAGGGACATTATCATCTCATTGAAGGGTTTACTCAGCCGGCAAACGGATCGAACACAGATCAGCATACACACTACTTTTCAGGGATTACGTCGTTTGAAAACGGACACTTTCACCGGTATTACGGAATCTCGGGCCCTGCGATTCCCCGGACAGACGGCACCCATTACCACGAAATCGAAGAAACGACGTATCTGGCCTATAATGAGCCGATTGAGATCCGGTACGGAGGCGTTGTGTATGACCCGAATGATGACGGAAGAAAAACGCATCGGCATGCCCTGAAAGGAAAGACGAGAGAAATCGTCGGCAATGAGCCGCTCGGCTGGTAGAAGGATGTTTACCGATGCAAAAAAAGGGCAAAATGGATAGGTGGTTGTACATGATGAATGATATAATGGGGGGAGATTTATAAAAGAGAGTGATACATATTGAATAATACGAAGCAGCCCGTTGTCATTTTAGTAGGGCCGACGGCAGTGGGGAAAACAAATTTAAGTATTCAGCTGGCTAAATCCTTGAACGCGGAAATTATCAGCGGAGATTCGATGCAGGTTTATAAAGGGATGGATATTGGAACAGCTAAAATCACCGAACAGGAGATGGAGGGAGTGCCTCATCATCTGATTGACATTTTAGATCCCCGAGATTCCTTCTCCACCGCAGATTATCAAAGCTTAGTGAGAAACAAAATCAGCGAGATTGCCAAAAGAGGAAAGCTTCCGATGATTGTCGGCGGTACAGGGCTTTACATACAATCTGTGCTTTACGATTATACATTTACGGAAGAGGCGAACGATCCTGCGTTTCGGCAGAGCCTGCAAATGGCTGCTGAGCGGGAAGGCGCTGACTTTCTTCATGCCAAACTCGCTGCGGCAGATCCAGAGGCAGCTGCTGCGATTCATCCGAATAATACGAGAAGAGTCATTCGCGCGCTGGAAATTTTACATACGTCTGGAAAAACGATGTCTCAGCATTTGAAGGAGCAAAAACGAGAACTCCTGTACAATGCAGTGTTAATCGGGCTGACAATGGATAGAGACACGCTTTACGCTAGAATTAATCAGCGTGTTGATATGATGATGGAGGCAGGTCTTCTTTCGGAAGTGAAACGCCTCTACGACAGGAATGTGAGGGACTGTCAATCGATTCAAGCGATAGGCTATAAGGAGCTATTTGCACATTTTGACGGTTTTGTGACGCTTTCTGATGCCGTCGATCAATTGAAGCAGAACTCAAGGCGGTATGCGAAACGCCAGCTGACATGGTTTCGCAACAAAATGCAGGTGACCTGGTTCGATATGACACCACCCGTTGATATGGAGCTGAAAAAAAAGGAAATTTTCACACATATAGCAGGAAAACTCGAACTTTAATCGAAACTGTATGATATAGAGAATCAAGGAGGACGAAACATGAAACCGATTAATATTCAGGATCAGTTTTTGAATCAAATCCGGAAAGAAAATACGTATGTCACTGTTTTTTTGCTGAATGGCTTTCAGTTGCGGGGCCAGGTGAAAGGCTTTGATAACTTTACCGTATTGCTGGAATCGGAAGGGAAGCAGCAGCTTATATATAAACATGCGATCTCAACGTTTGCGCCGCAAAAAAACGTCCAGCTTGAACTCGAATAGATCAAAAAATACCATGTTAAGGCATGGGGAGGCTGTCGGGGGAATTCCGGCAGCCATTTTTTAAAATTGATCCACTTTCGTTTTCCAAGCCTTTTTGTAAGCTGACCATGCCAAGGCACGGTCTTTTTTTATGAGATCAACATATGTGAATTTAAATGGTATATTATGTATAAAAAAGAATCTGGGAGTGACGCGACCTTGTTTGAAAGTGAGACAGAACTGAGACGGATCAGGATTGCGCTTGTGTGGATAGCCGTATTTTTGCTGTTCGGGGCGTGCCGGAATCAAGACACCATCATTGAAACAGACAGCGGCAATTCAGGTTATGAAACGCCTCAGCCAACCTCGTTTCCTCTTGAACATAATCATTTTGGCGTTGTGGAGGACGGCTATATCAAAATTTATGAGTATAATGAGTCCCGCAATGAGGTAAAGCTGAAAAAAGAATATTCGGATGATGATGAGCTTGAATAAAATTCACAAGCATCCGAATTTACAAAGCGGATGCTACCCGCTAAACTAAATACAGACACAGATCAAACAGAGGGTGAAAACATGAAGCATAAAGTGATCGTGAATCATTGGGAAGAAATTTGCGAAGATGATTCTTGCTATGAGTACGGAACAAGCATCATTGTGAACGGAAAAGAATTAATCAGAGAAGCGTCAATTATCAGCGCCTTGAAGGCGGTTTTAGAAGAGATCGGTGCGGATGTTGAAATAGAAGAAACAGTAGAGAGCGAAAAATGCTGTGATAGCTTAAGAAAAAAAAATCTAGACTACTAAGCAGTTTTTTTTCATGTTATGATATACATCGGCTTAAAAACGACACCCCGAGTAGGACGAGAGATCATTCTCGTTCTGCTCTCTTTTTTGGGCCCTGATGAGCCTGCCCATTTGCCTGATTTGATCAAAATATGAATTTTTCACGAAAACAAATCTATATATTGTGTTTTTGTTAGAGGATAGTATACTATATATAGTGTTAGTGATGAGAGATTCATATTTTTTGATAGGTCGTGATAAAACGTGGTACAAATCATATTTGATTCGAAAACAGGGAATGTTCAGCGGTTTGTGAATAAAATAGACTTTCAGCAGATACGCAAGGTGGACGACATTGACCACATGGACACTCCGTTTGTTTTGGTCACCTACACGACGAACTTCGGTCAGGTACCGGCATCAACACAATCATTTCTCGAAAAATACGCCCATCTTTTATTAGGAGTCGCTGCGAGCGGCAATAAAGTATGGGGCGATAACTTTGCAAAAAGCGCCGATACCATTTCAAGACAATATCAGGTGCCGATCTTGCACAAATTTGAACTCAGCGGCACATCTAAAGACGTTGAATTGTTTACTCAGGAGGTAGAAAGAGTTGTCACAAAATCAAGTGCCAAAATGGATCCAGTTAAATAACGAAATCATGATCCAAAAAGATGGAAAATTCCAGTTTGATAAGGATAAAGAGGCTGTACATAGCTATTTTGTAGATTATATCAACCAAAACACAGTTTTCTTTCACGACTTAAAAGAGAAGCTGGATTATTTGATTGAAAACCAATACTACGAAGAGGAATTCTTAAGCCTTTATTCTTTTGAAGACATTAAAGACGTGTTTAAGACAGCTTACGCTAAGAAGTTTCGTTTTCCTTCCTTCATGAGTGCGTTTAAATTCTATAATGACTATGCTTTGAAGACGAATGACAAGAAAAAAATCCTCGAGCGTTATGAGGACCGAATCTCAATTGTTGCGCTGTTCTTCGCAAACGGCGACACTGAGAAAGCAAAAGAATATGTGAACCTGATGATCAATCAGG
Source organism: Bacillus sp. SW14 (assembly GCF_047608225.1). Classification (NCBI taxonomy): domain Bacteria; kingdom Bacillati; phylum Bacillota; class Bacilli; order Caryophanales; family Bacillaceae; genus Bacillus; species Bacillus sp. SW14. The sequence continues at coordinate 2,374,345 of NZ_JBLKRW010000001.1, read as the reverse complement.
AATATCAGCCGAGCACACCGACATTTTTGAACGCCGGCAGAAAACGCCGCGGTGAACTGGTGAGCTGCTTCTTGCTCGAAGTCAATGATTCTTTAAACGACATTTCAAGAGCGATCGATATCTCCATGCAGCTTTCTAAGCTGGGCGGCGGGGTTTCTCTTAACCTGTCCAAGCTTCGCGCCAAAGGTGAAGCCATTAAAGATGTTGAAAATGCCACAAAAGGCGTTGTAGGCGTGATGAAGCTCCTTGATAATGCGTTCCGCTACGCTGACCAAATGGGACAAAGACAAGGATCTGGAGCGGCGTACTTAAACATATTCCACCGCGATATCAATGATTTTCTTGATACGAAAAAGATTTCAGCGGATGAAGATGTACGTGTCAAAACGCTTTCTATCGGTGTTGTCATTCCGGATAAATTCGTTGAGCTTGCGCGTGAGGACAAAGCGGCTTACGTATTTTATCCGCACACGATTTATAAAGAGTACGGCCAGCATATGGATGAGCTGGACATGAACGAAATGTACGACAAATTTGTCGACAATCCCCGGGTGAAAAAGGAAAAAATCAACCCGCGGAAATTGCTTGAAAAACTGGCGATGCTTCGTTCTGAATCAGGCTATCCATACATCATGTTCCAAGATAACGTGAATAAAGTGCATGCGAATAACCATATTTCCAAGGTGAAATTTTCTAACCTTTGCTCTGAAGTGCTTCAGGCATCACAGGTTTCTTCATACACAGACTATGACGTAGAAGATGAAATTGGTTTGGATATTTCCTGCAACCTGGGTTCACTTAACATTCTCAATGTCATGGAGCACAAATCAATCGAAAAGACGGTTAAGCTTGCGACAGACTCTTTAACACATGTGTCTGAAACGACTGATATCCGCAACGCGCCTGCTGTAAGACGGGCAAATAAAGCGATGAAATCAATCGGTCTCGGCGCTATGAACCTTCACGGCTATCTTGCGCAAAACGGCATTGCGTATGAAAGTCCGGAAGCGCGTGACTTTGCAAACACGTTCTTTATGATGGTGAATTTCTACTCCATCCAGCGCTCAGCGGAAATCGCAAAAGAGAAGGGCGAAACGTTTGATCAATATGAAGGATCAACCTATGCGACAGGTGAATATTTCGAAAAATACGTTTCAACAGATTTCTCACCGAAACACGAAAAAATCGCTACTCTATTTGAAGGTATGCATATCCCGACAACAGAGGACTGGGAAAAGCTAAAAGCATTTGTGGCTGAACACGGCATGTACCACAGCTACAGATTATGCATTGCGCCGACAGGCTCTATCTCATACGTTCAATCAAGCACGGCGTCTGTCATGCCGATTATGGAACGGATTGAAGAAAGAACATACGGGAACTCAAAAACGTACTACCCAATGCCTGGGCTTGCATCTAATAACTGGTTCTTCTATAAAGAAGCCTATGATATGGACATGTTTAAGGTTGTGGATATGATCGGGACTATCCAGCAGCACATTGATCAGGGAATCAGCTTCACGTTGTTCTTAAAAGATACAATGACGACTCGTGATTTAAACCGAATCGATCTGTATGCACATCACAGAGGAATTAAAACCATTTACTATGCAAGAACGAAAGATACTGGGCAAGACAGCTGCCTTTCTTGTGTTGTTTGATTAAAGGAGAGTTTATAGTGACGAAAATTTATGACGCAGCAAACTGGTCAAAGCATGAAGACGATTTTACCCAAATGTTCTATAACCAAAACGTGAAACAATTCTGGCTTCCGGAAGAGATTGCTTTAAACGGCGATCTCCTCACATGGAAGTACCTCGGGAAAAACGAGCAGGACACTTATATGAAGGTACTGGCCGGACTGACTCTTCTTGATACAGAGCAGGGGAATACGGGGATGCCGATCGTGGCTGAACACGTAGACGGCCACCAGCGGAAAGCGGTGCTGAACTTTATGGCGATGATGGAGAACGCTGTCCATGCGAAGTCGTACTCTAATATTTTCATGACCCTGGCACCGACTGAAACGATTAATGAAGTATTCGAATGGGTTAAGCAAAATAAATATTTGCAGAAAAAAGCGCAAGTCATCGTCGGACTTTACAAAGCCATTCAAAAAGATGATGAGATTTCACTATTCAAAGCGATGGTTGCTTCCGTCTATTTGGAAAGCTTCCTCTTCTACAGCGGTTTCTATTATCCGTTATATTTCTACGGACAAGGAAAACTGATGCAGAGCGGTGAAATCATTAACCTGATCCTTCGTGATGAAGCGATTCACGGCGTTTATGTAGGTCTGCTTGCTCAGGAAATTTATAATAAGCAGACAGAAGAGAAAAAAGCAGAGCTTCGCGAGTTTGCGATCAACCTTCTGGATGAGTTATATGAAAATGAGCTTGAGTATACAGAGGACTTGTACGATCAAGTTGGACTCTCACACGATGTAAAGAAATTCATCCGCTATAATGCCAATAAAGCGCTGATGAACCTTGGATTCGATCCATACTTTGAAGAGGAAGACATTAACCCGATCGTTTTAAATGGATTAAATACAAAAACAAAATCACATGACTTCTTCTCTATGAAGGGTAACGGTTATAAAAAAGCGACAGTTGAGCCGCTCAAAGACGATGACTTTTATTTTGGAGATGAAAAAGAGCAGATCTAATATCTGCTCTTTTCGGCTTGAAGGTACAAATGAGGAGGACGCAGTAATCATGGGAAAAATGGACGAAATAATATTGGTCGCCCCGCGCGATGCCGTGTTTAAGAAAGAAAGCTTAACCTTCCAGGGTGTGAACAGTGAAGATAGCAGAGTAGCAGAAATCATGGCTCAGATCGAAGCGGGCTATCGTGAAATGAGAAGGGGAGATGCAGAAGAAGATCCTCATTATAAGCAGCCGATTCCTTATGTCGTCATTAAGCGGGAAGATGAAGTTTTCCTTTACGAGCGGCTGGCTGGCGGCGGAGAATCACGTCTGCACAATAAACTTTCTCTCGGCTTTGGAGGTCATATGAACTCCATTGAAAGAGCGGCTTCATTTACAGAAGTCTTAAAGCTGAACACAGACCGTGAGCTTGACGAAGAACTGCAAATCAACGAAGAGGATAAACAGGCGATTGTCACTCTGGGGCTCATCAATGATGATGAGAACAGTGTCGGCAAAGTGCATATCGGTATTCTGTCTGCGCTTCAATTAAAGTCTGGTTCACAAGTGGAAGTCAAAGAGAAAGAGCAAATTGCGGGAAAATGGATGAAAGTCTCTGAATTAAAACGGGACGACATCTATAACCGTCTGGAAACATGGTCTCAATTTGTTGTTGATATTCTTGAATAATAGAACCCGGTTTCTCGTGATGAGGAGCCGGGGTTTTTTATGAGACGCTCGTCCGCCTCTCGATTATGATTCTAGAATGACAATCGCGTCAAAGCCGGCATTTTTCGCTCTAGTGGCAAGGGCGTCTGCATTGGCTTTGGATAAAAATGCGCCAATCTGTACTTTGTATAATCCGTCCTTTAAAAGGACAATCGTGTCAAAGCCTTTAGCTTCGGCATTGCTTGCGAGTGAGTCCGCATTCGCTTTTACTTTAAATGCGCCGACCTGAACCTTATATAAGCCTGAACTGGAGGTCTTTTTAAGCTTAAAGGCTTGCTCCAATCCGTTTGCATGGCCTCTCGCTAAGCTTTGAATAAAGCTGCTTGTTTTCAGCTTATTCGCATCCGTTACGGTATCAATGAACCCGTTCTCAGTCAATAGGGCAGGCATTGCCGACTCCCTTAGGACGTGGAAGTTTGCTGTTTTTTTGCCGCGGTCTGCAAAGTTGACAGCTTGTATCACTTCAGAGTGAATCGCAGATTGGTAAATCGTCGTCGGGGCCCCCACACCCGGGTAAATATAGCTTTCAAAACCTGTGCCTCCCCCGGCATTAATGTGAATGGACAAAAAGAAATCTGCACCCCAGTTATTTGCAGCATTGGTCCGGTCGCTTAAGCTGACATATTGGTCGCTTGTCCGGCTCAGCAGCAAAGAAACGCCTTCATACTCATTTGTCAATATCGTACGCAAAGCTAAAGCGATTTGCAGGGTTAACGTTTTTTCTTGAAGGCCATTTCCTGTTGCGCCTGGATCAGAGCCGCCATGGCCAGCGTCAATAAAAATTTTAACCATTCTCTATCACCTCATTACAGGATATGAAAAAACACGACTTCTGCTTGTACGATTATCATTCGTCTGAAAAATAAGGAAATAACCCTTTCACATGCGGAAATTATTTCTCGGGAAAGCGCACAATTCAACATGAAGCGACAGCAGATTCTCTCTGAATGAAAAATGTGAAAAAATCATTTGTTTGTGAGTATTAGTATGATGGGGGCGGCTTGATTTCCGCTGATTCCATCTGGTCTTCGGCTTTGCATCAGGAATTTGAAACGTAAATGAATGCGCAGCGCTCCTTATATGCTGAGAAGAAAAAGGGAACGAAAACGTGTCGCTGAAGATAGACATCTCTTTATTAATAGAAGAAAAAGAAATGTCTCGGGCATCTTAGGCCGAATGAGGGCGTCAAATTAACCGAGTTTTGGCTTGGTTCCTGTTCAAAACCGAAAGCGCCATGCTAAACAGGGTGCGCGAAGGAGCTCTGGTGGGCTCTTCCGCTGACAAATTTGTTTGAGCTGTTAAAAGCGATATAGGAAATGTCCCTCAAGGGATGATAGAAACCTGATATTGAGTAAATAGTGATAATGAGGTTTATCTGTCAAAGGCATATCTCCGGTGTTCCTTACAAAATTGTTAAAAACAAAATCTCTTGGTTTGTCCACCCCATGTCCTTGAATACAATAAGAAATAAAGTATTTCTCGGGAAAGCGCAAGATTCCTTATCATTCCCGATAAAAGCAATTGTTTCGACACATGATAGGCGTTTGTCACAAAGGGCATCCGCTTGAATATCATATAGAGAGAACAGAGAGGTGAAAATGTTGGAGCGCGCTGTGACATATAAAAACAACGGACAGATCAACATTATTCTTAACGGACAAAAGCAGGTGCTGACGAATGCTGAGGCAGAGGCGGAATATCAAGCTGCATTGCAAAAAAACGAAGCGAAGCACGGTATTTTAAAGGAAATGGAAAAAGAGATGAGCACGTTGGTTGGGATGGAGGAAATGAAGCGTAACATCAAGGAAATATACGCTTGGATTTTTGTAAACCAAAAACGCGCGGAGCAAGGCTTGAAGGTGGGGAAGCAAGCGCTGCACATGATGTTTAAAGGAAATCCGGGAACAGGAAAAACGACGGTTGCTCGGCTGATCGGCAGGCTGTTCTTTGAAATGAATGTCTTGTCAAAAGGCCACTTGATAGAAGCAGAGCGGGCTGATCTGGTCGGGGAATATATCGGCCACACCGCCCAAAAGACGAGAGATTTAATCAAAAAATCATTAGGAGGCATTTTGTTTATAGACGAAGCTTACTCGCTGGCAAGAGGCGGCGAAAAGGACTTTGGGAAAGAAGCGATCGACACGCTCGTCAAGCATATGGAAGATAAACAGCATGAGTTTATTTTGATCCTCGCCGGATATTCTCGGGAGATGGATCATTTTCTCTCATTAAATCCCGGTCTCCAATCAAGATTTCCCATCTCCATTGATTTTCCGGATTATTCTGTCACCCAGCTCATGGAGATAGCGAAACGAATGATCGCAGAAAGAGAATACCAGCTGAGTCAAGAAGCGGAATGGAAATTGAAAGATTACTTAATGACAGTGAAAAGCACGACAAGTCCCATTAAATTCAGCAATGGCCGTTTTGTCAGAAATGTGATCGAAAAATCGATCAGAGCGCAAGCCATGAGGCTTTTAATGGGCGATCAATACTTAAAGAGCGACTTGATGACCATTAAAAGCCAAGATCTTTCCATTAAAGAAGAAGCGTCTGGCTCTGTATAGACCTCTCAGTTTTCGAGAGGTCTGTTTTTTGCTGTATTTCTAACTTTTCAAAGCAGTCGATTTGTGGTATACACATGCAGGGTTTGGTATGATAATACTACTGCCCAATATGCAAAAGAAAGGAACATCCATTTGAACGAACAGGAAACAAGACAGGAAAAAGCCATTTTAGTCGGATGTCAGCTGCCGCATATCACGGATGAGCATTTTGAAAATTCTATGGAAGAGCTTGCATCTCTGACAAAAACAGCAGACGGAACCGTATTGACCAGCGTCACTCAAAAAAGGAACAGGGCTGACGCCGCTACATATATAGGAAAAGGAAAGGTAGAAGAGCTGAAGGCATTGGTGGAAGAGCTTGAAGCTGATCTCCTTATTTTTAATGATGAGCTGTCGCCAAGTCAATTGAAGTCATTGGCAACTGCAATTGAAGTGAAAATGATTGACCGCACGCAATTGATATTAGATATTTTCGCAAAGCGGGCGAGAACGAGAGAAGGCAAACTCCAGATTGAACTGGCTCAGCTGCAATATGCACTTCCGCGTCTGACGGGGCAAGGAATTAATCTCTCCCGGCAAGGCGGAGGAATCGGGGCGAGAGGTCCCGGGGAAACAAAACTGGAAACCGACCGCCGCCATATCAGAAATCGTATTCATGAAATCAACACACAGCTTTCGACTGTCACTCGCCATAGAAGCCGATACCGTGAAAGAAGAAAGAAAAATGGCGTGCTTCAAATTGCGCTTGTCGGATATACAAACGCGGGGAAATCTACATGGTTCAACCGCTTGACAAGTGCAGACAGCTATGAAGAAGACCTTCTGTTTGCCACACTGGACCCGATGACCAGAAAAATGGTCCTGCCAAGCGGCTACAGCGTACTTCTGTCAGATACAGTAGGATTTATTCAGGATCTTCCGACGACACTGATTGCTGCATTTCGGTCAACACTTGAGGAAGTCAAAGAAGCGGATTTGATCCTGCATTTGATTGATTCCTCAAATGAGGATTACCCGGGACACGAAAAAACGGTGCTTCGGTTGCTTGAGGAACTTGAAGCCGATGGCATCCCGATGCTGACGGCTTACAATAAACGTGATCAAAAGCTGCCTGATTTTATTCCGACGGCCGGGAGAGATCACATTATGGTCAGTGCGAAATTTGAGGAAGACGCTTATACGTTTAAAGAGGCGATTCAGCGCTATTTGCGCCAAGAGCTGTTAACGTCTTTTGAAGCACGTGTGCCGGCAAGTGAAGGGAAGCTTCTTTCCAGAATCAAATCGGAAACGATGGTTGACCGGTTCTGCTTTGATGAAGAAAATGAACGGTACGACATATCAGGTTATGTACAAGAAGAGCAAAGCATCATCGGTGAATTAAAGAAGTATATGTAGGAAGGAAATACAAAAACATGTTTGACACATTAACACACGGAGAATTATTGAAAAAAACGGCAATGGAAGTGGAAGCGGACATCGCCGGCGTTCATAAACAAATAGAAGAAATTAGTGAGCGCAATGAATGGAGAGTGCTTCAAAGCTATAGAAAACACAAAGTAGGCGACACTCATTTTACGCCGTCTACAGGATACGGCTATGATGATATCGGGAGAGACACGCTTGAAAGCATTTATGCGGATGTGTTTGGAGGAGAAGCGGGTCTTGTAAGGCCGCAAATTATATCAGGCACACACGCCATTTCGATTGCTTTGTTCGGTGTTCTCAGACCGGGGGACGAGCTCCTTTATATCACGGGCAAGCCATATGATACGCTAGAAGAAATTGTGGGCGTCAGAGGCGGAGAAAACGCTGGATCATTAAAGGATTTTCAAATTGGCTACAATGCGGTTGATCTGACGGAAGACGGTAAAATAGACTATGATGCAGTCGCCGCTGCGATCAATCCGAAGACGAAAGTAATCGGCATTCAGCGCTCAAAGGGATATGCGAATCGTCCTTCTTTCTTAATCAGTGAAATAAAAGAAATGATCCGTTTCGTAAAAGAAATCAATGAAAACCTGGTCGTATTTGTGGACAACTGTTACGGTGAATTTGTAGAAGAGCTTGAGCCTTGCCATGTCGGAGCCGATCTGATGGCGGGATCTCTCATTAAAAATCCCGGCGGAGGTCTTGCGAAAACAGGAGGCTATCTCGTCGGAAAAGCGAAATGGATTGAAGCTTGCTCATACCGTATGACGTCACCGGGCATCGGCAGGGAAGCAGGGGCATCTCTTTATTCGCTCCAAGAAATGTATCAAGGCTTCTTTTTGGCGCCTCACGTTGTGTCGCAAAGTTTAAAGGGAGCGGTGTTTACCGCAAGATTCCTTGAAAAACTGGGCTTCACTTCAAACCCGAAATGGGATGCGAAAAGAACGGATTTGATTCAATCTGTTGAATTTAATGACAGAGAAAAAATGATTGCCTTTTGCCAGGCGATTCAATATGCCTCACCGATCAATGCGCACGTGACCCCTTATCCGGCCTACATGCCGGGATACGAAGATGATGTCATTATGGCAGCGGGCACATTTATTCAAGGAGCAAGCATCGAATTATCAGCAGATGGCCCTATCCGCCCGCCGTATGTAGCGTATGTTCAGGGAGGATTAACCTATTCGCATGTGAAGAATGCCATCTGCAGTGCAGTGGATTCACTCATGGAAAAACAATTAATTTAAATTTTTTAAAAATTTCACTGAATTTGATGTTAAGAATCCTTACATCTTATTGACACAAAATATAACATCACCTATAATGAAACTAAGTTAAGAAAAGGAGGAAATTGAGATGAGTGATAATATTCGCCGCTCAATGCCTTTATTTCCAATAGGAATTGTCATGCAGTTAACTGAGTTATCAGCAAGACAAATTCGATATTATGAGGAAAATGGACTGATATTTCCAGCGAGAAGCGAAGGGAATAGACGATTATTTTCGTTCCATGATGTAGATAAACTGTTAGAAATCAAGCACCTGATAGAACAAGGTGTAAACATGGCAGGGATTAAACAAATTCTGGCGAAAGCAGAAGCCGAACCAGAGCAAAAACAAAACGAGAAGACGAAAAAACCAATGAAACATGATCTGTCCGATGACGAACTGAGACAGCTCCTGAAAAACGAGCTCATGCAAGCCGGCCGTTTTCAAAGAGGGAATACATTCCGCCAAGGCGACATGTCCCGCTTCTTTCATTAATCCGTTAGCAACTGTTTTGCTATATACATTTACCTTTTAAGAGGAGGAGTTTTACGAAATGGCAAAGTACACTAGAGAAGATATCGTAAAATTAGTCAAAGAAGAAAACGTGAAGTATATCCGTCTTCAGTTTACTGACATTCTTGGAACAATCAAGAACGTTGAAATTCCTGTAAGCCAGCTTGAAAAAGCGCTTGATAATAAAGTCATGTTTGACGGTTCTTCTATTGAAGGATTCGTTCGCATCGAAGAGTCAGACATGTACCTGTATCCAGATCTGAATACATTTGTTATCTTCCCATGGACAGCTGAAAAAGGTAAAGTAGCACGTTTCATCTGTGATATCTACAATCCGGATGGTACACCTTTCGAAGGTGACCCGCGAAACAATTTAAAACGGATTCTGAAAGAAATGGAAGACCTCGGCTTCAGTGATTTCAACCTCGGACCTGAGCCTGAATTCTTCTTATTCAAATTAGACGAAAAAGGCGAGCCGACGCTTGAACTAAACGACAAAGGCGGATATTTCGACTTGGCTCCAACTGACTTGGGAGAAAACTGCCGCCGTGATATCGTACTTGAGCTTGAAGAGATGGGCTTTGAAATCGAAGCGTCTCACCATGAAGTTGCGCCTGGCCAGCACGAAATCGACTTTAAATATGCTGGTGCTGTCCGCTCTTGTGACGACATCCAAACGTTTAAACTAGTTGTCAAAACAATTGCCCGCAAACACGGTCTGCATGCGACATTTATGCCAAAACCGTTGTTCGGTGTGAACGGTTCCGGTATGCACTGCAATCTATCACTCTTCAAAGATGGCGTTAACTCATTCTATGACGAAAACGCTGATCTTCAGTTAAGTGAAACAGCGAAACACTTCATTGCAGGTATCGTGAAGCACGCAACAAGCTTTACAGCAGTAACAAACCCGACTGTGAACTCTTACAAACGTCTTGTCCCTGGCTATGAAGCACCTTGCTACGTAGCATGGAGCGCGCAAAACAGAAGCCCGCTTATCCGTATCCCGGCTTCCCGCGGCATCAGCACACGTGTTGAAGTACGCAGCGTAGACCCAGCTGCTAACCCGTACCTTGCACTCAGCGTATTGCTTGCTGCAGGCTTAGACGGAATCAAAAACAAACTGGAAGCGCCAGCTCCAATCGACCGCAACATCTACGTGATGAACAAAGAAGAGCGCATGGAAAACGGAATCGTTGACCTTCCAGCAACACTTGCGGAAGCGCTAGAAGAATTCAAATCAAACGAGGTCATGGTCAAAGCGCTAGGCGAGCACCTATTCGAACACTTCATCGAATCAAAAGAAATCGAATGGGATATGTTCCGCACACAAGTTCACCCTTGGGAGCGCGAACAGTATATGTCTCAGTATTAATCTTTCAATCCCTTGGCACTATTGGTGTCAGGGGATTTTTTTGATTTTGATTAATAGAATGAGAAATTAGCATTTTTGGTCAATGACCAAATTATGACCAAAAATATTTGAAATTAGAAATCTAACTCTACGATTGAGGACATAAAACATTACAAATTTAGAAGCATATATGTATTGGTGTATTTATTACACAACCTATAGGAGGTAATAAATCATTTGGGAGACATTAAATATGATCCTTTTAAGGTTAATGGACATCAGTGAAGATGAATTTAACTTTGCCTCAAGAATATAAAAATTTGATCATAACAAAATGGTGGATTGATTTAATTTTAATGCGTTTCCAAGAAATCAGGAAACATCTTGGTCAGACGACCATATTGAAGTTGAGGGGCTACCACAAAAACTGTTGTTCATACAGGGAGATGGACACAAATGGGTTGCATTAGATTATCCGCCAAACTATGAGAATCACCTGTACAGTACTATGACCTTGAATTAAATACTGACATTAGGATTGCAGACTTATTTGATGAATTTTTATCTAAGCTATACACATATGAATGCGAAGATGAAATTCATGAATACGATAACTTAGATTTTGATGAAATACATACTTTTGATCTAAATGATCCTGATGCTATACAGAAAGAAGAAGTCGAAAAAATACTGGTTAGTAAGAATTCTTTGGAGTTTCATAAAATTTCTCTTTTTCCAATCCAAGATCTCGAAGACCTAGTGTGAATACTGCACGTTATTAGAGAAAATTCCATAGGGCAAAAGGTGATATGGCTTTTGAATTGGCTGATGTATTGATGTCAATTGTTTCTTCGTACACACACCAAATAAAGTTGAACAATTTAAGAACTATAGTTTGAGAAGCTGCTCAGGAGGTAGGAAAGTCCAAAAATGAAGATACTGAGATGATATTAGATCAACTTTAAGACTTCATGTAAAACAAACTTTAATTTCCTCTCTTGTTTATTCTTAATATCATCTTGACAAGAATGGTAATATGTTAAAATACTAAGAAAAGAAGGAATGAATGAAAAAACTATACAGAAGACTAAGACATTCGTTTTGAGTTAGTTTCTGCCGATCATGTTTTGGTATATTCATATTATCGTTGCTGTCTCATACAATGGAAAAGTAGCTTTTTTGGTGAAAATCTAAATAAGAAAACACCTTTCAAAATTCTATGCAGGCAATAGTGAAATGTTATTGAATGATATTAAATTTGATGATAGTAACATGTACGTCCTTATCAAAGGGTTTGACATGCAAAAAGAGAATATCTTAGGGGAAATAACCTCCTATGACTTAAAATCAGGGAAAAAGGTTAATACAACACCATTAAAAGCGAAAAGAATGGGAAATTGCACTTATTGCATAATGAATAAGATGAGGAGGATATCTCATTTGGGTGGTCCTGCATTTTTAATACTACTTGTACTGCCGGCTGTATCATTTATCTTAGGAATAATAGGATACTTTATTTTCAAAAGAGTATGGGTAACAACCTTGATTATATTTGTACTCTCTTTAGTTTTTATGCTAATTGAAATAGGGTTAGAGCCGACTTTTTTAATCTGGGTGTCTATCATGACAGTTGTATGTTTTATATCTGGAATTCTAACTAAATCCATTGCAACTTTAATTAGAGGATGATAGCAGAAGCGAAGCGTTAACGATAACTTTGACAGCATTTTTGTGGTAGCATTTCTTTCAATGAAACCCTAAGTAATATGGCAACTTGATTTGCTCCTAATTAACCCCTTTTATAAGGGGGGTGAATTATTACCAACATTTACATCGAATTTTTGTACTTGTTAGTAGTGAATAGAGAACTTTTGTTTTGTTAATATTAGATCAATAAAGGAGTGAGCGATATGCTTAGAGATCGAGGAACAATCAAATTTATATTAAATGTCAAGAACTTAATTTAAAGCCCAGTTTCAGGAAGTCTTTTTATATAATGTCACACAAAATGTAATGGAAAAGTAGGCGTTTTAAGGTGATTCGTGACAGAGATCGTATTAAGTGGGTTTCTATGGTTTTACCTAAATATGTAAAATTACTAAGGGAATATAATGAAAGTTTATATAAAGTCAAAAAAAAGGTTTTCCATCGAGTACTGTTCCATCTGGAATAAGAGTTCTGGAAACTTACTTGTTACTTCGTTGTTGTGACGAGTATATAGCTTAATCTGGAGAAGTTGCACCGTTTCACCCCTTTGGATTGGTTATCTAAAGGGGTGTTTTTATATTGAAAGAAAAAGAACATCTGAAGTTGAAAGTGGATTAAAAAACTGTTGAGTGACAATAGAGTTGTTCCGTTAAAGGGCCGTATTGTTGAAGATTAACTAGGAAGGAAAATGATGTTAAAATGAAGCTTAAAGCAAAGGGGGATTAGAAAATTGTGTTATGAAGTTGTAAATACAACAGTGTTTTCTCTGGAAAACGGTGGAGGTAACCCGTGTCCTGTTGTTTTGAAAGCAGATAGTTTAACAACAGATAAAATGCAAAAGATGACAAAGGATTTTGCTCATGAATCAGCCTTCGTTTTAAAATCAACTCGTTCTGATTGTGATGTAAAGATTCGTTTCTTTGTTCCATTACATGAGATGGAAATGTGCATCCATGCGACTATAGGAAGCATTACAGTTCTCGTTAACCGAGGTATGATAAAACATTCACCGACTATCGTGGAGACAATGTTAGGGCCTGTTAAAGTTGAATGGGAAGTAAAAGGATCGAATTTAGATGTTAATGTGGAACAATTCTCCCCCAAATTTTTGAATGTAAATCCTACAGTAGAAGAAATATGTAAAGCATTATGTATTGGAATAGATGACATAAATAATTTTCCTATTCAGTCTGTCTCTACGTCTCGTTATAAACTAATTATTCCTTTAAAAAGCGTGGGAACTCTTAACAATCTTAAACCTAATTTTGAATACCTTTGGAAATTATGTGATGAGTTTAACACTACTGGGTTTTATCCTTTTGCCATTGAGCAGGAAAGCAAGCAATATGTCCAGGCACGTCAATTTCCTAAGAGAGCTGGATACAACGAAGATCCGGCAACTGGTGTAGCCGCATCTGCATTAGGGGCATATTTAACCGAAAATAAGGTAATCTACCCGTTAAAAGATGGTTGGAACAGCTATAAGATTATTCAAGGAGTCGCTATGGGGCGGCCTAGTATTATTAAATCCGAAACTTTTATACAAGAAAGCAAAATTATTAGAACCCGAGTAAAAGGAAACGCAATAGAAAAACTCTGTTAATGGTCTTCAACAAACGGGCGCGATTGTATCACATGGGGAACTTGTAAGTTCTAAATAAAACAACAGTTTTAATTAGATATGACCTCTCTGTATAATAAAGGAAATAGATCGGGGGATTGCAATGAAAATCTTAAAATTTCAATTTGATGATTCGTTCTTTGACTTACATGCAGCGTTTAAAGTTAATTTGGATCTTCAAAAGATTATGATATCCAGAAGGATATGCTTATGATAAGTAAAGCGATACTCAAAACAGCTGGCTATATAAACTTCTTAATCCAAGATACATACATTAGATATGAAGATAACAATTCAGTTTATTGTCATTATTGCTTTGAAGAAACTAAGTAAATTTTCGCCATAAGAAACTCTGGTCTATATTTGGTACTTATTTGGGAGGAAAGTATGTCAATTTTAACAATAATTGAAATCGTGTTAGTGGCAACTATTTTAGGATTATTTGCTTGGACTTTTAAAAAAGAAAAAAATGCTGATGAAAACGTGTTTAATTATGCTAGATATATGATTTATTTGCTTGTAGCAGAAGTTGCAATGTTTGTGATATTTCAAATTGTTTAAGTTAAAATATATATTGTAAGGGATTTTAAGGAAGGATCTAGATAATGTTGTTGAAGCATTCATCATGAAAGGGGTTATAAACATGCAAGTTTTAAGGATCTTTATTGTTCATGTCTTATCTGCGTTATCAGCTGCTGCTGTTTATGTTTTTGGCATTGATTATGATGGTTACTATCCATACATTCTAATAAGTGCTATTCTCTATATCTTTTATTTAATCTTTGCAACACCTGTTCAATACTTTTTAAATCGTAAGCCAAAAAGATTTAGCCTGAAATATTTATTCATATACTTATTCTTTTCCTTCTTAGTATGGTTATTCTTCGCTTTAATCACTGATCCAATGAACACCTTAGGGATTCTATTATCATACGAAATTTACTTATTTAGCATTTCATTTGCTATTATCTTTTGGGTCTGGGACTCAGTTTTCTGCAAACCAAGGCAAAGACAGCAATCTAAGTTATCACAATCCACAAACTCATGATACATTTAAGGAATAACGGTGCCATATAAAAAATTGGATTTGACCTCATGAAGAATAATTCAGAATGGCTTGACTTTACTTTACTTTATTTTGAAAGGGGTCGAGTAAGGTGAATAGAAAAAAGGATGAAATACAAAGAAAATATAGGGAACAAATGAGAGAGAAGACAGAACAAGAAAAAAGAGATGGCAGTTCACATACTTTTGAGATTGTTGTTGTACTAGCCATCATTATATTGCTGATATTCTTTAATTCAGTATTCAAAGCTTTTTAGATAAAAGAATCGTTAATTGTAAAAATGTAGGCTATTTTTTAAAAAATAGCCCAGTGCAGCCAAACCAATTCTAAGTACTAATGCTTCAATCTTTCTGATTAGAAAAAAAGGGGTTAAATGAGTTTGAGGATATTCACCATATGGAAGAATTTGAGGACTTGAAACTTAAAGGGGCAATTAATGCTTAAATAATGAATCACTACATATTGGGGATATAAAAAATGAAATTGTATAATGAATTTATAAATATAGCTAAAACTCTTAATAAAGAATTAGATATCATTCCATTATTATATGGCTCTTTAGGTCTTGAAAAGGTAACTGGGTTGGATTTTTCCCCAGAAGATATTGATATCCTTATTCCTTTAATTTTTTTAGAGGAAAAGTGGGAAAAACTAAAAAAAATTATGGAACTGCAAGGTTATAAAATGGTTGATTTACATGAGCATGAATTTAGGAAAACTAATACTAATATAGGCATTGCGTACATAGAGGATTTAAAACCATTTGCAGATGTAGACTATAATAACCTAGAGGTTTTTGAAGATTACGGAGCGAGATATCATTTGATAACTATTGATGATTACCTCAAGATTTATAATAATTCTTTGTTAGATGGCTATAGAAGAACAAAGAAGAATAATAAAGACCAAAGTAAAATTAACATATTGAATAAACTGATACAGAATTAATTTCTGTTTTTAATAACAAACTTATGTTTGCAGCAATGCCGCAATGAAAAAGCATTTAATCAAAAGTACAATTTCTAGCACTTTCATTACCAATAAAAGTTTAAAGTGGAAAACCAATCTCTCATTAAATAAAAATAAGAGTTTTAAAAAAACTTATTTGTAAAGTGAAATTTTAGTACGATTAAGCACTAACTATATCTATCTTAGTTGAAATTATATTCAGCATGCAAAAAATATAGGTGCGGGCTCTTTTGTCTTTTGCTCTTGCCTTCATGAGTGTTTGATAATCAGTCTAAATCCTTTGTTCGTTTGCTAATTTTAGACCGTATTCTGACGCTGAATTTTCATCATCTCGCCTGCAGTTTTTGCGCTTATTCTCAGCAGAGGGTAACTCATCTTTAAAATCTTCTTTCCGATAAATATCTAAGGTCGTGACGTCTTCTGTTAAAACATAATGGAATTTGATATTGAAATAACATTAGCTAAATCATGTTCTAAGATTCTTCTATGTAGATAAGTCGGCCTCTTCCAAGCTACCAAGAATACACTCGTTAAAGAAGCAATTTTAATCAAGATCAATTGATTGGTCAGCAATGCCAGCCTAATCTTCATAAAATGATTTTATGTATTAGCACTCCTGAAAGCTCGCTATCTAAGCAGTTTTGAATATGTCCCAAATATAAAGTATCCTGTATATACCATCGTTGGTATAGCCACTATAGCCGAGAGTTCCCTATAAGGAGGACAACACTGTGCGGAAAGCTTTAAGACGTTTATTCAAGATACAGAAAAATCAAAGTCCAGACGCTGATGGCTATTTGCATATTCTAGAGAAGGCTATAAATCTAGAATTAAAACAAAAAATATATGCGTTGGAAGGCTTAGGGGAAGTAGTGGCAGAAAAACTGCAACGTAAATATACAGATGTTTTTGAAAGTCAGGGCAAACGTAACCTTAGCATCAAAATTTGTAGAGATATAGATGGAGATGGGATAAGTGATTTAACAGCTGAGAGGTGCTTGGAAAAAGAATACCGTTCCCAAATCACAATTAATTATGAAACTGTAGCAGCCAATGAAGATAAAGATATAGACGCATTTACAATTGAT
Source organism: Bacillus sp. SW14 (assembly GCF_047608225.1). Classification (NCBI taxonomy): domain Bacteria; kingdom Bacillati; phylum Bacillota; class Bacilli; order Caryophanales; family Bacillaceae; genus Bacillus; species Bacillus sp. SW14. The sequence goes on along the minus strand of NZ_JBLKRW010000001.1, from coordinate 2,357,383 downwards.
TTATGGTATTACTACGGTGGATTTATAGGAAGCGGTTGTGGAACATTATTCGATTTAAATAATGACTTAGAAAAGGAAATTGAAGAGGTACTAATTTTTTACTCAATGACAAACAATCCGAGAAATAAGAAGAAAGCCACAAAGGGCTTTCCGATAACTGGTTATGTTTTTAGCGAATAGAAAAGCCCCTAAGAGAGCTTGGATTATTGCATGTACCTTATTATGTGCATGATGAGAAGGTGGAATGATCACTTTAAGTTTCAAGCTTTGATGCGTATTTAGGAAATAAAGACTGAAACTTTGTTTTAATTTTAAAACGATATTGGATGAAGAATACATAATTAAATCCCTTTATGTTTTCGGTAACCTGATCCATCTATAGTGGTTGTCATGATGTAAACATTATTCGTGTTTTATTTGCCAAAAGTTTAAATTGAATTTTTGAAAGAAAAATTTGTTAAGCTTTCAACCGCCTATACCCGAAAAACATAGAAGAGCAGTCCCTATAGCGGAGAACAAGCCTTTTTTATGAGGAACCGCTTTATAAGTGTTATTCTCTTTATCTGTTATTTAATCTTTGCTGTGCCTGAAAAAGTAAATTTTCTGAAAAAAATGTTGAAAAAGCTGAAAGGATTTTATAATATTAAATCAAGTTAGTTTGTTTGGTCAACAAACTAATGAGGTGAACTTATAGTTGTCCATAAGATAAGTTCTTTTTCAATATGGATGAAAGGGGGAAGAGGCTCGACGAAAAACAGATGAATTTACTGCTTGCTGATTACTATTTAGATGATGATAATGCTCAGTAAAGTAAACCACTAGAATTTTTTTACACCTTTTTGAAAGCGCTTTTATAAAACACTGTTCATAAGTCTGGAGATATTTTTTCCATTTCTTACTGTTCCATATTAAAGGGTCGAAAAGGGGAGTAATCATGCTCAGTGAAAATGTAAAGAAGATTAGGATGGTTGAAAAAGTTGGATATGCGTCTGGGGATTTCGCGTGTAATTTAATTTATGCAACGGTGTCTACTTACCTTTTGTTCTTCTATACAGATGTATTTGGTTTATCGGCAGCAACAGCCGGTACGATGTTCTTAGTGGTTAGAATCATTGACGCCCTCGCTGATCCTTTTATCGGAACAATAGTAGACAGAACGAACAGCAGATTTGGGCGCTTTAGACCGTATCTTTTATTCGGAGCTTTTCCATTTGTCATACTGGCCATACTCTGTTTTACAACCCCAGATTTTTCGGCGATGGGGAAATTAATATATGCCTATATGACCTATGTTGGCTTGTCGCTTACATATACAACGATAAACGTTCCATATGGAGCGTTAACTTCTGCAATGACTAGAAATAATCAAGAAGTTGTTAGTATAACATCTGTTCGTATGTTATTTGCGAATCTTGGAGGGCTTGTCGTTGCTTTTTTTGTTCCCTTACTGGCTGCCTATTTAAGCGATACTTCCGGCAACGAATCTCTTGGCTGGCAACTAACCATGGGTATTTTGGGAATGATAGGCGGGGGCCTTTTAATCTTTTGTTTTAAAAGCACAAAAGAGCGTGTCACTCTTCAAAAATCTGAAGAGAAAATTAAACTATCTGATATATTTGAGCAATTTCGTGTTAATCGTCCACTTGTTGTATTAAGTATTTTCTTTATTATCATTTTCGGAGTGAATTCAATAAGTAATTCAGTTGGCATCTATTACGTGACGTATAACTTAGGAAGAGAGGATTTAGTGAAGTGGTACGGTTTGATAGGAAGCTTGCCTGCATTGGTCATTTTACCGTTTATTCCAAAGCTTCATCAACGATTGGGAAAGAAGAAATTACTAAACTATGCATTATTACTGAATATAATCGGCCTCCTAGCTTTACTGTTTGTTCCGTCAAGTAATATATACCTCATACTCTTCTTTCGATTAATTGCTGCTGCTGGAAGTCTCACTGCCGGGGGATATATGTGGGCGCTCATTCCTGAAACAATAGAATATGGAGAGTATAGGACTGGGAAAAGAATGGGCGGGCTCATATACGCTATCATCGGATTTTTCTTTAAATTTGGCATGGCCTTGGGAGGGGTTGTACCGGGATTGGTTCTAGATAAGTTTGGATATGTGGCAAATCAGGCACAAACGCCGGAGGCATTAACGGGAATTTTAATTACAACTACCATTATACCCGTGTTCTTACTGGTTCTAGCCATGATTGATATTCATTTCTATAATCTAGATGAGAAAAAATATAAAAACATGGTACGAGAATTAGAGAATAGAGATAAAGTTTATTTGGATAACATTGATGAATTCAAAGCTTAAACATTGATGAGTGAAAAGAAAATAGCTGAGGAGGAGTCCCAAATGAAGATTATCAATCCAGTACTTAAAGGATTTAATCCCGATCCAAGTATTTGTAGGGTAGGAGAGGATTATTATATCGCTGTATCTACATTTGAGTGGTTTCCAGGAGTACAGATACACCACTCAAAAGATTTAGTGAATTGGCACTTAGTTGCACATCCATTACAGAGAGTTTCACAATTAGACATGAAAGGAAACCCTAATTCAGGTGGGGTTTGGGCGCCATGTTTAAGTTATAGCGACGGAAGGTTTTGGCTGGTCTATTCGGATGTTAAGGTCGTAGATGGCGCTTGGAAAGATTGTCACAATTATTTAGTGACTTGTGAAACGATTAATGGTGACTGGGGAGAACCGATTACATTAAATAGCTCGGGGTTTGATGCATCTTTATTTCATGATACAGATGGAAAAAAATATTTATTAAATATGTTATGGGATCAGCGTATTGATCGGCACTCATTCGGAGGAATTGTCATACAGGAGTATTCTGATAAGCAGCAAAAATTAATTGGTAAACCGAAAGTTATATTTAAAGGAACGGATAGAAAGCTGACGGAAGCTCCGCACCTTTATCATACCGGGAACTATTATTATTTATTAACTGCAGAAGGAGGAACTCGGTTCGAACACGCTGCTACAATTGCCCGTTCTTCAAATATTGAAGGGCCATATGAAGTTCATCCTGATAATCCACTCTTAACATCGTGGCATGCTCCAGAAAATCCACTGCAAAAATGTGGACATGCCTCCATTGTTCAAACACATACAGGTGAGTGGTATTTAGCTCATTTAACGGGACGACCTATTCATCCTGACGATGATTCCATTTTTCAGCAGAGAGGATATTGTCCTTTGGGCAGGGAAACAGCTATTCAAAAACTCTATTGGAAAGATGAATGGCCTTATATAGTTGGTGGAAAAGAAGGAAGCTTGGAGGTAGAAGCGCCTGCTGTATCAGAAAAAATGTTTCCAGCAACCTACCCGGAGGTTGATGAATTCGAGGATTCTACATTAAATATTCATTTTCAAACGTTAAGGATCCCGTTTACAAATGAATTAGGTTCATTGACTCAAGTGCCAAATCATTTGCGATTATACGGTCATGAATCATTAACCTCGACATTTACTCAGGCATTTGTAGCCAGACGTTGGCAAAGTCTCCATTTTGAAGCGGAAACTGCAGTTGAGTTTTATCCGGAGAATTTTCAACAAGCCGCCGGATTGGTGAACTATTACAATACTGAGAACTGGACGGCTCTTCAAGTCACGCATGATGAAGAACTTGGCCGTATTCTTGAATTAACGATATGTGATAACTTCTCTTTTTCACAGCCATTAAAAAATAAAATTGTTATTCCTCGTGAGGTAAAGTATATATATCTAAGAGTAAAAATTGAAAAGGAAAAGTATTATTATTTCTATTCTTTTAACAAAGAAGATTGGAGAAAAATTGACATTACATTGGAATCGAAAAAATTATCAGATGATTACATCCGTGGAGGAGGGTTCTTCACAGGTGCCTTTGTAGGAATGCAATGTCAAGATACCAGCGGAAATCATATTCCGGCCGACTTTAGATATTTTCGTTATAAAGAAAAATAATGTACACGTGAAAAAGGAGACTTCTATTGAAGAACTCCTTTTTCATAGGAGAAGGTATCTTTAATAAAATGGTCTTATTCAACATTACACCAACAAAACAAAAACTCATCTTTGAAGATGAGCGTAGAACATAGAGTTTTGTACAATTTAATCATGTAACGATATCTAGAAAATGTTCAATAACAATCGAAGACATTCCTAATGCCGGTGCATTCTTTCCTAAGGAAGATGGCAATAACTCATAGCTATTGGCCAATTGGGAATAAACCCTTGATGACACTTCACTTCTAATTGAATTTAAAACCATTGGATGCGATTCGATTATGCTGTTTCTTAAAATGACGGCTTGTGGGTTGAAAGTATTTAAAATATTGGTAAGGCCTATGCCTAAATAGAATCCAAAATTTTGTAGCGCGTTTAAAGTTCCAATATCATTCAGATGGACGAGGTCTATGATATCTTGAGTGAACACTTTTTTCTCTTTAGTCTGAAGAGATGTTAATAAAGCCTTCTCGGATGCATACAATTCCCAGCATCCTCGGTTTCCGCAACTGCATTTAGGTCCATTAAAGTCTATTGTCATATGTCCCATTTCTCCGGAGAATCCGCTTACACCTCTATATAAATGATTGTTGATAATGACGCCGATCCCTATTCCTGTACTGATGCTTGCATAAATAATGTTATCGTGATTTTTTGCAGCACCGAATACTTTTTCTCCATATGCACCGGCATTTGCCTCATTTTCAATAAAAACAGGAACATTGAACTTCTCTTGGATGAAAGGTTTTAAGTCAATATTTCTCCAGTTGGAGTTCGGAGTGAAAACAATTTTTTGATTTTCATCAATGAGCCCAGGCACGCATATGCCTATACCAATAAGCCCGTACGGAGATTGTGGCATATGTGTCATAAAGTGATGAATCATATTCACTAGAATGTCTTTCGTTATTTCTGGAGAATTGCATTCCAAATGGTGGTGTTGATCCAGAACGATCGTCCCTTCAAGGTCTGTTAAAATGCCATTAATATAATCCACACCAACGTCTATTCCTACGGAGTATCCAGCCTTTTTATTAAAAACAAGCATGACAGGTCTTCTGCCGCCGCTTGATTGTCCCTGGCCGATTTCAAATACAAGATTTTCTTTCATTAATGTGTTTACCTGTGATGAAACAGTTGATTTATTTAAACCAGTTCTTTCAGATAATTTAGCTCTTGAAATAGGTGAGTTCTTAAGTATTTCTTTTAATAATAATTTTTGATTTACTTTTTTGACAAAGGTTTGATCTGCGATATCCACTTCATCCACTCCATTTGTATAACCTATAAATTAAGTTGAAATTTTTATGTGTTCAGTATGAAACATGGTACATAGCGAATCTTACCCTTATTATATCTAATGTGTTCATAAAAAACGAAAAAAATATTGAAAATGCGGATGAGGTTATATAAGATGAAAATAAGTTAGTTTGTTTGAACAACAAACTAATAAATAATCTACTTACAATATGGCATAAAATGCGCCTGAATTTATTTTTTAAGGGGGAAATCACATGGCTCAATCTCATTCTAGTTCAGTTAACTATTTTGAAAGCGTAAACAAAGTGGTTTACGAAGGGACAGACTCCACTAATCCTTTAGCATTTAAATATTATAATGCTCAAGAAGTAATCGGCGGAAAAACGATGAAAGAGCATTTGCGTTTTTCTATTGCTTATTGGCATACATTTACCGCTGATGGCACAGACGTTTTTGGAGCGGCTACGATGCAAAGGCCGTGGGATCAGTATAAAGGAATGGATCTGGCCAAGGCGAGAGTAGAAGCAGCATTTGAATTGTTTGAAAAACTGGATGCACCATTTTTTGCTTTTCATGACCGAGATATTGCACCCGAAGGAAGTACGTTAAAAGAGACGAATCAAAATTTAGATCGTATCGTGAGCATGATGAAAGAGTACATGAGAACCAGCAACGTTAAGCTATTATGGAATACTGCAAACATGTTCACGAATCCACGTTTCGTCCATGGTGCCGCGACTTCCTGCAATGCAGATGTGTTTGCGTACGCTGCAGCACAAGTAAAAAAAGGGCTAGAAACAGCAAAAGAACTTGGCGCCGAGAATTATGTGTTTTGGGGCGGCCGTGAAGGATACGAAACATTGTTAAATACCGATTTAAAATTTGAACTTGATAATTTGGCCAGATTTATGCATATGGCAGTGGATTATGCGAAGGAAATCGGGTATACAGGGCAGTTTTTGATTGAACCAAAACCAAAGGAGCCGACCACTCATCAATATGATACAGATGCAGCAACAACCATTGCCTTTTTGAAGCAATATGGCTTAGACAATCATTTTAAATTAAATCTCGAAGCCAATCATGCCACATTAGCCGGACATACATTCGAACATGAATTACGCATGGCAAGAGTACACGGTCTGCTTGGCTCTGTTGACGCGAACCAAGGTCATCCTCTTTTAGGCTGGGACACGGATGAATTTCCGACAGATTTATATTCCACGACATTAGCAATGTACGAGATCCTGCAAAATGGAGGCCTTGGAAGCGGCGGATTAAACTTTGACGCAAAGGTCAGTAGATCTTCTTTTGAGCCTGATGATTTAGTATATGCCCATATTGCGGGGATGGATGCATTTGCAAGAGGATTGAAAGTAGCTCACAAATTGATCAAAGAACGTGTGTTTGAAGATGTGATTCAACATCGTTATCGCAGTTTTACTGAAGGGATTGGCCTTGAAATTACAGAAGGAAGAGCTAACTTTAATACACTTGAGCAATATGCGCTAAATAATAAATCAATTAAAAATGAATCTGGAAGACAGGAACAATTAAAAGCAATATTGAACCAATACATTTTAGAAGTATAACAGATGAAAGAGAAGCTCCATCCTGTCGTAAAAGATATAGCAGGATAGCCAAGTTACCTGAACTACCCGTCATGATTCCTTACCTCTTGATTATGGATATGACGGGTAATTTCTAAAATTCGGATTTATGTAGAGCGAATGGTTTTTAAAGGGTTAAGGAGTGAAAACATGAAGTATGTCATTGGAATAGATCTTGGAACGAGTGCTGTTAAAACCATTTTAGTTAATCAAAACGGCAAGGTTTGTGCAGAAACATCCAAAGCATATCCGCTCATCCAAGAGAAGGCGGGATATAGTGAGCAAAATCCTGAAGACTGGGTGCAGCAAACAATTGATGCATTGGCTGAATTGGTTTCTATATCTAACGTTCAAGCCAAGGATATTGACGGAATAAGCTATTCAGGACAAATGCATGGATTAGTACTGCTTGACCAAGACAAACAGGTGTTACGTCGTGCCATTCTTTGGAATGATACCAGAACGACGCCTCAATGTAACAGGATGACCGAGGAATTTGGCGATCATCTGCTTGACATCACAAAAAACCGTGTTCTAGAAGGGTTTACATTACCAAAAATATTATGGGTGAAGGAACATGAACCTGAACTTTTTAAAAAAACTGCTGTTTTTTTGCTACCGAAGGACTATGTGAGATTCCGTATGACTGGTGCGATTCACACTGAATACTCCGATGCAGCAGGAACTTTACTTTTACATATTACTCATAAGGAGTGGAGTGATGATATTTGCAATCAATTTGGTATTTCTGCAGCTATTTGTCCTCCGCTTGTTGAATCTCATGAATGTGTAGGGTCGCTGCTTCCCAATGTTGCGGCGGAGACAGGGCTACTGGAAAAAACAAAAGTGTACGCTGGGGGAGCAGATAACGCTTGTGGTGCTATCGGAGCCGGTATTCTCTCTTCCGAAAAAACACTATGCAGTATTGGGACATCAGGGGTCATACTTTCCTGCGAAGAAGGCAATGAAAGAGATTTTAAAGGAAAAGTGCATTTTTTTAATCATGGAAAAAAGGATTCTTTTTATACGATGGGGGTCACGCTTGCTGCAGGATACAGTTTGGACTGGTTTAAAAGAACGTTTGCACCAAACGAATCGTTTGAGCAATTACTGCAGGGGGTGGAATCTATTCCGATAGGGGCAAATGGACTGTTATACACTCCTTATTTGGTTGGCGAAAGAACGCCGCATGCGGATTCTTCTATTCGGGGAAGCTTGATCGGAATGGATGGAGCTCACAAAAGAGAGCATTTTTTGAGGGCAGTAATGGAAGGCATCACCTTCTCTTTACGTGAATCAATTGAGCTATTTCGCGAATCGGGTAAATCAGTTCATACTGTTGTTTGTATCGGTGGGGGAGCTAAAAATGAAACGTGGCTTCAAATGCAGGCAGATATTTTCAATGCGAGGGTAATTCAATTAGAAAATGAACAAGGTCCAGCCATGGGGGCCGCTATGCTAGCTGCCTTTGGGAGTAGGTGGTTTGAATCCCTTGAAGAATGTGCAGAGCAGTTCATTCGTGAGGCTGCTGTATTTTATCCAAAGGAACAAAATGTTCAAAAGTATAAAACACTATTTGATTTGTATAAGAACATTTACACTCACACAAAGGATCTCAATTCGGCTTTGAAGAGCTTTCGAAAAGCAAAAGCCTAATGAGAAGTGCGGGACGTAAATAGTGTATTATGTTTACGCACAACACCCCTCACGTTAACGCAAGGGGTGTTTTCGCTGTTTCTATATCATTCAACAAGCTTAAAAAGCACGATTGACTCTATCTATAATGAGTTACTAAAACAGATAAAAAATATAGAGTATTATAAAACATCTACTAATCCCTTTTGATCAATGAGCGCTGTGTGTCTTAAATAAATTCAAGAAGATAAGCGTGCAGAAGCAGAAAAAAATACATAACTAGGCATGGGATCACACAAGGAGTGCGGTCTTTTACAGAGCGGAAACATTCCCACAAAGATTAAGAGAACTTAGTTCTGGGTTAAGTGTTTTTTCCTTTGGATATTAAACTTTGTGATCGGTTTTGTGTACAAATTCATGCCGGAAACAAAGGGGCGTACATGTAAAGAACGCAAAGAGCATTTTCGTTCTCGACACGATAAAAATACCATGAAAAATCAGTTCTTAAGGTATAATCAATCATTAAGTTGGCGCATTATATCTCTCAGTATATAGGAGGTTGGTTTCGGAAAAGTAAAATCCCCCGGTAGAGGAATCTTGGTCAGCATAAGTATTTGCAAAAAACGCACGTAAAATCCTACACGTACATTACTGGAGTGGATACCTTGATAATCTCGCCATCTCTTATATAAAAACGAGGGATGCGGCGGCTTAATGTTGACACCACTTCGTAGTTAATCGTATTAAGCATGTCAGCAACTTCATCAACGGTGATCTCAGCTCCTTTTTGCTGACCGTAAATCACGACTTCCTCTCCTTGTTTACCTTCACCGTCCTCACCTAAACTAACCATGATCATATCCATTGTCACTCTCCCCGCCACTCGCACTCGTCTTCCGCGATGAAGAACAATTCCGCGATTGGAAAGTTCACGAGAATAACCGTCAGCATATCCGACCGGGAGTGTAGCAATGACTTCATCGGGTTCTGCGATGTATGTAGCACCATAGCTAACGGTTCGGGGTTCTGTCCGCATGGTTTTCACATAAGCGATGCGTGCCTTTAAACTTAATGCAGGTTCAAGCTTAACGAGGTTTAGTTGTTTGATATAGTCTGAAGGATATAAGCCGTACATGCCGATGCCTAAACGAATCATATCAGCGCTATATTCAGGAAAAGCGATCGCCGCAGCCGTATTGTTCATATGCACGGTGGGCAATTCAATGCCTTGATTTTTTAAAAAGCTGAGAAAACTGATAAATTTATCGTGCTGCAGCTTGGTTAGTGTAGTGTCTGGTTCATCAGCTGTTGAAAAATGGGTATAGATACCTGCCCATCTTAGGAATTTACTTGCTGTTAATGCTTTCACTACTGCTAAAAGTTCTTCTTTTGTGCGTAACCCTAATCGACCCATACCGGTATCCACATTAATATGAATACCTAATCGGTCAGTACTCTCTTCGTTTTCCAATATCTTGTTCGCTTTTTGAATCCAATCAACCTGAAATGCTGTTAACTCAATATTCCAAGCCGCTGATTTTTTCACACAACTAAGGGATGTAAAACCTAGCACAAGGATAGGTGCTGTAATGCCCGCTTTTCGTAAAACGATTCCTTCCTCTACGCTGGCAACAGCGAGCTCACTCGCCCCGTTTTCCAGGGCATGGCGCGCCACTTCTACAGATCCATGACCATAACCGTTCGCTTTTACGACAGCCATAATTTTGCTCTTATTTGGAATATGACGGCGAATCGCTCGCAAATTTTTTTTTATGGCATCAAGATCGACTTCGATCCAAACTTCTCGGCAAAGCTTTGTCATCATCGCTTCCTTCCTTCTTATGGAATAGTAAAAACCGCATTTAGCCGCAAAAATAAATGTTAATTGTTGGATGCGTTCAATCTTATTTTATTCAACTTCATTTGAAATCATTCAACAGTAAATCCATGATATACGAGAAGGTGATCATCGATGCCGAAGCTGGCTTCCGGAAGGTTTCATGAACTGGAACTCTCCTACATAGGAGTACCCCGAACAACAAGCGGGACATTTATATGAAGGTACTGGCTGGACTGACCTCTTCTTGATAAAGAACAGGGGAATACAGGGCGCCTATTGTACAGACGAAGAAAATTTGTGAAATGAGTATTTCATAAGAAAGAAGAGCGGTATCAAATGGCAGTCGATTTCGTGTTACACCAATCTAACAATTGAGTATAATTTTAGAGAGGCGTTTACATGAAAAGGGGAGTTCATTTTCAAATACCGAATGAATATGGAAATGATCTATGGAGAATACTGCAGCCGTTAGAAATAGCTAATTATATGTGGCACAAACGAGTGGAGAATCCTATTTTGTTGTAGATGGAGAGCTCGATGATGAGGAGTTCTTTAATGATTACTCAATTGTTGAAGGGGCTGACTTTGCGAAACGATTAAAAACAAATCAGCACTATACCATTTTCGTCGATCTGCATGTACATTTGGAAAAAAAGTTATCAAGGCCAGACATATGAAAAGTTTATTGACAGTGACTGCGAATTTGTCCTATTGTTGGCAGATAGCGGCTATGTTTCGATATACTGCAAAGGCAGAAGTGACATAGAAAAGCTCTGCTTCAATGCTTTGAAACGATTTTCTTCAATTTATAACTGATGAAAACGACACAAGAACAGGTCTTTACAGTATGATAGTTAATATTTTTAAAGGAGCTAATACATATGACAATGCAAATAAAAATTAAATATCTAGATGAAACCCAAACGAGAATCAGCAAAATTGAGCAAGGAGATTGGATTGATCTCAGAGCTGCTGAAGATGTAACAATCAAAAAAGATGAATTTAAACTTGTCCCATTAGGTGTAGCAATGGAATTGCCTGAGGGTTACGAAGCACATGTCGTTCCCCGTTCAAGTACATATAAGAACTTTGGCGTTATTCAAACAAACTCAATGGGTGTTATCGATGAATCGTACAAGGGTGACAGCGATTTTTGGTTCTTTCCCGCTTATGCATTGCGTGATACAGAGATTAAGAAGGGTGATCGTATCTGTCAATTTAGGATTATGAAGAAAATGCCAGTAGTACAATTGGTTGAAGTTGAGCATTTGGGGAATGAAGACCGTGGCGGGATTGGATCAACCGGAACAAAGTAAATAACAAACCTTGACTGTCTTCATAAAATGCTGGACTGATTATGAAGATACATCAAAAGCTTGTTGGAAATCGAGCATAGATGAAGTGAAAGGGGAGTTGTTTTAAACAAAGCCCAATTTCGTAAGGACAAATGACATTTGATATTGAGGGAAATACAATGCAATAAACCAGATGCAAAGAATAGGGGATTGAATATGTTTAGACAATATCCAATGTGGTACACGCCACCTCAGTACAATTTTTTGCCTCAATATCAAGCTTACACATCATTTAGTGATCCTAATCGATGCTACAGTATCTGTATGTACCAGACACACGGGAACTATCAATACTGCAGTAGACTTTGCTATGAACAAATCATTGTATAATCAACAAAGGAGGAGGTCGATTCCTCCTCTGAAATGTCTGATTGTGTCACCATTTTATCATTAAGTCGCTGACGCTTTTCCTTCCAGGATGAAAATAATATCCAGTGTCAGTCAGTTCTTTTCCCTTCCAATTTAGGTGACCAGTTGTGATACCATTAGATCGTAATTCGTTTTCGAGTTTATGTATGTCTTGGTTATAAATTTCTTTAGGAAAACCATTTGGATTTTCCCCCCAAGCAGCTATAACATGATCGGATTCACCGCAAATTCTTAAAATGGTGCCTAAGTTTTTTGTTTTCATAAATCGTTGTTTGTCTGGAGATGAAATCTTAATATTTTCCAGTAACTCAAACAAATTTTCTGAATTAGGTTCGTAGAAGGGATAGGCGTTTACAATGTATATTGTACCTATTTCATAACAGTTTTCTCTTGTATGGAGAAGTTCAGACAGAATGTTAATTGTAGGATCAGAAACTGTTGCATCAGCATCACTCGGATTTTTACAAATAAAAGTACATACTTTATCAAACTTATTATCAAGTTTAATTTTTAAAAAGTAACGTATTTTAACACTGCCTATGTTATCGAACTCAAAACCAGTCACTTTTTCATTGTGCTTATATAAGGATTTTCTCATGCTTCACCTCATTACTAATTTAAAAAGGAAGAAAGGATTTTAAAATGACTCAATTTGATAAACAATACAATTTAATTATAAAGGATATAATGAATAATGGAATCTCAGACGAAGAATTTAATGTAAGAACCAAATGGGACTCTGATGGAACACCGGCACACACACTTAGTGTAATCAGTAAGCAGATGAGATTCGACAACTCAGAAATACCTATTTTAACGACCAAAAAGGTGGCCTGGAAAACGGCCATAAAAGAGCTGCTCTGGATTTGGAAGCTTAAATCTAACGATGTTACTGAATTAAACAAAATGGGCGTACCTATTTGGGATCAGTGGAAACAAGAAGACGGCACTATCGGAAATGCTTATGGATTTCAACTGGGGAAGAAAAACAGAAATCTAAATGGAGAAAAAGTCGATCAGGTTGATTATCTTCTTCATCAATTGAAGAACAACCCATCTTCACGGAGACACATTACCATGCTGTGGAACCCTGATGAACTAGACGCAATGGCTTTAACACCATGTGTATACGAGACACAATGGTATGTTAAACAAGGGAAACTCCACCTTGAGGTAAGAGCGCGGAGCAATGACATGGCCTTGGGGAATCCATTCAATGTATTCCAGTATAATGTGCTGCAGCGCATGATTGCTCAAGTCACTGGTTATGAGCTTGGTGAATATATTTTTAATATTGGGGATTGCCATGTGTACACACGTCATATCGACAATTTGAAAATTCAAATGGAAAGAGAACAGTTTGAAGCACCTGAACTATGGATCAATCCTGAAGTTAAAGATTTTTATGACTTTACCATAGATGATTTCAAGTTAATCAACTATAAACACGGGGACAAGCTTTCATTTGAGGTAGCGGTTTAATGCTGCCTCTTTTTTTATTTATTAAAGGTAATATTCTATCAAGATATAAGTGCGAATAAAAAGAAAAGAAAATTATAGCGCAAACGAAGCGAAGGGATTATTTGAAAAGTGATGGATTGTCTTACGTGCAAGAGAATGCCCAGATTCTTTGATCAAAAAATTGAATGAACGATGAAAAGGCTAGTGGTTTTATAAGGTGTTAATTCCTGCTAATAATACCGTGATGCTTAAGAATATTATAATGCAAAGAAAAGCCCATACAATAGCTGTAAATGGATTGTTGAGTCCTATCCTATCTTTCCAACTTTTATTTGTGGATTGACTGATTTTGTATTTTGCTAACTGGATACAAAAGATCACATTCAAAAAAAATGAAATAACAAGAGCTATAACTAAATAAAGGTTCATTTTCATCAACCTTTCTAAATTTCTTAAACACTTGAATAGCTAAAGTGTAAACCCAATATTAACATAAACATATTTTACTTTAAAGGATCAGCATTAAACAATAAATACGATACTATATGCACTTTGAGGGTTATTTATTCTTGAAATTAAATCAACAGTGTTACCTTATATAAATATTGATAATTTCTTGGGGTATAAACATAAGTGACAATATTATTTAACCAGACTTCTTAATGACAAGTGATAGAGAAGAGATGCTCAGGACAAAAGTTCATCCTACGGAAGGCGAATAGTATAATCATTATGATCCTTTCATTCTTTGCACTATTAGTGGCAGGTTTTTTTGATTTTGGTTAAAAAAATAAATGAGCCATATTTTTAGCATTAAATTGTATTACTGAATCAACTGCCTTTAAAATTTGACAGAGTATGATGAAATAGCGCTATGTCAAATGATTTTATACTAAGAGTTACAGTATTATTCTCTTGGCCTAGCTATATTTTCATTAAAATATTCTTAATATTTAAAAATAACCATTTAAATATATTTCTAGAAATTGTATACTTATATGGTACTAAATGAATACATAGAAAGGACTGTTGTCGATGAAAAAAGTTTTTTGTAAGTTAGCCATTAGTTCCATTGCTCTATTTATATTAAGTGTTCCTAATGGCGATGTATTAGCTGCTGAAAAAGGAGCAGACAAGCCTGTCATAATTAAAGATGTTGAATCAGAAGTGCAAACAGTATTTGCAAACGAGTCGATTGAATTAACAAGTAACTCAGGAGACGGAGAGTTTACTGCGCAATTTGTGAATGATTTTCGTAATGTTAAGATGAATGTTAAAACGTATAAAAGTTGGTCTAGTTTTAAAAGAGTTTCCGACAATATAGCAACGGGGAGTAAAGGAGGATCTATTACTGCAAACAAAACAGTTACTTTTACAACAACTGTAAGTGGAACAATTAGTGGTTTAGGAATATCTACTGCAGGCTCTGTAGCTAGCTCTAAAGGATACACTCTAAATGTTGGAGCTAATAAAAGAGTCTATATGGCATATAGAGTTAGGTATAATGTAGAAGAAGGATACAACTGTCGCAAGGATATTGTTACTGGTAAATGCGTATCAAAGAAAAAATATGTAGTTAAAAAACCTATGTATGGAGAATATGCTCTAAAAAACTATTAATTTTTATATAAAAAAGATTAGCTTTAAAAGCTAATCTTTTTTATTAAGAAGAAAATATCCTAATTTTGAAACTAGATACAAAGTGAAAGCAATCATTAATGTTCTAGATATAACAATTCCATGAATAGCTAAATCATATCCAGCAGGTATCAACGCTTTTGTATTAAACGTAAAATACATTGATACCAGAAGAGCAATAATAACAAAAATAATCCCCAAAAGACCTGTTTTTTCGTTTTTCATACAAATTCCACCCTATATTATAATATGATAAAAATAAACGAAGGAGCTGAAGATTTTGACAATTCACTTTATATTAATTAAGCAATGGGATATTGTCAACCTAGGCTTTTAATAATATGTATTTCTAAAGTATTTATAAATCTTACCAAAGTTATTTTAAAATTTCAACTTTTTCTAGTGCAGGAGAAATCTTTTGCTTCTTTCTAATCGTAATCCCATAAACAAAACGTCTTAATTTACCGCTATTCGTATATCCTATAAATTTTTGGATACCGAACATTTTAAGGAGAAACGAAGCAGCAAAAAGCCGCCTGGCAATGCCGGCGGCTTTTTGCTGCTTCGTTTATTTATTAACAGAAATCGTAACGTTATTTCCTGAAACAGAAACCTTTGCGTTATCTTGCGTATCTATGACAGGTGTGACGGCTTTATTGTCGATTGTAATGTTGTTAAAGGCTGTCGAAAAGGTTGCTTTGATGGCAGAACGCTGACTTTCATACGAAACAGCTGCGGTAGCAAGAGTTTTCCATTTTGAGATTGTGCCGATATTGGTTCCTTGGATTTCTGTGATAATTCGGCCTGTATACCCGTCATTGTTCGTTCCCCAAAGGGTCATGCGTGTATTGCCGTTCAAATTTTTATAGATTGTCATTTGGACTGTGCTTCCAGGACGGAAACCTTTGGTATATGTGAATTTGTCTTTTCCTTCGATGTACGTTTCATCATTTTTGGCCCCGACCTTCATGAGAGGCTTCCAGACGTTGTATTGTTTGCTGTACTGAAGCCCGAGATCTGCCTCAGTTCCGCTTTTTGCGCTAAATCCTGAATAAATATACGGAGTAGAGACCGAGTCATTATTTTTTACGGTGTCAGGAAGCTTGATTTTAGCTGTGAAAACGGCGCCAGTACTGTTCAGATAGGCGCGGCCGCCGATTCCTTTAGGCAGCTGGGAAGCTGCTTTTGCGACCTGAGTGTCTGCCGCGGGCAAGCCAGGAATACCCGATGAAAGTGTTCCGAAAAGAACTGCTGTTCCTACTGCACCTGCAATCAATACTTTTTTCAACACAATTCCCCCTTTTGATAATGGTTTCGGCATTAATTATACCTTATTTTGGAACAGGATTTATGGATATAAATCGACAAAATATTTCATATTGGGATTGTTTAAGGAGAGAAACTGCTCCTCCAATCTGACACTTTTAACATTATAATAATGAAAGGACCAGTTCACAATCGTTTTAAACGATTTGAAATCTTCCTCAAAATAAAAGTACAAATGCTTAAAGAAACGATAATCAAAAGAATGCCAGCTATCGTTTCCCAGCCTTTGAAAAAGAGGTGATGTTTCTTAAATGTCTGTCCTTGCAAAATGATAAAAACACAGATACCGACTAAAAAAAGAAAACAAATACTTAGAGTCGTTAACGCTTTACGTGAGTATGTTTTCATTTCGTCTTTAACATACAGCAATACGAAAACAAAGCAGCTAACATTGGCAATCGTTCTTATCACCTCACCTCAAAGCTTTTCATTGCAAAAGATATAAATAGACAAAGTAAAATGAGATAAAATACTATGTTTTTAGACAAAGAACCTCTCCTTTTATGTATGGTCCTCAAAGAGTTTACAAAAGTTTCTTTGCACCTGCCATACTTGGAAGTGGGAACAAATACACAATCATAAACTAATTAAACTATGTACTAAATATTCAATATAAATTTAGACATCGTCATTAAGGAAAAATTCAAATTAAACCACAGCAGGTCAAACAAAAAAACCCGGCATTCAACCGGGGAAAAAGTGAAAATGAGGAGATGTTAATGGAATTTAGTAATGTTTCTTATGCTTTTTATACTCTACAACATAATCATAGTCTTTTTTGTCGTGGTCATAATATTTTTTGTCATAATCACAGTCGTAATCTTTTTTATCACGGTGATCGTAGTATTTTTTATCATATTCATAATATTTCTTATAATACGTTTTTTTGACCGTATAATACTCTTCTTTATATTTTTTGTAATAACCCATATATACTCCTCCTTTATTGTTCATACGCTTTATGATATGGCGAATTGATTGTGCGGCTTGGACAGTTACAATCATAGAAGGAAAAAAGGGCTGTCCAAAATCACTCAGAAAAATCCGATTTTTCATCGACCGCATCATTTATCTTATATTAGTTTATCTTCTATGTTTCTGAATCACTCTTTTTCTTACATTCTGAGTCAGTCTGCTGGTCGATTCTGATAAGGTTTTTTCTGCACCGAAGGGCGAAATGATAACGAGGCTTTATGAAGAGGAGACTGCCTCCCAGACTTTCTGAATAGGCACCACCAGAGTAATGTTTTCCGTAATATCCCGTAATGGATTTTTATGATTTTGATCCATTTCGTTTACCTCTTGACAGATGATGTTTTTTCAATTAAATCATATAATAACTAATAAGATCATGGCCATTCGCTTTCATTATTTATTTGCAGTCAGTTGATGAACATTTCTGTCAAAGGGGGCGTTTTGCATGTATGAGAAAGAAAATACAGCGAGAGAGTGGAAAGTGTATATTTTCGTCTTTTTGTTGATGATTGTTTGTGCAGCTGCAATTGTTATTGTTGGAGAAAAAATCCGGTTCAACCAAATTGTTCTGCGAGGATTTGATGGGTTCATCAGTTTTGTTTTATTAGCCAACGTACTGTATTTCTGGAGGCGGAGCAAGGGTATCGCCTTTTTTTCAGGAGTTTTAGCTTTACTCAATTTCATGATGGTCATTTCTTTGAGTTAGAATCTAAAACAGGAGGTTTTTTATGCTTGGAAAAATCAAAGCAACCATTGATAACAGTCCGGGAAAGCCGGCTAGGATTGTAGTCAGTGAAAAAACGTTTCAGCAACTGGAGAAAGAGATGCGTTTTGTTTACGTTTCTAAACCGAAAACGATAATGGGAATACCTGTGGAAGTGTCAGATCAGGCAGAAAGCTTCAAACTGGAATATTAATTGATTCCGAACTGAAAATGAGCATTTTTTATCATATAGTTAAGATTCGTTATCATTTCAACCAAGCGCTTGCAAACATGGTTCAGTTTTTTATACTTAAGTGGAGTATTTCTGCTTTTTTAAAATGCTGAGAACATGGGAGGAAGCGATGCGCGAACATAAGAGCAACAGCTTTAAAACGCTGATAGAAATTTTAATTGTTTCAACAAGACTTGGGTTTACATCATTCGGAGGTCCCATTGCTCATCTGGGCTATTTCTATGAAGAATATATTCGCAAAAGAAAATGGCTTGATGAAAAAAGCTATGCCGATTTGGTTGCTTTGTGTCAATTCTTGCCTGGTCCGGCGAGCAGTCAAGTTGGGATTGGAATTGGTGTTATGCGTGGCGGGTTACTTGGCGGGATCGTTTCATTTCTCGGCTTTACGCTGCCCTCTGTTTTGGCACTGATCATATTTGCTCTTTTATTAAAACACACCAATATAGAGCAAGCCGGATGGATTCATGGTTTAAAGATCGTAGCGGTGGCAGTTGTTGCCCACGCTATAGCGGGAATGGCTCAAAAACTGACGCCCGATGTCAAACGAAAAACGATCGCATTGTTTGCATTGATTGTTTCACTTTTATGGCAAACCGCGTATACCCAAGCTGGCATTATCGTCATCTCCGCAGCGATTGGTTTTCTGGTGTTTAAAGAGTCTATCGACAAAAAAGAATCAGCTTTTCATTTTCCTATCTCTAAGACATTCGGAACCGTGTGTCTTTCATTATTTTTCGGATTGCTGGTTCTTCTGCCCGTCCTTCGAGAAACTGCGGATTTGCGTTGGCTTTCTATGTTTGACAGCTTTTACAGGGCGGGTTCCTTGGTTTTTGGCGGGGGACATGTTGTATTGCCCTTATTGGAACAGGAATTTGTACCAGCTGGAATGATCAGCAAAGAAGCATTTTTAGCAGGATATGGTGCAGCACAAGCTGTGCCGGGACCGTTATTTACATTTGCCGCTTATCTAGGTGCAGTCATGGGCGGCTGGCAAGGCGGAATGTTAGCTGCCATTGCCATTTTCCTGCCGGCGTTTTTGCTGATTTTAGGTACGTTGCCCTATTGGGATGTTTTGCGGAGGTACCCTAACCTAAAGGGAGCTCTTGCAGGCGTAAATGCAGCGGTAGTCGGAATATTAATTTCAGCTTTTTATTTTTCGATTTGGACAAGTGCGATTTTGAATCCAATTGATTTTGCGTTTGCGGCCGTATTGTTCAGTATGCTTGCTTATTGGAAACTGCCTCCGTGGGTTGTCGTGTTCACTGGTGTGATTGGCGGCTTTCTTCTGAACCTTCTTTAATCTTGCTTTCTCTAAAGCGTGATGAAGATATTCATCATGCTTTTTTTATTGTCAAAAAAGAGGAACATAAAAAATAGATGTATGGGAAAAATAATCCTATTAGAGAGAAAGGAATTGACAGATGGATAATATGATATCAACACTTACTGACTGGACAGTATGGTTTCAAGCATTCGTTGTATTCCTCATTCCATATGCAATCAATAAAGTATTTACTTGGATTGAAAAATAAGAAGGTGCAATCATGAGGTGGCGGAACAATCAGCACAAAACACAGAAGCAGCATCAAGGCTCAGATCAATCTAAAGCTGAAAAGCCGGATCAAGAAGTGTTAACCGGTAACTTTGAGTGCGACATTGAGCTATTCAAAAGAAAAATCGGGCATAACGGAGACGTTCATATCCGGGAATTTGAGATCACTCATTTACATGTGAAAGCAGCATTGATCTTTGTTGATGGACTGTCTGATCAAGATTCGATTAATAAAGGAGTATCAGCGTTGCTGGTCATGAATCAGCCTAATCAGGTAAGAGAGGACATATCTCAATCTGGAAAAGGCATTTTAAATTCGCAGGATATAAAGAATCAAATCGGATCAATCTGTGATGTCGTAGAAGCAGAAAAAATCAGTAATGTCGTGCTGGATGTTTTCATGGGTTCAACAGCGCTTCTTATCGATGGAATGCCGCAGGTCTTTCTTCTGGGAACCATAAAGAAACAAAATCGAAGCATTGAGGAGCCGCTATCTGAAGCGCTTGTCAGAGGGCCGCGTACGGGCTTTACAGAAGAGTTGAGTACGAATACAGCTCTTTTAAGGCAGCAAGGAAAAAATGATCAATTAACATTTCAGAGATTTGAAGTAGGGACAAGGCTAAAAAAGGATTTAATCATCGCTTATATGTATGACATAGCAGATCCAGAAGTGGTCGAGGAAGTAAAAAAAAGAGTGAAAGGAATTGAGATCGATCATCTGCCGGAATCTGGATATGTTGAACAGCTGATCGAGGATAATTATCTCAGTCCCTTTCCGCAAGTACAAAGTACAGAACGGCCTGATCGCGTCATCAGCGGATTAATGGAAGGCAGAGTAGCCATTCTGCTTGACGGCACCCCGTTTGCTTTGCTTGTTCCGGTCACTTTCAGCATGGTGCTTCAATCGCCTGAAGATTATTATGAACGGTGGTTCCCAAGTTCATTTATCAGATTACTGAGGTTCATTGCAGCAATCATCACGTTATTTGCACCGGCTTTATATATATCATTTATTTCTTTTCATTCAGGGTTAATTCCAACCAAACTGGCAATTTCAATTTCCGGGACGCGTCAGGGTGTTCCATTCCCATCAATCATTGAAGCTTTATTTATGGAAATTGCGATCGAAATTTTACGAGAAGCGGGGCTTCGTCTGCCAAAACCCATCGGACCTGCGATAGGCATCGTTGGCGGGTTAATTATCGGGGAAGCAGCTGTGCAAGCGGGCATTGTCAGTCCTATTATGGTCATTGTTGTTGCGCTCACAGCAATCTCTTCATTTGCCATCCCGCATTACAGTACAGGCATCGCACTTCGGATGCTTCGGTTTGGCGCGATGTTTTGCGCGGCGGTGTTTGGGTTATTTGGAGTTATTATGTATTATCTGCTGTTAAGCAGCCATGTCGTAAAGTTGAAAAGCTTTGGTCTTCCATACGCAAGCCCAGCGGTCCCTTATTATGTGAAAGATTGGAAAGATTTTATCATCAGAATGCCTCTCTTAGTCATGAAACGCAGACCAAAAATCATGAATACAGATAATGCAAAACGGGTGAAATGACGACTTAGACAGGATGGTGATAATCTCATGTCCAGCCCAAAGAGTAAAATTACAACCGCACAAGCAACGGTGATCATTATTAATTATATGCTCGCTGCAGGAGTTCTCACGCTCCCTCGGACAGTAACAGAACAAACAAAATCGCCTGATGGATGGATTTCCATTTTATTAGGCGGGGTTATCGCGATCATTGCCGGAATAGTCATCGTGAAATTAAGCCAGCAGTATCCTGAGGAGACGTTTTATGAATATGCTGGTCATATTGTAGGCAAATGGCTCGGCGCTTTAATCAGTCTCATTTTCATTACTTATTTTTTAGCTCTCGGTGCCTTCGAAGTGAGAGTCATGTCAGAAATTGTTGTGTTTTTTCTCCTTGAAGGGACGCCATCGTGGGCGATAGTCATGACGGTTCTTTGGATCGGGCTTTATTCAATTACACAAGGGCTCGATCCCATTGCCCGGCTTTTTGAAATGATCTTTCCGGTTACGGTCATTATCTTTTTAACTGTAGCGGTCATGAGTATAGGTATATTTGAGGTCAACAATTTACGCCCTGTATTAGGAGATGGAATCATGCCGGTTCTCAAAGGAGTGAAAACAACGGCCCTTTCGTTTACATGTTCTGAAATTATGCTTATTCTAGTAGCGTTTATGAAGAAACCGAAAAAGGCGTTGAAAGCGGTTGTAATCGGGACAAGTGTTGTGACATGTTTTTATATTTTTACGCTGATTATGGTTATCGGTGCAATATCCGTTGACGGTGTTGTAACGAGAACATGGCCGGCACTTGACCTGATGAGAAGCTTTGAGATATCTGGTTTAATATTTGAACGATTTGAATCATTCCTGCTAGTCATTTGGATTATGCAGCTTTTTGCCACGTTCATTATCACTTTTTATGCAGCTTCTTTAGGAGTCTCGCAAGTTTTCAAAAAGAAACCCGTTTCATGTATGTTTTGGCTGCTTCCTGTTGTTTTTATTCTCTCTTGCATGCCCAAAAATGAAAATGATGTGTTTATTTTGGGCGATATGGTCAGTCATATGGCTTTGTATATATTTGGCGTTCTGCCGATTTTGCTTTTAGTCATATCGAAATGGAGGAAAAGAGGTGAAACGTAAAATCAAACATCCAGTGTCCGCTATTGCCATCGTATGTTTGTTTATGATTTGTGTAACAGGGTGCTGGAGCAGCAGGGAAATAGAAGAGCTTGGTCTCACATTTGCGATCGCAATTGATAAAGGAAAAGAAACAAATACTGAAAAAGAGTTAAAAGAAGAGGGAGGGAGCTATCCAAAACAAGACAACCTTACACTGACCTATCAATTTGTTAATGAAAAAGTGGTAGGTGCGGGACAAAACGGAGGAGGCGGCGGACAAGGAACGCAAAAAGCGTATCAAAATATAAGTGAAACAGGTGATTCGTTACAACAGATTGGGAGCGAGGTTGCATTAAGAAGGGACCGTGAAGTGTTTAGCCCGCATTTAAAAGTGGTTGTCATGAGTGAAGATGTATTGCGTACATATCCTATCGACAAAATGCTGGATCAATTTTTTCGTGATAATGAAATCAGGCTGAGCTGTCTTGTTTTATCTGCAAAAGGGAAGGCGAGAGATGCCCTCCAACTGAAAGAGAGTGATGAAATTCCGGCATTTCGGCTGACTGGATTAGTTGAGAATGAACATAAAGTTTCCAGAATACTTCGCCCTGTAACACTCGCGAAACTAATCGGTAAACTGCATTCCGGCAGCAGTTTTTTACTGCAAAATGCAGTCTCGGCAAATGGAGCGGTCAAGTATTCCGGATCAGCGGTAATTAACGGGAAGTCTAAAAAAATGATCGGCTTTTTAGATGAATATGAAACGGAGGGAATTGCTTGGATTGCCGGAGGAGGAAAAGGCGGAGTTGTAAAGTGCTATGATAAAAAGAGCCAGCAGATTATCGCGTACGATATCAATTATATAAAAAGTAAAATCAAGCCTATAATAAAAGGAACGGATATATCATTCCATGTGGATATTGAATCGGAAGGGGATTTGGTTGAAAACTGGAACACAAATGAGACGTTGGACACACAGTTTATAGAACGTATTGAAAAGAATATTGAAAACGAAGTGAAAAAAATAGTCGGTCATGTATTAAAAAGAATCCAGCAAGATTATAAAGCTGATGTTGCGGGTTTTGATGAATCATTAAGACTTGAACATCCGGACTTATGGAAAAAGGTGAAAAAGAACTGGGATGACACCTTCAGCAAGGCCGACATCACGTACAGTGTAAACACCACAATTACTCATTATGGAACGGTTAAAACTCAGTAATGAATCAAATAGATTTTTAAAAAGAAGAGAAAGAAACATCTCTTCTTTTTCTTATGCATTTTTCAGGATGAAGATACTTTTTTTGGGGTAAATGCATTTTTTAAAACAATCAATATGATAATATGAAATTGCTTAAAATAGAAGGGAGGAGGGGCTGTGAGACAGAAACCGATTTATGTAGAAATCGAAATGAGATCTGACCTGGATACGCTCTGGGAATATACGCAAACCCCAGCGCTGCATAAAGAATGGGATCTCCGGTTTTCAAATATCACATATTTGCCTAAGCAGCAATACGAAAAGCAGAAGTTTCTTTACGAAACAAGAATAGGCTTTGGGCTAAAGGTATCGGGTACAGGAGAAACAGTCGGTGTTTTCGACAAATATTCATCTGAAAGAGTTTCTTCACTGGCTTTTGGATCTGATCATCCGTTATCCCTGATTAGGCGCGGCAATGGCTACTGGAAGTATATACAGCGAGACAACGGGAACATGACGTTTTTAACACAGTACCAATACAAAACAGCCTACGGACTGCCGGGAAGATGGATCGATCGTTTATTTTTTCGGCCGCTGCTTGGCTGGGCGACTGCATGGAGCTTTGATGTACTAAGGCTTTGGATTGAGCAAAACAAACATCCGAAACACTCCATTCGATCGGCTATCGTCTATGTGTTCATATGTTTATTTTTTAGTCTGTTTTGGTTTTATCAAGGCTTTATAGGTTTTGAAACAAGTATCTTTGCAGGTACAGCGAAGATAGGATGGGGTGTTCTATGGCTCATTCCATTAAAGAAAAAATGGATCATTCATGCAGTCCAGGCTTTTATCTATGCTGGGTTCGTTTTTTTAGGTTCCGAGATATTATTATCAATTCTGTTGAGTGTGTTTTCTGCGGCAAGCGGCGTTTTTAATCTTCAGCTCCCTAGTACCCGGCACACTAAACGAAAGAGAAAGAAGTGACATTGTGAATTCGATTTATGAAAAAACGATCAAGAACTATCATTTGCTGCATCCCAAGCTGCAAAAACGATATCAATTAGACGAATCTCATACATTCAGCGGGACAGGAACGATGTCAGAAATAAGCGGAGGCTCTTTTCTGGTCAGAATGCTGTTAAAGATGGGTGTTTTTTTCAGGTGCTTCTTTTCAGAAAGAGGCAAAGACATCCCTTTTACGATACAAAATAGAACTTGTCTAATGAATCGGGAACATATCGGGATAGAATGGAATCGTACATTTTTCTTTAAAGACAAAGAACGTTTTTTTGACGCGATAATGGTATACGACGAAAAAGAAGACAAAATACTCGATTTCTTCGGCAGACCTCATCTTCTGCTCTCTGTATTAGTGTTAGAGGCATCTCTTGACGGCTCTCTTACGATTACATCGGGAAAGCAATGGCTGTTGATATGCGGAAAACGAATACCGCTGCCAAAATGGCTGACCGGTACGTCCGTTGTTTGCGAAACGTTTGATGAAAGCAAGAATTGCTTCACCATTCAAGTGCATGTGCAAAATACAATTCTCGGCACTCTTTTCTATTATAAAGGAACGTTTCAGGAAGAAGAGAGAGAATCATGTTAAAACGAAATGGCATGATCAGTACGCTTTATTTTATAGGGTTTCTTGCAGCGGAAACACCCCATCTATCAGTGGCAGAGGCGCTTGTTTTGTTATCCATCCTCTTTTTCGTTCCGGGTATTTTTCCTTTTGTCTTTCATCAATCGCCGCTTCGGGCTGCTCAATATCTGGAATCTGGTTTCATACAGTGCTATCCGGCAGCCGCTTTCTTTGCGGTGCTGGCTCTTGTGACAGACATCGGGTGGTTCGCTCTGATCTGGTGGATCTACACTGTCTTTATGGCGTTGTACGCGCTCCTTCGCTTGCGGGATACAAAGATACATAGAATCGAAGAGACCTCAGTTTTGTTCGGGCTTATCTATTTGGCGGGGGGAGGGTTTTGGTTTTTTGCTTATGCTGCACATTTGCAGATCATGCAATTTGGCCCGCTTATCATTTTGCTGACTGCAGTCCACTTTCACTATTCAGCTTTTCTGATCCCGATCTTTAACGGCTTGCTCGGAAGAACCGCCAGAAATAATCGGATGTTGTACAGTTGGATAACATGGGTGATTTTGTTTTCGCCCATTCTTATCGCACTTGGCATCACATATTCAAAAACACTTGATGTCATTGCGGTTGGCATCTATATGGCGGCGCTTTATCTTCATGCATATTTGGTGTTTACCACAGCTTTTCGCAGCAAGACGGGAAAAATTCTTATTCGGCTTTCTTCTGCCGTTCTAATGTTAACGATCACTTTTTCGATGATTTATTCATTTGGTGTATTTCGGCAGGAAGTTACACTGAGCATCAATCAGATGATTTGGATTCACGGTTTTATCAACGCGTTTGCTGTGATACTGCCCGCTCTCATCGGATGGAGGATAGAAGATCCAAAGCCTTTTGATGCAGACAGCGTAAAGATATTCAGCCGGATCTACGGAAAAAGAAGGATTGGAAAAGCCTTTTTAGCTGACATTCAGGCTGAAAATAACGTTCAATACAGAGGGCTTGTGGATGATATGGAAAGCCTTCGTTCAAAAGATTTTTCACCCGAAAAACTGGCGCCGTTCATTCTATCGTTTTATGAACAAACCGTTGAGTATGACGTTAAAGCAAAAGTGACGTGGAGCACGTGGTTTCGGCCGCTTGCATTTGTTTACGAATGGTTCAGCAGAAAAATCGGCCAAATACATCTGTCGACGAACCCTGATTGGTATAAAATGTACAGCACGATAAAGGGTGTTCATTCGAAAAAAGACGGAAGAAAAAGAGTGCGTGCCTGGATCAGAACAAATGAAAAAAACGAAACCATTTTTACCGCTCTATATTCAGTGTATCGTTCAAATGAAGAGGGGTATATGAACATCTCTCTCCCGCTTCCATTCAGCAGCATGACAGGCATTTTAAAGCCTTATCATCATCATGAGAAACTGGTTTTGACAAGCAGGCGGAGAAAAAACGGAGCTGGAGATGAGGGAATTTATCTGCAAACCAGAGCGGGAACTTGTCCGCTTCCTTTATCTGAGACCTTTCTGATAGAAGCTTCGCATGACAACAGATTAACCGCTGTTCATCATATGTGGCTGTTTGGATTAAAATTTCTAACTGTACATTACATTATTACATATTGTCGTCCAAATGAAAGAACCTAACACAAAGAAATGGCTTCGTCTGACAGCTGTTTGACGATTCGATCAGCTGCATTCCAATTCTGCGCCGCATCTAAACGGGAAAGGAAGTGACTAGCGATGTTTTATATCAGTTTATTTCTGATTCTTTGGCTGGCTGCTGGATTTGCAGTGGGAATGAAACAAGTGTATGTCGATCAGCTGTTTGGTAAAGATGTGATCGAAAGGCTGGAAAAAGAGAAGGGGGATCACGAGCGTGCTGACCGGTTTATCAAACATCGTGTTCTTTACATCGCAGCAGTAACATTAAGCGGGTTTATCGCTGTTTATCATGAAGTGAAAACCATCCCGCAAAGGCGAAAAATAAGAAAAATTGAAAAAAACATCATGAAACTGAATGAAGCAAAGAAACGAAGAATCAATAGAAAATAAAAATGCACAGGCCAAAGAGCAGGTGCGTTTTTTTTATGTTAGATATGGGAATTGGGATGCAGGCGGTGCCAATACCTTTTCATAAATTCAAAAATGAGAAGAACAGCGCCCGGGCTAATGGTATATAATATTGTGAATTTAACAAAAATTTAACAAGGAGGACGAGAGAATTCGTGCTAAAGCCTCAAAGAAACCGACATCCTGTTGATTTGGACTTAGAGGCGGAGTAGATGAAACCGGCCAAAGTATCCCTGCTCCGCCGTTTGCTCCATTCCTTGAAGCATGTTGATTGTAACATAGCCAAACGTTTCCCATCAACTCTTAAAATTGTAAAATTATTGATTGTTTTTGTGATGTTCATTCCGATTTCTTCAATTTACGCGGAAGATGTCTATCAGAATTTTGAGGAATTAAAAAACAATGAAAAGCCTTCAGATTACCGTATTGTTACGATAGAAACCGGCAGTCCTGTCCTTATTTTAGCCATTCACGGAGGAGGTATTGAAGGCGGGACAAGTGAAGTAGCAAGAGAGCTCAACAAAGAGTCTTCGATGTATTTATTTGAAGGCTTAAAATCGTCAGGAAACTCTGTGCTGCATATTACGAGTACGCATTTTGACGAGCCCCGGGCCTTGAGGATGACGGGAAGTCATGAATATGTCATTTCATTGCACGGGTATGCAGAAGAAGATCAGCAGATCGAAGTCGGCGGTACAGACCGCGTAAGAGCGGCAGATTTAGTTGAAGAACTGCAAAATGCCGGTTTTCCTGCTGTCTTGCTCAGTACAGACCATCCGCATGCAGGCGTT
The DNA here is from genome assembly GCF_047608225.1 of Bacillus sp. SW14. Lineage (NCBI taxonomy): Bacteria > Bacillati > Bacillota > Bacilli > Caryophanales > Bacillaceae > Bacillus > Bacillus sp. SW14. The sequence goes on along the minus strand of NZ_JBLKRW010000001.1, from coordinate 2,329,077 downwards.
AGTCCGAATAACATTGCAAATAAATCAAAAACAGGTTTGAGTATCCAGATCGAAATGAGCACAGGTTTTAGAAAATCTTTGTTTGGCGTATTTTCTTTAAAAAGCAGATCTGTTACTCAAAATGAGAGATTTTATGATTTTACCGAAGTGATGTCCCGTTTTCTGAAAAGTAACTACTGAAAAATAGGAGGCCATAAGCCGGCCTCCTATTCCTCATGCTTCTCATTGGTAACGTCAGGAAGCAATTCGTCTGCGGCTTCTGTTTGATATTGAAGGGTGTTATCCCTGGCTGTCAGTTCATTTCGGAAGGTTTCATCCAGCACATTCTTCAGCAAATACCGATGAAAAAAGTATTCAAAAACAGTAAGACAGACAGCGGAAAGAAGAGCGGCTGCAAACGGTGAGAAATCATTTCTTGTTTGGGTTAAAGCAAAGACCCAAATCATAACGAATGAAAGTCCAAAGTCAGCCAATGAAGCTATAATATTGTTTGTTCTCGGAAGGACGAGCATGTCACCGGAAAGGTATGAGACAAAACCTAAGAAAAGTGCAATAAACATCACACTTAGAAAGGATGCATAGTAGACCCTGTCCAATATTACATATAAAAGGGCGAGAGTGAAAGCAATCTTTGAAGAAAGTGCAATGAGATGTTTCATTTGATCACCTAAGTTGTTATTTTTAAGGAAAATCCTTTTCTTAATCGTCATCTTTGTTACAGTCATTATTTTAAACAATTCGGTTTTGTTTACACTGGTATTTTTTTCTTGTTGCATGAAACCTTCTTGGCGCAAAAACGTACATATGGTTGATCAGCTTTAGAGGGGGAATTTATTGTGGAGATAAAAGGAATCAATCATTTGTTATTTTCTGTTTCTCATTTGGACACATCAATTGATTTTTATCACAAAGTGTTTGATGCCAAGCTGCTGGTAAAAGGAAGAACAACAGCATATTTTGATTTCAATGGCATCTGGCTTGCACTTAATGAAGAGCCTGACATTCCGAGAAATGACATTAAGGCATCATATACTCATATTGCTTTTACTATTGAAGATCGTGAGTTTGAGGAAATGTCAGCAAAATTGAAAAGGCTTCATGTTCATATACTGCCTGGCAGAGAACGAAATGAACGCGATCGAAAGTCTATTTATTTTACCGACCCAGATGGCCATAAATTTGAATTTCATACTGGAACCCTTCAAGACAGGCTTCGTTATTATAAACAGGAAAAAACGCATATGAAATTTTATGATTGAAACGACCTCGAGATATCACAAAGAACATATACATAAATTGAATAAAGGTTGAAATATGGTAAGGAGGGGTTTGGTTGAAAATGAAAATACTGGCCTTAACGGCAGTTTTGACGTGTTTTTTTGGCATTGGCAGTACCCATGCGTCAGCATTAGATTTTGATCACAAAACAGACTTTATTTTAAATGACAGCACAAAGTCGTTTGTTCTGGAAAATATCAGTGATGTTCCGGCAATCGAATATTTTTTAGGCTACCAGTTTACGATTTTGGGAGCCAATAGTTGTTCAGTTGAGCTTAAACTTCAACGGATGGGGCTTACGGGGCAATATACTACGCTGAGCACGAAACAATTCAGAGGCAGTTGGTTTGATTTTAGTGCTCAGGATAAGGTTTCAATTGATCCATTTCATCGATACCGTATCTTTGCAGAAGAACATTCGGAAAACTGCACAAGTGTTCGAGTAAAAGGGAGTTATGGTATTCAATATTTTCATTTTGATTGAAGCTCACGATGATAAAGGTGAGCTGTTTTTTACATAAAATAGAACTAACTAAACTATGTACTAAATTTTCACATAAATTAATTGCCGCGCTCTCTGCATAAATCTAAACCCGTATCATTCCACGACCTAGTAATGAAACGTTTTTAAGCAGATCGCGTCTAATGTTTTAAACAGACAACATTCCGATAAAAAGTTTCCTAAAGGAAAGAAAATTTCTTGACTTCAACAATTGTTTAGTGGATAATTATGGTGTAAACATGATGTTCTTTTCCTCCTATTCAGGCTCGCACCTAAAATTCAGGGCGAGCCTGCTTTTTTTTGATACAATAAACCCCCTCTCCATAAAGGAAGAGGGGGTTATTTCATCATCTGATAGTTCAATAGATTAATGGACGGTTCTGAACACGCCAATTACTTTCCCTAGAATGCTGACATTCTGTAAGATGATAGGTTCCATCGTTGGGTTTTCAGGCTGTAAGCGAATGTGAGTATCCTCTTTATAGAAACGTTTTACCGTAGCTTCATCATCTTCTGTCATCGCAACGACAATTTCCCCGTTGTTTGCTATGTTTTGCTGTTTAACGATGACATAATCCTTATCGAAAATACCAGCGTCAATCATACTGTCTCCCATAATTTCAAGCATAAACACATGCTCGTCCGGGGGAACCATACGGTCAGGAAGCGGAAAATATTCTTCAATATTTTCTATTGCTGTAATAGGAGATCCCGCCGTGACTTTCCCGATGACCGGTACATTAACGACCTGGCTTTGCGGAATGTCTACTTCTTCATCAAGAATTTCTATCGCTCTTGGTTTTGTCGGATCTCGTCTGATCAGCCCTTTTGTTTCCAAGCGGGCTAAGTGGCCGTGGACAGTTGAACTGGACGCAAGCCCGACAGCCTCTCCGATTTCTCTTACGGAAGGCGGATATCCTTTTGATTTAACCTCTGCTTTAATAAAACGGAGGATATCAAGTTGCCTTTTTGATAGCTTCGTCATTTTTCGCACCTCAAAACGTCGATTTTAAGAAGATTATAGCATGATTTTCCTTACAGTACAAACATAGGTTCGAAAAAAACAATTGACAGAAACGTTTGTTCGTATATACTGAAATTATAAAAAAGCGAACAAACATTCCTGTTGGAGGTTATGATCATGGGTAAAGAATCTATTATTTTTGTCGGTCTGTTTACAGTGATTTTGAGCGCGGTAATCCTTTTGCTGTCATATACAAGCAGCGGCCAGGAGCTTAATCAGTATGTTAAAATAGAAGTCCAGCAAGGCGATTCACTTTGGTCTATAGCCGGCCAGGTAGCAGATAAAAAGAAAATAAACAAAAGTGAATTTATTGAATGGGTGGCTGATAAAAATCATCTTCAGACGTCTGATATCCAGCCGGGAGATGAATTGGTGATTCCATTGAAAAAGAAGCATCAGGATGCATATGAATTGGCAACTGTAAGATAGAGAGGAAAGATAGAAAAAATGAAAGCACTCATTTATGCCCGCGTAAGCACAAATAAAGAACAGCAGGAGACGTCATTAAAGCGGCAGGAGGAGGAGCTTACGGCAATTGCGGCCGAGAACGGCATGGAAGTCGTCAAAGTGATTTCTGAGAAAGCTAGCGGATATGAAATGGATCGGGATGGTGTATTTGGGCTGCTTGATGAGATCAAGAATTCTGGAATTGATGTCATTTTGGTTCAGGATGAAACTAGGCTCGGACGTGGAAATGCAAAAATCGCACTGCTTCATTGCATCTATAGAGAAGGTGTGAAAGTCTATACAACGGCTCACAGAGGTGAACTGGAGTTATCGGAGGCTGACTCGATGGTGCTGGAGATCGTCAGCATTGTGGAAGAGTACCAGCGGAAAATTCACAACATGAAAATCAAGCGGGGGATGAAACGTGCAGTAAAAAACGGTTTCAAACCGCAAAAAAACCTGAAAAACCAACATGAAAACAGCGGAAAAGAAAGAATAGAGGTGCCCATCTCAGAGATCGTCCGCCTAAGAGCGAATAAACTGACGTTCGCAGAAATTGCGGCTACGCTGAGAGGATTTGGGTATGATGTATCTAAAGCGACCGTCCACCGGCGGTTTCAGGAATACATAGAGAATGACGAGACAGCCGATTGAATCAGTTGTAAAACTCTTTTTGATCTAGTACTATATAGACAAAATGCCATAAAGGAGTTTAACATGATTTCAAACGAAAAAATTGCCAGAATTAATGAACTTGCTGCCAAAGCCAAAGCTGGCGTTATGACAGAAGAAGAAAAAGCTGAACAGCAAAAGCTCCGTCAAGAGTATTTGAAAGGTTTTCGCTCTTCTATGAAAAACACATTAAAAAGTGTGAAAATCATTGACCCGGAAGGCAATGATGTTACACCAGAAAAACTAAAAAAAGAAAAAAGAAATAATAAACTTCACTAATAGAAGAGGAATACGGCAATAACGTATTCCTCTTTTGCATATACTATAGCAACACTTTCATGGGACAAATTTCAACAAGTTTCTCTCAAATTTAAGCTGAAACAGTTGAGAAAAAGTCGTCAGACATTTATGATGTAAGGGTACAACACATAAGGAAGGGGATTTTTATGGATACAATTGAAAAGAAATCAGTTGCTACCATTCGCACACTGTCAATAGACGCTATTGAAAAAGCAAATTCTGGTCACCCAGGGATGCCAATGGGGGCAGCTCCAATGGCATACACGCTGTGGACAAAATTTATGAACGTAAGTCCGGCAAACCCTGGCTGGTTTAACCGTGACCGTTTTGTTTTATCTGCTGGACATGGATCAGCACTTTTATACAGCATGCTTCATTTAAGCGGGTTTGATCTTAGCATCGAAGATCTTAAGGGATTCCGCCAGTGGGGCAGCAAAACACCTGGACATCCGGAATTCGGACATACTGCCGGTGTTGATGCGACAACAGGACCGCTTGGCCAAGGAATTGCCATGGCTGTCGGAATGGCTATCGCTGAACGCCATTTAGCGGAAACTTACAACCGTGATTCATTTAACGTAGTTGATCATTATACATACAGTATTTGCGGTGATGGTGATTTAATGGAAGGCATCTCTTCTGAAGCCGCTTCACTAGCAGGCCATCTTCAGCTTGGCCGTCTGATCGTATTATACGATTCTAATGACATCTCTCTCGATGGAGATCTCGACCGTTCGTTCTCTGAAAACGCAAAACAGCGTTTTGAGGCAATGAATTGGGAAGTTCTTTATGTTGAAGATGGAAACAACATCGAAGAATTAACAGCGGCTATCGAAAAAGCACGCCAAAATGAAAAGAAACCTACATTAATTGAAGTGAAAACAACAATTGGATTTGGTTCACCTAACCGTGCCGGTACATCGGGTGTTCACGGTGCGCCGCTTGGTAAAGAGGAAAGCAAATTAACAAAAGAAGCTTACGCGTGGACATATGAAGAAGATTTTTACGTTCCTTCAGAAGTTTATGAGCATTTCGCTAAAGCGGTTAAAGAATCAGGCGAGAAAAAGGAACAGGAATGGAATGCCCAATTCGCTAAATATAAAGAAGTTTATCCTGAACTCGCGGAACAGCTTGAGCTGGGAATCAAAGGAGAGCTTCCAAAGGACTGGGATCAAGAGGTTCCTGTTTATGAAAAAGGAAGCAGCCTGGCATCCCGTGCATCTTCCGGTGAAGTTCTCAACGGCCTTGCGGAAAAAATTCCTTTCTTTGTGGGAGGATCTGCTGACCTGGCGGGATCAAACAAAACGACAATTAAAAATGCAGGTGATTTTACAGCGGCTGATTACTCAGGCAAAAACTTTTGGTTCGGTGTTCGTGAATTTGCGATGGGCGCAGCCTTAAATGGTATGGCGCTTCATGGCGGACTTCGTGTATTCGGCGGGACTTTCTTTGTCTTCTCTGACTACCTGCGTCCGGCAATACGCCTTGCAGCATTAATGGGTCTTCCTGTCACATATGTCTTCACACATGACAGTATTGCGGTAGGTGAAGACGGTCCGACGCACGAGCCTGTTGAACAGCTTGCTTCACTCCGTGCGATGCCTAATCTTTCCTTGATCCGTCCTGCAGACGGCAATGAGACAGCGGCAGCATGGAAACTTGCAGTACAAAGCAATGAACAGCCAACAGCGCTTGTATTGACACGCCAAAACCTTCCTACGATCGACCAAACAGCTGAAGAAGCATTGGCAGGAGTAGAAAAAGGTGCATATGTCGTTTCTAAATCTAAAAACGAAACACCTGACGCTCTTCTCATCGCTTCAGGCTCCGAGGTGGGTCTTGCGATTGAAGCGCAGGCTGAATTGGCAAAAGATAATATCGATGTGTCTGTTGTCAGCATGCCTTCAATGGACCGTTTTGACAAACAATCAAATGAATACAAGAACGCCGTCCTTCCTGCAGATGTGAAAAAACGTCTTGCGATTGAAATGGGCTCATCATTTGGATGGGGCAAATACACAGGGCTTGAAGGAGACGTGCTCGGCATAGACCGATTCGGTGCATCCGCTCCTGGTGAAACCGTCATCAATGAATACGGCTTCTCAGTTCCAAACGTAGTGAACCGAGTCAAAGCATTACTCAATAAGTAAGTCTTTCAAAGAGGATGAGTCAAATCATCCTCTATTTCTTGTTTATCCGACAAAAATAGTATTGGCTGTTTAACAGTAATAGACAATTCTTTCTTTTCTTCTTTTGTATAATAGAGTGCAAATGAAATGCTGCTGAAAAAGGGGATGAAAAGATGGAACGTCACTACTATACGTACCTGATAAAAGAGGAATTTGCCAATCACTATTTCGGGCGGGAATCGGTTATGTTTGAGCTGTTTCAAGACTATCATTGGACAAGCCTGACAAAGCAGCGGTATGAAATGACAGAGAAACAGATTCAATATATTACACAGCCCATCCCGATTTTACATATGCATCAGCGATTAAAAATGAATTTACACAACACGGATTACAGGCAGGTGGATTATATTTATAGATTAGCTTTGCCGAAAGCAAAAGGCCACGCGACGTTTATGATGAAAGAGAACATGATAGAAATTGTGGCTTCGGGGAATTACGAGGCAGAAACGATATTCTTTGAAGTGCTGAGAAAAGTAAGCCCTTGCTTTCTGGCTATGGATTTCAATTCGAAGCGTTACGGCTGGCTAAATCCGGTGAAAGAAAGAAATTTTGTCTAAAACCGAAGAAAAAGAGATGTAAATGTTGTATAATAGCTTTTGGTTTAGTACACTTTAAACTAGACAACATGAAGGAGGAAATAAAATGACTTTATGGGTTGGCATCCTAGTGGGCGTTGTTGCATTGCTCATAGGTGTTGCACTCGGGTTTTTTATTGCTCGTAAATATATGATGAGCTATCTTAAAAAGAATCCGCCTATTAATGAACAAATGTTACGCATGATGATGATGCAAATGGGAATGAAACCTTCTCAAAAGAAAATCAATCAAATGATGAAAGCCATGAATAATCAAACGAAATAATACGTAAAGATTATGATATAGAGAAACATGGTTATAAAATAAAAAACCCTTATACGGGTTTTTTATTTTGCAATCATTCGTCACCCGCTACTGCTCGAAGGCGCTGCTTTTGATATTGTATGAGAAGATGGTCAAGCTCCTGACTGAGCTCTATCGTACTATGAGATGTCATTCCGTTCGCCATGACAATTTGCAGCAGCTCTGCTCTTTTTTTTTCGATTTCATTTAATAGATGCTCTCTAATCACAGGGATGTATCCTTTCATACATTAGATCTTCAAAGTGAATGTTTGTTTATATTATATCCATATTTATACTAATTTTCAAATGAGAAGGAGTACAATAACTCAATGTCAAATTAAATTATATAAGTTTTTTCTAAAAATAGAAATCCTTCAAGTGAAAGTGTTAAAAAAATGAAATGATTTTGTCATTTGAAGGAATGTCAAATCGTGAAGGGATGATGACATGGGAGACGTGAATTATTTTTTGACCTTCGGAGCGGGATTTCTATCCTTTATTTCGCCTTGCTGCCTGCCGCTTTATCCAGCTTTCTTGTCATATATTACAGGGGTCAGCATGGATGATGTGAAAACAGAAAAGCTGCTGTTGCAGAAAAGAAGTTTGTTTCATACTTTGTGTTTTTTACTTGGCTTTTCAGTCATTTTTATCGCTTTAGGTTATGGAACATCTTTTATTGGCAGCCTCTTTAGGGATTATCACGATGCGATTCGGCAAATTGGCGCGTTGCTTATTATTTTGTTCGGTTTTATTACACTTGGCGTGTTCCGGCCTGAGGCGATGATGAAAGAGCGGAGAATCCATTTTAAGCATAAACCAAGCGGGTTTTTAGGTTCCATCTTAATCGGAATGGCATTTGCAGCGGGATGGACGCCATGTACCGGTCCGATATTAGCGGCTGTGATCACACTCGCAAGCACAAATCCAGGCTCAGCGGTGCCGTACATGATGTTATATGTACTCGGTTTTGCTGTTCCGTTTCTTTTATTGTCTTTTTTTATCACAAAGCTAAAGTGGATAAGAAAGAACCAGCTTTTGATCATGAAAGCTGGCGGCGTCTTGATGATTGTGATTGGTGTGCTGTTATTCTTTAATTGGATGAGCCTGATTATTATTTTACTGTCGGATCTTTTTGGAGGATTTACTGGTTTTTAACGGCAAATTACTTTCGTACTACTACTAATCCTTTTGTTTTTGGTACAATAAGACTATTATCTGTGGAAATCGATTTTGGAGGGGAATATGACAAGAGTTTTAGTTGTAGACGACGCCAAGTTCATGAGAGTGAAACTCAGAGAGATCTTGGAAGAGGCAAATTACATAATCGCAGGCGAAGCGGCGGACGGCGAGCAAGCAGCGGACCTGTATAAAACACTGCGGCCGGACATCGTGACAATGGATATTACAATGCCAGTGAAAAACGGCATTAAGGCGCTTCGTGATATCTTAACCTTCGATCCTAAAGCGAAGGTCATCATGTGTACCGCAATGCGGCACCAAAGAATTGTAACAGAAGCGATTGAACTGGGGGCAAAGGACTTTATTGTCAAACCGTTCGAGGAAACAAAAGTGCTAGAAGCTGTCAGCCGCGTTATGGGACATTAAAAGTCATTGGTTTTTTTTATTGTTTTGGAGTATAGTATATAGTATCAACACTCCTAGAAACAAAGGAATGATAAATATGATGATTATAGTTTCATCGGTTATTGCTGTGTTAATGGCTGTAGCTGTGATGGTGGTCAGAATAAAATCTTCTGATAAGCCCGTTTCACCGAAAAAAATCATTCTTCCGCCGATTTTTATGAGTACGGGAGCGTTAATGTTTTTATTTCCGGTATTTTGGGTAACTGGTGCAGAGTTTTTAGAAGCATTCACTTTAGGCGTGATTTTCTCTATTTTTTTAATCAAAACGTCTAAATTCGAAATTAAAAATAATGAAATTTACATGAAACGCTCTAAAGCATTTGTATTTATATTAGTCGGCCTTTTGGTGATCAGAATCGTGATGAAATCGATCTTGAGTACATCAATTGATTACGGCGCACTGAGCGGAATGTTTTGGATTCTGGCGTTCGGTATGATCATGCCGTGGAGAATCGCCATGTACTTGTCATACCGAAAACTTCATAATGAGCTGCAGTCTGCTAATATTCAAATGAATTAAAAAACCTTTCCTCCTGTGGGACTGACCCCCGTTTTTGAGACAGGGATCAAAACACCTTTTAAACAGCCAATTGCCGATAGTTTATCGGTGATTGGTTGTTTAGTTTCGTTTGAATACGAATGTTGTTATAATAATAAATGTATTCTTTGACAGTGCGTTCTACGATGGCGGTCGTGGTTCGATCAATGCTGTTAAGATAGAACGTTTCAGACTTTAGTGAGGAATGAAACGATTCGATGGAGGCATTATCAGCGGGTGTCCCTTTGCGGGACATGCTCATGGTAATGCCTTTTGTTTTAACAGCTTTCTGATACTCGTAAGATGTATACACAGATCCTTGGTCACTATGTAACACGCAGTTCTCAGGCAGTGTTGGCAGTTGATCAAGTGTGTGTAAGACAAAGTCTGTGTCCTGCTTATCTCCAATCGTAAAAGCAATCACTTCTCCATTGTATACATCCAATATACTGGAAAGGTACAATTGCTTCTGTCCATAAGGCAAATACGTGATGTCCGTTACTAGTTTTTCAAGAGGATGATCAGACTGAAAGTTCCGATCTAATATATTATCGACCACGGCATATGGCTGCCCATTCTTCTTGCGCTTTTTCACCTTAACCCGGCACTGCCACTGATTTTTCTGCATAATACGCTGAACCGTTTTATGGTTAATACACATTCCCTTTTTTAATATAGCTGTAATTTTTCGATATCCATATCGATACTTGTGCTCTCGGCACAACATGCCGATTTGTCTTTCTAAATGCTGTTTAGGTTGATCCTTCGTCAGATTCTTCTTCCAACGATAATAAGACGCTCGGGAGATACCTAAATGAAAACAGATATCTTGTACGGTCATTGATCGGTGCAATACTTCTACAAGTTCGACTGACGTTTGGCTATCAACTTCCTTTCCAATTCGTTGTACTTTTTTAAAACTTCATTCTGTTGTCTCAGGTAACGATTCTCTGCCTGCAGTTTCTCTAATTCGGAAGAATACTCCGGACCTTTTCCATAAGTGTATTGCTTACCAACAGGCTGTTCAAATCGATGTGTATCACCAGCCTTATACCATCTGACCCATGTCTTAATCTGCGTATTATTTTTGATATTCAACTCCTGCATGATCTCTTTCATAGGTACGCCTGCCAATCTCATGTCTACAGCCTTCTGTTTCACTTCAAGCGGATAACTCACTCTTGTCCCCATAGAAAAAACACCTCCAAGTCTAATGTCGGATAACAATCATCCGTTTTCAAACTTGAAGGTGTTTTTTATTTGTCTCATCTTATGGGGTCAGTCCCCTGTCAGGAAAGGTTTTTTATTTAAGAAGGGTTTGATATGGTTCGAGATCGATTTTTTTGTCTCTGAGATGCCTTTTTAAGAAGGTATGATCTCTTTTAGGAGTTGCGAGAATATAGCCTCTGATCATAAGCTGCTGATCAATCTTTGATACCTTTTCTTTTAATGCAAGCTCACCGATTTTACCCGCGATTTTGGCTTTTGCTGCATCTCTGAACAGCTCCGGAACCGGAGATACCAATTCATTAAGGAATTGTTTGTTTTCATTGCACCACAAATGCCTGCTCTTTTCGATATAGTAATCCTGCCAATCCAGCTCTGACCTGCCGTCTTCTTTTGGTAAACGCTTTAAAAACTTTCGAAACATAAAAAAACCGCCGATTGATAATAAGACAATCATCGTGATCACCCAAAACAGAATAAACCACAAAAACCAGCCTTCCAGCATCGATCATTCCCCCTTATTCTAACCATATTGTATACGAAGAGAGATTAGAAGAACACAGTAAAAAAAGAATAGAAAAAAAGTGATAGACGTCTAGTCAAAAGAGATAGTAGATCATAATCTATTGTATAGTGAATCTGCTATTTGGCCATGGGAGAATCACTAGAGGGCATTTGACGATAAATGGACGGAAAAAAGTCACTTTCATAATAGGGGATGAAAGTGACTTTTCATTTTAGCTAAGAGGAAATTGAATAGAAAAAGAAGAATCATTTTCTGTTTCTTTATTGACGGCAACTGTGAGTAGTTGGTTTTCGCATTCGGTTTGAATGATTTTGTCATTTAAATAAAAAGGAAGCATCATTTGTTTTTCAAAAGTCTGTCCTGACGATTTGACCGTTAAGATGAACTCGCATCCAGACAGGGTAACCGTTACTTGTGTCGGCTGTAAAAAAGTCAGATCCGCTTCAATAATATACTGCTGACTTGTTTCATATAAATCAATAGGCAATGTTTCGTCGTACCAGGCGAAGGGATCTTCAAAGAATTGCCGAAACCATTCATCCATACCATCGAAATCATTAGCGTCATTACGTTTAGAATGAGTCATGGAAGCATTCCTCCACATATCAACCTTGCTTGACATCATATGCGGCGGATCAGAAATGGGTGAACGTATAAAAAAACAGACACTGAGGTCTGCTTTTCTTACATATCGTGGCTTGAATTGTACTTTTGTCTTGTGTGGTTCCGGTTTTTCACTTTTTTGCTTCCGCTGAGAGGCTCCGGCTGGCCCGGATTGTGTCCTTTAGGGGCGTTTTTATGCATATCTTTACTAGTATTTTTATTGGTCATAAAATGAGAACCTCCTTAAAAGAGTTCGATGTTATTGATTGGTTTTTCTTTTTTTATTATTTTGGCGTTCCGCTTCAGTCAGTACAAGCTGGTCGTTTTCGATATAACCTGCGCCTTTGCCTTGGCTTTTTGCGTCATTCATGCCGTTAATGACGTGATTCGCTTTTCGTTTGACCATCATTATCACCTCCATCATAATATGGCTTCTTTTGTTTCGTTCTATGAGAGATCATAAACAGCAATAATTACCGGTACGTTTGTCTGATAAGCCGAACTTATTGTATTTAATAAAAACATTGATATTTACTTATGTATGATTTTGTTTTAATATGAAATTGTGAGAAAATTGTGATGGGATTTACGTTCATCTGAGAATGATCTGATCTGAAGGGGGATTTTGGAGAATGGCAAACGAGCAAAAAACTGCAGCAAAAGACGTTTTCCAAGCGAGAAAAACGTTTACTACAAATGGGAAAACCTATCATTACTACTCTTTAAAAGCATTGGAAGATGCAGGGGTCGGGAAGGTTTCGAAGCTTCCTTATTCCATCAAAGTTCTTTTAGAATCAGTATTGCGTCAAGTTGACGGATTCGTGATCAAACAAGAGCATGTGGAAAATTTGGCAAAATGGGGAACTGCCGAATTAAAGGAAATCGATGTTCCGTTCAAACCATCTCGTGTTATTTTACAAGACTTCACAGGGGTTCCGGCAGTAGTAGACCTTGCTTCACTGCGTAAAGCTATGGCAGCTGTCGGCGGAGATCCTGATAAAATTAATCCTGAAATTCCTGTTGATCTCGTTATCGACCACTCTGTTCAGGTTGATAAAGCAGGAACAGAAGATGCGTTAGCTATTAATATGGACTTGGAATTCGAAAGAAATGCAGAGCGCTATAAATTTTTGAGCTGGGCAAAGAAAGCGTTTAATAACTATCAGGCAGTGCCGCCTGCAACAGGTATCGTGCACCAGGTAAACCTTGAGTTCCTGGCAAGTGTCGTCCATGCCATTGAAGAAGACGGCGAGCTTGTCACGTATCCTGATACGCTTGTCGGAACAGATTCACATACAACAATGATTAACGGAATCGGTGTTCTCGGATGGGGTGTCGGCGGAATTGAAGCTGAAGCAGGAATGCTTGGACAGCCTTCTTATTTCCCTGTTCCTGAGGTAATCGGCGCGAAACTTGTCGGCAAGCTTCCAAACGGAACAACCGCTACTGACTTGGCGTTAAAAGTGACTCAGGTGCTGCGTGAAAAAGGCGTTGTCGGCAAGTTTGTTGAATTCTTCGGACCGGGAATTGCTGAATTGCCGCTTGCGGACCGTGCAACAATTGCGAACATGGCTCCGGAGTACGGCGCTACATGCGGATTCTTCCCAGTAGATGAAGAAGCGCTCAACTACATGCGTCTGACAGGCCGTGATCCTGAACATATTGATGTTGTCGAAGCATACTGCAGAAGCAATGGCTTGTTCTACACTCCTGATGTTGAAGACCCTCAATTTACTGATGTGGTTGAAATTGACTTGACTCAAATTGAAGCAAACTTATCAGGTCCAAAACGCCCTCAGGATTTAATCCCGCTTTCTGCTATGCAGGAAACGTTCAAAAAACATTTAGTCAGCCCTGCGGGTAACCAAGGATTCGGTTTAAATGCTGAAGAAGAAGATAAAGAAATTAATTTTAAACTCCTTAATGGCGAAGAAACAGTGATGAAAACGGGTGCGATAGCCATTGCTGCGATTACAAGCTGTACGAATACATCGAACCCGTACGTTCTGATCGGTGCCGGACTCGTAGCGAAAAAAGCGGTTGAATTAGGACTTGAGGTGCCTAATTACGTGAAAACGTCACTTGCACCGGGTTCTAAAGTCGTCACAGGATATCTTGTGAATTCTGGCCTTCTTCCATACATGAAAGAGCTTGGTTTTAACCTCGTTGGGTACGGATGTACAACATGTATCGGAAACTCAGGACCGCTTTCACCAGAAATCGAAGAAGCGGTTGCGAAAAATGATCTGCTGATTACGTCTGTCCTTTCCGGAAACCGTAACTTTGAAGGACGTATTCACCCGCTTGTTAAAGGCAACTATCTTGCTTCACCGCCGCTTGTTGTGGCATACGCGCTGGCTGGAACGGTGAACATTAACCTGAAAACCGATCCGATCGGTGTAGGCAAAGATGGTCAAAACGTTTACTTTAACGATATTTGGCCGTCAATGGATGAAATTAATTCACTTGTTAAGCAAACTGTTACGCCTGAGCTCTTCCGCAAAGAGTATGAAACGGTATTTGACGACAACAAGCGCTGGAACGAGATTGAAACGACAGATGAAGCGTTATATAAATGGGATAATGAGTCAACCTACATTCAGAATCCGCCATTCTTCGAAGAAATGTCTGTTGAACCAGGCAAGGTTGAACCACTAAAAGGTTTGCGTGTTGTCGGTAAATTCGGCGATTCAGTCACAACGGACCATATTTCTCCTGCAGGAGCAATCGGAAAAGACACGCCTGCCGGTAAGTACTTGCAAGAGAAAGGGGTTTCTCCTCGGGACTTTAACTCCTACGGCTCCCGCCGCGGAAACCATGAAGTCATGATGAGAGGAACATTTGCCAACATCCGCATCAAAAACCAAATCGCGCCGGGTACAGAAGGCGGATTTACAACGTACTGGCCGACTGGTGAAGTAACATCAATTTACGATGCGTGCATGAAATATAAAGAAGATAAAACCGGCCTTGTTGTATTAGCTGGAAAAGACTACGGTATGGGATCTTCACGTGACTGGGCTGCAAAAGGAACAAACCTTCTCGGCATCAGAACGGTCATTGCTGAGAGCTTTGAGAGAATTCACAGAAGCAACCTTGTATTTATGGGTGTGCTGCCGCTTCAATTTAAACAAGGTGAAAACGCAGAAACACTCGGCTTAACCGGTAAAGAAGTGATCGAGGTAGATGTTGATGAAAGCGTACGCCCTCGTGATATCGTTACAGTAAGAGCAATTGATGAAGACGGAAATGTAAAAACATTTGAAGCACTTGTCCGCTTTGATAGTGAAGTTGAAATTGATTACTATCGCCATGGCGGCATCCTGCAAATGGTGCTTCGCGATAAAATGAAGCAGTCCTGATGAATTGATAGGAAGAGAAGGCATTTCGCTTTCTCTTCTTTTTATGACAAAGTGTGCTGCGGAGGTGGCATATGATGAAAAAATGGCTCGCAGGGATCCTGCTTATTATGCTTGCCAGCTATATGGGATGGAATTTGTATCAAACATACAGCAAAAAAGAAGTGGGAATAGAAGAGGGACAGCAAGCTCCAGAATTCACTTTGAAAACGCTATCGGGAGAGAAAAGTTCCTTACAAGACAGAAAAGGCAAAAAAGTCCTCCTCAATTTTTGGGCAACTTGGTGTAAACCGTGCCGACAGGAAATGCCAGCGATGGAACAGCTGCAAAAAGAATACGCAGACGAACTTGCGGTTGTTGCTGTTAATTTCACTTCAGCTGAGAAAAGTGTGAAACAGGTTCAGGCGTTTGCTGATACGTATGAATTAACGTTTCCTATCCTGATTGATAAAAAAGGGATTAATGCTGACTATAACGTGATGTCATACCCAACGACGTATATCTTAGATGAAAAAGGCGTTATTCAAGATATACATATCGGCACCATGACAAAAAAAGAAATGGAACAAAAACTGGATCTTGATTAGATTCAGTTTTTTTATGTTCTGAATGCTTACAAATTTTCAGAATTGGAAAAAATAAATGAATATGCGGAGGTGAGAAGAGTGAAGAAGATGAGAAAACGTTCTTTTCATGAGCTCGTCATGGAAAATAAAAAAGAGCTGATGACCAATACAGAGTATTTAAATCAGCTTGAGGAAAAGCTTGAACAGCGATTTAAGCAAAAATAACTTAAATTTGTATTCATGTTTACCCCTCCTTTTGAGAATCCTATCTGTTGAGGGGGGATAAACATGGGAAACAACAAGAAAAACGGTCAGCCTCAATTTGCTCCAAGCCACTTGGGTACGAAGCCTGTAAAATATAGAGCCAATAAAGGGGAAAAAATGCAGGATAAGTCCGGACAGCAGCCGATCATCATGCAGACAAAAGGTGAGTAGCGCAAAATTGAGTATATTTCTAGGAGGTCCATCCAAATGACAAATAACCATAAACAATACCAGCACCCTAATCCTGATGATCGTTCTGATAACGTAGAAAAGCTGCAGGATATGGTTCAAAATACAATTGAAAACATGGAAGAAGCAGAAGCATCAATGGAGTTTGCTTCAGGAGAAGATAAGCAACACATCAAAGAAAAAAATGCTAGACGCGAACAGAGTATCGAAGCGTTTCGCAATGAAATTCAAGACGAATCCGAAGCGAGACAAAACGGATACCGCTCTTAAAAACCAGGGAAACCTGGTTTTTTTCTTTCTGATTTGATTATGGTAAAATGGGGCTAAATTGACGTTAAGGGAGCAGAATAATTTTGCAGGTATCAAAAAAAGAAATAGAAGTGCGTTATGCAGAGACAGATCAAATGGGGATTGTCTATCACGCAAATTATCTTGTGTGGATGGAGGTCGGCAGAACGGCCCTCATAAAGGATTTAGGCTTTTTATACAGTGATATGGAAAAGAGAGGCGTCCTCTCACCAGTCGTTGATATCAATATATCCTATAAAAAGCCGCTTCATTATGGAGAAACCGCGGTTGTGCATACATGGATAGAGGACTACAACGGCTTTAAAACCGTCTATGGTTATCATATTTATAATCCGGCCGGCGAGCTTTCCATCGAAGCCACCTCATCTCATATTTGTGTGGATAAAGAAAGCTTTAAGCCTATTCAGTTCCGCAAAGCTTTCCCTAATTGGCACGCAGCATATGAAAAGGCCAAAAAATAGGGAAGTGAACGAGATATGGCGTTTGGAGTGAAACGGGAAGAACTCAACCGGTGGAAACAAGCAGTGAAAAGAGGAGACATTGCATTTTTAACCCATTACTGGCTGGATGACCGGTTTCCAGAAGCAAAGACCGTGACAAAAGCCGGCTGTGCAGATATTGATAAACTGATTCAATGGGGAGCGGCGTACGGTTTAAAAAAAGAATGGATACATAAGAAAAGTGAATTTCCTCACTTTGATCTCTTGGGTAAGACACAAAAATATATTTTGGAACAAGAGAACCTGACCGATCATCTTAAAAGATTTCATTTGTAAAAAAAGGAACGCACATAACGTGCGTTCCTTTTTTATTGATATTCAAAAACAGGTTCATCAGCATCCTCTGAATAGCTGACTAGAAGGTCATGGTTATCGAAGTACCATAGATCACTTTCTTCAATAAAGAAGGTAATGCCGTCGGCTTCTGCAGTGGCTCCAGCCTCTTGCGGGGCATCTTTCGCCACACCGAGGGAAAATCCCTTTTGAACGTTGCTACAGCCGCCGTAGCGGACGAAAAAGCGAACCTGATCTCCGCTTTCTAAATCCAGCTCTTCTTTATACCAGTTCAGTGCGTCTTCGTTAATTGTCATATTCATAACAGAACACCCCTTTGTACTTCATTTGAATTTTCTCTATTATAAACGTATTAGGCTATTCTGTGTCAAAAGAGAAGGTTTTTACGTTTATAACCATTTCACTTTAGGTTCTGTTTTATTGATAATTCGTTTAATGTTCGCCCGGTGTCTGTATATCACAAAAATAGTGAGCAGGGCAACAACAATCAATAAATACCTATCATGGACAAAGAGACTATATATAACAGTATAGATCCCCGTTAACATCGATGACAGGGAAACAAATTTAGTCAAGTATAAAAAGATGAAAAATACCGCGATCATCGTGATAAATAACAGAGGTGCGTAAAATAGCAAAACGCCTCCAGACGTTGCCACGGCTTTACCGCCTTTAAATTTGGCGAATATAGGAAACACATGGCCTAAAACTGCAAAGACTCCTATAAGAAGCGGATGAATATCAACATGCATGAGGTAAGGCAATGCAGTTGCCAACGTCCCTTTCAAAATATCTCCGGCTATGACGACGGAACCAGCTTTTACGCCCAGCGTACGGAACGCGTTGGTTGCGCCTAGGTTGCCGCTTCCGTGTTCCCGAATATCAATTCCCTTGGCAAGCTTGCCCACGATTAAGCCAGATGGAATGCTGCCTATCAGGTAGGCCAAAATAATCAATAAAGCAATAAACATCTACATTTCTCCTTTTTCAAAGTCCCTTCTTTCTATTTTAACATGAGATGTCATGATCTGATGACAAGTTTTTTGTAAAGTTTGCTTACAAATCCACACAAATGTGCACCATATTTTGATTTCTTTCATTTTGATCGTGTAAAATAGATGAAAAAGGAGTGGTACAGAATGCAAAACCCTTCCAAAGCGGAATTGAAAGAGATTCTTGATAGAAGCAAGCGAATAGCGGTAGTGGGGCTTTCGGACCGGCCGGATAGAACGTCACATATGGTTTCAAAAGCGATGCAGGATGCGGGCTATGATATCATTCCCGTCAATCCTACAATTGATGAAGCTCTGGGTGTCAAAGCCGTTTCATCTTTAAAAGAGATTGACGGCCCAGTTGACATTGTCAATGTATTCCGGCGCTCAGAACAGCTGCCAGGCGTTGCGGAAGAGTTTTTGGAGACAGATGCTCCAGTATTTTGGGCACAGCAAGGGCTGGTCAACGAAGAAGCTTACAAGATGCTAAAGGAAAAAGACAGAACGGTTATCATGGATCTGTGTATAAAAGTGGCGCACGCAGTAACAAAATAGATGCAGAACCGCAAAAATCCTTGTGAATTCAAGGATTTTTGCTTTTTAATTTTAAGATATTGTTTGCGTATTACGGTGAAACAGATACAATAAAGCTTGAACAGCTTTTTTTGAACACCTTGTCCAGCTGGGTTTCGGCCGTTCGATTTGCGAAGGTCTGCTGCTTTATATATAATAAACAAACATACGTTCTCATTTCGTAAAAACAGCACTTTGCCCGATGTTTTGTGAACTGATTCGTTAGCTTTATGTTGCGATCACAAACATATTGGTTATAATGGGGAGTCCAAGGCAGTACCGCCTTAAGGCGAGGTTTATAAAAAATACTTTTTACAATTGATGCGCATTACTGAAAAAAGAGAAAGACAATGTTAGTTTTTGAAAGGGGTTTGTACGTTTGGCTAGAAAACAGCAATTTGATTACAACGAAGATGCCATTCAGGTGCTCGAAGGCCTTGAGGCCGTCAGGAAAAGGCCGGGTATGTATATTGGTTCTACTGACGCGCGGGGCTTGCACCACTTGGTTTATGAAATTGTAGATAACTCTGTCGACGAGGTGCTTGCCGGCCATGGAGATCACATTATCGTCAAAATACATAAAGACAACAGTATTTCTGTACAGGATAGAGGCCGCGGCATGCCGACCGGAATGCATAAGCTCGGCAAACCAACCCCTGAAGTGATTTTAACGGTGCTTCATGCCGGAGGAAAGTTCGGCCAAGGCGGTTATAAGACAAGCGGAGGGCTGCACGGAGTTGGTGCATCAGTCGTAAATGCTTTATCTGAATGGCTGACGGTTACCATTGAGCGGGACGGTTTCATTTATCAGCAGCGGTTTGAAAATGGAGGAAAACCGGTTACATCCCTCGAGAAGATCGGCAAAACAAAAAAGACAGGAACGCTTACGCACTTTAAGCCAGATCCAACGATGTTCAGTGCAACAACTTATAATTTTGAAACGCTTTCTGAACGATTAAGAGAATCTGCGTTTTTGTTAAAAGGATTAAAAATTGAGCTGATTGATGAGCGGAATGACCAGCAGGAGGTCTTTTATTACGAGAACGGCATAGAAGCATTTGTCGCTTACTTAAATGAGGAAAAAGACGTCTTGTCTGAAGTGGTCTCGTTTGAGGGCGAGCATCATTCAATAGAAGTGGACTTTGCGTTCCAGTTTAATGACGGCTATTCTGAAAACATTCTGTCATTTGTTAATAACGTCAGAACAAAAGACGGCGGTACTCATGAGTCAGGTGCAAAAACAGCGATGACACGCGCTTTTAATGAATATGCGAGAAAAGTGGCTTTGCTGAAAGAAAAGGATAAGAACCTTGAAGGCACTGATATAAGGGAAGGGCTTTCAGCCATTATCTCTGTTCGCATTCCCGAAGAGCTTCTTCAGTTTGAAGGACAAACAAAAGGAAAGCTCGGTACAAGCGAAGCGAGATCAGCAGTTGATGCGATTGTTTCAGAGCAGCTTGCTTATTTTTTAGAGGAAAACCGGGATACCGCAACGCTCCTTGTGAAAAAAGCAATCAAAGCGAGTCAGGCACGCGAAGCGGCACGCAAAGCCCGTGAAGAAGCAAGAAGCGGCAAAAAACGCAAAAAATCTGAAGCGACATTAAGCGGAAAGCTGACGCCCGCCGGTTCAAGAAACCCGGCAAAAAATGAATTGTATCTCGTTGAGGGCGATTCTGCAGGCGGATCAGCCAAGCAGGGAAGAGACCGCAGATTCCAAGCGGTTCTGCCTTTACGCGGTAAAGTCATTAATACGGAAAAAGCGAAACTTGCTGATATCTTTAAAAATGAAGAGATCAATACGATCATTCATGCGATCGGCGGCGGAGTCGGAGCGGATTTCTCAGTCGATGATATCAACTACGACAAAATCATCATTATGACCGATGCCGATACTGACGGCGCTCATATTCAAGTGCTGCTTCTCACTTTTTTCTATCGCTATATGAAACCGCTCATTGAGCATGGCAAGGTGTTCATTGCACTGCCTCCTTTATATAAGGTCAGCAAAGGAAGCGGGAAAAAGGAAATCATTGAATATGCATGGTCTGATGAAGAGATGGATGATGTCCTGAAAAAAGTCGGCAAAGGCTATACCATTCAGCGATATAAGGGACTTGGAGAGATGAACGCAGACCAGCTGTGGGAGACGACGATGAATCCGGAGTCCCGTACGCTTGTAAGGGTCAAAATCGACGATGCGGCACGCGTAGAGAGACGTGTTACGACGTTAATGGGAGACAAAGTGGAGCCGCGCAGAAAGTGGATTGAGAAAAACGTCGCTTTCGGCTTAGATGAAGAAAGCAATATTTTAGAAAATGAAAACTTATCGGTCGCTGAGGAGGTTTAATGATTGTCACAGCCAGAATTATTTCATGATTTACCATTAGAAGAGGTGATCGGGGACCGTTTTGGGCGCTATAGTAAATATATTATTCAAGACAGGGCGCTTCCTGATGCAAGAGACGGCTTAAAGCCGGTACAGCGCAGAATTCTGTATGCGATGCATACAGATGGAAACACGTTTGATAAAAACTTCAGAAAAGCGGCCAAAACGGTCGGTAACGTCATCGGTAACTATCATCCGCACGGTGACAGTTCGGTTTATGAAGCAATGGTGCGGATGAGCCAGGATTGGAAAGTGCGAAATGTGTTGATCGAAATGCATGGAAACAACGGAAGCATCGACGGAGATCCTCCGGCAGCCATGCGTTATACAGAGGCGCGATTATCTCCGATCGCATCTGAGCTTCTGCGGGATATTGACAAAAATACGGTTGAGTTCGTTCCGAACTTCGATGATACAAGCAAGGAGCCTGTCGTACTCCCGGCGATGTTCCCTAACCTATTGGTCAACGGATCTACCGGGATATCAGCGGGATATGCGACTGACATTCCCCCTCATCATCTCGGAGAAGTCATTGATGCAGTTATTAAACGCATCCAAACGCCATCTTGTTCTGTTGATGAACTCATGGAAGTCATAAAAGGGCCTGATTTTCCGACAGGCGGTGTGATTCAAGGTGTTGACGGCATAAGAAAAGCTTACGAAACCGGAAAAGGAAAAATCATTATCCGCGGAAAAGCTGAAATAGAAGGAATCAGAGGCGGACGTGAACAAATTGTCATTACTGAAATTCCTTATGAAGTAAACAAAGCCAACCTTGTGAAAAAAATGGACGAGTTCCGCATTGATAAAAAGGTTGAGGGCATCTCAGAGGTTCGCGATGAAACGGACCGAACAGGGCTGAGAGTGGTTATTGAACTGAAAAAAGAAGCGGATGCCAAAGGCATTTTGAATTTCTTATATAAAAATACCGATTTGCAGATCACATATAACTTTAATATGGTGGCCATTCATAACCGCCGTCCGATGCTGATGAGTCTGCCGGCTATTTTAGATGCATATATCGGCCACCAAAAAGAAGTCGTCACAAACCGTTCCGTTTACGAGCTTCAAAAAGCAAAAGACAGGCATCACATCGTAGAAGGTCTCATGAAAGCTTTGTCCATTTTGGATGAAGTCATTGCAACAATCCGTTCTTCAAGCGACAAACGTGACGCTAAAAACAATTTGATAGCGAAATATGAATTTACAGAGCCACAGGCTGAAGCGATCGTATCATTGCAGCTATACCGTTTAACCAATACAGATATCACAGCGCTGAAGGAAGAGGCTGAAGAGCTAGATGAAAAAATTGAAGAGCTCGAATCCATTCTGAGCAATGATAAAAAGCTGTTAAAAGTGATCACAAACAGCTTAAAAGCACTGAAAAAGAAATATGCAGACACAAGACGCTCTGTGATTGAAGAAAAAATTGAGGAAATTAAGATTAACCTTGAAGTCATGGTTGCCTCTGAAGATGTATATGTGACCGTTACGAAGGATGGTTACTTAAAACGGACGAGCCAGCGCTCATATGCCGCTTCCAACGGTCAGGATTTCGGAATGAAAGATACGGATAGGATACTGCATCAGTTTGAAATGAATACGACAGATGTGCTGCTGCTCTTTACGAACAAAGGAAGCTATATCTATTGCCCGGTTCACCAGCTGCCTGATATCAGATGGAAGGACATGGGCCAGCATTTTTCAAATGTGATTAGCATTGATGGTGATGAAACGATTGTAAAGGCCATATCGATAAAAGAATTTGATCCAGCAGCGTATCTATTGTTCTTTACGAAAAACGGAATGGTGAAAAAGACAGAGCTCACCCATTATAAAGCACAGCGTTATTCTAAAGCGCTCGTGGCATTAAATTTGAAGGGTGAAGATGAACTGATCGATGTACATGTGACAAATGGGGAAAGCCAGATCTTTATGGCCACTCACCTTGGATACGGCCTATGGTTTGGAGAGGACGAAGTAAATGTAGTTGGTGCGCGTGCGGCAGGTGTCAAAGGGATTAACTTAAAAGAAGATGACTTTGTGGTCTCCGGAGAGATCCTTCAAGAATCTGATTCAATTGTATTGTTCACACAGCGGGGAGCGGTAAAACGCATGAGTCTCGCCGAGTTTGAAAAAACGTCCCGTGCAAAACGCGGTGTCGTGATGCTAAGGGAACTGAAGAAAAATCCTCACCGTGTCGTATCGGTGTTCGCTTGTCGTCTTGATCAACGACTTATGGCGGAAACAGAAAAAGGCGACAGAAAAGAACTGCAGGCAAAAGACTTGCGGACAAACGACAGATACAGCAATGGCTCTTTCTTTATTGATGAAGAGGAATCAGGCAAGGTCACAGCTGTTTGGCGCCTTCAAACAGAGCAATAATATAAAAACCCGCTCACATTATGCGAGCGGGTTTCGTTTGTTTTTCAATTAGCTTTCATGGCTGGTGAAAAGATCTGTAAAGGCATGAACAAATTCGATTCCTTGCCATACAAATAAATTCAGCGCTGTGAAAGAAAATAAGCCTATAATCACCATTCTTAAGATAAACAACATGTTTAACAGCCTCCTCATATTTTCGTTATATAATCGGGTGATGTTGAACATGAAGTTTGCCGAAATAAGACGATTGATAAAATTTGGCCAGTATAAAGCTTTTTTTCCGCTGGCGCCTGCGGGAGTATCCCGTATCTTTGCTTTCAGCGGTCAGAAGCCGAACAGCCATTGTCCATAAAGCAGTCAGCGCAAATGCCCCTGTGATGGATTTCTTCTCATCATCAGCATTTTGGCCGGCTTTCATCTCATGTAATTCCTGCTGGTCGGCTACGGCTTTATAATGATGGCCGATATCAAAGGCGTGGGGAATTGAGAACAAATGAAAACTGGCAATCGCCAAGAATAAGATGGACGCTTTCAGTATCGTTACTTTTTTCAAATGATCTCCCCCTCCTTTAATATTACTGAATATTTTTATAATAATACCCTAACCCATCCCGAAAGTAAACCTGATTTATTAAATTTAAAAATAAAGTTCACTTTGTTAAGTATATATCTTTTTACTTATTTTTGAAAGAGAAACTTCATTTATTAGTGTATGTATACCCGGTCTGAGACGTGAATAAAAACATATTTTAAATGATATGTTTGTTGTTTAGGATTTATGTCTTTATTTATCAGAGAAATTCTTACTTTTCAAAAGAAATACGATTTTTAGTGAAGCTTATAAGAAGTAATTTTTTATTCATAGGAAAATAATAGAGAGGAGGACCGAAGGAGGGAGTATCAATCTAGGACAATAATCTTCACGAAAAAACTTCCTAATTCGACATATTGTGATATAATAAGACTTATCATGTTAAAAAATCTAACATCAAATTTGAAATTACTATGAATTGATGAATACGGGAGGTCAATATGGAGTCTTTTTTCAACAGCTTAATCAATATTCCAAGTGCTTTTATCTGGAAATATTTATTTTATATTTTAGTAGGACTTGGGTTATTTTTTACACTTCGTTTTGGTTTTATCCAATTCCGTTATTTTATTGAAATGTTCAGAATAGTGGGAGAGAAGCCTGACGGAAATAAAGGCGTTTCATCTATGCAGGCATTCTTTATTTCAGCCGCATCCCGAGTCGGTACAGGGAATTTGACGGGTGTTGCCTTAGCAATTGCGACAGGCGGACCGGGCGCTGTCTTTTGGATGTGGGTTGTAGCTGCTGTAGGTATGGCTTCAAGCTTTGTTGAGAGCACGTTAGCCCAGCTTTATAAAGTGAAGGACGGAGACGATTTCCGCGGCGGACCGGCCTACTATATTCAAAAAGGCCTTGGTGTCAGATGGCTCGGCATCGTATTCGCTGTCTTAATTACCGTATCATTCGGTTTAATTTTTAACGCTGTTCAATCCAATACAATTGCAGGAGCGTTAGAAGGCGCTTTTCATGTGAATAAAATAGTTGTGGCCATTGTTCTTGCTGTTTTAACGGCCTTTATTATCTTCGGTGGTTTAAAACGTGTTGTCGCTGTGACACAATTGATTGTTCCAGTCATGGCTGGGCTTTATATTCTCATTGCTCTTTATGTTGTATTCACAAATATTTCTGCATTCCCAAGCGTTATTGCGATCATTGTTAAAAACGCTTTAGGAATTGAACAAGTTGTCGGCGGAGGACTGGGAGCGATCATCGTCATTGGTGCACAGCGCGGACTTTTCTCTAACGAAGCAGGAATGGGTAGCGCGCCAAACGCTGCTGCTACTGCTCATGTTTCACATCCGGCAAAGCAGGGCTTTATTCAGACATTAGGCGTGTTTTTCGATACATTTATCGTATGTACGTCTACAGCGTTTATCATTTTACTGTACAGTGTAACACCAAAAGGTGACGGCATCCAGGTTACACAGGCTGCTCTGAGCCACCATATTGGAGGCTGGGCTCCTAGTTTCATAGCTATCGCAATGTTCTTGTTCGCCTTTAGTTCAGTTGTCGGAAACTACTATTATGGCGAGACAAACATTGAATTTATTAAAACAAGCAAAACATGGCTGAACATTTACCGTATCGCGGTTATTGCTATGGTTGTCTTTGGGTGTGTAGCAGGCTTCCAGATTGTTTGGGATATGGCGGATCTCTTTATGGGGATTATGGCGTTGATTAACTTAATTGTGATAACGCTCTTGTCAAACGTAGCTTACAAAGTGTATAAAGATTACGCGAATCAGCGTAAACAAGGACTTGACCCTGTATTTAAATCGAAAAACATCCCGGGTCTTAAAAACACTGAAACTTGGGAAGATGAGAAACAAGAAGCATAAAAACACGGCTGCATTCACTTCAATGAATGCAGCTTTTTATTTGCCGAAAAGAAGCGGAATATTTTGATTTGATAAAATAATGATGTGTAAAGTCCTGATTATACACTTTTATCTTTGATCCACATGTATCAGCTTGTATCTGAAACAACACAAAAAGAGAAATTAGACAGGCTTTTAAGCCGGCTAAAAACAAGAAATTAGGTTGATAGACAAACATAAGAAAGCTTTTTACAATGAGTTCGTGGTAAAAAAGCGAAAGGGAGGAGAGCGGTGAGTTACTAGGCATATTTTTTACATATTGATTTGAAGGAGGAAGAATATCATATATGAAACGTTCAGTCTCTATCTTAACCGTATGTTTATTCATTGCATTACTAGTGACCGGCGGCTTGGCGGCTCCAGAAACATCTGCAGCAGGGGCAAAGACGCCGGTATCCATAAATGGCCAGCTTAGCATAAAAGGCACACAGCTAGTCAATCAAGATGGCAAAACGGTGCAGTTGAAGGGGATCAGTTCACACGGATTGCAATGGTTTGGCGATTTTGTCAATAAAGACACCTTAAAATGGCTGAGAGACGATTGGGGCATTACGGTTTTCCGAGCGGCAATGTATACGGCAGACGGCGGTTATATTGATAATCCGTCTGTGAAAAACAAAGTAAAAGAAGCGGTTGAAGCGGCAAAAGAGCTTGGGATATATGTCATCATCGACTGGCATATCTTAAATGACGGCAACCCAAATCAAAATAAAGAGAAGGCAAAAGAATTCTTCAAGGAAATGTCAAGCCTTTACGGAAACACGCCAAACGTTATCTATGAAATTGCGAATGAACCAAACGGCGATGTGAACTGGAAGCGTGATATTAAACCGTATGCGGAAGAAGTAACTTCCGTTATCCGGAAAAACGATCCCGACAACATCATCATTGTCGGTACCGGTACATGGAGCCAGGATGTGAATGATGCTGCCGATGATCAGCTTGCGGATAACAATATCATGTACGCGCTTCATTTTTATGCCGGCACACATGGCCAGTTTTTACGGGATAAGGCAAACTATGCCCTCAGCAAAGGAGCGCCTATTTTTGTGACGGAATGGGGGACAAGCGATGCTTCCGGAAATGGCGGAGTATTCCTTGACCAGTCACGGGAATGGCTGAATTATCTCGACAGCAAGAACATCAGCTGGGTCAACTGGAATCTTTCTGATAAGCAGGAATCGTCTTCAGCTTTAAAGCCGGGAGCATCTAAAACAGGCGGCTGGCCGTTGTCAGATTTATCGTCTTCAGGAACATTTGTAAGAGAAAGCATTCTCGGTACCAAAGATTCGACGAAGGACAGCCCTGAAACGCCGGTTCAAGATCAACCTACACAGGAAAAGAGCATCTCTGTGGAATCCAGAGCAGGGGATGGAAGTGTGAACGGAAACCAGATCCGCCCGCAGCTTCACATCAAAAATAACGGCAACTCCACGGTTGATTTAAAAGATGTCACTGTCCGTTACTGGTATAACGCGAAAAACAAAGGTCAAAACTTTGACTGTGACTACGCGCAGATCGGATGCGGCAATGTGACCCACAAGTTTGTGACGTTGCATAAACCTAAGAAAGGCGCAGATACCTATCTGGAACTTGGATTTAAAACCGGAACGCTGTCAACCGGAGCAAGCACAGGGGATATTCAGCTTCGTTTTCATAATGATGACTGGAGCAATTACGCACAAAGCGGGGATTATTCCTTTTTTCAATCAAATACGTTTAAAACAACGAAAAAAATCACATTATATAATCACGGAAAACTGATTTGGGGAACAGAGCCAAAATAGTTCAGCTTTTGGCGGGCATCAGCACTGATGTCCGTTTTTAGCATCTTAAACAGCAAAACAAGGAGGATTACGTTGTGGATGACATATTGAAACAGTATATGGTGCTGTTCAAACATATGAATGATGTGATAAACGGCCCGGACTATCCAGATAAGGAAAAAGATATTCAAAATCAAAAAGAACAGATCGAACCTTACGAGACACAGCTGCAGCAACGTTTTTCTACGGATTATGACTACGATGAATTTGCTGATTCAGCTATTAAATGTGCATATGGCGATATGACGCTGGAAGATTTAGAAGCCGTTTATTATGAATTAACAACACCATTTTATGATTGAGTTTTAAGAAGCGTAAAATTTCATTTTCTGTCTCACCAACTTAAGTATACTTTGATATTGAGACGGGAAATGATTTATTTTGTTTACTTCCTAGAATATATATTATGTAAACTAATAAAATGAAAACAGACAGCGTTCACTTACTTTCTTCTCGCACTCATTCCGAGGTAGAATTTATAAATAATATATCTCGATCCATTTTTAATTTGTCTGACTCACAAACAAAGGATTGACTTTGGAAAGACCCCTTTTTGTAGTGTAATATTAAAAAACCTCTACGTCCTTAATAAATTAAATTGGTCATAGGTCATAAAGGTTTTTCAGTTTGAGTATTTTAATTTGTCTCATTCATTCCTTTCATTTTTCTCAAGTGTTTTTTTAAAATAATTATTATAAAAGTTTTTAGACAAAACAAACGGCTAACTCTTTGGCATGCTTTATCAGCAACCTCTTGATTATGTCACTTGTTGCTGGTCTTCTTGATCAAGTCCACGTCATCGTATGCCAGACTTTCCACACTTGCAGCCTTCTGCAGTATGTAATGATCAAAAAAGTTCTTCGTATAGTCTGTAACAAGATTTCGCATCTCCATAGCATCCCGTTCGCCTCTGAGTTCCTCATTAACACTGGTAAACACGATGTCGCAGTAATCTAAATGCGCAACACGATCAACAGAGAAATAGTAGGTTTCCATGCTATTGTTAGCGCCAATTATCGCATTCATGTTATAGTTAGGTTCACAAAACAGTAGCAAAAAGGGTTTCTTTAGGTCGCTGTCGAGAAGGCCGAACGCACCGCTATCCAAGCCAATCCCGCAGGCGAACCGGTCGTCGTCCCGGCAAACAATCGCCGTCGTAGGCCCTCCATAAGAATGTCCGACTATGCCCATGCCGATGTCAAGCAACAATCTGTCCTTAAAGATGGAATTCAGTTCTCCAGAGTCCAGTTTGTAAAGATAATCGGCTACATACCTTACATCTTCTGCCTGTAATTCACTATACTCTGTTAACTTGGAAACTATAGGCAGTGTAAGAACGTTACGGCACATCTCAATGGCAGTTTCATCGTCAGGCCGCATCTCCATCTTACCAGCCAACGACAGCATCTCCGGATCTTCAGAAAACGCCATAATGACATCCGAAAAATCCTTTGATACATTAAACAGGCGCCCATCTTTACGCTTATACATCGTGCTATTCTGATGGCCGATGCTTACCACAACATATCCCATGCTTGCCAAGTCTGTACAGATCACTGTACCCCATTCTGGAGAACCGCCCCCGCCGCAAGCATAGAATAACACCGGATAGCGCTTTTCCTTCACGGAGAGAGCAAGGTCGTCGTAACACTGGGTCTTGATATCTATAGAGAAAACATCCTTAACGCCGTCAATTCTCTTTTAGAGTGATCTGATACCGTGTACTCAAAATCCATCTGGGTTCGACCGACAGTATAGCCGCCAATTGGTTCTGGAAATGCGTCATAAGTTTTCATTCTCTTGTTCCCCCTTAATTAATAAAAGTGGCGAATGTGAAATACATACATTGCGCTATAAGCGCTTTTCAAAACTGTTTTAGGGTCTGTTTCAACAAGAACCCAAAAATCATATTCTAGATCACTGAACAAACGAACATTCCTTTTACCGAACTTGCTGCTTCTTTTAATGTTAATGGGCGAATACATGTACACACCTCTTTTAACAAGATATTTCTATAAAATTTCGCCAAGGTTCTACAATACCCTTCTATAAATATTCATAATGTCTCAGTAATAGTGCATCAGTCGTTCAGAATGGATTCAGTTTTACTTTCCCAAATAATAATGAATCCACTTTACTTTCTGCAAAGAGAACATAAAAATGGATTCATTAAATGATAAAATACTTATTTGACTAGTGTTTACAACGCATAAAATGGATCTATGTTTACTTCCTTGTACACTTCTTCTCCCTCTAATTTAGTATCTTCTTCAAAATGACGCACGACACGAAAAAAGCGATTTTCTGATCAGAAAATCGCTTAAATTCAGACATTCTATTGAAAATGAGACTTGATCGGCACCCTTTGCCTTAGTACCCTTAACGATTTGCGACAAATGTTGTCACGCTTTGAGCTGGAAGATGGGCCCAAAAATGATTGCCCGTTACATTGAGATTCGTTCCAGGTTGAAGATTGCTGCTTCCGCTTGTTATCCATCTAGATACCTGAGAAGCAGATCCATTCTGCAAAACAAAGTTTTGGTTAACTCCTGTGTTGCTTTTGTTAATGGCAACAATAACGACCTTGTTGTCACCTTTATAGGCTGACACGTAAACGTTCGGATTAGGATTTTTCGTTGCATCAATCCTTACATATCCAGGGCGCACAAACTTTGAGAAATGAGCCATATTGTAGCCACGTTTGCTGATCGTGCCATCTTCTTTCATAGGACCATATGATCTTCGGATGTACCACCAAACATAAGCTTGAAAATCCCCTTCAACCATCGAATTGTGAATATGTTGTGAAACATCCAAGGCCTCGGGCCATCGATCCGCCGAGTTGTTATCACTGTTCGGATAGTATACTTCCGTCATCCAAAGGTCCTTCCCCGCTCCTTTTTGTTTAAAAAGAGGATAAGGGAATTGACTGACCTGAGTTCCATACAGGTGGGTTCCGAGAATATCCATATTGGCAAGAGCCTGAGGATCGTTCAAGATTGGGTCAGACAAATTCTTCAAGTATTGAAATGACTCGGGTGCAATGACACGGGCATTTATCGAGCCTGCGTTTTCTCTCATAAAGCGAAGTATTTCTTGCGGCGTCCACCACGTCCACTCGTGAGCGTAATCAGGCTCGTTTTGGATGGAAATCGCATACAGATTCACTCCATTACTCTTCATGAAGGTAACGAAATCGTTAAGGTGCTGCGCGTATGCGGCGTACTTATCGTATCTTAGGCGTTTAGCTGATGTGTCACCATTATGATTGAAGGTCTCAACCATATTGCTTGGAGGATTCCAGGGAGAAGCAAAAACGATTGCTCCATGTTTGATCGCACTCTTTGCAGTCTCCAGTTCTCTGTACCAATTATTTCTATTTTCATCCACATGAATTCTTAAGATTGAAAAACCTAACTGATTCTGTCCATTGCCAAAAGCGGTTTCTCTTTGAGCTGCTGTCAAATCTCCAATCCAAGCCGGGTGGTTCATGCCTCCAAAACCGCGAATCACTTGTTTATCTGCAGATAAATTAACTGTTACATCACTTGCTGCCAAAACTTCAGTAGCGCCTGGCCCGGCTAACATTACTGACAGCATAGTGAAACATACCAATAATACACAAATTGGTTTTTTTACCCTTGAAATCATTTTTTCCTCTCCTTGTCTTTTATGGTATTAAAAAATCTATCTGTCTCCTTTTATATTGCAAACAACCGGTGCTATCTTTGCGTAAACTGCCAGTAATCAAAATTAAACAAGTTTCCTGTACCTGTTCCGGTAAATACAAAGAAAACTTTGTGCACACCGGTTGCGCCGCTTACTGCAGTTTCTATTTCTCTCCAGGTTTGCGCTCCACCTGTGGAAGGTACATTCAGGGTTCCTGCAAGCTTGCCGTTTGCGCTATCGAGACGCACTTCTATTTTTCCGCCTCCAGCAGATGCTACATTTGCTTTAAACGTCCTGGCACCGCCTGACCCGAAGTCTGCATTTCCTACAGCAATCCAGTCTCCGTTATGAATGTTTGTGACATGTTGATTATTGACTGGCCCGCCGGGTGCTGAGGATGCCTCTGTCAAAATCCGTCCGTTCCAGGCAAACGTTTCCGCTTCTACCCGGTTATATGGATTCAAGTTGGAAAGCTGTGTTACGCCTGCATAATTTGCCGCAACCTCTTGAAGGGATCCATCTGCATTATGCACCAGCTTATTAATATGGGGAGAACGGTATCCTTTGCCGGCCCCGAACAGAGCGGAACTGACAGTTTGAGCATGGTACACCACATACCACTCGTTTTTTAAATTGAAAACAGCATGATGGTTGTTTCCGCCGCCTCCGAAAAATGCACCCGGGTTTTTCAGGAAGTGCCCTCTATACGTAAAGGGACCCATGGGACTTGAGCTGGTCATATAGCCGATCTCACCTGGGGGTTTATCGGCCGGATGCGTGCCCCCGAAATTGATGCAATAGGAATAATAATATTTTCCGTCATGCTTATGCATTCCCGAATCTTCAAACATAAAAGGCGCATCAATCGTAGATGCACTTCCAACAACACTGGTCATATCAGGCCCTAATTTCATGACTCTTGCTGTTTTAGGATTGGCCCATTGCCCCTGCGTGGGATTTGAACCGCCCGGAACGCCTCCGCCGGCATATAGGTAACCGGCACCATCATCATCTACGAATACTGCCGGATCAAAAAGCCATACAACACCGGACATTCCTGGCGTATTTGGCGTTACCAGCGCTTTTCCGATCGGATCTGTCCATGGGCCGGTCGGGCTGTCTGCGGTGTGAACCCCGATACCTCCGCCACCGTTTGCGAAATAAAGGAAAAATTTATCCTTACCATTGATCTTTTTCACCGCGGCTGACGGGGCCCATGATGCTCCTGCCCATTTGGCAATCCCCCGGCCGCCATTCGCCCCATTGGCACCCGCTATCGGAATCGCTCCGTGATCTGTCCAGTTCACCATATCCGCTGAAGATATGACGAATATTTTATTCAAATTGGCAAATGAATTATCCTTAATCGTTCCGTCGCTATTATATTCATAGTCATCGCTTGACATATAGATGTAGACTCTTCCGTTATAGGTCAGCGCAAACGGATCTGCTCCCAAATGATGGTCTATAAGCGGGTTTGAATTGCCTGGATGTTTTGCAATTGTAGTACTGGCAGCATACGCAGACTCCCCAAATAAGCAACTCAATAATAAAGCAAGGACCCATAAACATACGCTACACTTTTTACTCATAACTTAACACTCCTCCTTTTTCTTTAAAATGGGGGTCTTTTAACATTTGAGGACAAATTGTAGACCGGCAGCAAAAGCAGACTCCGCAGATAAGCAACTCAATAATAAAGCTAGAACCCATAAACATAGGCTACACTTTTTTCTAATAACTTGACATCCTTCTTTTTCCTTAAAATGGAGGTTATTTTTTACCATTTGATGACAACTGGTCATGAAGAACGCATAAATTGGACGATTTCTAGAGTAAGCCTTACAAACACAGGAGTATTACTCTCGCCTTTTTAATAAAAAACGCCGCTGACTGCCAGGCCAGCGGCGTTTTACACTTGATCATTTACATTTTGTCAAACTTTGCGTCTCCCGCAAACGATCCCATTGACAGTTGTTCATCAAGAACAAGTCCTTGATGATGCCGTTCTTCAATCCTTTTGATAATAGATCGAATTGCATCCACATTTTCTTCGATATTATAAAGTGCGGATCGTTTTGATCGGTTCATTAGCGCTTTTAAGCTGAATCTGTCCTCTTGAATGCGAGAAGCCATTATGTAATAAGCCATTCACCGCTTCCTGTAAACTGCTGTAAGTGATGAGCCGTTCTCCGCCGGAAATGTGTTTTCCGCCTTGTTCATGGGGGCGTCCTGGGAAGCTCTTATATGTTTCTTCCTGCATCACATTCCCCTCCTTTCTCATCTTAAAAAATAATGCTAACTAACATGATTATTAACACCTATACAGAATATTAAAGTTTCTAGCAAAATGTTAACGTAATGAATCTGCAAGGCCTCATTATTTTTTCATGTTTTGTTCATATTTTAGTAATTGTTTATTCAACACTGTCCGCTAAAGTAATTCATATCAACAAATGTGACAGCCATCTGCATTTTTTATGAAGGGAGGTCAAAACCGAGTGCCGTTATGCTGAAAGAAAAAATAAAAACATTAGGCCGTTTTTGCACCGTGGGCGTCGGCAATACGCTGATAGATTTTGGTGTCTTCTTTCTTCTCACCGCTTGTCATGTCCCTTATCTGCTGGCACAGATCTGCTCCTATTCGGCAGGTATCATCAACAGCTATGTGTGGAACCGGAATTGGACGTTTCGTGTAAAACGTAAGGCTGACGGAAAAGAGATCGTGCGCTTTCTCATGATTAATATTGCCGCGTCGGGGATCACCTTTTTGCTGCTTTATTTGTTTCAAAAAGTCGGCTGTTCGCTTTTGGTGAGTAAGCTCGCCGCCACTATCGGCGGAATGATGATGAATTTTATCGGAAACCGAATCTGGGTATTTGGAGATTCGCTGAAAAACATACAGGATCAGGAGTGAAGATGAATGAGAAAAAAAGTGAGAAAAGCGGTCATTCCCGCAGCGGGTTTAGGAACGAGATTTCTGCCGGCGACAAAGGCGCAGCCGAAAGAAATGCTCCCGATTGTCGACAAACCAGCAATTCAATACATTGTAGAAGAAGCCGTAGAGTCAGGAATTGAAGATATACTGATTATTACAGGGAGAAACAAACGCTCGATTGAAGATCATTTTGACCGATCGGCGGAATTGGAATTCAATCTGCGGGAAAAAGGCAAGACGAAGACGCTTAAGGAAATGCAGCAGATTGCCGATTTGGCCAATATTCATTATATCCGCCAGAAAGAACCGCTTGGATTAGGTCATGCTGTGCTGTGTGCGGAGCATTTTATCGGAGATGAACCGTTTGCCGTCCTCTTAGGCGATGATATTATGGTGTCTGAAAAACCGGCTCTTCGGCAATTAATGGATGTATACGCCGCTTATGGCACAGAGGTTGTCGGCGTACAGTCTGTTCTTCCTGAGGATGTCAGCAAATATGGTATTATTCAGACATCAGGCTCTCAAGGCCATGTGTATGAAGTGAACGATTTAGTTGAAAAGCCGTCTCTGGAAGAAGCCCCTTCCGAAATTGCAGTGATGGGACGATATGTACTGAACCCTTCTATCTTCCCTGTTTTGAAGTCGATCGGGAGAGGCGCAGGCAATGAGATTCAATTAACAGATGCACTTCGTGAGGTTTGCCGCACCCAGCCTATTCATGCGCGGCTTCTGGAAGGAAAACGATATGACATTGGCGATAAATTGGGCTGTTTTAAAGCAAGCACCGAAATCGGCTTAATGCGTCCTGAAATGAGATCTCAGCTTTTAGCTTATTTAGAAGAAGTGCTCAAACGGGAAACAAAAGAAGTGCTGCGATAAAAAAATTTGTAACCATCTTGCTCGTCAATCAGTCATATAATAGTGAAAAAGATAAGGACAGGTTGTGAAGAATGTGGGCAGTTTGATAAGCGAAATTTTAACTTGGCTGACGAATATGGGATATGCGGGCATTGCAATTGGTTTGATGATCGAAATCATACCGAGTGAAATTGTATTGGCCTATGGCGGCTATATGGTATCGGAAGGCACGATTGGATTTATTGGCGCCATTATTGCGGGTGTTATAGGAGGCACCATTGCCCAGATCTTTATTTATTGGATCGGTCGCTATGGCGGCAGACCGTTTTTGGACAAATACGGGAAGTACTTATTGATTAAAAAGCATCATATTGATATGTCAGAAAACTGGTTTCAAAAGTACGGCACGGGGGTTGTCTTCTCGGCACGTTTTATACCGGTTGTCAGACATGCGATATCCATCCCCGCAGGCATTGCCAAAATGCCGTTTTCCAAATTTGTGGTCCTGACTGTACTCGCGATCATTCCGTGGTCTATCCTGTTTGTTTATTTAGGCATTCAGCTCGGAAGCCAGTGGGATGATGTTGAGAACATTGCGGGCACTTATACAACACCGATTATGATACTGGCTATTGTCGTGATTGCCCTTTATTTTGTGATTAAAAAACGCACAGCCATTTTTAAACGATAGCTGGCGGATATGCATAGGGATGATTGATGCACCCCTATGCATATTTTTTTATCTGCGCTGTTGGTTTGCCAGCTTCAAGTGTTCCGCTAAAAATGCGACAAATACTTCATCACGCACGAGCGATGCGGCATAATTTCTTTTCATAAACCATTCTGCTTCTTCAAAAGATGTGAATGTTTCATCCTGTGTTTCCCCGTTAATTTGGATATTCCACTCGTTGTCTAAAGGAAACAGAAAAAATCTCATTTGTGCGCGATTTTCATATAATGATCCGTTGGCAGACCCCTTTAGGTTATAGAAGTTACGGAAAGCATCCGGCCTGACAGGATCAATTCGGAATGCTTCAGCAACAAACAATTCGTATACTTCGTCGGTTATAGAACAGCCGGATGCCTTTGCATGTCCTCCGCCTCCGTATCGGCCGGCGATTTCTGACACATCGATGTCATCGTGAATGGTGCGCAGGCTGACTCGTTTTGACCCCATGCTTAAAATCGCAATGTAATCAAGATGCGGATTTTCTTTTCCAAGTCTGTTTCCAAGCTCTGAATGGTACGATTCTGCGTGAACGATGCCCGCACAGTGTTCGTGAACAAAGGTTTGCACCAATTCCCTTTTCTTCCTGCGAAGGTAGCGCTCGATTTTTTCGTCTTCTAAATCAAGCAGCTTTTCTTCAAATTCATCAAAGAAAAATTCATCATGCGCAGAAAGACGCTGAATCATTTTTTTTTCAAATTCATCGATTGACAGCAAAAAGAAAAGGTCATTAAGCCGCTTCGCCTGTTTTTGATCGTACCGCTCCCATTCCCATGTATCATATTGGCGGACGAGTTCTGTGAATTGATCTAAGGCATTTGTCGGTTTCATGAAGCCATTTTTAACGAGATAGTCATATAACAGCGATGTGGCCGATGAAAGCCGTCCATCATCGTATTCCACTTGGACAAATCCCCATTCATGCTCATTTAAATGAAGAGCTGTTTTATGATGGTCAATCAGCTTCACTTTTCCGCCCGCATGAACATACTCATTCAATCTCTCTTCGTTTTCTTCGTTAACAGCGAGATCGGTGATGAATAACGCGTCTTGTCTGTTGTTCTCTTTCGCTTTTTCTAAAAAGTGCTGCACCTGAGCGTTTAAGCCGTTGACAGAGTTATACCGGATCTCAACATCTTTCCCGAAAGCCAATTTTGCTACGATTCCGCACCCTACTCCGTCCAAGTCGTTATGTGAATATAAATGATACATCATGTAGGCCCCTTTTTATGATGAACTGATAATTGCCGCTAGTGAGGCAGCCTTTATTTACTATTCTAAAAAACATAGCGTTTTATGCAAAGTTGATTAGTTAACATAATGTGATTATTGTTAATAAAGAAAGAGCGCCTTTTGCGCTCCTCCCTCATTCCTTGCTTTTTTACACCGGATAAACCGGATGCTTTCGATTGGTAAATGTCATTTCCTTTGTCATATATGCCTTGAGCCGTTTGGCCAGTTCATCACGCAGCGAATTGGCTGGAATGACGGCATCGATGATCATCTCTGAAGCCAGGCGGTATATATTGATGTCCTCTTTGTATTCCTCCCGTTTGCTGCTGATAAATGGCACCCTCTCTTCTTTCGGCAGCTCGGCGATTTTTTTCGCGTAGACGGCGTTTACAGCTGCTTCTGGGCCCATGACGGCGATTTGGGCGGTTGGGAGCGCCAAGCAGCAATCCGGTTCAAATGCCGGCCCTGCCATTGCGTACAACCCCGCTCCGTACGCTTTTCGGACAATGACAGAGAGCTTGGGAACAGTTGCCTCTGACATCGCTGAAATCATTTTTGCTCCGTGCCTGATGATGCCGGCTTGTTCTACCTTTGTGCCGATCATAAAGCCGGGAATATCTGCTAAGAACAGCAATGGGATATGAAACGCGTCACATAAGGTAATAAATTTAGCCGCTTTGTCTGCTGAATCATGGAATAAGACGCCTCCTTTTACCTTCGGCTGATTTGCAACAATGCCGACAGGCTGCCCGTGAATTCGTGCGAGGCCCGTTATTAATTCAGGTGCGAATAAAGCTTTGATTTCAAAAAATGAGTCTTCATCAATGACCCGCTCTATCAGCTCATGCATATCAAATGGCGCATTTTGGTTCTGCGGAATGACGTCGGCAAGCGGGCTGTCGAAGTGTTGTGGCGGGCGTTTATCCTGAATGGGCGCTTTAGCTTGATAATTAGCCGGAAAGTACGATAAATAAGCCCGTGCCAGACGTATGGCTTCTTCTTCAGTGTCTGCAAGAATATCTCCGCACCCTGAGATTGAGCAATGCATACGGGCGCCGCCCATTTCTTCGAGAGACACTTTTTCGCCAATGACCATTTCCGCCATCCTTGGTGAGCCTAAATACATGGAGGCGTTACCGTCTACCATGACGACTATGTCACAAAAGGCCGGGATATAAGCGCCTCCTGCGGCAGACGGCCCGAATAGCAGGCAGATTTGCGGAATGCGCCCTGATAATTTGACTTGATTGTAAAAAATTCTTCCCGCGCCGCGTCTCCCTGGAAATACATTGATTTGGTCGGTGATTCTAGCGCCTGCCGAATCGACTAAATAAAGGAGCGGACAGTTTAATTTTTCCGCTGTTTCTTGGATTCTGATGATTTTTTCAACGGTTTTCGCTCCCCATGAGCCTGCTTTTACCGTTGAGTCATTGGCCATGGCGCAAACGGTTTGGCCGCCGATTTTGCCGATGGCTGTTATGACTCCGTCAGCGGGAAGCCCGTCTGACATGCATTCCGCAAAAAAAGCGTCTTCAAGCTCGATTTCATCGTCAAACAAAAGAGCAAGCCGTTCTCTGACAAAGAGCTTGCCTTTTTCTTGGTTGCTCTGATGATACTTTTCCGCCCCGCCTTGTCGTATCCGATCGGCCCGTTCTGTTCGTTCCTTTTCATAATCCATGAGCATTGCCTCCCTTTTATATTCCCTTGTATACGGCCCGTCTTTTTTCT
Source organism: Bacillus sp. SW14 (assembly GCF_047608225.1). Classification (NCBI taxonomy): domain Bacteria; kingdom Bacillati; phylum Bacillota; class Bacilli; order Caryophanales; family Bacillaceae; genus Bacillus; species Bacillus sp. SW14. Next base: position 2,289,978 of record NZ_JBLKRW010000001.1, on the reverse strand, counting down.
TGAAACGCCTGAAGTCCTTCTCTTCTGTCTTTTGTCGGAATGGTATGTTCATATGCTTTTTGTTCAATCGCCAGACCTGTAGCGAGATCTGTCTCCAATCCTTTATTGATTGCGAATTTAGCCTGACGGACAGCGATCGGCCCGTTGGCAGAAATGGCTGCGGCCAGTTCCTCTGCTTTTGGCATGAGGTCACAGGGTGCCGTGACATGCTCTACAAGGCCTATCTCCTTTGCTTCGTGTGCAGTTACGCGTCTGCCTGTATAAATTAATTCTTTTGCTTTTCCTCTGCCGATCAGCCGCGGGAGCCTTTGGGTTCCTCCAGCGCCTGGGATAATGGCTAACCCTGTTTCCGGAAGGCCCAGCACGGCAGATTCAGTTGCGATTCGAAGGTCGCATGCCAATGACAATTCAAGACCGCCGCCCAATGCGCTTCCGTTTATCGCAGCTATAACCGGCTGCGGCAGGGCTTCAAGCAAAGCCGCGGTTCTTTGAATGAGAGATACACTTTCAAGAACCTGATCTTCTTTCAGCTTTAGCCGTTCTTTTAAGTCTGCCCCCGCGCAAAACGCTTTTTCGCCGGTACCTGTGAGGATGACGCAGCGGATGTTTGCATTGAATTCAATTTCCTGAAGAATCACATGCAGGTTTCTGAGCATTTCCGCTGAAAGAGCATTTGCCGCCTGAGGCCTATGTAAAGTGATCACGGCAATGTGGTCGTTTTGAACGGTAAAAAGAATAGATTCTTCCATTGTATTTGTCCTCTCTTTTATGAAGATGATTTAAACACCTGTAAATTTCGGCTCGGCAGTTGTTTGCCCATTTTCTCTTCTATCCATTTGGCCGCAGAAAGCAGTTTATCGAGCTTTACATTTGTTTTGATGCCCATGTGTTCAAGCATATACACGATGTCCTCAGTTGCGGCGTTTCCTGACGAACCTGGAGCATATGGGCAGCCTCCAAGCCCGCCTGCCGAGCCGTCGAACACAGTGATGCCCATTTGGAGCGCTGTGACCATGTTGGCCAGCGCCGTTCCTCTCGTATCATGAAAATGCAGGGCCAATTGATTGGCGGGGAATCGTGGCAAAAGAGCTTCAAGCACGGTTTCAACTTGGGCGGGATTTGCCGCTCCGATTGTATCTCCAAGCGACAGTTCAGAAATTCCAAATTCAAATAGGGCTTCAGAAAGGCGAATCACTTGTTCAATGGGGACATCTTTTTCGTATGGACAGCCGAAAACGGTTGAGAGGTAGGCTCTTGTTGTGAGGTTTGCTTTTATTGCGTCATCGTTTACTTGTTTGAGAATGTGAAGAGTTTCAGAAGTCGATTTGTTGATGTTTTTTCTATTGTGCGTCTCGCTGGCGGACATAAAGACGCAAGCTTCGTCAATGCCTCCTTCAAGCGCATTCTCCAGTCCCTTTTGATTCGGAACAAGTGCCGCGTACGTTACCTCCTTTACACGGTCGATGCCTTTTGCGACGTCTATCGCATCTCGAAGCGCCGGAATCCATTTCGGGTGCACGAAGGATGTGATTTCGATGTAGGAAATCCCTGTCCGGGAAAGCTGGTTGACCCAAGTGATTTTATCTTCTGTTGCGATCCATACGGGCTCGTTTTGTAAGCCGTCACGCGGACCGACTTCTTTGATCTTCACTTTTTTAGGATATGGCATGTTCTTCCTCCAGATTATTGAGTGGAATCGCTCAGTACGAGCAGCACATCTCCTTCATTTGCGAAATCGCCCTCATGTTTTTTGACTTCTTTTACGATTCCGCTTCTGTCTGAAACGATCGGTATTTCCATTTTCATTGATTCCAGAATGGCAACTTCCTGGCCTTTTTCAATTTGGTCGCCGGCTTTTACGTGCACTTTCCACAGGTTTCCCGCCATTTGTATCTTAACTGTCATGACAACTGCCTCCTTTATAGGTGTTGTTTCAAAAAGTCAGTCGTAACATCCCCTTCTTTAAATGCTTTAGATGCCGCAGCCTGTATGAGAAGCGGAAGATTTGTTTTGATTCCCTCTATCAGATAGTCGCGGAGCGCTGTCTCCAGTTTTTCAATTGCCTCCTCTCTGTTTTGGCCTTTGACAATCATTTTGGCGATCATCGGGTCATAAAAAGGGGTGACAGTACTGCCTTTCGCTACCGCACATTCGTGTCTGACGCCTGTTTGGCCAGGGAGTGAAAACGCAGAGATCGTTCCCGGTGACGGATAGAAGGTCTTCGGATCTTCCGCGTATATTCTGACCTCTATCGCATGCCCGTTTCGTTTGATGTCTTTTTGAGAGAATGTGAGAGTTTGGCCCGCAGCAATACGTAACTGCTTCTCTACTAAGTCTAGGCCTGTTATTTCTTCAGTCACGGGGTGTTCAACTTGCAATCTTGTATTCATTTCGAGGAAATAAAAGTTTTGATTCGGATCAACTAAAAATTCAATGGTTCCTGCGTTCGTATAGCCGATCGCTTTGGCTGCTTTTACTGCCGTTTGCCCGATCTTCATTCTCAGTTCATCATCTAAAAATGGGGACGGCGCTTCTTCAATGACCTTTTGATGGCGTCTTTGAACTGAGCAATCGCGTTCAAACAGGTGTACTGTATGGCCATGCTGATCGGCCAAAAGCTGAACTTCGATGTGGCGGGCATGTTCAATGACTTTCTCTATATACATCGACCCGTCGCCGAAAAAATCTGCGGCGCGCTTTTTGTTCCCCTCGTATGCCTTTCTTAATGCTTCTTCGTTCTGAACAAGCTGCATTCCGATGCCTCCTCCGCCCGCTGAAGCTTTCAGCATGACAGGGTAGCCGATTTGACGTGCGGTGAGGCAAGCTGCCTGAATGTCTCCGAGGGATTCAGAAATGCCGGGAACGACAGGGACTCCTGCTGCCTCCATTGCTTTTCGCGCTTCAATTTTGCTGCCCATCTTTGCGATGATATCGGGTGCAGGGCCGATAAACACGATGTTTTCTTGCTTGCAGCGTTCAGCGAATCGGCTGTTTTCTGATAATAACCCGTATCCCGGGTGGATCGCGTCGGCGTTTGCTTTTTTTGCCGTCTCTATCATTCTCTCTATATTTAAATAACTTTCACTCACTCTTGATTCCCCGATCAAATAAGCCTCTGTGGCCGCCTTTGTATGGGGTGCGTCTCTGTCTGCTTCTGAATAAACCGCGACCGTTTTGATGCCGAGGCGGCTGCACGTTCGGATAATTCTCATTGCGATTTCTCCGCGGTTGGCGATTAGTACTTTTGTAAACATGGCTTCACCTCATTGACATGATAAGTTGAACAGTTCAATCGTTTTTTCACGCAGTTTATATTTTTGAATTTTACCTGAAGCCGTCATCGGGTACTCGTCTGTAAAAATCACATAACGCGGAATTTTATGGCGGGCGATTTTCCCTTTGCAATAGGATTTAAGCTCTTCAGATGAAACGCTTTTTCCGTCTTTTAGTTTAATCCACGCTGCGGCCTCTTCCCCGAATTTGGCATCAGGCACACCAACGACCTGTACATCTATAATAGCGGGATGCCGGTATAAAAATTCTTCGATTTCCCGAGGGTAAATGTTCTCACCGCCTCTGATGAGCATATCTTTTAATCTTCCGGTGATGCGGCAGTACCCGTCTTCATCCATGACAGCAAGATCTCCGGTAAACAGCCATCCGTCGTAATTGATTGCTTTTCTAGTCGCTTCTTCGTCTTTATAATAGCCTTTCATGACATGGTAGCCGCGGGTGCATAGCTCTCCCTGCACGCCTCTTTGAACTTCTTGACATGTTCCGGGCTCTACAATTTTCACTTCTGCATGAGGCAGGGCGCGGCCTGTTGTATCGACTCTCCTTATGAAGGAATCATTGGCTCTCGTTTGCGTAATGACCGGTGAGGCTTCGGTTTGTCCATAGGCGATCGTAATATCTTTCATGCCCATCTTTTCAATGACAGCTTTCATCACTTCACTTGGACAGGGAGAGCCGGCCATGATGCCTGTTCGGAGCGTCGATAAATCATATGCTTCAAAATCGGGATGATGCAGCTCGGCGATAAACATGGTCGGCACGCCGTGGAGCGCTGTACATTTCTCTTTTTCGACCGTTTTAAGGACGGTAACGGGATCAAATTCCTGTACAGGTATCATGGCTGCCCCGACGGACACACACGCCAAAACCCCGAGCACGCATCCGAAACAGTGAAAAAACGGGACAGGGATGCACATGCGGTCTTGAGAGGTTAATGCCATACATTCAGCGATATTGGCAGCGTTATTGATGACATTAAAATGGGTCAGCATCACACCTTTAGGAAACCCTGTCGTTCCTGATGTGTATTGCATGTTGATCACATCGTCTTTTTCAAGGCTGTTCATTCTTGCTTCCAGCTCAGCATCTGTCACTGTTTTTGCAAATCTCTCTGTATCCCCCCAATGATACATGCCCGGCAAAGGTTTATCGCCAATATAGATCAGCATTTTTAAAAAGGGATAGCGTTCTGATGTCAGCTGCCCGGGCTCGGCGGTTTGCAGCTCTGGAATGAGGCTGTTCAGGATGTCTGTGTAAGAAGTGCCCCGGTATGAATCCATGACAATAAGCGCCGCGGCATCCGATTGCTTTAACAAGTAATCGAGCTCGTGTGCTTGGTAATTGGTATTGACGGTCACGAGCACGGCTCCGATTTTTGCGGTGGCGAACTGAACGGCCAGCCATTCGGGGATATTTGAAGCCCATATGGCTACGTGGTCTCCTTTCCCAATCCCCATCCGCATGAGTGCTTTAGCGGTTTGACGGCACAGGCTGTCAAATTGGGCGTACGTATAGCGGATATGTCTGTCTGGATAAACAACCGCTTCTTGGTCGGGATAGGTTTCAGCGGTTTGTTCCAGCAGTCTGCCGATTGTGGAATGGATGAGTTCAGCCATGCATTGTTCCTCCTTTCTAAGAGGTGGGAAAGCGTTTACATTTTACGTTAAAAGCTGTCTGGCGATCACGATACGCTGAATTTCAGATGTGCCTTCACCGATTTCCATTAATTTTGCGTCCCGCAGCATCCGCTCTACCCCATATTCCCTCATATAGCCTGAACCTCCATGGATTTGAATAGCTTGATTGCAAGCTCTTGTCGCCATTTCAGATGCAAAGAGCTTGGCATACGCCGCTTCTTTTGTGAACGGTCGTTTATGGTCTTTCAGCCATGCGGCTTTTAACACCATTTGCCGCGCCAGATCAATTTCCATCGCCATGTCGGCAAGCTTAAATTGTATCGCCTGAAAGGAAGAAATCGGCTGTCCGAACTGCTTCCGTTCTTTCGCATATGCCAATGATGCTTCAAGTGCGGCTTGGGCAATGCCGACTGCAAGAGCGGCGATAGAGATTCGTCCGCCGTCCAGCGTGTATAGAAACTGCTTAAACCCTTTTGTTGGATCACCGAGTAAGTTGCCCGCAGGCACTCTGACATCTTCAAGCAAAATTTCCGCTGTGTTTGAACCTCGGACGCCCATTTTATCGTACGGGCTCGTAATCGTAAGTCCGGGTGTGTCGGTTGGCACAATCAATGCGGAAATGATGTTTTTTCCGTCTTTGTTTTTGCCTGTTACTGCGGTCACAATCACCGTGCGTGCGTAGCTTGCATTTGTGATCCAGCATTTTTCGCCGTTAATCACGTACTCGTCACTGTTTGTTACCGCTTTCGTTTGAGTGCCTCCTGCATCTGATCCGGCATTTGGTTCCGTTAGGCCGAATGATCCGAGTGCTTTGCCCGACGCCAGCGGAGTCAAATGCGCCTGTTTTTGTTCTTCTGTTCCGAAGTAATAAAGCGGGCTTGCGCCGAGCGAGACCGCCGCTGCATAGCTTAATCCAGTACTGCCGCAGGCTTTGCCGATTTCTTCAACCGCTAAGGCATATGAAATCGTATCTCCTCCCGATCCGCCGTATTCTTCTGGAAATGGAATGCCCATCAGCCCGATTTCACCCATTTTTTTAAATGTTTGAATCGGGAACTCGCCTGTTTGATCTACATGTTCAGCGTGAGGAGCAATTTCTTTTTTCGCAAAATCCTTTACCATTTCACGCACCATTTGCTGTTCTTTTGTCAGCTCAAAATTCACGTGGTTTCCTCCTTCACATCTTTGTAACATCCTATTAGGCGAGTTCTGTAATCATTCCCTGACAAAAGAAGTCTGAAAATTAAAATGGGGTCATTTTTTATGTAAAAACATCTACGGGATGAGCATACATCCACATCGCAAACGCAATGGCGTGCCTATTTAATAGTGTCGGGAACTGTGATCGATCCAGTTTTTGATAGAGAAAGAACATAGGCATAAAACAAGAGCGGTGCCCGGTCAGGAAAAAAAAGTGCAGCAAAAAGGGTTCTTCAGCCGAATCAGTTAAAATGGCGTATGACCAGACTAGATTGGAGATTCGCCCCGCAATTAAGTGAGCTCTTCTGTCAGACATTGATATTCGGATTGTATTTGAAAAAAGAAAGACTTATATGTATTCGTTTTTAAGAAGGCCGTATATCTCTACATCAACAACTCCTTTACCTGACCAATAGGACTCCTGCCTGAGCAATCCTTCTTTTATAAAATTGTTTTTTAAGAGGACGTTTTTTGAAGCTTCATTTTCAGGCATGACTTCAGCTTGAATCCTGTTTACATTGACGTTTTTAAATAAAAATGCTGCAAGCATGCGGACGGATTCTGTAGCAAACCCTTTCCCCCAGTATTCTTCACCTAAGTAGTATCCAATTGTCACCATGTTTACTTTTTGATTAAAATCCATCGCTTCAATAATCCCAACCAGTGTATTCTCTTGATTCTTCGGAAAAATCCCCCACTTAATTCTGCTTTTTTTGTTGTAATCCCGATCAAAATGGCCGATCATTTTATGTATTGTTTTTATGTTATGTTTCGGGATGATGCCGCAATATTCAAATACTCTGACATTATCATAAATCGAAAATACGTCCTGTACGTGCACCTCTTCAATTTTACTTAAAACTAGATTCTCAGATTCCAATACTGGGAAATGTCCAAAAACCGCTTCCATATTCATATGAGTCTCTCCCTTGCTTTTTTTCTTTAACAAATTCAGCGGCTTATCATAAGAATCCTGTCTCCAACATCACTTTTAAAAAAAGACGACTTTGAAAGCCGTCCTTCTCACTTCTTATTTTGTCTTTCGTTTGGAAGCTTTGCTTTCGTTATGGAGCTGGTCTGCTGAAGTGACATAATACGTATACTTCTTATTTGGGTCTGCTGTTTCATCTAAGAAGGTTTGCTGCCCATTTGTTTTTCTCACGGTTCCCAGCAAGGTTTTGGTCGATTCCCCTTCGGCTCTGTATATCGCATAATAGGTAGTTTCTTTCGTTTTTTGATTTGACGGGTGGTCTTGAATGAGCAGCAGATTGCCGTTTTTGTCTTTGGTGACCTTCATAAGCTTTGGTTTTTTTGGTGCGGCACTGTCAAGCCAAGGCATTTGCGGAACCAATGCCGGTTTGCTGTAAAGCTTGGTGATGAGCCTGTCTTTAATGCCAAGCGGATTTTTGTTGAGGTCTTTGAGACTGAAGTGCATGCTTCCTTTTACAAGCTCAAGCTGACGGTTTAAGGTGATTTGTCTTACATACTCCTCAGGGTCGGACCATGGCGGATCAAAGTTGTTGTTGATTTTATAAGCTGCCTGCCCAATATATAAATGAACAGGCCTATTGTTGACTTCATTGCTCCACCAATCAGCCAGCACGTCGTAAGCCGCTGCGTTAAAGCCGATGCTCCAATAGATTTGCGGCGCAATATAATCGATGTCTCCTTCTTGAATCCAATGTCTTGTGTCGGCGTATAGGTCGTCATAATTCCTGACGCCTGCTTTGGTATTTGAGCCGGTCGGGTCATCTGCCGCGTTTCTCCATACACCAAATGGACTGATGCCGAATTTGACGTAGGGTTTCGCGGCCTTGATCGTTTGGTTGATTTGTTTGACTAGCTGGTTCACATTATCACGCCGCCAGTCATCAATATTGGAAAACGTGCCTTTTCCATATTGTTCATATTGTCTTTGATCAGGAAACTCCTGTCCCGCTATTTTATAGGGGTAAAAATAATCATCCATATGAACAGCATCGATATCATAATGTTTTACGACTTCCTCAATGCTTTTCACGATAAAATCTCTCGCTTTAGGAATGCCCGGATGGTAATAAAGCTGGTTTCCATAAGCGGCAACCCATTCTGGATGCTTTCGTGCCGGATGATCCTCAGACAATTTATCGAGATCCGTATGATTCATCGTAATACGGTAAGGATTAAACCATGCGTGAAATTCCAAATTTCGTTTATGGGTTTCTTCAATCAAAAATGCTAGCGGATCATAGCCCGGGTCTTTGCCTTGGACACCGGTTAAGTACTCAGACCAAGGTCCGTAAGCGGACGGATAAAAGGCATCTGCCGTCGGTTTAATCTGAACAATAACGGCATTCATTCCCATTGTCTGTACATCGTCAAGCAGTTTGATATACTCTTGTTTTTGTTCTTCCGTTGTTAAACCTTTCTTTGACGGCCAATCAAGGTTTAAGACGGAAGCAATCCATACGGCTCTTAGTTCCCTGTCAGGATGCGCATTGGCCATAAATGGAACGGAGATGACAAACGTTCCGATAATCAAGCTGACAAGGAAACGGACAATCGGCTTTTGGCGAACCTTCATTCTGTTTCTTCTCCCCCATTACATCACTTTCACTTTTCGCTATTACGGTATTCCCGGGCTGTAAAAGGGTGCTTAATCGGTTTGAAGAAATCAGGATTTACGTCTATATCACCAGATAAACGAAAAAAGTCCTGAAGCATATTTGCTCTGCTTTAGGACTTTTTATCATTTATCATGGTTTGCAGGTTCTTTAACACATCAACGAGTTTTACGCCGACACCGACAGCTGTTTCAAGAATCGCTTGTGCTCCTGCGATGGCTAAAATAAAGATGACTGGAACTGCAATACGAGGCAAAAAGAGATAGCCCAATCCGATCAAGATCGCACACCAAACGCCCGCACACCAGTAGCAATTGAGCATATACCCAAAGTTAGAAGCCGGAACGTTTTTTACATCTACATGCCCGTTTTGATCAACGATCCTTTTCTTCTTCATAAAAGGTTTTCGGATAAATTCTGTGATTTTGTCGAATACAATCAAATGTGTCAGCCTGTAGCTGGCAAGAATCAGCATGATAAAAGTAAGCCAAGAAAGATCATCCATGACAAGCCTCCAAGAAAAAGGATGATGTTATCATTCCCTAGTGTCCTTTATCCATTCTTGATACAAAAAAGAAGACGGACAGAGAAAGGGTCTCTATCCGCAAATCGCTTTATCGTTTGTGCAGTATTGCTTGATTTGTAGTGATCTTGTCTAAAACGTCAAGGATGATGGCAGCGTTCTTTTCAGCATATGTGCTTTCCAGCATGTCTTTATGAGCGCCGAAACCAGTGTATTCGCTGTAGCTTCCGAAGGCGGCGCCTTTCCATTTCGTTAAGCCTGTATGCCCGGTTTCGGTTTGAATTCCAGCTTCAATAAAATGAATGTTTGCTTTGACCTGCCCTTCATTCAGCAGCTGCGCCCAATATTCCTGATAGTTTCTTTTTTTCGTCATCACCTTTTTTCTGACCGCTTCAGGCAGGTAAGCTGCCGATTCGTCATGTCCAGCATCGATAGGGATAGGCTGTTCTTTTAGATAAGCGTCCACGATAATAAAGTCACTGACTTCCAATCCTCTCTGCTCCATAGCCTGTACCACTTCAAAAGCAAGGTTGCCTCCCGCGGAGTAGCCTAATAAAACGTAAGGGCCTTCAGGCTGTATGTCTGTGATGCTATTGACATATTGTTCAATGCGGGTGTCATGTTCAATAAAGTGAAATCCATAGACAGATGCCTTGTTATTCAGCAATAAAGCAAGATCTTTGAAATAACTGCCAAATCCTGATATCGGCGGAAAGCAGAAAAGGTTTTGCGCGCCTTGCTGATTTAATTTGATCACATGTTGTTCATCTGCCGCTGTCAGCTGTTTGGAATAAAGTTTTTCGGCAAGCTGAGCGATGGTCGGATATTCGAACAAGAGATCAATCGGTATGTCTATTTGCTGCTGATGCTTTAATGTGTGTATGACTTGCAGTGCTTTTAGCGAATGTCCGCCAATAGCAAAGAAGTCATCATCAATACTGATGGTCTGGACACCAAGAACATGTTTCCAGATGTTCGCCAACTCTTCCTCAACCAAGTTTCTGGGCAGTGTGATGTTCTGGCGTTTGTCAGGTTTATTTTCTGGTATAGGAAGAGCGCTGCGGTCTATTTTTCCGTTTCCGGTAAGCGGCATCCGGTCTACACGCACCCAGTGCTGCGGGATCATATAGTCCGGGAGCACACGCGCCAAATCTGCGCGGATTTCCTTTTCTGTTCGTTTGCCATCGCTGACGTAATGAGTGTGCAGCTGCGCCTCTCCGTCTTTTTCTTTCATTGTCACTGCCGCTTCCTGCACACCTTCCATTTCTAACAGGCGCGCTTCAATTTCGGCGGGCTCAATTCGTTTTCCCCTGATTTTCATCTGCCTGTCAATCCTGCTGATGTATTCTAAGTTTCCATCGGGCAGCCAGCGAGCTAAATCACCGGTACGATATATTCTTTCTCCAGACAAGAAAGGATGAGGAGAAAAAACATCATTTGTCAGGTCATCTCTGTTCAAATAGCCTTTTGCGACCCCATCACCGCCGACACAAAGCTCGCCGGGAACACCTATTGGCAAAAGGCGTCCTTGTGTATCTAAGATGAATGCGGTACTATTGCTGATTGGTTTTCCGATCGGAATCGGCCCTGCATAGTCTCTTTTTATCTTAAAAAATGTTGAAAATGTTGTGTTTTCCGTAGGCCCGTAAATATTATGAAGTGCGAGATCTGGACAGGCGTGTCTGACAGCATTCATAAGGGCAGGCGCGAGTGCTTCTCCACCGACATATAACGTATGGAGCCCGCGGAACATGTCTGCTTGTACCTGTGCCAGCTGATTAAAAAGAGCCGTAGTTAAAAATAGCACTGTGATGCCATTTTTAAGCAAATACGCCCCAAACCGATCAGGTGCCAGCATTGTCGATTTATCAATGATATGAAGACTTGCACCATTTAATAGCGCACCGAACATTTCAAAGGTGACGGCGTCAAAGCTGATAGATCCAGTCAGAATAAATCGGTCATCAACGGACGCAGACGTGTAATTGCTGTTTTTGACAAGGGACACGACATTGCGATTGGTGATCATGACGCCTTTCGGCCGGCCTGTTGATCCTGAGGTATACATGATGTATGCAAGATCGTCCGGGCTGGAGCCGACGTTGATAGGGGTATCATTCTCTTCCATCCAGGCATGTGCATCTGAAGTCATACATGTTCCTGAGAACGAAGCGTTTGCCTCTAACCCTTTTTGGATAATTAGTATTTTCGCTTGTGTTTCCTCGAGCATAAAGCTGACACGTTCAGGCGGGAGCTCGGCGTCAAGCGGGAGGTATGCTCCTCCTGCTTTTAAAACGGCAAGCACACTGATCATGAATTCGGCAGAATGAGCAGCCAATATGCCGGCTGTCTCGTTCTGCCGAAACCCTTTTTGATATAACGCTCTGGCGAGTGAATTAGAGCGTTGATCAAGTTCTTTATACGAAAAAGTCAAATTCCCACACACAAGTGCGATATGGTCTGGCGTCTTTTCTGCTTGTTCACGAAATAAATCTATAATTGTATGATTCTTTGGATATTCTGTTTTTGTATGGTTGAACTGTGTGACAATCTGCTCTTTTTCTGTAGCATCAAGAAAAGAAAAATCAGCAATTGGCGTATCAGGGTGATGGGCCGCTGTGCTTAGCGCTTGTGTAAATTGCCTCTTGATACAGCTGATCCAGGCAGCATCGTAAATGAACGCATTATAGCTGAATTTGATGATCAGTTCTTCGCCGGGAGCAACGACAAGATTAAAGTGATATCCTGATTGCTCGGATACCTTCACTTGATCGATTTGCAGCGGTGAATCCGCGGAATCGGCGATTTTCTGCTGTATCGGATAGTTTTCAAAGACAATAATGTGATCAATCAGTTCCTGTTTTAAAGCGGTGTTTGCCTGAATATCAAATAAAGGCTGGCAGGTAAACGGCTCAGCTTCCAGCATTTCTTTCTGGCATCGTCTGACCAGCTCCTGAAACGTTTCGCCTTGAAATGTTTTAATGCGAACCGGAATGGTATTGATAAACAATCCTATCATTTGTTCCACACCCGGAATTTCTGACGGTCTGCCTGAGACAACCGCGCCAAATACAACGTCGTCAGTGCGGTTATATTGCTGCAGCATCAAACCCCAAACTGCCTGAATAAAGGTGGCAAGCGTGACGCCATGTTGTTTGGCAGTCTCTTTGAGCTTGTCTGTCAGTGGTTTATTTAATGAAAATATCAAATCTTCACGTTGATAACCCTCTTTTGTTTCTTCATCAGACACACGAGGCAGCGGTGATGGGGTGCTGTAGTTTTTTAAATAGGAATCCCAGTACTCCGCCGCTGTTTCTTTGTCACGGTTTGTCAGCCAGGAAATATAGGTGCTGTACGGACGGACAGGGTCTAAAGAAAGCGGTTTTCCTGTATGAATCGATTGATAAATCCGCATAAATTCCTGAAGAACGATGCCAAGGCACCAGCCGTCCATTAAAATGTGATGGTGGCTCCAGATGCAAACATGCTCCTCTTCAGCTGTTTTGAATAGATAAATCCGCATCAGCATGTCTTTTTGCAAATCAAAGCCTTTTTGCTTGTCCTTCTCCTTAAAGCATTCAATATACTCATTCTGCCCGTTTGTGGGCAGATGGGAAATGTCTTCGCTGTACAAATGGAATTCGCGTTCTGTCATCACGACTTGCCGAGGTCCCGACAAATGCGGGACGTGCGGCAAAAACACGGTTCTGAAAATGTCATGGCGGTCGATGATGGTTTGAATGCTGCGCTGAAACCATTCATAACTGAGGCTCCCTTTAATGGTGAAGAGCGACTGCTCAACGTATGCCCCCTCCTCTTTACGGAGGAAGGAATGAAACAGCATTCCCTCCTGCATATGACTCAGAGGATAAATGTTCTTGATTTTTTTGATGTTATCCATAGTATCTGCACCTTTCTTCACGGATTCATTAGTGAAAACTGAGCATATCAGCAATCTCTTGCAGCGCGTCCTCGGTCAGTTCTTGATCATCAAAATCACTGATGGTCTTTTCTGTTTCGCTTTTGTTCTGGCAGTGTTCGATCAGCTGTAATAAAAATTGACGGCATGTTTCGCTAAGCTGTTCGATGGTTTTGCGCTCAAAGCGGGCATTGTCATAAGTCATATTGACAGTCATTTTTCCTTCTGCAGCGATTGCGCTGATATCCAGCGACTGTTCACGGTTCCATGTTGTGCTGATATCATCCCCGGCACCAAGCGGAGAGAATGAGAAGGCGTCCTCCTCAGGTGCTTCAGCTGGGCTACCGCTTTCAAATTGCCCCAAATAATTGAAGCTGATTTCTGGCGCGCCTGTGAAATTGATGTCTTTTTTGTCAGGCGGCGTCAAATATTTGATGACACCGTAGCCGAATCCTTTGTCCGGTACACGTCTCAGTGTATCTTTTGTTGTTTTTAGCACATGAACCATGCCTTCTTCCGAATCTGGCAAGTCTGCGTTCAGTTCAATCAATAACGGATAAATGGCAGTAAACCATCCAACCGTACGGCTCACATCAATCCCGTCTAATACATCCTCTCGCCCGTGGCTTTCTAATGATAGTTTGAAGGCGGATTGATTGGTCCAATGGCGCAGCGCGAGAATGACAGAAGCGAGAAGCAAATCCTGAGTATCTGTGTTGTATGCGCTGTTGGCATCTTTTAAAAGCGCAGCTGTCTCTTTATCGTTTAATGTAAACGAAATGGTGGATCGTTTTCTCTCGTTTGCTATGGGCCCGTCGATTTGATCAAAAGGCAGTGCTGCTGTTTGATATTCTTCGGTTTCGCGCCAATACTTGAGCTGTTTTATAAGCTGCTGGCTTTCTGCATAGCCAGAAAGCTTTTTCGCGTACGCTTTAAACGAGCTTGTTTTAGGCGGCAGTTTGATATCCTCCCCGCCAGCAGCTTTGCGATACCCTAAAGACAAATCTTCAAGCAGAACCCGCCATGAGATGCCGTCAACGACGAAGTGATGAGCCGATAAAAATAAGAAATCACCGTCAGTTGTGCGGAAAAGACCGGCTTGCAGCAGCGGACCATTCTTCAAATCCATTTTCTGCTGAATATCACGTACATGGTGTTTGATAATAGGCTCATACGCTCTATTTCCGTTAGTGTCTTCTGGAGCTGATAAATCAATCATCTGAAGGCCATACAGTGCATCGTCCGAATGACTGATCGGCCGATTATATTGATTCCAATATCCTTGTTCATTCTGTGAAAATACCATCCGCAGCGCATCATGATGACTTGTTATTGCTTTTAACGTTTTGCGCAGTGCGTCTTCTTGTATAGAGGTGCTTCGATGCAGCATTACGGACTGATTAAAATGGTGTTTTTCTTTTATATCTTGAGAAAGAAACCATTTCTGAACAGGTGACCATTGCACGTCTCCCTCAACAGAAGCTTGGGTGGAACTTGTATTTGAATCACGGATATAAGCTGCCAATTCTTGAATGGTCGGATGGCTAAACAAATCTTTCACTGCCATTTGCTTTTCTATCCGGTGAAGCCGTGCCGATACCTGTAACGCTTTGATCGAATCTCCGCCAAGCTCAAAGAACGAATCAGCAGTCCCGATCTTTTCTGCCCCCAGCACTTCCTTCCATATATCTTCCAGTATTTGTTCCATCTTGCTGGCTGGTGGGAGGAATGGACGTTCAGCTTCTCTCTTTGATACGGGTTTTGGAAGTGCTCTGCGATCCAGCTTGCCGTTTGGTGACAATGGAAGTGAGTCCAGTTTTTCAATATATGCAGGGTGCATAAACACCGGCAGCTTGTTTTGTAATGCTGAACGTACTGTATTTGTGCTCAGCTCTGGTTTTGTCACAACATAAGCGCTTAATTCGGTTTGTCCTGACGCTGTTTCATGAGCAACTACTGCGGCGTCTTGTACACCGTTTATACAACGGATGACTGCTTCAATTTCTTTCGTTTCTACACGATAGCCTCTGATTTTGACTTGATCATCGATTCTTCCCAGATATTCGATTGTTCCGTCGGCCATCCATCTGGCGGCGTCTCCTGTTCGGTACATTCGTGTTTCGGGTTTGAATGGGTTCTGGATGAATGCACTCTCTGTCAGTTCAGGAAGGTTGACATACCCTCTTGCAATCCCAGTTCCCGCTATACAAAGCTCTCCCGCAACACCGATTGGCTGAAGCTGATGATTACTGTTTAAAATCAGCACTTGGGTCCCGTCAATTGGCTGGCCGATGCTAACGTATGTCTGCTTTTCCATATGTCTCATGACGGTAGTGGCTACACTGTTTTCTGTCGGCCCATATTCGTTGGCGAGTTCGGTATGCGGACATATGGCCATACTGCGGTCGATCAACTCGCGGTCAGCTGCTTCTCCTGCCAGTGTGACGACTCTCAGCGTCTTTACATCTTCCGGCTGCACTACGTCCAAAAGCGCTCGATATAAAACAGGCACAATAATCATATGTGTAATCCGGTGACGAGACAGCTGATGCTTAATGGCCAGAATGTCCTTCGCTTCCTCTTCATAAAGCAGAACTGCTTTTGCACCTGACAAAAGCGGTGTGAACATACTAGTTAAAAAGCCGTCAAATGAGAAAGAAAAGAGCTGCAGGATAGTATCTGTCTCGTTGAAAGCATAAGCGCTTCGCCGCCATTGAAGAGTGTTGGCAATGCCTTTATGCTCGACCATCACCCCTTTTGGGCGGCCCGTCGTTCCTGATGTATAAATGATATAGGCCAAATGATGAGCAGACGATACTTGCGGCAGCGGTGATTTGTCGTATGCCTTCGCGTCTTGTACGGTCAAGATCTCTCCTTCAAAATCATCATCAGCTCTCCAATCCGCTTCATTTACTGTCAACAGCAGTTTCGTTCCGCTATCGCTGAGAATATAGCGTTTCCGTTCCGATGGGTATTCAGGATCAATGGGAACGTAACAGCCGCCTGCTTTCCACACACCAAGTATAGCTGCTACCATGCTGAACGAACGAGGCATCATGATGCCTACTGGTGTGTCCGGTTTAACACCTCTGCTGCGCAATGTGTGTGCGATTCCATTGGACCACTCGTCAAGCTCCTGATATGTGAGTGTTTTGTCTCCGATGACAAGTGCAGAGGCTTTTGGTGTTCGTGCAGCTTGCTGCTCAAACAATTGACTGATTGTTTGTTCTTCGTATTGATTTGCTTTCCTGATGTTAAACTCATTGAGCAGCTGGTTTCGCTCTTCTTGGATCAGGATGTCGATACGGTTGAGTGTCACCTCTGGATTTTTTCCGATGATGCGAAGTACATTTGTCAAATGAGATGCCCAGCGTTCCATGGTGGTTTTCTCAAACAGTGCGGTTGAATATTCAAAAAGAAAATGTATGTTCCCGTCACCCTCAGATGCTTGTAGTGTCAAATCGAATTTAGAAACGAGATGAGAAACTTCTGCCGGCTTCATTTGCAAATCATGCAGATGCAATGGCTCGTAATCATTATTTTGGACAACTAACATGGTATCAAATAGCGGGTTTCTGCTCATATTCCGCGTCACTCCAAGCTTATCGACAAGCTCTTCGAACGGATAATCCTGATGCTCATAGGCTTCCAATGCAGTGGCGCGCACTTCCTGCAAATACTGTACAAACGGCTTCCCGCCCTCCGGGCGTGCCCGAAGCGCCAGCGTGTTCACGAACATACCGAGTATCGGCTCAAGATCCTTGTGCGGACGGCCGGCAATTGGCGAGCCGACTATGATCTCTTCTTGTCCGCTTAAGCGTGATAATAACGCTGTGTAAGCCGCAAGGAGCACCATGTACAATGTGCTTCCATTCTCCTGTGCCAGCTTATAAAGGCCTGATGCAGTTTCTTGATCAAGCGTAAAGGAGACCTTGTCACCCGCGAAGCTTCGCACCGGCGGGCGGGTATGATCAGCCGGGAGATCCAGCACCGGCAGCTCGCCCTCGAGCTGCTTCAGCCAGTACGCCTCCTGCGTCTGGTACGAGTCCCCTTTTTTAAACCCTTCTTGCCATACGGCGTAGTCTTTGTATTGAATGTGAAGCGCCGGGAGGTTCCGGTTGTTGTAAAGCGCCCCGAATTCCCGAATCAGAATGTTGACGGAAACACCGTCTGAAATCATGTGATGCATATCAACCAGCAATAGATGCCGTTCCTCTGATGCCTTTATGATTTGGGCACGGAACAGCGGCGCTTGGCTGAGATCAAACGATTTGATAAACGCGGCTGCCGCTTCCTGTTCGGTTTGTTCGCCGAGGACTGCTGTTTGTAATGCAAACGGCACTTCGTCATGGATGCGCTGCACCGGCTCGCCGCCTTCGTCCTGTTCAAAGGATGTCCGAAGCGACTCGTGGCGCTTGATCAGCTCTTTGAAAGCCCTGTCCAGCCTTTCGGGGTCAAGCTTCCCTTCCAGTTCTAATACAGCCGGCATATTGTAGCCGGTCCCTCCGTCCTCCAGCTGCTGAAGGACATAAATTCGCTTTTGAGCAGAGGAAACCGGATAGGTATCACGCTGTTCCGCCGGTTTCATCGCTTCATATGGACTGTCCGTTCCTTCACGGATAACGGAAGCCAGCCCTTCTACCGTCGGATGGGTAAACACATCTTTCAGCGGCACCTGAACATCGAATTCTTTTGAGATCCGGGACACAAGCGCCGTTGCTTTTAGAGAATGTCCTCCGCGGTCAAAGAAGTTGTCGTGAATCCCGACAGGGCCGTTTTTCAGTACGTCCTCCCACAGCTGAGCAAGCTTCATCTCGGTCACATTTCTCGGCGCCGTGTAGGTCTCTTCATCTGCCGCTCCGTCAGGAGCTGGCAGGGCCTTTCGGTCAAGCTTTCCGCTTGGCGTAACCGGCCACTCTTCCATCTCTATCATATGAGCTGGGATCATGTAGCTCGGCAACACTCTCTCAAGCTGCGCCCGCACCTCATTTCTTCCGAATCCTTCTGCATAGGCGCATAATTCCGGTTCGCCGCTGTCTGTCCGTACGGTAACGGCCGCCTCCCTTACGCCTTCTATGCTTCTAAGCGCCGCTTCAATTTCTCCGGGCTCAATCCGGTAGCCTCTGATTTTGACTTGATCATCCAACCGGCCGAGGAATTCAACATGTCCATCAGGGAGCCAGCGCGCCACATCCCCTGTTTTGTACATGCGTTCACCCGGGTAAAACGGATCCTCAAGAAAACGCTCTTCTGTTAATGCCGGCTGATTCAAATAGCCTCTGGCAACACCGGCTCCTGCAATGTACAGTTCGCCGATACATCCGGCAGGCAGCATCCGCTGCTTTTGATTGAGGATATACAATCTGACATGATGAACAGGTTTTCCAATTGGAATACGTTCAAGTTTTTCATACAGCGGACAATCAAAGAACGCAGCTTCTACGGTTGCCTCCGTTGGTCCGTAGGAATTGGTTAATGCAACATTTGGAAGCAACTCGCAAAATCGGGAGACGAGATGGGTTCCCAGCTGCTCTCCCCCGGAAAACACCCGCTTGAGTGCCTTTGTCTTAATCGGTACAGGGCGATATTTTATATGTTCTAAAAATGCATGAAGCATTGAAGGCACAAAATGCATAGCTGTAATCTTTTGTTCTTCTATAGCCTGCGCGATCACTTCAGGTTCTTTTTCGCCTCCCTGAGGAAGCAGATAAACAGAAGCACCAGCATAAGGCCACCAAAACAGTTCCCATATTGAAGCGTCAAATGAATAGGATGTTTTATGCATAATCACATCTGATTGCTTCAGCCGATAACGGGACTGAAGGGAATTCAAAAAATTCACCGCTGATCGATGTTCAACTTCAACACCCTTAGGCCTCCCGGTAGAGCCGGATGTATAGATGACATATGCTAAAGATTGCGGGAGAACGTCCGCATTCGGATTGGACAAACGATGTTTCAGCCCGCTATTTGTCTGATTGAGATAGACAATCTCCCCTGCAAATGCCGGAACACGCAGGCCGGCAGACTGAAGCAGGAGAATGTTTGTACCACTGTCCTCCAGCAGAAAGCTGATTCGTTCTTCCGGATAATCCGGGTCAATGGGCAGATAAGCGCCGCCAGCTTTAAGAATGCCATAAATACCAATCAGCATTTCAGGCGAACGCCTTCCCATAATGGCAACTGTTGTTTCAGATTTTACTCCTCGTTCGATCAGCTCCCAGGCGATACGGTTAGCCTGTTCGTTCAATTCTTTATAGGTTATCGCTCCATGTTCAAAGATAACGGCCGGCTGATCAGGCGTTTTTGCTGCCTGCTCTTCGAATGCATAGTGGAGAGTTCGATTTATCGGATAGCCTGTCTCCTGAAACGGATGGCATGATTCAACGAAAGCCCTCTCTTCTTCTTTTGTTAAGAGTGGAATGTTGTCCAATTCTGTTTCAGGGCTGACAGCTGTATGTTCCACAAGGGTGGTGAAAAGGCCGGCCCACCTTTGGATGGTTTCTTTCTCAAACAAAGCTGTACTGTATTCAAACTGACAGAATAGCTCGGAATCGTGTTCTGTCACATACAGGGAAATATCAAACTTCGATATTGGATGCTGCAAATCGTGCCATTGAAGCTGTACCTCTTTCATTTTCAACTTATGCTGTTCCATATTCTGAAGAACAAGCGTTGTGTCAAACAATGGATTCCGGCTCATTTCCCGCTGCACACCGAGTTTATCCACAAGCTCTTCAAACGGATAATCCTGATGCTCATACGCTTCTAGTGCCGTCTGTCTGACTTCTTTCAGAAATTCTTCAAATGTCTTATTACCGGCCGGGCGTGTCCGGAGAGCCAATGTATTAACGAACATCCCAAGAACAGCTTCAAGGTCGGCGTGGGGCCGTCCGGCGATAGGTGAACCAATCACGATATCATCCTGACCGCTTAATCGAGACAAAAAGGCTGAATACAAAGCGAGAAGCGTCATGTAAAGCGTGCTTCTGTTTTGACGGGCGAGCCGTTTTATGCTGGCCGTAATCTCTTTATCCATTTGAAAGGTTACTTTTCCGCCTGTGAATTGCCGTTCTGCCGGACGGCGTTTATCTGTCGGAAGCTCTAGTACAGGAAGGTCCCCGCTAAACTGCTGTTGCCAATAAATCTCCTGCTTTTGGTACGAGTCCCCCTTTTTAAATTGCTGCTGCCAAACGGCGTAATCTTTATACTGGATCCGCAATGGCTTAAGCTGCCGGTTTGCATAAAGATCGGTGAATTCTCGGATTAAGAGCTGGACGGATACGCCATCTGAAATGATATGATGCATGTCCACCAGCAATACATGCTTCTCGTTCGCCACTTTAATAAGGCCCGCTCTAAATAACGGCGCCTGGCTCAGATCAAAGGGACGGACAAAACCCTCGATAGCGGTCTCTTTACTTAATGTGAACGGCACTTCGGTATGGATACGCTGAACCGGCTCGCCATCAGCCCCAGATACAAATGAAGTTCGAAGCGGCTCATGCCGACTGATCAATTCTTTAAATACAGCAGACAGTTTAGCGACATCCAGTGCCCCTTCCAATTCTAAGACCGCTGGCATGTTGTAGGCGACACCCTCATCAAGTTGCTGAAGCACATATGTCCGTTTTTGTGCCGAGGATACAGGATATGTCTCCCTTTCTTCTGCTGGTTCAATTGCTGCATACGGATTTTGCTCTGCATCTCGAATGATTGAAGCCAATCCTTCTACCGTAGGGTGGCCAAAGATGTCCTTAAGCGGAACTTGCACATGAAATTCCTTTGCAATCCGTGACATAAGGACTGTTGCTTTCAACGAGTGGCCGCCATGGTCAAAAAAGTTGTCTTGGATGCCTATATGACCATTTTTCAGCACATCTTCAAATATTTGCGAAAGCTTTGCCTCTAACAGATTACGAGGGGCAGTATATGGAATCCCGCTGATTGAATCATCTGATTCAGGAAGTGCTGATTGATCTACTTTTCCGTTTGGGGTAAGAGGTATGCTGTCAACCCATACCCATTTCGCAGGGATCATGTATTCCGGGAGCTCACTAGCCATATAGCGGCGTAAATCTATTGCATCCAGCTTTTGTACACTGCAATAGTAAGCGCATAATTCATGTTCACCGCTTCGGTCTTGCCTGATGAGAATGGCGGCTTCCTTAATGTCCGGGTGGTTCATCAGTGTGATTTCGATTTCTTGCGGTTCAATTCGATAACCTCTGATTTTCACTTGATTGTCTGCCCGTCCGATATATTCGATGCTGCCGTCTTCAAGTCGTCTGGCCAAATCACCCGTACGGTACATGATCGCTCCGGGCCTGAAAGGATCAGGTGAAAATTTGTCACGTGTCAGGCTATCGTGATTGACATATCCTCTGGCAACACTTGCGCCGGAAATATAGAGTTCACCTGATACGCCGCAGGGCTGCAGCTGTTTTTGATGATTCAAAATATATAGTTCAGTACAGCCTATCGGTTTACCGATTGGAGGAAACTCAGGAATAGGGTCTCCCGGATGAATGGTATGCGTAGATACCACATGAGTTTCTGCAGGTCCGTAATGATTGTGCAGGTGCATGCCGCGTTTACGTAATGCATCTTGAAAAAGGCTTGAAATGATTAATTGTTCTCCAGCTGCAATCAGGTGTTTGACACCGTAAGGAAACGAGTTCGCAAAGTGCTGCTCGCTGAAAATCATTTTGATAAAAGCCGTTGGGACAAACACAATATTCGTCTGATGCTTGTTTATAAATGCAAACAGCTGAGGCACATCTCTTTTTATGGCTTCTGGCACGATGTGCAGTGTGCCGCCTTTAAGAAGCGCTGAAAAAATTTCTTGATAACAGACGTCAAAGGCAGGTGTCGCAAATTGCAGAACATCTGCTTCAAAGTCAATGCCGGAGTGAGTATATTCGAACTTCAGCAAGTTAGCCATGTTTCGATGTTCAAATTGAACACCCTTTGGTTTACCTGTTGTGCCTGATGTGTAAATCATATACAGGAGATCGTCCGCATTGTTGACTGACTGTAGGTTACTGTCATCTTTTTGGCTTTCGAAATCTTCTGCATGAGTGATAGAGTAATTGTTTTCAAGCGATGAGGAAAGATGCGCTTGTGAAACAACATGCGAACAGCCGCAGTCATTTAGAATATAATGGATTCTGTCAGCCGGATAATACGGATCAATCGGAACAATGGCACCGCCTGCCTTTAAGATTCCAAGAACACCGGTGATAAACGCCGCAGAGCGTTCCATCATGATCGCAACAGGCTCCTGTCTCGCAACACCTTTCATTCGCAATTGCCGTGCCAATCTGTTAGCCGATTTGTTCAGTTCTCTGTATGTTAACGAGCAGGCTTGATCAATTACAGCATAAGCGTCCGGTGTCTTTTCCGCTTGTGCTTCAAACATAGCATGGATGGTTTCGTAAACAGGTGATAGGTCTGCCATTTCACCAATCAGCTGCTGCTTTTCAGCGTCAGTCGTGATATCAATTTCTGAGGGTGGAAGATTCGGATTGTTTAAGATTTGTGATACGGCATTCAGAAGATGCCCCTTGACAGAAAGCACAAAAGACCGATCATGCTGTTCAGCATCATAGCTCATTTTAATATGGATTTCTTCACCTGGCGCTACCATAAGATAAAAGCTGTAGTTGGTTTCATCTGCCACAGTGAAGTTATGAATCTGAAAAAGATCAGAAGCATGTTCCTGTTTATTCAGCATCTGAATCTCTTGCTGTACCGGATAGTTTTCAAATACGAGAATATGATCAATCAACCCTTGCTTAACCGCTGAACGGGCTTGAATCTCATATAAAGGGTGGTAGCTGTATGCTTCAGCGGCAAGACGGTCTTTTTGCATATCTTTTATGAGCTGTAGAAATGGCGTTTTTTCTCCCTGCACCCGAACCGGTATCGTGTTAATGAAAAGGCCTATCATCTGTTCAATGCCTTCGATTTCGGCGGGCCTTCCTGACATGACAGATCCGAATACGGCGTCATCGTTATTATTATATTTTTGAAGCAGAATGCCCCAAATGGTATGGAAAATTGTACTGAGTGTTACTTCTTCTCTTGCGGCAAGCTCCGAAAGCCTGCTGCTTTCTTCCTTAGAGAATGAAAACGTAACGTGTTCCTGCCTGCTTCTCCCCTTTGTTTTTTTCTGCTTCGGGAGCATGGTTTGCTGTTCATGGCCGGATAGATAATGTTCCCAATATGAAACTGCCTGCTCTTTGTCTTGCTCCATCAACCATTTGATATACCTTCCGTATGGCTGGACCGGCTCCAATGATATAGGGGAGCCGTGTACAAAAGATGCGTAAATATGGAGAAACTCCTTTAACACAATGCTGAGGCACCAGCCGTCCATCATGATGTGATGAAAGGTCCAAATACAAGTGTATTGGCCCTCTCCTGTTTGAATCAGAGTGATGCGCATGAGCATATCTTTTTGCAACTGAAACCCTTGAGCACGGTCCTCTTCTTTCAATTGCTCGATAAACTGTGACTGCTTCTCTTCGTTTAAATGCGTGATGTCTTTTTCCTGTACGATGACATTCCGTTCTCTCAGGACAACCTGCTGGGGAGATGAAACATTTTGACTGATAAAAATCGTTCTGAAAATATCGTGTCTGGCTACAAGAGCATTGATGCTGTTTTGAAAATACTGCGGGTTGACTTTCCCTTCTATTGTAAAAGAAGCTTGCTCGACATATGCCCGTGAATCTTTTTGCAGGAGGGAATGAAAAAGCATCCCTTCCTGCATGTAAGACAGCGGATAAATATCCTGAATTGAATTCGCTTTTGTCATGTTCATGTCTCCCTGTCACGATTTTCTACAATTCTTCCACCAAGCTGGATATACTGTCCAAATCCTCTGCCGTTAATGATTGGCTGCTAAAATCGCTCAGTGTCTTTTCTGCTTTCTGTTTACCGGCGCAGTGTTTCATAATGTCCAGCAAAAAGTGTTCGATCCTGTTGATAAGCTGATCCATTGTGTTTCGATGAAAGCGGGCTGGCGGATAACTAAGACTGAAATGAAGCTTGTTGTCTGCTGCCATAGCACTCATCTCGATGATTTGCTCACGCTTCCATGTAAGAGTGATATCCTTTCCGTTTCCAAGACTTGATGGGCGGAAACTGCCCTGTCTTTCTATGTCATTGAACTGGCCCAAATAGTTAAAGCTGATTTCAGGTGTTTTTGAAAACGTAATGCTTTTGTTTTCAGGGTGTGTGAGGTATTTCAGCATACCGTAACCCACCCCTTTGTTTGGTATCCGGCCCAGTGTATCTTTAACGGTTTTTACTGCCGTCCCGAGCTCATTCCTATGATTTTCAAAGCTTATGAGGGCCGGGTAAATGGATGTAAACCAACCGACCGTCCGGCTGATATCTAACTCCGGCAGAATGTGTTCTCTCCCGTGTCCTTCCATAGCGATTCGGAGCTTGCTTGCGCCTGCCCATTCACAAATCGCCAAGGAAGCCGCGGTTAACAGAATATCTTGTGTATCTGTACCATAGGCGTGATTGACGTTTTGCAGCAAAACGTCAGTGTCTGCTTCAGAGAGTGAAAAGCTTACCGAGTCCCTTTTGCTGCAGTCGGTGTTCTCATGATGCGACATGTCATATGGCAGTTGCGCAGCTTGCTGTTCTTCTGCACTTCGCCAATACGCTTCCTCACGAATCAGCTTGCTGCTTTGGGCATAGCCCTGTATTCGTCTTGCGTATTCCTGATAGGAATCAGTTTTAGGCGGAAGTTGAATCGCCTCGCCTGCAGCAGCTTGTTGATATCCAGCTGACAAATCCTCAAGCAAAATCCGCCATGAAACCCCGTCAACGACAAGATGGTGGATGGTAAGGAACAAGTAATCTCCGGACAGTGTTTTAAACCACACGGCATGTAACAATGGTCCTTTCTGCAAATTGATGCTTTGCTGAAGATCTGCAACTTCTTGTTTGATTTGTGTTTCCCAACCGCCTTCTGTCTGTGAAAGATCAGATATTCTTAAACTATATAGCTGTGATTCATGTATGCTTTGGTTGATTTGAGTCCACCGCCCGTCATCGTTGTGATAAACCATCCGAAGCGCATCATGATGCTCCGCCAGTTTTTTTAAGGATGCTCTAAGAGCGTCTTCAGACAAACGGTCAGAATGGAAAAGCATGACAGACTGGTTGAAATGGTGTCGTTCTTCAATATCTTGTGAAAGAAACCATTGCTGAACAGGCGTCCATGGAACCTCTCCTTCAACGGGTCCTTGCTCTATGATTCTTTCTGTTTTACGGATAAATGGTGATACGTCTTCTATCTTTGGATGACGGAATAAATCACTTACCTGCAGGCTTAACCCGTGGCGTCCGAGGCGTGCAGAAACTTGAAGGGCCTTGATTGAATCTCCGCCCAATTCAAAGAACGAATCCTCTATTCCGATCCTCTGGATGCCTAGAACCTCCTGCCAGATCAATGCCAGCTGCTCTTCAAGTTCGTTGCGTGGCGGGACGTACGTTTGTTTAGATGCAAAATCTGGTTCAGGCAGTGCTTTCCGGTTCAATTTTCCGTTTGATGTCAGCGGAAGTGTATCCATTTCAATGATGTACGCCGGAATCATATAATTTGGCAGTGAACGCGCGAGAAGAGAACGCACTTGCTCAGCATTCGTGCCTGCTTTCACACTGATGTAGCCAAACAGCTCTTTGCTCCCTGTCTGTCCTGTACGTGCCAATACAGCTGCTTCTTTGACCCCCTCTATTTGGCGAAGTGCTGATTCGATCTCACCCAGCTCCACCCGGTAGCCTCTGACTTTTACTTGATCATCAATACGGCCAACGTACTCAATTGTGCCATCGGGAAGCCAGCGCGCCAGATCACCTGTGCGGTACAGTCGATCGCCAGACGCAAATGGATTTGGGATAAATTTCTCTCTCGTTAAATCAGGACGGCCCAAATATCCTCTGGCGACGCCATCTCCGCCGACACAAAGTTCGCCAACAGCTCCGATCGGCTGCAGCATTCCCCATTTATTTAAGATATAAGCGGTGGAATTACCAATCGGCCGCCCGATCGGAATGGAAAGTTCATATGTTTTTTGAATGTGAAAGCACGTCGAAAAAGTTGTATTTTCGGTTGGCCCATATCCGTTCCATATCGATACTTCCGGGCAGACATTTTTAATTCGATTGATGTGGCTCACCGACAAAGCTTCTCCGCCTATAATCAGATGGTTCAGCTGTGAAAATGTTGTCTCATTTTGCTCTGTCAAATGATTGAATAGAGAAGATGTCAGCCACATCGTTGTGATCCCGTGATGTTCTATGTATCTCTTAAGCTGATGGGGATCGAGAAATACCTGTTTCTCGGACAGGTGCAAAGCTGCCCCATTTAGCAGCGGTCCAAATATTTCAAATGTCACACCATCAAAACCGATAGATGATGTCATGAGAAGACGGTCTGCAGGTGTAAATGCAATATAATTGCTGTTTTTAACAAGGCGAATGACACTTCGCTGCTCAATCATGACACCCTTTGGTTTACCGGTTGATCCAGAGGTATAAATGATATAAGCGAGCGAATGCGGCCCTGCAGACGATTCAATATTCGTCGTTTTTCCCTGCTTTTGAATGTCTTCGATTATGATTTGTTCACATTCAATGTCTAATAGCCGTTTGTCGACTTTTTCAGATTGAAGAAGGAATGTCGCTCCGCTGTCTGAGAGGATGTAAGCTATTCGCTCAACAGGCAGATCAGAAGCAATAGGCAGGTAGGCTCCCCCCGCTTTCAGAATACCCAGCATTCCTGCTATGAGTTCTGGTGTTCGTCCTGTCCACAAAGCTACAACACTCTCAGGCCCGACTCCCTTTCTCTGTAGAACAGAAGCGATTTGATTTGCCCGTCTGTTCAGGTCCGCGTAAGTTAACACTTGTGTATCGCTGACAATTGCTACGGCATTAGGCGTTTGTTCAGCCTGGACTTCAAAGAGCCTGCTGATGGTTTCATTTCTTGGATATTCTATTTTTGTACGATTGAGCTCATGGATAAGGTAATGGGTCTCATCCTCATTCAGTATATTTATTGTTCCGAGAGCGGCTTTGCTGTCTTGGATGATGGAGAGTAACATATTGATGAAATAATGAAGCCACTTTTCTATCGTTTTTTTCTTATATAAGTCCGTACTAAATTCCATTTGGAACGTCAGCAACCCCCGGGGCTGTTCGTGAGCATACAGGGTTAAATCAAATTTGGATGTTTGATGCCCGTTGTTTGCTGCAGGTTTGAGACACAGTTCATCCAGCTGCATTGATTCCTGATCCATATTTTGAAGAACAAACATCACGTCAAACACTGGATTCCGGCTCGTATCCCGCGTCACCCCAAGCTTGGCGACAAGCTCTTCGAACGGATAATCCTGATGTTCATACGCTTCCAATGCTGTGTCACGCACTTCCTGCAAATACTGTCCAAACGGCTTCCCGCCCTCCGGGCGTGTCCGAAGCGCCAACGTGTTCACAAACATACCGAGTATCGGCTCAAGGTCCTTGTGCGGCCGGCCGGCAATTGGCGATCCAACGATGATCTCTTCTTGTCCGCTTAAGCGTGATAATAACGCTGTGTAAGCCGCCAGGAGCACCATGTACAGTGTGCTTCCATTCTCCCGTGCCAGTGTATGAAGACCTGATGCGGCCTCTTGATCAAGCGTAAATGAGACCTTGTCACCGGCGAAGCTCCGCACCGGCGGGCGGGTATGATCAGCCGGGAGATCCAGCACCGGCAGCTCGCCCTCGAACTGCTTCAGCCAGTACGTCTCCTGCGTCTGGTACGCGTCTCCTTTTTTATATCCTTCCTGCCATACGGCGTAGTCCTTATATTGAATGTGAAGCATCGGAAGGGTTCGGTTGTTGTAAAGCGCCCCGAATTCTCGAATCAGAATGTTGACGGAAACACCGTCTGAAATAATGTGATGCATATCAACCAGCAACAGGTGCCGCTCATCTGATACCTGTACGATTTGGGCACGGAACAGCGGCGCTTGGGTGAGGTCAAACGGCTGGATAAACGCGGCTGCGGCTTCCTGTTCGGTTTGTTCGCCAAGGAATGCGGTCTGTAATGTAAACGGCACCTCGTCATGGATGCGCTGCACCGGCTCGCCGCCTTCGTCCTGTTCGAAGGATGTCCGAAGCGACTCGTGGCGCTTGATCAGCTCTTGGAAAGCCCTGTCCAGCCTTTCCGGGTCCAGCTTCCCTTCCAGCTCTAACACAGCCGGCATATTGTAGCCTGTCCCCCCGTCCTCCAGCTGCTGAAGGACATAAATCCGTTTTTGGGCGGAGGAAACCGGATAGGTCTCCCGCTGTTCCGCCGGCTTCATTGCTTCATATGGACTATCCGTTCCTTCACGGATAACGGAAGCGAGCCCTTCCACCGTCGGATGGGCAAAAACATCTTTCAGTGGCACCTGCACATCGAATTCTTTGGCGATCCGGGACACAAGCGCGGTTGCTTTTAAGGAATGTCCTCCACGGTCAAAAAAGTTGTCGTGAATCCCGACAGGTCCGTTTTTCAGCACGTCCTCCCACAGATGGGCAAGCTTCATCTCTGTCACATTTCTTGGCGCCGTGTAGGTCTTTTCATCTGCCGCTCCGTCAGGAGCTGGCAGGGCCTTTCGGTCAAGCTTTCCGCTTGGCGTAACCGGCCACTCTTCCATCTCTATCATATGAGATGGGATCATGTAGCCGGGCAGAAGCGTTTCAAGCTGCGCCCGCACCTCGTTTCTTCCGAGTCCTTCTGCATAGGCGCATAATTCTGGCTCGCCGCTGTCTGTCCGTACGGTAACGGCTGCCTCCCTTACGCCTTCTATGCTTCTAAGTGTTGCTTCAATTTCTCCGGGCTCAATCCGGTAGCCGCGGATTTTGACCTGATCATCCAACCGGCCGAGGAATTCAATATTCCCGTCAGGGAGCCAGCGCGCCACATCCCCGGTTTTGTACATGCGTTCACCCGGGTAAAACGGGTCCTCGAGAAAACGCTCTTCTGTTAATGCCGGCCGATTCAAATAGCCTCTGGCAACACCCGATCCGGCGATGTACAGTTCGCCGGCGACACCGCAAGGCTGTACGGCTAAATGCGGATCTAAAACATATAAACGCGCACCGGGTACAGGCTTCCCGATCGGAATCCGCAAGCGATCCCTGTCTCGCTCTGGGTCCAATACGTAAAATGCCGCGTCTACCGTTGCTTCTGTCGGCCCGTAGCCATGGATCAGCGAAACCTGCGGAAATAAAGAAGCAAAACGGGCCGCCGTATGGGGCGCAAGCGGTTCACCTCCGGCGAATACACGCTTCAGGCTTGTCCCGTCACCCAGCGATTCCATTTCCGCTTGATCCAGAAAGCTGTTCAGCATAGCCGGAATAAAATGAACCGTTGTCACTTTTTCCTGATGAATGGATTTTACGATCAATGCCGGGTCTTTCTCCCAGCCGGGCGGAAGCAGATAAGCTGAAGCGCCGGAAAGCGCCCACCAAAACAGCTGCCAGACAGATGCATCAAAGGAAAAAGAGGTTTTCACCATGACAATGTCCTCTTCCTGAAGCGGAAATTGATGCTGCATACCGGTCAGAAAGGAAACGGCCTGGCGGTGCTCAACGGCCACTCCTTTTGGCTGTCCGGTGGAGCCTGACGTATAGATGACATAGGCGAGAGAACCGCTGTCAGCGGGAGCAAACACATGACTTTCTGCTTTTTCGTTCGCAAGAGATGCCATGTCAACTTCAAGTGTCTCTCCGGAGAAGGTCGGTGCGGAACATCCCGGCTGCGTCAGCACGAGAGCTGCGCCGCTGTCTTTCAGCATGTAGCTCAGCCGCTCCTCTGGATATGCAGGATCAAGCGGCAAATACGCCCCGCCTGCTTTCAATACGGCAAGTACAGCTATCAGCATGTCAGGTGACCGCTCAGACAGGATGCCGACGATGCTTTCCTTGGTGACGCCGCGTGCCGCAAGGCGCGCGGACAGCCGGCTGGCATACATGTCAAGCTCAGCGTATGTCAGCGAACCGCCGGAAAAACGGATGGCTGGCCGCTCCGGTGTGCAAGCCGCCTGTCGTTCAAACAGTCCGTGCAGGGTTGGGGCTTTAGGCGAAACGGATACAGACCTGTTATTTTGAGAAACAATTTTCCTTGTTTTGTTCTCATCCAGCAATGTCATCTTTGACACGGAAAGAGTTGGATCAGAGATGATGTCAGAGATCATGTGCTGTAAATAATCTTTTATCTCAGACATCATATTTGATTGATAAGCGCCAGTATGAAAATGAATCCGAACGTACAAGGTACGGCCTGGGATCACTTTGACACTGCATCTATAGTTGGTCTCCTCTGCCATCTCAAAATCTTTCACGGAGAAATCAAATGATCCAGCCTGATTCAGCCCTTCAATCTCTTGCTGGGTAGGTGTATTTTCAAAGACGATAATATGATCGATAAGCTCTTGTTTAAGAGCACTCTGCGCCTGAATGTCATATAAAGGGAAGTAACTATACGCTTCTGCTTCAGTCATATCCTTTTGCATCCTGCTGACTAGGTCAGAAAAAGAAAGGGAATCACTTTGGACTCGAATAGGAATGGTATTGATAAAAAGGCCGACCATGTTTTCCACATCTTTTAGCTCAGAAGGTCTGCCTGATATAACTGATCCGAACACAACATCGCTGCAGCGATTGAACTTTTGGAGCATGATTCCCCATAAAGCTTGGAAAACAGTGTTTAGCGTCGCACCAGTCGCTGTTGCGATTTTCTGTAATTCGGAGGTTTCTTTTTCAGAAATAGTGAACGTGATCTGCTGTAATGTCCCATCTGGCATTTGATCTGTTCTTTTGGGCAGAGGCGTCGCTTTTTCGAAATGCAGAAGCCTCTTTTTCCAATACTCAGCTGCTTCTTCTCGGTCTAGCTGCATCAGCCATTTAATATACGTCCCGTACGGCTGTACGGGAGGCAAATCAGGAACCTGTCCTTTTCTGAGCGCTTGATAAATGTGGAGAAAGTCTTTAATAACAATACCTAAACACCAGCCATCCATTAAAATATGATGATGGCTCCAGATACAGATATAACGATCAGGCCCCCATTTCAAAATAGATATTCTCATCAGTACATCCGTTTGGAGATCGAAGCCTCTGGATTTATCTTGTTCTTTGAATGCCTCGGTGCAATGTTCTTTATCACTTTCATTGAGATGGGAAATATCTTCAAAATGAATATGGCAAGGACGATGCTTGAGCACGACCTGGCGAGGTTTGGCTACATTTTTATAGATGAACGCTGTTCGAAAGATTTCGTATCTGTCAAAAACACCATCCATACTTTTTTGGAAACGCTCCAAGTCAAGCTGTCCATGTATCGTAAAAGAAGCCTGTTCAAAATAAGCTCTTGACTGTTCATCATACAGTGAGTGAAAAAGCATCCCTTCCTGCATAAATGACAAAGGGTATATATCCTTTATTTCGGGTTGCTGCGGCATCAGTATGAATCTCCTCTCCCTATAGTTTGTTGACGACTCCCATAATCTCACTCAATTCATCAAGCGTTAAATCTTCATCGGTGAAGTCAGATGCGCTCCATTCTCGGTTTTCTTTGCCCGTACAATGCTCAATGATGTTTTCCAGAGTCTGTTTAAAATGCCCGGCAAATGTTTGGATTGTTTTTTCCTCAAATTGAAGCCTGTTATAGATGATGTGCATGTTCAGGCAACCCGAAGAAACAGCTCCGCTGATATCCAGAGCATAAGGCCGCGCCCAGCTCGGGCTGATCTCATTTTCTGGTTTGATGTCAGAAACCTCAAAGGCTTTTGATTGAATATCCTGATCAAACTGGCCTAAATAATTAAAGCTGATTTCCGGGGTGTTTTTCTCAGAGCCCCATCTTTTGCTGATATATTTCAGCACACCGTAGCCTGCGCCTTTATTCGGTATACGATGCAGCATATCTTTTGTCTGTTTAATGAGATGGCCCAGCCGTTCATCTTTGTTCTTGTGATCAGAATCGCTCATATCAAGCCACACAGGATAAATCGAGGTGAACCAACCGACAGTTCTGCTCATATCAATGTCCGCAAGATATGACTCCCTTCCATGGCCCTCCATGCTGATTTTAAACTGGTCAGAGCCCGTCCATTGTTGTAGAGCAAGACCTAAAGCTGTCAGAAGAATATCATTCATCTCCGTGCTGTATGCTTTATGTGCAGCAGTTAACAATAATTCGGTGTGATGGCGGGACAGCTCAAATTCAATCACTTCTGTATCTTTGAATAGGTTAGGCGCTGCTTCATTGTCTTTAGGAATAGGTTGAATGCGACGGTTCTCGCGCTCTTCCCAATACGCTGCTTCGCGCTGCATCTGGCGGCTTTTAGAGTAGTCAGCTATTCTTTGTGAATACGTTAAATATGAATCTGTTTTTTGCGGCAGTTTAATAGATTCTCCTGAGACTGCCTGTTTGTAAGCTGTTGAAAAATCCTCGAACAAAATGCGCCATGAAACCGCATCAATAACCAAGTGATGAATCGTCAGAAACAAATGGTCACTATTTTCGGTTCTAAACAATCCAGCGTGAAGCAAGGGGCCGGTTTCCAAACGAATATGCTCCTGCATCTGGCTGGCGACTTCCTTAATCCTGTTATGTGCTTCTGTTAAGTTACCCTTTACATCAAACAGTTCAAGAGAATATAGCTCCTTATCTGGCAGATCTATCCCTTTATTTATCTGAACCGGCCTGCCATTTTCATACCGGCATACGATTCTCAGTGCGTCATGATGAATCACCAGGCTTCTTAGCACCTTTCTAAGCGCAATTTCATCAAATCGTTCAGTCCGGTTGAGCATAACGGACTGATTAAAATGATGCATCTCCAGAGATTGCGAGAAAAACCATTGCTGGACAGGTGTCCAAGTGATCTCGCCTTCGACCGGACCTTGGTCAATGACGTGTACGGCTTTTCGAACACGAGCGGACAGTTCACCCAGAGTCTGATGTTCAAACATCTCACGTACTGTCGTTTCGAATCCGCGTTGCTTCAGTCTGGCGCAAACTTGCAGCGCTTTAATAGAATCTCCGCCAAGTTCAAAGAAATTGGCGCTTATGCCCAGCTCATTCACATCAAGAAGCTCCTCCCAAATATCAGCCATTACCTTTTCAATCTCATTTCTAGGGCTGATATCATCAGCAGGATAAGCATGTTTATCAGGTTCCGGCAGAGCTTTCTGATCGAGCTTTCCATTAACAGTCAGCGGGATGCTGTCAATCTGTATCAGACGGGCGGGCAGCATAAAGTCAGGCAGCATGTTTTTTAGAGAAGTTCGGATATCTGATGTATTTGCGGCCTGTTGATCTGTTGTCACCATGTATGCATATACAGCTGTTTGCCCTTGCTCATCTTTTCTTGTGATGACAGCCGCCTCTTTAATAATCGGATGCTGAAGAAGAGCCGCTTGGATTTCGCCTAACTCGATACGATGCCCTCTGACTTTAACCTGATCATCAATGCGGCCTACGTATTCCAGCTCGCCATTTGACAGGCGTTTAGCAAGATCTCCCGTTCGGTATAATCTGTCCCCCGGAAGATACGGATTGGGTACAAAACGGTCAGCGGTCAGCTCATCTCTGTTGAGATATCCCCGTGCTACACCTTCACCGCCTATATAAAGCTCCCCTGGAACTCCGATCGGCTGCAGATTCATATGAGCATCCATCACATAAGCCTGCAGAGTTGAAAGCGGCCGCCCGATATTGCTTTTATTATTTGCAATGTCAGCTGCGGACAATTTTTTGAATGTGACATGTACTGTCGTTTCTGTAATACCGTACATATTGATCAGGTCAGTATGTGGATATTGATCATTCCAGCTTTGAAGCATGCCGGGCTGTAAAGCTTCGCCGCCAAAAATGACGTATCGGATGTTTAACCGGTCCGAATGGTTTTGATCTTCATGCATCAGCCCGTAAAAAGCTGTCGGGGTCTGATTGAGTACAGTGACGCGTTCTTTCTTTAACAATAATCGGAATGCCTGAGGGTCACGGGCTGTTTCCTTAGAGACCACAACTAGTGTACTTCCGTTCAATAACGCACCAAACATTTCCCATACAGAGAAATCAAAGCAATATGAATGAAAGAACGTCCAGACGTCTTCATGGCCAAATTCAAAAGGCCGGTTTTGATGCTTTAAAAGACTGATCACATTGCGGTGCTCGACCATGACGCCCTTTGGCCGGCCCGTCGTTCCGGATGTGTATATTACGTATGCAGGCTGATCCGGCAGAGCTTTTTGGATTTTTAAATCAGCCGGAATTGAATCATTTTTAGCTTCATCGATATACAACATTTTCCCGCTGTAGTCTGCAGGTTTATTTTGTCCGCGCTCTGTCAGCAACAGTTCTGTCCCGCTGTCATTGAGCATAAAACTGATACGGTCCTGAGGATATTCAGGATCAATCGGCAAGTAGGCCCCTCCCGCTTTTAAAATTGATAAAATACCAATGATCATATCAGGTGACCGATCGAGCATCAGACCGACGATATCCCCAGTGCCGACCCCTTGTTTGATGAGCATAGCAGCTGTCCGGTCTGCTTTTTCTTTCAGGTCTCGATAAGTAAGCTGAGAGTGGCCGCACACCACTGCGATATGATCAGGATGTTCAGCCGCTTGCTTTTCAAATAAGCTTACAATGTTTTCATTTCTCGGATAAGCTGCATACTGTCCCATTTTTTCAAGGAGCAGCTCTCGCTCTGCAGCAGGTAGCAATTGCATTTCCGAAATTCTCATCTCGTTATTCGCTATTACATTTTTCACCAGTTCAATAAAATAGGATGCCCATCGCGCAATGGTCTCTTCTTCAAAAAGAGCGGTGCTGTATTCAAAACGGCAGCGAATTCCGTCTAAATGCTCCTCAGCGTGTAATGTCAAATCGAATTTGGATATATCGTGTCTTGGAGTGACAGACAAAATCGATAGACCTGGCACTTCAAACTGGAAATCTTCACTGTTTTGAAGCACGAGCATCGCATCGAACAGCGGGTTGCGATTTACCTCTCGATGTGTATCGAGCTTATCTGCCAGCTCTTCAAAAGGATAATTCTGATGTTCATAAGCTGTCAGAGCCAGACGGCGAATATCCTGCAAATACGAGCTGAACGTTTTGTGGCCCTCGGGCTGGCTGCGCATCGCTAATGTATTTACGAACATCCCGATGACGCCCTCCAGATCAGCGTGCGGTCTTCCTGCAGCGGGCGAGCCGACAACAATATCCTCTTGCCCGCTAAGCTTGGATAGCAAAATAGAATAGACAGCCAGAAGGATCATATACAACGTTGTTCCCGTTTCAGCCATTAAACGGTGCAGCTCATTTACGGTGTCTTGATCAATGTTTACTTCAATTGTTCCGCCGCTGAAATCAGGGAGACGCGGTCTTGTTTTATCAAGCGGTAAATCTAATACAGGAAGACTCCCGCCAAGCTGATCAAGCCAGTAGGCCTCCTGTTTTCTGTATAGGTCTTTCGGGAACTTCTCTTGCTGCCAAACAGCAAAATCCTTATAATGCAGATTTAAAGCTGGCAGTTCCTTTCCGCAATATAAGTCAGTAAATTCTTGGACAAGCGTGCTCATCGAGACACCGTCGGCAATGATATGGTGCATATCGAGCAGCAAAAATCCGTGATTATTGCCCATTGAAATGACACATGCTCTAAAGAGCGGACCGGCCGATAGATCAAACGGTTTGATAAAGGACTCGATTGCAGGCTCAAGCATTTTTTTTGATTCCATTTCAAGCTCTTTCAGGTCAAAAGCCATCTCTGGATAAATGATCTGCACGGGCTCTCCACTGTCAAGCACAAAAACAGTCCGCAATGTTTCATGCCGATTCACAAGTTCTGTGAGAACTCTTCTCAACCGCTGGCGATCTAGATTTCCGCACAATTCAAGTACAGCGGGCATGTTATAGCCTGTGCTGTCATCTGCCAGCTGATGAAGAGCATATAATCGTTTTTGCGAGAAAGACAGCGGATAGACCTCTCTTTGCTCCGCAGGCTCAATCTGTGTAAAAGCATGTTCTTTTAAGCTCATCAATTTGACTGCCATGCTTTCAATTGTAGGGTAAGAGAAAACCTCACTGAGCGGCAGCTCGACATGAAGCTTTTTATGTATTCTTGATACGAGTGCGGCCGCTTTTAAGGACTGTCCGCCTAGTTGAAAGAAATCATCACGAATGCCGATTTTCTGTTTATGCAGCACATCTTCCCAAATCTGTGCGAGATCAGCTTCGATTAAGGTTCGGGGCGGCATATATGTGAGAGCCGCATTGTTTTTTGGTTCAGGAAGTGCTGAACGGTCAAGTTTCCCGCTGGATGTTAATGGCATTTTGCCGATGTTGATAATACTTGCGGGTATCATATAGGATGGCAATGTCCCAGCAAGATGGCGATGCAAATCCGGGAGACTGCTTCCCTTTTCCGGAACGATATAAGCAATAAGCTCCTTGTCCTCAGCAGAAGCATCACGAGCCAATACCGCTGCTTCCTTCACCCCCGGTGCCTGTCGAAGAACTGTTTCGATCTCTCTCAGTTCAATGCGGTAACCCCTCATTTTTACTTGATCATCAAAACGTCCAATATATTCAATCGTTCCATCCGGCAAAAAACGGCCTGCGTCACCTGTTCGGTATAAACGCCTCTCTTCAAGGAATGGGTGATCGGAAAATGCTTTCTCTGTCAGTTCTGGCTGTTTGTAGTATCCTCTGGCAAGACCCGCGCCGGAAATACACAGTTCGCCGGCCGCACCGATCGGCTGCAGTTGATTTTCGTGTAACACAAATACTTTTGTGTTCGCAATCGGGTGTCCGATTGTGATCCTCTCGTTTTCGTTCAGATGACGCAATATTGTTGTTGCCACACTATTTTCTGTAGGCCCGTATTCATTTGCCAGTTCTGCAGAAGGACAAATCTTTTGACTCATCTCAAGCAGATCAGGTGTCACCGCTTCACCCGCGAATGTCACAATACGAAGACTTTTTGCATCCTCAGCAGTCATCACTTCCAATAACACCCGGTACAGAGATGGAACAATGATCATGTGACTGACCTTATATCGGGTTATTTTTCGCTTAAGAGCTAAAACATCTTTCGCTTCGTCATCTGTTGTCAGCAGTACGCACGCACCGGATAAAAGCGGGGTAAACAAGCTCGTCACACAACCGTCAAACACATATGAAAACAGATGGAGAGATAGATCCTCTTCGGTCATGTCATACTCTTCCCGTCTCCATTGCAATGTATTGGCAATGCCTTGATGATCAACTAGAACACCTTTGGGGCGTCCTGTCGTTCCCGACGTATAGATTAAGTAAGCGAGATCACCAATCGTCACATCTGGAGCCGCTGTTTGGTGACTTGCTGTATGTTCTATCGTTATCACATTTCCTTCATAGTGCGGCGGGATGAATGACATAAGGTCTTCTTCTATCAGCAATAGATCCGCTTGACTGTCCTTCAGAAGGAAAGAAAGGCGTTCTGTTGGGAAACTTGGATCGAGCGGCATATAAGCCCCCCCTGCTTTCCAAATCCCAAGCAGAGCGGCAGGCATCTCCATTGACCGGCCCATCATCACAGCTACGATATCTCCAGGTCCAACACCCTTTTCTACTAGGGTGTGCGCAATCTGGTTGGCTCTTACATGTAATTGGCGATAGGTCCAACATTCATCACCCATTTTCAATGCATCAGCATCAGGTGTTTTGTAAGCTTGTTCCTCGAACAACTGGGCTATCGTTTTGTTCCTATAAGGCCGTTCTGTCTCGTTAAACAATTGGATAACTTTTTGCTCCTCCGGGGGCACGATATTGATGTCATTGACGGTAATATCCGGATTTTCCAAAATGCAATCTAGTGCTTGTTTTAGATGTCCCTGGATCCGCAGCATCTCCTCCCGTTCGTAAACGGCTGCGTTGTAGCTGAATTTGATATAAAATGATTCTCCCGGTACGATAACGATATTAAAGTCGTAATTGGTTTGCTCTGACATTGAAATGTCACCCAGCTTCAGCGCATTTTCCTCATTCTCGCTCTCAATGCGTAATGCCTGATCAAGCTGTACAGGATAATTTTCAAAGACAAAAATATGATCGATCAAACCTTGCTTTAATGGACTATGGTTTTGAATGTCATAAAGCGGGTAATACCCATGCTGTTCAGATGATAAAATATCCTCCTGCACGGCTTTGACCAGCGAAGAAAACGTCATGCCCTCCGCAGATCGAATTCGCACTGGGACCGTATTAATAAACAAGCCGACCATTGATTCAATCCCATCAATCGCTGACGGGCGTCCTGAAATAACGGAACCAAAAACTGCATCATCAGCTGCGTTATATCGGTGCAGAAGCACGCCCCAAATGCTCATAAACAACGTGTTTAAAGTGACTCCCCATTTTTGGGCGGTTTCTGCCAGTTTCTCAACTGTTTCCGGCGCTAAAGAAAAGCGGACCTGAGCGGCTTCATAATCCCCGTCCGCTGGGCGGCGCTTTATCCGGGGAATAGAAGCGGTATTGCCGTATTCCTTCAAATATCCGCTCCAGTAAGCGGCAGTCTCTTCTTGATCTTGTTCTCCAAGCCATTCAATATAACGGCTGTACGGTACCGTGCTTCCAAGCTGCACAGGCCTGTTATTGCTGAGTGAATCATACATGCTGAAAAACTCTTTAAGAATAATGCCGAGACACCAGCCATCCATGATGATATGGTGATGTGTCCATACACACGTATATTTGCTATCGCCTCTATCAAAAAGGGCAAGACGCATTAAAGGATCTTTTTGCAAATTAAATCCTTTTTCCCGATCCTTGGTCATAAATTCATCGATCAGGGCCTGCTGTTCATGATCAGCCAAGTAAGAAAAATCTTCTCTATACACTGTCAATTCGCGGTTTGATAAGACTACCTGCTGCGGCCCTGTAAGATCTGGTACTTCTTTAATAAAAATCGTTCTGAAAATATCATATCGGGAGACAAGAAGGTTTAAGCTCTTTTGAAACGAGTCGATACATAGATTCCCCGTAATCGTAAACGAGGTCTGTTCAACATAGGCTTTTGAGCTGAAATCCATCAGTGAATGAAACAGCATTCCTTCCTGCATGTGTGATAACGGATAAATATCTTGAATTTGTGCCGATTGTGCCATCAATTCCACACACCTTTTCAAAAGTTAAAGATCTTTCACAAGATTTTCGATGCTAGATAATGCAGACAACGTTAATTCCTTATTGCTGAAATCACTCAGCGTTTTTTCGCGTGCTTTTTTCTGCGAACAATGCTCAATTATCTCGATAAGGTGCCTGTGAAAACGATCCATAAAACACTCAATTGTATGTTTGCTGAATACTGGGGTGTATACCGCTTTTACTTGAAGCCGTCCGTCTGTAATGAGAGCATTGATGTCGAGCTCATATTCTCGTTCTCTCTCACCCGCTATTTCGTAACGAGGCTGGTAATATGATAATTGAAATGTTTCAGCTTCCTTCTCTTCGCTAAATTGGCCGAGATAATTAAAGCTGACCTCAGGCTCTTTATGCGGCAGTTCTCCTTTGTGTGTTAACAATCCGTAGCCAGTTCCTTTGTTCGGCACTCTTCTCAGCATATCTTTTGTCGTCTTAATTCGGTAAGCGAGCTGATCTTCGAAAGGCTCGGGAATACTCATGTCCAGCAGAATAGGATAAATGGAAGTAAACCAGCCAACTGTACGTGAAATATCAATATTTGGCAGATGCCCTTCTCTTCCGTGTCCCTCAGTGCTGATCACGATTTGATCGTGCCCTGTCCATTCAGAAAGCGCCAATCCTAAAGTCGTAAGCAAAAGCTCGTTGGCATCAGTGCCATAGGCTTTCTGAGTTTCAAACAGCAGTTTTTCAGTCCAGTCCCCGGATAGTGCAAACATCGAGCTATCACTGTTCAATTGCAGTCTGTCCGGCATATTTTTCGTGTCCTTAGGCAAAAAAGCATTGTGAGCGTCCAAAATCGTTTGCCAATACGGTTTTTCTGCAAGCAATTGTTTATTCTCAGCTATGTGTGCAAGACCACTGGCGTAGGACAAATAAGAATCGGTTTTTGGTGGCAGTTGGATCTCTTGTTTTTCTAGAGCCTGCTGGTATGCTGCCGCTAAATCCTCAAGCAGAATTCTCCATGAAACGCCATCTATCACAAGATGGTGAAGCGCAATCAGGAGATGATCCCCTCCTGCCGTTTTAAACAAACCTGCTTGCAGCAGAGGCCCTTTTTGTACATTCATTTTGCTTTGAATGACGGTTTCCTCAGCGGATAGTTTTTCATCAAGATGAGTTCTTTCCAGCAATTCTGTTGTCCAATCTGCGATGTGAAGCCCGAACAGTTCATGATCTTTGTGATTCATTCCGCGATTATACTGAACGACATGGCCGTTTTGGTCTTGTTGAAAAACCATGCGAATTGCATCATGATGCTCGGTTATTTTACGCAGCGCTAGACGAAGCGCGTTAGCATTAAATCCTTTTTCACTGAAAAGCATGACGGACTGGTTGTAATGATCGTGAAAAGCATGAGCCTGTCCGAAAAATCTTCGCTGAATCGGGGTGAGGTTAGCTTCACCTTCCGCAGGCCCCTGATCCGCTTGAGATGCCAATGGTGTGATATGTCCGCTTAGTTCCTGAATTGTTGGATAACGGAATAAGTCGCGTATAGTCATGCTCCAGCCTTCAGCTGCCAGACGTGCTGCCACTTGTAATGCTTTAATTGAGTCTCCGCCAAGCTCAAAAAAGGAATCGTGAATGCCGACTCGTGACATGCTCAGTACATCTTCCCATATATACGCCATCGTTTTTTGTATGTCGTTAACTGGTGCGGTATATGGGCGCGAGAACACATTATCTGGAGCCGGCAAGGCATTTCTGTCCAGCTTTCCGTTTAGGGTCAGCGGCATGTTTTCTAAAGCAATTAGTTGCGCAGGAATCATATACGCCGGCAGTTCCTTTGTTAAAGCAGTACGAAGCGCATTCGTGTTGACGTCTGAAGGCACGATATATGCTGATAAACCAGCCTGTCCATTCTTATCATGCTGAACGGTAACAGCAGCTTCTCTGACAAGCCCCGTTTGAAGCAGAACACTTTCAATTTCTTCTGTTTCAATTCTGTATCCATTTATCTTCACTTGATAATCCATTCGGCCAAGCAGCCGGATCGTTCCGTTTGGAAGCCAGCAGGCTCGATCACCGGTTCTGTACAGCCTTTCCCCAGAGACAAATGGATTTTCTGTGAATTTCAATTGTGTTAAGTCAGGTTTATTATGATAGCCTTTAGCAATACCGGCCCCGCTGATGCCCAGCTCGCCGGCAACGCCAATCGGCTGAATTTGATCAGTTTGGCTGAGTATGTACATGTGTACATTCGGTAGCGGGATGCCGATGGGTACGTTATCTCCCGAATACTCTTCTCCCATACTTGTTTCATAGCTGCTGGAATCAATCGTTGCCTCTGTGACGCCATAACTATTGATGACGCGCATGCTTTGGCCAAAGCGCTCTGTCAATGTTTTAAAATCTTGAGCTTTTACCATGTCGGAACCAAGAATCAGTATGTTTAAGTCAGGAAGCTTGAGCCGGTTACGATATACATACTCCATCATCGGGATAATGAGGGCCGGTGTCGACTCCATGATCGTGATTCGCCGGGAGCACATGATTCCATATAATTCAGCAGGCTCCAGCCTCTTTTCATCAGGACAAACGATTAGCGTCCCGCCGTTGGTCAATGTTCTCGCCAAATCTCCTGAAAAGACATCAAATGAAAAGCTCGCCATTTGAAGCAGTCTGACAGGCTTCCGATCCAGTTCATAAATTTGACGCCACGCAAGAGCTGCATGAGTAAAGTTCCGATGGGTGACAATAACGCCTTTAGGCGCGCCCGTAGTTCCTGACGTATAAATGATATATGCTGCATCTTCAGGAGCAGGAGATAAGTCAAGGTTGCAGCTGTTTTCTTCATAAGAGCCCTCATTGTCAAGGCAGATGTGAGACATATCACATAGAGAAGAGTTTGAAATCAAATGCTTCAACTCCTGCTGCAAAAGAAGAATGTCTGCCCCGCTATCACGGATAAGATATTCAATACGGGCTTTTGGATAATGTGAATCGATTGGGATATACACTCCGCCAGCTTTCATCACTGCTAGGATTCCAACAATTGCATCAATGGACCGCTTGGCTAAAACAGCCACAGTTGGCCTCGTTCCTTTTCTTTTTTGCAATGTCCGTGCCAGGCGATTGGCTTTTTCGTTTAAAATCCGATAGCTAATCTGTGTTTCGTCATCAATAACAGCTATATGTTCTGGTGTTTCTTCAGCTCTCGCTTCAAATATGCGATGAAAAGGAACATCTTTTTGAGAAAATTCAACTTGAGTTTTGTTGAATTCAAAGGCTATTTTTTGTTTTTCTTTTTCACTAAGTATATTTATTTGTGAAAGGTTTGTTTCAGGTTTAGAAAGTGCCGCATGCAGAAATTCGCTGAAATGAGCTGCCCAGCGTTCAACCGTGGCTTTCAGGAATACCTCTGTACTGAATTCCATTTCACAGCAAATGGCTCCATCTGTTTCCGTTGCTATAAACGTCATATCGAATAAAGAAATGTGATGCGGGAAATTGGCTGGCCGGACTTTTATTTCTTCCAGTTCTATGTCCTGCTTTTCTGTATTTTGAAGGATAAACATCGCATCAAACACTGGATTCCGGCTCATATCCCGCGTCACTCCAAGCTTGTCGACAAGCTCTTCGAACGGATAATCCTGATGTTCATACGCTTCCAATGCAGTGGCGCGCACTTCCTGCAAATACTGTCCAAACGGCTTCCCGCCCTCCGGGCGTGTCCGAAGCGCCAGCGTGTTCACAAACATGCCGAGTATCGGCTCAAGGTCCTTGTGCGGCCGGCCGGCAATTGGCGATCCAACGATGATCTCTTCCTGTCCGCTTAAGCGTGATAATACCGCTGTGTAAGCCGCCAGGAGCACCATGTACAGTGTGCTTCCATTCTCCCGTGCCAGTGTATGAAGGCCTGATGCGGCTTCTTGATCAAGCGTAAATGAGACCTTGTCACCGGCGAAGCTCCGCACCGGCGGACGGGTATGATCAGCCGGGAGATCCAGCACCGGCAGCTCGCCCTCGAACTGCTTCAGCCAGTACGCCTCCTGCGTCTGGTACGCGTCTCCTTTTTTATATCCTTCCTGCCATACGGCGTAGTCCTTATATTGAATGTGAAGCATCGGAAGGGTCCGGTTGTTGTAAAGCGCCCCGAATTCTCGAATCAGAATGTTGACGGAAACACCGTCTGAAATAATGTGATGCATATCAACCAGCAACAGGTGCCGCTCATCTGATACCTGTACGATTTGGGCACGGAACAGCGGCGCTTGGGTGAGGTCAAACGGCTGGATAAACGCGGCTGCGGCTTCCTGTTCGGTTTGTTCGCCAAGGAATGCGGTCTGTAATGTAAACGGCACCTCGTCATGGATGCGCTGCACCGGCTCGCCGCCTTCGTCCTGTTCGAAGGATGTCCGAAGCGACTCGTGGCGCTTGATCAGCTCTTGGAAAGCCCTGTCCAGCCTTTCCGGGTCCAGCTTCCCTTCCAGCTCTAACACAGCCGGCATATTGTAGCCTGTCCCCCCGTCCTCCAGCTGCTGAAGGACATAAATCCGTTTTTGGGCGGAGGAAACCGGATAGGTCTCCCGCTGTTCCGCCGGCTTCATTGCTTCATATGGACTGTCCGTTCCTTCACGGATAACGGAAGCGAGCCCTTCCACCGTCGGATGGGCAAAAACATCTTTCAGTGGCACCTGCACATCGAATTCTTTGGCGATCCGGGACACAAGCGCAGTTGCTTTTAAGGAATGTCCTCCACGGTCAAAAAAGTTGTCGTGAATCCCGACAGGTCCGTTTTTCAGCACGTCCTCCCACAGATGGGCAAGCTTCATCTCTGTCACATTTCTTGGCGCCGTGTAGGTCTTTTCATCTGCCGCTCCGTCAGGAGCTGGCAGGGCCTTTCGGTCAAGCTTTCCGCTTGGCGTAACCGGCCACTCTTCCATCTCTATCATATGAGATGGGATCATGTAGCCGGGCAGAAGCGTTTCAAGCTGCGCCCGCACCTCGTTTCTTCCGAGTCCTTCTGCATAGGCGCATAATTCTGGCTCGCCGCTGTATGTCCGTACGGTAACGGCTGCCTCCCTTACGCCTTCTATGCTTCTAAGTGTTGCTTCAATTTCTCCGGGCTCAATCCGGTAGCCGCGGATTTTGACCTGATCATCCAACCGGCCGAGGAATTCAATATTCCCGTCAGGGAGCCAGCGCGCCACATCCCCGGTTTTGTACATGCGTTCACCCGGGTAAAACGGGTCCTCGAGAAAACGCTCTTCTGTTAATGCCGGCCGATTCAAATAGCCTCTGGCAACACCCGATCCGGCGATGTACAGTTCGCCGGCGACACCGCAAGGCTGTACGGCTAAATGCGGATCTAAAACATATAAACGCGCACCGGGTACAGGCTTCCCGATCGGAATCCGCAAGCGATCCCTGTCTCGCTCTGGGTCCAATACGTAAAATGCCGCGTCTACCGTTGCTTCTGTCGGCCCGTAGCCATGGATCAG
This sequence comes from Bacillus sp. SW14, assembly GCF_047608225.1. NCBI lineage: Bacteria > Bacillati > Bacillota > Bacilli > Caryophanales > Bacillaceae > Bacillus > Bacillus sp. SW14. The sequence goes on along the minus strand of NZ_JBLKRW010000001.1, from coordinate 2,245,107 downwards.
CGAAACCTGCGGAAATAAAGAAGCAAAACGGGCCGCCGTATGGGGCGCAAGCGGTTCACCTCCGGCGAATACACGCTTCAGGCTTGTCCCGTCACCCAGCGATTCCATTTCCGCTTGATCCAGAAAGCTGTTCAGCATAGCCGGAATAAAATGAACCGTTGTCACTTTTTCCTGATGAATGGATTTTACGATCAATGCCGGGTCTTTCTCCCAGCCGGGCGGAAGCAGATAAGCTGAAGCGCCGGAAAGCGCCCACCAAAACAGCTGCCAGACAGATGCATCAAAGGAAAAAGAGGTTTTCACCATGACAATGTCCTCTTCCTGAAGCGGAAATTGATGCTGCATACCGGTCAGAAAGGAAACAGCCTGGCGGTGCTCAACGGCTACTCCTTTTGGCTGTCCGGTGGAGCCTGACGTATAGATGACATAGGCGAGAGAACCGCTGTCAGCGGGAGCAAACACATGACTTTCTGCTTTTTCGTTCGCAAGAGATGCCATGTCAACTTCAAGTGTCTCTCCGGAGAAGTTCGGTGCGGAACATCCCGGCTGCGTCAGCACGAGAGCTGCGCCGCTGTCTTTCAGCATGTAGCTCAGCCGCTCCTCTGGATATGCCGGATCAAGCGGCAAATACGCCCCGCCTGCTTTCAATACGGCAAGTACAGCTATCAGCATGTCAGGTGACCGCTCAGATAGGACACCGACGATGCTTTCCTTGGTGACGCCGCGTGCCGCGAGGCGCGCGGACAGCCGGCTGGCATACATGTCAAGCTCAGCGTATGTCAGCGAACCGCCGGAAAAACGGATGGCTGGCCGCTCCGGTGTGCAAGCCGCCTGTCGTTCAAACAGCCCGTGAAGGGTTGGGACTGTAGGCACAATAGCTTCTGTCTTGTTAAACTCATTCAATAATTTTTGTTTTTCTCTTACATTGGTCATATCTAATTCTTTTATGAAACTGTGCGGATGTTGAAGGGCGTTTTCCAGCAACGTAAGCAGATGGTGCTGTATTCGTTTAATATCTTCAAGAGAAAATAAGATATTTTGATAGTCGAAATTTAAATGTATGGTTCCGTTGTCTATCCGTTCCTGTATTTGAACAGAAAGCTCGTTCGCGGTGGATCCGCTGAAATAAAGCGCCGTTTCATAGTCAAAACCGTCTGCTTTGTGCCATTGGAGCGGCTGATACTGCATAGATATACCGATAAGGTTGTGTAATTCTTTCCGGTCTTTTCTTAATTCATTCACCAGCAAATTATAAGGAAACCGTTGATGACGCATAACGGAAAGCTGTTCCCTGCCTACTCTGTGGACAAAGGAAAGAAAATCTTCATCAGGATCAACCGTTATTCTGATGGGAAGAGAACTGACAAACATGCCGAGCATTTCTTTTTCAGCCTTTGACCCTCTGTTGCCATAGTAGGTGCCAATGGCAAGATCTTTTTTAGAGGTGATCCGGCTGATGCATATGTAAAATGAAGCCATAAATAAGGAAATGATATTGATCTTTTGTTCTTCGCAAAAGATTCGAATCGTTTGCCCTAGATGAGGTGAAAGTGTGATGGTATCTCTGGATGCGGATGTGCTCTGTTTTTGTAAGGACGTCTGGCCGGCTAACGAATGGTATTCCAGCGGCTGCTGAAAGATTTGACTCCAAAATAAACGGTCCTTTGCAAAACGTGAAGATTGTAGATATTGACTCTCTTTTTCGATGTAGCTCAAGTAAGAAGGTTGAGGCTGATCGGGTAAAGGATCTTGCTTTTTTATTTTTTGATAAAGGTCTATAATTTGATTTCCCATCACATTTAAGGAGATGCCGTCCATTATAATATGATGAAATTTCGCAAATAGCCAAACCTCATGAGTGTGGATTCTTAGGAGATAAAAATGATAAAGGGGCGAGTTGAACAGTTTAAATGGGATTCTCGCTTGATCTTGTATCCATTGCTCTATTTCTATCATTTCAACATTTGAAAAATCTGTTATTCCAAGTGAAGTATATTGATATTCAGTAAGATACAGTCGCGGTTCAAGCTCCTCTCCTTCTAGCAGTTGAAACCTAATGGCGTCATTGCGGGAGATGGAATGATTCAACGCCTCCTCTAGGTCATCAAGATCAATATTGCCTCTGAATTTCACACAGGCCGTGAGATTGCAAATGCCGGTGCCTGGCTCCAGCAATTCGGTAAACCACACTCTCCTTTGGGCATGGGTTAAAGAATAAGTATGTTCGCTCAACGGATTCCCTCCAGTTCTTTATAATAAGAGGATAAGAAAAAAGCAGAAAAATGACGATAAAAGTAATTATATGACTATATAATCCTTATATGGACTATATTAACGGATTTTTTTTAAAGTACAATGAAAAATATTAAATTTTTATAACATTTTTTTGAATATAGTATTATTTCTTTAGGTTAATTTTCTTTTTTTATCATTTTTTTGAACATTAAGTGATAAAAGTACCATTTTATGTCAGGTCTTACATACTGTTTTTGATCATTTATGGGAGACATAAAAAACCTGTTTTCGCTTGGAAAACAGGTCTGCCGCTATTATTGATTTGCTAAGATGACAGCGATTTGATCCTCAATATCTTTTCCATCCTCGTCATCAATCAATCCATTTAGAAGAATAGAGAAAACAAGGGTTTTTCCGCTCTTGGTTTCTGCGTACCCGGATAGAGAGCTAACCGTACTTAGCGATCCGGTTTTTGCCCTTATTTTTCCTTGTGCAGGAGTGTCGTTCATGCGGTTTCTCAGCGTTCCGCCTATCATTCTGTCACTATTGCCCGCAATAGGCAGAGAATTTAGATACGCTGAGAACCATTTTTCATCTTGAATGTCATATAACAGCTTTGAGATTTGGTCGGAGGATACAGCATTAATATGAGAGACTCCTGATCCGTCTCTTAAGACCAGTGATTTGGAATCAACACCACATTCCAGAAGCGTACTGTTTAATACTTCGAGTCCCTTTTCCCAGCTCCCTTCTCCTTTTTCCGCTTTCCCCATCTCTTTTACGAGCACTTCGGCATGTCCATTATTGCTTAGTTTCAAAAACGGAACAAATAGTTTTGTCAAAGGCATTGAGCGATGAGAGATTAACACGTCTGAGGAACCGGTCGTTTCGCCCCTCATGACGTTCCCCTTTACAGTAATCCCTTGTTTTTTTAGTGCTTGCTTAAATAAATCTAAAGCATATCCAGACGGCTCCCAGACAGCAATCCATTCCTTTGTCTTGCTTGCGTCAACCGGTACGCTACCCTCAATTGTGATCGTGTTTGTCCCATGCTTTCTTTCGATCGTGAGGTCCTTCTTTTGACCATCCGCAGCCGTTTCAGCATTGTTCTTAATCGTTACATAATCCGTTTTCGGAGATACAGAAACGGCAGGCTTATCCCCTTCTTTTTTCCCCGGGGTGACCTCTACAATTACAGTGCCTGCATCATAGTCTTCATTTGGAGACACTGTTAAAGCGGAAATTTGAGCGCCGTAATACGTGTATTCATCACTCCACGGTAAATCAGGTGATAATCGCTTGTCATCATACCACGTATCATCACCAATCAGATTGCCTTTAATCACTTTCACGCCGGACTGTTTCAATTGCTCAGCCATTTCTTCAAAATCAGCTGGTAAAAGTGTTGGATCCCCCTTCCCTTTCAAATAAAGGTTTCCATTCAGTTTTTTTCCTTTGAGGGTGCCGTCTGCCCGGACCTCGGTTGTAAAGGAATAGTCCTCGCCAAGAACAGTAAGTGCCGCGGCCGCAGTCAAAAGCTTCAGAGAAGAGGCGGGCCTCATTCGGACGTCTCCTGAATGCTCATATAGAACAGCGCCTGTATCTGCAGAGCGAACGGTGATGCCGGCCGTTGCGCCTTCGAGTGCAGGATGATCAGCTAAAACCTTATCGATCTGCCCGGCAAGTGCATCGTGTTTATCAGCCGCTTGCGCAGCCTGATGCATATAAGGCACCGAAGCAACGACGAATAGCAGCAAAACAGCAACATATAGCTTTATGCTTTTTTTCATTATTTACCCCGCCTCTCTGCGCCTCATCATAGGTTATTGATGATTCAGTTCAATGGTGATACTGCTTTTAGCTGTCGTTTTTTCTCCCGGCTCCAGCACTTGTAAACCAGTGAGCGATGAAGGCAAATCAAGATTCACTGCGTTTGTCACCCATGTGTAAGGTTCAGGGCATAAATACCCCTGTTTTGCGTCCGCATTGTATACAACCCAATGTTTAAATTGTTCATCTGCCTGATATATAATGCTTAGATGTGCATGCTGATGATAAATGACTGCCTGATTTTCTCCGCCTCTTTTCTGATAAGCAGATAAAAAGACATCATCCAACTGCTTGTGGCGCAAATCCATCCCTTCATGCAAGTCTTCTTTATTCGGTACATCCATCAGCTTCCCAGTCGGCAGCAGGCGTTCATTCAACTCCCATTGCTGATCGGCTGTCAGGGAGAATAACGAACTTTCTTCCGAAAAAACAAATGTAGTATGATAACCGATCCCCCAAGGAAACGCTTCCTTTCCTTTGTTCATGACCGTTGCATGTTTAAATAGAGTATTCCCCTTTAGCGTATATGTCATCCGAACGACGGCATGATGAGGAAATTGCTTATATACATGGGGAAGCTCTGAAAGATCAATTTCCGTTTCAACGATCACTTCTTCATCAGTTTGCTTCATGGTCACTACGTTCCACTTTTCCTGATAAAGAAACCCGTGAAGATGGTTGTGTTTATCTTTTTCGTTGATATCAAGATGATACGTTCTGCCTCGGAAACTGAATGTGCCGTCACTTATCCGGTTAGGCGGAAACAGGATCGGAATTCCATACAATGTTGGTGTGTGGCGGAAGTTTTCTGCTGTTTCTGGTTCTCGCAAAAGCTGGATCTTTGTTGTTTTGTCCACGAGAGAAATGACGTTGCTCCCCCACTCGGGAACAACAATTATTTCTATATGCTCGTTGCCCGCTTTGATGGCAGGTGTTCCTAAATACGTAATCTTCTCAATGTAGTTTGACATGTAACTCAACCTCTCCTTGATTCATTGCTTGTATAAGAATTCAATGTACTGTGCCATATTTCCTCCATTTGATGTTCTCTCGATTAAATAAAAACACACCGTTCAACATTTGAACGGTGTGTTTCGTGAGTCTATTGGATGAGACGTGTAATTTGTTTCTTTTTCCACACGAATTGATAATACCCATAAATCAACAACAAGCTGACAGCAAACGCAGCCGGATAGCCAACCCAGACGCCGAGTATCTCGAGTTTTGTGTAGTGGGAAAGTACGAATGCAACAGGCACCTCTACTCCCCAGATGGCGAAAATACTAATAACGGTCGGCCATAAAACCGTTCCGCTTGCACGCATCGCCGCAGAAAAAATTTGGGCATTTCCAAACAGCAAATAGCTCCACAATGTAATCATCAAGAGACGATGCGCGATGTAAAGTGTTTCTTTCTCGGTTAAAAATAACGATAAAATCTGCTGGGAAAACACATAGATCAGAATGATCAATACGCCGCCAATAATATAATTCAGCCAAATTCCGACGCGAATGACCTGCTTCAAGCGGTCAAACTCGTTCGCTCCGATCGATTGCGCGGCGAAAATAGACACCGCAATGCCGAGGCTGACGGCCGGCATTTGCACGTAGCTGGCTACCTGGTTGACCACGCCGTATGCAGCTGTCGCATCAGAGCCGTAGTGGTTGACGAATGAAATAACCGCTATCTCTGATAATGAGACGAGAATCATATTGATGCTTGATGGAATCCCAAGGCGCAGCAGGAGAGCCAGCAGTTCCTTATCCATTTTCAAATAGCGCCGCACCGTTTTATCAAATTGTAGCGGATGGTTTCGTTTTCGCAAATACACCATTAAAACAAGAAATGTCACAATCGTGGAGATGACGGTTGCATATGCGGAGCCGTATATGCCCAGTTTCGGAAAACCGAACATGCCAAGGATTAAGACTGGCAAAAGCGCTATGTTGATGACCGTGCTTACAATCAGCGTATAAAACGGTGTCTTAGAATCCCCTGTTCCGCGCAAGAATGTTGTATACGCAAAATATAAAAACATAAACGGCATAGCGTAAAATAAAATACGTGCATAGCTGGCGCTGACATGAATAACATTTTCAGGTGTACCCATTAAACGAAGAATATCCAAGGTAAAAATACTGCCGACGACGGCTAACACAAGCCCTAATAAAAACGTAAACGTGAGCGTCGTTCCGACAACAGCCTTTAACCGTTCCTCATTCTTCGCCCCGTAGGCTTGTCCGATCAGGATCGAACTTCCTGAACCAATTCCAATTGTAAATGAGATTAAAAGAAAAAATAACGGGAAAAAGGATGATACAGCTGCAACCGCATCAACACCAAGCCATCTGCCTACAGCCATCATCCCGACTAACTGGCCTATTGATTGCAGCACGTTGCTTAGCAGAAGCGGTACTAAAAAGAGTGACATAGACCGCCAGACAGATGGATTGCTTTTCTTCTGGGTTACAAGTTGTTCTTGTGATGTTTCCATATTGAAGGACTCCTTTATTTGAATTCGTTTGTAAACATGTCCCCATTCCTTTTACAAAAACAGGATATGCAACATGTTATTATTCATCACTGTCCATATGAAACCCTTCCCGTTTCTTCTAATTTTACACATCTTTTTAGCTTATGAAGAATAAACTAGCAAGTAACAGTCTATTTCTTTGTGAGTAAAAGAACAAAAAATAATTTATGCAAAAGTATTGTAATCTATCCGTAATTATTGTAACATTTGTAATATAAGAGAAAGAGATTTTGAAGGAGTGGACCACAATGAAAAAATGTCTTCTATTTCTAACAACGATTGCACTTATTCTGTCATTAAGCACAAATGCATTTGCGAAACATACATCAGGCGATTTATCACAAAAACAAGCTCTGGAGCTGGCATTATCAGCAAGAGAACACTTTTGGAACACAATGAGCGGGCACAATCCAAAAGCAAAAAAAGCAGTTTGCCCATCAGGCACATTCGAGTATCAAAATCTTCAATATGTGTACATGTGCAGTGATCTAGGCACTAAAGCAAAAGCAGTGAATTACTTAACTCCTATTTTCACAAAAACAGCAATCGAAAAAGGCTTTAAAGATTATCATTTCACTGTTTCTAAAGGAAAACTTGCGGTTCCAATCGGCGATGGAGATAATCTTTTGAACTGGAAAAAATCAACTGCTAAACTGATCTCTAAAAAAGGCGGCGCAGTCACATACGAATTTACTGTTCCTGCTTTAGATGGGTCACCTGCAGCGAAACGGAAAGTGACATTTGTAAAAGAAAATAAAAAATGGAAAGTTACTCAATTTGACGCAGTAATATAAGAAAAACGCCCGGCATAAGGGGACTGACCCCCGTTTTTGAGACAGGGATCAAAACACCTTTTAAACAGCCAATTGCCGATAGTTTATCGGTGATTGGTTGTTTAGTTTCGTTTGAATACGAATGTTGTTATAATAATAAATGTATTCTTTGACAGTGCGTTCTACGATGGCGGTCGTGGTTCGATCAATGCTGTTAAGATAGAACGTTTCAGACTTTAGTGAGGAATGAAACGATTCGATGGAGGCATTATCAGCGGGTGTCCCTTTGCGGGACATGCTCATGGTAATGCCTTTTGTTTTAACAGCTTTCTGATACTTCTAAGATGTATACACAGATCCTTGGTCACTATGTAACACGCAGTTCTCAGGCAGTGTTGGCAGTTGATCAAGTGTGTGTAAGACAAAGTCTGTGTCCTGCTTATCTCCAATCGTAAAAGCAATCACTTCTCCATTGTATACATCCAATATACTGGAAAGGTACAATTGCTTCTGTCCATAAGGCAAATACGTGATGTCCGTTACTAGTTTTTCAAGAGGATGATCAGACTGAAAGTTCCGATCTAATATATTATCGACCACGGCATATGGCTGCCCATTCTTCTTGCGCTTTTTCACCTTAACCCGGCACTGCCACTGATTTTTCTGCATGATACGCTGAACCGTTTTATGGTTAATGCACATTTCCTTTTTTAATAGGGCGGTGATTTTTCGATATCCATATCGATACTTGTGCTTTCGGCATACTACGCCAATTTGTTTCTCTAAATGCCGTTTGGGGTGATCTTTCGTCAGATTCTTCTTCCAACGATAATAAGACGCTCGTGAGATACCTAAATGAACACAGATATCCTGCACGGTCATTGTGCTGTGCAATCCTTCTACAAGTTCGACTGACGTTTGGCTATCAACTTCCTTTCCAATTCGTTGTACTTTTTTAACACTTTATTCTGTTGTCTCAGGTATCGATTCTCTGCCTGCAGTTTCTCTAATTCGGAAGCATACTCCGGACCTTTTCCGTAAGTGTATTGCTTTCCAACAGGCTGTTCGAATCGATGTGTATCCCCAGCCTTATGCCATCTAACCCATGTCTGAACCTGTGTCTTATTCTTGATATTCAATTTCTGCATGATCTCTTTCATAGGCACGCCTGCCAATCTCATGTCTACAGCCTTCTGTTTCACTTCAACCGGATAACTCACTCTTGTCCCCATAGAAAAAACACCTCCAAGTCTAATGTCGGATAACAATCATCCGTTTTCAAACTTGAAGGTGTTTTTTATTTGTCTCATCTTATGGGGTCAGTCCCTAAGCGGGCGTTTTTTATTTGAAATAAAGAAAGACAACAGACGAGTAGTTCATTGTCTTATTGTCATATAACGCTCTAGGAGAGATTCGAACTCCCGACCTGCAGTTTAGGAAACTGCTGCACTATCCGCTGTGCTACTAGAGCTTTTGTATTTATATAGTAGCTCTGATGATCAATATTTTCAAGCCGTTTGTATTAAAGCCCTCCAAAAACCTTATACGCGGCCCTTGTCGTATCTTCATCTATACCGATATACCGCATTGTAATCGAGGGTGATGAATGATTCAGTATTCTCTGCAGCTCGGCGATATCTTTTGTCCGCTGATAAAAATGATAGCCAAACGTTTTCCGGAGCGTATGCGTCCCTATCTCCTCAAGTCCGCATGCCGCGGCGGCCTCTCTTAAAATTCTGTAGGCCTGAATCCGGGAAATCGGCTTTCTGGTTCGGACAGATTTAAAAAGATATTCGTTTTCCTTCATATCTTTCGTATACTCGTATATTTCCTGTTTCAGCGATTCTAAAATAAGAATCTTTCTTTTCTTTTTCGTTTTGCTTTCAGTCGCCCATAAATGATCCTTATTTTTAACGTCCTTCACTTGCAGCGGCAGAATATCAGAAATACGAAGCGCGCTGTTGATGCCGAAAATAAACAGAAAGTAATCCCGCTTGTTTTTGTTGAGCAAATACCGTTTTACATCTTGAATTTTTTCTAAACTGCGAATCGGCTGTACAATATGCATCAAAAAACTCCTTAAAAACAGTTATGTAACGTTTTGAGGCCTATGTTACTATTATAGCTGAAAAACGTTGAATGTCAAAGTACGGCGGTATTTATGTAACATAATATACATAGTGTTACATAAGCGAATAATAGAGGCTTTCGAAAACTCCTCCCTCGCAAATGCGTTTTATAGCCTCATATAAAGCTTTTAACCTATTTGATACTCATTGCTCTATATATCATCAAAAACCTCTTAAAACAAAATCTGACGATTCGGTTTTTCTGTTGTTTTTAAAAGGATATACAAAAAAAGACACAATTTGAAATTGTGTCCTAATCCTCATCCTTTACATCAATATCTTCCGGGATCGGTTCATTTAATATTTCCTGCACGAGTGCTTTGTAATTCTCCAGCTGTTCAAGATGCGTTTTGAACTGTCCCTTATAAATCAAAAATTGCTCACCGTCATGAACGGCCCTGATGTTTCCTTCGAGCACCAAGCTTTTAATATAATCCTCTGAAAGATTTGCATATTCAGCTGTTTCTTTAATCGTTAAATACATATAGCAGTCCTTTCTTAATCCGTATACTGATTCTAATATAGCACATGGCCCATAACAATTTAAGAGTAATAGGGTTCTTGGTGCAAAATTAAAAGAGAATAAAGCACATAGATTTCTAAAAAAAACGTAACTTATGCTGCAAGTCGAAATAATTGATGGATGAATTCTTTTGTATAGCTTCTACTCCAGAAAGGATGGATGTAAGCTGTGCAAAACATTTGAACCCTAGCATAGAACGGATTCGCGCCTTTTAAAGCGATAATCGTTATTCAAGTACTTTTTGTTGTCTAAGTTGCATATCCCCAGGTTGCTTTTTTCTTTCTGTTCAATTGCCATAGGATAAGCAGAGTTCTTATCGACTGTTATCAAACGTGAAAGACCGCCGTATGATGCCAACCTGTGGGAGTATGATCATATTTGTACTCCCCGATTCCACTAAACCATATCGTTTCATGTCGATGGTCTTGTGATATAGGGAATCGTCTTCAAACCTTTGATGTAGTTGAGTTCGGCTAAAGGTGCTATATGTCTGATCAGACAAGTTGTAACTCCTCCCCATTGTTTGCGAAGCCTCGTTCAAGTTCCAGCAGTCGCGTTTTCATTTCCATTCCGCCGCGATAGCCCGTCAGCGATCCATTTTTGCCGATAACACGATGGCATGGAACAGTAATGAGGATCGGATTCGTTCCAATGGCCCTCCCAATGGCCCGAACCGCAGTCGGTTTTTGAATTTGTTGAGCAATATCCGAGTAGGAGCAAGTTTGACCGTACGGAATATCACATAGTGCCTTCCATACGGCTTCCTGAAAAGGTGTGCCGCGATAAAAGATTGGAATGGTGAACCGATTGAGCTTGCCTTGAAAATAATGAACAAGCTCATCTGCAAAAGATTGCAATTTTTCGTCATCTCGAATCAGGTCGTTTCCAGGCAAATAATGATTTGCCCATTTCACCAATTCTTCGAATGGCTGATTTTGTGATCCGACAAAACATAGACCATCATTTGTTGCGGCAATGTACATCTTCCAGTTTTCATAAGAAAACAAGGACCAATAGAGAGAACTGCTTTTTTTAGCTCCCATTCGAAAAAGCCTCCATCAGTGTTGTTTTTGCCGTCTACGGTAAGCTTCCGGCGTTTGTCCGGTTTTCCTCTTAAACAGCGTGATAAAATATGGTGTATTGGAAAGCCCGACAGACTCACCAACTTCAGAAACTGGGTCATCAAAAGTAGTCAATAACATTTTCGCCTTTTCTATTCGAACATGCTGGATGTAGTCCACCGGGGTCATGCCTTTGAGTTTTTTAAAAGTTCTATGCAAGTGATAAGGGGTACCATGACTCAGAAACGCAAGGACTTCGAGCGTCAACTTTTCATCACAGTGGCTATCCACATATTCGGTTATGAAAGCAATCCACTCCTCATCGGGCAATCTTTGCCCGGTTGGCTTGCACCGTTTACAAGGACGAAAATGTGCGGCTAGTGCCTGATCAGCAGTTTCAAAAAAGCCAATGTTTTCTCTTTTGGGTACTCTTGATTTGCAAGAAGGGCGACAAAAAATCCCTGTTGTTTTCACTGCATAAAAAAATCGGCCGTCATAAGAAGCATTATTATCAACAACAGCCTGCCATTGTTCATCAGAAACAGGGGCAGGTAGAATTGGACTGTCACATTCTGGTTGTTGATTAGTTCGGTTTGAATTCGTTTTCCAATCGTATGTCATTTTGAATCACCTCTAGCTTCAGTATAAACCCGGAAACCCTCAAAGCAACTTATTGAAAGCATTTTAGAATGTAACAGCAAGATAACGAAATGACAATGACGAGTTGTTATGTAATCATACATAGCCTGATTCATATGATTGGAGAGGTTCAAAAATCTGCGGAGCCAGGTATCAGGTCTGAGGTTTGAATTCATCTCGTCACCAGAGCCATATTTTTTGGAAGAGTGGAAAGTGTAGAGAGCGAGCCCTTCAAGATCAATTGCTGAGAACCAATGCACTTCATATTATAATTAATGCTATAAGATGTGAAATACAGTCTATATGAAAAAGCTGAACGCAAGGGTGAATTTCGAGAGGGCTTAATGCCGTATATATGGCCTTTAAGTTGGGAACACATCAATTTCTTAGGAGAATACAAGTTTGAGGGATTACATTCAACAAGTTTATATCCTTTACGTACTTGAAGTAATAAAGAGCCGAATTTGCTTAGCGTGGGTTTTTCTGAAATGCTGGCGGCATGGCTCATAACAATATAATCAATTTCGCACAGAAAAACGGGTGAATGTTCTATATAATATACCATTTGTCACTTGTGAAAACGCTGTAAATTTTTTACGCTAAGATTGTAACATAACAGCTTGATATAGGAGGGAGAACATGAAAAGAACGTGGAACGTCTGTTTAATAGCTTTGCTTAGTGTTCTGTTAGTCGCCGGAAGTGCCCCTTTTCACGCGGAAGCTAAAAAGCCGCCCAAAAGCTACGATGAGTACAAACAAGTAGATGTAGGGAAAGATGGCATGGTTGCCACCGCGCATCCTCTCGCTTCGGAAATCGGTGCTGATGTGCTGAAAAAAGGAGGAAATGCCATTGACGCAGCGGTCGCCATTCAATTTGCACTCAATGTAACAGAGCCGATGATGTCAGGCATTGGCGGCGGCGGTTTTATGATGGTGTATGACGGAAAAACTAAGGATACAACGATCATTGACAGCCGCGAACGCGCTCCAGCAGGCGCAACGCCCGAAATGTTTCTCGATGAAGACGGGAAAGCGATTCCTTTCTCTGAACGTGTGACAAAAGGTACTGCCGTCGGTGTTCCGGGTACGCTGAAAGGGCTGGAAGAAGCTCTGGATAAATGGGGAACCCGTTCAATGAAGAAATTAATTACCCCTTCTATTAAACTCGCTGAAAAAGGCTTTCCGATTGATTCTGTGTTAGCAGATGCCATTTCTAATTATCAGGAAAAGCTGGCGCGTACTGCCGCAAAAGATGTATTTTTGCCAAATGGCGAGCCGCTTAAAGAAGGCGATACATTGATTCAAAAGGATTTGGCAAAAACGTTTAAGCTGATTCGCTCAAAAGGCACTAACGCTTTTTATGAAGGAAAATTTGCCAAAGCACTTTCTGACACTGTGCAGGATTTCGGCGGATCAATGACGGAAAAAGATTTAGAAAATTACGACATTACAATCGATGAACCCATTTGGGGAGACTATCAAGGCTATCAAATCGCCACTACCCCTCCTCCAAGCTCTGGCGGTATTTTCTTATTGCAAATGCTGAACATACTTGATGATTTTAACCTTTCACAATACGATGTCCGCTCATGGGAAAAATATCAACTGCTTGCTGAAACGATGCATTTGTCTTATGCGGACCGTGCATCTTACGCAGGTGATCCCGAATTTGTAAATGTTCCCCTTAAAGGCCTGCTTCACCCCGATTATATTAAAGAACGCCAGCAACTTATCAGCCTAGACCAAGTGAATAAAAAACCGAAAGCCGGTGACCCTTGGAAATACCAAGAAGGATCCGCAAACTATAAGCAAGTCGAACAGCCAGAAGACAAAGTAGACGGCCAAACAACACACTTTACAGTTGCCGACCGCTGGGGAAATGTTGTTTCCTATACAACGACAATTGAGCAGCTATTCGGAACGGGTATTATGGTCCCTGATTACGGCATCATTTTAAACAATGAACTAACGGATTTTGATGCGGTTCCAGGCGGAGCTAACGAAGTTCAGCCGAACAAACGGCCTTTAAGCAGCATGACCCCGACGATTTTATTTAAGGATGACAAACCGGTCCTGACCGTCGGATCTCCTGGCGGGGCCACCATTATTTCATCCGTATTGCAAACCATCCTCTATCACATCGAATACGGCATGGAATTAAAAGCAGCTGTTGAAGAGCCGAGAATTTATACAAACAAGATGAGTTCCTACCGTTACGAAGACGGAGTTCCTGAAGATGTCCTCAGCAAACTAAACGGCATGGGCCACAAATTCGGCAAAAGCCCGGTAGACATCGGAAACGTACAAAGCATTTCTATTGACCATGAAAACGGCACCTTTAAAGGCGTAGCTGATTCAAGCAGAAACGGCGCGGCGATCGGCATTAATTTAAAATGTAAATAAAAGAAAAAAACTGTACTCGCTTTAAACGGGTACAGTTTTTTTGTCTGCAGACTTTATATAATACGCTTCAGTGATACCTGATAAAAATCTCGAAATGCCAAAAGGATGCCGACTTTCTCGGAAATTGCCTGTGCTCTATGTTCAGCTTATGGAGGTAACAGACTTCATCTTTTCATTTCGATTACCTCATCAATAAATCTCTGAAACGCACTCGTCATAAAAAAGTCTTTTCTGTATATAAATACGATCTCTAAATCTTGATACGCTTCGGGAAGCTGATGAGTATATACATTCGTACGATCAACAGCTGATTTCGGAAGCAGGGCCGTTCCCAACCCGGCGGATACTCCTCTTATAATGGCTTCCAATGTACCAAACTCTATGATTTTTTGATTTTGAATGCCTGCTTCCTCCAGCAATCTTTTGACCCTGTCACGATGAGAACAGCCAGCTCCAAAAAAGAGCATCGGCTGCCGAAGCATGTCTTCTGCCGTCCCTTCCCGTGATGAAATCAAAACCAATTCATCACGGGAAACAGGGATTTGTCTGACGTCTGAGTGCTCAACCGGTCCGTATACAAAAGCGCCATCAACTGTATGATCAAGAACCTGTTGAATCAAATTGTGCGTATCAGCTGTATTGACTGATAAATCAACTTCAGGAAAACGATTGAGGAAGCAGGCCGCATGCTCAGGCAGATGTATTACAGCTGTTGTTTCCAACGACCCGATCCGCAAAGGTCCTTTTGGATGCAGGCTCATCTGTGCCGATTTTTCAGCTTCGTCTAACAGTGCTAATACTTGATCCGCATATTGCAAAAGATTTTCTCCAGCAGCGGTCAGCTTCATCCCCCGATTCGTTCGATGAAACAGCCTGATATTCAAATCTTCCTCAAGATTATGTATTCTGGCTGTCACATTCGATTGAACATAATTCAGTTTCTGGGCTGCCTTCGTTATGCTTCCTTCGCGGGCAACAGCCCGAAAAATCTTTAAATCTCTGCTTTCCATAGGAATTCACCTTCTTGCTATGATAAAAAGTGATATCGGCTATCATTTTTGTTCATTTTACTTGAAGAAAACCGCTATGTACAATAGGTGAAGATATGAAAATACAATTCAATGAGGAGGCAGACAGTATGAAGGCTGTAATTCACAACGGGAAAGCCGGACTTCTGGGGGTATCGTTTCAAGACGTTCCATCAAAACAGCCCGGATACGGCGAGGTAAAGGTAAAATTAAAATCTGCAGGTCTAAACCATCGCGACCTGTTTCTTATGAAAAACAACTCTGAACAAGATCCTCATGTGACACTGGGGTCTGACGGCGCAGGTATCATTGAAGAGGTCGGTGAAGGCGTGAAAAACGTTGCAGTTCAAACTGAAGTGATTATTTTCCCGACACTGAACTGGGATTTGACAGAAAATGTACCGTCTGTTCCGGAAATTCTAGGAGGCCCTTCTGACGGAACACTTGCTGAATATGTGATCATCCCTTCACAAAATGCGATCAAAAAACCTTCTTATTTATCCTGGGAAGAAGCAGGCGTGTTACCTTTATCTGCTTTAACCGCTTATCGGGCTCTTTTCACAAAAGCCCAATTGAAAAAAGGCGAGCATCTATTGATACCCGGCATCGGCAGCGGTGTTGCAACCTATGCGCTCTTCATGGCTAAAGCGATCGGGGCGACAGTAAGCGTGACCTCCCGCAGTGAGAAGAAAAGAAAAAAAGCGCTGCAATTAGGTGCTGATTACGCATTTGATAGCTACAGCAATTGGGATGAACATTTGCATGGAGAAAAGGTTGATGTGGTTCTTGACAGTATAGGCCCCGCCCTCTTTTCGGAATATTTCCGCCATGTAAAACCGAACGGCCGTATTGTCAGCTTTGGGGCAAGCTCAGGTGATGTTCTCAGTTTTCCGATGCGTTCTTTATTCTTTCCTCAGATCAATGTATTGGGAACCTCGATGGGAAGCTGTGAAGAATTTCACGATATGCTCGCTTTCATTGAAAAACACCAGCTGCGTCCTGTACTTGACAGCACATATCCTTTAGAAAAAGCATGTGAAGCATATACAAGAATGCAGGAAGGCAGACAGTTTGGGAATATCGGAATCATAATGAAATAAAAAAGAAACCGGCTGTTCAAACAGACCGGTTTCTCTTATATGATAATCCCCTTTATTTACGGAAGAACTGAACTCCCCATCAAATATCGATCCACTTCGCGCGCCACTTCACGGCCCTCATTAATCGCCCATACGATTAAGCTTTGACCTCTTCTTGCATCCCCTGCGGCAAATACGCCATCGATATTTGTTTGATAATCCCCATATGTTGCGCTGATTTTGTTATTTACAGAATCAACACCAAACTGTTTTAACAGCGGCTGTTCTGTACCTTCAAAGCCGATAGCAATGAAAACAAGCTGAGCAGGCCACACTTTTTCCGTTCCAGGCAGCTCGCGGAACTCGTATTTTCCATGCTCATTTTTCACTTTTTCCATTTGAATGGTATGCAGTTCTTTCAACTTGCCATTTTTATCCGCAACCAATTTTTTCGTTTGAATCGAGTATTCTCTCGGATCTCTTCCGAATTTTGCTTCCGCTTCTTCATACGCGTATTCGAGTGTAAAAACGTGCGGCTGTTCAGGCCACATATTGTCATTCGTGCGGGCTGGCGGAAGTTTCGGGTGTTTGCCGAATTGGTGCACGCTTTTGGCTTTTTGCCGCAGAGCAGTGGCCACACAGTCAGCTCCTGTATCTCCGCCTCCGATTACAATGACATCTTTCCTTTTGGCATCAATGAATTGCTTGTCTTTAAAGTTAGAATCTAAATAGCTTTTTGTTGCGAGTGTCAGGTAGTCCATCGCGTAATGGACTCCTTTTGAGTCGCGTCCTTCAATTAATAGATCCCGCTGTTTTTGAGCGCCTGTGCACAGAATCACCGCATCAAATTGCTCCTTCAGCTCATCAGCTGTAATGTCAACGCCGATTTCTGTGTTCGTGACAAAATCAATTCCTTCTTGCGTCAGCAATTTAACCCGGCGTTCTACAATGCCCTTCTCAAGCTTCATGTTCGGAATACCGTATGTTAAAAGACCGCCCGCTCTGTCTGAGCGTTCAAAAACAGTGACGGAATGTCCCGCTTGATTCAGCTGGTCAGCACTCGCCAGTCCGGCTGGGCCCGACCCGACAACGGCCACTTTTTTGCCTGTTCGTTTTTTAGGAATTTTAGGCTGAATCCAGCCATTCTCAAATCCTTTGTCGATTATGGTCCGCTCGATGTTTTTAATTGATACCGCCGGGTCAGAAATCGCTAATGTACATGATCCTTCACAAGGAGCGGGACATACCCGCCCTGTGAATTCAGGAAAGTTGTTTGTTTTCAAAAGACGCTCCAATGCTTCTTTCCATCTGCCCCGGTAGACAAGGTCATTCCATTCAGGAATTAAGTTGTAAATCGGACAGCCGGATGTAAATCCGTTAATGTCCGCACCGATCTGGCAAAACGGTGTGCCGCAATCCATACAGCGCGCCCCTTGCCGTTTCGATGCTTCTTCTGAAAAAGGAGCAGAATATTCTTTCCAATCCTTTAAGCGAGTGAGAGGGTCCCGCTCAGCAGGTTTTTCTCGTTTGATTTCCATAAATCCAGTTGGTTTCCCCATATTCCTCTCCCCTTTCTTACTGTACTACCGCTTGTTTTTGTCCCGTTGACGCTGTATTCTGCTTTGGTTTCGTATTGGCTTCAAATGCGTACATGACAGCTTCTTCATCTGATAAACCTGCAGCTTTTTGCTCTTCGATGCTTGCGAGCATTTGTTTATAGTTTTTCGGAATGACTTTGACGAATTTGTTCACGCTGTCTTCCCATTGGTCTAACAGGTCTGCCGCTTTTTTGCTGTTTGTATAAGCAGTATGTTTTTCAAGCATTGCTTTGACTTGCTGGATTTCTTTCTCATTCACTAATGATTCAAATAAAATCATCTCGAGGTTACATTTGCGTTTAAACGCTTTTGCATCTTCGGCCAATACATAAGCGATTCCGCCGGACATACCTGCCGCGAAGTTTTTGCCTACATCACCGAGAACGACAACACTGCCGCCAGTCATGTATTCACAGCCATGATCGCCGATACCTTCTACAACCACGTTCACACCGCTGTTCCGAACGGCAAAGCGTTCACCAGCACGTCCGTTAATATAAGCTTCCCCGCTTGTCGCACCGTAGAACGCCACGTTGCCGATAATGACATTGTCATCTGACGCGGAATGGAATCCTTCCGGTGACTTAACGATGATTTTACCGCCAGAAAGCCCTTTTCCGACATAATCATTTGAGTCTCCGTCCAAATAAAGCGTCATCCCTTTAGGAACAAAGGCTCCAAAGCTTTGTCCGGCTGATCCGGTAAACTGCAGCTTGATCGTATCTTCCCGAAGTCCTTCTTCTCCATAACGTTTCGAAATTTCACTGCCTGTAATCGTTCCGGCTACACGGTTTGTATTGTTAATTTCAAAGGAAACATCCGCTTCTTTTCCAGACTCGATAGCTTCTTGGACGACCGGGAGAATCTCTGTAATATCTAGTGATTCATCAATTTTATGATTTTGCGGCGATTGGAACGTCCGTACGCCTTCAGGCTGATAAAGCAGGGTAGACAAATCAAGTTGGCTTGCCTTCCAATGCGTCTTCGCCCGTTCACTCACATTGAGTACGTCAGTGCGGCCGATCATTTCATCAAATGTCTTGAAGCCTAACGCAGCCATATACTCACGAACTTCTTCAGCAATGAACAGCATATAGTTCACAATATGATCAGGATCTCCCATGAACTTTTTACGAAGTTCTGGATTTTGTGTCGCTACCCCGACAGGACATGTATCCAAGTGGCAGGCACGCATCATGACACAACCGAGTACAACTAACGGAGCCGTTGCGAAACCGAATTCTTCGGCACCAAGCAAAGCAGCCATAATAACATCGCGGCCCGTCATGAGCTTTCCGTCTGTTTCTAATACAACACGTTCACGAAGTCCGTTCAGCATTAATGTTTGATGTGCTTCTGCGAGGCCAAGCTCCCACGGAAGCCCTGTATGTTTAATACTGGTTTTCGGAGAGGCGCCTGTACCACCGTCGTAACCGCTGATTACAATGACATCGGCAGTCGCTTTAGCGACACCTGCTGCGATTGTCCCTACGCCTGCTTTTGACACCAGCTTCACGCTGATTCTTGCGTCTCGGTTGGCATTTTTCAAATCGTGAATCAGCTGGGCTAAATCCTCAATCGAATAAATGTCATGGTGCGGCGGAGGTGAGATTAATCCGACGCCAGGCGTTGACCCGCGGACATCGGCAACCCAAGGATAGACCTTGTTGCCAGGCAGCTGTCCGCCTTCACCCGGTTTAGCACCCTGCGCCATTTTAATTTGCAGCTCATCTGCATTGACAAGGTAATGACTCTTGACACCGAAACGTCCAGATGCAATTTGTTTGATCGCACTTCTTCTGTCATCGCCGTTTTCATCTGGAACAAAACGTTTTGGATCTTCTCCGCCTTCACCGCTGTTGCTTTTTCCGCCAAGACGGTTCATTGCGATCGCTAAAGCTTCGTGCGCTTCCTTACTCAAGGATCCAAATGACATTGCACCCGTTTTAAAGCGTTTGACAATCGATTCAGCGGATTCGACTTCCTCCAATTTCAGCGGCTTGCTGTTTCCCCCAAATGCAAACAAGTTCCGTAAAAATCCGATGCGTTCTTCATCTGCCGCTTTTGTATACTGCTTAAACAAATTGTAATCATTTCTGCGGCACGCCCATTGTAAGGTATGAATCGTTTTCGGATTAAACGCGTGATGCTCTCCGCCGTTTCTCCATTGGAAGTCACTTCCCGATTCAAGCGTTTTGCTGTAATCATCCTGATACGCTTCCCGGTGGCGGCGCTGTGCCTCTTCGGCAATTGTTTTCAAGTCGATGCCGCCGAGCTGTGATGCTGTTCCTGTGAAATAGCGGTCAATCACATCATGGCTGATACCTACCGCCTCAAAGATCTGGGCGCCTCTGTAGCTTTGTACAGTTGAAATCCCCATCTTGGACATGACTTTGACGACACCTTCAGTAATGCTTTTTCCATATTTGCTGACCGCTTCTTCATAGCTGATATCCAAACGGCCTTCATCAATTTCCTGCTTGTAGGTCGCATAAGCGAGATAAGGGTTAATCGCATCCGCACCATAACCGATTAGTGCTGCGAAGTGATGCACTTCACGCGCTTCTCCTGATTCCACAATAATGCTGACTTTCGTACGCAGCCCTTTGCGGATTAAATGCTGATGCAGCGCGCTGACTGCCAGAAGCGGCGGAATGGGTGTCAGGCGTTCGTTCATCTTTTTATCTGATAAAATTAATAGACTTACGCCTTGGCTGATAGCTTTCTCAGCCTGTGTGAACATGTCCTTTAATCCGCGTTCAAGATCCTCTGAAAACAGCACGTCGATTTTTTGGCTTTTTAAATCAGGATGAACGATCGTTTTCAATGCGTAAAATTGTTCATTAGATAAAACAGGTGTATACAATTTAATCCGGCGAACGTTTCGTTCACTCGGGTGAAGAAGATCGCCTTCTGCGCCGAGCCAAGTCATTGTAGAAGTTACAAGCTGCTCACGAATCGCGTCGATTGGCGGGTTCGTTACTTGTGCAAACAGCTGCTTAAAGTAGTTAAACAGTGATTGCGCGCGGTCTGACAGGACAGCAAGCGGCGAGTCATTCCCCATTGAACCGAGAGGATCTTTGCCTTCTTTAATGACAGGAATTAAATATTTTTGGATATCTTCATATGTGTATCCGAATGCCTTCTGACGAGTAAGAAGATCTGTAAACTGTTCTTCCTCTCTTGTTTCCGGATCAGGATTCACTTGGACAAGCTCTTCTTCAAGCCACTTTTGGTACGGGTACTCAGTTGCAATTTCTGTTTTGACTTCTTCATCCGAGATAATACGGCCTTCTTCCAGGTCGATTAAAAGCATTTTTCCAGGTTCAAGGCGATTTTTATATAAAACGTTTTCCTGTTCTACTTCAATAACGCCTACTTCAGATGAGAAAATAATATAATCATCTTTGGTTACATAATAACGCGCCGGACGGAGACCATTCCGGTCAAGGACAGCACCGATTTGTTTACCGTCAGTAAATGAAATAGCTGTCGGTCCGTCCCAAGGCTCCATCAAAGAACTATGGTACTCATAAAACGCTCTTTTTTCCTTAGACATATGCGTATTTTCCGTCCACGGCTCAGGAATGAGCATCATTGCTGTATGCGCCGGTTTGCGTCCAGCCATCACAAAAAATTCAAATGCGTTATCCAAAATGGAAGAGTCACTGCCGTCAGCATTCAAAATCGGCAGAATCTTGTTCAAGTCCTCTCCAAAGTTTTCAGACACAAATTGCTGCTCGCGCGCTCGCATCCAGTTGATGTTTCCGCGAAGGGTGTTGATTTCACCGTTGTGAACCAGATAGCGGTTTGGATGCGCTCTTTCCCATGTAGGGAATGTGTTGGTGCTGAAGCGTGAATGAACAAGCGAAAAAGCAGAAATGAACGCTTCATCTTGCAAATCAGAATAAAACGCATCAACTTGTTCAGGTGTTAAAAGACCTTTGTAAACAATGGTCTGGCTTGAAAGACTGGCAAAATAAAAATCAAGACCTTCCGTTACTCCCCAGTTTTCAGCCTGTTTACGAATGACATACAATTTTCGTTCAAAAGACAAGTTATCCTTCAGGTCAGAACTTGCACCGATAAATACCTGACGGACAAACGGACAGCTTTTTTGCGCTACTGTTCCGATTTTTCCGACATTTACAGGTACAGTTCTCCATCCAAGAACGGCTTGGCCTTCTTGTTCAATCAGTGCATTGATTTGTTTTTCGATTTTTTTTCTTTCTTCTTCCTTCTTTGAGAAAAAGACCATTCCTACCCCGTAACGCCCTTTTTCCGGCAGATTGATGTCTTTGCACTCTTTTCTAAAGAAAGCATCAGGGATTTGAACCAGTAAGCCGGCACCGTCTCCTGTATCCGGATCACTGCCTTGGCCTCCTCTGTGGTCTAGCTGACAAAGCATCTTAAGCCCTTGTTTGACGATGTCATGAGTCGCTTTGCCCTTTAAGTGCGCGTATAGTCCGATTCCGCATGCATCATGTTCAAATTCAGGACGGTAGAGACCTTGAGCTTTCGGCATTTGATTGTACGTCATAATTCCTCTCCCCCGATCAATTTCCGATAATACCGGTCATAAAATCTAACACTCTATAATCATTGTAGGTTTTCAAAACGATATAAACAATATATAATTTAGATCAAAAGAATCTCAAAATGAGATAGATGGATGTGAGATAAACATGGAGCTGCGCCAACTGCGTTATTTTACGGAGGTGGCTGAAAGAGAACACGTTTCAGAAGCCGCTGATCATTTGCATGTGGCCCAATCAGCAATCAGCAGACAAATTGCAAATCTTGAAGAAGAATTAAATGTGACTTTATTTGAGCGTGAAGGGAGAAATATCAAACTCACGCCAATCGGAAAAGAATTTTTGATTCATGTGAAAACGGCGATGAAAGCCATCGAATATGCGAAAGAACAAATTGATGAGTATCTCGACCCGCATCGCGGAACGGTAAAGATCGGTTTTCCTACAAGCCTCGCGAGCCAGCTTTTGCCGACTGTCATTTCAGCATTTAAAGAAGAATATCCGCACGTCGAATTTTTGCTGCGCCAAGGCTCCTATAAGTTTCTGATTGAAGCTGTCAGAAACCGCGATATTGATTTGGCCTTATTAGGGCCGGTGCCGACGAATTTTCCTGACATAACAGGAAACATTTTATTCACAGAAAAAATTTACGCGCTTGTTCCATTAAATCATCCGCTTGCCAAACAAAAAACGGTTCAGTTAATCGATTTACGAAACGACCAATTTGTATTGTTCCCGGAAGGATTTGTGCTTAGAAAAATGGCGATTGATGCTTGCAAACAAGCCGGCTTTGCTCCTCTTGTTTCTACGGAGGGTGAGGATTTGGATGCTATCAAGGGATTGGTTTCCGCTGGAATGGGCGTTACTCTCCTGCCGGAAAGCACATTTGCTGAAACGACACCTCGTTTTACTGTGAAGATTCCAATTGAGTTCCCTCAAGTGAAACGGACTGTCGGGATTATTAAACCGAAAAACAGAGAACTTGCGCCGTCTGCGAATGACTTTTATGAGTTTGTTATTCAATTCTTCTCTAAGCTGGAGCAGTATCAATAAAAAATCAACCCGAGCTTCGATAAAGAAGCTTCGGGTTTTTTTGCTTTGGTAAATGTTTTTAATTAATAGACAGGCAAAGATAAATCAACATGGCACACAAATGCTTCCTGATCAATGACCGCTTTGTTCATCAGCTCTTTTTTCTTGTCGGGTTCTTGAAGCTGTACAGAAGAATAATTGACGATTCCGAGCCCGATTTCTGCCCCTTGCGAATCCATCAGCCTGACAACTGATCCGTTTTTGAATTTTCCTTTAATCTCCTGTACACCGTCCAGATATAAACTCGATTGCCCGTTTGTTATTTTTCGTGAATAATCATCTGATAAAATCATTTCACCTTCAGGACCGGAATTAAAAGCGATCCACTGCTCCTTACGATTCAACGGAAGCGTTCCCTCAGCTTCAAAATAAGTGCCTTCCGCCTCTTCATGAACGGCTTGATATAAAATATCATCAGCATCTGCCTGACCAAGAAATCCTTTAATGCCGGATGCCATTACAATTTTAAACGCATCAAGCTTGGAGCGCATGCCGCCGGTACCGACGTCGCTTCCAGTGTCACCTGCGCATGCTTCGATATCAGGCGTTATCTCATTCACCAGCTTCATCCTTTTCGCTTCTGGATTTGTGCGCGGATTGCCGTCATATAATCCGTCGATATCTGATAAAATCACAAGCATATCCGCATCGATTAATCCCGCGACTTTTGCTGCAAGCGTATCATTGTCGCCAAACTTGAGCCGATTGACGGTAACTGTATCATTTTCGTTTATAATCGGGATGATGCCGCGTTCAAGCAGTACATTCATTGTATTCCGGACATTATTATATCGATATTCATCAGAAAAATCGCTTCTCGTAATTAAAATTTGGGATGCAACATAACCATGCGCCAAAAACAGCTTTGAATATGCTTCCATCAGCAGGCCCTGCCCGATTGAAGCCGATGCTTGTTTTTCGGGAAGCTTCTCGGGTCTTTGGATAAATCCGAGTTTTCGATATCCCGCCGCCACTGCTCCTGACGAAACCAAAATGACTTCATAGCCGGCGTCTTTTAATTTGACGACCTGGTCGACCAATGCTTCTAATTTCCGAATGCTGATTTCTCCATGAAGACTTGTTAATGAACTGCTTCCAATCTTCACAACGACTCTTTTCATGTTTATATCAGCCGTCACTTTACCACTCCTGACAGCGGGGCCGCTGTTTTTTCGATATTGTCGCTTATTTCCTTTGATCGCTCAGCCGCATGTTTAATCGCTTGAGAAATCGCTTCTCCGCCGCCGCTCTGTTTCAAGGCTTGCAGCCCGGCAGCTGTCGTTCCGTTCGGCGACGTGATATTGTCTCTTAAGACCTCAGGCTGTTCTCCTGTTTCCATGAGCATTTTTGCGGCACCCAAAAGCGTCTGTGCGCCGATGCTTCGTGATAACTGTTTATCAAGGCCCGCTTCCTCGCCTGCCTTCTCAATGAATTCCATTAAATAATAAAAATACGCGGGGCCGCTGCCGGCAATTCCGGTGAATATGTCCATTTGATCTTCTTCGATTGTATAGACTTCACCCATGCATCCGAGCAATGATTCGGCCAGGATTTTCAGGTCTCCTGTCACATGCTCGCCAAGCGCAAGGGCCGTTGCAGAAGCGCCGATCATACTGGATGTATTGGGCATCACTCTGACAACCGGCTGTTGATTAAGCAATGATTGTTCAATAAAAGAGGTGGTTATGCCGGCAAGGACCGACAATATTAATTGATGGGGTTGAATACGTGATTTTAGTGATGACAGAGCGCTTTCGGCGTCTTTTGGCTTCATTGCCAACACGAGCACATCCATATCTTCAATACATAATTCATTCGGTGCAGCGCCTTTGATTCCATATTGAAGTTCAAGTTCAGCTAATCGCTCTGTATTGCTGCGGTTTGTAACGCAGATGTTCTGTTTCGGGATTTTGTTGGCACGAACGATACCTGATATCATTCCTTCCGCCATAGATCCTGCTCCTATAAAGGCTACTTTTTTTTGATCAAAGATCGGTAACATCTCCTTTGTTCGCTTTTTTGTTCGCATTTTCACACGTTTAAAATGTTACCACGTGAGGAAATGTTGTCAAGTAAGAAGGTCATCATTGATTTGTATTGTTTCTTTTCGACAAATATGTATACTGTAAAGCAAAAACACCCAATGGACACTGCTTAGCCGGGTGTTTGTTTATCTTAAAAGTTATCTGAGAGCGCTTTTTCAATCAATTTTTTACAGCGATCCAGCTCAACTTTCAGCTGTTTTTTATATAGTTTGGCAGCTTCGTAATCTTTAAATTGATAGAGGACGACTTCTTGGAGCTTAGCCCCTTCTTTTTTTACTTTGATCTGCTTTAATATCCCGTCATCAAGAAGCTCGTGCAAAGACCGGTAAACTTCTGTATGATTTGGCTTAAAACCAATCTCTTTAAATTCAGACCGAAGCACTTCAAGCAGCTTTAAGCCGTAAAGTCTCTCTTGCTCTGTCATTGTGATCATATATAGTTTCAAAAATGCACGCTGTTTGACTAAAAAGCCTGTTGAACTCCTTTTTTCCTCTTTCATCATAGGCACTCCCTTCTTCTGTCACTGAAAATACGATGTACTAAATATTCAATTTATTCTTTTGTTTTCCTTCTTTATATTAAAGACTGGTATTGCAGAAATCTTATATATAGTGTTTATAAGTGGAGTGGACTAACAAATTTATATGAATATTTAGTACATAGTTTTTTTAGTTCTATTATAACAGATTTTCACTGGTACCATCAAATTAAAATGAATAAAACGACTTTACCGTTAACCATTTATTAACGCGGATGATATCAAACAAAAAAAGCCTGTCGAAAGACAAGCTTCACATTTTTACGGATTAGTTGACCATAATCCAGCTGTTTTAATAAAAATTCGCGGATCTAATTTCAATTGTGCCACCATGTATTCAGCAAGATCCTCTGGCTGCATCACCTTTTCAGGATTACCGTCTGTTAAATTCAATTCAATAGACATATCACTAGCGACAGTGCTTGGTGTTAACGCGCTCACTCTGATATTATGCTTTCTCACTTCTTGCATAAGAGACTCTGTTAATCCGAGAACCGCAAATTTAGAAGCGCTGTAAGCACTTGTCACAGCTGCTCCTCTTTGGCCCGCTGTAGACGAAATATTAATGATGTCTCCGGCTTTGCGTTCGATCATTTCCGGAAGCACCGCACGAGTGACATGGTACACACCCATCAGGTTGACTTGTATAATATTTTCCCACTCATCAGCTGACAGATCTAAGAAGCCGCCAAATTTGCTGATTCCGGCGTTATTAATGAGGATATCGATATCACCGAGCTGTTCCTTCACTTGAGCTACAGCATGGCTAACCTGCTCTGCATCTTTTACATCCGCAGCGGCAAATGCAGCTTTTACACCAAGCGCTTTGACTTCTTCTGCCACTTTTTCAACATTTTCGGCAGTCCGGCCGATTAACCCGATATTCACGCCTTCTTTCGCAAGCGCAAGAGCTGTAGCGCGGCCGATTCCTCTGCCTCCGCCCGTGATAAGAGCAGTTTTATTTTGTAAACTTTGCAATTGAAGCACCCTTTCTTTGTTTACATATGTACGATTCCACATTATAAGTACAAAAGATCCAATACGCAAATCAAACGTACTGAGCAAATATGATGTCTTTTGATTAAAAAAGCGAAATTAGGGTAATGACATAAGAAAAGGAGTGAACATATGGTTATTGTTTATATCAGTCTCGCAGTATTAGCTATTTCTATCATTTTCTTAGGGATTAATGTGATTCAAAACAAGAAAAAAATAGATCCTGCACTAAAGGAGCTCACCTCTGTTACGCACGCTATGCAAAGACAAGTCAATGGATTAAAAATCGAGGCGCAGCTGCTGACACAAAAACAAAAGAAGATTCAGCAGGATGTCCAAATGAAAAAAAACGCCTTTCAGCAGACAGCAGCTGAAGTGAAAGAAGTTCCTCAAGCAGTCAAAGAGGTGTGGCAGGCACGACATTTTAATAACAGATAAAGATGAATGGTATCCCGTTGTTACGATCAGAATGGACAATGGGATATCATTTTTTTGAGGAGGCTTACACATGATTGTAAACCGCAGCTGATTAGAAGCGTTCACAGAGAAACTCCATACTCTTCCTCCTTCTCTTACAAAGTCCGATTGACTTACTGCTCACCCAGCACAGCCTCCGGAACTTTTTATTTTCTGCCTTCATGGCTTCTCCCATCCATCAGGCGTGAACGGCCATCGTTTGAAACAGTTTAGCAAAAACAAAGAGCAATTAAAAAGACAAATTCATTCCTTTGCTTCCTCAGTTTTGAATTCATTATAGAAAAGAGGAAATAAAAGGGATATGATAAACAAAAACACAAACTTGGGGAGTGGTTGAATGTTTCCTGTGTTAGAAACGGATCGGCTTACACTTAGGCAAATCACAGATCAAGATGCAAAAGCCATTTTTGCTTGTTTTTCAAACCATGGAGTGACACGCTATTACGGACTTGAAAACATGGAATCTATAGAAGAGGCTACTTCAATGGTTCAAACGTTTGCCGCTCTTTATCAAGAAAAACGCGGTATACGGTGGGGAATGGAAAGAAGAGACACCAAAGAATTGATCGGAACAATCGGCTTTCACGCTTTGGCTAAAAAGCATAGGCGTGCAGAGATCGGTTATGAAATCATCCCGGCGCATTGGCGAAACGGATTTGCATCAGAAGCTATTTCAGAGGCTGTATCCTACGGGTTTGCTTGCCTTGGCCTGACGCGGATTAGCGCAGTTGTATTTACCCAAAATGAAGCATCAAATCGACTGCTCTTAAAAATGGGATTCGAAAAAGAAGGCGTCTTAAGACAGTACATGTATCAAAATGGAATCCCTTATGATACAAATGTATATTCTATTTTAAAATCAAGCGAATGAACGGACATTCTCTTGATCTGAATTTACATTCTCTTCTCTTTAAAATGTCCGATTCATGACCTGCACAAGTTATGACACCTTAATTCTCGATCACTACCTTCCGGATTTTAACAAAAAACAAAGAAATGCATAGCTTCCTATGCATTTCTTCAGGCTGTCGAGAAAATCTCGACAGCCTTTATTTTTTCCTTAAAATATCCATTCTCCTGTAATAAAATAAAAGAAAGACTAAAAAGGACGGTGTCTTTCTTATGTTTCACACAAGAAATTCTTCTCAAAGCGCTGCCGAATTTGTTCTGCTTGACCAACTCGTCGAAGAGGATCATTTGCTTCGAAAAATTGATAAACACATTGACTTCTCTTTTATCATTGAAAAGGTTAAGCCCTACTACAGCGAAAACAAAGGCCGCCCCTCACTCGATCCGCTGATTTTATTCAAAATGATGTTTATCGGATACCTCTACGGCATCCGTTCAGAAAGGCAGCTTGAAAAAGAAATTTACTACAATATGGCGTATAGATGGTTTTTGGGACTGAATATCAATGACCCAGTTCCGCACCACTCCACCATCAGCTGGAACAGACGCACACGCTTTAAAGATACAACTATTTTCCAAGACATTTTTGATGAGATCGTTCTTCAGGCCATCAATCATGATGGTGGGCGGACGTGTCCTTTTCACCGATTCAACTCATCTGAAAGCCAATGCCAACAAGCACAAATACACAAGAAAAACGATTGAACAGGATACACAAAGCTATATCAAAGATTTAAATGAAGCCATCCAAGAAGATCGGGAGGAGCACGGAAAAAAGCCATTACCGGCCAAAGAGGAGGTGAAAGCTGAAAAAGAGATCCGCCACAGTACCACTGATCCGGAAAGTGGATATATGTATCGTGAAAACAAACCGGAGGGTTTCTTTTACTTAGATCACCGAACAACGGATATGAAACATAACATTATCACCGACGCCTATGTCACGTCTGGAAATATCCATGATTCTGTGCCTTACCTTGACCGATTAGATCACCAAATTGCACGATTTAATTTTGAAGTAGAAGCCGTCGCTCTTGATTCTGGTTATTTAACGACTCCGATCTGTAAAGGATTAGCCGACCGCCATATTTTTGGCGTTATTGCCCATAGACGATATCACCCTACTAGGGGCTTGTTTCCAAAATGGAAGTTTCATTATGACAGTGAAAAAGACAGTTACATTTGCCCGAACCAGCAGGTACTTACATACTCAACAACTGACCGAAAAGGCTACCGGTCATATAAATCAAATCCTGAAACCTGTTCCGCATGCCCATTACTTAAGCAATGCACAAGATCAAAGAACCGCCAGAAGGTCATCACCCGGCATGTATGGGAGGACCACAAAGAAAAGGTCAGACAAAATCGTTTGTCTGTTTCAGGGAAAACACTCTATAAAAAAAGAAAAGAAAAAATAGAGCGAAGCTTTGCAGATTCAAAACAGCTGCATGGGCTTCGCTATTGCAGGTTGAGGGGAAAACGGAATGTGAGTGAACAAGTTCTCCTCACAGCGGCATGCCAGAACATGAAGAAGATTGCCACATACCTAGCCAAGCAGGGCTAGGTATGTGGGAGCTCTTTTTCTGCTTTTGAAATCAGCTGAATATCTAAAGAAATACTACAAAACAAAAAAGCTTGTAGAAAAAACATCGTTTTCTCTACAAGCTGAAGAAATGCATAGCTTCCTATGCATTTCTTGTTCTTTCTCCCCTATTCATAAATTCCTTTATTGACCCTTTTTCTTGTAATAAAACCTCCAAGGAAACAAAACACAGCTGACCACTTCAGAATGAAGAATTCGTGTATGATAAAGAAGTCTCAGATTGGATGTCAATCACATTTTTCAGAATTGACGTTATCATCCAAAATGTTATAATTCTTACAAAATATCTAAGAGAGGAACTGGGCCATGAAATCTTTCGCCACACAACAAAACGGCATTTTCAAATCGGTTTGCTCGCTGGACTGCCCGGATCAGTGCGGATTGTTAATACATAAAAAAGACGGAAAAATTGTGAAAGTGCAAGGTGATCCCGATCATCCTGTGACCGCCGGAAACATATGCAACAAAGTTCGAAACATGACGGAGCGCATCTATGATGAAAAGCGGCTGACGACACCGCTCAAACGAACAGGTGCGAAAGGCGGGGCAACATTTGAACCGATTTCTTGGGAGGAGGCGATCGATACCATCACCTCACGCTGGAAACAGCTGATTGATAAAGAGGGAGCTGAAAGCATACTTCCTTACAGCTTTTACGGAAATATGGGCAAATTAACAGCTGAAGGAATGGACCGCCGCTTCTTTTATCGTCTGGGCTCAAGCCAGCTTGAACGGACGATTTGCAGCAAAGCGGGATCTGAGGGCTATAAATATACAATGGGTATAGGTGCGGGAACCGATCCCGAGGAAACCATTCATACGAAACTATTTATTTTTTGGGGAATCAACGCGGTCAGCACAAACATGCACCAAATCACAATTGCCCAAAAAGCTCGAAAACAAGGGGCCAAAATTGTCGTGATTGATGTGCATAAAAATCAAACAGGGCGTCTCGCAGATTGGTTTATTCCTATAAAACCCGGAACCGACAGCGCACTGGCCCTTGGCATCATGCACATTTTATTTAAAGAAAACCTTCATGATGAAGCGTTTTTGTCTGAATACACGGTCGGCTATGAAGAGCTCCGTGAACACGTGAAACAGTATGATCCGGAAAAGGTATCGCTGATCACCGGTATCAGCACCGACGATATATACCAGCTGTCAAGAATGTACGGCGAAACCTCCCCTTCTTTTATCAGAATCGGAAACGGACTCCAGCATCATGATAACGGCGGGATGATTGTAAGGACGATTGCCTGTCTTCCGGCGATCACCGGCCAATGGCTCCACACAGGGGGCGGCGCAATAAAACATAACAGCGGCATTTTAGAATATAACACGAATGCCTTGCAGCGGCCTGATTTACTGAAAGGGCGAACGCCGAGATCGTTTAATATGAATCAGCTTGGCAAAGTGCTTTTGGAACCAGATCCGCCTATTCGCTCTCTTTTTATTTACGGGACGAATCCTGCCGTTGTCGCGCCGGAAGCGAACAAAGTCAGACAGGGCTTGCTGCGGGAAGACTTGTTTACTGTGGTTCATGATTTGTTTTTGACGGAAACGGCTGCATATGCGGACATTGTACTGCCTGCGACATCAGCTTTTGAAAATACTGATTTTTATACTTCCTACTGGCATCATTACATTCAGCTTCAGCAGCCGGTGATTGAGAGATATGGAGAAAGCAAATCAAATACTGAGGTGTTCCGATTACTGGCTGAAGCAATGGGATTCACAGACCAGGAGCTCAAAGATTCCGATGAAGAATTAATCCGTCAGGCGCTTGACCATCCAGATAATCCGCATTTGGCGGAGATTGATTACGATTCACTAAGTAAGCATTCATTTATGAAAGCGAAACGCGAAAAGCCGCTGTTTCCATCCGAACTTCCGACTCCAAGCGGAAAAATAGAATTATATTCAGAAAAAATGGTGCAAGACGGTTTCCCGGCTTTACCGACACATACGTCTCTTGCAAGCGATGACGAACATCCGTTTATGTATGTTCCGGGGCCAAACCATAATTTCTTAAACTCAACGTTTTCCAACAATGCAAAGCACATCAAGCTTGAAAAGACGCCAAAGCTCTTTATTAACACAACTGATGCTGAAAAATACGGAATCGTTGATGGAGACCCTGTACGAATTTGGAACAGCCGGGGAGAATGTGAACTGGCTGCTGCAGTCGGAGAACAAGTGCTGCCAGGTGTCGTAGTCAGCCAAGGGTTATGGGCGGATGAACCGGGAAAAAAACAACTCGTCAACGCGCTTACCCCAGACCGCTTATCCGATATGGGCGGCGGCGCAACCTTTTTTTCAGGCCGCGTACAAATAGAAAAGGCTTAAAAGAAACCGTCAGAGCACATTCTGGCGGTTTTTTGGTTTAAAAATGAAACCTGGCGTATGCTCAGCTCGTATAACCTAACATCGACATAATGGAGGCATGCATATGGACGTTTTTTTAGGAATCGGTATTGCTTTGGCTGGATATTTTATCGGTGAAGGCTTAAAGCAAATGAACCATTCAAAAGCATCTGAAAAAAGTGATACCTTGCTTATAAAAGAACGAGATATTTACTATTACATCGGATATTTTTTAGGAATAACGACAGCAGAGGCAAAACAGTTAGCCGGAGACATGACAGACCTGCCTTACATTGAAGTAAACGGAAAAAAGTATGTGCAAAAACATCTGTTAAAAGAATGGACATTCACATTAGTTGAGAAACATCAGGGTGAATAAAGCAAAGTCCGCGAAGAGCGTATTCATTAGAGACGCTCTTCTCAGTGACTTTTATTTTAAGTAAACTTATCAAGTACATGATGATTGCCTTAAGACCAAACGTTGTATTCAATTTTGCGGTTTTGGCTGAATGTTTCAATCCATATCTGTTTTGAGCTCCATTAGGCAGACAAATGCTTCAATCTGTTCGCTTTTTCAAACACAAATTTATTTTTTATAAATTTTACATATTAAAGCATATACCCTCTTCGATTTCTCCCCTTTATGATAAGGATGCACTCATCTAAACAAGTGACAGCCGTTTCAAATCCGCAAATGTACTAACGAAAGAGTTCAAAAATGATGTTTACCCATATGAAATAATACGATAGGTTTGCCAATCAACAAAATAAAGCGAATGAATACCTGCCTAACTGACAGAATAAGAAGAGTTGATATTCAACACTTTTCGTAAAGGAGTGAAACCTATGAGTAAAAAAGGAATTCAAAATTCAAGTATTGAACAAATAAGAAATGACCATGAGACTGAGACAGCTTTTAAAGCAGATGATCCTAAAAAACATGGTTCTGATCCTAAAAGAACAAGATAAGTTTTTGCATGAATCCCGTATGACACGATAAAATTTCAACAATCTGGAGTGAGTAAAGTGACGCAAAAAAATGGAGCAGACAGACCGGATGACTACAAAAGATATTCTTCATTAGACAAGGAGTATGATTTTCAGCAGTCTTTAAACGCAGGTGATAAGACAGAGAATGTAAAAACTGAAAACCACACTCATAATAAAGAAAACATAAATGACACCACGGAAGTTGCTGGAAGATTTTTCGAACCTTCCGATTATAAAGGAACCACGCAATTGGAAAAAGGATTGGCTGAAACTCATGAACAAGTCAGTGATGACTATTTTGAAGGAACGATTGATCAAAATTTGGACTAGTCATTCAAACGGAGCTAGCTTTAAAAAGCAAGTCAGCTCCGTTTGAAGAAACAATCACAATGAAAATGACGATCCCCAGCTCCCCCATAAACATAAAACCCCACCGAATAAGATGGGGTTTAAAGAAATGCAACCTAATTAATATTTAAAACGATTAATGACGGTTTGAAGTTCTTCCGCCAACTGGGATAGAGATTCAGCAGCATAGGAGATTTCCTCCATTGAATTGAGCTGTTCCTGTGATGACTTCGCAACCGCTTCTGTATTTGCTGACGTTTCCTTTGTGCCAGCGGCCAATGTATGAACTGTATGCTGAATCACTTCAACACCCGATGTAAGCTGTTGAGTTGCCGCTGCCACTTCTTGTATTTGCGAAGCGACTTGTTCCACAAGGTTCAATATTTCATTGAAATTCCCTGTTGTCTCTTGAGAAAGAACAATACCTGAGCTCACATTTTTTTGAACAACCTTGATATTATTCACCGTTTCAACTGATTCATTTTGGATGGTTGTTACCACCGATTGGATGTGATTGGCAGATTTATTTGTTTCATCGGCCAATTTCCGAACTTCTTCGGCCACCACAGCAAAACCTTTTCCTTGCTCTCCGGCTCTGGCCGCCTCGATCGCTGCATTCAAGGCCAACAAATTTGTCTGCTCGGATATATTTGTGATAAGCGAAGAAATATCACTGATTTCTGCTGTGCTTGATACCAATGCCTGTAAACCATTGCCGGCTGAATCTACAGATGTATCAATGAACTTCATCTGCTCTAACATTTTGTTAACGGATTTAGACCCTATTTCAGCTTTATCTCTCATCGAAGAAGAAAGATCCGCTATGTTACCTGTATTTGAAGCAACAGATGAGAGACTGTCTAATAATTCACTAATGGATTCCGCACTTTTTTCTGTCATTGAGCTTTGTTTTACATTGCTGTCTGCAGCCATCTGCATGGCTCCGGAAATATGCTCAGAAGTTGATTTTGATTCTTCCGCGCTTGCCGATAATTCTTCGGAAGATGCGGCAACTTGTTCAGATGAACTGCTGATCTGCTTCACAATTTGTGTTAATGATTGGGTAAAAGAATTGAAAGATTGAGCAAGCTGACCAAATTCGTCTTTATTTTTCACAATGACTTTTTTAGTTAAATCAGCGTCTCCGTGAGCAATTTCCTCCAGCTGCTTATTCATGCTTCTCAATGGCACCATAATAGACTTTAACAGCAATAAACTTAAAACAACGCCTAACATAATTGATATCCCTGTGACAATGCCGATGAACCATTGACTCATTTCCCCATTGGCGCGTATTTCACCTTTTAAATCCTCGACCTCTTGATCCAGATGATCAGAAAGCTTATCGACAGCCGGATCTAGGACTTCTTTTCTTAACGTTCTTTCTTCTTCAAAATGGATGGTTTCCGCTTTTTTAGGATCCGAAGAGTAGGCTTTTACCACTTGCTGATTTAAAGCTCTATACTGAGTGAAACTTGTCTTAATGTCTTCCATATTTGATTGATCATTCTCTTCATCAACCAAGTCATTGACCCGATCAAGGCTCTTTAAGACATCGTCTGCTTTTTCCTTCATTCCCTCGTCATATTCTTTGTCACCGGTAATC
This sequence comes from Bacillus sp. SW14, assembly GCF_047608225.1. Classification (NCBI taxonomy): domain Bacteria; kingdom Bacillati; phylum Bacillota; class Bacilli; order Caryophanales; family Bacillaceae; genus Bacillus; species Bacillus sp. SW14. The sequence goes on along the minus strand of NZ_JBLKRW010000001.1, from coordinate 2,209,770 downwards.
AGAAATCCTCTTTCATCATTTGATAAACCGGTCAATCGATATTGGATGTGTTTCATTTCTTTTTGGAATTCCATTTTGTCTTTAAGTTCTTCATTCTTTTTCACAGTAGAAGAAATCATAAAAACTGAGGAGCCTCCAATTCCAATGATTGAAATAACTAATATTGATATAATCCCCAGCAATTTTGTTTTCACTTTCATGTGTCGATTCCCTTTCTGCACTATGTAATGTTCGAGCATTTAAGTGTAATTCACTACACCCATGTCAATAATATCGACAGGTTTAATAAAGTTTATAGTGCTATCAGCATGATGAACAATCCAATTATTTGCATATCTGGACATGGCAGAAAAACCGTGCGAGACATCTGCTGCCTTGTCTACTTAGGTATTTCAAATTGTTCTTTTTCACTGCTTTTATTAAGGCATACTAAAAAAGGCTTTTCCGATTTCAAATAGACTGAACAGGCTGTTCTTTCGAAAATATAATGACAATACACAGCTATTTGAAGGAGGAAACGTCAAATGGGGATCATCAATGGAAAAGAATTCATTGACCGATTGAATAAACTAGAAAACGAAGTATGGTATGATGGCGAAAAAATAGCGGGGCATATTTCCGATCATCCTGCATTTAAAGGGATCATCAGAACGAAAAGCTCGCTTTATGATTTGCAAACGAAGGATGAGGTCATGAATGAAATGACTTATTGCCTTCCTGGAGAACATGATCCTATCGGCCTCTCTTACCTTCAGCCTAAAACCAAGAGTGATTTGAGAAAAAGAAGGAACATGATTGAACATTGGGCCAGACATACTCACGGGATGATGGGGAGAAGTCCTGATTACATGAATACAGTTATGATGAGCTTTGCATCTTCAGCAGAGCTTTTAAGAGGTAAAGAGAATTGCTTTCCGGAACATATACTAGACGTGTATAAGCAAGCTGCTAAGCATGATCTTTCCTTTACCCATACCTTCATTACGCCCCAAGTGAACAGGTCACAGTCTTATTTAGAGATCAGCGAAAAACCGATATCTGCTAAAGTTATCGATAGAACTGAAAAAGGCTTAATTATACAAGGCGCACGTCTTCTTGCAACCCAAGGCGGGTTAACAGATGAAATTCTGGTTTTTTCGGCACCTAAATTTTTCTTTGAAACAGATGAAGCTTATGCTTTTTCGATACCCTCTAATACAAAAGGCCTCAAATTCATCACACGAGAATCATTTGTAGTAAGCGAATCTGCCTTTAATCATCCCTTAAGCTCAAGATATGAAGAAATGGATTCAATCGTTGTTTTTGATCACGTGTTAGTGCCATGGGATCGTGTGTTTTTTTATGATAATGTGGAAGCAGCTAAAGATTTTATGACAAAAAGCTCCTTTCATGCCTTTACCTTTCACCAGGTTGCCATTAGGCAAATGATCAAAATTGAATTTCTATTAGGAGTCGCGCAGATGCTGGTCGACACGATTAATGTTTCTGAATATCAGCATATACAAGAAAAACTCTCTGAGATCATTGTGGGAGTGGAAACCATTAAAGCACTCATTGACAAATCAGAAAATGACGCTAAGTTAGATGAGTGCGGCTATATGCGTCCCAGTTTGATCCCGCTTCAAGTCGTCAGTACGGTCATTTCTACTCTATATCCCCGATTAACGGAAATCATTCAATTAATTGGCGCTAGCGGAATGGTGACACTGCCGACAGAAAATGCGTTTAACTCAGAGATACGGGAAGATCTTGACCAATACCTCCAAGCAACCAATGCAAATGCTGAAGAGCGTGTGAGAATTTTCCGTTTGGCGTGGGATTTAACCATGAGTTCATTCGGAACAAGGCAAACTCACTACGAAAGATACTTTTTCGGAGATCCGATTCGGATTTCAAGCAGACTGTATACCAGTTATCCAATGCAACAGCAAGTAAACATGATTAAAAAATTTTTATATGCAGATGCTGGTGATTGATAACTATTTATATTAAAAATGAAAAAACAGCGGGAAAGGTCCGCTGTTTCGTATTTTTCATTCAGGAAACTGTACATGGCCCGGCACTGTATATGCATTGGACGTTCCGCTTTCAGGCAGCTTCGGAATGGTGTCTTTCACAACCTTTCCGCGGATGTCCGTCATTCTGACTTTGAGAGAGCCTGTCCCTACATTGGTACTGACAAAATGGTTATAGTCCATTTTTTCCATGTTGACCCACTTTCCATCTTTAACATATTCCATTTTCATAACAGGATACTTGTGATTTCTGACTTGGATTGCAGCCCACCACCTGCTGCTTCCTTCTTTGATCCTGTACGTGAAATTCCCTGTGATTGGGGCTTTGACAACACGCCATTTGATATTGATTTTTCCATCTTTCATATTGCCGATTTTACGGAAAGCATTAGGTGACAGATCAAGAGCTCCCTGAGCGCCTTCAGGATACAGATCGGTAACGTAGACCATTGTTTTTCCTTTTGGCCCCTCGACTTCCAAATAAGATCCTGCGAGTGCCGCTTTCACTCCCCCGTAATTGAGATCTGCCGGATTGATTGCAGCAATCTCCATATCGGAAGGAATGGGATCCAGCAGAAAAGCTCCTCCTGAATAACCCGACCCTGTATACGTTGCATAGCCTTCATGCTGGTCGTCATATGCCGCCGAAGCTTGCGGGGGAAAACAAAGGATCATCAACAAAATTGCGCTAACAAATGCACTGATTTTCTTTTTCATACATGACCTCCTCAATCCAGTCTTTAAATGAGAATCATTATCATTATAAGACTCAATCCATCTGGTTTGAAAGAGGAAATAGATTCATAGATGGTTTTCATACATAATCACTATCATTCCTATATCAAAGGAAGCGTTTTATGAAAAAACCAATACGAATGAATGAGTATGCACATCAGCCGAATTTCTTATTATTCACATAGCAATAAAGGACATGAAACACGTTTTTGGGTCGATAACAGTATGAGGAAAAGTTATTTTTCCCCGCTCAGTTTCAACTTAGCTGTCATCATGATGCCAAATATCAGCACGATCGGAACCCAAATAATGATGTCATAAAAATCAGGCTCAGCGAAAGCTACAATAATAGCCCCCACACAATATAAGATAATAGCCAGCGCTCTTAACACAGCATCTCTTAAAAATGTCTTCTTCTGCTTCTTAAAAAACAAACGGCCGGACAAATCCTCTAAAAGAGAAGCCAGTGTTCCGGTCAACACAGTTGAAGAAATACCTGCGATCCCCAGCTTTTTAGCTGCTATTGTTTGAATCCCCATCGATATGCTCATGAGAATAATAAGGATGTATACAGGAACAAAAGCCGAATAAAAAGAAAGACAAGCAAAGACAAACAAAATGAATGCTTCAAGCGCAAGCGCTTTTGTCACCGCAGTAGGCCACAGGGTATTTTCTGCCTTTCCGACCATCAGTGTTGAAATAATCACGCCACATATAAATCCGATTAGCGCAGTCAAAGAATTAAAAACTGTGACCTCAAGGGATTTGCCGATCGCTAACCCCAACAATACAATATTTCCAGTCATATTCGCTGTAAACACATGCCCCAGACTTAAATACCCGATTACATCCACGATTCCAGCTGTTAAACATAAAAGTGAAAGCAAGGTGTTTCGATAAGCTGCTGCAGTCAACGGTGTATCAATCCCTTCTTCTATTTCAATTGAAAGTATGTCTTTTAACGAAATCTGTTTATTTTGAATTAACCCGGCTTTAATTAGGAAGATAGAACCTATTATTCCATTCCATTAACTGTAATAATAATCTCCGCAAGGAAATTTATTAATTGAAAGGGGCAAATTATGCTGAAACGATTTTGTTTATGGTTCGCCGTGTTTAGTTTGTTTTTGGTTCTCTTGCCTGGAAAAGCGTTTGGAGCTGTCGATTTTCCAAACACCTCAACGAATGGCCTTTTAGGATTTGCTGGAAATGCTAAAAATGAAAAAGGCATTTCTAAAGCGAGCACAACGGGCGGAAAAAACGGCCAGATTGTTTACATTCAAAACGTTAATGATTTAAAAAACCATCTAGGAGGATCAACTCCGAAAATTTTAGTTCTTCAGAATGATCTTTCCGCATCTTCGAAAACAACAGTCACCATTGGCTCAAATAAAACACTCGTAGGCTCTTACGCGAAAAAAACGCTGAAAAATATTTATTTAACAACTTCATCTGCTTCTGGAAACGTCATTTTTCAAAATCTGACGTTTGAACACAGTCCGCAGATTAACGGAAATAATGATATTCAGCTTTATTTAGATTCCGGCATCAACTATTGGATTGACCATGTCACATTTTCGGGCCACAGCTATAGCGCAAGCGGAAGTGATTTGGACAAGCTCCTGTATATCGGTAAATCAGCAGATTATATCACGATCAGCAGCTCAAAATTCGCGAATCATAAATACGGTTTGATTTTGGGATACCCTGACGATTCACAGCATCAATATGACGGCTATCCCCACATGACAATCGCCAATAATTATTTTGAGAATTTGTATGTAAGAGGCCCGGGCCTCATGAGATACGGATACTTTCATGTTAAAAACAATTACAGCAACAACTTTAACCAAGCGATTACCATTGCCACAAAAGCAAAAATATATTCCGAATATAACTACTTTGGGAAAGGCAGTGAAAAAGGCGGAATCCTCGATGACAAGGGCACTGGCTATTTCAAGGATACAGGCAGCTACCCGTCTTTAAACAAGCAAACCTCTCCGCTGACTTCCTGGAATCCCGGATCTAACTATAGCTACCGTGTCCAAACGCCGCAGTATACAAAAGAATTTGTCACGAAATATGCCGGATCACAGAGCACAACACTGGTATTTGGCTACTGACACAAAAGAGGCCTGCGTAAAAAACGCCGAGCCTCTTTTTTACTTATAGGCCGATCTTGTTGCACTTCATCAAGCCCAGAGCTGGTCAAACCATTCTTATCAAAAAGTGTATTGTCTTTTTCACAATCACTTCTCAATCAATTTTCTTATTATACCAGTTTATCGCAAGTAAAAAGAATAAATCGAATCGGATCATACTAAGTTTCAAAATCGGTTTTCTATTTACATATCATTTAGTTTTTTATCATCTATAAACTAGACCGCCATCAGTTAATATGGCTTGACCGGTAATGTAATCAGAGGCATCTGAAGCTAAGAACGATACCAGATTAGCAACATCCTCGGGGGTTTGATATCTTTTCAGGGCTATTTCCGAAGAAAATTTTTCAAAAGCTTCCCCTGGCTGCAGGTCATCACTGTGTTTTACCATTTCTTCATCAATTCTGTCCCACATTTTTGTTTTTGCGACTCCGGGGCAATAAGCATTCACCGTTATTTTATACTTTGCCAGCTCTTTAGCAGCTGTATGTGTAAAAGACTTCACCGCATGCTTCGTCGCTGAATATGTGCCCAGCATTTCAAATGACTCGTGACCAGCTATACTGCATGCGTTAATGACTTTCCCCTTTGTTTTTTGTTTCATGAACTGATCAGCAGCTGCTTGAGTGCCAAAGACAACTCCATTCACGTTAACCTGAAACAATCTATTCAGTTGTTCTTCTGTGATTTCCAAAAATGGAGAAACAGCTTCAATACCCGCATTGTTTACAAAAACATCTAAGCTGCCAAACTGATCTGCTGCTTCTTTAACCAAATTGAATTGGTCTTCACGCTTCGATACATCCCCTCTAACCCCAATCACATGAAAGTGTTTCTCTTTGAAATCTGAAACCGTTTCATTCAGCAGTGCTCCATTGATATCATGCAGCACTACACGAAAACCATCTTTACATAGTCTTTCTGCGATGCCTCTCCCTAATCCGCCTGCTGAACCTGTAACTATCGCTGTCTTGGACATAAACATTCCCCTTTCGCAATAAGTTAACGTGACTATATCTTTATTTTAACAAATCAATAACTCTCCGCATCATTTAAAGGGCTGATACAAAAAAACAGTTTCTATATGTAGAAATTGCTGTTATAATTTCAAACCCACATTGCCTTGTGATTTGGTTCCGGTTGTCCATGCCAGAGACACTTTCTTTTTTGCTTGTTCATTGTATTCTTGAGACTTCAACTCATTACAAAAAGGCCAAGTTTTCAAACCGGCCTTTACATTCAATCTTTTATTAGAATTCGCACAACTCATCAACTGATAACCGTATAAATCTTTAACTTTCCCATCCCCACAATTTTCACCAATATAAGCTTTAACAATAAGTCTTTATAATCTATTCCTGCATCTTGTTATGAAAATGCCGTATTTATCTACTGACTAATCCAGCATGATACATTATGAATTTATCTAAACCATGCCTTTTCTAAATGATTCATGAAATTAGGATCATTAAAAGGGACATTCGCTTTACCGAAATCCGTTGTATTCAAAGCATTCCTCGCTGCCGGTGTTAAGTTTTCCCACCCAATTAATGGCTGAGTGCCCCCTACTTGATCACTAATATGCAATTCATGGTTTAAGGGCCATGTGCTGTCGTATGCAATTAACGGATGTGTATCCTTCATATTTCTTTCATTTGGCTGAACATTCGTGAATTTTCCGTGCCCGGAGTATGCGATAGATAAAACTTTTGGATTTTGATTAGACGGATTGTCGACCCAAACTACAATTCCTTCCCAGTCATGTCTATGCCCCAACCTTGGAGAAGCCTCATCTTTTGGAAAATACCAAGAATACATGATTGCCCACACGCCATTGTACCAAGTTGAACGTGAATAAACTTGTCCGGTATGTTTGCTGCAATCTCCTTCAGGCGCTCCAGTCGGCTGTAACCCGCCACTTGTATTGCCTTGTGCATCTACTGCCGGAAAGGGTACACAGCCGCTATAAACCTTCAAATACGGCTGGAACTTTTTTTCGGCTTTTTGAGAAATAGTAGTTGGGGCAACTTCATCGAAACCTACTACTTTGTCATGATCAATGACAGCAGCATCAATTGTTGGAACTAAGCTGATAAAAACGAGAAATGACATCAAAACAGCAAACGCAATTTTCTTCATTTCACTTTCCTCCTTATCGCATTAGTTATATAAAACCCAAACTGCCAAGTCATTATACAATGGTGAAATCCCCATTCAATCAAATTTACAGAATCTTAAAATCAATAAACAGAATCGATACGATTATTCATCATTCTTTACCTTCAAAGCAGCCTGAAGAACACATTTCGGTTTTTATTTTCATGTATCCAGCCCAGGTTTCATCATTAGTAAACTCACCTAAAAAATCATTCACCTGAGCTTCTTGAAGCACAGAATGATGTAGTGTAAGCTTCTATAATAGGATTTTGTGAAGGAGTTTCATCACTTAGTGCCAATGTATTTTTATTATGATGAAAATTTAGTACATAGATTAGTTAGTATATTCTATAAACAGCTCTTTACTAAAAACTGCTCTCACACTCATTTTATAAAATCAAAAAACACCCCTTCATACATAGATCAGAGGTGTTGAATAAAACTTATTTCGTCTTAACACTTCTCAGAAAAACACTTCTGTTCTCTGTGGCAGTTGTCAGCATCGTGGCATTTTCATTAAGCCGTTGAACTAAAGCTTCTTTAGCTTTTCCTTCATTTAAGTTAGTAGCCCGAATAACAAAAGTCCCGACTTAACATTTACTGCTAGTTGATTGTGTTAAGTAAACTCCTTAATTATTTTTCGGATTTGTCAGAAAAATAACCGAACCACATTAAACTAATGACGCCGGCAGCACCTAAGATTGTCATTATGATATAAGCCCATGTGGGTAAATTCATACACTTCCCCTCCTAAAAATTAAATAAAGGAATCTCTATCTTCAATTAAGGTCTTCTTCTTTCTTTTTCTTGTCCAGTTTAATACTTATAAAAATGTTGATGATTGCAGCTGAGAGATATAAAAACCCTACTCCCAGAGTGCCTAAAATTGTACTTGCAATTATGATGTAACTTTTTGTCATCACTTGACTGTCAATCAAAATAAGAAGTGTAATTAATCCAGCTAAAACACCTGCAAACCAAGCATTGCCAACAGCATAAGAATCATCAAGAACTCCTATCCATTGGCCAAAGATTGAGATTCCAACAGCAGTCAAACTGGATAGAAAAAGGTAATGATTTCATTTTCCCCCTCCTTAAACAGCTATTCTCATTAGTGATTCAAGGATTGGAACATTGAGAATTGCTGCTCGTCTTCATCAAGTCGGCTATCTTTTATACCATAATTTCTTATGTAATTTCATTTCTTCTGTTTGTTTTTTCTCCCCGGTCTTCCACGCCACTTTAACTACCTCACTTCCTCTTCAGGCATAAAATCAAAGGTAGCGATGTGGTCTTCCATGTGCCCTCCATCAGGCATTTCTTCACCTGTATACTCTGATAAATCATAATCTTCTCTGTCATCATATTTTTTACCATCTATAAATAAAGTGATTTTTTCAACAACAGTTCTTTTTTCGTCCTTCTTACTTCCCTGCCAGTACAAATTCAAAAAGTAATTAGGAGCAATTGAAGTTTTATCTGATTTTTCAAGGTTAGAAACCCATATTCCGCTTTTTCCGCTGCCCTCATATTTTACTTTGTTTTATTGACATTATTACAAAGATTGATACGATGCAGATCAGCAAAAATACAGTCATTAGCAATAGTCATTTTTTATTGTTCTTTTTTCTCATGTTTTTCCTCACTTCCCTCATTCTTTTAGTAGGAAAATGCGATCAAAATGTTACTGAAAAGAAAATTAAAAAGAGCAAGTGAGCCAACAGAGGGTTGCTCTAAACTTTTTAAACTTAAATTAAAGGAAAATTAAAACTTATAACATGCTTTAAATGCATGTTTTGTTTCATTGAGTCAATAACCTTCAAAATTATTACATTAAACCCTAAGACTATGATAATAACTTTATGAGATATTATCGAATTTTGAGAGTGAAAGTGTTGATGAATTAGCCTTACGTAGCCGCAAAAAGTTTTGAAACAATAGGTGCTTTTGAAGAGGCTGCAAGCTTTTTCAATGAAAAGATTTGGGCTGAACAGAAAATGAATCAGGTGAGGGAATCTTATGAAAAAATAGTGCTTTGCGTATCTATTTTAACTGTGATTTTAAGTGGGGTAGCTTTAACGCAATTGAGTACAGATTCACCATCTAGCATCCAAGTTGCTGAAAGGCCGGTCGGAGGTTAAGGAGAAGAGCATTCGATATAGCCCGCCTCATGAGAGTGGGCTTTTTATTTTTCCATTACTCCAAGCTTCCTACACCTTAAGGCAGCATTAAGTTCGCTAACAATAGCTTGTTGAATAATTTTTATACTTATTTTATCCTTATGATTCAATGATAAGTACCTATTAGTATATAATTAGATCAATGAATTCTTATCAGCAGAACCACAAAATAGCAAGGTGTTACCATGAATTTCCAACAGATAAAAGAGGGACTAATTTGAGAGAAAAATTATATTCATGTTTAATTTGCGGATATAAAGGATTAAGTCAAAATCCTTTGTATAAAGGCGAGTATCAAAAAACGTTTGACATTTGTCCATGTTGCGATTTTGAGTTTGGCTACAGTGAGGACCATGATGTAAGATTAGGCTTTATTGTCACTCCGGATCATTTAATTGAGGCTGCATTTCAATTGTATCGCAAACAATGGATTGAGTCCGGGATGAAAATTGCTCATCCTGAAGATATTCCAGAAGAATTAAAAAATGGTGATTGTTTAAAATTCGAAGTTCTGGTGAAACAACTGAAAAACCTAAATCTCGACATAGAGAATTTTGAAATTAACGGCTTTAATGATTAACTGAGGTGCTTTTTTTGGTTTTTCAAAGGTGTAACAGTCTTACAATGTCAAGCTAAAATGCTCAGGAAGTGATTCAACTGCTTGTTCATTTCAATACTTTTCTATTCGTATTCAATAAAGACTTTGTGATCGTCAACAAACATTTCACTTCCATCAGATAAGTGTATCCAAAAAGCGTCCTCTGGTTCTTCTCTATAGTCAAAAATTGCAGTAACTTTGACGTTTGACTCATCTTTGATTGGTTTTCCAACTGTTATTTTCGTTTTTTCCTCTGGCAAAGTAATGGATTTAATCATCAAAACCATCCCATCTTATCAGTTTTACTCTCCCTCATCCCTTTCCTTTCTCCGCAGTATGCTTAATGCTGATTCATCTCATCTATATAAGAAATATGAATTTTCTATTTCAATGACTAACAAATTTTATAATAAGATGCTTTAACGCCTATTTAACGCCATCTTCAGTGAATTTAAAGGTCTGTTTTAAATTGCGTCCTTCTTGCCCTTTTTGCGTCCAGATTATAACAACTTCTAATTCAGAGGCTTTATCTGCCAGCATAAAATGCTTGAACCTCAACGGCGAGCCATCGTTTAAACTTTCAGCTAACGTTTTAGCAGCATCTATTTGTTTTACACAATTTTCATTGGGGCATCCAAAAAGTGAAAACCTTGTGATTGAATCAGGATCATTTCTATACAATTGCACATCCACCGTAGCTGCTTCTTTCCCAATATTGTTGACTTCCAAGGAATAAACATTATATTTCCCTTTCTTAGGTGCCGCAAATTCCTTTGCATTTTTTGCTTCACTTACTTCTACTGACCACTGTTCCGTTTTTTGTGTAATCGGCAACACCGTAAAAGTAAGAGCGTGAGCTTTTGATTGAACAAAAGTAAACGCAAATAATATTACATATAAGAAAAATAATACCTTCTTCACTTCATTTATCTCTCCTTTTTTTCATTCGCTTGTCCAATAATAGTATCCTATTGCCGCTCGGCATTTATTTCTTTCGGTATTTGAGATGGCGCTTTAGGGACTTTTCTCAGTTTGTTATTGATCATATCGGAAGAGTACAACGTAACAATCATACTCCCTCCATACCGTTTTGCCCGAATTAATATTGGCTGGTTATATTGGTTTTTAAAGAGAAAGTCTGGACCTCCCCAGCTTACTGTCGCATCACGTCCGGACGGAACATATGGTACGCTTCTTGAATGAGAATAGCGCTGAACGATTCGCAGCCCTGCACGATCGACTGCATTAAATAATGTTGAAGATACCTGGCAAATTCCTCCGCCTACACCTTCAGACAACTCACCTTTAACGATAATGGGCGCACTCTTATATCCTTTGTCTTGAGTTCTCATCCCAACAACTTGATTAAACGAAAACGTCTCATTAGGGAAAACAACATGATTGTCAATCGCTTTTGCAGAAAGAGAAATATTGTGTGAACGGCTTTTATTGTTCGAATTAAAATATGTTACGTACTGACCGAGCTGATGTGTACTGATGTGAGCAAGCAGCTCGCTGTCAACTTTCGGATATATGTTCAATTCCGGCACTTCTACCTTGGAGGGGCCATGGCCATAGAAATAGGCATAAAACTTTTCCTTAAACGCCTGTTGATAAAGTCTGTAACCAACCCTGCCCGGGACAATGCTTCCCTGTTCGTTAAGCACAGCATTAGCCGGCTCCCGGTAAATTTCCTGATCCAGCTGTTCGATCAATTTACGGTATTTTTCATGGTCAATCATTGGAGTACCAGGAAGAGGCATTGTAAAGTTTTCACGGGTAACAGTAGCTATCGTCCGCCCTTGCTGTGTGACTGTTAAGCTGTCAGGCGGCTCGCTCGGTTGAGCCAATAATAAAAGACCAGTGATCCAAATTTGTATCATAAGTCGGTTTACCTCCCGACCATTAGTATGGGCATCAGCTTATTCTTTGATGTATTTCTTCCTATCGCTTGTTTGAATATTTAGATGTTGATTCGCTTATTTTTGAGTAATAGAAAAACCACATAAGTGAGCTATAACTTTAATTGTTCTCTGGTTCAATTCGCTGCCAAGTTAAAAAAAGACTAAAATAATAAAGATGTAATAACAACAATAAAATAATCTATCTTAATATTTTTTTATTGTAAAACGATAAATATCGTGTTAAATTCAAAATGACAACAAATCAGTGAGGTGCTTTTTATGAATCGAGTCTCAACACTCTTTTTAAAGATTGCCGTAATTCTTATCGGACTTCCGATTCTTGCTTTGTGCATTTTTGCGGTGCCGAAGATAGCCAATTATGCAGCGGAATTAGTTCCAAATATCGCTTATATCAAATATCTCGTTTTCATTTATTTGTATGTAACGGCGATTCCTTTTTACTTTGCTCTTTATCAAGCGTTCAAACTTTTAAGCTATATTGACAAGAACAAAGCTTTCTCAAACATTTCTGTAAGATCTTTAAAGAATATAAAATACTGTGCGGTCACAATCAGTATCTTGTATGCAGCAGGCATGCCGATCTTTTATCTGATGGCCGAGATAGACGACGCCCCGGGTATCATAGTCATCGGATTGGTCATTATTTTTGCTTCAATGGTGATTGCAGTCTTTGCTGCTGTTCTTCAAAAACTGTTAAAAGAAGCGATTGATATAAAATCAGAAAATGACTTGACGGTCTGAGGTGATGAACATGGCAATTATTATCAATATTGATGTGATGCTTGCTAAAAGGAAAATGAGCGTAACAGAGCTTTCGGAGAGAGTCGGCATCACGATGGCTAATCTTTCGATATTGAAAAACGGAAAAGCAAAGGCCATTCGATTATCAACTTTAGAAGCGATTTGTAAGGCTTTAGAATGCCAGCCCGGAGATATTTTGGAATACCGAAGTGATGAAGATACACAAGATTCATAAAGAGGACACGGTACACTATGGACGTAACGCTATATCCATCTATGCGTGCCTTACATATAATCAGAAAAAAAGTTTGGAGGCACATATCATGAGAGCGTTAAAACAACTCTTTCATTTTGGCTGGGAACAGGCCCTTTCGTGTTTGTTTCCTGTCGTTATTTTTGCCTCTTTGGCTATCACACAAATCATCCCTCTTCCCTTCTTGCCGCGGTATGACTGGCTGCTCATCATTTGCGTTTTCATGCAGGGGCTGATGGTGCGTTCCGGGCTTGAAACACGAGATGAATTAAAAGTAATCACCTTGTTCCACCTTATTGGGCTTGCCCTTGAACTTTTCAAAGTCCATATGGGCTCCTGGTCTTATCCAGAAGAAGGATATTCCAAAATGTTCGGGGTGCCTTTGTATAGCGGCTTTATGTACGCAAGTGTGGCCAGTTATCTTTGTCAGGCGTGGAGAAGGCTTAAGGTTGAATTGGTGAAGTGGCCGCCGTTTTTTGCAGTTGTCCCGCTTGGCGCTGCGATCTATTTGAATTTTTTTACCCATCATTTTTCAATTGACATACGCTGGTGGTTATCTGGACTTGTCGTCATTGTCTTTTGGAAAACATGGGTCATATACGAGGTAAATGGAACTCATTACCGTATGCCGCTTGCACTTTCTTTTGTGCTCATTGGATTTTTTATATGGATAGCGGAAAATATCGCAACGTTTTTTGGGGCTTGGACATATCCAAACCAAACCGAGGCATGGAGTCTTGTTCACCTAGGAAAGGTGAGTTCATGGCTTTTGTTAGTGATTGTTAGCTTTCTTATCGTAGCGACGTTAAAACAAGTTAAGGAACAGAATCCCACAAAGACACAGATTGATGAACCTTTTTTAGGTTGAAGTTCTCCTAGCGTATAAAGTACCAAATAAAATGAAAAAGCAACGTTTGAATTGTTGCTTTTTTCTTTTTTTAAACTCTACCGATGAGTATTCATTTTCCTCTAGGGTTAGCTCACAGAATAATTGTGGAGAAATCGTCTTTTGCCATCCTTTAAGAACATCAATAAAGTCTTCGAACACTTTTTATAAAACGTCTTAAACTAAGAGTTTTTAGCTCCTCTTCTAGACTAGAGCCGCCTTATTACGACTACGTATTCAGATGACGACTGTTTTCAATATCTTGATAAACTCATGCGCCGCCGGCGTTATTTCATCAAATGAATGCGCGATGACGCCAATATCACGGGTGATTCGGGGAGAGATGTCTTTTTTGATCAATTGATGCGAAACAGATGAAAGTGTAAAGTTTGAAATAATGCCTATGCCCAAGTTGTTTTTGACCATATTGATCAAGGTTTCGGCATTTTGCACAGTCAAGTTTTCCTTTAATTCAATATGGTGCTGCTGAAACGTATTTGACATTGCAATTTCATGACCGCCTTTGCAAAAAATAAGGTCATCTTGATATGTGTTGAGGTCGACATGCTTTTCCTGTTTTAATTCATCATCTTGCGGAGGGATGACGGCCACCATATAGTCGTTACATAATAGTTGATAGTCAAACGGGTCAAATGGAGATGCCGCGATCCCAATATCAACCGTCCGATCCTCGACCCATCCTTTGATTTGATCGGAGGTCCCCTCGACCAATTCTATGCGGATCAGCGGGTAGTTTGATCTGAATGCCGCAATCGCCTGCGGCATGATATTTGTTGAAACAGCAGGAAATGAACCGATTTTCACCTTCCCGCTTAACAGCTTGTTTTCCCTGTTGGCTACTTGATATATATTGCTTTCAATCCCCTTCATTTGCCTCGCCAGCAGTAAAATTTCCTTTCCGACGTCAGTCAGCATTAAACCATGATGTTTATCCCTGATCAATAATTTGAGCTGGAGCGAGTTTTCGAGGTTTTTTATCGCTTTGCTTACCGCCGGCTGAGAGATGAACAATTCTTTTGCCGCTTCTGTAATGTTCAATTTCTCCCCGACTTTTATAAATATGTGAAGATGGTTCAAATTCATAACCATTTGGTTATACCCCCGATAATAAAAATGTATTTCAGTTATATATAAATGTAACATATGATAGAAACCAGCACGATATTTAAACAAGAAAGGCGGCTTATTAATGGCAAAAGTCATGCTGGGAATCATATCTGTCACACTTATTTGGGGCTATACTTGGGTAGCGATGAAAGTGGGAATTCATGACATTCCCCCGCTTTTGTTTTCTGCATTGCGTCTGTTCATCGGGGCGGTTCCTTTATTTCTCATTCTCTTCATTCAAAGAAAAAAACTTTCAATTGGAAAACAATATGTCAAAAGCTATATCATCATGAGCCTGCTGATGGGCCTGGGCTATATGGGGATCTTAACGTATGGAATGCAGTTTGTCGATTCAGGGAAAACCTCTGTTTTGGTATATACGATGCCTATATGTGTTACGGTGATCAGCCATTTTACATTAAACGAGAAAATGAATGTATATAAAACGATCGGGCTGATAAGCGGCTTCTCCGGACTTTTATTCATATTTGGAAAAGAAATGCTGAATGTCGATCAAAGTGCTTTATTTGGAGAACTGTGCGTCCTTGCGGCAGCGCTTAGCTGGGGAATTGCGAATGTGTTTAGCAAGCTTCAATTCAAGCATATCGATATCATTCATATGAATGCCTGGCATCTACTGATGGGAGCCGTCATGCTGTTGATGTTTTCCTTTATATTGGAGCCGGTCCATTCAGCCGAGTGGTCATATCAGGCGGTTTGGTCATTGCTGTTTAATGGTTTGCTTTCTACAGGCTTTACATTTGTCGTATGGTTTTGGGTGCTCAATCAAATCGAAGCGTCAAAAGCATCCATGGCATTAATGTTCGTTCCCGTTTTGGCTCTATTCTTTGGATGGTTGCAATTGCACGAACAGATCACCATAAACATCATCATCGGCGCACTGCTGATATGCTGCGGCATTTTTATGAATACATTTAAATTATCACGACAGAAAGTGTGATTTTTGTTGACCTCGTATGATAGGAGACGGCTGTTATGAGTGCGTCTTCTAGAATCCTGACTGCAGTCTATTCAACAATGAAAAAAGCTAATGTCTGCATGTGAGACATTAGCTTTAATGGCTGGCGTTTAGGTTGGTGAGCAAGCCACTTGCAGGCAGCTTTACTTGTAAAACCGGGTTGCTTTTTGTAATACAATTGCATAGTGCTTATACTTCGGCAGAATTCAAATAATAATTGCTTATGTATAACATTTTTTTCATCTTGAATTTTTCCAGCTGTCCAAAAAGGATTTTTTTAACTAAAAAGCCTTAAATACTGAATTAAAGAAAAACATCAAGATAATGATGGCTAGTACAATAACAATCTCAAAAGTATGTGAACTGCTATCTTCTTTTTCTTGTCAGCCTTCTCCCTCATTTGTTCCCTATATGTTCTTTGTATTTCATCCTTATTCTTATCCATCTTACTCGACTCCCTTCAAAGTAAAGCCAAGCAATTGAATTAGTAAAAATCAATTATCATCTTTCACATTCATTTTTTTCAATTTTTTTGTGAAAGGTAATTGAAATCACTGTTGCTAATATTGTTAAGCTTGATGTCTTTATTTATCTCTAGTGCATATGGTTTAATGAAATCGACAATAGGTGTCATATTAAAAGGAAAATCAAAGTCCAGCAGCTCAGAATTGGATTTATATACATGCTCTTTAATAAAGAAGTGGCAATCTGGTTTCATGTTTAACAGACCATCTATAAAAGAAAAGGTATCCGCTGTAAAGTTTTCATGAAATCTTTCTTCAGTGAATGCAATGACCTGAATAAAATTTGAGGAACCCTCGTATTCATTTTCATCCTCTATACCAATAAAAACTGGATTATCACACAGCTCTCCTTTTCTTTTTGAATCAACAATTAAGATATAACCGTAAATGTTTGAAGTTTCTTTTTGCAGTACCTGAAAAAACTCGACTTCATTTGTTCTAAAAAGCCTGTAAAATTTTAAATCCATATAAACCTCACTCTTCATATGATGATTTCGCTTCTATTCTCTAACCAAAAAACAGTTTATTCAGAGCTGCTCATTCGTGTTTTCTTATTTTACCTTCTTGTTTAACTTGAAGCCAATCAAGACATTGATAATCGCAACTGGAAAATATAAAATTCCTGCACCCATTATTCCTAACGCAGTACTCGAGCCGACGATAAACGACTGCACTTCTGTACTTCTCGACTTTAGACTAAGTAACACAAGAATTCCCGCTAAGATACCTATAAACCGAGCAACACCTGGTATGAAGAAATCGGTTAAAATTCCAAAAAATTGTCCCATGGTCGATAACAGGATTCCTAGAATACTGGAAATTACAACTAGTTTTTTTATGACTTGTCACCCCTTTTTTAAATCCTTTTCTTTTCAACAAATCCTTCAGCATAATACTTTTCAGTTCACCATCTCTTTCTATACAATAAATTCAACACCTTTTTAATGGCCACATTTGATTTTCCCTTTCTTACTTCACTTGTACATTACACTTCGGTTTAAGCTCACTTCCTGCTATTATCATCTTCTAAGCGCCATGAAGGTAGTTAGTCAAATAAGGTGAACTCTTGCGTGAGCGCCGGCGATTCGGGATTAAAAACAACATTTTTAAATTCATGGTCTTTTTGTTTTACATTTTTTAAAATACTTCTTTTATCTTGATTCCTTAGTCTCTCCAAGGACAGTGCATAACGTGTTAAGTTTTTAATAAAAACTTTGCAAGGAGTGGTTCTTTGCTTAAAGCTTCAAAATTTTTCATTTCATGTGTAGCTTTAATACTGTGCGTGTATTCATTATATAATCAAAGTGTTTTCCTCTTAACCTCTCTCCAAGTACTAGTTGCACTTCTCTTTGTTTTAATGGGGGTGGAGGCACTTTTTAAAAAACAAACGAGTTCTGCGTATTTTTTGTTCGGATCAGCGGCCATTATACTTGTTGTGAACGTAGTTAAATACATGATTTAACTTAAAATGTTCTAATTCCGCAGAAATATAGAACCCCTGAATCAATAATGAAGGCAGCTACAATGCTCTTTATGTAATACTTTGCCTGCTTTTGATTTTTTCTTAAAATAGTTGAGCATGCCCAGTTTGCTCCTCCAATATTTAAAATTAAAACCGGTTTTATTTGTTTCCATTTTTTGGAAACGACATTATCAAAGGCATAATCCGTTTGAAACTTCCCATTAATGGTAATTGTTGCATGTATTTCAAAGAAAAAATGATATATTTAAAAAAATTAAGATTTTCATGACGATCCCTCCGCTCTTTTTTGCTTTATGATATTGTGAAGTTGTTTTATACTCAAAAACTTCAGCTGCAAGCAGATACATCGTGTACCCAGCATTCTTTTGAAAGTCCATGCGAATAAACCTAATACAGTTAACACTAAGATGATCTTAACAATTGTTAAAATAGACATTTTTACTCCTTACTGTTTACCTCGACACTTGCCATCCAAACACTTGCGCTCTAAAATTAGACGAATAATATTAACAACGAATGAGCAAGAAATAAGAATAGAATGGAAAACTCATTTTACATATCTATATTCTCATTAATAAAGGTTTACATTTTCACAGTAAACATTTATATCCTATTGTGCATAAACTGTATTTTTGTTTCTATTAAACACCTTCGCCGTTTCTCTTATTCTTACGCCAACAGCGAGCTATTACTGCTGGTATTAATAGCAGAGTACCGACAAAAAGCAACATACAAAAGATGACAAACAGTGCTCCTGTACCCGGCATAATTTCTTCGTAGGTTATAAAGCGTTCCTCCCCCTGCAGGACGAAAAACCGAGAATTTTCGAGAAAAGCTAGATGAAAGGCGATAGATGTCCATAAACTTCCTGTTACAATACGCAAAAGTTGAAGGATGAATCCAAAAGATAACAATAAAATGATGTAGTCTAATGTGATAGCTGGTGATTCAATTCCTGCTATATATTGCAAACCACCTACAGTTATAGGTGCAAGCACAAATAGGATCGGCTGCAGGAATAAAGCTATAAAACAGTTAAACCGCCTGTTTAGAGCGTAGTACACCGCACCTCGAAAAGTTAATTCCTCTGGAAAAGCTTCATAAAAGAAAGCGATTATCATATTTAAGAGCAATACTGTAACCAAATGACCAGAGAAGTGAAATCGTGTAATGTTGATCCACCCTAATAAATGAGCGATAGCAAATCCAGAACCAGAAAGAATAATCACATACATTGCTCCCATAATGGCTTTCGGAATGGCTTGCCGCCACCCAGACAGTCCGAGAGAGCAGAATGGTCTACTAGAAAACCGTTTAAGAATAATGTAGAGCAACGGGACAGTAACTAGTGTCACTAAGCCTGCTTGGATACCTTGCTGCAAGAGCTTGGAAGCTCCTGCCTGGCGTGCCATTGAACCGACAAAAGTTGCAAAAAACAGCGCAAAAACGAACGTTCCCCAGCTGAAAAAAACAGCCGCCAGCCATTTAAGATGATTGTTTTGTTTTCCGTTTTGGATTTGATGAAATTGCATTTTCATCCCCCTTTCACAGCATGAACAGCATCAAACAAGAAAGCAAATTGAGCAGTCGATCATTAGCTTTCTTATCACAATACGTTCCAGATGCTGTTATTGTTTCAAATTTTTGAATCACCCTGCTTCAATTGTATCGCTTTCTTTCATCATAAAAAAATGCCCCATCATTTCTGGGGCATGGTACTGATTCTATCAATTTACTGTATTCATTAACTCGAAGAAGTATTCGGGTTTTTGGATCTTATTTAGCTTATACCATGCATGCAATGTATCAGGTGCAAATACATCTAATTTTTTCAGTACTTCCATCGCAAATTCCAGGGGAGCTATTCCTGATGCGGTGACCAAATTCTCATCAGATACTGCAGGTTCCATCTCATAAAATGTTTCTCCTTTATAATGAGGACAGACCATTTTTAAATACGCTAAATCATTGCTTGTATGCTTTCTGGAATCTAAGTATCCATAATTCGCGAGGCCCTCGGTTGCACCACAAATGGCAGCAACAATCGTATCAAGTTGTAAAGCTTCGCCAACTTTTTTCAAGATCGGTTGATGAATATCTTCTCCCCAAGTATTCCCTCCGGGTAAAATCAGAAGATCATCACTCTCAAGCGTACACTTATCAAGGGTAATATCTGGTTTTATGCTCAGCCCTCCCATCGTCTTTATCATTTCTTTATGAGCCCCTACTGTAACTACTTTTAGAGGCGCTACATCTTTTTTAAAGTATCTCCCTGAGTTTAGTTCAGCAATTAAATAGCCATATTCCCAGTCTGACATTGTATGAAATACATAGAGATAAACTTTTTTCGTTTGCATCTATTACACTCCCATCACAATTGATCAAGCCCATGAGGATGACTTTCGTGCCATCCTTTTAAATAATGCCCTATGGTGGAAATATATGCAATTATAAAAATCTGCTACGCTTGCCCTATTATCAATGATGTAACATTTCACATAATGCTCACCTTTGTAAAACTTAATGAAGTCACCCACTACAGCAAAGACGATCTTGTTACATATTCTCCAATCACAGAAAAATACGTGGATACAGGCAGCTGCTATTCGTTACAGCGATAATACTGCTGGGAACATATTGTTGCAACAACTTGGCGGCCCTAAAGGTTTCGAAAAGTCACTGAAGCAGATTGGGATCATGTAACCAAGGCAAATCGATTCGAGACGGATCTAACTCTGCAGTTCCTGGGGATATTCGTGATAGAAGCACCACAAAAGTACTAGCAACCGACCTAAAGCTTTTACAGTGGGGCAACAATCTCACGACTGACAAGCCCTGATCTTAACTGATTGGATGCTTCGAACTCGATTCCAAATATTTCGTCCCGTTAAAAGACACTAACATGTCAAACCATATCTCAAAATTGGAATCTAAGTTAACTGCATCTTCAATATTATCAATTGAATCTAGATATAACATATAATCTAATCCTTTTCTTGATCTGTTTGTGTCAATGACATATCTTCCATCATAATGATATTTAGGACGTATCCCTCGGAGAAATTTAGGACTTCATTGTAATCAATAATTCCTTCTGTGCTAAGTAATTCAATACCATCAAACATTTCCATCCCATTATGTTGTAACAAAAACTCTTTATAATCATTAGGGTTTTTAAATAGACTTTTCGAGTACACTTCTATTAAGGTAAAAAAATATCGGCAGATGCACGAACATCTAACCGATCTGTAATAGAATAGCTCCTTAAAAGCTTCACAGCATCCCATTTGATTCTGGAACTTCCATACTCAAACACTTTGTATTCTCTCGGTTCCGTTACATCTTCAGTCGTTGTTACAGTCAACACTTTACTAACTAGTAATGACTAACCTGATACACTAATCGCTTTTCCCGTATAGCTATATCTATTGTTAGCTATTAAAACCGTATCGGTATACACTGTACTAGATGCATTGGCAAATTTTCTAATTATCTCTGTAAACCTCATATTCTTGTCCACTATCAACTGGATCTGACCACATTAATTCAATAGTATTTGCCGTTACTTTTGAGGCATTAAGATTTGTTGGATGGAGGTTCAACATCATCGTGTGAGGTTTACATCAATTACGTTATAAAAGGCATTAGAGGTGTCCGCAACATCCCACACCCCTAGAATGACATGATAACCACTGCGATCAGTTGGTACATAAATCTTATGAGATAGATTCGTATCGGCCCTTGAACCATCGTGATCAACAGTACCAATTAATTCAAACTCATCTCTTGTTAAAGGTTTGTTTGGATTCCAATCTTTCTTGGTTATATAATAGTGCCACTTTGTTGTTGCGTGAGGAGCAGTATAGTGCCAAGTAAAGGTGTTTAGACCCCCACGTATGTTTTGTTTTACCCAATGATCTGCAGTCTGCCTGTCTAACCCAAAATCAATTTGACCCGATCCTCCATTTGCTGATGCAATTTTCCCATCTGGTGGACCCGCTGATGGAAACCCTTTTGGTCCTTCTACCGATTGAGGATTATCAACTACGGAACCATATTTTTGGGTAGCTGCAGTCCAACCAATTATTTGTTTTTCTAATGATCCCATGTACGCTCGACTAGCAGGTTCTTTTATATACCCGTGTGCAGATACATCGCCTGCAAATAAAGTAGCACCAACACCTAGAACAGCAGTTAGAACAGCACCTTTAATAAAACTCTTCATTACTAACTCATTCCTCCCTTTGTTGTAAAATTTTTCTCTTTCCTACTATAATAATTCATTACATGTGAGGTAATCTCCTTCTTTATTTTTGATCACGTGAAATTTAAAGAACTTCATGTTCCCCCAGCTCCTTTGTTCTTCAGCTTATTGACAAACACTCTTTTCATACAGCTTCCATTTTAGTTACAGATACCGAAACACTTTATCAATCTCTTCTTGATCTTTTCAGCAACGCTATAAAACACATATCATCTAAATATCATTTAACCTGCCGCTCATTATTGGTTCTTTATATTTTGAAAGAAATCTTGTATTGAATTTTTAATAAAACAATGCAACTTGAATCAAAACTGCAGCTGGGTTCTTTACTTTGTTATGTTCTTTCCCCTGAATCGTCTCTAATTAAAAACAAGACATGTTCCCCTTGCTTTTTAAAACACTTGTTTTATTCAAAATCGTTTAGTTTGGTTTTGATTTCATGTATTTTAAATGTAAATTTGAAATACAGTCTTGACGTTTATTTAAGAATGTCTCGATGCCTTTTTTCCTTGGATCATTCTTGCCTAAAATTTTGTTCTGTTTAACTAAACGGGGCACTATAATTGAACTATAGGTTCATAGAAAGAAAACAAAATATTATAAGGAGGAATTTTGTGTTTCAAACCTTAAATCATTTTTTAAAATCTTGGGAGTTCGAAGCCGGTGCAACACAGAAAATACTAAATAGTTTAACTGATGAATCACTTAAACAGGAAATAACTTCAGAAAGTTGGACTTTAGGCCGTATTGCTTGGCATACTGTTGCTGCCATTCGCATCATTACCTCAAACACAGACTTAACGTTTCATGCCCCAGCTGAAGATTATCCTGTTCCTACTTCGGCTCAGTTTATAGCAGACAGTTATCATCAAGCCAGTAATGCATTTGTAGAGGCATTAAAAACCCAATGGACTGACTATACACTCCAAGAACGTATCAACTTTATTGGGCAACAATTGCCGAATGGTTCACTTTTGATGTTTTTAATTCAACATCAAAATCACCATCGAGGACAAATGACTGTTCTTATGAGACAAGCAGGGTTAAGTGTTCCAGGTATTTATGGTCCAGCAAAAGAGGAATGGACAAAATTTGGTTTGGAACCCCCGCAAATGTAATAAAAAGAAATTAACCAAGCATGTTTTGATCAATCTTATTTCAAAACATGTTCTTTTCTTTTGTTCATTTATCTGTTGTTATTAACATAAATTTGATTAATTTTTATTCCAAAACTAGACTAACTAAATAATATTGCCTGCGTGATCAGGATTATTCGACTTCATCCATTTTTGCTTAAGATCAGCTTTTCCCATTGTTTACACTTTATTTGACCTCACATTATTTTATCCATACTTTTCACATCTCTTTTCTGATTAAAATTATTGTTTTATTGAGATTCCTCATTAAAAAAAGCGCTCTGCTTTATGCTGCAGGTGCGCTTCATCTCTCAATATATGAACATAAGGTGCTATTTTGTTTGTATCGCCAATGTTGCTGCATTCAATAATAGAACCTTTTATTCAAGAGGTAAGAATTAAAAACTCTTAATAGTTCTCTTCCACTCTTCCTTTAAAATAGCGTAATAATATTCATCCCACCATTCATTGTCTTTGGGAATACATTTTTTAAAAAAGCCTTCTCTTCTCATACCGATTTTCTCCATAACTCGGTATGATGGAATATTCTCAGGCTGACACGTAGCTATAATCCTATGTAAGTTCATTTCTTTAAATCCATATTCCAAGATAGCTTGTGCTGCTTCAGAAGCGTACCCTCTATTTTGATAATTTGGATTAAACACCCACCCAATCTCATATGTATGTTCACCAAAATACTTATAAAAAACAATATGACCTATAAGATAATCTTCATCTATTAGTACTACAGGAAATTTTTCAGCGTTATCACCTTTGTTTTTATTTACAAATTTTTTAGCATCTTCTTCAGTAAAAACCCCTTCTGGTATGTACTTCATAACATTAATATCTGATGTATACTCATATACAGCTTGCCAATCATTTAATTCAAATTCACGTATCAATAACCTTTTTGTTGTTATATACATTAAAGTGACTCCCATCAAAAGTACTTAAACTTAATGTTTATTTCAATATTAAGACAACAATAACCTCTTTAAATACTATTCTTATTCAACAACTCAAGAAATCTCTGACCAGTGAACAGGCCATGGGATATGATTCATCACAATAAAAGCCCCGCCCTTCTCTTTAATGGGGGGATATTTTTTTGTTTTTTAAGGTAACATTAATCTTCCTTATACGTTTAAATATGATAAAATTTTACATATTAAGATAATTAATCTAGGAGGGATTCTGTTGGAACAAATGATCTTTTCTTCCAAGGTCGGAGTGAAAATGAATGAGTGGTACAAATACATAAGAATGAACCATGAAGAGGCCGTTACTTTTTATGAGAAAGCGCTTTATGCCCGCAAACAAATTCAGCGAGGGGATTGTCTTTATGAAACTTAAACATGCATCTGTCTTAATTTTAGCCATTGTTTTAATTGGATTTGCTAGCATTTATTTAACTATCACTCAAAAAGATGTCCAGGAAGCACGTAGAGGTCATACAGCCAGTATTGGTTATACTGATAGTCATTCGTTTGGGGTTTCTAGTAGAGGTCATACATCTAAAATATGTATTAATTCCCCTTCTAAATTTTGAAGAGGTTTTATTAAAATTTTTGTCCGCCAGTAAGTCCAGCTCTGTGAAATACTGTTCCAGCAGGTGTATAAGAACCTGCTCTCAGGATCGCTTTTGATCCGTATTACTTCTAATCCCATCCATAACGAATCCAAGCTTTCTTCTCTTTTCGTTAGCCAATTCAAATAAACTCAACTGCTGATTAACATATCCTCAATATTTGATAACATGACTGAGTTACTTCGTACAGAAAAACTTCTTAGAGAGCATTAAGCAGCATCTATAAATATCAAAGGTGATATTTGTGGGAAGATTAAATGTCTTCGACCATAAAGCAAAATAATAAATCATTCCTCTTTCCAATTTTCTAAAAATAAAGGGATGATTTTAAGAAATATCTCATCCCTTTATTTTTAATTAATCCAATAAAGCCTGTGCTGTTTGTTCATCTGTCACCAATACATGGACTAACTTGCCTTCCAATGCTGCTTTTATTGCCTGCACTTTTTCTAATCCACAAGCCACTCCAATAACAAGTGGAATCTCCCTTAATTGATCTAATTCCAACGCAATCACTCTTTCATTCCATGAACTAAGAGATGAGCGGCCATTTTCATCAATGAAATTATAACAAATGTCTCCGACGACATCCGTATGATCAAAATACTCCTGATGTTCCTGACCTAGATAAGACTTCACCATAGTTGAATGTTCAGGAGTTCCCCCGATTCCAACAATCGCTATATGGGATTTGGATGATAAGTTAAAAATGTCTTGTATAGAAGTTTGCCTCATAAATATGTCTTTTGCTTCTTTAGAATCTACCATTACGGGAGCATGAAGAAGCTTGTATTGTGCTTGTAGACTCTCTGCTAGCTTAGCTACAATATGATTAGCATGTATATCTACCCGTTCGTTTCCCATTCCTCCAACTAGCGGAACAAATGTAGCGGACGGATAGGGCTGGCTAGAGGTCATGGCCTTCGCAACTTCATATAAAGTGGTTCCTGCGGAGACCCCTATCGTTTGCCCGTCTCTCATAACTCGCAACAAGTATTTACATGCTGCAGATCCCAATCTGCTTTTCGAGGATTCGCCTCCCAGATTGGGAATGCATACGACTTCACGCAATCCATATAAACGTTCAACTTTTCCTTCGAGTTTTCTATAAGGATGTATCATTTCATCATGAATAATAATTTCTACGATTCCCAAATCTCTTGCTTTTGAAAGATATTTAGATATAAGAGAGCGACTTACACCGATTTCTTCCGCAATCTGTGATTGATTATGTCCTTCCTCATAGTACATGTGAGCTATTTTAACAAACAACCTATTATCTTCAGGTAAGTTCAAATTCGTAACTCCTTTTTTTCTTAATATGTGATCAGATCTCTAGGGGCTCTTATGACATTATTATTTAAATTCAATGACACTGCCATTTTTAACTTGCGGAAGCACGTACGGGCTTGCAAACACAGCACCAGGAAGAACTTCTCCGTTAGGCTCGTTGAAGTAAATAGAAATATGACCAAGTTCCTTTAAATTGTTATTGGCTGCGGATCCTACAGCAGTAATACTAAATTCTTGATCATCAACTTTTAGAATATGCCCTTCTTTAATCGGGCTTTCTGATTGATCTTCTTTAACCTCATGAATGACAGCCACGTCTCTTAACCCCTCTGGTGTTTGTGGCCCAAATAAAATCATTATCTTTTCTTCCTCAAAGGATAAAGCTAATTCTCCAATTTCTTTTACAATTGACTTATACATACTCATACCTCCATTTGATAATCATTTTAAATTTATTAAAACATTCCAATACTTGCGACATATGCAATTATAACAGCAAGAACCCCAGTGATAAGACGACTATATAAAACTGCTGGTACACCATATTGTACCGTTTCTGCTTTCGCCTCGCCAAGCGACAAACCAACTGGTATAAAGTCAGCTCCCACTTGGGCATTAATAGCAAATAAAGCCGGCAAGGCAAATTGAGGCGGAATATTTCCTTTAGCGATTTCAGTTCCAATTAAGACTCCTATAATTTGGGCTATAACGGAACCTGGTCCGAGCACTGGCGATAGGAATGGTAAGGTACAAACAAATGCCAGAATGATTAATCCCCACAAAGAACCAGCCAAAGGTGACAAGATGTGAGCCATAGCATCGCCAATACCTGTGTAGTTAATTATCCCAATGAGCATACTCACAAAAGCCATAAATGGAATGATGTTTTTGATAAGCATGTCTATTGAATCTCGACCAGCTTGATAAAAGGTTCCTGTTACTTTTCCAATTCCTTTCGAAAATCTCATCAGGAAGTTATCTCTATCTTCTCGCTCTTCTTTTTTTACATCATTCTTACTCACATTTTCCTTCTCATTTGTATTGAGTTGGCTAGGTTCTGATGTACCTTGGGATTCTGATGGGATTTCTGCTTGCTCGCCAGCCAACCTGATTTCTTTTTCTGTAACACCAGAAACAAAGATATCTTCTTTAATATGTTTAGCCAACGGACCTGAAGGTGAAGATGGAAGGACATCCACTGTAGGAATGCGTTTCATCGGATAAAGTCCAATTCTTGCTGTTCCCCCACAATCAATAACAACACACATCATTTCATCTTCTGGAACTGAATTTTTAAAGCCGTCTATAGCTTCTGTTCCCGATACCTGAGCAATCTTTCTTGCGACTGGGTGAATCCCTCCGCCTGTAATAGAAACAACCTTCGTCTTTTTTCCATGAGGTTCAATCCTTAGGCCTGTTCCCCAGCCACCAGAACCTTTTTCAACAAAAATTGCACGTTGCTTATTCATCTTATTAGGATTTTCTTTATGACTTGTGTTGATTTGACTAGCTTCCGATGTCTCTTCAGTTTCTGAAAGGCCCTCTGCTTGCTCGTCAGCTAATCTGATTTCTTTTTCTGTAACACCAGAAACAAAGATATCTTCTTTAATATGTTTAGCCAACGGACCTGAAGGTGAAGATGGAAGGACATCCACTGTAGGAATGCGTTTCATCGGATAAAGTCCAATTCTTGCTGTTCCCCCACAATCAATAACAACACACATCATTTCATCTTCTGGAACTGAATTTTTAAAGCCGTCTATAGCTTCTGTTCCCGATACCTGAGCGATCTTTCTTGCGACTGGGTGAATCCCTCCGCCTGTAATAGAAACAACCTTCGTCCTTTTTCCTTTAGGTTCAATTCTTAGACCTGTTCCCCAACCACCAGAACCTTTATCCACAAAGATTGCACGCTGTTTATTCATGATCGTTCCCCCTTGAGTCATGGTGATTTCTCCTTCAATTAAGAATTCGCTTCCATTCTATTAGCCAGATATTTTGTGATAAGTTCAGTAATAACCCCGCGTAAAAGCATGATGACAATCGCTATTAGGAAATAGCGAACGGCAAGATCAGACATAGGGTAACCAGCCTCTTTTATCCCGTTAGCAATTCCTAAATAGACGAAAAGCTCTCCTGCATTTGCGTAAGGGAATAAAGCTGTAACAGGATGAAAGAAAGTAACTAGTGAATCGAAAAACGCTGGTTTTTGTTTTTCTGGTAAAAACCTTCCAAAGGTATAAGCCATCGGGTTTGTTAATAGTAAGATTGATAGGATAGGCATTAATGTATATCTTAATAACGTATACTTTGCGGCGAACTGAATAACCTTATTGACTCTTTCTTCTCCTATGAACTTAATCATTGCATAGGTAAATGTTAGTAGTACAACTAGAGTAGGAACTATTCCAGTCATTAAATCCATAAACTGTTTACCACCGGCATCAAACATTCCTATAAAGTGTTCGCCGAACCATTGAATCCATTCCATAGAAATCAACACTCCTTTCCATTAAAGCATAGAGATATTTTTTGTAGAAATTGACAATAATGCATTTTCTGCAGCCTTTGAAAGGGCTGTATTAATTGCTGGTAATCGCCTATAATTCCCTTTTTGATTTGTTTTACATTCTTGTAAATCATCTAATACAGTTCCTATATGTTGCCCCTTATATTTACTTATTTCTTTAAATTTAGATAAAACTGAATAACCATTGACCACATGGCATTCCTGAATGATATAGTGACTATCAACGACAAGCATAGCAATGGCTCCAGGTCGAAACTTTCTTCTTTCCGTACCAGAAAATAAATAATATCCTTGTTTTTCTCTGTAAGTGCTTACAATCTCACTCATACTCTTTCTATAATAACGAACTTGTATGAAGGTAAATACATATTGAACGACTAGCAAAAAGCAGAGAATGAAAACAAATCTCATAGGATGTCATGCCCCTTTTTAAGTTCTATTTGGAAGAAAAAGGGCGCGGACAAAACTCTTTTTCAGAAAGAGTTTTGCTGCACGCCTATGAACTTACAAAGTAGTTACAATTTTACTATCAGCCGTCTCTGCCGGGAATAAACTATCTTGTAGCGATCTTAATTTCCAAACTGTTGTTGTAGGGTCTAATTCTACATCATCAGTTGTTAAGAATTGGCCTTGACGAATATCTTTTTTCGCCACAACATTTCCGCTGATTAAACCAATTGGAATATGATTATTTCGCTTCAAATCTTGATGAGTTTCAAGAACCCCGCGTACAGAGTAACCCCCAATACCATCTAGTGCTTCTCCGGCTTTCATATCACGTTTTGCAACGGCAACCGTATCAGAAATAGGAGCCCCTAGTGGTTGAATAGATCCTTCATTTTGTAAAACAGCTTTTGCGATAGTAATCGGCGTTTCTAAACTAGCTAAATGATATGGTCGATATAAAATGTGATGGTCTCTTTCCCCTTTTTTCAATAAGTAATCCAACTCATGCGCTACAGCATCATTTTGCCCTTTTACAATTACAAATACTCCAGGTGCAAGCCCATCTACATAATCAACTACCCCAAAATGATTTAACATCCCACCATTTTCTTTAAGGTCTAAATCTTTAATAACTGAATCTAGATCTCCAGAAATCCCATGCATTCCAACTACATCCGGTACAAATCCAATAGCATTAGACAATAAATTCATTTCAGCCATTGTCTTAGTACCATCTTGGAAAGCAGTAAGCATATGAGAAGCCATTTTTTTCTTATTTGCTTCTTCTTGCGCAGTGCTAGGGTTTGCTGTGACATTTAATTTATTATTTTTCCCTTTGCCAGCAACCAGAACTTCCATTCCCATCGTTTTGGCAAATTCAAATAATTCAAGTATTGCCGCCGGCTCATCCCCAGCAGAACCACTGTAAACTAGGCCAGCATTAGTAAACATTTGATGCATTACTGAACCGATAGTAATATCCACTTCTACATTCAATAAGACAAGATGCTTTTTAGACCTTAAGGCTTCAAGTGAAATGTTGGCTCCTACTTCTGGAACCCCTGTTGCATCAACGACGACTTCTATATTGGCAGATTGAATAACTTCACGAAAATCATTTGTTACCATAATGGATTCTTTTCTGGAGGACTGTGAATTATAGTAATTTGCAGCTCTTTCTGCTGCTTCAATATTTATATCACTAATTCCAGTTACGCTCATACCAGGAATATGAGAGATTTGACCAATCATCCCAAATCCCATTTGTCCAGCACCGATGACTCCTACTTTAATCGGCTCGTTGGCACGTTCTCTTTCTAAAAGTTGTTGATAAATTGACATATGTTACATCCCCTTTGTGAAAATTCGAAAAATTAAAATCGTAAAACGTTTACATTTTGAATATAAAACAACCTGCATATCATGCTATCAACAATTAACATTAGTTACACAACATATCAAATAGAGTTTTTCTGTAACATTTGTTACGTCGTTTAACATTTGTTAATTGTTGTGAGTTTATTGTAGAATGTTATGAAAAGGCTGTCAATAAAAAATGAAGAATATAAGAAAGGTTGTATGTAACAAAATGAATAGAATCGATTATTATTACAATGATGATGCTCCAAAACCACTAAAAATTGTTCCTGCTGTCTCGGCTGTCGTTCTTCATAAGGAAAGAGAAATCCTACTTCAGGAACGTGTTGATAACGGAAAATGGTCTTTACCTGGTGGCAATGTTGAACCGGGAGAAACAGTGGAAGATGCCATAAAAAGGGAGGTTATGGAGGAAACTGGTTTAGATATAGCAGTAAAACATCTAGTTGGCGTATACAGTGATCCCAATCATGTTATCGCATATCAAGATGGAGAAGTTCGCCAACAGTTCTCCCTTTGTTTTTTATGTGAAAAGACAGGCGGAAACATAGCAGCGAGTAATGAATCAAAAAAAGTAGAATTTATTTCGATAAGCGAATTGGATATATTGAATATTCACATTACTCAGAAGATAAGAATTCAGGACGCTCTCTGTGGAAACACTAAAGCCTTTATACGATAGCTCAAGCCAAGAATTATAAAATCTCGATAGTCGTTAATAAGGGGATGCTAACTTATTTTGTATTCAGTGTCGTGATGAGACTCTCCATGTTATTTCTTATATCAATAATAAAATGAAAAGCGTTGAATGCGAAGAATGTCATCGTATACACAGAATAAAGATAGATATCGTGAAATAATTTCACAAAGAGATTTACGAGATGTATTCTTGGATCTTCAGCTATCATAAAAAGTACCGAGCCTGTTTTGATTCGAAAATCTTTTTTAAGTTCAGAGATGCAGCTAACACTACACTTCCCTGTCTCTCCGTATTCTTTACAACAGCAAGTTCATAAATAAAAAATAGACCTCCCTTGAGTTAGGAATCTTCAAGGGTTAGGTCTACACAGATTGACCATTGAGCAAGCCATTTGATGGGCAGCTTTTTGACAAAGCCGGGGTGTTGCTGTTCCTCGGTCTTTTTATTTTGTGCATTTCCAACAATTGCGATTCTTTTTCTTATTGGAATTACCTTTATCCTATTTATCCTTGTCCGATCATATAACCTTCCAATTAGCAGTCAACCAGAATACTATTGATGTTCTTCAGATAAATCCTCATATTTCCGTTCCTCTTCAAGTTCTTCATGGCTAAATAAATGAATTCCTCTACCTCTAGTTGTTTAATTGGATACTTCGCTTCGAAGTTTTGAAGTTCCTTAAGAGTTGCTTTGTTCATCTAAGTGACTTTTTGAGATATTTACAGTCTTATAACAAAATTAGTCAATATACATCTCCCCATTTTGTTCTTTTAATGAGAATAAATGTTCGTTTTGGCATTCCAATTCCAAAAGTTGTGAACAGAACGTGATAGGCGTCCTTTTCACTGAATATAATGCCATAAATTCAAAAAAGAGGTGCCTCCAAAAAGTGAATTCTCTAACGAATGATGACATGGTGAAGATCATTAGAAACGGACTTAGCGCATCACATCATCCAAAGCGTATTATTGTTGCGGGAGCTGGATTGGCCGGTCTTGTATCAGCATCTTTGCTGAAAAATGCCGGTCACAAAGTAACGATTCTTGAAGCGAGCGGCAGAGCAGGCGGCCGTGTCTGCACGTTGAGATCTCCCTTTAGTGATGGTTTGTACTTTAATGTTGGTCCGATGCGCATTCCGAATATCCATATGTTAACCTTAGAATATATAAAAAAATTCAGGCTGCCGACAAATGTATTTATCAACAAAAGCCAAATGGACATCATTTACACGAACGGAATTAAAACACGTCTCCATCTTTTTGAACGAAATCCTCAGATATTAAGATACCCCGTTGCACCAAACGAACAAGGGAAAACCGCGGAAGAGCTGATGCTTTCTGTATTGCAGCCTATTCTGCATTTTATTAATCAAAATCCAGAGAGAAATTGGCGGATTGTTGAAGAACAATACAAAAATGACTCGTTAAGCTCTTTTTTAAACACATATTTTTCATATGGCGCGATCGATATGATAGGAGTCCTTTTGGATATGGAAGCGTATATGGGTATGTCCCTTGTTGAAGTGTTACGGGAATCCATCTTTTTCACTTCACCAACTCACTTCTATGAAATAACAGGCGGAATGGATCGGCTTCCTCTCGCGTTTCTTCCTCAACTAAAAACAAATATTCTATACCATCAAAAAATGATGAAAATTTCTCAAGATGAGCACAGCGTTACGGTCCATTGTCAGCATCAACAAACAGCAGAACATGTAGCGTTCACAGCTGACCTTGCTATTGTAACCATTCCTTTTTCAACATTGCGATTTGTCAAAGTCGAACCATACCATTCCTTTTCCTACTATAAACGGCGGGCAATCCGCGAACTGAACTATATAAGCGCAACCAAAATCGGCATAGAGTTTAAAAGCCGATTTTGGGAAAAAGCCGGGCAGCGCGGCGGGAAATCTATTACTGATCTTCCGATTCGATTTTCGCATTATCCAAGCACTGGTATTGGAGCAAATAGACATGCTGTTGTTCTGGCGAGTTATACATGGGCAGACGAGGCACTGATGTGGGACAGTCTTTCAGAGAGAGAGCGTATTCAGTATACGTTACTGAATTTATCAGAGATATATGGCGATATTGTATGGTCTGAATTTGTGTCCGGCGCTTCTTTTAGCTGGAGTCAGAATCCTTATTCTGCGGGGGCCTTTACAGCTATGGAACCCGGACAAGAATTAGAACTGTACCCCTATATCCCTGTTCCTGAGGGAAGAATCCATTTCGCTGGCGAACATGCCTCACTCACTCATGCGTGGATGCAAGGCGCAATTGAGTCTGGAATCCGTGCCGCTTATGAAGTTAATCAATTATCTTAGATTCCGCTCACCTCGTGTGTTAAAGCCGATTGAAATAAAAAAAGAGATGATTCTAACAGTCAGCAGAAGATTTTGTTCGCCTTTGTTTTTAAGTGCGTTTTAAGTGAGATAAGTGGAACTAGAGTTAATTCATTATTGGTCTCATCATTTAATCATCTCTATATACGAATTGCGTTGCAGACCTTCGTTTTTTATCGCATCTAAAACAGAAAACGTATACTCTTCTCATGCTAAAACGAATAAAAGTTTCAAAAGAGTTCTGTCACACACTGGTTCTTTAAGTTTTTTATGGCCTGTCTACTTAAAGAGGTAAGACTACTTTAGGAAATTTTCATTTAATTAAGACCTCCTATCTTGCTTATAAAATAGGCTACCTGTTTTTATAAATCAACTCTTCCACCAAGTGTTTAGATTTCGGTGCGTTTCCTCTTTAAGTTCAATTGCTGCCTTGTCTAATACTTCAACTGTAGGAATAAGCTCTTTTTTATTCAATGCCAAAAAAGTCGTGAGATTCATATCTGCACTATGAAACATATGCATTGAAATTTGTAATATCATACTCGCTGTTTCAAGTGTATATTCATCGGACGCACCTTCTGCATTTCACTGGTACATTAAAAATTCTTACTGCTGCTTTATATACAATACTAGTGATCTCTTACTAATATTTCTTGAAAACCAGTATAAATCCAAAAGGAATTTTGTAACAAATAAAGAATTTGTAAAGATAAGCGCAAAAGAGATGCATGCCCCTTCCGAAAATTGCGCTTATACTAATAGAAAGAGGTATCTTTAGAATGGTTCATTTTAAAAATTGTCCTGATCCTTCTCTAAACGCCAATTCTCAGTCTCAACCCAAATTTTCATCCGAATTAGAACATATTAAGACAAGAATGCAAAACTTTATTAAGCATTCCGTTACAGATCAGAATATCGAAGTTACTGACGCGAGGGTGACAGCTGAAGGAGAGATCACCTCTCTTTTAAAAGAACGTCTTGACAAGGAATACTACAAACTTTTATCTAAGATCACCCGGGAAGTAAATGTGGCAGACTTCGGCGCTGTTCCAGACGGAAGAGACAATACGGAAGCTTTTCGAAAAGCAATTGGGAATGGTCGCGTCAAAGTGAATGTTCCCGCCGGAGAATATCTTGTTCAAGGGATCAAACTTCCATCCTGGACAACAATTGTGGGACAAGGTAAAGGAATTACTGTAATTAAATTGCATGAAGACACTCCAGCACATGAATGGGTGATTACAAATGATGATTATCAAAATGGGAATCGTAATATTTTCGTCCAAGGAATGTCGTTAGACTGGAATCCAAGTAGACAATGCGGCGTGAGAAATCCGGGGGGACAGTTCTCGAGTTGTTTAACTTTTGCTAAAGTTGAATATGGTTGGATCAAAGATGTGGAAGCTATTAACGCAGGACTTCATGGTATTGATATTACATCGCCAACGTATGATCATTTGCCTGATACCGATTGGACAAAAGACGGGTCAAGATATATTTGGATCGATAACTGTGTGACATACGGTTCAGGAGATGACGGCATTACCACCCATTACAGCGAATACATCTTTATTTCAAACTGCCATTCAGGAAATCCGCGAGGAACTGAGTTTGCAGAAGGTGTTTCAAACTCCAACGGAATAGAAATCGACGACGGCTCTAGGCATGTGTGGCTTTTGAATAACTTTACAAGCGGAAACATTCGCGGAGTAGAAGTAAAAGCTCATGAACTCTGGCCGGCCTCTCAAAATGTCCATATTATAGGACATGTTTCTTATCGAGATGTGCGCGCATTTGATCTTCGGCATATTGGTCACCATCAAATCACAGATCCTGAAAGCACAACAGCATACGATGTCACACTCATTGATTGTTCAGCAATTGAACCAGTTTTCAACTCGCTTTATGATGCTGTTACGCCAAGAGCTCTGGTTATTTCGGCATATAAAAACATTAATGTAAGCGGGTTCACAGCAGTTGGTGATCCTGACTATGACTATAAAGGTTATCCTGTCATAGCTTTGCAATATCGCAGTCAAAATATCACCATTAATGGTATAAAAATTCGAGGATTTAAGAAAGCTGGCGTTGATATTAATTTATCAGGTGGAACAAATAAAACTGATTATGTTAAAATTTCAAACTTCGATATATATCATTCTGCTCCCAAAGGAATTTCTATCGGTGGCGGTCTCTATAATGTGAATATACTAAATGGAACGATGATTACTGATAATGGGACCGTTGGTATCCAGTCGCCTAATAATCAGGCCACAATTCTCGGTGTACAATCAGAAGGTTATAGTGTGGCTGCCTCCATCAAAGGTCAAACGTACCAACAGGTTCCAATCAATTTAAAAGGAGGCGTACAGCTTGCAACCACCTCTGGCTTTGCCTTTAACCAAACAAGCGCAGTTATCGCGGGTACCGGTGACATTACAGCCCGAGGAGAAAGGAATGCTGTCATCAGCGCTTCAGGAGGTTCCAGCACAGAAGGGTCTCGTGCTTTAATTGCATCTTCAAACAATGCACATATTAAAGGAAACAATGTGTCAAGAACAATACTATCTTCTGAAAGTATTATACTGGAAGAACCATATACCGTGGCAGGAGGTCACCGATCAATAAAATGGCTTCTTGACTCTATTGGGGGAAACGGGACATTTGCCGGTGCGATTAGTTCGTCTTTAGGTGGATATGGAGAGTATTTTGAGAGTTCAACTGGACAGTTAATCCATACAGGCACAATCGTGACTTTAAGAGGTGAAAAGATAGCGCCTGCTTATGCGGGAGATTATATGCTTGGCGTTATTTCAGAAACTGCAGCATTCATTTCAGGAACATCCAGTTTTGCCTGGCAGGGCCGCTATTTGACAAATGAGTTTGGCGGATTCATTTACGAGATTATGACTGATAAAGAAACCGGTGAACTCATACGTGTGCCTAAACAAAATCCAGATTACGACACTGCGCTGGAGACAGATTATCATTCACGGGCAGCAAGAGACGAATGGCATGTAGTAGGATTGGTAGGCCAGCATTATGTGCGTATTGACGAAACTGTCGGTCAAGGAGATTATCTTACGGCACATAATGGGATAGGAACAAAAGCATCAGAAGGCAGCTGGAAAGTAGTGAAAATAACCTCTGCCTACTCATTGGAAAAAGGATATGGTATTGCTCTGACCGTCATCAAATAGTGAGCACTGGGACCAACTCAATCTACGTTTGGCTAAAGATTAAATCTATATCAAGGCGTTTTTTCTTCCCAGTATGTTAATATCAAGTTTATTCAAGTTATATTCTTAACCTGATTTCGTTCGTTTTCTATATCGTAGACTGTTATAATCAACTTTAATATTATGAGTCAAAAAGTTTAGATAACTTCTCTTTAGAAATATTATTGAAATTTAGTGCAAATACCTTTATAAAAGTATTATTTAATAAATTAATGATAAAACTGAAATTTCAGATTCTCGATAAAATCTTCTGTTGTCAAAAAAAGTAAATATCGCAATGACAAAGTAACCCTTGCATTCCTTCACCTGCCATGCTATTTCATATAGCGATGAGCTGAATTGTGTAAGCCGATGTACATGCCCTTTGCGGCGCACACGAATGTGGCGTGTCAAAAGAGGTACTACAAAGCTTTACACAGCGAAGTTCATCGCTTTTTTTATTTGGTCAGGTCACAGGTGAGGTCACGCATTTAACAATAAATCCATCTTATCTGCTGCTTCTAATTGCATTGATTGAAGTGCGTGACTATATATTCCAATGTTTGTTTAATAATTATTTACCATATCCGAGGCATATATTGGGATTCCAACTAAAAGACCGTCGATTATTAGTAACTCACAATAATAACAATGATTATAAAAATTCTTAAGGAACGATCAGCAGCCCGTTAGCTACCCCTGATTAAAGATGATCTGTTACCACACTGTTACGTTAGAACTTCCACTACTTTGATATCCCTCTGTCGCTAAGACTTGGTAAGACCAATTACTACCCAGATTCATTCCATGACTCTTCCATGCGTTAACATGATTGCTGAAAGTGATTGTAGCGTTGCTTCCAGTAGGTCTCTTCGACTGGCGAACACTCCAATACTGTGTAAAAGTAGTGTTTTCGCCATCAATGGAAGGAGCATTATAACGTGTCGTTGTATATATGTCATATACACCCCCATCACTGTATACCGTACCTTTATACGTTCCAGTAGGTCTATAAGTACCCCATGAATCCACTACATAATATTCTATGAGAGGTGATCGCGTCCAACCATATAAAGTCAAATATCCATTGCCTTTCGGCGCCCAAACGCCAGCGTTATAGTTTATTGTCCTAAATGGAGAACCTGTAGTCCAACCTTTACCAACAACAAAATTACCGGTATTAGACCAATTCACACTGTAATTTCCGCCAGACCCATTGACAGCGTTTACTATTCCGCCCCCATCCGTCCAATTTTGCCAGTAGTCTGTGCTAGCTGCGGAGGCGGTTGCCGAAAACAAGCTTATACTCATTAAAGCTGCCGTTAATCCAACTAAGAAATTCTTTTTAAACTTAAACATATGTTACCTCCTATAATATTTTTTCTGACTTTGACATGAGGTAGCACTCGTATATATTTAAAACATTCTTAATTACTAACGCCAAAGCTTTTGATCGTTCCCTTCAATATAATACCATGAATTCACGAGTGAATATTATGACTATTTGTAATTTAATTACAAAGGACTAAAATTACATTATAGGTAGTCTTGTTCCACCATAGCCTTATCATTTTTCGTACAATCGCAATTCTTGTTTCTAATCTGATGGAATAATATTTGTAATTAATCCCCATTCGAACCATTTATCACAAAGAAAATACACATTAGAGATTGTGAAGTCATTGTAGCTTCTCCAGATGGTGCTCCTGACTTTGAAGCTGTAGTGGAACGTTTTATGTCCAAAAAATCAGCCCATAAGATTGTTTACTCTGTCTTCGATGTTATCTTCAAAGACGGTCAGTTAATTGCCTCTAAGTCGTTCATTTGCCTTGGCCAAAGAATAAACTTAGAGGCAATCGTACTCAATAAAGCTGACTCCCCTTATGAGATTAATAAGCTGAAAGTGATCAATTATGATTATACTGAAGTTCTCATAACCGGCTACAATGAAGCTGCAGCTGGGTTTATGTAATTCATTCCACATGCAGAACGAAGTAAGTTCCACGCTATGAAACAAGTAAAGTCTGAGACTCTATAGTGGAATTAGGTTAATTCATTACAAGATAATATTAAAATAATTTAAGGGAGTTCATGAGATTGTTAACACGTACTCCTTTTACAATACTTACTATAATCAAAAAGCACGCACTACCTTCTGTCCCGTTCAAGCTAGCTGTGAAGGTATTCCAACATTGGTTAATGTCAATTGTAAATACCAATTTAATAATCACAATCCTCTCAGAGATTTTTATAATTGTAGCATTTTTCCATTTTTTACACATGTTAAATATCGACAATCACTCAAATGATTTAATAATTGAATGGCTCTGTTAAATTTTAATGTTGATAAATACACAAAAATAAAAGGAAACCATAGTAAATAGGGTTTCCTTCAATCTTGTTTATGTAACGCGCCCGATTCTGGAACAATTAACTGTCTTATATAAGACGGTTGTCTAAAGATTCGATTGCCAGTTTTAGTGCAGTTAAGCGACGCTCATTTAATGTTTTTTGAGAACTGCCTTCTTTTGCTTTTGCTATTTGTTTTTCAATAGATGGAATGATATCTTGTAGAACTTCTTTAGAAGTCAATATGATTTCTTGCTCATAGCAAAAATCTTCACCATTCCAAGTACCTTTTAGGCTTTCTAAACCAATTTTTACTGCGCTTAGTCTCTTTTTGACAAGGGTTGTGTTTGAACCTTTTTCTGTCGTGCTTTTATAAGCATTTGAAAGTTTAATAAAAGTTGACCCCAAGGATTCAATAGACAAATCTTGGATTTCTTGGCTGACAGTCTTCATATTCAACCCTCACTTTTCGTTTTGCTCGTTGTCGATATACTGTGAATTTTTAACGACAAGGGGATTTATGTATAGTATAATATTTCCTGTACATAAAGTTTGCTCACTCAAGGGAGTCTTGCTCATCCCCTAATGAAAGGGGGTGACGCTATGTCAACATTCCAGGCATTAATGCTAATGCTTGCATTCGGGTCATTTATAATTGCCATGTTGACGTATATAAATAAAAAATAGACCTCCCTTGAGACTGGAATCCTGAAGGGTTAGGTCTACCTAGAACAACACCGAGCAAGCCCTTTGATGGGCAGCTTTTTGTACATGCCGGGGTGTTGGCGCACCTCGGTCTTTTTTATTTTATGCACTTTAATTAAACAAATGCATTTTTTATACGCTAAAACGTATAATCTTCATCCTAATTATAACCAGATGACAATGTTATTTGCAATAGAATTGCTTTATGGATAAAACCATTATTTTATTTAGTGTTCAAGTTATAGTTGCTCATAAGCGCTGCAATATGAGGATTAATGGTAGTAGTCACTGTATATATTAATTCATCAAACTGTTTATAAAGATCCTTATCAAGAAATTCTTTAATTACGACAGGGAAAAAATCACAAACCATAAACTCAAT
This sequence comes from Bacillus sp. SW14, assembly GCF_047608225.1. NCBI lineage: Bacteria > Bacillati > Bacillota > Bacilli > Caryophanales > Bacillaceae > Bacillus > Bacillus sp. SW14. Next base: position 2,169,668 of record NZ_JBLKRW010000001.1, on the reverse strand, counting down.
TAACGCTAACAAGTTTTTATTATTTAGATATAAACAAATTAAAAAATAATCGTCAAATACAACAGTCCCTTCAGTTTGTTTGAAACTAAAATCGGCTCCGTGCATAAACTGCTGTCTTAAGAAATCCAATGATTCAAACGGGGGGGAACTAATAATTTGACTTAACTTATCTGTTAGTAACTCGTCAAATCGACCTTCTTCATTCTTTATCAAAAGTTCAGCAACATTTTTAAAATAAGTTTTGCTCCCATGTAAAGAATAAGTTTTAGTAAAAAACAAGCCTAACTTATCATGAACAGAATATGTTCTTGTTAAACATAAATTCATAAAATATTGGTAATCATCTAAATTGATCATCTCCAATATTTCAATAGGCAAGTAATCTTCTACATTTTTCACCCTGTATAATAAAAAGAAATAAGAAAAAGCACGGAATACTTCATGAAACCTAAACACAATATCGCTAAGTATGTTTAATAGAGGTTTAATTTGATTTTTTTGTTTCATAAAAGGTAATAAATAATCATAGTAATTACTTATTACATTAACGAAGCCCTCATGCGCTTTATTATTATAAATAATATAATCAAAAATTCCCTGTTCTTGAACTGAAGGTAACTCAACAACTGGGAATTCTTTTATTCTGTATTTGTCAATATCAATATTAGATATGTTTATCTCTGTATTAAGAATTTCGTAATAAAACGCCTCTAATATTTCAAAAATCTTATCTTCAATAACCGAAAAATTTAAAGTATCAAACAAGGACACGTTACCATACTCAGGATTCAATCCATGGTCTATATTTTTTCTAAATTTCATGAGTAAATTATAATTATGGTTCCCCAATAAATCATTTATAAGTCTGTATACTTTATGAGTTCTATATTCCGCCACCTTTTTGGCCTCTTTTTGAATTCTCTCGAAATTGGCGGAGATATAATTATCTGGTTTAGTGAATCTAAATTTTACAAGTGTAGCAATATTGTTTATAGCTACTGACAAATAATAAACTCTGTTAAAGTTAAAGAAACTTGGAGAAAAGAACAAATTTATCCATGGATCATTATTAAATTTCAAACGTTTACTTTTATATTCTCCACATAAAACAGCATACTTTAAATGAGAAAATCCAAGTTTTATAAAATGCTGCATAAAACCGTTATATATAAGTTTGAAGTATTCGTCTTCATGCGCTTTGTTTTTATAAATCTCTAAGGTGCGCTTATATTCTCTATCATCTAGTTCATCTAAATCTTGTAATAAAGAATCTATTTTGTGTTTCTCCATTTATGTAAGGTCTCCATTTCTATAATTTTAACCGATTATTGTTTCTGCAAAATAATAACAGAGTATCCACCATATTGCGCCTCTTTATCAATTTAACACTTGCAATACTTTTGTTTAATAGATTATTCAATTTCAACACCATCATATGCATCGCCTAATGATATAAAATCATCCCTTAACCAATACCAATGCCGCCCCTTATTATCAAGCAACCGTTGAATTAAATCAGTAAACGAGGTGGCTATTACCTGTGTTTCACCAACAATTCCATGCCGATCAAAAAAGCTGTCGTAACATTTACCTTTACGATCGTCGTTTAAATCAATTGTCAGATATTCTCCTTTTCCATCTGTACAAACAATATACCACTCGGATGAAATATCTTCTTCACAAAGTTCCCCGACAATAACGGGATTAGCCAATTTAAACTCATCTGGACTTACTATGTATATTGGGTAATCCGCATTTTCAAATAAAACTGCTCCGCCGCATTGCTCATAAAACTCGCTAACATCTCTTGGTAGTTGATGCTTCTCGTCTATTACCGGGAGACCCTCAGCTTCAAACAGCCGACAGTCTGATGTAGAAGCAATCTTCTTGATTAACATATCAGTGCTCATGTCCACACCTACTTTCTAAAGTTGTATTGATTAAATGCGCTATAATATTGCTGTCTCGCTTCTTTAGGAACATTAGCAGCATCGAACATCTTCTCAGTAAGTTCTTGTATTTATCTGGGTGATACTTCTTTCCAATTTACTTTACCGCCAACTTTTTTCCCTGTTTTTTCGTACAACCATTCTCTATAAACTTTCTTGGTAGCATTGTGTTGCTCCTTAGTTAAAGCTACTGTTGGCGTATTACTACCTCTACTCACATAATTCGGAACATTATGTTTAGCCCATACATCCATTACACCATGATGATTCTCTAAAGGACTGTTACTTGGTCTATAATCAACGACATCGAAAGGTTTTACTTCTTTATCTGATCCTTTAGCAAAACTCATTAGTTGATTTTTTAAGTTTTCTCCATCCACTACATTGTATGGCACGTCCCCTGCCATAGCAAGATTGTACTTAGGGTTATAAGGCAGCAAATCTGGTATCTTAACGTCCTTGATTTTTTTCCCTGCTTGACTTGCTTTATTTATTACCTTACCCGCCGCATCTGCTTTGTTAATAGCTCCTGCACCTTTGGTTCCAACAACAGCTACAGCCACTGAACCAACAGCATACGTCACCCATCTGGATCTAGAATAGGCATCTCCATTCACCATATCTTTTTGATACGATTCTTCTATTGCTGCTGAAATGGCATCATATGTTTTGACTGGATGAATAACTGCATTGCCCAGTGCTGACAATGTTTCTCCTGGATCGGTGATGAAGTCCCATATGCCGGTTACAGTGTCTTTACCAACATCATATAAACCTACTCCTACACCTTTTACGATATCCCAGGTGATTTCTCCTGCCCCTTCTAGCTGCTTTGCTTGTTCGATTTGCACCGCAAGCTGAACTTGAGCTGGCTCAAGATTCTCGTAGCCTACTTTCTTAGCGATCTCTAAATACTCATCAGGATCAGACACACCATCATTAAGTTTTTTCTTTAATTCTTTGATTTCTCGTTCTTTTGCTTCTTCTTTTTTCACGCTTAAATAAGATTCAGAATGCTTCTCAATATCGCCTTTTTTCTTATGTATGTCACTTTCTCTGTACGCTTTGGCGTTATAGTGAATCGGAGTGGCATTTTTCCCCTTCCCTGTTGATTCCTGCAACTTTTTAAAATCTTGCTGAATGAATTGTTCATTAGGCTCAGTCTCTGCGTACTCTGTTTTTAAATCCTCATCAATCTTGTTAAGCTTATCGATTGTTTTTTCACGTTTGTCATCTGCAGAAGAAAGTTTGTCTTTGAAGTCTTCTGTTGAGAATATATCAAGTGGAAGAATATCATTGATGTCGTTTAAGATGTCTTTCATCGCTTTCTTCTGTTCAGACATAATATATTTTGATTTTGTATATGCATTTACAAGTTCATGCTCTAGAAAAGATTCTTCTATGTAAGCATCTGACAACTTTGCTTCTTCAAGTTTTCCAGAAACGCTGCTTAAAAAAGCAATTTTCATATCAATTAAATCAATCCATTGGTCTGTAACACCAACATGATCATGATAAAATGCTTTAATGTTGTTAGCACCCTTACCTGAAAACTCGCTGTCATCTAAGTCAGCTACGGACTTAAACGCTTTTTTGAGCTTCACCATTTGTGACCTTAGTTCCTTGTACTCTTTGGTTCTTTTATCCGCTTCAGAGAGTAATGAATCAGCTTCAAATACCTTCATTTCATTCTCCTTTCATGCTTACTCTATGTAAATTTTACCACAATAATCTATTTGAATAACAGAAAAAGACAGCCAAAATGACTGTCTTATACATCACACTATCTTGTTCTATAATAATTTTCTGCGGTATAGTAGCGCCATTCCCAAAAAGTTGCCCCATTGGATTCTATATACCGATCTAGAAATATCTCAAAATTTAAATTTAATGTATATTCCCCTATTTCTAATATAAAAAGATAGTTGGGATCCCCTTTATCCAATTTATCTTTGTCGATCATCAAATGGCACCCTTCTAATAAGTGACCAATTGGAATACCATTGATTCCTTCAAACAAATCCTCATATTTTAATTCTTCTTCAATCTCTTTAAGGCTAAATAAATAAAGTCCTCCACCTATATTCTCCCCATCAGAAAGAATTTCAAAAATTTTCGCACCGTTATGTAGTGTCAAGAACTTCTGATAATCCTCTGGAAGGGTAAGCTGGTGTTTAGCCTCAAAGCTTTGAATGTCATTCAGGGTTGCTTTGTCCGGTGAAAAAGTAACAAGGAACTCCATGATATCACCTTCTGAACAAAACAATTTAATGGCTCCTTTTTCATCTAAGAGACTTTTCAAACCATTTACAGTCTTATGAATAAAGTTAGTCAAATAAATCACCTCATTTGATAATGAAACTTAAATACTTTAAGCATTAATGATTTTACTCATAATAGAAGCAGCATTAGTGGTACACAAAATGTAAGTGTTATTTACTGTTTTAATTACTACCCTATCCGTAGAGCCATAAGGAAACCCAATCCTGACTGCGCTTTTCTCCTCTCCCCCATAGTTTGGGTCAACGTTAATTTCTTTGATTGGAATTTCAATTTTGGATAGCTGCCAATTGATAATTAAGTTTTCATTTGTTTTTTCAACGTTGATTCCCAGCATAAAACATTCCCCTTTTGACTATGAATTCAGTAAAATTTTAACATACGCCAGAAAGTCTTAAAGAGAAATGCAATGATATTAAGGAAAAATTAAATTCACAATAACCGCATTCACTTTGAGCCTATCGTTGGCAGCTTGTAGCACAAATGATGCTGAAAAAGTACGCACAGAAAAAGAAATTCAACAAGTCTGGAGAAATTTCCATTCAAGCTGTGCCACCATCAACAAAATAAAAGGTTGTAGATCGTTTTAGAGGGAACCCTAAGAACATAGACACAGCAGCTGAATTATAGCAAGAATTTCTATAGGTTTACCTAGTCTTAAATACTCCTGGGCTGGTATATTCGCTCAAGCTGTTTTTGGAACATCCTATCACAAAAAACCAACTCGTTATTACTCAATACTAATATGAATATGTACATCTACAATGACAGTAAATATAGCAAAATAAGATACGAATAAAAAATTACAAAGTAACCCTTGCATTCCTTCACCCGCTATGCTATATTCATATAGCGATGAGCTGAATTGTGTAAGCCGATGTACATGCCCTTTGCGGCGCACACGAATGTGGCGTGTGGTGCATCGCCTCAATACGCAAAGACGTTTGCCTTAGGCAAACGTCTTTTTTATGTTATCCGATTTTTGTGCCGTTTGGGACAGGCTGATCCGGCTTCAGCAGGACGACGTCACTCTGGCCGGGAATCCCGCCAAGGACCAGCACTTCCGATTTAAATCCGGCAATCCGGCGCGGCGGAAAGTTGATGACTCCTATGATTTGCTTGTTGATGAGATCTTCCGGGTGGTAACGCTTCGTAATTTGCGCACTCGATTGTTTCATGCCGATGTCTGCTCCAAAATCAATCACAAGCTTAATCGCCGGGACTCTTGCTTCAGGAAATTCTTCCGCTTTTACAATAGTGCCTGTTCTGATATCCAATTTCTCAAAGTCCTCAATGACTGCCATATCAATAACTCCTTTTTCTCCTATTATAAAAGAGCTTTCTAAGGCTCGTTTAACCATAGAGCCATCATTTTTTATCCAAATATAAGGTGCATCGATACAGCCGGGGCGGCATGCCTGTACTTTTTGTAAACCACCTTGTGAATGAAGAGAGATTTTGAAAGCCCAGCGCTTCGCTCACGACAGTAAGGGTTTCCTTTTTCTCCATCAGCATTCGTTTCGCTTCATCGAGACGAAGATTGGCAATATAGGTCTGCGGAGACTTCCCCGTCTGCTTCTTGAACCAGCTTGAATAGTAGGCTGGGTGGTAATGCTCGATTTCTGCCAGCTTTTTAATCGTCAGCCGCTCAGATAAATGGCTGTGAATGTAGGCAATTGAGGCGTATGTATAGGATTGCAGCTTTTCTTTTATGTATTGAACAAGCATATGCAGTGAGTTCGCGGTGCCGGCCTTTTCTTCCTCAGTCAGCAAGTACCTGATCGAAGACCAGAATGGATCGAGCGCAGCTTCAATTCCCGATCCTGCACGATACTCGTTAATTTTCAACGTATGAAGCGGAACATCCAGTACAAGACATTCATTTCTGCCGATTGACCGGAAACGATGCTCGCACTCAGGCGGAATATATAAAAAATGATCCGGCTTTAATTTCACCTCGCGTCCCTCTGTCTCAAGATCAATACACCCTTCAAGCGGAAAAAGAAATTGACTGTATTTATGCTGATGTGAATGATAAAGGCGTGTATATGTCCGTTTTTCGCAAATTATGTCTTGAAGCAAGTCCATCAGCAATCCCCTCCTTTGATCATCTTTTGATCCGGTAATGGTGTTCTGATATATGAAAAAATCCGATTTTTTCCTATAAAGAAACTGCCGCCAGATTTTCTTTCAGCACTTGCAAATAGATGTGCTTCGCTCCGTTATTGATTGCCCATTCAGTCAATGCCCTGATCACTTGAATTCATGCCCCTTTTCCTCTTTGCTCCTTGGCTATAACGATGTTACTGAGTCCCCCGTAGCCATCAATAACAGAAGCCGTTCCAAGCGCTGTCAGGTTCCCTTGGTCATACATCGTGAAAAAGGTTTTACACCGCGACATGCGCGAAAATATGTGTGTAGCCTTGATGCCGCTCCGGCGAAAATCCTTCTAATTAAATAAATGTATCAAGCCAAACGGGCGACGGCTCCTGTTCCCACTTGTAGGTAAATCGGCTGTTTTCATCTGTATGGCTCATGATGTCTAGGCACAATGCTGTCATTTGAAAGCACTCGTCTGCCTTTTCATACCCGCTGTCTGCAAGCCCTTTCGGAGATGCATGGCTGATTTGAAAACAAACGGGCAAGCCTAAGCATTTATAAAAATGCTCGGCTGCTTGCCGGAAATCTCCTTCAGGCATTTCCCTGATGTCCACACGCTGTTCGCCCTTTTGGCACGCCAAAGTTCGCTCTGAGGAGCCATTGTCCCATGCTTTTCTGAATTTAAGCCCACCATGATACTGCCGCTAACTGCTCAATTTTGTGAATGTCCTGTCTCTCCCCTATGTATACTCCCATGATATTATACAATATTCAGAAATATAAGACATCTATTAAATAGTTTACATAACATTTTTATTGTTCATTAATAATCCTGACAAAAACGTCCGAATTGAAAATGACAAGCTTTCTGAAATATCCTCTTCACGTTCAAATGCTTCTTTTGCGATCAAAGCCGTAAAGCCATGCAACAGGCTTCTTAACCCCCTTGTCGCGTGAATCGCAGTCTTTTCGTTTGCATAGCCGTTTTCAATGAGCAGCTTCGAGACAAGCTGGACAATATGATCTGAGACAATTTCCATCCTTTTGTCCTGAACCTTGAGCAAAGCTGCTTCATAATATCCGGGATTTTCAACTGCAAAATCCACATATGCATGAGCTAAAGAAAGCATAGCGGAATCACCCTTTTGTTCTATTATGGAGTCTGCCATATGATCTAAAAGCTTTGTCAGCCCGCTGACAGCGAGCTCTGTTCTGATCGCTTGTAGCCCGTTGATATGATTATACAGCGACGGAGGGCGTACATTCATTTTTTTAGACAATGCGGCAAGTGTGACACTATTCAAGCCCTCTTGATCGGCAATCTCCGCTGCGGCGTCTACAATCATTTTTTGGCTCAATCCAATTCTCGGTGACATGTTCATCATCCTTTCTTTGCTTTTTGGATCGCCTGGCGCATCCGTTCTGCGGGTGACCTAAGGAAATTCCCATGTCCGACAGCGAGACAGGAAGGCGACTTGTCGGCGAGCAATTGTGCGCTTTTGATGGCTTCCTCCTTATTCCATGTGGCGAAAGCGGGAAAAGGAAACGCCCATTTCATCTGACCTGATACAGCGATTCCTCCGCGCAATTGGAACGCATCTCCAGCTATGATAGTGCCGTTTCTCGTATCAAGAAATGACATGCTGCCCGGTGTATGCCCCGGTGTAGGAATAGCGAGCAGTGAACCTATTGTTTCACCGCCTGTCAGCAGATGGTGAGGCTTTGTTTGCACGTGTTTCGGAATACCTCCTTTTATAGGTGTCTGCGGCTCATCATGACGCAGCGATGTGTCGCCTTGCATCAGGAAAGAATCCCGTTCTGAGATCATCACCTTTGCGTGAGGAAATGCTTGTGTCAATGCATCCAGTGATCCGACATGATCACCATGGGCATGGGTCAGTAAAATATGCTGAAGCGGTTTTCCCAGCTGATTTACAGCTTGAATGATTCCTTTATAGCTGCCCAGCAGTGCGGCATCAATCAGGGTGACTTCGTTTTCTTCCTCTACTAAATAGCAATTGACCGGAAATAATCTCGGAAAAAAAGTCAGCTGCCAAACCGTTTGGTACTGAGTAACTCTCATCTTTTCATTAATAAAACTAATGGTGTTAGTTTTATTATTAACTAACACCATTAGTTTATCAAGAGTTATTATTTATTTATGGCTACATAAATATTAACCTGCGCCCGGTGAGGTACTGCTGCACTTTGATCATACACCTCAAAGTCACCTGTAAATGTACGCAGATAACGCTTATCCCAAGCCCAAATCTCCTTCCACGTTTCAAGCACAACCTCTTCAATAGGGCCGATTCTGGAAGTGAATACAGCATAAGCGGAAGCCGGCAGATCAATGTTTTCATAGGGTTCTGGAAGAGTGCGGCTGTCCTCCTGAAACGTTCCGACTGAAAACGTGTAAAACCCATTCGTCTCCTGCTCGTAATTGGAATATAAGGCGATAATGCTTTGATCTTTTTCAGCCTGTGAGAAAAGAATGCTCATATCCTGCTGCCAGAATTGATCCCACAGTGCCGGGATCCGCCTTTCTTCCGTCATTTCCAATGCGTTGCTTGTCCGCCGTGAAAGTCCGGCAAACCGTTTCTGTTTTAAGTGTGTCATATGTGAAAAACTCATACGATCCCTCCTTTTTACTTAGATTATAAAAAAAGAAACCTGACAGCAGTATGTCAGGTTTCATATACTTTTTGCATCTGGTGAATGGTATCTTTTATTTTATCCCGTATATGAAGAGGTTCCAGAATCTCAATATCCTTTCCAAACTGCAGCAAAAAACCGATCAGCCATTGATCTTCAGGAAGAGAAATCACGGCCCTGCAGTTCTCAACTTCATCACAATGAAGAACATCATATCCGAACCATTCACGTATGCGCTGACGTGCTGCCGGCTGAACAAGAATGACCAGTTCAGTTAAACGGTCCTTTTGGTACCAGTTCTTATCCCACGGCAAAGTCTCCAGCTGAATATCTTTTCTGATAAAGGACTGATGTGAGATGGTCAGATCTTTCATTCGGTTCAGTTTAAAAAAGCGAAAATCGTTTCTAACTAGACAATAGGCATATAAATACCAGTGCCCCGCCTTGCAAACCAAAGTGTAAGGTTCCGTTTCACGAAGAAGTGTTTCTCCGCTTGCGTTTGTATATGTAAATGATACCGTCGACAATCGATCAATGGCGGCACTGATTTTCTCACGAAGCGCCTTTTGATCCTCAGTTCGGCCCCAAGCCGTCATGTCAATAAACCATTTTTCTGTTTGGTGCTTAAATGCTTCAGCAGATTGCTCCGGTATGAGGTGCTTGATTTTTTGATAAGCTGTGCTGTGAGAAACAGGTTCGTACATAGATGAGACACTCTGCAAAGCAGAAGCAATCGCAAATAGTTCCTCCTCTTTCAGCCACTCTCTCTCAAGCCGATACGTTTCCATAATGCCAATTCCGCCCCCGGAGCCCTGTGAGGTCACAATCGGAATACCAGCCCTATTGATCGTATCAATATCACGGTAAATTGTTCTGACGGATACTTCAAACATCTCAGCAAGTTCAGCGGCCTGCACTTGTTTTTTGCTGATTAATAACACAACAATTGCTAACAAACGTTCCAGTTTCATTTTGTGCACCTTTTCTTCTATTGTTTTCCAGAGAAATTAATCATAACATTTTTATAACGCTTGGGCATATCTATTATGCGGCCCAAAGAACCTCCGCATATGTTATGAAAACAGGGGTTTCCCCTTCTTTTTTGTGTTCAGTATTGTTTTCAGCTACTATTTTGAACTGGATAAGCATACACTTCTCAACGGAGGGGATTTCACATCATGCATCTTACACTTCAGAGCATTTATCCTGCCATGATTATTATCTTTTTTCTGTATAAAAAAATTAAAAGGTCTATTGGATATCAGCCGCTGAAGCCTCGCTGGCTGTTTACCCGTATGATTCTTTTCTCACTGTTTGCTTTTGGTCTTTCGATCTTCAGCGTCATTCACCCTTTTTTATATGGATATCTCATTTTCGGCATTCTTGGCGGCTGGCTCCTTGTCTTTTTCGCCAAGAAAAATATCTCCTTTGAAAAACGCAGAGGAAAAATCTATTTTCGCACTCATATTTGGGTAGAAATGATTCTTTTAACCTTATTTCTATCAAGATTTCTTTATCGAGTGACAGAGCTCTATCTTACCTCGCCTGATCTAAACAGCCTTGAATCGTACAGTCAGTCAATCGGAACAGATCCTCTGACAATTGGCGTCTTTTTTCTGATAGCTGTTTATTATATCGGGTTTTCCTCTTTTGTCATTAAGCTCAGCAGAAATGAACTCGATCAGAACAGACGCAATAAAGAAAAAGACATCCTTGCCCGCTAGCAGCGATTAAGCAAGGATATCTTTTTTAATCATGTTGTGTATGATGGATCATTTGCTGAAGAACATCTAAAACGTGTTCATCCTCCGGAGAGTAGTAAATGGATGTTCCTTCTCTGCGCGATTTGACAAGCCGGAGATTTTTTAAGAATCTGAGCTGGTGGGAGACAGTAGATTGCAGTAAATTCAGCTTTTCCGCAATTCCGTTTACAGCATGTTCACCCTGGGATAATAAATGGAGAATCCTGATTCTGGTAGGATCAGAAAGCGCTTTGAATGTTTGTGCGACTAGAAACAGCGTTTCCTCGTCCAGATCAGCAGCTGCCCGGTCCGTTTCTCTAAATTCAGTCATGTGTATCACCTTTCTTTATTCATAGTTTTATCTTATAACAAATGTGCTTGGGTGCAAACCAGTCCACTTGTATTCCAATTCAATCTCATAGTTTAAATTTATGTTTCAAATCAGGTTTTTACTTGGTCTGATATACCGTTCTGTGTCATAATAAAAAGGTCATATTGCTTCAAACATTAAGGGTGAAACACAGTGAAGAAAAAGAGAAAAGGCTGTTTCGCTGCTGCGGGTTTTATAATGATTTTTGTCTTTGTCACCGCCTCTTTTTTGTTGATGTTGCTTTTTTTCAACCGGGATTTAATCAAAAAACTTCCGATCGATACAAAAACGATTGTTTTGGAACGTTTAACCGATTATAAACCGCTGGTGGAAGACGAGCTTGAAAATCAAGGACTCTCTCATTATACATCACTCATACTTGGCATGATGTATCAGGAGTCAAAAGGAAAAGGCAATGATCCCATGCAGTCCTCTGAATCTCTGGGGTTAAAACGCAATGAGATAACAGACCCTCAACTCAGTGTTAAACAAGGCATCAAGCAATTTACCCTCATGTACAAGACCGGTAAGGAAAAAGATGTGGATTTGGATACCATTATTCAAAGCTATAACATGGGGGCAGGTTACATTGATTTTGTAGCTGATCATGGAGGCGCGCATACTGAGGAATTGGCAAAACAATACTCCGAGCAGCAAGTCAAAAAAAATCCCGATTTGTATACTTGCGGGGGAAATGTGAATAATTTCCGCTATCCGTATTGCTACGGTGATTACACGTATGCAGAAAAAGTAAAAGAAAAAACAAAAACTGTTGAAGAATCTTTACAGGTTGCAACACTTGAAACTATGGAATCAAAGGCTCATGAATAGGAGTCTATCAATTTATTGGCAAAAGCCCAACTGATTTGGGCTTTTGCCATATTTACAAGCGCAAAAAAAGCCATACTCAGTATGGCTTTTAATAATACGGTGATATCATCAGATATACTACAACGCCTGTAAGGCTTACATACAGCCACAGAGGCATTGTCCATCTGGCTATTTTTTTATGGCGCTCCACCTGCATGCTGAAGCCTCTGATTAGTGTAAATAGCGCAAGCGGCACAATGATTGCAGAAAGGAAGATATGCGTAATTAAGATAAAGAAGTAAATCGAACGCATAATACCTTCTCCGCCATACAGCGTATTCTCTGCAATCGAATGGTAAACAACATAACAAATCAAAAATAGTAATGTTGTAGTGAAAGCGGCTAAAATAAAGCGTTTATGAGCTTTAATGTTTTTCTGTTTAATCATAATCAGCGCGGCCAATAAGAAGATAAACGTAAAGCTGTTGAATATCGCATTCAGCATAGGCAAAATGTGAATATTCGCATGGCTGAACTGATCTAATTTAGGCATAAAAAACAGCACTGCGATTAAACCGTTAATCAGAACTGTCAGCGTAAGGACAATCCCCGTATAATTTTTTGGTTTATTTTCTGTTTGATTCATTTGATGACCTCTCCTATTTGTACTGGCTATCCAAATCGTATGCAAATTCGAAGAGGTTGTCAACGTTTTCGTATGCTTCGTCAGAAATTAGACACACTTCAAAGGCCGGCGGCTTGTAGCCCCGGCCCTGTTAGGTTCACGCCTCTTTGATTAAATGCTCAATGGCCTTATGTTCATTTTCATTCAGAAGGTTCTTTTGAATTTTTGAATGAATCGGTTTATTCATATGCTGATCCAAAATATCCGCTGTTTCTTTATCACCGGCGATGACCATTCGTTCCCATCTTTTCGCGGCCGCTTTTTGATCAAGGTTGGCAGCCAGCCGCTTATACAGTCTTGTCTGGTTCTCTGTTACATGTTCCCTCATTCGGTCCTCTTCAAACGGTACCGCTTTTTTTGCAGAGGAATGGCGATTCTCCCACGACTCATTGATGATATCATACTCATAATGCTCAACCGCCTCAATTTCACCTAATACGGTTTCAATAATTTTCACTTCATGCTGCTGAGTTAAAATAAACGCCGTACTTGGGTACGTTTGGCGTAACCCTTTTAGCTGGTCCAGAACAGCTGTTTCTTCCCAGTAAAATCTTGTTTCTACAGGGATTTGAAGCTTAATTGGTTCCCATATACCGCTATCGGAAACAAAAAACACGAGACTGCGGGGCATGTCTTTTCCCATTTCATTGAGGTGTTGCTCAATTTTCGTTCTGATACCTTGCAGACACTTCTCTTCCTCTGGATCACTTGCTGCCAAATACTCTTTTAATCGGCCGAATCCTGACTTTAGGGCAATCTTCCATTCTCCCCCCTGCTGCTCTGGATCTCTCATGTCTGTATTAAGATATAGGGAGAGAATTTTATCGGGCGGTTCCAATTGGACATACTTTAATTTCTTAATCAATGAATCAATCGCCATTCTGATTCCTCCTTTTTCAACAAGTTAGTTTTCTTTTTCCTCTCTTAGAAACGATCAAACCTTACTTTGCGCTAATTTCTAGTAATAATGGATTTGTTATTTACAGACGCCCCTCTTATCTAATACAATTGGTAACTGTGTTTCTAAAACTGTTTTTTTGAAAGGAGTTTGATCTTGTTTACTGTTAAAGAAAAAAATCGCGAAGAACTTGAGGAAGAACTACATGATTTAGAATTTCAAATTTACCGCATGCAGGAGAATATGAAGGATCTATCTAAAGATGCCAAAGTGCTTGGTATTGATCAATCGAAACATGAAGAATGGATGATTGTTTCATCGATTGATGATGGCCAAACATGCAAAATTATGCTTACTGATTGTAAAACGGCTTACAGAGGTAAAGACTCTTTTTCAATTGTAGCGTCTTACAAGGAAGATGCCATTCATATCGGCGACATAAAAGGCCCTCCGAATCAGGGGTTTGGTTCTATTTGCATGAAATATTTAAAAGATATCGCCAGAGACCACAATATCCCGAAAGTCACCGGCGACATTGCCAAGCGTGATTGGAATCATGTAGACCGGCTGATTCATTTTTATGAAAAACATCAATTCCAAGTATGCGTCGATCATGATACACAATCAGGCAGCATTAAGTGGGTTGATTTGTAAAAAGGCCTGGAAGAACGAGCCAAGATGTGCTGTAATGGTGTAAAACCATTGATGGAGGAATCTATGTACGCCTCAAAACTGAAAAAGGGAGACGAAATCCGGATCGTGTCTCCCGCGACCAGCATGTCTAAATTATCAAATGAAGCAAAAATTCAAGCAAAAACCACATTAGAACGCTTAGGTTATCGAGTAACCATCGCTGAACACGCAAATGAATGTAACGAATTTGATTCATCCTCTATCGAATCAAGAGTTCATGATCTGCACGCTGCCTTTTTCGATCCAGGTGTCAAAGCGATTTTAACGACACTTGGAGGTTTCAATTCAAATCAGCTGCTGCGCTATCTTGATTTCGAAAAAATCAAACAGCATCCAAAACTTCTGTGCGGCTATTCCGATATAACGGCCCTCGGCAACGCCATTTATCAAAAAACGGGTCTTGTTACGTATTCAGGTCCCCATTTTTCAACATTTGCAATGAAAAAAGGGCTCGATTATACAAAAGATTATTTTCTTTCTTGCTGCGCTTCGGACGACCCGTTTCAGATTCATCCTTCGAGCGAATGGAGCGATGACCGCTGGTATTTGGATCAAGAAAACAGGCACTTTTATCCTCATAACGGCCCTGTTGTGATTCAAGAGGGTTATGCGGAAGGCACTTTGATTGGCGGAAACCTATGCACGCTTAATTTGCTGCAGGGAACGGAGTATTTTCCAGAAACAGAAAATACGATTTTATTGATAGAAGATGATTATATGTCAGACATCCACATGTTTGACCGCGATCTGCAATCACTCATCCACCTCCCCGCTTTTTCTCATGTGAAAGCGATTTTAATCGGCAGATTTCAACAAGCATCAAATGTATCAATAGAGCAGGTAACAGCCATGATTAAAACAAAAAAAGAATTATCCGGCCTCCCAATCATCGCAAATATAAATGCCGGACACACCTCGCCAATTGCCACGTTTCCTATAGGGGGAACATGCAGGGTTGAAGCTGTTGCGGGTACATCACGAATATGGATCGACAAACATTAATCAGCTTGTAAATTTTTTTACAAGCTTTTTTAGCCAGTTGTTTGTTTTTCTTCTTCACAACAAATTCATCACCTTCAACTTGTTTACCTTTATGTACGTTTAACAGTTTATTCCGTGGTCAGCTATATTTTCTGGCATTTGATCAATTAATTCTAATAGAGGTTCAACATGCCTTTCCATCTTTTCGCTTCTGCATTAACCCGTTCAGAAGAAACATAATTAGAAATTTCTTCTGCGTTAGCCATAGGTATTGTAACTAGCAGCGAAAAATAAAGAGAAACATATTAAAATGACCAACTGTTAATTTTTTTCACGATAAAACTCCTTTATAATATTTTAGTACATATTAAATAATTGGCGGTTCGTTTGTGAAAAAGTTTGTTTTTTCGATACTATTGATAGTTGTAGGTTCATTTATTATTAATATGTTCGCAGATAATGAATGTATTTCAACAATAGTTATTATTATTGGACTAATCGCAATTATTAGTATGGCCATGGTTTTAAGAATTACTTATGGTAGGTCTCTGAAAAAGTAATTCTCCCTAAAATCGGTGTAATTATAATAAACAAAATCGACTCAAACGTTGAGGGGGTTTGATAATAAGATATAACTCCAACTATAGTTAATATTATTAATATAACTAAGATGCTCCATAATGCTACTTTAACGCCTTTTGTCATATTAAGACCACTCCCTGTTTAATGGGCTATTGTACCGTCACAACACTTGCCCATTTTTTTAAATTAAATTCTTCCTTTTGCTGTCACAAAAACAAAGGGAAAATATAGACGGACTGGATGGCAGCTTAGAATTTATAGATATTTTTCTAGTCCAATAAAAATGAGAATGAAGGAGTTGTGATCGCGCTGATAATTGAGGATTACAATTCCAACGATTGAGCCCCAAGCAAAGTCTGAGAAAAATGACAAAGATGGTATAAAAATAATCGTTGCTAACGCTGATTTATAAGTTTCTTCAAAATGATATCCTCCTTTCGAAAAATGAATTACAATAAAAATGGTAATTTCATTAAATTTAACTAAACCGCGGAAGGTGGTACTGTGAGCAAAGATCATTCTTCAAAATTCATTAAAGCAATTCAGTATCTCACCCTTATTGGAATAATTCTGTTGATTATTCCGTCTGGTCTTAATCCTTGGTATTTGAACTTTGTTCTTATATTGTTTGGAATCAATATTAGTGTTCGATCAGTTGCTCTTTTGAAATCTGGCAGAAAGACTGAATTTGCAGTTACTCTGGTAGCTTGTTTGTTTTGTGTAGTGTTTGGTGTTTTTAGAATGTTTTTATAGGTTGAGGAAAAGGCGGGCTCAATGTCTGCTTTTTTTATTCACCAAATAAGAGGCGTCCGGATCGCTCTGAAATCACGGTAACACATAGTTTGGATATACAGGTTTAAAATTCCATAATCATCCGAGATGCAAGCCGCACGAGGAGCCATGACAAATGTCATATATGATGCATGATGTGTGCTACTACAAAAGCCTTCTCTGATTAGCGTATACTTAACCGAGACACACAATGAGAGGATACTTACTATGACTGAACAAACCATTGCACATAAACAAAAACAGCTGACAAAGCAAGTCGCTGCTTTTGCTAAACCCGAAACAAAAAACAGCCTGATTCAGCTTTTGAACACGTTTATCCCTTTCTTCGGACTGTGGTTTCTTGCTTATTTCAGCCTCAATGTCTCCTATCTCCTTACGATAGCATTAACAGTAATTGCCGCAGGATTTTTGACGAGAATTTTTATCATCTTCCATGACTGCTGCCATCAATCATTTTTCAAACAAAAGCGCTTTAACCATATTCTCGGTTTTGTGACCGGTGTCCTGACTTTATTCCCTTACCTTCAATGGCAGCATAGCCATTCGATTCATCATGCGACAAGCAGCAATCTGGATAAACGCGGGACAGGTGACATCTGGATGTTAACAGTAAACGAATATAAAGCTGCATCTACACGAACAAAGCTTGCATATAGGCTTTATAGAAATCCGTTTATCATGTTTATTCTCGGACCGATTTATGTTTTTCTGATTACTAACCGTTTTAACAAAAAAGGCGCAAGACGTAAAGAACGTGTAAACACATATCTTACGAATCTGGCAATTGTGGCATTGGCTGCTGCTTGCTGTCTGATCTTTGGCTGGCAATCGTTTTTACTGGTGCAGGGCCCTATTTTTCTAATTTCAGGTTCAATCGGGGTTTGGCTGTTTTATGTGCAGCATACCTTTGAAGATTCTTATTTTGAAGCAGATGAAAACTGGAGCTATGTCCAGGCAGCTGTGGAAGGCAGTTCATTTTATCAACTCCCGAAACTGCTTCAATGGCTCACAGGCAATATCGGGTACCACCATGTTCACCATTTGAGTCCAAAGGTGCCTAACTATAAGCTTGAAGTTGCTCATAAACATCACGAACCATTGAAAAACGTACCGACAATTACCTTAAAAACAAGTCTGCAGTCACTTGCATTCCGCCTTTGGGATGAAGATAAAAAACAATTTGTATCATTTCGGGATATCAAACATATCCCTTCCAGCCCTCCGCCTGATTCAACAGAAAAACAGAAACTGCGGAACGCCTGATGATGAAGGAGGTCTTCTCTTATACACAAGAAGGCTTCCTTTTTATTGTTCGAGGGTGCATTCTGGCTTTCGCAATGATAAAGTTACATGTAAGATGAAAAGTTGAAAATGAGGGAATATCATGATAAAAAAACATTTTACATTTCAAAAACTAAGCGGGATTACGCCTTATATATGGACGATATTTTTCATCCTTCCCTTCTACTTTATATGGCAATCATCATCTACATTTGTTATCATCATCGGCATCATTTTGACGCTTTTATTTTTTTCGATATATAGATTTGCTTTTGTCTCAAAAGGCTGGGCCATTTATTTGTGGGCGTTTTTATTAATCGGCATTTCAACAGCCTCCATTACGCTGTTCAGTTATATTTATTTTGCTTTTTTTATCGCTTATTTTATTGGAAACATAAAAGAACGTGTCCCTTTTCATATTTTATATTACGTCCATTTAATAAGCGCTGCCGTCGCAGCCAATTTCAGCCTCGTATTAAAAAAAGAATTCTTTCTGACTCAAATTCCTTTTGTCGTCATTACCCTCATCAGCGCGATTTTATTGCCGTTCAGTATTAGAAGCCGCAAAGAACGCGAACGACTCGAAGAAAAACTCGAGAATGCAAATGAACGGATTGCTGACCTGGTGAAATTAGAAGAGCGGCAGCGAATTGCCCGTGACCTCCACGATACACTTGGGCAAAAGCTTTCTCTAATCGGTTTAAAAAGCGACTTGGCGAGAAAATTGATATACAAAGACCCTGAACAAGCAACACGTGAACTAAAAAGCGTTCAGCAAACTGCAAGAACTTCTTTAAATGAAGTCAGAAAAATCGTATCTTCCATGAAAGGCATCCGGCTCAAGGATGAAATCATAAACATCAAACAAATTCTCGAAGCAGCCGGCATTACGTTTATCTACGAGGAAGATCAATTGCCGGATAATATCTCATTGCTTAATGAAAACATATTAAGCATGTGCTTAAAGGAAGCTGTCACTAATGTCGTCAAACACAGTCAGGCTAAGACCTGCCGAGTCGACATTCAACAGCTCTGGAAGGAAGTTGTCATTACAGTCACTGATGATGGAACGTTTCAAGGTGAAGAGAAATACTTTTCAAAAGGACATGGCCTGCTTGGCATGAGAGAACGGCTTGAATTTGCAAACGGGAGCCTACACATTGATACAAAAAACGGCACCAAGCTTACCATGTCAATTCCTAATAACTCAAAATAAACAAAAAAGGATGGCTTACATGATTAGTATATTTATTGCGGAAGATCAGCAAATGCTCTTGGGCGCTTTAGGATCACTTCTGAATTTAGAAGACGATATGGAAGTTGTCGGCAAAGGTACAAACGGTCAAGATGCTGTTGATTTTGTCAAAAATCATCAGCCTGATGTATGCATTATGGACATTGAAATGCCCGGAAAAACGGGGCTTGAAGCTGCTGAGGAGTTAAAGGATACAGGCTGCAACATTATTATCCTCACCACTTTTACCAGACCCGGCTATTTTCAGAGAGCCATTAAAGCCGGCGTTAGGGGCTATTTGTTAAAAGACAGTCCGAGCGAAGAGCTCGCGAGCGCCATCCGAAGCGTCATGAACGGAAAACGCATCTATGCACCTGAGCTGATGGAGGACATATACAGCGAGGCTAACCCTCTTACAGACAGAGAAAAAGAAGTGCTCGAACTTGTGGCTGACGGTAAAAACACAAAAGAAATCGCTCAGGAACTCAGCATCAAAAGCGGGACGGTGCGAAATTATATTTCAATGATTCTTGATAAACTTGAAGTGAAAAACCGAATAGAAGCCATTACCCGGTCAAAGGAAAAAGGCTGGTTTAAATAAAAAGGATCTTGGCAGGTGCCAAGATCCTTTTTGCTAACCCGCAATTCCCCATGGTGAAAACACAAGGTACGTCGCCGCAACTAAAATCAGAATGATACAGGACGCCAGCTTTACGTGCTTCCAAGATGTTATATCCACTTGCGGGTTGTGATCGAGCTTATAGTCCGTTTCCCTGGGATACAGCTTTCCTGTCAGAAGCATCACAGCCACTGAAAATGGAAAGAGTACGGCAAGGATGTATAGAAAATGAATGTGCCCTAAATAGATTTTTGATAAGCCATATAAAACAATATGGGCTGGTATAGCTATTTTCACAGCTAAAGCCGGCACTTTTTTTGTAAAGAAGCCAATGACGATCGCTGCTAATATCGGAACATTAAAAAATCCGAACATCTCTTGAAGATAGTTGTACAGCCCTGATGGCGCATATAAAATAAAGGGTGCGATGACAATCGATACCAGCCCGAGAACCGCGACAAAAATCCGCCCTGTTTTGACGAGATCAGCGTCATTTGCATGAGGCTTAAAGACCGGTTTGTATATGTCCAGAGTAAACAACGTAATGGTACTGTTCAGAGAGCCGTTAAACGAGCTTAAAATCGCTCCGAATAAAATAGCAGCGAATACACCGGTAAGCGATGCCGGCAATAAATCGACGATCAGCCGGGGATATACACTGTCAGCATTTTTAATCCCGCCTCCATATAAATGAAAGGCAATCACTCCGGGGACGACTAAATAAAACACGCCAATAAGTTTAAAGAAACCTGCTAAAAGAGCGCCCTTTTGTCCTTCAGCTAGATTTTTCGCTCCTAATGTCCGCTGAACAATCGCTTGGTTAACAGCCCAATAAAAGAGATTATTCACTAATAGTCCTGTTAAAATCGTCGGCCACGGCACATCCGCCGAATTGCTGATATCAATTGAATTGAGTTTGTCTGTATGTAAAGCCGTCAGTTGTGCAACTCCGCCCCTAAAGCTGCCTTGTCCGACTGCAAGAACTCCTAATATCACAATAAAAAAACCGCCTAAAATTAATCCGATTCCGTATATGGCATCTGCTGATGCAGCAGCTTTCAATCCGCCAAAAAAAATATAACAGCAGCTCGTTACGCCAATGATTAAGGATATCAGCAAAACAGCCATAAATGTGCTGATGCCAAATGTATCTGTAATGCGGAAGACTTGATTTAACACGAGAGCGCCTGAATACAGTACTGTCGGCAGGAATGAAACAGCGTAGCCGATGATAAGCAGCACCGAAACGATCTGTCTTGTTCTTTGATCAAACCGCTTCTCTAGAAAATCAGGTATGGTAGTAATTCCTGTTTTTAAATAACGAGGCAAAAAGACAAGCGCCAGAAAAATTAACGCAAGCGGCGCACTCGCTTCCCATGACATCGCTGTCATAGATCCTGCATAGCTTTGTCCATTTAACCCAACCATCTGCTCTGTTGATAAATTGGTTAACAGCAGCGAGCTTCCGATATATAACGCAGTCAGACTTCTTCCTCCGAGAAAATATCCATCGGACGATTGCAAGTTAACCTCCTTTGTTCTCCGCCATGAAAATAGAAATATCCCGATATTGATAACCAGAAAAGATACAATAATCCAAAGCAACAGTCAGCAACTCCTTCTGCAAAATAGTTAGATGATAGGGACATATACCATCTACCCATTTTTCACACGCGAAAAACATCAGGACCGCTTTTCTTTTATCAGCATAAGATAGAAACATCTTTACACAGAACGAAAAAAAGACACAAGCCAAAAGCTCGCGTCTTTTATCACAAACTATATGATTAGTTTAAGATTTTTACACTTACAGTTTTGACGCCCCAATTGGATGCATCACTTTTATTTGGTACAAATACATCGATTTTGTTACCTTTAATAGCGCCGCCAGTATCTCCTGCTGTTGCTTCACCGTAGCCTTCAACATAGACTTTAGAACCTAGAGGAATCACATTAGGATCAACCGCGATAACTTTCGCGTTCGGGTTCTTATTTAAGTCAATGCCTGTTGCTGTAACGCCGGAAATGCCGCCGTCGTTAGCAGTGTAAGCAGTAGCAGTAACTGTTAGTTCTTTTGAAGCTTCTTGATGATTTGTATTTGATTGAACAGCCTTTTCTTCTGTAGGAACAGAAGTTTCTGCTGCAGCCTTTGTTTCTTGTTTTGGTTGTTGTTGAACTGTTTCTTGTTTAGGTTGCTCTTTTTGCACAGCTTCTTGTTTTGTTTGAGTTTGAGGTGCGCTTGTTTGCGTATTCTCAGTAACTGCGTTTGCTGCTGTTGCCTGACCTTTTACTGAAAGTGTAGATCCAGCATAGATCATATCAGAGCTTAGGTTATTCCAAACTTTCAGGTTGTTGACAGTCGTTCCGAATTGTTGAGCAATCTTTGTCAGCGTGTCTCCCGCTTTAATTGTATATTGCCCGGTAGTGGTTGTTTCTTCTGAAGAAATGGTCAGTTTTTCTCCTGTAATGATTTGATCAGAAGTTAACTTGTTCCATTCTTTTAAGTCCTTTAGGTTCACTCCGTTTTTCTGAGAGATTCCCCAGAGCGTATCACCCTTTTGCACCGTGATTTCTTTTGCAGAAGCGTGAGCTCCGAATGCAGTTGATGAAAGTGCAGCAACTGCTACAAAGGACATAATCGTCTTCTTCATAAGTAAATCCTCCCTTGTTAGCTTTTTATTGGCGGCTAACAGGTGCTATCGTAACACACGTAAATGTCAAATCAATAACAAAAAGATATGATTTAGATTACAGTTCCTTTACATGAAGGATTTCTCTCGGCTGGAAAGACTTGCTGAACCCCTGATATAATAGGCTTCGCAAGTCTTTTTAATCTGAGGCAAAAAAGAGAAAATAAAATGTGTTTTTTATAGAAAAAAAGATTGATTTTCTGTTTTTTTAGTCTGTCACCCTTGCATAAGCTTGTATTTCTTGTAAAAAAAGCCGTCCGTATTTTGCTCTTTTTTGTTCTCCGACTCCTTTTATAGACAAAAGTTCCTCGTCATTTACGGGCTGTTTGCCTGACATTTCTTTTAACGTTTGGTCAGAGAAAACAACAAAAGGCGGAACACCCTGCTCTGCCGCAATATCTTTGCGAACCATGCGCAGACGCTCAAACAGCTCATCATTTTCAGTAATCGCTGCCGCTTTTAATGCTTCTTTTCTTGTGACTGATAATTCCCCTCTCAGTACATTCCTTCCTTTACTGCTGACTAAAAGAGTCGGAAACGTTCCATCTGACATTCTAATGAAATCGTCAGAAATAAGAAATTCGATAAAATCACTGATTTCCCCTACTGATTGGTGTTTTAATATCCCGTATGTTGAGAGATCGGTAAAGCCGTTTTCAAGAACTTTTTTATTTCTAGATCCGGCCAGCACCTGTGCAACCATCGTCTTGCCAAACCGTTCTTTCATGCGAATGATACACGATAAGACCATTTGCGCCTCTCGTGTCACGTCATGGGCCGTTCTAGTATCAGTACAGTTTCCGCACTGTCCACACGCATCAGGCTCCTTTTCTCCAAAATACATAAGGATAAAACGCTGCAGACAATCTTCCGTGTGACAATAGTCGACCATTTGTCTCAGCTTTTTCAAATCCTGCTTTTGTTTCTCTTCATGCTCTGATTGTTCTATTAAAAAACGCTGTACCATAATATCCTGCGGTGAAAACAGGAGAACACATTCACTTTCAAGACCGTCCCGCCCAGCTCGTCCAGCCTCTTGATAATAGCTTTCCATATCTTTCGGAATTTGGGCATGCAGCACAAATCTAATATTGGATTTATCAATGCCCATTCCAAAAGCAGAGGTTGCCACCATAACCTGCAGCTCATCATTAAGAAATCTTTCCTGCTGCTCTTTTCTCACATCGTCAGCCAAGCCCCCGTGATACCGCCCTGCACTGATCTGATTTCGTTTCAGTTTCTCATAAATCCGATCAGCTTCTTTTCTGGTCGCTGTATAGACAATGCCTGCTTCATGTTTGTTGTTTTGCACATATTCATCAATAAAACGATCTTTATTTTCTCCTTTTGCTACTTTAAACGTTAAATTGTCTCGGGAAAATCCGGTATATACCGTATGATCTTTTTGAATATGCAGCTGTTTGCAGATATCCTCATGAACTTCGGGTGTGGCCGTTGCTGTTAATGCTATGATGACAGGTTTGTCATGTAATTCTCGGAATAATATTTCAATATTTCTGTAGCTTGGCCTGAAATCGTGTCCCCATTGAGAAATACAGTGAGCCTCATCTATTGCGACTAAAGGAACATCAATGCCCTGCAAAATCCGAATAAACTCTGTAGATGTTAATCGCTCCGGTGTAATGTAAAAAAGCTTATAAGCCCCTTCTTTGAGCCCGTTCAGCCTCTCATATATTTCCTGATTGGATTGTGTGCTGTTAATGTAGGCAGCATTAATTCCCGCTTCTTCTAACGCATCGACTTGATCCTTCATCAAGGAAATCAACGGAGAAATGACGATCGTTGTCCCTTCAAACATCAGGGCCGGAATTTGATAGCAAATCGATTTGCCTCCTCCCGTCGGCATAATGCAGGCCGTGTTTTGCCTCGCTTCCGTCACCGAGCGGATCGCTTCCTCTTGGCCGCTGCGAAGCTTTTCATAGCCAAAATAATGGGCCAGAAGGGATTGGGCTCTATGTAACATAACGTGTAAACCTCGCTTTTTCTTGAATTTCTCCCATCATATCATAAAAAAGTGCTCTTCATTTCTTTCAAACAGAAACTGAATTTTCACGATATCAAGCTTTTTTAGATAAAATAAAAAGCCATTTCCAAAAAGGAAATGGCTTTCGCTACGTCTTGCCGTATGCAAGTAAGAAAGTTTTAAACCACCACTCCTCAAAGTGGGTGTTTGCAGAAGCGTTCCTGTCGTCCTCTACAATGGAGGCGTGACATTCCGGCTTCGATATAAAACTCCCTATTACAGCTTAAAGGTTAAAACTTAATTAACAATACGCACAAAGTAGCTTCTTTTATATAGTACATCATCAGCTGATTTTTATCAAGGGGCCAGAACAATTGTTCAGAAAAACTTTTTCCAGCGATTAAAACTGCTTTTTCGCTATTATATATGACAATTTGACAAACACAAAATATATTACAATAAAAAAACAGCCTTTTTCGCTAAGAGGAATGATCACTTTCTTCTATATAATATGTAAACAAAAAACTCCTATCACAACGATAGGAGTTTTGGCATAATTAGAATTTTGCAGCAAGATCTTTTGCTTCTTGTAAACCTTTTTCAACGATTTCTTGTGCTTGATCAGGCGCTGCGTTATGTCCTTCGATGACAACTGTGTGCAAGTCTTGAACACCCCAGAAACCAAGAACTGTTTTCATGAAGTTTAATGACATTTCAAGTGCAGCCATTGGTCCTTCAGAATAAACACCGCCGCGCGCGTTAAGAAGCGCAACTTTTTTGCCGCCCATTAAACCAACTGGCCCTTCTTGTGTGTATTTGAATGTAACGCCTGCACGAGACAGGTAATCAACATAAGTATGAAGCACTGCCGGCACTGTGAAGTTCCAAAGCGGGAATGCGAAAACAACTTTGTCAGCTTTTACAAACTGATTCAGATATTTGTCAGCAATTGCTGCTTGTTTTTTCTCTTCTTCTGTCATTTCCATTCCTTGACCTGCTTTAAATGTTCCGTTAATCATATCTCTTCCAAGGTAAGGAAGGTTTTCTTTATGAAGATCTAATTCAACCACTTCATCCGCAGGGTTGTTTTCTTTATAAGCAGCTAAGAAAGCTTCGTAAAGTTTAGTTGAAACGCCTTCTTCAGCTGTACGGTCGCTTGTTTTTACAAATAATACTGTAGACATTTGTATTCCTCCCGGTAAACTTTTTATATTTACTTACTAATAGTATGTTACTTTCTTTTTCACTAGAAGTCAAACATTTTATTTTAAATATGAGATTTCTCCCCAAAAAAAAAGCAAGTACATCTACTATCGGTGTACTTGCTTGCCATTTTCACTTCGAATCTTGTTCCCGATCCAAAATTTCATACGTCTGAGAGCTTTTTTGATCAACTGTTTCTTCATTGGATAGATCTTTTATCTGTTCGTGAAACTCTCTTTCAAATGACGGAGCATCTGTCTCCAAATCATCCTCCGCATCAGCTTGAGCTTCAACTGTCATTCTTGCATAGGGAACAGCTTCAAGCCTTTCATAAGGAATGTCTTGGCCAGTTTTTTCACATACTCCGTACGTTCCGTCTTTCATTTTTTGTAACGCATGGTTGACCTCTTCCAACAGCTCCCGGTCAATTTCTCTCACCGTTTGGTCTGTCATCCGATCTGTGACGAGCGTGCCGTGATCTCCCATATGGTTGTCAATTCCATTGGAAAGCTCCCCCACTTCTTCCGTCATTGATTTTGTTTCCTTTTTTTCGTCAGACAATTCTTTTTGCATATCGAGCAATTTATGGTAGAGATGCTGTGTTTGTTCTTTTGTCAGTGCCATGTGTATCCTCTCCTTTCTATCCTGATTCCCGTTTTGCCGCCTGTCAAACATGGGAACTTTGATAGAAAGTTGAGCTGCTGCTTTTTTGAACGAATCGTAATCGCAGGCGGTAATGATATTTCAGGTATTCTCTTTTTGAGGTACACAGTATGTGCACTCTGCTCTGTTTTTATATAAAAAAAGCCTAACCATTTTTGAACGGCTGGCTCATCAAATATTCAGCTGCACAAGTGCTTTGTCAGCACCGCTTGAACTTCGCTTAAATCGGTGTCTTTTGCAAATTCTAATTCAAAGGTTTTGCTTCTTGTCATCAACAATAATCCAGTGTCGGGATCAAACATGCCCGCTTCTTGGATCGCAAAGCTTTCAATTGTTTTATATGGGAGAAATACACGAACCTTCTTTTTAGAAAACATCTTATTGTCAAAGAAAATGATCCGTTTATTTGTAAAGCAAATTTGATCAACTCGGAGCTTATAAATCGATTCTATTCTTTCCCCTTCAACAAGCAAAGCTTCAAGCTTCTTTGCGTCTGTTGATCTGCTAACAGAAAAAATACCCAATGAAGAACCCCTCTTTCTGCATTTATCTAATTGTTTTAACATTCATTACATAAAAATAAGTCCTTTATCCCTATATAAGAATACGACATAGAAGACATTTAAACCATTACGAACAGATTACATTTTTCAATTTTTTGATTTGTTTTCCGTCTTTTATGCTGTTGCATCAAGTAATACGCACGTACAAAGAAAAAAGTTTCAATATTCAGCAGTATTTTTTGAAAAATTGGTTTTTTACGTTTTCTTGAATTTTGTTTTATTTTTCCTGTTTTAACCATAAAAAAACCGCAGCCCAACTGCGGTTTTATATTTCATTAAATTTTCTGCTCATATTTTAAGGATTCAGGCATTAAACCTTTTCGAAGTATTCTTTATAATAGCCGCCGACTTTATTCGTATTGTCGATCACAAACAGAAACTCCTCTGTTTCATTTTTCACTTCATATTCTTTTCCCGGAGTTAAAACGCGGTTCACGATATATTTTTTTGCGTTTGTCTGCACACATTTCACCTTTTTGATTGTTTCTTTTTCAAGCCAATTGTTATGAATCATAAATGAAATCTCCTTTACTGATCTATAAGCTTATTGTAGCTTTTTTCTTTTGTAAATTGCAATATCGGTTATTCATTGATTTTGACTTGTTTTCTATTATAGAATGTTTGTATACGCTTACTCTTACAGCAAATGTCATATCTTCTTTCTGCTATTGAATCAAGGAATCCATGTGCTATCACCAAGAATCTCAAAACAGACCATAAAAAATGACTGGAGGTTTGTTACGAATGAGTTCTTTAACGATGCAAGTGACGAAAAGGCTGGAGACATTTTTGCAGGGAACAAAGAAGCTTTATATTGACGGAAAGTTTGTTCCGAGTGCCTCAGGGGCAACCTTTGACACTCCCAACCCGGCGACCGGCGAAACCTTGATGACGCTGTATGAAGCCCAGGCTGCGGATGTAGACAAAGCGGTTAAAGCTGCCCGCAAAGCCTTTGACCAAGGCGAATGGAGAACCATGTCTCCAGCTTCCAGAAGCAGACTGATGTATAAGCTGGCAGACTTAATGGAAGAACATAAAACTGAGCTTGCTCAGCTTGAAACGCTTGATAACGGGAAACCGATAAACGAAACGACGAATGGAGATATTCCGCTGGCTATTGAGCATATGCGCTATTACGCCGGCTGGTGTACAAAAATAACAGGACAGACGATCCCGGTTTCCGGCGCCTATTTTAATTATACGCGCCATGAGCCTGTCGGCGTCGTCGGCCAGATCATTCCATGGAATTTCCCGCTCCTGATGGCGATGTGGAAAATGGGTGCGGCTCTTGCGACAGGCTGTACAATCGTGCTCAAACCGGCTGAACAGACACCGCTTTCAGCTCTTTATTTGGCAGAATTAATTGACCAAGCCGGCTTCCCGGACGGTGTCATTAATATCATTCCGGGATTCGGTGAAGATGCGGGAGAAACGCTGACGAACCATGAGGCGGTTGATAAAATTGCCTTTACCGGTTCCACTGAAATCGGAAAGAAAATCATGGCCACCGCTGCGAAAAGCATTAAGCGGGTTACATTGGAGCTGGGCGGAAAATCACCTAATATTCTTCTGCCGGATGCCAATTTGAAAAAAGCCATCCCAGGCGCTTTAAACGGTGTGATGTTTAACCAAGGCCAAGTCTGCTGTGCGGGGTCGCGTGTGTTCATTCATAAAGACCAATATGATGAAGTTATTGATGAGATGGTGTCCTATGCTGAATCACTCCGCCAAGGAGCGGGACTTCATAAGGATACACAAATCGGGCCTCTCGTGAGCAAGGAACAGCACGAACGGGTTCTTTCCTACATTCAAAAAGGAAAAGACGAAGGAGCAAAAGCAGTGACTGGCGGAAGCTGTCCTTTTGAAGAAGGGTATTTTGTCGCACCGACAGTGTTTGCGAATGTTGAAGACGAGATGACGATCGCAAAAGAAGAAATTTTCGGACCGGTGCTGACTGCGATTCCGTATGAAACAGTCGATGAAGTCATTGACCGAGCGAATCATTCAGAATATGGACTTGCGGCCGGACTGTGGACAGAGAACGTCAAGCATGCCCACTATATCGCGGACCGTCTTCAAGCGGGAACCGTCTGGGTGAACTGCTATAATGTGTTTGACGCGGCGTCTCCGTTTGGCGGTTATAAACAGTCAGGGCTCGGACGAGAAATGGGATCATATGCCTTAGATAACTACACAGAAGTCAAAAGTGTATGGATTAATCTCGAAGACTAACATGCATGTCAAAAAAACTGCTGCCAGCCAGCAGTTTTTTTTCTTTCTGTAATGGCGGCAAAAGACGCTGAATATATATGCTTCTGAAGGAGTTGAGCGTGATGAGCACACTTCAGAAGAAAGTGAGGCGTTTTCAAAATAAAACCGTTTCAGAGTTAAAAGACAGGCAAAATGCTGATGGTTCGTGGACATTTTGCTTTGAAGGACCAATCATGACAAATTCCTTTTTTATTTTGCTCCTCACCTCACTTGATGATGGTGACCATGAAAAAGAACTGATATCAGCGCTTGCAGCCGGCATTCGTGAAAAACAGCAACCCGACGGCACATTCATCAATTATCCCGATGAAACGAACGGAAATCTAACGGCTACAGTCCAAGGATATGTCGGAATGCTGGCTTCAGGATGTTTTCACAGATCTGACCCGCACATGAGAAAAGCAGAACAATTTATCATCGCCCATGGCGGACTGAGGCAGGTTCATTTCATGACAAAATGGATGCTTGCCGCCAACGGGCTCTATCCTTGGCCTGTATTGTATTTACCATTATCGCTCATGGCGCTTCCCCCAACATTACCGGTTCATTTCTATCAATTCAGCGCCTATGCCCGAATTCATTTTGCTCCTATGGCTGTAACACTTAATCAGCGATTTGTTCTTAAAAACCGCAATATCCCATCTCTTCGCCATCTCGATCCGCACATGACAAAAAACCCTTTCACTTGGCTTCGATCTGATGCTTTTGAAGAAAGAGATCTCACATCTATTTCGTCACATTGGAAACGTATTTTTCATGCACCCTTTGCTTTTCAGCAGCTAGGCTTACAGACAGCGAAAACATATATGCTGGACCGAATTGAAAAAGACGGAACATTATACAGCTATGCGAGCGCAACCATATTTATGGTTTACAGCCTTCTGTCACTTGGTGTGTCGCGCCACTCTCATGTCATCAGAAAGGCATTGAAAGGCCTTAAATCGCTAGTGACAGAGTGCAGCGGGATTCCTTATCTGGAAAACTCTACTTCCACTGTTTGGGACACTGCTCTGATCAGTTATGCCCTTCAAAAAAACGGCGTGGCCGAAACAGACGGCCCTATTACAAAAGCAGCTGCCTTTTTGCTAGACCGCCAGCATACCAAAGTAGCGGATTGGTCTGTCAAAAATCCGGATGCAAATCCCGGCGGCTGGGGATTTTCAAACATCAATACAAACAACCCTGACTGTGACGACACTGCAGCCGCATTAAAAGCGATTCCCCGCAGTTATTCTCCTTCAGCTTGGGAGCGAGGAGTGTCTTGGCTTTTATCGATGCAAAACAATGACGGCGGATTTTCAGCTTTTGAGAAAAATGTGAACCATCCTCTGATCCGCCTTCTCCCGCTTGAATCCGCTGAGGACGCGGCAGTTGACGCTTCAACCGCCGACCTTACCGGACGTGTGCTGCACTTTTTAGGCGAGAAAGCAGGCTTCACAGAAAAACATCAACATATTCAGCGCGCAGTGAACTGGCTTTTCGAACATCAAGAACAAAATGGGTCATGGTACGGGAGATGGGGTGTTTGCTACATATATGGCACATGGGCTGCTCTTACGGGTCTGCATGCCTGCGGGATTGACCGGAAGCACCCTGCTATACAAAAGGCCCTGCGCTGGCTCAAATCCATACAGCTAGATGACGGCAGCTGGGGAGAATCCTGCAAAAGCGCCGAAGTCAAAACGTACGTCCCGCGCAATAGAGGAACCATTGTACAGACAGCCTGGGCTTTAGACGCTTTGCTCACATCCGAAAACCCCGAACACCCATCTGTGGTGAAAGGTATGCAATATCTTACTGACAGCAGTTCTCATGGCGTCGATAACCTGGTGTATCCAACAGGGATCGGATTACCAAAGCAATTTTATATCCGCTATCACAGTTATCCATATGTATTCTCTTTGCTGGCTGTCGGGAAATATTTGAATTCTATTGAAAAGGAGACAATAAATGAAACGTGAATCTTATCAAACAGAGATGTTCAATTGGTGTGAAGCCCTTAAGGACCAGATTCAAAAGCGAGGAGAGCTTGATCAGTTTGAAGATCAAATCGACAAGATGATAGCAGCACTGGAAGATGACCAAACAACAGAAGAAGATTGGTATAAGCAGGCTGCTGCTCTTTATCGGGATATTACAGAATCAGCGGATGCAAATGAAAGACGCGCATATGTCCCTATAGGGAAACATGTGCTTCCAAAGCTTCCGTACAAATATTCCGCCTTAGAACCTTATATTTCACGCGACATTATGTTCCTTCATCATACGAAACATCACCAAAGCTATGTTGACGGTCTGAATAAAGCAGAAACAGAACTTAAAAAAGCAAGAGCGACAAAGAATTATGACTTGATCACTCATTGGGAAAGAGAGCTTGCATTCCATGGAGCAGGCCATTATTTACACAGTATTTTCTGGTTTTCGATGCATCCAAACGGAAAACGGCGTCCTACAGGAGCATTGTTCCAAATGATTGATCTTTCATTTGGAAGCTATTCCGCTTTTAAAGAACATTTTACTCAGGCCGCAAAAAAAGTGGAGGGTGTCGGCTGGGCCATCCTAGTCTGGGCGCCTCGATCGGGACGGCTGGAGATTTTAACGGCAGAAAAGCACCAGCTCTTCAGCCAATGGGATGTGATTCCTCTTTTAGCGCTTGACGTATGGGAACATGCCTACTATTTGCAATATAAAAATGACCGGGCGAGCTATGTCGATCACTGGTGGAATGTCGTGGATTGGCGTGAGGCAGAAAAACGTTTTGAACAGGCAAAAGAAGTCGTTTGGAAACTCTATTAAAAAAAGCCCCCTTTTCCTGGGGGCTTCGTGTTTTAAAAAATGCCTAACACATGCAAAAATACGATGATGATGGCAACAGGAGATAGATAACGAATGAGCAGCAGCCAAACTGCAAACCACTTTCGTTTAAGGTTGGAACCGCTTTTCAGCTCGTCAAACAAATCCTGTTTCGGTATTTTTAACGGGACAAATATAGAAATCAATAACGCGCCTAACGGCATTAAAATATTGCTCACAAGATAGTCGGCCGCATCAAAAATGGACAAGTGAAAAATAGTAACGTCACTTAATACACCGTATGATAGTGCAGACGGCACACCGACAATAAAAATAGCAATTCCGCCTAACCAAGCGAATCGTTTTCTCTTATTGACATCGCCTTTAGAAAGCACTGCGACCAAAATTTCCAGCATTGAAAAAGCGGATGTCAGTGCCGCGAATAAAAATAGAATTAAAAATGCTAATAAAAAGATAATTCCGAACGGCATTTGATTAAACACAGTCGGCAGCACGTTAAATAACAAAACCGGCCCTTGGTCTGGTTTGAGGCCGAATGAAAATACAGCTGGAAAAATCGCAATTCCGGCCATTACAGCAACAAGCATGTTCAATACCGTTACTGATACAGCAGATTGCACAAGATTTTCCTGTTTCTCTAAATAAGAGCTATACGTTACCATGACAGATACGCCGACACTTAATAAGAAAAAGGATTGGCCCATCGCATATAAAATCGTATTCGCGTCAATTGCTGTTATGTCGGGCATCAGGAAAAACTTGAGCCCTTCCATGGCGCCATCAAGTGTAACGGAACGCACCATTAATATGACAAATAATATAAAAAGCGCCGGCATTAACACTTGGCTGGCTTTTTCAATTCCGCTGCTTACCCCTTTGGCAACAACTAAAATGGTGATCACCATAAAGAGCAGCTGGCCTCCTACAGCTAAATAAGGATTTGAAATTGTACTTGCAAATATCGTATCAAAACCAGATGTTTGCGATAATCCGCCAGTGAAGCCTTTTGTAATATAAATTAAAATCCATCCGCCGACAACGCTGTAGAAAGATAAAAGAATAAAACACGTCGCCATGCCTAAATAACCGATCCAATGCCACTTCGTTCCCGGAGCAAGTGTTTTATAGGATTGAACGGCATCTTTCTGTGTTTTTCTGCCTATGATGAATTCACCAAACAATAAAGGCAGTCCGATTAAAACCGTAAATAAAATAAAAATAAGTAAAAATGCGCCTCCTCCGCCGGTTCCCGCTACATATGGAAATTTCCATATCGCGCCAAGCCCGATAGCTGATCCTGCCGCGGCCAAAATAAAGCCGAGCTTCGAAGACCATTGATTCGCTTCCTTCACCCTATCACTCCTAATTTTATCAAACCATTATAAAGATTCATTGTAAGAATATCTTCCTATATAGTCAAGAACATTTTCATTAGTTTACATAATATATTTATCGTCATCTATAAAAAGACATTCCAACTACTGATATTGAATTATTCAGAAAATTAATTATAATAAGAGGATGTTGAAAATCCGTCCAGAATTTTTGCTGAAGTTCTTGATCAATATGTAAGGAGTGTTTTTATGGGTATTATTAGAAAAGTAAGTCATTTCGCGGGACAAACCTTCGGCATATGGGTCATTGTTTTTGCCGTGCTGGGATTTTCTTTCCCGTCTTTTTTTACATGGATCAGTTCTTATATTACGATTCTTCTTGGCATTATCATGTTTGGAATGGGGCTTACACTGCAAGCCGATGATTTCAAAGAGCTGCTCAGAAAACCTTGGCATGTCATGGTTGGGGTGGTTATACAGTATACCATCATGCCGCTTATTGCTTTCGGCCTGGCAGTTGGACTGCATCTTCCAGCAGAAATCGCAGTGGGTGTTATTCTTGTCGGCTGCTGTCCTGGCGGCACAGCCTCTAATGTCATGACTTTTTTAGCAAAAGGAAATGCGGCCCTTTCTGTTGCTGTTACAACAATTTCTACCTTGTTGGCACCTGTTTTAACACCGGTTTTGATTATGCTGTTTGCCAAGGAGTGGCTTCCTGTCTCACCGGGGTCTTTGTTTATTTCAATCTTGCAGGCTGTGTTATTTCCGATCATTGCAGGCGTGATCGTCAAAATGTTTTTCAGAAAACAAGTGGCAAAAGCCGTACATGCCCTTCCGCTTGTTTCTGTCATTGGCATCGTTGCGATTGTCTCAGCTGTCGTCAGCGGCAACCGGGAAAATCTGCTTCAATCAGGGCTGCTCATTTTTTCTGTTGTCATGCTGCATAACGGTATCGGTTATGTGCTTGGATTTCTTTGCGCAAAGCTGTTAAAAATGGATTATCCATCTCAAAAAGCGATTGCAATCGAAGTCGGCATGCAAAATTCAGGACTTGGAGCGGCACTTGCCACGGCTCATTTCGCACCGCTATCAGCCGTACCTAGCGCGATGTTCAGTGTATGGCATAACCTTTCAGGTTCCATGCTTGCAACGTACTGGTCAAAAAAAGCGAAAAAGAAACAAACAGCATCTAGCAGCAATCTGTCTCTTTAAATACAGATGAAAAAAAGGTACATCACGATGAAGTGATGTACCTTCTTTTATTATCCCTCTAATAAAAGCTGTTCAGGATCTTCCAGTAGATTTTTAATTGTCACTAGGAAACCAACCGCTTCTTTACCGTCTACAATCCGGTGATCGTAAGATAAAGCGATATACATCATCGGACGGTTTTCGAAACGCTCTTCATCAATTGCGACAGGTCGCAGCTGAATCTTATGCATGCCCAGTATACCGACTTGAGGGCTGTTTAAAATCGGAGTCGACATCAGTGAACCGAAAGTACCTCCGTTTGTAATGGTGAAAGAGCCCCCCTGAAGCTCGCTAAGGGTTAATTTATTATTTCTTGCTTTTTTCGCAAGCTCGCCGATTTCTTTCTCGATTCCTGCAAATGTCAGGCGGTCCGCATCCCGTACAACCGGAACGACAAGGCCTTCATTAGCCGCAACAGCAATCCCGATATCATAGAACTTCTTAACGATCAGCTCATCGCCTTGAATTTCCGCGTTCAGCAGCGGATATTTTTTCAGCGCAGCGACAACCGCTTTGGTGAAGAAAGACATAAAGCCGAGTTTCACTTCATTTTGCTCAAAGAATTGATCTTTGCGGCGTTTTCTGAGATTCATGACAGCCGTCATGTCTACTTCATTAAATGTAGTCAGCATTGCGGATGTTTGCTGTACCTCTACAAGGCGTTTTGCAATCGTTTGTCTGCGGCGTGACATTTTTTGCACATCGACAGGTTTGTCAAAGCTTTGCTGTGCTTTTTGAGCCTGAGGCTGCTGTTTTTGCTGAGAAGCCGGTTTTGATGCCGGTTTTTCGTAAGCTTCGACATCCTGCTTGCGCACTCTTCCAAGCGGATCTCCCGTTGGAACCTGAGACAGGTCAATGCCTTTTTCTCTTGCCAGCTTACGGGCTGAAGGAGAAGCGATCGTTCTTGACTTTGCTTCGGTTTGCGCTTCCTCGCTCACCTCTTGCGCCGCTGGTTCAGCCTGCTTCTCTTCTTCCTTGCTTTCAGCTTTCTCTGAAGGAGCAGGGGCAGAACTTTCACCCGCGCCTTCTGAAATCGTACCGATAATTTCTCCGACCTGGACGGTATCACCCGAATCTTTCAATACCTCTTGAAGTACACCCGATTCTTCTGCTGTCAATTCAACATTTACTTTATCCGTTTCTAGTTCAAGCAGATATTCACCCTGTTCTACATAATCACCAGGCTGCTTTAACCATTGGGCTATTGTTCCTTCTGAGATTGATTCTGCTAATTCAGGTACCTTAATTTCCGCCATTTTTTCATTTCCCCCTTAGTTTTTGCGAGTCAAGCTATCAGATACAATACGTTCCTGTTCTTTTTTATGAACTGTCGGATCTCCCTCTGCAGGGCTGGATCGTCTTCTTCGTCCAATATATTGAACGCTTACTCCCTTTGGTGCAATTTCTGTCAAATACGGGCTGATATAACTCCAAGCCCCCATGTTCTGCGGTTCTTCCTGCACCCAAACGATTTCTTTCAGGTTCGGAAGTTTTGCAAGTAATTCTTTGACTCCTTTTGCCGGGAATGGATACAGCTGTTCAATTCTCGCAATGTGAAGCCATTCTTTACCGTCTTCTAACTTATTAAAATGGTCGCTGATGTCTATGGACACTTTACCGCTAGATAATACAAGTCTGGTTACTTTTTCATAGTCATGAGAAAGTCCGGACTGTTCGTAAACAGGCTGGAAGCGGCTTTCGCTGAGCTCCTGCACTTCGGAAACTGTATTCGGATTACGAAGAAGGCTTTTCGGCGTCATAATAACGAGCGGTCTGATTTCTTCACGAAGCAGCATTTTAGCCTGTCTTCTAAGTATATGGAAATATTGTCCGGCGCTTGTCAGGTTGGCAACCGTCCAGTTGTTTTCCGCGGCAAGCTGCAGGAACCGTTCGATTCTTCCGCTTGAGTGCTCAGGCCCCTGTCCTTCGTAACCGTGCGGAAGCAGCATGACTAATCCGGATTTTTGACCCCATTTCGCGCGGCCGGCCGAAATGAATTGGTCAAAATACACTTGAGCAGCGTTGGCAAAATCTCCATACTGCGCTTCCCATAATACAAGCGTCTCCGGTGAATGCACGTTATAGCCGTATTCAAAGCCGAGAACCGATCCTTCAGACAGCGGGCTGTTATGAACTGCAAAAGATGTACCACAGTCTGATAAGTTATGAAGCGGCACAAACTCTTCACCCGTCTCACTGTCATGAAGCACTAGGTTTCTTTGGGCAAACGTTCCTCGCTCGGAATCCTGCCCTGTTAAACGAATCGGTGTTCCGTCTTTCAAAATTGAAGCAAACGCGAGTGATTCAGCCAAAGACCATTCCACTTTTCTGTCATCATCGAACGCCTTGGCGCGTCTTTCTAAAATGCGCTTAAGCTTGCCGAAAACGTTAAATGACTCCGGCCAGTTGACCAATTCGCCATTCAGCTTGCGGAGCACATCAAAATCAATGGATGTGTCCACATCAGGAAAACCGTTTGAAACAGGCTCTGGAAGTTCAATCTCACAGGCGGTTTGTTCCTTTTTAGCCGGCACTTTCTGATAAGCATCCTCAATACGCTTCGTTACTGATTTTTCGATGTTTTGTACAACATCATTGTCAAGCACGCCTTCATTCACAAGCTTTTCGGCGAAAATTTGTTTGACAGTCTGATGTTTTCTGACAGCATCATACAGCATCGGCTGAGTAGTTGATGGCTCATCCATTTCGTTGTGCCCATAACGTCTGTACCCGATCAAGTCAATCAGAAAGTCCTTGTTGAATGTTTTTCGGTATTCCACCGCAAACTTAACAGCTGAAAGACAGGCTTCAGGATCGTCCGCATTAACGTGGACAATTGGGATTTCATAGCCCTTGGCCAGGTCACTGGCATATTTTGTTGATCTTGATTCAGCGCTTTCTGTCGTGAATCCGATCATGTTATTGGCGATAATATGAATCGCACCGCCTACTTGATACCCTTTTAAAGAGCTTAAATTCAATGTTTCAGCGACAATTCCTTCCCCAGGGAATGCTGCGTCTCCATGAATTAAAATGGCAAGCGATTTTGTTTCGTCTTGAATCGGATATCCGCTTTGTGTTCTCGTTTCCTGTGCCGCTCTTGTGCTGCCTTCAACAATCGGATTGATAAATTCCAAGTGGCTCGGGTTGTTTGCTAACGTAATGCGCGCTGATTTTGTTGCAGCGTCTTGAAGCTCCCGATTCGCCCCCAGATGGTATTTGACATCGCCTGTCCATCCGTAGCTGATTCCGATTGACCCCTCAGACGGGACAAGATCTTTGTTCGGCGCATGCTGAAATTCGGAGAAAATGATTTCATACGGTTTACCGAGCACATGTGCCAAGACATTCAGGCGCCCCCTGTGCGCCATCCCGATGTTGACACTCGTCGTTCCTGATTTGACAGATTGTGCAATAATGTCATCCAGCACTGGAACAAGAGCGTCCAAACCCTCAATGGAAAAGCGCTTCTGTCCGACGAATGTGCGGTGCAAAAACTGCTCGAAACCCTCTACTTCTGTCAGTCTTTCCAGCACAGCCGACAGCTTTTCAGCTGAGTTCTTCTGGAACAGCTCACCGGATTCAATCATCTTTGTCAGCCACTCGCGCTCTTTGAAGTCATGTACATGGTCAAATTCAAATGAGATGGTTCTTTTATACGTATTTCGTAAATACTGAATGGCTTCTAAACCGTTCGTAATGTTTTTAGGAGCGTCTTTGCAAATCACTGACGCAGGTATTGCTTTTATTTCCTCTTCTGTTAGCCCGTAATCGGATAATGGAAAGAGTTCACTCTTTTTCCCATCCTTTCTGAGCGGATTGACGGAAGCGTTTAAATGGCCATAGGTTCGGATATCTTCTGCAAGTCTGACTGCGGCTGCGATCTTTTGAATCAGATCGGCTGTAACACGTCCCTTTTCTTCTGTTCCCGAGGCCTCTTTTATATCGTTTGGCGGAGCACCAAGCTCGTCGAACATTTCCTTTAGATCCGGATCAATGCTGTTCGGATCCTGGGTATACTGATCGTAAAGCTCCAGCGCATAGCCGAGGTTCGGACCGTAAAAATCTTCCCAATTCATTCGTTGTTTCATACTATTTTGAAACATTTGAATATTACCCCCAACTTAGATAATCAAGTGATTGATTCACTATCTTAAAATAACTTTCGAACGCTGTGTCCAAAATTATGTAATAAAAACGCTTCCAACGATATTTTACCACTGTTTGCAATTTGATTCTACCTTGATTGTTCACAAAATAGTAAAAATCCTTTATAAAAAACCAAAAATTTAATCATTTGAAAAAAGAAACACCAAAAAGCATAGGATCAAGAGCTATCCTATGCTTTTATGGAGCAGTTTTTTCAGCAGCGGATACAGAACATCCGGGAGCTGATCGACATCCGGGACAAATATACTGAATTTTCCGTACATATCCTGAATGGTCTTCATTTGTGATTCTTCTATTTCTGTGTTGGAGAGAAAAACATTTATGACTTCTATCCCTCTTTTTCGCGCTTCAATCACCGCTTCACTAGTATCGACAATTCCGTTTTGTTCATAGCCAAACGCGGCCGGCTCTCCATCCGAGAAAACAATCAAGAACTTTTGAGACTCGCTGCGCTGCAGCATTTTTTTCGTCATCTGCCGGATCGCATAGCCGTCACGGTTATCTTCCTCAGGCTCAAGCTGCAAAATTGCCGGCCCTTCCTCTTGTCTTAATGATGTTTGAAACGGAATAACCGTATTGAAATAGTTTGGCTGGCTTGTTTCAGACGCATCATTTGTGTCCTCCCAAAAACCGACAATCTGATGCGGAACCGCTACGGATTTTAACGCTTCGTGAAACAGCACGATTCCCCGCTTTGTCTCGTCCATTTTGTCGAACATGCTGGCTGAACAGTCGACCAGCAACGTGAAAACTGCGTCAATTTCTGAAGAAGGTTCTTGCTTTTTGTAGAAAAGACGCGGATTTCGCTCAGTAAAGTAACGGAGAAGCTTATTGTTCAGCCTTCCGGCATGAAGGTCTGTTCTCGGCAATGTTTTTTTATGCTCCAGCGTTTTTTGAATCATTTGTTTCAAACGCTTTTGATACGATTCAATCGTTTTTGCCTGCTGTTTATAAGAAATCCCTTCTTCAATGGTTGCCGGCTGCGGTTCTTTGTAAATCGGAAATGCGTATTTATTTTCTTTGCCGTCAGCCGTGCCCGCTCCGTTCGGCTGGTCTTTCTGGGACTCCAGCGCTTCCAGTTGGGAATAGTCTTTCCGTTTTGTTTGTCTGGCTGATCCTTGGACAGATCCAAGGGCTTGATCTCCATCGTCGCCTTC
The DNA here is from genome assembly GCF_047608225.1 of Bacillus sp. SW14. NCBI lineage: Bacteria > Bacillati > Bacillota > Bacilli > Caryophanales > Bacillaceae > Bacillus > Bacillus sp. SW14. The sequence goes on along the minus strand of NZ_JBLKRW010000001.1, from coordinate 2,129,897 downwards.
TCTTGAAGCATCTTTTCCTAAATCTGATTTAGCGCCATGTTCAATATCAAATTGAAGGAAGCTTTTAGATGGGGCTTCTGTTTCCCGGTGCCACGTCGGCATTTCTTCTTCATGAATATCCTCATCACCGTTTGACTTTTTCGGAAGCGTGATGGCATCACTCAGCTTAGGCGCTTTTTTCTCTTCCTCAAATAACGGCTGTTCTGCAGCTATTGCGTAATCAAGCTCAGGCAAAAAGAAGTAGGTGTTCAACATGTCTTTATCGAGCACCTCTTCAAGCCCGTCCATGAGGTTTTCAACAATTTTCATAACCTGCCGTGTCGAATCTGCTTCATACACGCGCAGGAGCTGCTGCTCAATAAACGGGCGCATCAGATCGATATCTTCACGCATGGACGGAAGGGTTTCGAGCGGTGATTTCGCTGTTAGCTTGACATAGATCGCGCAAAAGAGGGCATCCGTAAAAATGCTTCGTTCCAAATTCAAGGTCAGCTGGGTGGAGAAGTGTTTTCTGTACATATCTTTTCGCTTTGCAAATACATGTTTCGTACCCGGACGCTCGTGTTTGATGCATTCTTCAATTCTGATGTCCTCAAGCAGCATAAACAGCTGCTTAGCAAAGCTTTTGAACGTCAGATGCTGATGAATATCATCCAAAAAGTTCGCAAACTCTTGCAGCGAGCTATATCTCGTTCCGACCGAACGCAGGTAGACGTCGCTTTTCAGACCCGCTTCCATGTCCTCAGCTGCCCTGTCTTTCCAAAAATGACTCATATAAATTTTCTTTTCAAATGGATTGTAATACGACTGGACGCCATACTCCACTTCTACCGCTTCACTCTTGGTGAGTGTTTTGGCCAAATCAGTGAGCATCATAAATAAAAACGAATCAATTGTGCTGTCGTTAAATTTGATAAATTTCATCGCAGCTCCCTCATTCAAACAGAGTTTCTGCGATATTTCGGACGGCCGCCTTTTCCCGGTCATCATCAAGCTTCTCTACAATTCCCCGCTCAATGGCGCGGCGCGGCGGAATATAAGCCGCTAAATCACATGTATCAATTAACGCTCTGATGGATGCAGCTTCTTCAGATACCTGTCCGTTATTGGCCTGGACGATCAGGTCAGAAGAAAGCGTGATAAACCGGTCAATCAATTTCTCATCTTTCAGAGCTGACTGAGACGTGAGCACTTGTTTCAACAGCTCGCCTTTAATATAAGGAACGTCAATGATGACAAAACGGTTTTTCAAAGCTTCATTCAGCGGAACAGTTCCAACATAGCCTTCATTGATGGCTGCAATGACTCCGAAGCCGCCTTTAGCCCGTATGACCTCGCCCGTAAACGGATTTGTCATCATTTTTCTGTAATCTAATACACCGTTTAATATGGGAAGTGTTTCGGGCTTTGCCATATTGATTTCATCTATATAAAGAAAATGGCCTTCTTTCATGGCTTTTGTGACAGGCCCAGAAACAAACTCGATCGTTGCCTGGCCAGATTGATTTTCAATCGTTTTATACCCGACTAAGGCTTCAGCGTCCAAGTCCACTGAACAGTTGACACTGTGCATCGGTTTATGAAAATAGCTGGACAATGTTTCTGCCAGCTTTGTTTTCCCTGAACCTGTAGGCCCTTTCAGCAGGACATTTTTCTCCATGGCTAATGCGATGATGGCGTCGAATAAAATCGCTTCATCCTCCGCCTCATAGCCTGACGTCCCGATGAGCGACTGAAACTCTTGGGAAATCGGCTGGTCTTTATATAATAAAAGCTTTTTTTGTATCTCTTCCGGCAATGTTAAGTGCTGTAATTGAGTTGTCATAGTCAGATTCCCTTTCCTATTCATATTCCATTAACGAGTATACTAAAAAAGCCCCTGTATGCTCAATACAAAAGGGCTTGGATGATTTTACTGTTTCTCGTTATGGCCGGAAAGGGCTCCACAGACGATACGCGCACCTGAATTTCCGCTTGGATTCGTCAAATAATCGTCGGCATGTTCATGAATAATAAACGCACTCCCATCATGATCGAGAATATTTAGCTTACTTCCTTTTTTCAGTGAGGTGTCCGGCGCATTCATAATGACATCTACTTTTCCATCGGCACCGACTTCAAGGTTCGGCAGATCTCCGGCATGATACCCCATCGGATTGTTGAAGCCGTGTTCTTTATTCAGCGGATTAAAGTGGCCTCCCGCTGATTCAAAATCCGGCCTGACACATGAACCTTTCTCATGAATATGAAAACCGAGTGAAGTGCCGGGGCGCAGGCTGTTTGCGGAAATGTGAATATCGAGTCCTTCGTCATCTGATTCTTTGATTTCTATAAAACCGACTGCTTTGCCTTCTCGATTAACCAGCTGGACATGATGACCAAACGCTGACGTTTCAATCACTTCTTTTTCCGGCACCCGCTTAGGAGGGTCTTGAGGGTTTTTTTGTCCGCATCCCGCAACTCCCAGTGCCGTCAGCATCATAAACAGCAAGAGACGGTGCATACTGTCTCCCCCTTGTTTTTTCTAACAGTGTGGTCAATCATTGTCTGATCTAAACAAAAAAGCCTATAAAAAGGCTTTTTTTCATACTCATTTTTAAAAATAGCTTCTTGCGCCCAAGTAGCGCTGTTTCCAATATGAATTGCTGAGATTGGAAATGTCGACGCCCGATGAGCTTGCATGAATAAAGTCTCCGCCGCCCAGGTAAATCCCCATATGAGAAGGACCGGATTTATATGTGGTAAAGAAGACAAAATCGCCTACTGACGGCTGGCTGACTTGTTGCATCACATTCCAATAGCCTGCCGTACTTAATCTTGATACCGATGATACTTTATTAATGAGGTAATAAATATAACCGCTGCAATCAAAACCGGCAGGCGTGTTTCCTCCCCAGCGGTATGGCACCCCGACATATTTTTTCGCTTCTGTTATCATTCTGTCAATCTTCGAGCCTATTTGAATGTTTGATCCCGAATTGTCTTTTGGCTTTGTCTGATTTGAATTGTCAGGTTTTGATGCTCCCGAAATCGTCAGAACCTGCCCGATTTGCAGAACATCAGATAATAAATTGTTTTTATCACGGATGCTTTGCACAGTAACTCCGAGCTGATTCGCGATTTTCCACAGCGAATCGCCTGCTTTCACCTTGTATGTAGCTGCTTTTGGAGAATTGGAGTTTGACGGCTTCTTGGGAACGCTGCTTCCGCTGTCAGATGAACTGTTCCCTTTTATTTTGAGTACCTGTTTAGGGTACAACGTATCTGATGTTAAGCCATTTAAGGTTTTTAATTCGGCTACTGTCATATGTAAGCTGTTAGCGATTTTCCACAGTGAGTCACCAAGCTTAACTGTATATGTACTTTTTGACGGGCCTGAAGAATTGGAACCGCTGTTTTTTTTCGATCCGTTTGAGCCGCTTGAACTGCTTGTCCCTCTGATCTTAAGCTTCTGTCCGGGCCGAATGAGGTCACTTGTCAGGCTGTTTATACTTTTAAGCTCTGAAACACTCATTTTATGATTTTTAGCAATCATCCATAACGAATCACCAAAGGCAACTGTGTAAGTTGACGTTTTGCTCGAGTGTGATGGGGATGTCGCGCTTTTTTTGCTGCTCTTAGGAATCTTAAGGCTTTGTCCGGCATAAATCACTGTTGATTTCAATTTGTTTTCGGATTTCAGAGCTGATATTGTCGTATCGTACTGGCGGGAAAGTTTCCAAAGAGAGTCACCGTTTTTCACTTTAATCGTTTTTGCTTCCGCGGGTGCTGCGGCCATCGATGACCCAACAACTGCGGAAACAGCCAAGCCGGCTACAATCTTCTTTTTCATTCATTCAACCTCCTAAACTGTTTATGCGCAAAAAACAGCTAGTATTTTCTTTCCAAAAATGGCACACATCAGTTTTATCGTCACTTTTTTCAGCAAGTTAAACCCTTTTCAAACAATTGGCAGCAATTTCAGCATCGTTCGACCTTTACACTTTCAAACAAACACCTAATATTTTACTTTAGTTGCATCTGCTTTTCGAAAGTCTAAGGAACTATTTAAGCGAGGGGTATAAATGATGGTTTTCTATTGGTGAATGGAGCAGATTTTCCTCCTTTCTTGTCTGTTTTTCCTATCAATTCTCTATCGGCTTGTCAAATCCCTTCCTCTGCATTCTCAGGAAAAAATAAAAAGCCTGTTCTTTTAATAAGAACAGGCTTTTTATACTATGCGTTAGCTGATTGCGTTTTGTGTTTCACAAATTGAAGAATACTGTCGGCCGCTTTTTTAGAACCGCCTGCCGCTTTGAGTGATTGTCCAATTTCTTTTGCCTTTTCAGCATACACAGGATTATTCATCACTTCTTGAATCGTTTCTTTCAGAAGGCTTTCAGATAATTGTTCTTTTTTCAGCACTTTTCCTGCGCCGACTTTTTCCACTTGGTTTCCGACGGCAAATTGGTCAGCTCCCATCGGAATGACAACGAGCGGGGTTTCAAAATACAAACCTTCACTTGTGCTGTTCATTCCGCCGTGGGTTACAAATAAGCTGGCTCTTTTCAGGATCTCAAGCTGAGGGACATACGGGCGTACAATGAAATTCTTCGGAATGTCGTTTAATTCACTTGTTTTAATATGCTTGCCGATGGAAAGCACGACTTTACCGTCAAAGTCTTTACATACCTTAAGGCATTGATTAAAAAACTGCTTTTGATTGTTAAAAATGGTTCCCATTGAAATTAACAGCACGTTTTCATTGTCAATCTGATCAAATGGGAAATCATTGTTTCCGGCTCTTTCCGTAATTGAAGGACCGACAAATACATAACGATCGCCAAATTGCTCAGCCAGTGGCTGAAATTCCGTTGATGTGAAGACAATTGTCAAGTCCCCATCTGCTAAAAAAACGTCAAATGGCTTCTTGATCTCTGCTTGAAAATCAGCATTTAATGTTTCTGCAAGCTGCTGATAAGATTCATAATGGGGAGAATCTTCAAGTGACTCTTTCATGTACGCTCCCATCATTTGCTTAGCAAATTCCTCATTCATTGCAAAGGTTGTACACAATGAAAATTTCGGCAGCTTCAGCAAGTTGGCAATGATTTTACCGGCGAGGAGATGGTGATCATATATGACATAGTCATACGATTCATGTTTGACTTCATCATAAATATGAGTGACGATATCAATACTGCCTTTCAAAAAGGCGCAGGTCATTTCTGTGAAATCTCTTTCTTCATCTCCGATTGCGTTTTTTCCGAAGTAATCTTCCCGAAAATCATGGTACTCACGAAACTCAACATCAAGCGCCGCAATTTTTTCTTTGTATTCCTTTACTGCATAGTAAGTGATATGTTCTCCCCGGGATTTCAGCTCCTTCATTACACCGATAGACGGATTTATATGCCCTTCACCGGGAAAACCGATCATTAATACATTAGCCATGCGGCAACACCCTTCCTTTAAAATGTGTATCATATTTTTTATACGATACTACAAATACAAAATCAGGTAAAGTGTTTAACCTAATTAATATTAATCATATATAACTTTTCTACCAGTTTATATTTTCTACCTTCAAGAAAAAAGCATTCAGCTTGAAGTGAATGCTTTAAAAAAGGTCCGAATTCAGTCATATTGACTCACAGTAGGATGCATCATCAGGCCCTTTTATTTATTTTACGTTCTTGGCGAAATTAACGGATATAATACACCGTCTTTGGCAAACGACATCTTCCCTGTCTCTTCTGAAACAACGAGCACAAGCGCATCCGTATACCCCGACATTCCAAGAGCCGCGCGGTGCCTGGTTCCCAGATGGACATCCACTTCCTTTGTTGTCAGCGGGAGCACATTAGCTGCTGACACAAGTTTGTTTTCCCTCACTAATAAAGCGCCGTCATGAAGAGGATTTCCGGGATAAAAGATACTCTCAATTAAGGAAGCGCTGATCTCTGCATAAAGGGAAGTTCCTTTTTGAATAAAATGTTCAACCGGGTCCGCTCTTTCAATGACAATTAAAGCACCGTGCTTATGTTCCGATAAGGCTTTAATCGCCTTGGCCAGCTCGATAAATGCCGGCGTAAATTGCTCAATGTATGATTGCAAATAAAAGGATGATGCGATGCCCTGCATATCCTGAAAAATGTGTCCCAATTCATCCAATTCACAAAGAAGGCACTGATCTTTTTCGTGAAGTGTTTTTAAAATGAGCGACGCTTCAACTAATATTTCCTCTAAGTATACTTGTATTTTTCCCTTAAATGCATTTTCCGGCATGTGTTCATAACGCATAGACCCTTCATCTCCTTTTCAAATTTCCACCTTTTCACGCATGCTTATCTTATTGATGCACATTCTATTGGTAAAGGAGGGATGTAAAGAATGGAAATCGAAAGAATCATTCAGTATATTTGCACCTTTTTAGGCGTGATTTCGCTTTCTTTTATTTATGCCCAAATGTTTAGAAAAACGAAGCCGTCAAAAAAAGAATAGGTCCGGCGTTCATTGCTTTTTATACATAAAATGTTATAATTTCTCTCGTTATGAAAAAGAAACGGAGATCAATGTATGAAAGAAACTCTAAACGCACGGCAAAAGACCAAACAGCTTTTGCACATTTTCATTCCCATATTCATTACCCAGGTGGGGCTTTCTCTTATGACTTTTTTAGATACGGTGATGTCAGGGAAAGTCAGCCCCGCTGATTTAGCCGGCGTCGCCATTGGCTCAAGTTTTTGGACTCCTGTTTATACAGGACTTGCAGGTATTTTAATGGCGGTTACGCCGATTGTCGCTCAGTTATTAGGCGCTGAAAAAAAACAGAAGATTCCTTTTACTGTTTTACAGGCTGTATATGTGGCTGCGCTTCTTAGCATCGCCGTTTTAGCGATTGGGTATGCTGCAGTTGACCTTATTCTTGGCCGCTTACACCTTGAGGCTCAAGTGCATGAGGTTGCCAAACATTTTTTAGGCTTTTTATCACTGGGAATTCTCCCTTTATTTGTTTACACCGTTTTGAGATCATTCATTGACTCATTAGGGAAAACAAGAGTCACAATGATGATTACACTCAGTTCTCTTCCGATCAATTTTGTATTGAATTACATATTCATCTTCGGGAAATTTGGGCTGCCGGCACTTGGCGGCGCCGGCGCCGGACTAGCGTCCGCGCTTACATATTGGTGTATCTGCATCATCAGCTTCTTCATTATTCATAAAACCGCGCCGTTTTCCGAATATGGAGTTTTCCTTACTATGTATACATTCTCTTGGAAAGCATGCAAAAATCTGCTCAAAATCGGTCTGCCTATTGGATTCGCCGTGTTTTTTGAAACAAGCATTTTCGCAGCTGTCACGCTTCTGATGAGCCATTTTCATACAGTGACCATCGCGTCCCACCAGGCAGCCATGAACTTTGCTTCGCTTTTATATATGCTGCCGCTCAGCGTGTCCATGGCTTTAACGATTGTTGTCGGCTTTGAAGCCGGTGCAGCCCGTTTTAAGGATGCACGCTCATATAGCTTGATCGGCATCATGATGGCGATCGGCTTTTCTTTATTGACTGGAGCCTGTATCCTTTTATTCAAAGAGCAAATTGCCGGCTTGTACACGTCTGACCCCGATGTACTCCGGCTGACACAGCACTTTTTAATTTATGCACTGTTTTTTCAGCTTTCCGATGCTGTTGCCGCACCGATCCAGGGTGCGCTCAGGGGGTATAAAGATGTGAACTATACGCTTGCGGCCGCTTTTGTTTCTTACTGGGTCATTGGCCTACCTGTCGGTTATACGGTCGGTACGTTTACAAACCTTGGCGCATTCGGCTATTGGATCGGGTTAATTGCAGGACTCGCCGCCGGAGCAGTTGGACTGTTTTTCAGGCTGGTTAACCTGCAAAAACGTTATTCACAAAAACAATACATTTAAAAGAGGTGATATACATGGCAAAAAACATGAAATTATACGAATATCTTTCTCAGCATGCGGAGACGATCAGTTCAATGTGGTATGAAACCATTGAGGAGACTGATCCAAACTCCATATATGCATCAGCAGACCCTGATGTCATTCAGAATTTAAAGAGCCAGAATCTTGCCTTCAACTATAAGATAAACCGTATATTTATAGATGATGAAGAGGTGTACCTGCCTATACTGAAAGAATGGGCTTTTGAAGTAACACAGGATCACGAGCATTTAAAGACTCCTATCCACTATATTATCCGGGAGTTTGTCAGAGTGAGAGATTTATATGTTTCCTATGTGAAAGAATTTGTCCATATCAATCAGGACACTGTGAAAGGCGAAGAAGCTGAAGACCTGTATCATTCCCTTATAAAAGCGTTTGATCTTGTGATTCATATTTTTATAGAAGAAATGTACAAAAACACAAGCCTCCAGCTTCAGGCTCAAAAAGACATGATTACGGAATTGAGCGCGCCGGTCATCGTGCTTTTTCACAGCGTCGGGCTTCTGCCTTTAATCGGAGATATTGATACTGTCCGCGCAAAACTGATTATGGAAAACACCCTGCATCAATGTGCGGAGAAAAAGGTGACGCAGCTGTATATTGATTTATCAGGGGTAGCTGTTATTGATACAATGGTTGCCCACCAGCTGTTCAGTCTGATTGAGGCGCTGCGCTTAATCGGCGTATCATCAACTTTGTCGGGAATCCGTCCGGAAATTGCGCAAACCGCGGTTCAGCTAGGTTTGTCTTTCGAAGATATTTCTTTGAGATCAACCCTCGCGCAAGCGATTGCATCGGACTTAAAACTAAAAAAGGTATAAGGCTTAAGGCCTTATACCTTTTTGATTAATCATTCCATTGATACGTCCAATATACTTCTTCTTCAAACCATGTTGCCATAACAGGTTCATTGTTTTTTAATTTTTCTTCAAGCTCTCTAAGCATGCCTTCTGTTTGAGTTCGGTGAGCTCTTAACGCATTCAATTTAATATCAGCTACTTCTTTGATATCAAGTACGACATCAGCTTCGCCGAGAACTTCTTCTCTATTGCGTGTAATCGCCATGCAGAGTGTGCGCGGACGGTCTTCTTTCTTTTTGCGGTACAATGCACGAATGACCGCTTCCCCGCATGCATCATGGTCAGGGTGCACACCGTGTTCAGGATAAAAAGTGACAATTAAACTTGGTTTTACATCATCTATGATCCCTTCCATGATATCAGCTAAATACTCATCGTCCTCAAATTCGAGCGTTTTGTCACGGAGCCCAAGCATCCGAAGGTCATTGATATCCATTTCTTTGCAAGCGTTAATGAGCTCTTGTTTTCTTAGCAGCGGTAACGTCTCCCGATTCGCGAAAAATGGATCGCCCATATTTCTGCCCATTTCACCTAAAGTGGCGCACGCGTACGTAACGGGAATGTCTTTTTTTCTGTTTAAGGCAATCAGGCCTGCCACTCCGTATGATTCGTCATCAGGGTGAGGCAGGATTACAAGTACGTGTTCTTTCATTATTTTTCACCCTTTTCTTTAAACTGTGAACGGTTTTTCACTGATTTGCAGAGAAATAGCCAGTTTACCGCCCGGCAGGTGTCCCGCCATTAATAAACGGTTTTCTTCATCTACAGTGTATTCAGTCAAGCCTTCAGCATAAATCCAGCCTTCTTCTGTTTTTAAGCCAATACGGTAAGGTCCGCTGCCTTTGATTTTTGCCTGATGATAGGTGACTTTTGCATTGCGGATATATGCAACAACCGTCATGTTTTTTTCATTTAAGTGCGCTGAATAAGAACCGGTTGTGGTTTCTAAATGGATATATACAGGGCGGTCCGCATATCGTTCTAAAGATGCTTGCACATCTTCTTTTATGATTGCTTTCATGATTGCTCCCCTCTTTCTTCTTTTAAATGCTCTGCACGTTCTGTATGTAATTTGATCAGCTGATATTTCACAGCCGGTTCGAGCTGTGAGTTCACAATGCGCTGGATCGCAGCATAAAATTTTTCGAGCATCGGTTTCCGGAGTCTCGGATGTGTTCGTTTATCCAAGAGCTCTAGGTCAATCGCCTCTGCTACAGCTTCTGGGGGATCACTTGCGAGAGATCGGTTGTTCCAAAGTGAAGCGTAGGCTTTCACTATCTCTTTATCATTGTCCATCGTCTCGCTCCTTTATGTCTTACATACATGAAATGATTATACATAATATATGCTTCAGCTGAAAAGCCAAAGGCCTCAATGGCTTTTTGATGCCCGTTTCCAATTTATTTGTGAAAACGTAAACAAGAGCAAAGCAGCCCATATACAGCTGAATGTAAAAGCCTTCGAAATTGAAAACGGCTCATGATAAACAAACAGCCCGATCAGCAAGGTAATGGTCGGTGCGATATATTGTAAGATGCCGACTTGGTACAGCGGCAGCCGTTTAGCTCCTTCCGCAAACAATAATAGCGGCAAAGCCGTAAACACACCGGCAAAAAAGAGAAGCATCCAAGTCCCGCCGCTTCCCGCACCCGCGGGATGGATATGGCCGCTCAGCAGCAAATACCCCAAAGCAATCGGCATAATCATGAATGTTTCCAGCGTTAAACCAATAGCGCTTGACAGGCTTGTTCTTTTTTTGCTGAACCCGTACAGCCCGAAGCTGAATGCGAGCAGAAGCGCAACATAAGGAATGGAGCCGTATTGGAATGCTGAGATGATAACGCCGGCCGCTGCAATCGAAACCGCCATCAGTTGCAGGCGATTCAGCTTTTCCTTTAAAAATAAAATACCGAGGAGCACGGATACAAGCGGATTAATGTAATAGCCAAGACTAGCCTCAAGCAAAAAGCCATGGTTGACGGCCCATATGTATACAAACCAGTTAATCGAAATCAGGATGGAAGCGAGAAATAAAGAAAGGATGCCGCCCTTGTTTTTCAAAGTGCGCAGCTCCTGCCACCCCGTTTTCCATTGACGCAGGAAAAAAAGCACGATACACATAAAAACAAAAGACCATATGATACGGTGAGCCAAAATATCAAGTGCCGGCAGCTGTTCGAGAAGCTTCCAATAAAGCGGAAACAGCCCCCACATGATAAAGGAAACGGATGTGAAGAGAACACCTTTTTTAGTTTCTGAATATTGCATTGATATCCCTGCCTTTCTTTAGAGCAACTTAGATTATATCACGTGAAAGATCGGGCGGGCATATACTATTTTGTCCGTGAAGAAAGGGTGTGACGACGATGTTTGAGTGGAACAAGTACTTTCCTTTCCACAATCAATTTTCCAAGGAAGCGTTAAAAAAAGCAGATCCAAAAGAAGTTGAAACATATGTAAATCGTGTAATGGAAAGTGTGTTCGGCAGTGATTATGCGGCGCAATTTCCTTTCCGCGATCCTCTCCCCAAAAAAGACCAGCCCGCCAAATCTGACGCTAAACCTGATATCGATCTAATTGAAACAACAGACCATGTGTTTGTAAAGGTGCCAATCAGTGAAAGCCAGCTGGAACAGTTGAAAATTAAACACACTTCTCACGCATTAATGATAGAAAATTTCCCGAATTTGGACCATCCCAAAAAGATAAACCTGCCTTGTTTAGTCAAACGCAAAGGAACAAAAGCCGTCTATAAGGACGGCCTTCTGGAAGTGATGTTTCAGAAGCAGCATGACTACAATATGTCCGAGGTAGAAATCATTCGATAAAAAACGGCCTGCACCGATGCAGGCCGTTTTTGTTAATAGAAACCGGGGTATCCGCCGTATGGCACGCCGGCACCAAAACCGTACGGTGCGCCTCCGTAACCGTAAGGGCCAGGTGGATAAGCATAGGGACGAGGATAGTTAAACAGAGCACTCCCGAGAAAGCCGCCTAATAAACCGCCGACTAAAGGAGCGCCAAACAAGAAAGGACTTCGCGCCGGGTATCCGGCTGGACCTGGATTCCCGCGATAATAGGAATGAGGGTACATGATTTTTCCTCCTTTATGTCTGCCTATATGTAAGATATTCAACAAAGAAGAAAAACGATTGGGCTAAGACCTCAATCTAGGTATTGTTACATCACAAGCTTTGCCAATACACACAGCCAAGCCCTGTTACTGAGAGAACTGTTGTAAGCAGCGGTCAAGCTTGAAATTTCTTTCATGCTCAAACCGAAAAATCCCTTTACCATCCAAAATCCAGCATCATTTACATGACATGCGATGACATCCCGCTCCTGTTTGCAGTGCCATTAATGCCGGGTTTACATAAGCTGCCATTCCCGCTTCAATTGAAAGAACGATTTTATTGATATCCATCCCAAGTCCGATGGCTACTAAAAATAAAACTACAATAAGTGAGACAAACGGATTTCATTTTACTTTAATAATGAGAAATAACAGAATCAGCACTCCGGATAGAAAATGCTTTCAATAATAACTAAAAAATGTCTTGGGTATATGATTATTATCTTTTGGTTAAATGACATATTCAAACTAATCTCCTAATCTATGTTTGTCAATCATACTATGAGTTTTTCTCGATCCCCTTTACCTATCCAAATGATTTTCTAGTTATATATTGATTAACTTTTGGTTATATGTTATGTTTTTTTAAGTTAGCCCAGTCTTAATATCTACTAATTGTCTGGAAGCAAACAATGTGAAAACAGACAGACACAACTTCACATGAGGAGGAAATTCACATGCCATTATTACGTTTTGATTTAATTGAAGGCCGTGATGAAAAAGCATTGCAATTGTTATTAGATACTGCTCACCAAGCGATGGTCGAAGCGTTCGGTGTTCCGGAAAGAGACCGTTATCAAATTGTCCATCAGCATCCGGCAAACGAGCTTATCATCCAGGACACAGGATTAGGATTTCAAAGAAGCAAGGATCTGGTCATTATCAGTATGACAAGCAAAACAAGAACAGAAAGCCAAAAGGAAAAATTGTATGCCCTGCTGGCTGAAAAGCTAGAAGCAGAATGCGGCATTTCCCCAGAAGATTTAATGGTTTCAATTACCGAAAATGGGGACGCCGACTGGAGTTTCGGTCTTGGTGAGGCGCAATTTTTGAATGGAAAACTATAAGATAATGAAAATGGCATAAAGTTTGCACGTAACAACCGGCTGCTCCATAGTAAAAAAGAGAGAGTTTCATCAGATACTCTCTCTTTTCTTCACTCATTTCTTTTTTATAAAAGCGGAAATCACCAAGACGAGGTATAGCGGAGTAATCCTAATGTGGTGGATGGAGCCTGGCTTCCCTTTTTTAAAATCCAGTTTCGATGCCAATGTAATTCCAATGGAAGCTGGCTGGGTTTTAAGCGTAAATATAAAATTCAGGCAGATAGAGTTCCGCTTTACTGATGTGCAAAACGAGATAAAACATCATCCCCATTAATCATAGGTTAGCTGCTAATAACTTTGTCACTCCTATTTTTGTATACCATCATCATATTAACCTTTTGCAAATCTGTAAAAGCTATTCTAACGAATATAAAAAGTCATGTAAACGGCATGAACCGTGAACCACCCCTCATATGACTTTTTCGTTGAACATAGGGTCTTTCCCGGACGTCTCTTTCCTTATTTCTCTTCTTCGCACACTGTTTCACCGGGCTCGCAAAATTGATCGGCCCACGCCTGCATCTCTTGGAATACAGCTTGAAGCGCTGTTCCTTTTTCAGTCAGCGTATAAATGACTTTGACTGGCGTTTCAGGAAGAACCTGCCGTTCGACGATCTCGTTTTGTTCAAGCTCCTTAAGGCGCTCCGCCAGCATTTTTTGGCTGATCATCGGTATTGTTTCCGTTATCTCTTTAAAGCGTTTCGGCCCATCCATTAGCACATGGATGATCAGACCGTTCCATCTTTTTCCCAGCAATGAGAAAGCAGATTCCATTTTAGGGCACATAGTATTTCCCACAAGTCCTCATCCCTTCATCTATTGTTTGACATGTATTCGATGATCCATTACAATAATCTTTCAAGTTACATTTAGTAAGTTTCTAACTTTTCTATTATCATACCACGTTTATCCGAAGGAGGAAACACTATGACGAATACTCTGGATGTTTTAAAAGCACGTGCATCCGTAAAGGAATATGATACAAATGCCCCTATCTCTAAAGAGGAGCTGACTGAGCTATTGGACCTTGCCATAAAAGCGCCTTCAGCTTGGAACCTTCAGCATTGGCATTTTACAGTATTCCACAGCGATGAAGCAAAAGCGGCGCTTCTTCCTGTAGCCTATAATCAAAAACAAATCGTTGAGTCTTCTGCTGTTGTTGCCATTTTAGGCGATTTAAAGGCAAATGAAAACGGTGAAGAAGTATACGCTGAATTGGCAAACCAAGGTTATATTTCAGATGAAATCAAACAAACATTGCTCGGCCAAATTAACGGTGCCTACCAAAACGAGCAATTCGCTCGTGATTCCGCTTTCTTAAATGCTTCTTTAGCCGCTATGCAGCTTATGATTGCCGCAAAAGCAAAAGGTTATGATACTTGCGCAATCGGCGGATTTAACAAAGAGCAGTTCCAAAAGCAATTTGATATCAGTGAGCGCTTTGTTCCGGTTATGCTTATTTCAATCGGCAAAGCAGTAAAACCTGCCCATCAAAGCAACCGCTTGCCGCTTTCAAAAGTATCAACTTGGCTGTAAGGATATGAAAAACCTTAGTCCGAATGGGACTGACCCCCGTTTTTGAGACAGGGATCAAAACACCTTTCAAACAGCCAATTGCCGATAGCTTATCGGTGATTGGCTGTTTAGTTTCGTTTGAATTCGAATATTGTTATAATAATAAATGTATTCTTTGACAGTGCGTTCTACGATGGCGGTCGTGGTTCGATCAATGCTGTTAAGATAGAACGTTTCAGACTTTAGTGAGGAATGAAACGATTCGATGGAGGCATTATCAGCGGGCGTCCCTTTGCGGGACATGCTCATGGTAATGCCTTTTGTTTTAACAGCTTTCTGATACTCGTAAGATGTATACACAGATCCTTGGTCACTATGTAACACGCAGTTCTCAGGCAGTGTTGGCAGCTGATCAAGTGTGTCTAAGACAAAGTCTGTGTCCTGCTTATCTCCAATCGTAAAAGCAACCACTTCTCCATTGTATACATCCAATATACTGGAAAGGTACAATTGTTTCTGTCCATAAGGCAAATATGTGATGTCCGTTACTAGTTTTTCAAGAGGGCGATCAGACTGAAAGTTCCGATCCAATATATTATGGGCTACGGCATATGGCTGCCCGTTTTTCTTGCGTTTCTTCATCTTAACCCTGCACTGCCACTGATTTTTCTGCATGATACGCTGAACCGTTTTATGGTTAATGCACATTTCCTTTTTTAATAGGGCGGTGATTTTTCGATATCCATATCGATACTTGTGCTTTCGGCATACTACGCCAATTTGTTTCTCTAAATGCCGTTTGGGGTGATCTTTCGTCAGATTCTTCTTCCAACGATAATAAGACGCTCGTGAGATACCTAAATGAACACAGATATCCTGCACGGTCATTGTGCTGTGCAATCCTTCTACAAGTTCGACTGACGTTTGGCTATCAACTTCCTTTCCAATTCGTTGTACTTTTTTAAAACTTCATTCTGTTGTCTCAGGTAACGATTCTCTGCCTGCAGTTTCTCTAATTCGGAAGAATACTCCGGACCTTTTCCATAAGTGTATTGCTTACCAACAGGCTGTTCAAATCGATGTGTATCACCAGCCTTATACCATCTGACCCATGTCTTAATCTGCGTATTATTTTTGATATTCAACTCCTGCATGATCTCTTTCATAGGTACGCCTGCCAATCTCATTTCTACAGCCTTCTGTTTCACTTCAAGCGGATAACTCACTCTTGTCCCCATAGAAAAAACACCTCCAAGTCTAATTTCGGATAACAACGATCCGTTTTCAAACTTGAAGGTGTTTTTTATTTGTCTCATTTTATGGGGTCAGTCCCGAATGACGGACTAAGGTTTTTTTATACAATCGCATCTTTGTACCATTCGCGAGCCTGTTCAGCTTCATGCTGCGTCAGCTGATGACCCCCACCCTGCCAGAAAACGGAGGCTGATGCCCCGCTGTCACGTAAATAGCGGTGAAGCTCTTCTGATTCTTCCTTCGTGCAGAGAGGGTCGTATTTCCCGGCACCGATAAAAACAGGGAGTCCCGTCATATCAGGCAGCTCGATACCGCGAATCGGAACCATCGGATGATGGAGAATTGCCCCTTTTAAGACATCTTTATAATGGAAAAGCAGGCTTGCCGCAATATTTGCGCCGTTTGAATAACCGACCGCAATCACTCGGTCGCGATCAAATTGATGCGTTTCTGCAGCCTCGTCGATAAAATCTTTCAATTCTCTTGTCCGCTCCACGAGGTCCTTTTCATCAAAGACACCTTCACTCAGACGTTTGAAAAATCGCGGCATTCCATTTTCAAGCACAGATCCTCTGACACCAAGCAAATGGGCATGAGGGTCTATAAACCGTCCCAATGAAAGCAGATCATGCTCATTTCCGCCGGTGCCATGCAGCAGCAGCAGTACGTTGTCAGATGTCCCTTTTTCATAAATATGCTTCATCGTAAATTCCCCCTTTTAAAGTTCAGGCAACATGTCTGTTATCTGTTGTCTATGTTTCTTCAGCCATTCAGGCAGTTTTAATGAGGTCCCCAGCTCAACAAACGTTTCATCTGTCATAAAACCCGGTTCATCTGTGGCGATTTCAAATAAGATACCGCTTTTCTTCCTGAAATAAACGGATGTAAAGTATTCTCTGTCAAGGATTTGTGACGAATGCTGTGACGTGATGCAATCCTTCTGTTTTCATTTTCCCACTTCTATTTATCTCGATTTCGAGATATTTATCATTTTAAACCTTTATTAAGCAGGATGCAAACGATGTGTTTTGATTAAATAATTCAAAAAAATCATTTTTTTCTAATAATTTTCTTGTGATCTTTTCTTACAACTGCTATTATAGTGAGAATTATCATGTTTCAGGAGGAAAGTAAATGGTTAAAAAAGCACTTATTGTTATTCTCATTCTTTTGCCATTCGTTCAGCTTGCGCTATTGCCGCTTGTGAATCGAATTGAACCGATTATGTTCGGCCTTCCGTTTTTCCACCTTTGGCTGCTATTGTGGATTATCATTACGCCGTTATGCTCGTTTGGCATTTACCAGATGCAAAAAAAAGATGGAGGGCTTGAATAATGCAAGGGAATCTCACTGCACTTCTCATTACAGCTGTTATCGTTTTAACCGTTGTCTGTATCGGATTTCTCGCCGGAAGAGACAAATCCTCACGCGCCTCGGTGGAAGAATGGTCTGTCGGAGGCAGACGCTTCGGCGGCCTTCTCGTCTGGTTTTTAGTAGGCGCTGACCTTTATACGGCATATACTTTCTTAGGGTTAACCAGTACGGCATTTACGGGCGGAAGTATTGCGTTTTTCGCCATTCCTTATTCTGTTTTGGCCTACTTTATCGCCTACTTCTTCCTGCCGAAACTTTGGAAAGTTGCGAAAACTCATAAATTAACAACACTGGCGGATTACGCCCGGGAACGGTTTGACAGTAAGCTTTTGGCAAGCCTTGTTGCCATTGTCGGTGTGCTCATGCTTATTCCGTACATATGCCTTCAGCTGAGCGGCATTCAAGATACGCTTCAGGTTGCTGGCACCGGATTTATTAACGTAAAATTCGTTGTGATCATCTCATTTATTCTTGTTGCTCTTTACACATTCTTCAGCGGGATTAAAGGGCCTACATTTACAGCCATCATTAAAGACATTCTAGTGTGGGTCATTATGCTGTTTATGGTAGTGTCTCTCCCTCTCATTCATTTCAACGGCTGGACGCCGATGATTGACACGTTAGTGAAGGAAGCGCCGCAAATGCTGACGATACCGGCAGAAGGGCCAAAAGGCATTCCTTGGTTTATCACAGCGTCTATTGTTTCCGCCCTGGCACTTTTTATGTGGGCACATGCAGCAACAGGTGTTTTTACAGCGAAAAGCGCCGATGCAGTAAGAAAAAACAGCATGTTTTTGCCGCTTTATAATATTGTGTTAATTTTGGTCATTTTTCTTGGCTTTATCGCCTTCCTTGTCCTGCCGGAAGATACAGATCCAAGACTGGCGCTCCTGCATTTGATTCAAACATCTTACGGCGGGGTGGCACAAGGTTTTGCATATGCCACTATTGCTCTTGCTTCATTGATTCCTTGTTCCATCATGGCAATCGGGGCATCAAATTTATTTGCCAATAACCTATATCGGGATTTGATTCATCCGAATGTGTCCCAAAGCAAGCTGACCCTTGTCACACGTTCAATGGTGTTTGTTGTTATCGGCCTTGCACTTCTGTTTGGAATGCTGTTCCCGACTGCCCTAGTGACACTCCAGCTGTTAGGCGTATCCGGCATGGTGCAAATCTTCCCGGCGATTGCTGTCAGTCTATTCTGGAAACAACAAACGAAAGAAGCGACGGTTATCGGATTATTAGCCGGTCTTGCGGTAACGTTTATTGTGTATACCACTCAATCTGCACATGGCATTTATGAAGGATTCTGGGGATTAGCAGCCAATATCATCGCTGTGGTGATTCTCAATCCGCTGTTCGCCAAAAAGGCAGGGTCCAATCCTGTTATTGAGGGGTTATTTGGTAAAAAACAAGCGCCTAATCCAAATCAGAGGGGCGCATAAAAAACCCCCTGCGCGGCAGCCGCGCAGGGGGTTTTTTACATTTCTTTTTTCAGAGTTTCAATTGCTTTCTCCATTTGCGTATCATTATTTGACAGCTTCTTTTGAAGTTCTGTCATTAATTTCGTTGTTGTATCGCCAGTCAATACGCCTGTTTCTTTTAGCTTCTCTTTTTGCTGGAACTGTTTGACGACAGATACAAAATCCTGATCATACGTACTGTTAACCTTTACCTTGTAGCCAAGTGCTTTGAACATTTGCTGAGCCACTTTGACGTTTGTGCCTGAATCACCGGATTTATACGTTTTATCCGCGTCCAAATACGGGAGCTTCGCGTAATCAGGCAGCTCTGCTTTCATCTGGGGCTTGACCCCCTTTTTGTGAATCCATTCACCGTCAGCAGTCAGCCATTTGGCGACTGTCAGTTTGACGGTAGAGCCATCATCATATTCTTTTGCTGTCTGTACCGTGCCTTTGCCAAAGGTCGTTTCCCCGATTAACGGTATGCCTGACGATTCATGAAGGGCAGCGGCCATAATTTCCGCGGCGCTGGCTGTGCCGTCATTTATTAAAACGACGGTAGGCTTGGTCACTGTTCGTTCTTTTTCGGCCTTCATCACTTCTTTAGAACCGTTTTTATATTGAACCTGCATGATGTTTTTTCCTTTATCAATGAACAGGTTGCTCATTGTAATCGCCTGCTCCATTAAACCGCCCGGGTTGCCCCTCAAGTCTAAAATAAAGCCTTTGGCGCCTTTTTTCTCTAAACTATCAATGGCATTTGTCAGCTCTTTAGCAGTTGTTTCAGAGAAAGAAGTAATTTGGATTTCGCCGATTTTGTTGTCTTTCATCTCGGAATAGACGGTCTCTACAGGAATGGTATCGCGCTTAATGGAAAGATCGATATGTCCGACTCCCGCTCTATTCAGCTCAAGCTTCACTTTTGTGCCCTTTTTTCCACGGATTAAAGCGACGGCTTCATTTACATTCATGCCTTTGACGCTTTTTCCGTTCACCTTAAGGATTTGGTCCTTCGGTTTGATTCCGGCTTTTTCAGCAGGTGAACCTTTAATTGGCGACACAATAAGGATTTCACCGTCTTTCTCCTCTACTTGTGCTCCGATCCCTTCAAAGGATGCAGAAATTGTTTCGTCGAATGATTTTGCTTCCTCTTGATCCATATAT
Organism: Bacillus sp. SW14; assembly: GCF_047608225.1. Taxonomy (NCBI): domain Bacteria; kingdom Bacillati; phylum Bacillota; class Bacilli; order Caryophanales; family Bacillaceae; genus Bacillus; species Bacillus sp. SW14. Next base: position 2,110,063 of record NZ_JBLKRW010000001.1, on the reverse strand, counting down.
GTGGAATACGGATCATCCAGAGATTCAATCATTCCTTTAATTGCTCCGTCTACTAATTTTTCATCATCTGTCTTTTGGTAGTAATCACTTTTGATTTGCTCATACGCTTTATTTAACTTGTCGAACTGGCTGTCTCCCGCGCTAATTGATTTCTGGCCCAGGATACTGGAATTGCCCGTAATAAATAAAGTAAGCGCCGAAGCGACAACCGCAGTGATCAGCACAATAAAAAACAGTTTAAATTGCCGTTTCAATTAAACACCACCTTTTTCTTCTTACATTATTATCATGGACGAATTCTTATTCGTCAACTCGGAGCAAAAATGAAAGAGAAACGCCCTTCTTTCGCTTTTCATAAACCTATGTCTTTATACGACATATGATAAAGAAAAAGGAGGATTCGAGATTGAGCCGATATTTAGAAATGCTGTCCTTATTCGGTGTCGCAGGAGCTCATCCAGGCGGGCTGGCTTTTTCAAAAGCGGTCTTGCAAAAAGCTGCGCCCTCCCCCGATCAGCCGATTCTTGATGCCGGATGCGGAACAGGACAAACAGCGGCTTATTTAGGACATTTGCTGTATCCTGTAACAGTTGTTGATAAAGACCCTATCATGCTTGAGAAAGCGAAAAAAAGATTTGCAAATGAAGGGCTTGCCATCCCTTCATATCAGGCGGAGTTGGAACACCTCCCGTTTTCTTCCGAGTCCTTTTCATGCGTTTTGTCAGAGTCAGTCCTCAGTTTTTCCCATCTGTCATCCTCTCTTCAGGAGATTTCAAGAGTATTGAAGCCCGGCGGGATGCTGATTGGTATTGAAGCAGCTTTAAAAAAACCGATGCCACCTGCAGAAAAAAAGCGAATGATGGATTTCTACGGTTTTACTGACTTACATGAAGAAGCCAAGTGGCATAAACTCCTAAGGAGTTATGGCTTTCAAAAAACGGAAGCGATGTCACTTCTTCCCGACGACATGGAATTTGAACCAACCACTGAAATGGATTTATCGCAAACGATTGCTCCCATCTATTACGATACGCTTCAAACACATTATGAACTTATGCAGATCTATAGTGAGTACATGGGTCATTGTATCTTTATCGCGTATAAGTAAAACGGCGTATCACCCCCTGTTTTCGTCCAACCTTTTTATCCTATCTATCATATGCTGATAGAAAGTCAGTATAGGAGGGAAACAATATTGGAGAGATATTACCATCTTTGCAGAAACCATCAAGGTAAAGACGTCAGAATTACAGAGAGAGGCGGGAGAGTTCACGTCGGCAGAATTACCCGTGTAACAAGAGACAGAGTTTATATCGCTCCTCCTGTCGGTGCAGGGCCTAGAGGTTTCGGTTACGGCTATTGGGGCGGCTATTGGGGATACGGAGCAGCTTACGGTATTTCCCTCGGTTTAATTACAGGAGTGGCTCTGGCTGGTTTATTCTTCTGGTAAGCATAGAATCATTGTCTGACCAAATGCTAGATTCACTAGACACAATGAAGCCCGCTTACCAATTGTAAGCGGGCTTTCTCTTTTAGATTTTCTTCACTTTTTCAAAGTACTCTTCCAGCGTTAAATCATTGTCGTGGATGTCCTTTGCGGCCTTTTTGCCTACATAACGCAGATGCCATGGCTCATATTCATATTTTGTGATATCTTCTTTATTTTTAGGATAGCGAATGATAAAACCATATTTATAAGCATTGTCTTGCACCCATTTTCCGTCGGACGTGCTTCCGAACGCTTCATTTATCTGAAAGCCATTACTCCGGCTCGAGATGTCCATCGCCAGGCCTGTTTGGTGCTCGCTTTCACCCGGGTAAGCGACCGCTTCTCTTGCCTTCTTTTCCCCTTTTAGGTTTACTTCATTGTTAAAAATGACTTTCTGTCTGTCATACGCACGGTACCCCGAGACAGCTACCAGTTCATAGCCTTCCTTTTTCGCAGCATCGAACATCGTTTTTAATGCGTCGGCCGCTTCCTTTCTGATGTAACGTTTTTGAATCTTTTCTTCAAAAGAAAACTCTACATCAGGTATAACAAGATCGCTAGGTTCATAGTTTTCAGGCAATGCGTATTGTTTATTGACAAGCGCGAGGATGTTTTCTGGATTTTGAATGGTTTCCAAACCGTCTACTTGTTTAATATCATTGAAATATTTGCTTTCCAATGAAAACTCACTGTCCTGAGTGTTTGCTTTTTTGCTGTCAGCTGTTTTTTGTTCTGTTTGCTTCGTTTCTGCTGTGGTTTTCGTATCCTTTTGAGCATCTCCGTTCGATATGCTGCAGCCGGCTCCGACGATTGCCGTTACACTCAGAGCGGCAGCCAGTGAGAACCATTTACCGGACTTTTTCATTTACATTACCTTCCTTTTATTAATCGTTTCCGCATTCATAAAGAAGAGGCTGCCGGCACCCAGCACGCCTCTTGATTTATTTTACTGTGATACGGAATGTAAAGCCACTTCTATCATATCATGAAATGTGGTTTGACGCTCTTCCGCTGTCGTTTCTTCTCCTGTTAATACGTGATCACTCACGGTGAGAATTGACAGCGCTTTTCTTCCGTGCTTCGCTGCTAATGTATACAATGCAGTCGTTTCCATCTCTACGCCCAGCACACCGTATTTTGCAAGCTTTTCGATTTGCGAATCGTCGTTGTAGAACTGGTCAGCTGTAAATACGCTTCCTACACTCACCGGCACGCCTTTATCCTTTGCGGCATCATAAGCCTTTTTTAAAAGTTCGAAATCGGCGCAAGGCGCATAATCGATGCTTCCGAAAGCGACTCTGTTCATTTGTGAATCAGTGGAGGAGGTCATAGCCAAAATGACGTCCCGCACTTTGACATCTTTACGGATAGCGCCGCAAGAACCTACTCTTATTAGATTTTGCACATCGTAGCTTTGCATTAATTCATTCACATAAATTGAAATAGACGGAACGCCCATTCCCGTTCCCTGCACGGAGATTTTTTTGCCTTTATATGTACCTGTAAATCCATACATGCCTCTGACTTCATTGTAGCATTCTACATTTTCAAGATACGTTTCAGCAATAAATTTTGCTCTGAGAGGATCTCCCGGCAAAAGCACTGTATCCGCAATCTGTCCTTTTTCAGCACCTATATGTACACTCATCTCATATCCTCCTAAATCTAAATTATCATCCAGTCCGTTCATTTTACAACGAATGTCATGATGAAACAAACTTCAGCATTGATTATAAAGGAATATGGCGCAAAAAGAAATGTTCCGAGGCCGTTTGGGCACTTCCGGAGAAAAACGGGATAATCGAGGTGTTTATTTGAAAACCTAACCGCAGGAAGGAGGGATGAGACATGGGTAAAAAACAGCGCAATCGGATCACCGGCCAAAAAAAGAACAATCACATACCTGCAAAAGATGTCATTGCAGCTGAAGAGGCGCACGGGAAAGAGTATTCCGCTGCCAAACGCAAGCCTTAAACTGCAGAAAACTGCGGGTTTCCGCAGTTTTCTTTTTGTTATGTCGTCTGCACAATCAGACGATTGATTTTCCTCCATCCGGCGGGAAGCAGTTTGTAATATGTTTTCCCTTTTCTGCCTTCATCAATCAGAATCACGTCTCCTGTGGCCACAAATCTCGCGTCATAATCACTTGGAACGGTGTCAAATACATTAAACAAAGAGAATGCTCTTTTCAGCACGTCTTGATGATCGCTCCCGTTCAGTTCAGTTCGATAGACGGCTCTGTAGCCCTTTTTTTCGCCAAACCGGGGTGTTTGAAATATTGTCACGTCATAGGAACAAGACTTCTTTTTGAACACGGATAACATCATCAAGATCCCCTCCCTTTTATTTCTTTAACATATTGGCGTTTTTGCCCGGTTTTCCTTTCTCTATTTTTGTCGAAACCGCTTAATCTTTTCGTCAAAACCTTTTACTAGGAAAAACAGAAGCAGGCCGAGACTAAAGCCTCCTAACACGTCAGAGACAAAATGCACCCCCAGATAGACTCTGCTTATGCCGACCAAAACAGTGATCACGACTGCTATGGTATATACCATTTTTTTATGTTTGGACAAAAACGGGAGGTGCTTCACTAAAAAATAGGCAATGACAGGATAAACATAGGCAGCATTCATGGAGTGGCCGCTCGGAAAGCTGAAGGATGATTCATGAACCAGCGGTGCAAAATCAGGCCTCACTCGTTCAATCCATTCTTTTATGACTTTATTTAACAGCCGATCTGCACCGAATACCAAGAACATCAATAGGCCGTCCCATGTTTTTCTGTAAAAAAACAGGCCCGCTCCAATGATCAGGATAAGAGGGAGGAGAAAAGAAGAAGCACCAAGGTGCGTGATCCCTGTCATGACCTCATTAAGCCATGGCTGGCGGATCAAAATAGCCGCCCTGCTTATCGCTTCATCCGCAGATTGAACAGCATTTGTATGAATGGCCGCAGCTAAAAAAAGAAAAATAAGAAACAAGCTAACAGGCTTGTACAACATTTTAACCACCTCAATTTTCACAGAAGTCATAGAACATGAATAATAAAACCGGAGCTGACCACTCCGGTTTTAAGCCTCAATCATCTTCATCCAGCTCTTCATCTATCATACATTTTTCTATCAAATAATCAAAGGTAATGTCAGCGATTTCAAACAGCTCATCCTCACTAGGTATGTAGCCCCGCCGCGCAAGCTCTCTGTAAAAAAATTCAGCGATTTCTTCCGTATCAATCACAAGATCTATTTCTTTCATCTCCGTACCGCCTCCTTTTTTATGTTTTATGAAAAAACAGGCTGAATTATACCCAGTGTTCTAAACAATTCTTTCAGTCATATACATTGAATAAAAAAACAAGCCATGGGAGGCTGACACTATGATTGCTAAAATGATGGAAGCACTGGACGGAGACAGATTTGATATCTTAATGGAAAAAACGCTCAAAGGAATGACGCATGTGATGATTTGGGGCTGTCTGCCTTATTTTTTATATGTCTTAATCCGTATGTTCTCAAACTAACTGAAATGCTCTTTTAAACTTTCCAGAACAAACATCATCATATCTTTATATTCTTCATCTCGAAACATTTCGTACAGAATCTTGTAGTCATTATAAATATCCAGAAGCTCATCTACAATTGATACAGCAAGGATGTGAAGGGTATCTTGATCTTCATCATCGCCTTCAAACTGAAGAAGAGCAGACGATGCGATATCTTCGCCGATCTCATGGCCAGTTTCTCCGACATAGTGGACAAACAACATCTGGTGTACAAACTGGTCCATTTCATATTTTCTCAGCACCAGTGTGAGATCCTCTTCCTCCGTTTCAAGCCACTCTCCATCCTTTAAACGGGTCAGCTCATAAATGATATCTTCCCAGCCATCTTCTAAATATCTCCAAATTTCTGTTCTGTGACCGATAATGCGAAAGAGTTCTTTTCCATAATCTTTCACATAAACGACATCCCCAATAAGGAATTCATACTCAATATCAAGCTTTTCCATGTCGACAATGACACCCTCATAATCTTTGTACAGCTGAATGGACGATTCAAAGTATAAGACTTCATTATGATTGACTTCATAAAGATAGTGTTTATCAATTTGGTGTACTTTAGTGACGGTGCCGACTGTTCCATACATAATGACGACTACGATATCCCCTACTTGGAATTTCGGTTTATTTTGCTTCATGGTGTCTCCCCCTCGCCGCAACATTTCTCATACGCTATCGTATGCCGGGTGACGCCAATTCGCATGGGCATGAAAACCAAAGGAAATATCCAATTATGGTGTGGATGAGGACATAAAAAAATCCGCAATGATCTGCGGATAAATAGCTGCTATCTGCCGTGCACTTCAGCCTCGTATTGATCCCAAGCTTCATCAAACGTTGTCATCGTGTGCAGGTAATCAGCGCTCAGCTCCAAATATGAACTGATTTCATGATAATCGGTTGAGGTTTTCGGAAAGCTGTGATCCTCATACGCCTGATTGGCAAATTCACTGATGCTGTCCTGCGGCTTCGGCTGTCTGTATTTTAATAAATAGTGATAAAAGGATTTCATGGGTTTCCCCTCCTGATGTCTGTCTTTTGTTGTTCTATTATACAGTTCAAGTGTAAAATTACAACAAAAGAATACCAAAACATCGTTTAGGAGAAGTCAAAATAGTTGCGTTTCAGAATCCTTTCTGTCTCCATGAGCTGCTGATACGCCAGACTTCCAGGCAGGTTTTTGGTTTGAATCAAAAGCAGCTGATCCTCAATCTCCTTTATTGTGGTTTCCTCTTGATAGGTCATCCCGCAGGAAGCACACACCATGGCTGGTGTGTCAGTCAGCTCTATGGCTCTTGTTCCGTCAGGGAGCTCCCAGTACACCGTGTTCCTGCCGGGTACTGCTTCAAGCTCTCCGCACCAATCGCATGTTTTCATGAAGAATCCCCTCCGTTTTCAGCCTCTTTCTGTTTTTTCTGCTGCGCCAAAAATTTCTTTTCTTTTAGCTGATCTCTTTTCTCACGCCTATCTTTTAACGTTTCATGCTCCGGATTCGCTGTGAACGTCTCTCTCCTCTTGATTCTGGCCACGTTTTCCGGTGTAAATGAAACCTCTTTGTCAGCAAAAATAGCACTCAGCCCGATCGGCTCCTTTTTGTCAGCGGTTTCAGGGAAAACGGACTCAAAATAGGCGTCAGCCTGGTTAGGGATATAATTCTCCGGTTCTGGATATGACGTAATCACACCTTCAAAATTTCTTAAGATGACTTTGTCAGGGCTTTGCGACAGTACATAGTTTGGCTGCAGGGCGATTTTCCCCCCGCCGCCTGGTGCGTCAACGACAAAGGTCGGAACCGCATAGCCTGAGGTATGGCCTCTCAGCCCTTCAATGATCTCCAAACCTTTGGAAACGGGAGCTCTGAAATGCCCGATGCCCTCTGATAGATCACATTGATAAATATAATAAGGACGGACTCTGATTTTCACCAAGTCGTGCATGAGCTTTTTCATAATTGGAACCGAGTCATTAATACCGGCTAGCACCACGGCCTGATTTCCGACCGGCACGCCTGCGTTCACCAGCTTTTCACAGGCCTCAACGGATTCCTCTGTCATCTCGATGCTTGTGTTAAAATGGGTGTTCAGCCAGACTGGATGATATTTTTTCAATATCTCGCACAGATGATCGGTAATGCGCTGCGGAAAGACGACCGGCGCCCTTGTTCCGATTCTAATTACTTCCAGATGCGGGATGCTGCGCAGCTCCTTTAAAATGTATTCTAAAATTTGGTCATTGATCAAAAGCCCGTCACCGCCAGAAATTAAACAATCGCGGATTTCAGGTGTTTCCCTGATATAAGCAATCGCAGCATCTAGCTGTTTTTTAGGAACTCCCATTCCGATTTGTCCGGAAAAACGCCTTCTTGTGCAGTAGCGGCAGTACATGGAACATTGATTCGTGACAAGAAACAGCACACGATCGGGATAGCGGTGTGTCAGACCGGGTACCGGTGAATCTTCATCCTCATGGAGCGGATCTTCCAGATCGTATTTTGTTTTGTGCATTTCTTCAGAAAGCGGTACAGACTGCATACGGACCGGGCATCTCGGATTATCGGGGTCCATTAAAGAAGCATAGTAAGGTGTAATATTTAAGGGGATCGTTTTGGTAGAAATTCTGACGCCTTCCTCTTCATCCTCGGTCAAGTTAATCACTTTTTTTAAATCATCAACTGTTCTTACCGTATGTGTCAGCTGCCAAAGCCAATCGTTCCATTTCTCTTCCGGAACGTCCTTCCATAACTCGATCTCCTTCCAATGCCGTTTCGGTTTATACCATTTGCTTGCCAAATGAATTCCTCCTCGTGCATTATTTGTCTTACAGGTGCTTGCTCCAAATATTCATGTTTTCAAGACCTTCGGCTATATAGCAATTATTGATCAGCCTTCCGCCATACTGATAACCAGAATGGTACAACACAGCATTCATCCCAAAAGACGCAGCACGGGCGAGAGAAAATACGTGAAAGATTTCCTTCTCGGCCATTTCTTTTTCTAATTCCTCGATTAAAAAGCTTGTCAGCGAATGGCCCCGATATTCCGGAAGCACAGCGCAGTCGGTCATTTCTGCATGCCCAAGCTCTGGATTCATGTCTGCGCTTGCTGCGCTGATCAGGCGGTCATGATCAAACATGACATAATACATCGTATTTTCATTCATCGTCTTTTCAATATATGCGGGATCAAAAACCGGGGTCGGGTACGTACGAAATACTTTTTTATACAGCATCGAAAGCTGGTACATGTCATTTGTTTCTGCTTTTCTCATTGTAAAGGATGGCCTGTTTTCAGTGCGGGGGTGAGGTGCTGTGCGATATAAGGCTTCGATCATCTCCTGTTCCTTTATATAAGAATCTGTTTGACTCCGTTTTTCTGTGAGGTAACGGACCATGACACAAGCCGGATGGCCGAGATAATAGCCCTTTAAATAACCCTCCGGCGCAAATAATTGTTTGGCAAGCACAGCCACATCATGCTGTTTCGTATAGATGATAATTTTTTCCGCGTCCTCTTCTTTTGCCGCCGCCACGATATCAGGCAGGGCCTTCTCTATGGCTCCGTCATAACGAACGACTCTCATTCGTTTATTAAAGCTGTCATGGTCCAGAACTGCTGTGACACCGTTACTCTTTATCGACTTGAGCATCCTCATTCTCCCCCTCCCCGCCTGTATGAAGCCCGCACCAATCCATAACAAAAAGTGCAATAATTTTAGCAGATTCTAGCATGGCTTCAATCTCAATGTATTCATTTGCCTGATGAGCTGTTTTTGTTTCCCCAGGCCCGAAGACAATCACTGGCGTATCGCCTGCATGGTATAAAAGCCCTCCGTCCGTTCCCCATGGCGAGGCTTCGATGATGGGCTCTGTCTGTTTCATTTTTTGATAAGCTGATTGCAGTACTGAAATTAAAGGGTGATCATCAGGTAAATCATTCGGGAGCCATTGAGCGCCGAACCACTCTACTGTAATCGGATGGCGTTTAAACCATTCATCACGGTAATCTAAATCCTTCAGCCAGTTTTCCAATTCAAGTTTAACTGCTTCTGGTTTTTCATAGGGCGCAATTCCGCATCTCCCTTCTATGACGACACGGTCTGCAACTGAAGATGGCCATGCGCCGCCTGAGATGGTGCCGATATTCACCGGTACCGGTATTGGGACATGATCATACAGCGGATCTGAGATTCTCGCATTGCGGACTTTTTCCAGCTCCTGTATGGCTGTGATAACGTGCATGCTTTTTTCAATCGCACTTACCCCTTCATAGCGTGTGCCTCCATGTGCCGCTAATCCCTTCACTGTGATCCGAAACCACATCGACCCCTGCTGCTTGATAAAAAGTTTCATATTCGTCGGTTCCGGAATCAGCGCCCCGTCAGCCCGATACCCTCTCATGATGGCAGACAGTGTTCCCGCGCCGCCGCACTCTTCATCTACAACGCTTTGAAACAATACATCTCCCTTCAATTTAACATTGCAGGCGTGCAGGGCTTCTAAAGCAAAAAGAAGGGCTGTATTGCCGCCCTTCATATCCGTTGAGCCGCGGCCGTATATTTTACCGTTTTCTTCGACAGCTTGAAACGGTTCATACTTCCAATCCTTCACGCTTCCTTCAGGCACAACATCGATATGACCGTTTAAAATCAGCGACCGCCCCCCGCCCGCTCCCGTTTTTTTTGCAACGATATTCGGACTCTCGTCAAAATCGGAACGGTCTGATTTAAAATAGGGATGCTGTTTTAATTGCTTTAGGCTTGGCTCCCACACGTCAATGTCCATTTGAAATTGCCGCAGCTTCTCAAGCACAACAGCTTGGGCGTTAAATTCTGAGCCCAATGTGCTTTTTTCTCCAATCAGCCTTTTGAGAAGACGAATGGCTTTGGCCGAATGCTGATCGAGCCACCCGATTACTTTTCTCTCAATGTCTTGCATCCTCATTCCCCCTTTAAGAAAAAGGCATATCTATTTTGATTTCAGCTTCAGTCAGCCTCGTCACCTCGTCGATTGTCGAGCCATTCATCAGCTCTTTTAATATGAAATGATGGGCTCCGACTTCAAGAACCGCTTTTTCAGTAATGATCAAATTTACACAGCCTGCTGCAGTTAGCGGAAGCGTGCATGTTTCTGTTAATTTAGGCCTTCCCTTTTGATCTGTATGACTCATGACGACAACCACTTTTTTCGCTTTTTGGGCCAGTTCCATCGCTCCACCCATGCCCGGCACCTTTTTTCCCGGGACAAGCCAATTAGCCAAATCGCCTGACTGGCTCACCTGCAGGGCGCCTAAAATCGTAATGTCAATTTTGCCTCTTCTGATCATCGCAAAAGACATCGTTGTATCAAAATAAGAAGCACCTTTTACAGCTCGGACAGGAAATCCCGCTGCGTTGCATAAATGTTCATCCTCTTTTCCCTTTTCAGGGCTGTCGCCAATGCCAAGCACACCGTTTTCAGCCTGCAGCATGACCTGCATGTCAGGCGGCAAAAAGTTCGGCACCAAGGATGGGATGCCGATACCGAGATTTACAATCATGCCCGGCTTGATTTCAGAAGCGGCCCGTTTTGCGATTTGTTCTCGCTCTGCTATTCCCAAGCCCATTTCCACTTCACTCCTTCGCTTCTCACAACCCCCTCGACAAAAACCCCCGGTGTGACAATCATTTCTTCTGAAATCTCCCCCATCGGGACGATACGCTCAGCTTCAACAAAGGTTCTACTTGCGGCCATTGCCATAAGCGGATTCATGTTCCGCGCTGTTTTGTCATACGTTAAATTGCCGAATTCATCCGCAATGTGCGCATTGATAAATGCAAAATCTGCCGTCAGCGCCTCTTCAACCAAATATCGCTTTCCAGCCACAGACACAATGTCCTTTTTTTCATAAACCATTTGATTCGCAATCCCGATGTCAGTTAAAATCCCGCCGAGTCCCGCTCCGCCGGCGCGAATTCGTTCTGCAAGCGTTCCTTGGGGTGAAAATTGAACCTCTAACGTCCCGTCTGTCATCTGTTTTCCCGCTACAGGATTAGAACCGATATGCGATGCAATCAGGGTTTTGACTCGCTGATTGACTATAAGCGGGCCGATCCCTATTTTCGGAAAGCCGGCATCATTGCAAATGACAGTTAAATCCGTTACACCGCTGTCCAATATAGCTTCAATCAATGAAGGAGGCGAGCCGACTCCGCCAAAACCGCCAAACATTAGGACCGACCCGTCCTGAACACCTGAAATTGCTGTTTCGACGCTGATTGTTTTTTGAAATGGCGTCATTTAATTTCAATCCCTTTTCAGTTTTTTTTCGACCGCTGCAACTGTTTCTGAAAAAATTGATATGAGCTCTTCAGCCTCGCCGTCTGACATGGTAAAAGGCGGAGCAATAATGACAGCATCTCCTTCCCCGCTGTCTATTCCCGCTTTGGCAGGATAAACAATTAGTCCGCGTTTTTTCGCTTCGCCGACAATACGCTGGGTAACCGCCTGCTCTGGCGAAAAAACGTTCTTCGTGTTCTTGTCTGCTACAAATTCAACGCCTAATAGCAGTCCTTTTCCGCGAACATCACCAATGATGCCGCTTTGAGACGCTGCCTCAACAAGCTTCTTTTTCAGTACAGCTCCCTTTTTTTCTGATTGCTTGATCAAGCCGTGCTTTAATACATACCGCAAAACTTCCAGAGCGGCTTTGGCTGAATAGGGATGTGCACTGTATGTGTGGCCGCTCATAATCACACCTGAACCTTGTTTTATCGTTTCAATAATAGAATCAGATACAACAGCAGCGGCAATAGGCGCATACCCCGCACCTAGCCCCTTCCCCAGTACAGCAATATCAGGAACGGTGCGCCAATGCTCTGTCGCGAGCATCCTTCCTGTTCTTCCAAGCCCTGTCATCACTTCGTCTGCAATAAAGAGCACTTCGTGTGTGCGGCATACCTCACTTAATCTCTCATAATATCCCGGAGGCGGGGTGATCGCTGCACCTGCGGCACCAATAATAGGCTCAGCCACAAAGCCGGCGATAAATTGGCTTCCGATTCTTTTGATCGCAGTTTCCAGTTCATCAGCGGCAGTCTGAACAAAGTCCTCATCCGTTCCATGATTCCGCCTATACACATGAGGAGCTGAAATAGCGGGATAGCGTTCAATGAGATGGGTGAACCGGTATCTCCTTTCATAAAAACCAGATAATGAAAGCGCTCCCAAAGTTATTCCGTGGTAACTGCTCCACCGAGACAAAAAGATGGATTTTTGTGTTTGCTTTTTTTCCTGCCAATATTGAATGGCGATTTTCATCGCTGTTTCTATGGCTTCTGATCCGCTGTTGACAAAAAAAGACCAATTCACATCTCCCGGCAGCTCCTGCGCCAAGAGAGCGGCTAATTGCTCGGCAGGCTCGCTTGTAAACTGTGAGCGGTAAGCAAAAGACACTTGATCAAGCTGTTCTTTCAGCCTCTCAGTCACATCACGAACCCCGTGGCCGATATTGCATGTCACCGCACCTGATGAGCCGTCAAGATATCTTTTTCCGGTCTGATCATAAACATATGAATCCTTCGCATAACTGACAACCGGATAGGCCGAACTAAGCTCCGGCTTAATCAAATAACTGCTCATGCTCCCACCTCAACAAACCTTTTAACATATTATATGAGTGTCCAAATTGCGGCATGACGTCCCCGCAAAAACTTTTCACACAAAAAAGAGCCTTCCTTAATATAGAAAGGCTCTTTTGGAATTTCGCCCTCTAGCAAATAAAAGCGGCTCCGACAATAATTAATAAAATGAACAAGACAACAATCAATACAAACGTATTTGTCCCGCAGCCAAATCCGTAACCGTATCCAGGGTATCTATGCATGCTGTTTTCATCCTTTCTTATCACGATATACGGCATTTTATGCGGGCCAAGTCCCAAATGGTTTGTGCAAACGCCTATTTCATGTAAGGAAATAATGAAAAACAGTATGCACCCGCTCATATTTTTTAAACGTCAGCTTTTCATAAAAACGGGTTGCACCGTCAGTGCTTGTAGCCACTAAATAGGCTGCTTCCATTCCTAGTGATTTGGCAATGGACAGCATTTCTTTCACTAAGATACTGCCATAGCCCTTTCTTTGAAACTGATCCAAAATGGCGACTTCTTCAATTTTAGCTGTTTTTTCTTGCGGATGAATGAACAGCTCTCCGCATCCAATGGGAATCCTCTGTGATGGGTCGCTGTAACAAACAACAAGGATGATCGTCCCCGCTTCATAAAAGGGATATTTTCTTTTTAATTTTTGTTCAGCGATCGCTTCCCCAATATAAATGGAATCATAAATTTTCATGATAGAAGATCCATCGCTGAGGCTTTTTGCCGTTCCCCATGCCGTTAACGGATGTCCCATCTGCCCTTTCCAGTCACTAAGCTTCATGTCATACAACAGCTCATCCTCGACAACAAATCCGCTTTTGACAAGCGATTGCTTCAAACCGAGCGGAAAAACATGCTGAGGCGACGCTTTTAAATGGAGATAATTCGCATTAAGCAGCTTTGGTACGGATGGCAAAAAGTTCAGTAACCGCTCTAACGGAAACGTATCATGAAGCTGAACAAAGTTATGAGAAAAAATTTGCGGAAGCTTCGGATCTTTATATACGCTGTAATGATCAAACGATGCCGATTCAGACGTTAACAATATATATTGCTGTTCCGTTTTTGAATAATGTCCTGTCATGAACGTCTCCTTTTTATGACCTATGCTTTTACTCAGTTGCAATATTCAAATTCTTTATAATCTCATCGTACACTGGATAAAACGGCTTTCCAATTGGAAATTGCTGAATATTTCGGAAAGAAGCGGAGATTGGCTTATGATGTAAAAAGAATTTCCTTACTACTTGTTCACGAATCGGATGAAAAACGCCGTTAAGAAACAAAAACGGCTCGCGTTCTATGAAAAAAAGCCTTCGACCAGGCGGATTTTCGATCAAACCAGATCGTTCCCGCGTAATTGGCAGCCCTTCCGGCAGCGCCTCCAGTTCTTCTTTTTCAATGGTCACTATGTCTTTTCTTTTAAATTGATAAAACTGAAAAGCATACTGACCCAAAATGCGTCTTTTTTTTCCGGCTTCGATATAGAATATTGCAGGATGACCAGCTTCCTTTACTAAAATATAATTCGGAATCTTTAAAATGTTTCCGATTTTATATTGGAATAAATACGGGTCTGGAACGGCCACAGTCCGATTTAGATACAACGAATCCCACCTTTCCCCGACAGGATGCCTCACACCCTGATCAATAAAATATACGTTTTGACCTGAACCCTTTACAAAAGATCCGTCAATCAAATCGGCGGGCAGAAACCGATACGCATTTTGAAATGAATCGGGGGTTTTATAGGTTGTATCTAATACTTCATTTATCGGCAGAAATGGAGCAAAGTTGTTGATTCTGGCCCAAAAAATTGAGTCGCCATGATTCCAATGCTTCATATCATCGTCCCAATAGCTTCCATATATATGGTGAATACGATCAAGTAATGAACGGCGATGCATAACTGAGCAATGATCGACTTGAAAAGCGGCCTTATGAAGCACTTCATTGGCATTTCTATAGAAATGGGAGATTTCCTCTCCCCTTTCGTTTACTTGTACAACTTTTTGTTTTGAGTAAACGGCCTGCGCCTCAGGATTATGTGAAAACATCTGTACCATACGGCTCAGCCGCTCAGGATGATACACAGTGTCATCAGTGAGATAGGAAATGTAATCGCCGCCGGTAAATGGGAGCGCGGTGTTAATTAATGTGGCATAACGGGTTGTTTTAAATCGAGCTGCGGGATCTACGAAACTGTTTTCATAACGAATGCGAGGGTCATGAAGGTACTTGTGAATCACCGCAGTTATTTCTTCATTAGAATGATCATCCATGATAAAAAGCTCCCAGAGATCATACGTTTGCTTTATGACGCTTTCGATCGCTTTTTGCAGATAAGCAGGTTTGTTATAACTCGTTAAAATAATGGACACTTTCTCTCCCATCTATACAGCCCCCTGTTGCAAACATAAAAACGGCTCCGCACAAGCAGAGCCTCTGTCATCATTTAAAAAACATCCCAGCTTACAATACTTGAGAGTGCGACATGAGATCTCGTATGATTTAATGGGTTTTGAAAATAACCAAATCAGTCAGAACCTCTTTTACGATGACGTTTTGAAGCGTATCTCCATTCAACAGATGAAATGTTGATACCGGTACGCCAAGCTCTTTTGCAAATACGAGCTGACGTCTGAGATCAGATGGATTTGCTTCAGTAGCGAATTGACGAATGAGCAAAATCAGCAAAAACGAAATAAAATGCAGTTCATCTTAATTCGCGTGTTTCTCTCAATCCAAACAATCGCTGACCTTTTTACTCTCTGTTTCACAATATGAACTGACTTCGATTTATGGTATAGGCTATATCCACTCTTTTAAAAAATCAGCATTTTGCTTAAATATATGAAAAATAGGTCAGGTACGGCGTTCGACTCATACCAAATGGCAGCCAAAAGAATATGATTAACGTGAGTTCACTATTGAATAGGAGGTGTATGTGATGAGCTCTGAAAACGCCCAATTAAAAAAGGATTTGATTAAGAGCCTTTTAAGCCCTTTATTCTCAACTCAAGGAGGAGTAAACGTGGATAATAATCTTAAAGAATTGCTTGAAGCTGCGATCGATCAAAAAGTAGATCAAAGTGAAATGATTACGGCTGAATCTACTTCCCTTCCGGCAAGATGGATTTTTGCCAGAATTACGCCAGGCACTACGATCAGCATTGTGACTGATTCGGGTGATATGATCGGTCCGGTTGTCTTCGTTGCTTTCGACCAAGTTCACGGTATCGTATTTGTAACGCAGGAAAGCTCCGTTACCCCCGAAGGCCAAGCTACAACATTAATTGATGTAGACAAAGTAGAAAGTGTTACGTTCTTTTCATAAGATCTGATGAAAGTTTTGTATATCCAGTCGGGATACGGAGGAATATACAGATATTTTGACCGCTGGGCTGAAGAATGTTTTCTGAATACTCATACAGAGTACATGTCTGCAGATACACTGGAAGCAGAATCTCTAATAAAGGTTGAAAAGTTCCAGCCGGACTTCGCACTCATGATGGTTGGAGACCGTGTTCCTCACGACTGGCTGACCTGGTTAAAGGATAAGGGTATTCCTGTGTTTGTTTGGCTGACCGAAGACCCATTTTATATTGATATCAGCCTTCGGGTGATAAAGCACGCTGACGCCATATTAACGATTGAACAAAATGCCGCTCTTTATTATCGGGAGCTCGGCTGCCAGAACGTCTACTATGTTCCGATTCCAGTTAATCATCGGCTGTTTAAAAAAATGGACACAGAACATTCTTTTCATTCAAATCTGCTTATCATCGGCTATCCTTATCCTAATCGGGTTCAGCTTATGAAAGAAGCGGTACATCTGCCTTTCACCGTTCGGGTAATCGGAAAGGAATGGAGAAAATACCTGCCTAAAAAAGTGCTCAAACAGCCGCATATTGATATCGTCAGCACATGGGTTCCACCCGAACAGGCCGTTCATTATTATAACGGGGCAGATATCGTGATCAATGCGCATCGCCCCTATCATTTTGCTTTCAATAAAAATAATATCCGCATCAAAAACGCCAGTTTTAATAACCGGACGTTTGATATCGCTGCATGCGAAGCATTTCAATTAACAGATTTACCCGCGGCACATCCTTTTTCATCCTTTATTTCTTATCACAGCATCAACGACTTTAAGGAAAAAGCCGCTTTCTATATCAACCATCCTGAGGAACGGCAAAAAGCTGCAGCATCCAATTACAAAGAGACCGTACCCGCCCTTACGTTTGATGAGCTTCCTGCAAAACTAAAGGCGATTCATCTGGCGCTTACTTGAAAAATCGTTCATTGTTATGAACGATTTTTTCATTCACAGAAAAAGCAGCTGAATGAGCTGCTTTTTTTAGCCGTCAGAACGGTCCCTCATCTTCCTCGGATTCACCTGTTTATGAAGGTCAGGCTTTTCGCCTAGATGCTGTGCTATCTGTTTCCACGACACCATTTTGAAATTTTGATTGACGGCTTGTCCATTGTCAATATTTTCACCGTCCTGAGCGACAAAAATCCCGTACGGATATTTTGGGCCCAGTCCGAAACCGAGAACATCAATACCGTCCGTATCACTAGTACCGTCTATCTTTTCGCCATCTGCAATGTCAAAGTTGGCTACATAGCGATTGCTTCCCTGCCGTTCATACATTGCATAGCTGTTATTCCCTTGACTTGAGGCCATGAGATATCCTTTGCCGTCTGGCGCATAATAGATCGTCAGTCCTTCAATATCAGCTGTCAAACGTTCTCCTGTCGCACGGTCGACAACCTGCCCCTTTGATCCTCCGTCTGGCTCAGCATTAAATTTCCAGATGGCTTCGTTTTCCTCTGCTATATACAGGTTCCCGTACTCATCATCCGCAACAAGGCCTTCAGTCTGAGAATTCAATTTAAATTCACGCACTTTTTTCCCTGTTACATAACCCTTTCCATTGTCAACAATTTCATACTGCTCAAATTCTCCTTGTTTGCCTGTCACTAATGCGTAAAATGCTCCTGTTTTCTGGCTGTGATACAGGCTGAAGCCGTATACCTCAGAAATATCAGTTGAAATCGGATGGTTTGGGTCTGTAATGCTTTTCAACTTTCCTTTATCCCCGTCAATTTCATATACTTCGATTGTATTTTTTCCTTTAGACCGGTTTGAGGCGGCAGCAATATCAATTTTTTCTCCGTTCAATGGAAATTGATAACGCAGATCGACATTATTGAGCTTGCCAAACTCGTAAGATTTGAGCTGTTTGCCGTTTAAATCATACACGACTAGTCCTGACTTCTTATTTGTCGTGATCAACTTGCTTTTTTCCGGATGCTTTTCATGCACCCAAATGGCCGGGTCATCTGCTGCGTCCTCGCCAGTAGCGACAGGATCTGTCTCCGTTTGCGCCGTCACTTTAAAATGATGTTCCGCTTTCACGTGATGAGCCGACACCGAGTTAGTTGTCAGGCTAAGCAATAAACCCGCAGCAGTGCTTAGCAGCATTGTTTTTGAAACCTTCAATTTGGTCCCCTCCTTTTAATCACTATCACTCCTTATTGTAAAATATATACAGTCGTTTAATAGAGAGGAAAATGAACCTTTTTTTATAGTATTTCTGACTCATAAATCACTTTCCCACCTAAGAAGTACGTGAAATGGCTCCTCAAATTTACTTTTGAGGTGCGAAATAAAACCAAAGTGAATATTTAGTACATTGTTTATGTAGTTTTATATTTTGTCTGTTACGTCTATCTTTCCATTTTCTATTAAAAAAGAACACTTTGTGACATGATCATTCCCCTAAATTTTGTTTTATTGGTTGCTTTCATTAACTCGATTACAAAGTTGAACATATGATGCATGGTAGAGAAACGAGAGTTGGAGGATAAGCCATGCCTAAACAGCAAACAGCAGAACTAGAACCGTTTTTCCATAACAAAACAGTTTTAGTCACTGGCGGAACAGGTTCAATCGGGAGTCAAATTGTCAAACGCCTTTTGCTGCTAACACCGAAACAGGTGATTGTATTCAGCAAAGACGACAGTAAACAGTATGTCATGAGTCAAAAGTATGCGGGGGATAAGCGGCTTTCATTTGTGCTCGGAGATGTGCGCGATCACAGAAGGGTGAATCAGGTGATGAAAGGCGTGGATATCGTCTTCCACGCAGCTGCGCTGAAACAGGTTCCGACATGTGAAGACCATCCATTTGAAGCGATCCAGACAAATCTCATCGGAGGACAGAATGTGGTGGAGGCCGCCCTATTACACCGGGTCCAGCATGTCATTAATATCAGTACCGATAAAGCTGTATTTAATGATACTAACTACAAATATACAAAAAAAGAAAGGGCTATTCTGATTTTCTCAGAGCCCTTTCAAACAAGAATTGTGCGATCTCCTTATAAAACGCTTCTTTGTCATCACTACCCTTTGTTTGCTCAATAAACCTTATTGAATAATTCTTCTTATGAACAACCTTAATTGTTTTCTTCTTCAGTTCTTCATATTCATCATAAGGCATTTATCGTACCCCCGTTTTCACAGGAGTATTATATGTATGTAACGGTTTGTCTCTTGACTGTTCATTCTTAATTAATTCTCCGCAAAGCTTGTTTAAATAATATGTATAATTCACTTTCTTTTTCATCCATCGCACTTCTGTACCGATCTCTTCACAAATCGCAATCGGGATACTGGACTTGTTAACTTTATTCTTATATGTATGTTCCGCCTGTTTTTCAGCTATGTTCTTATATGTAAGGAAGTCATCAATATGTACGAAATAAACCTTGTTCTCTGGCTCTCTAAATTGAAACAGGAAACCAGGAATTATATTTGGGTATTGTGCTGCCTCTTTTAAATGTTTAATCTGTTGCCCTTTTATGATCTTCTCACTGAAGGAAATGGACTTGTTCTTTGTCGACTTAAGCTCAAAGGGGAACAAGTATCCGTTAAAATGCAAGAAACAGTCATATTTGTTTTTCGATACTGCTGCCCCTCTTTTCAAGAGCATTGGGTTAACATCTTTAATCCGGTAAAAGAACAACTTCTGATCAGCTGCAGATTTTTCAATGTTCGCTTCAAAAACTTTCCCTTGATTGTTTGCTCCCAATCAATCACTCTCCTAATCTATATTGAAGGTAAATTATGTATGTGCTAAAATCGTTGCTGAAAGAGGTGTACATAGTGAAAAAACAATGGAGACCAGTTGATTCAAGACTCAATGAGCTTATGCATGAATATAGCGTTTCAATTGAAGACCTTGTTGAACGTACTGGATTACCTAAACAGCGTATTAATGATTATGTAAGTGGTTTTAAATCAAATATGAATATTGGAACAGCAATGACATTTGCTGATGCCATAGGTTGCTCTATCGAAGAGCTTTATGTTTGGAATTTTAAAGAGCGCAGACAATTATTCAAATAACTTACAAGGTGGTTCCCTTTTTGACCCACCTGATTTCCTGCATTAATTCCTCATTATTGTCAGCTAAGTTAATTAAGTTACGATGTGCTCTTTGCAAATCTTTTTCTTCAATGGCCTCCTTCACTGTCTTCATTTGTCTATCCATCTTGTTATACAGTGTTTGAATTGAATGATAAGCCTCGTTAATCTTCTTTATCCTCCACTAATTTTATTTTCATTCTAAATAAAAGACCGATTTTATTTAGATCTTAATTGATTAACTTCATTTTCTAGCCATTCAACATATGAAATCTCTTGAGTGACTTTTGCATATTCATTTAATAAAGAACCTTCTTCTGTAAAATCAAACGCAATTTCTGTTTTTTCATTAATAGGTAAGTAAATAGCTTCAATTCCGTTTTTCGGATAAAAAGAAGTGTCAAACCACGTTAAAACACAATTCCCTTCATCATCTCTCCAATCATGACACGCAACGCTTCGATTGTATGCTTCAAAAGGATTTAAATCTATTAAAAATCTAACGCTATCCTCATATTCTATAGAAGCTCCTATGATTTTTCCCATCATCATGGTATCGACTGATTCTTCAATCCATTCATACACATTATCATTAAATTTAATAATTGGTTTTTTACCTTCTGATACAAGTTCATATAATTTAATCGTCTTCATTGAAACAATCCTCCCCAAATTACTCCTGCAGCTATAGCAGCTATAAAGACAGAAACAAATTTCATTATTATGAAGAATTTGATATGCTTTGTTTCATCTTCAGTTAAGTTCAAATCTGATAAAGCGAATAAACCAAACATAATCAACAAAATCCAAGCTGTTACAATCATCTACTTAGAACCTCTTTCGACTGTGTAACCACTAGTAATGTCATTTAAGATCGTGCTGCTTGGGGACAGCTTTTCACTCTCAATATCTTTATTTTTAGTGTAATTAATGAAATCCTCGAACTGGATCAAATACACTCCGTAAGCTGTGTTATTCAATTTATCAATGGTATCGTCACTTGGTTTCAAAAACCAGCTGTCAGTACCTTGGCCATACACTTCAACAATTTGAACAATCTCATTCTTATACTCAAAATAAGCCAGCTTATTTTCAAATTCACATTCCTCATCAATTGGATTTCCTACTTGATTTGAAGCATATTCCATCATTGAAGTAAGCATGTAACCTAATTCAACGTCCGAGAAACTTAGTTGAGGTTTAGGTGTTCCGTAATAAATATCTGCTTCATTTAGAGATCCCCTTTGATTAACTTCTTTAATGATCTCTTCGATAGCAGTATAGCCTTCATGAATGATGAAATCTCTTCGTATCTCGTCCTCTCGTTTATATTCCTCTAAAAAACTTGTTATCTTAAACTCTGTATTCTTCATTTAACTCCTCCTTACATAGGTCAATGTATTGCTGAAGACTGCTCACAAATGAAATTATGCAACTTCTTATTTCCTCTGGATCTGCAAAGTCCATTTCGCTTTTTAGGATATACTCATCAAGTTCCAACATTGCAAGGAAACGGTCATCTTTTGGCAAGTTATTAAAGTTAATACTCTTTAATTTAGGAATTCCTTTATTTATAAACCATTCAACAAAAAGGATATCCTTGCTTTGTCTTTTAGCCTGGGACAAAAAAACATAAATATCTTTAGAATTCTTTATATTGAAGTAAATGTGCAAGCTCTCTTTCATAAGGTCAAACAGTCGCAGTAAACAACAGCTAATTTTAGACTCTGAATCAGTTCTATAATTTAAATCAAACCAGGTTAATTTGTTCTCCACTTAATCCCTCCTTATATAAATCAATTATTTCTGGTGCCCGTTGAAAGAAAGTAATAATGCAACCTCTAGCGTCAAAGGGGTATTCGCAATCAATTTCAGCACTGGATATGTAGTTTTCGTATTCGATGCTCGATATTAGTTTAGGATTATAGGGCAACTCGACTTGTAAGTACCTCCTCAGATTTGGTAGCTTCTCATTGACATACTTTAAGAACCTCTTCTCATACTCAGGAACCTGTTCATATAGTTTGTTTATCAGCTCTTCAATCGAATCTGTTTGGACTTTGTAGATATTCTCGAACAGCGCTTTGTTTATTTCCATCAACTCACTTAAAGTTTTTACGGTTTTCTGATTTCCAGTCAGAGTAACTCCCCACCATTCAATTTCCTTTGAAATGTTTTCTTGCATCTGCCCCCATAAGAAATTGCTATTGAATCCTCTTAGTGTATTAGTAAGTTGAACCGCCTCGATATGTGAGCCATTACAGAAATGAATGTCTGTCTTACTCCCTAAATTATTGTTCATTGTTGGTTAACCTCCTTAAACGTTCAACTTCAGCAACTAGCCATTCTGCATAACTAATGTGAATTTTCATCACCTTGGTCGATCTAAATTGCCGAGACATTACTTCAACAAATTTCTTAACTTCTTCAAATTCAATTTCTTTCATTGAGTCTATCCCTTCTAAATGAAATCAACATTTTAATTGGTCTTTATGATTTAGAAAAACAAATTCATCCCCATTTTCAATAATCCATTTATTTATTTTTCTTACATCATCAGAGTTAATATATAAAGTGCCTTCATCATTCCCAAGGATAAGACATAAATTTTGGGTGAGTGGAAATACATCGCCTTCAATTCCATAAAAACTTTTAGATTTTACTAAAGGATTGTCACATGTAAGGAATTTCTCTCCTTCTTTAGCAATTAAGAGTACCCATCTTTGTTTTTTAGTACTTTGGATAAGTCTCGTATCCGCATGATTAAATATTGAACATAACAATCTTTATTAACATTCACTGTGATATTGTAATTTCTAGCTTTCTCTAAACTTATATTTGTAACGACTTCATTTGTATCTTTATTTAAGACCTCAAATTTGAATATATTTAAGTAATCATTTTTAAATAGTTCTCCATTTTTGCCTTTTTCAATTGATTGTTTGATTTCATTTATAATTTGTTTTTTATTCTTTGGGCTTCTCAATGATTGAGCTGCGATAAAATATGACATACATTCCTTTTCATAGCTGACATATTCTTTTTTTAAGATTTCTTTAATAAGAAAGTTGTAATCTACTTCAATTAACTCCCCAAATATCTCTTCTAAATCGTAAGCTTTTTCATCAGTGTTTGGTTTAGTATATGCGTATATATTCTTCACAACAGATACTTTCCTGATATCCTGTTTTCTGATTTCATTTTTTGCTTTGTGAAAAACAAGGATGTTATTTTCATGAGAAGTAAAATGTTTAAGATAAGTTTTTGGTACCGTATGCTGTCTAACTGGTTTCGTATTTTTCATTACACACTTCCTGTCTGAATAAAATTAGAATTTTATTTTAACTCATTTGACATTCAGAGCCTTTTCTGTAGTTTCAAAAGCCTCTAATAATGCATATTCATCTTTATACATTGCAGACGATAAATTCTTTTGTATAGTTGCTCTACAGACTTTTAACGCCAACTCATAATGTTTGTTTTTATCCCGAAGATTCTTGATTGTATTGATAGCCTTCTTTGCAATTTTAACTACATCTTCATCTACTTCTAAATCGTCTGCTAAATCATATAACTCAATTAATGCTTTATCTACCAATTTCGTCACTCCCTTTGTATAAATCCAAAATTCCGTACATTATAACAAGATTTTTACATCTGTTGCAGATACTAATAAATCTCGCTCATTTTCTTTCATTCTTTCCTTTGTATTGAACCAAAAAAGACCTTTAACTCCGTGCTCTACTACAAAGCCTTTTATTCTCATATTGCACAATAAATATAATGCTTTCTTTTTGTTTTCATCATTTATTACATGCCTAAAATCTTTCATTTATACCACCTCTCAACAAGATAAAATTTTTGATTTAGATCTCAAATGTCTTTACTTCAAACGTTTTATACGAATCTTCTTCTTCACCAGGTATCACATTGACACTTGGATAGGTATCATAGTCATACGGGTATCCGATACAATTCATGTGAAAGCTCGTTCCATCTTTGTCAAACTCAGCTTGTAAATGATCATGGCCACAAATCCAATGTTTAGCGTTAATAAACGGTACATCAACCATATAGCATGTGTTAGGTTCAAACGGGGAATAAGGATTGTGAACAGGTGGAACATGAGACACAAATACATCAACTTGGATGTTTTTTAATGTTTCATACCAATCCATTGATTCTTTCCACATCGCTCTTACTCCATCTACTTTGTTGTAACCATTAATACAAATGTAATTTGAGTCATTAGAAACTCCTTTAAAGAAATCCCATCCATCAAGTCCTTTTGGAAGGTACCACATTACATCTCCTGCAAAGACTTTACCTTTGTATGTTTCAGTTGTCTTAATTAATGGAGTTACATTTTTTATGTTGGCAGCCTTTTTGATTAGATCATTTAACCTTCCAATTGAGTCTGAATACTTTCTTTTTTGATTCTTGCTAAGTAAATAAAGATCATGATTACCATATGTAAAGTAAACCTTCTCGTATTGCTTTGCTGCCTCATCTAAAACCCATAATGTTTGTTGATTCCATTCAGTAAAATCACCGGCAATGACTAATACCTCCCCATTACCGTTTGAGATTAACCTATTTACGATTTCTCTTGTTCGCTTCTCCCACTTAATCTGATTTACATTCCAAGGGATCCAATGATTTATATGGAGATCAGATACATAATCAATTTTCATTTTGTCCCCCACCTTTCTCAATGAAAAAATTTATTTCTTTGGCGTGTATAAATTAAAATAATCTCTCCATAATATGATTCAAACAAGCTTGTTTTCATTACACTTTAGGAGATGAATAAGATGGCTCAACAAAGTAGATCAAGATCAAACAACAATAATGAGTTATTAATTCCTCAAGCAGCTTCAGCAATTGAACAAATGAAACTTGAAATAGCTTCTGAGTTTGGTGTTCAATTAGGCGCTGAGACTACTTCTCGTGCAAACGGTTCAGTTGGTGGAGAAATCACCAAACGTTTAGTCCGTTTAGCTCAACAAAACATGGGCGGTCAATTTCATTAATTTTCATGGGAGTGGCTTTTGCTACTCCCTGATACCTTTCTCTTTAAAATACAGATTTCATTTAGATTATATCCAGCGCTCCATCACAATAAGGACATTTGCCATTCTCCTCTTCGCATGTACACATATAATTCACCTCCGACATCTCCTCAAATATCATTTAATTGTTGTTTCAGATCAAAGAATTCACCGTGAAGAAATTTAAATTTATCCTTATTTATGTATGCTTTGTCATCATTAAGTTTAAAAAGATCTAAGTACTTTCTTTTATTTCTCTTAATAATTCGTAAAGCAATCGTACAACTTACCCACTCTTCATCTACCAATTGGGTTAATACTTCACTAAGTTCGAATAATAGCTGCAGTTTTTCTTTGTTTTGCTGTGTTTCAAGTCTTAAAAGATCCCTCTGTTTTTCAAGTAAAGTTGTTTCAATTTGATATCTCTTTTGCTCTAAGGCTGATATTTGTTCGTTGGTGCTATGTATCTCACTTTCCTTTACCAATAAATCACCTCCTTAAAAGTTTAAATAAAGAAATTTACACTCAGTTCAGAAATTTCACCATAATTTCACAACATTCACCATTTATTTCAAGATTAACTGCTATAATAAAGAAGTATCATAATTTTCTAATAAAGGGAGATGTTTTTGGTGAAGAAAACAGCAATTGCTTTAGTTTCAACTCTTGGTCTTACTGGTGCAGCTGCCTCAGCCGATGCTGCTACTAAAAGTGAGCCAACTACCCTATCTCAAAATAATCTAGAGGCGTTAGCCAGTACTAGCAGTTTTCATACGCTAGGAACAGCTACAGCAGTTAAAAATGGGATAGGAAAAGCTTATTTAGGATCATCTAAATCAGGAAGCTTGTCGTATAAAACTGTTGTAAATTCATTTACTCCTAACAATGTTACAAAAATATCAATTATGGGTTATCAATACTCAGCAGGGAACGGAAACAGTTCTGCTAACGTCACTTACATCTTACGCAAATCCAATGGAACTGAAGTTGCTCGAGTCACGCCAAGTGGTGGCAACTATATAAGTAGCCAGTTCTACAAAGTGTTTAGCGTTAACCTGTCTGATGTGTCAGGTAAATCACTTTACGTGGAAGCAAAAAATAACGATAGCAACGCTGGTGTAACAGTTAATGTGGATGTTTACTGGGACTACAATACTTAATGATCTGAGAGGGCTCCCCTCTCTTTTTTGTTTTCTGGATAAAATATTAGTTTTATTGAAATGCATATGTTTTGATTTTATTCATTGAATTAAGTAACTTTTATTTCACCCTCCTTATTATCATATTATACATATTTTTTAACTTTGTCTATGATTATTTTCAAAAGTTATAAAGGAATAATTGTATTTGTTCTTTTCATCGGCTTTATTATGCTGTTTATTAGTCAATTTCCACCGATCATCTAACATAGGAAAATATGAATCTGCTTCTTTTGAGACTGAGTCAACAATTGTCAAATACACTTTATCAGCGTAGGGCAAGAATGCTTTGTATATCATACTTCCCCCTATCACCATCACTTCCTCATCAGTGTTAACTTGACCTTGAATGAGCTTTAAGACCTCCTCAATTGAATGATATACAAATGACGAATAATCTGGCTTAAAGTTCTGACCCCTAGTAAGTATAATATTCCTTCTATTCTGCAGAGGCTTACCTGTCATACCGATAATTGATTCGTATGTTGATCTTCCCTGAATACATATTTTCCCCTCAGTTTTTTCTTTGAAGTGTTTCATGTCAGCAGGCAAATGATTCAGTAATTTGTTTTGATATCCAATGGCCAGATTTTTATCACAGCAAGCAATCAGAGATAGCATTAAACTGCTACCTCAAATGAAAGCTTGTTCCCATGCTTATAGTTGATTAACTTGAAATCATCAATGGTAAAGTCATAAAAATCTTTAACTTCAGGATTGATCCATAGTTTAGGTGCTTCAAACTGTTCTCTTTCCATTTGAATTTTCAAATTGTCTATATGACGTGTGTACACATGGCAATCACCAATATTAAAGATATATTCACCAAGCTCATAGCCTGTTACTTGAGCAATCATGCGCTGCAACACATTATACTGGAATACATTGAATGGATTTCCCAAGGCCATATCATTGCTCCGCGCTCTTACCTCAAGGTGGAGTTTCCCTTGTTTTACGTACCACTGTGTCTCATATACACATGGTGTTAAGGCCATTGAATCTAATTCATCAGGATTCCATAGCATTGTAATGTGTCTGCGTGAAGATGGATTGTTCTTCAATTGATGAAGAAGATAATCAACCTGATCCACTTTTTCTCCATTTAGATTTCTGTTCTTCTTTCCCAGCTGAAATCCATATGCATGTCCGATAGTGCCGTCTTCTTGTTTCCACTGATCCCAAATATGTACGCCCATCTTGTTTAAATCATTAACATCATTAGATTTCAGCTGCCAAATCCATAGCAACTCTTTAATGGCTGTTTTCCAGGCAATCTTTTTTGTCGTTAAAATCGGAACCTCTGAGTTGTCGAATCTCATTTGCTTACTCATTACACTTAGAGTATGTGCCGGTGTTCCATCTGAGTCCCACTTGGTTCTCACCTCAAATTCTTCGTCTGAGATTCCATTATTTATAATATCCTTTATAATTGAATTATATTGTTTATCGAATTGAGTCATGTTTCTCAGTCCTTTTTTTGAATTGTATATGAAAAAACAAAGCATTAATTAAATATTTTATAAGAATACATCTGCCAAATAAAATACAACAAAAAGAAAATTCCCACAAACAAACAGCCAGTAAATATATGTATTTTGCTTAGTTTTTTCACCGTCTAATACATCTAAAACTTTAAACATGCTAAGGACAACATAAATAAGTGAAACTGCTGTCCATGCAAGCATTAGAATGTTATCGTGTGAAACTAATCCAATATAAGCCAAAGGTACAATGAAAGATATTCCCTTGAGCAAAGTAAACAGGTAAATCAAATTCTTATTCCGTTTCAAATTTTCTAATGTTGAATTATCGAGCACATTCTTTACTTTTCTATACGCATTACCTTCTCCTCGAACAATCAATCTGACCTCATTAATGTTTAATGCAATTAGATAAGCTACTAGAAATAAAGTTACATATGTTATAATAAACATCTCCTAATTTTATATTTGCATTTGATTAACTATTACTCACCCTCAAATTCAACACCATTAATATTTGCTTTTATTCAAATAGCTCCCCTTTAAAACCATTCACTTGATCAGCAATACTTTCTTTAATTGCATGCGGTAACTGATCAATCCCTTTTACAATCCGTTTCTGACCAGTTTTCCTGATTTTTGTAGTCATCTCTTTAAAACACTCTAAAGCAGTATCTGAGATTTCATCATATAGCCCCTGAATTTTCACTAATACACTTAAATATTCTTCGTCACCTTCTTCAAATAGTGACAACCCTTCTTCAAGTTTGTTGATCTTTTCAATACTTTTTAATATTTTATTTTTATCCTTTAACAATTAATCACCCACCTATTTTAATTATGGTCGATCATCTTCAAGAAATTAGATGCTGCCTTTTTGTATCTCAGATCTTTTTCATACTCAGCAACTTGTCTCATATGCTCAATAAATTCATCTTCAAGTCCTTGTAACTGAAGAAATCCAAAACAAAGACCGTTCCTATACAGCATGTCATCATATTATGCTTGTAAAGCTCTTTCTTTGTTGTTAATGATCTCTTTCCTCTATTGATTTTAGATATAAGTATTCTTTTATTTAAATGCTTAATCCATCGACACCTATATCCTAAATGTGGTAAAATCGACGTCAATTATTAAATCTGTAAAAACAAAGAAAGGAAGTATTGATATGTATTTGAGTATTATAATTTTAGCATCCATGCTTTTATGGGGTGCAGTTATCCATGAACTAAGTAAACCACCAAAAAAGCAAAGCACAAGAAAAATTGTTTCTTTGACATCTTTAGGTTCTTTATCGACTTTAGTTATTACTATTTCACTTTTTCAAAACTTCCCTTTTTAATTAAATCCTTCGTATTAAAATATTCATTTTAAACATAATATTTATATGTACCTTGGCTGAAACCTCCATTGTTCAGATCACAGCATGAGTACAGCCAAGGTTTTTAAATTTGCTTATTTCGTTCCCGTAGAACCGAGTCCTCCTCTATCCTCGTTTCCCAAATGCTCAACTTCAACCAATTCAACCGCCCGCATTTTCTTCATGATTCTAAATTGACAGATACGATCACCCTTCTTAATCTCTGTATCACGCAATGCATAAGCAGGAAAGAACCAAAAATCATTGTCTCCCTTGTATGACTCATCGATAACACCCATTGAGTTTGTTTGAATCACACCAAAGTTCTTATACGTACTCGAACGAGGAACGACATGTGCTTCATAACCTTCAGGCAATTCCATGGCCACACCTAATGGGACAAGTTTAAATTCATCTTTTTTGATCACTGCATCTTCAGCTGCACGAAGATCAATCCAATCACCTTGCTCAATTTTGCTGATTCTTGTTTGTGTTTCATCTAAGTATTTGATTTTAATTTGCATTATGTAATAGCTCCTTTTGTTTTTGGTATGTAAGTTCTTGTATTGCATTCTTCAGTTAAACAAACAGTTCGTTATTGTTCGAACTTTGCCCTCAACTCTTCATATAGTTTACGATCACGTTCTTCTTTCTCTTTGAGATACTTTTCTCTTTCAACATCTTGCTTCTTTTTTAGCTCATTCTCATACTCTTCCCACTCTGTTTCATCAATCACTCCTTTGTCATGCAAGTCTTTTTTTAGAGGATGTAATATTTTCTTAGCTTCATGCGGGTATAATATTCTTGTCTCATAGCCATCATCCCAGTCAGATTGTTGACAAACCGTAAACACGCCTCCATCTTTAGTAATAATCGTTGTTTGCTCACAAAATTGATTTGCCCAAACATAAGCAACTTCTTTTCCGATTAACCCTTCCTGATTTTCAATGAAATACATTTATTTGCTCCTTTAAATTTAAGTTTGTTTAAAATTACCCTTTTATTTGACTATTCAAGGTCAACTTTATATTCCTGGGTAACTGTGTGCTCGGGTAAAAAGAAATCGTATGAACTATCCTTAAACAATGGAGATTCCCCAAACATGAACCTTACAAATTTATTCTCATATTCATAATCGTACTTTTTCACATATGGAGTCTTATAGTCTCCTTCTTTTACTCTAGAAGCTTCTGCTTTAACTTTATGTACTGATTTAAATCCCTGCTTTTCACTAACGAAATAGAAATATTGTGTATCGTCAATGATTCCTGAACCAAGTACAAAATTACCGCTGACATTCGAGGAGTCTTTAATTGAATAAACATTTGTTTTTTCTTGCAATACCGCTCGGTTATCAAAGGGACAAATCACCCCAATCAGTCCAACACAAAAAAGTGTAACAATGGCTGCCACGATCCCACAGAACAAAGAATAAATCAATTCCCCGTATGTATCTATTAAAACAGCTATTGTTGTTATAACAAGCACAATTCCAGCCAATATCAATAATCCCACTAATTTATCTCCTCTATTTTTAATTATAAAGTTTTAGCTCCTTGACCCAATCGGGTAGCTCTTCAGGTGTCATAATGCCGTAGTTAACACAAGTCAGAGTATTAGGTTGAAGCTGTGTATAGCCTTTATCCCTAATAACAGCATGATCTCCTTCACTTTCAAGCTCTTCAAGTTTCCATTGTGGGCATTTTAAAATAATTTTCTTTTGTTCTTTCATGTATTCATCTAGGCTTATAATTTCTCTTCCTTCACTTAATGGCTTGACCGCTTTGTGATATACATAGCTCATTACTGCATGTCCAACCTGCCCTGCTAACTTCCCTTTGCTGATTTTGATATCCTCGTTAACTAAAATATACATTCTATAATCTCTCATATTTAACCTCATTTATTATTTTTACTGAACGATTTCCCACTGTTCCACATTCAAACTCTTTACTGTATGAGGAGATACTTCATCGCACCAGATGACTGGTGTACCGGTGTTGTCTGCACTATCTCCATACACTATGTAATTGCAATTAGTTTCAAAATGCCAATCACCTTTAAGGCATTTAAGTGTGTCACCAATCTTAATTAAAGACTTTTGTTCTTCTGTGATTTTAAACAACCTCCCTCACTAACTCATCAAGCTCATCAGGTTTAAAGCCAATGCTTCGGTTTACTTCCTCTCCTTGATCACTCAGTAAAATGGTTACCGGTACTCCCATAACACCAAATCTAGCTGCTACTTCTGGTTCCTGTGTAACGTCCACTGTCTCAAATTGAATATCTGCTTGTTCTAAGTAATTGGACACCATTTTACATGGATTGCAATTAGGCTGCTCTAATTTAATTAATCTCATTGATACATCCTTTCTCGGTAAAAATGAAATCTGAATCCTTTAATGGTTCAACCGTTGCTTTTTTGTACCCATTCCCTTTAGTTGAAAAAAAGTCATGGGATTTAGTCTTTGTGCTCAATCCATTAATAACAATTGGGTTAACATCTTCTTCCTCGAACAGATGATCGAATCCCAGGTTGTTTAAAGCTTTATTTGCGTTGTATCTGATGAATTTCTTTACATCTGGAGCTAAAACAACCTGATCATAGACATCTTCTGTATACTCCAATTCATTTTCATAAAGCTCCTGCAGCAAGCTTAAAGCCCATGCATACAGTTCTTTTTGCTCCTTAGGCGTTTGTTTCTTGTATATCTCTTGAGCTAACAATCCGATGTAAACGCCGTGTATCGCCTCGTCACGGATAATAAGGTTGATTATTTCTCCACTTTGCATGAGCTTTCCTTGTCCGTAAAAGTAAAGTGGATAATAAAACCCTGAATAGAACAGAAAACTCTCCAGGAACACAGATGCAACCATTCCTTTAAATAAAGAGATTTCATCGTTTTTCTTAATTGATTTATAAATTGAAACAATTATTCCCGCTTTCTTTTGAAGAAACTTATTGTTTTTTACCCATTCAAACACTTCGTTGATCTGCTCGGTTGGAGCTAATGTAAGAAAGATATTGCTGTAAGACTTCGCATGAACAGCGTTTTCCATCATGGCCATGAAGTTTAAAACTGCCTTTCTTTGATGTCCATCTACATGTTCTGCAATGATAGGCATGCCAGTGTTGCCTTGTTCTGTATCCAACAACGTCAAACCAGCCAATACCTTCATATAAGTGTCCTGCTCGTTTTTTCCGAGGTACTTCCACGTTAAGAGGTCGCCATTTAACGAAATCTCTTCCGGAAGCCAGAATTGCTTAACGTTTTGGTTATAGAACATTTGCGTAAAGTCGTCTTCGTGACTCGACCAATCGGCAGCCGTGTGGATTGCGTTTGCGTTCGTCAATTATTCGTCCTCCTTTAATTTCGGATACCCAATAGCTATTGCAATGTAATAACAATATAAAAAGAACGCCTCCTTTTCCTTTTTAAAGAATATAGGAATCCGTCTTTTCCTCCCCTTCTCATACCAAACCGTTTTCCCTAACGCAAATATCATTCGAAAGTTTCCAATGCTTATAGATTGATATCGGAAGACCTCACCGGCTTCTGTGATACGTTTGTCTCTATAGACCTTTAGACTACGCATGATAAACAGCCCTCCTGCCCCGTATCCTTTGTTCGCGCATAATACAACGTTTTGATTCCTTTGTGATGCGCGTATAAGTCAATCCGGTTCAGATCGCGCGTCGTCATCGTATCTTTCAAGAACAGCGTAAACGAAATGCCCTGGTCGACGTGCTGCTGAATCGTTGCGATCATATCGACGACCTTAAACATATCCATGTCGTACGCTTCCTTGTAGAAGAACCAATTCTGCGGCGATAGCCCCGGCATAGGATAATACGTCTTACTGTTACCGTATGTACGTTCCTCTATTCTCTCCATAATAGGCATTACACCAGCTGTGGATGATTGAACATATGAAATACTTCCGGTAGGTGCAATAGCCTGCCTATACGAATGGTATAAGCCATATTTCATCACATCTTCTTTAAGCTTCATCCAATCTTCAATATTAGGAATATGTTGATCTCCAAACAGCTTTTTAACTTTTTCAAATTTCAGGCTATAATCATTCGTTACGTACTTTTCGAAATACTCACCTGATTTATAAGTCGAACCATCAAACTTGTAGTATGTCTCCCCTGTTTCTCGTGCAATTTCCATTGAACGTTGCAGAGAGTAGAAGTTAACCATCATAAAGTATGTATTAACAAAATCCTTAGCTTCTTCACTTTCATAAGCAATATTATTTTGAGCTAGAAATCCATGGAGGTTCATCTGCCCTAGACCAATTGATCTCATTAGTGTATTTGCTCTCGCAACTGCTGGAGCATTTACAATGTTTGTTTTCCTTGTGACAGTTGTCAGTGAGTCAATTGCTATTCTGACTGTTGAAGCAATTGATTGATTACTCATTACATTTACAATGTTCATTGAGCCAAGATTGCATGAGATATCTAAGCCAATTTCATCTTCTTGATCGTAATCTGTATAGACTGATACTTGGGATGATTGGAGGACTTCAGAACACAAATTCGAAAATTTCACTTTTGAAATATGTTCATTTGGATGAACTTTATTTACATTGTCAGCGAACATAATGTACGGATAGCCTGATTCGCTTCTTAAAATGGCCAATTGCTCTAACAGCTTCCGAGTATTCCCTTTAGCTTTTCTAACTCTAGGGTTTTCGACAAGCTCATCATACATTTTATTGATGTCCATCTCATCAAGATACTGTCCATATTCTTTGTAGACTGAATGAGGATAGAACATGTAATAGTCCTTATCTTCTCTTGCCAATTCAATAAACTTATCAGGAACAACTACACCAATGGATAGTGTTTTAACTCGGACATCTTCATCAGCACTTATTTTTTTGGTCAACTATCCCCTTATTTCTAAGGGGGCTGGACTATATCTTCATCTTAGTAAGATGCTTTGCGCTTCAACCGGCGCTAATCTCCGGCTTACAATTAGTCTCTACACCTTCCGAGCACCTGAAATAATTTTTGAATTTTGGGTTGTTTACACGACTATTTATTGTGTTTCTGCTAATATTTAGTCGCCTACCTGCTTCTGACATAGAATGATAGTAAACTCCGTCTACAATAATCCCGACCCTATTTCCGTTGTTAAGACTAAGCTTAAGACAAGTTTCTTTTGTCTTTTTTCTTCCCTTACGAGATAAAGACATTTTTCGCTTAGTTTCCTCAGTGTGCTTCCTTCCATCAAAACGCTTCTTTATCTTGCTCCGCATTTTCTCCATATGTTCAGGCTTATCGTACCAATAATTATTTTTCCCTGAATTAATTTTGGATGAGTTACGTCTAACCGCCTCTGAATGAGTCTTCCCAAACATAGGATTTTTTTCTCCCTTGTAAGACATTCCAAATGCATTGTCATAAAGATTGTACAACTGTTCTTTTTCAGAATTGGATAGGAATTCCTGTTCTTTTTTATATAGATCAAAACGATTTATGTTGTTAAAGTGATATAAAACTTCAAACAGAAAATTATTCTCTCCATATGTATCAAAGTCTTCTTGTAATGGCTTATTGTGGTGTGAACCAGACTTTAGTAATCTTAAATGCTCTGTCTTCCTTTTTCTAAAATTTGCGCTACTTCCTATGTAGAACTTGCCGTTTTTAATATTTCTTATTTTGTATACAGCCTTCAATGTTTCACCTCCTTTCGTGCTCGGCTTGGCACGGGATTGCCACCACCATTGTGTGCTGAGGTTCCCCCGTTAGCCCTGATCCAGGACACCGCTTTTGCTTGCGTTCACAAAGTTTTCACTGCCATATTGCTATAACAGGCGACTACCAATTAATCGAGAAAATCAATAATGTCTGGATGGAATACACTTAGATAAGCCGCTCCTGACCCTTGCCTTTGTCCCATCTGATCTGCATATCTAAAAGCAGTATCCAATAGCTTCATGACACCTACGACACCCTTAGTCGCATTCTTTACGTCTTTAATCGCTTCACCTTTGGCTCTTAGTTTGTTTAGATTCAATGCTACTCCTCCACCTAACTTAGAAAGCTGCATGGAGATATCAATGGCTCTAGAGATAGCATTCAAGCTGTCATCCACTTCAAGTAAGAAGCAGCTCACCATTTCGCCTCTTCTCTTACGTCCAGCATTAAGAAAAGTAGGTGTTGCCGGCTGATACTCTTGTTTCATCATAGTATGTACTTCCTCAACTGCTTTCTCGTAATCACCATCAGCACAATATAGAGCTACAATTGAGACACGATCCTCATACCTTTCCAGGATCTTTGTTTTATCGTTTGTCTTCAAAGCGTAGTCATTGTAGAACTTAAAGGCACTCATAAAAGAAGGGAATCTGAATTTGTAACTGTAAGCAATCTTATATATTGATTTAATCTGCTCAAATGTATATTTGCTTAAGAATTCTTCTTCGTAATAATCATTATTAATTAAATAATCAAGTTTCTCTTTTAGATCATGGAAAAAGACTGTGTTTTGATTTATGTAATCAACAAAGTAACTATGTACGGCCTCCTTATCCTTTTCGAATTGATACTTCCCATCTTTCTGAATCATGATCTCATTATTGAGCTTGATCCACTTTGGTATTGTGTTTATCAATAAGTTGTACCTCCTGAATGATCTTCTGTAAGTCTTGTTCCGTTCCACTAAGTTCAAACTTTAATAACAATGGTGTGTGGAACTTAGCTGAAAGCTTGTCTCCAGCTAAACCATAGTTATCACCCCAAACCCTGTTACCACTAACAGAAACTCCTCTAATTTTATTTTTATTATTATTGATGAAATTCAAAGTCCTTTCAGGTACTTCCCCAAAGCCTATCGTATATGTAATATGTATGAACTCTTGATTGATGATCGTATCATCAGTTATTTCAATTGCCTCAATATCTAACTTGTGTTGCAACGCTTTTACAAACCTTCTTACATTGCCAGTTTTACTCTCATATGTAATGATCACTAATCGTTATATGCCCCTGTAATTAATCTTGTAGTTGTACATTCAGCTTCATTTTCAACATGGTAATATGCTTCAGCTATTTCACTATTAATAGCTCCCATCTCAGCATAACCTTTGGCCATTTGAGCCTCATATGGAGACAATTCCTCCAATTCAACAGGGATATAGTTATCTTTTTGGCTTTGCGGGATAACCATTTGATGTCCTTCTAAGTCAGTTGCAATAAGTTCTCCCTTAAATACTGTAAATGACTCACCATTTTGCATATGTATCTTCTTATTTTCTTTTGCTTCTTCCATAGTCACCAGATCATTACGCTTTACGTATAACTGTCTAGCTGCCCCCATTTTACATCTCCTTATTATTTGTTTTTATTTTGAATAAAACTATGATTTTATCTAGATTCTTATTTGGCTTTCCTTTGGCTTTATCTTTGTTAGATTCACCTCCTTAAAATATATCTAATGTTTCTCGTTCTGTTCTTTTTTGTGCCTTATAAGGTACCCCTTGCCTCAAAATATGAATTTTCCATAAAAACAAATCTATATATTGTGTTTTCTGAATTTGATAGTATACTATATTTAGTATTACAGAACATATTTTCCCTCGACAGGTGGTGATTTCCTTGGCGAAAACAAGTAGCCGGAGAGTTTCTTCTCCAAAAATGGCTTCAAAGGCATCCAAAGTCCTAAAGTCTAAATCTTCAAGCAAAACTGCTAAGAGCTTAGCAGCTTCAGTTCTTTCACAGGCTAAGTCTAAGAAAAAATAGGGATGGCTTTTGTCATCTCTTTTCTCTTTAAAATCATCCTTTTATTTAAATTCATAGAACTGAAAATTTAATCTTTATTAAATCAGGAGTAATTTCAGTTAAGCTTTTACTTGCCCTAATAATCTTTGTTTCTCCTTGACGACTAGTGACCTCTAAGAATATGGGAACTTCATTGTTATGAGTACTAGATTCTCTAGGTTCAGCATCAACTTGATTAGCAACCTCTAAGAATACACTCCCTTCCTCTTCATACATTTCGCAATCATCAAAATCCCCTATAAATGTTTGTTCATTGGGAAGGTACCTGTTGTCAGTTGTTTTATACAGCTTCTCATTCTTCATTTTCATTTTTTCATCCTTTCGATAAAATAAAACTTTTATTTAGATTTCCCTTTGTTCTGCCAATGGAGTTTAATTTTTTTGTAGCATCACGCTTAGTTTCGATAATCCCATTTTCAATTACTGTTTACTCTAAGCCAGTTTTGCCACCACTTTATTTTTAAATCTCCATTCTTCAAAGCCTTTAAATTGTTATGAAGGTTGTCGGGATGAATTCCATAAACCATTTTTCCTTTAATAAAAATAGCTACCCCTTCATTTTTATAAAAATCATAAGTTGGTTCCCCACTGTAGTCCTTCTCTTCTTCCAATACCGTAAAATCATTAGATAAAGCATTATAGTATGTAATTCGATTTTTCTCTGAGTTTCTTACAAAATCAACTAATATTGAAATTTGTTTTTGAGTTTCTCCCTCATACTTATTGCTGTGCTTGTAATGACATAATAAATTTTCAAATTTATAAAGCTCAGCCTTCCCAATCGTTTTGATTAACTCCCTTAATGCAGTTCCAACCTTATAATTAAGCTTAATTTTATTCATGAAAAATCCCCCTCGTCATCCTTTAATTAAGAAGTACCAAAATCTCTTCCAACACGATGTTTTACTCACATCATTTTGTTTTTCAACACGCTGATTCTCTTGTCTGACATGCTGCTGCCATTCTTCTTCAAGTTTCGTTTGCTCTTGAATGGCTTTTTCTAAGCTTTTTTTGTCTTCAATTATTTTAATGATCTTATCAGTCTGATACGTCCATTCATTATTTGTGTTCCGCTGCCGGTCAATTACAACAACATATTCATTTAAACCAGGGATATATACTTTGCCTCCAATTTCAATTGGCACTAAATCAATAACCCCTTCGAAGAAACAGTTGAATTCTATTTTTTCCTTTTCAGAAAAACGACCGAGTACATCCAATCCATATGTTTTATTGATTATCTGGCCTTCAAACTTGGCTTGATGTCGTCCCACTTATTCACCTCCTTGTAAAAGATGTTTCTTTACAAATTGAAGGAGTGTATCAACGTCTTTCGTAGTTGCTTTATCATTGATCAAGAAGAAATCTGCTATAACATATTTTGAATAGTCACCACCGCCATGATATTCATCTGCCACAATTACTTTTAATTGAATATTTTCGGTTATAGGAATCATATGAACATCTGTTCCATCTGTAATTGGAAAGTCTAAAGGGTACATATCAATATCGTTTTCTGTTAAGTATTCGTTAATTGAATATAGGATTTCTTCCCCTTCAATTTCATCAAAGCTGCCAGTATAGTCGGGAAGTCGCTTTCTAAAATAATCACTTAATTCATTGTTTAAATTGGTTCGCTTTCTCTCAATCAGACCCGTCATACCGACCATTAAGCCTTGTTCTTCCGCTTCTCGAACTATAACCCAGTCTGCTTTTTTGAGCTTCATGTTTATTCCTCGTTTCTATATAAAAATTGAATTTTATTTAGATTACTTCATAATATGTTTGTGATATTCCATAATCATTTCCTTTGCAAAAAACCGTTCCAGTTTCTAGCGCAATCACCTCTTTAACTACCCATTCACTTCCAACCGGATATATAATGTGCCCCCAATGACCTTGTGCTTCCTTTATGATTCTAATTTTGTCTCCTTTTTTAATGCTCATATTTCTCCTTTTGACTCCTCATTATTTGTTTCATCAAAACTTGTTAATCTAAATTCTCCATTACAATTTTTAGATAATCTTTATAGTCAGTAGCAACCACACTGTCTCCTTTAACAAGCTGTTCAGTTTTAACTCCAAAGAACCACCTGTCACCTATCCATTGACGACCAGTCATGTTGTTTAAACCAAGTTCATCATGAGATCTAAAGGGATTCACCTCTTCAATTTGCTCAATCATAGCTTTTATTACTTTAAAGTATTTAGATCGTTTTTTTAAAGCAAAGAAGCCGTCTACTGGATTTTTAACAATGTCGTTTTTAAATACTTCATACGCTTCTGTTCCTTCGTAGACTCCGAAATACTCAGAGTGATAAAACGAAAAACCCTCTTTGACTCCATACTTTTCTTCAAATTTATCAAAGAATGCATTAATATCTTCTTTTCGTTTCTTCTCAGACTTATACCAGTCGCTCTCCTGTTTAACTTCGTAAATTGGTGCATCTAATGTTTGCATACTTTCATCTCCCTTTGTTTTCTTCTTGTTTTAATTTGTCGTGTACTGCGCTTCCCCGGGAAATTAATTTCTATTTCCAATTAGGATTCCTTGCTCCTTCCCACCTTTTTCTGTTAATCCAATCCATCGTAACTGGTTTAAAGTCAGTATTCTCAACACTTACACATACATGACTTAGCTTTTCTAGACCAGTTTCCTCACTGTGTGTATGTCCTTGTACATTGCAGCATACTTTAAATTCCTCAATTAATCTGTTCATATTTCCCTGAGAAATTGGTTCATGAGTAAGGATGTAATCCTCATAGAGATACATCCTATGTGGATCAAAACCAAGTCTTCTAAACTTTGTATCCGAAATTCCTTTGTCATGATTTCCTCTAATAAGTATGTTTCTAGTTTTCTTTAACCGACTCACTATGTACTCAATTCTTTTTGAATTACAGAAAAACATATCTCCAAGCCAAAAGACTGTATCCCCTTCGCTAACCGTTTTATTGAAATTCTCAATAATCACATTGTCCATATGTTCAGTATCTTTAAATGGTCGTTATCACCTTCATATTTGATGATATTCTTATGGCCAAAGTGCGGATCACTGATGAACCATGTATTTGTCATTAAAATACCTCCCTCTCTTTACTCACTTATTCATGAGTAGATTCACGATTAGCTTTCATTGTAGCGACAAAATTGTTATCAAAAGCTTTTTCAGTTAATACATGCTTACTGTACGGTTCAACCAATGTCCATAACCCTCTACCTTCTGTTTCAATTCTCATTGCGAATTTTTCTGCTTCTTCCAGGTTTGTGAAAATCAAATCTTCTCCAGTAACAAAATTGTTATATACTTTTCCATTGTTTTGATCTCCATCACGTCTAACTACGATTACCCATTTTTCTTGATTCACTCATCATCTCTCCATTCTCGATAAAAGGAATATTTTATCCTCTATTTTTGTATTTGTTGTTCAGTCCTAAATAATCTAATGTCTTTTTTACACTTAAATTGCTGCATTCATTCTTCACTCTCTCGGAATAACTCTTTGCACAACGTTCACAACAGTTTAAGTTTTCATAAGTTTTTTCATCACTGATTCTAAGACAAATTGTTTTTCCGCTTATGTACTCTTTACAGATGTCACATATATGATTCATTAACACTCTCCTTTGTCTTAATTTAAGTTTATTATATACATATTCTTTGTATTTGTCTATTGGTTTTTAAATAATTTCTTTAATGTTTTTTAGCTTTGCAAAAACAGACATTATATCTTTATCACACCGCTCCCAAACACGCTTTTCTTCAGGCCTTAAAGTGTTTTCTAAGTAAATATAAAGCTTATCCAATACTCCTTCAGCAGCATCAATATCATCAATTACAAGATCTCTAACAATATCCTTAATGATACCCTCTCCTTATGAAAATATGGTTATGGCTTTTCCATTGTCATTTTTTATGTATGGAGAATATTTTCGCTCAAGATAATTCCTTGACGTTCCTTCTCCCAGACTTACATTATAAATATTCCTTACCTTATGTACTTCATATGCTTGTTCTTTTGCTTGTTCAGGTGATAGCGCCTCAATAACTAGAGACGCATTCTCACCTTTGCTGTCTTTACACCTTACATAATACTTTTTCAATAAACATCCCTTTATCCTTTCGTTTTTTCTTGAAACAATTCAATGAATCAAGCCTCGATATGTATTTGGTTTAATATTGTGTAGATCGATTAGGTTAGTTAACCGCTCGATTTCCTTACTCATCACATAACATTGATCAACATAAAATTTCTTTGGCATAATCACAAACTGACCATCTTTAAATCCTTCCGCACCGGCTTCTTGCATTGCCGCTGGAAAGATATCAATTAAACTCCCTTTTTTAAAGCTCTCAATATACTCATCTACTGAAATATTGTGCAAAACCCTAGCTAATACTCCATTGGTCTTTTCATCGTTATGTACGTAAATGCTTTGTGTATGTGGTTCAATAACTACAAAATCAAGAGCGTTTACCAAGTCAATTTTTTCTTGATCAGTTAGCATATTCACTCTCCTTTTAAATACGACTTGAAAAACTCACTTAAGTTATCAGCCATAGCTGCAGCAACTTCAGAAAAGTATTTATGTCTTTTCTCCTCTGATTTCAAAAACTTAACTGTCGTTTCTGCAATTTCTTTAATCCTGTCTTCTTTGATATTTCCATTCCTAACACGCTCTTTAATTTCCTCTGTCTCTCTTTTTAAAGACTCTGGGTAACTATCCATCTGCTTCACCTCTCAATTCCTCTTATTTTGCATTTGTATAAAAGACAAATTTTATTTAGTTTTTGAAATTTAGTGCTTTCTCTACCTGGATTCCTAATTTATATGCAATTAGAGATGGAATACCGCTGCATCTCTCGTATTGCTTGTCTAGTTTTATACTGTCATCAAAATAAAACCAGTCTGGGACAGATTGTATTCTTAAGCACTCTCTAACTGTAAATCTCCTTGGTGGATCGCAATCATAATCATCAATTTTTCTAATATCGTAATTTGAAGGGCTGGGATGTAAAGGCAGTTGTCTTGCAGTAGCTACTATGGTAAAACTCGGTTCATCCCATTGTCTTTGTCTGTTTCTTGATAAGTATCTTGATGAGAATCCCCCATTGTAATATGTATTGTGATTTTTAATTCCATTGTCTTTATGAGGAGTGGGAAGATCTCCAATAGCATCTTTTAATGTCTTTCTTTCTGAGTATGGAACTTTTTCAGGAAACTCGAATTTTCCTTCTACATCATTCCTTATACCAACTATAAATACTCTTTCCCTTTCCTGAGGAACTCCGTAATCATAACAATTCATCAGTTTCCATTGCACTGTATACCCA
The DNA here is from genome assembly GCF_047608225.1 of Bacillus sp. SW14. Taxonomy (NCBI): domain Bacteria; kingdom Bacillati; phylum Bacillota; class Bacilli; order Caryophanales; family Bacillaceae; genus Bacillus; species Bacillus sp. SW14. The sequence goes on along the minus strand of NZ_JBLKRW010000001.1, from coordinate 2,067,716 downwards.
ATGTCAGAAAAACTAGTGATAAGCCATTCAAAGAACTTTTCATGCTTTTTATATGTCATCCCTTTTACGTTCTCAACTATGAAAGCTTTCGGTTTCTTTTCTCTGATCAGCCTATAGAAATGTGCTCCAAGGTCTCCATTTTTTAAATCTAACTCTCCTCTTCCTGACCCTGCCTCACTAAATGGAGTACAAGGGAAACCACCTACAATAAGATCGGCATCCATGATATCACTGCCAGTAAGTTTTCTTACATCTGCTAATCGTGCATGATTTCCTATGTTCTGATTGTATGTGTCAACTGCATATTTTTTATTGTCAATTGCATCAACAATAGTGTAACCTGCTTGTTTTAGACCGACTGCGCCTACTCCAGCCCCACAGAATAAATCCACTACTGTTAATCCATTATTTTGTCTCTTGTTTATTTCAACTTCCTCCTTATTTTACCGCTATAATCCCAACGAAATTGCACCATTTAAAAAACACATCAGTATCCTTAAAACCAGCTTGGTGTAACATTTTTAAATTTTCATTCAAAGATAAAGGCTTCAAAATACCTCTTATTGCTCTAGATTTATCCATGACTTGTTTTTCATTCAGACCGTTTTCTATTTTTTTCTCGTGATAAAGCTCAATCCACATCTCATTGAAGAACGGATTATTGCCTTTAATTTTCTCAACAATTATGTATGCCGAACCTTCATTTAATCCGCGATAGACTTTATCCAGAAGAACGTTTCTTTTATGTATGGAAATAAACTGATTTGTTAAAATTGACGTTACTAAACTAGCATTCTTTATTTCAAATGAATCATCTAGTATGTCACCTTCAATTATGTTGGCATCAATATTATTCTTATCCATATTGACTTTAGCTTGTTCAACCATCTCTTTAGAACTGTCAATGCCAATTAAGTTGAACAGCTTATTTGGAGATGACCTTTCTATATTTTTTAAAAACTCGCCCGTTGAAGTACCGATGTCATAAACATTTGTATAATCTTCAATAAACCACTGACTTGTTGAGGATATGAGCTTATGTATTTCATCATATAAAGGAACATGTTCTCTTACATGTGAGTCAAAGGTTTTTGTCACGTCTTGATCAAATTTCCAGCCAGAAACCAACAATATAACAACTCCATATATTTTATTTTTACTCTAAATAAAATTGATCATTTATTCAGTCTGTACAAAATATCCAATGTACCCTGGCTCTTTGGGTTTTAATTCGCCCCAAATATTTTTATTCTTATCTACTATTTGAAGCTTGAATTTATTGTCTACACTCTTCTCAACTAACTCTAATTCATATTCATCAATATATTTTTGAGCTTCATTTTCATTAAATGACCAAGCTGCCATGTCTTCTAATAAACGGTGTAATTGTAAGGACATTTTTCTACGCAATTCCAGTGTTTGATTTCTAAATTTTAATTTAAGCAACCCTTCTCCACCCTTTCTGATAAATAATCAGTTTCACAAACACTTCACACATTTCAAATATTTAACATGCTAGACTAGAGTTGTAATCACAATCAAAACCTAGGGGGTAATTCTTATGAAAAAATTTTACAAAGGATTGATTGTTTCTGCTTTATCCCTTACAACACTAGCTCTCCCTGCATTCACATCACAAGCTTCTGCTCTTGAACCTATTAAATCTAACCAAGTTGTACAACAAGGGGATCCTATAGCTACAGTTGACTACCATATGCTAAGGAATTCTAATGTCTCCCTGTTAAAAGGTTATACACGTTGGGAAATAGTATCTGGCAGCAACCTAATTAGCATTAGTTCAAGTGGTATTGTATCTTCTTATTCATCACTAGGCACAGCAGTAGTTTACGCATATGACATTAATGACAATTATGTTATTTATAAAATTACTGTCGAAGCACGTTAGTTTACTAGGGAGTGTTAGTTCACTCCTTCCTTTTTTGTTTTACTCAAATAATTGAATCAAATCCTCTACAATCTCATCGCTGCCCCATTGTTCAGTATCCCATGAATATGTATGTAATCCAGCACTGCTCATAACTTCTCTGTATAACTCCAAAATTGAATCGATGTCTTTTCCTTCTATATACTCATCTCCCCGAACGCTTAACCGTTCCTTAATAATGTTTTGATCAGCATGTAAGTATACAACCTTAGCTTTCACTTTAATTTTATCCTCAATAAATCTAAGCTGGTGCTCTGTAAGGATCGAATAATCTTTGAAATTCTTTGCATAAACCAAGTTAGAATAAACAAACCGGTCGATAATCACATTGTCTTCATCAGCTAATTTGTTGAAGTGTTCAAATAATTTCTCATTTCCACTTGTGGCCAACTCAAAGCTTGAACCTTTGATAATTGGATACTTCAGTTCTTTGCTTAGCTTTGCTGCAACTGTTGATTTAAAGCAGCAATCAGGCCCCTCCAAGATAATTAATGCCATTAATCCTCCACCTTTCTTATTTTATGAAATCCAACAACCTGGTAAGTGCCATCAGGATACTTTACTTCTACCTGGTTGTATCGATAATCAACTTTCGCAACAGCTCCAATCTCGTCTGTAAAATCAACAATTACCTTTTGACCTTTTTTAAACATAAGTTAAACCTCCCTTTAGTGGTGTTAATTCATGTTCTTTAAAGTAAGTAATGTCACCTGTTTCATCACTAACTGCATAGTCATATGTAGCTGAATGTAAATGCTCGATAATCTTTCCTTTTCTCCCCACATGATGTGGGCATCCATATCGTGCATTATTGTTAATTTCTACAGCTAGCCCAACAGGATAACTCCAGTATTTAGGCAATTTAATACCACCTCCCCTCAATAAAAAACCTCTTAATCTTCTATTACTATTCTAGAAACCTGTTTTTCATTAAACCCAAGGGACGACAAGAACCTCTTAAAATCATCTAACAACAATCCAGGGATTTCCCCTTTATGTTCTTCAATAATCGACGGTTTATAAGTCTTATTTAATTTGGTTACCTGTCCATATTCGTCTGTAAATGACATTTCAATTTGAATACACTTCAATTATCTCACCCTATTTTTTAATTTTGTCTTGAAATTTTAACTACTTGTTGCCATAACAACATCATCAAAACTCCTTTCATCATAAGTTCCATCATAATAACAAAGTTCCACTGTCTTTGTTTCGGGATAGATCGCTTCAATAACCCCGCACTCCCCAGTTGATTTGACCTTAGCCTCTTTATCTAAAATGAACATTCTCTTCACTCTCTCTATGTAATAGTTTTCCTTGGGATATATTTCATGTTATGTATTGCATCGAACGAATTGTTGAAATGTTTATACCTTTCAGTCATTTGGATCGATTTACCAGCTGACTCTGACAGTTTTACGACCAAATGCGTTTGCTTCTTTTTCGCTATCCATCAGAATATCAATACGATTGTTTTTAATGTCCCCTCCTGTATCTATTGCATATGCTTGAAAGCTATTTCCTTCATATGAAACTTGCACTAATGAATACAAAGGAATTACTTCTGGATCAACAGCAATTATTCTTTTTCCATTGTAATAGGATGTGTTTGATACATCGTAGCCGGTTCTTGTTTTCCCTGTGCACCCTGTAGAGCAAAACGCTGTATAAGCAGTAGCAACAACTTCATGACTCTTCATTGCCTTTGCATTTGTACTTTTTGAAACTGCTTTATCAACATCTCTCTTCGTATTGTTTTTTTGCACTTTTTTTGTTTTTGTATGTTTTGCTGCTTTTTTATTTTCTTCTGTTAGATATGTAATCATCGCATTAAGATACTTTTTTCTACTTTCAGCCTGCTTTTCTTCCTCACTCTTTAGCCTGGGAAGGATTCTTGGAACGTCCATTTCATGAATAAGTTTTTGCCTCACCTCTTTTTTATTTAAATAAAATGACTCTTTTATTAAGACTTGACTATCTTGATGTGTATACAAGTTTTTAGCGCTATATACGAGCCCTACTCCTAACAAACCAATTGTAGCAAAAAGTGTCATTTCGTTAATTCTATCATATACATATTTTTTGTGTTTGTCTATAAGTTTTTTGAAAATTTTCATCTCTCCTATCATCAGTTAAGATTTATATTTCTGCCCTTTTAGTTGTCAAACTCATATTTCCTTCATTATCAACATTGTCTATTCTGCAGACAGTGTGATTATATATACTATCTTTATAGACTTTCGGAATGAAATTGTTACCTCTTCTGAAACCAGTAAACATGAGCAATGTTCCTCTGGTATACCAAGATTTCTCGACCACCTCTTTCTTTCCGCCGCCAATGGATCTAGAAATCTGTTTATTGTAATGGCTAAAGCTGCCTGACCACTGTTTAACTGTAACCACCCCTGTAGGTGTTAGAAGAGTAATTGTATGTTTGTTTTTATCCCTATCTAAAACAGTACCTATAATCCGTGTAGTCTCATATTCATAGAGAGTTTTCCCTCTCCATTGATAAGGTTTACCTTTAACCGGCTCTTCTGGCAGTTTATAAAAGTCAGCAATATCATACTTGGCAAAGTTAGCTCCAGAAAGCTCATGGTCATTATAATAATAGCTCAATGAATCCATTTCCCACTTACCTAATGATCCATCGGCATATTTTTCCCACTCTTTTATTAATAAACAATCATTCAGTTTCTTCAGTGGCTCTTCTGTTGTTATCCAGTCTTTGATTTTGGACATTTTGCTGTCATATTCTTTTTTAAACACTCTTTCTGATACAACTAGCTGTCCATTAATCATGTCAACAATTCCGCTCTCGCTAAAATGCTGATTGTAAAAGTTGGATGACATATCATCTAATAAGAAAAGCCTGTCTTTTGGAGATTTCACTGTCTTGTATACCTTTTTACTAATGTAATCTTTGAAACGAAAGAATCTAATTTCTAAAGCATATTCTTGGGGAACAATATCATTTTCAATTAGCATTTTTAAATTTGATAAAGTAAGTTTGGTTTTAGGCTCAGATATCTGTCCAATAAAAGATTTCATTATTTCTTGTCTATTACCGAAAGAGTCAAAACAACCGCCTTTTATTAGTTGGATTACTTGTCCCTTTTTAAGGATACGACTTCTAAACATTCTTTCCATGAAGTCGTTAAAGTCACTGTATGGCCTATTTGCAATTAACTGATGAACAACATCGTCTCCGATTCCATTCATTCCTTTTAACCCAAATACAATAGAATTACTATCTATATCTGCTTTAAAACCAAAATTTGCATTATTAATATCAGGTAAATCAACTTTGATTCCTCTTTTTCTAATATTCCCTATAGCTGCGGCCACTTTCCCATAGTTTGTGGCGGCTGATTTTTTAGTAGCCTGATCTTCTTCGCTTTCAATACCACCGCTATTTACAGTTAGACACGCTGTACTCCAATACAATGGGTTGTATTTATAGTTAAGGTTTAATTCTTGAAGAGCGATAATAGAGTATGCAAGTGTATGAAGAGTGCTGAACGAGTATCCGAATTGTCTTTTAAATTGGACATCCCAAACATATTTCAACATGTTTTCAGATGTTCCTAAGCTTCGCCCTTTCTCAAAAAACATTTTCTTTATCTCATCAATCATTTTTTTGATTTTTTTGGCTATCCCTTTTCTTAGCTTATTAGACTCTTCAATACTAAATCCAGCAATTTCTTTATCCATGGATAGCATCATAACTGATTCCTGTGTATCTGCTATCCCGTATAAACCTTCTTCTGGTTTATATAGATGTTTTTTTAGTACATCTATTTCTTTTGAGCTTAAATTGTGATTTCTCATTTCTTGATACCATTGGTTGATGTCTTTTTTAAATCTTACATATGTATCTACAAGTTGTTCTTCTCCTTCTGACATCAGTCTCATTAAAGAATTCGTTACAGCTGTTTCCAATAAATTTTTCGGCTTAACTTTAACAACGGATTGGTTGCCCACTTCTGTATCAAACTGAAACAAATCCATTATTTCTCCTTCGCCAGCCATTTCCCATATTCTCTTAGAGTTATACTCCAAAGTATCTGGATGCAGATACTTATTATAAGTTCTTTTTAAAGTTCCTTGAGATTGTATTTGATTGTCTTCAATAAGCTGATCTAAAGCTACTCGAATTTTATCTAAGCCTTCAATAGTCAACAGATCATATTTAACTGAACCCATTGCTTCACTGTCGCCCATATTGAACTGTGTGATATATGCTCCTTTTGGTGTCCTCATCATTGCGTTTGATTTGGTATATTCATCATTGAATATTAGAACACCAGCTGCATGAGAAGATCGTTTGTTAGTTAAACCTTCAATTTTAAGACAGGTTTCTTTCAAATTAGGAAATCCCTCAACCTCTCTAATAAATTCCTTAATAGGCTTTCTTCCTAATTCTTCATTGCCAAAGAAGCAATCGGAGAGAGTCCAGTTGGCTCCCCTTTCAAATGGAATCATTCCACTTAAATATTGAGAAATATCGTTATCAATCCCTAAACCTCTGCAAGCAGTTTGAAGTGCAGATTTAGATTTCTCAGTTCCAAAAGTGCAAATCTGCAGTACTCTTTTTTCTCCAAACTTGTCCCTTAATGCTTTCAGGATTCTTGGACGCTTAGATCCTTCAGTATCAATATCGATATCCGGCAAATCTGGTCTCGATTTATGTATGTGGCGCCAATGAGGAAGGTTGTACTCCATTGGGTTAATTTGCGTAATGTCTAACAAGTAATTTACTAAGAAACCTGCAGCGCTCCCCCTTGCTGCTCCAACTAAGCTGTCTCCTCCACATTCATCATCCCAAATTGTATTGATGATTTCTCGGACGGTAACATAATAAGATGACATAGCCTGTTTTAGCTTCTCACTAATTTCCCATAGCTCACCCAATTCTAAATCAATCCGTTTTAAAATTGAGTGCAACTCTTTTTTAGACATATCCTTTTTCATTAACTTTGTCTTAAAACCATCTTCAATTAGCTTTAACAAATACCTGTCCTGTTCTTCATCAGATTCTGCCATTAATTTTATATATTTATATTTCTCATAAGCCGGCTTGAACAAATGGGATAATTCAAACTCAGGTAAAGCCATTTTTGGAATAATTGGTTCGTGCTCAATAGTATAGTCTTCAATCATCTCTCCTATTAGCAATGTGTTTTCAATGGCCTCATTGATGATCTCTTTGTCCATGTAGTTCATTCTCTCATGAATTTCATCAACATTCTGAACAAAACATGCCTCATAAAAAGAGTCGACTTCTCTCTCTCCATCCTTGGCGTTTAAAAAGGCTTGATGAATTGCCCTATCTTCCGGTCTAAGAAAGTGTGCATCAGTTGTGACAATCATTTGCAAGTCATACCCGTTGGCTATATCTATCAGCTTCTTGTTACAGTAAATCTGTTCTTCACTCAGTGCAGGTTGAAGCTCGATAAAAAACTTATCCTTCCCAAAAACCTCTATACACCAAGTTATAAACTCATGAATCTTTAGTTTGTGCTGCTTAATTGACTGAGAATCACCAGTTTCTTCAAAAGCCTTTATCTTTAACAGGTGAATGTTTACCTCAGACCCCAAGCAAGCTGTGGTAGCAATGATGTGGCCTGGATCTTTACTTAATAGCTCCTCTACATCCTTTTTTACTGTCGGCACTCTTTCCATTGTTCCTGTATAAAATGAGTTTTCCCAGGCTTGAGAAGACAGTATTCTTAACTGCTCATGTCCTTTTGGATCAATTGCCAACATCAAGAAATGCGGAAATTTTGTCACTCCCGATTTATAGTTATCTCGAACTTCCTCTAAAGAATCGACTAGGTACGCTTCATTGCCCAATATCAGTTTAAAATCTTCTGGCATATCCCCCTTCTTTTTCATTTCTCTAACTGTTCGAATAGCATCTAAATGTGCTGAGAGGACTTCATGGTCTGTTATGGCCAATCCCTTATATTCCATCTTTACTGCAGTTTTGAGCAGTTCTTTAACTGAGTTTGTTGAGTCTAGAAGCCTTATGTTACTCCTATCTGTGTGACAGTGACATCCTATCAACTTTTCTCCCCCTTAAAACACAAGTTCTTTTTGTTTTGTGCGAACCACCTCCAATTCATAAATCTCGATTTGAGGTGTTTTCTTGCCTTTGTATTCATTTGCCTTTGCTTTGCCAATTACATTAATGACTAACGTTCCATTTGATGCAGTAAGCTGATTAAAGTAATTCTCATCACTTTTAAACCTTATGTATTCAATATCGCCATGCTTAAATTTAACAGTTGTCTTATTCTTTTTCCCTAAATGCTCAATTTGTTCGACTTCAATTTCAAGATCCGTTATAGCTATTAAGGGTTCTTCAACTTTGTAACCCCAATAGTCTTTGTAACCATCAAGTTGAAGGATAAATTCTTTTCTCAATCGTTTTGCTGGGATCTCAAAATCAACATTCTGAATATCTTCTTCGATATTTATGTCTTTAAATTTTTCATTCAGCACTTTGTTCACCAGGATTAAGTTCTGTCGTTTAATTGCAAAGCCAGCTGCATTTGGGTGACCTTCAACAAACTCAAATAATCCAGTATCTATAAGCTCTTTCTTAAAATCCTTTATAAACCCTTTATCATATCCTCGTATAGAGCCACTCAAGATATCTTTACCTTTTTCGGGATCGTTTCTGGCTAACAAGACCGGCTTTTTATATTCTTCTGCAAGCTGATTGGCCACCAGTCCAGTTAGGCTTTTATCTAGAATTCCTTCAATGTAAACAATCAGTACTTTATTCGCTGTTAAACTTTTCTCCTCTATTCTATTTTTAATTTCAGCTCCAGCTGCATCTGCAATCCGTTTCTGCTTTGCTTTTAGATTTCCTAGAATCCTAACTGTGTCATCATGTATTGACACAAGCTCAGTTTCACTTTGTCCACGTTTTTTGTAGGGTACCTTTTCTTTAGAAAGGAGGAATGCTCTCATCATTTGATCTTTTTCTTCACTGCTTCCAACCCTAATGGCAGCGTTAATTAAAGGGTTAATAAAGAACTGTGTATTCTGTATGCTCTTGTCACCCTTGGTTGAAAACTCTTGCTTCTTAAACAGTTTCTTTAATAATGGATGTTTTATTTTCTTCAAGCCTTCATTCATAAAATACCTGGTTTCAAGGTTTCTTGAATCAGCCGAATCAGCAATGTTACCAATAGATACAAGGTCTAAGAATTGTTCGGCTTCATTTTTATTTAGCTTTTCATCAATTGCCTGGCAAAATTTATAGGCCATTCCTGCACCTGTCAGAGTTTTATTCGAATAATTAGGCGAAAGTTGATTATTTACTACGATCGCATGTTCAGACACTCGTTCACATTCATGGTGATCAATAACAATTATTTCTGTGCCTCTCTTATTAAGAGCCTCATGTTCCTCAAATTGACTTGAACCTGCATCTGGGATTATGACTAAGTCAACATCATCAGGAATTGTATCAATAAAAATCCCATGCTCTTTCCCATCTTGAATTCTGTAGTGTATATTAGCTTTCGGACAAATCTTCTTTATGTAATTTATAATGATTGAGCTGGATGTGTATCCATCAACATCACTGTCTACCTGAACAAACAATTTATTTTTATTATTTAAATGCCTGATAAGACAATCTGCAGCTTTATCAATATTATTAAGCTTTGAATGATGAATAACTGAATTGTGATCAACATTAACAAACAACTTTGGATCTTCTATGCCTCTATTTTTTAAGATAGTAGCTAAAGGATCGAAATTATAATCATTGTCGCCAATTAGTCTATACTCCATTAAACTCCCCCTTCATCTGTGCCAATCTCAATTTTCCTTCTCATTAGCTCCTCTAGAGTTTCCTTTCCCTTGTCAGCTGGGCTGTCCTTGTAATCCAGTAAGCCTTCATAATCCCACAAAACATACACACGAACATAAGGAGTAAATTTTGCTGCGAGCTTTAGAATTTTCTTCTGATATTCAACCAATTTTTCTTGATATTTCTCCTCTGTCTCATGTTCTTTTGGTGGTCGGTATTTATCAAGAGCAATAAAAACTTCTTCAACACCAAGAGACAATAAAATGTCACGGTGAAAATTAGAAATATTACTTGAACAAACAGCACAGGTGAAGTTTGATTCACCGTAAAAGTCTTGGCATTTTAATACTGATTTTTCTGATTCGAAAATCAATACTTTCTTGAACCTTTCTATCGAATTTTTTGTTTTATGTAATCCATATAGATTCATCATTGTTTGGTGGTTATATAAGATATTGCCAACTTTTAAAGGCATATATTTATAGCCTGCATCAACTTCTTCTTTAATCATTGAGCGCCTACGTATACCAATCAACCTATTATTTAAATCTCGATGGGGAATGGTAATCCCTTCTGTATGTGGTCTAAAATAGTACCCAATCTCAAACTCTTTTAATGTCTTATGACTTATTCCCTCACCTAGCCACAATTGGTGAGGATAAGGCACAAACACATCTAGAACAGTTTCATTAAAGCTGGGGAGCTCAATATGTATTTTTTTCTTCTTTTTGAACTTCCCCATCCATTCCCAGTCATCAATCAAATCATTGTTTATGTATGTCTCTCTATTCCCGAATCCAAATGTTCTTCCTGCTATTTTGGCAACATATTCGATAGCCTGGTTAAAAGAAATATTAATTCCTTTTTGGCTTTTTGCTCTTATAACAAGTTCAAATACATCAAAATTATCTCCACACTCTGTATAACAGTGAAACTGTTTTGCTTCATGATAGTAATACAGCTTATAACTTCCACCAGCAGCATTGTGACAAACGGTTCTGTAGATTGGATTTCCTTGTTGATCCCACTGATTGTTCTCACTACCTAAATCTTTTAAAATCTTATGTATATCCTCAATGGTCAGGCTTTCTTTTACTCTGTCTTTATCATACTTCAAAGGGCGCTACACCCCTCATCCTGCTTTTATATTCAATTTCTCAACTGTGATTAGTTCATTGTCAAGATTTGTTGTGAAACAGTCCTTTATCCGCATGTTGCCCATATTGATATAAGAGAAGACTTTAACTTTGTCATACTCATTTCCCCTATTTTTAAATACATGTGTAACAAAATTTGGCTCTGTATAAAATCCTTCTTTTAAAATTGGATCAATTGCATCCTTCTCTTTTTTACTTAAAGGAAGAATAATCATTGCAGCATCTGTTTTATCTGCGATAGCCTTACTTCCTCTCAAATAAGAAGCATCTATTACTTGTCCTTTTAACCATGCTTCTTTCCAATCACCATTCAACTGAGTTGCGCTCATCATATAGACATCATATTTGTTACATAAGCCCTTTAACTTATCCGACATAAGCAAAAGAATTTGGTCTTCCCTTAAATTGACCCCACTTTTTTTGCTCATCTCTGAAAAAATGGTTACTGATGAGTGTATATAATCGAAATAAACGTACTCTACATTGTTTTTAATGACGTTCTTTTCAATGGTTCTTTCAATCTCCTGAACATTAAAATCAGGCAGATGTTCAAACCATATGTTAGACTCCTGAAGAACTTTAGCAGCCTTACGCACAAGTTGTTTTTCTTGTTCATTGATTGTGTTTCTAAGGATTTTTTTCTCTTCTACACCACTAATGTAGGCAAGTGCTAAGCTTTGCAATTCTTCGGCCATCATTTCTGTTGAAATAACCGTAGAACTTTCACTCCATGGGTTTGATACCCATTCCTTCTTTTTAGGATCATAAAGTTCGGTTGCACTTAAGCGACAAGCGTCAGCGACCATGTTTCTTGTTTTACCGCCACCTGTAATACTTGAGCGCAGATAGAACTTTTTCTTCCGTGATCCCCGAAAAATTGAAGTAAGCATTTCGCTATTTAATGGAACTCCAATATCCGGCGACTCTTCGAATGAATCCAATAATTCATTAATACCTTCTCCACCCTGGATTCCCACACTTTCAGATGAAGTTCTGAATTTTTCTTTTATGTCTACAATCTTCATTTCATAAGCTGCTAAAATCTCATCAATCGACTTCTTATCAAACTGTTCTTGCATCTTTTCCTGTTCTTTTGGGTCAATCAGAGATTCATCATATATTTCCTTAATATCGAATCCCAATCCATCCATTTCTCTAAGCAGACTAAACTTTTTTAATCTTTTATAGTGGTAATCAAAGTTTTCGACAACTGCCAACTCTTGAATTCTTTCTATATATTCATGACCGTTATTATCATGGAAAATTTTATACTGAATATCGTAATCCTTTAGATATCCATCTATTTCAACCTCATTCAATACTTCAGTTCCTTGATGAAATAGATTGCTCATAGCAAAAAACAATATTGAATGAAACCTTGAAGGAAAATCATCCGAAGTTATCTTATATTTATTGCTCTCTGACAAGATTGTGGGATCTTTTAGAATACTCCCTAAAACTTGAATTATTGCCTGTTTGTCTTGTAGCAAATGGACTCTCCTTCCTATAGCGTTGAGATATCAACTAGCCCTCTTTTCTTTCTCATTCCTTTTTTTATGACCAAAGTAATTTCTTCTCTTTTATGATTCTTTGGGTCTTCAGCTGATTTTCGGATGGCTTTTTGTCTAATGTAATGCCGCTTTGCTTCATCATAAACAAATGGAACGATTCCAATGCCATCTCCTTCTCTGGGTTGATTGTCCAAAGTTTCATAAAAGTATCTAAGCGCTAGTTCAATGCCTTTAAGCTTATACCCATATTCCTCTTGATACTCTTTAATTTGTTTCAACATCATGCCAGTTGGAGATGTAAGACCATATAAATTGCATATGTATTGAATTAACTCTTTTCTGCGATCTGCTTCTTGCTTCCAGGTATTGAAACACTTTTCATGGTAATATCTTTTTTTATAAGGAATGGCTGAGTCTTTGTCTAACTTGGTCTCGCAATATGGACATTTAACTTGTCTCCCCAAATAATCACTCCTAATAAGGAGGAGAGAATAATCCCTCCTCTTTTATTCAGCTAGAAGGTCTTTTAGATCATCTAGAATTACAGACATAACACCTACTTGCTTACGGCTGCACTCAGTAACTTTTACACCCTTACCTAAATGTTTTTCTGTAATCTCATTAACTTCTTCTAAACGACCTTCTTCATTAAGCTTCATGCCAATTTCTTTAATTTGATCCATTAATGAGTTGAAATCAAGTTCTTCTGAAGCGTTGTTTTGTTTTTGCTCTTCGTAAGTAACAGCAACAATTCCTTCTTCTTGCTCCTGTCTTTCGACTGCCTCAATAATTGCTTTTTCTAAGTTTTCTGCAGTAAATTCAGGAAGGTATGTGTCAATGTAATCAAATCTGCTACGAGCAAAATGTTTTTCAGTTTCAGCCAACCAGGCGCTTGATTTGATTACCTTTCTATCTTCATCAACACCATTAGAACTTAGATAGAGAACAATATCACTGTTATCAATTACTGGAGCTAAAACTCGTTTATCTCCCTTTGGATGTATTTTACCTTTTTTGTCTTCAGCAGCATGAGCAATAAAGATAACCGTAAATCCTACGCCAATTAATTTATTGATTTCTTCCCATACTTCAGTTTCATACTCTTTCCAAAGGCCAAACCCATCATTACCATCTTTAATCCGTTCTACATCATATTGCTCGCAGACATATCTAGTCGCATATTTAGCAAAAGCGTCTACTTCATCAACAATGATTGTCTGATACATCTCTTTGGCCTTTTCAGCATTTTTGGTTAACTGCTTGTTTACTTTTTTAAAATCAGCCCAACTATTGATAGGCATGAATTGGACACCGGCAATGGCATTTAATCCTTTTTCGAATGGCAGATATAACGGTTTCTTCATCCGAGTGCTTTGCTTAGTTTTACCTAAGTTGTTAGAACCGTAGATTGTAATAACTTTTCCTTCTAATCCTTTTGCTACTACAGAAACTTGTGGGTTGAAAATATTGATTGCCATTTCAGTTCTCCTTTTATTTTGAATTTGTCGGGTGAGTCGGAGCTCACCCCAGTTATGTATTAGATTAATGATCTATTATATTTTAGAAAGGGAGATCATCATCTGAAATTTCAACCGGCTTTGAAGGCTTGTTATTAGGAGCACTTCCACCAAAGCCAGATTTTTTATTGCTTTCATTGCTGCTTTCGTTCTTAAGTCCTTCTAGATAAGTCTCTCTTTCAGTCAATGCTTTTTTAATTACTTCTGGATTAAAAGCATTTTTACTATCTTCATCATAAGGATCGTTCCCACCTGTAACTAGATACTCTCTTTTTGTAATGGAGGTGATTTCTTTTTTGTCTTCTCCAAATGCAGCAGTTTTGGTTGTTACTTTTTGTTCTTTATAATTAATAATCTTTCCGAAGACATTAACCGTAGATCCTTTTTCATAATTGTTTTCAACATATTGAGAACCTTCTTTAGTCACTACAAAAGTAAAAGGAATGACTTTCCCGCCATACAAAGGGATATAACCATTTAAATTAACTCTTCCTGTTTCTTCTCCTTTTACTTTTTCTTCAGTTACATTTTTAACAAATAGTTCAACATCAAATTCAGCTTTAGGATTAAATTCTTCATTAGCGTCTAGTCTGTTTACAAAGTTGGTGGTTAACTGTGGGTACGCCTTTAAAATCCCTTGAGAGTAATATTCATTTAATCCAATCTTTCCTTGGGTGATTCGCACTTTATCAGCTTGTTCTCTCCCATGTTCTGCAATGGACTTATAATCACTTATGATTGTTTGGTACCCTTTTGCAATAGCATTATCTGTACCATCAGCTTTCTTATATTTTGAAAAACCTTTAACAGTATGTACTTCGTTAGGTGCAACCTCAATATCTAATTCAATATTTAGTCCATTTCCATTTTTCCACTCAGTGTGTCTTACTTCTGCCAGAGTTCCTTCTAGTGTTACAACGTTTGATGCTTCACGTAAAACTGTTTTGTTTTCTGTCATATATTTTTATCATCCTCTATTTTTATTTTTGTCTATTGTGATTTTTCTTTGAATATGTAATTTTGCTAAACTTGCAGTCTTTAATTCCAAGTTCTTTGCTGAGTTCTATATACCTTCTTTTTGGGAACTTCCAATCAGTTTGGGCAGAAAAGCATCCTGACTTATTTACAATTTCAAATACCTGCTTTTTTCTGTTAACTTTGATTATCATATTTCCGTAAGCGTACTCTGTGCAAAATAAACGTTTTTTAACTCGCTCAGGATGAGTTTCTTTGACAAGTGAGACATTCCTTATCATCTTTAACAGTGCCTGATCAGGAGTAATTGTCTCGTTGTCTTTAACGTTTTCTCTGTAATAACTTAATGCTTTCTCTGTTATCCCAAGTACCTCCAAGTAATTCGCCTCCTTCCCTTTAACTTGATTTTATTATATACATATTTTTTATCTTTGTCTACATGTTTTATAAACTTTTATATTTTTTGTTCATTTACAATCTTTCTAATTCGAATAAAATTATCATTTTATTGAGTATAAGTGTCAAAGAGCCACACAATGGCAGCTCCTAGAGTTGATCAGCCTCCGACTCTAACTTCCATATTAGCTCATCCCCCAATAATATTAATCACTTTTTAACCCCCAAAACCATTTTAATACTCTCCCTTAGGATTAAAGAGAATTATATCATGGATTTATAATATTTAAACAATTTCACTCCATAGCCACATATCCATTGTTTGCAATGTAAATCCATCAGGTAGGTTCTTCATTTCCACATTAACATTGAACCTCTTGCCGGTTGTTTTATGTACAATAGCCAGTTCTTCTCCATTAAAAAAACGTACTATAGCCTCATCAAATGCAATTGGTTGATTAACCACGTATCCCTCTTTTAATGCTCTGATAAACAAATAAGGATCATTTTTATACAGCTCATAAAGAATGTTCGCATATTGTTCGTTCTTGTCTCTAAGTAGTTCAAAATTAATCAATGGTATGTATAAGTCTTTGTCTGATAAATTTAATTTATTTCTAAAGTATTTAATTGCTTCATCTTGCTCTTTAGAAATTATGTTTGGCATTCAGTTGGCCCCTTTATTCGTTATTTATTAACGGGCTAGTCTAAGTCTAAACTAGCCCATCTTGACTCTAATTAAAATTCCACCAGACCATCGTCCTTAACCCCTTCAGCTATTAAACTATAAGCAGCCAGAAGATGCTCTTTGATTTTCTCTTTTGTTTCTTCCCCGAAAGCATCAAAACCAATTTTAACATCGTTTGAGTAATTAATTTTCCTATTCCCTACTTGAACTACATTTTCCTTTTTAATTTCAGCAATAAAATACTCATTAGCGAGAGTTTTTCCTAAATACTCCCCTGTGAATGGATCATAATCATCAAAAACCTCATACCGTATTTCTCCGATTCTAAGCTTCTGCTCACTCATACTCTCATCCCCTGTTTTGTAATTTTTGGTACTGTTAAATTATATACCAAATCACAAAAGGGAACAAGCGTTCTTATTTGTGCTTTTTATTTATAATCGATTACTGTATCATCTAATGCTAATCTAGGTGTGCCGCTGTCGTATGTATTATGTATTAAAGTTGTACTGAAAGCATTAAACGTTGCATATGGATGCGAAAGAATTCTTGAACCAATACCTTGAACATCATTCCTAATTAAACGAACCTTTTTTGTCCCGTTTAAATATATCCCATAGCCTTGATCTGAATCTCTGTTAAACATGATTTCATTTCCTCTAACCATATGCTCAGAACCGCCTATTAAGTGGATCGCAATGATTGCCTTGCAATTATATATCTGGTTATCACTTATTCTGATATTGTACATATCAGCTGCTCCCATAATTGCAACATTTCTTGGTTCAAATATCTCATTCCTTGTCAGGAAGACTTCTGAATCTTTATCCCAATATACTCCGTAACCTTTTCCACTTAATAAGAAATCATTCTGCTTAATTCTGATGGATTGAGACCTTTCACAATATAGACCTCCATATAGATTGGAAAACTTATTGTTTATAAAGGTGATATCATTAGAATCCATCACTTTAATCGCATATGCTGAAGTTGTACCTTTCCCTTTATTATTGCTTACTTTAATATCTGATGAATTTCTCACCTGGATCTGAATACAATCGCTGTTCTGTATTCTGTTGTTTGAAATGGAAACATCTTCGGCCATATGTGTTGCTATTGCACAATTTGAAGCGTTCTTTACGGTATTATTATCAATCGATACCCCTTTCCCTCTAATCATCATGCCTATTTTAAACCCTTGAATATTGTTATCAGTTATTTGAATTCTGTTGCCAGTCTCAGTGCTCGAAACGCCTACAGAGTCTATTCCATACTCCTTAGACTCCCCTTCATTTATTATCTTGTTACCCTTAATACTCACATCTGTACTGTAGCCATATGAAATAACATTGTCACAGTAGTTATCTTTGATGGAAACTTTACCGCTTGTATGAGCAGTAACCGAACCACGTCGATTTTTTCTAAACCTGCAATCAGAGATTGTTAACTCATAAGGATGATCATACTTTCTTCCGTTTTCTCCGTAGCCCTCTAAATCAATACCTAGTTGAGGGCCAATTGTATCTCCTCCAGCTTCCTCTATATCACAATCTTCAACCAATAATCCTTCACAACCGTTAGTAGCTAAATTGTTCCGTCTCCCTCTTTTCAGTTCGCATTTTCTTACGGTCACACTTTTGGAAGGTGTATAAATCATCCCTGGATAATTCATCATTCCGTGTGCTGCAATCCAAATGTTGTCTCCAATACAATCTGAGATTTTAACATTTTCAATCAAAACATTTTTGCTCCCATGAACGTGTATTCCAAATCCCCATTCATGTGTTTTTCTATCGGTATCATTTAGAGAATAATCATGTTGATATCGGTCGCCTATAATACGACCTCCTCTAATTATTACGTTCTCTGCAAGCCCAATATAAAAACAAGCATAGCCTTGATACCCATTAGGATTAACTTGAAATACTGCTTGTGGATCTAAAAGAAGCTCCATATTGGATGGGATTTTAATTCCCCCGCCAATTTCAGGATTTCGTTGATTTAATGCATTTACTGAATCAATAATAAAATTCCCTTTTGGAATTTCCACAATAGGGAAATTATTTTTTGATGCGTATAAAAGAGCCTCATTAAACCCTTTAGTTGTTTCATTTGGATTCGAGTTAAAGGCATTTATTCCCCACTGATCAAAGTCAACATAGTATCGTAAGGTATTATTAGACAATGTCATGGTGCTACACCGGCCATACAATACACATTTTCATTAATGAATTTAGTTAGAACAGCAATATAGTCATAAAAAACTTGATTCTGCGTTCCATTGCGTCCAGCCAGTGTAAAAGTATTAAACATTTCTCTTCGTTGTTCAGTGCTTATTTCAAGTTGAATACTCATACCAGTGCTATTTTTATTAGCAATGTTCTGCTCATTTGTGCCAGCTAAACGGGAATCTTCAGACAGCAATTCTGCAGAAAAGCCTGCATCGGTAAGTAATGATGTAATCTTTGCTGCTTTTTCTCTGTCTGTCCCACCAACTAAAGTGTGTTTCTTACTTGATGCATACCCATGAATTGAGATTGTTAAATCATGCTTACTCAATAAATCTAAAGCTTGAGGTTCATCAAAATTCGTACTTGTAATATGCAACTCAGAAGCTCCTGGTATTCCTTAAAAATTCAAATAGATAGGCAGAGTAAGACTTACTTAATTCTCTTGCAAGCTCACTAGTCCCTCCTTCAATACCTCCACTATGGGGAGCCAGAATAAGCACTCTCCTGTCAACATCGGTAGTTAGAATGTTATAGCTCAAAGGTGACTCATTTTCTTTCAACTCTTCAAAATTACTATACTTATCTGCAGCTAGAACTGAACTGGGATTACATAACGCAAACAATGAAGTAGCTAGGATTGGAAAAGACTTCTTGTCTGTGATATACTTATATAGCTTCGTAACCTTGCGAAGTGTCAGGTAGAGAAGGTTAGGCCCGCCAAAGCTCGCCTTCTCTGCCCCCTTAACCTCTTTTTCTTCTATTCTGTTTTTAAACTTCAACAATTAACAACTCTCCTTATATAATTTTATTTTTATTCTTTATTTTCATCTTATAAGCAATCACATTAGTACCACCCCCTTATCTGAATAAAAAATTACTTTTATGCAAACTCCATACTGATGCCAGTATCTTTTAACAATTCAATTTGTTCCGTTGGAACATCCGATTTCACCATACGCCACCCGACTAAGGTCATTCCGTAATAAAGATCGGTTAGTTCAACTTCATCATTCAACTCACCTTTTAATCGAATCATTCGATCTTTATATTTTTCATGACCAACAATATCAAAGCTCTGATTATAAATTGCATATGTTTTACCGTCTGCTTCGTTGTCTTGATATGGGGTATAGACTACCCTGCCGTCAGATAGGCTTGGATCAGTTTTCAACCATTCATATACCTCTTCATCAGATTGAGCAAGCACGTATGTAAAGATACCCCGCTCACTTCCCTTGGGTGCAAAGTGCTCTAGCATAATTTCATATAAGTTCATTTCATTACCTCCCTGGATTCTGGTTAAAATATCGTTTTTATTTAGATTCTTTCCTTATCCATTTTCTTACCTTCACTTCTTTTAACTCCACTTCATAACAATCCACTTGATCATCAAATTCCCAAGGTCTCTCACATTGATTTTCAGTTGCACCTTTACTATAGAAAGTTTCAAAAAAGCGACCCTGATATGAGAACACAATTCTATAGTGAATGCTCCACCTAGACGTGTCAGTGATTTCTTCTAAAATTGAGGATTCCGGCAGTCCCAGTTCATTTACCATGTAATCTTTGTCCAATTTAATTTTCATTTAAAATAACTCCTCTTCCTTTGCAGCATTTACATTCGACTAAAGGCTCGTTGATTTTAGCCATCAGATCATCTAGAAATTTCTTAATATTACTCTTCAAATCCTCAACGTCCTTACCACTAAAAGGCTCTACAATTGGGTAGCTCTGATAGGCTTTAGGTGCAACATTGTAAATTTCAACTTCCCGCTTTGCTTGAAATCTTTTCTCAAGTTTAGGCTTTCTCCGTTTGTACATTGCATTAAGATCAACTATATACTCGTGAGGTTTGTAAAGCTCCAAAACTTTGACCACAGTTAAACAGAAATCATAATCACTCGTGATTCTTGCAAATTTAGGGTTTATATTGGCTTTAATATGGTTTCTGATAATCTTATAGCTTTCTTCTCGGGACAAGTAACACGGCTTTGTTTCAAGAAGCATTGGATGAGTTTGAATTCTATCCAGTAAGTTATAATTCAAGTTAAAATTATGACTTTGCAACTTAAGTTCTCCGTCAATTTCTTCAATTACGTTCATTTCAAACTCAATTTTTTCATTTTGTTGTGGGACTTCTTCAAATTTCAATTCATATAGACCTTTTACTTCGTAGTATTCACTTTCTTCATCTATGTAAGAAACATTAATTACTTGTGGTGTTAAATCAGTTTCCTGGAATCCCTCTTTTAATTCATACCTATGATTGATTTTTTTAGCTGGCATTTGCCTTTCAATGGCCCTAGGCTCCTTATCTAACTTAAACCAGTCTGACTTATACGTTTCAGTTGCCCGTTTTCCATCGAAAAGCAATTCATCTAATTTACTATAAAAATGTCTCTTGCCCTCAATATTGTCAGACACCAAAAAACAGTTGTTTGTTTTAATACCAATTAGCTTCATGAAAATTCCCCTTTTTTAATTTTATTTTTATCTTAATAAAATCTCTGTTTTATCTAGATTTCTGTTTACTTACTTCTTCTAATTTTATTTTTATCAAACAAATCAATAATGTAAGTCTCATACATGTCATCCCAATAAGGATCTGTTCTCGCTATGTATTTCTTTGTTCTTCCGTTCTCCTCAACCTTAAAGGTTTGCCCTTTTTGAATATCAGTGAACTTTTTCTTTGTCCAGATTCCCCTGATCAACACTTCAACTTCTTTAACCTCTACTGTTTGCTGCATCACATTCCTCCTTTTTGATTTTTCGTGTATCAAGCCTGTACAATATTCAAAAACCCTAAAGGATGATGAACATGTGTGGCAGGTTCACTTTATTTTCTGAGTTTGATGACATCATTGAGCAATTCAACATAGATCAATTCTTACCTGAAGGTGAATATCACCCTAGCTATAATGTCGCTCCTTCACAAAACATCCTGACAATCATTAACGATGGATCCAATAACCGTCTGGGCAAACTTAGATGGGGTCTTATCCCTCCATGGGCTAAAGACGAAAAGATCGGCTATAAAATGATTAATGCCCGTGCTGAAACATTGTCCGAGAAACCCAGCTTTCGAAAGCCACTCGTAAGCAAACGTTGTATCATCCCCGCTGACAGTTTTTATGAATGGAAACGCCTTGATCCAAAGACTAAGATTCCTATGCGGATTAAAATCAAATCATCCAATCTCTTTGCTTTTGCTGGTTTATATGAGAAGTGGAATACACCTGAAGGCAATCCTTTATACACTTGTACAATCATCACGACAAAGCCTAATGAACTTATGGAAGACATTCATGATCGGATGCCGGTTATCCTTACTGATGAGAACGAAAAGGAATGGCTCAATCCTAAAAATACTGATCCTGATTATCTACAAAGCTTACTGCAGCCATATGATGCTGATGATATGGAAGCATATCAGGTTTCATCTTTAGTGAATTCACCTAAAAACAATTCACCAGAGCTCATTGAATCCCATTAAGTACCACTGCCATATCGCTTTATATATCACCTTCTCTTAGCTAATATGTTCTAAGTAGGAGGTGATATTTTGTTTGTATCGCCAATGCTATTGCATTCAATTAAAGAGCCTTTTGATGACGAGAGCTATATCACTGAGCTTAAATTTGATGGAATCAGACTCATCCTTTCTAAATTTGATAATCAGATTAAGCTGTATACTCGTCACAATAATGAAGTAACAAGCAAGTTTCCTGAACTCCTGGATTTAGATATCCCTAATGAAACAGTACTCGATGGTGAAGTTATTGTAGCTGCCCCAGGCGGTGCTCCTGACTTTGAAGCTGTAATGGAACGTTTCATGTCCAAAAAATCAGCCCATAAGATTGTTTACTGTGTCTTTGATGTTATTTACAAAGACGGTCAGTCAATAGCAGCTAAGCCGCTCACTGAGCGTAAAACAGTTCTGAACTCACTTGAACTGAATCATCCAAATGTTTGTGTTATCGAAGGAATTCAAGGTAACGGACTAGCTTACTTTAACCTGGCCAAAGAAAAGAATTTAGAGGGAATCGTAATCAAGAAAGCTAACTCCCCTTATGAGATCAATAAACGTTCGCATAATTGGCTTAAAGTGATTAATTATGATTACACTGAAGTTCTCATAACCGGCTACACGAAGAACGATATTAAATTCCTTCTGTCTTATCCTGATGGAACTGCAGCTGGATTTATGGAATTCATGCCGAACGCGGAACGAAGTAAGTTCCACTCTATGAAACAAGTAAAGTCTGAATCTGATGAGTATGTATTTATTGAGCCTATATTATGTAAGGTTAAGCACAGATTTAAGACTAAGCACGGAAAACTCCGCATACCTTCCTTCGAATCCTGGAGAGTATAATCTCTCCGTTACATAATTCCTTAAGCCCAGCCTTTAAAAGCAAAGTGAAAATTTAGTACATGGATCAATTAGTATTCATCCATTTATCGAAACTATAAGGATAATCAACATTCTCTATAAACCCTATTTCTTTTGCCTTCTGACGGATTTTCATACATCCTTCATAGCTGTAAGCCCATATTTCTTTATAATCCCTCAGTTCGCCGCATTTCCCTGTTATGATGAACTTTCTAAAACTGTTGACCAGTTGCCACATGTTGCCTCCATGCGAAAAGCCGTTTGGACTACCGTATCCCATTTCATATGGGTAAACGTCAGCTCCCGTGTAATCATCAACGAAAAACAGTTTCTTCTTAAACCTGAAATACGCTATGCGATTCATTGACTTACAGAAGAAAGTACATCTATCAATGCTTGCGATAAGCTTTATCAAATCGTTTATGTCGCTCATTCTTTTCAATTGCTCTGCTGATTCCATCTACACCCTCTCCTTCCATAAAATAACTTTTTTATTTTTACTCTCCGATCGTAAGACAGAATTGGATTATTTGTAAAAATTATGCTATATTAGTAATACATTCGAATATTCAAGGCTGCTCCTACACCAAAAACAAGCCAGCGATAAAATACTCCTTCTTATTATTTTTTATCTTAGTATTAAATTTTTTTACAGGGGCTGATTTTATGTTTTTAATAAACAATTCTTTTGACTTTATGAGCAACGTAACAACACTAGTTGATTTTGCTGGCATTGTAGGTGCGGTAGGCTCTGCCTTGAGTATTTGAATAATAACTATCTTTTATTCAATCTCTATATTCAACCCAGTTGCTCCCACTTTAATTTCCTTCATCTCTCCAATCTGTGGCATATATAAATGTTTCTTTTCATTCACCGAAACAATTTCACCCTTCCAACAACCGTTTTGCACAAAGAATTTTGTCCCAATTGGTAAAGTTCGAAGATCTGCGTTCTCTATGTATTCTCCTTCCTCTCTATACACCTCTCCTTGTTCAGAAACCCTCCTTTTAGAAACTTTAATATCGATTTTGTATAGTGAATTTTCATCTTCAAGCATTAATTTATGTAACCAATCAGTTACTTTTGATTGCCCATCAATAACGTTAACCGTATCGAAAATCTTTCTGTACATGTCATTCCTCTTCTCTTGAAAAATACTTATCTACCACTTGTTTTTCTAAGTAAACGACACCGTCTATTAATATGCCTCTATGTACATCTACATCTTCAACAGTAACGGTTCCGCCTTTCCAGAAGTTATTTAGGCAATCTTCTTTAACAGTTAATGTTTGACCCTTATAATAATCTTTCGAATCTTCTTTATTACTATTCAATTCAAGAATTTGGCCATTAAATTGAATTGTCACACCATCAGCAATTATCTTATCTCGCCCAACTTTACTTAGCGATTCCGCTAAAATAACAAACTCCTGATTATATTCTCCTCCATTAACATCCA
Organism: Bacillus sp. SW14; assembly: GCF_047608225.1. Classification (NCBI taxonomy): domain Bacteria; kingdom Bacillati; phylum Bacillota; class Bacilli; order Caryophanales; family Bacillaceae; genus Bacillus; species Bacillus sp. SW14. The sequence goes on along the minus strand of NZ_JBLKRW010000001.1, from coordinate 2,043,612 downwards.
CTGTAATTGAGTATTGATTTCTTTTATTCATTGATTTCCCTTCCGACTTCATCAGCTTGCCTAATAGTATCTAACAGTTCTTTCTTCTTGAAATACGTCTTTTCCAAACGATCCACTTCTTTTTGTAATTCAGTAGCAGCATCATACTTCAAAATCCATTCTCCTACTCCATAGACTTCTCTTTGTTCTTTCTCAAACGTTTTTATGTGATGGCCTTCAAACCAAACCCTTACTCTTATTCCGTTTTCAAATTCATTATTAAAAGCTGCTTCTTTTTCGGATCCCACATAAATGCATTTAAATTTACTGTTATCGACTACATATGTATTCATTAATTTAACTCCTTCACCTAGACTAATGCTTTTTCTTTCTGTCTTTCGATCAACTTTCGAGAAAATTTTTGAGTTCTTATTTTGCGTTTCTCCTCAAGTATCTCTCTTTCGTTGGCTTCTAACATCTTCTTCAGACTCAGATTTTTTCTAATAAGCTCTTTCATTCTGTCCAATTTCTCATCCCCCTTTAAGCAAGATATTTCTTTCTATGCGGTCTTTTATGTATGAAATCAAATGCTAAATCAACTTTCTCCGGTTCCCTTTCCTCTGTTACTCGCTGCGTAACAACAATTAGTTGACCATTTTCTTGGCGATCAATACTCTGCACTGAATATCCTTTAGCAGCGTAATATTCTCCGATAATCTCATCAACTTGGTTGCTAAGCAGATTCCTCTTTATCATTTCCATAACCCCCACTTATTTTATTTTTACTCTTTAAACATTTATATGTATTCCATCCGCAGCCATCAAATACGCTTATGTCCGCTCCTAGGTGCCATTTAAACCAAACTATGTTAAACCAAGCTGTTTCAATTATGTATTTAATGTAGCCTATCCTCTTATCCTCCGTTCTGAATAAAATAATCCTTTTATTGTGATTCTGTGATCTTATTTAGAAATCTCATCCTTTCCTTCTTTGTTCTTGTTGAATTGTAGCTTTCCCTTAAAAAGTCCTGAAACCTGTGAAATGGGATAGGTTTTAAACCAAGGTTTCTCACTTGATTACAATAACCCCCATAGTATTCTTGCTCATATCCTCTCTGTTCGGATCTGTAGTTAAAAGGATTCAATGCTTTATTACCTCCCGCTGGGTTATTAAGGTGTATATGATATATCTAATTCAAAATCACATTTTGGATGCAGTCTCCAAATTTGATGTCCTAAATATGTTTTCCTAGCGTAATTCAGACAGTTCCTTGTACCACTTTTAGTTCCATCATAAACAGCTACTATTGCTTCACTGTGATCAATCATGTATTCATTTCGCTTTTGCATCTTAATCGGCGAAAACTCTCCTGGTTTATCTCCACTAACTTTATATTTATCTAATTCTTCAACATTAATAATCTCATCTGCTACATCAAGCATACGTTTGTACCACATTTTTTGGTCTGCAGACCAAACTTTATCTTGTTCCTTGAAAGGTGTTGCAATTATGTTTTTGATATGAGGGTATTTCTTCTTTAGAATATGTACGCACCAGCAAGCAGCCTGATCAGTTCCTAACGCTCCTCCAGTTATAAACCTGGACTTTTCTTCTTTTATGATTAACTCCTCAATGACTTCAAGCAGCTTATCTTTGAGTTTGAGCATTGTTGGATTTTTCATATCGTAACCACCCAATTTGTTCGGCCTATGACCAGTGAAGCAAACTGTCTTCTTTCTCAGTGTTTCTCGTTCATCTAAAAGCCACTCACGTTCTTTTCTCTCATCAGCCCACTGCTTTTTCCATTCAGGATCATTTAGCTTTGCAAAATCAATTGCCATGATTCATTTTCACTCTCCTATAAACAAATCTTTTTAAGCTGGTCATCTAACTTTCTAAACAACTGCTGAACTTTATCAAACTTTTCATCTTCAAAAATAATAGCATCTTCTTTAAGAACTGCAGCTTTTGACAAAGGAGTGTTTGAATCATGATGTACGCTGTGAGCTATCACTCCTTTATTTAATACATCGTAATACATACCTATCTTATCTCTGTACCAGTAGCTTGTATCTGAACATTTCATTATCCTCAGTTTCATTAACTATTCACCTTTCTTTTTCGTTAAAACAGTCTTTTTATTTAGTGTAAGAATGCTTGACAGACCCACTTGTCTAAACCCTCATTCCTTTAAAGTTTCTTCACCGTCTGCTGGATTAAAACTCGCTAATCTTTCAAATTGCTTTGAAAAGTGCTTAATCTTTTTAATCCTAAGTCTAAGGAACCCTCTTTAAGTTCAACCTCGCAGATGTACTCCATTGTTGAACGACTCCCGCATATTCCACAAAACGCCCTCTGTCTCTTATAAAATTTATCAATGGTAGTGGTACGGCCACAGCCAGTTCTGCAAATGTACTTGTAATGTGTCAAAAAAATTCTCTCCTTTCTTTTCCAATAAAATTTTACTTTTATTGAAACTTGTGTTTATTTTTTAACAGCTCTTCTTTGATTTCTGCGTAATCTTTCCCCAATTGAACCAATACTGAAATAGCTTTTTCAGCTTGTACTACTTTTCTAAGATCTTCTGTAGTCATCGCATCTCTTAGCTGATCCTTTTCATCCAAATCATATACTTCCATTAAACCCTTTTTGTTTTTATCAAAACACACCATATACACTAGTTGGGTAAAGTTTGTGTATGCATGAGAATCCTTCATGTTACCTTCATAAAACTCCTTAATTGCATCTGTGAGTTGTTTTCTTTCTGTTCTTGCGATTTCTCTTTGTGCTGCCCAGATAGCAATTTGCTTTGGAGTTGCTTCCTCTACATTCAACAAGTAATGTCTAATTGATTTTCCTACTTCTGATTCAGTAAGCAACATACCTAGTCTAAGCAGGCCTCTTCGATTAACGATTTGCAAACTTCTGACTTTTGGACTTATCAATTTGCGAGGTTCATCATGAACCTGACAAAATTCTTTTAAACTCTTACCTTTCAAAACTCTAATTTCAGCATAATCATTAAATTCATTTCTGTTTCTTTTGATGACAGTTTTAATCGTATCAACAGGTACCATATAGTACTCCGCTGCCATCTCAACTGTAATCTCTGTAGAGCTCCCTAGAAGAGGCACAGCTTTTATTCGATCCAAAATCTCATCCCGGTACATATGTTGTTCCCGGATAGTTCTGTGTTCAAATACTCCCATTTCATTATTTTCGTTAATGGTTGCTTCAATTTGTTCACTTTTATTTTCTTTTTCCACCTTAATCACTCTCCACTTATTTTTAATTTAGTTTAAAATGCATCTTTTATATAGATCTCAATACTTCTCGGCAAGGTTACCAACCTTCTTCATAGAAAATATCATCATATAAAACTTTTGATTCATCGGCCATTTCTCTCTCTTCTTGGTATTCATCCATATGATTAGTAATAAACTCACTTGCTTCTCTAATTGTATTACCGGTGAATCTTGCACTTATGTATTGCTCCATGCGTCCGATCAGTCTCAACTGTTTTTCTGTTGCTCTAATCACTCCGCGCCCTCCTTTCCTCTAATTCTGTATCGTGTTTTACAATCCTTACTAACTTGTTTCAATTCTGCAGTGAAACAGTCAAGACAAATATTTTCTTGTTTTCGGTGGTCGCCAGTGTTTTGTTTTAGCTGTTTAATATCTGATCGAAAAGCAAACCTTAAAGGCTTTTCAAAGATAGGCACAGCATTTTCATGTGTATCTAACCCACACGTTTCACAACATAAATTCTTCATAATAAATTTTCACTCCTCACTATCGCCGGACGGCCTACATTCTGTATTATTAATTAATCCCTTATTCCAATCTCGATAAAACTTACATTTTATCCACTAATTTTATTTTTGTTACCTGAGTGAAAATTTCACCATTCAATATGTACCTACTTCTTTACTCTTACTCTCTTCTTCTCTTAACATATCTTCAGCTATATACATCCCCTCGTAAGCATAATCAATTATTGAATGAAATTCTCCGATTACCCTTCGTAAATTTTCTTCTTCTTTGTATGCTTTTAATTGCAAAACTGTTTTCATTAATTTTTCGAGCTTTTCCTCAAGCAACATAGCTCTCTTTACCAACTCCTATATACATATTATTTGTATTTGAATAAACTATAACCCATCAATTAATATCTGTCAATTAGATTCGGCCAATTTATGTGACCGAATCTAATTTTAATCTGAGAACATAAAGATCAATTCATTGATGTCATCCCTAAGCTTAACGAGGCTTTGTGGTGTAACTGAAATTGTAATATCTAATTTCTCTCCCTTGAAACCAAGTAGGAATTGATAATGTTCTGAAGTCAGCATTTTTTTTGTAAGTCTTAGACTAACCTCTTTGTAATTATCTTGATCAACAAATATATTCAAAACAATACCTTCATTCTCCTCTTGCTGCTGATTACATTATGTTTAACGGAGTCTTTCTTTTTTTTTATTTTTACTTAGGCAATTCTTCTGTATTTGTTATTTCATATTCCATATCATTTAATTTAAAACTTTCAACTGATCCATCAGCTTTTAAAAACGAAACTTCTTTAGATAAGAGTAGATTTTCACAAATCCTGGTGACCAATGTTTCTGAGACTTCTGGACTATCTGCTTTGTTTTTAAGTACAATCTCCAGATTAAGTGCAATATTGTTTAAATAACCTGCCATCCTCATTCTCCTATGTTCAATTTTCTGTGATAAACCCTTAAGGCGTTAAGGGAACGTGCGTTCTGTTTTGTATAATCATTATACATAGAAAGTAGGTGTTATGCTAGTGGTTATTTATCAGCTTCATATGGTATGATATGTATTATGTCTTTCCATAACAGAACGCAGGAGGATGTCCGATTATGATTAAAGTTGAGATCGGGCAATGCTTGATACCTGAACTATGTAGAAAGAAAGACATTACAATCAATGAACTTTCAGAGATAACTGGAATTAAGAAACAGCAGCTGAGCGACTATAATCGGTTGGTTAAAGTAGACATGTCTATTAGAACTGCAAAAAGAATTGCGGCTGCTTTAGATTGTAATGTCGAAGACCTCTATGAATTCAAGGTTGAAAGGCATTGAAACGACTAAGACTTTGGTCTTGGTCTCCTCCTTAGTAAACCATATGGTTTACATGACCATCTTACTACATTTAAACATGCATTTAAAGTGATTATTTTGTCTATTTTTGTCGAAATGCGAATTTTTTCACAATTCTTCGAGATAAAAGAAAAAATCCATTTAACCAATATAGTCAAATGGATTTCATATTTAAATCGTGGTCTCTTTTAGACCTAGTTCTTCTGCGTAATATTTCTTAACTTCTTCCTCATTAATATAATCTTGCATTGAATAAACTGCTCGATATTTCGATTTTACTCTTAAATTAAAGTCATCTATAATCTGATACCTTACAGAGTTATCAATAACCCCTTTCTCTTTATAAAGTTGATATGCTCTATACAAATGACCAGATCTAACAATAGTGTTTGGTGTTAAAAAGTTAATTTTAAAGAACTCAGATATATCAGTAATTAAATTAGTTATAACAAATTTGCTTGCTTGGCCGTCTCCTTTGTTTGACGTTCTTTTTGTTTTAACTACATAATCATTTTCAACTAAAAAGACTTCTTTTGTTTGGCCTTTTGCCTTCCCATTCTTTAATTTATATTTAGTTTCCTGAGCTGCATTTAAGGCAATAACAAGACATTCACTACTTACTTTTAGTTTTCGCTCACCGTGTTTTGAATCATACAGGGTTAAAACGTTACCGTTTAGCATTGCATCCTCAACTTGCTTCTTCGTTAAACTTAACAATTCAGAATGAGCTAAACCTGAAACCCCTTCAAACAACAATCTTAATACAGCCTTAGATTGATAATTAACTAATTGACTTTCCATTTCCTCTAATTCACTATAAGTAATATATAATTTTTTATCCCCGAGACATTCATAAAGCTCTTCTTCTGAAATAGTTCTTGCTAAATTGGTTAATCCTTTACTTAACTTATATGAAATTGCCCAATCAATATACAATGACAATAATGCTAAGGTTCTCCGAACACTACCGATAGTGGTTTGATCGAATGATCGTATTAGCTCTAAAATTTGCATTGATGTAAAATCATAAATGTCTTTATTATATAAAGTCTCAGTAATCTCTGCTTTTGCAAAAATAGGCCTCATCTGCATAACCATACCCTCAGATAAAGTATCTAAATATTTTTCCTTAATCTCACTATTGAACATTGCAGCAAACAACTCCTAAGTAATTACTCGTCTATTTTTAAATTATTAAAGAAATCCCATATCTTTTGTGGTGATTTAGCGTTTCCATTCTTATCTACTACACCTAATTCATCCCACAACTTATTTTTCTTACTAAAGTCTATAGAGCTTAAAACATCATTAATCTTACTTTCTAAATCGTCCAGACTTACCCCATCTAATTGCAATTTCTTAGCTAATACCACATATCCATTAAAGAACAAATAGTTGTTTACAAAACTTCTCTTCCGTTCTTTTGCTATATCACCTAAGAACTCATCTACATATTGTGTAGCTAAAGCATCAAAGAAAGATGTAAGGTATCTTGCAGTTTTTAATATATCTGCCTGAGTAGAAAAATCTTTTTTAGAATAGCTTCTTTCAATTGCCTTTTTGAAGTCAGAAAAAGTTATAAGTAAGTTCTGATTCTGATTTATCCAGTCTCCATTTGTCTTTATATAATCACCAATTATGCTATTATCCTGAATAAACTTAACAATTTTATTTGAATAAACATTTTGGCTCATCTCAGCCACTTTAGATTTTTTAACTGGGTTTATTGTGTTTTGCTGCCCAAAATGCTCTCTCGCCCTTTTTTGAGTGTAGTTATAGATGTCCACTTTAAAGGTTTCTTCATACAAATGATCTAACTCAGGATGTTGTCTAATAGCCATAGTAATACCTATTAGCCGGTGATACCCGTCTAAAACGTCTAAAATGGTGTCTTCAGTCACTGTAAGCGACATACTGTCTTCATCATATATTAATTCTTCTCCACTACTTGCACTTCCAACACGTGCATTAAACGTAAAAACTGATTTAATTAATTTCCCCTCTAAGAACAGATCCTTTATTTCCTCAACCGATTGTTTATTGAGTTGCGGTACTGGTATCTCAATATTTGAGCCCTCTAGTTTTTTGGTTTTGTTCGTTCTTTGAGCATTAGGATTATAGTGTAATAACTTATTTTCAAATAACATAAACAACTCTTTAGCAGTGATTGGGAAGAAATAATTATCATCCGAATACTTTACAACTTGTTTGAATGTATACGGAAATTTTATATCTTCCTCTACAGATCCTTCCCATAACGTTTCAATTTCTTTCATATCCGTTTCTGTGAAGTAATTTCGTGGGTTAAACCTTTCACTTTCAAGAACAGAGTACAGTGACTTGGCTAAAAAGTACATATACTCTTTAGAAATTTCGACTTCTGGATTTTCTATATCGTAAATTAACTTTTGTGTTGTTCCTGGAGTAATTTTATTTTTAGCCATCTCTAATTGAATATCGTTAATAAAAGATCTTATGTGCTTATTTTTTGAGATAGCGTCTTTCATTTCTGAAAGCAGTTTCTCATTTGCAGACTGATCAAAGATCACTGTCATATAGCCTTTCACCTCATGTCATGTTGCTAAATTTAAAGTTACCAAAGGCAATCTGGTTAATCAAGAAGAATTATCAATAGAACAGCGTAATAAATGATTACCGCTCATTCATATGCTTTATAAACTTTTTTAATGTAACAAGATCAGTGTTTTCAAAAAAACTAATAAAATCCTCTTTAGTTGCTTCATATAGTGGATTTAAATCGATTTTTTCATCCATTGTTACACCAGCAGAGTTCGCTATGTTAATCTTTCTGCTCATGTATCTCTCTGTTGTTAATGTGTTTTTATGATTTCCTTGTTCTTTTGCTGCAAGTAAATCATGTCCAGAATTCTCATAGACATAGTCAATTCCTACACCCTTAAATGAGTGTAAGACTAATTCTCTTTCAGGAGGTATACCTAACCTTTTCTTCGACCTTTTCAATGAGTGTCGCAAAGATTGTTCCGAAAGTCCCTGAAAAACCAATTCATTTTCACTGACATCCTCTTCCTTCAGCTGCAACAATTCCTCATAAAATACCTGGTTAATGCCTGTAGACACAACCTGAGATCCTTTATCAATAACCGTTACTATATAATGGCCTGTACTTTCATCAAGCTTTATATCTTTCCATCTCGCACGCAATATCGCACTTACACGAAAAGAAGTTCTGATGGCGAATTTAACAAACAGCTTTTTCATTAAAGGCTTCTGTCTTTCATTTATATACATATCCTGGGCAATTCTTTCCGCTTCTGTCTGGGTTGTTTTATCCCAGTTTTTAGTTACTGTTTTAAGCCTTTCGACAGTATTGAACACCGACAAATCAATATAGTCCTTATAATCATGCTCTAAATATGTATAGAGCATCTTCAGGGAGGTCATTTTTCTGTTAATACTATTATTAACTAATCCTTTTTCCTGAAGATACTTAACATAGTTGCTTAATTCGCTTTTACTTACAACTAAATCATCGGGAACTAAACTTTTGACATCTTTCCCTTTAATCACACTAAAGAACTGCTTAATATCCCCTTCATAATTCTTTCTGGTGTTAGACACTCTTCTAGTTGATGAAGGCATTATATAGTTAGAATTCCCAGAGCTACTTCTTATATCTTTATTGATTAAAAAGCCCTCGATATCATCGTAAACCGCGTAATTTTTTAATTGTTTAACTTTATTTTGCATTATCTTCTCCTCCTTTCTTATCTAATAACTCATCAATAGAGACATTCAACACCAGAGCGATAAGCTTTATGGTTGTAACATCTGATTCATCTGGCATTTCAATGATTTTGTTTAATGTTTGAAAATCAATCATTGTCTCCCTCGACAATTCCTCTATTGTGATGCCACGTTTGACCATTAGCTGTTTTATTCGCTCTGACATGTCAACCTCCTATTTTTATGTATACTATAGACTGCAGTGCGTGTATGTTATGGTTTATAAATGAACTCTTCAAATTCAATTGCTATATGTCTTTTTAAATTCTTAACAAAATGTATTAGGGATCTAAAATGTGGATTATTTTCAATGCTTCTTTTTAGTCCATCTCCTCCTAATAATACTCTATTTAGATCTTTTAATAATGCTGCTATCTCTATTTTTGCACTATGTAGATCATCTTCAGTTTTTGCATTAACAATTATTTTTCTTATGTTTAGTACACACTCTATGTAAGTTTGTTTCGCATTTAAAACAAAATCGGCATCAATATCTTTATGATTTGTAGACCTAAGTTCTACAGCATGCATCATTAATCCTCCTTGTATTCGCTTAGCAATTTCATGTATCCTTTAGTTAGTTGTTTTCTAACATTTTCATTCTTCATTATTTTTGACTTTTCAATGCTTTTTTCATGAAAGAATAAATCATTTTTAACTAAGCTTTCAACTTTCTTTTGGTAAATGGTTTTATGCATTGTCATACTGTTTTTTAAGTAACTAATTGCGGACATACCACCAACCTCCTATATACATATTTTTTATCTTTTGCATCTATAGCAATTGTAATGCATTACATAAGGGAAGTAAAGATTTTTTTAACGACAAATAGCACATTCTACGCAATTTTTTTTGCGAATGTGCTGTTTTGTAATGCATTTCATTGTACTGTTTTGTAATGCATTTCATTTTAAATTAGGGTGTATGTACTTGAAGTTGATCACTAGATGTTATAAAAACTTAATATTTAAGTGATGGCCTTAAAACTACAAAAGACGCTTAGCTCAAAAGAGCCAAACGTCTTCCTTTTCTGGTTAATTTAATTAAGTAAATAATAATACTAATAACTTTATGTGTCAATGGATTTTATGCTCCACGTGGCATTCCAGCTACTTCATAATCACCTGAAGCTTGTTGGATTGAAGAATCTGCGCTTATGTAAGAAGTGCCTAGTGCGCCCAAGACAACTAAAGCCATAATAAGTTTTTTCATCGTCTCACCTCCTTTAAAGTAAAAGTAAATCTAAAAGTTTTTGATTTTCACCCATTTTTTGCAGTTCCAACAACGGCAGTCTAATAAGGAATTTGTCATTAGACTTTTTAAAATACTCGATTGAAGAATAGAAACATGCTTTATTTTGTTCGAGTCTCCCTTTCAAATAATGATGCATTGCAAGCTCATTATCGTTATGACGTAAAAGATCTAGTTTATCCAAAACTTCTTTTGCTTTGGAATTTTCATTAAAGTTGATAAGACAATGAGCTTGCTCCTGCAAATCCATAATTGACTCAGATTCAAAATTAATCCACTTATTTTCTTTGCGCCATACATTATTTAAGAAGCACAAAGCCTGCTGGAAAATCATGTTGTAATTTTCATTTTGAAAAGAAACGCTTAGCCCTTTTAAAAAGTATTCATGAGCCAATTCATAATTCGAAAATAAAAGAGAGTTACCAATTGTTAAGTAGCTGAAAACCTGAAATCTCTGGATATTTGTACTTTCCAATGCCATTTCAGAGTACTCTCTGCACTCCTCTAATGAATTTTCATTTAGCTTTATATTAGACATTAGAACATGAACTCTTGTTTGATATGTATTTCTAATGTACATGTTCTCAGAAATCTCACTAAGGTCAATTTGTTTTATAAGTTGGGCCATCGGAGAAAAGTTACCAGTGCTTAAATAATGATAAAGCAGCAAGAGTCTTGAGAAAGAATTCATTTCAGGTGTTTTAATATTTAATTTACCGAGTCTTTTCACTGCCTCAAATTCAGTAATATCACAGTTAGACAGTTCTCTATGTATTTTATACACTTTTCCATATTCTTTACTTTTCATATTACTGCAAGAAATCATTGATTCTATTAAAACATCTTCTATTTCAAAAAACATATTTGCATCAGCATACTCCAATGCACTTCTTGCTGCCTTTGTCTTAACATCTAGGTTTAAACAGTAATCTTTCATTAATTCATATTCACGGTCTGGATACTGACTCTTAACAATGTTGACTATTGAAGAAAATTCATTAAAAGTTTTCCCATCATGGTTTAAGAAGTCATAAAGAGGATTGGGGTTTTTAAGGTCAGCTACTGTTGCCCATTTATTCATTAAAGAGTTGTCATTTTCCAAGTCTTTCTTCATAGCTATCCTTATTAACTCCATTATTTCCCCTCATTTCTTTTTGTTGTCTTTATTGGTTAACTTAATAATACTATAGATCACATTACGAGTCAATTATTTTATACATATTTTTTGTATTTGTATTCTCTTTAAAATTCCTATTTTATTGAGACACAATGAGGGTTAATCCTCATTGTGCATAATTGGCCAAATACAGCTTTCCACCTTTATTTTAAGTTCTTCTTGTGCTTTATCATCTAACTTGTTGTAAAGCTCCCTTATGAGCTTTCTTTGATATTGAATATGTTCAATTAAATAGTCTTTATTGTAATTCTTTTTTAACCCTGGTTTAGTCAGTAACCATTCGTCTTCATACCCAATAAACTCAAGCAAAAGTGTCTTAAATGCCTCGTTTTCTTTTTCCAGAATCTTAAGCCGCTCTTTTGTTATATGATCTGCAGTCATAATTTCATTCTCCTTAACTATTTGTATAATCAAGCGTTGACATCCACTGCAAAAATTGCTGATAAGGATAATAGACTGTTCCTTTTAATTCCACCTTTGGAGCACGAGGTAATTTTTCTAGTAACTCTTTAACCTCCGCTTTACTTAGACCAAGGTGGTAATGCAAATCAGACTCCTTAGTTAAAGTTGGATAGTCTGAATAACTTTCTTTAGGATTTTTGAAGTTTTTCAAACCATCGTTAATAAAGTAACCTAACGCAACCAAGCCAATTCCTATTCACATGATATCCAAAGGTAACACCTTTTCACTTATTTAATCAGAATCACAATTATTTTATTTAAACATTCGTAAAAATATGGAGTTCATCCATGTGAAGCCGTAACATTTTATGTCATGATCAATCGTAGCTATTTTTTTCTTCAAAATAAATCTTAAATCGTTTGGTTTCAGTTTACCTAGATTATACTTATAACATGAATGGATTATTTGTTTTAGTTCTTCTCTATCCTTTTGTCTGAAAGAAATACCCTCATTTGATATATCTTTTTTATCTCGTTTAAGCAATTCATCTGGAATGTTTTTTTCAAATTCAGTGTGAATCATATATCTCTCAAGCCTAGTTCTCAAGGCCGTAAGAGAGTCTAATACAAGAGTATCGTGCATTCTAAAAGTAAAATATAATAGACCATTATAAACGGTAAAACAAAAGACATAATTTCTAAATATCTCAAAGAAATTCAGTTTTTCTTCTGATATACCAAATAAATATATAAGAATTGTGGTAGCTGTTACTGCTTCTATTAAGTACAGAGTAGTATGGACAACTGTATGCTTATTCATAGTTGGTTTTTTATTTTTAAGAAACACAGTAATAGTTAATAAAACAAATAGAAAAATAATAATCGAGACTGATATCCAAATATAATTCATACTATATACCTTCTTTATAGGTTATACATTTTTAAATCATTTAAACCTCTCTATAATGATATTCGGAGTTCTATTATAATACATCTATACTTTTTAGTTTTCGTGTATTCGCACGCCTAAGGCATATGAAATGTGTATTGTGAACTCCCTTAGCTTATGTTTTATCAAAGGCATAGGAAGATAAACAAATCAGTAACTAGTTCATTTGGCGTCATCCTATGTACTTTTACAGTGTCAAGAAAACGACACGAAAATTAAGCAGGCTCTGGTTCTGATTTTAAAGTTTTTATAAACTGCATTGTTGATAGAGTGTTAAATAGTCTTACAGCATCTGCTTTACCCCATTTTTGAGGATCATCTCTCCCATGAAGAACCCAGTTCCTATTGATGATTTCTCTTCTATTTTTGTAAAATTCGTGTCTTTTAAAAAGCCTTTTATCGAAGAATTTCAATGCAGAATAGCAAGATATAATTATGAGCTTATCTGTTTCACTTGAAAAACTATTCTTAAAATCACCTATCAACTTCCAGCCAACTTCTGCGCTTTTAGCTACTTCGCTTATTTCCCCTTCGACGATGGTCATGAGAGTTGGTATCAACATTCTAAATTTACCATTTTCATAAAGCGAGAAGGAATCTTCTATAAGTCCGTGCCATTTTTTATCCAAACCATCTAGCAACGATCTTTTTAATCCTCTCATCTCTTTAAAATCATTTTCTTCATAATACGATAAGAAGAAGTTATCTATTTCTTCTTGGCTCATAGTTAAAAATTCATCATTAAGATAAATATGCGTTGGAATTTCTCCTGTTAAAGTCCATCCATGAAGAGAGTTGTGGTCTGTAACTTTTTCTATTCTCTCATAATCAATATTAATTTTTGGTAATTTAATATTGATATGAGGTAGTTTAGGTATTGAAGGCATTGATAAAGATACTGTTGCGGATTCAATTAATTTCTGCTTTTCGATCATTTTTGATTTAACAATACCATCTACCTTCATTTTAGGAGCAACTAAAGAATTTCTAGTCGCCAAATGGACGATACTTTTTTGTGGTGCAGATGAAAATGAGTTAGTCATCCTCAAGATAGCTCTATTTCTTGCCTCTATCTGTGACATTATTTTTGAAAAATCATTATAATAGTTTGTAAATTTCATTTTGCACTCTCCTCTTAATGAAATAACTTTACTCAAATGTCACTTCTGCCTTTTTATTGATATCCTCATCAAACTCATACAAGTAACGACCTGTCTCAGGTTTAACCTGCCATCGCATTGTAAACTGCCATATTCATTTACCCTTATTTGTATATGCATCGAATGAGTCTTTCCTATTTGTCATAATTTCTATTTCTCCGTTTTTAAATGTTATAGTTGCCTCCATTAACGAAACCTCACTCTCGATAAAATGATTATTTTATTACTATTATACTACAATTTTCCACCCAATTGCTCCAAAACCTATACCGGTTCCCATTAACTAACTTCCTCAATAATAATCATTGAATGAAAGATAAAAAATAATCCTCATCTCCTTAAGATGAGGTCTCAATTATAAACCTATAAGCTTATTTCAAAACTCCAATTTCATACTCCGCTTTTATCTGTATTTGACTAGTTCTAGCCACTACTTTCTGTGCTTCTTGTGGATACCAAAGATTAAATTGCTCAAGGCTAATTAATTGATACACCCTATTTATTATAAAAAAAGCCATGTTACAGTAAAAAGGCATTTCTTCAAAATTCCTTACTGAAACCCCTCCATTTCCACCGGAAACTTTGATGTTCCTTAAGGTAGCCCCAGCATGAATAAAATCAGAAGCAGTTTTATAAAGCATGATATACAAGGTTTCAATTCCTAACTTCCTAGATAACTCTCTTAAATTTTTACAGTTTGTATATAATGAATACCATTGCTTGGGTTTTTTCTCGATCCAATCCTGATAAACCTCTTTTACTTCATCTTTTTCAAGAAATTGATATAAATATTTTGTCTTATCATGATCTAACGAATTTTCATCAAGGTTAAAATGAGGCAATTCTTTTCTTAACACTTTAAATGTTTCTTTCCCTGAATTCGTAGAGGTATTGAACATATTTCGATATTTAATCTCTTGTTGAATATAATGAACATAATATGCAATAATTCCTTCTTTTCTCGGTTCCGTATACGCATGTTCAAAATAAACTGCTGCTTCAAATAATGACCTACATAGCGGAATAATTCCTTCAGTAGCTCCCTTTTTGCTCATAATAGATATGCTATCGATCATATTTAGTATATGTATAAAGATAGTAAATAAAGGAGTGCTCAGTTCATCTTCTTTAAATTCCTCAAATAACTTTTTATACATCTCTTCTCCAAAATCCACATACGAATCAAATGTTCTTCCAATAGAGTCAAACTCTTTTTTAATATCCTTATCTAATTTCCTATTTATTAAGCTTTTTTTCAAATAGATTCCTCCTGATTACATTTTATCTTTTTGGATTATTGAACTTAAAGCCGTTTCCATTCCACATACTCAAATCGCTTTTGATACAGGTCTTCAAGTATAGCAGCCCATTCAATCCAACCTTCTGCAACAATGCACTTCTTTTTCTCATCCTCAATCCACTCTATCCAATACACCTGAACACCCCTAACGTTTTACGACTTGTATTTCCCTTACCTCACATTGTACATTACACTTTGTTTTGAGCTCACTTGCTACCTCAATGACTTCATACATTGTTTGCAATTTAGAAGCGCCGTGGATGTCTCTAGATGTCAAAAAACCGTCCTCATCTAACTTAAATGATTTGAAGTATTCCTTGTTTTCAAACTGCAGTACATAAAAATAATCAATCAAAGGCATAAATCAACCTCTTGTATATAATTTTGTAATCCTCATTACAAATGGCAGCAGACGCATTAACATGAAAAAGGCAATAACGTTAAACTTGTTTTCGAAGAACAGGTTAGTCAAATTCCTTTCCATGCCCGCTGCTGTTTCTTTATCCATGAGTTTTTAAACTCTTCATCATAGACCTGATTAACAAGTCATATTGACATATATGTAAAGGCATAAAATACAGCAAATATCATTAATACCCAACCGAACAATAGAATTAATTGGCTACCTTTATCTTCTTTATAGCCTAGTTTTCCTACCTTAATAAATAATAAACCGACAGCAACAATGAACAACCAAACAAAAAACACAGGTTCTCGCCCCCTAAACTATTACATTTTCTTTTGGATGATATATCAGTATTGTTTATTGATTTGATAAGTTAAATCGTTTATAACGTTATAAAGATATTCCGTTTCTAATTTGTGTTGTTTGATTTCTTTTTTAAGTGCCCTAGCAGCTAGGTGAAGGATTATTGTTATAATTGTCGACCAAGCAAAAATCTTCTGTGTTTCAATTGGTGCCAGGAATAGAAATATGATACAAGGAGCAGTGAATAACCAGCTAAATATTATTGTCAGCATTATCCGATCTAGCCACTTTTCTTTTTTACTAATCAAAATTGATAAATAATTTATCTCTTGAAAGCACTGTTCTTGGATACTTATTAAATCTTGTGAACTTTCCTGCTTGGTTAAATTAATCACTATATGTTGCTCCTATGCTTATTAATTTCATCTGTATCATATAGAAAGATAGCATCATCCCACTGATATCCAGCTAAATCTCTGCATGACATTTTCAAGTGGATAATCCTTTTTATTTTTCCCTGATCTTACGATTTCCAATGAAAATTCTCTTAAATCCCTATCTGTTTTACCAAATAAACTTGAGGATGGAAGCTTCATGTAGCGTTTAACCTCTACCCCTAGTTTTAAATTCCGTTTAATTGATGCACTGTGAAAAAGCTTAAATGATTGTTCTGCACCTAGGTTTTCATAAGACTTACTTTCGTCTAAATATAGATTGATTTTTGGATTTGTTTCATCCAAATCAGGAAGCAACTCATCCTTATGGATTTCAATTTCAAAAATAAAAAAATAAGGAGACTCAGTATCCTCAATAATAGTTGCTAAGTTCCCAAAATAAGCGGAAACTGAAAATTTGTCTGACACATATATGTAGCCATCCGTTGTCTTTGTACGTTCTAGAGTATGGACTCTATCAACTTTATGTTTAATTAATTTATCAGCTAATATTTTTTGCGCCCGTTGTTCTGATGTTCCGTGATAGACAATCATGAATTTGCTCCTTTAATTAATTTTCAATATATGATCGTAGTTTCATTTAAATAATTTTTTGCAAAATATCTCTCATTAAATTTTTATCTCTATTATTTTCAGTCTTTCCCCTGTTTACATCTGCATCAGAAAAATGTGTATTTGTTGTTCCTGCCTGTTCCCTGTCTAAACAATATTGAAAAACGTCTCTGTCATCTTCCTCTAAAATAGACTCAAGTGTAGTTGTGCTCATTATATGATATTGCGAGTCGCTCATTCTAGCTCCTTGCATCGCAATTGCTTCTTCAATCCCTGTTCCATCTACAATATTAAATTCCTCAAGTGTTATTGCAATATGTGATACCCTTGAAATATTTTGTGGAATTTTAGGATGCTTTAAAAATCCCTTTTTAATATGACTCTCCTTTTTGAAACATTGGGCTAATGCTGCACCATACGATTTTCTAAGTTCTTCTTTATAACTTTTTCTATTTGTCGTTCTAAGGCTAATCATCGGTGCTCTTGCTTTCAATTCTATAAAAATAATATGGTCGTCTTTAATTAAAATGAAATCAGGCGATCTTAATTTATTCTTATTTACCTCATATTCAAACTCTTTTATATAGTCATACTCATGTAGTGATAGTATATGCTCTACATAATCTTCAAAAGCATGTTTTCCAAAGTCACTTTTAAACTGGAGTCCCTTTATCGTACAAAGTTGTTGATATAATCCTTCAGTAACCGCTATAAATACAGCAAACGGCATTGGAAAATAACTATTTGATCCATAGGTTAAAATCGGTTTAAATAAAAGAGGGTTGAAATCATATATCCTCATATTTGCATCTTCCGTTGCAAATTTTTTATATAAACATTGATAATCCTCTCTATTTATCGAAAATGTACTAACAATCCTCCTTGCTTTTTCTTCAGAAAAACCGAGTATTTCCACACAATTTTTTATTAGTCCATCTAGATTAAAGGTAGTAGATTTTGCAGAATAAACATAAAGCACCCAAGCAAACAACAAATAATCTTCATAACAGTATCCAAATTCGCTTATAAAGATGTCTTTAATATTTAGGTTTGAGTTTATAAAGTTAAAAAAATAATTGTATCTGTAAAAACTTCTAAACGGATACCTTTGATAAATAAACTGTTGTAATCCTGTCCGGACTGAAAATTGCGAAATCATTTCTTCGTTTGATAAATTACTATCTTCTTTATGGCTAAATGGCACGTTATAATCTCTATATAATTCTATAATTTTCTTTAGAGCATTAAAATCAATATCATCTATTTGACCATTCCACTCCCCTTTTACAATTGCAGCTAGAGAGAGGTAAGCCAATTCATGATTATAAACTCTGCCTCTAACCCTTTTTCTAAAGGGGCTTTGAGGCAAAATACTTCGCAAAAAATCATCGTTTGGTAAATAAGGGCTAGTTGCGTGATAAAGCACCCTTAACAATTCTAACTTTGAATCAAGACTATATCTCCTAAGTCGTTTATCTATTGTATTTACACGTTGAATATTTGGTTCATAATTGTCCATCCAATATCTCCTTAAAAGTACGATTTTATTGAAACTTAATTTATTCATTATCCCTAACAAACTCTTGCAGCGCTTTGATAACACGCTTAGCTTGCTCTACATTTAAATGAGGAGGAAAATACTTATCTGGATGACTGCTTACACCGTTATTTCCTAGAATGAAAACGCAATTCTCTTCAGCTAAAGAGCTTTTTTGAACTTTTACAATTGTTTGTTGAGTGTCACTAAACTCTTCATATATGACAAAGCCTCTTTCACTATAATTTTTTGGCATATTATAAACTATCCTCTCAAATAATATGTAAATGTTTCCACTATCTCTGCAACTTTAGTATACCATTTTCATCCTGAGCGATCGATATGATTATGACCTTTTTCGAGTATCAGCAATTCCTGCAGCTCGATGTTTAGATATGTACAAACTTTATCTAACAGATCTCTTGGATACCGCTCCATTTCGTCATGATAAAGCTTTCTGACAGTCGGATATTCATGATCAATATCTCTAGATAGCTGCCTAATACTGATCTTCCTTTCGTCTATTATGTGCTTTAAATTTGATTTAATCATTGTTGTTCACCTCTGGTTACTTTTGATCACTTAAAATGATCATCAAACTTAATAATAAAAGGGTCGAAGATTCTCTTGACCCTTCATTAATCTTGATCTTCCAGCAGCGTAAAAAACTTTTCTGCCCACTTGTTTTGGCTAATATCAAATATATCTCTTAATTTAATCAAATCACACATGAGGTCAATCGCATTTTTATTATTTTTTTCATATTTATTCAACAATTCATCGAATAAAACGTTTTGCAATTCAGACGAAAAATGTATTAGTTCTGAATAAGTAAGCATGGTATATGCTAAATCAAACCATGTACTTATATCAATATGCATGTTTGACAATATTATTTGATAATCGAGTTCATTTATTCCAGCATTGAAAATTTCCAACGATGGTTCAAACTTATTCATCAAATTAGGATTATTTATTTTTCCTAATAGATTATAATATAATTCAATTAGAAAAAAAGAGTTTACATTTATTTGATTCGAATTAAACCTACTGTAAAATTGTTCGTAAAATTGATCATGTAATATTTCAAAAAATATGCGGACAAACTGTTTACCTGCGTTTTCCTGTATAATATTAATTATTACATCAAGGTTCATGTACGGAGCTGTAACAAAACATCTTCCTATATCTTCAAGACCATTGATTGTCCAAGCGTCATTTGCAATTACGTATAATATTTCGTTTAAATTCCTTAATGTTCTGCTGATTATCAAAGGATCATAATTCCTAACATCATCTTTATTACTTATTTTTCCATTCAAACCATAATACCTAAATTCAAGAATGTTAAAATGCGTCTCTTCATGGATAACATTTAATGTTGTTTCTAACAACAAAGCTGATTCTCTATGTTTGGAATAGTCTGGTTTATTTGCTTTTGTTAACAAGCTAGTGCCGAAATCAAGTATCTTAACCCCAAAATCATACACATTATTGCCTGTATCATCGTCAGTAATAAGAATGTTTTTCGTATGTAAGTCACCATGAAATAAACGAATTTGATGACATTTTTCTATAGACTCAATAATCTGTTTAAATAACAAGTGTCTAAAATAAAAAGATATATTTTTGTTATTCTTTAACCAATTATGTAGAGTCTCTCCCTCAACCCATTCCATTATTGAATAGGAATATCCTTCCGTAGTCTGGTCAGCTACATACACCTTTGTAATGGAGGGATCATTTAAGTTAGCTAATTTAGTTACTTCCTCTCTATACTGTTCAAAAACTATGTTATAGTTCTTCGCTTTTTTATTTGGCATCCAAAACTTAATAGCACATTTCCTATTTAAAGTTTCTTGGATGCTTTTGAGAACAATGCCATTAGCGCCATCACCGGATAATTCAATAAATTTAACATCTTTTATGACTACGTCATTCCATTCGGTTTTATTATTTGCGTATTCAGCAATCCAATGACTTCTTTTACTTGTATTTTTCGAGTCTAAAGGCATCAATTTTAACACACCTTCAGTAAATTCATAATCAATTGGCGTCCTAGGCATAATAATCTCCTATTTTTATATTATTTATTATAATATAAGTATACCTTTTTCCCGTTTAAATATATACATTTTTATACAAATTGTGCTTCTATTTTATTTAGATTCCATGGGCGATGTTTGAAAAGCTTCACTACTTTTTATTGATAATGTTTTAATTAACCTTAGCTTTTTCATAAAATTGTTGTTTTATTCAGAGATAATTTCATGCACCCTTCTTAATTGATCCAACGTTAAATCAACCGTCGACCATCTATCAAAGACCGATCGTATATCGGACATTAACTTTTTCTTCTCTTCCTTATCAATAATCTCTTGTTTTGATAAATAAAGCTCCCAGTCAGCGCTATATTCTGTCACTTCTGTCATATCTTCTAATGAAAATTTAAACATACGTCTCGTTTCTGTCTCTCCCGTATTTCCAACATAGAAATATTTCCTTCCTTTTTTTAACACAACTTTCTCTAATATATCTTTTCTTCCATAACGTGCGGCATTATTAACTGGTTTTAAATATACTGTTGAACCAACCTTTATTAATTGACTTTTACTCAAATTAATTCTCTCCATTCTGTTTAAAATATGCATTTTATTTAAATTTAAGGAATTTATGATGTAAGCATGAGAAGTTCTGATATATCGATGATGTAATATGATTTGTTATTTACCGTTTCACTGTACGATTGCTCGCCCTCAAAATCATTTATCACATCTTTTTCTTCTGTATTCATATCTTGATACTTAACCTTCCCATATGATGGAGGAAGCCAGCTTTTCTTTTGGCTGCCAAAAGTATTAAACTTCTTAAGTATTTCCTCATCTTTAAACTCGATGTGACATGTTCCTTTTTTATAGAAAGTTACATAGAAGTACTTTAATTCTATTTTTTTCGTCTCCCCATAATGCTCAGTTAATTTAAGAGTTTCATCAATATTTATGTCCTCTGTCAATCCATTGTCAAGATAATTGAAAACTTTTTCGATATCTTTCAACTTTTCTAAGACCTTATAGTCTGTTGGGTTATACCGACCATCTAGCCAGCTATAACCGTTCAATGGAATAATCACTTTTTTGTTAATCTTGTACGCCTTATTTGTTTTCCACCCATTATATAAGTGCACATTTTTTGATGATTCATCATAGTAATGCTTGTGGCTAAATTCTTCAAAAAGATTAAGTATTGTGTTTTCTATCCCCTGTGTCATCTCTTTGCTCATCTGAATTCTTAATGTATAGATATTGAATAAAGAAAAGTCATAGTCTTTTAATTCCTCAACATTCTGCAAATATGTTTGCTTCAGATTGCTTGTAAAGAGCCCCATAAATTGATCATTATTAAATAACGTATTCCAATACTTCGCCCTAATTTGTTTTATATATGCATTCTCTATATCATTTTCTTCGTTATTCTTATCAATTTGCAGCCTCAATATCGGAGTACTATTATCATTAAAACTATGCAGCATTAAGGGTTTTAAACTATTGTATTCATTGATTAATTTTAAACCCGCTTTAATTTCATAATTGAATTGTTCTACAATCCCTTTTATAAAGTCTGCATTCACTAACTGTGTTGCTTTATATTCCATATTAACTCTATGAGACTCATCTTTTTTCAATTCTTCTATTAGAACACTGCTATATTCTTGTTTTTTAATACTTATGTATATTAGTGCCGTTTCAACTTCTGTACTTCGTTCTGAGTTCGAAAAAGCATTTTGAATGTACTCAACTTCTGCGTTTATTTCCTCTAGCTTACGAATCAGAAATTTCCTGTCATTTGAATAAGGATTTTTTAATGTCTCGGCATTCAACAAGCAAACAATTTGGCCTGATCTTTGTTGGTTCTCAATTAAATCAATCGCCTTTAATAAGTGCTTAACACCGCTGCTAAAAGGTGGATTCATAAAAATCAAATCGTACTTCTTGTATGTTCTAAACGTCAGAAAATCATCCGCTATCACTCTATAATCTTTGCCTTTAAGTATGTGCCGTAAGTTTTCATCTTGTTCAATTGTGTCAATGTCATATTTCGAATTCCTTCTATAATTGTTTGTGTTTTTAAATTGATTGTAAATGGCTTCTGCCAAATTCCCTTTACCTGCTGACGGCTCTAAAACAGACTTAATATGCTTCCACTCTATTTTTGATGTCATTTTTCTGATTAATTGCGTTGGTGTTGGATAAAAATCCAGATTATCTTTAAACATTTCGATCTCCTTTTTTATAAGGGAATGAGATATTAACCCATCCCCCCTCATTTTATAGACTAGGCTTATAAGTATTAATTAAAGGTTTGAAGCTTTTTTCGTTTAAGTAATCTAAAACCTCATCAAATTGTCTTTTGTCACAAGAGTGGTACTTACTATGAATTATTTTGATCCCCTCTGGTCTAACCTCAACATTATTCAATACTGTATCGGGTAGTGAGTGCCACCCTTTGAACATCAATAAATCTGAATAGAAGTGACGATAATATAAATTTCTTTTATTTTCGGGTTTGTATGTCAACTTGATTGCATTATCATATTGAGCATATTTCATTGGCTGATAACTATCATATGTTACTCTTTCGGTAATCAAAGACCCAAAATCAGATATGTAGAATAGAGTATATTTTTCACCTTTTTCAAGTTCAGCATTTTTGAATTGCTCTTGAATACTGTCAACTTCCTGGAGAATTCTGTATAAAGAAATTTTCAATTCTTCAATTTCTACTTGCTGGATAATATTTTTATTCAACTTCAAACTTTTTATTTTTAACTTTTCTTTAAATAAAGATTTGTATTTGTTCCAGTCTTCCTTTTTCCAAGTCTCAAATATATTTAATTCTTCAATGACCGAAGTTGAAATATCTTCTAACATATCTGCTTGATATTTTAACTCGTCTAATTCTCCTTCTTTTAACGCTTGCTTATGAGAAATTGACTTTTCAATTTTTGCATTGTCCACTAAACCAACGTATCTTGCATAAGAATAGCCTTGAGCGTCTACAATAAATTGCAATTTCCCGCCGTAGTACACTCCTACACCATATAAATTCCATTTAACTGTATTCTTTTCTAGATCGTCCATATTGTAATAATCAATCATTGAGTTGATTCTATTATCCTCTGTAAAGCTGCCTCCTGTTTCCGCAAGAAAATCAAAATCATTTAAAAGCATGTTAGAAAAGTTGTTTAAAGCTTCTTCAGTATTGAAATGTACTTCTTTTGTAATTTTTACATTTTTAAGTCTGAAGTCACCTTTTGCAACCTCGTCTTTATATTGATCGAGTGTGCAATTCTTGTTTAAGTTCGCAAACTGTGCATCAATAACACAATACTCCTGATCTTCATTCAGTTGTTTTACTACAATGCTGCTATAGATATTTTCGACTTGTTTCTTTTCTTCTTGTTGCTGTCTCTTATATTCAGCATTTTTGAGCTCTTGCTCTTTTAAATATTCCAGAAATTCTTTTTCTTTTTTCTCTTTCTCGGCTTCTTCGAATTCTTCCATCTTTGAATCGAACAGTGCCATTTCTTCTTTAATTTCCTCTGTCTGTTCTGTCTCTTTGTATTCCCAGTCTAATGAAACATGACCATAAAAGTTGTAACTACCTGCGTAATCAGTGTACGGATCTGCTGGGCTGTAGCAATGGCGATAATTGTTTAAAAGACTGTTGCAATAATCATAAATCGCAGTCAAATAAGCTGAGCCTTTTTCATAAGGACTTGATTTGATTTTGATGTTAATAGTGCTATGTAAATAGCTTCCCCCAGTAGTAACAGAGAATTTGCATTGTGGGAAACGTTGTCTTACATGCTTTCTTATTTCCTTTGCCATTTCTTTAACTTCCTGTTCCTTGTTAACCTCGAACTCATTCCATTTCGTTGCATCCCACAGACTCATTTTCACACCCTTATCTTTCTTGCTGATGTTAGTGATTGTGTTAGACGATGTATTTTTTTGTTTGGTAATGTCATTAGCGACCTGCATTGATTTTTCTGTCCGTTTGTTCCACCAGCATTTTTTGAATCCAGAGAATCGAAAACCGTTTGATTTAAGATGAGTTAATACCTCTTGTTCTGGTTTACTATCAAAATAAAGTTCAATTCCGTTTAACTCTTCATTAATTCTTAAAACAACTGTCATTTTCAACCTCTCCACTCTTTAATTATTGTTATACATATTTTTTGTATTTGTTAATTATATTATATCTTGATAACCAATAATAATCAATACATTTATACATATTTTTTGTATTTGTTATAGTGTTAAATACTAATTGCTCATGAGGGGGTTTGGGGGTGGTGTGAGCAAAAATTGTTCAGGTGAGGAACGAACCGTTTTGAACAATTAGCAGCACCCCCATTCTCTTATTTTATTATTTAATTTATTTACTTCTTTTCTTCTACGAGAGACCCCTATAAAACCCTTATGTACCAAGGGTTTCAAAAACGATTTATTGCTTTTTTTTTCATACACTATCCTTATCTCTCGTTCTCTAACCAATCTTTTAACAGCTTTCTCATTCGTGATGATGGGACATATATATTAATATCCTGTCCATTTCTTATAGCTGATCTCCAAATCCATTGAATCATCTCAGATAGAGCAAAATTGTCCTCGTTAATGATTATTCCCTTGGATCTAAAATAATCATCAATTGCAGGATTAACGAATCTATTTATTGAATAAACCAAAGATTTTTTGTGACTGTATTCGTTCGTTGCTTTGATGTTACAGGCTAAAAAGCCTTTCGTATAACCTTTCCCACTTAGTTTACTTTTATGTGATTTAAAAGTTGTCCAAAGATTATCCTTAGACTTTGATTTAAGTATATTCTGGTAGTAATTCAGAATATTATTCTTAAGCCGTTTATGTAACACTGAACGTTTTTCAAACCAGTTTTTTGATAATGCATAATAATCATCACCAATCTTATTCAAGTCACCTTCATATATTTTAATTTTATGTCTTAGGACATCCTTCTTTGCTTTATCAAATTGCCTACTGTGCTGCATTAATTTATAACTGTCATTGTCTTTGACTACTGCATAAAGTTCATACTCTATTCCGTTAATGTCATAATAATATTTCTGAATCTGAGCATCAAACAAATATGTAAGATTATAGACCTGTTTAAATTGGGCAAAGATGTCTGCAGGAAACTGCCAAAACAATACAGACTCATTATGCAATATTAAGTTTTTACTCTTGGCCAAATGTTTAAGCGTTTGGAACTCTCCTTTATATTCCCTATTAAGGTTTCTTTCTTGTTCATCATTCCAAATGATTGTGCCATTATTGTTTTTAATCCATTCATTTTGGAACAGCATATCCAGATCATCCTTGGATATATTTAATTTCTTAACCACTTCCATAGTTTCATCCAGGATAAGAGTATAATTGCCTGAGTAAATCAATTCTTTAGTTGTTTCATTAGCCATACTGAATAAAGCATGAGTTGTTACAATGTCATTGTTATCTGCTAAATGTTTATGTAACGAATCCAGTTTATAAAGCGTTTCCCCTTCCTCACTATGTATTTTTGGTTCATAAAACTTTCTATTCGTACACGACCTCTTTATTCTTGTTACCTCATCAAGATATGGTGTGATAAAGATAAAATGCTCATTCTTTGGTGCCTCATTCATCATCTTAATAATGTAAGTTGTTTTACCAGATCCCATAATAGAATCAATCACTTTAACTTTCTCCATATATCCTCCTTATATTTTAATTTTGCATTCAAAAATAAGGAACGATAATTGCCTTACCGCTCCCTTATTTATAACGCATATTTAATTATCCTTATCTGTTCGCTGATTGATTAGCAAGAATCATCTTGTTTAACTTTGCTTATCTCTTCTCTGTACTCTAAAAGGTCTTTATCAATTCTGACTGTTGCTTCTTTGATGGAGTCAATATCTTTCTTGAGCATTTCCAATTCCTTAGTGAACTGCTGAATAGCATCCAGGAATTTATTCTCCACTCATCTCACCTCAATGATTTAATTATACCATGAGGCCTATAAGATTAGCGTGACTTGTTTCTTAGTTTAAGGAATGCAAAATAGATGATCCACAACAATATGGCAATGATACATGTGACTATGAATATTATATTGATTAGTGTTTGTGCTTCGCTGCTGAAGTAATCCTTAATGAGTTGAAACATTAAGAATAAGCCAATGAATGTGATATGGGTAAACCATAATGAGAATCGTTTCATGTTTACAATGTGCTTGATCATGTTATAATATGGGTAGGAACTAAAGGAGAAGTTCATTCCCCTTTAGCTTGGTACTCATCTGCGTATACGTTTGCGTTGTCTCTTGCTACGGAGTCGCTTACGTGTACGCTTTTTCTTTTTGCTTGTCCCATTCTTTAGGTTTCTTATCTTCTCAACTATTGTTAGACTGTTGATTGTAAGAACCGTTAAAGATATGAGGAAAGCAACTATGATACCCACTTTCTCAAGCACTATGTACACCTCCTTTCCTATGACTCTATTATAACATAATTCATGATTTTTATATACATATTTTTTATATTTGTGGTAAGTTATTTATGTGTTGATGGATGGTGGTTGAGATGCTTTGTTTGCTGTTTGAATGAACAAGAATGTAATTGGATTGGGAATTGATTAAGGATGCTTAGAGAGGTATTATATTGATTCTGAGAGCGTGTGAGTGTGATTAGGTTGGATGACTGATGATGAGTTGTGTATATGATGTGGGAATCGGATGAGGTTAGTGTAGGATATATGATTGGATATAAGGATAAGTATAGTGGTGAGGATAAGGTTAAAATAAATATGTCTTCGATTCCCTCGGATTCGTTATAAATACGATTATTTTTAATGAATGGTTATTCATTTTCAAATTACTAATCAATTTATTTTTTTAAATTTATTCTTGTGTTTGGCCTGGAATTATGTTAGCACTGTTGTAGACCTACCCAAATCATCAAATGCACGTATAATGTACCTTATACACGTATTACAATACCAATATATGGGGGTATATTTACATCTAATGGTAAAATTAAGGGAACAGATGTACCCATAGCACTTCCATTTCCACACCCTATCCAAATTTTCATTTTCCTAATTCCACCTCAAAATCACACTTTTTCACATCGTAATCGCTATCGTAAAAGCCTTAAATATCAACGTTTTCCCCTCTTCAAATTTACTCGATTTCTTCAATATTTAGATAAAGCAACCACTTTCCCCTACTCTCACTTATGTTTTACGATCGTTTGTCCCCTAATCACCATTCGATACAGCAAATAACCTTACGTTTACTGGCTTTTTGAACTCTATAATAATTTTTACGATAAGCATGTTTTTAGATTACGATAATCACCCCTTCTCTATATGCCTCACAATTCATCTCAATAACCTGGAGCTGTTAACATACTAGCAAAAAAACAATATACAAATACAAATAATATGTATATAATCATCTCATAGGTGAGGAGGTGAGATAATGCAAAAGGATTCAAAGAAAGTAACGTACATGTTTAGTAATTTAATTGGATTTTTAGAGACTACTATTATTGAAGAAACTGCTTCACAAGAAGAAAACACTCTTTATGAGGACTATAAACTTTTTGGAACAATCGATAAACAGAGCTATACATACAAAAATCTTGTACATAAGTATCTAAAAAGCGGCTATTAAATCAAAAAATATGCATAATAGTAATAAGGGGAGAATTTATTGAAAGGAAAAAAAGACGGTCTTAATAAGCAAGTACATATTTACAGTATTGATACTTCTGCTTTTTATAATGATCAAGAAAACAAATTACATAACAAGATTTTAAAATCATATAGGTACAGAGATCATCTCAAAAAACTTGAACATGTTGATAAAAAACATAAGAAGTACATAACGCAAAGGATTATTTCCTTAAAAGAAAAGCTTTATAACGCCTTTAACGATCATATTCAAATAAGAACACTTAGAACAGATTCCCTGAAAGATAATAATGTGATTTCATTATTTGATTCAGTCTTAACTCGAACATTGGGAATCAAAGAAAACTCTCTCTCTGAAGAGATCATGGTTGTCCAAACTTATCACTTTCAAATTTTAAGGGACATTATTGATAAAGGATTCATACATAACAATGAGAAATACGTTTATTTCACTAGTAGTGCTGGTCAAATACGAACAAAAAAATCTTGTTTTATCAAGCAAAGCACCTTACATAAGTATCAAAATGCTTTAACTTGTGGTCTTAGTGCGGAGCAAATCAATGCTCAAGGTGGGAGCAGCATAAACAAATGGAATAGCTACATGGCCTTATCGAATAGCGCAAGTAGTCCATGGGAAATTGATATTGATAAAGCAATTGTCGTAAATGACTTAGAAACAAACGTTACCAGCCAGGTTGATTATATTGACCGTGATACATATGAAATCACTCGTAAAGTTATGGATATTCCTATAGAACATACAGATGGTTGTGGAATGATGCTTCCTAGTTTGAGCCAGAAAAGCTTTATGGTCAGATTGCCTTGGGTTAAGGGTCTACTAGTTCCATTTGATTTTAGGAAGTTTGCTGAAAAACACAGTTCATTTACAGTTAAGGACGTCTACGGTAAAGAATGGGACATTATTAAAGATGATATCCAAATAATTTTTACGAAAAGCCAGTTTAAGATGTGGAAGTACTATGATTCTTGGGATGATTATCGCTCTAAATTTAAAAAGTATGGATGTTTAGGAGCTAAATTAAATGAAGAAGATCCATCTGTTGAGGGAAAACTGACTTACCAAATGCTACAAACACTCACTGATATCACAGATGAGGAATTGAACCAAATCAGCTCAAAGACTGTCAGAGAGATTACTCAATTAGGCACTGATAAAGGAACCATGATGAAAGTTCTGGGGGCTACCGAGAAAAATAAACATAAAACAAGCCTTCAAGAAGCTCTACTGATATATCCAGAGCTGTTAAATGATGATCACACTAAAGAAATCATTAAGAATAAGAAAAAGAGTATGATTAAGGACGCCAAATCAGGAAAATTACTTGTCAGTGATGCTAGGTATACGTATTTATGCCCAGATCTATATGCTTTTTGTGAAAGACTGTTTCTTGGGATTGAGAATCCAAAAGGACTTCTCACCGGCAACAATGTTTATTGTTCTTTATATGATGAAGGGCATGTTGATATCCTCCGCTCCCCTCACCTATTCAGAGAGCATGGTGTTAGATGGAACAAAAAAGATGAGGAATATGAAAAGTGGTTTATTACCCCAGGTGTTTATACCAGCATTCATGATCCGATATCGAAACTGCTGCAGTTTGACAATGATGGGGATAAGGCCTTAATTATTTCTGATGAGTTAATCGTCAATATTGCCAAACGTAATATGGAGAACATCGTTCCGTTGTATTATGAAATGTCAGTAGCCCAGAAACAAGAGATTAATAGCAGGAACATCTATGAAGCACTAACTCTTGCTTATGGAATCAATATTGGGGAGTACAGTAACAACATCACTAAGATATGGAACAGTGACAATATAAACCTGGACGTGATCAAATGGTTATGCATGGAAAACAACTTTACTATCGATTAAATTTATAGTCGCGTCGCATAGCGATATGCGGATGAAAAGTCAGTGAACCTAGAAACCTAGGGTGTGCATTCAGCGAAAAGTAACGATAGGAAATGATCGTCAATGAGTGTGCTAACAGGGGAATTCTAAGTCCTTATCGATACGATAACCCTGTGCCAAGCGTTTACATCATGCTGGGAAGCACTTGTAAATGAAGGTGCAACGACCATCCTTTATGGAGTAATAATAAGGTGAAATTCCTTATTATGAAGCGCTGACCATCTGTCTAGCACAGATGATGATATGGTCTATTCCCTAATAAAATATCGGGAAACCGAGGGTATCAAAGTTCGCAAAAACCTTATTCATGCCTACTCGTCCTGAGCATGTTGATGAGAAAATCAAAGATTACATAAAGAACAAAGTACCTCACTTTTTCATTAATGCAAAAGACAAAGACGATCACTGTGTTGAACCGATTAATGATAGTACTGTAAATAAACTGGATTCAATTATTCCTAATGATCGAATCAACTTTGCTGCAGTTGCAGGAAGATTTGATTACCTCTTCTTACTCAAAAACAAAGAGATTAAACTTAATGAAGCCATAATTAATGAATACAAACGTCTTGATCGAAACAAAAAATGGCTTATGAATGATGAAGATATCAAACCAGGACAAAAACTTTATGTCTATAAGATTATCAAACAAAAACTATTGGAAATACATAATGATGACAGATTTATTACAGATGTATTGGTAAAACATCTATATAAGAAAAAAAGTAAATTCAAGTCGACACTGTGGGAGTGCTTTGGCGATATTGTACTGGAGAATATTAAGCATAATTTAAAGACCTTTAAAGGATGCTGTATTTGTGGAAAAGCTTTTAAGCCAACATCTAACAAAGCGAAGTACTGCCAGTCTTGTGGAAAGAAAAAAGAATGTGACAAATACAAAAAATATAACAAAAAGAGGAATAACCACCGTTAGAAAGTGCCTTGAGCCTTACTCCCCCAAGGTGTACAGCGATTTTACCGAAAAAACTTCAACAAAAAAGCGCCTTGAACCCTTGGTGTGACTGGGTTGAAAGCCCCTTTTGAGATAATCGTCATAAGGGAGACAGAAAGCTAATTTCCACATAAAAGGGCTAGTACGTTTCCCCCGTCTATATAAGAGACAATCTTTATTGTTTATTTAGAATAAATTTAAATTCACTTAGGAGGAAATTGATTATGAATAAAACAGGACTAATCGCTAAAGTGGCAGAAAAACAAGGGGAATCTAAAAAAGAAGCAGCTCCAAGTGTCGAAACAGTTTTTGACACTATTTCAGAGGCATTAAAAAGTGGAGAAAAAGTAAGTATTCCTGGTTTCGGAACATTTGAAGTTCGTGAACGTGCAGCTCGTAAAGGGAGAAATATTCAAACTGGTGAGGAAATCGAAATCCCTGCTTCAAAAGCAGTAAAATTTAAGCCTGCAAAACCTCTCAAAGACGCAGTGAAAGCTAAATAATAAGTTAATGAGGACGACAGGAAAGACTACCTGCACGCTTTGTCACAAAGAGCTTATGCTCCTAAAAGTGACAGAGTTAGAAGTTATGGAGGAAAATGTCGCCCTCTCCTCTTTTCACCTTCATCTCTGGGTTAATTAATTAGTTTTTTTTTGATGGCATGGGGGTGTCGTCAATTAATAAGTTGATTACTGGTATGTGCGATATCAGTAATCGGCAAATATTCATTTGTTTGAGGACTTGGAGCATCAGGGATTCAGATAAGTGAATATGGGGTAACCCCCCTTTGTGGACTAAACCTCAAGGAGTTTCATATTGGGGCTTTGTCCTACTTTTGCCAACTATTAATAATCATCATATTGCTTCCTTGCCTCTAGTATATATTCAACAGAAAAACCAACTAATTGATTATCCTTTTCATTTTTTTGTTATTTATGCAGGAAAAATGACATTTGTGTCGAACTATTCTAGTTGAATATAAACTAGGAGTGAGTCTTTTGTCATCTAAAGAAATAACTATTAGAGGAAATTTCTTTAATTTTTCCGAACCAAACGGCGAAGAGAATGGAATGGATAAGCTGTTTGCATACCAGAAAAGTATAATCGACCAGCAAAAAGTGGATAATATAGAAGCAGGTGGGAATGTCTTACGAATCACATTCTTAGAAAAACAGAAAGTGAACGAAGCCTCTATCAATCATTATTGGGTCGGGGTATTAGAAAAGCTTGATGTAACATCTGAGGGTGAAATAGCTAAACTTGATGGCTCAAGGACAAAATATGCAGCTGGTCCTGATGAGGGAACTATAGTTAATACTGGATTTCTATATTACCCTTTGACTAAAACACTTTTACTTCATAAAAAATATGGTGGAGTAAATGACAAAACCTTTGGTATTTTTATTAGAAAATTGATAAAGTATACCCAAATTTCCTCTCAGTATTCTAAGTATATGATGGACGTTGTGCCAGATGTCGAAAAATTGGCAAGACTGTCCAATGCAAATGCAATCGAAAAGGTCGAATATTCTTTCGTAATGCCAAAAAACTTAGACATTAACAAGCTGGAAAACCGTCCTATACTAGGCGATATGTTATTAGCTCATTCTCTTGGGGCAGATCGTATAAAAGTTACTATAAGCGCAAAAGAACAAGGTATGAAAGTGCTTAAAACTGTCAATAAGATAAAGAATCTGACGCATTTAGGCCAAAATGTATCAACGCTTAAGGCAGTATCAAAACATGGTGATATAACAGAACCACTTGACTTACTAAGTGATCGATTTACTGATTATATTCGTGTCAAGCTAGACAAAAACCAAAAAGAAACAGCTACTTTAATAATGGATTCCTTGGAGAAAATATTTTCGAATCAAAAGACTTTGATAGAGACAATGTATGTGAATAGTGATGATTAATTTGCAATTTAGGCGGTGTTAAATTGGGCATTTCTTTAAAATTGAGCCTTTTTGTAATACCTTTGATCGTTGTATTTATTATTCAACCTAGTTATGACAGTATTGTTAACTTAAAAGATGTATTGCTAGGCTCAATTGCTTTTGGATCAACTTCTGTTGGTTTTTTTATTGCGAGTGTTTCGATATTACAAACATCGAATATAAGTAAATTTTACAAGCATCTAGTTGTGTTAGGAACAAATAAAAAAATTATATCTTGGCTTATGACGGCAATTGCGTATATGTTTGTTTTATCTCTCCTTTCCCTAATTGTATTAATATTTTTAAATGGAAGTTTTAGCAGCTCCCTTGAAGTACTTTTGAATTTTTGGTTTGCATCCCTTTGCGCTTCTTTTTTGTCAACGTTCTGGATTATCTTGCTTTTCTTAATAATCTTTTTATTAAAAGCACATAATTGACATTTTTGATATTTGAAATTCCCTTACGCAATCAGAACGAGGCTTCCACCATCATGGCGGAGGTCTTTTTGTGCTTGCGTTTCACTTTACTGATCAGCCGGAATGTGCTTCCGAGCCTTCCGGTACGCAAGTTATCAATAATCTCCTTCGGGCGTTTCCCCAACGCCTATCCGACTTATCTTTCATCTCCTTTATATCCCCTTCTCGGACGTTACCGATGCTTCGGATCATCGGGCTTCCGAAGGAGCTTATTGTACGTAAATAGAAAATTATTGGAGGAATTTAAATGGCAAGCAAAAAAGTACATCAAATTAATGTTAAAGGCTTTTTCGATATGGACGTAATGGAAGTTACTGAACAAACTAAAGAAGCTGAATACACATATGACTTCAAAGAAATTCTCTCAGAGTTTAATGGAAAGAATGTTTCAATTACTGTAAAAGAAGAAAATGAACTTCCTGTTAAAGACGTTGAGTAAGGAGATGACTGCCTGAATGATCGATCCTATTCAAACTAAGCGTCACTCAGATGAAAACCTTAAAGAATGGAAAATAAGAATCTGCTCTAATAAAGACATTTATAATCTAAGCTGGGAAGAAATCAAAGAGTTAATCAACAAAGAAACCGGCGAATCTAAAGGTGAATCAGCTTACAGAAAATGGTTCAACAACTTCATTGAGGGGGTTGAATACCAAAAAGAAAAGTCAGCTGAATCAAACTATTCTCTCCTTGAACTGGAAATGAAAAAGGTTGAAATCATGGAAGAGAGAAAGAAGCTTCAAGCTGTAAAGCATGAAATACATAAAAGCACACGTGTCAAAGGACGAACAGAGCTTCTATATGAAAATGTAACCGAAGCAATTGAGAAAGTAGGCACTCTCCCTCCCCCTTCCTTCTATCCATTGAAAAGAAGCGAAAGAAAAAGAGCTGCAGTTCTAGGATTTGGAGATGAACACTTCGGGAAGCAATTTAAAAGCAACAACAATGAATACAACGAACAGATTTATTTGCAGCGGATGAATCAGATTCTTTCTGAAACTGTTGAGTACATTCAAAAAGAAAATTTAGATGAGCTGGTCGTGTTAAATGGTGCTGACAGTGTTGAAGGTATGGCATTGCGCGTATCGCAATTAACTGCCCTTCAGTACGGTTTTATTGACCAAGTGATTAAATACTCTAGGTACAAAGCTGAATGGCTTTTAGAGCTTTCTAAGCACGTCAAAATTAAGTACATACATATCCCTTCTGCAAATCATACTGAACTAAGATTACATAATACAAATCGCTCGGAAATGCCTAAAGAAGATGTAGAGCGTATTATCGCTACTTATATCCATGACGTACTCAAAGACAATGAGCGAATTGAAGTTCCTTTATACGACGAAGGAATTGTGGATTTTAAATTACTTGAATTTGAAATTGTTGCTTGTCACGGACACCAGATTAAAAACAAAAAGAATGCCATTCGTGACATCTCACAGATGAAACGAAAATTCTACGATTACATGTACATCTCCCACTTCCACCACGGAAACATGCTCACTGTAGGTGAAGCAGCCACTCATAATATCCAAGTTATACAACTCCCTTCTGTAATGGGTTCCGATGAATACAGTGACAGCTTAATGACAGGTGCCAAAGCTGGAGCAAACTTATCAATTTATGAGTCTGGTAAAGGTCGGACTATTCAGTACGATTACATATTGAATTAATAAGAAGGAGTAAAATCAAATGAAGACAAAAAGTTTGTTAACGAATTAAGTGGTCATTGGGTTAATTTCTCAGATGAATTTAAAACGGAGCTTTCCTTAATTATTGCCAGTTAATTTGTACAACTTAGCCTAATCGAAGTGTTAGGACATTATTTTTCAACTAAGGGAGCCTCGATGTAGGCTCCTATAAATTTTGCTTAAAACTTTAATTTTATTTAGATTGGAGTCACATTAATAGCTGACTACAAAAAGGTTTTTTAAAGTAATACAAAAAACGATTGAGGATGAAGAAGAAAATGACGAATGAAGACTTTAAATATCTGAATAAGCACTTAGAAACTCTCTCAGAGTTAAAACAGTCTGGTTACAGATGTGATTCTGAGATAAAGCGAGTATTAGAAGCTATTCATTTAACTATTTTTGGAGATAAAATCGAACCGCCATTCAAACGAATGAAAGTTGTTTTTAATGACGTTGATAAATCACTACAAGAAAAGTTCCATAAAAATGCACCTAAGGTTCTTCTGGTAAATGATTCTCAGAGAGGTAAAGGCAAAACAACTCTTCTTCTTAGGTTATCACAAGAGAATAATATCCCTTTACTTGTAGGTGCTCATAAAGAGATTTATAAAGACTTGGCTAAAGAAAAAGGAATTAGTTGTACTATTATCTCAGTCAATTATTTAGAAGGTAATCATTTCCCAAATGGCGTTTATATTGACTGTACTGTTACTAAAGATCAACTCAAAACAATTAAAAAATTAGGAATTGAGATCAAAGGAGGATTTCATCACGATGAAGTCCTCTCTTCTTTAGTTTAAACACCTTTTTAGAACGCCCAGGATGATTGCGGTACTCCCCTTCCGCTCTATTACTGGGCGTTTTATAAAACGTGTTTACATCAACTAACTTTATGGAGGTGAAATATGTCTGCTGAAAAAATAAAATGCTCATGCTGCGGCAAAGAACAAAATGCCAATCAATATTATATCTCGGAATCTCCTTTCAATTCTGCAACCGGCAAGCTGTCAGTATGTAAGAGCTGTCTCCAAAATGAATTCCAAAAAGACAAAGATAACTTAAAGAATGTTCAAAACATCTTAAGAATGATTGATCGTCCTTTTGTTTACGACTTGTGGGTTTCCGCTGTTAATGAATCAGAGTCCAAGAAAAAATCAGCTGGAAATGTGTTGGGTACGTATATGAAAAATATCGGAATGAAAGATTACAAGTCAAAAACTTGGGCAGACAGTGAGTTTGACTTTGAAGAAGAACAAGAATACACAACACAATTGTTACTAGCTAAAAGCACAGAAGATATATCTAAGGAAGACATAGATGAATTAATGCAATTCTGGGGTCGTGGTCTTGATGTTGAAGATTACATTTGGCTTCAGAATGAATACATTGACTTCACGAATAGGTATGAATGCGATTCTAAGGGAATGGAACTTCTTATAAATGAAATATGTTTGACTCGGTTAGATATACGCAAACGGCGTGAAAATGGTGAAAAAGTCGATCAGCAGCAAAAAACTCTTCAAGATTTACTTGGGTCAAGTAATTTAAAACCGGTTCAAGAAACTGGAGCAAGTGGAGTTGAACAAGAGTCTTTTGGCACTCTGATCAAAAAATATGAGAATGAGAGACCTATTCCTGAGCCAGAGCCTAGATGGAAGGATCCTGATAAAATCGGGAAATACATTAAGGTATTTTTCCTTGGGCATCTGTCCCGAATGCTTGGTTTTAAAAATCAATATTCAGAGGAATATTGGGAAGAAATGAATAAGCACACTGTTGAAGAACCTGTTGCAGAAGAAGAGGATCGAGAAAATGACCTCACATAAAAATTTTATAACAGATCGCAACAAGCACAGTCGAGGAATCAATATTTTTAAAAAGGGAAACAACTTTAAAAAGAAATCAAAATCCGAACGATTAATGGATGGTATCGGCGCATGGACTTCGTTCTATAGAGCAAATCCACATCGTTTTGTAAAAGAATACTTAGGTATTACGCTTAAATTGTTCCAATGTATTTTAATTTACATGATGGTACATAACCATTATTTTATGTACCTGGCCAGTCGTGGTCAGGGTAAAACTTGGTTAACCTCTGTATACTGTTGTGTGCAAGCCATCCTCTTCCCAGGAACTAAAATAGTTATCGCATCAGGCACAAAAGGGCAAGCTCGTGAGGTCATAGAGAAAATTGATGACTTACGTAAAGAATCGCCTAATTTAAGGCGAGAAATAGAAGATTTAAAAACCTCAACGAATGATGCCAAAGTTGAATTTCATAATGGCAGCTGGATTAAAATCGTAGCCTCAAATGATGGCGCCCGCTCCAAACGTGCAAACCTCCTTATTGTAGATGAGTTCAGAATGGTTGATTTTGAAATCATCAGTAAAGTACTTCGAAAATTTCTAACAGCTCCCCGTTCTCCTAAATATCTTGAAAAAGAAGAATATGCTCATCTAAAAGAGCGAAACAAAGAAATTTACTTGTCATCCTGCTGGTACAAGGTTCATTGGTCATTTAACAGATTCATAACTTACTACAATGCCATGATGAAAGGATCCAAATACTTTGTTTGCGGTCTTCCTTACCAGATCGCAATTAAAGAAGGTCTTTTGGATAAAGATCAGGTTAGAGATGAAATGGCCGAAGAAGACTTCGATCCTATTGGTTGGTCTATGGAAATGGAAGCTCTCTGGTTTGGTGAATCTGAAAAAGCTTATTTTAAATTTGAAGACATTGAAAAGAACCGCAAGCTTGCTTCTCCCCTCTTCCCTCCTGACTATTACAGTCTAATCAAGGATTCCAACTTCAAATATGAAGGCAAGAAACCAGGAGAAATTAGACTGGTAAGCAATGATATCGCTGGAATGGCCGGTAAGGATAATGATGCCAGTGTTTACACTGTATTCAGACTGATTCCAAACTCCAATGGGTATGATCGTCATATTGTATACATGGAAAGCATCGTAGGCGGTCACACAGGAACTCAAGCAACAAGAATTCGACAAATATACGAAGATTATGATTGCGATTATATTGTATTGGATACGCAGAGTATCGGACTAGGTGTGTATGATGCATTATGCCAGCCTTTATACGATAAAGAACGTGCAAAAGAATAT
This sequence comes from Bacillus sp. SW14, assembly GCF_047608225.1. Taxonomy (NCBI): domain Bacteria; kingdom Bacillati; phylum Bacillota; class Bacilli; order Caryophanales; family Bacillaceae; genus Bacillus; species Bacillus sp. SW14. The sequence goes on along the minus strand of NZ_JBLKRW010000001.1, from coordinate 2,005,373 downwards.
GATCCATTTTCATGTATTAACGATGAAAGAATGGCTGAGCGTTGTACTTATCAAAATGCCGCAAAAGTAATTTATAGCATTAAAGGTAATGCACAATTGAACAGCGAAATTGCTGTATTACTCAAAGACGGATTTAAACGAGGGAAAATCAAAATTCCTATCAACGAAAATGAAGGAAAAGAATATCTGAAAAGATTTAAAGGCTATGAAGGGCTATCTCCTGAAGTTAAAGGAAAATTCCTTTCAAGCTATGCTCAGATTACCCTTCTGATAAATGAAATGATCAACTTAGAAGCCGAATATAGCGATAACGGACAAGTTAAGCTTAAAGAGCCAAAGAGCAAACGAAAAGACAGATATAGCTCGGTGGCTTATGGCAACTACATTGCCACTGTATTAGAAAGGCAGTTAAACAAACAAACTGAATATGACGTTGAAGATGAACTAGTCTATTTTTAAAAGAAATGAGGTGAAACATGGTAACCTTAAATAAAGTTGACATTGAGTCTGAAGAGTATAAGCAAATGCTGAATGACTATTCAACTTATACTTCTACATTTGCTTCCGGCTTTATCTCAAATATGTTTTCCAATGGCATTGTTACGGAAATTGAGGCCGAACAATTAAAGAATTATTTTTCTAACCCCGATGAATTTCAAGAAGAAATCGAAGAACTTGCTGAATATTTCTACATTTCGACTGCAGAGATTCACCAATTGTTTGAATTGATTGAAGCCCTCCCTACCCTCAACTATAAAATTGACTCCTTTAATAAAGTTAAGTCTTCAGATAAGCATATTTCCCTTTTGAATAAATCCTTACATAAGGTCAAACATAAAAGACTTACTAGGGATCTGTTAAAACAGGTAGCTACAGCTGGCACTCTTGTTGGTATATGGCTTGGGGATGCTAAGAGCCCCTATCCGTTTATCTTTGATGAGATTAAATATGTGTTCCCCTCCTTTAGAAGAAATGGAGATTGGGTATGTGTAGTTGACATGAAGATGTTCACTAAGTATAAAGATGATCATAGAAATGAATTGTTAAAAAGCCTCTCCCCTTATATTAAACAAAGCGATTATGAAAACTTCATGAAAGATCGAGAGAAATATCGATATAAGGAATTACCACAAGAAAGAACTTTTCCACTCCGCACAGGAACACTAAAGAGAAATCAGGGATTGGGAACATCTTGGGTTACCCCAGGTCTATATGACGTTCTCCATAAAAAGAAGCTTAAGGATGTTGAAAGATCCATCGCAAATAAAATTATTAACGCTGTTGCAGTTCTAACGATTGGAACAGATAAAGGCGATGGCGAATACACAAACATGAAGCTGCCTAAAGCAGTTAAACAAAAAATTCATGGTGGAGTTAAAGCAGCTTTAGAAAAGAACCAAAAAGATGGAGTAACTGTAGTATCAATCCCTGACTTTGCCGATATCAACTTTCCTGATGTTAAAGCAGATGGATTAGATGGAGCAAAATTTGACCATATCAATAGCGATATTCAATCTGCATACGGCTTATCCGGCTCCCTTTTAAATGGTGATGGGGGTAATTACGCAACTTCGTCGTTAAACTTGGATACTTTTTATAAGCGTATTGGAGTTTTAATGGAGGATATTGAGCAAGAGGTTTATCAAAAGTTATTCAACCTTGTTTTGCCTGTTGCCCAAAAAGACAACTACTATATGAATTACGATAAGGACAAGCCACTCACTCTCAAAGAAAAAATGGACATCTTAATTAAATTAAATGATAAGGGCTGGTCTATTAAACACGTTGTTGATAATTTGGCAGGAGTGTCTTGGGAAAGTTACCTTGAACAAACTCTATATGAAACTGAAGAGCTGAAACTCCAAGAAAAAATTAGACCTTATCAAACTTCATATACCTTCACTGGGAATAAATCTGGCCGCCCAAATGAAGGAAATAAAAACAACGATAACACAGTGAAGTCAGCCACATCCAACGGTAATGACAATCCTATTTAAAACTTCACTTTTGAAGGGAGGTGAAATTATTTGACAAAGAAGCAAAAGAAAAAACTATGCCAACTTCAATTGAATGAGATTAAAACATCAGATGACCCAACAAAGTTGTCATGTAGCTTTGTCATTTTTGATTTCGATGTCTCTCACAATAACGCAGTAATTTCTAAGGATGTTGCTCTTGAAACTGCTTCAACAATTATTAATAAACCGATTGTTGCAAAATATTACGAGGTTGATGAATTAAATACTTCTACAGATGCAATGGGAACTCATGAAGCTTATCTAGACACAGACAAGCACGGAGAACTTGAAGTAAAAAGAGATACTGCTCCAATTGGTGTCTTTACATCTGAGGGATACATAACTGAAATTGAAACTCCAGAAGGTAAAAAAGAAGTATTGGCAGCAGATGCAATACTTTGGAGCTCCCGATTTAAAGATGCATGTGAACTTTTACTTGAATGGTATGGTCGGGGTATTAACATTAATACAAGTTGTGAGATCCTTTATTCAAATTACACTATGCAAGATGGCATTGAACACCTACAGTCCCCTATCTATTTCGAAGGTCATGCTATTTTAAATTCAGAGAAACGTGGTGAGCATGACATTGTCCTCCCCGCTTACGATTCTTCCAAACTTCTTAGCTTTAATGAAATTCAACAATTTGAAAGATTAGTTGCTCAAGCAGCTACAAGACAAAATAATGAGGAAGGTGAAAAAATGAATAAGTTTAGAAAAGTATTTGAATTGTCTCATTCTGACGTTCGAACACTTCTTTATAACCAATTAGATCCAACCCTTGACAAGGAGTCAGCATCTTATATTGCAGATGTATATGATACATATTTCATCGTAAACGTGTATAGCTGGTCAGATGAAAATAGCTACGACAAATACTTTAAGTTCAATTACACAAGAACAGGTGATACTGTTTCAATTGATTTTGACAGTAAAACCGAGGTATTCATGACACGTAACTGGGAGGAAGTTCTTCCTGAACCTATTCAAACACAACTTAACCAAAAAGATGAACAGATTAAAGATTTAACGAAACAAGTAAATCAAATCAATGAGAATAAGGCAGATATTGAACAGCAATTCAACACTGCCAGTGAAAAGCTTGTGCAATTAAATTCTGAAGTGGAACAATTGAAGCCTTATAAAGAAAAACACGAGAAAACTTTATTAGAGCAAAAACTAAATGAGAAAAATGAATTCTATAAAGCGAAATTTGAAGCTTTAAATGCTGAGGATAAATTCAGCACGGAAGAAGTACAAAACCTTATCCATGCTTCCATTAAACAAGGTGAAGAAGGAGAAAAAGCTGTATTACAACTTAACACAATGTTAGTTGATTTAGTTAGTGTTCCTGCTGAAACAAATGTAACCATTAGAGAATTTTCAAGTAAACGGGAAAATTTAATCCCTAACGATGACTCTTTTGAATCCCGCTTTTCACAATAAACTTTAAACTTGGAGGAATAAAATATGGCTACAAGATTACAAAAATCCCTTACTGAAGTAGGTAATCATACTACTGGAAACTTGAATTCTTTAAAAATTAAAACAGTTGCTCACGGTGCAAAAGTAACTGGTTCAGACATTGACAATTTCATGCTTGTTGAACTTGGTTTTGATGCTGAGGGAAACCGTACTGCTTCAAAGCTATCAGATAAAACAAAAAAAGCATATTTAATTGCATCTCCTGAAGCACGCTATCTTGGTGAATCAATGAGAGATTTTTATAACGGTGTAGGAGAACATGCTCGAATTGTTATCCTTGAGCCAGCTTATACTCGTTTTGATGTTTCTGCATTTTCATTTAATACAGGAGTGACTGAGGTTAAACAAGGTCAAGTGGCTCACTTTGATATTGCTACTCAAAAGTATATTCTTAGTGATCCTACTTCACCTCATGAGGATTATGCTGATTCTTCTGCTAAGTTCCTAGTTGTAAATAATGAAGATGACCTTGTTTACACAATGGGACAAAAACTTGTTCGCCTTGAAGTAATCGAGGCCTAATACATAACAAATAAATTTCAATAAAAGGAGTATTTTATAAATGAAATTAGATACTGTGAAAATCAAAGGCTTGTTTAGCCGTGTATTAAATAACAAAATGGACGGTACAGACCAAGCTGATATCCAAACTTACATTAAGAAAGTGTTTGGTGATGGCGGTACTACACCTGACCCTTCCATGCTCCATCAATTTAATAACCTTGTTGTTGAACAAGCAGATGAAATTGCAAAACCAAAAGTAACTCAGCTGCTCTCCCTTTTGGCCAATGTCCAACAAGAAAAACGAGGCAATATTAAAGAAATTAAAATCCCGAAAAAGAATAAAGCAAAAGTTATTTGGTCTGCTACTGGTTCTGGCGTTGATTTAGTTCGTGTTGAAGGGCAAGAATCAGTTCCAGCTGTTCCGAAAACTATGTCCACAGGTTTCTATTATGAGCCTCTAGATCTCGTAACAGATTCAATTGCTTACTTTAATAAATTGGTGAATGATATTGCAGATGCTAAAGTCCGTTTATACCTCGATAAAATTCATCAATTAACTGCAAGTGCAATTACAGCAGGTAAAATCCCCGCAAAGAATGTTCAAACAGGCTCAAACCTTACTCTTCAACAATACAACAAAGTAGCCTCTGTGCTTCAACGTTATGGCGGGAAACCTATCTTCGTAGCTGACACCCTTCTCATCGACTACTTCGCAATCCAACAAGGAACAGACTCAACGTACAAGAATTTCTTAACAGAAGAAATTAAAGGGGAACTCCTTACTGCATTGAATCCTGCTACAATCGGTAGAACAACTGCTGTCAACCTCACTAACCCATTTACTGACGATACAAATAGTAAAGTCGAACTTCCTGTCAATAAAGGATATATGTTTGCCGGCGGCGTTTCCCAAAAACCATTTTCTGTTGTTGAGTATGGCGGCCTGCGTCAATTGACAGAACAAGATATCGAAGATGAAAGAATTAAAATGAAAATTGTTCAAGATGCTTCTGTTAACCTTCTTTTTGGAGAAGCAATCGGAATTATTGAGGAACAAGCTGCAGTATCTATCTAAATCAAAATATGAGGATTTTTTAGGAGGATATAAATTTGACAGAAAAAATTAAGTTAGCACGATACAGAAGCACATCTTATTTTGTAGGGTATACCGGAGATGGCGGACATAAACAATACACTTGGGCTGGAAGTAAAAATGGTAAGGCAGATATTAAAGAAGTTCCAAAAGAAGTTGTTGAGTGGCTCACAATGAATAGCGTTTGTTTTGATAAAGGTGAATTAGTTATTGTTGAAGACAATGAAACAACAAAAGAGATTAAGGACTCCATTGTTGAATCTGATGCTTATGAAAATAACATCCACACCAAAGAAGAAATTGAAAAGATGATTAAATCGGGAAATATTGCACAACTAAAAAATAAGCTCGATAAAATTACAGTGGATTCTGAGAAGCAATTTATTATTGACGTTGCTTCAGAATTTAGCGATAACATTGCTGCAGGCAAATTAAAAGTTTTGGCTGATTGGATGGGAGTCGCTGATCCTTCCCTTCTCTTTGACTAAGAGGAGGGGTTTTTATGACATCATATGATCAAATATGGGAAACCTTTTTAAACAACTGTGAAACATCTGATTTTGATGTTCCTCATGAAGAAGAGGACATTTATAAATCAATTCGAAATGCAATCCTTCATTTCAATAACAGGCTCAGAGACAATTTAAAGGCTGATGATTCAACAGAAACTGTAAATAGAGATTTATCTGAGGATGATCTTCTTATTCTTGCACATTTCTTGAGATACATCTTTTTGTTAAATAAAAAGACCTTGTTTGAGAATACGTGGCAACCCTTCACTAATGACGTTGGAATCAAGAACTTTGGTGCACAACTCAATTCCCTTAAACAAAGTGTAATAGATCAGAAAAACGAAATTGAACGCTTAATATTGAACGCTGCGGTGGATTATCTATGAGTTCAATTAAAGTTAAATCGGCACAAAAAGATGGACAAATAAAGCTTGAGGACTTAGATGTTTTTTGCAATAAACTGTGTAAAAGAAACAATTCCGTCCTCTTCAAATTGGAGAAATACCTTAATAAAAAGCTGCTAAGTGATCCTGAACTCATAGAAATCAGGGACACTATATTAACAGTAAGTGGTGAAGTAAACAGACTTAGGGATAACTTAGCAACAGACGGTGATTCAAATGAAGGACTACAGTAATTACCACAAAGTTAACATTAATAATAAACTTCGTCATGATGGTAAGCTTATTTTCCAACAAGGTCTTAAGGGGCTAGAATCTGAAAAAGTCATAATTGATGAAATCGAAAAAACAGTAATGATTACCTCTAAGTACTCTAGTGGCGATGGTTCTGCAAGATATATACTAGGTGAAATTGCTGATATTTATCGTGGCGGGGTTGTTAAGTTTAATGACGAAACATGGCTCATCACCTCCCACCCTCTCAGTAATAAGATTTACAAAAAGGCTGAGATAAAATTATGCGGAACATCATTTTTTCTGACTTCAGAAGACAAGCTAGTCGATACTGGCAAAATTAACGAAATCACCGGTAAGCCTATTTATGAAAAAGTACCTGGTGACAAAACTGAAGTCCCCTGCATATTCGAAAGGACAACTTCAATAAATGGATCTGAATTGGCTGTAAATCTTCCAGATGGTCAAGCAAACATTACAATTCCTTATCTTGTTCATGAAAAATTGAAAATTGGACTTACTCTCACCTTCTTTGGCGAAGATTATCAAGTCGATGATATAGACTTTTCTAAAGTTTATGGAGACCATGGAACAATAAAATTGGTAGCCAAAAAGAAAGTTGGTGAAAAGACATGAGCATGACTGTTGAACAGATGACAAAAATCTTCAGATTAGTTATGGATGATGTTGAACTGAATCGGCTCTTGTATTACAAAACTGATCCTCTCTCCCCTTCTCATCCAGATGTTCAATCACTCGAAAATTATTATGTCTCCACAAATGACTCTCCCGCTATAATCAATACCATATTCAAGCGAGCACCTAAAACAGACGATCTATCGGATTCACCATTATGTAGGATGTGTGTTTATTTAGGGAATGCATTGCCTAAGCCGACAAACCAAAGCGCTATGCTTCTGGATCAAGACTTGATGATTGATGTTTTCACCCATATTAACACCTTTGAAGAAACTGAATTTAGAAATCTTAAGATTAATGACAGAATTAATAAACTCTTGTTCAATCAGAATTTTGCTGGTATTGGTAAAACAAACTCTTATAAAAGACTGTTAATCACTAATCCACCTGACGGTTACCTCGGATATAAATTAATATATACCTTTGGGGCGATGAAATGATTGATAGTGAATTCTTTATAACCGGTGAACCAATCCCTACTGAATTTGGCGATTGTCGATTTATAAAAGTTAAGGAATATGCACTTTTAACTCCGTACCTCAGCTGGTTTAAGATGTCTAAGAAAGAGATTATTTATACTTACAGCAAAAAGGAAAATAATCAATTTGGCCAATTAGATGGTCTTATTGCCGAACTTAAAAAACTGTCTTTATTTGAAATTACAAGTATCCTTCCGAATTTTAAAGAAGCGTATGAAGTAATATTTAGTACAGTTTTTAATGGTGTTGAAATTCTAGAGAAACTTACACCGGAAAACTTCGAAGCCCTTAGAGAATTGGTCTTGAGAATGTCTTGTCTAAAAGAAGAAAAAATCAGCTCTAACCCAGAGATACAGCGAGCTAACGAGCGCAGCAAAAGGGTGAAAAGTCAGGAATCAGATATGGTTGATATGGCAGACATCATGAGCAGTGTTGCTACTCACACTGGATATCTGTACAAAGATATAAATGAAATGACTCTGTTTCAGTTATACATGACTTACTACAGAGTTGGTCAATTTAAACAGTACGATACATCCACCCTGTTTGCGACCGTTTCACCTGATGCAGCCAAACACATGGAAAGCTGGGGAAAACATATCGACTTATTTGAAGAAGAAAAACACTACATAAGTAGAGAAAGTTTCATGAAACAAACTAAAGGTTTTGGTAAAGGCAGTGCATAGCTGTCTTTTTTATTATTTAAGGAGGCAACAATTAGATGAAAACAGTTATTCAAGATACAGCTGACGTTTATTTCAAACGAAAATCTGACGGTAAGCTTGTATTCACAGCCGAGGCACAAACAGCATCATTCTCCCAAGCAATCTCTGAAGAAAAACTCAGAGGTGGGATCGGAAATAAACCACTTTACATTCTTAAATCTGAGAAGGAAATTAACCTAACTGTCAAAAATGCTTTCTTTGATTTAGAATGGCTTGCAATGACACAGGGTGAAACAATCCAGGAAGAAACAAAAGTAAAGGTTTTCGATAGAGAACATGGACTGATTGTAGATGATACAAACAAAGTTACATTAAAAGGAAAAACTGTAAGCGATGTAACTTTCTATAACAAAAAAGGTTTAACATATAAGATTGCTATTTCAACTGATGGTACATATACAATTCCAACAGCATTTGCAGCTGCTAAAGACAAACTAACAGCAGTGTATCAAATTGAAAAAGTCGGTAGACGTTTAGCCATTAAAGCCAGCAAGTTCTCAGAACGATATGAGGTTGAATATCGCACTATTGCCTATAATCCTGATACAGAAGAAGTTTACAGTGACATCTATATCCAGTTCCCTAACGTTTCTCCTTCAGGGGAATTTGAAATGTCATTAGAAAATGGAAATGCTCTAGCACCAGAAATTAAGTTTGAAGCATTAGCAGATACAGATACAGACGAAATGGCTGTAGTAATCGAAGCAAGTAGAGATGAAAATACTGCAGCTCCGGTTGAGGATACAACAGGTTCAACTCAAAGCTCAGATCTTGGCGGAACAACTGAATAATTAAGGAGGCGTTTATTATTGCTTTTTTAAACCAGGACGGTGATAAATACACCTCTGCAAAAGATGATGGGACAGGTAATCCCATAACTGCTGTATCAATTGAATGTTCCACTGTCCCTTTGGAGGTTGGTCTTAATAATGACCAGCCTCTTAATGTTAATGTGGCCAATACATCACTTGATGTAAATATAGCTAATACGGCTTCTGTCCCTGTTTTGGTTAAAAACACTGCAGCAATTAAAACCCAAGTTCAAAAATCCTATTCTGAATTTGTTGTTACTGATGCTGATACTGTAGCTACAGGTGCAACTAAGTCTTATACAGTTGATCTAATCGATTCACTTGGTGTTTTCAGAACTTACGGTGTTGCTATGTACACAACTCAAACAGACAGCTCAAACAGCAAAGTTTTAGCAAGTATTTATTCCGTCCCGAAAAACATCCCATTTTATTCTGCAACTACATCAGGTAATGATAGTTCTGTTTTATTCAACAGCATTGCCTTTGTTCAGAATTACCCTTTGCAAAAACAATTAACTTTCACTGCTCCAAAAATACATCTGACAGTTAAAGCAGCCGGGACAGTTGATCTAACTGGGTTAAAAATCGTTGTTTGGGGGATGGAATAATGACATTTGATGAAGTGTGTGGTCTGTTCAAACAATTTGATGTCTTGGAACAAAAATTCCTATTGCTATTAGATGAATCCTATATCAGTGTTGATGATTTCAAGCAACGCTTTGAAGGCGACTTCAATGAATACGAACCTTTAAGTTCGCTTCAGTCATCCCCTTCTTCTACCCCAGCTTGGGAAGGTATATGGAATAAGCTACAAGAGGATGGGCTTTTTGAATAAGTCCTCCCCTCTTGTTTTTCTAGATAAAAGACAGTTTTTATTCAAATTAAGGAGGTGGAGTTGTTGACAGAAACGACTGAAAATGTCGTAATCACGATTCCGGACAAAACTTCATTTACTTTTCATGAAGCAACAACTGCCCCATCTGAAGGTGAAGAATTTATAGTGGGTCATTTTCGGGAACTTACTGTTAAGATCTCTGGCTCCTCAACTTTGCGGGAAGTTAAGTTTTATGCTATTGATGAAAATGGAGAAAAAACAGAATTAGGTGGAACAAATAAAACCGGTTTTCAGTTAGGTGTCGGTTCTCAGGGAACTAACGAGTATTGGGATTTTGATATAGCTGGTCTACATAAATTTAGGGTCGAGGTTATTTCAGTTAGTGGCAGTTTGACAGTGAAAGGAATTGCGGTGAGTTAATGGGTAACAGTTTATTCATAGGACAACTTAAACAAAATAATATACAAATCAATAACTTAAAAGACTCTCTTTCACGAACTGAAAAGCATATGACAGATCATGAAGAAGCTTTAACAACAAAAGTAAGTGAATTTATGGAGAAACAAAATCATAAGTTAAAATCACACACTGAGAATACTGAAAATCCTCATCAGGTCACAAAAAAGCAGGTTGGACTTGGAAATGTTGATGACGTTCAACAAGCTAGTAAAGAAGAATTCGATTCACATATAAAAAACAACTCAAACCCTCATAATGTCACTGCAACACAAATAGGACTCGATAAGGTTATTAATGAAAAACAAGCTACAAAAGTGGAATTTGATCTTCATACCGAGGATGTAGTAAGACATGTGACATCTACTGAAAGAAACATATGGAACTCAGCTGAAAGCAATGCAAAGGCATATACTGACACACACGAAAACAGGAAAGACAATCCTCACGACGTAACAAAAGCTCAGGTTGGATTAGGTAAGGTTGACAACGTACAACAAGCTTCTAAGCAGGAATTCGATGCCCACAATAATGACTCCGCCAGACATGTTATTCAGGCTGATAAAGACAAATGGAACGGCGGTCAGCTATTTAAACTAACGCAAGACAATGGTCAGCTATTCTATAAAAGCAGCAGTGAGACAACGGATTATAATGAATTGACTGCAACTGGAATGTATCTAGTATACAATGCAGGAGTTAACGGGCCAGGTTTAACCAAATGCTTTCTTTCAGTTATGAGTTATGGGAATACGCTTGTTCAAACTGCGTATGATGCGTCCACTGGGCTGAGGTTCTTATACAGAATCCGTAGAAATGATTCGGAAACTTGGACATCTTGGGTTGAAGTTGCAACAACAAATCTCACCGTACAATGGCAGACACCTTCATTATCAAATGGATGGAAACAGTACACGGTAGACGGAAGTGAGCACCCACTGCAATTTTCTAAGGATTCGCTAGGTTTCGTTACCGTCAGAGGTGCGATAGCAGGCGGAACACTAGGCGCATCCGTCACTGCCTTCTCATTGCCAGAGGGTTGTCGGCCTCCTTATCCTTACTACCATATAGGCACAGCTTCGAGTAGTGGAGCAGGTGGGGCACCTCAATTTTTCCGTTCTGTCTTTAACCCTGACGGAACTGTATGTGTTCAGAGTTGTTCTAATACGGAAAACCCAAATGGTTTCATGTCATTTTCAGCTAGATTCTCAACAAAAGGGGGACTTTTATGATAATGCTTTTTAAATACGATACAGATTACAACTATATACCAGGTGCTGAAATGTTTATCGAAGAAGGATTAACCATACCAAGGAGTTTTACCGATATACGACCAACTGACGGTTTCTATAAAGCGAAATTCGACCCTGACAGGCAAATATGGTATGAGACAGCGACACAAGAATATATAGACAGCCTTCAACCCCCTCCTCCTGAGCCGTCGGAATTAGATAAAATGAAAAAACAGTTATCTGATCTTACCTTTAAACTTTTGGTGAACGGTGTTGTCAAATGAACAGTTGGTTTGACACAATAAAAGATTATTATGACGATGATTTGTGGACTCCTGAAATGATAAAACAAATGGTTCCTCTTGGGATTTTAACTTCGGATGAGTATGAAGCAATCACTTGGGAAAAATACGAAGTATAGTAAAGCTAATTTTTTCGATAAAAGTTACTTTCCCATGTAAGGCAGACAGTATATATCACAAATGATCCAGTCAACTGACCAATTAATAGTAATAAATTTTCACCAGGTATATCTTCCCTATAAGGTGTCTGTTTTTATTTAAAGGAGGATTTTAAATGACATCAAAAAAGTTAAATTTAGGTTTAATCGAAGAAAGCATCACTAAGTATGATAAGAAGGAAAAAGTCGCATTAACTGATGACGTTCATGTATTCATTTATCCATACTTTTCCCCTTCTCGGTTAACAAAAATGTTAATAGGATTAATTTCAGATCCACAAGAAGCAAAAGAAGCAGGTATTAAATCCTTCAAGGATATAAATCAAGTTCATTGGGCATTCTTTTCACTAATCAAAGAATTTACAGACTTAGGTATTCCAAATGACATTAAGAATAAAGTCAAATGGTATCTTAAACTGGTAGATTCAGAGTATTTTCCTTTGATTATTAAGAGTTTTCCTAAAGAAAGCCTAGAGAAGCTGGGAAAAGCCACTGTAATGTTGCAGCAAAATATAGATGAGTTATCAAAAAAATCTCAGGAAGAAGCAAATAATCTTATCCTGCAGAAGGTCGAGGAAATTGAAAGCAGCACTGATGGACAGTAATGGCAAAAAACATAAAAGAAATTAAACTAATGATTGAAAAAGCTGCTATTCAGTCTATACATAAATCTTCCTCTAACGTTAAGCAAGTCATGACGAAGACTGGTCAAGATCATGTTGAAGAAGATGTTTACAGTGCATATAATCCCCTTCTTTATGAACGCACAGGACAAATTAAAGATTCTTTTATAACCGCCAATGAAAGTGAAGGGGTGTCATTGGATAATATTAGAGAAGATAATGGGAAAGATGTTGCTACAGTCATTGAAACCGGACAGGGTTATACTTACCCTGATTTATATGGATATGGCTACGGGAAACCTCGTCCTTTTATGAAGAATACTGCCGAGGCTCTAAAAGATGGACGTTTAACAGAGGCATTAAAAAGTGATTTAAAAGCAGACGGAATTAAAACGTACTAATGGTGGTGAATTAATGACCAAAATTAAGAAAAACATGTTACGGGATAGAGCTAAAAAACTCCCTGAAATTACAGACGAAATGTGGCAATACGTAAACGATGAATTAAGAACTATTGTTGATGAGTTCATTACTGTTCAAAACTTTAGTCCGGCAACAAAGAAACAATATCAATCTGGACTAAGACAGTTTGGATATTACGTATATCAATCAATGAATAACAAACCCTTATATAAGCTTACCAAAAGAGATATTCTTCGTTATTTAAGCTACCTTCGTGATAATCGCAAACTCTCCTCTTCTGCACAAAGCTTTAAAAAAGCTTGTGTTTCGTCCATGTTTAACTATATCGAGAATGTAATTGCTGATGACGAGGATTTCAAAGAGTACCGCAGTTTTAGAAATTTGACTCGTGGGCTCCCTCCTATCCCCAAGAACAAAGTATATGATAAAGTGAAAATTACTTTTGATGAGTACAAAGATATGATGGATGTACTTGAAAAGGACGAGAATTATTTAGGTATGGCCTGGCTTGCGACAGCCTTTAACGTCGGAGCCAGAAGGAGTGAAATTATACAATTCAAAACAGAAATACTGGATTATCCAATACCTGATGGAAAGACATTTGTATACAGCCATAATGTGCGACTAAAAGGACAAGGTGATGATGGCAAAGTAGAGCCTTATATGATTAACCTTGAGGCATTAAAGTACATGCGATTATGGGTTGAGAAAAGAGGCTATGAATCGGAGTACATATTTTCAACTAAATACGGTGGCGAAGTTAAACAAGCTTCAAAGTCATGGGCAGATTATTTTTGTTCAAATGTTTTAAGCGATATTCTCCAACGAAGAGTCAACCCTCATATATTTAAAGCCTCTTGTGTAACTTACCTTCTTGAAAGTGGAGTGGATTTAAAACTCGTTTCAAAGTATGTTGCACACCACGAAGATGTATCAACCACTATTGCACACTATGATCTCAGGGAATTTGAAGAAGAAAAGAACAAAATATTCTCCTAACACTCCCCTCTCCTTCCGAATAAAATCCCTCTTTTATGCAGAATCAAGATTCCTCGTCTGAGGGATTTTGCTTATGTATGAAATTTTATTAAACTAGTAAAAAGAAAAAAACACCCCTTATCAAGGGGTATAATTCGTAAAATTGAGCTATCTTCTAGAGTAATTTCCACTTGAGCTTGTAAGTGCATAAATAAGGGCTAGTATTAAAATAAATCCACTAACAACTCCTGAAAATTTCCCTAAAAACATTTGTACAAGTGTTATTAATCCTATAACACCAGCAATAGAAATAGAAAATGGGAATATAGATTCTCTCCATTCTCCGTATCTCAAGGATACTGCTCCTTGTTTAAAGGACAAAAAGACAGTTAGTCCTGTATATGCCAATGATAAAATAAATGTAATCAAAGGTGCTACATAAAATGTAGGGTCTATTTGGGTGTTATCTAAGAATTCTCGTGCAGTCTTTACAGAATTTGTGGTGAAATGGAAATATAAGAAGATTATGTATAAAACCAAGTTGCCACAGACAAGATAAAAAAGATTTTTATTACTCAATAATAACCATTCCTTCCCTTTTATGATTTAAGAACCTCTGTTTGTATTATAACACTTAGCACTGATAAAACAAAAGAATTTTACTAATATTTCTGCATTTTTTGACACTTGCGTTAATTGTTTTGCAGGATAATACGCTCACTCCATATCTCACCCGTTCTATACTTTTGGAAAACATGGTATAATGCAGGTAAATGATACCGGCGGTGGTTAAATGATTTGGGCAATTATTTTGGTTTTGGGGATTGGAGCTTTTGTTATAATTGGATCTCTTGGTATGGATAAACAAAAAGTGGAGGAAAAACAAAGGTTAAACAAAATTAAATCTGCCGGAAACTTCTCTTCACAACACAGATATGTTCTCAATCCTGATAAAAATAAAAAACTAACTTTAAAAGAGTCTGAAAATAAATTTATTGTTCATCAATTTAATTCAAACAATGAACTTGAAGAAATCCTTATTTCATTCGATAAAATTATTGAAGCTGAAATTTCTATTGACGATACTTCAATATCAACAGTATCTAGAGGCAGTCAAATGGCAGGTACAGTTGTCGGCGGGCTTGCTGCAGGCGGTATTGGTGCTCTTATTGGAGGGTTATCATCAGATAGAACTGAGTCGAAACTTTTTAAAAAAATTGACCTTAAATTAAAGCTTGATGATTTTTCAAATCCTATATTTAAATTTGATTTCTTACCAAGTAAAAATGATCTTGGTTTAGAAAATACAAAAGGATTTAAACAAGATGATCAAAAAGTTAAAGAAGCCTTATCGAATGTTGAAATTTGGCAAGGAATTATGGAAATAGCTATACGCAAAGGAAGCAAAGCCGCTCAATAGCTGAGTGGCTTTTTTATTTTCCTCCCTCCCCTACTGAAAGGAAGTGATTCTTACTTGAGTCAAAACCTCAAAATCATATTAACCCCGCAAGCTGATACCTCATCAAAAACTGTGGAACAGTTAAATCAGCAAATCAAATCTTTAGAAAAGAAGCTTAACTCCCTCAAACTCAACACAAATATTGATTCTACAACTTTAAAAGCTCTGCAAGAATTCTCTTCTGCTGTAGATGCGTATCAAAAAAACCTAAAATCCTATAATCAAACAGTCAAAGAAACGTCCACAGTAATTAAGAATGCTGATGGATCAGTTGAAAAGCTCACCCAGCAATACAAGAAAAACGGTGAGATTCTTCAACGTGAAACAAAGGTAATTAATAATCGCAATGCTGCTCTAAGGCAAGAAACTCAAGAAGTTAACAAGCTCGCTCAAGCTACTGAAAAATTAGGTCAAGTACAAAAAAAGACCGAACAAAAGAACTTACAAGGCCAAACCACAAAGGTTGTACAGAAAAACCGTAACGGTTTTGAAGACATTGTTTATACGACTGACCCTAAAACTAATGCAACTTCTTCAAGAACCACAACCAATTACAATCAACAAAGGAAAGCAATTGAACAACTAAACCAAAGCCTAGAAAAGTTAAGAGAAAAAGGATTAGTCTCTTCCCAGGCGCTCTCTCGACTTTCCACTTCAATTAATGGTGCTCAAACTGCTGCTCAAATTGATCAAATTGCAAATCGTATTAAACGACTTGATGATTCCTCTACCGCTAAAGCAAAAACAAAAGAACTTGAGCATCAAGTTCAATTATATCAACGTCAAGCGCAAATAAATGTTCAAAACCTCAATACTCGTTACGGCAGTTCACTTAGCACTGCTAACTCCTCTGTCCTACAGAATTATCTCAACTCAGTAAACCAACTCTCGGCAAGAACCCCTAATTTAAGAACACAGATGCAGAATCTAAATATGCAGTTCAGAGAAGTATCTGCGAATGCATCATCTGCTTCTTCTAATGTTTCAGGCTTTGGAGAACAATTAGCACAATCATTTAGTCGTATGCCCGCATATTTTCTGAGTGGGACGATGTTCTATTCAGGAGTTCAAGCATTAAAGTCAATGGTGGAACAAGTCATTCAAATCGATACTTTAATGACAGACATTAGACGAGTCATGGACTTACCTGATTACAAATTTAATGAACTACTACAATCCTCAATTGACCTTGGTGATCAGCTATCTAATAAAATTTCAGATATCCTTGAAATCACTGGATCATTTGGACGTATGGGATTTAGTGAATCTGAGCTTGGTGACGTAACTAAAACAGCTCAAGTATTACAGAATATTTCAGATTTAAATCCTAACGACACTGTTAACACTTTAACAGCAGCAATGCTTAACTTTAATGTTGCAGCCGGCGATTCAATCTCAATTGCTGACAAACTTAATGAAGTTGATAACAACTATGCTGTTAGTACAATGGATCTGGCCAACAGTATTAGGAAAGCTGGATCTACCGCCTCTACTTTTGGTGTGGAATTAAATGATCTTATTGGTTATACAACGGCTATTGCTAGTACAACCCGTGAGTCTGGAAATGTTGTAGGTAACTCACTAAAAACCATTTTTGCTCGTATTGGCAATAACCAAAGTTCGATCAAGGCATTAGAAGAGATTGGTATTTCAGTTAAAACAGCTGGCGGTGAAGCTAAGTCTTCGAGTGAATTAATTGAGGAACTTGCTGGGAAATGGGATACATTAAGTGATGCTCAGAAACAAAATACATCTATAGGCGTTGCGGGTATTTACCAGTTATCTCGTTTTAATGCGATGATGAATAACTTCTCCATTGCTCAAAGTGCTGCGAATACTGCTGTTAATTCAGTCGGTAGTTCATGGAAAGAACAACAAAAATATGCTGATAGCTTGCAAGCTAGAGTTAACCGATTATCTAATGCTTTTACAGAAATGTCTGTGGCATCAGGTGAAGCATTAATATCTGATAGTATCGTAGTGTTCGCCGATGCATTAAAAAGTTTGATGCAATTAAGTGCCCAAGTAACCAAGTCCGTTGGATTACTTCCACAAGTATTTGGAGCAGCGACAGCTGCAGTTATATTATTTAACTCTTCACTTCGTGCAAGTGCTTTAGCTTCAGGCACTGCAATGGGTGCAGCTCTAAAAAATCTTATCCTAAATTTTAATACTTTTACGGTTGGAGTGACAGCAGCTTCAGCCAAAACGGCAATTTGGAGTAAAATCACCACTGCTTTTTCAACTTCACTTACAAGCTTAAAAAAGGCAGCAATGACTACAGGAGCTTTCTTAGCTGGCAGCTTCCTCCCTATGGCAGCAATGATGGCTTTTGGCGTTGTAATTGAAAAATTAATATCTTCGTATTCAGAGTTAAAACAAGCCCGCGAGGACTTTGAACAAGCTAAAATCACAAGTATTGAAGCCATTACAACTAATAAAGACTCGACTGATAAGTTAATTGCTCAATATAAAGAATTACAAAAAGCAAAGGAATCTGGAACCCTAAGTTCTGAAAAAGAGCAAGAATACCTTCAAGTTACACAACAACTAGCTCAGACTTTTCCAAATTTAGTTGCAGGATACGATTCACAAGGTCAGGCAATAATCAAAAACAATGACGCTCTAAAAGACGCTATTCAATACACTAAAGAACTCGCAGATCTAAATAAAGAAGATATTAAGACTGGTGCAAACAGCAATTTTAAAGAGAGTTTAAAAGATATTGAAAAGCTGAATGATAAAATTGAGCAATATAAACAAATTGCTGATTATTATAAAGACGGAAAAAGCTGGGACATTTTTTCTTCGGACAGTGATAAAAAGAACCAAGGAATTAAAGCTGAGCAAGACGCTCTGCGTACTGAACAGGAACTGTCTAGCTACCAGGCTAAAATCAGAGAACAGGTACTTCAAACTGTCGATGCGTTTAACTCAGTAAAGATCAACCCAAACCTCTCTAAACAAATTAATGATGCATTTAATAAAATTGATTTTAGTAAAATGAACCCTGATGAGCTGGAGTCATTTTCCATTAATGTAGCAAAATATATGGACGAGATACAAAAAGCTCTTCAATCAGGCAATAAAGATAACTTCTCAAAAGCTTCACACGGGCTTGAACTGCTTATAAATCAATCTATAAGTGGGAAAGACAAAAATAATGGCCTTGTACTCTCTTATGGAGATCTTAAAGAGGCTATTGACTCAACAAACAATTCAGCCGAATCAGCTAAAGTAACATGGGATGAAAATGGAGAAGGTGTGGATGCTTTAGGAGAATCTGTTGGTACCCTATCTGACAAACTTAAAGATGCCAAAGGTGACTACGAAGCAATTAGCTCCATTATTAGTGACCTTGTTGATTCTAAACAAAATGATTTAGCAATTTCCGCACTGCAAAACGATGCTTATGATGCCATGGCTGATAACATCTCCCCTTTAAATGAATTGCTTGAGAAAATGGCAGAAGGTAAGAGTTTATCAGCAACAGAAGCTATGAAGCTAATACAGAAGGAAAACGATCTTGCAGATGCTATTTCAGTAGAAAATGGCGTTGTAAAAATAAATAGAAATGCAGTTGTTAAGCTTCGTGACACAAAGCTAAAAGCGTACAATGATATGCAGCAGTCTGTTAAGCAGGATCTAATAAATCAAGCTAATGCTTTAAACAAGAAGATTAATATGTATAAATCTGAAGTTAAAGCGATCAAGACAGTTCAAGATGCTTATAATATGAAGTCAGATATTGAAAAACAAAAGCAAAAAATTCTTGATGAAATGAAAAAAGGTAATGGGGGAGCTATTCAATACCTTCCTAAAACTCAAGAAGATTTAAATCAAGTTACTGATATTACAGATCAACTTAAAGAACTTGATAAATTAGCTGATTTAGCCTCTTCTTCCCTATCAGAGACTGGTACATCAATGGAAGACATGTCTTCGTCTGCAGAAAAAGCTTCTGAAGAAGTGAAAACTTCAATGTATGTTGCTGATAAATACAAGGAAGCATTAGAAAAAGTTAATGCTGAAATTGACCAGTATAATAAACAGGTAAATGATTATCCGAAGTATTCTCAGAAATATAGAGATGCTATAAAAAAAGAAATCAAAGCTCTTCAGCAAAAGAAAAAGCTTATGCAGGAACAAGCTAAGCTGCTTAAAGATCAAA
The DNA here is from genome assembly GCF_047608225.1 of Bacillus sp. SW14. Taxonomy (NCBI): domain Bacteria; kingdom Bacillati; phylum Bacillota; class Bacilli; order Caryophanales; family Bacillaceae; genus Bacillus; species Bacillus sp. SW14. Next base: position 1,985,774 of record NZ_JBLKRW010000001.1, on the reverse strand, counting down.
TTAAATCCGGTAACGTTACTCAATATGGTATTGTAACCTCTACAACTTCTTCTGGTGGAACTTCTTCTACAACCGGTGGCTCATATTCAGGCAAATATTCAAGTTACATAAATTCTGCAGCTAGTAAATACAATGTTGACCCTGCCCTTATTGCAGCTGTAATTCAGCAAGAATCAGGGTTCAATGCTAAAGCACGATCTGGCGTAGGCGCTATGGGATTAATGCAACTGATGCCAGCAACAGCAAAAAGCTTAGGAGTAAATAACGCTTATGATCCTTATCAAAATGTTATGGGTGGAACAAAGTACCTCGCCCAACAACTTGAAAAGTTTGGTGGTAATGTTGAAAAAGCATTGGCTGCATATAATGCTGGGCCTGGTAACGTAATTAAATATGGCGGTATCCCTCCTTTTAAAGAAACACAGAATTACGTCAAGAAGATCATGGCCAACTACAGCAAATCCCTCTCCTCTGCCACTTCTTCAATCGCCAGCTATTATACAAATAATAGTGCTTTTAGGGTAAGCTCCAAATATGGACAACAGGAATCCGGTCTACGCTCCTCTCCACACAAAGGAACTGATTTTGCTGCAAAAGCAGGTACAGCAATTAAATCTCTTCAAAGTGGTAAAGTCCAAATTGCTGGCTACAGTAAAACTGCAGGTAACTGGGTTGTTATTAAACAAGATGATGGAACAGTTGCCAAGTACATGCACATGCTTAACACTCCTTCTGTAAAAGCAGGTCAATCAGTTAAAGCCGGTCAAACTATTGGTAAAGTTGGTAGCACAGGGAACTCGACTGGGAACCATCTTCATTTACAGATCGAACAAAATGGAAAAACAATCGATCCTGAAAAGTACATGCAAGGTATTGGAACTTCTATTTCAGATGCGTCACAAGCTGAGGCAGAACGGCAACAAGGGATAGCCCAGGCTAAATCTGATCTTCTCTCCCTCCAAGGAGATATCGATTCAGTCAATGATCAGATTCAAGAACTTCAGTATGAACTAGTTCAATCTAAACTCGATGAGTTTGATAAAAGAATTGGGGATTTTGATGTTCGGATTGCTAAAGATGAATCAATGGCTAACCGATACACTTCTGACAGCAAGGAATTCCGCAAATACACCTCTAATCAGAAAAAAGCTGTTGCAGAACAAGCTAAAATACAACAACAAAAAGTTAATTGGATTCAAAAAGAAATAAAAACAAATAAAGCATTGAACTCGGCTCAACGTGCACAGCTTCAAGAAGAGCTAAAACAAGCCAAGTTAGATTTAATTTCTGTTCAAGACCAGGTTCGTGAGCTACAGAAACAACTTGTTCAATCTAAAGTTGATGAGACACTCAAGTCAATTGAAAAGTCATCTTCTAAAACCCAAGGGAAAATTAAAGATGTCGATAACAAAATTTCAATGACTGAAGAAGATGAAGACAAGGTTAAATACTATAGCAAGCAAATAAAGCTCATCCAACAGCAACAAAAGGAAGCGAGGAAATACATTAAGCAGCTTGAAGAACAAAAGAAAGCTGCGAAAGGTTTCCCTGACATCCAGGAACAGATCACTGAAGAAATTGAAAACTGGAAAGATAAACAGAAAGATTTCAATCTTGAGCTTTATAACACCAAGAAGTCGATCAAGGATATCTATAAATCATTGGCTGATGAAGTTGTATCCATCTACAAAGAGATGTACGAAAAGATGCGGGATATTGAGTTAGAAGCCCATCAGAAAGCAACCCAAGATAAGATTGATGAGATCGACAAAGAAGACGAAGAAGCTAAGTATCAGAAGGAATTGAAGGAGAAAAACCAAGCAATACAAGAAACAAAAGATAAGATCAATAAGCTTTCCATGGACGACTCCTCTGAGGCTAAATCACAAGTTAAAGACTTAGAGAAGCAGCTTCAAGAACAACAACAAGCTTTGGATGAGTATATTAAAGATCGTAGCAACACAAAACGAAAAGAAGCCCTTCAGGATCAGCTTGATAAAGATGAAGAATCAATCAACAATAAGTACGATGACCTGGTCAATGATGAGCGAGCATTCAAAAAGCTTGAAGATAAGCTTATGGATGGTAAAATCACTGATATCGCTAAACAGCTTAATGAATTCACCAAGTTCATAAACGAGAATATGAAGTCGATTGGGAAAAGTATCTCGAATAACTTGATTGATAAGCTTAAGGACGCTGCCAGTGCATTAAATACCGTCACAACTGGAAATACAACAGGTAAAAAGGTGTCATCATTTGCTTCTGGTGGATATACAGGCACAGGACTTGGAGCAGGAAAGCTTGCATTCTTACATGACAAGGAACTTATTTTAAACAAGACAGATACTGAAAACATGCTGGAAGCTGTAAAGCAAGTTCGTCAAACGTCTACTGATAGTTCAACAAAGACTGCCTCTAAATGGGGTCAACCTGGTAAAATTTCAGATGTTTTAAGTAAGAGTATCGCCCTTGTCACCCCAGCAATGAACGCTGCAGTTACTAGCCAAACAAATCTAACTAAAGGCTTAATTCCAGCTCTTAAGAACTTATCAACACCTACTGTATCCCCTTCTACATCTCAAGGGAATACATCAAACAATCAGAACTCATTCACAATTAATGTAACAGAAGCTAGTAATGCTAAAGAAACTGCAAGCTTAGTGTACAAACAATTAGCAAATGGTCTTAAAAATACTGGACTGAATTTCAACATAACATGAGTCGGCTAAGGCCGGCTCTTTTATATTGGGGGTGAAAAAGTGATTAGACAGAGCCAATATTTCATGTTTGATAACGTAAAGTCGATCGACTACGGTGTAGAAAACGTTAATACAGAATCAGGGTTAGTTGAAGAATCTTTTTTGGGCTCACGATCAGTTAATGAAACTTATGTAAAAGGAAGATCAGAGCCGTACACTGAAGGAGTCAAAAGAGAATCAAAACAATTCCCTTTAAACTTTTATGTTGGTGAAAATTATGATGAGAAAAAAATAAGAGCAATTAAGCGCTGGTTAGATGTCGATGATTACAAGCCCTTAGCTTTCAGTGAAAATTTAAACATTGTGTATTATGCAATGCCCGTAGATACCAGTGATCTAGTCCATAATGCGGCTAGACATGGATATGTTCGTTTGACAATGAAATGCAACTCCCCTTATGCATACAGTCGAAACTCAAGTACTCATTCCTTTGATATATCATCAGGAATGAAAATCATTGAACTCCATAACAAAGGTGATGTTGCGATTTACCCTACTGTGGAAATTCTTAAAATTGGCGACGGCGATGTAAAAATCGAGAACCTGAGTGATTATACTGATCCCTTTATATTCAGCAATCTAAAAGACAGAGAAATTGTTAAAGTGAATGGCATCAAAGAAATTATTGAGTCGTCTTTATATGGGAATGAAAGATATGATGATTTTAATGACAATTTTATTAGATTGGATTACGGGAAAAATCGATTAAAAGTGACCGGAAAATGCAAACTGAGATTCACTTTCAGATTTAAGTATCGGTAAGAAGGTGAAAAATTGATAACTATTCGCAAGGATACAGAAATAAAAAACATACGCTTATCCCTTGCTAAGCCAGATAAGACTAAAATAGCCAACATTGATGAAGTTCTGAATCCAGCTGTAACTTTAAATCATGGAAGCAGCGTTCACGAACTCTCCTTTTCTATTCCGCTTAATGCCACCTATGATGGGGTCGTTAAAAGAAATCATGTTGTAGATTTACTAAAACCCTGGTACCTAATTAAAACAGAGTTCTATGGGCTTGCGATTTGGTTTATTATCACTAAAAGAACCAAGTCTTTCAGCAGTGAAATGGATACTGTACAAGTTGAATGTAGATCACTTCAACATGAATTAAGCAGAATGAGCGTTCTTAAATATGAGGAGACATCTAAAAACCTACAGGAAGTAGTTACAGACTGCTTAAAAAATACCAGCTGGACGATTGGATACATAGATACTCTCTTTAACATAAAACGAAGACAGTTTGATGTATCATCAACTAATAAGCTTGATTTTTTATATTCAATTTGCGAAAAATTCGATGCAGTTCCACTCTTTGATACAGTAACTGAAACTGTCAGCTTTTATAAAGAATCAGACATCTCCAAATACAAAGGTCTTAAACTGAACCCTCGGCAATATATGATTAGCATGGACGATGCTGATGATGCAGACGAATTAATAACAAGACTATATGCTACTGGAAAAGATGGTATAAGTATTAATTCAGTGAACCCAACTGGACAATCCTACATTGATGACTTCTCTTATTTCCTCTTCCCTTTTCAACGTGACGAACAACGAAATGTTATCACCCACAGTGCATATATGCCAGATGAACTCTGTCATGCAATCCTTGATTACAACGACCTGGTTAATAACGAAGGAAATGCATTTAATAAACTTCTCACCCAAAAGAACGCAGCTGAAACTGGTTTAACCAAAATGAATAATGAGCTTTACACCCTTGATCTTGAAGTACAAAAGCTATTGGATCGAATTGAAGTTGCGAAGAAAGCTGGAGATGACACAAGTCAACTGAAAGCTCAACTTGCAGTAAAGCAGAAATCAGTAGCAGAAAAGAAAAGCCAAATTGCCACAATTGAATCGACAATTTCTCAAATCTCCGCTTCAATTTCCAAACTTAAAGAAAAGCTCTCATTTGAGAACAATTTTACTGAAAATCAGCAAAAACTACTCTCACGTTTCATTTCAACAACTGAATGGTCAAATGACAGTATCTATGATGAAAATGAACTTTATGATGATGCTAATGAAGAACTTGAAAGTCGCAATGCACCGCCAGTGAATGTAACACTCGATATTGTAAACTTTTTCAATTGTCTCAGCGAAAAACACAACTGGAAAAGGTTAAGTTTAGGGGACATTGTTCGGGTTCAACAGAATGATTTAAATACAGAGGTTAAAGCCATAATTTCATCCATAACAATTGATTTTGAGCAATCTAATATTAGTGTCACTATTACAAATGGGAAAAGGGTTCAGTCTAATTTCGAGAAAATTATAAAGACTGTTTACAGAACTAACAAGATTAGTACTGAATTAAACAAAAGGAAAATTGAATGGGACAAAGTAACTGAAAACTTCAATATTCGAAATGACAGAATTTCAGTGCAGCCGGCATCCCCTGCTATTGCTTCTGATGGCACTGCAATTACCCATAAGGTAAATGATAACGGGTCAGTTGATATTACCATTCAGTGGGACTATGTTGATTCCGATGAGGACAAATACAACATCGATGGATTTGAGATTTACTTGCACGGTAGTGATTACAATGAGGAGTACACATTTGGGTCTGTGCAAGCTAGTGAGAACTTACAAAATGTTAAGTATGACAGGCGTACAGCCACTTTTACTGGATTACCTTCAAATATGTACTACACTATTGGTGTTCAAGCATATCGAAGGGTAGATGCAGATATAGATATAAATCAGATTCTTCTTTCGGATATAGTTAAATCTAGTCATCCTTCTGAAAACCCCTACCTCCCTTCTCCTTCTGTTGAAGTTAAAGGAAGCCTTAGTGGAAAAGTTAATGGCCTCTATACAATCTCTACAGAAACAAAGCCTGAAATCCCTGAAGCAGGAACAATTTGGATTGATCCCAAAACAAATAAACAAGAGCTTTTTAACGGCGAACAATGGATTGTCTCTTCCTCTGGCTCGGCAGATTCCTTGAACGGATACATAGCATCAACAACTAACTCTCCAAATTCGATACCTGTTCGTAATGACTCAGGTGTAATTAATGCCTCTATTGATGGGAATGCAGAATTATTAGGTGGCAGATTAGCCTCAGAATATGCTCTAGTTGAAAGCATTCCAGTCATACCTAAGTTTGCTAAAGGAACTTATATTGGTGATGGGAATACGAGCAAACTAATCCCTCTCACCTTTTCTCCAGACATGGTCAAGATCACACCTATCTCTTCTGAGGATAGCCAGTTGGTTATTGAAAGCTCTTCTGGAGGCTATGCTTATCAAATAACTTCTTCTGGACTCTCTTTAATTGGAGGAGATTTAAGTTATGGTGCCTTGGGAGACAAATTATTTGTAACTGGATCTGATGCTAATTGTAGAGGAAATAAATTAAACGTCAAATATATTTGGGAAGCATACCAACAAAATTAATGGAGGTGATTAATCTGACTGATTTTGCTGAGCTATATAACGATCCGATTTTAAGCAAAAAAAGAAAAGGAACAGTTGAAGATCCCTACTTAACATATAATGAATCACTTACGGTTTACAATGGTAGAGTTCTTCTAACTGAAGTTCCCAACCGTGAATTCCGTGTCGAAGTTATTGGCGATAACAAAGAATGGCGAGAAATTGAAGATGGTGAACTTGAAGACAACTATTTTAAAGTTGATTACCTAATGGGTGTTGTATTTTTCAAGGCTACAAATGAAGGAAAATCACTTACATTCAAATATAGTGGCGAAGGAGCCTCCTTCTTCCCTGCCTCTCGAATTTGGATTAAACGCCAAGGAAACATGGTTGTCGAAACTCTTCAGGGGCTTATTGATGAAGCCGAAGATGCAATTATTAGAATGAATGAGCGAATTGCTGAATGTGAGCGTGTTACAAAACGCTGTATTGAAATTACAAACTGGTGTAGACAAGCTACTTCTGATTATGAGTATGTTGTTGAAAACACTAGAAAAATATATTTGCCAATGGTCTATACATATCAGGATTTATTGGATACTTATCCAAATCCTCAAATTGGATGGGTTGTTACTGTTAGAGAAACCCGTATTGAATATCGTTGGGACGGTTTTGACTGGATTAATATTAGCATTTCGGATCAATTCGATGGATATAACGTTGTTTCAAGTTATATCGAACCTTACAATATTCGAACAATATGGCTTAGAACTAATAATCCACCTAGTAAAAAGAGAGTAAAACCTTCAAAAAACGCTCCAGATGCTAGCATGATTTGGATAAGAAAAGAATAAGGAGGAAAATATGGTCTTAGAAAATGATATCCCCCCTATTGGTACAATGAGTTACAAAGATGAAAATACAGGAGAATGGGTGCCTGTTGATGCTATAGCTCTAAAATCCCATACCGATAGAATGACTGTCGAAGATATTAGAAATAGTTTTAGTGAAATTAATGATTCAGTTGGAAATCCAAATGATATACCAACCGTCGGTAATAGTTTAATAGAGAAAATTAAAGATGAATTTAACAATAGAGGAATTAATGTTAAATGGTTAGGTGCTAAAGCAGATGGAAAAAAAGATGACACTGCGGCTATTCAAGCTACAATCGATTATGCAAGAGATAATGGTCTTTCAGATGTTTTTCTTCCGAGTGGAAAATATTTAATCACTAAAGGACTAATTACATATTCAAACATTCATATATATGGAGTTAAAGGTACAAAATTGGTTTTTGATAATATCCCCGTTGTATTCTCGGGAAGTGGATCATTTGGGTCGGAAAAAAACTTAGCATCAATACTAACTGTAGATGTTGAAGACTTTGAAACCACAGAGGATCATGAATTTGCAACAGGAGACTTTATATATCTTCTATCTCAAAGAGATTGTCTTTCTAAAGATGCTGGAGATAATTGGCGACTCGGGTATGCAACTCCTAATGTACCAGGGTGCTATTTTGGAGAGTTTCAAAAGGTAGCTGAAACTCCTACTCGAAATTCAGTTAGGTTGACTAATGGAGTCCTATTTCCTGATTATAGAACGGATAGATCACAAGAGACCTCCCCTCTTGCAAGAAGCAATGCAACCGCTCAAAAATTTAATCCAATAGTTAATTCCACAATTTCAAATATTGAATTTATAGGAAAAACAAGTAGACTTATCTCTTTCGTTGCAGCATATGACTGTTATGCTGAGGATATCAAATGGTCTAGTTATGGTGATGGAGTCGCAATTGTATTTGAAAACTCATTGAATTGCGAAGCTCGCAAAGTCAAAGCCTACTACCCTAATAATACATTTCCGGCTTCAATCTATAGTAGAAATGCATTTAAGGTCATATCTTCTCAAAGATGTGGATTCGATGATTGTTATGCAGATCATGGATCTCAGTCTTTTGATATTACCTATAAATCAAAATCTTGTCCATCTGTCCATTGTTATGTGACTAATTCTAAAACTAGAGGTGCTTCTCATAACCCACTAACAACTCACGCAGGTACTTATGGCTTCACTTCTGCTAATAATGAATTTTTAGACAATCGCAGAAATGGTATTGCCATTAGAACTCGTAATAGCAGGATCATAAACAATACTGTATCCGGGTCTAACGTTATGCTAACAAGCAGCTATGGAATTTGTTTATATGAAGGCTGGGCTAGAGATTGTATTATTAGTATAAATACAATAAACGGCTTTAATAGTGGCATTGCAATCTTAGACTCAACTGATCCTGAAGAATGGTTCACTTGGGTAGGAGCAGAGATTACAAACAACACAATCACTAATGTGAACAAAGTTTTTAAATATCAAAAAAACGAGAATAACAAATCAATTTCTAACTCTGGAATAAGATTTATGAGCAATACAGGTAATAATATGACTGGTCAATATGCAAAATTTGCTCACCTTTCTCCCTATGTAGCAGGAATAAAAATTGAACACAATACTTTTGATGGAAACAACGTTGCAAATGGTGGCGTATACTGCTCAGAAAATACAACTGATATTCACGTTGACAATAATACATTTTTAAATATTACTAGTCGTGGTATTTGGGCATTGCAACCAACAGATTATAAAGCTTTTCCAAATAAGGAGTCAGATATTTATGTAGGATATAACACTTATGAAGGGGTTAGCACCAAAACATTCTTAGAGAAAAATGTTCGATTGTTGCCAACATATGTTTCTGGCTCTCTTCATCCAAATGCTACAAATGGACAAAAACAACTGATAGGTTGGTCAGGTGCACCTTGGGATGCAGTATACACCACATCTGGTGTAATCACAACTTCTGATAAAAACAAGAAAAAAGATATTAAAGACGAAAAACTCGGACTAGACTTCATTAACAAGTTAAGAGCAGTTACTTACAGAATGCTTGACGGCGAGCGCACACACCATGGTTTAATTGCTCAAGAACTTGAAAAAGCGGCAGAAGACTCTGGCATTAATATCAATGATTTTGCCCCGATTACAAAAACTAAAACAGAGCAAGGAGTAACTTATGGAGTAAGACACAATGAATTAATAGGTATCATTATTAAAGCTTTACAAGACCTTGACAATAAAATTGAAGAAATAAAATCATAATTTCATTAATGTCAGAGATAGTAACTAGAGCATACGTGAGATAAAGAGAGATTGGGTTTAGTCCCCTTCTCTCTTTTTTGTGCTTAAATTTATTAGTAGGAGAGATATTTTATGACAATTCAAGCTAGACTAATGTTGGTACCATCAAGTAAATATTCAATTAAATGTCCTTATGCAATGACGGCAAGGTATGTTACTTTTCACAATACAGCCAATGATGCATCCGCAAATAATGAAATTACATACATGAGAAACAATAACGCTGAAGTATCTTATCACTTTGCAGTGGATGATAAAGAGGTTGTTCAGGGTATTCCAGTGAATCGAAATGCATGGCATACGGGAGATGGATCAGGTCTTAACTCAGGAAACCGCACATCTATTGGTGTAGAGGTTTGCTACTCTAAATCTGGTGGAGAACGATACAGAAAGGCAGAAGCACTGGCAATCAAATTCATTGCACAACTACTCAAAGAACGTGGCTGGGGAGTTGAGCGAGTTAAGAAACACCAAGAGTGGTCAGGAAAGTATTGTCCTCATCGTGTTTTAGATGAAGGTCGTTGGGATGAAGTTAAAAATAAAATTGCTGCCGAACTAAAAGCGCTTGGTGGCAAATCAACTACTCCAACTAAAATATCAGCCAAACCAACAACCTCTTCTTCTTCCTCTTCATCAGCAAGGGGTTCCCTTAAATCAAAAGTTAACGGTCTCCGTTTCTACTCAAAGCCATCATGGGAAGATAAAGATGTTGTCGGCACAGTAAATAAAGGTATTGGATTCCCTACAGTTGTAGAGAAAGTTAAAGTTGGATCTGCGTATCAATACAAAGTTAAGAACTCTAAAGGCGCTACATATTACATCACTGCTTCTAACAAATATGTTGATGTTACAGGATCAGTTAAAACCTCTTCCTCTACCCCAAAAACAAAATCAACTTCTTCAAGTTTTTCATCTATCAAATCCGTAGGAAAAATCAAAATTGTCGGTGTATCAAGCGCTGCAATCATAATGGACAAACCTGATCGTAATAATTCTAAAAATATTGGCACAGTCAAGCTTGGAAACACTATTTCAATCTCAGGCTCTGTTAAAGGAAAAAACAACTCAAAAGGTTACTGGGAAGTTATCTATAAAGGTAAACGTGGATACATCTCAGGACAATTCGGTTCAAAAATCTAATTATATACAATTATCTTGGAGGATGTTTGCTGTTCTATACATATCAGCGAATATCCTCTTTATTTTAGGAGGTGATGTAATGTCACCTTTCTATATTCATTAAAGGTTGGTGACAAATGGATAACTTTGAGCAAAGCACCATTTCAAGATTAAGTGCACTAGAAGAAAAAGCAAAACACACTGATAACAAGATTGATTCTCTTGAAGAAAGAACAAATGTTATCGGTCGTATCGCTACGCTTGTTGAGCAACAAGTCGAAATTAATAAAGACTCTCAAGCACAATCAAGAGAACAATTCAGTACTCTTAACGAAATGAGCAACAGTTTAAAAAATCTAAGTAAATCATATGAAAAACTGGACAATCGAGTTGAAATCTTGGAGCGCTCTGATTCCACTCGCAAAATTGATCCCTCACAATTTACAAAAGACCTTGTATTCAAGGTGCTGCCAAGTGTAATTGCCACTATTATCGGCGCATGGTTGCTCATACATTTTGGCCTCAAATAAAATAAAATTAACAGGAGACGATTAAATGACTAAAATCAACTGGAAAGTAAGACTGAAAAAGAAAACATTCCTTGTTGCAATTTTCTCTGCAACGCTCTTATTCGTACAAGCAATTGCCTCTGCTTTTGGATACGACCTGACTGTATTTGGTGACGACTTAACAGAGAAATTTAATGCCCTCCTAACTTTTTTATCAGCAATGGGCATCATTATCGACCCAACAACTCAAGGTATTTATGATAGTGAACAAGCAATGGATTATGATTCACCGAGATAACCCCCCTACCCTTCTCTTAATTGAGGAGGGTATTTTTTTCGCTTTTTAAGATAACATTAATCTTCCTTATTCATTTAAATATGATAAAATATTACATATCAGTCTATTGGATACATAGAGGGAGGGATTTCAATGGAGCAATTAATTCCGTCATCCACAGTGGGAGTTAAAATCAATGAGTGGTATAAATACATACGGATGTTCGCCGTTCCAGATGCAGAGATATTAAAAGCAGAGGTTGAAGAAGAAATAAAACATATGAAGGAAGACCAAGACTTATTGCTGTATTATTCTCTAATGTGTTTTCGTCATCAGCTAATGCTCGATTACCTTGAACCTAAGTCCTTGAATGAAGAACGCCCTAAAATTTCAGACTTATTAGAAAAGATCGAAAGTAGCCAAACAAAACTTAAAGGTGTCCTGGAATATTACTGCAATTTCTTTAGAGGAATGTATGAATTTGATAAGAAGGATTATATAAAAGCAATAAGGTCATATAAAATTGCTGAGAAAAAGCTCGCTTTAGTAACAGACGAAATTGAACGAGCTGAGTTTTATTTCAAAATGGCTGAAGTGTATTATCACATGAAACAAACCCATGTATCGATGCACTATGCTGAAGCAGCCCTTAACATTTATAAAGACCAAAAAACTTATACTGTTCGCCGAATACAATGTGCATTTGTTGTAGCAGGGAACTTTGATGATTTGGAAAGTCATGAAAAAGCTGTTCCACACCTTCAGAGAGCCTTAAAAGATTCGAAAGCTATAAACAAGCACAAACTAATTGGGGCATCATTATATAATTTAGGGAACTGTTATTATAAAATGAAAGAGTATGACAAAGCTGCTGAATATATTGAACAAGCAGTCTCATTGTACGAAAACGATAAAAGTGATCTTCTCCCTCATACGTTATTTACACTTACACAAATTTACTTCAAAATGAAGGATATTGAAAAAGCCTTTATTCTTTATAAAAAAGGAATCGAGAAAGCACAAGCCCTAAACGATGATGTCTTAGTTGCTGAGTTTAATTACTTAAAGGCTTTATATATCGACTCTATAGATAAACGCACAGTTTTCCGAACTTTTTCTGTACTTAAAGATAATGTTATGTATCCAGATTTAGAGGAATTAGCACTCGACACGGCTAATTATTGTAAGGAGATAGGGCAATTTGAAAACTCAACCACCTTTTTTGACCTTATGGTGGATGCCCGAATCCAAATACAAAGAGGAGAGTGTTTATATGAAATTTAAACTTGCATTAGCCACCTTGTCAGTTGTCGTTGGATTAGCAATTTTTAGTGGCTTTTCATCCTCGAATGACAAAGAGTTCCATGAAGCTAAAAGGAATATTACTTCTATTCAACCGACCAAGTTTTTTGTTTAATGTTTAGCCCTTCTCTTTGAGAAGGGTTTTAACTCTTATGTCCACCAGTCAGCCCTGCTCTGTGAAGCGCAGTACCAGCAGATGTATAAGAAACTGCTCTAAGAATCGCTTTCGATCCGTATTTACTTCTAATCCCATCCATTACAAACCCAAGTTTCCTTCTCTTTTCATTATCCACTTCAAATAAACTCAACTGTTGATTAACATCATCCTCAATATTTGATAACGTAACTGAGATACTTCTTACTGTTTTACCCGAGTAAAACTTATCAAACAGCATCAAGCAATATCTATATATGTCCATCGTGATATTTGTGGGAAGATCTATTGTTTTGGCTCGGTGAAATCCACCACCCAGATCATCTTTACTGTATCCAATACCCAGGCTAATTGTTCGACCAGCTTTGTTGTGTGTACGTGCCCTTCTTGCGACTTCCTCACAAATTTCCAAAAGAACAGCCTTAATCTCTTCTCTCCTTGTATAATCCCTCAGTAAAATCTGACTCTTACCAAAACTAATCTGACCTTGCATTAATGGAGCACCTATTTCTGATAAATCAATTCCGTGAGCATGATAATACAACTGGTTCCCCATTATTCCGAACTTCTTTTCAAGCAATTCTAAGGGAAACTTGGCTAACTGGCCTACAGTCGATATCCCCATTCGATTTAGGTTTCTTTCCATCCTCCCTCCTATTCCCCACATCTTAGACAACGGGTGAACCTTCCAGAGTTTATTTGGTACATCTTCATATCTCCAACGTGAAATACCACTTTTTGTTTTCTTACTCTCCAGGTCAAGTGCAAGCTTACTGAGCAACATATTATCTCCGATGCCCACTGTGCACATTAGTCCAAATTCTCTCCACATGCTGCTTTGAATTGCTTTAGCCATTTTTTCAGGATCTTCTTTTCCTGCATCTAAAAAAGATTCATCAATTGAATACGTATGGACACATTTTTCAGGAACAAATCTGTAAAACAGCTTTGTAATCTCAGTTGAAACTCTGATGAAAAGCTTCATTTGCGGATTTACAATGTGTATTCTTGGATCTTCAGTTATCTCAAAAAGTCTCGATCCTGTTTTGATTCCAAAATCTTTTTTAAGTGCAGGAGATGCGGCTAACACTACACTTCCCTGTCTCTCTGTATTTCCTACAACAGCAAGATAACATGTTAAAGGGTTAAGCCCCATTGTTACAGCCGATACAGAAGCATAAAAGGATTTCATATCGACACAAAGTATATTCTTTCGTGGAAATTGTGAGTAATCAATCATTGTATGTAACTCCTATGATGTTATTCATGTTGATATAAACTGTATTGTCGTTCTGGCCTTTTACGTGAAGCTTTTGTTGTTCAAAATTAATGTAATGGACTCTGCCGGTGACATTTTCAACAAATCCATTGTTAAAAAGTTTAAATTTCAACTCTTTGTTAAATTCAAGTGCCTCAGAGACGAGAATATCCATCTCTTCAATTTGTTGATCATCCAAGGATGGCTTTTCAATTTTTGATACATCAATCAAATCTTGTTTAAGCTGTGTTAAATGTTCTGGAAGCATCATTGATGTCCATTTGATTGTTCCTCGATCCCTAAGCATATCGACCCACTCCTTTATCGATCTAATATTAACAGAACAAGCGTTCTTTATTCAAGATAAATAAGAACAAAGGTTCGATGTAAATGTTGGTAACGGTATTCTTCCAATAAATACCCTAATATTCGTTCATGCAGATGAGAAAAATTAAAAGCACCCTAATATAAGGTGCTTTAAAACTGTTCTTTTTAAATAGATTATTTGTCTTCCATTTATAAGGCTTTTCCCCAATCCCCTTTCTACAAATAATTTTTATTCACTCTATTCGCTTTTTAGATTAGACTTCTTCATTTCCGCAATTTCAGTTTCCAGTTCTTTAATCCTTTTATCTTTTAGTTTAACTTCTTTTATTTTTTGTGGAAGAAACGCAATCACTGCTCCCAATCCAACTAAACTATAAAAATTTGTATAAGCTCCCAAATCATTAATTGTATCAATAGGTAAGTGGGGCATTACTATTATCGCAAAAATACCCATGAAATATAAAAGGATTTTTAATTTTTTTTGTTTTTGTTTTTCTGTATCCATTAAATCGGAGAATGTAAGAAAACAGGCACAAACTGATATTCCAAAAAGATAATTGTTGCCTAATTCTAGCCCACATAAACTCAAAACCCCTAGAAACATAATACATACACCTAATACTTTTACTATTTCTTCATTATCATCCATATGAACCCTCTTTCTAAATATCGACTACAAATATTTAATTGTGTTTATCTAGTGAGTATGCGCTTATCATTATTATCTAATAAGTCTTTATTGAAGTATATCCACCTGTTGAATATCGGTAAATGGGTAAAAATGTTTAACAGTTGATATAAAAAAGAACCTGCATTTTGCAAGTTCTTTTTATATTGTCAATTTATTGTGAATTTTTAACGACAAGGGCATTTATGTATAGTATAATATTTCCTGTACATAAAGTTTGCTCACTCAAGGGAGTCTTGCTCACCTCCATGTCTCAAACAGAGGAGGTGAGGCCAATGTCAACTTTTCAAGTATTAGTACTCATGCTTGGATTTGGGTCATTTATAATTGCATTGTTGACCTATATAAAAAAATAGACCTCCCTTGAGCCCTGGAAAAGTCTAAGGGATGGTCTATTCGGTAGATCTGAGCAAGCCCTTTTGTGGGCAGCTTTAGTACAAACAATGACCTGTGGGTGTTGGCGCACCCCTGGTCTTCTTTTATTTTATGCATTTCTTAAGAAAGAAATACGCTGTAACCAATCAAATGTCTTACAGTTCTGATTATAACACATTAAGTGAAACCATTGAAATAATTTGCAAAACTTTTGCTTTATGGATAAAACCATTATTTTATTTAGATTGAGGATTTAGGTTCGACAAGCAACAATACTTTGGTATTGTGTTAATCATATCAGCAGCCTTTTCTTCAACTAAGCCCACAGTAAGCTACTCAGGCATAACAACTTTCAAAAAGTGAGATTAAGGAAACATCTATTTTAAATCAAAAGCGAGCCCCATCAAACCTAGCGCATCTTTATGAGTTTCCAAAGTTTATAAGCACCTAGAGATAATAAGCCAACACCGAACAAAAAGGTTAAAATCAAACCACCAAAGAAATAAAATCCTCCCATGAACCTCACTCCTTTTTCAGTGTCATGCCATCAACGGCCTTGATACCTTAATGTATATTATATGAGCTCAGATTCAAAAAGTACCAGTCTTTAAAAACTGTCAATTTCAATACTTTTGTTTAGTTGTCTAAACTAACTTTCAATGCATCAGCTAGCATGGCGGTAAAATTATTAAATTTGTTCATCAGCGTTCCAGAGGGTTTATCAAGCTCTAAGTATTCATTCTCAATTACATCTAAACAATACCAAGCTGTATCTGAGTCACCAAAAAATAGATATTTTTTCTGCTCATCATTTTCGTGCCACTGTTCATTTGTTTCAATAAAACCATAAACTTCTTCATCATTTTCTTCTCTCAGTAATTCTTGATCCAATCCATAGATTACCAAGCCATTATAATCTAATCCGTTTACAGTTTGAAGGAATTTTTTATATCCTGAAGGAATTTCATTTACAGGGAACTTACCTAATACCGCTTCTTCAAAATTTCTTATTTCTTGGTCTGTAACAGGAGAATTTAATTCATCTCCATACTTTGCTTCAGTTTTTCGAATTTCCTCTAATAAATTTACCCACATAAAACTGCCCCTAATTTTTATTACTACGCCAAACTCGTAATCGAACAAAGCTCCCTTAGCAAGAGCTTAATCATCAATTGCAATACTTTTGCTTAATCGTCCCAGTCTTCATCCTCCTCCCAGTTTTCTTTTGCCTCTTCAAGCTCTTTCATAAGAAATTGCAGAAAGTTATCTGCAACTGTGTCTCCATGCCCAGCTTCATTTGCCCAAACAATAACTGGACATTCGCCGTTTTCCATTTTGTTTGTATCAAGGCAATAAGAAAATTCATCTACATACTCTATAACGACAATACCATCACTTAAATCATAATGAGTTCTATATTCTTCAGTAACTGTCACAACTCTTGCAGAAACTTTCCCATGGCCAAGTATATTCACCCCGTAGATTCCACCTGAACCATACTTATTTAAAAACCACTTATAACTCTCGGGAAGTTTTACATTTAAACTGTTTTGTATCTCTCTTATTTTTTCTTCACTTATCCCGCCTGTAAAATCATCATCTTCATCGTTTTCTTTAATAAATTCTTCAATTTCATGATAATTCATGGTTACATCTCTCCTTTCTCAAATTGACTTGCTCTCCATTTCCAATATCTTCGTTGGAAGCTTTTATACTGATTCCGCAGCTCCCTGTCATTTCTAAAACTTTCTCCACCTTTTTTCAATCCATGAAGAACTTTTTTATTATTTTGATGCACAGAAGCAGGAATTTCCACCATCGTTCCTGGCTCTTCTTGAATTAAGTGATGTAAGTTGATCTTTGTACCGTCATTAGCAAAAGGAGCGTCACCTTTTTTCATAAGTTGTATATTTGTTTTTCCACTTTCAGCATCAACTTTGTTTATATCAATATCTTTCAATGTGTATACTCTACGACTCACATCTTTAGTTTTACCTGAAGCTTTAACCTTTCCTTTAACCTCAAAGGCACCGTACTTTTCTTTATTTAGCCAAGGGAGAGTTATTTCCTTACCTGTAAACGGCTTTCTGGTCTCATCAAGTTTCTTCGCATTAGTCAAAAGTTCGTTCTTAAGGTTTTGGCTATCAACCACATTGTATGGTACGTTATCTGCTAGAGCAAGTTTATATTTAGAGTTATAAGGCAACAAATCTGAAATGTTGACATCCTTAATTTTCTTACCTGCCTGACTTGCTTTGTTTATTACTTTGCCCGCTGCATCTGCTTTATTAATGGCTCCTGCACCTTTTGTACCAACAACAGCTGCAGCTACTGAACCAACAGCATAGGTAACCCATCTTGATCTAGAATAGGCATCTCCATTCACCATATCTTTTTGATACGATTCTTCTATTGCTGCTGAAATAGCATCATATGTTTTCACTGGATGAATAACTGCATTGCCCAGTGCTGAGAGTGTTTCTCCCGGATCGGTGATGAAGTCCCATATGCCGGTTACAGTGTCTTTTCCAACATCATATAAACCTACTCCTACACCTTTTACGATATCCCAGGTGATCTCTCCTGCTCCTTCTAGCTGCTTTGCTTGTTCAATTTGCATTGCAAGCTGAACTTGAGCTGGCTCCAGATTCTCGTACCCTACTTTCTTAGCAATCTCTAAATACTCATCTGGGTCAGACACACCACCATTAAGTTTCTTTTTCAATTCTTTTATTTCACGTTCCTTAGCTTCTTCTTTCTTCACGTTTAAATAAGCTTCAGAATGCTTCTCAATATCGCCTTTTTTCTTATGTATGTCACTTTCTCTATACGCTTTAGCGTTATAGTGAATCGGAGTGGCGTTCTTCCCTTTGCCTGTTGATTCCTGCAGCTTTTTAAAATCTTGCTGGATGAATTGTTCGTTTGGCTCAGCCTCAGCGTACTCTGTTTTTAAATCCTCATCAAGCTTGTTTAGCTTATCGATTGTTTTTTCACGTTTGTCATCTGCAGAAGAAAGTTTGTCTTTGAAGTCTTCTGTTGAGAATATTTCAAGGGGGAGAATATCATTGATGTCATTCAGAATGTCTTTCATCGCTTTCTTCTGTTCGGACATAATGGATTTTGATTTTGTGTATGCATTGACAAGTTCATGTTCTAAAAAAGATTCTTCTATGTAAGCATCTGACAACTTTGCTTCTTCAAGTTTTGCGGATACGCTGCTTAAAAAAGCAATTTTCATGTCAATCAGATCGATCCATTGGTCTGTTACGCCGACATGATCATGATAAAACGCTTTGATATTGTTAGCGCCCTTACCGGAAAACTCGCTGTCATCTAGGTCGGCTACAGCTTTAAATGCTTTTCTGAGCTTCACCATTTGTGACCTTAGTTCCTTATACTCTTTGGTTCTTTTATCCGCTTCAGAGAGTAGTGAATCAGCCTCAAAAACCTTCATATCATTCTCCTTTCATGCTTACTCCATATAAATTTTACCACAATTCCCCATGTTAGACCTAACACACAACCAATTAACCTAGGAATTTAGAACTTTAAATGTTTCTTAACTCTCAAATAGTCTATTGTAATTATTTGGTTAATTTGATATTATCCTGTCTGGAGGTGGAATAATATGTAACAATATAACATTTATTAGCTATTAATTTGTAATGTAAACCAGAAAAGGGAGATGATTGTTTATGAAAAAGTTTTTAAAGTGCTTTGGATTAACTGCTCTAACTGTTGTTTTACTTCTTTCCGGACTCTTCACACATGAAAAGAAAGTAGCTGCAAGTGAATCATCTAACAAAACAAGTATCCAAGGAATCGACCTTACAAAACGTATATCTTCAGTTAATGGAATAAAGCAAAAAACTGAAGCATCAAAACAACCAATTTCAAACGCTTCTACCAAGCTAACTCAAATTGCAAAAAAAGAAGGACTTGAAGTTGAAAACTCTTATCAAACTTATATTGCTTATGATAAGAAAGATGGCAAAATTTCAACTGGACAAGTTACTTCTGATAGTCAGCGTATAGGAATACAGAAAGGTTCAAAAAGTGTTGTTTACCTAAGCCATACTTTCTTAGGTGGGAAAGTGAACAAAGTTATTCATGGAGTAGAGATTTCAAAAGTGGTTGGGGTTCGACCTGCAACACTTGAAGTTCAACAAGCGTTATGTAAAAGTGGCTACTATAACAAGCAATTTACGTGTCCACATGTTATTAGAAAGACCTTTGTTGGAGGACAGATTAAGAAAGGTGCTGAAGTTCATCAGCTTCTTAACGTTAACTATACTTCTTTTTGGAAATATTCAGGAAGCGCCATTGCAACATGGGCAGGAAAGCCCCCTACGCTTCGAACTCTAACATGGACTGAAGGTTTATACTTGACCAATAAAAAAGGTACTTTCTTTCCTGTTTATACAGATAAACAATCAGGCTTAGACTTGCTTGCACCTGCGAACGTGTACTTTAAGAAAGTTAAGAAAAAAGTTGACTGGGGAAATAAAGAAAGAAAAGCATATCGAGCATGGTATGAGAAAAAGTATGGGAAAAAAACTTGGTCAAAGTTTGAAATACACCATCAATTGCCTAGAGAATATGGTGGCGGAAACTCAACTAGCAACTTAGTTCCTTTAGATAGCGCCTTTCATAGAAGTGAAGTTAATCCTTGGTGGAGAGCGTATTAATATAAGAGAGACTCCTAATCATAGGGAGTCTCTTCTAAATCCATATTTTCATAATACAGCTTTACATCTTTGTTTACTTCCCAATATTTGAATCCATTAGAGCATACCAACCTGTCTAACCAAATTTCAAAACTTGGAGCAACCTCAATAGCTTCATCGAAGTGATCAATCGCATCCAAATAAAACATAAAGTCAAGACCCTTTTCATACCGTTTAGTATCAATTACATAACGTCCATCAAAATGATACCCAATTAAAAAACAATTTTCTGGAAGATCTTCTGTTTCATTATATTCCAAAACATCTTCAATACTAAGTATTTCAACCCCATCAAAAAACTTCATTCCATTATGTAGAGCTAGGAATTCTTCATAATCCTTGGGTAGACTTACATTGAAATGAGATTTTAATTTTGTAATTTCATCTTGTGTTGCGGGTTCATTAAATTCAAATGTAGCATCTTCTAATACGAAACCGCCTGGTTGAATCATTGGAAAAATGCCGTACTTAGAAACAGCTTCTTTAATACCAGCAAGTGTCAAATGAATAAGTTTGCCTTCTTCCATATCCTATCCCCCTAACAACAATTAACTAGATTTTACCATGTTATGATACACAAGGAAAGCATTACTATAGGACATGCTTATTAGGAAACAATTTTACTCATAATTGAAGCAGCATTTGTGGTGAACAAAATGTAAGTGTTATTTGCTGTTTTAATCACTACCCTATCCGTAGAGCCATAAGGAAACCCTATCCTTACTGCGCTTTTCTCCTCTCCCCCATAGTTTGGATCAAGAAGTACATCATTGATTTCTTTGATTGGAATTTCAATTTTGGATAGCTGCTAATTGATAATTAAGTTTTCATTTGATTTTTCAACTTTGATTCCTAATTTTTTTGACTTTGAATTAATTTTATAAGAGCCCTTTAAGGCCCTTATTTTTCTTTTACCCTTGGTATGAATTTGTTACAAACTCTTTTGCTTTATTAGCAACAGCTTCCCAAGTGGCTGCAGCATTATCAAGATCCGTAGAAAGCTTATTTATATCCTCATTCTCAAACCCATGTGCGAGTGAATAAAATTTATTTGCTATAAAACGCCAGTTTCCTTCAATTTGTCTTATAAACTCCATAGACCTTTCTGCCTGGTCTATTGCATTATGCAAGTCTATATTGATGCCGTGAAACAGATTTAGAACTTTTACAACTAATGCAAATTGTGCATCTGCACCGTTTAAACTCTGAAAATGATCAATTTTTTGTTTAACCATTTGAACATCAGAATACTCTAACATTTCGGATACTATAAACCCGATTAAGGGGCCTAACTCAGAGCTGAATTTTACTTTCTCATTTATTTCATGCTCTTCAAGAATTTCACCCAACAATTTTTTAATTGCATGAATATATTTAATAAATTATGTATCTCGCTCTCATCATTGTATTGTGAATCTAAATAAGTCATTACTTCTTCAAAAGAATTGTTCAATTGTGTAACACCTATGCAGTTGTTACCTCCTTGAAGAAAGGAATTTAGTAGATTTTGAACCTCTTTCATAGATTGTTGATTTTCATTGAGCTCTCTCATAAGTATAAGACAGACCATTTGAAAATCTTTAATAGCATCTTGTTTATCTTGATCATTGCTTGCAGTTGTAATTGCCCTTAAGCTTGGTTGTAATTCTTCGTTTATCTCTTCCGAAGTGATAGACCCAACATTGTAAATATCGTTAGCCATATTATTAACACAGCTGAATAAATTCTCCAACCACCAGTCACACAACTGTTTATATTCGTTATAAACATCATATAATTTCTGAAAATCTTGATGTATTTCAACGTTATCCGGTAAGTTCAAATAAGTTTTCATCTCTTCATTGCTCACAGGCAAACCCGTTCCAGTAAGAATATTCGCTTGAGTTTTTGCCCAATATCCAGTAGATATTAGCCCATCTCTTTCTAAAAGACCCTGTGGCCCATATTGGGATGTTGAATCTAAAACATTATCATATTTCATTTCTTGACCCACCTTTCATATTCTCTAAAGTTTATATATTTAATATAACAAAAAATCTTCCAATTTATTTTATTTTTTCAATTATTTTAAGTTCATCAAAAAAGTGAAACAGGAATCTAATTTTGTAAGGCAGATCAAAATTTAAGAATAAATTAAATTCACAATAATTGGAATGGAGATTATAATTATTAATGGTCTACCGATATAGATAGAGAACAAACATTCTAAAAGGGGAAATGAAGTTGAAGAAAGTATTATTAGGTTTTGCAGCATTCACTTTGAGTTTATCTTTAGCAGCTTGTGGCTCAAATGATGCTGAAAAAGTAAGCACAGAAAAAGAAACACCACAAGCGTCTACGGATGTAGAAAAGAAAACAGAACAAAAGGAATCTACTAAAGAAAAAACTGCTGACAAATCTAAGGGAAAAGACAAAAAGGAATTGGTCGATGTTAATCTAGATAGAGCTGTTGATGGTGACACAATTAAAGTTAGCTACAACGGAAAGGTAGATACAGTCCGCTACTTGCTTGTTGACACACCTGAGACGAAGAAACCAAATTCTTGTGTTCAACCATATGGTGAGGATGCATCTAAGCGAAATAAAGAATTGGTCAGCAATGGTAAACTGCAGCTTGAATTTGATAAAGGTGACGGGAGAGATAAGTATGGAAGACTGTTAGCTTACGTTTACGTTGATGGTAAATCTGTTCAGGAAACATTGCTAAAAGAAGGATTGGCCAGAGTAGCATTTGTATATGAGCCAAATACGAAATACATAGACCAATTCAAGAATGACGAGCAAGAAGCAAAATCAGAGAAGCTTTCTATTTGGAGTAAGAATGGATATGTAACTGACCGAGGATTTAGTGGCTGTGTGAAAGAGAAAAACACTGCAGTTAAAAAAGAAACAATGTCTAAACCGGCAGCAACGCAGCCTACAGCTCCAAAAGCATCAAGTGAACCATCGACTACAACTGAAGATGAAGCTTCCTCTGCATCATCCACTGGAGAAACAGAAACGTTTAAAAATTGTACTGAGTTAAGAAAGAAATATCCGAATGGAGTGCCTAGTTCACACCCTGCTTACCAATCTAAAATGGACAGGGATCATGACAACTATGCTTGTGAACGCTAATTGAAAGCCCTTTGTGGCTTTCTTTTTTTAATATGTAATATAAAAACCCCCTCCTCTAAATAAAGGAGAGGAATAGATTTATAGAGAACCCCAGATAGATTTACCACCTGTATGTCCAGTTTTTTCATGTATAGTTCTATTTACTAATTGCAATCTGCCTGTATTTTCATGATGGTGCCATATATACCCTCGTGGAGTTTTCCCATTTTTAATGTCTTGAATCTGATACTTATTAAATTTTTTCGCATGCTCCCAAGTATTAATTGCCTTCTTCAAAGATGCGTTTGCATTTTTAAACTGAGTACTATTTGAAGATTTAATTAGACTCATAGGGAGATTGTAATTGTATTTAGATGCGAAAACAGGAAAACCTTTAGAATTAAATTTCACACCAGTCTTAGGGTGCTTCTTTCCTGCGAGCTTACCATTTCTGACTGCAATTTTCTTTGTTGTTGACTTTAACGTCTGCTTAACTAAGAGCTTACCTCCGACACGACTAACAACAGCAATTGCAGGTGGAATTAACCAAGCCCATTGAGCATGATAAGATTCATCCTCACCTACATCATCAGTTTCTGGTTCAGTGGCGCTTTCAGTCGGAGTTACAACATTCTCTTCAAATTCACTATCAGGAACACTTTCGTCTTCAATGATTTCTTCTTGCGCTGCGTCCTCTAATAAATTTTCATCTTCATAGACTGGAGCATCTACTAAATTATCATAATACGAATCTTCCGAAACATCAGAGTAATCTTCGTATGATTCCTCTTCGTAGTTAAAGTCATCCTCATACTCTTCATACTCGGAATCAACCGGATTTTCATCAGATCCTTGAACTGACTCTGTTCCAGATTGAACCGGCTGTTCAATTGACTGTGCTTCAGCAAAGTTCGGTAATACAAAAGTTAGCAGCAGAAGCAAACTCAAAACAACACTCAAAATCTTCTGATAGCTTTTCATTAATTCCCTCTTTTCTTTAGGATTTTTAACACATTTACATTCTAGTACAAATAATGTTAAAAATAAACAAAAAGAGGAAAATTATACTCATTTTACAAGAAGTCTTTGAGTTGATCTAATATAATCTCAGTATCTTCATTTTCGGACTTTCCTAACTCATTAACAGCTTCTTGTACGACAGCTCTTAGATTATTTGATTGTATTTGAGGTGAATATGAAGAAACAATTGACATCAAAACGTCAGCCAATTCAAAAGCCATGTCACCTTGTGCTCCTATAGAATTATCTTTAATAATGTTCAGCAACCACTTTAGGTCTTCAACACTTTGGATTGGAAAAAGAGAAAGCCTATGAATCTCCATGGGGTTCTTATTAGCCAGGATTTTTTCAATACCTTCCTTCTGAATAGCTTCTGGATCATTTGGATCAATACTTGGAATTTCAGCAAAATCTAAATTTTCATCTTCTTGAACTTCTTCGTATTCATGTGTATAGAGTTTAGATAAGAATTCATCAAATGAATCTGCAATGTTAAAATCATTATTTAATTCAAGGTCAAAGTAATGAACAGGTGGATTTTCATTAGTTAGACGATAATCTAAGGCAACCCAATTATGTCCATCTCCCTGTATTAACAATAATCTTTGTGGTAGACCCCACTCTTTTATTAGATATTCACTCTCTAAGATCCCCAGCTCCCTCCCTATACCTCTAATATGATCAACTTCAATGTGGTCATCAGCCCAAGATGTTTCCTGATCTGTTGGGAATGCATTAAAATTAATCAACCCACCATTTTGTTGAATGATCAATTTCTTATATTGATCAGGCAAAGTTAAGTTTAACTTTTTTTCAACATTCTTTATTTCATTTTCACTGATGTCTTTTAACCTAAAAGGATCATATTCACTGTTCTCCCAAATCTCACTCATGGTATTTCCCTCCTATGGGCTATGTAATGATTCTTCAAGACATATACGATTTTAAATTTGGAAAGTTTCATTCAAAGTAGTGCTGGAAATTTAAACAGGTGGTCAGGCTTACCTTAGAAGAAAAGCCAGAGAGTATGTGAGGGAACTCTCTGGCCTATAGTGGCTGATATACCAACTATGATACATATACAGGATACTTTATATTTGTGGTGTATTCAAGCAGCTTTCAGGTTTAAATAAAATGTGAATTTTATTTAGATCACCTCCTAATAACTATGTATATTAAAATAGCAATAATCAGCAGCAGAAGGATTATTACCCATACATAAATGTTCAGGCCAATTAAGAATGTTCCGATTGCTGGAAATAACTTCGGGAACATAGCAATTAATAGATCTTTGATCTCACCAATAGCAGCGATGATTAGTGATAAAATTACGATTTGTGTTTGATCCATTATTCTTTCCTCCAATAATTTCATTAGATTTTTATTGAGAGTTAAGCAAGGGTGTACAATTTTGCTCACAAGCATTATAGATAGTTAGTTGAAATATTTAACAAGGCTTTAGAAGAACCTTGTTTATCCAAATGTTACTCATAGTCAATGATTCATCCCCTCTCTTATATCCTTCAATTTGTTAACCGCACAATTCAGCGAGTATTTCTTCCTGCATATATAACTGCGTATCGACCTCCGGAATGGCACAACCTTTTCATAAATAACTGCGTTAACTTTAAAAACGGACATTATTTAGTTAAGTTTTCGTGCTTCACAAGTAAAACCCCATCATTGTATTCGTTTTTGCGACATCCTGATAAAAACTTTTACAACCATCATTAATAACTGCAAGGGTAATCTCAAAAATGGACACACTCTCACGATGAACTCCACTCATTAAATAGATGCGTAGGAACTTCGGTGAATGGACAAAACCCCGTCTATAAAAGACGAGGTCTAATTTAATCTAAGAATTCATAACACATATATCGAAATCTAAAACTAGATAGATATATATTCAAAGAATACAAATCTTTCAAATTATTTTGTTGTTTTCGTATTCAATGTTAGATAGAATGTTTTTACAGATACTTCTGTTTTGACATTAAACACAAATAAAGAGGTGCTAAATTTTTGGAGTTAAAAAACATTGTTAATTCTTACAACATCACAAATATTTTAGGGTATCTTAGACGTTCTCGTCAGGACATGGAACGAGAAAAAAGAACAGGTGAAGACACACTCACAGAACAAAAAGAACTTATGAATAAAATACTTACGGCCATTGAGATCCCCTATGAATTAAAAATGGAGATTGGATCAGGAGAAAGCATTGAGGGTCGACCTGTTTTCAAAGAATGTCTTAAAGATCTTGAGGAAGGCAAATATCAGGCAATTGCTGTTAAAGAAATAACAAGACTTAGTCGTGGGAGTTATAGCGATGCAGGACAAATTGTTAACCTCCTTCAAAGCAAACGATTGATCATAATTACACCATATAAGGTTTATGACCCTAGAAACCCTGTTGACATGCGCCAGATTCGTTTTGAGTTATTTATGGCTAGAGAAGAATTCGAAATGACCAGGGAGCGTATGACAGGCGCTAAATACACTTATGCAGCACAGGGGAAATGGATATCTGGCCTGGCGCCTTATGGATACCAGTTAAACAAAAAGACCTCTAAGCTAGATCCAATTGAGGATGAAGCAAAGGTTGTTGAACTAATATTTGATTTATTCTTGAATGGTCTCAACGGAAAGGATTACAGTTACAATGCAATTGCCACTCATTTGACCAATCTGCAAATCCCCTCCCCTGCCGGAAAGAAAAAGTGGAATCGATTCACTGTAAAAGCAATTCTTGAAAATGAAGTTTATATAGGAACTGTTAAGTATAAAGTCAGAGAGAAAGAAAAAGACGGTAAGAGAACAATTAGACCTGAGAATGAACAAATAATTGTACCTGACGCACACACTCCCATTATTGATAAAGATCAATTCGAGGAGGCGAATAAAAAAATCGAAAACAAAATACCTTTGCTGCCAAATAGAAGTGATTATAAATTAAATGAATTGGCCGGTGTATGTATTTGTGCTGACTGTGGTGGCCCATTGTCAAAATATGAAGCCAAAAGAAAGAGACAAAACAAAAACGGTACTGAAAGCTTATATCATGTTAAAGTGCTCAGATGCCTCAATAACAAGTGTATGAATGTCCGATACAATGATGTTGAAGAAGCCATTCTAGACTATTTAAAGTATCTACAGGCGCTAAATGACAATGACCTTACGAAACACCTTGGTAGTGTGATTCAGTCTCATGAAAACAAAAACAATATCAGATCAAAAAAGCAAATGAATGAACAGTTTGACCAGCGAGAAAAAGAGTTAAAAAACAAATTGAATTTCATATTCGATAAATATGAAAGTGGCATTTACTCTGATGAAATATTCCTGCAGCGGAAATCAGTCTTAGACAAAGAGCTGCAAGAGCTTAAAAAAGCAAAAGACGAGATAAATGGCCTTGTTGATTTTAAAGGTGGTCTTGATATCAATCAACTTAAAGAGAACATAAAAAATGCAATTGAACTATATGAGTCATCTGAAAACAGAGAAGAAAAGAATAAACTGCTCAGAATTACGTTGCAGAAAGTTATAGTTAAAATGACAGCAAAGAGAAAAGGCCCAATACCTGCACAATTTGAAATTACACCTATTCTAAGATATAACTTCCTAATCGGGGAAACAGTCAGTAGTAACGAATCGTAGTCATTATCTTGATAAACAGATAAAGCTGTATCTCCTGTGAACACAATGGGTGCCACCAAGCTGTTATCTGAAAAGCTGTTTCATCAAGCAAACCGCCACGTTCAAAACAGAGGAACTGTGTTTTGTTCAGTCCGCTTCGGAAATGTTCTCGGCTCAAGGGGTTCGGTCATTCCAATTTTATTTGAACAGATGATGGAGGGTGAACCGCTAACCATCACTGACAAAAATATGACCAGGTTTTTCATGTCAATAGACGATGCAGCTACACTGACATTGCAATCAGCTGCTATTACAAAAGGCGGAGAAACTTTTATTTTTAAAATGGAATCACTGAAACTTGAAGAACTGATCCATGGGTTTGAAGAATATGCATCGCAGCACGGGCTCCCGCAGCCGTCTGCGGTAGAAGTCGGCAAGCGTTCAGGTGAAAAGCTTCACGAAGAATTAACATCCCCTCATGAAATTGATTCTCTGTATGAATGGGGCAATCTTTATGCGATTCTTCCAGAACCTGAAAAACATCCTGATTTTCGCAAAGTCCATCTGCCTGGATATCAATCAGATCAAGCTCCACTCATCACAAAAGACAGAATTGCCCAGATTATTGAGAAATTGCACCAAGAAAAAAAGGCATAAAAACAAGCCTGTCTATCCATTAGGCAGGCCTGTTTTTTGTGTTTATTTATCAAAAAGATGCAGATAGCTTTCGTATCCTTCTTCTTTCAGCTTATCCTTCGGCACAAACCGCATTGCCGCTGAGTTTATGCAGTATCGAAGCCCGCTTGGACCCGGTCCGTCATTAAATACATGACCAAGATGAGAATCGGCAGTACGGCTTCTCACTTCTGTTCGAATCATGCCGTGGCTCGTGTCTAGTTTTTCTTCTACTTCTTCTTCTTCAATCGGCTTTGTAAAGCTTGGCCAGCCGCAGTGGGAATCAAATTTATCCTTGGATGTAAACAATGGCTTGCCTGACACAATGTCTACATACAGCCCTTCTTCCTGATGATCCCAATATTCATTTTGAAAAGGCGGCTCCGTGCCGTTATTTTGCGTCACTTCATATTGCATGCGGTTTAGTGACTTGATTTTTTCTTCTTTATTGTGCCCCATTATTTCGCCCCCCCAATGCTCGCTGATAAATCCGGCTCGTCCAGACCCCGCCTGGTAGCGCTGGTAATGTCCTGGATTCTTTTTATAAAAATGCTGATGGTAGCCCTCCGCTTCATAGAAAGGCTCAGCTTTTAAAATGTCGGTTACAATCGGATCTTTAAAGATGCCGCTTTCCGCCAGACGCTGCTTGGAAGCTTCCGCAAGCTCCTTTTGTTTATCATTATGATAAAAAATGGCTGCACGGTAGGAGCTGCCGCGATCCGCAAACTGGCCGCCGGCATCTGTCGGGTCGATTTGCTGCCAAAACAATTCAAGCAGCTTTTCATAAGGATACACATCAGGATGAAACGTGATTTGAACGGCTTCACAATGTCCTGTCGTTTCACTGCACACCTCTTCATACGTAGGGTTTTCAGTATGGCCGCCTGTATACCCGGACACCACTTTTTCAATTCCCGGCTGTTCGTCAAAAGGTTTGACCATACACCAAAAACAGCCTCCTGCAAATGTGGCGATTTCTTTTTTTTCAGACATACTGGTGCCTCCTTTGTTCATACGTGGTATTATTATATTATAGCATGTAAAAATAGAATGAAAATGATTCTGCTTTTCATAAAATCTATAGGTTTTAAGCAATATGCTTATGTAATGGAGGTTCACAAATTTGAAAGTAAGAACACAGATGATGTACGATATGGAAAATTTACTCCGTAAAGTTTTTAAACAAATACGCAACGAAATCAATGAAATTCTTGATAAAGAGCTGTCACGGAATGAATTCACCATTCTGCGGATCCTCAGTGAACAAGGGCCTAAAAAAGTCACCGAATTTGCGCCTATTTTAGAGGTATCAGCAAGCCACATTACAGCTGTGACTGATGCGCTGGTGGAAAAGGAATGGATTACAAGAATCAGATCGAAGGAAGACAGGCGCATCATCCGCATTCATATCACCGAAGCGGGCGAAAAAGTCCTTCAGCATTTCAACGAGAAAAAAACGGAATATTTCTTTAAACGCTTTGACTGCTACACTGATGCCGAACTGGCCTCATTAATCGAGCTTTTCAGCAAACTTGATAAAAAACGATGAAAAAAAGCACATACCGCTATACATGGGTATGTGCTTTTTGCAGCCCTTCATTTATTTTTCAGCGAACAGTTTCATTGTTTTCCATCTTCCGTATCTGTAATACAAAAACGCCGCACAGCTGCTTAATAAAAAACTCATTCCGATTCCGAGCCCGATTCCTTTCTGGCCAAACCATGCTGAAAATAGAGCCGTGAAAGGATATCTCAAAACCCAAAACGATATCAAATTTAAAACCAGCACCTGCAGCATCGCTCCCGCAGCCCTGACGATTCCGTTCAGCACGAAATTAATCCCGATAAAAGGGTAGAAAAACGCGATCCAACGCAAATATTGTTCACCAAACGCAACCGCATCAGGCTCGCTGATAAATAGTCTCATAAGATATTTGCCAAATACCCAAATGATAACGGCAATCATCAGCATGCAAGAAATAACAACTATAACACCTAGCCTCGCAATTGTTCCCACTCTTTTATCGTTTCCGATTCCGATATTTTGCCCTGCCATACTGTTGACCGCCGTACCGGCAGCCATAGCGGGAAGCGTGATGATGCTGTCGAGCCGCTGCACCGCGCCGAAGCCTGACACCACATGCTCCCCGTAGGAGTTGACAACACTCATAATCGCCATCATTCCGCCTGTAATGACCATCATCTGCAGACCGGCTGGAATCCCAAGTTTCAAAACCAGCGCGGACTCTTCCCACTTGGGAACTCGCGGAATAGAGAACGGTACAAGCTTGTGTCTGATGACATAAAACAACCCGTACAGAAACGCAATGCCCTGTGACAAAATTGTCGAATAAGCTGCTCCCGCTATTCCCATGTGCAGCACAGAAATAAAGAACGGCGCCAACACTGTATTCAGCACAACTGCAAACGCAATAAACCGGAGAGGTGTCTTGCTGTCACCGAGCGCCCGAAGCACCGTACTGATAAAGTTATAACCAAACAAAAATAAAATGCCAATAAATTGAATTTGCAAATAGCTCTCAGCAAGCGGTATCATCGACTCCGGCGTTTTCAAAAGACGAAGCAAAAGCTCTGACAGAAAAAAACCGGCCGCGCCGAAGCCGACACTTAGGCCTGTTAATAAAACGACAAAAGCGTTTATATACGACGCCATTCCTTTTTCATCATCTTTACCCTTTTGCTGTGACAAAATAGTTAATGTCGCATTGTTAAGGCCCAAAATAAAAGACAGCACGGTTAAAACAATCGTGCTTGATACCGCGGCTGCCCCAAGGGCCTTCGCCCCCAGTAAATTGCCGATCCACAAACTGTCTATAAATTGAAAGGAAACCTGCAATGCGTTTCCGAGCATAATCGGCATTGAAAACAGCACAAGCTGTTTCAGCACGTTCCCCTGTGTAAAATCGTATGCTTTCATTTTTTCTCCTTGTGGTCTTAAATTTTCACCGGATCACACGAAAAAAGAGACGTTGTTTCATGTCTCTTTTTTCATGACTTATCGGTTTTTTTTCGGTCTCTCATACCGAATGTTAGCACCATCACACTTAAGAACAAGGCACAATAGGAAATGTTCAAATACATTTGGTCCATATCTTCAGCGGCCAGATGATGATAAGCAAGCCAGCCGAAATACAGGGAAAATGTAAAGGATAATAAACTGAAATACTGGTAAATCCGTTTCATTTTCAGTCACCTCTATTGTTTAGGATGGTAATAGGAAAACTCAATTTCATCTTTTTCTAAATTTATTTTATCCGCTCTGACATACATTCCATTCGTTAAAGGCATTTCTGACAGACGCACTTCAATGCTTTTATCGCCGGGATGGACGTGGACAAATGACGGCAATTCGTAAAAACTGTCCATATAATTTAACACAAAGCTAATCGGGATACTCAATTTCCCTAACGAAAATTTCGTTACATTCAGCTCCACGTCGCCATTTTTTTTCACGGTCGGTTCAAAAGCGATAAGCGCATCAATGGTCGTGGAAAAAGCCTTGATTTCCCCGACGACATGAACATCATCATCGATCTCTACTTTATAATCAAGCTGGTTGGATGCTTTGTCTTTTAAATATGAGTTGACAAACGCAGCTAATGATTCTTTTGTGCTTGTCACTTGAAATCCATACTCGCTCTCAGATGAATCCTTTACCTGAGCTTGTTTTCCCGGCAGCATGACTAGTGTCACAAACCCAGCGGCGAGAATCAGATTGATGGCAAGCAATATAAAAAACAGTCGTTTCCACTTATTCATGATGTCACCCTACTCTTTCGGTAATCCTTCTTTTTCAATGGCTTGATAGACGCGCTTCGCGATAAGGGAATAACCCGTACCATTAGGATGAAAATCATCATCCTCAGAAATTCTGCTGCTGTCGCTTTTTTGATTGAATAAATCTTCAATATAAATGATTTTCGCAAACTTATCTTTTTTCAGCTCTTTTTCAGCTACTTGGTTCCAATCAGTAACAACACCGTTTATTTCATTTAATTCAGATAACGTAAATGTAAACGGATTATACATGCTCACATAAATCAGCTCAGCGTGATCATTCAGTTCACGAATTTCAGAAATGATTTTTTTAAAACGCTTTTCGTACGGTTTTTCCGCTTCCTGAAATGGTTCCATTGTTAATTGCAGAAAGTTTTGGCGAAGGACTTTCATCAAATCGTTGCCGCCAATTGTAAAAAAGACATAATCAGCGTCCTTTATGCCTTTTTGAACCTTTTTATCTTTTAATTTCTCTAATAAATCATCAGAACGGTTCCCTTTCACGGCATAATTTTTTACGTCTACCGTTTTGACTTGTTTATTTGACCGGATAGAATCCGCAACCATGCCGACATATCCCTTACCGGCGGGATCTCCGACACCTTCTGTCAGCGAATCTCCGACAGCCGCAATGACAATGTGCTCTTTCGTTTTCGGTTCATGATCTTTTTGTTTCCCCTCAGATGCTGTACGTATGCTCGTACAAGCAGCAAGAAGCAAAATCAAACTGGCCATGAGTGAAAAAATGCGCAGCTTCAATCTTGTTGCTCCTTCCCATTCTACTAGTGGAAAGTGTATCATGTTTTAGAAGATTTGCAAATGCCTAGTCTCCTAGTTTACTTGAGTGTACTGGCTGATTTCACATCAACGATAATATCATCGTACGGTGTATTTTCCACTCCATTGTAATCTTTCAGCACCTTACCGTCCGGACCCACCAAATAAAATGAAGATTGATGAATGACTTGGTCTTTTCCCTCCGGTTTCTTCACAATCGCTTTGAAGCTCTTAAGCGCGAACGCCTCAATGTCACGCTGGCTGTATCCCGTGAGGAAATCCCAGTTATCAAAAGATAGCGGATAATTCGCCGCAAATTTCTTCAGCTGTTTTGGCTTATCGTTTTCTGGGTCAACACTAAAGGAGACGATCCGGACATCTATATTCTCGGCTTTTAGTTTTTTTTGCAAATCGGTCATATGAGCAGTCATCGGCGGACATACAGTCTCGCAATTCGTAAAAATAAAATCCGCCAGCCATACTTCTCCTTTTAAACTCTTTAATGAAACATTTTTGCCGTCTTGGTTTTGAAATGTAAAAGGCTCCACCTCATAATTGAGCGGATCTTTAATTTGTTGTCCTCCGCAGGCACAAAAAAGCAGAAAAAACAGCCCTGCCGCTAAACCCTTGATCACCTTCATGACATTCACCCTTTCCAGCCGGTAAAAGCGCATTCTAAAACCGTCCTTGCCTGCTATATCCTCTATTTTATATTTATATTCGGTACCGGCAAAAAAAATCCTGCATGCCTCCCAACCAACGGTTACAAAGGGAGACACACAGGTAAAAACGGCATATTACGCGTTGTACTTTAACACCTCTTGATGAAAAACAGCCTGATAATCTGCCCATTTCATCCGGCGCTTCATATAATGTCGGAAAGAATACACTTTTGCCCTGCTGTTTGATGAAAACACTTCTTTTAAGTAGAACTGCAAATGGTGATGTAACATAAAGAAATAGTGCTCATCTTCCTTTAATACAGGTATTTCTGTCACTTTCACCTGAATCCCGTCACTGCGTTTGAACTCTAGGCTTTTGAGTAACAAGCTATCAATCCTCTTTTTTTGTTTTTCTTCTATTATATACAATGCCAGCCGGACTGTCTGTCATTTTACGCGGTTGTGCGAAAAAATTAGATCAGCAAATGGAACAAGTCCTCATCCTTATTCACTTCTACATAATGAAACGCTTTTTTGTCCATTCGTTCAATCAGCGGCCCATAGTCAGCCTTGTCCTGCAGCTCGATGCCGACAAGAGCAGGTCCGTTGCTTTTATTATTTTTCTTCGTATACTCAAACCTTGTAATGTCATCATTCGGCCCGAGGACTTCGTCAAGAAATTCGCGGAGCGCCCCCGCTCTTTGCGGAAAATTGACGATAAAATAATGCTGAAGTCCTTCAAAAATCAAGGATCGCTCCTTCATTTCCTGCATCCTTCCGATATCATTATTGCCTCCGCTGACTACGCAAACCACATTTTTGCCTTTTATTTCATTCTTGTACAAATCAAGCGCTGCGACAGATAGAGCACCAGCCGGTTCAGCAACAATCGCACATTCGTTATATAATTCAAGAATGGCTGTACATACTTTCCCTTCAGGAACAAGGAGAATGTCATCCACGACTGATTGCAGTGTCTGGAACGTTTCCTCCCCAATTTTTTTAACAGCCGCTCCATCTACAAATTTATCAATTTTATCCAGTGTGACGACATGCCCGGCTTTGTTTGATTCAAAATAGGATGCCGCCCCTTCCGGCTCAACAGCAATGACCTTTGTTTCAGGAGATACATTTTTTAAATAAGTGCCTACCCCTGAGAGAAGGCCGCCTCCTCCGACACTTGCAAAAAGAAAATGCGGTTCTGTATCAATATCGTTTAAAATTTCGACCGCCAGCGTTCCCTGCCCAGCCATCACATCCGGATCATCAAACGGATGAATAAACGTTCGTGATTCCGCCTCACAGCATTCAACGGCGCTTTTATACGCATCGTCAAACGTATCACCTATCAAAATAATATCGATAAACCCTTTTCCGAACAGTTCAACTTGAGAGACTTTTTGTCTCGGTGTTGTAGACGGCATAAAAATTTTCCCGTGAATGCCAAGATGTTTACATGAGAACGCCACACCTTGAGCGTGGTTTCCGGCACTGGCACATACAATTCCGTTCTCAGTCTGCTCGCTGGAAAGCTGTTTCATTTTATGATAAGCCCCTCTGAGCTTAAAAGATCTGACAACTTGCAAGTCTTCACGTTTCAAATAGATATTGCATTCATATCTCTCAGAAAGTCTGTCATTCCTTTGCAAAGGTGTGTGAATCACAACGTCCTTTACGTTTTGATGAGCCTTCAAAATGTCTTTCACTTGGATGAGAGAATTTTCTTTAAGCAACGGTTTCATGTACAGATTCCTTTCTTGTTTTAAATCCCTATTTAATATGCCATTATAACACGAATATTCAAAAAATAAGACAATTATTTTTATTTAATATTTAAAAAATACAGACCGCATTCATAATATGCCCTGATAACACCTGCGTCACCAGCATTCAGCAGACCTAAGAAAAAAGATGCTCATAAATAAAAGGTGTTTTGAGGTAAAAGGCATGATATAATAAAACCAATTAGAACCAAAAGGAGCCAATTGATGAATAGCGCACCAATACTCAACACGTTTCATAACCTGATCGGAGAACATCAAACATTCCTGGACGCGAAACGAATCGCCAAGCAGTTCTCATTATCGGAGCTTCCTGTCCTAATAACAGGAAAAATCGGAGCAGGAAAAGATCATTTTGCACAAGCGATACACCAGGAATCCTCGAGAAACAGCGAACCTTTTATTAGCGTCAATTGCAGCATCCATTCAGAAGAAAGCCTTATGCTTGAGCTTTTTGGCCATGACGGTAACACAGGTGCGTTTAAAAAAACGGCACAAGGGACCCTTTTTCTTGATGAAGTTTGGCGCATGCCTGCTTCTGTACAAGCTCAGCTGCTAAAAGCGCTTGATTCAGACACGGAAAAACCGCGAATCATCTGTGCTTCTGCAGGCGAATGCGCGGAACATACATTCAGGCAAGACTTATTTTACAGACTGAATATTTTAACACTCACACTGCCCGAATTGTCTGAACGAAAGAGCGATATACCACTTTTGACACAGTATTTTCTCTCAAACTCCGGCCAGCAATTGTTCATTGATCCCTCAGTCTTTTCGATGCTTGAGCAGCACACATTCGAAGGCAATGTCAGGGAATTAAAAAACGCCACAGATTATATGGCCGCAGTGTCAAGCGGAGGAACGATTCATCCATATGATGTGCCGCCATACATTAGGGGCCCAATAGACGGAAAAGCATTGAAGAAAAAAGCAAAGCTGCTGACTTTAATGGAAAAAGCTGAGTTTTTGTTTATTTTGGAAACAATAAAAGCGTTAAACGAAAAAGGAGAACCGGCCAGCAGACGGATCATTTCGGAACACAGTAAAAACACCCAAACCTCGTTAACCCCGCAGCAGGTCAGAAGCCGTCTCGATTATTTGGAGAAAAAAGATTATGTCACAAAAAGCCGCGGACGCGCCGGCACTAAAATTACTTTAGAGGGTTTGAGCTTTCTGGAAACGCTGAAAAATCAAATAATCTAGCGATCGAAAGGAGAATGCACTTGTTTACAATCAAAGAAGAGATCGCCAATGCGATAACACACGGCATCGGTGTACTCTTATCCATACCAGCATTAGTATTTCTGATCTTATTTGCGGCTAATTACGGGTCCGCATGGGACATTGTCAGCTTTACAATATTCGGTGTCTCTATGTTGCTGTTATATTTAAGCTCTACACTGCTTCACAGCATCACACATAAAAAGACGAAGGATATTTTGGAGATTATTGATCATAGCGCCATTTATGTACTGATCGCCGGAACCTATACGCCTTTTTTGCTGGGGCCGCTGAAAGGCACACTTGGCTTCACCCTGCTGGTTATCGTATGGTCTCTTGCATTAGGCGGAATCGTTTTTAAAATTTTCTTCGTGAAACGCTTTATCCTATTGTCAACCTTCGTGTATTTGATTATGGGATGGCTGATGATTATCGCGGTTAAACCTTTATACGCTTCGCTGAGCGGAGCGGGATTCAGCCTCCTTTTTCTCGGCGGCATTTTATACTCGGTCGGAACCATCTTTTATATTTGGAAAAAGATCCCCTTCCATCACGCCATATGGCATAGCTTTGTATTAGGCGGAAGCGCTGCGATGTTTTTCTGTGTACTGTTTTATTGTGTGAAGGTGCCGTTTATTTCGTAACAGAAAAGCGCAGTCTTTGGGACTGCGCTTTTTTATGCACGTAATTGTTTTTCATTTGCTGGTATATAAGCTTTTGAAAATGACAATTCAATGTCTGCTGGTTTTAAGCGTTTAAAAAACGATCCCTTTTGCAGGTCATCTGTTCCTTTCGTTTCCACCATCACCAATGGAAGATGATAACAGGCCGCAAGTTCAACAGGATCTATAGAACCATCTAATGAAAGAATCAGGCTTTGTCCTTTTTCCAGCTGTTTCGTTACATCTTCATATACCTTTTCTGAGTCGCCGTCTGAAATCACATCCATCCGATCTAGCCATTGCCCGATTAAAGGAAAGCGAAATCCTTTTGGATTGGCAATAAAGCCGGCCGGTTCCTCAATATACCCAGCAATTAAGGCCAGTTCAGCCAAACGCAAACGGGGATGCACATACAAAACAGGACCGTGCGGTATTGGCTCAGGCTGATGGATCGTCACAATTGAACCGGTGATGCCGACACAGCCTTCCAAAAACGCCTTTGGCTGCTCGTAGACAAGAATCATCTGTTTTTTGTATGACAGACGGGGGTCAAGCATCCTTTGATTAAATAATTGTTTCATATTTTTTAACAGCATATACACAATATAAATCACTAGCAAGCTGTAGCGAATCAATTAAAATCCTCCCGCTTCAGAAGAATTCTTTTTTTCATACATCAGAAATTCGTAATCGTACGGGTTTTTTTCGTCCTTGATCCCCCGCTCAGAAGAAACCAGCTTCCAATTGGTTTCATCAAATTCGGGGAAGTGACGGTCACC
The DNA here is from genome assembly GCF_047608225.1 of Bacillus sp. SW14. NCBI lineage: Bacteria > Bacillati > Bacillota > Bacilli > Caryophanales > Bacillaceae > Bacillus > Bacillus sp. SW14. The sequence goes on along the minus strand of NZ_JBLKRW010000001.1, from coordinate 1,947,572 downwards.
CTCAAACTTGTGATGAATTTTCGTCATATACAGTCTGTCCGCATAAGGAAACAGCGCTGTATAGAGCTGAGCCCCTCCGATCACAAAGCATTCCTCAGAGCCTGAACAATTGTCCAGCACTTCCTTTAACGAACTGACAACCGTACATCCCGGAAATTCTGAAGCCGGCGCTGATGTGACGACAATATTTTTCCGATTTGGAAGCGGACGTCCAATCGATTCAAATGTTTTCCGGCCCATAATGATGGAATGGCCAGAGGTTACTTTTTTAAAGTATGCAAGGTCATTGGGCAAATGCCACGGCAAATCATTGTCTTTGCCGATCAGCCTGTTGGCATCCATCGCAAAAATGAACGAAATCATACGCTGACCGCTCCTTTAATATGAGGATGCGGATCATAATCCTCGATGATAAAGTCCTCAAACGCAAAGTTGAAAATAGAATCAACCTCTCTGGCGAAACGAAGCTTCGGAAGCGGGCGAACATCCCTTGTCAGCTGCAATTTGACCTGTTCAATATGGTTCTGATAAATATGGACATCACCAAATGTATGAATAAACTCTCCCGGTTCAAGCCCAGTCACATGAGCAATCATCATAGTTAACAGGGCATAAGAACCAATATTAAACGGCACACCGAGGAAAACATCAGCAGAGCGCTGATACAGCTGGCAGGACAGCTTGCCGTCAGACACGTAGAATTGGAACAGACAATGACACGGCGGCAATGCCATTTTATCAATTTCACTGACATTCCAGGCGCTGACGATTAAGCGTCTGGAGTTCGGATTTGTCTTAATATCTTCAATAAGGCGGGAAATTTGATCAACGGTTTCTCCGTCAGCTCCCCGCCAAGAACGCCATTGGGAACCGTATACAGGTCCGAGTTCACCGTTTTCATCAGCCCACTCATTCCAGATCCGCACTCCGTTTTCCTGCAAATAGCGTACATTGGTATCCCCTTTTAAAAACCAAAGCAACTCATGGGCAATCGATTTAAAGTGGAGTTTTTTTGTTGTCAGCATCGGAAAACCTTCCTGTAAATTAAATCTCATTTGATATCCGAAGGTGCTGACTGTACCGGTCCCTGTCCGGTCTCCCTTTTTTTCGCCATGCTCTAACACATGTCTGCATAAATCCTTGTACTGTTTCATCTTTTCCATCCTTTAAAAGTAGTCTTCTAGTAGTGTAACACAATAAAAAATCATTTCTGAACCCAGAAATGATTTTTTTATCAGTCATCTGACGACAGGCTTTTCATCCTGTTCTTTTTCTTCATCTTGCAGATCCTGATGCGTATGGGCAATTCTGCTCGCAGCGGCTGCTGCAAGTGCTGCCACGATATCATCCAAAAAGGTATGAATACCGTCCGGGCTTTCATCAAGTTCTTTAATGATTCCAATCTTCTCTTTATCCAAATAACCGAAGTTGGTCAGGCCGATCGACCCGTATACATTAACGATTGAAAGAGGGATAATTTCATCTATGCCGTAAAGCGGTTCATCCGTTTCAACAAGGTGCTGCAACGGTTCCGGAAGAAGTTTCTGCTCAGCGAGCTGATCAAGCGCAAGGCCTGTTAAAACAGCATGAATAATTTCACGTTTGTTCAGCACTTTTTCTACATTCTCCATACATACACTGAGTGGCAAATTTGGATTGTATTTTTCCTGAAGTTTTTGAACAATCCGCGCAATATCTTCGATCATAACGCCCCGTTTGTTCAGCATATCTTTTGTTATATCGACCATTTCATTCATTGTGTACTTTTTCATGTCTAATGGCATCTCCTTTACGCACTCATCCAGTTGGGAGGCGTGTTGCGGTCCCAGTATATGCTTCCAAGCTCATGATGTTTTTGAAATCCATCTTCTGCTGTATGATAATGAAAATTAAACCAGTAGCCGTCATGAGGCGGGTGGTCTCTGCGCACATGGAATCTGATGAGATCTTTTCCAGTCGTCCGATTGTAAACGTTGAAAATTTTTTCCGTTTTGCCCGCTGAAGGCATGCTTGAGATCACAACATCTTGATACGCCTCATCCTCTTGCAATGTCGCCAAATAATCACTAATCACATTTTCGATTTTCGGCATGATCTCTTTCCGATAGTCATCCTCAATGACCGGAGCGATTTTGCTGCCGAATTTCACAAAGGACTGATTCTCAGCGCTGTCAAGGAGCTGTTCCTTGTACGTTTGAAAAAGCAGTTCAGGATTTCGCCTGTCTTCCGACTCATCATCGTACAGGTCATGCTCATCATAAAAAGCGGTGTAATCATTCTGCTCAAGACTGCTCGGCTGTCCAGAGGGCTTGTCCGCCATAAGAGCAGCCGGAGGAGATACGAGCCCGAACGTCACGATGGTAAATAAAACCACAAGGGTCTTTCTCATCCACATTTTCATGATTGCTTATTCCTCTCTATTTTTTTGTTATGTTTCTCTTATTTTAGCACATCCGAAACATGCAAGTCATGTACCATATGAAACTGATATGCAAATTAGGAGATTCGTAACTTTGCGGTTTGCGTAAAAACGCTTACAATATTCTGTGAAAGGAGGCTTTCCACATGATTGACGCTCTGTTTGCCACAGTTTCACTCTTAACATTGTTATACTTTGTCGTCATGGAAGTCACCGATTAACAGAAAGCCCGTGATTCGTCACGGGCTTGTTTTACTTGCGGCTTGAATGACACCATAATGGAACAGCGCTGTTTTTCTTTTGATGACGTTAAAACCAAACTGTTCAAATCGCGGGCTTTTCCAGTGGTCTTTCAGTACAACGCTTTTTCTGGCAGCGCGCACCGCTTCTTTGATACACCCTTCATCCAAAGCTGAATCCTCCGCAAAGTTCCGTAAAGGCGCGATGCCGTCAGACGTCTCTACAGGCTCATGAAACATTGGATCGAAATATATCACATCAAAAGAGTTGTCAGGAAGCTGCTTGATGTATTCATAGCAATCCCCATTCTTTACTTGGATTCTGCTCATTGCAGCCTGAAGCTCTTCTATGCCCGTTTGCCATGATTGCAGCCCCGTCCTCACCAAAACGGACACGAGATGGTTTTTTTCAATTCCAATCACAGAACCCGTTTCGCCTACTGCCATACTTGCGATAATGGCATCCGAACCCAGCCCGAGTGTGCAATCTAAAAACGTATCTCCTTCCGATAAACCAGCTGCCCGAAGCATCGGTTCCCGCTCGTCCCGTAGGAAGCGTTTAGCTCTGAACATCGCTGTATTCGGATGAAAAAAGAATTTAGCCCCTTGTTTCGTATAAAGTTCAAACCGTTCTTTGCCGACCACAAGCAAATCACGTTCAGCTGACTTCAGCAGGTTTTCAACCGTTTGTTTATTTCGGCCGCAATATGGCATATCAAGCTCTTTAGAAAGCAGTTTTGCGGTTTTCACGGTGTGTTCAGACGGTCTATAGCTTGTTGTTATCATCTTCAGTACTCCCAAAAAGAAAATGCCCGGAAAACGGGCATTTAGCAGTGTGCATCAAAGGCAGCGGTCAAATTTTTCATGATCTCTTCCATATCATGACCTTCGATTTCATGACGCGGAATAAAATGGACGACTTCCTTGCCTTTCAAAAGAGCCATTGACGGTGAAGAAGGCTCCTGTCCAGTAAAATACTCACGCATTTTTACAGTAGCTTCTTTATCTTGGCCCGCAAATACAGTCACTGTATTGTCAGGTGTTTTGTCATGCTGGAGGACTGCCTGTGTTGCCGCAGGACGCGCAAGGCCTGCCGCGCAGCCGCAGACAGAGTTAACGACAACAAGAGTTGTGCCCTCTGCCTTTTCCATAAAGTTTTCTACTTCTTCCGCTGTTGTTAATTCTTCAAAACCTGCTCCAGTCAGCTCGCGGCGCATCGGTACAACTAGCTGGCGCATGTATTCTTCGTAAGCCATTGACATAAAAAAAGCCCCCTCTATTATCCTTCATCTGAAGTAAAGGATACTATAGAGAGGGCCGGATTTCAAATATTCACGCCTTAAAATAGGAGAAAGCGTTCCCCGCTGTCTAGATTTTCATGATACCGCCGGTGTTGGCGCTTGTCACAAGTTTGGAATAACGGGCCAAGTAGCCGGTTTTTACCTTTGGTTCAAAACCTTTCCAATTTGCTTTCCGTTTTTCCCACTCTTCCTCCGGCACTTGTACATCCAAGATGCGTTTTTCAATATCAACAATGATATGGTCTCCGTTTTCAACAAAGGCAAGCGGTCCTCCCTCTGCCGCCTCTGGTGATACGTGGCCGATCGAGAGGCCTCGGGAGGCTCCGGAAAAACGTCCGTCCGTAATTAATGCCACTTTTGGTCCGAGCCCCATTCCAACGATCTGAGATGTAGGGGCAAGCATTTCCGGCATACCAGGTCCGCCTTTTGGCCCTTCGTATCTGATAATGACCACGTCGCCTTCTTTTACTTTACGATTGATAATGCCGTTAAGCGCCTCATCCTGAGACTCAAATACGACAGCCGGCCCTTCGTGTCTCGTAATGCCGTTCTGTACGCCGCCTGTTTTAATGATCGCGCCGTCCGGAGCCAGATTACCGAATAAAACAGCGAGGCCGCCCTTTTCAGTGAATGGTTGATCCAGGGGATGGATGACGTCATAATCCTTTACTTCATGTCCGGCAATGGTTTCTCCGAGTGTTTTCCCTGTAACAGTCAGCGCGTCTAAATGAAGCGCCCCTTCTTTCTTGGAAAGCTCATTCAACGCCGCAGACACACCGCCGGCTTCATGAAGATCTTCAATATACACATCTGATGCTGGCGCCAGTTTGGACAAGTGCGGTACACGCTCGGCAACTTCGTTAATGCGTTCTAAAGAATATTCCACGCCGGCTTCGTTTGCGATGGCAAGCGTATGGAGAACGGTGTTTGTTGAACCGCCGAGCGCCATATCGAGCGCAAACGCGTTATCAATCGCTTTTTCTGTCACGATATCACGCGGTTTGATATCTTTGCGAATCGTTTCCATTAATTGAGCAGCTGATTTTCTGACAAACTCTTTGCGTTCCGGTGCTGTCGCAAGAATGGTTCCGTTACCCGGCAAAGCAAGGCCGAGTGCTTCGGACAGGCAGTTCATTGAATTCGCCGTAAACATGCCTGAGCAAGATCCACACGTCGGGCATCCGAACTGTTCTAATTCTTGAAGTTCGTTTTCGTTGATTTTTCCGGCTTGGAAAGCGCCTACTCCTTCGAAAACTGAGGAAAGAGAGATTTTTTTTCCGTCACTTGTTCTTCCTGCCGCCATCGGCCCGCCGCTAACAAAAATCGTTGGAATGTTGATGCGCATTGCCGCCATAAGCATTCCCGGCGTGATTTTGTCACAGTTCGGAATACAGACCATACCGTCAAACCAGTGCGCGGATACGACCGTTTCCACAGAGTCTGCGATAATTTCACGGCTCGGCAGCGAATACCTCATCCCGATATGCCCCATCGCGATGCCGTCATCTACTCCGATTGTATTAAACTCAAACGGTACGCCCCCAGCTTCTCGGATTGCTTCTTTTACGATTTTCCCAAACTCCTGCAAGTGAACATGACCGGGAACGATATCAATGTATGAATTACAAACCGCAATAAACGGTTTGCCAAAATCCTCTTCTTTTACACCTGCTGCACGGAGCAAACTGCGGTGCGGAGCTCTATCGATTCCTTGTGTGATCATGTTACTGCGTAATTCTGCCATGGTGATCCTCCTAAATACTTTTAATTGTTAGACTGGATTTTATTTTAACAATTTTCAGTTTATTTTCGGGCTGTTTTTGCAAACATATGACATTCAGGCCGCCCTTGCCTTGATTGTTTCCTTCATGTTTTTATATTTATATAGCTTTCTGTCGATGTAAACCCTCCAACTATTAATATTGTTACTTACTATAAATAGTTTTCGGATATTTTTCAACAATATTCGAAATAATTTTTATAAAAAGTGAATTCACAAAAAAAAGATGCAGGATCTGCACCTTTTTCATTCTTTTATTCGCCCTTTTTTCTGCTCTCTGTCATTTGTTTCCAAACAGAACCTTTTGCTTCTTCTCCATGCTCAATACGTTCAAGCGCCATTTTCACTTGAAGGCTGACCTCAAATTCGGGATCATTTTCGGCAGTGCGTAAAGCTTCAATGGCACTTTCATCGCCGACTTCGTACAGGAACATAGCCGCACGCCAGCGGACAAGCTTGCTGGAGTCGCTTAACGACTTGATCATAGCAGGAATGGCTTGAGAGTCGCCGATATCTGACAGGCAGTCTCCTGCCGTTCTTCTGACTGAGACAGCTTTGTCCTCAAGTGCTTTGTATAATAAAGGAAGAACATCGGATATTTCAATCATTCCTAAATATACGACAGCCTGTCTTCTGATAGACACCTTGGGATCATCCAATGCCTTCTGTAAAACCGGGATATCCTCCTCTTTCGGATCCATCTGCTCCAAATGCGCATAACGCTTTTTCCAGTCCTCATCATCCAGCATGTCAAGCGTTACTTTATACGCTTTGCGCTGTACAGCTTGTTTTGCTTCGCCTTTTCCTTGAACGGCTGCTTCTGTCAGCCGTTTCAGCCGCTCATCACTGTAAGCGGCCTGAATCTCTTCTGTCACGTCATGACCGATTTCATTAAAATCACCGAATCTGACGCCTTGTTCTTTCCAGGTCCGCTCAAACACAACATTTGAAGCTTCAGATCTGAGTTTTAAGATCGCCTGCTGAAAGCGTTCCGGTAACCCGAAGCGCTCTTCCCGCTCCCCATCAGTTAATTTAACCTGCATAGGAATGCCGCTGAACATCTGCACAAAAACTTTCACCTCTCCAAAAGACTCTTGGTCAGAGCGGTTTCCCTCTGTATTTTCAGCACTTTCCATCCCAAATGCAGAGCGGACTTGCGGTAAAATGTCTTTCCAATCGTATCTCGCGTTCCGTTCAACAGCCAGAAAATCAGCGACATGATATACGCCTTTAACGCCTTCTATTTTAAGGATTTCCGCTATAACAGGCGGTGCGCCTTCTGCTTGATCCGGTTTATAGTTATTGCTTTTGCCCGCCGGAAGCTCTTCCGTTAAGATGACCTTCATTGTATTGGGGCTTGGCGTAGGTTCAATTGATTTTATCTTCATGATCGTCCTCCTATAACATATCTGTGACTTATTCTATCATAGTCGTTCCAAGCCTTCTATTACGACGTTTCGGCATTAATCCCGGGTACGTCTTTTTCTAATTGGCGGACAAACTGAAGCATAAAATCATGTCTTTCTTCTGCCAGTTTCCGTGCGGTGTCTGTATTCATCATATCTTTCAGCCGGAGCAGCTTATGGAAAAAATGAGCGTAGGCGCTTTGATCATTTCCATAAAGGCTGTGCCCTTTTGCGCCCGCAAACATAAAAGCTCTGGCAATCCCTACAGCACCGATGGCATCAAGCCTGTCAGCATCCTGTACGGCTTTTCCCTCAATTGAGTGCGGCTCTATCGCCAGCTTATCCCTATCCCGAAAGGACATTCTTGTGATGATGTGAATCACTCTGTCAGCATCCTCTTTTCCAACTCCGAAAAAAACGAGCTGATCATATACTTCGCTCACTGAAAACCTAAACGCGTCAGGCATCTTGACATCAATTAAATCATGAACCAAAGCCGTGATTTCAACTATGAACAAATCCGCATTTTCCTTTTCTCCAATATACAAAGCAAGATCTGCAACTCTTGATACATGATGCCAATCGTGTCCAGAGCTTTCGCCGGTCAGCACAGACTGGACCCATGCCCTGATTTGCTCTATCCGCTTCAATTCCTTCACAAAAACACCCTCTTTATTGCCCTAACAGCTTCACGATAACGTCTTCCAGCTCTTTCGGATTTGTATTCGGAGAATAGCGGCCAATGATTTCTCCGTTTCTGTCCACTATAAACTTCGTGAAATTCCACTTGATTGCCTTAGTTCCCAGCATCCCTTTCGCATGCTCTGTCAAATACACAAACAGCGGGTGGGCGTTTTTTCCGTTTACTTCTACTTTTGAAAACATAGGAAACGTAACACCGTAATTTGTTTCGCAAAATTCTTGTATATCTGCCTCATCACCAGGCTCCTGGCTCATAAATTGATTGCAGGGGAACCCTAAGATCTCCAGTCCCTCCTGCCGATATGTATCATATAACTCCTGAAGCTGTTTCAATTGCGGCGAAAAGCCGCATTTGCTCGCTGTATTCACGATCATCAATACCTTTCCGGCAAAAGGCTGAAGTGTCATCTCTTTTCCTGTTATTGTACGTACCTTCATATGATATATAGACATATAAGTCCCTCCTATGTCACTGCTGCTGATTATTTTACCTTTTTTATATCTCAATTCAAAATAAACATCTTTTATCAGAACTTATAAGAACAGAGTCAAATAAACCTGATATGCCGGCTGTATATTGCAAACGAGTGGCTGGTGTTCAAAATAATGTTATATACACATCCGGGCTTCTGTTGTTATCTTAACCATTCTATAAAACATGACAGTCCCCTTCTGGGATAAATCATCGAAAAAGCATTTTCCAGTGAAACCAAAAGGCATATCTATGCGTTTTATTTAAAGAGTTTTCTGTTGTTTCCCCCTCAAACACTAATAGATAGATTGAAAATTGGCGTGAAAATTCCTATAATGAAGAAAATTAAACGGGGAAATAATGGAGGTGGCACGTTGCCTATTAATATACCAACACACCTGCCGGCAAAACAGGTGCTTGAGAGTGAACATATATTTGTAATGGATGAAAGCAGAGCATTTCACCAGGATATCCGGCCGCAAAAAATTATCATATTGAATTTGATGCCGAAAAAAATCCAAACAGAGACACAACTTCTCAGATTGCTTGGAAATTCGCCTTTACAGGTTCATTTTACATTCTTAATCCCAAGCACACACACGCCGAAAAATACTGCAAGAGAACATCTTGACGAATTTTATACGACTTTTTCCAATATCCGTCACAAGAAGTTTGACGGCATGATTATCACCGGTGCGCCGATCGAGCATTTGGCGTTTGAAGATGTTTCATATTGGGAAGAGCTCAAAGAGATCATGGAGTGGAGCAAAACGAATGTCACTTCAACCTTGCATATATGCTGGGGCGCTCAAGCAGGTTTATATTACCATTATGGTGTGGAAAAAATTGAAATGCCGAAAAAAATCTTCGGTGTGTTCGAACATACAGTACTTTCAAAACATGAAAGATTGGTAAGAGGTTTTGACGAGCTATACTACGTGCCGCATTCCCGGCATACAGATATAAATATGGAACAGCTTCAAGCAGTGACTGAGTTGAATATTCTTGCCGCATCTAAGGAAGCTGGGGTGTGCTTAATTGTGTCAAAAGACGAAAAACAAGTCTTTTTAACAGGGCACCCTGAATATGATACAAATACGCTTCTTCAAGAATATGAAAGAGATCTGGAACGCAACCTTTCTGGTGTCGAGGCGCCTAAACATTATTTCGCTGAAGACAGCATAGAGCCCGTGAATCGCTGGAAAGCGCATGCGACACTATTGTTTATGAACTGGCTGAATTATTACGTTTACCAAGAAACTCCTTATGAATGGGACTAATTTTTCTATTTTAGTGATACGCTGAGCAAAAAATATGATAAAATACATCTGATTCAGTCTGCGTATAACAAAAATTAAAAATACTGGAATCCAAATCTTTTAAAATTAGCTTAATTTTTTCACTGCATTAATAATTCGATTATGTATTTGTGTTATGTTTATGTATAGACAATAACTCCTTACGATGCATGAAGCTTGCTTGTTGTTGATTACATTGAGGTGAATTTACTTGAATACCAATAAAAGAGTATTAATTTTGACTGCAAATTACGGAAATGGGCATGTGCAGGTAGCCAAAACGCTTTATGAGCAATGTGTTCGGCTCGGCTTTCAGCATGTAACCGTTTCTAATTTGTACCAAGAGTCAAATCCGATTGTTTCAGAGGTAACTCAGTACCTTTATTTAAAAAGCTTCTCAATCGGGAAACAGTTTTATCGTTTGTTTTATTACGGAGTTGACAAAATCTATAATAAACGTAAATTTAATATTTACTTTAAAATGGGAAATAAACGATTGGGCGAACTTGTCGATGAACATCAGCCCGATATTATTATTAATACATTTCCGATGATCGTCGTGCCGGAATACAGACGCCGAACCGGAAGAGTCATTCCTACCTTTAACGTGATGACTGATTTTTGCCTTCATAAAATTTGGGTTCACGAAAACGTGGATAAATATTATGTGGCGACAGATTATGTGAAGGAAAAACTGCTGGAGATCGGCACTCATCCAAGCAACGTAAAAATCACTGGAATTCCAATCAGGCCGCAATTTGAAGAATCCCTGCCGGCGGAGCCGTTATATCAAAAGTACAATCTTTTACCAAACAAAAAAGTGCTTCTGATCATGGCAGGCGCACACGGTGTATTAAAAAACGTAAAAGAGCTGTGCGAAAACCTTGTTAAAGATGACCATGTGCAAGTGGTTGTCGTGTGCGGGAAAAATACGGCTTTAAAAGAATCTTTAAGTATGCTTGAAGCAGAAAACGGTGACAAATTAAAAGTTCTTGGCTATGTGGAGCGCATTGATGAGCTGTTCCGGATCACAGATTGCATGATTACAAAACCAGGCGGCATTACTTTGACAGAAGCAACTGCCATCGGTGTGCCTGTCATTCTGTATAAACCCGTGCCCGGCCAGGAAAAAGAAAATGCGAACTACTTTGAAGATCGCGGAGCTGCCATTGTCGTGAACCGTCACGAAGAGATTCTCGAGTCAGTCACTTCCCTTCTCGCAGATGAAGATACCTTACAGCGCATGAAGAAAAACATTAAGGGCCTTCATTTAGCAAACTCCTCTGAAGTGATTTTAGAGGATATCCTGAAGGAATCAGAAATGATGATGACAGCTAAACAAAGAGCCAAAGCGCTATCGTAATGATGGTCATAGAGAGTACGCGAAAATCGTGTGCTCTTTTTATTTTATTCACCTATTTATAAAAGCGGTTACATTTTTTGTGAAACTTTCCCTTCTTTTTAAAAATAAGCAGTTTCAGAACTTGACGGGTGCTCCCAGATGGTGTATAGTTGAACCATCATTTAACAATGAATCAAAGTTAAATGGTGACAAAATTTTTTTTAGCACACGGGTGCTACAGTACTAGGAGGAATTAAGCAATATGCAAAACGGTAAAGTAAAATGGTTCAACAACGAAAAAGGATTCGGCTTCATTGAAGTTGAAGGCGGAGACGATGTATTTGTTCACTTCACAGCTATCGAAGGAGACGGATACAAATCATTAGAAGAAGGACAAGAAGTTTCTTTTGAAATTGTCGAAGGTAATCGTGGACCTCAAGCTTCTAATGTTGTAAAACTCTAAACTCAATACATGATGACAAATAGAGGAGAGGCAAATGCCTCTCCTATTTGATTTTCATCTGAATTTCAATGGCCAAAATATTTTGTTTGCACCTCTGTTCAATCTCTTCGACATGTTTTTCCATTGACGGCTTCCCTTTTTTCGCGATATCCGCGAGTTCTTCTAAATCACTGTATATTTCTATAAATGTTTTGTGAAGGATCGACCTCAAGTCTTTATCATCCATAGCTTCGTTCCCCTTCTCTGCCAAGATACCTCAAATAGTAAAACAGTCCTATTTATTCTGGTTCAATAGTTATATCGGCTTATTTTTCATTTTATTTTCTATTTTGGTACATAAATTTCAAAAAACCTCTGCAAAATAATTGCGGAGGTGTTTTTTATGACATCAGAATTTCATGAAGAGGAGCAGACTGGCTTTACGGATAAGCGGCAGCTGGAACTAGCGGTGGAAACAGCTCAGAAAACGACAGGAGCTGCGACGAGAGGTCAAAGTAAAACATTAGTCGATTCCGCATACCAAGCCATTGAGGATGCAAGAGAACTATCACAATCTGAAGAACTGGCAGCTCTCGATGATCCTGAATTTGTAGAGCAGCAACAGCAGCTGCTGGATGATAGTCAGCATCAGCTGGATGAATTCAAAGAATAAAAACCGCAGCTTCTGCGGTTTTTATTCTTTAATGATTGGTTAAGACATCGCCGTATGCTTTCAGCTTTTCACCTACTGTACATTTATTAATACAAAATGAATGTGCATAAGTTTTGCCAAAATCTTTACGAAACTGTTTCTTAATAAAACAGTCCTTGCAATATTCATCTTGCAGTTCTGTCAGTTCTTTAAAGATCATTTTCTTATCCAATATCGTCATCTCCGTTACGGTCTAATTTCGTATGGCTTTCTACGAATTGATGGGATAGAATTTTTTTAGCGAGGCCGTCAGCTTCCTGGTTGTCTTTCCGCTGTATGGTTTCGTAAGTTGGAGTGAGCTTCAGCGATTCAAGGAGTGCTTCTATTTTGTCCAGCCATTCATTATGAGACGGATCATAGCAAGGCCAGCTGCCGTCAAGCTGATTCAGCACAACAAGCGAGTCCCCTTTGATTGTAATTGAATTTCTGCTAGCCCCAATCTCTCTGACTTCTCTTATTGCTTCATAAAGCGCCGCGTATTCAGCTTCATTATTGGTTTTCAGCCGGAAGCTTTTATTTTTTCTCAAGCGATGCCGGCTTCCTCCCAATGAATAATAAATGACGATTCCGAGTCCGGCCAGTTCGCTTTCCTTATCGAAACTGCCGTCAAAATAAACAGTAATGTCATCAGGCTCTTGAGCAAGCTCCTCTGTCAGCTTTTCCAATTCCTTCAGCGTCCAGCTGCCGCCTTTCTCGTCTTCGAACTCGAGCTCTTTCATATATGGAAAACGGCCTAGTTCTCTGGCGAGCATACGTGCCTGCTGAGCAGTCAGCCAGTCTTCGCCTAAAAATGAGACGGATCCCGTCCCTTTTGCTTCTATCTTCATATGCGGTCTGAGCTTCATTATGATCACCTTACCATTCATTAGTTGCCGGGCATGTGCTATAATCAAACCAATCTTATCCCGGAAAGGAAGCTTTTTCATTTTGTTTAACAATTCATTTTGGATCATTTTTGCGATCATTCATTTTATCATTGTTCTTTTATTTTATAAAGGATTTGGCAAAATGGGACTGTTTGTTTGGATTGGTTTTGCGACAGTTTGTGCCAACCTTCAAGTCGTCAAAACAGTCGAACTGTTTGGCTTAACAGCAACGCTCGGGAATGTGATGTACGGCACAATCTTTTTTGCGACAGATGTGCTGAATGAGAAATACGGTCCGGCGGAAGCCAGAAAAGCGGTATGGCTCGGATTCTCAACGCTCCTGACGCTGACATTTGTCATGCAGGGCGTGCTGCTTTTCGAACCGGCTTCCAGCGACATATCGCAAACAGCGCTGGAAACGATTTTCGGATTCCTTCCGCGAGTCGCGTTAGGAAGTCTGCTTGCCTTTATCTTCAGCCAAACGCTGGATGTTTATGTATATTCGTCAATTAGAAGGATATTTCCTTCTGATCGGCTTTTATGGCTCAGAAATGGGGGCAGTACAGCAGTCAGCCAGCTGTTTGATACATTGATATTTACTGGTGTCGCTTTTTTTGGCATTTATCCGGCAGGAATTTGGCTTCATATTTTTATTTCCACATATTTGATTAAGTTTGCGGTATCTTTGATTTCACTGCCTTATGCTTATGCAGCAAAAAGAATGGTACCGAATGATGAGAGGAGTTCATAATGCCTACAGAAATATATGTAGACGGTGCTAGCGCCGGTAATCCCGGGCCATCTGGCATCGGCATTTTTATCAAACATGAAGGACAAGCAGAGTTTTTCTCTATTCCAATCGGAATGCATACAAATCAGGAAGCGGAATTTCTTGCTTTAATTGAAGGGATGAAGCTTTGTGCAAAGCGCGGGTATCAATCTGTTTCCTTTCGCACCGATTCAGATATTGTGGAACGAGCCGCTGAGCTTGAAATGGTTAAGAATAAAACGTTTCACCCGTATGTGGAAGAAATCATCCGATTAAAAGCGGCCTTCCCTCTTTTTTTCATCAAATGGATACCGGGAAAGCAAAACCAAAAAGCCGATCAGCTGGCAAAAGAAGCGATTCGGCTGAATGATAAGAATTAAAACTCGATCATTTGTTCATCCTAATGTCGAGGTGAACAAACATGAAAAAGAAAGATAAAGGCCGGCTGACCGACGGTGTAACTCCTCAAGGCGACCTGGAAGGCAATACACATACTGACCCTAAAACAGAGCTTGAGGAAAGAGCCAAAAAAAGCAATACAAAACGCTAGAGAAGATCTACACGATCTCTCTAGCGTTCAGCTTTTCAAGCATACGTTCAATTCCTTTGATTTGGTGGCGGCGAAGCATGTCAGCCGCCTGCTCCATTTGCAGTGTAAATAGAGCGTCTTTTAACGTGCAGGCCAGCGGCACCGAGCAATGAATTTCCGCAAGCTTCCTCGACATCTCTAAATCGCTCAAACCTTGCTGAATTTTCCCCTGCTGCCCCTTCGGAAGAAGAGAAAGATTTTCTAATAAACGGTCAATCGTTTCGTATTCACGAATCAGTTTATAAGCTGTTTTTTCTCCAATCCCTTTAACGCCAGGATAGTTATCACTCGAATCACCCATAAGCGCTTTAATATCAATCAAAGCTTTCGGAAGAACCCCTGTTTCTTCATAAAAAGTCTCTTTTGTATAAACTTTATAATTTCCGATTCCTTTTTGGAGCAGGGCCACACTCACTTCATCCGTTAACAGCTGAAGTAAATCTCTGTCTCCTGTTACGATTGTAATGTCAGCCTCATTCCCATACAAAGCGGCAAGTGTTCCGATACAATCATCCGCTTCATACCCGGCAAAGCCAATATTCATGATACCAAGCTCAGCGGCCGCTTCCTTTGCCAAATCAAACTGCGGGATCAGCTCCACAGGCGGTGCGCTGCGGTTCGCCTTATAATCTTGGAACAAGTCATTTCGGTACGTTTTGCTTCCCATGTCCCAACAGCAGACGACGTGTGTCGGCTGGAATGTTTCCACCGCTGTAATCAAGTGCTTTAAAAATCCGTTGACACCGTTCGTCGGCACCCCGCTGTCATTTATCATAAAGTTGCGGTGCACGGCCGTGGCAAAAAACGCCCGAAATAACAGAGCCATGCCGTCAACAAGCAATAGTTTATTATGATTCATAAGATAACTCCCTTTTCTTTCATTCTTTCTATTTTACCATAAAGCAGTGCAAAATAAAAAACAGCATCTCTTCGATTAGAGATACTGTTTTGTATATCATCAGTCGTTGTGTCTTTTGTTGCTGGCGATCAGCTTTTCAGCTTCGCGTCCTGCGTAAGAGTCAAAATGGGTTTGAAATCCATTTTTCTTTTTGGCATTGTTATTCGCCTGTGCGTTTCTGTTTCCCAGCTTTGTTCTGCCCAACATGAATCCCCCCTTACGTCGGATACATATAGTATATGCTTCCGGCAGGAGATTCACTCGCGACAGGATCATCCAGCTTACATACGGCTTACGTATTCTCTGACCATTTCTTTTGATACAAGACGTCTTGTCGGCACGATGCCCTGTTTGGCAAGCTGATTCATTTGCTCGGTAACTTCATTAATCGCGTCTGTAGTAAAAGGCTCATCGTTTTTGCATTTTGAAACCGCTTCTTCAATGGCCATTTCACGCATGTTTTCAAGACGCATAAATGTTTTGATATGCTCGTGCTGTTTTGATGAATGTGCTGAAATTGCTTTATGTACCTCTGACATGAATCCTTCATCTCGCTTTTTTCTATTTAGTCTATCATGACTTGAAATACAATCCAACTGAATTTTACATTTTTATTGTATGACCTGATCTTTGCCAAGAGATGCACGCATGGTATGCCTTTTCAATCTCTTTCGCATGTTCCCCTTCCGCATATCCTTCTACATACGTATCTTTTTGATCCTTTATTTGTTCCATTGCTTTTACAGCCATCTCTTCCTGTAAGCGACTGAGATGATCTGAGTAATGAGTGATAAGGTTTTCTTCTTCATTTTTCACCCAAGCCTCTGTGATTTTCGTGAGTTTCATCCGTACAGCTTCGATTAAGACCGCTTTTCCTTTCTGTTCAAAAAACTGCTTCGGTGATTTGACTTCTTTTTGTTCCTGCTCGAAGGCGCGTTCATCTAAATCCGGTTCAACCTCCTTCAGCTGTATACCGTTGGAATGCTGATCACCCGCATACATGGAAAAATAACCGTCTTCATTTAATTGTTTTTGAAAGCTTTCCAGCCATTCTTCGGCAATATGCCGCTCGATGAAACCGCTCATGCGAACATCAAGCGTTTTAATTTCCTGAACATATTCAAACTGATATTCATGTAAGGCGGTTTTCATCGCCTTAGCGACGTTCTTTTTCCAATCTCCATTCTGAAGCCCGGGATGAAATGCCGATTTTAATAGATCATTGGCAAAAAAGGATAATCGCTGTGTAATGTGATAAAGCTGCTCTTTGGTGTCTTTTTTTACTTTCTCAATGATGGTTTCCGAGTTCCTCCGTTTCTCGATCTCAGCTGCAGTCCGCTCAAATGACATCATAAGGCGCTGTTTCTGCGCTTCCTTTTCTTCCTTGGATTGATGCTGGGACTGATGAAGCTGGAAAACAGTTTCGCATAATTTGTCTGCTTCCGAACTGAGCTGTGCAGCTGACGTTTTTTTCACATCCACTTCGATAAACCAGTCTAAATGTTTTCTGACGTTCGGGAACTGGTTATAAAATGATTCCGGTTTTCCGAGCAGTTCCTCCTTGCTTGATACGGTAAAGAGCCGCGGATCATGAATCCCTTCTTTTACAAGCTCTGCGCTGACATAATCGGTCACTGTTTCAAGCTCTGTTTTATCTTTCGCAAGGTCTGCTGCATTAATAATGAAAAACATTTTATCCATACTGAGCGATTCTTTTACCAGACCAAGCTTTCGCAAAAATGAACGGTCCCCTTTCGAGAAGGAGTGCTGATAATAGGTCATATAAAAAAATGCATCGGCATCTTTAATATATTGGAACGCCAGCTCTGTGTGCCGTTTATTCAAGCTGCTTGCGCCGGGCGTATCAACGATTGTAATCCCTTTTTCAGTGAGCGGGCACGTATAATAAACCGTTACCTCTTTCACAGCGCAGGCCGTTGTCTCCTCTGCCACATATGGCTTTAATTCAGACAGCGGAATCGTTAACTTCTTTTGTTCCTGTATATATGGCTGATGCTTTTCGTATGCAAGCAAGAAGTTATTGATCAATTTGATGTGTTCTTCCTGCAGCCGGCTTTTTTTGGCTGCCTTTTCCCACTTCTCTGTAAAAGAACTGCCTGTTGGCTCTTTTTGTATTCCGGTAAGCTGCAAAATGTCTGACGTTATGTCAGCCTCCGTCTTAAAGACCACATCCGCTGTTTTATTGATGTTGCCATTGGTTGGTTTTGTGATTTTGTTAATTGTGGCTGTGGTTGGCGTTGGTGAGGACGGAAGCACCCTTTCGCCGACAAGCGCATTTGCAAATGATGATTTCCCAGAGCTGAATCCTCCAAAAAGCGCAAGTGTAAATTTCTGTTCCTCAAGCCTTTTAATCCTTTCCCGAAAGGCCGAGATTTGCTTTGACAGCATGCTAATTTCGCCTAAAAGGTCAGACAATATGTGAAAGCGTTTGATCTGGTCATAAAGCGGCAGTTCTTGCTCCATTATTTCTGGTTTTACATTTCGCTGCCGTGTCTGTTGACTTTGGTTTCGTTTCTGTTCCGGAGCCGCCACTGTTTTTTTCTTCGTTTTAAACCAGTCGGTGTTTATGTGCATTGGACATGCGGATTCCTCTTCCCAAATGGCCCGCATGCGATCGGCTTTCTCGTGGGCATTATTCTCTAAACGGGCCTGTTCTTGAAGAATGGCAAGTTTTTCTGATTCATGAATGAGCCGGTCATTGATCGTTTCCAAGTCTTTGGAAACACTCTCTTTCACTATCGCAGTAAGCGCCTTTATGATGTCTGCCGCTTCTCTTTTCGCCTCTTTGCGGATGAGCTCTGCCAAATCTTTTGTATATTGCAATACATATTCAGAAGAAAAAGCTGCACCATGCTTAACCGCGCGCTCTATGATGTCAGCTTCAAGCGGCGTGCAATAGGCCTGTATCAGCTTTTCACTTTCAGCTGTATGAACATGAAATGCCTTGACGAGTTGATGGAACGTGTCGATTATGTGCCAATCCGCTTCGGCCTCTGTTCGTTTTGACACATCAGAGAAAAAAACATTTCTTCTTCTATCTCTTTCCTGTGCAGTTTTTGCTTTCGAAAAGAAAAAACCGGTTTTAAAGGAAGGCTCTCGTGATTCTAAAAATGCAGCTGCCAGTTCACGCATTTCAAAAGGCGTCAGGTTGGCGTTCTTTAAAATGCGGTTGACTTCTTCCAGCATCCTATTTTCTGCCTCGGTCGCTTGCTTTGCCGTCTCATCCAATTGATCACGCAACGATTGGACCATTTCAGCTTGTGTGTTAAGCTGTTCAGTAAAGCTGGGACCATCTGTTTCGTCTTTTAACAGCATCTCCGTATGTTCGTTCAGCAGATTGCGGACTTTTTGTTCTGTTAAAGGCTGGAGGTTGCTTTTTGATTGCTGTTCTATTCTTTTTAATTCTTCTCTCAGAGCCCCAATCTGATTGAACGGATGGTTTGGTTCTGTCACTGACGTAAAATAGAGCGCTTCCTTTGAAATGCCTTCATTGCAAAGCATCTCCTCTACCTGCGCTTTATAATCTTCAAAAGGCGTTTCCGTCTTATCATGTCGGTCAATTTGATTAACGATAAAATACACATTGGGAATGCTTTCTCTTATCGACCTGAGAAACTTTACATTTTCCTCAGCGTGCACGTGATTATAGTGAACGACGTAAAACAGCGCATCCGCCTGATGGAGAATAGACGCCGCCGACAGAAAATGCGCATCATCTGTTGAGTCAATCCCAGGGGTATCAATGTACGCAACCCCGGCATCGATGTCAGTATATCGATCAAAAATTTCAACGCTTTCAATCTGCTCCCCATCTTTGCAATATTGCTGCACCTTGTCTTTCCGATAAGCCCCCTCCAGCTCAGCACATGCTCCATCTGTTGTATGAAGCCGAACACGCTTTTCCCCGTTTCTGATCACAACAAGGTTAGCGCTTGTCGGAATCGGGCTTGTAGGCAATATATTCTCCATTAACAAGCAGTTCAGCAGTGAGGATTTACCTGCCGAATAGTGCCCGGTAAACGCGATATAAACCTCTTCATCAGCCGCTTTGTTCATGACCGCAGCCAGTTTAGCAGCTCTTTGTTCATCTTGATTCTCGATAAATTGCTTATAAAGTTCCCCAGTTTTGTGCAAAAGCTCTTTTCTGTTATATTCTGTCATAATTCTGAACCCCTTTGTGCCGTTTCACTTGTGAATCTTTCGAAAGATCTGAATACATTCCCTTTCATTTTACACAAGAATGGATCAAATTTCTCTAAAAGAATAGAAAAAAGCCGCCATTACGGCAGCTTCTATAAAAGAAAATCTGCAACTTTGACAAGTTCCAGATTCATTAAACAGATCTATTAGAGATTCCTTTTAATACAAAACCAATTAATACACTATATGTACAAACCGCCCCAAGCAAAAACAGCATTGTCATTTGCTTCACCATCCTGATTGAGAATCTTTTTCAAATTCATTTTAACACGGGTGAGAATGATTTTCAATCTCTATTTTATGCTGAATTCCTCTAATGCTTTGTCTTCTGTACGAATTCTGACGGTTAACAATACGGCATTGACAATGGAAAACAGACACATGGTGACGTACGCTTGATACAGCAGCGGAATCAATAAAATTTCTAGTATAACAACGGTATAGTTTGGATGCTTCATCCATTTGTAAGGGCCTTTTTTTACAAGCTCAGCACCTGGAACGACAAGGATTTTCGTATTCCAATATGCTCCTAAGGAACAAAGTGCCCAATACCGTACTGCCTGCACGCTTAAAATAGCCGCAGCAATACCGATCCACCAGCTTGACGGCTGTTTGTTCATCAGCAGCACTTCTGCAGTTAAAGACAGGAAAAAAAGGATATGCATGATGATGATATACGGATAGTGGCTCTCACCGAATTCGATCGCCCCTTGTTTCTTTACCTTTTGTTCATTTTGTCTGGCTACAGCCATTTCAGCTGCTCTTTGAGCAATGAGAATAGCGATCAACAACCAAAACATGAGTCAAGCCCCCTTTTCCCAGCTGAATAACAGCAGCTCTGACGAAAATCCCGGCCCTAATGCGCCAATCAGTCCCCGTTCTGCTTCGTTTTTATGCCCGTTCAGCAGATGCTCTTTGATCACATACAATATTGTGGCTGAAGACATATTTCCGTGCTTTTGCAATACGCTTTGTGCAGATAAAAGCTTTTCTGCTGACAGTTCAAGACTTTCGATGTATGCATCAATCACCTTTTTTCCGCCAGGATGTGCTAAAAAAACACTGATATCACTGAATAAAAGCTGATGTTTGTCCAAAAAAATTTGTACATTTGTTTTGAGCCATTTTTCCACCAAAGTCGGAATATCTCTTGAGAAAATGACTTTGAAACCTCGATCAGTAAAGTCCCAGCCCATGACATCTTCTGATTGTTTCATTAAAACGGATTGGGAATCCGTTATCCTCGGCACAAGTTTTAGTTTCGACATCGTGCGGTCCGCCTTCTCTCCGCATAATAATGCTGCCGCAATGCCGTCCCCAAAAAGTGAGGTGCCGATCAGATTGCTTTTCGTTTTATCCTCCGGCTGGAATGTCAGGCTGCACAGCTCAGCAGCAATGACAAGCACAAAAGCCTCAGGATATGCTTTGCAGTATTCGGCTGCGCGCGCTAGTCCGCTGGCTCCTCCTGCACAGCCGAGACCCCAGAGCGGAATTCGCTTCGTATATGGAGAAAACGGAAGTTCATTCATGAGCCGCGCCTCGATGCTCGGTGTGGAAAGACCCGTGCTGGAGACGAAAAAAACAGCATCCACCTTTTCATAAGGAATGGCGCCTTGAATAAATGCAGGTTGGGAGAGGCACTCTCTCACCGCTTCTCTGCTGTGTTTAAGTGTTTCTTCTATGTATATTTGATTTTTTTCTTCGAAGCTGTGGCCTTCTTTATACCATTCAATCGTCTTGACAAATTGTCTCGATTGAATTTGCCCGTTTTTAAAGGAGGTTAACAGCCGGTCAATATCTTTAAAGGAATGCTGAAACATGTAGCGGGCGAACTCAGCCGCTTTCTCTTGGTTTACATCGTACGCAGGAAGACTTGTTCCGACGGATAAAATAAACGCCATGTGATCACCTCTTTGCATACATTGTGCCGCAACGATCTTTTTTATATGCAAAAAACTCCGCCGCGGCGGAGTTTAGACTGCTGTTTTTTGTTCAGTGATATCAGCTTTTTGTTCTGTTTTTTTGGCTTTAGAAAATACGTTATATATAATATTCAAGATTACTGCAGTAAAGCTGCCGGCGACAATGCCGTTTGTTGTAAGAAGCGTTAAGGCACTCGGAAGCTGTTTAAAAATATCCGGCACAACGGTCACACCAAGACCCAGACCCACTGAGCAGGCAACAATTAGCAGATTTTCTTGTTTTGCAAAATCAATGCGGCTGAGCATTTTGATTCCGTAAGCGATCACCATTCCAAACATCGCCACCATTGCCCCGCCCAGAACAGCAGATGGAATGATGGTCGTGAAAGCAGCGATCTTCGGAAACAGCCCGAATGCCATTAAGATCACACCCGTGACAACAATTACGGCATTTTTCTTGATTCCTGTAAGCTGCACAAGTCCGACATTTTGAGAGAACGCCGTGTAAGGAAAAGCGTTAAAAATACCGCCCAGCAGCACAGCCAGTCCTTCAGCGCGGTAGCCTTTAGACAAATCTTTCTCTGTCAGACTGCGGTTCGTCAAGTCACCTAAGGCAAAGTAAACACCAGTTGATTCTACAAGGCTGACAATCGCCACGATGGTCATCGTAATGATAGGCGCTGTGTGAAAAGACGGCGCTCCGAAGTAAAACGGCTGAATCATTTGAACAACTGCCGCGTCCGATACGTTATCAAATTGAACTTTTCCCATAAAATAAGCGATTAAAGTCCCGATCAAAATACCGATCAAAATCGAGATGGATTTGATAAAGCCTTTCGTAAAACGGTATAAAAGCACAATGACACCCAAAACGATAAAGGCGAGTGCAAGATTGGAAAGATCTCCGAAATCTGCACTTCCTTCTCCCCCGGCCATGTTATTCATGGCTACCGGCATAAGGGTAATACCGATAATCGTAACAACTGAGCCTGTCACGACCGGCGGAAAAAACGATACCAGCTTTCCAAAGAAAAATGAAATCAGAATGACAAGAATACCTGAAGAGATAATACTTCCGTAAACCGCGGAAACCCCGTATTCAGATCCAATTGCAATCATCGGCGATACAGCCGTAAATGTACAGCCAAGCACAACCGGAAGCCCGATTCCGAAAAATCGGTTGCTCCACACTTGCAAAAGTGTAGCCACACCGCACATAAAAATATCAATCGATACTAAGTAGGTCAACTGTTCGACAGTCAGCCCCATTGCTTTTCCGACAATCAGCGGAACAACAATGGCACCGGCATACATGGCGAGCACATGCTGTATTCCTAAAGACAGCGTTTTGCCGAATCCGTTTTTCATGAATGAACCTCCTGTACGAAGGACACTTTTCCTTCTTCTAAAGATTGAATTCTTGCCAAAGATTCCACTCTGTAGCCAAGGTTCACTAGTTCTACTCTCCCTGGTTGAAATGACTTTTCAATGACAATGCCAAGCCCCCCAACAGAAGCTCCCGCCTGCTTCACAATCGACACGAGCCCGTGCGCCGCTTGTCCATTTGCCAGAAAATCATCGATAATCAGCACATGATCCTGATCCGACAGGTAGGTTCCTGACACTGCGATTTGGCTTTCTGTTTGCTTCGTAAAGGAATAAACAGACGCTGTCAGCAAGTGATCGGTGAGTGTTAAAGATTGATGCTTTCTGGCGAAGACAACCGGCACACCCAGCTGCAAGCCCGTCATCACAGCGGGAGCGATTCCGGATGATTCGATTGTCACAATTTTAGTAATACCGTCTTTTGCAAATCTCGCTGCAAATTCGTCACCGATTTTCTGCATAAGCAGCGGGTCAATTTGGTGATTCAAAAAAGAATCCACTTTCAATACCTGATCAGATAATACGACGCCTTCTTCTTCTATTTTCCGTTTCAGTGCTTCCATCCTGTCTTACCTCCGTTATGAGAATAAAAAAAGCATTGCCCGCTCAAAAAAAGAGCAAGCAATGCTGATATAACAAAAAACCGTACAGATGCGGTCTCATTGCTCACTCATAGTCGGACATTTATGGTGTCCGGTAGAAACTTGCGTGCCATATCCACGCGATTATATGAGTGTTCCTATGATATTGTAATAAATTATATCAAGATTCTAATCTCTTGCATAGACAAAAAAGCGAAATTCCCGAACTTTATTTTTATTTTCTATTTAATCATTCGTCTTTTAAGTTTTTTGATCGTAAAAAGCCTGACGGCCGCGCCGCCAGGCTTTTGATTACGACAGATAGAGATTTGAATATTTGTTTGACAAATAGTCAATCAAATAGCGTACATTCAATTCTTGCCCCGTTGCATCTTTAATAATCTCTAACGGCTTTTTCCGTTTTCCGTGAATGTGCACCTTTTCCGTCAGCCATTGTTTAATCGGATGGAATTCCCCTCTTTCCAAGAGGGTGTCAAATTCAGGAAGATCCTCAAGCATTTTTTGTTTCAGCTGGGCCGCATACATGTAGCCGAGCGCATAGGATGGGAAGTAGCCAAAATCTCCTCCTGCCCAATGGACATCCTGTAAAATCCCCTCTGCGTCCGTCTGCGGTGTAATCCCTAAATAATCTTGGTATTTTTGATTCCAAAGCGATGGCAGGTCTTCCACAGACACTTCATTGCTGAAAATCGCTTTTTCAATTTCATAACGGATGATAATATGAAGAGGATACGTCAATTCATCCGCTTCAACCCTGATGAATGAAGGCTTTGATTCGTTGATTGCCCGGACAAAATCATCCAGAGAAATGTCCTTGAACTGTTCAGGTGATGCTTCTTGAATCTTCTTGTAGTACGGTGTCCAAAAATGCTTGTTTCGGCCAATAAAATTCTCGTAAAATAATGATTGAGATTCATGGATTCCCATTGATGCGCCGTCTGACAAGTTCGTGCCGCTCAGTGCTTCGTCAATATTTTGCTCGTATATGGCGTGACCGCACTCATGAATGGTGCCAAAGATCGCCGTACGGAAATCTTTTTCATCATATCTCGTCGTGACCCGGACGTCTCCGCGATTCATCGTGGTCGCAAACGGATGAACCGTTTCATCAAGCCGTCCCCCATCAAAATCGTAGCCAAGCTCCTGCAAAAAATACAAGCTGAGCTCTTTTTGCTTTTCTTTAGGGAACGCTTTTGTAATAAAGCTTGTATCCGGTTTATTTCCGGAAGCTGTCACTTGTTTAACAAGCGGAATAATCGCTTCTTTGAGCTCAGCAAACAGCTGATCAAGGGCCTTTACCGTGACACCCGGCTCAAACAAATCAAGCAATGCATCATAAGGATGCTCTTGATAACCCCAATATGTAATAAAATGTTTATTGAACTCAATCAGCTGTTCTAAATAAGGGGAAAATAAGCTGAAATCAGATTTTCCTTTCGCTTCTTCCCACGCGGTTTCTGCCTTTGAACACAGAATCACGTATTCCTTGTATTCGGCCTCAGGGATTTTTTTATTCTCTTCATACTCTTTGTTCGCCAGCTCCACTGCCTTCTTCGTATCCTCAGACAAATCATCAAATCGTTCATACAGGGCATCGATAAGCGCCTTCATCCGATCTGATGTCTGGATATTAAATATATCTGTTGAAAGCTGGCCGATACTTTCGGCACGATCCTCTGAACCGTTTTTTGGCGCACCTGTTCTGGAGTCCCAGTGCATTAACGCAACTGCTTCGCTGTAGTGTGAGATTCTTTTTAGAAGATCAAAAAATTCCTTTTCATATGTATGTATCTCCATATCCATTCCCTCCCTATTCTAGCCGTTCCATTACAGGCTAATGGAAGGGTGTATGAAAGTCAAATTGTTTGGATAAGAGGCTGCCGGTATTCTTGGCGGCAGCCTTCTTTATTTAGTTGATCGTCATTTGATTTTTTGGAGGCGGTGTTTTCCGCTTTTTTTTATTGATTTTTTTATCCACCCACACTGTTGCCAGCGGGGTTAGCAACGAGGTGACAATCACGCTTGTCGCTATGATTGCAGTTGCTGATTCGGCAACTGGCGCAAACGAAGCATTCGCTTCCGCTAATGCATACGGCACGGCCACTGCCGCACCCGCCGTAGAAGAAGCGGCCACGCCCGCGACACCGTCTCCCCGCGCGACAAAACGATCAAGCAAAAACAAGGAGCTGCCCGATAAAATGACGACCGAAACACCGATAAATATCCCAAGCAGCCCTGATTGGATCAGCATTCCAAAATTCAAGGTATTGCCGAGCGAAAAGGCAAAAAACGGGATAATTGCCGGCACAACCTTGCTGAATAAGTCTCTGAGATCATGATCAAGATTTCCAAGTATACAGCCGAGTAAAAACGGGATGACCGTCGCTGCCAGCGTTTCCCACGGGAATGCCGCAAGCCCCATTACACCAAACGTCACCATGGTCATAAAAGGCCCTGATTCTGTACTGATAAACGCGAAAGCCCCCGCATCCTCTTTTCTTCCCAAATGGTTCATGAGCGCCAAATACAGGCCGCCGTTCGTTTCATTCATCACCGCAACAATTGCTAAAACAGAAAGCCCTGCAAAAAAACCGGATTGTATGCCATTATCAGGAATAAATTGTGCTGCGATCACGCCGAGAAGTGCCGCAAATCCGATCTTCCCCAATAATAATGTGATTCCTTTCCTTGCAATATAGCCTGAAGAACGAAAATCAATCGTCGCCCCTACACAAAAGATAAAAACACCCAGTATCGGCAGCGTTCCGGTAATCAAAGCACCCGTAAACCCTCCAAAGAACTCCGCTGTTCCAGGCGCAAACGTATTGAGCGCCGCTCCCAGAAACAGCGGAATAATCATCATTCCTCCAGGTACCCGTTCAATTGTCGCTTTGATTTTCATATGTGGATTCTCCCATCTCCGGTTATGAAAAAACAATACCCTTACACTTGGAAAACAGCCTGCAAATCCTCTTTTGAACAGCTGTCCAGCTGGCTGCCGACACCAACGGCGCCTGCTCCGGCCTTGAGCCAATCCGGCACTTCAGACGGATGTATCCCGCCTGTTGGAATAAAGGTCACCTGCGGGAAAGGGCCTGCTAAATTTTTCATAAACGGGATGCCAAACACACCGCTTGGGAACAGCTTTAATGTAGTATAACCGCATGTCAGCGCTTCCATAATTTCGCTTGGTGTCAATACACCGGGGATATAATGTGTCTTCAAAAACGAAAGATGTTCAGCGAGGTCAGGTGAAAAACCCGGACTGACAATAAATTGCGCACCAGCCTCAGCAGCTTCTCCCGCTTGCTGCGCAGTGATGACTGTGCCCGCGCCGATTAAGATATCTTCTCTGTCACGGAATGATTTGATAATACTCGATGCCCCGGGCGTCGTATAAGTCACTTCAACTGCACGAACCCCTTTATCTAGTAAGCTCTCAATCTGCTGACAGGCCTCCTGTTTATCCTTGGATCGAATGACTGCAATCAGCCTTGCTTCATTCAGACGGTTTTCAACGTTTTTGGACTCCATATTAATAACCCCCTTTCTTTTGGTAAACCGTTCTTTGAGCAGATAAAAACGCAGCTAATTTCTCCCTGGTCGGCAGGCCGTCCATATCCCCCGGTGCCTGCACTTGCAAAGCGCCAATCGCATTTCCTCTTTGAACCGCATTCTTGTACGACAAACCGTCAAGGATGCCGCTGATCACACCGACTGCAAATCCGTCTCCGGCACCGACCGTATCAACCACCTGTTCAACACGGAAGCCTTCTGCAAACCCTTCACTTTCCCTTGTTTTAAAGTAAGCGCCTTCTTTTCCGAGTTTAATAGCAACAAAGCTGACACCTTTTTTCAGATAATAATCGGCAATACCCTCAGGTGTTTTTTCTCCGGTCAACAGCTCCCCCTCTGCGATCCCCGGGAAAAACCAATCTGCAAGCCCCGCCAGATCATTGATCGTTTGGGCCATCGTTGCTTGATCAGGCCAAAGCGAAGGCCTTAAATTGGGATCTAACGATACCGTTTTCCCAGCATGTTTCAAATCCTTCATCACGTGGTAGGAAAAGTCTTTCATTTCAGCGGATAAGGCTGGGGGAATACCTGTCACATGCAAATGGCCCGCGCATTGAAAATAATCTCTCGGATATTCAGCAGACGTTAGTGTGCTTGCAGCTGAGTGTTTCCTGTAATAGGAAACTTGCGGATCGCCTTCTTTCACTTTTGACTTCAGCAGCAGGCCGGTGGGATTTCCGTCCTGCGAGCGGATTACGCGGGACACATCCACTCCCTCTTTTTTAAGCTCCTGTAAAATAAATGTTCCGAGCTGATCATTGCCGACCTTGCTCATCCATCCCACCTGAAATCCAAGTCTGGCCAGACCGCAAGCGACATTGCTTTCTGCTCCGGCCAGCCCTTTAGAAAAAGTGGATACTTCATGAAGGCCTCCGTACTCATTTGCATAAAACATGGCCATCGATTCCCCAAATGTCACCGCATCAAGCTTCATCTCTCCCAACCTCCTCTTCAGTTGAGGGCATCTAGGATTAAAGTGACTGTCTCATGATGACTTCCGCCTCTAATTCAATGGTTTGAGGCGCTCCCTTGTCACCTTCAATCCTTTTTAATACACGTTCCATCGCCGTCCTGCCCATATCATGTGACGGCTGGGCAATCGTTGTAATGCCCGGACCGATCAGTTTATACCATTCCGTATCATCGAACCCTGCAATCCCTATATCTTGAGGGATGAGCAGGCCGAGCTCTTCCATACAGCTGATGATTTTCAGCATAATTAGGCCGTTCAAGGCCAGAATCGCTTTTTTTTGCTCCGGCATTTCCTTGTGAAAAGAACGAAGCGCCGCCTTAAGCTGCTCCTTGTTTTTTACGTCAATTTCATACATTCTGACAAGCCCGTTCGCATTTTGAGCCGAAGCCATTTCCTGGTACACAGCTGCTCTTTCTGCACGAGGGCTGATAGATGAAATCGGTTCGCTAAACAGTGCGACATCAGTGTATCCTTTGCTGTAAATCTTCTGAAGTATCTCTTTTGTGATCCTTCTATTGTCAGTTGTTACCGTATCCAGTTTCAGATCCGGAAGTTTCCGGTCAATTAATATCGTGGGAATTTGCTGCTCTGCAAAGGTGTGCAGTGCATCCTTGTTTTCTCCCGTTGCGTTTAAAATCAGCCCTTCAACCGAATGGGCTTCAAGCTTTAGGAGCATTTCCCGCTCTTTTTCAGGACTGTTATCTGTGTTGCACACCATAATGCTGTAGCCATATTGATCACAAATCTCTTCGACTCCCCTGAAAGCCGCGACTGAAAAAGGGTTTGTAATGTCAGCTACAACAAATCCGATTAATTTGCTTTTTTTTATTTTTAAACCCTGTGCCATTTTACTTGGCCGATAATTCAATTCTGCGATTGCCTTCTTAATGTTTTTCACTTTTTCAGGAGAAATCGCATCAATTTTTCCGTTGATATAGCGGGAAACTGTTGATTTCGAAACTCCTGCACATTCAGCTACATCTTTGATAGTCGTATGGCCTGTTGTTTTCTTTTTCATTCAAGTGCTCCTGTATCATCTTATATTTGAAACCGATCCCAAAACCGTTACAACACAAGAATACCATATTTTTAAAATTCGGAAAGAGTTTTTTCAAAAATGTCCCTCTTAACAATTTTAACATTGACTCTTTTCACTATTTATCCTAAAATTTTCTTTGAAACCGTTACCAAAATATTTTCATTCAAGTGATGCTGAAATCTTAATCAAGGGGGAAACACAATGAAAAATCGTTATTCTGTACACCCTGAACAAGTCAAACGCTTTACAACAGAGGAGCTTCGCAGTCATTTCTTAATGGATACTTTGTTTACGGAAAACAAACTTACGATGTATTACTCACATGAAGACCGGGTTGTCATCGGCGGAGCAGCTCCGGGGCAAAGTGAACTGAAGCTTGATGCCGGAGATTTCCTTAAAACAGACTTCTTTTTGGAACGACGTGAAATCGGGATTATTAATGTTGGCCATCCTGGCGCTGTCAGGGTTGGTGATGATGAATATGTGCTTCAAACAAAGGATTTTCTTTATATCGGAATGGGCAATCAGGATGTAACGTTTACAAACCTGAACGGAGGCAAAGCTAAGTTTTACTTCGTCTCCGCTGGTGCTCATCATAGCTATCCGACACAAAAAGCCGCTCTTTCCGAACTGACACCGGACCGCCTTGGCGATGAGGCATCCTCTAATGTCAGAAGCCTGTACAAAGTCATTCATCAAGATGGCATTAAAAGCTGTCAGCTTATGATGGGAATTACGATGCTAGATCAAAACAACAACTGGAATACCATGCCGGCCCACGTCCATGACCGCCGGATGGAGGCTTACCTTTACCTTGATCTTGAGAAAGATTCAAAGGTGTTTCACTTCATGGGCCAGCCGGATGAAACGCGCCATCTTGTTGTCGGAAATGAACAGGCTGTCCTTTCTCCTGCCTGGTCTATTCACTCTGGCGCAGGAACTTCGAACTACAGCTTTGTGTGGGCGATGGCTGGAGAAAATTACACATTTACGGACATGGATGCCGTCCCGATGGATGGGCTGAAATAAGATGAGTTATCTACATGGTACCTTTTCATTAGAAGGAAAAACAGCGCTGGTGACAGGCCCGGGAACAGGAATCGGTCAAGGAATTGCCAAAGCGCTGGCGGGGGCTGGCGCCGATATTATCGGCACATCACATAAAAGCAGCCTGACTGAAACACAACAGCTTGTGGAACAGGAAGGCCGTACCTTTACATCTTTTACATTGGATATGAGCAAGCCGGAAGCGATAAAGAATTCTGCAGCTGAGCTGTTTGAAAGCCGCCAAATCGACATCCTTGTCAATAATGCCGGCATTATTCACCGAGAAAAAGCGGAACATTTCGCAGAAGAGAACTGGCATCACGTACTGAATGTCAATCTAAACAGCTTGTTTATTCTGACACAGCTGGCAGGCAGTCACATGCTGAACAGAGGCTATGGAAAGGTTATTAACATCGCCTCCCTTCTGTCTTTTCAAGGCGGTATTCTCGTTCCTGCATATACGGCGAGCAAACACGCGGTTGCCGGTTTAACTAAATCATTTGCTAATGAGTGGGCAGCGTCCGGTGTTCAAGTTAACGCTATCGCCCCTGGTTATATTTCTACCGCCAATACACAGCCTATACGCGATGATGAAAAACGAAATGAGGACATTTTAAAGAGAATCCCCGCCGGACGCTGGGGCAAAGCGGATGATATCGGCGGAACAGCAGTCTTTCTGGCATCACGCGCTTCAGATTATGTAAATGGGCATATTTTGGCCGTTGACGGCGGCTGGCTATCCCGCTGACAAAATAAAAAAGCTGACGAATACGATCGTCAGCTTTTTTCTATTAGATTATTTGCGGTTCAACAGGCAACACCTTTTTGACTTCATCAATGATGCGTTCATTTTCTCCGCCAGCGTAAATGTGGATCGAGCCGCTGTCTTGATTGGAACGAATCAGACGCCCGATGCCCTGCCGCATGCGTAATAACATATATGGCAGATCAACTTCTTCGAACGGATCTTTTTTTGCCCCGTTGCGTTTCGCTGTAAAAACAGGATCATGAGGCGGGAATGGCAATGACCAAATGGTCACATTCTTCAATGCGTCACCGGGAATATCGAGTCCTTCCCATAAGTGAACCGAACATAGTACGGTTTCCTCTTTCTCTTGGAATTTCTCCACTAAGCCGCTGATTTCCTCATCGCCTTCAAAGTAAATCGGATACGGCAGCTCCCAAGCCGCTGACAGCTGCTTAAACTCGTTTAATTCCTCAAAAGAAGGGAAAAGCATCAGCGTTCTGCCTTTATAACGCTTGATCGTTTCAATCGTTTCAGCCGTTTTTTGTTCGGCTGTCATATCTGTTTTCGCATATAGATTAACGGTCATTTGCTCGTCATAATCATATGGAGAATCAACAGTTAACGACAAATAATCATGAATCCCGAGGCTGTCGGCAATATAATCAAACGATCCGCCTTCTGACAGCGTAGCAGAAGAAAAGATATGAGGAATTTTCTTGGAAAACACTTTTTCACCCAGCACTTCTGCTACCGTTCTCGGCATGACAACAAAAGTTGATTCTGCTTCTTTTTTCTCCAGCCAGCTGATCGCATCCTTTTGATATAGGGATAATGAATACGCCATTTGTTCTACATATTCTTCCACAACTGACAGCTCGTATTGATCAATTGTGTACATCTCAGACTCAATCACGAGAGCCTCACCGATTTTTTCAAGCAAACGGCAAAGCTCGTCCGCCGCCTTTTTGACACGGTGGTCATTTTGTATTTCTAAACGGTGTGAACCGGCTACTTCTTTAGATTCTTTAGAAAGAACATAGAAAAATTCGTCGTTCGCAGCAAGCGCATCTTCAATCAATTCAGCAAACTCTTCTCTGATGTCATTTTGAAGCAAACGTTCTAAAAACAATTCAAGAGTAGACTGCTTTACTCTGTAGGTTAACGCTTTTTGTGCGGCAAACTCTAACAGATGCCCTTCATCAAATACAACCGCACTATGATCAGGCAAGAGCGGCAGCTGTCCCTCTCGTTTACGGGATTCTTCCGTCCACACATGCTCCATATAAAAATCATGGGAACAAATGATCAAGTCTGTTGACTTGCGGTAGTGATCTCTGGAAAGCGTCAAACCGCATCTGTGCCTCATATCACAAGTCAGACAATCCTGAAACGAATCATAGCTTACTTCAGACCATTCTTCATTTGACAGATTGGCATACTGCTTACGGTCGCCATACGGATAAAAGCGCTGCATCGCCTGTGATTCATGGACAAATGACGGTAACGACTCATAAAGATCCAGCCATTTATCATCATCGGAGCGCTGCATTGTTTTTTCAAGCTTCTTTAAGCATAAATATTGCTCATGTGATTTCGACAGTCTTGTATCAATTTTCAGATCCAAATGCTCAGCAAGCTTCGAAATATCGCCTTCTTTTTTCACTAGCTGTTCGATTAATGTTTCATCAGCACAAGCGATAATGGCGGGTTTGCCGACATATCTTGCATAGCTGATCGCAAAAAGAAGATAAACCAGTGTTTTCCCCGTTCCCACTCCAGCTTCGGCAAACATGACTTTTTTCTCTTTAAACGCTCGCTCCAGCTGAAAAGCCATAAATACTTGCTCATCCCGAAGATCAAACCCTTTTTCGGGAAGGATATCGTAAAACACGTCACCAATCCAATTGTTCAATTCTTCATAAAAATTCTTTGTTTTCGTTAAAGAAAAAGGCAAACGTGATGTTGTCACCTAGTTCCAACCCCCAACTATTCGACATTCAGACCATCAATAATATCATTTCCCACTGATGAATACAATAAAAAAACTTGGCATTGCCAAGTTTTTTTGCAGCTTACTTTCGATTGATCACATGCGAAGATAAAAAAGGATGGTCTGTTGAATAAATATGTTCCACCGCTTTTTCTAAATCGTTTTGCGCATGGGAAATCACGGACGGAGACAAATCAACTCCGAGCTCGTTCAGCTCGTTTGCTGTTGCGTCAAGCGCCCTTTGAATAAGATTAAAATGTTCGCTGTTCAGCATGAGATCACCTCTGATGGAAATAATCATCATTGTATGCGAACTTTTCATTTTATATACATGCTTCCCGCATGTTATCACCGAAACATGCGCAAACTACAATTGATATTCCGGTACCCGGATTATCCGTCTTATCAACAATATTCTATCAGGGAGTGATGTTGACATGAGTTATAGAAATCGATTAGATCAGCATTCTGAGCTGTTTCATCACAATTGGACGCGGCCTAAACGTTCTAAGTCTCAAGTAAACGGTCACACTGAAATGTCCCAAACCAACATTATATTGAGAAGCAACGCGAAAGCGCACCGTTGGTAACGATAGAATATAGCTGAAAGACGAAAGAAGACGCATGCAAAGCGTCTTCTTTTTATTCGTTTTCTGTTTTCGTGCGCTGCGGTCTTACTTTTGACCAGTATTGATAATAATCCGTTTTAATAAATCCGTTAAAGAGCTTTCGTTTCTTCGTCGCTTTTCTGCCGTATGCTTCCTCAAAATTCTCATTTGATGTCAGCATATACACAGACCAGCTATCAAGCGGTTCGAATGCCTGTCCCATTTCTTTGTACATCTGCTCAACAGCTTTTTTCTCGCCGAGACGCTCTCCGTATGGCGGGTTTCCGACAATTACCCCAAACTCCAGATTTGTCGTGAAGTCTTTGACCTGCATCTGCTTAAATTCGATTAAATCTCCCAAGCCTGCTTCTTCTGCATTCTCTTTTGCGATTTGAACCATGCGGTGGTCTATGTCGCTTCCGAAAATCGTAAGCGGCTGGTCATAGTTCGCTTTTTCTTCGACTTCAAGGCGCGCTTTGTCCCACTGCTCTTTACCGATCCATTCCCAATCCTCTGAGACAAAATCACGGTTAAAACCCGGGGCGATGTTTTGGCCGATTAACGCGGCTTCAATCGCGATCGTTCCAGAACCGCAGAAAGGATCAACAAACGGACGGTCCGGGGTCCAATTTGTTAGTTGAACTAAAGCGGCAGCAAGTGTTTCTTTAATCGGCGCGCCGCCCTGATCGACACGGTATCCTCGTTTGTGGAGGCCTGTCCCTGAGGAATCGAGCGTTATAACCGCCTGATCTTTCAATAAAGAAATTTCAACCTTATACTCGGCACCTGTTTCTTCAATCCAGTCATTGGCTTTGCCGGACTGAAGCTTGAGCTTTTCGACAATTGCTTTTTTGACGATCCGCTGACAGTCAGGAACGCTTGCAAGTGTCGATTTCACTGATTTCCCAATGACAGGGAATTTCCCGTTTTCAGGTATAAATGAGCGCCAGTTAATCGCTTTCGTTTTTTCAAACAGTTCATCAAATGTTTTCGCTTTAAAAGAAGCAACCTGAACCTTTATGCGGTCGGCTGTTCTAAGCCAAAGGTTTGCACGGCAAATGGCAAGCGCATCACCTTCAAAAATAATTTTTCCGTTATCAACCTTGCATTCGTATCCTAAGTCTCGTACTTCCTTTGCGACAACAGCTTCAATGCCCATCGGCGCCGTTGCAATTAGTGTATACTTCTTCATCGTATCACCCTGTCTTTTAAAACTTTTCTCTTTTCAAGATAAAAGCTCTCCTTATACGGGAGAGCTTGTTTTCATCATTTTAAATGTAAGTGGTCTAACGTTCTGTAAGCCATGTTTTGTTTCCGTCGTACTGCAAGCGGCTCATCACCTCGTACTCAGGCGGCAATCATCTATCTACAGAAAGTATTCTGTCCTTCTCTCCGTTGAATTCCGTTAAGAAGGTTCCCCTACCAAAATTTGGGTTTCTCGCTCGAGGGGTTTACCGCGTTCCACTCTCACCATTTCTAGTGAGACTTCGTCACTGTGGCACTTTCAAGGATACTCAGCCATATCCAAAGGACGTAGGCTTTTTTCCTGCCGTCAGCCTATCAAGGCTGCCCTAGCTTATGACTTCGCTAGGCACGAACACTACGGGCATCTCAGCACCGTGCGAGCATGGACTTTCCTCTACAGATTCAAGATCTGCAGCGATTACCCGAACGTTAAGAACATGAATTATTATATAACAACTGATTGCAATTTACAAGTGCCATTTTTTTCAAGCACGATCAATCATAAAGTTTGCTGCCAAAAACGTGTTTTTCTAAGTTAGACAGCCGTTTTAAAATATCAAAGTTCGTTGTGTTAGATTGCACCGGCTGTTTTTTGCTGGCTTCTTCAAGCTGTTTTTTCAGCTGCAGATTTTCCTGCTGCAGTTCTTCAATTTCTTGATGGAAGGTTTCATAATCCTTAATAATCATATCTAAAAATTTGTCAACGTCTTCTTGCTTGTAGCCTCTAACGCCTGTTTTAAATTCTTTTTCCAAAATTTCTTTCGCAGAAAGCTTTACTTTATCAGCAAGCATCTTTTTCACCTCGTATCGTGAATCATCAACTATATTTTTTCAGAAATCTGTACGGTTGTCAAATTTCTCTTTCTTTGTTATGAGTAGCTGTCTTCCTCTACTGTCACTCTCAAGTCATCCATTGTAATAAAGTAAACGGGGTAGCCGTCCTGTTCGCGTCGCTTTTCCGCTGTCTCAAGCATATACTTTGGAGAGCCTTCCATTTCCGAATCATATAAAAGCATAAGCGCATCTGATTTCTCAATGAAGAACTGATTTTTTTGTTTAAACTGAAGCGGGCTTTCATATGGCCTGTGAGTCAGGCTTTCTTCATAGTCAGCCTGTGCCAGAACAGCTTCATAAAGCTCTTTATTAGGTTCTTTCCAGTTCTTTTCCTGATCGTAAAAAGGGGTAATCACAGCTACCTTTAAATCAGGGTATTCCTCCTGCAGATCATAGGCAGCTTCAGCCGCCCAGAGTTCGGCTCCGAGCTGGCCCGAAATTAAAATCCATTCCAGTCCTTCATCTAAAAAAGCAATCAGCCGGTTCTTAATGGCTTTTTTTATGTAATACAACGCTTTGTCATCCTGTTTAAAAATCCCGAGTTCAAATGGCTTGTATCCTGTTACTGCCAATACTTTCATTATTTCACCTGCTTTAAAAAATGGGGCTCCCCATTGGGCCCCATTTTGATGTGCTGTTGTTTCCACCATCAAGCTGCACGTTTCCATACTAGTCGAAGAAAGGTCTTCTCGCTTGAAAATGTTGATGCGTAGCCGTATCAACGTTTGAGAAAGTGTGTGGAAAGTAGTGAACGTGCTGAAAATGCTGGTGATTTACGTTTGTTGTGTGCTGTGGGTGAATATGCGGCACGATAGTATTTGAAAACGTATGGTTTTCACAGCAATGAGTAGGATGGACAATCGGCGCCATCATGTGCGGTCTGCAGTGATGCATGATTAAATCCCCTTTCCATAAACTTTATTACAATACTAAGTTATGAAAAATAGGGGGTACATGTTCTGATGCAATGACCTATTTTAAAAGTGTGCAATTAAGCTGTCTTTAAAGTTTGAAAATACGAAAGCAATCAAAAAAACAACGACAAAGAACAAATAAAAAACACCCTTATACATACCAACTCTCCCTTTAAAAATAACTAACGTCATTTTACAGGATTCGCCGGTATTCTACAACAAAATCGATGTGAATCCAGCAAAAAAATTCTTGGCGAAAGAAGTCATCTTTTGCGCTTTCCCGGGGAATATTTAAGAGGAATATTTCCTCTTCAGCCGCGCAATTCTTACATGCAGATTTTCAACTTCTTTTTCTGATAAAAACGCCTCATTGCTAAGTAATTGTTCTGCTATACGCAGGGCTTTTCCGAACTCTTTTTTCTTATGCTCAAAAAATTTCGCAAGCTCTATCACAGCGGTGTATCTGCACTTCTGATTTTGGGAACGGGACAGCTTTTCCCAAAGCGGCACTGCCTCCTCCAACCGGTTTTGTTTTTTGTACAGTAGTGATAAATCCAGCCGGGCCCTATCCTGACCCTCAAACGGCTTTTCTTTAAGCCTTTCCAGCTGTTTGACCGCTTGATCCGTTTCTTTATGGGCCATAAACCATTTCGCCATCGCATAAGCTTCACTGTGCTCTTTTGGCGCATGTGATTCAGAGAGAATTTTTTTAGACATATGAATGTACAATGAAATGAGCGATAGCACATCCATTTCATTATGATGCAGAACACCTTTTAGAAGATCCGGCTCTTGCGCCTTGATAAAATGAAAGTAAAGCATTGGCGCCAAGTAGCCCGGTGTATCTTCTTGCCTGCGGATACCGAGCTCCTCTTTTTCAACCGTGCCAAGCGATACGCGGTCCATTTTGTGTTTCCACAAGCGTCTTGCTCCGTGCAGCAGGTCAAAGTGGCCGAACTCCGGGAGATTCGGAAGTCTGTCGCGGATCAATGTGTGCCTTGTTTTCACCTGCGGCCAATCAAAGGCTTTACCGTTGTAGGTCACGAGTGATGTAATGTCAACCTCGCTTAAAAAGCTTTGATACAAGGCGACTTCATTTCCCGGCTTGGGCAAAAGATGCTGTTTGACTGTCACTCGGTCTTCATATACTCTCGCATGGCCCAGCAAAAAAATGGTATTTCCGGCGCCACCTCCAAGACCGGTTGTTTCCGTATCAAAGAAAAAGAGACTGTTTTTGTTATACCCTTTTGCTGACAAAGTATGCGCCAGGCAGCTTTGATTCCACAATGCAATCACTTCATCAAGTTCAGAAAAACGGTATAACCCATGCCGGTGAGAAAGCGGATATTCTACTTCTCTAATGAGGCAGTACTCATCTTCGAAGAAAAAAGGCTTCATACCAAAAGCCTCCCACTCTTCTAAAAATGGAATCTCAGCATGGTTCTCAACGAGTTTGTTTTCTTGTTCGCCTTTTTCTATTTTATATTCCCCTTCATCAAGCACCATATGCTTTTTCATTCGCTGGAGTTTCCCTTTTAATGACATATCTGACCTCCCTCCTTACGACATTTGATCCAACAGCTGCAAAATTCTTTCCTTTGCTTTTATCCCTTCTATTTCGGTTCCTATACAAGACGGACAGCCATCGTGACAAGGACATTGTTTAATAAGCTGTTTCGCCGCTTCGTTTATGTCTGAAAAACGTTTGTAGACTTCCTCGGCCAAACCGATACCGCCCGGATAATGATCGTACAAAAAGATGGTCGGCAATCCGGTATGGGCCGCTTTAATTTGAGAAACGACATGCACATCGTTTCGATCACACATGATATACACAGGGACAATATGCTGCAGCACATTCGAGATGCCAAGAAGAAGCTGTTCCAGCGTCTTTTCCCCGATATCTTCGTCTGCTGTTTTGATTTCGAGCCAAGCTGCACTTGTATGCAGTTCTTCTTCCGGCAAATGAATAGGGCCTGAGCCAATATTTTCAAAGGTGGTCATTTTAATTTTTTTAAAAATGGTCGGCAGGGCATTGACAGTGACGTCACCATAGTGCAATGACATACTGCTTTTTTCGTTCGTTTTATCAACTTCTAATACTTTCAGCTGAACTGCCAGGTTGGCATCCGTGTAATACTCGACATCGACGTTTCTGACATAAGCCTTTTTATGGTCCCAATCAAGCTTCTCTACTTGATATTGCACCCCTTCATGCAAATAAATCGCTTCATCATGTAAAAGCGTCATCGCGCTAAAACGATCCATTTCACCGATAATCCGCACATTTGCAATATCTGACTGATCAACAATGACGACATTTTCTTGTGAAGCGGAACGTAAACTGATATTTGATGCGGGGAACGATTCACTTGCCCAATGATACCGTTCGCCGTTGCGGTGAAGAACGGCCTCTTCCTGAAGGTACTCAAGAATATCACTTACATCCATCGGCCCAAACTCTTCATCAGCTCTAAAAGGAAGCTCATAAGCCGCACACTTTAAATGGTCTACTAAAATAATCAAATTCTCCGGATTGATTCTTGCAGATTCCGGCGAACGGTTAAAGAAGT
Organism: Bacillus sp. SW14; assembly: GCF_047608225.1. Classification (NCBI taxonomy): domain Bacteria; kingdom Bacillati; phylum Bacillota; class Bacilli; order Caryophanales; family Bacillaceae; genus Bacillus; species Bacillus sp. SW14. The sequence continues at coordinate 1,908,659 of NZ_JBLKRW010000001.1, read as the reverse complement.
ATTCGGGGTGCCGCACAATATATTGGTCAATCGGCGTTGAATTGGCGACCATGATAATCAAAGACTCACCGTGCCTTCTGCCGGCTCGTCCCGCCTGCTGCCATGCACTTGCCACACTTCCAGGATAACCCGTCATCACACACACTTGCAGCTGGCCAATATCAACACCAAGCTCTAAGGCATTCGTACTGACCACTCCTAAAATCTCGCCTTCTCTCAGACCTCTTTCGATTTCTCTCCGCTCTTTTGGAAGATAGCCTCCCCGATAGCCTCTGATTGACTTTGTCCCAATCTCTTTTTTCACAAGCTCCTGAATATGGCTTAAAATAATTTCCACCCGGACTCTGCTTCTGGCAAAAACAATGGTCTGCACTTTGTTTTTCAGGAACTCTTTCGCCAGTTCATTCACTTCTGCTGTTGCGCTTTTTCTAATATTCAGCGGTTTGTTCACAATTGGCGGATTATAAAACACAAAGTGTTTCCGTCCGCTCGGGGCTCCGTTGTCATCAACCAGCCGCATCGGTTTTCCCGTCAGCTGCTCCCCCAATTCCTTCGGGTTGGCAATCGTTGCGGAAGTACAAATAAAAACCGGATCACTTCCGTAAAACCGGCAGATTCGCTTCAGCCGCCGGATCACATTCGCCACATGGCTCCCGAACACACCGCGATACGTATGAAGCTCATCGATGACGATATACTTAAGGTTTTCAAACAAACTGACCCATTTCGTATGATGCGGAAGAATGGCAGAATGAAGCATATCGGGGTTTGTAATGACAATATGGCCTGCTTTTCTCACCTTTTGCCTGATTGCCGGAGACGTATCCCCGTCATATGTAAAGCTTTTAATATCAATGCCCATTTCATCAATGATTTCATTTAGCTCGCTCTTTTGGTCTTGCGCCAGCGCTTTAGTCGGAAATAAATATAGCGCCCGATTTGTTTCGTCGCGGGCGATGGACTGCAACACTGGGAGGTTATAGCATAATGTTTTTCCTGATGCGGTTGGCGTTACGGTAACGATGCTTTCTCCTTTTTGCACATATTGAAAAGCGGAATATTGGTGGGTATATAGTTCATTAATGCCCCTTTTCGAAAGGGCTGCTTTAATTCTTTCGTCTATACTTTCAGGCATCGGCCTTGTTCTTGCTTCACGAGGCTCAATTTCATGCCAATTCACAACGTTTTCATTTCCTTTTAACTCAGAAATGAGCTCAGTCAGTGATTTCCTTTTCATTCTTTACACCTCTTTGTCAAATACAGTTTACCGAATATTTGTTTGCATGGCTAGGTGCAAGTTTTATACAATCGAATAAAAAAAGCAAGGCATGCGCCCTGCTTATTTCGCTTTTATTGTGAGAAGCTTTGTTTCGCCTTTGTGGGCAGCGTTTTCGCCTGCCGGCACAATTGATCCTACAGCCTCACCATTCATGATAACGATCGGGATGACCGTGCTGCTCGCTTTTTCTTTAATTAATTCCAAGTCACACGTAATCAACGGATCACCGACTTTCACTTTATCCCCTTCTTTCATGTGGGCAGTAAAGCCTTCTCCGTTCATATTGACTGTTTCCAGCCCGACATGAATTAACAGTTCAATTCCCGAGCGAGTCCGAATGCCCACGGCATGTTTGGTGTGGAAAATCTGAATTACTTCACCTTCAACAGGTGAAACGATTTCACCGTTTGATGGTTCCACCGCTATTCCTTCCCCCATCATTTTCTGTGAAAAAACAGGGTCCGGCACATCAGTCAGGTCCATTACCGTACCATCTGCCGGAGAATAAATAACCTCTTCTGCCACTTTTTCCTGAGTTTTGCCCATTCCGAATAATTTTTTCAGCAATGTGTTTTCTCCCTTCTCATTCGCCTCAACCATTATCCCTTCAATCACCACTATTTAACCACACTTTCAATTTTGCTTCAATTTATAACAACATCTGGCACAGACGCATAATCTGGTTAAAAAAGGCGGTGGCAAATTTGGAATTCAATCATGACAAAAAGAACGAACTGCAAAAGAAAGAAGAAATCATCGCGGAGGCAATGGACCATCTTTTTCAATCCTCAGCATTCGGCAACCTATTAAACGGATTTCAGAACTTGATCAACTCGAGTTTAAAAGATGTACAGACGACCATACATGTCAGAGAAAGAGATACCGGGCTGTATGTCGATATCACGATTCCGGAGACGTTTCGAGATGGCGAGATCATCGTTGATATTAAATCGAGGTATCTGCATGTAACTCTCCAAGAGAAACAAAAACAGCAAAATGAGGCCACTTTTACAAGCATGACCAGAACGGTTCAGCTGCCTTATGAAGTACACCAAGAAGATATGGAAACATCTTGGAACGAGCAGACAATGACGCTTTTCTTCCCAAAAAATAAGCATGAATGAGTGATTCATTCATGCTTCTATCATTTAAAAAAGCTGGTAAATCCCTTTATTAAAGATCCGACCTGATTCATTGCACTCATCACTTGACCTGTCGTATCCATCATTTTATTAAAATCAAACTGCCCGTTGGCTTTTTTGAACTGCGACATGATACTTTGAAATTGTGAGGGTTGCTGCTGGTTAGGCCTTGGGATTGGATAAGGGTTGGAGAATACTGGAGGCTGCGTAGGCATCGACTGGAGCGGAGAATGCGGCTGATAAAAATCCTGCTGTCCATAATGCTGCTGCGGCCAGTATTGTCCATGTGCTGCCTGCTGATAATATCCTTGCATTTGCTGAGGATAATAATAGTCCATTTGCCGAGGATAGCTTTGAGAACTCCTGTTCATTGCGATTCCCCCTAAACTCAACATGTTTCTCTTCTATATATGTATGAATGAAGTCTATTGGTTGTGTCACAGGTTCTGATTCGCGTTTGTCAAATTGTGTCGAAAGTTTAAATTTTTTAAAAACAGAAAAAAGTCGAATCATTATGGTACCATATTTTCAATACAGATGAGAGGGGATGCACCATAATGAACGTATCATACTTAAGCAAACGTTTTGCAGAAATGAAGAAATATGAAACAGACTGTATGAATAAACTGATGGACTTCGCCAAGTTCCTCTATATTCAAGGACATCTCAGCACAACTGAGTTTCGTAACAGTATGAAGGTTCTCGAAGCAAATGGAGCAGAAAGCCCGGCATATGAGTTGAATTAACGTCCGGCCCCCTACAACAAACTTAAAAGAAGACAGCCTTTACCGGCTGTCTTTTCTTGCAATTTCATCCTTTACCGCGTGCAATGTATAAAGGACTGACTCAGTGATGTCCTTGAATCGTTTTTTATGAATATGATGAACATATGATTGAAGGACCAATTCCAGGAAATTGTCCTTTACGGTCTCAATTTGCTCTCTGTGCACATATTTCGGACGGCGGGCTTTTACCAATTCAAGCGCCCCTTGGGCCCAGCGAGCCGCCAGATCATCATTCTCTTCAACTGCAGGCTTTATCGTCTCAAAAAAATCATATGAAAGATTCTTGTCTTTTCCTTCCTGGTATCGATCAGCGCCATTTTCAGCAGCTTCAATCATTTGCTCGGTCATTTCCAGCAATGTTTGTGATTGCAACATCCTTCACCTCAATGAATATCGTACCAAATTTCACCCGCAAATTCAGCCGATGCGGTATACCTTTTCAAATGCATACCTGTGTTCAGGTGATTGATGCAGCTCATTTATACAAATATGAAGGTCCATGATTTCTTCTTCCAGCACACTCAGGCGATCGTTTTCCTTTTCCCGCATCTCAGCCTCCCATGCGTTTAAGGAATGGTTCAGGCTTTGGTCGGCTCGGGTTAATTCATCTTCTATATCAGAAAGCATACGGAGAATATCTGTCTTGCTTACGTAACCGGACATTCGTGTACCTCCCTTTCCTCGTCTCTCCCGGTTAAGATTCTTTGCTCTTCAGTCTCTTTCCTTCCTCATGACAAAACTAGAAGAAAATCGCCAAACAAACAGGTTTTCCACGGAAAGCTGAAGTTTTCGACAAAAACAACCGCAAAAATTGTATGATCCTCCCCCTTAATGCAAACGATACTTGTGAGGAGGTGCCGTATGAAAACCAGACCGAAAAAAGCCGGCCAGCAAAAAAAGACTGAATCAAAAGCAATCGATTCTTTAGATAAAAAATTAGGCGGCCCGAACCGCCCTTCTACGTAAGAAGCAAGGAAATTCCTTGCTTCTTTATTTTTTCAGCCAATGCTCGACTGCAAAAAGCGCATGAAGCTGGCGTTTTTTATGCAGATACCAGTCTGTCAATTCAATCTGCTTCGGCAATTCCTCACGTCTAAAGAACGCTTTCTTGATCTTTCCATGAAACCAATCCGTTTTCTTTCCGTCTAATGAGTGGATGAACTCAGGGTAGCATGTCCTTAACATAGGAGATGTTCTTTTTGTGATCCCGATCATTTTTTCCATATCAAAACGGGAGCCTGTGTGTGGCACTGTGTGCAAAAAGTGATAAAAAGAGGAGAATAATTCGGGGCTGAACAGCAATTGAGACAGCTGCTTTCCCAGCCTTATCCTTTCCTCTGTCTTTGAAAAGCGTTTCACTGAAATGCCGTAAAGAAACCCGTCTGAAGAAGGAAAAATAACGGTGTTAAAATGAAACCAGTCACTTAAATAAAAAGGAATCGTGTCAAAAACGTTCTTTTTAAACGAAGGATTTTGTATAATAGGTGTTTGGATAGTGTTTTGTTCATTTACAATGAGGGCATACATCAGCCGCTCGGTGTTTCGCTCATGCCAAAAATGGGCCCATTCTTCCGTCATAAATTGCGAGACGCCAAACATATGGAGATGATGGAACAGCGGTTTCCCGATTTTTTTTGACCAGTGGTACAAAAGAAGCTGCGGATAGGCATCCGAAAAAATAAGCCAGTTCGCTCTTTCATAGGCTAAAAAGAACCACTTTTGCTGTCTCTCATGGAGTCCAAGCTGAAACAGACTGCCTTTTAAGTCAGTCATTGACCAGCCGGCATTGCGAGAAACAAAAGATGCTAAGAGCGACCATTTGATTTCCGGATGACAGTCATAAAATGCTTTATATGCGTTCGTTCTTGAAATGTTATCTGCGTTTTTTGCTTTTGTCTGCCGTTCAATCCGGCTAAGAAGCTTTCTGATGGCCTGTTGTTCTTGCACGTACATTCACTTCCGTCACGAATAGTTTAATAAGGAGGATGAGAAAGTGATTCGGTATCCTAACGGAAAAACGTTTCAGCCGAAACATTCGGTTTCATCCCAAAACAGTCAGAAAAGGGCCCCGTCCTACAGTAATCGCGGAATGACCCTCGAAGATGACTTAAACGAAACGAATAAGTATTATCTGACAAACCAAATTGCCGTTATACACAAAAAGCCGACACCTGTTCAAATTGTAAATGTCCATTATCCAAAAAGAAGCGCCGCGGTGATTAAAGAAGCTTACTTTAAACAATCATCGACAACAGATTATAACGGGATTTACAAAGGGCGGTATATTGATTTTGAGGCGAAAGAAACGAAAAACAAGACCTCTTTCCCCCTGCAGAATTTTCATGACCATCAAATCGAGCATATGAAGCAGGTAATGGCTCAAGACGGCATTTGTTTTGTTATTATATCCGCTTTCGACCAGGTTTATTTTTTGGAAGCCGATAAACTGTTGGATTTCTGGGACAGAAAAGAAAAAAACGGCAGAAAATCAATTCGAAAAGATGAATTAGCGGAAGCGGCTTATCCGATTTCTCTTGGATACGCACCTAGAATTGATTATATTAGTATTATTGAACAGCTTTATTTTTCGCCGTCATCTAGTGCGAAAGGTTGATTAACGAAAGGTTGAGATGTTATGTCAGATCAATTTAACAGCCGTGAAGCTCGACGAAAAGCGAACAGCAAATCGAGTCCTTCACCGAAAAAAGGCAAGAAACGAAAAAAAGGCGGATGGTTTAAAAAGACCCTTTTTACTTTACTCATTCTGTTTGTTTTAGGTGTAGTCGGCGGTGCCGTCACATTTGCTGTCATGGTTTCCGATGCGCCAAAACTTGACGAAAACAAATTAAAGACGCCTTATTCTTCGACAATATATGATAGAAATGGAGAAGAGATCGCTGAATACGGCTCCGAAAAGCGGACCTACGTCTCAATAGATGAAATTCCTGATACTGTAAAAGAAGCTTTTATTGCGACAGAGGACGCCCGTTTTTATGAACACCACGGGATTGACCCTGTCCGTATCGGAGGCGCCTTAGTCGCCAACTTTACAGACGGTTTCGGAGCTGAAGGCGGAAGTACGATCACCCAGCAGGTCGTCAAGAACTCCCTTCTTTCTCATCAGAAGACGCTGAAACGGAAGGTACAGGAAGTGTGGCTTTCGATTCAGCTAGAGCGCAATTACTCTAAAGACGAAATTTTAGAAATGTATTTAAACCGGATTTATTTTTCTCCTAGAGCATATGGAATCGGAAAAGCGGCGGAAGAATTTTTCGGCGTCACAGATTTAAGCAAATTGACTGTGGAACAAGCGGCGACACTTGCGGGCATGCCGCAAAGCCCGACAGCGTACAATCCCGTTAAAAACCCTGATAAATCGGAAAAAAGACGGAACATCGTACTCAGTCTGATGAAAAAGCAAGGATTTATTTCTGATTCTGAATATAATAAAGCCAAAAATGTCGCGATGAAAGACGAAGGCATTGTGTCACAAAAAGAATATGAAAAAAATAATTCAAACAAATACAGCGCCTTTGTTGAAGAAGTCATGAAAGAAATTGAAGAAAAATCTGATGTCAATCCAGGAACTGACGGATTAAAAATTTATACGACATTAGATACAAAAGCACAAGACAAACTAGATGAATTAATGGACGGAGACACCGTCGGATTTACTGAAGGCATGCAGGGCGGCGTTACCCTTCTCGATACAAAAAACGGAGAAGTCCGCGCGATTGGTGCTGGGCGCAATCAGCCTGTCGGAGGCTTTAACTATGCAACTCAAACTAAGGCACAGCCTGGTTCGACCATAAAGCCGATTTTAGACTACGGTCCAGTTATTGAAAACAAAAAATGGTCTACGTATGAACAAATTGATGACTCAGCTTACACTTATTCTAACGGAAAACCAATCCGTGATTGGGACCGTAAATATCTAGGGCCTATCTCTATGCGTTATGCACTTGCACAATCTAGAAATATACCAGCCTTAAAAGCATTCCAGGCAGCTGGTAAAGATACTGCTGTAGACTTTGCAAATGGACTTGGACTGGGATTAACAAAGGATAATGTACCAGAGGCCTACTCAATTGGCGGTTTTGGTGGAGACGATGGTGTTTCTCCTCTGACAATGGCAGGCGCATACAGTGCGTTTGGAAATAACGGAACATATAATGAACCGCATTTTGTAAAATCCATCGAATTCAACGATGGCACGAAGCTTGATTTAACACCGAAATCAAAGTCAGCAATGAGTGACTATACTGCGTTTATGATTACAGATATGCTGAAAACAGCTGTTAAGACAGGTACAGGACAGCTCGCTCAAGTACCTGGGATAGAAGTAGCCGGTAAAACCGGGACTACAAACTTTGATGAAAGTGAAGTCCAAAGGTACAATATCGCAAGCGGCGGTGCCCGAGATTCTTGGTTTGTCGGTTACACACCGCAATATACAGCAGCCGTCTGGACGGGTATGGAAGAAAACGATGCTGGAAAGAAATCACTTTCTGCTGAAGAGCAAAAAGTCGCAAAACGAATCTTCGCCCAGCTCATTGCCGATGTCGATGACGGAAGCGGATCGTTTGAGAAGCCTGACAGCGTAGTTGAAGCCACTGTAGAAAAAGGCTCTAACCCGGCAAAACTGGCAGGGCCGAATACGCCAAGCGATAAAAAGCTCACGGAGTACTTTGTCAAAGGCACTGCCCCTTCCACTGTTTCTAAAACGTATGAAAAAGAAGAAACAGATAAACCGACTGGCTTAAACGTGAAATATGATAAAGACAATCAATCTCTGACATTAAGCTGGAAATATGACGGTGATGCCACCTTCGAAGTGAAGCAGTCTGTCGATGGCGGCAGCTACTCAGAGATTCAGAACAGTTCTGCAAAAGAAGCCGTCATATCCGGTGTGCAGCCTGGATCTGTGTATAAATTCCAAGTAACAGCCATCAGCGACGATGTCCGCAGCGATACAGCCGCCACTTCGTATGAAGTGCCGAAGGCTGAGGATGAAGAAGATAAAGACGACGAAGAGAAAACCGATGATGAAAAGCAAGATGAAGATAAATCTCAGGATGATACACAGACTGATGATTCGCAAACAGATGACAGTCAGACAGATCAAGATCAGACAGATGATTCAACGAACGATCAAGACAAAAAACAAGACAACCCGAACACCAATCCGTCCGACAACAGCAATCAAGACCAAACCAACGATAACAGCAACAATCAGGGTACGTCGGATGGTGATTCGAACTCAGACACAAATGATTCATCAGGCTCTGATACAAATAAAAACAAAACAAACACATCTGACAAAACACAAACGAATTCATCATCAACTGAAAAAGCAAATTAAACAAAAAGCCGTCACTCTATTGGGTGATGGCTTTTTCTTCATCATAAAAAACCTCCCCTTTTAAGGGGAGGTTTTAGCGATTCATCGCATGGTATTTATAAAAATGCTTTTTCATTTCAGCAAATAGCTCATCAAGCTGAATAAAGCAATGGTATTGAGTCGGCTTTAGAAGAATAAATTCTACTCGTTCAGGCCAATTGATTGGCTTCACGGGAAATGATTTTTCCGTCAGTTCTGGCCAATCGAGCGATTTTACCCGCTCACCCGCTGTCCAGTGGAACGAAGCGAGCAAACATACAATGCCCTTCAGCATGTCATTTTGGTCACATCTCGATTTTCGTGTTTGAAAGACTGGGAGAAGTGATTCTTTAATGTCTTCCCACACTTCAAATAAAAGCGGAACGTACTTGCCGCTGTCTTCCCATGGCAAAACACCTTGAGATTCCAAACAGAGGTCAACATACACAGGGTTGATTCTCAAGGCTTCTGATATATCCAGGGAGTTCATCTGGCCAAGACTGCTTAAGTACTGCTCATAGGAAGCCAATACGTCTTTCGCTTGCGTCATCGTTTCACCAGTCCTTTTTTATCTCTCTTCTGCCCTTCTCTGCACAAAGACAGCAGCGGACATTCCGCACAGCGCGGAGACTGGGCCTTACAGTGATATCTGCCGAAGAAAATAAGCCGGTGATGGGTAACAGACCAGTCTTCTTTTGGCACCTTGCGCATCAGCGTCTTTTCCACTTCCAGCACCGAGTCTTTCCACCGGCAGATTCCCAAACGTTTGCTGACTCTCTCCACATGGGTGTCTACAGCTATGGCCGGCACGCCAAAGGCAACAGATACTACGACGTTGGCGGTCTTTCTTCCGACACCAGGCAGTTTGACAAGCTCATCGCGGTCTTTCGGCACTTCTCCGCCGTAATCCTCAATAATCATTTTACTCAATTTTTGGATGTTTTTTGCCTTATTACGATACAAACCGATTGATTTAATATCCTGCTGAAGTTCTTCCAGCGAAACAGCCAGATAGTCTTCCGGCTGTTTATATTTTTGAAATAATGTTTTGGTCACCCTGTTTACAAGTGCATCTGTACATTGCGCAGATAAAGCGACTGCCACCACTAATTCAAAAGGATTGGAATGAACCAGTTCACACTCTGCGTGGGGAAACATGTCGCCTATCTTGTCCAAACAGAATTCAATTTGTTTTAGATTTAACACGATTGTCACCTTTTCACTTTATTGTTCAAGCCAATTGTAAAAAGGAACTTGCCTTTTATACTCTTTTTGCGGTTCAGTCTGCTTGGTTTGTACCCGCCGGAATTTCTGGCTGTGGATTTTTGCCTGCTCCACAGTTTTCAGCCCGTTTTTCTTCCACTCAAACAAAATCCGGTCAATGTAGCGGAAACTGAGTTTCCCTGACAGTACCGCCTCTTTTAAGGCGTGTTTGATCAGCTGTGCGTCATGCTGATCTTGATCCTGCCAAATGGCCAGTGTTTCACACTCCAAAGGTGATAACGGCCTTGCGAACTCTTCCTCAAAAATGGTATAAAGGCTTTTTTGTTCCCCTTCTGCTTTTCTTTCCTGCGTTTGATTCTGTGCAAGCTGTATATACTCGTACAGCTTGCCCCATAAAGGCTGAAGAGAATATTTCTCAAATTTGATACCGTTTTGGTCTTCACATTCTTCAATAAACAGAAAACCTTTTTGAATAAACATCCTCAATCTGTTTGTGCATTCTTCAACAGAAATTGACATCCCTTCTTGCAGCTGATTCGGTGTAGGAAAATAAGATCCTTTTTCTAAATGCATTTTAATTTTTAAGAGCAGAATAAGTTCTGTTTCGTTAAGCCCGAGCTGTTTATAATGCGTAAGCAGAAGATTAGGGATTGTTGACGTTCCCTGTTCATGCATATCAATAAATTGCTGTTTTTTCATCGTCACACCTCTTACTGTAAAGGATCATGTTTTCCCCTTTACTGTAAAAAGTCTCCCTTGCAGGAGACTCTTTTTCTTGTTTCATTTGAATGTATTATGGATATAGACGGTTTAACAGTCTTGGGAACGGAATGGTTTCACGAACGTGAGGCGCTCCGCTGATCCAAGCTACTGTCCGCTCTAATCCAAGGCCGAAGCCTGAATGAGGAACTGATCCATATTTTCTAAGTTCAGCATACCATTTATATGCGTCAGAATCCAGTCCATGTTCTTTAAGGCGCGCTTCCAAAAGCTCCATATCGTGAATCCGTTCGGATCCGCCGATGATTTCTCCATATCCTTCCGGCGCAATCAGGTCAGCGCAGAGCACGACATCCTCACGGTCAGAAGCCGGCTGCATATAGAATGGTTTTAAGGACGTCGGGTAGCGAGTGATGAAAACCGGTTTGTCATAGTGTTCCGCAATCGCTGTTTCATGAGGCGCCCCGAAGTCGTCTCCCCACTCGATATCGTCATAGCCTTTTTCTTTTAGAAACTCAATCGCTTCATCATACGTGATTCTTGGGAACGGAGCTTTGATTTGCTCAAGTTTTGATGTGTCTCTTCCTAATGTGTTTAATTCAATTTTGCAATTCTTAAGCACCGACTGCACAATGAAAGAAACGTAATTTTCCTGTACTTGAAGGTTTTCTTCAAATTGTACAAACGCCATTTCCGGTTCGATCATCCAGAATTCGATCAAGTGGCGTTTTGTTTTAGACTTTTCCGCTCTGAATGTCGGCCCGAAGGAAAATACTTTTCCTAAAGCCATTGCCGCAGCTTCCATGTAGAGCTGGCCGCTTTGAGACAGGTAAGCATCTTCCTCAAAGTACTTTGTCGCAAAGAGCTCTGTTGTTCCTTCAGGCGCGCTTCCAGTCAGAATGGGCGGATCCACTTTTACGAAGCCTTCGTTATTAAAAAATTCATAAGTCGCGCGAATGATTTCATTACGAATTTTCATGGTGGCATGCTGGCGTTTTGAACGAAGCCATAAATGTCTGTGATCCATCAAGAATTCTGTGCCGTGTTCTTTTGGCGTAATTGGATAATCAGTCGCTTCGTGAATGACTTCAATACCTGTCACAGCTAGCTCATAACCGAGCGGAGAACGCTCGTCCTCTTTGACAATCCCTTTTATATAGAGTGACGTTTCCTGCGTCACTGATTTAGCTGTTTGGAAAATGCTTTCTTCCACTTCCGCTTTGACTACGACACCTTGAATAAAGCCGGTACCGTCCCGCAGCTGCAAAAACGCGATTTTCCCGCTTGAACGCTTATTAGCGACCCAAGCTCCGATCGTTACTTCCTCACCTACGTGTTTATACACTTGGTTGATTGTTGTTTTCAACATATTTCCCTCCAAAACAAGAAAGACATTCGGAAGCCCATTGCCCCACGAACTCTTTTATCATCACTTTATTATACCCGCTCTTAACTAGCCGGGTCAATGCAGATAAAAAGCGGCTTTTCTGTCAGCCGCTTTTTGATCTGTTAGCTATGTTTTTCTACAAAACGTTTGATTCTCTCAACCGCTTTTTCAAGAAGTTCTAAAGATGTTGCGTAAGAAAGGCGTACATTATCAGGAGAGCCAAACCCGGAGCCAGGAACAATCGCAACTTTTTCCTCCTCAAGAAGCGCTTTAACAAATTCGTCTACATCTTTGAAACCGCAAGTTTGAGCTGCTTCTTTTGCATTCGGGAACAAGTAAAAAGCACCTTCCGGCTTCACACAGCTAAACCCGGGGATCTCTAAAAGCTTTGCATAGATCGTGTTTAATCTATGTTCAAACGCTTCTCTCATTTCTTCCAGCGGCTCAGAAGGCCCGTTATAAGCAGCAATCGCTCCGTACTGTGAGATTGATGTCGGATTTGACGTGCTGTGGCTTGCAAGGTTAGTCATTGCTTTAATAATGTCTTCGGCCCCCGCCGCATAACCGATTCTCCAGCCCGTCATGCTGTGTGACTTCGACACGCCGTTAATAATAACCGTTTGCTCTTTCAGGCTGTCAGACAGCTGTGCAATGGAAACGTGTTTCTTTCCGCTGTATGTAAGTTTTTCATAAATTTCGTCAGACACAATCAGGATGTCATGTTCAAGGCACACTTCACCGAGCGCCGCCAGTTCGTCTTCCGTATACATAACGCCAGTCGGGTTGCTTGGAGAATTGATGACGATCGCTTTTGTTTTTTCCGTGATCGCATATTTCAGCTGTTCAGGAGAAATTTTGAAATGATTTTCCTCAAGCCCTTCTACATAAACAGGCTTTCCGCCAGCGAGTTTCACCTGCTCCGGGTAGCTCACCCAGTAAGGTGTTGGAATAATGACTTCATCTCCTTCATCCAAAATCACTTGGAAAAGGGTGTACAGCGCATGTTTGGCACCTGTGCAGACAATCATTTGAGACGGTTTGTATTCAATATTCTGGTCACGTTTAAATTTCTCTGCAATGCTGTTTTTGAGTTCAGCCAGACCACCTGAAGGCGTGTACTTCGTATGGCCTTCGTTCATAGAACGTACAGCGGCATCAATGATGTGCTGCGGTGTATTAAAGTCGGGTTCGCCTGCCCCTAGGCCGATAACATCATGGCCTGCCGCTTTCAGTTCTTTCGCTTTTGCTGTGATTGCCAGTGTGGTAGACGGTGTTAATGCGGATACTCTTTTTGCCAGTTTCAACTTGAACTCCCCCTAATTCGTCTTAAGGCGTCATATTTTTGAGAATCTTTCCAGTTGTAAAGTCCACATAACTTAAACTGTATTGACCTTCTTTGTCTAAGTACGTTACTTCCCAAAGCAGGACATTTCCCTCTCTTGCCAGATGAACCTCTTTTTGCTTTGAAACCAGTCCTTCATCCTGTATGATTTTCGCCGCTTTGTCTTCGGAGATTCCCTCTTTTGCTTCTTTTGAGAGAATTTTTGCTTTTTTATCGGCAGGAACCCAGACATATAATTTGCTTCCTTTTTTGTCCGTTCCCTTTACAACATAATATTTTTCTTTTCCGACAAATGTTTCGACTTGATCAACGTTGGCGAGATCGGTTTCTTTTTTAGCTTCAGCAGCTGCTGCTTCGTGCCCCTCTTCCTTTTGTGCCATGGCTGATTTATAAATGCTTGCCGAGACAAGAAGTACTGCTAAAAAAATAATACCAAAAATGGCGGTAAATATTAATGCTTTTTTTCTCATCTTCTCACCTACGTACGATAAATGGTAAAAACGGCTTGGTTTTTGTTTTCTTCATCCAGCGCAAGGCCGAACATCAGATTATCTCTTTTCAGTGTCCGATTCAGTGTGTCTACAATTTTATAAAGGTCATCAGAATGCTCTACATTAATTGTTGAAAGAATCTCGATTTTGCTTTCCATTTTTTCATCCTCCAGTTTGAACAAATATTGTTAGTCATACTCCATTTCAGGACACGCCATACTAGTATCACAGAGCGGCAAAACCGCTTTTAAATAAAACACCATCCTACTCCCACACCGCAAAAGCCGCTTTATGCGGCTTTTATTCATTTTCCCCTGCAACGTAAGCCTCAAGCTCGCTGTCAGTCATTTCGGATACGTAAGTTGTCGGCAGGGCATCAAGAAACAACCGGCCATAACCTGCCGTTTTAATCCGTCTGTCCAATATGACAATCGTCCCTTTGTCTCCCGCTGTCCGCAGCAAACGGCCGATTCCTTGCCTGAAGGTCAGCACAGCTTCCGGAAGTGATACTGTTTGAAACGGATTCCGCCCTTGTTTTCGGGCAAGCTCACATTTCGCAGCATGAAGCGGATGATCAGGGGACCGGAATGGAAGCCTTGCGATCATTACCGTTGTCAGCTCATCACCAGGAAAATCAACGCCTTCCCAAAAGTGATTTGTACCAAGCAAGATCGCCTGATTGGATGTTTTAAAAGTTTTCATCAGTTTGCCTGGACTTCCGCCTGAAATTCCTTGCGCCAAGAGCTGAATGCCGGAAGCACTCATCGCTTGCTTCAGCTCCTGATGAACCTTTTTCAGCATATCATGAGACGTAAACAGCACAAGGATTTTGGGCTGTTTTTCCTTTGCCATCAGTTCAATATAACGGGCCGTATCCTGTATAAATTCAGTTTGCCCTGTATCTTGAATTGTTTTCATTTCTTTTGGAATCATCACCCGCATGCGCTCATCGTAAGAAAAAGGCGACTCAATTCTCATTGTTCGCGGGAAAAAGTCATCCAGTCCCAGACGTTCAATCATAAATTGAAATGAATCTTCGACAGTAAGGGTTGCAGATGTCAGCACCACACTGTTTTTGCGCGCGAAAAACTGATCAGCCAGGAGTTCACCAGGTTCAAGCGGCTGTGCGTAAATGGCCACTGCGTTTTTTGCTCCCTTTGCGTCTATTTCAACCCAAACCGCTTCATCTTCATCAGACTCGAAGAACAGCTTCTGCAACGTTAGACAGTAATGCTGCAAGCCTTTCATGACTCTTTGATATTCATCGGCTAAATAAGCGGTTTTGCTCTTCATACTCGTCAGATGTTTTTCCATCAGAGCCGACTGTGCCTCAAAAAGCTGCTGCAAATGTGTCAGCATGGAACAAAGCCTCTCTGCTCCATCCGTTAAAATAGGCCAGCTTTTATCTTGGCTTTCTTTGTTCACCTTATAGACTAGACGGTTTAAGTCTTCTTTAGGTTTTCTTCGTTTGACAAAAGAATGCACAGAGCTGAAGAAAGCATCACTTTCTGCTTGGATGTGCTGAATCCACTCTTCCAATTCGAAAAAAGAATCAACGGGCAGGCTGTTTCGCTGAAATAGCTGTCTCATCTTTTTTAGAAGCCCCTGTTCCTTCAGAGTGCCGATTCTGTTCAATTTAGAATGCAATTCTATATACGTGGCTCTTTTTCCTAAATGTTCGCTTGCCGCACGTTCAAAATGATGGGCTTCATCGATAATAAATGTGCCGCTTTCAGGGAGTCTTTTTTTCTGGCTGCCTTCATCGGTCAGCAAAAGGGAATGGTTGGTAATCACCAAATCGGAACGCATGGCAATCTCCTTGGCACGCTCATAAAACCCGGTCACACTCTCATGGCGACTTCTTTTATAGGAGCCATCGTCATAAGCCAATCTGTCCCACAGCAATTTTCCGCCTGAAGGCAGATTCAGTTCAGCTACATCTCCTGTGTTTGTCTCAGTCAGCCAAACGAGGAGCTGTGCCTTTGTCAATACGGCATCATAATTATCATCTTCTTCATGAAGCACCTGCTCGAATTTATACAGGCATAAATAATGCGATTGTCCTTTTAAAATCGCCGCTGTTACCGGAAATGGAAACAGATCTTGGACAATCGGCAAATCCTTTGTCAAAATCTGCTGCTGTAAAAGCGTTGAATACGTGCTGATAATGACCGGTTTTTTTGATTTCTTGGCAAAAAGCGCAGCCGGAATGAGGTAGCCAATCGTTTTTCCGATTCCCGGAGGAGCTTCAATCAGCGCATGCTCACGATTGGCAAACGCTTCAGCCACCTCTTTGATCATCATCATTTGGCCGTCTCTTTTTTCATAACCGGGCATTAACGCAGACAGCGCTTTTTCATTGCCCGCTTCCCAATTTTCCATCTCAAATGAGAAGTTTCCGTCTTCATGGACACGTTCATCGATCGTTTCAGGTTCTCTGACAGAAAAGGAAGAAAAGCGCGCATAGCCGGGTATTTCGGTATGTTTGTTTTCATAAATGAACATATCCAACAAATGCGTCAGATCACTGATAAAATGCTGCGAAAGTCTTCTTAACTGTTTTAATGTCGGATCAGGAAGCTGCCGCAGCTTTTCAAGGATTTCCAAAAAAATAAGCCCTGTCACTTCAGCGTCGCTGTCAGCCCGGTGCGGCTGATCATGCCGCAGTTGAAGCTCCTCGCTTAATTCGGTCAGCTTATACCCTTCAAACCCCGGAAAAACAATACGGGAGAGTTCGACAGTATCCAGCACTTCACAATCTGGGAGCTGAAAGCCCGCCTTATGTAACTCATACTTGACAAATCCAAGGTCGAAATGGATATTGTGGGCGACAAAATAAGCGCCGTCAAGCAAATGAAACACTTCCTCAGCGACAGCCTCAAACGGCTGTTCATGCTCTACCATTTGATTGGAGATTCCTGTAAGCTGCTCAATGAAAGCAGGAATGGATTTATTTGGATTAATGTATTTTGAAAACCGCTCAGTAATTTGTCCATTTTCAATTACAACCGCTGCGATTTGTATGATTTTATCGCCTTTCTTCGGCGAATTCCCTGTTGTTTCTACATCTATAACAACGAACCGTTGCTTATTCATTAAAATGGACACCTCAATTCTTGCATACGACAAAAGTGTAACACGTTTTGTACGGAAATGGAGCGGCAAAACCGTTTTACTCTCAAAATCTTAAAAGAAAACCCCCGATAAAGGGGGCTTTTCTTCTACAACATTGTACGGGCTGGTTCGTTCCCCAGCATTTGTTCAATTTTGTTTTGATCATTCAGAACAGCCACTTTTGGCTCGTGGCTTGCCGCATCTTGATCAGACATCATTTTGTAGGAAATGATAATAACCTTATCTCCTACCTGCACAAGGCGTGCGGCTGCACCGTTTAAGCAGATGACGCCGCTTCCGCGTTCACCAGGAATAATATACGTTTCCAGACGCGCTCCATTATTATTATTCACAATTTGCACTTTTTCATTAGGAAGCATTCCCACTGCATCAATAAGATCTTCATCAATTGTAATGCTTCCCACATAGTTCAGATTTGCTTCCGTAACGGTTGCCCTGTGAAGCTTGCCGCTCATCATCGTACGATACATATTATATTCTCTCCATTTCTCGAATATCAATAATGATATTATCTATTAAACGCGCTTTTGAAAAAGCAACTGCAACAGCCAGAATGACCTTTCCTTCCATTTTGTCCGCAGGCTCGAGTTTCGGATAGGAATAAAGCTCCACATAGTCAATGGTGCCGCTTGTCGTTTCAATGATTTCTTTCGCAGCTTTTATCACCGCTTCAGGGTCTCTTTCGCCGGCTCTGATCAGCTCCGCACTTGTTTGAAGGGCCCGATACAGCTTAGGCGCTTCTTTTCTTTCCTCAGCAGTTAAGTACACATTGCGGGAGCTTTTGGCTAAGCCGTCTTCCTCTCTGACTGTATCGACAGCAACCAGTTCAATATCCATGAAGAAATCGCTGATTAAGCCATCAACAACCGCCACCTGCTGTGCATCCTTTAAACCGAAATAGGCGCGGGTCGGCTGCACAAGATTGAACAGCTTCGTCAGTACAATTGCAACACCGTCAAAATGTCCTTCTCTTGAGCGTCCGCATAAAACATCCGTTCGTCTTTCGACGTGAATCGTGACATTCTTTTCGCCAGGATACATATCATGGGCACTAGGCGTAAAAAGAATATCGACGCCTGCGTTATCTGCAAGGCCCGCATCCCGCTCAATATCGCGCGGATATGCCTCAAAATCTTCATTAGGACCGAATTGCGCAGGATTCACAAAAATACTCATAACGACGGCGTCATTTTCTTGTCTTGCTTTGTCTGCCAAGGTTAAATGCCCCTCATGCAGAAAGCCCATTGTCGGAACAAATCCGATTGACTTCCCCTCTGACTGGTATTGTCTTATGGCTTCTTTCAGCTGTGAAATATCTGTAATCTGTCTCATATTATTTTCCTCCGTACAAGCCGTCCAGCACTGTCTGATTCATTTGAAAGGAATGTTTTTGTTCAGGGAAAGCACGATGTCTTACATCCTGGACATATCCGCTGATTGCTGTTTCGATTGTTTCGTCAATTCGCGTATATTGCTTTACAAATTTAGGTGTTCTCTCTACACCGTGGCCGATAATATCATGATAAACGAGAACTTGTCCGTCCGCTTTCTCACCGGCACCGATTCCGATGACAGGTATGCTTAGCATCTCGGCAATTTTGGCTGTGAGTTCTGCAGGCACACATTCCAGCACAAGCATCATAGCTCCTGCTTCTTCGCATTTTATACTGTCTTCTATTAATTTTTTGGCGCTTTGTTCGTCTTTGCCCTGTACTTTATATCCACCCAATACACCGACTGACTGCGGTGTCAGGCCTAAGTGACTGACTACCGGAATGCCCCCAAGCGTCAATGCGCGAATGGATTCAAACACGCCTTCTCCGCCTTCAAGCTTCAGTGCGTCGGCTCCGCTTTCCTGAACGATAGCCGCTGCATTTTTCAGCGTATCCTCCTTGGACAGGTGATAAGACATAAACGGCATATCCGTTACGATAAATGTATTTGGCGCGCCCCTTTTAACGGCTTTTGTATGATGGATCATGTCCGCAACTGTCACGCCGACAGTTGAATCAAGTCCGAGGACGACCATTCCGAGTGAATCACCGACTAAAATCATGTCAACTCCCGCTTGTTCAGCAAGTTTAGCTGCCGGATAATCATAAGCGGTCAGCATCACAATCGGTTCTTCAGTCTGCTTCATTTTTAGAAAATCGAGTTTTGTTTTCATGTTTTCTCCTCCTCATGTTTAGAGGAGATGAGCTGCCGTTTTCTTATACAAGCCAAAAAACCTTCCGTTACACGAGAAGGATTCTTCACTTTCTAAAGTTCGGCGAGTTTCATCCCTCTGTCCCAGTCCTTTTTTGGATCAAGGCAGACTGCTGCAATGTCAATCTATTTTTATAATAGGTGCAGTTCGCAGGCGATACTGCCCAATGGAAGTATACCAAAATCAACGGGCTTGTACCAACACATTAACCTAATTCTATATCGGCAGAATAGATTTTTTTAATGCCTTCCTTCGTTTCTAAAAGAAGAACACCTTCATCATCTATACCTAACGCCTTCCCGTAAAATGTTCCATTTAATGTTCTGGCCCTCATATTAGAGCCGATTCCCAGCGCGTAGCTTTCCCATAAAAGCTTAATCGGCGTAAAACCGTGCGTCATATAATCCCGGTACCGTTTTTCAAAGGTAAGCAAGATATGCTGGATGACACCGGCCCGGTCAATTTTTTCTCCGGCGGCTTGGCTGAGGCTTGTCGCAATGTCCTTCAGGTCATCTGGAAAATCATCCGACTGCTGATTGACGTTAATGCCAATCCCGATGATGACCGAACGTACCCGGTCTTCCTCGGCCTGCATTTCTGTTAAGACGCCGACTGTTTTTTTTCCGTTAATCAAAATATCATTAGGCCATTTTATATCCGTTTGGATGCCTGCTGCCTCTTCTATTCCCTGCACAACAGCTACTGCAGCAAGTAATGTGAGCTGCGGTGTTTTTTGGAGCGGAATGTCAGGCCGTAAAATCAGGCTCATCCAAATACCGTTTCCCTCTTGGGAATGCCATACCCTTGACATTCGCCCCCTGCCGGCTGTTTGTTTATCAGCCACGACGAGAGTGCCCTCTGCTGCGTTATTATTTGCAAGCTCATGCGCCGTTTTTTGCGTGCTTGATAGAACGTCATGATAAATAAGGTGCTGGCCCATCACTTCCGTTTTCAGTCCGAAGCGAATTTCACTTTCACTGAGTTTCCCGGGCTTTTTGATGAGACGATATCCTTTTCTTCTAACAGCTTCTACTTCATAGCCCTCTTTCCGAAGCTCTTCAATATGCTTCCACACAGCAGTTCTGGAACAGCCGAGGGCGTCACTGATTTTTTGGCCGGAAATAAATTCATTTCCAGCCTGAGAAAATAATTCAATAAGATCTTTTCTTAATGTTGACCGCATGTCTTCAGCCACTCCTCTATGTGCTTCTTTTGATTGGAGAGCTTTCCCGTCAAAACAGCCTGCTCAATCCGCTTTAATTCTTCCGACACCCATTGTCCGGCAGGCCGGTTTCGCAGCGCAAGCAAATCCTTACCCGTGATATCAAGATCCTTAAGGCTTTTAATCGGCAGGCTTTGATAAGCGTTTTGGATGTCCTTCAATTTTTCTTTATCTAGTTTTTCGTTTTGCCGAAGCTGTGATATTCTGGCCGCTGAAAGAAGTGCTTTTTCCCCAGCCTTGTACATTGACATAGCGTCAAGGCTCTGGCCAAACGTATAGGCAATGTGAATGGCTTCCTTCATTACTTTTCCCGGAAGCTTCCATGCTTTCAGGAAAAGCGGCGCTTCTTTCAAATTTATTTCAAGATCAATTAAAAGCGCCGCCCAAAGCTCCTCACGGGATGTTAAAGAGTCAAACGAAAACTCACTCGCCGCAAGCAGGTTCTCTCGTTTATGATAAAAACCAGGCAGTTCTTCGTACAACCCCGTTTGAATGAGTGTTTGAAGCGCCTGGCGGGACGCTCTTCCCTTTAGCAGTTTCTCGAACTCTATTGTTTTTCGTTCAACTGAAACATGGGATAAGAGTGTTTTTTCCTTCGTAATCGCTTCTTCTGTTTCCAGTGAAAGCGTAAAGCCAAGCTGGCTCATAAAACGTACGGCTCTCAGCATGCGAAGCGCATCCTCTTGAAATCTGTCCTTGGGCCTTCCGACGGTTCGAATCAACTTCTGATCAATATCTTTCTTGCCGCCAAAATAATCAAGCACTTGACCTTCCGTTGTCATGGCCATCGCATTAATCGTCAAATCCCTGCGTTTCAAATCCTCTTCTAATGATGTGATAAAGTTCACTTCTGAAGGTCTTCTATAATCCTCATACTCTGATTCAGTCCGGAATGTCGTGACTTCATAGGTTTCATCTTCCCAGAGCACAATAATGGTCCCGTGCTCTTTTCCTACATCAACCGTCCGCTGAAACAGCCGTTCTACTTGATCCGGTGCCGCATCAGTCGCAATATCGACATCTCCGATCGTTCGTTTCATATAGCTGTCTCGAACTGCGCCTCCCACAAAATAAGCCTGGTGGCCCGCTTCAATTAAGGTGCGGAGCACGGGAAGCGCTTTGATAAAAACTTGTTCCATATGATCACTCCGGTTCTGCTAAATCGGCATAAATCTGTTCATACTGGCTGACAATTTTTTGTGAAGAAAATTCATTTTTTAGCATTTCCATTGCCGCCTTTGTAAAACCCTTGCTTAGCTGTTCATCTTCTAAAATACGCATCGCGCAGGCTGTTGCGGCTGCAACGTCGCCGACATCCACCAAAAATCCGCTCACACTGTTTTTAATAACCTCCGGGATACCGCCAGTGTTTGTTCCGATACAAGGCACTCCGCAAGCCATCGCTTCAAGCAGGACAAGTCCGAAGCTTTCTTTTTCGGACAGCAGCAGTTTCAGATCGCTAATAGAATAAAGCTCCTCAACACGGTCTTGATTTCCAAGCATTAAGACTTGGTTTTCCAATCCATATTTTCTGACAAGCTCACAGGCCGTCGACTTCTCCGGGCCGTCCCCGACTAAAAGCAGCTTGGCTTTCGTTTTGCCGGCGATATTCCGGAACACGCGGATGACATCCTGCACGCGTTTGACCTTTCTGAAGTTAGACACATGGATGACGACTTTTTCGTCTGGTAAAATACCATGTTTCTCTTTAATCGCCGCATTGTTTTTCTTCAAATACACGCGCTCATCTATAAAGTTATAAATCGTTTCGATTTTTTTCTCCGGTTTAATTAAATCGTACGTTTCAGCTGCAAGCGCTGAGGAGACAGCGGTCACCCTGTCTGATGCCTCAATGGCAAAACGGATAAGATCTTTTAGAGACGGGTCATAGCCCAGCACCGTAATATCCGTGCCGTGCAAAGTTGTCACAATGCCGATATTACGTTTCAGCATCTGCTTTGCTAGATAGGCGCAAACCGCATGCGGGAGAGCGTAGTGAGCATGTATAATGTCTAAATTCTCCCGTTCCGCCACCTCAGCAATTTTGCTTGCCAATGCCAAATCATACGGCGGATACTTAAAAACAGCATATTGATTAACCTCAACCTCATGAAAATGAATATTGGGGTGATATGTATTCAGTCTAAACGGGATGCTTGATGTGATAAAATGGATTTCATGTCCTTTTTCAGCAAGCTGCTTCCCCAGTTCTGTCGCAATGATACCTGAGCCTCCGACGCTCGGATAACATGTGATCCCTATTTTTAGTTTTTTCATTGTTCGCCCCCAAGCACATCATGATCGAGCAACAGCATCCGTTTGGAAAAGAAACCCTCGGCATACTCCACACCCGCTTCTTTACCGTAAAGCTTTTCTCTCGCTTCAACGATCTCGATATAGCCATTCGTCAGAGGAGTTGAAACTGAATCCTTTGACGGTATAAACTGGCTTTTGTAGGCATTAAGGCTTTGTTTCTTGGCCTCTATTGTATTCGATATATCAATGACAAAATCAGGCTGATGAAAACCATTTATCATATAGTAGTAAACCTTGCTTATTTTATGCGCGGGAAGGCTCTTTTCATCTTTATATTTATGGATTCCTGCGGAAAAGATTGCTTCTTCCACCAGTGCAGCGGCATTGCCGTGATCCGGATGGCGATCCTTTTTATATGGCATAAAAACTGCTTTTGGCCGGCAGGTTCTGATCACACTGACAATCGCCCGAATGGCCTGATCACTCATCATCAGGCCGCGGTCTGGAAGCGTCAGCTGCATTCTTTTTTCTGCGCCTAATATACGGGCTGCTTCAGCTGCTTCTTCTTTACGTAAACTGACCGTTCCGTTTGAAGAGAGTTCCGCTTCGGTCAAATCGCATATCATTACTTTTTTTCCTTGTTTGACAAACTTTGCGATTGTGCCGCCCATTCCGATCTCGACATCATCACTGTGGGCGCCAAAAGCAAGAACGTCAGCATTATACATTCGGCTCTTCTCCCCTAAGAAGATTGCGGAATTCGAAAACACCTTCATCAAGGGTGCGGACAAGAATCTCCGCGGTACCCATATTTGTGGCGAGCGGAATGGAATACACGTCACATAACCGGATTAATGCCGAGACATCCGGTTCATGCGGCTGCGCGGTCAGCGGGTCGCGCAAAAAAATGACAAGGTCGAGTACATTGGCTGCGATCAGTGCGCCGATTTGCTGGTCTCCCCCTAAAGGGCCGGATTGAAAACGTTCAATTTGAAGACCTGTCGCCTCTTGAATTTTCAACCCCGTTGTTCCGGTTGCGTATAGGTCGTGATGCCTTAAAATATTCCGATAGGCAGTCGTGAATTGAATCATATCCTGTTTTTTCTTGTCATGCGCGATCAAAGCAATTTTCATCATTTATCCCCCTGTCTAATCAATGATATTTTCTAATCCATACACAAGCTGGTCAATCTTCATGACTTGTTCGACTGACAGTTTAACACCTGACATGAAAGAAGCGCGGTTATAGGAATCGTGGCGGATCTGAAGCGTTTGGCCATCCATGCCGAACATGACTTCCTGATGTGCGATCAGCCCCGGAAGACGCACGCTGTGCAAGCGGATACCGTTTTGCTCCGCTCCTCTTGCTCCTGGGAGAATTTCTTTTTCATCGGGATGTCCTTGTTGTTTTTCTTTACGGACTTCTGAAATCATTTCCGCTGTTTTAAGTGCAGTTCCGCTCGGTGCGTCAAGCTTTTGGTCATGGTGAAGCTCAATAATTTCTACATCCTCAAAGTAGTTGGCAGCCATTTTCGAAAATTTCATCATCAGCACCGCACCAAGTGCAAAGTTTGGAGCGATGATGGCTCCGATTCCCTTCTCTTCTGTTAGAGACGTGAGCTCTTTTAAATCATCTTCTGAGAAACCGGTCGTTCCGACAACAGGACGAACTCCGTACTCTAATGCAATTTTTGTATGTATTTTCCCAATTTCAGGGGTTGTTAAATCAATTAAGACATCCGGCTGTGTTTCTGTAAAGCAGGCATGGATATCTGTGTAAATCAGAGCCTCTGACTCAACAGACATCACATCAGATAATTTTTGCCGGTCGTATGTATGGTCAATGGCCCCAACAAGGTCAAACTGAGGTGTTCGCTCCGCCAATTTCACAGCTTCCTGCCCCATTCTTCCACGCGGCCCTGCAATGACTACTTTAATTGTTTCGTTTGACATCATGATCTCCTCTACTTTCCTTCTTCTATTCTAGTCCAGCGATCTTTATCTCTCGTATTAAATTTATACATCACTCGGTCGTGGGCTTCCTCTAATGAAATATCAAGTGAGTTG
Organism: Bacillus sp. SW14; assembly: GCF_047608225.1. Classification (NCBI taxonomy): domain Bacteria; kingdom Bacillati; phylum Bacillota; class Bacilli; order Caryophanales; family Bacillaceae; genus Bacillus; species Bacillus sp. SW14. The sequence goes on along the minus strand of NZ_JBLKRW010000001.1, from coordinate 1,884,023 downwards.
GCTAAACAAACCAACACAAACAGCACGTCGCCCATTTCCTCTTCCATGCTTTTATCATCTTCAGTCGCTTTTTTTGGTTTTTCTCCATAACGATGATTGACTTCTCTGGCAAGCTCGCCCAGTTCTTCGGTCAGCCTTGCCATCATGGCAAGCGGGCTGAAATATCCTTCTTTAAATTGGCCAATGTAACGGTCTACCTCAGCCTGTATGTCTTTCATTGTTTTCTCACTCACTGCACGAAACCTCCTATCATCCTCTTACATGTTAGCTAATTCAGATACGTTTGACAAATGTTTAAGCACGTTTGCTGTTTTCTTTTTCATCCACTATAATATAAACGCTATCCAATGGAAGGAAAAGGGGTTTTGTGTGATGCTTGGAGAAATTAGATTAAAAAACATATTTTTCATTTTAATCGGAGCGGCAATTTTTTCATTCGGCTTGGTTCATTTCAATATGCAGAACAATCTGGCTGAGGGCGGTTTTACAGGTATTACACTTTTGCTTTATGCCCTTTTCCATATCAGCCCCTCTATCTCGAACCTGGTTTTGAACATCCCGATCTTTTTTATCGGCTGGCGTTTACTTGGCAGGACTATGTTTGTTTATACCCTTGTTGGCACTGTCGCCTTGTCTTTGTTCCTCAGCATCTTTCAGCGATATGAAATACATATGCCTCTTCAGCATGATTTAGCGCTCGCTGCTTTATTTGCCGGCGTGTTTATCGGAGCCGGATTAGGAATTATATTTAAGTTCGGTGGAACGACAGGCGGGGTTGATATTATCGCCCGTTTAGTCAATAAGTATTTTGGAATTCCGATGGGCAGAACGATGTTTGCTTTCGATGCCTGTGTCATCATTTTGTCTTTGCTTACTTATCTCTCCTATAAAGAAGCGATGTATACCCTGGTGGCTGTATTTGTAGCTGCAAAACTCATTGATTTTATTCAGGAAGGCGGCTACACTGCTAAAGGCGCTACGATCATCTCATCGAAAAACGACCGGATTCAGAAAAAGATTCTTGAAGAAATGGAACGAGGCGTCACCATTTTGAAAGGACAGGGTTCCTATACAAAAGAGGATATAGATGTCCTTTATTGTGTGGTGCCGAAAAACGAATTGGTGATGCTGAAAAGTGTGATTAACTCCGTTGATCCTCATGCCTTTGTGGCGGTAAGCGATGTCCACGATGTGCTCGGAGAAGGATTTACGCTTGATGAAAATAAAAATCCGCTTCCCCGCTGACATTTAATTATAAAAAGGCGGCTGCCGCCGCCTCAGATTGTTGACAAAATCCTAAAACGACTTTCGTTTTAGGATTTTGTCATCTTTTCAGCGTGATTGAAAACCTTTGAAGTCTAGGAAGGACGAGCATTGGAGCAGGCTTCCGCAGGATGCGGTGACAGCGGCGTCTGAGCAGGGCGCTCTAGCTTTTAGCCGCTGATCTTTTTTTACGCGAGCACCAACGCGCAGGACTGACAACGAATGCGAGGGTTTGCCGACACGCTGAGGCAGCTGCCGCCCCTCATGCTTATTTAGGGTAGTCCCGTTTTTTCAGCTTGTTTTTTTCCGCTTTGTATTTTCTGTAGCCGACATAGGTGAGAGCAGTAATAATGATACTGCCGGTTGTGATCATCACCCAGAGCAAAGACGGATCAGCATCATCCTCTTCCACCCTGTCAAATACGTTTTTCAGATCATGCTGAAGAAGGGATAGCCGTTCAAGCTTCGTGCTCTCGGTCATTTGCTGAAATTCCTCTTGCTCAATGACTTCTATATGTTTTCCGACTGTTTCAAGCTGATCCTCTGATACATCGATTGTAAGACTGGGATAAATCAAATCATATAAACTGATAAATTCATTCCATTTTTCATGAAAGCTCGTGCTTTCATTCTTTTGAACATCCTGCTTCAGTTCAGCAAAGGCTTCCATAATCGGTTTTTCCAGTGAGCCCCAAAGCGGAACGGATCGATTCTCAACCGCATCCACCAGCATTCTGAATTGCGCGGCTGCTCTGAGTTTTTGTATATCTGATGTATCAGTCTGCTTTAAGCTCCGTACCATATCGTTATAGCCCAGTGTGATTTGACGGATTTGGGCTCCGGTTAGCATGAGGTCTTGCTGTTTTTTTTCAGCGGATTTTAATGTTTTTTCAAAATAATCCAAGACTTGCAGCGCCTCTTCATATTTCGACTGGCGGGTCATTTGAAAGACTGTATCGGATAAATCATTCAATTCTTCGAGGCTTCCCCGCTCTGCAGCCTTGGCATTTCCATTATAAAAAATAAGAGCAATCAACAAACAGATCGTCAGCTTTCGTTTCATGCAGGTCCCTCCCACTCTCTCTCCTTACAGAATATGAAGAAAGGGACAAGGATAGACCAAGATTGTCTTTACATCAGGTCAAGCTTTGTTTGCTTTTTTGAAACCACTAAAAAGTAAGCCAGCCCGATTGAAAAGATGCTGAGCCAAAATGTTCCGTACCCTATATCTGTCATATAATCAGAAAGCATAGAGTATTGAGGCATCATGTCAAACAAGTAATCAATGACATCGTTATGCAGCGTCCAGACTGCAGCAATTGCAAGATGCCAAAAAGAAAAACGAAAATACGGACTGTACAATACGCCTTGGACCGCCATTGCAAAATGAGAGGCAATCAGCATATAGCCCTCCCACGGCAAGTCACCTGTTACAGCCAGCACAAGAAAATTCATAGCGACCGCCCATAGACCGTACTTTACGAGGGTGACTAGCGCAAGCGCCTCAAAGAGCGGAGCGTTCCGTTTCATGATAAAGGCGAGCAGCACAAACAGAAAGAAAAATGTTGCTGTCGGACTGTCCGGAACAAAAATCAGGAAACGGGCCGGTGTCTCCAGAAGCTGCGGCAAGTACCAATAGTACCCGTAAACCGTTCCCAGAAAATTAATGGCTAAGACAAGAATCAGCAGCGGACGCTGTCCTAATACATATTGAAACCATTTCACATCATATCAACTCTCAGTCTGTAAAAAATAAGGTGTCCATATAAAAAAGCTGACGCCGGGTCAGCTTTTGATATTCCAAGTATATCCGTCCATTACACCATTCACAATATGTTTATTTTGCGGTTGTTTCCGAAATGAATTTCGCAAGTTCTTCGAGCTGCTTATCATTCCCTTTAAACACACCCGCCGGCATTTGGCCTTTCCCTTCGACAGCGATTTTTTTGATTTCTTCTGGCTTCAGTCCAGTGTCCACTAATGAAGGCCCGGCCGCTCCCCCTTGAAGGTTATCCCCATGGCAAGAAATACAGCCCTGCTCCTTAAAAATCTTATATCCTTCCGCATTGGTGTCAATGTCGGCTTCTTTTGTGATTTTTCCCTGTTCTTCTGCCTTGGCCCAGTCGTGAGTCGCAACTGACTGCCACGTCAAAAATACAGCAGCGGAAATGGCCAGAAGCATCATACCGACAGCAACAGGACGCTTCCAAGGCCTTCTTTCCGTTCCTCTGTCAAGAAATGGTGCCAAAAGCAGGGCGCCAAAAGCGAGCCCCGGCATAATCATGGCGCCGACTACTGTAAAGCTCCCGGCGGCGTATTCATACTTCAACAGCTGGTATAAGAAAAGAAAATACCAATCCGGCAACGGAATATAACCAGTATCAGTCGGGTCCGCCATCCGCTCCAAAGGCGGCTGATGCACAATCGTCAAAACAAGAAAACCGATCAGAAAGACAGCGCCAACCATCCATTCCTTCAACAAGAAATTCGGCCAGAAAGCCTCTGTTTTCCCGGGATACTCCGAATAATCCTTCGGTATATTCGGCTTTTTTTCAGCCGGTATCCTTGAGTCGCCTACAAATTTCATCCCTTTGCCCCGGTGCATGTCATCCCCTCCCTTTTATTCGCAGATCAAGAGTTTAAAGCGGTCCTGAAATCCCCTGCTTTCGGATCATAATAAAATGTGCAGCCATCAGCCCGAACAATGCGGCAGGAAGAAAGAATACATGGATCGCAAAAAACCTAGTCAGCGTTTGGGCGCCTACAATATCCGGGTGCCCCGCAAGGAGTGTTTTGACTTGCGTCCCGATCAAAGGCGTGGCTTCAGCGATCTGCAGCCCGACTTTTGTTGCGAACAGAGCCTTCATGTCCCAAGGCAGCAAGTAGCCTGTAAAGCCAAGCCCGAGCATGACAAAAAAGATCAGCACACCGACAATCCAATTCAGCTCGCGCGGCTTTTTATACGCCCCTTGGAAAAAGACCCTCAGCGTATGTAAAAACATCATCACAATGACCAGGCTCGCACCCCAGTGGTGCATCCCCCTGACAATCTGGCCGAATGCCACTTCATTTTGCAAATAATATACCGATTCCCAGGCATTTTTAATATCAGGCACATAGTACATCGTTAAAAACATTCCAGATAACACTTGGATAACGGTTACAAAAAACGTCAGTCCCCCAAAGCAATACACAAACGCAGAGAAATGATGGGCGGGATTTACATGTTCCGGTACTTCGTGATCGGCAATATCCCTCCACATCGGTGTAATATCAAGCCGCTCATCTACCCAGTCATAAATTTTGTTCAGCATGTCACCCTTCCCCCTTAGGCTTTGCTTTTCCAAGATACAGGAAGCCGTCTTTTACTTCTTGCTCATAATGATCAAGAGGCGCTAGCGGCGGCGTGCCCGGGACATTGGTGCCGTCCTTTTCATAGAGTCCGTAATGGCATGGACAAAAGAATTTATTCGGATTTTTAGGATCACTATTCCAGTTCACCGTACATCCTAAATGTTTGCAAATTGGCGAAAGCGCTACAATTTCATCCCCGTTTTTGAAGACCCAGGCTGATCTTGACTCTTCTGACTCATACCAGGCATCGACTTGATTAATTTTGAAATCAAAACGCTGCGGTTCTTTTGTCAGCTCATCTACGCTGACAACCTGAACCATATCCTGCTTTCCTGTCGATTTTAATACCGGGTCGAGTGCAAAGCGAACCATAGGCATGAGCATACTAGCCGCCATAAAACCCCCTACGCCTGTAAGCGTATAATTTAAAAATTGACGTCTGGATATATCATGTTTTCCGCCCATCTTTTCTCCCCCCTCTAGGTCACCCCTGCAAACTGACTAAAATAGAAAATATTGCAATAACACTAGACACCCTCATAATATATGAATCTCTCAACAAGGTCAATATAGCCAAAATATTGTTCATCAGGAAAAGTAAGTGTTTTTATGAAGCGCTCCACAACTGTAACAAAACGTTCAAAATTTCAGCAGTGCGTTCATCTAATATTTTTCTTTTTAAAGAGTCATTCAAATGCTCTAACGGAACAGACGGTGTCACAATGATTTCGCCTAATGCATGCTCATTTTTCCAATTTTCGTCAGATGTGAGCAGCACAACATGCGGAAATTCTGATATGAGCTCTTCCCGCAAATCTTGTAGTCCATGAACGGTTTTTTCATTTCTATCAACATATGTATAAGGGGGCAGTAAATATACCCGTCCCTTTAGCTGCCTTTCCAGTTCTTCTGACAGAAGCTGCGTGAATTCACCTTTCTCGGCCGCCATTTTGAAATGGCCCCCTACTTTAATGTTAATTAGTGGAATAACAGCGGTATCAATATAATCTTTTGCTTGTAAATAGTCCTTGGCATCAGTGATTCTCCACCTCATCGTTCTCCCCCTTTACGACAACAAGCCTTGCAATATGCTGCAAGGCTGGTCTTATTATGTGAGTTGATTCAATTGGCGCGATAATTGTTCAAATGCGTCTTTATCATGACGATCTAGCGCGTCGTCAATATCTTTTAATAATTTTTCTTTTTGGAATGTAGAAATAGCGTGCTCCAAAATTTGTTCAGCCAACCCCTGATCTTTTTTGTTCTCAAACAGATCCTTTGGAATATGCGGATTGGACTCCAGCACCGCCGCATACTCAGGTGAGCTGTAAGCTGAACGGAAATTAAGCTGGATAAACAAATCCTGCTGTTTATTTAATCTAATATCATGAAAAGATTTTTCCGCGTCGGTTGTCATGACATTCTCTTTATAGAACCGAAACGGAACTTCTTCAACACAATGTGTTGACATGATGATGCCTCTCGGACAAAATTCTGCCTGCTCTACAAAATGAACCTTCTCCATGAGAGAATCATGGCTCATTAAGTAGTTCAAGATCCAAACGCACTCTCGGCGCTTTAACTGATAATGGTTTAAAAACCAACGGATAAAATCCTTTTTCTCATTGACAGAAACAGGGGTCTGCATGTAATTCCCTCCTCTATCGTTCGTATAATCTATATACTTATATGTTCCACATGAATGGTGATCATTCCTGCTTATCTAGAAAATTCATCTTCGATTCGCAAAATCGCTTCTTCCAGCTCTTCATTGGTTCCGTCAATTTCAAGAACCTTTTTCAAAAGCGGCAGCGCTTCTTTTTGAAGGCCTTCTTCTAACAGGAAGCTTCCGTATTCATATAAGAAATCTCTGTCATCCCGGTAGTGAAGAAAGGCAGCCTCAAAGGATTGTTTTGCTTTCTCGTAATGCTCCAATTCGGTATATGCGCTTGCAAGATACCAGTTGTATTTCGGATCTTCTTCTCCGTAGCCGCGCACCTCTTGAATAAGATCAATGATCAGTTCATAATCCTCTTCTTTATGATACACGGCAAGCAGTGTATGAAGTGCTTCGACGAAGCCCGGATCAAGCGCAAGCGCCTCCTGAAGCAGCTTTTTCCCATCTTCTGACTTCCCGATTTTTAAGGCCATTTTTGCAGCATAGAGGAAAAGTTCTTTGTTATATTCATCATAACTGATACCCTCTTTTGCCGTTTTTAATGCCTCTTCATACATTCCTTCAGCTTCATAGCTTTTCGAAAGCGGCATATAAAGTGAAGAATACGACGGATCAAGCCCCTTTAAATCAGACAGCTGCTTAATCGCTGTTTTAACAAACCCCGCCTGTAAGGCTGTAAACCCATAGCCGAAAATCGTATTAGGATCAGGATTCTCATCAGCAGCTTTCTCGTACCACGGAATGGCATCCTCAAATTCACCTGAGGCACTTAACGATTCTGCCAGTCTTTGATGGACATTAACGCCACCGATCTCACTCTGCTCCTCAGCCGTTGTTTTAAAATATTGAACCGCTTTTGCATAGGCTCCCTGAGTAAAGTAAAGTTCACCCAGTGCGAAATCAATAATGGGTTCATTGGCCAAAATAGATTTTGCTTGTAAAAGCTTTTGTTCACTGACTTCGAATAACCCCTGCATCTGATAAAGATCCGCCATAAGCAGCAAACTTTCCGGATATGATGGATCTGTTTCCGGAATGGTTTCCAGCACAGCGAGGGCTTTTTCTTCTTCGTCAATATCTATTAAAAGTTCAGCATAAAAATTCGTCAGTTCTGTTTCATTCGGATATAAATCGTGTAAGTCACTGATCAGTGAAATCGCTTTTTCTACATTGCCCCACTCGTAATACAGCTGGGCTGCGATGGCTTTATCTTCATCATGGAGCTGTTTTTCGGCTTTTGACAGAGTATTGAGGCCTTTTTCTGTTTCACCTGCTTCAACTAATTTTATGGCTTCTTGAATCAATGTATTCAAATCGGACCGGTCCTTTCTTTTCCTATACAACATCAACCATACAAAAAACTTTATTTGTTCGGGTTAATCTTATCATAATTCAGACGATTGCCCCCGGCAAATAAGATGCTTGCTGTACGGCAGGGAATGATTGAGTCTTTTTAGTTTACCAAAAGATCTTGAGATAGAAAATGAAAAAAGGAAGATCGCCCTCTGTACAGTAAAGCAGTTCTCTGACCTGCCGGCTTGTAAGTAAAGCAAATCCCCCCCTTTTCGTTTTTTTTTCCCTCTATAAGACAAGCTATGTTTTTTTCCTTGAATTATGATTCTTACAGCCAATCCGCTCAAAAAATCCTGAAGCAAGAACTTCAGGATTTGTTTGAAAGCTTATTTAAATGCTCGAAGAAGGTTGGATAAGAAACATGAATGGCATCTGTCAGCTCAATTTCAATCGGCTCCTCCGTTATAGAGGAAGCGATGCCAAGCATCATTCCGATCCGATGATCTCCATGACTGGACACTGTGGCGCCGCCTTTCAGTGTTTGTTTGCCATGAATCATCATTCCATCTGCTGTCGGTTCAATCTCAGCACCCAGCTTACGAAGCTCTGAAACCACAGTGTCAATGCGGTTTGTTTCTTTTACTTTAAGCTCTGCCGCGTCCTTAATTACGGTGACTCCTTCCGCCTGAGTTGCAAGAAGCGCGATGATAGGGATTTCATCAATTAAACGCGGAATAATATTTCCTCCGATTTCAACCGCTTTTAGAGATGACGTTTCTATGACCAAATCTCCGTAAGGCTCCGCACTGCTGTCAGCAGACGGTTTGATGTCAAGTTTTGCCCCCATGTTTTGAAGGACGTCAATGATACCTGTCCGAGTCGGATTTAAACCTACATTTTTCAGTACAATGCTGCTGTTTGGAACCATTGCACCCGCAGCAAGGAAAAACGCCGCTGAAGAAATGTCCCCAGGAACAAAAATATCTGCAGCTGTCAGTTTCTGGCCTCCTGCAATAGAAACACTCGTTTGATCTTCAGAAAGTTTAACCCCAAAAGCAGAAAGCATCCGCTCAGTGTGGTCACGAGATTTATGAGGCTCTGTGACGGTTGTTGTGCCCTCAGCTTGCAGTCCGGCCAGCAAAACAGCCGATTTAATTTGCGCGCTTGCAACAGGTGAGACAAAATCAATTCCTTTTAATGAAGCGCCGCTCACTGACAGAGGTGTAAATTCTCCGCCGGATCTGCCGTCGATTTTAGCCCCCATTTGTTTCAAAGGCTCAGTTACACGTTTCATAGGGCGCTTTGCAATGCTCTCATCTCCAGCTACCGCACTGTAAAATGGACGGCCCGCCAAAATTCCGAGCATCAGGCGAATCGTTGTGCCAGAATTTCCGACGTCTAAAAAGCTTTCTGGCTCGCTCAGGGAATCGATTCCTTTTCCGTAAATCACTACATCGCTGCCGTTTTGCTCGATTTGAACACCCATTTTTCTAAAGCAATCGATCGTGCTCAGACAATCCGCTCCCGGCAGAAAGTTTTTAACAGTTGTTGTGCCTTTCGCCAGCGCCCCAAACATGACGGAGCGGTGAGAAATGGATTTATCACCGGGAATCTGTATTTCTCCGTTTAAAGCCTGCACCTTTTCTCTTTTCATTATTTTCCACCTCAATCAGCATAAAAAGTTTCATATTCCGCCCGGGCTTCAATGCAATGTTCAGCCCGTTTGCGGTCGTCATCAGACTGAAAACTGATCCTTAAAATCCCGTTAATATCTTCTCGTGTTTCAATAATGCGGATATTCGTAATACTGATGCGCTCCGCAGCTAATATAGCCGTTATCTCGGAAATCACACCCGGATGGTCGGGAACATCCACATATAAATCATAAAATGCAGGGATCGCACCCTTCTGCCGAAGCGGCAGCCCGTCGCGATAATCCTTAGCGTTTTTAAAATAACGAAATAGATTTTCCGCATCTTCTTGTTCTACATATGTCCGGATCGTCTCGATTTCTCGAATCCACTCATCAAAACGATCCAAGATTTTATCTTTATTATGTAATAGAATATCCCGCCACATTGCCGGGCTGCTCGATGCAATCCTCGTAATATCCCTGAACCCGCCGGCAGCAAAACGCTTAACAAGCGGATAAAGCTCTTCCGAATGATGGGTTTGGTGAACAAGGCTTGCTGCGACAATATGCGGAAAATGACTGATCACGCTTGTCACGCCATCATGCTCTTCCGGTGACATTTCCACAAAATGGGCATTTGTCCCATTCAGCAGGTTTTTTAACTGTTCTACCGCTTGTCTTTCCGTTTTATGACCTGGCGTTAAAATATAAAATGCATTTTCAAACAGGAACTCCTTCGCAGCAGCCACTCCTGATTTGTGTGACCCCGCCATCGGATGCCCTCCGACAAATTGATAGCGGCTAGGCAACACTTGATCAGCATAATGAACCACTTTTTGCTTTGTGCTTCCTACGTCGGTAATCAAAAGCTGGTGTTCAATTCCTGAATGAGCCAGCTCATCAAGCATAAGCAGCGTTTGCGCGACAGGTGTCGCAATGATCACTGTAGCTGCCTCTTTCGCACCGCTAATAAACGAATCAGCACGCTCGTCAATCACACCTAATTTTAAAGCGGCTACCGCCTGTTCATCAGAAATGTCGATCCCGATAATCCGTTTGCCGGGATGCTTTTTTTTGATCGCTAACGCAATCGAACCGCCTATCAATCCGAGACCGGCGAGCAATATTGTGTCTTTCATTCGATTCATACGTCATCACCTGGTTTATAGACTAAAGAGGTGATATTTAATCACCTCTTATAAAATTTCAGCTAAAATTGCAAGGATTTCTTCATTTTGCTCTTTTGTTCCGATCGTTATCCGGAGTGATGTCGGGAAACCTAATGCATTTCCTGACCGGACAATATAGCCTTTTTCCAGGAGAGCCTGAAACAGTTCATCGGAAGGACGGTTACAGTCTATTAAGACAAAATTTGTTTCTGAAGGGTAGCACTTTAAACCATGAGTCTGAGCAAAATCATAATATTGCTGAAGGCCTGCTTTATTTTGCTCGACACAGGACGCAATAAATGCTTGGTCATCAAGCGCTGCGATCGCCGCAGCCTGGCCTAGACGGCTCGTGTTAAACGGCTCTCTGGCCGGCTCAATCTGGCGAATCAGGTTCTCGGCAGCAATTCCGTATCCGACTCTGAGCGCTGCCAGTCCGTAAGCCTTTGAAAATGTGCGCAATATCATTAGATTGGAATAGTTGCTTAAGAGCGGCACTGTTTCCGGGTAATCCTCTGCTGTTACATATTCATAATATGCTTCGTCAAGCACAACGAGGACACGAGAAGGCACGCGCTCCAGAAAAGCAAGTAATTCTCCTTCTGATGTATAAGTGCCGGTCGGGTTATTCGGGCTGCATATCCAAACGACTTGTGTCTGTTCGTCAATCGCTTCAAGCATGGCGTCTACATCATGTGAGCCGTCAGGACGAAGTGCGATTTCACGAACTTCAGCACCTTCAATGACCGCATTGTGTTTATATTGCGGAAAAGTCGGTGCAGCAGTTATCGTGTTGGTTTTCTCATTTAAAAATGCCCGGCAGATGATCTGAATGATTTCATCTGAACCGTTTCCGAAAATAAGCGATGTTTCGCTGACATTGAGGTGCTCACTGAGCCTTGTCCGCAAAGCGGCGCTATACCCATCGGGGTAAAGGGCAAGCTGTTGAATCTCATGATGAAGCGCCTCTTTTGCCGCTTCTGAACAGCCGTAAGGGTTCTCATTTGAAGCTAGCTTCACGACTTTATCCAAGCCATATTCTAATTTCACTGCTTCAATCGGCTTACCAGGCTGATAAGGCTTCAGCTGTTTTAAATGTTCTTTGATACGCAAATCCAGTCACCTCTTTAAACTGTACAAGCCGCCAAACGCCGTTGCGTAATCTTCAAACTCCTGCAGCGCTTGATCTCTCGTTTCAGCGCTGATGAGCCGGTCCTTTAGCTCTTCTATTTTTCTGACGAGCGCACTTCCCACTACGACACCGTCACAAATTTTATTCATCTTCATAACCTGTTCGCGGTTTGAAATACCGAATCCTACAGCAACCGGAACAGTACTGAGATCCTTCACTGCCCGGATGAACGGATAGACGGATGAATTGAACTCATTGCGGACACCGGTCACACCTAAAGAAGATACACAGTAGACGAAGCCCTCGGCTTGTTCAATAATGGTTTTCAAACGGCTTTCGCTTGTCGGCGCAACCAAAGAAATATACGTCACCTCATGATTTTTGCATTCCGCTTGGAGGCTGGCGCTTTCTTCTAATGGCAGATCCGGAACAAGCAGACCGTCAATATGATTTTCCCGCAGTAAAGCGAAAAAGTATTCTTTGTTCAATTGTAACACAGGATTATAATACGTAAAGAGGATAATCGGAATATTCACTCCGTTTTTTTTCATTTTTCCGCCTAATTCGATTGCCTTTACGATATTCATCCCATGACCAAGCGCCCGCTTTGAAGCTCTCTGGATCACCGGACCGTCTGCAAGCGGGTCTGAGTATGGAACACCAAGCTCCAATGCCGTGGCACCTGCTTTTTGGAGAGACTTCGCCAGTTCAATCGAAACCTCAGGCAATGGATCACCCGCTGTAATAAACGGGATAAACAATTTTTCTGGCGCTTGAAGGTTTAATTTAAACATGCGCTTTCACCTCTTCTTCCAATACATTCATTAATGTGTTGACATCCTTATCTCCCCGTCCTGATAAACAGACAAGAATGATTTGATTGCGATCCATCTCTTTGGCGAGTTTGAATGCTTTCGCTAACGCATGGGCAGATTCAATCGCCGGCAAAATTCCTTCTTTTTCTGATAAGAGTTTTAATGCATCCACCGCTTCTTCGTCTGTGATACTGTCATAAGTGACACGGCCGCTCTTATGCAAATAAGCGTGCTCCGGACCGATTCCAGGGTAGTCGAGTCCTGCTGAAATGGAGTAAGGCTCAATAATTTGCCCGAACTCATCTTGAATGAGATAAGTCAATGAACCGTGAATAACGCCTACGGTTCCTTTCGAGATAGTAGCGGCATGAAGAGGAGTATCAATTCCTTTTCCGGCTGCTTCAGCACCGATCAGTTCAACGTCTTCATCTAAAAACGACTGAAACATGCCCATCGCATTGCTTCCTCCGCCTACACACGCCACTACTTTATCAGGCAGAGCGCCTTCAATGCGTTTCAGCTGATCCTTCGCTTCTTCTCCGATCATTTTTTGAAATTCACGAACCACTTGCGGATAAGGGTGCGGTCCGACAACTGATCCAATCATGTAAAAATGATCCTCGCAATGTTGAACCCAGTACCGAATCGCCTCATTTGTGGCATCCTTCAATGTGCCGTTTCCGCTTGTTACAGGCACAACTTCCGCTCCAAGCAGCTTCATGCGGAAAACATTCAGAGACTGGCGGGCAACATCCTCCTCGCCCATAAACACAGTGCAGGAAAAGCCGAATTTAGCTGCGACTGTCGCTGCGGCAACACCGTGTTGACCAGCGCCGGTTTCTGCAATGATTTTCGTTTTTCCCATTTTCTTAGCGAGCAGCGCTTGACCTAACGCATTATTGATTTTATGAGACCCTGTATGGTTCAAATCTTCTCGTTTCAAATAAATTTTCGCGCCGCCTAAATACTCAGTAACTCGATCAGCGAATGTGAGTGCAGTCGGCCTACCGGAATAGTCATTTAACAGCTTGTAATATTCATTACGAAAAACAGGATCATCCTTGATTTCTTTAAATGCGGTTTCAATTTCTTCTAACGGCTGCATCAGTGTTTCCGGAACAAACTTTCCGCCAAAATCGCCGTATCTGCCTATTTCATTCGGATATGGATACATATTGATTCATCCTTTCTTCTAAAAGCCTCATCAGATTCTGATCTTTTTGCCCGTTTTTTTCGATTCCGCTGGCTAGGTCAATTCCTGCCGGATGATATTTCAATAGGTCTGTGATGGTATCAGGATTCACGCCGCCTGCGATAAAACAGCGTTTGCCTATAGCCGCCTGCTGGTATTCCGGTACACAATCCCACGAAAAAGCAACACCAGTGCCGCCTCTTGCCCCTTTGACAGATGAATCAATCACAAAGCCATCCACATCACCTTTAAAGCGGGCTATTTCTTGAGTTGTGTTCTCATGATGGTGAAGCGCCTTCCATATTTCACAATCTGTCAGCATGCGAAGCGCCTCGGCATCCTCAGGTTCCTCATCACCGTGAAGCTGAATGACGTCGAGATTCAAGTCTTCGGCAATGCGTGACATCATCTCTATCGATTCATTAACAAAAACCCCTGCAACCTGTTTTTCGACACGAACTTGACTCAGCCACTTTTTCACATCTTGCGGAGATACTTTTCGTTTGCTTTCAGCAAAAATAAAGCCCAGATAATCAGCCTGTGAGTCCGCTGCAAACTGCAAATCCTGCAATGACCGTATTCCGCAATATTTTAATGCCGGCTTCTTCACATCCTCACTCCCCAAACAAAGCATAGATTGCTTTTTGCTGTGATGTTTGTCTCATCAATGATTCACCGATAAGCACAGCTTGTGCCCCTTGTTCTTTGACGAAGGTTAAGTGTTCTAAAGAGCCGATCCCGCTTTCGCTGACTAGCAGTGATTCTTTCGGAACTAGAGATGCGATTTGTTCTGTCTGTTTTATAGAGGTTTCAAATGTTTTTAAGTTTCGATTGTTGATGCCGAGAATTTCAGGTGTGAACACTTTCAAGATTTGTTCAAGCGTTTGTGCATCATGAACTTCCACTAACACGTCCAGCTGCTTTTCACACGCTTCCAGATACAGTTCGTGAAGTTGGGAAGGATCAAGCACCTCACCGATTAACAATATGGCATCCGCTCCGATTCTTTTTGATTCCTCCACTTGCAGAGAATCAATAATAAAATCTTTTCTAAGTACAGGTATTGAAACAGCGCGCTTCACGTCTGATAAATAGCTGTTTTCCCCTTGAAAAAACGGGGTGTCAGTTAAAACAGAAAGCGCATCTGCCATCGCAGTTTGATAGTCTTTTGCAATCCGCTCAGGGACAAAATCCTTTTTAATTAGCCCCTTAGACGGCGAAGCTTTCTTCACTTCGGCAATCAACCCGATAAACCGATTCGGGCTTGCCAGCGCCTCTTTAAATGAACGTTTTTCGAAAGGCTGCTCTTCCGGCAGGACCAGTGTTTTTACTTCTTCTTTCTTTTGTTTGATGATGTTTTCAAGCATAGATCTCTTCCTCTTTCTGCTTTAGTCGTTCGAGCTGCGCCGCTGCGCCTCCGCTTGTAATCGTCTCTAACGCTAGCTCGGTTCCTTCCTTCAATGAGGCGGTAATCCCCGCCGTGTATATCGCAGCCCCTGCATTAAAAGCAGTAATAGATAAAGCGGAACTGCTGCTTTTATTTTCAAAAATATTCTGAATGAGACAGGCACTCTCTTTCGGTGACTGCACCTGTAAATCTTCAAGTCTGCCATTTGTGAAACCGAAATCTTCGGGTGATACGGTATATTCCCGGCGCTCCCCGTCCTTTAATTCAATTACATCAGTCGGTGCTGTAATGGAAAGCTCATCTAAACCGTCACGGCTTGCTACGAACAGGACGTGCTTCGGCTGAAACGGCTCCAGCGCGCTTGCCATTAGTCCCGCTTTTTCAGCGGAATAGACTCCGATCACCTGACGCTTCGCCTGTAAAGGGTTGCTGAGCGGTCCGAGCAGATTAAATACCGTTCTAAAACCTAGTTCTTTTCTTGTACCGGCTACATGTTTCATAGACGAATGATAAAGCGGGGCAAAGAGAAAACCCATATTGTTCGTTTCAATGCTGCTTTTAACCTTCTCGGGAGTAGTTTGAATCGGAACCTCTAACTCCTCTAGTACATCAGCGCTTCCGCTTTTAGAAGAGACAGAGCGATTGCCGTGCTTAGCGATTTTTGCACCGGCTGCAGAGGCAACAATTGCCGATGCTGTTGAGATATTAAAAGTGGAAACACCATCTCCTCCGGTACCGCATGTATCAACTACATCAGGAAGTCCATCGACTGCAAGAACTCGCGCCCGCATCGCCTTCACAAAACCCGTAAGCTCTGCTGGCGTTTCTCCCCGATGGGCAAGAATAGACAATATACCGCCCATTTCAGAAGGAGCCATTTCCGCTGTCATCATCATATTCATCAGTGCTTCAGCCTCACCGGCAGTAAGTGTTTTTCCGTCAACGCACAATTGTAGAAATTTGTTCATCAGCTTTATCCTCCTTGCTATGGAACATGTCTTCTGCAATATGAATCGTTTTCAGCAGCGCCCCCGCTTTATTGCAGCTTTCTTCATATTCGGATTCCGGAACAGAATCCGCAACAATACCAGCTCCTGCCTGTATCGATGCAACACCGTTCTTTACACTCATGGTGCGAATCGTAATACAAGAATCGATATTCCCGTCAAATCCGATGTAGGCGATACAGCCGCCGTATGTCTCTCTCGGCGTGGGCTCAAGCTCTTGCAAAAGCTGCATGGCACGGATTTTTGGAGCGCCTGTTAACGTTCCTGCCGGGAAAGCGGACATCAGTGCATCGACAGGATGAACACCTTCTTTCAAGCGGCCTGTAACCACTGAGATAATGTGCATAACATGCGAAAAGGAGACAATTTTGGTGAACTCCGGCACAGAAACAGATCCGTATTCTGCTACTCTGCCGACATCGTTCCGGGCAAGATCAACGAGCATGTAGTGCTCCGCTTTTTCTTTATCATCCTTCATCAGCTCAGCTTTGAGTTTTTCATCTTCCTCTTTGTCTGCGCCTCGTTTTCTCGTTCCGGCAATCGGATGGATTTCCAAGTGCCCGTCCTGAACGTGGATTAACCGTTCTGGAGAGCTGCCGACTATTTCTCTGTCTTGGAGTTTCATATAATACATATACGGAGAAGGATTGACGATCCTAAGCACTCGGTATAATTCAAAGGCCTCTGCTTTTATCGGAATCTCAAATTTCTGTGACAAAACGCCTTGGAAGATATCGCCCGCTTTTATATATTCTTTGATTTTCTCTACATCAGCCATAAAAGCGGATTTTTCATAATTAGAAGACACGGTTTCAAAGCTGGGTGTCTGATATGAATCAGCAGATAGAAACAGCTCTTTTATATTTTTTTGATTCATCATTTTTTCAATGAGATCTTGGAGCTCCTGATGATGTTGATGAAACACATCGATTTTTTCGTTTTCTGTTTCTTGTCCATTGAGTCTCGCATATTGAATAAAGTGGACATTTTTGGTTTCATGATCATACGCAATTATGGTCCGGCAAACAAAGAGCATACACTTTTCCAATCCTGTTTCCTTTGCGTGCGGAGGAACAGATGACTCAATCAGCGGAATCATATCATAGCTTAAGTATCCGACAGCACCGCCGACAAAAGGAATACCAAGCTCCGGCGTTTTGATTTTGTACGTGGTATTCATCCAGTTCAGCACTTCTTTTAATTCGTTTCCTGTGTAAAGAGATCTGCCGTCCTGATCAGCAGCTGTAAAACGGCTCTCCTCTTCTTTAATCGTGAGAAATGGATTCAGGCCGATAAACGAATATCTTGACCAACTGGATGTATCATCCTTGCTTTCAAGAAGATATGTAATCTCCCTGTCGAGCTTCTCTATCATTTGAATGGGTGTCAGCGTATCGACTGTGAAGGTCTCCACAATCGGTATGGTGTGGTAGGACAAGCTGTCCTCTAAAAATGCAGAAATGTTTGATTGGAAATTCATTACTCTCACTCCTTTTGGCAAGGAGAATGAGAAGATGGCATGAGAGGATAAAACGATATAACAAATAAACCCAAAAGAAAGGCTTCTTTTGGGTAGAATAAACATACATGTCTCAGCTCAACTAAACTCATTCTCTGCTACCCTATTCTCTGACTCAACTCATTTAATCGCTTTATACACGCTCTTGTGTATTTCTAAGCTGTTCCTATCGTATTACAATTCAGTATTTTTTGTCAATGATAAATCGGGTCTTAATACGACGGCTTTTTCTAAATATACATGCCTGATCTGATCCTGAGGAACATCTGTCTGAACGGTCATCATGACTCTTATGCACTTTTTCAGACCGCCGGCCACATCCATTTCCTGCATACATGTTACCGGCACATACTGCCAGCCTGAAAGCTCACGAACAGCTTTTGCCGGAAAAACGGAGTGCAAATCAGGTGTCGCCGAAAGAAGCATTTGAACAACATCTTCGGGCTTTGTTTTGTTTTCTTCTATGATTTTCTCTAACAGCTGTTTTGTTTTTTGTAAAATTTCTTCTTCAGTATCCCGTCCAACTGTAGTTGCTCCGCGAATTCCGCGAATCATCATGATGTTACCTCCAATCGCCATTTGTTCAGCCAGCTCTCTAGTTCATTTTTGGAAAATGTGCGATCAGCAACTTTTCCTAATTCGTTGAGCACGATAAACTGAATCATCCCGCCGCGGGTTTTCTTATCATTCATCATACGATCTAAAAGAACTGAAGATTCCGCCTCTTTTTTGATTCGACTTGGATACCCCAAGCTTTTTAGCCAGCTGACCATACGTTTTCTGTCCATTTCACAGCCCGCTGTCTTTTCGCTTAAATATAAAGCAAACTGCATCCCGAGGGCTACGGCGTCACCGTGAGTGATCTGCCCGTATCCATATTCCGCCTCAACGGCATGGCCGAGCGTATGTCCGAAGTTTAAGTAAGCTCTTATCCCCTCTTCTTTTTCATCCTGCTGAACAACAGACGCTTTAATTGAAATGCCTTTAAAAATCATATCATTCAGCTGCTCACTTGTGATATCGTGCAATGAATGGATATTCAGCAGCTCTTCCAGAAACGATTTGTCATAGATAAAAGCGTGTTTAATCACTTCTGCCATCCCGGACCGAAGCTCCTTTTCGGACAGAGAACGAAGGAAGTCTGTATCGTAGAGCACGGCTTTCGGCTGATAAAACGCACCGATTAGATTTTTTCCGAGCGGATGATTCACGGCCACTTTTCCTCCGACGGCGCTGTCATGCGCTAAAAGTGTCGTAGGCATTTGAATGAAATCAATGCCGCGCATAAAAGTAGCGGCCACAAAACCGGCAAGATCTCCTACAACACCGCCACCGAATGCGATGATGCATGAGGAGCGATCCATATGAAAACGAATCGCTTCACTCTGCAGTTTTGTGTACATGTCCATAGATTTCGCCTGCTCTCCGCTCGGCACCGACAATTTTTTCACAGGCCATTTTTCTTCCAGCAAATGAAGCATTTCATCACCATACAGGCGATCCACCTCTTCATCTGTGACAAGCATAATTCGTGTTAAAGGCCTGTTTAAAGAGGTTAATAGTTCACAAACCTCTTTTCTGATGCCTTGTCCGATAAAAACAGGATACGACGAGGAAGCGGTTTGAACATGCAGTGTTTTCATTAAAATTCCCTCGACAGTTTTCTCATATTCTCCACATTTTCTCTAATGCGGTCGATTTGATCTAAGCCGAATTGTTCAACGACTGCGTTCGCAATTTCCCATGCGACAGCGGCTTCAGCTACTACACTTGCCGCAGGCACTGCACAGCTGTCTGAACGTTCAATGCTGGCGGAAAATGGTTCTTTTGTTTCAATATCCACACTTTTCAGCGGTTTATACAAAGTCGGAATCGGCTTCATGACCCCGCGGACAACAATCGGCATTCCTGTTGTCATGCCGCCTTCCAGTCCTCCAAGTCTGTTTGTAGCGCGAGTATATCCCTTTTCCTCGTCCCAAATGATCTCATCATGAACTTCGCTTCCATTTCTGCCGGCCGCATCAAAGCCGATGCCGAATTCAACCCCTTTAAATGCGTTAATTGACAGTACTGCAGCAGCAAGCTTGCTGTCCAGCTTGCGGTCATAATGGACGTAGCTGCCCACGCCTACCGGCATTCCCTCGACAATGACTTCTACAATTCCGCCGATGGAATCGCCGTTTGCCTTCGCTTCATCAATGGCAGCCATCATTTTGTTGCCTGCTTCTTCATCGTAGCATCTGACCGGAGACTCCTCCGTGACACGCTGCAGGTCATCAATTGACGTATATTCTGTTTTCTCAGCTTTAACTGCGCCAATTTGCAATACATGGCCCGCCACCTTAATGCCCAGCTCAGAAAGAATCTTTTTAGCGACAGCTCCTGCCGCCACTCTGACAGTTGTTTCCCTTGCTGAAGAGCGCTCCAACACATTTCTCATATCGCGATGATTATATTTAATCGCACCGTTTAAGTCAGCGTGACCCGGTCTCGGTCTGGAAATTTGACGCTTCATTTCCTTTTCTTCATCCTCTGTAATCGGAGCCGGACCCATGATTTTAGTCCAATGTTTCCAGTCGTTGTTTTCTACTGCGAGAGCAATTGGTGAACCGAGCGTGCGGGCATGGCGCACCCCGCTCATAATTTTGGCCTGGTCTTTTTCAATCTGCATGCGGCGGCCGCGGCCGTGGCCTTTTTGGCGTCTGGCAAGCTCAAAATTGATATCTTCCTCCGTTATGTAAAGCCCGGCAGGCACACCTTCAATAATGGTCGTCAGTTGGGGGCCGTGTGATTCTCCGGCTGTTAAATATCTCATGACTTCTTCTCCCTTCATCGCATTAACGCTTTTAAGTAAAACTACTATAACATATTTTTCAGCAAAAAGTCAGTCTATCTTTTTTGATAAAAGAATGTATCAGCTGAAACCAGGCCGAATTTCTCAGGATTGAAGATTTGCTCGGTGCTGCCGACAAAAAGAATCCCATTCTTTTTCAGGCTCTGTGCCATTTTTAAATAAAGCTCTTCTTTTGCGCTTTCTGTAAAATAAATCAATACATTTCGGCACACGATTAAGTCAAATTCTTGTTCATAGCGGTCCGCCAGCAGATTGTGCTTTTTGAATGTAATATTGTTTTTAATTTCCGGTTTTACTTCATAACTTCTATTTGCATGCTGAGTAAAATAACGATCCTTCACAGATGTCGGCACTTCCTGTAAAGACCGCTCCTGATACACGCCTTTTTTCGCTTTCTCCAATGCTTTTTCATCAATATCAGTCGCCAGGATCTGAAAGCCGGGAAGACCTTTTTGCTGATTCAAAAGCATGGCAAGCGTATAAGGCTCCTCACCCGTTGAGCAGGCGGCACTCCATATCTTTAAAGGCTTAGAATGCTTGATTAACGGCAGAATAGCAGTCTCAAGCACTTCCCATCTTTTATAATTACGATAAAATTCTGAAACATTAATCGTCATTCTGTCCAGTGTTTCATTTAAGAGCGCTTGATCCTTTTCCAAGGCCGCCGCAAAATCCTTAAAGCTTTGAAACCCCTTTTTCTCATAAAGCGACGTCAGCCTTCTCTTCATTTGTGCTTCTTTATATAAAGTTAAATCAACACCGGTTAATTGTTTCCATTTTGTTATAAATAAGCTGTATGTATCCATCTCTACTCTCCCAGTCTCGCTGTCTTTTTGTCCTAGTATAGCTTGTTTTCTCAGAAAATTGTATTGTTTCAATAAAAAAATCAGCTTTTCAGCTGATTTTAGATCATTGGGAAGGCAGGAATCTGATAAACATTGCCATTAACCCCTTATTTACTTTATGTAAACCTTTACAAAAGAAAACGAAAACCGACGTCATTACATAGTGCCGGCCCTGCTACTTATTTTCATAATGATTAATAGATCCAGCCTGCCATGAGCTGTTGATATGATACTAATTCTTCATTCTTAAAGAAAATGTTAATCTCACGTTCAGCACTTTCGAGAGAATCAGAGCCGTGGATGATGTTTTTTCCGACAAACATGCCATAATCTCCACGAATAGTGCCAGGCAAAGCTTCTTTAGGATTTGTCTTTCCGATCAGCTGTCGTGTCACTTCAATGACATTTTCGCCTTCCCAAACCATTGCGAATACAGGTCCTGAAGTAATAAACTCAACGAGCTCTCCGAAGAAAGGCTTCCCTTGATGTTCAGCGTAGTGTTTCTCAGCTATTTGTTCAGTCACTCTCATTAACTTGGCACCAGATAATTGTAAGCCCTTACGTTCGAATCTCGACAAAATATCACCAATGAGCTGACGTTGGACACCGTCTGGTTTCACCATAATAAAAGTCTTTTCCATCACATTCTCCACCCCATCATTATGTATGTATAGGCTTTCACACTGCACACCGAAATCGTAACATCTTTCTGACAATTAATCAATCCGGGGCGGAGAAATTTCTCAATATCTACAAAATTAAAATTTTCTTTTTCCGATATATTTTGCGATGGCCGCAAGAGACGAACGTGCACGCCCTCTCGGAAGCGTGTTTAATTTCTGGAAAGCTTTCTGCAGATACATTTCACTTACTGCCATAGATGCTTCAATTGCATCTGTTTTTTTCATTTCTTCAATAATCGGTTCAAGCTGTTCCTGCGTTGTCTCGGTGTTAATCAATTTAAGCTGATTTTTTAATGCTGGATTTTTCAGGGCATACAGCACTGGCAATGTAACATTTCCTTGAAGTAAATCTCCTCCAACAGGTTTGCCCAGCTCTTCTTCCGTTGAAGTGAAATCAAGAATATCATCAATGATTTGATAAGACATGCCGACGTAATACCCAAACCAGTACAGCGCCTTATGAATCTTTTCATCAGCGCCGGACGCAATGGCCCCGAGCTGGCAGCTGACCGCGATAAGGAGCGCCGTTTTTCTTTTGATGCGGCGGAGATATGTTCTGAGGTTTTGTTCCATGTTGTATTTGTCTTTGATCTGCTCGATTTCCCCAAGACAAACTTCAACAATCGTCTGCGACAAAATCCTATGGGCTTTCGGTTCGTTAATTCTCGTCATCATTTCAAGAGATCCCGCAAGCATATAATCACCTGTGTACATCGCAATGCGATTGTCCCACTTTGCTTTAATTGTCGGCTTCCCTCTGCGAAGCTCCGCATCGTCAATGACATCATCATGAACCAAAGATGCCATGTGAATCATTTCCAAAGTGACGGCGACATATTTAATCTTATTAATGTCATAATCGCCAAACATGCCGGAAAGCAGCACGAAAACAGGGCGAATACGCTTCCCTCCCGCCTGCAGCAGATGAAGACCCGCCTCGCTTAAAAGCGGGTAATCGGAACGTACGGTCTGTTCAAGTTCTCTTTCAATTATATCAATATCGTCATTTAAAAAAGAGTAGGCCATTTTAAATTTCATATCATTCACCCAAACATCTGTGTTTTCATTTCCATCCGATATGCGTGGCAGCGACTCCGCCAGTAAACGAATGATATTTGACATTTTTCAAGCCCGCCTCTTCAAACAGGCCCGCCAGTTCTTTCATTCCAGGGAATTCTCTGGCTGATTCTTGAAGCCAAGAATATTCTTTATAGCTCTTCGCAAACAATTTCCCGAAAAACGGCATAATATACTTAAAGTACATAAAGTAAGCCTGTCTGAATCCGAACGTTTCCGGCTGGGACGTTTCCAGACATACCACCTGGCCGCCCGGCTTCACCACACGTCTCATCTCTTTCAGTACGGTCAAGTAATCAGGGACATTGCGCAGTCCGAAGCCAATGGTCACATAATCAAATGTATCATCATCAAAGGGAAGCTCCATCGCATTTCCGTGCAGCAGTTCAATTTGGCTGAATCCGCCGTCTTTTACTTTCTGCTGGCCGACACTCAGCATATTTTCACTGAAGTCCAAGCCCTTGATCTCACCGCTTTTACCGGCTGCTTTTGCAAGAGCGATCGTCCAGTCAGCCGTTCCGCAGCAGACATCAAGTGCCTTGGCGCCTTCTTTTACATTCATGATGCGCATCGTTTTGTCGCGCCATTTTTTATGCTGCTGAAAACTGATGACAGAGTTCATTTGGTCGTAGTTTTTATATATTTTTTCAAACACTCCGTGTACGCGCTGTTCTTTTGAGTCCTGCATAATGGTTTACCCTTCTTCCACTTTCTGATGATAGGTTTGATCTTGGCTGATTGTCTTCAGGCGGTTTAATAAAATATGCTGAATAGGTGAATTTAGAGGCAGAAGTGACTCAATGCTGTTTTTCGCTTTTTTAAAACAATCTTCTAATATCTCTTCTTTTGTTTTTCCCAGCTGTATAAAACTGCCGATCACATCCAGAAATGTATCATTCCCGTTCATAAGCCGCTTAAATACAAAAAAATCACTCGACAGCTCTTTCCAGCGCGGGAGGTTGAAGTGTTCCGCCACCCGATGGAATAAAGCCGACTCAACGATGCCGACACTTTCGAAAAAATCGTGTTCATCCTTGAAAGAACGGTCATATAGCCGAATTTTGTGTTCATTGATTTCTTTGATAGCTGTAGCAAGCGTCCGAATCATGTAGATATCCTTCATTTCAGATAGTAAAGAGTAGTACAGCCCGCTGAAATAATCGCCTGCGAGAACAGTCAATTGGCGGTTTTTGTTTTCGTCTCGTTTTATGACTCTGGCTGTCGTCACTTCATCATGGGTATCAAGGGCGCTTTGTACAAGCATCGCTGTTACAATATAATTTTCTCTGTCATTGTTTTTTATGTCGGCTTCTTCAAATAAAGCATGAAAAAGAAGAAGCTTATCCTCATCAATTTTCGGCGCAGAAATATGCTTCGCTAAATAAGGATGAGACAGCTTTTGTTTTAATTTTGTGTTCAGATTGGCTAAAGTTCCGTAGATGTCTTGCAAAAATATCACCCTTGTCCCCAAATTCACATTTATTTCTTAATCTATGTATGAGTTTTATCTTTTCATTCACTTACGCATGTATCATTATAGCATAAAAAAAAGAAATTGGCTGTATCCTCCCGCTGTTTGCGAGCATTTGCTTTTAACAGCGGGGACAGCCAGCTTATTTTTTTTCGCTTTTCATTTCTCCGTATGCGGTTTGAATGAGTGCCTCTCCTCTGATTTTAATGGCCGAAGTATGCTCTGTAAACTGAGCGATGATTACTTCTCCCTTGTCGAGTTTTTCGGAATGGTGAAACTTTGTATCGGTTCCTCTTGTCAGGCCGATCACATTCACTCCGTCTTCAACCGCTTTTATGATGACAAAATCACTTGAATGCTTTTCGTTCATTTCTAGCACCCTCTATCTTTATTAGTCCTGGCGTTTAATATGTTCCAATACTTCGGCACGGGCAGCTGCATCATCTTTAAAAATGCCTCTGACTGCTGAAGTGACGGTTTTTGCACCCGGTTTTCTCACACCGCGCATCGTCATGCACATGTGTTCTGCTTCAACCACTACCATGACGCCATACGGGTCAAGCGTTTCTACGATGCTTTCCGCAATTGTAGATGTGATACGCTCCTGAAGCTGCGGACGCTTTGCAACGGCTTCAACGGCACGCGCCAATTTACTGAGCCCTGTGACCTTTCCGCCTCGCGGTATATATGCAACGTGTGCTTTTCCATAAAAGGGAACAAGGTGATGCTCACACATAGAATGAAACGCGATATCTTTTACAAGAACAAGCTCCTCATGGTTTTCACCGAAGATAGTCTGGAAATGTTCTTTTGGGTCTTCATTCAAGCCGGAGAATACTTCGGCGTACATCTTTGCGACTCTTTTCGGAGTATCAAGAAGCCCTTCTCTGTTCGGGTCTTCTCCGATCGCTTCTAAAATTTGACGAACAGCTTGTTCGATTTGCTCTTTATTAACTTCTTTCATGTTCTATGTCCTCCACCAATGAATACATTTAATTTCGATTCTAGCACACATGCCCCGCTAAAAGCAAAGTGAATGCCCTGTCAGGAAGCCCATGCCCTTGAAATATGAAAAGCCCCTTGGAAAGGGGCTTTTCTGTGAAGAAATAAAGTGTATGTAAGCTAGATGCATACACGATCTATATTCACAATTATTTTCCGGCAACTGCGTCTTTAAGCGCTTTACCTGGTTTGAAAGCAGGTACTTTGCTCGCTGGAATTTCGATTTCTTCACCTGTTTGAGGGTTGCGTCCTTTACGTGCAGAACGTTCACGCACCTCGAAGTTACCAAAACCGATCAGTTGAATTTTATCACCGTTTTTAAGTGCATCTAAGATCGTATCAAAAACAGAGTCAACTGCTTTTGTAGCGTCTTTTTTAGACAATTCGCTTGCTTCTGCAACCGCATTGATAAGTTCTGTTTTGTTCATGCCTTTCACCTCCTCCCAAAAGGAATACATTCAGTTCGTTTATTATCATTTCTTCACAGTTCAGTCTGATTCTAAACCTGGCCCAGAAAAAAATCAGAGCAGGCAAGAGAAAGACAATTAAACGGCTTTTTAAGAAAAACTGCACTCTGAGGAATGTTTGTCCAACAAAGTGAAGAATTTCTGTATGTAGAGTAACACATATAAAAAGCCATATCAAGCATTTTAAAGCGTCAATCCCTTGCTCGTCAAGGATTTAACGTGATTCACCGAACAAATATTCCTTTTTTTGCTTTTTTCATCCTATTCTTTGATCCTTTTCCATTATTAA
This sequence comes from Bacillus sp. SW14, assembly GCF_047608225.1. Lineage (NCBI taxonomy): Bacteria > Bacillati > Bacillota > Bacilli > Caryophanales > Bacillaceae > Bacillus > Bacillus sp. SW14. The sequence continues at coordinate 1,857,875 of NZ_JBLKRW010000001.1, read as the reverse complement.
GAGCAAAGAAAAAAGACCTCCCATTCTATAAAGAGGTCTTCCGGTATTACAGGATGATGGCGATTAAGCCGCCAGAGCCTTCGTTTATAATTCTTTCTAACGTTTCTTTTAATTTATACCGCGCGTTTTCAGGCATTAATGACAGCTTTGCTTGAATCCCTTCTCTCACAATTGAGCTCAGTGATCTTCCGAAGATATCGGAGTTCCAGATGGAGAGCGGATCATCCTCAAAGTCCTGCATTAAATAGCGTACAAGCTCTTCGCTTTGTTTTTCCGTTCCGATAATCGGCGCGAATTCGCTTTCGACGTCTACTTTGATCATATGGATCGATGGCGCGACAGCTTTTAGCCTCACACCGAATCGTGAGCCCTGTCTTATAATTTCCGGCTCATCGAGACTCATATCAGTTAAAGCAGGCGCTGCAATGCCGTATCCCGTCTGTTTGACCATTTTTAAGGCATCAGACACTTGATCATATTCTGTTTTCGCATGGGCAAAGTCTTGCATGAGTTCAAGCAAATGGTCTCTTCCTCTGATTTCAACACCCACCACTTCTTTCAAGATTTGATCATATAAGTGGTCCGGCGCGTACAAATCGATTTCTGCGACCCCTTGACCCAGCTCAATTCCGGCTAATCCGGCACTTTCAATAAATTCAAACTCGCTGAATTGGCCGACAACCCTGTCTACGTCCCGAAGCCGCTTAATATCCTTAACAGTTTCCTTCACGGATTCCTGGTAGCTTTCACGCAGCCAATGGTTTTCTTTTAGCACCATTACCCAGCTTGGGAGGTTGACATTTACCTCAAGCACCGGAAACTCGTAGAGAGCTTCTCTGAGCACACTCAGCACATCTGATTCCCGCATGCTTTCCACGCTCATTGCCAAAACCGGGATATCATATTTTTCGCTTAAATCCTGGCGCATGGCTTCTGTTTCCGGATGATACGGCCTGACTGAGTTGATGACCATAATAAAGGGTTTGCCAACCTCTTTCAGCTCTTCAATGACTCTTTCTTCAGCCTCTATATAGTCACTTCTGGCGATATCACCAATGGTGCCGTCTGTTGTAATGACAACTCCGATGGTCGAGTGTTCTTGTATGACTTTTCGCGTGCCAATTTCAGCAGCCTCATGAAATGGGATCGGTTCTTCGTACCAAGGCGTGTTAATCATCCGCGGCCCGTTTTCATCTTCATATCCTTTAGCGCCGGGTACTGTGTAGCCTACACAATCTACTAATCTTATATTGACATCGAGTCCGTCTGACACGTGAACAGACATCGCCTGATTCGGAACAAATTTAGGCTCTGTAGTCATAATCGTTTTGCCGGCCGCGCTCTGCGGCAACTCATCCTGCGCACGGGCCCGGTCTGCTTCGTTACTGATATTCGGGAGCACCACAAGCTCCATGAATTTTTTAATGAACGTGGATTTTCCTGTACGGACAGCACCTACGACTCCTAAGTATATATCGCCTCCTGTTCGTTCAGCGATATCCTTGAAAATATCGACCTTTTCCAAGTGAATCCCTCCCGGACTTCCTATCCTTATCAATTTTATTAAGCTCTTTCAATCAAACACAGGACACTATATGTGTATGACGTTGTCCTATTTCAATATGACATCTTTAGAAAATTTTCCGTCCTCAATCTATTAAAGTATAAAAAAACCTTTCTCCCTATTTGTATGCAAGGGAGAAAGGTTCATTCCTTTTTCATATCATTTTCTAAAAAAACAGGTTCCTGTTTGTCATTTACCGTATATTTCACAGAAAACGCCGGGACGAAAGGCGTTTCTTGCCAAATCATATCCTGAATTTCAGATCCGGGCTTAAACGTTTTTTTGCTTTTTTTGAGCCAAGAAGCCAGCTCAGTCCGGTAATCGGCATATATTTCTCCGTCTCCGTCAATCATAAGCGGCAAGGAATTCCCTGAGATTGGGCTTGTCACTGTAAGAGAGCTTCCAATCCCCAGCTTCTTCTCATCTAGTGTAAATAAATCACGTGACAGCACATCCTGATAAGGCGGATATTGATGCTCCTGGCGGTACATTTGGACACGCAATTTCACATCGCGGATTTTTTCAGCCATCTTTAGATCAATCAATTTAACAGTCGGATCGTTCTCTACGTCGACAAGCACGTATTGATAGTCTCCTCCGCTTTCATATGCCGTGCTTGGAGGTTCGGCCATATACCTCGGCGCTAAACGGTTAAAGTCTATCGGATATTTTTGATACAGAGGTGTCGACATATCTTTTGTTTGAATGGGAAGCAGTCCTCCATTTGCCTTTTGGAATTCGTCAACAGCAGACTGGACCTGCTCTAACTGGTCCTGATAAGGAATGGCATGTACACTGCTTTTCCGCTCATTTGGATATAAACAGCCTGATAAAAACACGACTGCCGCAAAAATCATAGCGCACTTCAGTTTACCCATACAGCACTTCCTTTTACAGCTTTATTCATTGACAGGACCGCTGAATACCACGACAAACACAATAATTCCCGATATGAGCATACACATGTAAGCAAACGATGAAACCGCAATCTTCAGAAAACGATTCCGAAACTTAAACCGGCTTAAATAGATGGACGCTACAGCCAGAAACATCAGACCCATGGACCCCAGTGCAAACCACATTTTCATCAATGCCAGACTCAATGACCTGCGCCTCCCTAATATGTATGATGTAAGCGTTGTATTTCATTTTAATATACAGCGCCGGTAAAGATCAACCAGATTTTCCATCCTTTGATAGAACAAAAAACTGAAGCAAAGAGGGGGACCTTCGCTTCAGTCAAATTGACTATATTCACCTGCACGTTTAAGAAACACTCTCTTGGACTTCGATGCTATAGTATGCGACTTGGCATACAGATGCATCCTCTATTGCCTAAATCAGCAAAATGTTTCAGGAGATCCCAAGACTTGGGTGTTCTACTGTTTTTCGGGCTTTCGTTCAATTAAGATATGCGGGCGTCAATACAATTGACACTTTTACTTCACTTGATTTTCAAATGTATTTACCAGATCCTCCATCTCGTGGGTTTTCCCTCTCGCCATTAAAGATTCAACAGCAGTTTCCACTTTTTGTCCGTTAAATAGAACTTGATGGAGTGCTTCTGTAATCGGCATTTTCACATCATATTTCTCCGAAAGCTGGTAAGCCGCTTTTGTCGTACGGACGCCTTCGACTACCATTCCCATCTCTTCAAGAACGTCTTTGAGCTTGTACCCTTTTCCGAGCAAATTGCCGGCACGCCAGTTTCTGGAATGAACACTTGTGCACGTCACAATCAGATCGCCCACTCCTGTCAATCCAGAAAACGTCAGGGGATTCCCGCCCATTTTCGTTCCGAGTCTCGCGATTTCGGCAAGTCCGCGCGTAATCAAAGCAGCTTTGGCATTGTCGCCATACCCTAAACCGTCTGTAATTCCTGCGGCAAGGGCAATGATATTTTTTAAAGCCCCGCCGATTTCAACTCCGATAATGTCAGGGTTTGTGTACACCCGGAAATTGTGATTAATAAATAAATCCTGCACCTCTTCTGCTGCCCGCATGCTCTTTGAAGATGAAGTAACGGTCGTCGGATGGCGCAGCCCCACTTCTTCCGCATGGCTCGGGCCGGAAAGGACCACAACATCTTTTCTGACATCGCTTGGGAGCTCGTCTTCCATAATCTCAGAAATGCGAAGGAGCGAATCAGGCTCTATTCCCTTGCTGACATGAACAAAGACTGCCTTTTTCGTGATAAAAGGCACAGCCTGTCTCAGCACTTCCCGAATCGCTTTTGTCGGAACCGCAACAATAATGAAATCTGCGTCCGAAACAGCTTTCCCGATATCCGTTGTAGCCTGTATTGATTCCGGCAGCTTGACGTTCGGCAAATAATCCTTATTTTCATGCTGATCATTGATTTGATCAATCAGATCTGCACGGTACCCCCACATGGTTACATTGTGATGATTATCGGCTAACACTAAAGCCAGTGCCGTCCCCCAGCTTCCCGCTCCGAGCATAGTGACTTTTTTCATATTTGCTTCACACCTTTTTATTTTCTAGCTCTTGCAAAAATTTTGATTGGTGTCCCTTCAAAATCGAACGCATCTCTGATTCGATTTTCTAAAAAGCGTTCGTACGAGAAATGCATTAATTCAGGATCGTTTACAAACACAACGAAACTCGGCGGTTTTACCGCCACTTGGGTCGCATAATAAATCTTCAAACGAGAACCGTTATGAGTCGGCGTCGGGTTCATTGCCACAGCGTCCATGATGACATCATTTAAGACATTCGTTTGAACCCGCAGTGAATGATTTTCACTCGCTTTGATAATCGCAGGCATCAGCGTATGAATCCGTTTTTTCGTTAAGGCTGACATGAATAAGATTGGCGCATAACTAAGAAATTGAAAATGGTCACGGATATTTTCTTCAAATTCTTTCATCGTGCTTTCATCTTTGTCAACAGCATCCCATTTGTTTACGACGATCACGACAGCTTTGCCCGCTTCGTGTGCATAACCGGCGATGCGCTTATCCTGTTCAATAATGCCTTCTTCGCCGTCAAGCACAACCGCAACGACTTCTGAGCGGTCGATTGCTTTCAGCGCCCGCAGTACACTGTACTTTTCAGTCGTTTCATAGACTTTCCCTTTTTTTCGCATGCCGGCAGTATCAACAATGACAAACTCCTGCTGGTTGTACGTAAATGCCGTATCAACAGCATCTCGTGTCGTTCCTGCCACGTTGCTCACAATGACGCGCTCTTCGCCGAGCATCGCGTTCACTAGGGAGGACTTTCCGACGTTCGGGCGTCCGATCAGGCAGAATTGAACCACTTCTTCATCGTATTTCGTTTCAGGAATGTTTTTAAAATGCTCTGCAACGGCATCCAGCAAATCACCTAATCCGAGTCCGTGTGTTCCCGAAATTGGATACGGCTCGCCAAAGCCAAGCGAATAAAAATCGTAAATATCCGCTCTCATTTCTGTGTTATCCAGTTTATTAACTGCCAAAACAACTGGCTTTTTCGTGCGGTACAAAATTTTCGCTACTTCTTCATCAGCAGCAGTCACGCCTTCACGGCCGTTCACCATAAAGATAATGACATCCGCTTCATCCATGGCGATTTCAGCCTGCTGGCGAATCTGCGCTAAGAACGGCTCATCACCGATATCAATACCGCCAGTATCAATTAAATTAAAATCATAATTCAGCCACTCAGCCGAGCTGTATATCCGATCCCTTGTCACACCAGGGGTATCTTCTACTATTGAAATTCTTTCTCCCGCAATCCGGTTAAAGATTGTGGATTTTCCTACATTTGGTCTCCCGACAATGGCTACGACAGGTTTACCCATAGTACCCTTCCTTTCGATCCAGCCGCTTTCATTTTTACATAAATTTTCAACCGGTTATTAAAATCATTTCATTCACTTTTATGAAAAGAAACCCTTCAGAGGAAGGGCTTAACTCATTTATTATATCAGTTTTTACTGGGATCACAACTATTCTTAAAAATGTTTCACGATCAAATACACGTCATCTCCAATTCTGTGCGCTATTCCATCAAGGATCGCCTCAAGATTTTTAGCGAAAAGCTCCATCTCCTTTTTGTCATTGCAAAAAAAGACAGGAGCTCCCCCCGCAGCCCGGTTTCGGTTCGTCGTAATCACAGACAAAATCATTTTCGTAAGAGATTCGCTCATTCTATCACCTTATCCTGGTTCTTGATAAATTCAGTTGGCATTCTGATCGCATTTTCCAAAGTTGGAACATTGCTGATAATCTGAACAGCTGTTTCGGGGTGGTTAATTTGCGGAAGAACAAAAACTGCCACTCTCCCGTCATTTAAATCGCGTTTTGCAATTGGAGTGAGAGACGGCTCGCCCGAATCCCGATAAACCCCGAGTACATTCGAAACATCAAATAAAATGGCCTGGCGCTGCCCTAAGTTGGCAATCGTCGCTGCTGAATTAAAATTTTTTGGCGTTAAAATAAATCCCATGCCGTGCTTTAAAATCAGCTCCTGTTTTTCCGGAAGCCCAATATTCATCATATAAATATTATCAACAAACAGTCCCGGGCCGTCAAAGCGCGGCTTTATGTACTCGATATCTACAATCTCCTTCAAGACACTGCCCGACATAAATTTCATTGCCAGCAAGAAACAAACAATAGCCGCTATGACTGCAGCCCAAATGGATAAAAGCACATACGCAGAGGTTGTCAAAAGAGCTGTAAAGATCACGATATAATTTCTGCTTTCAAACGCAATCGCAATTCCCTCAATATATGTGCTTCCCCTTGAGACAAGCTCATACGAATCCATTTGGGTCAGTGTGTTCCGCTCCATGTTTCGAACATCTCTAAATTGCGTCGCTGCCAATGTTAAAAACGTGATGGCCGTAAATTCCTCCTGCAAAAGCGCCGGCATAATAATGGCCCCTAAACCAGCCGCAATCAGCCCTAGTGCAATGTGAATGACTTTCCCATGAACATAGGTCGGATACTGGCGGTAATCCGTTTTCAGCATATAAAGCCGTGTCGCGACCCCGGCAATGACCCCAAAAATAATTGGATAAATGTAATCACTCATGACATTTTGGTAGCTCCTTTGTTTGATCTTTTGCTCTTTTGACCAATCTGGCTTGCCAGCTGTTCGTATTTCGATATCCCAAACAGCAATATAATACCCGCGGAACACGTATTCAGCCATTGAAAGCCACCGACAGCCAAAGCCCCGGCCAGCTTCTGAATCACAAACGAATACACCAGTTCGCCTTGGCACATCCCTAGCACCAATAATGTAAGCTGTTTCGGGAACTCCCTTTCAACCGAAGCTGTCAAAAGCACTAATAATATTACGGCAGCCCACTCAGGTTTTATGATAAACCAAACTGGATCATATAATGCAAAAAGATAAACAAACGCATACCCGGCAATAAGCATCAGATAGACCATGAGATAACGAAAACGATACATTCTCAAATACCCTGCATAGACACACCCGCAGAAAAAAAACATCATATAAGCAGTATTTAGGGAAAAATATAAAGTGATGTCATGTATGCTTAGAATCATATTAGTCAAAATAAAGACAGAGACGGCAAATCGCCTTTTCGTCTTTTCAAAAATAAAGGTCGTCAGGACCCACAGAAACCACATTGACCAATAGTAATAAAATTGTTCCATTTTGCTTCCTCCATACTCCCAGTATGGAGCCCGAGCGCTTTTTTTAAACAATCCACCTCACAATAAGGAGTATGATCATGGGAAAAGACAGACAGGAAAAAAAACTCAAAGCTTCTGGCAGAGTCGAATCAGATCGCGACCAGTCCATACACTATGACGGAGCAACAAGCCTTGAACAAAATGGAAAATTCAAAAAGCGAAAATCATAATCAAAAGCCCAAAACTCATAAGGTTTTGGGCTTTTTATCATTCATCGCACACTATAGCTGGACGTATCAATCCTTCTCTCTGTGAGCCAGTGATGGGTTTCACCTTTGATCACAAGAGGTGTCTTTTGCAAATCAGTAATCGTTCTGGCGCCCAGTACGGTCATAATCATTTTTAATTCGTCAAGGATCAGCTGAACCTCCTCAAGCAGTCCATCCTCTCCGCTTTCAGTCAGCGCTTTTAAAAAGTGTCCTGCCATTCCGGTGCAAGAGGCCCCCAGCGCTATTGCCTTTGCCACATCAAGCGCATCCTGCAGGCCTCCGGACGCCATCATTGTGTTTGCGGGAAACGCAGAGTGGATTTCCGCCAAACTTGCTGCTGTCGAAATGCCCCACGAGTTAAAAAAGGTGATTTGCCGATGTCTTCGGAGATTTTCGATTTTCGAGAAATTCGTGCCCCCGTAACCGCCGATATCAACAGCTGCAGCACCAGCTTCATACAGCTTCCCTGCTGATTCTTTGCTCATACCGAAGCCGACCTCTTTCACAATGACCGGCACACTGACCTGACTGCAAATTTGTTCAATACGGTCCAGAGCTCCGCTGAAGCTTCTGTCTCCTTCAGGCATCACAATTTCCTGAATCACATTCAAGTGAATCTGCAGCGCGTCTGCTCCAATCATTTCCACTGCTTCCTTTGCCTGATCAGCTGTCGCCTCGCTTCCCAAGTTGGCAAAAATCAGTCCGTTTGGGTTTTCTTTTCGAACGATTTCATACGAAAAACGCTCTGAGGGATCTTTTAATGCTGACATTTGTGATCCGACAGCAAGAGGTATACCGGCCTGACGAGCCGCTCGTGCAAGTGATTGATTAATATCATATGTAAGTTGTCCGCCGCCGCCAGTCATTGCATTGATAAAAATCGGCGAACTGCTTGAAAGTTCGCCGATTTTTGTGGAAATATCTACTTGTTCTAATGCAAGATCGGGCAGACTGGCATGAACAAACGTAATATCATCAAGACCCGTGTCCCGCTTTTGTCCAGTGGACAGGGCATGATTGATGTGTTGTTTTTTCCGTTCTGCTCGAGTCACGTTTATCACCAATTATTTTAGTTTATTCAGCTTATCTCCGATCAGATCACCAAGCTGGAAGCCAGTGCTTGTTTCTTCCTTCGCCTGATATTGACGGTAATCTTCCTGATCGGCTTTAGGCGCTTCTTCAAGTTCACGCATACTTAATGAAATGCGCTCCTCATTTTCATTCACATCAAGAACCTTCACTTTTACAGTCTGTCCTTCTTCAAGGACTTCATGCGGCGTGCCGATGTGTTTGTTGGAAATTTGAGAAATATGAACGAGACCTTCAACACCCGGAAAGATTTCAACAAAGGCTCCGAAGCTTACAAGACGCTGCACAGTTCCTTCAAGCACATCGCCTGGTTTCACTTTCTCGCCGATTTGGCTCCACGGTCCAGGCAGTGTATCTTTGATAGATAAAGAAATACGTTCATTATCACGGTCAACCGATAATACTTTCACTTTTACTTCTTGCCCTTCTTCAACAACGTCAGACGGCTTCTCCACATGGGAGTGGGAAAGCTGCGAAATGTGTACAAGTCCGTCGATACCGCCGATATCAACAAACGCACCAAAATCAGTCAGGCGCTGCACTTTGCCATCAAGTACACTTCCAACTTCGAGAGACTGAAGAAGTTCTTGTTTTTTATTTACTTGCTCACTTTCAACAACGGCACGGTGTGAAAGGATCACGCGGTTTTTATCACGGTCAAGCTCTACAACGAGCAGAGACAGTGTTTTTCCTTTATAATCAGTAAAATCTTCAACGAAATGCGCTTCAACAAGTGATGCCGGAATAAAACCGCGAACGCCGATATCAACGACAAGTCCGCCTTTCACGACATCTTTAACTTCAGCTTCAAACACTTCTTTTGTTTCAAATTTTTTCTCAAGGTCTTCCCAAGCGCGGTCTGCATCAACAGCACGTTTAGATAAAATCAAAGCATCGTCTTCCACTTTTGTTACTTTCAGGTCAAGCTCGTCGTCTACTTTTACAACATCCGATGCTTTCTCTACATGAAGACTTGATAATTCACTGATTGGAATAATACCGGACTGTTTGACATTGATAATTTCAACATCCACATGCTTATCCTCTACCTTTGTCACAATCCCTTTAACTACATCTCCAACCTCTGGCACTTGAACATCAATTTGATTCATTTCCTCTGTCATTTGAATAACCTCCTTGGTCCAAACCTACACAGCTTAATTAAAACGGTTTGAAAGCTGGACATATAACATGCCCGCTTTTAGCCGAATATGTATTAAAGAATCATCCAAAAAAGTTTTTTGAATGATCAATAAAAAGTTTTATTAGTATTAACTTCTAATAAAAGGACAGGTTTGTCAAGCAATAACATTCTTTCTTGGCTGAAAAAATCTAAAAAAGTGGCATTCGCCATAATCAGCGGGACTTTTGCTCCACTGCCTTGAGGATTTTATCAGCTACCTCTTGAATGGAAAGAGATGTCGTATCGATTTCAAGAGCGTCTTCTGCTTTTCGCAACGGTGATACTTCGCGCTCTGAATCAAGCTTGTCTCTTCTTGCAATTTCCTCAATCAATGTCTCATAGTTGACATCGTAGCCTTTTTTCACGTTTTCTTCATAACGGCGTTTCGCTCTTTCCTCAACAGAAGCCAAAAGAAAGATTTTCACTTCAGCATTCGGCAGCACGTGAGTCCCGATATCACGTCCATCCATGACGACGCCGCCTTTTTCTCCAAGCTGCTGCTGGCGTTTCACCATTTCTCCCCTGACGCTTCTGTGCTTTGCTGCTATTGAAACTTGGTTGCTGACTTCGTCTGTTCGGATCGCCTCAGTTACATCAGTGCCGTTAACGATCACTTTTTGTCCTTCTTCTGTTGTTATCAGTTCAATGTTTGTCCGCTTTAGCAGCTCAGCCAGTTTTTCTTCATTTGCCAGGTCAATGTTTTCTTGCAAAGCCGTGTACGTTATCGCCCGATACATCGCTCCTGTATCAATATATATGTACGATTTCTTCTCAGCCACAATTTTGGCAACGGTGCTTTTCCCCGCAGCTGCCGGGCCGTCAATTGCAATCGATAATTTCTTTTCCATAATTCCTCTCCTTGCTCTTTTCTCCTCTATGGATTGTATCACGAACTTTATGAAAAAGGGTGGAAAATTGATGAATAATTAATGTTTGAAGGTTTCAATCCTATTGTTCTCCTCCATTTTATCCACCCCTTCATATTGAATCACTTTTGATACATAAGGCTCAATATGCTCATAGTGAAAAAGAATCTGGACACCAAGTAAAATGATGGCCTGAATGAACAATAATTTGATGAGCAGCCGTTCAAATGTTTTCATCGGAGCACCTCCATCACAAATAGTATGGAAGTGTTTGCCGATGTTTATTCCATCCGTGCCTTTCTTCTCTTATTTAACTGGCGCCGGATGCAATATTGAAGCAGAAACTGCTGGTCACTCGCTGAGATTCCCGTATACTCAAGGGTCATTTTATGCTTCCCTGTTTTCGGATCGTCAAAGACTCGTCTGACAACGGCTTCTGTTTCTATTTGACGTATGTTTTCATTTTCAGAAAGACTGATAATCAGGCGCAATGATTCCCCGGATTGAAAGGAATGGCCATCCGCTAAAATTAAGGCGATGCCGCCCGCGCTGATATTATAGGAAAGTGTGCTGAACTCTTCCTCAGCTGCCGGCTGCATTCGCACATCCAATACCGCATCAGTTCTCACATACTGGCGGCGCTGGATCCGTTTCACCTTTTCACGGGGAGGCACTTCAAGACAGATCATTTGAAGTTTGTCCTTCACTTTACCTTTTATACGGCTTGTAAAGCGGTAAGGAACTTCGTCTTTGCCCACAAACTCTACCGTTACTTCCATATCGTTATGCAAAATCACAGTTCGCCCTGTAGCTACATCAACCGGGTACGCGATCAAAAGCTCATTGTTTTCGTTGCTTACAGCTTTACTCTTCGCTTTTTTCAATTCATTTTCTTCTATATATTCTAAATGTACATTTTCCCCAATCTCGATCATTAACTTCACTCTTTCGTATTCAATATGCTCTCATTTTTATTAAAGCACGTTATGAAAAAAAGGAAAAGACATTTAGTCCTTTCCTCCTGTTTTTTATAGGTCTTTATATATAGGTTCAGCATTTTTTAATTTTTCAACCTTTTCTTCAGAACCATCACTGGCATTTATATACATTCTAAATGTGTCATTTTCAATTGTTCCGAGCATTTCATAGCATAACACTTCTTGGCCAAGTTCATTTGTAATCAAAGCAAGCCTTGTTTCTCTTACTTGTACATTTTTATTTAATTTCGATTTCGCTTCTGCCTCAGTAATGGCCGGCTTAGGAATATTTCTTTTTCTGTGGGATGTTAGGAAGTCCCTTGCTGAAAAGCCGACAACCTCACCGTCATCCAAAGCCACTTTCATGCGAATTGCTTCTGGGTACATCCGGATTTTATTTTCAACAGGCACATATGAAAATACGCCGATTTTATCATATTGGGCACTTTCATCAATTTCCAAATCATCTGTTTCAAATCCGTTTTTCTTTAAAAAGGCGAGCGCGCGGTTCGATCCGTCATTCAAACTGAATTTCTGATTCTTCACTTTTCTGTTTTGGATCAAATATACCGGATGCCCGCCCTTTCTCGTAATATCCATATAAATCGCTGCTTTATGGTCTGGGTCTTTCATGCTGACGCTATATACGTCGCGGTTTGTTTTTTTTCCGCTTTTCACCACTTTAATTGAATAATTGTCATCCGGGGCAAAACGCTCAGCAATTTGTTTTGCTTCCTGTTCGGAAATTTGTTTTCCTTTCAGATGGCTGAAGCCCTTCTCTTCTTTTTTGGTGCTGGTGAAACTCGGGCCAAGGTCTGTTCCGGTGGAGAATGCACCGACATTTTTTTCGACGGTTTTAAAGCTGTTGATAATCGTATTATCGCTTTGTTTTTCGTCAGAAGCCAGTGCCATCTCTACGTCCATCCAGCGAAGGTTTTTGCTCATAACAAGGTGCTGAACATGACGCAATTCATTTTGTATATCTTCGGATTGCTGATATAGCTTATTTAGTGATGTATACTCTTTTTTATCTAACGGCTTTTGCTCCAAATCTCTGACTGACGTTTTATAACTGAAATCGCCGATCTTTGATAATAACTCTTCTGTTTTGTTAAACGGCATTAATGTAAGCGGCAGCTGACTGACACTGTTATGGGCTTCAGATGTAATCCTCCACACATCTACCAATGCAGGTGAAAGTGATTTTTGGCTGTTCATGGCGAGTGTTGTTCCGATTTTATCGTGAAGCTGATCCATCTGATAGGTAAGTTCATGGAACGCCCGCTGGTAGTTATTTTCAGCATGAAGAAGAACTGCGTCTTTTTCCTGGTGCTCTTTGTATCCCCAGTAGCTTGTACCGACAATTGCAATACCGAGCAACGCGATTAAAATACCTCTGATCATTTATCACACCTCATTTTTATGCTTTCTTATATCCTGCTACTCACAGAAAATGTGTTTTCCGATTCTCTTGATCTGCGGGCGTCCCCAAATCCATGCGCTGGTCGCTGTATCCGGGTTAAAGTAGTACAGTGCTTCCTCGGTTGGATCCCAGCCATTAATGGCATCCAGCACTGCTTCTCTTGCCGTTTCATTCGGCTGCATATAAATTTGCCCGTCAGCCACCGCTGTAAAAGCAAGCGGTTCAAAAATAATACCAGCTACTGAATTGGGAAATAACGGACTGTTCAAACGGTTCAAAATAACTGCCGCGACGGCAACCTGACCCTCGTACGGTTCTCCCCGTGCTTCCCCGTAAACAGCTTGAGAAAGCAGCCGAATATCATTGTTGGAAAATCCACCAGGCATGTTAGCTGCGACCGCGTCCTGTTTTCTTGTTTTTGCAGGTGTGTTGTTTTGCTGTTTATCCGCTTTAGGCTGCTGCGTTGTTTTTTCCGCAGGCTGTTTCTGCCGCGCTTCTGCTTGCTGTCTTGCTTTTTGTGTTGCTGCTTTTGACGGTTTCGTCTGATACTTCAGCGGAATTTTTCCGTAATGCGTGAACGTATTCCCTTTTTGAAGCTGTTCCATGACGTATTCACGATAGTATTTAGATTTAGATATTAAGGTTTGCTTTGTTTTAGCCCCTACAAGGCCGTCAACCTCTTTTAACCCGAATTGATCCTGAAAATTCCGAACAGCCCAGTACGTTCCCCATCCATAAACCCCGTCAATTTTTCCGTTATAGTATCCATTATATTGAAGGCGTGCTTGGAGTTCGATCACATCGTCTCCTGTAGCCCCTCTTTGAATGACCTGATTGGAAAAGGCAGAGATGGTTTCAGTATTGATAAACGTCGTTATTGTAAAGGAAAAAAGGATGAGACATGCCATAATCGTTCCTTTGGACTTCATCTTTTCAAGCCTCCTACAGCAAATTTTTGAGTGTAATCGTATTTTCTGTAACGAGGTTATTTTTATACACTCTTTCCTTGTTATCCCTCAGAACATAAATCTCATTTGATAAATCGGCACACAAAAAAGCCGCACGGTTCTGTGCGGCTTCTATACTTGCATCATATTGACGGAACGGGCTTTTTTCGCTTTGCGCAAACCAAACCACCATAAAAACAACATAAATGGAAACATATAATAAATCCAATTGCTGAGTGCTGTCAGAATAAAATCATACGATCCATGCAAAAGTGACGGAACAGCTAAAGAAAGAATAAGCCACTTCACACGCGCCTTATGAGCGGAAAAACGGGCTTTCCCAAGGTAAAATCCCATAATAACACCTATCAAGGCATGGCATGAAACTGGAAGCAGCGCCCTGACAAACGCATGCTCCACACCGTGGCCGATTAAGTAAAGAATATTTTCGAGAGTTGCAAAACCGAGCGATACACTGGCCCCGTACACAATCCCGTCATAATGCTCATCAAAGTGGGCGTGCGGGTATACACTGACCATCAGAATAAACCATTTCAGTGATTCCTCCAAAAACCCTGAAGTCAAAAAAGAAACGAAAAAGCTTCCGCCTCCCACATTCTCTTTTTCAAGCACGTACTGGATAAACATTGTGGGAAATACAAGAACAACTCCCAGAAAAAACGACCGAAGCACCATATGTACAGGTTCATTATCATACTGATCTTTTAAATAAAAATAACTTAACAGCGCGATGCCGGGAGCGATTCCAGCAGAGATGATTGCAAACATCAGGCAACCTCTTTCCTTTATATTCCTAAGTCTATCCTACCATGTTGTTTATGATCTTACATCTGTCTGAACTTAAAAAAACAAAAAGAGCATATGAATTCTTCATATGCTCCCCTTCTTTAATAATTTTCTCTTTTGGCGATTTCCGCTGCGATATGCCCCCCGTGAAATCTGCCGTTTTCAATAAATATTTCATTTGCATTGTTCCCGGCAACAATGACCCCGGCAATAAAAATGCCTTCAACGTTTGTTTCCATCGTTTCTTCATTAAAAAATGGACGTCCTGTTTCTTGATCAATTTTAACACCCATTTTTTCAAGAAATTGATGATCGGGATGATAGCCTGTCATGGCAAATACAAAATCATTTTTAATGGTAATGAGTTCCTTCTCGCCGGAGCGGAATACCACTTCATCCTCGGTGATTTTTTCGACACAAGCCCCAAATTCCATGCGGATTGTCCCGTTTCTGACGAGCGACTCAAATTCAGGCAGGATCCACGGCTTAATGCTTGGCGAATACTCATTGCCCCTGTATAAGACTGTGACACGCGCTCCAGATTTCACGAGTTCAAGCGCAGCGTCTACGCTTGAATTTTTGCCGCCGATGACGACAACATCTTTATCAAAGTACGGATGGCCTTCTTTAAAATAATGGAATACTTTTGGCAAATCCTCACCGGGTACGTTCATATAGTTTGGATGATCATAATAGCCTGTTGCAATAATACAATACGGTGTCGTGTAAGTCCCTTTTGACGTCTCTATAACAAATGAATTGTTTTCCGCTTTCGTGACTCTATGCACCATTTCAAACGCATTGACACGGATGTTTTTCCGTTTGACAACTTCCCGGTAATACGACAAAGCCTGAATTCTGACAGGTTTTCTGTTTTCCGTAATAAATGCCACGTCTCCAATTTCAAGCTTTTCACTTGAGCTGAAAAAGGTTTGATGCGTCGGATAATTGTAAATGCTGTTAACGACATTGCCTTTTTCAATGACGAGGGCATCAATGCCAATTTGTTTTAGGTGAATGGCAGCAGATAGTCCACAAGGTCCTCCGCCAATAATTATTGCTTTTTCTTGAATCATTTCCGTCAACTCCTGCGATTGGCATTTCACTTCATATTTTTATATATCCGAATAAAAAAATCTCCTATTTTATCATAGGAGATTTTTTATTTTTATGCAAATTATCAACTTATATCCAGCCTCTAAAGCGCGAAGCTTCAGCCATTTTGCGAACACCGACCATATAAGCAGCGAGCCTCATGTCAATTCTTCGGTTTTTAGCCATTTCATAAATATTGTTAAATGATTTGATCATCATTTTTTCTAATTTCTCTTCTACCTCTTCTTCACTCCAGTAGAAGCCTTGGTTATTCTGAACCCATTCAAAATATGAAACCGTTACGCCACCGGCGCTTGCCAGTACGTCTGGCACAAGCAGAATGTCCCGGTCTGAAAGAATTTTTGTTCCTTCAAGCGTTGTTGGCCCGTTTGCCGCTTCAACGACAATTCCAGCCCGGATATTATGGGCATTTTCTTCTGTAATTTGATTTTCAATTGCGGCAGGAACAAGGATATCACAATCCAGCTCCAGCAGCTCCTGGTTCGTAATAGTATCGTTGAAAAGCTTTGTTACGGTACCGAAGCTGTCGCGGCGGTCGAGTAAGTAATCGATATCGAGACCTTCCGGATCATAAAGTCCGCCATACGCATCTGAGATGCCGACAACCTTTGCTCCCGCATCATGCATAAATTTAGCTAAATAGCTTCCCGCGTTTCCGAAGCCTTGAACAACGACACGCGCACCATTAATATCGATGCCTTTTTTCTTTGCCGCTTCTTTAATACAGATCGTTACGCCTTTTGCTGTCGCAGATTCTCTCCCGTGAGATCCGCCAAGCACAAGCGGCTTGCCCGTAATAAATCCAGGCGAATTAAATTCATCAATTCTTGAATACTCATCCATCATCCAAGCCATGATTTGTGAGTTTGTAAATACATCCGGTGCCGGCACGTCTTTTGTCGGGCCGACAATTTGGCTGATTGCTCTGACATACCCTCTGCTCAGACGCTCCAGCTCTCTAAACGACATATCCCTTGGATCACAAACAATTCCGCCTTTACCACCGCCATATGGAAGATCAATTATGCCGCATTTTAAACTCATCCAAATAGAAAGCGCCTTCACCTCTTTTTCTGTTACGTTCGGGTGAAAACGTATCCCGCCCTTCGTCGGACCGACAGAGTCATTGTGCTGCGCACGATAACCTGTAAAAATCTGTACTGAACCGTCGTCCATACGAACAGGTATTTTTACCGTTAATAATCGCATCGGCTCCTTTAACAGTTCGTAGACTTCTTCGGGATATCCCAATTTTTCCAGAGCCTTATGTATTACGGTTTGGGTTGATTTTAATACATCAAGTTTGTCCTCTTCTGTATGACCGGTGTTTCGATCGGCTGCCATTTGAGTTAACCTCCTAGAATCTTCTGTTTCTCACATGCTCCCTTTCAGAGAATAGTATACACCTTCATATGATCTATGCATAGAATAAACGTTATGTTTTTCCATGTTTTTTAACTCAAAAAAAACTGCTGTGAAATCAGCAGTTTTCCGTTGCATTTTTATAAAAAATGAGTCTGTATCGTCTCAACAGCATTATCGTCCATAATAAGCTTACCATACTCTTGCAAGCGATAAATCGTTAAAGTTGTCGGATTGCCGTATTCAGCCAGAACCGACACAACTCCCTCAGCCGTATGTGACCCCAGGTCTTCAAGGCTTAAAAAGTACTGTCCCTCATAGTGGTAGACAGTCCCCCCTGTGATACCGATTCGCTGTAAGCTTTCTGAAAGCTGAATGATATCTTCAAAGGAATGGAATTGATAAATGATGTCCGCGCTTTCATCAAGCTTGACTTGCATTTCGATGTAATCATCATCATACTCATCGTCTTCGGAATCTGCTTCTTGGTTCTTTGTTACGATCACAACCATCCCTTGTGCTTGGAGAGAATACACTTCCACTGCAATCGGTCCATTCGCTTCAAAGCCGAGCTCTGTATTAGCTTCATTCATCATATCTTTAAATAACTGGTGGACTTTAAATGAGTCCTTCCAGAGGTCTTCTTTTGTCAATCCCCGGTCTGTCAAATCATCGAGGGTTAAAAAGATTTTAATCTTATTATAATTCAGACGCTCAAGCCGCATAACGTTCCCTCCTGCCTCTACTTGCACACAAATCATATAACACATTATATGAGATGATGAGTCATAGGTTCTTAATTGTTATCAGTTTACACTGTGTTCACTAGTAAGACAAGCACAATGCAGTTTTTATTGCCTTATGGATTTTTGCTTTTGAGAAGTTATTCTGGCGCGCAAAAAGTTACAATATGTGTTTCCGGCTCAGCACCTAAACGAAAAGGCACTTTTGTCGTGCCATATCCGTTGCTGATCAGATACGCCGCATGTTTTACAATACCTGTTTTTCCAAGCTCATACGGGCCGAATTTCCCAAACCTGATCTGACCGCCATGGGTATGCCCGCTGAATATCGCATCAATACCGTCGGTTTCATTGATTTGTTCGTGGATTTCCGGGTTATGGCAAACCAGAATATTCAGCTGGCTTTTGTCGAGCTCTTTAATGGCTTCCTCATAATGATCCATCTCCATCTTGATATCATCAACTCCCGCAATCGCAATCGTATGCCCATTGTGCGAAAACGAAACTGATTCATTCCTCAGGCTGATGACCCCGTACGCTTTGAATATGGAGTACAGCTTATTCTGTCTGACTTCATAATCGTTATTTCCCCACACAAACACGACAGGGACCCCAATATTTGAGAGCCGTTTGATGTTTTCCTCGATTCTCGTACTGGGCACCCCGCCCTCGGCTAAATCACCGCCGATGATAACCAGGTGAGGGGCATGACTACGCGCTTTTTGTAAAAGGTCTTGATCGATGGAACGTTTATGAATGTCCGAAATAAAAAAGATTGTAAGAGGCAATTTGCCCTTCATTTTTGATAAAAGAAACGTATGTGTTTTCAAATGGTTGCCTTTTGCTGTTGAATACATTTTTGCCGTCATAGCCGCTGCGGCAACAGTTAGCACACTGGCAATTTTCACTGATAGCTTCATAAAAACTCTCCATTCTTTTTAGAACTTATCAATAAGACGGACAATAAAAAAAGACGTTTCTATCGTTTGAAAAACGCCCCATTTTATTTACTTTCAAAATATAGATTAATATCATATTTGTGCTTCATCATTTGAAAAACAGACTCTCTCGCCTTCCATTTATCCGGCTGCGGCCAAAGATCAGTGCTCTTCTGAATAATTTCGCATCTCAGTTTATGGAAATCGCCCTCAGCTTTATCTTCCTTTTTCTTAAAATAATATGAAGTGCAGTATGCAAAAGCGGTGGCCATCATCCAAAATAAATAAAAGGTACGGCTTAGCATTTCTTGAAGAACGAGTTGAGGCGCCGGGCTTTTGATCATGATCATAAGACATAATAGGCCCAAGCAAATGAGTGAAGCCCATCGCCATCTGCGGCATTGCGCTGCATAATTTTCAAATTTTTGTTTTCGTTTCACCAGCGCTTGGAGCATCTGTTTGGTCGGCGCATCTGTAAACTGATCGAGCTGATTCCATAAGGATTCCATACGCTTCACACCTTGTCCATTTTCATTGCTACAATATATGAGCGTTAATTAAAAAAAATGCCCTATTCATCCATCAAGGGGGATGTCCAAAACTTGTCCGGTGTATACATCATTTCCATTCAAATGATTATACGCACGGATTTTTTCTTCTCCCGACCGGCTTTTATAATATTTCATGGAAATGCGGTACAGCGTTTCTTTCTTTTGGACGGTGTGCTTAACTACGCGTTTCGTTTGAACTGGTTCTGCCGGCTGCTGTTCTTTTTGGGCTGCTGTTTGTTGAGAAGAGGAAGCAGCCGCGGCGGTTGCTTCCTCCTTATTTTCTGAGTCTTCTGTTTCCGCTAAAGCAGGCTGTTTTTTATCAGTTGTTGTTTTTGCCGGCTCTTTAGCCTTTGTATTCTCAGACTTTTTTTTGGACGCTTGCTGCAGTGCAGTCTCTTTGGTGTCGTCTTCTTTGGTGTCTTTTTTACCCTCTGATTTCGGTACAACCTCATATTTGCTTTGGCTGCTGTCAATAAAAACATCTTCATAATCGTCACGGTGATCCGGGTGGTTTTTTAGATAAAATAAACTGACTAAAACGATAACCGGCACAAATACAAATAACACAGCGAGCACAGTGAATAATGGCGTTTTTGTTTTACCTTGCTTTTTTTTCTGTTCTCTTTGATTTTTTACAGATTGTCTTGTCGGAAGGCTTTCTCCATCATCATCGAAATATTCGTC
The DNA here is from genome assembly GCF_047608225.1 of Bacillus sp. SW14. Taxonomy (NCBI): domain Bacteria; kingdom Bacillati; phylum Bacillota; class Bacilli; order Caryophanales; family Bacillaceae; genus Bacillus; species Bacillus sp. SW14. The sequence continues at coordinate 1,837,738 of NZ_JBLKRW010000001.1, read as the reverse complement.
CGTGAAGGCGGCGTTTTGATCTTCATAAAGATTCTGGTTTTTTCTTCGCTCTACTCTCGACATGTTCGTCATGTTTATCCCTCCTCACATGTTCAAAACGAATCTGACAGGCAAACACGGCATCAATGATAAAATGCGCCGTCATCGGAACAAATAAGTTACCGGTCCATTCATACATCAGTCCGAGCAAAAAGCTGATTGCTGTCACCATGATAAATAACAGCCATTTTGACAAATACCGAAAATGAAGAACGGCAAATACAAGGCTGGCCGCCCATAAACCGATATGAGTCTGCAGCACTCCTCTGAATAACATTTCTTCCGCGAAAGCAATCAGAAGCGTTAAAAATATAATATGAGGGATTGACCTCTTACTGAATATTTTTTTATTGATTCCCCCGTCATCATATAGATGGGGCGGGCACCATTTCATCACTGCCATATCGGCTAAAATCACAATAACAGCAATAGAAACACCGTACCATATGATTCGCATATCGCTAATATCCCAGAGTTTTAGTACGTCTCTGACATCCTTAAAAAAGAACAATCCTGCTGCAGCTGCGGCGATGAGGATCAAAAGCTGCGTCAAATATAACTGCTTCAGCATATCACGGTCTGACATTTGCTGAATGAAATCCTTTTGCTGTTTCAGTCCAGTTCACCTACAGTCTGCAAGCTGAATATTCGGTGCAATTCCGAACTCCAGCTGTCTAATGAAGCCTTTTTATTCCGTTCTTCTTTTTGTTCATACAAGGATAGATCGAAACCGCAATGAGAACAGCACGGGAGGTTTCCGTCCTCAGGATCGTATGATTCATCAAAATAGGTTAACAGCGATTGTCTTATACAGCCATCACGCTGAAGCAGCAAAGATACACGGCGAACTTTTTCCAGCTTAAGTTCCATACGATGAGAAATCTCCCGCTTCACCAGTTCAATTGATGTTTTGCCCTGCATGAAGAGATGTATTATCATACGGCCTTGGGTCTCTCCGATATCATATTGCATTAATAAGTCACGCAGCCTTCTCTCATCCCGCTCCTCCGTCTCCTCAAGCACACGGATCACATTGGCGATTTCTTCAGCTGTAACACTCTCCATTTGGATAATCTGCTCCTGAAGTTCAAAATCCCCTGGCGCCCGCAGCAAAATGCTGACACTCGGTTTTCCATCGCGTCCCGCTCTGCCGATTTCCTGCATAAAAGCTTCAGCCGTTTGCGGGAGGTGAAAATGGATCACATATCTGATATCAGGTTTATCGACACCCATTCCAAACGCATTCGTACAACATATCACATCAAGCTGGTTATGAATAAACTGCTGCTGAATTAAAATCCTGTCGCCAGATTCCATACCGCCATGGTAAAAGTCGGCTCTGCTGCTCGTTTTGCTTTTAATTTCACCCGCTAATTCCTCAGCCCATTTCCTTGTCGGACAATAAACAATTCCCGGACCTTGCAGGTTTTCAACCAGCTGAATGACCCTATCTATTTTTTCGACAGTATCAGCCGCATGTTCAACCCTGAGCGCGATATTTGGACGATTGACTGAGTTGAGATGCCGTTCGGCATGCTGCAGCTCAAGCAGGTCCGTGACATCTTGCAGCGTAGCCTTTGTAGCTGTAGCGGTCAATGCCAGAACCGGCGGGTGCCCAAGTTTTTTTCTCAGCTGTCCAAGCTTTGAATAGTCAGGCCTGAAGTCATGCCCCCATTCAGATATACAATGCGCCTCATCAATAACAAATAGGCTGATCGAGACGCTTTTCAATTTTTCCAATACATATGGGGACTGCAAAGCCTCAGGAGACAAGTACAAAAATTTATAGCGATGAATATGATCTAAAACGAATTGTCTCTGCTGCATGCTAAGCATGCTGTTCAAAGCTGCCGCACGCTTTTCACCCCGCGCCTTCAGCTGCTGTACCTGATCCTCCATTAAGGAAAGCAATGGAGAAACGATTAATACCATGCCGTCAAGCATATAACCAGGCAGCTGGTAGCAAAGCGATTTTCCTCCCCCAGTCGGGAGCATCGCAATGGTATCCTTCCCGCTAAGTATGCTTCTAATAATGTCCTCCTGCCCTTTTTTAAAGGAAGTAAAACCAAAAAACTGATATAACGTTTGCTGTAATTTAGTCATATTGCTGCACCTGCTTTGTCAATGCCAATCTGATTTGAAAATAGCTGAACCGCTGTTCCATCCCGTCGCGAATTTGTTTGATTTTGTTCGTTCTCATTCGTTTGGCAAACTCTGCAATTTTGAGCTGGTCTTCCGCTGATACATAGTCATCTATCTTAAACGCAGGCTCGTGGAGAGAAATCTCGACAATATGGTCTTCGATCGTCGCTGTTTTCAGCTTTCTGATTTCTGCAATTCGCTGTATCGGGATCCCTTGTTTGACCATCTGCCATGTTTTTCTCGTTGACTCTGTCAGGGCATTCTCAACATGCACATCAGAGAGGAGGTCCTTTAACAGAGAATGTTCACACTCCGGAAGAGAATGTATAAAATAATGTACGGAAGCCCAAAACATGATATAAACATACCATTCATCTTCTTCCAGCGTGTCGGCAAGCTGTCTGCTCGTATAGCCAATCCTATCGTGCGAGGTTAAAGAGTAGACAAAAATTTTCGCTTCTTTGTCATCAATCTTATACAAATGCTCCTCTAGCATGGCAAAAAAGCTGCGTGCCATCTCTATATGATCCGTATGGCGGGAGAGGTATTTCTTTACCCAGTGAAGCGTCTTATAATCCTTTGTGACAGGGATATACTGCCTGCTCCCTTGCAGTTTATTAGATAAGACCTGCACAAGCAGGGATAGCCTTTTCCAAAGCACACCGGCAGCCTGCTGGTAATAAGCGCCGTGGCAATGAACAGGCCAAGGCCGTTCATTGAGAGCATGACTCAATGCCGCTGCGCCGCTGGTTGTCACTTTATATGTATCTGTTTCAGCCATTGGTTCGAGATATGAATGCTGTTCGAGCTTGGTGATTGACGCTAAAATATCGCTTCTCGAACATTTCCGCGCCATTCCAAAGTATTTTGCAGTCTGAAACAAGCCGGCGTCTTGAATGGTTTGTGACGATCTTTTGCCTTTGAATAGGTGAAAAACAGAGCTTCCCGAACGTTCTCCGTTTATTTTGCAAAGGCAATCGAGAACCATAATATCGAAGTAATTTAATGACAACCTATCCACCCACATTCTTCCTGACAAAAATCGTTGATTTGCTCTTTTTATTTTAACAGATTTTAAACAGAAATCGACGTTTAAAGTCATCGTTAGGGGGGATGTTATGTAGATAACCCCTTATGTGATAAGCATTCTCAATCATTTTTCTGTTGAAATGTGGCAGCAACATCATTACAATAAGTAAGAGGAATAGGTGTTAAATTGATTAAATATAAAGATTGATCCATTTGTTCCACCAAGAACAATCTGGGAGGTTTTATTCATGGCAAAGTACACAATCGTAGACAAAGATACATGTATTGCATGCGGCGCTTGCGGAGCTGCTGCACCAGACATTTACGATTACGATGATGAAGGCATCGCGTTCGTAACGCTTGATGAAAACAAAGGCGTTGTTGAAGTTCCTGAGGTACTGGAAGAAGATATGATTGACGCATTTGAAGGATGTCCTACTGATTCCATCAAAGTGGCGGATGAGCCATTTGAAGGCGACCCGCTTAAATTTGAATAGAAGTATGGAAAAAGCTCCCCTGCGGGAGCTTTTTATATTTTAATGGATATGAGCGCTTCGCTGCTGTTCAATCCATGGCTTCAACTTGATGAAAATAAGTGAGAAAACAATCGTAATCACAATGCCTTTTATGATGTTAAACGGCAGAATACCAGCGACGACCGCTGTTTTCAGCGCGCTTTCGGATAATGCCGGCGAATGTAAAAACCACGTGTAAGCCGGAAGAATCAGTACATAATTTAAAATACTCATCAAAACGGTCATCGCTGCAGTTCCCAGAAGCAGACTGACAGCAATCCCCTTTGCTGAGCTCAGCTTTTTAAATAAGAAAGCAGTCGGCAAGATAAAGAGTGTTCCTGCGATAAAATTCGCAGTCTGCCCGACAGGAACTCCGGCCATGCTTCCCTGAATGATATATTGAAGAACGTTTTTTATCGCTTCGACGGCAATTCCCGCCAAAGGACCGTAAATCAGAATGGCAATAATAGCGGGCACGTCGCTAAAATCAATTTTCAAATAATCCGGAAGCCCCGGAAACGGGAAATTTAACAGCATCAAAACAAAAGCAATGCTGCTCAGCATACTGATCACAACTAATTTTTTCACTTTCACTTCACTCTCTCCTTTTCGATCACATCTTACTCGAAAACGGAAAGGTTCTTTTCTAGCCAATAAAAAAAACCGCTTCATCTAAAAAAAGCGGGGTTTCGAAAATTAGGCTAGGCAAAGAAACGTTTGAGAAATAAATTTCAAAACGCTTATGAACCTCCATCTTCTCCCATCCAGACTGTACTGTCGGCTCCGGAATCTCACCGAATCCTGCTGTGAAAAACAGCTCGCGGGCTTAGAGCCATCGGCTCATCACCGCCGGTAGGGAATTTCACCCTGCCCCGAAGATTGATCATATGAATTTAGTTCCATTATAAACGATAACTTGTTGCCTGTATAGAGAATTGCTTCAAATTATAAATAATACCCAAAAGCTGTGAAAATATTGATTTTCAAGCTTTCCTTTTACCCTTTACTGCGTCAATACACGTTGACACTCTATTGAGAATATGTTAAATTATCAGATATTTAGTTTGTCAATTTAGGAGGAAATCTAACGATGTTTCGAGTATTGGTCTCAGACAAAATGAGCAACGACGGCTTACAGCCACTTATTGAATCAGACTTTATTGAAATCGTTCAAAAAAACGCAGCAGATGCAGAGGATGAATTACATACTTTCGATGCTCTTTTGGTGCGAAGCGCAACAAAAGTAACAGAAGACCTTTTCAACAAAATGACTTCTTTAAAAATTGTCGGAAGAGCCGGTGTCGGTGTAGATAATATCGATATTGACGAGGCGACTAAACACGGCGTCATCGTAATTAACGCTCCAAACGGCAACACCATTTCGACAGCTGAGCATACATTTGCGATGATCTCTTCTTTAATGAGACACATTCCTCAGGCTAATATCTCCGTGAAATCCAGAGAGTGGAACCGCACGGCTTATGTCGGTTCAGAGCTTTACGGGAAAACGCTTGGGATTGTTGGATTAGGCCGAATTGGAAGCGAAATCGCACAACGTGCGAGAGCGTTCGGTATGACCGTTCACGTTTTTGATCCTTTCTTAACTGAAGATAGAGCGAAAAAAATCGGTGTAAACAGCCGTACATTTGAAGAAGTGCTTGAAAGCGCGGATATTATTACTGTTCACACGCCTTTAACAAAAGAAACAAAAGGCTTGTTGAATAAAGAAACGATTGCAAAAACGAAAAAAGGTGTTCGCTTAATTAACTGCGCGCGAGGCGGTATTATCGATGAAGCTGCACTTCTCGAAGCTTTGGAAAGCGGGCATGTTGCCGGAGCGGCGCTTGACGTTTTTGAAGTTGAACCGCCTGTTGACAATAAACTCGTTGATCATCCATTAGTCATTGCAACTCCTCACTTGGGAGCATCGACTAAAGAAGCACAGCTGAATGTCGCGGCTCAAGTGTCAGAAGAAGTTCTGCAGTTCGCAAAAGGTCTTCCTGTCATGTCAGCTATCAACCTGCCAGCCATGACAAAAGATGAATTCGCTAAGATTAAGCCTTACCATCAAATCGCAGGAAAAATTGGCAGCCTAGTATCCCAATGCATGAAAGAGCCGGTACAGGATGTTGCCATTCAGTATGAAGGCACAATTGCTAAACTTGAAACATCGTTCATTACAAAAAGCCTTCTGTCAGGCTTTTTAAAACCGCGCGTTGACTCAACTGTTAACGAAGTCAATGCCGGCGGTGTCGCAAAAGAACGCGGCATCAGCTTCAGTGAAAAAATTTCCTCTTCTGAATCTGGATACGATAACTGCATCAGCGTAAAAGTAACGGGAGACCGTAGCACCTTTACTGTGACGGCTACGTATATCCCTCATTTCGGAGAACGTATTGTCGAGATCAACGGCTTTAATATCGATTTTTATCCGACAGGTCACTTGGTATATATCCAGCATCAGGATACAACAGGTGTCATCGGCCGAGTAGGACGTATTCTCGGAGATAACGATATTAACATTGCAACCATGCAGGTTGGCCGTAAAGAAAAAGGCGGAGAAGCCATCATGATGCTTTCCTTTGACAGACATTTGGAAGATAAAATCGTGAAAGAACTAACAGAAGTTCCCGATATTGTATCTGTTAAGCTCATTGATCTTCCATAAATCAAAAAAACTCAAGCTATATGGGACTGACCCCATAAAATGAGACAAATAAAAAACACCTTCAAGTTTGAAAACGGATCGTTGTTATCCGAAATTAGACTTGGAGGTGTTTTTTCTATGGGGACAAGAGTGAGTTATCCGCTTGAAGTGAAACAGAAGGCTGTAGAAATGAGATTGGCAGGCGTACCTATGAAAGAGATCATGCAGGAGTTGAATATCAAAAATAATACGCAGATTAAGACATGGGTCAGATGGTATAAGGCTGGTGATACACATCGATTTGAACAGCCTGTTGGTAAGCAATACACTTATGGAAAAGGTCCGGAGTATTCTTCCGAATTAGAGAAACTGCAGGCAGAGAATCGTTACCTGAGACAACAGAATGAAGTTTTAAAAAAGTACAACGAATTGGAAAGGAAGTTGATAGCCAAACGTCAGTCGAACTTGTAGAAGTATTGCACCGATCAATGACCGTACAAGATATCTGTTTTCATTTAGGTATCTCCCGAGCGTCTTATTATCGTTGGAAGAAGAATCTGACGAAGGATCAACCTAAACAGCATTTAGAAAGACAAATCGGCATGTTGTGCCGAGAGCACAAGTATCGATATGGATATCGAAAAATTACAGCTATATTAAAAAAGGGAATGTGTATTAACCATAAAACGGTTCAGCGTATTATGCAGAAAAATCAGTGGCAGTGCCGGGTTAAGGTGAAAAAGCGCAAGAAGAATGGGCAGCCATATGCCGTGGTCGATAATATATTAGATCGGAACTTTCAGTCTGATCATCCTCTTGAAAAACTAGTAACGGACATCACGTATTTGCCTTATGGACAGAAGCAATTGTACCTTTCCAGTATATTGGATGTATACAATGGAGAAGTGATTGCTTTTACGATTGGAGATAAGCAGGACACAGACTTTGTCTTACACACACTTGATCAACTGCCAACACTGCCTGAGAACTGCGTGTTACATAGTGACCAAGGATCTGTGTATACATCTTACGAGTATCAGAAAGCTGTTAAAACAAAAGGCATTACCATGAGCATGTCCCGCAAAGGGACGCCCGCTGATAATGCCTCCATCGAATCGTTTCATTCCTCACTAAAGTCTGAAACGTTCTATCTTAACAGCATTGATCGAACCACGACCGCCATCGTAGAACGCACTGTCAAAGAATACATTTATTATTATAACAATATTCGAATTCAAACGAAACTAAACAGCCAATCACCGATAAGCTATCGGCAATTGGCTGTTTGAAAGGTGTTTTGATCCCTGTCTCAAAAACGGGGGTCAGTCCCATATAGCTTGAGTTTTTTATTGTTTTATTTTCGTATGTTTTTGTGCAAAATATCTAAGACACTCCTCAGCTCAGAAACAGGTATTTGACCAGGTGCCGACGCCTCTTCTCCGGCGCCAAAAGTACAAGCTGATCCAAAAACCTCGCCGCTCAGTCTGCTGATTAGTCCTGTTGCAGCCATGGACATTGTAATGATTGGACGGTTTGCATATTTTGTTTTCATTGTATACGTTGCATCAAGCAGCGTTAAGAGATCCCTTGTATCATTCGGCATGACAGCCATTTTTGGAATATGCGCCCCTAAATCCTGCATTTTTCGAAGTCTCGAAAGAATTTCATCTTTCACAGGCGTTTTCTCAAAATCATGATTTGACATCACCACATAGACATTATGTTCTTCTGCCAGCGATACTAACGCTTTCACATTTGCATCTCCTGAAAATAATTCAATGTCAATAAGATCGATGTCTTTTGTCTGGACTGCCGCTTCCAGCAAGGCAATATATGAGCTTTCATCCATTTCCATACTGCCCCCTTCTTTATGGGTTCTGAAGGTAAATAGAAACAGCTTGTCAGCTAAAGACTCCCGAAGCTTAGAAATCATCTGTGTGACAGCTTCTTTGTCGTTTGCTTTTTCAAATAGGTCGACTCGCCACTCCACAATGTCCGGGTCCAGTAATTTTACAGCTTCTGCTTCGTTCAAAATTTGTTTTTCCGTTTTTCCCATCAACGGAATGATGATTTTCGGCATCCCTTCTCCGATGGAAACTCCTTTGATTGTTAACACGTTCACTCATCTCAAATCCTTTCAATCGTTACCTTGTTTTATTATACACGCACAACTATTTTTTGAAAATTCCTATTATATGAAAGGTAACTAAAAAAGACCCTGAGGGCCACTTTTAGTTTAAAGAGATGGGGTTTGGAGCAGCAGGTACCGGAATAGCACCTGATACGTCATACCTGCCGATTTTTTTTGTTCTGGTTTCCGTAAAGGTCACCTTTGTAAAACCAAATTCCTTTGCTGTTAAAAGAAGTCCTTCAAGCATTAAGATACCAGCAATAGAATCGTCAACTCCTGAGTCTTTTGAGAAGTGGATATATAAGTGTTTCTTTTTCTTCGTTACAGATTTGACAGCTCCCGCTTGAAAAAGAGGTGTTGTATCTTGTTGGTTGCTCGATTCCATTTCCTTAATCGCTTCTTTTACCGTATCAAATGTTTTTTCTGATGGTACGAGAAAGTCTTGTCCTTGTTTATTTCGGTACAAATAGTAGGCTCTTTTCGACTTTTTGGGAATCGAAATTTCCGTAAAAGTGCCATATGAGCCAATACGGATGCCACCATCGTTTTGATCCGATAAAAATTTGATTTTTTCATAAGGACTCCATTTTAAAGATTCTTTCAGCAATTTTTTTAACAGTGTATCATCTTTTACAGAAAAATCCTGAACCGGCTGATGGACTCGTATACTTAATTCCTTCTGGTTTGGTTTTTCCTTTACCTCTATTTCATCTATGAAGGATGGGATCGTAATGGCATGATCCAAAATACCCAGTTCACTGCTTTCAAACAACATCTCCTGTATCGTTTGGTCTTCGTTTGTTTTTTTGATGCTGAGAGGTATAATTGCGGATGTTTCGGCATCAGCAATCGCTACAGTGATGTAATTGTTCTGTTCCTTTTCAGAAACAACATACGATGTCTGATCCAAGGATGATGCAGCCTTTGGGCTGTCTGCTGTCTCAGTTTTCGTCACAGCGTTCTCTTGGGACGCTTCTTTTTGTTGAGGTTGTGCCTGATCAAAGAATTGAGGAGAAATAATGAAGGCGATATAAACCGCAATTGCAGTGGCACACGCGGGGCCAATCCACCTAATAGCTGGCTTTTTTTTGATTTTTGCCATCGTCAGCCGCTTGTAAATATCTTGGGGCGAACGATGGTCTTTAACTGCCGGAAGTTGACTTAACAACTCCTTTATCTGCTCTTCGTTCCAATCTGACTTCATCATCCATTAGCTCCTCCCTCAAAAGCTCCATATGTTTCCGAAGTACTTTGAGCCCTCTGTGTTGGGTCGTTTTGACTTTGCTTTCCGAGAAGCGCAGAGCATTGGCTGTTTCCTGTATTGAATATCCCTGAATAAACCGCAAGATAATCACAGCTCTTTGATCGATCGTACATTGATCAAGCGCAGCATAAATTTCCCGGACATTTTCATTTTGAACCGCAAGTTCATCCGGAAGCAATTGCTGATCTCTGACATCCTGTGTATCCCAATCAAATGTGCCGAGTATACGCTGTCTGATCGTCTGCTGTTTACGGAACCAATCTATCGCAACATGGCGCGCGACAGACAAAAGCCATGTTTTTTCACTGCTTCTTCCTTCAAACGTATGATAAGAATGTAATACCCGGATATAAACCTCCTGAAGAAGATCTTCAGCCTGGTTTTTATCCTTTACCATATAAAATAAAAACTGGTATAAATCTTGATGATAAGTATCATATAACAATTGAAAGGTTTCTTCCATTTGAAACCCCTCCGTTCACTTTTTTGTCGTATTAATAGCTTGAAAAGTTACATTACAACTATATTACGAGAAACTGGAATTTGGAAGGGAATTTATATTAACATATCCTTAAATTTTATTAATATTGGCTTTTAAAAAAACACCCGCTAAGATCAGCGGGTGTTTCTTATGGAACAAGATTCTTCGGCAAATTCAGACTTGATTTTATGGTTTTGTCGGAATATAAAATGTAAATGTCGTTCCTTTATCCATTCGGCTGTGCACCGTAATTGACCCGTTGTGGGCCTCCACGATATTTTTAACAATAGCCAGCCCAAGTCCGGTTCCTGCTCTGCCTCTTGTCCTCGCTTTATCTGCCTTATAGAACCGCTCAAAGATAAAAGGGAGATCTTCTTCCGGTATACCGGATCCAGAGTCTTTGATATCGATTTTCAATCCATCCTTCACAGAATGGACTTCAATAGAAACACTGCCGCCGGATGAAGTATGCCGCAGCGCGTTATCGACCAAATTGGTAAATACCTGCTCCATCTTGTCTTCATCAAACATAAATTCCTCTTCTATGAGAGAAACGTCTTGATGTAAAGCGATATTTTTTTCTTTAGCAACGCCGGAAAATTTCCGGATGATCTTCTCTAAAAATTCATTAACATTGATTTTTTCATAATGCAAGCCTGTATGGCCTGATTCCATTCGGGCTAAATCAAGCAGATCGTTGACTAAGCGACCCATTCGCAGCGATTCATCATAAATAATTTGAGCAATTTCTTTTCGGTCTTCTTCAGAGCTTGCAATGTCATCGACAATCGCTTCACTGTATCCCTGAAGCATGGAAATCGGTGTTCTCAACTCATGACTGACATTTGCGATAAAATCCTCACGCAGCTTATCAAGGCGTCGTTCTTCCGTCATATCGCGCAGCACGGCAACCGCTCCTCTGACATGCGCTTCCGCATAAAGCGGCGACATCAAAAGCACCCATGATCTGCCTTGCAGCGTCATTTCTATCATTTGTTCTTTTTCGGTGCTGACAGCGTTTTGGAACAGCTCTTTTGCTTCAGGCGGAAGATTATCCCCTTCTTTAATATTCATGTTCTGCTCATAATACCAAGCTTGAAGAAAACGTTCAGCCGGCGGGTTTGTCACAAGAATCGTACCGTCAATATTAATGGTAATGACCCCGTCAGCCATACTGCTCAAAATATTAGAAAGCTGCTCTTTTTCTTGATTGAGCGCATTAATATGAAAGTTAAGCTGCCGCCCCATTTGATTAAAAGCAGTTGCCAGTTCACCGATTTCATCCTGAGTTAAAATTGGGATTTTTGTATCAAACTTGCCCTTAGCCAAGTCCTGTGCGCCCTCTCTCATTTTTCGAAGCGGATACGTGACCCTGCTTGATAAGAAGAAAGCGAAAAACGTGGTCAGTACAATCGCAATCCCCGCGGCCAGAAAAATATAGCGGGTCGTGTGTTTTGTTGTATCTTTAACGGCAAGCAAAGACTGGGATAAAAAGACCATGCCTTTCTTTCCGTCTTTTTCATACGGGACACCTACAATCAGACGCTCATTATCCGTGTCTGTATCGCTCAGCCCCGATCGTTTGCTTACTTTTTTATGATCTTGGAGAGCTTGATTTAAGTCATTGTCATGCTGTATTTGCTCAACCGTAATAGACGACAGGCGATTTTTATCATTCGGAGAATACCAATACTGTTTCTCATCTTGAATGATTGCAATGCTTGTTAAGTTATCAGCGAGCTCCCAAGTGATTGATCTTGCCAGCGCCTGGTCCTCGTGATTTTCTAAGATGACAGCAACTTTATTCGCAAGCTGTGTTAAATCATTCTCGGCTTCTTCCACATGGTAATTTTCAATAAACTCCAACAAAAGAACCGTTAAAATAAATAATACGATCAAAACGAGTGAAAGGATCGTAAACCACAGCTTGCCTACTACGCTTTTCCAAAATTTCATTCAGCGCCTACCTCAAATTTATAGCCTACACCCCATACGGTGACAATTTTTTTCGCAGCTTCCGGGGATACCTTGTTCAGCTTCTCTCTCAGGCGTTTAACATGAGTGTCCACTGTCCGCAGATCACCAAAAAACTCATATTGCCACACTTCTTTGAGAAGCTTTTCCCGATCATACACTTTGTCAGGAGTTTTCGCTAAGAAGTGTAGGAGCTCATACTCTTTCGGCGTTAGGCTTACTTCTGTTCCCTCAGCCGTTACGCGGTGGGCATCATGGTCAATGGACAGATGTGAAAACACAAGCACATTTTTCGTCGGTGTATTGGCATTGATATAAGAGGTTTGGGATGCTCTTCTCAAAAGGGCCTTTACCCGCAGCACGACTTCTCTCGGGCTGAACGGCTTGACAATATAATCATCTGTTCCCGCTTCAAACCCCTGCACCCGATTTGTTTCTTCTCCTTTTGCGGTCAGCATGATGATTGGTGTCGCTTTTTTTTCCCGAAGTTGCCGGCACACTTCAATTCCATCAGTCCCCGGCATCATCAGATCAAGCAAAATCAAGTCATAATTGGCTTCAAGTCCTTTGGCAATGGCTTCATCACCATTTTCCGCTTCGTCTATGACATAATTTTCACGTTCCAGATACATTCTTAAAAGGCGGCGAATTCTGGCTTCGTCATCAACTACTAATATTTTGGTTTCGTTCGTTTGGTCCATCGTTTTCCCCCTGCTTTCCTTCTGTTACTTTCATTTTATCAAATCGTGAGAAAGTTTGAGAACTGTGTCGCTTTCTTAGGACTAAGCATAAGAATGAAGTCCGGCAAGCACTAGATTTACGAATATTAAATTAAACATAATAATAGCAAAACCGATTACGGCCAGCCATGCTGACTTCTCACCGTGCCAGCCTCTTGACAGTCTTAAATGCAAATACGCGGCATAAAACAAAAAGGTGATCAGCGCCCATACTTCCTTCGGGTCCCAGCCCCAAAATCTGGTCCACGCGAGCTGAGCCCAAATCATTGCAAAGATCAGCGCGCCGAGCGTAAAGATCGGAAACCCGATTGATACGGCCCTGTACCCAACCTCATCCACCAGATCAAGATTGACGTTTTTCACAAGCGGATGTAAAAGGGCACTGATTCTTTTTCTGATAATCAGACGAAGCGCACCGTACAAAACCAGCCCTGCGCCAAATGACCAAATGACAGTGTTCACCTTTCTGCCTGAGAAAAGAGCAGGAAGCTCAACAAGCGGCTCCATTTTCTCCTCGGTCAAAAGCTCTCCCTGATGCGGGCCGACAAGCGCAGGCATTTCGTACACCATCACGCTTTTTTCCTTATTTTTATCCACCCAGTTGAACTCCGCCTCATAGCCTGCAAGACGAAATGCTGATGTGATCAAAATAAAAGCGGCGGTTGTGACGAGGATAAACATAATCGCTTCAAGCCAGAAGGTTTTTTTGCTGCGTTTTGTCTGGTCTACATGCTTCAAAAGAAAGATGACACCTGCGACAAAGCTGATGGCAAGTATAGCTTGCCCAAGCGCGGCCGTTGTTACGTGAATATACAGCCAATTGCTCTGCAGGGATGGAATTAATGGCGAGATATCCGTCGGAAACATGCTGGCGTATGCAATCAGCAATAAAGCGATTGACAGCGTAAACAAGCCTAATGAAGGCAATCTATAGATAAAATAAAGAATAATAAACGCTAAAACGAGCATCATGCCAAAGGCGGTGGTGAATTCAAACATATTGCTGACAGGCGCATGGCCGCTGGCAGCCCACCTTGTGCTGAAATATCCAAGGTGGCAAAGAAAACCGATAATAGAAAGAGTGATTCCAATGTTGGCCCATCGGTTTGGCTTGCCCTTTTGATCTTTATTTCCTCGTATGGCCCCGCCGAAAATCGGGACAGCGATTAAATACACAAGAAAGGCCGCATAAAGAAAATTTCCGCTCAGCTCTGCCATGTCATCACTCCCTTTTCGCCTATTTCTGTATTTTGATTCATTCTTTTTGGTCCGCCGGTTCAGTCAGTCCGGAATCAGCCAATGCAAATGCTAAATCCTTCTTAAGGCCATACCAGTTTTTATTGGTATGCGCCGCCACCATAACTGCCCCGCCCTGTGAGCGCAGCCAGATTCTTCGGTGCTGCCAGTACATTCCTTGAATGACACCGATCATAAAAATAGCTCCGCCGACGGCAAGCACCCAAAGTGTCAGATCCTTTCTGACTGTAAGTCCGGTAATGCTTTTCGTTTCGACATGGTCAAATTTCAGCTTGTATTTATTGCTGCCGGAGCCTTCGATTGTTTCTTGGATGGCGACAAAGCTCTTTTCACCCTTCGGTTTGTCCGGTGTTATGACATTAAAGACAAAAGCCGGATTGTTAGGGATCTTTGTTTTCGTGCTCGGTTCCCCGTCCTGATTAAAATAGAAGTCGGGCAGGTAGCTGGCGATTTCAATTTTGTAACCGTTGCCAAGATCATAAACCGAATTTGGATCCAAAAGGTTGATCTTCATGCTCCCAAAGGATTTTTTTGTTTTTTTGTCTATAAGCTGAAACACCATTTGATCAAGCTGATTCTCTTTATAATCCACCTGGTAAACGGAAAAAGAATCAAAACGCAGCGGCTGATTGACTCGGATATCCTCTTCTGATACTTTTTTCAGTTTTGGCTTCTCACCGTAAACAATTTTTCCTTCTCTCTTGTAGAGTACGGCATCTGTTTGAAAGTTCTTTGCCACTTTCCCGTCCCCGACTCTGTCAATGGCATCTGCGAATACCTTTTTTTCCGTTTTACTGTTATAGGTCTCTACGCTGAATTGATTGTTTTTTAAATAATATTTACCGTCTGTTCCCGGTATTGCCTCGGTCTCGCCTTCTCTGACCCAAAGTGTCTCATCAACGTACATGCCAGGCACAAATCTCAGCATCGCACCAATCAGAAAGATAATCAATCCAATGTGGTTGACATACGGGCCCCAGCGGGAAAAACGCCCTTTTTCGGCAAGAATGCTACCCTCTTTTTCTCTGATTCTATAATGCTTTTTCTTTAAGAGAGCTACAACCTTTTCTTTTGCTTCCCCATCCAATCCAGTATCCGTTTCACTGAACAAGCGCTGCCTTCTTAAAAAAGCAGGACTCCTTTTGACACCTTGTTTCTTTAACGCCCTGTACAACGGAATGACCCGATCGAGGCTGCAAATCACGAGTGAAATGCCGATCGAGGCGATAAGCAGCAAATACCACCAAGAACCATATAAATGATGAAATCCGAGCAAATAATAAAGCTGACCAAATGTGCCATACTGCTCTTTGTAATAGGTGTCAGCCTGTGCGCCCGGAGGCAAATAGGCTTCTTGGGGAAAAATGGTGCCGAATGCTGATGCAGCAAGGGTTATCATGATAAGCCAGATTCCAACCTTAACCGAAGAAAAGAAATTCCAAATTTTATCAATAATCGTTTTGTTATAAGTTTGTGAACGCCTTGCGCTTCCGTCATATCTCATATCAGCAAGCGGAGGCTGAGTGTCTTGGAGAGCTCTTCCGCACGATTCACATAGAACGGTTCCGACCGGGTTTACATGTCCGCATTCACATTTGACTTGCTTCATCCCGAAGTCTCTCCGGGTTTTATCAGATTCATATAATCATGGATCATGCTTTCTGTCATAGTGCCGGTCACCACCTTGACAACTTTTCCTTCCGGATTGATTAAAAAGGTTGTCGGAAGCGGAGATACGTCATAGGCATCAAGCACTTGGCGATCTGTATCCAGAACAACCGGGAAATTGACTCCGTAGGATTTCATAAAATTATGTACTGCTATCTTTGACTCCCCAACATTTACCGCGACAACTTCAATACCTTTGTCTTTAAAATGCTTATATTGGTTCGCCATATAAGGAAATTCTTTTTTGCACGGTTCACACCATGTACCCCAGAAATTCAAAAAAACACCTTTCCCTTTTAAATCTCTGAGCTCGATACGCTTCCCATTCGTATCTTCAAGGACAAAATTCGGTGCGTCGGACCCTTCGGATATGCTCTCTTTGCCGGCAAATACAGCATTGTAAATCGTATAGCCAAGCGCGCAGATTAAAACGAGAAGGATGCCGGTCCGAATGAATAAACGCCTTTTTTTCTTCATTGTCCACTGCCCCCTTCCCCCTATTGCAGATCCATTCAATTATATCATTGCACATTCATTTCACATTTCTACTTTTTGAAGGTTATGTGAAATTTAGAAAGCGTTTTTACCGTGCTCCGCCAGCGCTCTGAGTCTTTTGACTTCATGCGGCGTAAGTTCTCTGGCATCTCCCGTGTGCAAGCCTCGCAGGTTTAAAAACGCGTATTCTTCGCGCTTCAGCTTGATTACCTCATGCCCGATCGCTTCGAACATGCGGCGCACCTGTCTGTTGCGTCCTTCATGAATTGTCAGCTGAATAATGCTTGTCTGCTTTTTCTTATCCAAAGACAGAAGCTTCGCTTTAGCAGGCGCCGTTTTGCCTTCTTCCAGCATAATTCCACGCTCCATCTTTCTGAGCAGCTCTTTAGGCGGAATGCCTTTCACCTTCGCCACGTATGTTTTGTCTATTTCATATTTAGGATGCATCAGCTTATTGGCAAACTCGCCGTCATTGGTTAAAAGCAAAAGACCGCTCGTATCATAATCCAAACGCCCGATCGGATAAATGCGCTGCGGGACTTCTTTAAAAAAGTCTGTCACGACTTTGCGTCCTTTGTCATCTTGGGCTGCAGAAATAACGCCTCTTGGTTTATATAAGAGAAAGTAAACCGGCTCCTCACGTTCAACCTTTAACCCGTTTACCTCAACCTGATCAGAACCGGTGACCTTAACACCAAGCTCTGTTACTACTTTGCCGTTCACCTTTACTTTTCCTTCTTTAATCAGCTCTTCTGCCTTTCTGCGCGATGCAAATCCGGCATGAGCAATCACTTTTTGCAGTCTTTCCATGTCTTTCACCTCAAGTATTATCTTACTTTTTTCGACCTGAACAAACAAGCTTTTTCAGACTGTATGCGCCCAATCTAAAAAAACGCCGTTTTCAGGCGCCCCCAAATAATAACGTAACGATGATGATAGATGCAACTACACCGATTAAATCAGCAAGAAGTCCCACCTTTAATGCATCACCCATTTTTTTAATGCCGACTGCCCCGAAGTACACAGTCAGCACATAAAGCGTTGTATCCGTTGACCCCTGCATAACGGATGCCAGTCTGCCAATGAAGGAGTCCGGCCCGTAAACTGCAATTATATCGGTTGTCATACCGAGTGCAGCCGTACCGGAGATCGGGCGGATCAGGGCAAGCGGAACCACCTCAGCGGGTATACCGATAGCGGAGAAAACCGGTTTTAAAAGGTCCATTATAAAATCAAGCGCGCCTGATGATCTGAAAACAGTAATGGCGACAAGCATTCCGACTAAGTAGGGGATAATGGAAAAGGCGATCTCTATGCCTTCTTTTCCGCCTTCTACAAAGGATTCATATGTGGGAACCTTTTTGATTGTTCCATAAAGAAGAATGCCGGCAATAATGATCGGAATCATGGCTAAAGACAGCCAATTAATGATTTCCATCCGCTCACCTTCCCTTCTTTTTGCGGCGGTAATAAAAATACCTGTCAATGATAATGGCGCCGATTCCAGAAATGAGGGTCGCCAAAATACTTGGTCCGACGATATCTGTCGGTGTTTTGGAGGAATAAGCCATTCGGACAGCGATTACGGTTGTCGGAATGAGAGTAATGCAGGACGTATTGACAGCTAAAAAAGTAATCATCGACCGGCTTGCTTCCGATCGGTTTCCATTCAGCTTTTTCATTTGCTCCATTGCTTTAATGCCAAGCGGAGTTGCCGCATTCCCAAGGCCGAAGAAGTTCGCCATGAGATTAGATAAAATGTAGCCCATCGCCGGGTGATCCGGAGGGATATCCGGGAACAGCTTAGATATAAAAGGCCTGCACATCCGGCTGAAAATATCCAAAAGCCCTGACTGCTCGGCTATTTTCATTAAGCCAAGCCAGAAAACAAGCACGCTCATCAGCCCGAATGAGATCGTAACGGCTTCCTTTGCCCCCTTAAACACAGCTTCATTTACATCTTGCAAGGTTCCGTTGCACATCGCAAAAACAAGTCCGATCACAGTTAAGCTGACCCATATTATATTGACCATTTTGCCCCGCCAGCCGCATTCAGAAAGATTGATTTGAACGTTTCAAAAAATTGTTTCTTCGGTTTTTGATTTCGTTCATTTTCATAATAGATCGGCACTTTTGCGATGGTTTCATCGTTAAACATGATCTTCATGTGCCCTACGATGTCGGGAATCTTTGAGGCGTCTTTTTCCCATGCTTTTTTCGGTTTAAGCAGCGTGGTTTGAATGTTGACATCTTCTTTTTCCTCTTCAGTCAGCAAATAGGTGATGTCCCGTTTAATAAAAGCCTTAGATTCATAAAATGTGCCATTCAGCTTTGGAATGTCCCCTTTTTTCGCGATTAAATAGGTTTGATAATGATTAAACACATAGTTAAACATTTTCATATGATCATCCCAATCGTCAGGATCATTGATAGTCACGGCTATCAGGTCAATGCTATCCTTTGTGGCTGTTGAGACCAGTGTCCGTTTTGCAAGTTTTGTATAGCCTGTTTTCCCTCCTGTGCTGTATCGATAAAGCATCGTCAGCAGTTTATTTTTGTTTTTCCAAACGCTTTCCATCGTTTCTGCTCTGTATACTTTTGTGCCTGAAATTTTTTGATAGTCTTTCAGCTTCATAGCGTATTTGGTTAAAATGGCCATATCAAAGGCTGTTGAATAATGGTTTTTGTGGTCGTCCAATCCGTGCGGGTTTTGAAAACAGGTATTCTCCATGCCAAGCTGCTCGGCTTTTTGATTCATCATATAAACAAATCCATCAAGACTTCCGCCGACATGTTCAGCAATCGCAACAGCGGCGTCGTTTCCTGATCTCAGCATGAGGCCGTACACAAGATCTTTTAGTTTCACTTTTTGGCCTTCTGTTAAATAAATGGCAGAGCCTTCTGTTCTGACAGCATTTGCCGAAACCGTCACCGTTTCATCCATTTTGCCGGATTCGATGGCGAGAACAGCCGTCATGATTTTTGTGATGCTTGCAATCCGCCTTTTTTCATGCTCGCTTTTGGCAAATAACACCCGGCCTGACGCTCCATCAATGACAATCGCACTTTTTGCACTGACATCTATAGCAGCATGTGCTGTGTTCACATTTACATTTGCAAAAAGAAAAGAAATTATAACCATGAATACTGCGTTTTTGAAAATGCGCATGTTTGCTCACGTCCTTGTGGTGGTTTGTACAAGTTTATGCGCATGTCCACCAGTTATGAATACCAATTATAGATCTGCAGGCAAACATAAAAAAACTCTCCCTGAAAAAGGGAGAGTAAACGTTATCTGATTGGCGCCATGCTTGATCCGGACGCTTCGTAATGAGCCAGCTCTTCTCTCATTCTCAGAAAGGCTGCGCTCAGCGGCAATAATAATTGCTCAAGCGACGCAGGAACAGCATGGTAAAACTCAATTGCGCTGACTCCGGTATAAGACGCCCGGCTATTTTCACACCACGTGTCCTTTTTGGGCATAAAGAACTCTTCAATGCATTGGTGATACACCTTGTAAAGTGTTTTTCCCGCTCTGGCTTCTTGAAAAGGCTCCTGCATCAGGAGACGGCGGCACGCTTCTGCGCCTCCTTCACAATATACTGTCATTCTTCTCAGAGTGCTCAGCACATCACAGCAGTATCCTTTCTCAATAGGCAATTCAGCCTGCAAGGACGCAAGCGTTGTTTGGTTTAGGTAATCGTTAACAGTATTGACAACCATTGATAAGAATTCGTCTGTTTTTTGAGTCTGCGCTCGCACAATCGAATGTCTCATTTCGTTTGGTATCTTCCCCTCATGTCTTTGTCTCTCACATTTTGCTTCTTTCATAATAGCTTCTTTCCTTATATCTTATGTTGATGAAAAATCGCGATTCATTAAACATCTATTTTATATCTTCGAAGGTTTGGTTAAAGTTTTCAAAAAATAAATCTGCTTCTTCTTGAAGAACGTCTTCTTCCGCATTTTCAGGCAGCGGCGGAAGCTCGTCCAGCGTTTTCAAACCGAATTGTTCAAGAAAAGTCGGCGTGGTGCCGTATAATATGGCCCGTCCCGGACCGTCAGCCCGTCCAACTTCACACAATAAAGCCTTCGCGACGAGGCTATGTAAAATCCGCTCTGATTTCACGCCTCTGATTTCTTCAATTTCTGCTCTGGTAATCGGCTGTTTATAAGAAACAATGGCCAGCACTTCTAATGAAGCTTGAGAAAGGCCCTTTGACGGCACTTCTATTAGTTTTTTCAAATACGGCGCAAAGGCTTTTTTGGTAGAGAGCATGTACGTATCTGCATATGTAATAAGTTCAATGCCCCTTGCATCCCCGCGGTATTCTTCCGCCACATCCGCCATAATGGTGTTCAGTTCAGGCTCTTCGATTTCAAGCACTGTTAACAGCTGCTTTTTTGTGAGCCCTTCATCGCCTGCCGCATAAAGAAGGGCTTCCACTATAGCTTTCCAATTCACGATATCAAGCCCCATGAATGGATTCACTCCCCGTAATGTAAATATCTGAAAAATTGTGCTCCTGTTCAATGAGAATCCGCTGATTCTTCATCAGCTCGAGAACAGCTAGAAAAGTTACAACCAAATGGTCTTTTTGCTCATACGGAAACAGCTCCATAAAGTTGATTCTCGTTCCTCTTGATTTCAGGCTGTGCACGATTTCGTTCATTCTGTCTTCGATTGGTATTTCTTGTCTGGTAATTGTTGTTTCCATCGGTTTTGTTATTTTTTTGCGTTTCAGCACTTTTTGAAAAGCCCCGATCATGTCATAGACCGTGACTGAGAGCTTTTGCTCAGACTGTTTGACTTCTTTTGCATATTCACTCAAATCACTCGGCGGTTTCGTGAACGATTTTTGTCTTTCTTCTTCCCGTTCTTTTAAATCCTTCGCCGCATCTTTATATTTTCTATACTCAATCAGCTTTTCAATCAGTTCCTCCCGCGGATCCTCTTCTTCAAGTAATTCATCTTCAAAAAGCTCCTCCTCTTGCTTCGGGAGCAGCATTCTGCTTTTAATGCTGAGCAGCGTGGCAGCCATGACCAAATACTCGCTGGCAATATCGAGCTCAAGCACACGCATCGTATGTACATATAATAAATATTGTTCAGTGATCTTTGCCACAGGGATATCATATATGTCAATTTCAAGACGATTGATTAAATGAAGCAGCAGGTCCAATGGGCCCTCAAACGTATCAATTTTCACTTGATATTCTTCCATCATCTCACCATTTTCAAGTATCACTCTCATTGCCGGATAAACTGGCTATCCTTTAGTATAAGCCACCAAAAAGCTCTCGTCCAATACTATTTCATTTCCTGTTTTAAAGCTATTTGTACAGAAAATTCAAAACAATAAAGGAGTTGCGAGAAAGACCCCCGCGGCGGTTTCCCTTTCAATTGTCGTGATAAACAAAGAATCAATCAGGGCTGAGCGTTTTTTTCTTTTATTCTTCCTATGTTACACTGAAAGCAGATTAAAGGAGGAAGCATCGTGTACCCGAAAGCTTATATCGATTATCTCGTTGAGTTTCACGCAACACGGGATTATTTTGAATGCCATGAAATTTTAGAAGAATATTGGAAGGAAGACCCTCCAAATCAACGAAAAATGTATTGGGTCGGCTTTATTCAGCTTGCGGTTGCTTTGTATCATCATAGAAGGCAGAATACAGCCGGTGCAAAAAGACTGATGGCGAACAGCATCCGGATTCTTCAAGCCGAAAAACAAGCGGTCGAAGACTTGGGACTTGATCATAGCCGTTTACTCGAGCTTATGCAGTCGGTTTACGAACAAATCGAAATGGGATCTTCCTATAAAAGCATCATGCTGCCGATCAAAGATGAAAAGCTGGAGGAAACATGCCGCATTGAATGTCAGAAAACAGAGTACACATGGGGGCAGCCCAGCACAATCACCGACACATTTCTTATTGACAAGCACCGTTTGCGGGATCGGACTGAGGTCATCCTTGAGCGTGAAAAAGAGATAGAACGGAGAAAAAAAAGCAGAGGCTGATGACAGCCTCTGCTTAATTATTGTATGAAATGTCTTGATCCTGCTGATCTTGACAACGTTCGAAAAAGCTCTGCGTTAATTCATTCGGAACCAGTATCTGCGTTTTGAATAAATGCTTTAAAGCATCCATCATCTGTTTTCCGATTCCTTGATGGCGATGAGAAGGATTCACACTGATATGCCGGATTTCAACCTCGGAATCCTTTTTTTCGACTCCGATTGCTCCGACGATATCCTCGTCCTCTTTCCAAAGAAAGAGCTGGCGGTCTGTATCCGTTTCGTAGTCCTTAATTGTCTGCTGAAGCTGCTTAAGGTCTTTTTCATTCGGCATGAACGAAAGAAGCCCCATCGCAATCTTTTCAAACGATTTTTTATAACGAATTAACATAAAAACCCCTCTATATCCAAAATGTCCAGTCTGGCTATTAACGGATACGAATAGGTGATCCGTTTTCTCACATTATATCATTTTCGCCATATTTTTAAACTGTTTTCAACAAATTATTCAAATGAACGGTTTAAATTTGCCATTTCTATGGCAGAAACAGCGCAATCTACACCTTTGTTGCCTGCTTTCGTGCCGGCACGCTCAATAGCCTGCTCGATGTTTTCAGTGGTGACAATGCCAAAGATGACAGGTACGCCTGTCGTGTTTGCTGTTTGCGCGATGCCTTTTGCAGCTTCATTGCAAACATAATCATAATGTGTCGTTGCACCTCTGATAACAGTGCCCAATGTGATAATCGCGTCATATTTTTTTGTTTCCGCCATTTTTTTGGCGGCAAACGGTATTTCAAATGCGCCTGGAACCCAAGCCACATCAATATCATTTGTGTCTACGCCGTGTCTGAGCAACGCATCTTCTGCACCGCTTAGCAGCTTGCTTGTAATAAAATCATTAAATCTTCCTACTACGATTCCGATTTTAAGACCTGTACCAACTAAGTTTCCTTGTATGATATTCATATGATTCCCATCCTTTTTTGTGATATTTGTGATTAGAAATGAAGCAAATGACCCAGTTTATTCATTTTGGTTTGTAAATATTTTTTATTGTGCTCTTTTGCCTCCATTTGAAGGGGCACTCTTTCTGAAATGCTGAGTCCATAGCCTTCAAGACCGGCGATTTTTCGCGGATTATTCGTCAGAAGCCTCATATTCCGCACACCGAGATCGCGTAACATTTGTGCCCCGATGCCATAGTTGCGAAGGTCCGGTAAGAACCCGAGCGCTTCATTGGCTTCTACGGTATCATAGCCTTGTTCCTGAAGCTTATAAGCTTTTAATTTATTGATTAAACCGATGCCTCGGCCTTCTTGGCGCAAATACAAGAGCACTCCCCGCCCTTCTGCGGCAATTTGCGCCAGCGCGGCGTGCAGCTGCGGGCCACAGTCACAGCGATGAGATCCAAACACGTCACCTGTGAGACATTCTGAATGAACCCGGACCAATACCGGTTCTTCACCGAACGGCACGTCTCCCATCACAAATGCGACATGCTCTTTTCCGTCTACCTCATTTGTGTATCCGTAAACCTTAAATGTGCCAAAATCAGTAGGCAGCGTAATGTCGACTTCCCGCTCGACAAGTGTTGTCAGGTTGTAACGGTATTGAATCAAATCTTTAATCGTGATCATTTTTAATTGATGCTTTTTCGCAATTTCAATGAGCTCGGGCACTCTTGCCATCGTTCCGTCTTCATTCATAATTTCACAAATGACGCCGGCTCCTTGGGATCCGCAGGCTTCAGCAAGGTCAACAGCAGCTTCTGTATGGCCCGCTCTTTTCAGGACACCTCCTTTTTTCGCAATGAGCGGAAAAATGTGCCCCGGACGCTGAAAATCAGACGGCACGGATTTGCTGTCCAGCAATGCTTGAACGGTAAAAGATCTTTCTTGAGCACTGATACCCGTTTTCGTTTTGCGGTGGTCAATGCTTACCGTAAATGCAGTATGATGAGAATCTGTATTGTGCTCAACCATTGGGTGAAGATCAAGCTTGTCCGCGATTTCCTCACTAAGCGGCGTGCAAATCAGTCCTCTTCCGTGGGTCGCCATAAAGTTAATGACTTCTGGGGTTGCATGCTCGGCAAGAGCGACAAAGTCTCCTTCATTTTCTCTGTCTTCATCATCTACAACGATGATGACTTCGCCTTTTTTTAAAGCGTCTAGCGCTTCTTCTATTGGATGAAACATGCGAATCTTCCTCTCTAAAAGCCGTTTTCGCTTAAGAAGGCTTTTGTAATGGTTTGTTGGGTCTTATTTTCACTGGCTTTATGCAGAAAACGATACATATATTTTCCGATCATATCGCATTCGATATTCACTGTAGAGCCAATCGTTTTATCTGAAAAAATCGTTTCGCTGATAGTATGCGGTATTAAAGAAATTGTCACTGTATCTTCTGACAGGCCGAATATGGTCAAGCTTACACCATCCACGGTAATGGATCCCTTTAAAACCAATGTTTTTGTTAAAGACGGGTCCATCTTTAAATCATAGTAAACAGCGTTAGATTTCTCTTCAATTCGTGTAATTTCAGCAGTTCCGTCAACATGTCCTGAGACGAAATGGCCTCCGAATCGGCCGTTTGCCGCCATCGCTCTTTCCAAATTTACTTTGCTTCCTTTTGATAATTCATTCAGTGAGGTCGCTTTGACTGTTTCAGGCATTACATCTACTGTGAATTGATTTTTTGTAAAATCGGTGACAGTCAGGCAAATGCCGTTCACCGCAATGCTGTCGCCCAGATGAACATCCTCTAGTATCTTTGAGCATTTGATTGTCAAGGCCATTGAATGCCCTGCTTTTTTCATCGATTCGATTGTGCCTGTTTCTTCTATAATTCCTGTAAACATGGTCACCATCCTACTCGTTTATCGGTTTTGCCGTCAGTTTGATATCACGGCCGATTTGGGTTATATCAGTGAATTGCAATAAGGGGACATCTTTCATTGATTGAAAACCTTCACCGGAGATTAAGCTGGGAGCATGCGTTCCTCCGATTAGTTTAGGGGCAAAATAGAAGATGATTTCTTGAAAACAGCCTTCTTGGACAAAGCTTCCGTGAACAGCAGAACCGCCTTCCACATACACAGACATAATGCCTTCTTCTGCAAGGATTTTCAGAACATCAGGAACTTGAATGTGATCTGTTTCAAACGTAAATATGTTCACTCCCAAAGCTGAAAGCCGTTTTTTCTTTTCCTCGTCTGCGCGTGCCGTTGTGAAAATCCATGTCGGCGCTTCCTGATCGCAAATCACTCGGGCGTCCTCAGGAATCGAGAGTTCGGTGTCAAGGATCACCCGAACCGGCTGTTTTGCCACATTCGGCAGCCTGCAGGTTAAACTCGGATCATCGGCTTTCACGGTGCCAACTCCGACTAAAATGCTTTGGTGTGTTTTCCTGTATTGCTGAGCATCCTGTCTTGCAGCCTCTGACGTGATCCATTTGCTCTCGCCCGTGCTAGTGGCTGTCTTTCCGTCAAGACTGGCGGCAGCTTTTAGTGTGACGTAAGGGAGGCCTGTCCTCATGAAGTGCAGGAATTTTTCATTCAGCTTCTCCGCCTGGTCTGCCAAGATGCCTTCCTTTACTTCAATACCGGCTTCTTCAATCATGTTGACTCCTCTTCCAGCCACAAGCGGATTAGGGTCTCTCATCGCCACAAACACTCTTTTGATTCCAGAGTTGACAATCAGCTCTGCACATGGCGGTGTTTTTCCGTAATGGCTGCACGGTTCGAGTGTCACGTAAATATCAGCACCCTTTGCGTGGGAGCCGGCCATATGGATGGCATGAACTTCTGCATGAGCTTCCCCATATTTTAAATGGGCGCCCATTCCGACAATTTGTCCGTCTTTTACCACAACAGCGCCGACGAGCGGATTAGAATCGGTCTGTCCTTCGCCCTGCTTCGCAAGATCTAATGCCAGCTTCATATAATACTCTTCCATTTATTTCCCTCCCCTCTTTTATTGATTTACCGTCAAAAAAGCCCCGAATTTATGAAAAATCCGGGGCTTTAGGTATTTTACGCAATAAGAAATAACACTATGCATTTTTGAACCATTTGCATAGCGGCTCATCATCCTTCTCCCATCCAGACTCTCACTGTCGGCTTCAGCTTAAACTGAATCCACCGCGCGCTGATGCACACGGGTCACGGGCTCTAAAGCGCATTCGCTTTACTACCGCCGGTCGGGATTTCCACCCTGCCCCGAAGGATACAATCTTTATTCATTTGTCCTTATTGGCTATTATAGCGATCCTTCTTAAAGTACGCAATGAAATAAACTTACAATTTGAGAAAACAAAACATCACCCTTCAATCCGAAAGGTGATGTTTTGTTAATCATTCACTTTGGCAACTTTAATTAATCCGTCGATCCGCTTTGATTTGCTGAAGTATGCCTTAATCTTGTCGCCTTCTTCTATATCAGACAAATCCTGATTTAATTTTTTTCCATTGAAGATGATTTTCGTACCGTTTTCGGCTTCTCCATGATATTCAGAGCCGTCAATTTCCGTCACTTTATATTCCTGAATGGTGTATTCCTCTTCTTCCGAGGACAAGGTTTGTCCAATTGCTGTCGGAACATCCTTCAGCTCAACGCCATTTATGTACATATAACCGCCTGCAAGTAGAAGCAAAAGCACTAACAGAATGGTAATCTTGGTTTTTATTCTTCCCATTTTTAAACCTCCAGCCGATATGAATCTATTCATTCATATGAGTTATTCCACTTTTTCATGAATAAAAAACCGTCATTTCTCGTAAATTATTAATATAACGGTGCATAACGAGAATATGTTTCACCTTTCTGCAATTTCTTTTCTATAGTTATACGAATTTATGTTCTGGTTTTGGGGGATGAATATAAAAAAGAAATAAAAAAAGCAGCCCCTGTTCGGAAGCTGCTCGATCCTAATTTGTTTTACGCATTTCGTTAAATGGGAAGAAAACAAACTTTGACGTGCCGGCAATTTGTTTTTTTGTGAAGAGGCCAAGCCCGTTTCGGCTGTCCATTGAGTTCCGCCGATTATCCCCCATCACAAAATACTTGTCATCAGGCACTTTCACCGGGCCGAAATCATCGGTCAGATGGTCATAATTGTCCTGTTTTGCTCTCTTTTTATTAGCTGCCAAATAAGGCTCGGCCACCTTTTTCCCATTGATATAAAGCTGGTCGTTCTTCATTTCAACCGTATCTCCAGGCAGGCCGATAATCCGTTTGACATAGTGAACATCCTCCCCGTTTAATACGACGATGTCTCCTCTATCAAACTCACCGATGTACTTGATTGTCATGTTGACAAAGACTCTTTCCCGGTTATGAAGTGTTGGATACATAGAGTCACCGTCAACGACATACGGCGCAAAAATAAAATGGCGGATGAGCAAAGCGAGAACGACAGCAATCACAATTGCTTTTGCCCATTCTAACATTGTTTTTTTCTTCGAAACATTTTCTGATTTCAACTGATTTCCTCCAATAAACAACGGTCTTCAAATTTATGTTATCACGAATCGAAAAGAAATCCTATCAGGACCATTGACATGATTTTATACTCTATTAATCTTCATCTTCTACCCAAATCATGCCTAACTTTTTCTTGTCAGCCACAACCAGCCCTGCATCAAATGTCGCTTGGGAAATTGGAGTCCAGCTGCTTAGTTCAACATAACCGGACTGAACAACAACATCAGCATTTGTATAATACGTAGGCACATCCGCAAAGTAATCAAAAAAATAATCGCATAATTCAGAAGCAATGGACTTGGATGAAAGAGTGAACTCGTATGCTAAATCTTTAGATAGGATATAAGTCACGAGGTGACGGGCAGTCTGTTCATCTACTGCATTCCATTGATCGCCAAGTTCATGATACCCATAGCACTTGACAAAATGATTCACGTCATGAAGGGTACTGGAATGTTTACGGCAGCCTATTTCACAGGTGATATAACCGGCATCCCGTTTGGCTTTCAGGATGTGTTTAAAATCATTGAAGCTCGAAAACATGGATCAGCCCCCAAAAAACAAATCCAATATGTTGCCGGCTGTTGAGGATTCTTTATTATAAAACTCTGAATATCCGCAATTCTTGCAGTACACCACTAGAAAACGGTTATGCTGCACGTCAAACAACTTTGACAATCCCGTGCCGGTTGTGGCGATTTCTTTTTGGCCTGCTTCAGTGCTTCCGCATTTTATACAGCCTTTGTTGTTCATAACGCCAAACTCCTTTTCATCACATTACGTTTGTTTTTGATTTATTTTACTACAAAATACCATTTTTATGAACGATGTAAATTTAAAGTTTTCTTAATTTTACATATGAACTCCACACAAAAAATCCCATTATGCAAGCTTGAATTGGAAGCGAATACGCATGACTCGCTAAACAAGATGCAATGATTAAGAATCTATCACCTTTGCACGACATCATATAAAAGATAATTATTTTTACCAATAAGTTTACGCTTAACGCCTCTAGCACTAATACATATAAAAAATAAAATAATATGAAAGGAGACTCGATAGTGTGATTGTTTATCCTATCAATATAAACAACATTTCCGGAAACAGCGTAGTGAACGTAGGCGGCGCTTTTATGATCAGGCCATTAACTGTGTCCAAATCTGTGTCTGGTTCCGGCGGCTCGAATACGGGAATTGTCATTGAAAACAACTTTGTAAGCCAAACTAATTAACCATCAATTTACTGATTAGAACGTGACCAAAATATTTTAATTACATTTCATCATGAAACACTCGCCGCAATGTCTTCACTTCAACCTAATCATGCCTGTTTGTTTTTACCGCCTCCAACACTCGGACGGTTTTTTATTGGTATATTTTTCACAAATAAAAAAGCTTCCCCCGATACGAGGAAGCCTTCTGCCTGCCTATTAGCCTTCTACACGAACTTCTTTCATGACGTCGCCGTTAGACATGTTTTTCGCGAATTCTAGTCCGCTTGTTACTTTACCAAATACAGTGTGAACCCCGTTCAAATGAGGCTGTGGCTCATGAACGATGAAAAATTGGCTGCCGCCAGTGTCTTTTCCTGCATGTGCCATAGAAAGCGAACCCGCTTCATGAGTGTGCGGGTTTCCTTCTGTTTCACATTTGATTGTGTATCCTGGACCGCCTGTGCCAGTTCCGTGCGGGCAGCCTCCTTGGCTCACGAAGCCCGGAATCACTCGGTGGAATGTAAGACCGTCATAGAAGCCTTCGTTCGCAAGCTTTTCAAAGTTTGCGACAGTGCCCGGTGCAGCTTCAGGATAAAGTTCAAATTCAATTTTGTTGCCGTCTTCTAATAAAAAGTAACCTGTTTTCAATTGTATGCCTACTTTCTTTATTTTAATTTTCAAAGGAGATTATGTATGATAGGTTATAGCCTGTCTCTCCTTGTCGCGGCTATTATACCACACCTTTCGGGGGAAAACGAATCTCCCGGCTTTAGTAAAAAATAAAAATGAAACCTGAATGTCTTTATCTCCGTCTTACCTAACGGAACTGTCTTTTCATCATGATTCAGGTCCTCGCAAAGCAGCTCTATCCAGCTGCTTGTGAAATTGAAGGAGGTCAAACTGCTTTGAAAAAAATATGGATTGGAATGCTGGCAGCGGCCGTTTTGCTGCTGACGGTTCCGAAAGTCAGTCTCGCGGATGCCGCAGTTGGAGATGTCATTGTCACACTGGGTGCTGATTTGTCAGAATCTGATAAACAAAAAGTGCTTAATGAAATGAATGTCCCTGATAATGCCACAACGGTAACGGTGACCAATAAGGAAGAGCATGAATATTTAGGAAAATATATATCGAACGCTCAAATCGGATCAAGAGCGATTTCTTCATCGTCAATAACCATCGCCAAAAAAGGCTCTGGACTGAATGTTGAGACACATAATATCAGCGGCATTACAGATGAAATGTACCTAAATGCGCTGATGACAGCCGGTGTTAAAGATGCGAAGGTGTATGTGACAGCACCGTTTGAGGTATCCGGGACTGCGGCTTTAACCGGATTAATTAAGGCGTATGAAGTTTCTTCTGATGAAGCGATCTCAGAGGATGTGAAGCAAGTAGCCAACCAAGAGCTTGTCACGACATCAGAGCTTGGAGACAAAATCGGTAACGAAAATGCGGCTGCACTGATTGCAAAAATCAAAGAAGAATTTGCTAAAAACGGTGTGCCTGACAATAAGGCTGACATTGAAAAACAAGTGGACGACGCGGCTTCTGACTTAAACGTCACACTTACAGATAGCCAAAAAGATCAGCTTGTCTCCTTATTCAATAAAATGAAAAATGTTGACATCGACTGGGGACAAGTCGGTGACCAGCTTGATAAAGCGAAAGATAAGATTACGAAATTCATAGAATCAGATGAGGGCAAAAACTTCATCCAGAAAGTTATTGATTTCTTCGTATCTATCTGGAATGCGATTGTTTCTATATTCAAATAAGAAAAGGCGCCGAGAGATTCGGCGCCTTTCTTATTGCTTTACACTCGTTTTAAAGGGCAGGTCAAGTTTGACAACATCCTCGTATGTTTCTCGCTTCACGACTAAATGGGCCTCTCCATTTTCTACAAATACAACAGCAGGTCTCGGGATTCGATTGTAATTGTTGGCCATGCTGTATCCGTATGCGCCTGTACAAAAAACGGCAAGAAGATCGCCTTCTTTTACTTCTGGCAGATCAATATCCCAAATCAGCATATCACCGCTTTCACAGCACTTTCCGGCAATCGATACCGTATTGTCATGCGCTTCTCCGATACGATTGGCTGTTGCTGCTTCATACTTAGCCTGATAAAGTGCAGGACGAATATTGTCGTTCATGCCTCCGTCTACAGCCACATACTGGCGGACGCCCGGCACTTCTTTTTGAGAGCCAACCGTATAAAGGGTTGTGCCAGCATCTCCCACGAGAGAACGTCCCGGTTCGATCCAAATTTCCGGAATGTTAAAACCGTAACGGGCAGCATTTTCTTTCACAGCATCGATAATTTTTTCAACGTATTCAGTAGCGTGAAGCGGTTGATCTTCTTCGGTATAACGGATGCCGAAACCTCCTCCGAGATTCAACACCTTGGATACAAACGAGTATGATTCTCTCCACTCGTCGAGTTTTTTGAAGATTTTTTCCGCTGCTAACACAAAACCGGCCGTATCAAAAATTTGCGAGCCTATATGGCAATGGACACCCAGAAGCTGAATGTGTTCTGATTGTAATACTTGCTCAATCGCCCGTTCAGTTTGTCCGTTATGAAGATCGAAACCAAACTTCGAATCTTCCTGGCCAGTTGTAATGTAGTCATGCGTATGCGCTTCTACTCCGGGCGTTATTCGAAGAAGAACATCGATGGAGTGTCCCGTTTCTTTACATAGGTCTTCCAAAAGCGAAATTTCATAGAAATTATCCACCACAATGCAGCCGATGCGATGCTCAAGTGCCATCCGCAGTTCTTCCCTGCTCTTGTTATTCCCATGAAAGTGAATGCGTTCTGCAGGGAAGCCCGCTGCAACAGCTGTATAAAGCTCTCCACCGGACACGACATCTAAAGAAAGTCCCTCTTCCTCAGCAAGCTGAATCATTGCAACTGATGAGAATGCTTTGCTCGCATATGCCACCTGTGCTTTAAGCCCTGCAGTCATAAATGCCTGCTTAAAGCTTTTAGCACGCTCACGTATTAAAGCCACATCATATACGTAAAGAGGTGTTCCATATTTTTCCGCTAAATAAAGAGCGTCCACACCTCCGATTTCTAAATGCCCATGTTGATTTTGTCTGCTTGTGCCATGTAAGAACAATGTCATTCCCTCTTTCTTCGCTTATGGGTGAAAAGGACAGTTTTATGGACTGTCCCTTCATAATTAAGACATACATTATCATACTCTTCAGTCAGTTTCAATGCGATTATGAATTGGTAGGTTGTCTTAAGCGATTTCTTGGGTGAACGATACTGGGTCTTACTTTTGCGCCTGGTTTCGCTGTGCGGACCAGTACCTGCCACAGCGCCTTGCCGTTAAAGGGCATCAGCGGCCATAAGTACGGTGTTTGCAGGGATTTGATGCTGGACATGGCAATAATTAGCACTGTAAAACCGATAACAAGCCCTTTTACATGAAATAAGGCAACGAGTATCATGAGGGCAAGTCGGCTCATTTTATTTGCCAAACTCAATTCATAACTAGGCGTCGTAAAGGTTCCGATCGCTGCAAGTGAGACGTATAGAATCACCTCTGGTGAAAACAGGCCGACTTCAATGGCAATCTGTCCGATCAGCACAGCAGCAATTAATCCCATTGCTGTCGATAAAGCAGTCGGTGTGTGTATGGCGGCCATTCTGAGAAATTCGATTCCTAAGTCAGCTAAGAATATCTGCAGGATGATCGGGATATGCGTATCTTTATTTAAACCGATAAATTTCATATTCTCGGGCAGCAGGTCCGGCTGCAGCACAAAGAGAAACCAGATCGGGAGAAGTATAGTGGATGCCATGATACCGAAAAATCTCACCCATCTTAAAAAAGTACCGACTGCAGGCGCCTGCCTGTATTCTTCAGCATGCTGGACATGGTGGAACATTGTCGTCGGTGTGATAATCACACTCGGCGATGTATCAACCATGATGACGACATGGCCTTCAAGCACATGATTGGCCGCGACATCGGGTCTTTCGGTATAACGGACGAGCGGATACGGGTTGTAGCCTTGTTTAATAATGAATTCCTCTACTGTTTTGTCAGCCATCGTTAAGCCGTCGACATCAATGGCAGCAAGTTCTTTTTCCACAATATCTACCAGATCCGGATCTGCAATATCTTCAATATAAATAATGCTCAGATCCGTTTTTGATCGCTCGCCAACCTTTGTCATCTTAATGCGAAGTCGTTCGTCTCTGATCCGCCTTCTGAGAAGAGCCGTATTGACGACGATATTTTCAACAAATCCGTCTCTGGCTCCCCTGACCACCTTTTCCGTATCAGGTTCTTCCGGATTTCTGCCCGGATAGCTTCTGACATCAATAATAAATGCGAAGCCCGTGTCTTCAACAATAACTGCGACTAATCCCGACAGCAACTGGTCAGTCGTTTCATCCAGCGTTTTTACTTTTTCGACCTGGGCGTTAAGAATCCTGTTTTCTACAATATCGACCAGATGATCTGGATCCTCATCCCGATTGTTAATGGCAACGAGTTCTCTCATTAAATGAATGATAAAGGCCGTATCACATAATCCATTCAAATAGTAAAGCTGGATTTCTTTGTCTAAAATGGTGAGCTTGCGAACCCCTACATCGTAGCTCGTTCCCATCCCGACACGGTTTTTAAAGTATGCTTCATTTTTGTCTGGATTCCGATAAACCCGGGTTTTCTCTTTCTTTTGGTCCGGCATGATACCCGCTCCTTTCTAAAATAAACTCGACCGCTTTCATGGTGATGGGCGACCCTTTTGAGATATCGTCTTTTCTGCCCATTTTGCCAATATCCCCGATACCGACAATAAGCGGGAGATCAAGTTTATCAAGGCAATAGACTGTGTCTCCGTTCATTCTGTGTTCATCAAATTCCCGTTCCCCGACTTTATCTACACCGTATTCAGTTATTTCTCCATTGCGGTCAATGCTTACGTCAACCCTAGTCCATTCAGCCTGATGTGTTTTTGATGCGACCGCAATCACACCGAGCACTTCAATTGACGGATGCGTGGCGACATAGGTTAGAGCGGCTTCTCCCGGACCCTCTCCTTGAAGGCCGGAGTCGTCAAACATGACAAATACGGGATCATACGGTGCTGAGGTGATCAACTTGACAAGCTCCGCGCCGCTGCGAATGGAGGGATTGCCCTTTGATTGTGATATACATCGCCCTCCCACTTTGCTTGCGGCGTATTCTATTGTTTTAGCGGCGTATACATCCCCGTCTGTTACCAGTATGACCTTTCGTTTTGTCGTCATGTCGGCATTATCCTTTCGGTTTGAAAATAACAGCTACGATAAAGGCGAAGAGAATGGCGGCTGAGATACCAGCAGAGGTCAGCTCAAAAATCCCCATGCCGATTCCGATAAATCCATGTATATGAGCCTGGTGCATGGCACCGTGCAGAAGGCTGTGGCCAAAGCTGACGATCGGAACGGTGGCGCCTCCTCCGGCAAATTCAATAAATTTATCGTAAATGCCAAAACCATCTAAAATCGCGCCACTCACAACAAATGATGTCATGACGTGGGCTGGCGTCAATTTAAAAATATCCAAGAGCAGCTGGCCGACAATACAAATGGCCCCGCCGCATACAAAAGCCAAAAGGTAGTCCATGTTAAGATGCACCTCCCGCACGCTCAAATACAACCCCGTGTGCAATGGTCGGGATGGTTTCTTTTTGCTGGATCATCGTCGGGCTTAACAGCGCTCCAGTCGCCACGATGAATACACGGTTTAATTTTCCTTCTCTCAGCTGCTTAAAAATGTGAGAGTAGGTGACAAGCGCTGAACAAGCACATCCGCTCCCTCCGGCAAAGACCTGCTGATCCGGTGTATAAACTAAAAGCCCGCAATCATCATGTTTTGTGCCGACCGGATAGCCATCTTCTTTTAAGAGATCTTTTACGATAGGAGATCCGACGCCGGATAGATCACCTGTCAGGATTAGATCATAGTCATCCGCTGTCCGGTTGAGATCTTTAAAGTGCTGCTTAATCGTATCTGCTGCCGCCGGAGCCATGGCGGATCCCATATCAAACGGATCTGTAATTCCTAAGTCAGAGACCTTTCCGACAGTCGCGCTTGTGATTTGGATATCACCCTGTGTCTGACTGATAACAACGGCTCCGCTTCCGGTCACAGTAGAGGTGGCGGTGTCCGGTTTTTGCCCCCCGTATTCCGTCGGATAGCGAAACTGCCTTTCCGCTGTAGCATTATGACTGCTGGTGGCAGCGAGCGCTCTCTTGGCAAATCCGCCGTCAACTAAGGCTGATGCGACAGCCACTGTTTCCATTGATGTTGAACAGGCGCCAAACATACAAAGAAACGGGATGTTTAAGTGTCTTGCCACATAGTTGGCCGTTACGTTTTGATTTAGCAAGTCGCCTGCCAGCAATAGATCAATATCATCTTTTGTCAAATTACTTTTTCGAAGTGTTGCATTAACAGCATCTTCCATCAGCTGACGTTCAGCCATTTCCCAGCTTTTTTGATTACAGTGCATTTCATCATAGGTTTTATCATATAAAGAGCCGAGCGGTCCGTCTTTTTCCTTCGGTCCTGCTGCTGTTCCTGCCGAGTTTACAAATAACGGATGTTCAAATACCCAGGTTTGCTTTCCTGTTAATTTCATTTTTCTTCTCCTCCTATGACATCAGTTTCTCAAAAGCAAACCGAATCATTCCGACGATGTACGCAGCCACAACACCGAAAACGATGACATTCCCCGCCAGTTTAAACATGTTTGTCGCTACTCCGAGCACGAACCCTTCGCTTTTATATTCAAGAGCCGCGCTTGCCATGCTGTTGGCAAAACCTGTGACCGGCACGGCTGAACCGGCGCCTGCAAACTGCCCGATTCTGTCATAGATGCCAAACCCGGTAAGCAAGGCTGAAATTAATATCAGTGTTGCCGCCGTTGGATTTCCCGCTGTTTTTTCATCAAAATCGAAAAAATGAATATAAAAATTTTGCAGACCTTGTCCGATCGCACAGATCAGACCGCCTACAAGAAAGGCTTTGACACAATTCCAGACGTAAGGCGGCTTAGGCTGATATGTTTTCACTTTTGATTTGTAGTTTTCTTTTATGTTTGTCATCTTGAAACCTCCTATGAATGATCAATAAAATACAGCCAGTGAAATAAAGACCCCGCGATTTTCCCAATCACGATGGCCATTAACAGAATAATGATTTTACTTCTGAGCCCGATTCGTTTTGCTAAAATCGGCAGGACATTTAAAACTTCTGTAAGGGCAGCTGCGAGCATCCCGACAAACACACCTGCCAGCAGCCCGACCGGTACAGCAATCCATTTTGTTAAAAAAAGATGGTTCATATGAAGCGTCTCCCATCCCCCGAAAACAGCGCCAAGTATAACAGCTGCTTCATAGGCCTGAACGAATCTCATCGTTTTGGTGAGCTGCATCAGCCGCGGAATGATTCCCATTACGGTTAAAAAAGCAACGAAGCCAGCCCCCACCGTGATGCCTCCGCCGAGCCCGACAAAAATAATGAACAATGCACTAACGATCATGCAGGTCCTTTATTGTCTCTTGATTCTCATGCATGGCCACATAGTGATCGAGATCAAGCTGATAGTTAAACATCTCAACCTCCAGCGGACTGGGCTCTTCATTAAGGCGCTTTTTAAAGATGTGGTTAAAAAACACGATCATCCCCAGTCCCAAACCGATGCTGTATGGGATTTGAAGCAAGTATGGATAGTCATTCCTCTCTCCGGTTATGATTTCATATAGTGCGATATGAACATCTCTCATGCTTACATCCTCATGAAAGTTCATGATAGCAAGACACGATCCGATAAACAGAAGCAGCCAGACACCGATAAACAGAACCGTTGACATTTTCCGTTTGCGATATTGAATTTCGACAATGGTTTCTGCTCCGCCAACTGTTTGAACATCAAGTGCCGGATCTTGTAAATGAATGGCTTTAAGGACTTGTATGATATCCAGAATTACGATATTTTTATCTTTTTCGCTCACCTGATAAAGCGGCATAGCCGAAAGTTTCTTTTTCAGCTGAATCTGTCCTTCAATTTGCGCGGCATCTCCAACCGTGATGATATCTCCCGGATGGGCCAGCACCCTGTGGCGAAGTCGGATAAATACACGTCGTTCCATTATTGATCACCATCTTTCGGTGGTTATATATGTAGTATGTGGTTCGATTTTGTTCTCATTCATCCGCTCGAAAAGACCATAAATTACCACGCTTTTACACACAAAAAAGCCAGCCTGCATGGCAGACTAGCTATCCGGATGGTCCATTTGAACCTTGATCTGTTTCAATATTTTCTTTTCAAGCCTGGAAACCTGAACTTGAGAGATCCCAAGCCGCTCAGCCACCTCGGACTGCGTTTGGTCTTTATAATATCTGAGATAGACGATTAGTTTTTCCCTTTCTTCCAAATCTCTGATTGCTTCTTTCAATGCAATTTTGTCAAACCACTTTTCTTCAGAGTTGTCAGCGATTTGATCAAGCAGGGTGATTGGATCTCCGTCATTCTCATATACCGTTTCGTGAATCGAAGACGGCGCCCTTACCGCCTCTTGAGCAAGTACGACATCTTCAGCTTCAATCTCCAAATGGCCGGCGATCTCCTGCACTGTTGGCACTCTGCCCAGTGTTTTTGAAAGCTCATCTTTCGCGCGCCGGATTTTGTTTCCGAGTTCTTTTAATGACCTTGATACCTTTACGGTTCCATCATCGCGGATAAAACGCTGAATTTCACCGATAATCATCGGAACTGCATACGTTGAAAAACGCACATCATAGGTTAAATCAAATTTGTCAACAGATTTTAACAGCCCAATGCAGCCGATCTGGAAAAGATCATCAGGCTCATATCCTCTGTTTAAAAACCGCTGTACGACAGACCAAACAAGACGCATGTTTTTTTCTATGAGGAGGTCTCTTGCCTGCTGGTCGCCATTTTGGCTTTGTTTGATTAATTCCTTTACTTCATGGTCCTTCAGCTGAGCGTTTTTGCCGTTTTTCTTAACCTCCACATCCATAACAAATCTCCTTAATTACAAAGCGCTTTGCTTTTTGATAAGTGCTTTGTTAAGCGAATCGTTGTCCCCATCTCAGGCGAGGAATCGATACTGACATCATCCATGAAATTTTCCATAATGGTAAAGCCCATTCCAGATCGCTCAAGCTCAGGCTTAGTCGTGAATAAAGGCTGGCGGGCTTCGTCAAGATCTGTAATGCCCATGCCTTCATCACGAATGATCATATATACGACATGATCTTCCAGCGTCACTGAGATGTAAACTTTTCCGTCACAGTTCTCTTCATATCCATGGATAATGGCATTCGTTACAGCCTCTGACACGACTGTTTTGATTTCGGTCAGTTCGTCCATAGTCGGGTCTAGCTGGGCAATAAATGAAGCAACTGTCACACGGGCGAACGATTCATTCTGGCTGAGGGCAGAAAATTCAAGATGCATTTCATTTTTCATGATGCCACCCCCAGCGTCAGCAGCGCCTTCTGCTCAGATTGTTCAAATCTGATAATTTTAAACAGGCCCGACATATCAAACAGCCGCTTCACCGCAGGAGAGATAGCGCAAACAACCATTTCCCCGCCAGTTTGCTTAATTTGCTTGTATCTTCCTAAAATGACGCCAAGCCCCGAGCTGTCCATAAAGGAAAGGTCCTCCAAGTTCAGTACGATATGGCAAATATCATCCTTCTCCAGTGATTGAGTCACTTTGTGTTTCAGGGTTTCAGCCGTATGGTGATCGAGTTCGCCTGTTAATCGAATACAAAGCACAGATTCTTTGACATGCATGTCAATTCCAAGGCTCATGCTCATTCCTCCTTGATATGATCGGATAATGAGTGTTTCGATTTCGACGGAATAAATTCCTTCACCGTGACAAAACTAGTGGTCATTCGGCATAATTACTTAAATTTTGTCCAGTCTCCCATCGTCCGCTTCAAGAATGTTAAGAAACCGGCTTTCTTCATATCTTCTTTAGCAGCAACAGGACTTTCAGCAAGCACTTCTCCATCCTTTTTCAGAACGAGTGTGCCAAGCTCCTGGCCTTTTTGAATCGGAGCACTTACATTGTCATTCATTTTGATTTCTTTTTTCACATTTTTCATATCTTCGCCTTTTTTCGTCAATATTGAAATCGGCTCAGAAGTAGTGAGTTCGATAAATGTTTGTTTTCCTTTTTTGACCTTTACTTTTGCTACTATTTCATTTCGTTTATATAAAGGATGTGTTTCGTATTGACTAAAAGCGAAATCAAGCATCTTTGTGACTTGCGCGTTTCTTTCTTTAGGTGTACTCGCCCCGAACACAACCGCAATGGCCCGCATGTTTCCTTTTTTAGCCGAAGCTGTCAGACAATATTTCGCCTCTCCTGTATAGCCCGTTTTCACGCCGTCTACACCAGGATAAAATTTAATAAGCCGATTCGTGTTGACGAGCCAAAACTTTTTATCTGTATTTTCCCGCAGGTAATCCTCATACGTGCCTGTAAATTTCGTGATTGATTCGTATTTCAATAATTCCTTAGCCATGATTGCCATGTCATAAGCAGAACTGTAATGGCCCTCCTCGGTCAGTCCGGTCGGGTTTTTAAAGGATGTGTTTTTCAAGCCCAGCTCTTTTGCTTTGTTGTTCATCTTGTTTACAAATTCTTCTTCAGAGCCGGAAATAAATTCAGCCATCGCTACGGAAGCGTCATTTCCCGAAGCGATTGCGATGCCTTTCAGCATTTCTTTGACAGTCATTTCCTCACCGGGCTCGAGGAAAATTTGTGATCCGCCCATTGAAGCCGCATGCTCACTTGTACGGACCTTATCATTCATTTTGATTTTGCCTTCATCTAAAGCTTCCATAATTAAAAGCATCGTCATAATTTTCGTCATGCTTGCGGGAGCCAGTTTCTCATTGCTGTTCTTGTTGTAAAGCACTTTTCCCGTGTCACGTTCTATCAGCACCGCAGACTTCGCTTCATGAGCAAGCTCCGATGTGCCTTTTCCGTCTTGTTTTGCAAATGCAGACGGTGCAAATGTAAGCAGCATGATACCAATCAACAAAGTGGATAAAAGACGTTTCATCTCAAAAGCCCTCCATTTCATAATCTTTTTTATTTTTTCCAAGCCGGATGGTTTTATACGCCACTGATGGAAAATGTTTCGTATCTTTTTTGGGCATAAAAAAAGACAGCTGCGTCATATTAGACACAGCTGTCTTTTGATCTTGCTATTGTTTTATTCGTATTGAGCGACGACTGCTTTTACGAGCTGCAAGAATCCTGCTTTTACTTTTTCCGTCACTTCCATTACTTCATCATGACTTAAAGGCTGATCCAGAATTCCGGCTGCCGCGTTAGAGATGCAGGAAATGCCAAGGACACGCATTCCGGCATGATTAGCCACAATAACTTCCGGAACAGTGGACATGCCGACTGCGTCAGAGCCCATTGTTCTTAAGAAACGGACTTCTGCCGGTGTTTCGTAAGAAGGTCCTGTCACAGCGGTATACACGCCTTTTTGGATCGGAATGTTAAGGTTTTTCGCAACCTTTTCAGCCAAGCCGGATAGATCTTTGTCATAGGCTGAAGACATATCTGGAAATCTGGCGCCGAAATCGGCTTCGTTTGGCCCGATTAACGGATTTGTTCCCATAAAATTGATATGATCGGTAATGATCATTAAGTCTCCCGCACGGAATTCAGTGTTGACGCCGCCAGCGGCGTTTGTCACGATCAATGCTTCCACGCCGAGCGCTTTCATCACACGTACAGGGAAAGTGACTTTCTCCATTGAATAGCCTTCATAAAAATGAAAACGGCCCTGCATCGCAATGACGGAAACTCCTTCAAGGGTGCCAAGCACAAGCTGGCCGGCATGTCCTTCAACAGTAGATACCGGGAATTCTGGTATGTCTTCATAT
Organism: Bacillus sp. SW14; assembly: GCF_047608225.1. Lineage (NCBI taxonomy): Bacteria > Bacillati > Bacillota > Bacilli > Caryophanales > Bacillaceae > Bacillus > Bacillus sp. SW14. Next base: position 1,796,671 of record NZ_JBLKRW010000001.1, on the reverse strand, counting down.
TTCAGTTTGACCGGATTTTCGATTTCGTCTGCCAAAATGCCAAGACCAGATCCTAAAATAAGGCCGATCTTTGGAGATTCCGGCAGGTTTTGCTTAATAAAAGCGGCTGCGCGTTCGATTCTGTCTTTCAAGAAACAGTCCCCCTATTGTAATGAAGATAAAAAGCTTTTTCCGTATTTCGGTTTAGTCGCTTGGAAATTATCAGCGATCGTCGCGCCGATATCAGCAAATGTATCTGCAAGCGGCAGCATTTGCACGTTCTTATGTTTTTTGCTGTATGCGAGAATCGGCACATACTCGCGTGTATGGTCGGTTCCGTGATGAATCGGATCGTTGCCGTGGTCGGCTGTAATGATTAACAGATCGTCTTCTTTCATTTTCTCAAATACTTCCGGAAGCCGCGCATCAAATTCTTCAAGCGCGCGTCCGTAGCCTTCCGGATCGCGGCGGTGTCCGAATAAGGCGTCAAAATCAACAAGGTTCGCAAAGCTCAAACCTGTAAAGTCTTCTCCCAGCGTGTCGATCACCTTGTCCATTCCGTCCATATTGGAAACTGTTCTCCGTGAAGAAGTAATGCCTTCTCCGTCATAGATATCAGAGATTTTTCCGATTGAGATCACATCTAAGCCGCTGTCTTTCAATTCGTTCATGACAGTGCGGTCAAACGGCTTAAGCGCATAGTCATGACGGTTTGGTGTCCGTTTGAATTGTCCCGGCTCTCCGACGAACGGCCGTGCGATAATGCGGCCTACCATATACTTCGGATCAAGCGTCAGCTCTCGCGCCGTTTCACAAATACGGTACAGCTCCTCAAGCGGCACAACCTCTTCGTGAGCGGCAATTTGCAGAACAGAGTCAGCAGATGTGTATACAATTAAAGCCCCTGTCTCCATGTGTTCTTGGCCAAGTTCATCCAAAATCGCTGTGCCGGAAGCCGGCTTGTTTCCGATAATTTTGCGTCCAGATCTCTTTTCCAGCTCCTGAAGCAGTTCATCAGGAAAACCTTCCGGGAACACTTTAAACGGTTTATCAATATACAAGCCCATGATCTCCCAATGGCCGGTCATGGTATCTTTACCGTTAGACGCTTCTTGCATTTTTCCATAATACGCAAGCGGATGTTCTGTTTTTTCCACACCTTTGATATCTCCGATGAGACCAAGGCCGAGTTTTGCCATATTCGGCATATGTAATCCATTCATATGCTCGGCAATATGCCCGAGCGTATTGGCGCCTTCGTCATTAAAGTCAGCGGCGTCCGGCGCTTCGCCGATTCCGACTGAGTCCATCACAATTAAAAACACACGATTATATTTGTATGCAGGCATCTTGAAAGCCTCCTTTTTTTCTATACGTCTATTGTATCGCTAAGAGGTCTGACAACTCAAGTATAAACCGTTTTCATTCCCGTTGACAATGAATTCGGAAATAATGAGAAACTTCAATATTTTCTGTCGCGCTAAACAAAAAAGCCGCAGCCCCCCCCCTGCGGCTAGGCGCGCGGATGAAACTGCTTGTACACATCCTTCAGCCTTGTTTTCGTCACATGCGTATAAATTTGCGTCGTGGATATATCCGCATGGCCGAGCATTTCCTGCACCGCTCTAAGATCAGCCCCGTTCTCAAGCAGATGCGTCGCAAAGGAATGCCTGAGTGTATGCGGGGTCAGCTCTTTTTTGATTCCGGCTTCAAGGGCGATTTTCTTTAGGTTTTTCCAAAACCCCTGACGGCTGATTTGCTTGCCGTGATGATTTAAAAAGAGGGCGTCAGACACTTTGTTTTTCAGTAGTTTCCCCCTGGCTTGCGTCATATATTCCTCAATGGCGGAAGCGGCAGCTTCACCGATTGGCACAATCCGTTCTTTTCTTCCTTTCCCGAAGCAGCGGACAAAACCCATGGATAAATGAACATCTGCCGTTTTCAATTCTATCATTTCACTGACTCGTATGCCTGTTGCATAAAGCAGCTCCAGCATCGCTTTATCCCGATAGCCGAAAGGGCTCGTCAGTTTAGGCGTGTCCAATAATCGCTCGACCTCATTGAGCGCGAGCACCTTCGGAAGCGCCCGTTCGGTCTTTTGTGTTTCGATATGAACGGAAGGATCCTTGTCCGTCACCTTTTCCCTGAGCAGAAATTGGTGAAAGGAGCGAATGGATGCCAAATGCCTCGCTGATGTCTTGCCGGATTTCCCCGAGTCCTTCAAGTGCTTTAAATATTGGATAATATGTATGCGGGTTACGTGATTCCAATCTGTAACATGAAGGGTTTCTGTTAAATAGAGAGAATAGCTTTTCAGGTCCCGTTCATAGGATACCACTGTGTTTTGTGAAAGCCCTCTCTCTACCATGACGTAGTGGATGAAATCCTTTATTTGATCTTTCACTCTAGATCTACTCCCCGTTTTGGTAAAAAAAGATCAACCGGTTGAACCATCCGCCTTTTTCATCCTGATCCATTTCAACAACTTTTACAGCGGAGCCTTCCGGTTTATCGTACCGATGATAGTTTTCATACTCTTGATTCACCCATATCATAGCATAATAGAACAGAGCGGTAAAACCGGTAAACAGGATGAAAACTTTCAATGCATCGAGAGCTGTTTTCAGGAATCTTCCCATGTCTTAATCGATCCTTTCCCTATGGTTCCAGTTATTTAAACCATATGCCAAATCAGAAAGGTTTTATACATAGAAACAGCAAAAAACCCTTTCCCCGTGAGAAAAGGTTCGCGCTCGGCATCGTCTATTCAGTTTCTGTTCCGTTACAGCGGTGGCAAATGCCGTGAAACGTCAATCTATGATCTTTAATCTTAAATTTCCAATCACGTTCAATGATTTCTTCCACGTCTTCAAGCAAATCTTCTTCAATTTCATCAACGGCTCCGCACTCCATACACACCAAGTGATGATGAAAGTGAGCTGCGCCCTCTTTCCGTAGGTCGTAACGGGACACGCCGTCTCCAAAGTTAATTTTATCAACGACTTTTAATTCAGTTAATAATTCAAGCGTACGGTATACTGTTGCGAGACCGATCTCAGGAGATTTCTCTTTTACGAGGAGGTATACGTCTTCTGCGCTTAAATGGTCTTCTTCGTTTTCAAGCAGCACTCTTACTGTCGCTTCACGCTGAGGCGTAAGTTTGTAGCTGGATGAGTGCAGTTGTTTCTTAATTCGATCAATACGGTTTTCCATGTCTTTCCCTCCTACGCCGCATTCCATGACTCATTATAACAAAATACGCGCAGAGTTCCAACTATAATTATTATAAACTGATAAATAAAATGTTTTTCTTTTAATAATCATTTTAAAATAGTCTCAATGTAAGCTTTTCCATTAACACAGGAGATAAATATGCTTCAAAGAGAGATGAGATCAGTGCTAAAAACAGAATGACCAGAAGCACGAGGGCATATTGGCCGAACCACTGAATCGGCGCATCATGCAGGCTTCGTTTAACGAACAGCTGCCTGATTAACTTTAATGAAAACGCAATTGCACATGTGCCCATAATGAGATAAGCCGGAATTAGCAGTACATTTTGCGGCAAAACGGAGACAAAGGATAAGAAAAAACCGCTGATTCCCATCTGATTGACGAGAAATCCGACAGTAAAGCCGACAACGATTCCTTTCAGAAAGATCATGATGAAAATAATCGGCATCCCAATGACGGAAATCCCCAATATCCACATCAGCCCTAAATATTTTACATTATGAAAGATACTTTGCCCAAACATATCGGATGAACTTGCCTGTTTACCATCCGAAAGCTGTCCGAAAAATTGGCTTAAATAGTAATATAAATCTTCTTTCTGGCTGATGGTCATGCTGTTGACAATAATCGCCCCAAAAATGACACCCATGAAAAACAGGACTGAGACAAATATATAAAGAGAGAGATGATCTTTGACATGTCTGAGAAAGATGTCCTTATAAGAGATTTTTCGCATTCCGTTTCCTCCCGCCCGCTCTAGTGATTTGATTTAATAGATTGTATGAAAGAAACGGAAAAACATGCCCTTTTTCAAAAAGGAACGCTAGGAGAAGAATGCTAGGCGGCTTTTTTGGGCACAAAAAAACCCTTATCATCAACTGATATATGATCATAAGGATTCTTGGGCTTTCTTGTATTCAACATCTCTTTTTTGCTTTTCGTCATTCTTTCATGTGTACTGAAGGATGGTGTGCTGCCTCTTGATAATAAGACGTCACGTCCGCCGTTTCTCAGCAGATGCTCCCGCTTCTTTTTCGCTCGGCTTTTTGCCATGCTAATCACTCCCTTATTGATTTTCATAGCAATTATAGCAAAAAAATGAACTCATGATGAAAAAAAACAGCACCTTGTATGCCAGGTGCTGCTTTACTTCATTTATTTCACTGCTGTAAGAGCTGCTCGCTCGACCGCAGCTGCTACCTCATGATGGACTTTTGAGTCAAGCGGCTGAGGAACCACATCGCCTTGCTTTGTGCAGGCTGCGATGGCCTCTGCTGCAGCGACAAGCATATCATGATTAATCTCCTTGCTTTTTGCGTTGAGCGCCCCTCTGAAAATACCCGGGAAGCCAAGCACATTATTAACAGAACGCCCGTCAGCTGCATATGCGGCGCCAGCCTGCAGCGCGGCCTCCGGCTCAATTTCCGGCTTCGGATTCGATAAAGCCAAAATCACCTGGCCAGAACGTACAAATGCTGGTTTAATTAACCCGGGAACTCCGGTTGTGGCAATGATAATATCGCATGTTTCCATGAGCTCCTCGATGCTGGCAGCTGCCTGTCCGCCATATTGTTCGAGACGGTTCATCGCTTCCTCAGATTTGTCTGTTCCGTATACAGCTTTTACGCCATAGGCCATAAACATCCGGCAGATAGCGACGCCTGCTGCGCCCAGACCGATTTGCCCCACCTTCGCTTCTTTCAGGTCAACACCCGCGCTCCTGCATGCCGAGATGGCAGCAGCCAGCGTCACAACGGCTGTACCGTGCTGATCATCGTGCATAACAGGGATGTTCAGCTCCTCTTTTAGGCGGTCCTCGATTTCGAAGCAATGCGGCGAGCCGATATCCTCAAGCAAGATGCCGTTAAAACCTGGTGAAATATGTTTTACTGTTTTGATGATCTCTTCAGGATCACTCGTATCAAGCAATATCGGTATGCCGCTGATACCCGCCAGCTGATCAAACAAAGCAGCCTTTCCTTCCATGACAGGCATGCCTGCCACAGAGCCGATATTCCCAAGACCGAGAATTGCCGTTCCATCCGTTACAATCGCGACAGAATTGCTGATCGTTGTATAAATAGAAGCTTTTTCGGGGTCTTTTTCGATCAGCCTGCACACGTCTGCAACACCTGGTGTATAGACACGCCCGAGCTCTGCCAGTGAGCGGATCGGCATTTTGCTTTTCATTTGGATTTTTCCGCCTTCATGTGCGGACAGGACTTCATCAGATACGGTGTGAAGCCTGATCCCTTCTCCCAGGCCCTGTACAGCCGCGATCACTTCCTGAAGCTGTTCTTCATTCTCCACTTGAACGGTAATATTCCGCATTGTGTAATTGGGTCCGACTTTTACTGTCTCCACTTCACCAATATCCCCGCCCAGAAGGCCGATTGCCGTCGCTACCCTTCCTAGATTTCCGGGAACCGAAGGCGTTTCAATCATCAGTGTCCGAATCATGTGTTTCGCTATCATTCAGTGATCCTCCCCAATTAGCCTAGTTTTTCGGCTTTAGCTGTATTGTTTTTCGTATACCATATAAATTTTCCTGTATAACCATAGATAATAGCAAGACCTATTGCAACAAAACTGAGCCACATAAACGGCAGATAGGCGAAGGTAGAAACCCCTAAAATACCAGCCATGTAAATACCGTTATCAGACCAAGGGACCATACCTGAAGTTAATGTTCCCCCCACCTCTGAGTTACGGGATAGCACCCTTCTGTCTAGATTCAATCGATCATAGCTGTTTTCCATAATCTTCGGTGTCAAAATAAGAGATACATACATCGCACAGCCGAAGATGTTCGCTAAAAATGCTACAATCAGCGTAGATATAGTGACGTTGCCCGGTGATGTTAATTTCTTTTCAAACATAGAGACGATCACTTTTAAGACGCCAAGCTTTTCAAGCAGCCCGCCAAATCCGAGACCAAAGATAATGACGACAAGGGAACCGAGCATTCCGACGATGCCTCCGCGATTTAACAGGCCGTTCAAGAATTCAACATCTGTTTTAATAGAGAAGCCGTTGTAGGCAGTTGCAATCGCATCCGCTGGATTCATGCCTTGGAAAACAACAGCCCAGATAGCGCCAAGCAAAGCGCCAATTACGATAACCGGCATTGACGGCTTTTTCATCGCCAATAAGACGATGACGACAACAGCCGGGATCAGCATCCAAATATGAATGTCAAACGTATTTTGCAAAGAAGATTTCAAAAATTCAACTTTATCAAGATCAATATTTTTCCCGCCGTACATAAAACCGGTAATTGTAAAGAGGATTGCTGTAATCACATACGCCGGCACAGATAAAAAGAGCATGGCTCTGACGTGGTCTAAGACATCCACTTTCGCTAGTGAAGATGCGAGAACTGTGCTGTCTGAAAGAGGTGACAGCTTGTCCCCGAAATAAGCGCCTGAAAGAATTGCGCCCGCTACAAGAGGAAGCGGAAGGCCTAACCCTTCTCCAATTGCGATCATGGCAATGCCGGCAGTCCCGACTGTTCCCCATGAGGTTCCTGTTGCTACAGACATAATGGAACAAATAATTAACGTTGCAAGTAAAAAGATACTAGGATGAATAAATTCTAAACCATAGTAAATCAGAGTCGGTACGATCCCTCCGGCGATCCATGTTCCAATAAGTGCTCCTACTGAAACAAGAATCAGAACAGCTTCAAGACCGTTTGATATACCATACAGAATGGCATTCTGCATATCTTTATAAGAATAACCGAGTCTGATACCGAGAATCATTGCGATAAACCAGGAAATGAAAAGCGCAAGCTGTATCGGCAAGTCTAAAAAGACTGTAAACGACATGACAAGTGCTAAAAATGATCCTAGAACAATAATTATTTCGAATAATGTTGGCAGTCTTACATCCTTCAAAAGAAGTCCCCCTTCATGTAAAAAGCTAAAACGCTTTCAATAAATAGTGCAATACACGTATACTATACTTCCTCATCCCTATGTTGTAAACAGCTTATTCATCCGACTATCGGAGATGAATAAGCTGTATTTTGTTCAAATTTTATTTTTCTAATAGTTCTTTCCCTGCAATCCCTGGTTTTGTCATTTCGTACGGGTTTAAAATAGTATCCAATTCTTCCTCTGTCAGCACATCATGCTGCAGGCAAAGATCACGGACTGATTGGCCTGTCATAATGGCTTCCCGGGCAATTCGGGCTGCCGCTTCATATCCAAGATGCGGATTGACTGCAGTGATGACACCTGCGCTTTTTTCCACGTACTGTTTCAAGCGTTTTTCATTGGCCTCGATGCCTTTTAAGCAATTGTCAGTGAACGAACGGAAGCCGTTGTTCATGATGCTGATGGATTGAAGCAAATTAAAGACAAGCACGGGCTCCATCACGTTCAATTCAAGCTGGCCGGCTTCTGAAGCAAGGCAGATTGTATTATCGTTTCCGATGACCTGAAACGCAATTTGGTTGATCAGCTCTGCCATAACCGGATTGACTTTACCCGGCATAATGGATGACCCCGGCTGACGTGCAGGCAGAGAAATTTCCGCAAGTCCGGCGCGCGGGCCTGATGCCATTAAGCGAAGATCGTTTGCGATCTTAGACATGTTCATCATGCAGACCTTTAATGCTGCTGACACCTCTGTATAAGCATCCGTATTTTGTGTGGCATCAACAAGATGATCAGCGCCGACAAGAGGAAGCCCGCTAATATCAGCAAGATGCTTCACTACCTGTTTGATATATTCTGGATCTGCGTTCAGGCCTGTGCCGACAGCAGTTGCGCCCATGTTGACCTCATACAGGTGCTGGCGTGATTGCTTGATTCGTTTGATATCACGCTCCAGAACGCGGCTGTACGCTTCGAATTCCTGGCCGAGACGAATCGGAACAGCATCTTGAAGGTGTGTCCGCCCCATTTTAATAACAGAATCAAATTCCTGTGCTTTTTGTTTGAACACACTATGCATATCTTCCATTGTTTTCAACAGTTTTTCTAAAAGATTCAACGTGGAAATATGAATAGCAGTCGGGAACACATCGTTGGTTGACTGTGACATATTCACATGTGTGTTTGGGCTTAAATGGATATAATCGCCCTTTTTATGTCCCATAATTTCGAGCGCCCGGTTTCCAATCACCTCATTTGCATTCATATTCATAGAAGTTCCGGCACCGCCCTGAATCGGATCGACGATAAACTGATCGTGCCATCTGCCTTCCAGAATCTCGCCAGCGGCTTGTACGATAGCTTGGCCAATTCCTTCATAAAGCCGTTTCACGTCCATATTGGCAAGAGCCGCAGCTTTTTTTACGATCGCCAGCGCGTTAATCATTTCTTCATGGATCTTGTATCCCGTAATCGGAAAGTTTTCAGAAGCACGGAGCGTCTGAATTCCGTAATAAACATCCGCTTCAATTTGTTTTTCCCCAAGGAAGTCTTTTTCCACACGGTATTCTTTTTGGCCGTTTAACATAATCTTTAACCTACTTTCTCTTTGGTGGTTATCGTTTTTGACCTTTTAGAGGACAACGTCATCAGCAATCGGCGTTTCCATAATTCTCTTGACGACAGCAAGATCCGAAGACTGGCCGAGTGCCCACATTAATTTTGGCACGATTGCTTCTGTGTTCATATTTCTGGATCGGATAATTAAATCTTGGTTGACTCTGCGGCCGACTTCGTAAATGCTCATGTCTTCGCCTTCTTCCAGACATTGAGTTGTGATGACGACGACGATTCCGCTTTCGATCAGCTCATTCACTTTCGACAAAATGTCTCTGCCTTCAAACGGCACGCCTCCGCTGCCGTAACTTTCAATGACGATTCCTTTGAAGATGCTTTTTAAGGCATCAAACATTTCAGGCTTTAAGCCCGGATGCAGCTTCAGCAGACATACATCTGTGCATAGTGAAGTATCAACTTTAAAGGTGTCGTTCTCAGGTTCCGTTACTTGTTTGTTGTATTCGATCCCGTCTTCATTGATAAAAGCGATATATGGGTAATTGATGCTTTCAAATGCGTCGTAGCTTTTCGTTCTTAATTTAATCGCACGTGTTCCTTGGATGACTCTGCCGTCAAACACAACATAAACGCCGCCCACACCTTCACAGGCAAAGCGAATGGCGTCTGTGATATTTTTTTTGGCGTCCGTTTTTTGAAACGTGATTGGAATCTGCGAGCCAGTGATCACAATCGGTTTATTGGCATGCTGCAGCATATACGATAATGCGGCAGATGTATAGGCCATTGTATCTGTACCGTGAGTAATAACAAACCCGTCATAGGCATCATAATTTTCCTTAACGGCTTGTGCTATTTCCACCCAGTATTCAGGCTGCATATTGGTGCTGTCTATATTCATAAGCGACTGAGTTTCCATCGTGTAATCGTTATCAAGTTTTGATACGTAACTCAATAATTCATCAGCCTTGACCCCGGGAGCCAGCCCATTTTCCCCTTCAACTGAAGCAATCGTTCCCCCAGTTGTCAACATCAATAATTTTTTCATACCATGCACCTCTTCACTGTATCTAAAGATGGGTTGCGAGAAGTATTCGCTTTTCGCATACTTTTAATGCCATTATAGACACGGAAAATAAAATACGCAAGACATTATTATTCAATTCGCGTACACTTCCTAATACCTATATGATATAATCAGCTCAAGGTGAAAAAGGAGCGAAAGTTCATGAATCTAGATCGTTTAACTGAATTGAGAAAAAAGAAAAATTGGTCGCTTCAATATACAGCTGACCTTCTGGGTATCGCAAAAAGCACATATGCCGGCTACGAATCAGGCTACCGGCGGCCTTCACTTGAGGCGCTTGCCATGCTGGCTGACCTCTTTGACACAACCTGCGATGAACTTTTGGGCCGCGAGAAACAAAAGCAGACTGCTCCTCAGACCATTGAGTTGACCACGTGGAGCAGCCTTGACTTGACTATTTCTGTTGATGACAAGCCGCTGAGTGAAGACGAAATCATCCAGCTGATCACCTTTATCCGGACGAAGAGAAAAGTACAGGAGGAAATGAGTTAATCTTTCACTCACGGTTTAATTTTACCGTAGGTTCCTCCTCCTCCGGCTTTCAATTCCAGCTTTCCGGATCTCGCTTTTACAATCAACGCCGCGGTTTTCGGCGGGACAACGCGAGCCAAATCTTCTTCTGCCGCCTCATGAAGAACAGCCATTTCTGTTCCGAAGGCTTTTTTTAGTTTGTCCAGCGTTTTCGGACCGACACCCGGAACAAATTGCAGCGGGATCTGATGAACATATCGAGGGCGCGAGACGCGAACTTCAGTCTGATCACTCAATTCACGCAATCTTTCGCTAACGCCCTTTGTAAACTTGGCATTTCCGCAATTCGCGCACACCGTTTCCCCGCTCACAGCAGGTTCTCCGCATGCTTCGCAAGCCGTCTGATAATATTTTCCCAATAACGGATCCAAGCCATAATTTGCGGTAATTCTCCTGTCATCCTGCACCTTTAATGCAAGAGCAAATTCGGTAAAATCAGCTGACTGCACATATAGTTCATTATATTCTCTGCCGATTTTCGCTAACGAATGCGCATCAGAATTTGTTAAAAAAGGATACTGATTCAATTCAGATACATGTGAAGCCATGTCTGTATCACAGCTTAATCCTAGTTCCACGGCATCTATCATAGAGGGATCAAAAACCTCGGTTAGGCTTGATGCAACCCCTTTTCCATATAAGCTTTTATGTGGTGTAAAGATATGGGCGGGGATAAACAGTCCGCCCAATTCCTTCACTTTTTTTTGCAGATTCAAGCCCGTTTCATAAATCCGCTGTGAGCTTAAATGAATGTTTTTCAGCCGCGCTGACAGCCAGTTTGAAAACCGCTTCATTTCAGCAAGCGTTGGCATAAACACGAGGACATGGATCGGCCCGCTGCAGGCTTCGTCATAAATCTCCAGCTCGCTTCCTAATAAAAGAGTCGTGCTGCGGTACCGAATCCCCCCGCCATCAAGCTCGCGATATGTTCCTGATGAAATGCCTTCTTCTAGCTCCAAAATGACTTCCGGAGAATGGCAGTCGATAATGCCAAGAAGTTCTATCCCTTTATGCTCACTGGCTTCTATCAAAATTCGGTCCAGTGTAAGTGTTTTGGCGCCTGTTATTTTGACAGCCCTTCCTGTAAAGGTCCGGCCGATATGAATGTGCAAATCCGCGTAAATCTTTTTCATTTTTGTGCTTGGAGCGCTTCTTTTAGCTGAAGATACTGAATCGCATAGGCTGTCTTAGCATCATATACTTCACGCGATTCAACCAGCTTCTGCGCATCTTCAAGCGTCACCTCCATCACTTCAACAAACTCGTCCTCATCAAGCTCCCGTTTTTCTTCGAGAACAGAAAGCTCTTCAGCAAGAAACACGTGAACGATTTCATCAGCAAAGCCGGGCGATGTATAAAACGCAGTGATTTTTGTCAGCTTTTTCGCTGTATAACCCGTTTCCTCTTCAAGCTCCCGAAGTGCCGTATACTCCGGCTCCTCCCCTTTTTCAAGCTTTCCGGCCGGAATTTCAACGATCGTCCGCTCAAGCGGCTTGCGGAATTGTTTGACCATAATGATTTTCCCTTCATCAGTAACAGCTAATATCGCTACAGCCCCAGGGTGTTTCACAATTTCACGTTTACTCGCTTTGCCGTTTGGCAGCTCCACGTCCTCCACATATAGATCAATGACTTTACCTGAAAAGATCTGTTCTTTGGCAATTGTTTTTTCTTCTAATGATTTCATTTCTTCATCTCCCGTTCTGTCTCTATATGATGCCCCATACATTTTATCATACTAGACAAAAGGGGGCTTCTTCATGAAAGTGCACCGCATGCCAAAAGGTGTTGTCTTAGTCGGAAAAGCATGGGAGATTCGGGCGAGGTTAAAGGAGTACGGGCGCACATTCCAATATGTGAAAGATTGGGTCTCTAAGCCGTAAAAGTTGAAACTTTAGCTCCTTTATATTACGGTCAATACAAAGCCTAAAAAAGGAGTGTGCACATGAGAAAGCGCAAACTGGGTACATCTGATTTAGAAATAAGCGAAGTCGGACTCGGCTGTATGTCTCTTGGTACTGAAAAAAACAAAGCTTTGTCTATTTTGGATGAAGCCATCGAGCTTGGCATCAACTATTTGGACACAGCGGATTTGTATGACCGCGGACGCAACGAAGAAATCGTCGGTGATGCGATCCAAAATAGACGCCAGGATATTATTTTGGCAACGAAAGCGGGAAACCGCTGGGATGACGACAGCGAAGGCTGGTATTGGGACCCATCAAAAGCTTACATAAAAGAAGCCGTGAAAAAGAGCCTTGCTCGGCTGAAAACAGATTATATTGATCTCTATCAGCTTCACGGCGGCACGATAGAGGACAACATTGATGAAACGATCGAAGCGTTTGAAGAATTAAAACAAGAAGGTGTCATCCGTTACTATGGCATTTCTTCCATTCGCCCGAATGTCATAAAAGAATATGTAAAAAAGTCAAACATCGTCAGTATTATGATGCAGTTCAGCCTGTTTGACAGACGTCCCGAGGAATGGCTTCCGCTTTTAGAGGAACATCAAATCAGCATAGTCACTAGAGGTCCGGTTGCCAAAGGGCTTTTGACAGAAAAACCGCTTGAACAAGCAGCGGACAGCATCAAACAAAACGGGTACTTGTCTTATTCCTTTGAGGAATTGACAAATGCCCGCAAGGCAATAGAGGATGTTGCTTCCGATCTTTCCATGACAGAAAAGTCGCTGCAGTATCTGTTAGCACAGCCGGCTGTCGCTTCAGTGATTACAGGCGCGAGTAAGATTGAGCAGTTACGGGAAAACATTCACGCTGCAAACGCACGGCGTTTAAGCGAAGAGGAAGTCAAAGCGCTCCAATCTCATACGAAACAAGATGTTTACGAAGCTCACCGCTCATAACAGAAAACAAGCACCTGTACGGGTGCTTGTTCATATGGTTGACAAAATCCTAAAACGGTTTTCGTTTTAGGATTTTGTCATCTTTTCAGCGTGATTGAAAAACCCTTGAAGTCTAGGAAGGACGAGCATTGGAACAGACTTCCGCAGGATGCAGTGGCAGGGGCGTTTGAGCAGGACGCTCAAGCTTTTAGCCGCTGATCTTTTTTCACGTGAGCACCAATGCGCAGGACTGACAACGAATGCGAGGGTTTGTCAACACGCTAAAACAAGCACCTGTACGGTGCTTGTTTTATTTATATTGATGCCAATCCATTTGGCTTTCATCAAGGAGCTCTTCAAAGCTTTTATTTTTTTCGATCTCTTTTTTCTTTCTGAGCTGTTCTGCTTTTTCTCTTTCCTGCCTCTTTTCGTCCTCTTCCTTCAACTGACTCTTCATCTCCATAAGCTTTGCTTTGATGTCGGTTTGAAGGCCGTCTTTTAATTGGTGTTTGTCAGCGGATTTTTGTTTTTTCATGTAGACTTCCCCCCGTGTTTTGTTTTGAAGCCAGTTTATCACGGAGCATACAGACTGAACAAGCGGGCTCTCTTCTGAAAACTTTTTTGATCCGCGCAGCAGTGTTTAGGTATAATGATTTCAAGTGTAAATTTCCTGTATTTAGTTGAAAGGTGCTGTGACTCTTTTGAAGAAAATCCTTTTGGCCATTTGCGCTCTCTTAACCGCTGTTATCGGAATCGGAGTTGTTTTTTCGAATATCATTCTATTTATCAAGAAAAAGACAGATGAAGACATTATCAAAAGAGAGACAGATGACGGACATGATGTGTTTGAATCCTTTGAACGAATGGAGAAAACTGCTTTTGTGATACCATCGGCTTACGAATATGATATAAAAGGATACCATGTCGCTCCGCATGACACACCAAACACCATTATCATCTGCCACGGGGTGACGATGAATATATTGAATTCTCTTAAATATATGCATTTATTTCTCGATTTCGGCTGGAATGTAGTGGTTTATGACCATCGCCGTCACGGTCAAAGCGGCGGAAAGACGACTGGCTACGGGTTTTATGAAAAGGATGATCTCAGTGAGGTTGTCAATTGGGTCAAAAACAAAACAGGTCATCGCGGATTGATCGGCATTCACGGTGAATCAATGGGAGCTGCGACCGCCCTGCTTTACGCTGGTGAACACTGTGATGATGGGGCTGATTTTTATATTGCTGATTGTCCGTTCGCACGTTTTGATGAACAGCTTGCCTATCGGCTGAAAGCGGAATACAGGCTCCCGTCTTGGCCGCTGCTCCCCATCGCCGACTTCTTTTTGAAGCTGAGAGGCGGCTATCGGGCACGCGAAGTATCTCCCCTTGCTGTCATTGATCAAATCCAAAAGCCGGTCCTCTTTATTCACAGTAAGGATGATGATTATATTCCGATTTCTTCAACCGAGCGGCTTTATGAAAAGAAACCCGGACCGAAGGCACTGTATATTGCCGAGAACGGTGAACATGCCATGTCGTATACCAAAAACCAGGACACGTATCGAAAAACGGTGCAGACGTTTTTAAACAAAATGAAGGGTTCAACAACATGCTGAAATCTTAGGCCTTGCCTCGTTTTTTTTCTTTCCATAATAAAAAGCGAAAGGCCACTTCGGCTCTTTCGCTTTTCCATTTCATAAAACGTCGGTAATGCCATCCATATTTTCTCTGATCCATTCAATCGCAAGATCTATTGTTGTGAACTCTTGTGTTTCGAATGTCATTTCATCCTGCAATAGCCAAACATCTTTCTTGATAGACTCTGCTCCTCCAATTGACCAATGGAGCAAGGTATAGGGATGGTTTTGGTTTAGGAAGGATACCCACGTTTTATTCTGTGCTGTGTTCTTCATTGACTTCAGCTTTTGTTCCACGTTTTCGTGTCTCCCTACTTTACTAATATGCTCATTCTGGGGCTGAGCATTTCAGCCGGACTTTTCAGCGCCAGTGTTTTAGCTTTTTCATTGTAATCGATCGTCATTTGATCGTCAAAAAACACTTTTTGCGACAATTGGATATAAAGCGGGATGCCGTTCGTTTCCAGCTGCTCGCACTGTCCCGTTAATTCTTCTGCCAGCCAGATTGTCGGTACACCGCTTACCGCGCAGCCGCATCCTTCTGCATCGTAACGAAGCTGGGCTTTTTTCCTTGGGTTGGCGTCAAACGCCTGCTGCAGTGCTTGTTTTGCTGCATCTGTCACGTGTATGTTCATAAGGTGAGTCCCCCGTTTCCATCATTTTCGCTATTGTAGCATACAACGTTTCTATCCGCATTGTTTCCGCCTTCCTTCCACCGCTTCGCATTTTCTTCTGCAGCCTTAATCCAATCATCTTTCCCTTGTATGTACTGATTGATACTATCCGGATGTTGGGCCGCCAGTCGTTTTTTGAGATTGGCGTATTCGTTCGCTATTGCTGGATGAGCTCTGAGATAATCTCTCAATAGCAGATGCCTTTCAATAGCAGGGTTTCCCTTTTCGTACATATGGAGATGATGAGTGCGTTTATTACCGCCCTTTTGGAAGTAACGCCTGCCCGCTGCGCCATTTTCTCCTTTCGGTGTGTAGCCGATTGCCTTCATTTGTGTATCATATTGGCTCACAGCTTCAATTCTTCTTACTTCAATCAGAATATCAATGATTGGCTTTGCCGCCATGTTCGGGATCGATGTGCTTCCGATATGATGAACAGCGATGATCTCCGGTCCGAACACAAGCTTCAGCCGCTCTTTTTCTTCACTGAAAAGTTCCGCCCATTTTTCATTGTAGGGAACGACTTCAACTTTTCTTTTCGGATACAAATAAAAGACAGACAGCAAAAGACCCTCCGCCGCTTCGACGGTTTCTGCCTTTTGAAATCCCGCCTGTGTATAGAGCGACATGGCCGGTGTATTTTTCTCGGCTGTGACTACTTCGATTTTCTCAGCGTCTTTGTTTTGATCGATGACAAATTGCAGAAGTGCCCGTCCAATCCCTTTTCTGAAACCGCCGGGATGCACGACAAGCCTGCAAATGGTGAGATGATGCATGTTTTTCTCATATGAAATGACACCGATCAGTTTGCCGTCTTTCCGATATCCCGCAAACTGTTCATGGGATGCTTGGATATCCTTCGTCTTCTCTTGTAAGGCGGGGATACCGTCAAAACCGATAAGCTCCGCTTCTTTTATGTAGGCGGGCTGCTGTACGGCAATAATCTCACGCGCTGTGTTGTCTTTCTTATGTTGAAGAGATTCAATCATTTCTGTTCTCCTGAAAATAGCAGCTGTCTCTCGACCTTTGCAACGCGGACTGCATACGACGCGTACCAAACGCTCTTTCCTTTTTCTTTTGCCGCTTGATGTTCGGTGTGATGCTTCCAGCGATTAATGGCGTCCATACTGTCCCAATAGGACACCGTTATGCCCCTTCCACTCGCTTCACGAACGCTTTCGACGCCTAAAAATCCGGGCTGATCCGCCGCCAGCGATACCATCCGCTCTGCTGTTTCTCCATATCCTGTGTCACTTTCGCTTTTGACAGATGAAAAAATAACTGCATAGTAAGGAGGCTTAGGTGTTTTTGATAAAAAATCCATCATATTTCCCCCTCATATGTTTTTGACAAACAGGACCTTGTCTTGGCCCGGGCCATCGTAGTTTGCAAACACTGAGATGCCATTTAGCGTTTTGGTGCCTTTTTCAATGTCAAAGCCCAATTTTGTGTGATACGCGATTGATACCTTGTTCACCGGTGAAGTGACGCACTTGACCCGGGTGCACCCTCTTTGTTTTACCATTTCAATAAAGACATCGTATAATTGTTTTCCAATTTGCATTTTTCTGAAATCAGGGTGTACACCGGAAAAATGGATGTATGCCGTTTCAGGATCCGATTGCGATTGAAATCCGATTAAAAACCCTGTCATGCTGTTATGTTCAGATGCAATAAAGCTTGTGTCCTGAAAATGCTCAAAAAATAGCCTCGGCAATTTTTCTTTCAGCGGTCGGCCGCCCCACCATTCATTCATTACAGACGTTACCATTTCATAATCTGAAGACGTGATTGTTCGAATATCCATTTACGATTTAATCTCCCTCCGTCTGGCAAAACGAATGTCAGCTCTTTTTTTCTACAATACAAAAATTATATTTTGCCTGACTGGAATTGTAAATGCCTTCTTTTCGGTATCATACGTTTCGGAGACTACGGAGGGAACAATGTTTGATCATTTTACACATATTTCTCCCACAGTGCAGGAGGGAGAAACTTTACAGCACAATATCAAGCACCTGATCAAGTTTCAGCTTATAAAGCTGATCCTCGTCTCCTTTTACCCATACTGTTTTTTCAAACTCTTCATACCGGCAGATTTTCCCGGTGCAGCGGACAATTTCACCGTCCTGAAAGCAGCTGAGAGTAATATCCTGAGCAAACTCCATCGCGGCGCAAAGCGTTTGATTCATTTCCTCCAGCTTATCGGGATCAAGGGTCGGCTTTTGCAGCTTCTGTTTATGGCGCTTTCTCTCAAGCAGGCTTTGTTTATGTTCCGGCAGAAACATCCTGCTCCCTTCCCACAGCAGGTTGCCTCTTTTTAAATGGTCGTTCATTTATAGTGCCCTCCTATTTTAGCCGCACGTTCAAATGCCTGGCCTGCCGCTGTCAATGACGCCGCTCTGACGATGGCTGTGTCGCCGAACCGGTTTTTAATGCCGTCCATCACATAGCCAAGGCTCATTTTCTTTGCATCATCCTGAAATAAATTGAGCTGCCATATGTCATCAGATGAGAGCTGAGACAGATTGACCCCCAGGCGGCGGACAGGCTTCCCGTCCCAAAACGTAAGAAACAGCCGGCACACAGCCTCATATACATCCTGCGTGGAATTAGTAGGCTCCGCCAACTTCACTTGCCGGTTGAAGCCTGTCGGCCAATCAAAATCAGCCCCCCGGCAGCTTACTGACACCGTTTGTCCCATTGCCCCAGCGTTTCGGCTTCGCCTGCACACTTCTTCACTCAGCTCCAGCAGCACGACTTTAATTTCTTTGTCAAAGTGTTCGTAGTCTCTCGGGAGCGTCATTCCATGGCCGATGGCCTTTTGCCCGTCCAGAGATGAAGTTGAAACAGGGGAATAGTCGATCCCGTTCGCCGTCATCCACAGCACGTGGCCGTTAATGCCCCATTTCTTTTTTAAAAGATCGAGCGGAAAAGCCGCGAGCCCGCCGATCGTGCTGATGCCCATTCGGTTTAAATGATGCCCCATGCGCCTCCCCACACCAAACATGCTGCCCACCGGGAGCGGCCACATTTCGATTTTCATACTTTCTTTCGTTAAGGTAAAAATACCGTTCTTATTCTTTTTGGCAAAATTGTCGCATGCGATTTTAGCCAGCGCTTTATTAGGGCCGATTCCGACACGCGCATAAACGCCGATCTCCCGCATAATTCTGCCCTGAATGCTTTTTGCGATCTCATCCGGCGTCCCAAACAGCTTCTGGCTGCCTGTAATGTCCATGAACTGTTCATCGATGGAATACGGCTCTACAAGATCTGTATATTCCTCTAAAATGGCCGTGATTTGCAGTGATACATCAATATACCGCTGCATACGAGGCCGGAGCACAACTGCTTCAGGGCACTTTTCCTGCGCCTCCCACAGCCGGGAAGCATTCGCGACCCCCTTTTGTTTCGCCAGCGGGCAGGCGGCCAATACGACTCCTCCCCTTCTTTCAGGGTCACCCGACACAATGACGGGCCTATTTTTCAAATGTGGATTTTCCGCTTTCTCTACAGATGCATAAAACGATTGCATGTCAACGAGAAAAATCACTTTTTCTTTCATCATACACACCTCTAAAAAGAACTTATGTTCGCTTTTTCTATTATATGCGAAAATATGTTCGATTTATACTGGTAAATGATTCTTGCCTGACAGAAAATATGATCCAAGGGTTTGAGAGAAGAAAAACATTTAGTAGAATAAAAGCGAGGCATAAAGATAGGAGAGTCATAATGGAGAAATTTGTCGAGAAAATGCTGGGACAGGCACTACGTCAATACGGCCGAAATGTTGCCGTAGATCCGTTAAGCCCGTATGAAAAACAAAGCCTGAAAGCAGCCTTGGAAGAGAGACGGAATGAAGAACCCGATGAAGATTTGCATGCGCATATAGAAGATATCATTTATGACTATGTCACCAACCAAGGACTGTTCTCTTAAACATTGGCCAAAAGAAACAGAGACGCACAGCGCCCCGAATCGGACTGTGAGTTCTTTCAGCCGCTAATGCGGCTTTCCTTTGTAAATACCGCCATGAAAACAAACAAAAGTCTTTGTCATTATGCAGAAAGGCTTGTAAAAAAGCAAAGCCTGAGTCATACCCAGTGCCGCCTGTTCTGTCGGTCCATGCAGCGCTCCGTCAGCTTGAATCAGCGGATGATCGCCTTTTATATTCAAACAGACACCATCTGCTTCCACGGTCTGCCGAATCGCTTTGAAATGCCCGGCATTCCAGCATCAATCACATCAAATAATATGCTTTCACCACCATAAAAACATCGGATATATTATCATTTTACTCCCGAACGCCTCAACCTCAATTTCAACGATGTAAACTCCGCCAGCGACGTGCATCATCCTCAGGTAAGATATGTTTCACATTCATATCAACAATAAAATATTTTGAATTTCCCATTGGATAAGGAAATTTTTTCATATATGATAGAAAAAAATCCTACATACAGGAGAGAATACGATTCATGAAGAAATGGAAAGATATCCACCCCATCAGCTGGACAATTATAATCGGAACTATTTTCGGCAGGATGGCAACATCAATGAGCATTCCTTTTTTAGCGATTTATTTAACAGCCGTCCAAGGCACATCAGCTTCCTATGCAGGGCTGGTTATCGCTGCAAGCTCATCAGTCGGCATCCTCGCAAGCTTTTACGGCGGATATATCTCGGACAAATTCGGCAGAAAAAACATGATGCTAGTGTCCATTTTCGGCTGGATGCTGGTATTTGCAGGATTTGCGGCGGCATCTCATCTCTGGGTGTTTTTTGTGGTAAACGCATTAAACGGCCTTTGCAAATCACTATTTGAACCTGCTTCAAAGGCTTTGCTGTCTGATATGACAGAAGAAAAAACGAGACTGCTTGTTTTTAATTTACGCTATGCAGCTATAAATATCGGCGTTGTCTTCGGACCGATACTCGGCCTGTATTTCGGCTCATCGCAATCGACCGCACCCTTTTTGGCGCCCGCAGTCATTTACGGACTATACGGACTCGTGCTTGTTATCCAATTTAAAAAGCATCCATCCTTATCAGGATCAGGCCAATCCCGAAATATGAGCGTGCGGGAAGCATTTATGGTGACGCAAAAGGATCTTCTTTTTACAATTGCTCTGGTCGGCATTACGCTATGCACCTTTGGCTACTCACAATTCAGTTCCACATTTCCGCAGTATATGGCGCAGAACCCTTTGTTTGGCAATGGAACGAAACTGTACGGGCTGATGCTGACATTAAACGCAATTTCCCATCGTCCATTTTGCAAAACGTTTTTCGCCGCTTTGCTCCTTGATGCTCGGTAATGTGATGGTGAGTATCAGCATGGCTATTTTCACCGTATCACACGGTGTTTCATCCCTTGTGCTGATTGTGGTCACATTTACAATCGGCGAAGTGCTTTTATTCTCTATGATGGATTTGTTTGTAGACCAGATTGCAAAACCCGGGTTAAAAGGCACTTATTTCGGGGCCATCGGTTTTTCACAGCTCGGAAACGTCATCGGCCCTTGGATCGGGGGTATATGTATAGACCTATTTGGCGCTGGCCGGCCGATTTTTATTTTTTCTGTTCTGAGCGGGATCACCCTGCTCGGCCTGCCATTTTTGGCGTTCGCCTATCGGCAGATGAAAACGGGAATGACAAAACACCGGCCAGGGCTGGAAAAGCCGCTTTAAATTAAAAAACGGGAGAGAACCAATCTCTCCCGCAACAATGGGGTGATGAACACGAATATAGGCAATGGATGTTTCAGCTTTTAAGTATTTATTATGTTGCCGCTGTCATCTTTGCAGCTGTTACAGGCTTCAAGTACGCGAAGAACCGAAAAGCGCAGCTGATCGCATTGAGGAAAAGCTTAACAGCCTGTCCGAAGACCATGATTAACCGCTTGGGGCAACGAGCTCTACCTTCATCCGGTCCGGATCCTCGCAATAAACGGCATAATGCCCGTCTCCTCCGGCAAAAGGATGGCGGTCCCGGTACAACACACGATAGCCTTTTTCCATCAGTTTTTCGGTCATCTGGTCAACTTGAAGCTTGGATTCAGCATGAAAGGCGAGATGGTTCAGCCCGACCCGGCATCTGTGGTATGCCGGCTCGAGAAATGGCTCTTTCGCCTGCACAATCACAAGATAAAAATGATCTTTCTTCCAGCTAATGCCTGAGCCCCATTTTTGATACTCTCTATAGCCAAGTTCTGTTAAGAACCATCCCCAAAACCGCCGAGACGCTTCCAAATCGGAGACATACAGTTCAATATGGTGCACGATATTACACCCGCCTTACCAGCACTTCTTCCACCTTATGCCCGTCCCCCTTACGCAAAATGAGATCGGACCTGAATTTAGTCGGCAAGATATTTTCATATAAATTAGGCCGGTTGACACTCTGCCAAATTGAAGCTGCCATCTCGTCAGCCTCCTGATCAGACAAGTCTTTAAATTTATGAAAATAAGAATCGGGATTTTGAAAAGCAGTTTCCCGAAGCAGACGAAAACGCTCTAAATACCATGTGAAAATCCGGCTTTCGTCCGCGTCCACATAAATCGAAAAATCAAAGAAATCGGAGACAAAAATACGCGGATCTTCCCGGTCATCCTCCAAGGTGGGCGACTGAAGAACATTAATACCTTCAATAATCACAATATCGGCCTGTTCTACAATCTCGAACACCCCTTCCTCGCGGTCATAGGTCAGATGGGAATACACCGGAGCCTTTACTCTGTCTTTTCCTGATTTTAAGTCATTCAAAAATTCGAGCAACGCCTTTACGTCATAGCTTTCGGGAAACCCTTTTCGTGACAGCATATTTTTCTTTTTCAGCTCGGCTGTAGGAAATAAAAACCCATCTGTCGTGATAAGGCTCACTTTAGGGCGGTCCGGCAAACGCGAAAGCAGCTTCTGCAATATCCGCGCCGTCGTGCTTTTTCCGACTGCCACACTGCCGGCGATGCCAATAATAAACGGAATTTTGGCTGAATGAGGGTGCTTCAAAAAAACATTGACATGCTTATTGCGCTCGGCGGCTGACTTCACATGCAAATGAAGCAAGCGAATAAGCGGAATATAAATCGTTTCCACTTCTTCAACAGATAAATAATCATTCAGCCCTTCCACGGCTTTTGCCTCTTCTTCAGATACAGCAATCGACAAATGTCCCCCAAAACCAGACCAAGATTCGCGATTGTGCTGTGTATATAAAGTATGTAAGTTAAGCTCTTTATTTTTCACTGTTTACACCTGACTCTCTGTAGGTTAAAACCCTTACAAAGATTGTAACGGAAAACCCTTTCACTGTCTGCTTATTTTTTCAGCAAATCCGCACCGATTCGATTATAAGCGGACATCTCTTCTTTTGGAACCATGCTTCCTCCCGTTCCCCAGACGACATGTACGGCATGTTCCATGTTATGCTTCTGACTATATAGCCTTCCTTCTTCTGTCGAAAAAAGCTGAATAGGCCCGAACATGCCGGCAAGAGCAGAGGGCTCTAAATATTTACTTTCAGATACAGCCAGCATATGAAGCAAGGCATAAAGCGTATTGTCCTCTACGGTATAACAGCCGCTCAGCAGCGGTTCAATCAGCTTGCCCACAAACCCTGACGGCCTTCCTACAGCAAGCCCGTCAGCAGCCGTCCGATTATCCAGACCGATATCATGGACGGAAATCTTCTCGTGGAGGCCGGAATAAAGCCCCAGCAGCATACACGGTGAATGAGTCGGTTCTCCGAAAAACACATGGACATGGTCGCCGTATAAAAGCTTCAGCCCAAATGCCACACCTCCCGGCCCTCCACCGACTCCGCACGGCAGATACACAAACAGCGGAGTCTCCAGACTTGGTTGTATATTCATACAGTCGAGCTGCGTTTTTAATCGGCCGGCGGCAACAGCATATCCTAAAAACAGCTGACGGGAATGTTCATCATCAATAAAATAACAAAATGGATCTTGCTCTGCCTGCCGTCTCCCTTCTTTCACCGCTTCACTGTAATCTGATTCATACTCCATGACAGTGACACCTTTTTGGCGAAGGAGATCCTTTTTCCACTGCTTGGCATCAGCGGACATATGCACTGTCACGCGAAATCCGAGTGTCGCACCGATGATGCCGATACTTAATCCAAGGTTTCCTGTCGAACCGACAGCAATCGAATAGCGGGAGAAAAACGCGGCAAATCTCTCTTCCTGTAAGATGCGGTAATCATCGTTTTCCTGAAGCATTCCTTCTTGAAGCGCCAGCATTTCAGCATGCTTCAATACTTCATAAATCCCGCCCCGCGCTTTAATCGATCCTGAAATCGGAAGTTCATGGTCGCACTTTAAAAGCCATCTTCCCGGAAAGGGCTGCTGATATGCTGCTTCCAGTTTTCCCTTCATATGCTGCATTTCAAAAAGCGGAGATTCGATTATTCCTTTTGCATCTTTCGTCTCAGGAAACACCTCGGCAATGTAAGGAGCAAACCGCCGCAGCCTATTTTCCGCTCCCGCTATCTCGCTTTCCCACTCATCTGCGTGAAATAACGGGCTCTCTTTCTTGCCGGAATTTGCCCAGAATACAGGCTCTGCGTCAATCAGTTTCTGAATGAACGGATCTTTGAGCAGAACATGAAGGGCTTCTTGATTGATTGACATCCAATGATTCTCCCTTCCTCTATAAAAAAACTGCCTGTGGGTATGCGAACAAGCCATCTCACCACAGGCAGTTCCACCATTATTTTTTCATAAGCACGCGTCCTGCCAGCTTTTCAACGAGAGCTGGAAACAGCTGGTACAGCTTGGTGCCGGCATTCATGAAACGCGGAAGATTGATCTCCCGTTTGTTCGTGAAAATAGCAGCTGTAATGTGAGCTGCCACGTCATCAGGATCAAGCATCCAGCGGCTCACATTTTTGGCGTATTCCCCGCCTTTATCAGCAATGGAAAAAAAATCCGTCTGAATCGGTCCCGGATTAACTGTTGTCACATAAATGCCTGTTCCCGCCAGCTCCATCCGCAAAGCGTTTGAGTAGCCGAGCACGGCATGTTTTGTCGCGGAATAAAGGCTCGACTTAGGTGTTGCAATTTTCCCCGCTTGAGAAGCGATATTGATGATATGGCCCTTTTTTTGCTCAAGCATATGCGGAAGCACCGCTTTTGTACAGGCGATCAGGCCGAAGACATTCACATCAAACATCGCTTTCATATCATCCAGCGTCGAGTCTAAAACCGTTTCAAATATACCGAAGCCCGCATTGTTAATCAGTACATCAACCGAGCCGATCTGACCGCGGACACAGGCGATATCCTCTAGGCTGCCGACATCCAGAGGGAAAATCTCACACTGTCCGCTCCATTCCTCGGTTATCTTCCTTTTAATTTCTATCAAACGCTCCTCACGTCTTGCCGACAGCAGGACATGGGCTCCTTCAGCCGCGCATAAGTATGCGATTCTTTCACCGAGCCCTCCTGAAGCGCCGGTTATCCATATCCGCTTTCCCGCTATATGCTTCATCCATTTCACCTCTTCATTGTTCTAAAATATGCAGTATTTCCTTCCCAATATGACGTGATGGATTCTTCAGCCGCCAACACATCAAGATGCCCTGCCGTTTCTGACATCGTTAAAAATAAGTCCTTTTTATACACAGCAGGAAAAAGCTGCTGGCAGACCTGAAAAGCGGTCATCGGCTTTTCATCCAGCATGCGCCGCACATCTTCCGTCCTGTTCCTCTGCTTGTCAAAACGCTTCTCTATCAGCGCCTGTACGCTGGTAATCGTCTCGCCGTGGCCGGGAAACACGATTGTTGGATCAAGTTCAGACAGCCTTCGCAATGACCGCTGATAATCAACTAAAGGCTTTGATCTTATGTCTCCCGTTTTCGGTGCTTCCAGAATCGGATTAGACGAGCTGTTGGCCAGCAAAAGATCGCCGCCAAGCATTCTACCGCTTTTTTCATGGAAAAGAACAATATGCGATTCAGCATGTCCAGGCATCTCCAAAACAGTCCAGCCCCCAAGCCCATCAACGCTCATCCCTTCTCTGACTGTTTTCGTCAGGGATCTCGTACAGGAAAACGCGTACGCTGACCGAATCAGCTTTTCTGTCTTTCCCGTATCAAACGGAACGCCTAATTCAGGCAGAAGCTTTTGAAAAAAACATTTTTGCCAATCCCTAAAAGCTTGATTTCGGCTGATATAAGGTTCGTTGAACGGATGCCCAATCACTTCGATTTCATCAGAAAAGGCATCAAGCAAGCCTGCATGATCAGCATGATGGTGAGTCAGTACAACCTGCTCGATATCTGACATTTTCACATTTACAGTGGCAAGCTGCTCTTGAAGGGCTCTAACAGCCTCTTTTGTATTCGGCCCGGCATCGATAAGTGTCAGCGCATCACCTTTTACGAGGTAAACGATAACATCGCCCACAGCAAAGGGTGTCGGGACGCGGATCGTCATAACATCTGCAGTTGTCATCCTTTCGCTCCTTGTCTTCATTCATTACTCATATTTTAGCTTTTTCTCAGTCTTGTGTCATTATTGCCGAATGAGAAAGTCCCTTTTTGAAAAAGCTATTGACATGAGCTTGTCCGCCATTGCATAATGAACAACAAACTAAAACGAGAACCATTGGAACGCTATGACGAGGAATCGTATACAAGGCAATGGCTAAAGAGAGCGATGCCCCCGGCTGAAAGGCATTGCGGTTCGCTTGTTTGTAGAATCTGCCCTCAAGTCGCGGTTAGGAAAACCTAAACGTTTCCCGCGTTACGGGATTAGAGCTGAGCACAACTCGTGCTAATGAGGGTGGTACCGCGAACCTTTTCGTCCTTTACGTGATGAAAAGGTTTTTTGCTGTTCTGATTAAAGGAGGATATCAATGAAAAAGATAGGATTTGTCGGCGCCGGGTCCATGGCAGAAGCAATGATTAACGGTATTTTGCAAAGCGGCATCACAAAACCAGACCATATCTATATCACAAACCGCTCAAATGACGAGCGTTTGATTGAATTAAAGGAAACGTACGGCGTATGTCCCTGCAGAGATAAAAATGAGTTTTTCACTCAAACCGATATCATCATCCTCGCTTTTAAACCGAAGGACGCAGCGGAAAGCATTGACAGCATTCGTTCGTATATCAAGGGCCAGCTTGTGATTTCAGTACTTGCAGGTCTTACCATCGAAACCATTCAGCACTATTTTGGCAGAAAGCTCGCGGTCATTCGCGTCATGCCTAATACATCTGCAGCCATTCGCAAATCAGCAACCGGATTTTCCGTAAGCGCTGAAGCAAGCCAGGAAGATATGACCGCCGCAAAAGCTTTATTGGAAACAATCGGTGATGCCACACTTGTTGAGGAACGGCATCTCGACGCTGTCACGGCAATAGCCGGCAGCGGCCCGGCCTTCGTGTACCGTTATATTGAAGCAATGGAAAAAGCGGCGCAAAAAATAGGATTGGATGAGGAAACGGCAAAGGCTCTCATTTTACAGACAATGGCAGGGGCAACAGATATGCTCCTTCAAAGTGGCAAACAGCCCGCAAAACTGCGCAAGGAAATCACGAGTCCGGGAGGCACAACAGAGGCAGGTCTTCGCGCTTTACAGGACTCACGCTTTGAAGAAGTGATTATTCACTGTGTTGAAGAAACCGCTAAACGCAGCGCCGAGATTAAAGAGCAGTTTTCCGGTGCCGCTTTAGAGACGTAAGCCCAGAGACAGAAGGGACAATGCCTTCTGTCTTTTGTTTTTCCTAAATCAGCCGGCTGGCAGTTTCTGATGGTTTTAATAGCGCGGAGATCGTAAATGAAAGCAAATCGGGAAGCACTTCAAAGGAATAAGGCATATACAGCCTTTCCGTCCATTTGTGCGGGTCTTTTCCAGCCGGACCGACATTTAAAACCGGGACATATAAAGCCTGATCTTTGCCGCTTGGCAGTGAATATCCTCTATTAAAGAGCGGCATATTGCTTGTGTACACGTTGACTTCCTGCTTTTCGAGCTGTAGATAGCTTAAGTCTGAAAGTCCCGGGAAATACTGAACCTCCTGCAACGCAATGCCGTATCTGTCAGCCGCATAATGCATAAGCTCATCAGCTGTATTCCTAATCAAGTGATCGTCCTTTGAAGAAACCGCCGGATAAAACGGCGGGCTGTAAAAAAGAACAATCAGCGGCGCATCCTCCTTACAAAGCGAAGCAAGCTCAGATACCATTTTCGTCGAAAAATCCCTGTCCCCAAGATCTCCCCTGTTGGCAAAGGCATAATTCAGAACCCGCTCTATTTCAGAGTTTCCGGCACGCTTTCTCGCACGTGCGGCCAGCTCATCAAATGTCAAAACAGAGACGTCGCGTTCCATCGGCGTAAACGACTCAAATTGCTGAAAATCCTGTGTTTTCTTCCGAATATTCGCGGTTATTTCTCTCGCCGCCTGTTCTGCGGTTTTAAGCAGCATCTGATGCAGTTCATTGGCCGAGCGTTTCATGGACAGCACATTAAATAACGTGACAGCTGTATGCGGTGTCTGAACAGAATACGCCTCTTTCAAGTCCTTTTGCATTAAGTTTACCGGAGGCGGGGTGACTTCACCTTCAACCTTCTCGCAATAATCAGAATTCAGTTCAAGCAAGCGGTTAATCTCCGATACCATTAAATTTGCGTTTATGCCTGAAAACGGCTCTCCGACATGAGTTTCAATCCCCTTGCAGAAAAAGCCCGCAAGCACCTTGCCGATACTTCCTGTATAAATATATTGCTGCAGGTCGCCGGGAAATTTTTCGAACATCGGTTCAGCATTCAGACAAGCGGAAAATGAGAGATCATGCTTTTTCTCCATTTCCTTCAGTACAGGAACCGCTTCAATCATGCCTCTCGAATTCACTTCCTCGTCAGGAACCGTAATCAACAGCAGATTGCCTTCAAATTGGCCGTTCATTGCCCGCTCTAGCATCGACAGCTGAACGGCAAGCCCCGCTTTCACATCCATCGTGCCTCTTCCGAACAGCCAGTCGCCGCTTTCAGCGTCTCTTCTCACATGTTCCGGAAGCAGCTCTTTTTTCTTTAAAAAAGAACTCAAAAGCTCAGCAGGCTTACAAGCCATATGTTTGAATTCTCCGTAATCCTCTATGTCCACGACATCAAAATGGCTCAGCAAAAGCACTGTCTTTTTGACATTCTTCTTTTTGACAAGAGCCGTAAGAAAGGATCTGCCGTCGTCCATCGGATGAAGTGTTACATCATCAGGATGTTTTTGAAAATAAGGCTTGTCTTTCAAAATAAAATAAAGATATTCTGCAAGTGCTGCCTCTCCCTTCGAACCGGTGATGCTTTCGTATTGCACAAGAGAAGTTAAAAGGGTCAGCAATTCGTCCTTCGTCTGCCAATGCATCGATCTCCGCCCCCTCCTATGTATAAAAACGCTTCTAACCTGGAAAATAAGATGATTCCTTGTCTATTATACAGAAAAGTTTTACAAAAATAGATCGTTTGAGCAGTTTATATGACGGGAAAGAAATGACTTGATATAATCAACCTCTAAAAACCTTACGGGAGGCGAAAGAAATGGCCAGAAAATTATTCACACCGATTACCATTAAAGATATGACGTTAAAAAACCGCATTGTCATGTCGCCAATGTGCATGTACTCTTCTCATGAAAAGGACGGAAAATTGACGCCGTTCCACATGGCACATTACATATCGCGCGCAATCGGCCAGGTCGGGCTGATTATTGTCGAGGCATCAGCAGTTAATCCTCAAGGACGAATCACAGACCAAGACTTAGGAATTTGGAGTGACGAGCATATTGAAGGCTTTGCCAAACTGACTGAGCAGGTCAAAGAACAAGGCTCAAAAATCGGCATTCAACTTGCCCATGCCGGACGTAAAGCAGAGCTTGAAGGAGATATTTTCGCTCCATCGGCGATTGCGTTTGACGAACAATCAGCAACACCTGTAGAAATGTCAGCAGAAAAAATAAAAGAAACAATACGCGAGTTCAAACAAGCGGCTGCCCGCGCAAAAGAAGCCGGCTTTGATATGATTGAAATTCATGCGGCGCACGGATACTTAATTCACGAATTTTTATCTCCGCTTTCCAATCATCGCACAGATGAATACGGCGGCTCACCAGAAAATCGCTATCGTTTCTTAAGAGAGATCATTGATGAAGTCAAACAAGTATGGAACGGCCCTTTATTTGTCCGTGTATCTGCTTCTGACTATACAGATAAAGGCTTAGACATCGCCGATCACATCGGTTTTGCAAAATGGATGAAGGAGCAGGGTGTTGACTTAATTGACTGCAGCTCAGGCGCCCTTGTTCACGCAGACATTAACGTATTCCCCGGCTATCAAGTCAGCTTCGCTGAGAAAATCCGTGAACAGGCCGACATGGCAACTGGTGCTGTCGGCATGATTACAGACGGTTCAATGGCTGAAGAAATTCTGCAAAATGGACGTGCCGACCTCATCTTTATCGGCAGAGAGCTATTGCGGGATCCTTTCTTTGCAAGAACAGCAGCGAAACAGCTCAATACAGAGATTCCGGCCCCTGTTCAATATGAGAGAGGCTGGTAATGCCCATAAGAGATATCCTCAAACGGATATCTCTTTTTTTATTTTTAGAGAAACGATCAGCTCAGGTTCTCCGTCTCCCTAGTAGAACCAATTAGAGGAGATGACTCCAATGAACTCAGCTTGGATGGAAAAGACATATACAATTGACGGATGTGCGTTTCATACACAACACCGGAGAGGATCAAGCGGTGTAACAATTGTCTTTGAGGCCGGCTACGGTACTTCTTCTGAGACGTGGAACCCATTAATAGCGGACATTGATGATGAATTTGGCATTTTTACATATGATCGGGCGGGAATAGGAAAAAGCGGACAAAGCAGCGCTAAACGAACAGCTGAACAAAAAGGGGAAGAATTGGAGAGTTTGCTTAAAGCAGCAGATGTAAAACCTCCTTATCTCGCTGTTTCACATTCATATGGAGCTGTCATCACCGGTTTATGGGCTTGCAAAAACAAGCGAGATATTATCGGCATGGTTCTCCTTGATCCAGCTTTAGGAGATTGTGCAAGCTGCTCCTTTATTCCTGAAGAAATGCACAATGCTGATACAAGAAAGATGATGCTTGAGGGCACACATGCAGAATTTTCAAGAAGCCTGCAGGAACTCAAACGGAAGCAAGTCCATTTGGGAAACATGCCTCTCCTTGTGTTGTCATCGGGTGAACGGACTAAGAAATTCACCGCTGAACAGGAGTGGCTAAACATGCACAGCAGCATATTGTCTCTATCTCATCAAAGCGGCTGGATTCAAGCTAAAAACAGCTCTCACAACATCCATCATGATGAGCCTCATATCGTTCATTTGGCTATTTATGATGTATGGTGTGCAGCGTGCCAGCAGGCTGCTCCACTTTATCAGGCAGTCAATTAACATAAAAGAAGACCGGGTATGTACGCCCGGTCTTCTTTTCTATTATTTCGTTTCACGATGAAGGGTATATTTCTTTAAACGCGGTGAATATTTTTTCAGCTCTAAACGATCTGGGTTGGTGCGTTTGTTTTTTGTTGTGATGTAATTCCGGTCTCCCGTTTCAGTGCAGGCTAAAGTAACATTGACTCTCATAATTAACATCTCCTTATAAAGCGTAATGATTACGTTTTATTATACAACATAATTACAAATTGTCAAATAAGAGCTCTTGGCCTCAGCCCCGAGGGACGTTTACCTCTAAGAAATCATAAGCTGCTATGCTGTTCGGGAAAACGTCATCCGCTTCTTTCTGAAGCTCTAGAGAGGCATCTCCCTGATATCTGGCGCTGATATGGGTTAAAATGAGCTTCTTCGCCCCTGCTTCTTTCGCTGTTACGGCCGCTTGTTCCGTTGTACTGTGAAAATAATCATAAGCAAGCTTCCGATCTTCCTTAGCAAAGGTCGCTTCATGAACAAGCACATCACAATCTCTTGCAAGGTCTTTTAGCTTATCACTTACTCTCGTATCTCCGGAAAATACCACAGCCCTTCCCTTCTTAGGAGGCTCCAGAAAATCATTTCCATTGATGATGCGCCCGTCATCAAGCGTTACCGTTTCGCCTTTTTTAATTTTTTGATACACAGGCCCGGGCGGGATGTTCATTTCCTTTAATAAATCCGCCTTTAAGGAGCCAGGCACATCTTTTTCCTGCACACGGTATCCGAAAGCTTCCACTCCATGAATAACAGATACGGCCGAGACCATAAACTGCTCGTCTTCAAACACGATTCCTTCTTCGATTTCCTTGATTATAAGCGGATATGTCAGATGGGTTTTCGTGACGGCAAGGCTTGTTTCAATAAACGCCTTGATCCCTTTAGGTCCGTACACCGTCAGCGCGTCCTCTCCCCCTTGAAAAGAACGGCTTCCCAGAAGCCCTGGAAGTCCGTATACATGATCGCCGTGCATGTGGGTAATGAAGATTTTTTCGATTTTACGCGGTTTAATTGTGGTATGTAAAATTTGATGCTGTGTGGCTTCCCCGCAGTCAAACAGCCATACCGAACGTCTTTCTTCAAGCAATTTTAACGCCACCGACGTTACGTTTCTCGCCTTAGCGGGAATGCCGGCTCCCGTCCCTAAAAAAAGTAATTCCACATTTCCTTCCTCCTACTAGAACTAGTTACCTACAAGAATACAGGATCATGCGTAAAATGTGAATCTTGCCTCTGATAGGAACAATCCTTTTGTTCTAGAGACATTTTTACGGTATTCTGCAAAAAAAGGGGCTGAAATGTTTGCTTTCGTTCAATTTTAGATTTAAAATGAAGAAAATATACGGGGTGTACTAAAATAAAGCTTCGAATAAAGTGAGGTACTTTTAGTGAAAACAAACCAACAACCAAAAGCAGTAATTGTCATATTCGGCGCAACGGGAGATTTAGCAAAACGAAAACTGTATCCGTCTATCCACCGTTTATATCAAAACGGACAAATCGGAGAAGAGTTTGCAGTAGTAGGAGTTGGAAGAAGACCTTGGTCTAATGAGGATCTTCGCCAAACGGTTAAAACATCCATTTCCTCATCTGCAGATAAACATATAGATGATTTCACGTCTCATTTTTACTATCACCCGTTCGACGTGACAAATCCTGGCTCTTATCAAGAGCTTAACGTATTGCTTAACCAGCTGGAAGATACATATCAAATTCCGAACAACAGAATGTTCTACTTGGCAATGGCTCCTGAATTCTTCGGGACAATTGCAAAAACATTAAAATCAGAAGGTGTGACAGCAACAACAGGCTGGTCCCGCCTTGTCATTGAAAAGCCGTTCGGCCATGATCTGCCAAGCGCACAGGCGTTGAACAAAGAAATCCGCGAAGCGTTTACAGAAGATCAAATTTACAGAATCGACCATTACCTAGGCAAACAAATGGTTCAGAACATTGAAGTGATTCGATTTGCCAATGCGATTTTCGAACCGCTTTGGACGAACCGCTACATCTCAAATATTCAAATCACATCTAGCGAATCACTTGGCGTCGAAGACCGTGCAAGATATTACGAAAAATCAGGCGCCCTTCGCGATATGGTGCAAAACCATATCATGCAAATGGTTGCCCTTCTTGCAATGGAGCCGCCGATCAAATTGAACACAGAAGAAATCCGCAGCGAAAAAGTGAAGGTGCTGAGAGCACTGCGCCCTGTTGCAAAAGACGAAGTAGACGAGTATTTTGTACGCGGACAATATCAAGCCGGTGAAATTGACGGTGTGATGGTCCCTGCTTATACGGATGAAGATAATGTCGCTCCTGACTCAAATACAGAAACCTTTGTTTCAGGAAAGCTCTTGATCGACAACTTTAGATGGGCTGGTGTTCCATTCTATATCCGCACCGGAAAACGAATGAAAGAGAAGTCCACGAAAATCGTCGTTCAATTTAAGGACATTCCGATGAACCTGTACTACGGCAATGAAAACAACATGAATCCAAACTTGCTCGTGATCCATATTCAGCCTGACGAAGGCATTACGCTTTACTTAAACGCTAAAAAGCTCGGCGGAGCAGCACACGCGCAGCCAATCAAACTGGATTACTGCAGCAATTGCAATGATGAGATGAACACCCCTGAAGCATATGAAAAATTGATTCACGACTGTCTTCTTGGTGATGCCACAAACTTTGCACACTGGGATGAAGTTGCCTTGTCTTGGAGTTTTGTCGACGCCATTTCTGAAACATGGGCAGCAAACAAGACCCTATCTCCAAACTATGAGTCAGGCTCTATGGGACCGAAAGAATCAGATGATCTTTTGGCGAAAGACGGCTTGAACTGGTGGAATATATAATACAGAAAAAGCCGAAAATGCTGTAGCGCATTTTCGGCTTTTTTTGCGGCTGTCAAGACTATTCCTTAAGACACAAATTCAATAACAAAAAACCCCGAAGCCCTAAGGCGCTTCGGGGTTCACTATTACTTCATCCATTCAGTATGGAAGATACCTTCTTTATCTGTACGCTCATAAGTATGGGCGCCAAAGTAGTCACGCTGCGCTTGAATTAAGTTTGCAGGGAGTACAGCTGTGCGGTAGCTGTCATAGTAAGCTAATGCGCTTGAGAATGATGGCACCGGCACACCTTGGGCAACAGCAAGTGAAATCACTTGGCGAAGCGCTCCTTGGTAGCTTTCTACAATATTTTTGAAGTAGCTGTCAAGAAGCAGGTTGTCGAGCTCAGGTTCGCGATCGTAAGCTTCTTTGATCTTCTGAAGGAATGCAGCGCGGATGATGCAGCCGCCGCGGAAGATCATAGCGATTTCGCCGTATTTCAGATCCCAGTTGTATTCTTCAGAAGCTGCTTTCATTTGGGCAAATCCTTGCGCATAAGAACAGATTTTACTCATGAACAGCGCTTTTCTGACTGCTTCAATCAGCTCTTCTTTATTGTCTGTAACAGGCTTCACTTCAGGTCCTGAAAGAAGGCCGCTCGCTTTCACACGCTCTTCCTTCATCGCTGAGATAAAGCGCGCGAATACAGACTCAGTAATAATCGGAAGCGGAACACCTAAGTCAAGCGCGCTTTGGCTTGTCCATTTTCCTGTTCCTTTTTGTCCTGCTTTATCGAGAATGACATCAACAAGCGGTTTGCCTGTCTCTTCGTCTTTTTTCGTAAAGATGTCAGCCGTGATCTCAATCAGGTAGCTGTCAAGCTCGCCTTTATTCCATTCAGCGAAAATGTCATGAAGCTCATCCGCTGAAAGGCCGAGCACCTGTTTCAAAATGAAGTAAGATTCAGAGATCAGCTGCATATCTCCGTATTCAATTCCGTTATGCACCATTTTCACATAATGGCCGGCACCGTCTGGACCGATATATGTCGTACAAGGTTCTCCGTCAACTTTTGCAGAAATCGCTTCAAGAATCGGCTTCACAAGCTCATGTGCTTCTTTTTGTCCTCCAGGCATAATAGAAGGCCCTTTAAGCGCTCCTTCTTCACCGCCGGAAACGCCTGTTCCGATAAAGTGAATGCCGCTTTCTGCAAGTTCTTTGTTACGGCGCTGTGTATCTTTATAGTATGTATTACCGCCGTCAATTAAAATATCATCCTTTTCTAGATGAGGAAGAAGAGATTGAATTGTCGCATCTGTTGCAGTTCCCGCTTTCACCATTAATAAGATTTTACGCGGTGTTTCCAAGGATTGGACAAATTCTTCAATGCTGTATGTGCCAACAACATTTTTTCCTTTTGCCTCCTGCAAAAACTCCTCCGTTTTACTGCTTGATCTGTTGTAAACAGAAACAGAAAATCCCCGGCTCTCGATATTTAAAGCCAGATTTTTACCCATGACCGCAAGTCCGATAACTCCGATTTGTTGTTTTGACATATTCTAACGTCCCTTCTGCAAACGTTTAATCATTTTAAAATTCAAATTAAAATAAAATGATATTTATAATAAAGAAATTACCATACTTTCACCCTTTTTTTCAAGCTATTCACCTTTTCTTTTCATCCTGAAAAAAATCTTTATTAAAGCTTGTTCCCTTCGTTTTGCTCTCCTCCTTTTTTATCCTTGCCCCTTTTCTGATC
This sequence comes from Bacillus sp. SW14, assembly GCF_047608225.1. Lineage (NCBI taxonomy): Bacteria > Bacillati > Bacillota > Bacilli > Caryophanales > Bacillaceae > Bacillus > Bacillus sp. SW14. The sequence goes on along the minus strand of NZ_JBLKRW010000001.1, from coordinate 1,761,135 downwards.
AGCTTGGATCCGTACCTATCATTCAGCTTTTCCATCATCTGCTGAATGGGCTCATCCTTCGCATCTTCATTAAAACTGAACAAATCGAGCTGCTTATAGGCCTGTTCTTTTTCTACTAAATCGGTTCCGGTAATGCCAAGCAGCCTGACAGGATTTTTATTCCAGTGTTTAAAAAAGAGGTGCTCCGCTTCTTTCATTATTTCACTTTTTTGATCGATCGGATTTTTCAGCGTGATGCTTCTCGTGATGGTTTTCCAATCTGCATATCTAATCATAATAAAAAGCTTCGAAGCCATGACTTCCTTGCGCTGTAAGCGGTCACTCACGGAAGCGGCAAGCTTTCTGAAAACGCCTAACAGCTCTTCTTCATCACTGGAATCGTGTGATAGTGTCGATGAGTTGCCGACGCTTTTAAATTCGTAAATGCGTTCCGGGTCAACCGGCGCATGGTGAATGCCGTTTGCTTTATGTTTAAGGCGCGGGCCGTTGATGCCAAGCAGGCGTTTCAGCGAGTGTTCATCAGCTGCAGCTAACTCTCCAATCGTATGAATGCCGAGTCCCTTCAGCTTTTCCGCTGTCTTTTTGCCGACTCCGTGCATCTCTCCAACAGGAAGCGGCCAAAGGATATCAGGCACTTGCCTCCTTCTTAAAATCGTGATGCCGAGCGGTTTTTTCATATCAGACCCCATCTTAGCGAGAAATTTATTCGGCGCGATCCCTATGCTTGACGGAAGTAGCAGCTCTTTTTGCAGCCTGCTTTGGATTTCTTTTGCCGTCTCCAGAGCGCGGCTGCTGTATGGTGTATCGGTCATATCCATATAGCCTTCGTCGATGGAGACAGGCTCCACCAGGTCAGTATATTCACGGAGGATGTTAAACATCGCTCTTGAAGAGTTTCTATAGCGGTCAAAGTTCGGCGGAAGAACGATCAGCTCAGGACAATTGCGCTTCGCTTCCCAAACCGGCATCGTTGTTTTAACGCCGCGCGCTCTTGCTTCGTAGCTGCATGTCACCACGATGCCCTTTCGCTCCTTTACATTTCCGGCAACTGCGACCGGCTTCCCCCGGAGAGCCGGATCATATGCCATTTCCACCGATGCATAGAAGCTATTCATATCAATATGGAAAATAATTCGGCCCTTTCCCTGCATAAATAAATCTCCTTTTCGTTCATTAGACAACGGCTTGTACATATAGTAAAATGAAGGTATTGAATGGATGTGATGACAATGTTTGTGGAATCGATAAATGACGTTTTATTCTTAGTCGATTTTTTCACAATTATTCTTCCTGCTCTGACAGCAATCGGGATTGCGTTTCTTTTACGAGAATGCCGTGCTGGCGAGCAATGGAAATCAAAACGAACAGACGAACATCAGACGGTCTTTCAAATAAACCGAACAGACTTTCTTATTATTATATATCATCGCATTACAACTTGGATACGTAAAGTCTTCCGCATGAATTCGCCTGTGAACGATGATGAAGACGCCAGTTCCCTTCTTTTATAAACCGCATTTATAAAAAGGAGGAGAACAAATTGTTAAAAACATATCAAAAACTTTTGGCTGTAGGTATCTTTTTGATCGTATTATGCTCGGGCAATGCAGCGTTTGCGGCGACTAATCAGGTGGGAGGTCTCAGCAACGTCGGTTTTTTCCACGACTATTTAATCGAACCGTTTTCCGCTCTGCTTAAAGGTGTTGCCGGACTGTTTCACGGAGAATTCGGACTGTCTATTATTCTCGTAACCATTATTGTGCGTGTGGTTGTACTGCCTTTGTTTGTCAATCAGTTTAAAAAACAGCGTTTGTTCCAAGAGAAAATGGCGGTTATTAAACCTCAGGTTGACAGCATTCAGGACAAATTGAAAAAGACGAAGGACCCAGAACAGCAAAAAGAACTGCAAACGAAAATGATGAAGCTGTATCAGGAGCACAATATCAATCCGCTTGCCATGGGATGTCTCCCAATGCTGATTCAGTTCCCTATTTTGATTGGGTTTTATTACGCGATTCGCTCTACACCTGAAATTGCGTCACACTCGTTTTTATGGTTCAGTTTAGGACAATCTGACATTCTCGTGTCTCTTAGTGCGGGAGCTATGTACTTTATTCAGGCCTATGTTGCTCAAAAACTGAGCGCCAAATATTCCGCTGTTCCGCAAAACCCGGCAGCTCAGCAATCAGCCAAACTGATGGTGTTCATTTTCCCTGTGATGATGACAATTTTCTCGCTTAATGTTCCTGCAGCCCTTCCGCTGTACTGGTTCACAAGCGGGCTGTTCCTGACAGTGCAAAACATCGTCCTTCAGATGACACACCATAAAACAAAAAAAGCAGCTGCTCTTACTGAGCCGGTGAAATAATGAAACAACCCCGAGCGAAAAGCCGGGGTTGTTTTTTGTTTCACCGCACCCTTTTCTTTCAAGGCTGATGCAAAAATGGCCATCCTAACAAAACAGCCATATCGTTTAAAAAGAAGGAAAGCGGGAATACCTTTAGTCACACCCACTGAAAGGAGGATATACGTGACGGAACGCTTTCAGCAAAAAAATATGTCTGTACCTGAAGGAATGTGGATCATGAGACAAGCCTGGAATGATGTCTTATTTGCCCACTGGCCTGTCGATGTCTCTATTCTTCGCCCTTTAGTACCGCCAGTTTTAGAATTAGATACATATAACGGACAAGCTTGGATCAGCATACTTCCCTTTATGCTCACGAACCTGAGGGCCCGATTTCTTCCTGCCCTTCCCAGTGCGCGTGCTTTTCCTGAGCTTAACCTCCGCACCTATGTCACGTATAAAGGCAAACCCGGCATTTATTTTTTCAGCCTGGATGCCGATCATCGGCTGACGGTCCTTGGCGCGCGCACGTTCTTTCATTTGCCTTATTTTCACGCTGATATGAAAACCGTAAAAAAAAGAGATAACATTGATTATGTCAGCAAACGGAAAGACGACGGAAAAGACGAATTCCGCGCCGCATACCGGCCCATTTCAGCTCCTTTTGCAGCGGAAGAGGATTCTCTCGATTATTGGCTGACGGGACGATATAGACTCTACACCACTTATTGCAACAAGCTCTATTACGAAGACATTCATCATCATCCTTGGCTGTTACAAAATGCCGAAGCCAAGTTTTCAGTCAATACGATAGCTGAAGCTCACGACATTTCATTGCCAGAGTCAGACCCTTTGCTTCATTTCGCTAAAAAACAGGACGTGTTATTTTGAACGCTTAGGCAATGGAGCTGAATGCAAAAAAACCCGATGCGGTACTAGTCCGCTCGGGTTTTCCTTTTTTATTTCGCCGCCTCTTCAATAATGGCAACAACCATTTCCGCGGTTTTAACGAGTTCTTCAATCGGCATTTTTTCATTTTTTGTATGAATTTGCTCATAACCGACAGCAAGGTTGACCGTCGGAATGCCATGACCTGCAATCACGTTCGCGTCGCTTCCGCCGCCGCTTGTTTGCAGCTCGCTCGGGCGCCCGATTTTAGCTGCCGCTTTCTTCGCGATTTCAACAACTTGGTCGCCGTCTTGATATTTGAAGCCCGGATACATCACTTCAATTTCGACTTCCGCGCGTCCGCCCATATCAGCAGCGGCCATTTCAAAAGCAGCTTTCATTTTTTGAACCTGAGCTTCCATTTTCTCAGGAACTAAAGAACGTGCTTCCGCAAGAATATGGACTTCGTCGCATACAATATTTGTTTGTGTGCCGCCTTCAAACCGTCCGATGTTTGCTGTTGTTTCTTTATCGATGCGCCCCAATGGCATTTTTGAAATGGCTTTGCTAGCGATTGTGATGGCAGAAATGCCTTTTTCAGGTTCAACCCCGGCATGTGCGGTTTTCCCGTAAATGGCCGCTCTTACCTTCGCCTGTGTCGGCGCGGCCACAATGATATTCCCGACTTTTCCGTCTGAGTCAAGGGCATAGCCGTAGGATGCCGTGATCATAGAACGGTCAAGCGCCTTCGCTCCGATCAGGCCTGATTCCTCACCTACTGTGATGATGAATTCAATCGTGCCGTGCTCAATGTTTTCTTCTTTCAGCACTTTAATCGCTTCAAACATTGCAGCCAGCCCCGCTTTATCATCAGCGCCTAAAATCGTAGTGCCGTCTGTTTTGACATAGCCTTCTTCAACAACCGGTTTTACGCCGTTTCCGGGTACAACTGTGTCCATATGAGATGTAAAATAGATCGTATCTGCTTGTTTTGTCCCTTTTAATGTGCAGATCAGGTTTCCGGCTCCATGGCCAGTGATATCCATTGTATCGTCTTCTTTTACATCCACACCTAAATCAGAAAATTTTCGTTTCAGCACTTTGCAGATTTCTGCTTCGTGTTTTGTTTCTGAGTCAATTTGGACAAGCTCTAAAAATTCTTCCAGCAGGCGTTTTTCATTCACCATTTGTAAGTCCCTCCATATTAAAGCGGTATGTTACCGTGCTTTTTTTTCGGCCTCTCTTCTGTCTTATGTGCAAGCATGTAAAAGGCTTGAATCAGCCTTTTCCTAGATTCTTCAGGCAAAATGATGTCATCAACCATTCCGCAGGCCGCCGCTTTGTACGGGCCGGCGTTTTGCTTTTTGTATTCAGCTGTTTTTTCACGTTTTGTCTTTTCCGGGTCGGCTGAAGCTTTTATGTCCTTTTCATACAAAATCGAAGCCGCGCCTTCTGAACCCATCACTGCGATTTCAGCATTCGGCCATGCAAACACAAGGTCCGCTCCGATCGCTTTGCTGTTCATGGCCACATAGGCGCCGCCGTACGCTTTTCTGATAATGAGCGTGACTTTTGGGACGGTCGCTTCTGCATAGGCATACAATAATTTTGCGCCGTGCCTGATAATTCCGTTATGCTCCTGCTGAATACCGGGAAGAAATCCCGGCACATCCTCGACAGTTAACAGCGGGATATCAAATGCGTCACAAAAACGGATGAACCTTGCCGCTTTATCAGCAGCGTCAATCGTCAGGCTGCCCGCCAGATGCTTCGGCTGGCTCGCAATGATGCCGATTGTTTTTTCACCCAGCCTTGCAAACCCGATGACAATGTTTTTCGCAAAGAACGGCTGAATCTCAAAAAAAGACTGCGGATCTGCCAGCTCTTTAATCACCGTCCGCACATCATACGGCTTTGTCGTGTCAGCGGGCACGAGACGGTTTAATAACGGCCTTGAGACCTCTTTCTCTGGCTGCGGCACTGTTGTCTGGCCCTTCAGCGGCAAATAAGACAGCAGTTTTTTCACCCCTGTCAGAACCTCCTTCTCCGTATGTCCGGAAAAGTGGGCGTTCCCGCTGACGGCATTATGTATCCCCGCTCCGCCTAAGCTCTCCGCATCTACCTGTTCTCCTGTCACTTTTTCAATCACCTTCGGCCCGGTAATAAACATCCGGCCGGTCTGTTCAGCCATAAAGATAAAATCTGTGAGGGCCGGAGAATATACAGCGCCTCCAGCGCACGGCCCTAAAATAACCGATATTTGCGGAATGACTCCTGAATATAAGACGTTTCGGTAAAATATGTGACCGTATCCATCTAATGATACCACACCCTCTTGAATTCTCGCACCACCTGAGTCATTCAGCCCGATAATCGGCGCCTTATTTTTTGCTGCCAGATCCATCAGAGCGCAGATTTTTTTGGCGTGGGTTTCGCCAAGGGCCCCGCCGAACACTGTGAAGTCCTGCGCAAATACATATACAGAGCGGCCGTCAATTGTGCCGTACCCTGTTACGACCCCATCGCCTAAAATGCGCTGTTCTCTTGTTAGCGCTTGGCTTTCCATGAAGGGATGCAGCTCGATAAAGCTGCCCTGATCAAGAAGAAATGTGATCCTTTCCCGTGCTGTGAGCTTTCCCTTTTGCCGCTGTTGGGCCAGCTTTTCATGTCCTCCGCCTTGTTCTGACTGCCTGCGCCTCGTGTATAAATGATCAATGTGCTCATTCATGTTCATTGGTTTCTCCTTTCGGCTCGCAAAGCTCTACAAGAACGCCGTTTGTTTCCCGTGGTGAAAGAAAGGCGATCCATTTCCCGTTTGCTCCCTGTCTTGGATACCTGTCGATCAATTGAACTTGCCGGTCAGACAATACTTGAAGCTGTTCAGATAAACCGGTGCACAAAAATGCAACATGATGCAGCCCCTGCCCTTTCTTCTCCAAAAAGAAACGGACGGGGCTGTCAGTTGTCAGCGGCTCAATCAGCTCAAGCTTGACGCTGCCCGCTTGAAAAAAAGCAACATTCACCTTTTGCTCTTCAACCGTTTCTTGATGAAGAAACGCAAGCCCCAATACTTCTTCATAAAAGCTTCTCGCTTCTTCTATCGAAAAAACGGCTATCCCGATATGGTCAAGCCTGTTCATTTTCATCCCTGCTTTCCGCGAATAGATATTACTTGTCCGCCCCCTCAAAACACGCTAAAATATAGACAGATTGTCTAAGGAGTGAAATCATGTCTCAAAAACTGATGAAAAGCGTTTTGATCGTGATTTTGGGAGTTTTTATTCTTTCAACTGTGCTCTCAGGAATCGTCATGTTTTTATAATGATAAAAAAGCAGGCAGCCTTATTGAATGGGAACATCCTGCTTTTTTATCAGAGCTTTATGTTCAATGGCAATCTCCTGCTTTTTTATCAGAGCTTTATGTTCAATGGCAATCTCTTCAAAAGAGCGGGAGTCATCCGTAATCAACACTCTCGTACCCACCGGAATCGTTTGAAACAAATGAACGACTTCATCGTTATGCATACGTATACAGCCGTTAGACACAAATTTCCCTACCGACTCATCCCGGTTTGTCCCATGAATTCCGTAAATCCGCCCGTCTGTCCCATTCGCGTCAAATCCAAGCCATCTTGCTCCAAGCGGATTGTCAGGAGATCCCCCTTCAATATTTTTCTTTCTGTAGTAAGGATTCGCCGCTTTTACTGTTATCGAAAATTCTCCTTCAGGCGTTAAATCGTCTGTTTTTCCGGTCGCCACGCTGTACACGCCTTCTACTTTGTTGTCGAGGATGACAGCGAGTTCGTTTGTTCTCTTGTTGACAATGACATACGGATCACCCGGCAGCGGATTGTCGCCGAGCGGCCAAATCGGTGACATCATCATGATAAAAATCGAACATAAGAAAAAACGCATAAGCTCCTCCTTTTTCATTAGGTTGACCAATGAAGGAAGAGCTCATGCGAATCATGCGAGTGATTTTTGCGCTTTTATTCCTTTAAAATAACTTTTAATCACTAAATATTGTTCCATTTCCCCGAGAAGATGGAAGAGAGCGGCTCTCGCTTCAAATTCCTCTCTTGTCGCCGGAAGCGGCATCTCCTCAAATTCTTTTCTCATATCGGCAAGCCTTTTCAGAAATTTGTGCGCCGTATTTCCCGGGTGTATCGCTTCCCGTAAATCGTGAATAAATGCTGCGATCATTTTTCCCTGATCTACCGTAATGGAGATAGAAGTCACTTTAGGGAGGAGGCGTTCGATAATTTCAAATTGCTTTTCTCTCATTTTAAAATAATGATAATGCAAATTTTCGTAGCGCAGAATGTGGTTTTGCACATCTCGGTATGCCAGATTTTTAGCTTCCGTGATGAGCTGATGTGTTTCCGGAATTTCTTTTCCAGTCCAATCTTGCTCACCAGTTAACAAATACCGCTCTATTTCTGCGAAAATGACGGCAAAGTTATCCTCTATCTTTTTGCGATAGGCAATCAGCTTTCGGTCTAGGCTCGGCATATACAAGTTCATCAAAAGAGCGACGCCGATACCAACCGTAATCAATTGAACTTCATTCCAAATGAAAGCAAGCGTTATGCCACCCGACATATACAGATGAAGAATAATAACGGAACTTGTGACGATTCCCTCATTAATTTTTAACAGGACCGTTATCGGGATGAATATCAAAAGGAGCGCTCCGATAACAAACGGGTGATAGCCAATCAGCTCGAAAAAGAGATAAGAAAAAAGAATTGCCAAACAGCATGCCGCAAAGCGGGCCCACGATGCCTGAAGCGACCGTTTTTGTGTGATTTGAATGCACAAAATGGTGATGATTCCTGCTGATGCGAAGTTTTGCAAATGCAATAGCTGGCTTAAATAAATAGCCAAAGCTGTTCCAAGCGCTGTCTTTATTGTGCGGTAACCAATTTTAAACATGTCGGACTCCATTTCTATTTGTTTCTTCAATAAAAAAGAAGAAGCGACCAGCCTTCTTCTTTTTTCTATATTCTATAATATTTTTTCTAAAAAGTCCTGCGCTCTTTTGGATTTTGGCGATAGAAAAAATTCTTTCGGATTGCCGTCCTCGACAATCATTCCCTGATCCATAAACAGCACGCGGTCTGCCACTTCTTTTGCGAAGCCCATTTCATGCGTGACAATCACCATGGTCATACCGGTTTCAACCAGCTCTTTCATCACCTGGAGCACTTCTTTGACCATCTCTGGATCAAGTGCAGAGGTCGGTTCGTCAAACAGCATGATGTCCGGATTCATCGCAAGAGCCCGGGCGATGGCGACACGCTGTTTTTGCCCGCCTGATAAGCGGTTTGGATAGTCATTTCGCTTTTCAAACAAACCGACTTTGCGGAGCAGCTCTTCGGCTTTTTCCTGTGCAGCCTGTTTTGATTCTTTTTGGACATTGACAGGCGCGTACATAATATTTTCGAGAACTGTTTTGTGCGGAAAGAGATGAAAATGCTGAAAAACCATCCCGATGTTTTCCCGGACCTTTAATGTGTTGGTTTTCGGCTTCGTGATCTCTTTGTCTTTGATTGTAATGGTGCCGCCGTTGGGTTTTTCCAACAGGTTTAAACAGCGAAGGAACGTTGATTTGCCTGAGCCTGAAGGGCCGATCACGGCAACAACCTCACCTTCAGAGATTGTTGTTGAAATGTCTTTTAGTACTTCATGTTTCCCAAATGATTTTGACAGCTGTTCAACCTTAATCATTGGATTTCAGCTTCCTTTCTACAGCCTTGCCGATAAACGTTAAAATCAGGACAAGCACATAATAAATCAATCCGGCGATAATGAGCGGCTCAAGATAATTGTACGTGGCGGCGCCAGCTTGATATGCGCGTCTCATAACATCACCAAGCCCGATAACAGTGACGATCGCCGATTCTTTTGTTAATGTAATTAATTCATTCAAAATTGCAGGTGATATATTTTTAAAAGCCTGCGGCAACAGGAGATCCTTCATCATTTTGCCGTACGGAACCCCCAGTGCGACAGCCGCTTCCCTTTGGCCTTTATCAATGGCGTTGATTCCGGCTCTGATAATTTCCGATACATAAGCGGCGGAATTCAATGACAATGCGACAACTGCTGCCCAAAACTGGTCAATTTGAAATCCGAGCAGCTGAGGAAGCCCGAAATAGACAATCATAAGCTGCAGCACTAAAGGCGTGCCGCGGAACACTGATGTGTAAAAATCAGCGATCCAGACCAGCGGGCGGAACGTGCTGATCTTGCATAAGCTTAGCACAATACCGAGTATAAGTCCGATAATGGCTGATACGACGACAATTTTCAAAGTAATTGCCAAACCTTCTAATATAAAAGGAATTTGGGGGATCGTTGCTGAAAAATCCAAATTCATAGTCTTTGTCTCCTTTTCTTACAGGAAAAAAGATTTCCTATTCAATAAAAAGGCTCAACGAAAAAGTTGAGCCGCTTTTCTTACTTCTCGCCAGTGAACCATTTTTTCTTCAATTTCTCAAGCTCTCCGTTATCTTCCATTTCCTTGAGCGCTTTATTGAATTTGTCTGTCAGTTCACTGTCCTTTCTGAAAGCAATCGCTGAACCGGCTTCCTCCGCTTTGGCATCAGGAATCACGAAGCCTTGCAGGTCGTCGTTTGACTTGAAATACCCTTCTGCTACCATGTCTTCGATAATCGCGGCTTCAAAGCGGTCTGATTTGATTTCCTGCACCAAATCAGAAATTCTGTTGCGGTCTTCTGTTTTAAAGCCATATTCCGGAGAAAGCTCTTTCCCCTTCTCTTCCTGAATAGAGCCAAGCTGAACGCCGACTGTTTTTCCTTTCAGGTCTTTCAGAGATGTAATGCCGCTGTCTTTTTTGCTGACAATCATATGGTTCGCTGTATAGTACACATCGGAAAAATCAACTTGTTTTTTACGATCAGGCGTCGGAGTCATTCCTGACAGAACCAGATCCACCTGTTTTGATTTCAGTGCTGTGATTAAGCTGTTGAAGTCCATATCCTGCACTTCAATTTCGTAGCCCGTCTTCTTCGCCAGCGCTTTTGCCAAATCTACATCAAAGCCGACAATTTGATCGCCTTCTTTATATTCAAACGGTTTGTAATCCGCCGAAGTACCCATAACTAATTTTTTCTTGCCGCCTTCTGAACCTGAATTGCTTGAACCGCAAGCGGATAGCGCTAAAGTGATGCAGGCAGCTACAAGTAATAAGAGCCATTTTTTCATGATCCATTTCCCCCATATTCATTACTTTTAGTGAGTTTGAATATTTATTCGTTAATTTGTATTTTAAACAGTTTCTTATTTTTATGCAATACTATTTTTAAAAATTATCTTTAAGCTTATTTTTCCAACGATATCTTTTTGATATTACTTAAGGAAAATAGATTCACTGTATAATCTAATTGAATAATCCCTTAATAATTATTCATATCTTCAGGGCATTTTATGCATAAAAAAACCCGAGCCACTTAGGCACCCGGGTTGTTCGTCTTATACTTCTTCACAATATTCTTCAAAGGCTTCTTGCAGCTTTGCCACAACTGCCATCGGCTCATGGCCTTCAATTTCATGGCGCTCGACCATTTTCATGATTTTTCCGTCTTTCAAAATCGCAAAGGATGGGGAAGATGGCGGATATCCTTCAAAATAGTCACGCGCTCGCGCTGTCGCTTCTTTATCCTGTCCGGCAAAGACGGTAACGAGGTGATCAGGTCTTTTATCATAGTGAACGGAATGGTATGCGGCCGGTCTTGCAATTCCTCCGGCACATCCGCAAACAGAGTTTACCATGACTAACGTCGTTCCTTTTTTCGCAAGTGTCTCATCCACCTCTTCAGCTGTTTTCAGCTCAGTGTATCCGGCAGCTGTAATTTCTTGTCTCGCTTGGCGGACAATATCATTCATAAATAAATTAAAGTCCATGTTCAATGAAGACCTCTCCTTTTTTATCATCTGTTCTTATCATAGCAAGGAAACGTCTATATCGGCAAATGACATTGCTTGGCCGTACACTTTTTTCTATTTGTTTACAGCTTACAGAAAAAGGGGATGATATAACCAGATATAAAATAAAGGAGCAGTTTTGTATGAGCCATCGGAAAGCATTACTGATTCATAACGGAAATGCCGGCAACAAACATATAGAAAAAGCATTAGGAGCTGTGGTGCCGGTCTTATCACAACATTTAGATGAGGTGATCATTAGACAAACAAAGAATAAGGATGATGCGTTTCATTTTTGCCAATCCATTGATGGTTCTGTCGACACCGTCTTTATTCTCGGCGGCGATGGCACAGTCCATCAATGCATTAACGGCATCAGCGCTTTAGAAAGAAAACCCGCTGTCGGAATTTTGCCCGGCGGCACGTGCAATGACTTTTCAAGAGTGCTGGGCATCCCTCAAAATCTCGCAAAAGCGGCGGAAGCACTTCTGTCAGGAACAAAAACGAGCGTAGATGTATGTCAAATGAACAAGCATTATTTTTTAAATTTCTGGGGAATCGGCCTGATTACAGAAACGTCGAATCAAATCAACGAAACGGCCAAAGCATTATTTGGAAAAATCAGCTATTTTACAAGTGCATTAAAAACCGTCTCAGCTGCTGAATCGTTCCCGATGACATTAAAAATTGATGGAAAAGAAATAAAAGAAGACGCAGTTATGCTGCTTGTGATGAACGGACAATACATTGGAACGAACCGAATTCCCCTGCCGAATGCCAGTATAGAAGACGGCTTACTCGATATCCTCATTTGCCGCAGCACCAACCTCTCCGCATTGCGGGAGCTGATGAGCATGGAACAGGGCACAATTGACCGGTTTGCCGGAGAGCTGTCCTATATCCAAGCCTCCCGGATCGAAATTGAAACAGACACCGCCCAAAAGGCGGATACAGATGGAGAAGTCTATACTCATACGCCCGCAGTGATTCAAGTCCTGCCGCAGCACATTGAAATGCTTGTCCCGTGCAGTGAATAAGGATCTGAACACTGTTAGAAAGATGATGTAAATCCGTTGACTCTCCCCTAAGAGGAGGCCTTACAGTATAGGAGATACACTTTCGAAAAAGGGGAAGTCACATGAAGAAACAAAATATGACCTTAACGATATTATTAACTAATTTATTTATTGCTTTTTTGGGGATCGGGCTGGTGATTCCGGTAACGCCTACCATTATGAATGAATTGCATTTATCGGGAACCGCAGTCGGCTATATGGTTGCGTGCTTCGCTGTTACACAGCTTATTGTTTCACCAATAGGCGGACGATGGGTTGACCGCTTCGGACGTAAAATCATGATCGTGATCGGTCTGTTTTTCTTTAGTGTTTCGGAGTTTTTATTCGGCATCGGAAAAACAGTTGAGATGTTATTTATCTCCCGCATGCTTGGCGGGATCAGCGCCGCCTTCATTATGCCCGGGGTCACGGCTTTTATCGCAGATATCACAACCATTAAAACACGGCCGAAAGCGCTTGGTTATATGTCAGCCGCTATTTCAACAGGCTTTATCATCGGCCCAGGTATCGGGGGATTTTTAGCGGAAATTCATTCCCGTCTGCCTTTTTTCTTTGCGGCAGCCTTTGCATTGTTAGCAGCCATTTTATCAATGCTTACGCTGCGCGAGCCTGAACGAAACCATGAGAATCAGGACATAAAAGGGCAGAAGACGGGATTCAAACGGATTTTTGCCCCCATGTATTTCATTGCTTTTCTCATCATTTTGATTTCGTCTTTTGGCTTAGCGTCATTTGAATCGTTATTTGCGTTATTCGTTGATCATAAATTTGGATTTACGGCCAGCGACATTGCCATTATGATTACAGGAGGTGCGATTGTAGGCGCCATTACGCAAGTCGTCTTATTCGACCGTTTTACAAGGTGGTTTGGCGAAATCCATTTGATTCGATATAGCTTAATCATCTCAACGAGTCTGGTCTTCTTGCTGACAATCGTGAATTCTTATTTTTCGATTCTGCTGGTTACTGTCACCGTATTTGTCGGATTTGACCTCATGAGACCGGCGGTAACGACTTATCTGTCAAAAATTGCGGGAAATGAACAGGGATTTGCCGGCGGTATGAACTCAATGTTTACAAGTATAGGCAATGTATTCGGACCTATTATCGGCGGAATGCTGTTCGATATTGATGTAAACTATCCATTCTACTTTGCAACGGTAACTTTAGCCATAGGCATTGCGCTGACCATTGCTTGGAAAGCGCCTGCACATATTAAAGCCAGCACGTGATAAAAAGCGTATTCTTTGTATACTGCAAAGAGTGCGCTTTTTCATTATACTGATATAGAAGGAGTGATGGCATGAAGGAATCGTATTACTCAATTGGAGAAGTATCAAAACTGGCAAACGTGTCGATTAAAGCGCTCCGTTATTACGATAAAATTGATTTATTTAAACCCGCCTATGTCGACCCGGATACAAGCTACCGCTATTATACAGATTCCCAGCTTTATCATCTGGATCTTATCAAATCATTGAAATATATCGGCACACCTTTAGAAGAGATGAAAAAGGCACAAGACTTAGAGATGGAAGAACTGTTTGCTTTTTATACAGAGCAGGAGAAGCAAATCAGGGAGAAATTGGAGTTTTTATCAGCATTGGAAGAAACCATTTCACTGGTGAAAAAGCGGATGAAACGGCAGATAGAATACCCTGCGCTCGGGGAGGTGTTTGTTTTAGATGAAGAAGAAACACGCATCATTCAGACAGAGGCAGAGGGAGTCGGACCTGAAAACGTGCTCAACGCCTCCTACAGCAAATTAAAAACATTTATCGAATCAGCAGATGGATTTGCGAACAATAGCTACGGTGCCACTTTCTCGTTTCTCCCGTACACCAGTATTGATGAAATGACTTACCGCCATATCTTTACGCCTGTATTGACGAATAAACAAATATCCGCCGTTACGCAGGATATGGAAATCACAACGATCCCTAAAGGCAGATATGTTTGCATCGCGTATCATTTTTCACCTGAGCATTATTTTCTCAACTTACAGAAGCTTATCAAGTATATCATAGACCGCCAATTAACAGTTGCCAGTGATGTTTACGAGTTAATCATACCGATTCATTACTCGCCGAAAAAACAAGAGGAATACCGGGTCGAAATGAAAATCAGAATTGCTGAGTCATGATGCATAAAAAAAGAGCATTTTTTGAAGTTATGTATCAAAAAATGCTCTTTCTGCTTATTAGTAAACAGATGTTTTCTCGTCAATCGATTCTAAAATTTGTTTTACTCGTCCGAGGAATCGTCCGCACACAAGGCCGTCAAGCACTCTGTGATCCAAGGACAGGCACAGATTGACCATGTCTCTGACAGCAATCATGCCATGATCCATGACAACCGGGCGCTTGACGATGGATTCCACTTGAAGAATCGCAGCTTGAGGGTAATTGATGATACCCATCGACTGAACAGATCCGAACGAGCCTGTATTGTTGACGGTAAACGTCCCTCCCTGCATGTCATCTGCTGATAGTTTTCCCTCTCTCACTTTTTTAGCAAGGCCGTTAATTTCTCTCGCAATGCCTTTAATTGTCTTTTCATCAGCGTTTTTAATCACCGGAACAAATAAAGAATCCTCTGTGGCAACAGCGATTGAAATATTGATATCTTTTTTCTGAATGATTTTGTCTCCCGCCCACATGCTATTCATTTGCGGGAATTCTTTTAACGCCTGGGCGACCGCTTTTACAAAAAAGGCGAAGAACGTTATATTAAAGCCTTCTGTCTGCTTGAATGAATCTTTTATACTGTTGCGATATTCCACCATATTTGTGACGTCGACTTCCATCATCGTCCAAGCATGCGGAATTTCTGTTTTGCTGCGTTTCATATTGGAAGCAATTGCTTTTCTTACAGCTGTGACAGGGATTTCTTTATCTCCCGATGCAGACGCAGGATATGAAATCTCGCCCTTCGGCTCTGGTTGTGGTGCAGACTCTTGTGCGGGAGCTGCTGTTTTCGGCTCCTCAGCCCGTTCTTGCACACCGCCTGTTTCAATGATGCGCTGAATATCTTTTCGCGTAATGCGTCCGCCTGCACCTGATCCTGTCACTTGATCAAGATCAATGCCGTGCTCTCCGGCCAAACGGAGTACAGCTGGCGAGTAGCGCTTTTTATTGGGCTGGTTGTCTGCTTCGGATCGGCTTTCTGCAACAGGTGTTTCAGCGGCTTCTGGTGCCTCTGGCTGCTCTTGTTTTTGTTCAGACGGATTCACGCCTTCTATTTCGATTTTGCAAATGATTTCCCCGACTTGCAGAGTCTGGCCTTCTTCTCCCACAAGTTCTGTTATCGTACCGGTAAAAGAAGATGGAACCTCTGCATTGACCTTATCTGTCATGACTTCCGCTATCGGATCGTATTTGTTTACTTTATCACCGGGGGCAATTAGCCATTTGCTGATCGTCCCTTCCGTCACGCTTTCTCCAAGCTGCGGCATCGTCATTTGTTCAATTGCCATGATTGTGTCCTCCTTACGTCTTTAAAACTCCGCTAACTCTCTCATCGCCGCTTCCACTTTATCAGGGTTGAGCATAAAGTATTTTTCCATTGTCGGCGCATAAGGCATAGCCGGAATATCAGGACCCGCAAGCCGTTTAATCGGCGCGTCTAAGTCGAAGAGACAATGCTCAGATATAATTGCGGCCACCTCACTCATGATGCTGCCTTCTTTTGTATCTTCTGTAACCAAAAGCACCTTACCGGTTTTGGATCCGGCTTCAATGATTGCTTCTTTATCAAGCGGATAAACCGTTCTTAAATCTACTACATGCACTGAAATTCCATCTTTTTCGAGACGCTCTGCAGCCTGTAACGCGAAGTGGACACACAGGCCATATGTGATCACTGTGATGTCGTCGCCTTCCCGTTTAACATCAGCCTTGCCGATTGGCAGGACATAATCGTCTGCCGGAACCTCACCTTTTATCAGACGGTACGCGCGTTTGTGCTCAAAAAACAGCACCGGATCTTCATCACGAACCGCGGCTTTTAAAAGTCCTTTCGCGTCATATGGCGTTGATGGCATGACAATTTTCAGTCCGGGCTGATTGGCAAAAATCGCTTCGACTGATTGAGAATGATAAAGGGCCCCGTGCACGCCTCCGCCGTATGGCGCTCTGACGACAATCGGACAGCTCCAGTCATTGTTGCTGCGGTAGCGGATTTTAGCCGCTTCAGAAATAATTTGGTTGACCGCCGGCATAATAAAATCAGCAAACTGCATTTCAGCAATTGGTCTCATCCCGTACATAGCCGCTCCGATGCCGACTCCGGCAATCGCAGATTCAGCAAGCGGCGTATCCATCACACGCTCTTCTCCAAATTGTTCGTAGAGGCCGGCTGTCGCTTTAAATACACCGCCTTTTCTCCCTACATCTTCCCCAAGGACGAAAACGCGAGGGTCTCGTTCCATTTCTTCTTTCATCGCCAAATTGATTGCATCAATATATGACATTACTGACATTTGTTCTTCCTCCCTACTTCGCATACACATAATCAAGCGCTGACTCAGGAGCTGCATAAGGGGCGTTCTCCGCTTCATCCGTCGCTTCGTTTATGATGGCCATCATTTCATCCAGCATGGTTTGTTCTATCTCATCGGACAGCAGGCCTGTTTCCTTTAAGTAAGCTTGATAAGTAAGCAGGGGATCGCTTTTTTTCGCTTCCTCTACTTCTTCACGGCCTCTGTAACTGCTGTCATCGTCATCACTGGAATGCGGTGTAAGGCGGTAAGAAATTGTTTCAATTAATGTCGGGCCTTCTCCTCTGCGCGCCCGTTCGCGTGCTTCTTTGACCGCTTGATAAACCTCCAGCGGATCATTTCCATTCACGGTTACGCCAGGCATTCCATAGCCTACGGCACGGTCGGAAATGTTCTCACATGCGACTTGCTTATCGTAAGGCACAGAGATTGCGTATTTGTTATTTTCACACATGAAAATAACCGGCAACTTATGGACAGCGGCAAAGTTTGCCCCTTCATGGAAATCGCCTTGATTTGAAGAGCCTTCACCAAATGTAACAAAGGCCGCAACATCCTTTTTCTCCATACGCCCCGCAAGCGCAATGCCGACCGCGTGCGGCACTTGCGTTGTAACTGGAGACGATCCTGTCACGATCCGGTTTTCCTTTTGACCGAAATGTCCCGGCATCTGGCGGCCTCCTGAGTTTGGATCTGCAGCTTTGGCAAACCCGGACATCATTAAGTCTTTTGCTGTCATGCCAAATGCGAGCACAACACCCATGTCTCTGTAGTACGGCAGTACATAATCCATTTCACGGTCAAGAGCAAAAGCCGCCCCTACCTGCGCTGCTTCCTGTCCTTGACAAGAGATTACGAATGGAATTTTTCCAGAACGGTTTAACAGCCACATTCTTTCATCGATTTTTCTTGCTAACAGCATGGTTCTATACATATCAACGGCTTCCTGATCAGTCAGCCCTAGTGCTTGATGTCGGTTCGTACTCATTCAAGCCCCTCCTTTATGCTTTTAAAAATGAATGGCTTTGCCGTCTGCGGCAAGCGCTGCTTCTCCAATCGCTTCAGAAAGCGTCGGGTGCGGGTGAATTGTTTGCCCGACCTCCCACGGCGTTGCGTCCAGCACTCTGGCAAGACCCGCTTCTGAAATCATGTCGGTGACGTGCGGGCCGATCATATGCACGCCGAGAATATCATCCGTGTCACGATCCGCTACGATTTTTACAAATCCATCGCTTTCTCCGTATACAAGCGCTTTTCCAATTGCCATAAATGGGAACTTGCCGATCTTGACATTATGCCCGTTCGCCTTCGCTTCTTCTTCGGTTAAACCTACACTGGCAGCTTCAGGGCTTGAGTAGATGCACTTCGGTACAAGCGTTGGATCAAGCGGATGCGGATTGAGTCCAGCAATATGCTCAACAGCAATGATTCCTTCATGCGATGCGACGTGAGCTAATTGAAGACCTCCGATTACGTCCCCGATTGCATAAATATGAGATTCCTTCGTTTGGCAGCTTTCATTGACTGAAATGAAGCCTTTTTCAGTGACAATATCGGTGTTTTCTATGCCGATGCCTTCGATATTTGCCTGTCTGCCGATGGAAACTAGCATTTTTTCAGCAGAGTAAGTGACGGTTTCTCCGTCTTTTTCCGCTTGTATGCTGATGTCACCCGCCGTTTTTGTCATTGTGTCAGGCAGCACTTTTGCCCCTGTCACGAACTGAATGCCTTTTTTCTTAAGAAGACTTTCCATTTCTGTTGAAATGTCTTGATCCTCAGTCGGCAATATGCGGTCTGCGTATTCAATAACCGTTACCTTCACGCCAAAATCATGAAGCATAGACGCCCATTCGATACCGATCACGCCGCCGCCGACGATGATGATCGATTTTGGCAGCTCCTCCATTTGGAGTGCCTCATCCGATGTCAATACAGACTTTCCGTCCGCTTCCAAACCCGGAAGCATTCTCGGTCTTGATCCTGTTGCAATGATGACTTGCTTCGGAATCAGCATGTCATTTTCTTCGCCATTTCCCCGTTCAACAGAAATTGTTCCCGGCATCGGAGAGAAGATTGACGGTCCGAGGATACGGCCATATCCGTTGAACACGTCGATTTTTCCTTTTTTCATTAAATGATTCACACCGGCTGCAAGCTTATCAACAACAGCTTGCTTGCGCCGCTGCACTTTTTCAAAGTTGAGGGACACGCCTGCCGTTTCTACTCCGAATTGATCGGATTCACGAGCTGTTCGGTATACCTCTGCGCTTCTAAGCAGCGCTTTACTCGGGATACAGCCTTTATGCAGACATGTTCCCCCGAGTTTTTCCTTTTCCACAACGGCTGTCTTTAAGCCAAGCTGAGCGGCTCTAATCGCCGCAACATAACCGCCGGTACCGCCGCCCAAAATGACTACGTCATACTCAGTTGCCATGGTGACTCACTCCTGTCTGTCTATTCAATACGATATTGTTTGGATAGCTCTTCGCCCAGCAATACCCTGAGCGCCCCTTGGGCCAGAGACTGCAGTTCATTTTCTCCCGGATAGACTAAAACGTCTGAAATCCAATCTATGTATGAGCTGATACTGGAAACAAAGCTTTTGCCGTATGCCAAGCCGCCCGTCAGCACAATCGCTTCCACTTCGCCTTTTAAGGCCGCGCTGGCTGCCCCGATTTCCTTCGCTACCTGATACGCCATGGCATCAAAAACGAGGCGGGCTTTTTCATCGCCCCCTTGAATCATCTGTTCCACTTTTACTGCGTCATTCGTACCGAGATAGCCCAAAAGCCCGCCGGTGCCCACCAGTTTTTTCATGATTTCTTCTTTTGTATACTGTCCTGAAAAACATAAATCGACAAGATCCCCCGCAGGCACTGTCCCTGCACGTTCAGGGCTGAATGGCCCCTCTCCGTGAAGGCCGTTATTGACATCGACCACCCGCCCGCAGTCATGGACGCCTATTGTAATACCGCCGCCCATATGGGTAACAATCATTTTCATGTTCTCATATCGTTTGCCGAGAGAGGCTGCCGCCTTACGGGCGACAGCTTTTTGATTTAACGCATGAAAAATGCTTTTCCGTTCAATCTCAGGCATGCCTGAGATTTTTGCGAGCACTGACATTTCATCTACGACAACAGGATCGACGATATATGAAGGGATATTCAGCCCGTCAGCGATTTCCCGCGCGATAATGCCGCCGAGATTCGAAGCATGCTGGCCGGCGTAGCCGCTTTTCAAGTCCTCAATCATGTCATCATTCACTTCATACGTTCCGCCTTCAATCGGCCGGAGAAGACCGCCTCTGGCGCAGACTGCATCAAACTTTGAAATATTGATTCCCTGTTCATGAAGCGTTTCGAGAATCTGTTTTTTGCGAAATTCATACTGATCAATAATATGGTCAAATCGCTGCAGCTCTTCTATGTTGTGTCTCAATGTTTTTTCGAAAATGCCTCGTTCGTTATGAAAAACACCGATTTTGGTTGAAGTTGAGCCTGGATTAATAGTGAGAATGCGTTTTTCATCATGTAACACTTTGATAACCTCCAGATCAATTTCTTAACGTCTGCTTAATACACTATGGCCGTTTTGCAAAAACTGGCTTCTCGAGCGGCGCATGCGATCAATCCGTTCCTCTGCCAAGCGGTCAGCCGCTAAATACGTCGGAATGCCATCACGCTGAGAAATTTCAAGTACACGCTCAATATTGCCGTAAATGCCTTCAACTTTCTTCAATGCGCGTTCTGCATTATAGCCGTAAAGCTCATCTGCCACGTTGATGACGCCGCCCGCGTTAATGACATAATCCGGCGCGTAAACAATGCCCATTTCGTGAATTTGATCGCCATGGCGTGTTTCTTTTAATTGGTTGTTGGCCGCACCCGCGATGACTTTCGCCTTCAGCTGTTTAATGGTGTCGTCGTTGATTGTCGCACCGAGTGCACACGGCGCATAAATATCGCAGTCTTGTGAATAAATCTCATCCGGATCAACCGCACGGGCGCCAAAATCTGCAACTGCGCGCTGTACTGATTGTTTATTGATATCCGTCACGATTAAGTTTGCCCCTTCCTCATGAAGGTGGCGGCATAGGTTATAGGCTACGTTCCCTACACCCTGTACAGCGATGGTTTTTCCTTCGAGAGAGTCAGTACCGAAAGCAGCTTTAGCAGCAGCTTTCATACCTCTGTATACGCCGTAAGCCGTAACTGGGGATGGATTTCCTGAAGATCCGAAAGCAGGAGAAATCCCTGTGACATAGTCTGTTTCATCATGAATGATGTCCATATCCTCAACCGTTGTGCCCACATCTTCAGCTGTAATATACCTGCCGTTCAAACCTTGAATATAGCGGCCAAACGCGCGGAACATTTCCTCATTTTTATCTTTGCGGGGATCACCGATAATCACTGTTTTTCCGCCGCCAAGGTTTAAGCCTGCCGCCGCGTTTTTATAGGTCATGCCTCTCGCCAGCCTGAGCGCGTCTTCAATCGCCGCTTCTTCATTTTCATACGTCCACATTCTCGTTCCGCCAAGTGCCGGACCGAGCGTTGTATCATGAATCGCGATAATCGCTTTTAAGCCGGATTGTTCATCTTGGCAAAATACCAATTGTTCGTAATCGTATTTCTCCATATATTTAAAAAGTTCCATGTTCGTTCCTCCTAATGTGTGTATTCTTCTGATGCGCATATCGCGAGCGCAATGGAATACAGTTTATTTTCAGCGGAGTCCGCTCTGCTCGTTAAGGCAATCGGCGCTTTTGCCCCCGTAATGACAGCCGCCACGCTGGCCTTCGCAAAATAAATCAGTGATTTATATAAAATATTGCCGGCCTCAATTGTTGGGACGAGAAGGATATCAGCGCTGCCCGCTACGTCTCCCGAAATCTTTTTCTGGGCCGCGGCAATTTGCGAGACTGCGTTATCCAAAGCAAACGGCCCATCAACAATACAGCCTTTGATCTGGCCTCTTTTGCACATTTGAGCAAGAGCAGCTGCATTTACTGTCGCTTCCATTTTCGGGTTTACCGTTTCGACCGCTGCCAGAGCAGCTGCTTTTGGCATATTGTTCCCTATTGCACGGGCTACATGAACCGCATTTTGCAGGATCTGCCGGAGCTCTTCCAGTGATGGAGCGATGTTCATTGCCGAATCTGTCACAAACATCAGCCTGTCAAAGTCCGGTATATCAAACACAGCGACATGAGAAAGGACATTGGATGACCGAAGCCCCTCCTGTCTGTTCAATACCGCTTTAAGCAAAACAGAAGTCGGCACATCCCCTTTCATTAACACATCCGCTGTTTTATGATGCACAGCACGAACCGCTAATTTTGCCGATTCCTCAGGCGTATCCGCATGAACGATTTCCACTTGATTCCCTTGCATAGATGATGTCAGATCGTTCAGTTTTTTGCTGTCGCCCACTAACAAAAAACGGGCAGATAGGTGCTCGGCTGCCAGCTTTACAGCCCGGATCACTTCCTCATCCTCAGCATGAGCAACCGCAATAGTCTTGTTTTTGTACATCGACGCTTTACCGATCAAATCTTTCAGCTTCATCTGTTACCACCCTTCTTGTTTCGACTCCGCCTTTTATTATGCAAGTTCCATGCCAGCTCTTCGCCATGCTGTCATAACGGATGCTTTGAAAAATTCGTGCAGATGTTTGCGTTTATTCTGCAAATTATTGCATGCCTTCATTTGCAAGGCCATATTTATCCATTTTGTAATATAAATTCCGTATGCTGACTCCGAGGGCTTTCGCTGTTTTTGTCCGGTTATAATGATGCTTCTCGAGCGTTTGCTGGATCAAATGCGCTTCAAATTTTTCTACTGCAACAGACAGCTTCTCGCCTTCAATATTCGGAAAATCAAAACTTGCCCCTTGTTCTGGGTCGCTTTCTTTTTGTTCAACTTCGAATACAGGCAAGTGATCTTTTTCAATCCATTCCATATGCGGATTCAGAAAAATCATGGCTCGTCCTAGGACATTTTCCAATTCGCGGACATTCCCCGGCCAATGATAAGCGGATAAAACACGCAAAGCTTGCTGCGAGAGACCCTTTACATTCCTGCCGTAATCCCGGTTAATCTTTTGGATAAGCCTGACGCTTAGTGCCTCAATGTCTTCCAGCCGCTGCCGCAATGGCGGGATGGAGATGGGGTAGCGGTTGATCCGGTAATACAAGTCTTCACGGAACGCACCATCCGCCATCGCCTTTTCGATATTTACATTTGTCGCCGCGATCACTCTGACGTTGACAGGGATCGCCTTCGTACCGCCCACTCTGACGATTTCCTTTTCTTGAAGGACGCGGAGCAATTTCGCCTGCATATTTTGTGTCAGTTCGCCGATTTCATCTAAGAAAATACTTCCGTTATTGGCTTCTTCAAATAAACCCTTTTTACCGCCACGCTTCGCTCCTGAAAACGCACCATCCTCATAACCGAACAATTCTGATTCGAGCAGGTTTTCAGAAAGGGCAGCACAATTCACCCGAATAAATTTATTGTACTTCCGGTCACTTTCGTTATGGATGGCATGGGCGAACAGTTCTTTTCCTGTTCCTGATTCCCCGCGCAGCAAAATGGTTGCCGGCGTTTTCGCCCCGAGCTTGGCCTGCTCAAGCGCAACCAGCATTTGCTCGCTTTTGCCGATAATGTCGTCAAACGTGTATTTCGCCTCAAGTGTACGAATGATTTGTCTGGCCCGGTTAAGCTCCGCTGTCAGCATTTTAATTTCGGTCACGTCGTGAATCACACCGACACTGCCTTTCAAAATCCCGTCTACAATCACCGGCGCTACATTGACGATGACCTCTTTTTCATTCGGGCCGACCTTCATTCTGACACCGCGGACAGGGCGTCTCGTTTCAAGCACCTTTAAATGCATGCTTTCGCCTTCAGAAATATCAGTGTTGGCAGGCTTGCCGATGACTTCTTTTTCCGAGAGCCCTGTCATTTTCGTATACGCTTTATTAATCAGGAGTCCGATGCCGTTTTCATCAACGACAGAAATCGCCTCATCGGAGGATTGAATAATCGCCTCCAGCATCGTACGGACCTGCTTTAAGTTTGTCACTTCCTCTGCCAGCTCAACAGCATCGGTGATATCTTTAAACACACAAAGCGCCCCGAGCAAACGTCCGCCTTCATCAATAATCGGCAGCCTCGTCGTCACAATTTGCAAATGATCGCCCAAAAGCTGCTTCTGGTTGTATTCAGGCACTCTTGTTTTTAAAATCCGCGGCAACTTCGTGCTCGGAATGACTTCTTTTATCGGGCGTCCGATGACTTCCTCGCGTTTTTTCCCGACCATTTTTTCGGCCATATGGTTAAAGAGAATGATTTCTTCATTGATATCAATAAAAATCATCCCGTCATGGGTAGAATTAAAAATTCGGTCGTGTTTGTATGTTTGCTCTTTCAGCATTTGAATCAGGTGCTGCTTTTCTTCCATCAGCTGAAAAACGATGTACGCCATTTTTCCCGGCATAATAATGGTCTCTTCATGCTTTTCTTGAAGAAGTTCGTCAAACACGGCTTGATCGCCGGTGGTATGAATGACGATATCCGGTTTTAGTTGTATGTAAGGTTTCCAATCAGATGAAACGGCAATCCCATACTGTTCTGCTTCTTTCAATCCCGGCGCCTCGGGGTCTTTGTCAACTACGGCAATGACCTCTATGATGGCTGTTTTGATCAGAATATGTAATAACGCCGTTCCCCTTTTGCCGGCACCTACAATCAGTACCTTTTGCATCCCGCTACCCCTTTGTATGAAAAAATTTGCACACCTATTTATTCCGTTGCAATAATTTGCACAACCCTATGTTACCACGTTTTCTTCTCTTGACAAAATATTTTTCCCGCTGGACAATAAAGAAAATGAAAGATAAAGGGGTTTTCTGAGGATGAGCCGACTTCTTGCGCTTTTGATATTAGTCGTCCCCGGCGCCATATCCGCTTTAGGCATTAAACTGATGAGAGATACACTTTTCGGTCATAGTGTAAAGCCATTTGCAGCTCTTTGGCTCCAAGGTTTGTCAGGGTTCATCTTTTTTGCGTTCGGCCTTTATGTGCTGGCAGGGTTCGTTTTATACAGGGACAGAAAACGCCATCAAGTCAGCCCGCGATTCAGAAAACGATAGCTGCAAAAAAAGCCGGAGAACACTCCGGCTTTTTTTGACCGCACTATTCGTCAGGCAAAACGGTCTTGGCAATCGTTTTATCTAACGTTTCATAGTCATAATAAGAAATCGTCTCGTACAGTTCTTTTCGTGTCTGCATATGATGAAGCCCTTCTTTTTGTGAGCCGCGCTCCTTAATCAAATCAAATATCCGTGCATAAGCTTTTGCCGCCGCTCGAAGCGATGTGACAGGATATATCACCATGTGAAACCCCATAGCTTCGAATTCATCGGCACGATAATACGGCGTTTTCCCAAATTCGGTCATATTCGCAAGGAGCGGAACGGAAATGCGTTCAGCAAACTGGCGGAATTCGTTCTCCGTCTGAAGCGCTTCCGGAAAAATTGCGTCCGCTCCAGCCTCAATGTAAGCCACTGAGCGCTTCACCGCGGCGTCAAGCCCTTCCTGCGCCCTGGCATCAGTACGGGCAACAACGACAAGGGTGGGCGCCGCTTGTTTGATCGCTTTTATTTTTTGCGCCATTTCCTTTATCGAGACAAGCTGTTTGCCATTTAAATGCCCGCATTTTTTCGGAAGCTGCTGGTCTTCTATTTGAACTGCGGCTACCCTGGCTTCAAGCATCTCACGGGCGGTTCTGGCGGCATTTAACACACCGCCGAATCCCGTATCTATATCAACAAGAAGAGGCAGATCAGCTGCACGCACAAGATCCTTGGCTCGATCAGCTATTTCTGTTGACGTGATGATCCCTAAATCAGGGAGCCCCCTGCTGGCTGTATATGCCGCACCAGACAAATAAACAGCAGAAAAACCGGCCTCTTTCGCAAGCAAGGCGGCCATCCCGTCATGAGCGCCGGGAATCTGCAAAATGTCCGGCGCTGACATCAGCTTGCGGAAACGAACGGCAAGCTCTTCTTGTGACGATTGCTTATTAACGATCCACGACATGACGTAAGTCCTCCTTTTACATGCAAAACATATCTATGAATTCATTTACACGCATCGTTTGTAATGTCTCATAGCTGGTACAGCGCTTATAAATGTGTTTTTGCTGTTTATCAGAGAAATGGGTTTTAAGATTGGCAGAAAACTTTTCCAGCAGCTTCGGCACTGCCTCGTCTCTTCGAAAACGATGGCCGAGCGGAAATTCACATTCCACTATTTCCGTACTCGTTCCGTCTTTAAAATGAACTTGAACTGCATTTGAAATGGAACGCTTGTCGGGTTTCAGGTAATCCTCGGTATATGTTTTATTTTCAGTCACTTCCATCTTATCCCGAAGTTTATCTATTCTCGGATCACTCGCTGTTTCAGCCTCATAATGCTGCGCGGTGATATCACCAAAAAGCAATCCGATTGCTGCGATGTATTGGAGGCAGTGGTCACGATCTGCCGGATTGTGAAGCGGGCCTTTTTTATCAATGATTCGGATAGCGGATTCATGCGTTCTGATGACAACACGGTCAATCTCATCAATCCGGCCCTTTACTTGCGGATGAAGAATGACGGCGCACTCTGCCGCTGTCTGAGCGTGAAATTCCGCAGGATAAGACACTTTAAATAACACATTTTCCATGACATAAGCGTCGAGCGGGCGGGCAAGTTTAATCTCTTGTTTATTGAATAAAACGTCTTGGAAGCCCCACCCCGGTGCGCTCAAAGCTGTCGGATAGCCCATTTCCCCTTTTAACGCCATCAGCGCCAAATGAACTCCTCTGCTCGTTGCGTCTCCTGCCGCCCACGATTTGCGCGAACCGGTATTCGGTGAATGCCGGTATGTCCTCAAGGCTGCATTGTCAATCCATGCATTTGAAAGCGCATTTTTGATTTCTTCTCTTCCGCCGCCCAAGAGCTTTGTTGCAACAGCGGCTGTAGCGACTTTGACAAACAGCACATGATCAAGGCCAACTCGGTTTAAGCTGTTTTCTAAAGCAAGCACGCCTTGAATTTCATGTGCTTTGATCATCATTTCAAGTACGTCGCGTACCAATAAAGGTTCGTTCCCTTCAGACAGCCTTACTCTCGATACATAATCAGCAGCCGCAAGGATCCCTCCCAAATTATCGGACGGATGCCCCCACTCCGCCGCCAGCCATGTATCGTTATAATCGAGCCAGCGAATCATGCAGCCGATATTAAACGCTGCTCTCACAGGATCGAGAACATATGACGTTCCCGGAACTTTGCTCCCATTCGGCACAGTCGTTCCGGGAACAATCGGGCCGAGCAGCTTGGTGCATTCGGGATACCGGAGCGCCAAAATCCCGCAGCCCAGCGTATCCAGCAGCACATGCCCCGCTGTTGTAAACGCCTCGGAGCTTGTAATCTCTTTCTCAAGCACATAGTCTGTGATTTCTTCAATGACATGATCCGTTTTCAGCATTCTACCAGTTCCTTTCATGATTTAAGATTCGGCCTGATACCGCGGGCCCAAATAACTGACACGTGGACGAAAGAGACGGTTATTGGAATGCTGTTCGATCACGTGGGCGCATAAACCGGATGTTCTCGCACTGAAAAAGACAGGCGTATACAAAGGTATCGGTATGCCGAGCATCCAATACACCGGGGCAGCGTAGTAATCCAAATTCGGGTAAAGCCCTTTTTCCTTCTCCATCAGCCGCTCGCCTGCTTCACACATCTCATATAAACGATGGTCGCCGGCTTTATCGCATAATTGCTCCAGCGCCTCTTTCATCATGAGTGCTCTCGGGTCCATTTTTTTCATATACACTCGGTGGCCGAATCCCATAATTTTTTCTTTTCTTTGCAGTTTTGATTGCAGAAGCTGCTTAAAATCGGACGGTGTTTTCGCCTCCAAAAGCATATACATCACGGCTTCGTTTGCTCCTCCGTGAAGATTCCCTTTCAGAGAGGCTACAGCTCCTGTCAAAGCGCCATAAAGATCTGAATGTGTAGAAGCGATGACTCTGGCGGTAAAGGTTGAATTCGGCATTTCATGTTCACTGTACAGGATGAGGGACCGGTCAAAAATGCGTTCTTCCAGTGAGGTCGGCAATTTCCCAGTCATCATAAATAAAAAATTCGCACTGTAGGATAGGGTTTTAAGCGGAAGAATCGGCTCTTTCTTATTGATGATCCTATAGCTGGCAGCAGTGAGGACAGGCATTTTCCCGAGAAGCTGATAGGCGCGTTCTTTGTTAGCGGAAGGAGAACGATCATCAATTTGCCGGTCATAGCCGGCAAGAGCAGACAGTCCGGTCCGCAGACTATCCATCGGATGAGTGTGCTCAGGGAGCAGTTCAAGGAGACGGAGATGATCTGCCGGCAGGTCTGATGCGCTGTTTATGTTTCTTTCCAGCGTTTCCGTTTCACTTTCTTCCGGCAGCCTGCCCTCCAGCAATAAATGAACAAGCTCCAGATAGCTTTTTGTTTTAGAAAGATCGATTAAATCATAGCCTCGTATCAAAATCTGGCTGGACTGCGTGTCAAGATAAGAAATTTGAGTTTCTGCTGCAACCACACCGTCCAAACCCGGAGAATAATGCTTTTTCTCCTGCATATCCTCAACCTCCGTTTTGCGTTTTTGTCGATCGGATTTAGCCAAGCAGATGCTTGGAAATAATCAGTCTTTGAATCTCGTTCGTTCCTTCATAGATTTGCGTCACCTTTGCATCGCGAAGCAGCCGCTCAACCGGGTAATCCTTCATATAGCCATATCCCCCGTAAATTTGGACGGCGTCTAACGCCGCCTTCACCGCAGAATCTGAAGAAAATTGTTTAGCCATAGACGCTTCTTTTTCACAGGCCAAGCCGCGGTTATGAAGGTCTGCGGCGTGGTAGACAAGGTGCCTTGCCGCCTCTGCCCTTGTCGCCATGTCAGCCAGCTTAAATGATATGCCTTGATTGGCTGCGATAGGCCTTCCAAATTGCACCCGCTGCTTCGCGTAAGCAACGGCATGTTCCAGAGCCGCCTCTGCAATTCCGAGCGCCTGTGCCGCAATGCCGATGCGGCCGACATTTAAATTCGCCATGGCAATGGTAAAGCCATCACCCTCTTTGCCAAGCAAATTTTCTTCAGGTACTTCTGCATTGTCAAAAATCAGTTCCGTAGTATTGGAGCCATAGAGCCCCAGTTTTCTTTCTTTTTTTCCAACGGTAAAACCGGGGGTGTTTTTTTCAACGATAAAAGCGGAAATCCCGTGCCTGCCTTGATCCGGAGCTGTTAAAGCAAAAGTGATATAGACATCGGCGGCTCCGCCGTTCGTAATAAACATTTTTGATCCATTTAATAGGTATGTGCCGTTCTTTTTGATAGCTGTAGTGCGGAGGCTTCCTGCATCCGACCCTGAGTGAGGCTCCGTCAGCGCAAATGCGCCCAAATGGTCTCCTGAAGCAAGCTTCGGGATATATTTACTCTTCTGTTTTTCGTTTCCGAAGTAAAAAATAGGATTTGTGCCGACCGAGGTATGAACGGAAAGAATGACACCGACAGCCGCGCTGATTTTAGAAATCTCATGAATCGCCAAAATATAAGAAACAACATCCGCTCCAGCGCCGCCGTATCGTTCCGGCAACGGTATTCCCATCAGGCCGTGTTCACCCATTTTTTTGATGAGCTGAAACGGAAATTCGTCCGTTTCCTCCATGATTTTCGCAGCGGGAGCAATTTCTTTTCGGGCAAAATCACGCACCATTTTTCGCATCATGACTTGCTCTTGGGTTTCATGCAACTCGCCACCCCCGGATGAAATGAAATGAACTTCAGAAAGTCCTCTCCACATATTGATAAAAGCCGCGTCCGCTCTTTTTGCCGAGCCAACCCGCTTTGACGTATTTGCGAAGCAGCGGACAAGGACGATACTTGGAATCGCCAAGGCCGGAATGAAGAACTTCCATAATCGCTAAACACGTATCAAGCCCGATAAAATCCGCTAGTCTAAGCGGTCCCATGGGATGGTTCATACCCAGCTTCATCACCTCGTCTATTGCCTCGGGCTTCGCCACCCCCTCATACACGCAATAGATGGCTTCATTAATCATCGGAAGAAGCACGCGGTTGGAAACAAACCCCGGAAAATCATTGACTTCTACCGGTGTTTTCCCCATCTTTTCCGCTAATCCCATAACATCTAAGGCCGTTTCCTCTGATGTAGCCAAGCCGCGAATCACTTCAACCAGCTTCATCACAGGGACAGGATTCATAAAATGCATGCCAATGACTCGTTCAGGCCGGTTTGTCACAGCAGCGATTTCTGTAATAGGCAAGGAAGATGTATTGCTGGCCAAAATCGTATGAGGCGGGCATATGTGATCAAGTGTGTTAAACATTTCGGTTTTCGCCGCCATGTTTTCTGCGATAGCTTCAATCACAATGTCCGCATGCTTTGCCTCCTCAAGCGTTTGAGAGAGCGAAATGCGGCTGATCATACCCTTCATTTCCGCTTCGGTCTTTCTCCCTTTCTCAACATCACGGGTCAGCTGTTTCTTCAACCGTTTCAATCCTGCCTCCGCAGCCTCTGGGTTCACATCGTACATCCTCACATCAAAGCCTGCGTCGGCAGCTGTTTGAGCGATCCCGCTTCCCATCTGTCCTGCACCGGCCACCATAATATGTTTCATCTCCATTTAAATCCCCTTTTTCGTCATTGTTTTAATGAACATGCACTAAGACAGCATCTCCCTGAGCCGCACCGCTGCAAATGGCGGCAACGCCCAGTCCCCCTCCCCGGCGCTTTAATTCATAAATAAGCGTCATAAGAATTCTTGCTCCGCTTGCACCGATCGGGTGGCCGAGCGCGATCGCACCGCCATTCACATTTACTTTTTCAAGATCGAAACCGACGATTTTTTCACATGTCAAAACAACAGAAGCAAACGCTTCATTTATTTCAAACAAGTCAATATCTTGAATGGTTAAACCGTTCTTTTTCAGCAGCTTGTTGATTGCAAATCCCGGGGCTGCCGCCAGCTCGTGCGCTTGCATTCCCATCGTCGAAAAACCAAGAATGGTAGCCAGAGGCGGTGTGCCAAGTTCAGCAGCTTTGTCCTCAGACATCAGCACAAACGCGCCAGCTCCGTCATTGACCCCGGGAGCATTGCCGGCTGTGACAGAACCGTCACTTGTATAAATCGGTGAAAGTTTCGCAAGTTGATCCAGACTTGTGTCACGGCGAATCGCTTCATCTTTGTCAACAATGTTTGTTTTACCTTTTCGTCCGATCCAGCTGACGGGAACCATTTCATCCTGAAACTTTCCTTTATCGGCAGCCTTAGCTGCCCGCGCATGACTTCTTAGCGCCCATTCATCCTGATCCCCGCGTGAGATTCCATATTCCTCGGCCGCTGTATTTCCGTGAACAGCCATATGCACCTCGTCAAACGCGCACATTAACCCGTCATAAACCATTAAGTCCCTAAGCTCGCCGTCTCCCATCCGTGCTCCCCAGCGCCCGGCGGGGACGGCATACGGAATATTGCTCATGCTTTCCATTCCCCCGGCAACAAGAATGTCCGCATCTTGCGCCCGAATCATTTGATCACATAAGGTGACAGCGCGCAGTCCGGATGCGCAGACTTTATTCAGCGTTTCTGACGGCACATGCCAAGGCATTCCAGCCAGACGGGCAGCTTGCCGGGAAGGTATCTGCCCTGAGCCGGCTTGGACAACCATGCCCATGACAGTTCCTTCAACCTCGTCTCCAGAGACGCCAGCGCGATGCAACGCCTCCTTCATCGCAATGCCTCCAAGCTCCGCAGCTTTCACCTCTTTCAACGCTCCACCGAACTTGCCAAATGGTGTTCTTGCGGCACTTACAATGACTGTATTCCTCATGGTTTCACCTCATTCAGAAGATAGACAGCGCTTACAATTTCTAGTTGTCTTCTATGAATGTATGCTTTGTAACGGGCTTGAATGAATGAAAAAAGAAGGCTGCGCCAACAGCCTCCTTCTAAAACAACTATTTATTTTTCAACAATGCCAAAGCCTTTGCAGGAAAATCGGTGAAAATGCCGTCCGCCCCCGCTTCAAAGAGACACTTCATATCTTCCGGCCGATTGACTGTATACGGCCTTACCTTGATCGAACTGTTCCTCATTTTTTTCAGTACTTCATCCGCGGTCCCCGGGCTGTTCAGCTTAGGGTGATAGCCGGAAGCCGGAATCGATGTGATATACCGGTCAGCCTGATAAAGCACATCTGAAGTCAACACCGCCCGTTCAATATGGGGAGCGAGCCGTCCGCATAGCGCCAAGCTTTCATGGTTAAATGTGGACAGGATCACTCTTTCCTCTATTTTGAATCGCTTCACTGACTCCAGCAACTTTTCTTCCATGCCTTCATATCGGATCACACTGTTTTTTAATTCAATGTTAATAAGGAAATCCTTTTTTTCCGCCCACGAGAGAACGTCTTCTAGCAGCGGCACTTGGACATCACTGTATGTTCGACCGTGACCAGCAGCCACATTCGCAGTCTTTATCACATCATACGCTGTATCCTTCACGAATCCTTTGAGCGATGTCGTCCGGTCAAGCCTTTCATCATGGATCACAACAATACGTCCGTCTTTTGACAGCTGCACATCAAGCTCTATCCCATCCGCTCCGGCTTCAATTCCTTTTTCAAAGGCTAGCATTGTATTTTCGGGAAATTGGCCAGATGCCCCCCGATGGGCAAAAATCTTTGTCATCGTTTCACCTCAAGCCCTAAAGTTTCCTGTTTTCTCCATTATACTGTTTTTAGTGCTTCCACTCTAGGATTAAGGCTGTATTACAATCTACTGTTCGTAATAAGAATCAATGCCATTGAAAGTCGCATCCGCGGCCTTTTGCTGATATTTCGCGAAAACCATCATGAGGGTTCCACATTTTTCAAAAACCTTTTAAAGAATATTTCTTTACAGAAGTTAAAGCTATGAAAAATTCGTTCTCCTCTGGCTGCAGCGGTCTTTACTTAAGCCTTCAAGGACCCCGAAAAGGAGCGGAGAAAACACCTCGCTGTAACTCAAGATATTCAGCTGGTAAAGCAGATCAATTGCATTAATTTTTATATATAGGCTAGAATATTTGCGAATCCAAACGAAGGAAGATGATCAAATGAACCCTAAGTATAAACCGCTGTTTGAACCATTTACGTTTAAAAGCGGCGTTACAATCGACAACCGGATCACAGTAGCACCAATGACTCATTACGCTTCTAATGAAGACGGTACGATATCTGAAGCAGAGCTTGACTACATCATCCCCCGCTCAAAAGAGATGGGAATGGTGATTACAGCCTGCGCAAACGTCACACCGGACGGAAAAGCATTTCCCGGGCAGCCGGCCATCCACGATGACTCGAACATTTCAGGTTTAAAAAAATTAGCGCAAGCCATTCAGGCGCAAGGTGCTAAAGCCGTTGTGCAAATTCACCACGGCGGCATTGAATGCCCGTCTGAGCTCGTTCCGCAACAAGATGTCGTAGCGCCAAGTGACGTATTTGATAACGGCAAGCAAATTGCCCGCGCTTTAACAGAAGAAGAAACGGAAAATATCGTAAAGGCATTTGGAGAAGCGACAAGACGCGCCATTGAAGCCGGCTTTGACGGTGTCGAAATTCACGGCGCGAACGGATACTTGATCCAGCAGTTTTATTCTCCGAAAACCAATCAGCGCACAGACCGCTGGGGAGGAAGCGATGAAAAACGGTTAGCCTTCCCGCTTGCTATTGTCGATGAAGTAAAAAAAACTATTGCAGAACATGCGAAGGGCGCGTTCTTAGTGGGCTACCGCTTGTCTCCGGAAGAACCTGAGACACCAGGATTAACAATGACTGAAACCTTTACGCTTGTTGATGCTTTAGGGAATAAAGAATTGGATTACCTTCATATCTCACTGATGGACGTGAACTCAAATGCGCGCCGCGGTGCAGATCCGGATCGCACACGCATGGACTTATTGAATGAACGTGTCGGAAACAAAGTGCCGCTGATCGCCGTCGGTTCCATTCATTCCGCAGATGACGCGCTGGCCGTGATCGAAAGCGGCATTCCGCTAGTCGCAATGGGACGCGAAATTTTAGTTGACCTTGACTGGACTGTGAAAGTAAAAGAAGGCCGGGAAAAACAAATCGAAACCGTAATCAAAGGAACAGATAAAGAAAAATATCACTTACCTGAACCGCTATGGCAAGCCATTGTGAACACGCCTGGCTGGGTGCCTTATAAAGACTAATGTGTTGAGGCTGCCGAAACGCTTCGGCAGTCTTTTTCAACTTTAAATAAATAGTTTACGTAAACATCTAAACAGCAAGAGAAGAAGCTCGCCAGCTGCTTCTGGAAGCAAATCTAGGAGAAGCCCGTCACGCTTTCTTGCTTTTTTCTTTTTCATTCGTACGTCTCCTTTGTTCATGTATGCTTCCTTACTTACGATTTTACAGAGAAAGGGTTTCAATTTGATTCTGATTGCTTGGCTTTGATTCTCCAAGCAGAGAAAACACAAGAAACCATGACTGTAAATGAGATAAAGTCGATCAAGGTGCCTAGTATGCGTGATTCTGTAATGATGTTCGAATTGACGCAAAGCGCAAGAATAAATAGCGCAATGAACAATCCATACTTTTCAAACACATGCATCACTCCTTGCGGAAAATAGATCCTTCCTATCATTATATATCCCCAAAACAAAACGCCTCCTATTTATCAGCGCGAACCAATAAATAAAAGACGTTTGATTTAATCGTCGCTTGATATTCTCATGCTTAAGAAGCCTTATGTTCTAATCTCAGCTTATCCGCAACCATCGCAATGAATTCGCTGTTGGTAGGCTTAGCTTTTGTCATGCTGACTGTATAACCGAACAGCGAGGAAATGGAATCAATGTTTCCTCTGCTCCATGCGACTTCAATCGCGTGGCGGATTGCTCTTTCTACACGGCTAGCGGTTGTGTTGAATTTTTTGGCGATGTCCGGATAGAGAACTTTTGTAATGCTGCCGAGCAATTCGATGTCATTGTATACCATTGAGATTGCTTCGCGCAGATAGAGATACCCTTTAATATGCGCTGGGACGCCGATTTCATGGATAATGCTTGTAATGCTCGCGTCGAGATTTTTCTTCTTTGGTTCAGGCTGGCTGCTGCGTATAATGCTGCTTTGCGATGATGGTGCGCGATGCGTCACGCTGCTTGCATTCCCGCTGACCTGGCGGATATGTCCGACAAGGTTTTCCATATCAAACGGTTTGAGAATAAAGTAGGAAGCGCCTAAATCGACGGCCTTTTTCGTGACATCTTCCTGTCCAAAGGCTGTCAGCATAATGACATTCGGCTGTTTCTTCAGTTCTGATTCCCTCAGCCGCTCTAAAACCGCAAGTCCGTCCAAATGCGGCATAATAATATCTAATACGAGCACATCGGGATCTTTTTCTTTAAACAACGACAGGCATTCCTGTCCATTGTAAGCAACACCGATGACTTCCATGTCTTCCTGTCCTTCAATATATTCACTCAACAGGCTTACCAGCTCTCGATTATCGTCAGCAACACAAACTTTAATTTTCTCCACGTTTCTTCCTCCCCAAATGTAGTTAACAGGATTCACCCTTGCTACATGTTTACATTCGACAAAACCGCTATATACCCTCTAAAAAAATCATAATAACCAATATTAGTGGCATATCTTTGTTTTTCTATGTTTTTCTCCGTTTTTCGACTAAATATGAAATTTGACAAATAAGGAAACGTGAATTTGTCGAAAAATCTTCTTTTGTACATTTTACCGTATGTATTCTGAGAAGTGAAGAGGGATCAAAGCAAAAAAACTGCCGGAAATTCCGGCAGTCAGCTTGCTTTTTCTTTTCCGTAAATATCAATTCCCGCTTCTGACAGCATCCATTCAATATGAACGCCGTAGCCGCTTGTCGGGTCATTTACAAACACATGGGTGACAGCGCCGATCACTTTGCCATTTTGGATGATCGGGCTTCCGCTCATTCCCTGAACGATGCCGCCTGTTTCTTTTAATAGCCTCGGATCGGTTATTTTCAAGACCATTCCTTTTGTTGCCGGGAATTTTTGCGGGGTTGTGCTGACGATTTCAATATCAAATTTTTCTACCTTGTCATCATTAATGACCGTTAAAATTTCAGCCGGACCTTTTTTGACTTCAGTAGAAAACGCAACCGGCAGTCCTTGATCTGAAATCTTGTTTTGAATCGGCTGATGCAGTGTCCCGAAAATCCCAAACGGGCTGTTTCTGTTAATATCCCCGATCGTTTTGCGTTCTGAGGAAAATCGCGCCAGTTTTTCTCCCGGATTTCCGCCTGTCCCTTTTTCAATTGATGTTACAGTTGATTTAACGATTTCTCCATTCTCCACTACAATCGGTTTCTTTGTGTCCATGTCGGAAATCACGTGGCCAAGTGCTCCGTATTTTTTTGACTTCGGTTCATAAAAGGTCATAGTGCCGATGCCAGCGGCAGAATCCCTGATATATAACCCAATTCTGAACTTGCCTTCTGCTTCATCCTTTTCCGGAATGAGCTTTGTTTTGATTTTCTGTTTATCACGTTTAATAAGCAAATCTAAAGATTCGCCGGTTTTACCGGCATTCTGAATAAATGGGGCCACATCATTCATTTTTTCAATTTTCTGTCCATTCATCTCAATAATGATGTCGCCCGCTTCAATACCGGCCGTTTCTCCCGGGGATTTTTTACCTTCACTAGTGTTGATTTGATGAAATCCGACGACAAGAACACCGACGGAATGAAGTTTAACACCAATCGATTGTCCGCCAGGTATGACTTTTAAATCAGGAAGAACTTGCACTTTTGTTTTTTTGATTGGAAATCCCGCAAGATCGTATACTAACTCTGATTCACCTGATTTTTTGCCTGTCACCTTGACTTCATGCGGGTCTTTCTTTACTGTAAACGCTTCTGAAGATTCTTGTGTATGAGCGTTTACCGATAAACCCGTTTCAATCGCTTGTGTTTGGGTTTCAAATACTCTCATTTGCGTTGGAATCAGTAAATACTCTTTTAGCGGTTTGCATAAACCTACACTTAATAACGAAACAAGGAGAATTAAACCTACTGCTTTTCTGATGTTATCGGGCATTTACTACTTCACTCTCCTCGCTCCTATCCCACACCTTCTTTATGACTTGCTGCTACATCATTTAATTTTGCCTTCTGACGCCTTATTTATAACTGTCATATAAAGAAAAACATTGGATATACTGATGAACGAATGGATGTGCGCGAAAAAAATAAGCTGCGCTTTTCGCGCAGCTCACCCCGTTGTTTTGACTTGGTCCGCTTGTCTTAAAAGTTCTTTTGCATGGCGTTTCGTTAAGTCTGTTACTTCGACTCCTGCAATCATACGCCCGATTTCCGTTACCTTTTCCTGCTTAGACAGCGGTTTGACATGTGTTGTCGTTCTGCCGTCTTTTAACTCCTTCGCAATATAAAGATGCGTATCTGCCATGGCAGCCACCTGAGGCAAGTGTGTAATACACAGTACTTGCGATCCTATTGACACTTTATGGATCTTCTCAGCGATTGCCTGTGCGACTCTGCCGCTTACACCGGTATCAACCTCATCGAATATAATCGACGTCACATCCTGTTGAGAGGAAAAAATGCTTTTAATAGCTAGCATCACCCGTGACAGCTCTCCTCCGGAAGCGACTTTCGAAAGGGATTTCAGCGGTTCGCCTGTATTGGTTGAAATTAAAAACTTCACCAAATCAATCCCTTGTTCAGTCATCTGAACAGGCTGGCCGTTTACAATCGGCGCCTCCTCATTTCGGGGCGCTGTTCTGATCTTAAATTCCGTATCAAAAGTTGATTTTTCCATGTAGAGGCTTTTTAATTCCCGATGAATCTCATCAGCCAGCTTTTTCGCCCATGCTTTGCGGATTTTTGAAACATTTGCCGCTTCCACTGCGACATCTTTGCCGACTGAGTCAAGCTCCTTCTTCACGCTTTGAAGATGGCTGTCCCTGTTTTCAATTTGGTCAATCTCTTCTTCAATTTTAGAAGCGTATTCCAAGATATCCTCAACAGATGCACCGTATTTTCGTTTCAGCTGTTTGATTTCATTAAGGCGCGTCTCAATATAGTTCAGGCGTTCCGGATCATATTCAAGTTCATCGAGCATATTTCTCATCTGAAATGTAGCGTCCTCCAGAAGATAGTAGGAGTTCGAAACATTTTCAGACAGTTTTTTCAGCGGTTCGTTAATATCGGATATATCTTCAAGCTGCGCTGATGCCATTCCGACCCAGTCCAGTCCGCCCTGCTCGCTGCGAAGCGCGTTATATGCATTTTGCAGCGATTCATATATCTTCTCAAAGTTTGAAATTTGCTGGCGCTCTTCCTGAAGCTGCTCATCTTCATTAAGCTCGAGCTTAGCCGATTCGATTTCTTCGAGCTGAAATTGAATGAGATCAAGACGGTGGGCCATTTCCTGTTCGCTTTCAGAAAGCTGCTTTAGCTTTTTAAGCAGCTTCATATACCTCTGGTACCCTTCCTGATACGTTTGAAGCGCGCTTTCCGCTTCGGCTCCGGCAAACTTGTCCAAAAGCTGGAGATGATTTTCATCCTCCATTAACAGCTGGTTATCGTGCTGCCCGTGAATATCTAATAAAAGCCTGCCGATCTCTCTTAGCGAGGCAATCGTGACAAGCTTGCCATTAACTCGGCAAACGCTTTTTCCGCTCGTGCTGATATCCCTTCTCATGATGATCATTTCGTCTGAAACGTCAATTCCCTGCTCAGCGCATACGTCAAAAACGGGATGGCCGCTCTCCAATAGAAACAACCCTTCAAGCTCGGCTTTTGTCTCCCCATATCTGACAAATTCGGATGAGCCGCGGCCTCCGACTAAAAGAGAAATGGCAT
Source organism: Bacillus sp. SW14 (assembly GCF_047608225.1). Classification (NCBI taxonomy): domain Bacteria; kingdom Bacillati; phylum Bacillota; class Bacilli; order Caryophanales; family Bacillaceae; genus Bacillus; species Bacillus sp. SW14. The sequence goes on along the minus strand of NZ_JBLKRW010000001.1, from coordinate 1,722,361 downwards.
CTATGATGATGGACTTGCCGGCTCCGGTTTCTCCTGTTAAAACCGTGAGCCCGCGTTCAAAAGAAACCGTCAGTTCCTCAATAATGGCAAAGTTTTTAATGGATAGTTCAGCTAACAAACAGCATTACACCTCTTTATCTTTATTAGATTTTCTATTACAGCAGCTCAAGCAGCCTGTTTTTTACGCCGTCTGTATCTTCAGGAGTCCGGCAAATCATTAAAATCGTGTCATCTCCGCAAATGGTTCCCATTATTTCATCCCAGTCCAAATTGTCCATCAGCGCCCCGATTGCCTGGGCGTTGCCGGGCATCGTTTTCAGCACAATCATATGGCTTGCTGAGTCTATTTTCACAAATGCGTCCATCAGTGCCCGCTTCAGTTTGGACAGCGGATTGAAACGCTGGTCTGCCGGAAGGCTGTATTTGTAAGAGCCGTTATTCGTAGGCACTTTCACTAGGTGAAGCTCTTTAATATCGCGTGAAACCGTGGCTTGCGTCACTTTGTATCCATCCTGCTTCAGCATGTCAACCAATTCGTCCTGCGTTTCGATTTCATTGCTTGTAATGATCTCTCTGATTTTAATATGCCTCTGGCCTTTGTTCATGTAAGCACCTCTATTTCCAGCTTATCTGTTCTTTTATGTTATATGTTTCTCTGCAAAATGTACATAAATGCAGAAAAAAGGAATAATAGCGCCCTATTATTCCGGTACATCTGCTTTTTTTTCTTTTAACGTCGCATGTGCCTCTTCTACAACGCGGATGATCTCTACTTCCGGCAGCTCCTGTCCTTCCTGTCCCTCTCCCGGCCAATGCAAATGAAGGAGAAATTCAATATTTCCGTCTCCTCCCGTGATTGGAGAAAATGACAGGCCTTTGCAAATATAGCCTTCTGCAGCAGAAAAACTGATCATTCGCTTGAGAACATCAGCATGTACTTTAGGATCTCTGACAATCCCTTTTTTGCCGACGGATTCACGTCCCGCTTCAAACTGCGGCTTAACAAGAGCCATGCAGTCACTGCCAGGCACAAGCAATGTTTTGAGGACAGGCAGGATAAGCCGCAGTGAAATAAAGGACACGTCAATCGTAGCAAACTCCGGCATGCCCTTTGTAAAGTCTGCCGGTGTTGCGTAACGGAAGTTTGTCCGTTCCATCACGACGACCCGTTCATCCTGTCTAAGCTTCCACGCAAGCTGATTGTAGCCTACATCTACCGCGTATGACTGTTTAGCACCGTTTTGCAGAGCGCAGTCCGTAAAACCGCCGGTGGAGGAGCCAATATCAATCATGATTTTATCCTTAACAGAGATGGGAAACTCCTTCAGCGCTTTTTCAAGCTTTAAGCCGCCTCTGCTCACATATTTCAGCGGGTTTCCTTTGACTGTTAACGGCAGATCGCGGTCAATTTTTTCCCCAGCCTTGTCCAAGCGGTTTTCGTTTGAATAGACGATTCCCGCCATAATGGCTCTCTTGGCTTTTTCCCGCGTTTCCGCCAACCCTCTTTCTACTAGTAATACATCTAATCGTTCTTTCTTTGACGTCATGATCCAATTCCTTTGTGTGTCTTCGGCGGCATCAGTAATCTAATGCGGTTTGCTGCCTGCTGTTTTGTTAGTCCAATTTCTTCAAGGAGCGCCGTTACGCTTCCGTGTTCAATAAACCGATCCGGGATACCCATTCTGTCAATCGGTGTAAGGAATTCACCTTGATCATGAGCGAATTCTAAAATCGAGCTTCCGAAACCGCCTTCTAAGACCGCTTCTTCAATCGTTAAAATCGGCAAGCCTTCTTTTAAGATATCCTTCATCATTTTTTCATCCATCGGCTTAATAAAACGCGCATTGACAACGCGCACGGACAGGCCTTCTTTTTGCAGCTCTTCAGCTGCTTCAAGCGCCATTTCGATTGTTGTTCCAAATGTTAAGATGACTGCGTCGTTCCCCGGGCGCAACACTTCCCACGTGCCGATCGGAATCGTTTTCAGCTGTTCATCCATTTTTACGCCGAGTCCGTTTCCGCGCGGAAAACGCATCGCAATCGGGCCTTCGTCATAGCTGAGTGCTGTATGAACCATATGCTGTCCTTCATTTTCATCTTTCGGCATCATTAAGACCATGTTTGGAATGTGGCGCATAAATGCAATATCAAACACGCCTTGGTGTGTCTCTCCGTCAGCGCCCACAAGCCCTGCACGGTCAATGCCAATAAACACATTGGCGTTTTGGCGGCAGATGTCATGAACCACTTGGTCATATGCCCTTTGCAGGAAGGTTGAATAAATCGCCAAAAACGGCTTCATCCCCTGCATTGCCATAGCTGCAGCCATCGTTGCCGCATGCTGTTCGGCGATTCCTACGTCAAACATGCGATCAGGGAATTCGTTTGCGAAGCCTTCAAGCTTTGAGCCGACAGGCATAGCCGGCGTAATGGCTACAATGCGTCCGTCCTCTCGCGCCATTCGCTGCACAGTCCCGCTGACAAGACCGCTCCATGAAGGTGCTGCGGCTTTCGGTTTTACAAAGTCACCGGTATTAATTTTATATGGTCCGGTACCGTGCCATGTTCCGATCGTATCGGTCTCAGCCGGTTTGTACCCCTTCCCTTTTTTCGTGATGACATGCAGGAGAACAGGGCCTTTCGTTTTTTTGGCGTATTGAAGATTCTCAATCAACTCATGGTAAGAATGTCCGTCCACCGGGCCTAAATACGTAAAACCAAGCTCTTCAAAAAACATGCCCGAGACAAGCATGTATTTCAGGCTGTCTTTCACGCGTTCCGCCGTGGCGGCAAGTTTGCCCCCAACTGCCGGGATCTTTTTAAACAAGTATTCGAGCTCATCTTTCACCCACTGGTATTTACCGGCAGTGCGCAGCCGTCCGAGCATAGAATGAATGGCTCCGACATTCGGGGCAATACTCATTTCATTATCATTTAGGATGACAATCATGTCTTTTTTCTCGTCGCCGATGTGGTTCAGCGCTTCAAGCGCCATTCCGCCTGTCAGCGCACCGTCACCGATGATCGGAATAATAAATTCATCGGTTCCTTTTATATCACGCGCGGCTGCCATTCCCATCGCACCTGACAGAGAGGTTGAGCTATGCCCTGTTTCCCAAACATCATGCTCGCTTTCACTCCGCTTTGGGAATCCGCAAAGCCCTTTGTACTGGCGAAGCGTCGCAAATTCTTTTCCGCGTCCTGTCAGCAGCTTGTGGACATACGACTGGTGGCCTACGTCCCACAGAAATTTGTCTTTCGGGCTGTTAAATTCCTTATGCAGCGCAACAGTAAGCTCTACGACACCTAAGTTTGGGCCGATATGGCCGCCGGAAGCGGATAACGTTGTAATTAAAAATTGGCGGATTTCATCACTTAATTTTTCTAATTCATCAATGGACTTGTTTTTTAAAAATGACGGGTCCTGTATTGATAAAAGATCCAAAGCGGATCAACTCACTTTCAGCATGAATTTCTGCAATGATACATGTCTTCCGCATGCCGAGCTGGACAATGGCCAGTTCTCAGACATAAAAAAAGACAAACGGGCTTTTCTCTTTCATTTTTCATATAAACTGCTTACATTTTACCATATCTCGTGCAGCCGCTTCAAATTAGGATCGGTTTAGTGATCTCTAGCCGCAATTAAATCACAAAGCTCATATAAAAGCTCTTTTTGAAGAGAGAGTCCGCCGATCAAACGCTTCGCCTCTTTTATGTGAACATCCAATTTATGTTTGGCCCCTTCCAGTGACAGAAGGGACGGGTAAGTCGATTTGTCGTTTGTTGTATCCGAGCCGACACGTTTGCCGATTTTCTCTTCACTGCCTTCTAAATCTAAAATATCGTCTCTGATTTGAAAACCAATTCCAATATGGCTGCTGAAGGTACGCAGTGTTTCAATGTCTTCTTCAGGCACATCCGCCAAAATAGCACCGGCGGTTACGCAAAAACCGAGAAGCTTAGCGGTTTTCCGTTCATGAATGGATTCAAGTTCTTCAAGCGTGACCTGGCGGTTCTCCGCTTCCATATCAGCTACTTGTCCACCGACCATGCCTTCAGTGCCTGCTGCTGAAATCAGTTCATTCACAAGCCGAAGGCGCTTTTCTGCTGACACCCCGTCCGACAAGTGGGAGGTGATCAGCTTAAAGCTTTCCGTGAGCAGCCCGTCACCCGCTAATACTGCTGTCGCTTCACCGAACACTTTATGGTTTGTCGGCTTCCCGCGGCGTAAATCGTCATCATCCATACAAGGAAGGTCATCGTGAATTAACGAATACGTGTGAATCATTTCGACAGCACAACCTACCGGAATGCCGTCCTTTTCACTTTTCCCATATGCCTTTAAAACGGCCAGTACAATGAGAGGACGCAGCCGCTTTCCGCCAGCCTCAAGGGAATACAGCATAGACTTTTTTAATGAGTCCGGCATATCGAGCTTTTCTGTATAGACAGAAAGCTGATTTTCAATCGTTTTTTTCCGCTCCGCCAGAAAAGCCGTTAATTTATTTGTCACCTTCGTCTTCCTCCTGAACACTAAAAGGTGCCAGTTCGCCGTCTTCTTTTAAAATGAAATCCATTTGTTTTTCGACTTTTTGCAGCTTTTCGTGGCACATTTTTGAAAGAGCCATGCCTTCTTGGAAATAGTTAATCGCTTGCTCTAAAGGCACATCGCCCTCTTCAAGCTTTGACACAATGCTCTCAAGCCCTTTCATCGCTTCTTCAAATGTCATGTTTTCATTTTTTTTCACGTCTGTCATTTTTCTTCCCCTCTCTTTTCTAATACTTCACAGGTCAGCACGCCATCCTTCAGCTTGACTTCAAGCTGGTCCTTCTCTTCTATCTGACTGACACTTTTAATGAGTTCGTCTTCTTTATAAGCCAAGCTGTATCCTCTTTCCATCACTTGAAGAGGACTCAACGCATTTAGCTTGCCAAGAACCGTCTGAAATTGGGAATGCAGCTGTTTCATTTGGATAGTCATATTTTTTCTCAGCTGATTTGTCTGTTCCTCATATCGTGTTCTCGCTTGCTTCAGCTGTTCATGAGGGTGCAGCGCTTCTAATCTGTACGTTTCACGCTCCAGCTGTCTGCTTTTTCGATCTAAAAGAGCGGTTAACTGTGATTGAAACTGCTGATAGGCAAGGTCAAACTGCTGCTCTTTTTGGGCATACAACCGCTTTGGAAAACGAAAGGCATACGAGGATTGCAGCGTTTGAATCCGTTCTTTTTTCTGGCCGAGATGCTGTTGCATTGCTCTTGTCATTCTAACTTCCGCTGTTTTTGTCCGTTCGATTAAATCAGTTGTATGCGGTACGGCAATCTCAGCTGCTCCTGTCGGCGTCGCGGCTCTGATATCAGCGACAAAATCACTGATCGTAAAGTCCGTTTCATGCCCGACTGCCGATATAACCGGAATGTTAGAAGCAAAGATCGCGCGTGCTACAATTTCTTCATTAAATGCCCACAGTTCTTCTATCGAACCGCCGCCTCTCCCAACAATTAATACGTCGCAAACCTCTTTTTCATTTGCCTCTTCAATGCGCGTAACGATGGATCTGCTCGCATTTTCGCCTTGTACGAGCGCTGGAAGAACAATGACTTTTACAAGGGGATATCTTCTTTTTAGAGTTGTAATGACGTCTCTGACAGCGGCACCCGTTGGAGATGTCACAACCCCGATTGTGGCTGGAAATGCGGGGATTTGTTTTTTATAGCGGTCGTCAAATAAACCTTCTCCGGCAAGCTTCTTTTTTAACTCTTCGTACGCTAAATAAAGCGCTCCGACCCCGTCAGGCTGCATTTCTTTAGCATATAATTGGTAGTTTCCGCTCGGTTCATATACGGAAATTCCGCCTCTGACCAGCACCTTCATGCCGTTTTCAGGTTTAAAAGGCAGACGCTCGCTCTGTCTTGCGAACATCACCGACTGCATTCTGGCGTTTTCGTCTTTCAATGTGAAATAAATGTGGCCTCTTGTATGTATTTTTACATTCGATAATTCGCCTTTAATCCAAATATTTTCAAGGTGAGGATCTACATCGAATTTTCGTTTTATATACTTTGTCAGCGCTGAGACGGTAACATACGCTGTTTCACCCATGTCTCAAACTCCTCTCATAAGCATTCCTGCACCATAACTAAAGAAAACCCGCCCTGGCTGTAGGAGCCTGAAGAAGCGGGTATCGTGCTCATATTCACGGCGGGCAAAATCTCCCGCCTGTGAACATCTCCAATTATCTATGATAACGTACGTTTCGCAGATTTAACAGTATTATGTGCAAGCATCGTGATAGTCATTGGACCAACTCCGCCAGGGACTGGCGTGATGAAGGACGCTTTTTCCTTTGCTCCTTCAAATTCAACGTCTCCGCAAAGCTTTCCGTTTTCCAGTCGGTTAACGCCGACGTCAATCACAACAGCGCCCTCTTTGATCTGGTCTGCATTGATGAAATTGGCTCTGCCGACTGCCACCACCAGGATGTCCGCTTTTTTCGTATGTTCGGTTATATTTTCTGTTCTTGAATGACAGTAAGTAACCGTCGCGTTCTCATTTAATAAAAGCTGGCCGACAGGTTTGCCGACAATATTGCTTCGGCCGACTACAACAACCTCTTTACCGGAAAGGTCGATATTGGTTTTCTTCAAAAGCTCAACAATTCCGTGAGGCGTGCAAGGAAGAAACGTATCTTCGCCAAGCAACATTTTCCCTACGTTTAACGGATGAAAACCGTCTACATCTTTATCAGGAGAGATACGTTCGATCACCGCTTTTTCAGAGATATGGTCTGGAAGCGGGAGCTGAACGAGGATGCCGTGAAACTCAGGGTCTTGATTGTATTGATCGATAATGGAAAGCAGTTCCGTTTCTGTTAGACTGCTGTCGAATTGATCGAGCTTGAAATTCATTCCCATAGTTTCAGCCGCTTTTTTCTTTCCTCGCACGTAAGAGTGAGAAGCAGGATCATCTCCAATCAAAATAACTGCGAGCCCGGGAGTGACGCCTTGCTTTTTAAGCTCTTCTACCTCTTTTGCCAATTGTTCGCGTTTTTCTCTAGCCGTTTCTTTTCCGTCGATGATTGTTGCAGTCATTTTCTTTCCTCCTATGATTGTTCAATATCAGATTTAATGTTAGAAAGAACCCCGTTTACAAACTTTGTCGCTTTGTCATCACCAAACCGTTTTGCCAGCTCAATCGCTTCGTTCATAGAGACATTCACCGGAATGTCTTCGGCATACGCCATTTCATATGCTCCCAGACGCAAAATCGCGCGGTCAACATTGGCAATCCGATCGAGCTTCCAATTCACCAGATGATTGGAGATCATTTCATCAAGCTGGACTTGGTGTTCCAATACCCCGTGTACAAGCTGTTCAAAGAAAGGATCTGTTTTTTCTTCATCCAATGCGTGTTCTATGGCTTCATTCACTGCAATATCGCTGATATCAATTTGAAATAGTGCCTGCAAAGCTTTTTCTCTTGCTGTTCTTCTTTTCATTTTCTTTCTCCTTTGATCCTCTTTATCCGCTTGTCGTTAAGCCATAAAGAGATCATAACATATTTTTTTCGTATCCGCATATTGAAATCAAGGTTTTTTCACCCTATTACCGAATATTTTCACACACCTTGATATGATCATTCGGATTTCACGATCATGAAGAAACTCGGCTGCCTTGAGCCGGCTTTCTTCATGCTTTGAAATAAAGGGTAACGTGTAAAAAAACCAAAGGGCCGCCCTCCCCTTGGTTTCTTGTTAAGCCATTTTACATTTCTTCGTCGATTTGGACTTCCTGGGCTTTTGTGTCAAATTGAATGCCGACGATATGAATATTGATCTCGTTAATCGAAAGAGACGTCATATTTAATAAGGTTTGACGAATGTTTTCCTGAACGGACGCTGCAACTTTCGGAATTGAAACGCCGAATGTAACGACGCAGTATACATCGATCGTAATGCCGTCATCCGCCAGGTCGACTTTGACACCTTTGCCATGATTTACTTTACCGAAGCGTTCGACGACACCTGTCGCAAAGTTTCCGCGCATTTCGGCAACACCATCAACTTCTGAAGCTGCTATGCCGGCAATGACCTCGATGACTTCCGGTGCAATCTCAACCTTACCTAAATGCGTATCTTCTTGATTCATTTTAAGCAAGCTGTTGTCTTTCATTCAATTCACCTCCGTAAAAATTATGAGCCCATTACATCATATGTTTCTAAAAATTTCGTATTAAACTCTCCGCCAACAAATGTTTCATGTTCAAGCAGTTTTAAGTGGAATGGGATTGTTGTCTCAATGCCTTCAATGACGAATTCGCTCAATGCGCGCTTCATGCGGGCAATCGCTTCATCTCTCGTTTTTCCGTATGTGATCACTTTTGCAATCATGCTGTCATAGTACGGAGGGATGGAATAGCCCGGGTAAGCAGCTGAATCTACACGGACACCAAGACCGCCCGGAGGCAGGTACATTTTAATTTCACCAGGAGACGGCATGAAATTTTTACTTGGATTTTCTGCGTTGATTCGGCATTCGATCGCCCAGCCTTGGAATTCGACATCTTCTTGGTTAAGGCTCAGTTCCATTCCTGATGCCACTTTGATTTGTTCCTTAATCAAGTCTGTTCCCGTCACCATTTCTGTGACTGGGTGCTCCACCTGGATTCTCGTGTTCATTTCCATAAAGTAGTAGCGCTGTTCTTTGTAGTCATAAATAAATTCAACTGTTCCCGCGCCTGAATAGCCAACTGCTTTTGCAGCCTTAACCGCTGCATCTCCCATCTGCTCCCTGATTTCTGAATCAAGCGCCGGAGATGGTGTTTCTTCCAAAAGCTTTTGCAGGCGTCTTTGAATCGAGCAGTCGCGTTCACCTAAATGGATGGTATTTCCGTAGTTATCGGCAAGCACTTGGATCTCAACGTGACGAAAATCTTCTATGTATTTTTCGATGTAAACACCTGGATTTCCGAATGCTGTTGCAGCTTCCTGCTGTGTAATCTTAATGCCTTTGATCAGTTCCTCTTCGGTGCGGGCAACCCTGATTCCTTTTCCGCCTCCGCCTGCGGTGGCTTTTATAATTACAGGATACCCAATTTCATTAGCAAGTGAAACCGCTTCTTCCATATTTTCTATAATTCCTTGCGAACCCGGCACGATCGGCACGCCGGCCTGTTTCATCGTTTCCCTCGCAACGTCTTTTGTTCCCATTTTTGAAATGGCGTCAGCGCTCGGGCCGACAAATGTGACGTTAACTTCTTCACATAATTCCGCGAAATCTGCATTTTCAGCTAAAAATCCATATCCCGGATGAATAGCATCCGTTCCTGTCAGCTTCGCAACACTCACAATATTTGTAACATTTAAATAGCTGTCTTTTGATGCTTTCGGCCCGATACAAAAAGCTTCATCAGCCATTTGAACATGAAGGGCATCTTTATCAGCTTCTGAATAAACAGCGACAGTCTCAACTCCGAGCTCTTTGCAGGCTCTGATGATTCTGACAGCAATTTCTCCTCTGTTGGCGATCAATAGCTTTTTAATCATGTTAAGTCTCCTTACTCTGCTTTCACAAGAAATAGAGGTTGTCCGTATTCGACCAGCTGGCCGTTTTCTACTAACACTTCAACGATTTCACCTTTTACTTCCGCTTCAATTTCGTTGAAAAGCTTCATCGCTTCTACAATGCAGACAACTGTGTTTTCATTTACTTTTGAACCGGCTGTTACATATGGGCCAGCTTCAGGTGATGAAGACGCATAAAACGTTCCTACCATTGGTGAAGTGATTTTATGCAGATTCTCATCTTGCTTCGGTGCTTCTTGGGCAGGTGCCGGCGCTGCTTGCTGCGCTTGCGGCTGAACTGCCTGCGGAGCCTGTGCCTGCACTGGTGCTGACGGTGCCTGCTGCATCACTTGAACAGTGCCTGCTTCATGTTTTTTCAGTTTTAAGGAAACACCTTCATTTTCATATACGAATTCATCAATTGCAGACTCGTCAATTGCTTTAATCAGCTCGTGGATTTCTTTAATATTTAACATTCAATCGCACTCCTATGTATAAAATGTCTTTTTTTATAGGTTACTACTAAAAGTACATACTATGTTTATCTTACAGGAGCGGACTTTTGAATTCAACTCTAATATGATTGGCACACAAAAAGCCCGCTGCTTAAGCGGGCGTATTTTTCATCTTATTTACTTGGATGGCTCAAATGTGACAGCGACGTCTTTCATTGTTTTGATTTCTTTTGCCACAAGGTCTATGATGGCTGTCGCCTTAGATTTAGAATGTTTGTCTGATTTGACTGTAATGTTGATTTTATCTCCTTCAGCATTGACGAGCGCGTCTTTGTAGCCTTGTGTTTTAATAAGGGTTTCCAGCTGTTTTTCTGTTCCTTCCACTTCACTGAGAGCCGTCATTTTATCATATGCTTCGCTCTTTTCCTTTGCTGTCGCATCATCGCTTGACACTATGGCATTCAGCTCTTCTCTTTCTTTGCTTCTGGTATCTTCTAAATCTAGACGGTATGTTGTAAACAAATCATCATCGGCTGTTTCTGTTACCACAGTTCCTTTTTCACTTGCTTCAGCGGATGTTTCCTTGTCTGCTGATGAATCTTTCGTGCCCTTTGTTCCATCTTCTTTTTCCGTTTCTGTTTCAGTTTCCGGACCGCTTTTTTCCTTCGTGTCTTGCTTGGCAGGCGCTTTTTCAGTTGCGACCTCTCCTGAGTCAGACGCATTTTTTTCACTTTTCATTTGCACGGCATTTTTGCTTTCCGGAGACATGATATAGTAGACGCTTAACACCACGACAAGACTAAGCATTGTTAATAGCCAAACGGTTTGTTTTTTGAGCATTTATGAATCCTCCTTTATTTTTTTAGGGGCAACCGCAACCCGGTGGCTTGGAACATCCAGGACCCGTGTCACCGCTTCAATAATCGTTTGTTTTATTTGAACGTTGTCCACTCCTTGAGCAACAACGAGTACACCGCGTATATCAGGTTTTTTCGTTTGGACGACGACGGGTGTTTCTTTATCGCCGTTTTTGATCATCACAATTTCTTCTTCCGATGTCTGGTCTGTGACGCTTCTTGTCCCGCCCTCTTTGTCTGTTTCTTCAGTGGTTGTATTTTTGTTTGATTTGTTTTTTTCATATACTTTCAGCGACGTTGCATCAACATTCACGACAACCGAGACATCGTCTACACCTATGATCGTTTCAAGAATTTCTTTCAGCTGATTTTCGTATTCTTTTTCATAATCATCGATCGAGTTTTTAGGTTCATCAGATTTTGAGGCTTTAAACACTTCGGCTGTTTTCCCTTTGCCGGCTGCGGTATCCTGTGATGATACCGCCGTTATCGGTTTGGCGTTTTCCGTTTTCTCCGGCGATGAAAACAGATGGCTGACGAGCATGAAGGAAACTCCGAGAACAAAAACGAACAGAAAGTAATGATATTTGGTCAGCTTCGGCTTTTCGCCGTGCTTCGTTTGCCCCGGAAGAAACTGCTTTTTCAATACATTCCATAATCCGTTTTTATTCATTGCCGACACTCTCCCCGCCTTCCATTTGAACCGTAATTTTCTCACTTTCGATCTCCCAAATGTCCGCAAGCTGTGACTGGATCTGTTTTGCTTCTTTTTGTTCGGCTGCATCTTTTGTTGTATACGCATGATCTGTGTCAATGCGAACCGGCGCGACCGTTTGGACCGTGTTTTCAGAAGACGGGGCCATATACACGCTGATTGTTTTAATATCCTCTTCTGAATCTACCTTTTCTCCTGCCGTGAGTTTGATGTGGTCTACTTTGTATTCATCATGACTGAATCTCTCCTCCGCTTTCTTTTTTAGTTGGACAGCCATTTCTTCTAAAATATATGCACGCTGGGAAGCTTGTATTTCTATTTTTTTTGAATTGATTTGATTTTTTATGTCGGCAGACTCTGACTGCCTGTTTTTTGTGAGGTATTCAAAGATGACTTCAGGATCTGTGTTGAAAAGCTTGAAAATCGGTGTAAGCATGACGACAATCAAGAGCAGGCTGACCACCATTTTTGCGTACTTTTGCATGCTGGAGCTCGGCAGCAGCATATCAATCACAATTGCAAATAGGATAAACAATACGATGGTGGTAAGCCATTCAGTTAGAAAACTCATCCGCAAGCCTCCTTTATTTCATCATCATCGTGAGGTTTCCGGCTGTGATGATGACGGTAAGGCTTAAAAAAAACATGAGGGACACAATGGCGAGAGCTGCAAAAATATAAATGACGCTTTTGCTGATGACATCGAGGCAAGTAATGACGGGTCCGCCTCCAAGCGGCTGAAGAATCGCGGCTGCCAGCTTATAAATAAAAGCGAGGGAAAGCACTTTGATTGCCGGAAAGGCCGCGATACAGATTAAAATAGCAACACCGAGAATCCCTACGGTATTTTTCAGCAATAAGGAAGCGCTGATCACTGTATCTGTCGCGTCTGTAAACATTCGGCCAAGAACGGGAATAAAGTTTCCGGTTATAAATTTAGCCGTTCTGAGCGTAATGCCGTCTGTCACTGCAGCTGAGGCTCCCTGAACAGAAATAACACCGAGAAAGATGGTGAGAAACACGGCCAGTGCTCCGATGGCGATATTCCTGAGCAGGTTGGCCAGCTGCGTTACTTTGTATTGTTCAGTCATAGTGCTGACAATGCTTAGAATCGCTGATAAGAAAATCAGCGGCATGACGATATTCTGAATTAATAGACCGCTCGTATTCATCAGAAAGAGGATAACAGGATGAAAGAAGGCTGCAGATACAGCTCCGCCTGAGGAAGCCAAAAGCGCCAAGAGGAGCGGAATGAGCGCCAATATAAAGCTGGTCATCGTCTGAATGGCCTCCGTCGCATAATTGATTGCCACATGAAAACTGTTCAGCGCAAGAATAATCAACACCATATACACAATTGAATAGGCGACCTTGCTGACGGTGCTTTTCTGAAACGCATTTTGCAGAAGCTGCAGGATGACGCAAAAAATGGTGAGTAAAATTAATGTGCCCAGCAGCTTGCCGTTGGCTAGCACTTCATGAAACAAATAAGAAAAGAGAGCTTTCAGCCATTCTTGCGGTGAAAATGATTTATCGCCATTGATAAACTCAATTAAGCTGCCTTTTTGGCTTTCCGGCAGCAGTCCGCCATATTCTGTCATAATGTCATTCCAAAATTCACCGATCTTGTCTGTTTCAAGCGAGGCCGCTGTCCTTTCCGCTAATTGCTCAGCTGTTTCAGCATGTTCATCCGCTTGTTCGGCATCACCGGCTGCTTGTACCAATTCTGCACGGCCCGCTATGATCAGCACGGCCAGAACTAAAGCCCAGTGGAAACGCTTCAATCTACCGCCTCCCTTCGGTTATGACATAGAAGGTATAAGTCCGAGAATCGTTTCAATAATGACTGTTATAATAGGCACAGCCATAACAAGAATTAAAATTTTCCCCGCCAATTCTATTTTCGAGGCGATGGCCCCTTGACCGGCATCTTTTGTAAGCTGCGCCCCGAATTCAGCGATATAGGCGATTCCGATAATCTTTAAAATGGTTTCAACATAGACCATGTTGACGTTTGCGTTAATTGCAATTTTTTCTATCATTCGAATAATGTCGTAGATTTGGTCTACCAAATAAAGAAAAATAGCACAGCCTGCAAACACGACGATTAAAAACGCAAAAGTCGGCTTTTGTTCTTTAACAATTAAAGAAAGGAAGGTGGCGATCAGCCCTAAACCTACAATTTGAACAATGTCAATCTGCAAGCCCCCCCTATCCTTGGAATAAAAACACAGCTTTTATCTTTTTAAATAGGTCGTCTACAATTGTGGCGACCATAAATAAAATATAGATAAAACCTAACAGCGTCACCCACTGGGCATATTCTTTTTTGCCCATCTGATCCAAAATCGTGTGTAAAAAAGCCACCACGATTCCCACTCCGGCGATTTGAAATATCACGTTCACGTCTACTCCCATTTTATTTTTGCTCCCCTCACGTTTACATCAATAGAAGAATGAGTAACAAGCCCGCTAAAAAGCCTAAACTTTTTATCATCTTTTCATTTTTCGCCTGTGCCTGCTCAGCATCCGCTTCCGAGGCTTCCAAGTGTGTAAGCGCCAGCTTGATGTGCTTTTGTTGCGAGATTCGGTCATGAATCCCGAGCGTCTCGCCAAATTGCTTCAGCACTTCATATTCGCTTTTTTTCAAAGACATGGTGTCCCACACCTTCTTTAAGCTTTGCTCCCACGCGGTTTTTGCGGAATCGCTGCCCTTGTCCAGCTGATTACTGAATGTGGTAAAAAGAGCCGAAACAGGCTGTGCCAGCTGCTTGGCAATCTGCTGTGAAGCGATATGAAGCGGTGTATGGCCGTACATGATTTCAGCCTCGAGGGATTGGAGCGCCGCACGCAGCTGGCGGATTTGCCGCGGTCGTTCCGTATAAACTTTCGCCATCTCAAAACCTGTCCATGTTGTCGCCACCACAATGAATACAGCACCCAGCAGCTTCAGCATGTCTTCACGCCCATCGTCCCAGACAGCACATTTCCATCTTTGTCATAAATGCGGCTTATTGTGCCCGGCCCCTTCGCTCTCGATAATTCCAAATAGCGGTCAAAGGCTCTTTCTTCCCACAATCGCTTTAATGAAGGCCGTTTCATCAGATCAGATATGCTCCAGCCATGCGCCGATACGATGACTGAAACACCTGCATGCAGCGCTTCAAGAAGTGCGTCTGTATCTTCCATACGCCCGATTTCATCGACAATGATCACCTCAGGGCTCATAGACCGAATCATCATCATCAGGCCCTCAGCCTTTGGACAGGCGTCTAACACGTCAATCCTCTGCCCGAATTGATGCTGGGGAATACCGCGCAGGCATCCGGCAATTTCTGACCGTTCATCGACGATTCCTGTCTTTACGGGCGACATGCGTTTTTTGCCGGTGCTCGAGAGTCTCGCAAGATCTCGGAGAAGTGTTGTTTTTCCAGTTTGCGGCGGACCGATAATCAGCGTATTCAACCAGCTGTCTTGATATAAGTATGGAAGCAGCGGCTCCGCAATCCCCAGTTTTTGCCGGGCAATTCGTATATTAAAAGATGCGATGTCACGGAGGCCTTTCACACCTCCGTTTTCCGTAATGACTCTGCCTGCCAGCCCGACTCTGTGGCCGCCTCTGATCGTGACATACCCTTTCTTCAGCTCTTCTTCGAGCGTATACATACTATAGTTGCTGAGCCGGCTGAGAATCAGATGGGCATCCTCGGCCGTACCCGCATAGGATAAAAAAACAGGTTGTCCTTTTCGAATTAATTCAACAGGGCGGTTGACCCGAATTCTGACTTCTTCGATTTCCAGCCATTGATGTTCCGGTATTTCAGAAAGGGCGTTTTTCATGGATTCAGGGAGAACCTCAGCGATTTCATTCAAACAGAGCCTCCTCCTTTCTACCGATTGGCTTCTTTAAAATGTATGATGTGAGGCAGAGTTTATGACAAGCCTCTCTTTATTTATGAACACCCGCCAAAATTAAAACAACACCCGTAAAAATCAGAATCAGCTTTGCATACGACAGCTGCCCGGCAATTTGATAGATTCCGACAGTCATGGTGATGATAAAAATCAGCGGACCGACAATAGCGAGAATGCTGTTAACCACAACCGCCTTCCGGACATCATTTGTCACAAGCATGATAATCGCTGCCGTCAGCTCAATCATAGAGGATAAAACGCGCAATCCGGCCATTGTTAAAACAGTAGAATTGATATTTCCAAGCAAAAATTTCATAGCACTCTCCCAACCTCCCATTTTTTTATATGATATGCTCTAGCTTGCGGAAGTAGTCTTGTCATTTTCGTATAAAAGGAAGATTCTCTTTTTAGGCACAAAAAAAGCCTGCTCCCATTTGGGAACAGACTTCTCTTTTCTTTCTATGCTCTTGAAACGTATGAACCGTCAGATGTATTGACAACAAGTTTGTCGCCTTCATTTACAAAGAACGGCACGTTTACAATAAGTCCGGTTTCGGTTTTCGCAGGTTTTGTACCGCCAGATGCTGTATCACCTTTAATGCCGGGTTCAGTTTCAACAACTTTCAGTTCAACTGTGTTTGGAAGTTCGATACCGAGCGTTTCTTCTTGGTACATCATGATATGCACAGACATGTTTTCAAGCAGGTATTTTAATTCCTCTTCGATTTGAGTCTCGCTTAGTTCAAGCTGCTCATAAGAAGAAGTATCCATAAATACGTGCTGGTCTCCGTTTGCATATAGATATTGCATTGTTTTTGTTTCGATTTGCGCTTTCGCTACTTTTTCACCAGCGCGGAATGTTTTTTCCTGAATCGCGCCAGTTCGAAGATTGCGGAGTTTAGAACGGACAAACGCCGCGCCTTTACCAGGTTTTACATGCTGGAAGTCAACGACGCGCCAAATGCCGCCGTCTACTTCGATTGTTAATCCTGTACGGAAATCGTTAACTGAAATCATGTTTAATGTCCTCCTATATTCCAATCACAAAATAATAAGTTCTTTTGGGGAATGGGTGATTGTCCGGTTGCCGTTTTCTGTAATCACGATGTCATCTTCTATGCGGACACCGCCTGTTTCTGGTATGTAAATGCCCGGCTCCACTGTCACCACCATGCCCGGTTCAAGGATAGCTGAAGATCTGACGGACAATCCCGGTGATTCATGAACCTCCATGCCGAGCCCGTGTCCGGTTGAATGGCCAAAATATTCACCGTAGCCTTTTGCCGCAATGTGATCCCTTGTGAGGGCGTCAGCCTCTTTTCCTGTCATTCCCGGCTTAATATGTGCGACGCCTAATGCCTGAGCATCAAATACGACCTGATAAATCTCCTTCAATTGGTCACTTGGCTCACCTACAGCGACCGTACGGGTAATATCAGAACAATATCCTTTATAATAAGCGCCAAAATCAAGCGTAACTAGGTCTCCGCTTTCAATCAGTTTGTCACTGGCCACACCATGCGGAAGGCTTGACCGAAGGCCCGAGGCAACAATCATATCAAAAGAAGAGCTGTCAGCTCCCTGGCTTCTCATATAAAACTCCAGCTCATTGGCAACAGCGATTTCAGAAATGCCGGGTTTCATAAACGTCAAGATATGTCTGAAGGCATCATCTGCAATCTTCGCAGCTTCCTCTAATATCTTAATCTCTTCATTAGACTTAATCAAGCGCAACTTTTCCACGGATTCAGCCACAGGCACTAATTCAGCCTCACTGATAACTGCGCTGTACGACGCATATGTGCCGTATGTCATGCTGTTTTGCTCAAAGCCGAGGCGTTTGATGCCGAACGCTTCAATCGTGTCGGCGGTGGTCTGAATCAGGCTTCCGCCATGCTCAATGATTTCAAAGCCCTTTACCTGAACCTTCGCCTGCTCTGTATAACGAAAATCCGTAATAAACGCCGCCCTATCACCTGATATAACAGCCAGACCCGCTGAACCTGTAAATCCTGTCATATAGCGTACATTCGTGCTGCTTGTGATCAGCATTCCGTCAATCCCCAGCTGTCCAAACTGGTCTCTTAATTTCTCTAGCTTCATCTTGATTCTCCCCCTTGCTGGCTTAATAAGTAGCGAATCGCAAGCTTATAGCCTTCAGCTCCAAGACCGACAATCTGCCCTTTCGCAACCGGAGCAATGACCGACTGATGTCTGAATTCCTCCCTGGCATATAAGTTTGATAAATGCACCTCAACCACAGGAAGGCCGATGCTCGAAACAGCATCCCTGATTGCATAGCTGTAATGGCTCAGCGCTCCGGGGTTCAGAACTATGCCGTCGTATTGCTCCGCTGCCTCATGGATGGCATCAATCAAATCACCTTCGTGATTAGACTGGAAGAAAGTGATCTGGATATGTAAGGCTTCAGCAAATTGAAAAAGATCTGTTTCTATGTCGGTCAGTGTCTGGCGGCCGAATACCTTCGGCTCACGCTTCCCCAGCCGATTGACATTCGGCCCGTTCAAAATCAAAAAATGAGGCACATGAATCTCTCCTTTTCGTGAGGGTATCTCATGTAAAAAAATGTCCACTTCTCGTGAACATTTTATCATACTGGAAAAGGATAATACACTATTCTCTATGCACTGTTCCCAGCGCACGTGCCAGCTTCTCCGAATTCAGCTCATTGTATTCAAATGAGATGGAATAACCGACAAACAGCCCGTAAAGCAAATAAATGCAAATGGTCGTAATAACTGTATCAGCTTTCAGTTCGGTCACCGCGCGCACATCAGGAAAAATGGGATTAAAAACAAAAAACACGAGCATCCAAAGCAGAAAGCCATATAAAATACCCGGCCACATTGTTTTTAACCGTTTCAATAGAAGAAAATATAGGAATGCTGCGCCGATTGAAAGAATTCCGATTAAAATAATGCTGATTACTGTCCCCAGTCCATGTTTTTTCCACTCTCCGAGTACAAACGGCTGCAAAATCATATTGGGACTGACTTCGGAAAAATGAAACAAATACGCAATATAAGCGATGAAACTCCATAATACGCCTCCGAAAAAACCTGTTGCCGCCACCCTGCTGGCCATCGGAACAGGCGGTCCCTGCTTCTCATTCGATTGTTCATGTTGTTCTGTCTTTTTTTCGCTTGTCATCATGGCACCTCCAGTTAAAGTGTGCCCAAAAAATGAAATGTCAATAAAAAAGCTCACACTTTTTGACAGCTGCGAGTAAAATTTGAAATTAACGGGTATAATGCATGTAGATAAAGCAAGGCTAGACAATTTTTCAGCCTGTCAATCTAGAGGTTTAGCGCTGTTTCCTGTACAATAGAGTGAAAGGAAATGGTTAGCAATCCTAAAGAAATAGGCAGGTTGATAATATGTCAAAACATAAAATTCCGCCCGCTTACGGCGGTCAGGCAGTTGTGGAAGGCGTTATGTTTGGAGGAAAGCATCATTACGTTACAGCAATCAGAAGAACGGACGGAAGCATTGACTTCTTTAAGCTTCCCCGCAAACGCAACCCGAAACTGAACATCGTGAAAAAGATTCCGTTTTTACGAGGGATCGCGGCCATTATTGAAGCGAGCGCAAACGGCACCAAGCATTTGAATTTTTCTAGCGAACGTTACGGGCTTGATCCATCTGAAGACGAGACACTTGAGCAGGAAGAAAAAAAATCCTCCGGGCTGTCTATGTATCTCAGCCTCGCGGTTATCGGCGTCTTATCATTTTTGTTCAGTAAATTTGTATTTACATTGGTTCCTGTTTTCTTAGCTGAACTGACAAGGCCGGTTTTTTCATCGGACACAGCGCAAATCGCGGTTGAAAGCCTATTTAAGTTGGTTTTGCTGCTCGGTTACATTTATTTTTTATCCATGACACCGCTCATTAAAAGAGTGTTTCAATATCATGGAGCCGAACATAAAGTCATAAACTGTTATGAACAGAATTTGCCAATTACAGTAGAGAATGTTCAAAACCAATCTCGGCTTCATTACCGCTGCGGATCAAGCTTTATTTTATTTACGATTATTGTCGGCATGTTTGTCTATTTGCTCGTTCCGACAGATCCGCTTTGGCTGCGTGTTATAGATCGTGTCGCGCTGATACCGGTCGTACTCGGCATATCCTTTGAAGTTCTGCAGCTGACAAACAAAGTGCGTGATATACCCGGACTGAAATTCCTTGGGTATCCGGGGCTCTGGCTTCAGCTGTTAACAACAAAAGAGCCTAAGGATGACCAGGTTGAAGTTGCAATCGAAAGCTTTAACGAGCTTCTCAGACTCGAAGAAATGTCTGCACAAAATCAGAAGCCTTCTCACAACGTCATCTAATATCCGTTGCCCTGCTATTACTTTCGGAGGTGGACAGTTATGAATCATCGTGTACAACCTATTATTGCTGTATTAATTGCGCTGGGAGCGTTCGGTTTCCTCTATGTACTGGTAACCAATCCCGGAGAAATGGCAAAAATGGCGGTAACCGTCATCGTGGCAGGTATCATTATTTATTTTATTGTGAAATATGTAATGAATCGAAATGCGGGCAGCGAAGGAGCGGCCTTCAAAAAAGCGGCGAAACAATCCCGGCGCCGGATGAAAGAACAAAAAGCAAAGCACCGCGCCGGACATAAGGGACGTGTCAGCCACCTGCGCAGCGTTCCGAGCGCCAGCAAGCCTAAGCCGATGATTCTCAAGAAAAAAAGCCAGACTCAGCTGACTGTTATAGAAGGGAAAAAAAATAAAAAGAAAAACAGAGCGCTTTTTTAATAGGTCCACTGTTTTAAAAACTGCTCTGTCCGTCTTTTACCTAGCTCAATCAGGGCTAGTTTTTTTTGTTGTGTTAAATGAAATTCGGTCGCCATGACGTCATCAACCGGGAGAAAAATGATGTTTTGTTCATAGCGTGACGCAATGTGCCTTGCGTCATGTGCATCCTTCATCGTTTCAAACAGGGCGCCGAACAGTTCGAATGCGTTGCGGATATTTTTTCGCGGACGCTCCCTTTCCCGCGGTGCAAGCGTCACACCGATAACAGGGCGTTTTCTTTCCTTTGAAAACAGCCAGATGGGAAAATTGCTTAGCACCCCTCCGTCAACAACCGTGGCGGTGTCTGTGTCCGTTTTTAATTTTATCGGTTCAAAGAAATACGGAATGCTGCAGCTCATTCTTACCGCCCTGGCAACCGGAAACATATCGGGATTTAACCCGTAACGGACCAAATCGTCCGGCAAAACAATCATGGTGCCGTTTGTCAGATCAGAAGCGATAAGGCGCAGAGACCCCTTCTGCAAATCACCGAAAACCCTTATGCCTTTCGCTCTTAACAGATCAGCAATCCATTTTTCTATCGTATCGCCTTTATATAAGCCAAGACGCCAGTAAATGGACACCCACTGAAGCATTTTCAAGGGGAGAAATGAGTACCGCTGGTCCAGCAATTTCTCTCCGTCCACTTCTTCAATTAAAGCATGGATTTCTTTACTGGTGTAACCTGAGGCAATGAAGGCGGCTATAATTGCGCCCGCGCTTGTACCCGCAAGCCGTTTAAAGCGGAAGCCTTTTTCCTCAAGCGCTTCATAAGCGCCTGCCAGAGCAATGCCTTTTACTCCGCCGCCGGAAAATACACCGTCAATATACATCTCATTCCCCTCCCCCTCCATCCAATCGTTTATTACCATTTTAAGAAAACATGCGAAGAAATAGACCAACGAATGACGCGCGGCGCAGCGAATTAAAAAAAGACGGCCTCCTTCGAGACCGCCTTTTTACTGATTATGATGTTCTGTTTTCTTTTGGATTGATTTCAGATCTTTTTTACGCGCATCATCTTCTTCAAAATATTGAACAAGATCCCCGATGCGATCAATGCTGTTCCAGCTTAAATGATGTTCGATTCCTTCGACATCGTTATATATTTTCTCTTCATCAACACCAATGATTCTTAAAAACTGCTCAAGCAATTCATGTCTGTATACCAGCCGTTTGCCTATTTTTTTCCCTTTAGACGTTAACACGAGACCGCGATATTTTTCATAAATTAAATATTCGTCTTTATCTAGTTTTTGAACCATTTTCGTTACAGAGGAGGGATGGACTGCCAATGCTTCCGCAATATCGGAAACCCGTGCATATCCTTTTTCTTCAATCAGCATATAAATCTGTTCAATATAATCTTCCATACTTGGTGTCGTCATCGAAACCCTCCCAAAAAGCACCTTAACTTTATAAACCATTACAAGTTTACACTAATGAACTTGAAAAAACAAGGATGCTCCGCGGGCCAAAAGCCCTGTTTACCGCTTGTAATTCCATTCATCTGAAGCGTATTTTGTTTCTGCCAAGTGATGTACAAAATCAAGCTCTTCCTGAGATAGTTCGTATGGCTCCAAATGAATGTTAAGGCCTGTTTCAAATCCTTCTTTAAAGGCTTTACGGGCCTCATCCATCGTTACCTGTTTTTCAGTGAGTTCATTAATGGCAACCGCTTTATTTTTGAAATTGCGCTGCATCCGCTCTCTGACTCTTTCACTCGGATACAAGAACAAATCAAACAGCTTGTCCTCATCTAAGTCGAGCAGAATGGATCCGTGCTGAAGAATCACGCCTTTTTGCCTCGTTTGCGCGCTTCCCGCCACCTTGCGTCCCTCAACCACTAGCTCATACCATGAGGGCGCGTCAAAACAAACGGATGACCGCGGGTTTTTTAAGCTTTCTTTTTCTTTGTCAGTTCTCGGAATGGCAAAATAAGCGTCCAGACCAAGATTTCTAAAGCCTTGGAGTATGCCTTCTGAAATGACCCGGTATGCCTCAGTGACCGTTGCCGGCATTTCGGGATGTTCTTCTGAAACAATCACGCTGTATGTCAATTCCTGATCGTGCAGCACACCTCTCCCGCCGGTCGGGCGTCTGACGAATCCGAGATTATACTTATGTACGGCTTCAAAATTGATTTCCTTTTTAATATTTTGAAAATACCCTACAGAAAGAGTCGCCGGATTCCAGCCGTAAAAACGGATAACCGGGGGAATTTTTTCTTCGCTGTGCCAATATAAAAGCGCTTCATCAAGCGCCATATTGAATGCAGGATTTGCATTGCCTGAGTCTATAAACCGCCAAGTTTCTTTTTCCATTTTGAGACCTTCCTTACCGTTTTAATAGAATTAGTTTATCAAACTGCCGGGAAAATGAAAAATATTTTCGTTTCATTATGGATGACAATCGCGCCATGCTTTACTATAATAGTATTTGTCGAAAACGGCTCTATGGCCTTGTTTTACGAAACAGGGTTTTGATTTTATATGCTAAAGGAGTAGGATCACATTGTCTAATATGATCGTTTTGATTATTTTTGCTGCGTTTATCGTGTATATGATTGCTTCATATGTCTATCAGCAGCGAATTATGAAAACACTTACGGAAGAAGAATTCCGCGCGGGTTACCGAAAAGCGCAGCTCATTGATGTCCGTGAACCAAATGAGTTTGAGGGCGGGCATATTTTAGGCGCCCGCAACATCCCGCTTTCCCAGCTGAAACAGAGAAAAAATGAAATCCGTCCGGACAAGCCCGTTTATCTGTACTGCCAAAACAGCGTCCGCAGCGGACGCGCGGCACAAACCCTGCGCAAAAACGGCTGCACTGAGATTTACAACCTAAAAGGCGGCTTTAAAAAATGGGGCGGAAAGATTAAAGCAAAGAATTAAAGCAAACAGCTGTCTTTTTACAGACAGCTGTTTTTTTACTTCTCTTTCGTCTCATACCTGAGCACTGGATGTCTCGCCGCTTTTGTTTCATCCATTCTTTTTACAATTGTCGTATGTGGCGCCTCCTGGACGATCTCCGGATTCTCCTCCGCTTCTCTTGCGATTTGAATCATAGCGTCGATAAACGCATCCAAGGTTTCCTTTGATTCCGTCTCTGTCGGCTCAATCATAAGGCATTCTTCAACATTAAGCGGGAAATAAATCGTAGGCGGATGATAGCCGAAATCAAGCAGCCGTTTTGCTATATCAAGCGTACGCACCCCCAGCTTTTTCTGCCGCTTACCTGACAATACAAATTCATGCTTGCAATGACGGTCAAACGGAAGATCGTAATAAGGCGCGAGCTTTCTCATCATATAGTTGGCGTTTAACACTGCGTTCTCCGTAACAGCCTTTAACCCGTCAGGCCCCATGGAGCGGATATACGCATACGCTCTGACATTGATGCCGAAGTTGCCGTAATACGGCTTTACGCGGCCGATCGAATGAGGGCGGTCATCATCAAATGTAAAGCGGCCTTCCTTTTTGATTAAAACTGGTTTTGGCAAATAAGGAATCAGATCTTTTTTTACACCGACAGGGCCTGAGCCGGGACCTCCGCCGCCATGAGGGCCAGTGAATGTTTTATGCAGGTTGAGGTGCACTACGTCAAATCCCATATCGCCCGGTCTCGCTTTGCTTAAAACCGCATTTAAATTGGCGCCGTCATAGTACAATTTCCCCCCCGCTTGGTGAACAATTTCCGCCATCTCGGTGATCTGCTCCTCAAACAAGCCAAGCGTGTTCGGATTCGTCAGCATCAGAGCAGCAGTTTCTTCATTCACTGATCTTTTTAAATCCGCCAGATCGACAAGCCCATTTTCATTCGATTTCACCGTAATCGTTTCAAAGCCAGCTACTGTCGCTGAAGCAGGATTTGTCCCGTGCGCGGAATCAGGAACAATGACCTTTGTCCGCTTGAAATCCCCGCGCGCTTCATGATAGGCGCGGATCATCATCAGCCCCGTCCATTCGCCATGCGCCCCGGCAGCTGGCTGAAGCGTAACCTCATCCATTCCCGTAATTTCCTCGAGGTGCTCACTTAAATCATATAAAAGCTCTAAAGCGCCTTGCACCGTGTCTTCATCTTGAAGAGGATGAATTGCAGCAAAACCGGGGATGCGCGCGATTTTTTCATTGATTTTCGGATTGTATTTCATTGTGCAAGAACCGAGAGGATAAAAGCCGGAATCCACCCCGTGATTCCGTTTGGACAGCGCTGTATAATGGCGCATGATATCCAGCTCAGACACCTCCGGCAGCTCTGCGTCCTCGCCACGAATATAGGTGTCTGATAAGAGGTCCTCCAATTCGACTTCCGGTACATCGAGCTCCGGCAGACTGTAGCCGATGCGGCCTTCTCTGGAAAGCTCAAAAATAAGTGCCTGATCTTGATTACTCATGGCGATCCCCCAATTCCTGAATGAGTGCGTCAATTTCTTCTTTTGTTCTCAGCTCCGTTACAGCAATCAGCATATGACAGTCCAGCTCCGGATACGTCAGCCCAAGATCGTATCCGCCGATGATGCCTTTTGCCAGCAAACGCTGGTTCACAGCTTTCACCGGTTCATCCAATTTGATGACAAATTCATTAAACATCGGTCCGTCAAATATGACGGGGAGGCCCGCTTTTTTTGCTTCTTGCTTTGCATAGTTGGCTTTTAGTAGATTTTGGCGGGCGATTTCTTTTACGCCGTTTTTCCCGAGAGCTGTCATGGCAACAGAAGCTGCCAGCGCATTTAAAGCTTGGTTCGAGCATATATTTGATGTCGCTTTATCCCTGCGGATATGCTGTTCTCTTGCTTGTAATGTAAGCACAAAGCCTCTTTTTCCATTTTCGTCTTCCGTTTGTCCGACGAGACGGCCTGGCATCTTTCTCATTAATTTTTTGGTGACGGCGAAAAAGCCGCAATGCGGGCCGCCATATGCTGATGGAATGCCGAAAGGCTGCGCATCGCCGACGACGATATCAGCCTGAAACTTGCCCGGCGGAGCGAGCTGGCCTAACGCAAGCGGGTTGGCTGACACAATAAACATGGATTTCCCTTGATGAGAAATAGGTTCAATATCCTTTAACGGCTCGACCCGGCCAAAAAAATTCGGGTACTGAACGATCACTGCGGCTGTATCCTCGCAAACGGTTTGGCGCAAAGCGTCAAGATCGGTAACGCCATCTGCAGCGGGGACTTCAACGACTTCAATATACTGACCTTTTGCGTACGTTTTCAGCACTTCTCTCGATTCAGGATGCACGGTTTTTGACACAACGATTTTTTTCTTTTTCGTATGGCCGGAAGCAAGCATTGCCGCTTCTGCCAAGGCTGTTCCGCCGTCATACATAGAGGAGTTGGCGATATCCATTCCTGTCAGTTCACAGATCATCGTTTGGAATTCGAAAATGGCCTGAAGCTCCCCTTGCGAAATTTCCGGCTGGTAGGGTGTATATGCCGTATAAAACTCAGAGCGTGAAATGACATGATCCACAATCACAGGCTGGTAGTGGTCATATACACCCGCTCCCAAGAAAGACGCGTGTTGTAAGGTATCCTTATTTTTAGAGGCCAGCTTTGTCAGTTCTCTTGTGAGTTCCGTTTCTGACTTCGCTTTTTTGATTTGATACTCTTTTTTATATTTGACGTTTTCCGGTATATCAGCAAATAGTTCATCGATGCCCCTTACGCCGATAGCGGCAAGCATTTCTTGTTTATCCTCTTCTGTTGCGGGCAAATAACGGTGCTTCATGTGTTGACTCCTCTCCCCAAGAAAAAATATTAGCGTTTATAAAATGGTGTTTTAACAACCTTTGCTTTCACTAATTTTTTGCGAATCTCCACCTCTACAACTGTCCCGATTTCACTCGCTTCCGCAGCAACTAGGGCAAGGCCGACGTTTTTCCCAAAGGTCGGCGACTGCGTGCCGGTTGTAACCTTTCCGGCAGGCTTGCCATTATAGAACACTTCATATCCGTGCCGCGGTATCCCTTTTTCGATCATTTCGAGACCGACAATCTTCCTCATTGCTCCGTTTTCTTTTTGTTCGCTCAATACTGACTTGCCGAAAAAATCAGACTCCTTTTTGTGTTTTACGGCAAAGCCTATACCTGCTTCAATCGGTGTAATATCCCGGGTCAGCTCCTGTCCGTAAAGCGGGAGCTTCGCTTCAAACCGGAGGGTATCGCGTGCGCCGAGACCGCATGGAATCAGCCCATATGCTTCCCCCGCATCAATAATTTGTCTCCATATATACACAGCATCCTCATTGCGGCAGTAAATTTCATACCCGTCCTCACCCGTATAGCCGGTGCGCGAAATAAGTGCTTTGCAGCCGCTGATATCAGCTTCATCGATAAACGCAAACGGCTTTAATGCAGATAAATCTGAAGACGTAAGCGTTTTTAAGATTGTTTCTGCTTTTGGACCCTGTACAGCTAAGAGCGCGATCTGATCAGACAAATTATCAATCTGCACATCACCTGCGGCATGTTCTTTCATCCAAGCCAAATCTTTATCTATATTAGATGCATTAATGACCAGCAAATAACTGTTCTCACCTTTTTGATAGATAAGTAAATCATCGACGGTTCCGCCATCCGAATAGCACATCGCCGTATATTGCGCACGACCTGGCGTTAACGCGGAAACATCATTGGTCATCAGCCTTTGCAAAAAAGACAGACTATCGTTTCCTGACACTTCGATCTCTCCCATATGAGATACATCAAACAGCCCGGCCGCAGTTCGGACAGCCTCGTGTTCCTTTTTTATAGAAGAAAATTGAACAGGAAGCTCCCAGCCCCCGAAATCAATCGTTTTCCCTCCATATTCCTTATACAGGTCAAATAACGGCGTTCTTTTCAGCATCGAATTCCTCCCCTTTTTTAACGGCGCAGCTAAAAAAACATACAAAAAAGGACAGAGAAACACCTCATGTAAAATGAAGGTTCTCTGTCCTGGCACCTGAAAGTTTACTTTGCATACGCAAAGACGTCCCCTTTGGTGGTTTGCGCATCCGCACAAACACTCTCCAGAGTTGCGTCGAGCAAGAGTTCTTTTGCCTGAGAGATTCACTCCGCAGTTTGCTCCTTCGGCGCCTGTATCCCGAAGTTCTCGGTCAGGTCTCTCCCCTTGCTGTCATTCGCTCATATTTTCATGCTGTTATGGACATACTATAGCAATATCTTACATCAAATACATACTCATATCCTACCACCATCACTATATGCTGGGCAACAGCAATTTGGGCAGATTTTTCTTATATTGTGCATTTTAAGAATCGAAGAATAAGAAAGGCGGTTTCAAAACAATGGACGCTGAAATAATCTACGATGCAAAATGGCCTGATGAATTCGCTGAAAGACTTCAACATGATGGCCCGTGGGCGAACTGGGAACTGTACAAGCTTTCTGCAGAAATCCAGAAAACATTAGCCATTCCTGAATTTGAAGGCTTACGGGCCCCTTTATACCTGCCTTCCTTTACGCCGCTCCCGCACCAGCTTGAGGTTGCGCAAAAAGTGGTTGAAAAAATGAACGGGAAAGCGATTTTAGCAGACGAGGTAGGCCTTGGGAAAACGGTTGAAGCGGGACTGATTCTAAAAGAATATATGATTCGCGGTTTAGCCAAAAAAATATTGATCCTTGTGCCCGCTTCCCTTGTATCACAGTGGGTCAAAGAGCTTCAGGAAAAATTTTTGATTCCGGCTGTTGAACAAAAAAAAAGCTATGTATGGGAGCAATGCGATATTGTCGTATCATCAATCGATACCGCAAAGCGCTCGCCCCACCGTGAAATCGTGCTGTCAATCCCATATGATCTCGTGATTATTGATGAGGCGCACAAACTGAAAAATAGTAAAACGAAGAACTATGAATTTGTCCGGAATCTCGTAAAAAAATATTGCCTGCTGCTTACCGCGACGCCAATTCAAAACCGTATTGAAGAAATTTTCAATTTGGTGTCCTTATTAAAACCCGGCCATTTAGGCAGTCAAAATCACTTTCAGGAAGAGTTCGCTAACAAGAAATCCAGTTTAGAAGCGCATGAGCATTTAAAAGATCTTGTGAATAAAGTCATGATCCGAAACAGGCGGCATGATACCGGGCTGACTTGGAAACAGCGCCATGTTGAAACAGTGCCGATTGAATTTTCTCCATCAGAGCAGGCGCTTTATGATGAAATTTCCCGCCTGAAGGAAGGCATCGATAAGCCGGCCAGCATGTTCTCGATTATGACATTGCAAAGAGAATGCTGTTCGAGCAGAGAAGCAGTATATATGACGCTGAAAAAAATGCTTGATCAAAAAGAAAAACAAGCACCGGCCATTGATGAACGCACCATTTCGGTTTTAATAGACCGCATCAACCAAGTCACACAAAACTCTAAAGCACTGCAAGTCGTTGATCTGATCAAGAAGATAGACGATAAGGTCATCATTTTCACAGAATACCGGGCAACCCAGATTTACCTGCAATGGTTTCTTCAGCAAAACGGCATCAGCTCCGTGCCGTTCAGAGGCGGATTTAAACGCGGGAAAAAAGACTGGATGAAGGATCTTTTCCGCGAAAAAGTCCAGGTTCTGATTGCAACTGAAGCCGGCGGAGAAGGGATTAACCTGCAATTTTGCAATCACATGATCAACTATGACCTGCCATGGAATCCGATGCGTCTTGAGCAAAGAATCGGAAGAATTCACAGGCTCGGACAGGAACGTGACGTGCACATTTACAACATGGCGACAAAACATACTGTGGAAGAGCATATTTTAAAGCTCCTGTATGAAAAAATTCACCTGTTTGAAAAAGTGGTCGGCGAACTTGATGATATATTAACGAAAATTCAAGTGAACAATTTTGAAGAACATCTGCACGATATTTTGTGCCATTCAGCAACAGAGGAAGACATGAAAATCAAAATGGACAACTTAACTTCATTTTTGTCTTATAAAAAACAGCAGCCTGCTGAAAAAAGAGGATCTTAACCTGTAAGGAGGTTTTATAAGTGAGACAGCAAGAGATTCACGATTTTCTGCTTCGTTTTTTTCAGGCAAACAGCTGCCCGATCGTCGATCAAGGTTCCGGCTATATGACAGTGCAGCTTACAGTTGAAATGGACAAACAGATCATGAACCGCCCTTTCTACTGGCACTGGCGCGAGAAGACAGGCGGCGATCCGAATCCAATGAAAATCACTTTTATTACAGATAAGGAAACCGCTCCAAAAGACCTAGATGGCGAATTTATTTATTTTGGGGCGCCGCGCCTCTTTCAAATTTTCAAAGCTGTTAAACAAAATGGGAGATTTACCAGAATGTATGAGAAAATTGAATCAGCCGGAGCCAAAGTCCCACTTCAACCTTGGCTTGGTATAAATGTCACGATTTCATACCAGTCCGACATGAAAAAGGATAAGCTATTGTCACTAGGTCTTCATCTAGTCTCTGGAACCATAATTGAACATTTTCAAAGCAAGCTGACACACCTTTCATTGACGTCGCAAATAAGCGACTATTGCTTCACCATATCGCCTATGATCAAACCAGCAAGCGGCCTTACGCGGATGGAAAACTATATTGCTAAATCCGCCATGCAGGAGCCGTCAGACTGGGCAGAACAGGCGGTAAACAGGTGGAAGAATGATATGTCATTGCTTGACAAGTTTTATGAGCATGTAGAAGAAAAACCAGAAGAGTATCATCTAGAAAAACAGGCGCTGAAATCCTTGTATCAACCAAAGATATTGGTGGAAATTGAAAATGGCGGATTATTTTATTTGCAAAATAATATTTCAAGCTAACTTTTTTAACATTCGACATCGTTCTCGTTTTTTTTGAAAAAATGCGATTATAATAAAGGTATACTGGAAAAAAATTCTGGCAATTTCAATGGCAAATGACTTCCAGAGACGCTGAAGGCATACAATGAGTCATGGCCGGACTGGCTGAAATACATAAACAAGTATTTTAGGAGGAGAAACTGCATGAAAAATGCAAAACAAGAGCACTTCGAATTAGATCAAGAATGGGTTAAATTGATGATGAAAGCCAAAGAGGCAAATATCAGCCCGGAAGAAATACGAAAATATTTACTTTTAAACAAAAAGTCTGCTCATCCTGGTCCGGCAACCAGAAGTCATACCGTAAATCCTTTCTGAATGTGCTATAATATCACAAGGAAGGTGATGACATTGATTGGCCAGCGTATTAAACAATACCGTAAAGAAAAAGGCTACTCACTATCAGAACTAGCTGAAAAAGCTGGGGTAGCGAAGTCTTATTTAAGCTCAATAGAACGAAATCTACAAACGAACCCCTCCATTCAATTTCTCGAAAAAGTCTCCGCTGTTCTGGACGTCTCGGTTCATACTTTGCTCGATGAGAAACATGAAACCGAATACGATGGTCAATTAGATAGTGAATGGGAGAAATTGGTTCGCGATGCAATGACATCCGGGGTATCGAAAAAACAATTTCGTGAATTTTTAGATTATCAAAAATGGAGAAAATCTCAAAAAGAGGAGTAGTGCCCGAGCAGAGGCACTGACTCCTCTTTTGTCAATCAACATAGAAACAGCCCAGTACTCGATATACTGGGCCATGTCTTTTTTATTGCTATTAATTTTTATCCTCACTGTGCGCTTTTTCATTTTCTTTAATGTAACCGTCTTTATCAGTATGTTCCTTTTTGATTGTCAAGCCGTTCCACTGTGTCGCTTCGAATGAGAATTGAAGCTGCACTGAGTTGCCTTGATATTTATTTTGAACCATTAGCCCGTTTTCGTCTTTTGTTTTATCGTCTTTGAATTGGATCTCCATTTGGACTTGGTCAAAATCAATCGGTGTTTTTGGAATACCATCATATTCAGGAGCAGTTTTACCGTCAATAGTTGCTACATTGACTTTACCGCTTGCATGTAAGAATTTAGGGTCAATTTGTTTTTTGATTTTTTCAGCAGCTGCTGCATCATTCTTAGCGGACATCAAATACAAGTCCTTGAGGTTTGCATCATCTAAAATAATATTTTTCGGGTATCCATTGCCGCCCTCTTTTCCAACTGTCAATAGAGTCACTTCAAACTGGCTGAGAAAATCTTCTGCAGATGTATTGCTGCCGCCGTTTGCTTTAAATTCACCGTAATTCAGTGCCATTAATACTTCTTTGATCGCAAGTGAGCCGTTATTTTCAAAATGGAAGTCTTTCGTCAATTTGTCTCCCGGCTTTAGATTTGACAGGTTAACACTCGCTGAATTTTCTTTAGCAGATAAATCAAGTGTACCTGATGCAAAAGTAGCATCCGTTGATTTAATGTCGTTAAATGCTGCCCATGTTCCTCCTCCTACTAAAGCTAATCCTAATGCCGCCGAAGCCACTCCTAAACTTAATTTCTTTTTCATACCCATGGCAAACTCCCCTTTTATTGAATGATTTATATCGAAACCTGTTGCCAGGTTTACAACTGAAGTTAAGTGGACATGGTGCTGTCCTTTGTATCTGTTTCCAAAGCTTTTGTCTTTCTTTCAATTTCTCTAATGGCGCTTGTGATCGTCACAAAAGCGTACATCAGCAGCATCACACCGGGAACAATCAGTAAAACAGCAGTTCCGATTGGCTGACTGGCAAAATGAAGCATATAGCCGGCATACGGAAGCTGAAAACCCGTATATTGCGCGCGGACATTTTCTTCCGATACTAGCGCTGAATCAGCTGCGGCGTTATTGTCCCCTTTTGTTTTAAATAACAAATGGCCTCCTTGCTTCGTCACGTCAACAATCCTGTGGGTGACCGCCGTATTTGCATCCTGCATAAATGTAATGACGTCACCCTTTTGGAGCTCTTTCACATCGGTGATTTCCTTGACCAATATTAAAGAACCTGTGTTGAACTCGGGCTCCATTGAACCCGAGAGAACTGATTTCAGCGTGTATCCAAACACTGCCGGCTCTCCCCCGGATGAACGTGTTGATATCACGACAAGCGTAAGTACAATAATGAGAGTAAAGATGATCACGTAGAGAATATTACTGATCAGCTTCATTGCTTTTTTCATCCTCTTCCCCGCTTTCCTTCACAACTGATTGAGTACCTTTTTCTTCCGTTACTGCTTCTTGAGATGCATCCTCTTTATTTGGTTTTTCTTGCACATCCTTTTGCGGTGTTTCCTTCTCCTTTTTGACCGCATGCTTTGTTTCTTTTTTCGGGACTGTCGGTTTTTCATCGCACCTTGCAAGCGTCATTGGCTCCGACCACTCAAATGTACTGCCGTCTGCCGGATAGCCGGCCGGTTGATATACTTTAAATGCATAAATGCCGGGTTTCATTTTTTTCTTCGTCTCAATTTTATAAAGTGAATCGCCAATTTGATTGGAAATGAACCCTTTTTCGATCACGTTCCCATCCTTTAGCGGTTTGCGGGCATTTTTCAGCTTATGAAGCTCCCACTTCCACTTTGATTTCTTCAGTTTCTCGCCTGTATTTTTAAGCTCAGCAAATAAAGTGACAGGTGAGCATACAGTACCTTTTGTATCCGTTTGATCTGACAGATGCAAATCACTTTGATCCCAGCGTTTATCGTAATGGCAGTTTTTATCTGTATGCTGAAAATCTTTACACGATTGAAGCGAAGCATTAAATGTTTCTATATCATGAAAAACAGCGCTTGTATCACCGGAAAATTGTAAGCATATCGCGGCAGTCAGACTAAAAATGACTGAAAGCTGAAAAAAAAGCAGCACTTTTAGTTTCGTCTTCGCCTTTTGCTGATTGTAGAACAATCGAAACATATCTTACCTCCTGTAAAACACTGTAACTTATTATGACAATTGTTCTTTTTAAAGAACCACACAAATTGAGTATAATCAACGTTTAATGGATTGAAAAACACCAAAATTGACCGTTTAGTTCGTTTAAAAGAACATATTCATCATCTTACTAAGCCTTACTCAGTATTGCTCATCTTTTTGAAATTTTTAGATTGTTATGTGAGAAAGTAAATGCATATCCAAGTTCGATTTGGAAATCATAAACAAGGAAAGGGTGACAGCATAATGTTCAAACAGTGTGTGATTTGTCTTTCTCTTCTCGTTTTCGGCACCCCTGCCGCTCACGCAGAAGAAGTGCCGCTTGTGACCGCCGCCCGTCACATATCTAAATGGGAAGAGCTTGCAGTAAAAGAAGCAAAAAAAAGATACCCGCTCGCACAGGTACTGTTCAAACAAAAAGTATGGGACCGCAAAAGAAAAGATGAGGCAGTGAAGCAATACCATTTAACCCTAAGAGAAGGATCAAAGGAATTCGGCGTATTTGTCACGATTTCATTCAATCCCTATAGCCAAAAGGTTAATAAAATTGCCATATTAGAAGAATATCAATAAGGTCCTCCATTTTAGAAGGACCTTATTCGCTATAGCAGTGCAATTATTTTTTTCGCTTCAGCCATAACCTGAAACCATAGGGTAAAATACCGAACCACTGCTGTGAGGCAGGTGTTTTTGTTTCTTTCCGCACCTCTTTTCGTTCTTTTCGTTCATCTTTCGGAGTATCTATATATTTGACAAATTGCTGAGTCATGTATTTGACATAATCATTTGTTTTCACGTGATCACCTCATCATTCAATTATTATGAGTGTTGGCTCACAGGACTTTTTTTATACCCTTTCTTTGCTTTATTCTGTCCAGCTCAGCAGTTGTTTCTGTTTTTGATCAAACACTAGCTGTGCAGTTCTTTCTGTTCCCGACTCCGTCATGGCTTTTAAATTGATTTCTTTTTGCTCTTTTATCGATGTATCATGAATGTCATAAGAAACCTGCCCATATGTAAACTGCTGTGAACCCTTTTGGCCTTTCCGTTGCTCAAGAATATGCCGCATAGACAAAAGCGCGCCATTCTGAAGTAAATTCTCTCCTGTGTAAAACTCTTTTGTTTCCTTTTCAAACATGCAGCGTGAAATATATTGAGCAGCAGTAAAGTTCACGATCAGCAGTACAAGCGCGGACACAAAAAGAACAGCGGGATAAACAAACCCTCTCGTGCGGTACATTCACCCTCCTCCTAAATACCGATAAACCGGAAAAGCAGTTTGATACACTTTTTGATTCTCACTCTCAATTTTTAACAAAACCATCCCATTTTCAATATCGGCTTTCATGACTGTAATATGATCTAGTATCGGAACATGCCCTTTGCCATCTACCCTTTTTCTTATCATTGATTGATAGGTTTCAAAACGGATGTCTTGCCCGGAAAGATTGGTGCAAATCAATACGCTCCCATGCTCAGTTGTCTTGACTGCGCGGGACTGCTTGCACTCGTTCATCATCTGCTCCACCGAAATCATCCATTCTTGCTCTGTTAAACCGTCATGTCCCTGTTGGCGTGACAAAAACAGATGGAAGATCATAGCTAACGATCCTGATATGAGTAAAAAGACAGAAAGCGAAAATAATACGTTAAGAAGCGTATAGCCAGTCTGTCCGCATAATGCTGAGGCAAAATGGTTTTTCTTTATAAGCTGCTGCTGAGATGCATACGTTTTGATCATGACCCTTCTCCTCCCACTTCAGCGCATAGATCTTATTGTTCTTTATAACCGTTTTTGAAGCATCTCTTTCACCAGTCATTATATATTCGCCAATGCTTTCATTCATTATCTGGTAGCCGGTTTCTCGTGATTCCGCCATCTTTTCATCAGCTATCAGCTTGCTCCACATGGGAACGACTGTCAGCAGCAGAAACAGCCACAGACTTAGCGCAGACATTGTTTCTATTGTAGAAAATCCTTTATTTTCTCTCCACATTGACTCTCCCGCTCCCTAAATAAACTGTTATGTCGTAAGCGGCATGTCCTTTTACTCGTATTTTTCCGCCTGCATTCGGATGCCCTTTCTCATTAAATTCCAAACGGTCTTTTAATGTCAGCGGCTCTATAGAAAGTCCTGTTGGATAGGGACGTTCAATCACCGTATCATCCATGATTAATTGATAGTCTTTTCCCTGAAAGAGAATTTTCGTTCTTTGATGACTGGACATTGCAGTCTGCTGTGCAAGCATAATATCGTTTTTCAGCTGCCATGCCGCCTGACGAACCGCTGTATTGCCATAAACAGGAGGAAGTGCGGTAAACACGGCAATCAAGAGGATAGAGGCGAGGCTTAACACAAGTAAGCTTTCTAAAAGAGTAAATCCCTCCTCCTCGTTTAATTTAATGTTCAACCTTAACTTCTCCGCCAGTGATGACAATATGCTTCCCATCTGGACAAACCGCATCCTTTTTCACATAGCCCTCTGACTGTAAATCGGCAAGGTTCGGTGTCTGTCCTTCATGATCGAGCTCATATGCAGTCATTTGTGCCTTAATCATGTTTTGCAGGCCCTCACAGCCCTTTTTCTGAATGGTTTGATTATGTTTCGTGACGTTCGGTATCGTAATTAAAAGCAAGATTGAAATAATAAAGAGCACAATTAGCATTTCAACAAGAGTGAATCCTTTCTCATTCATCGGCCTCTTCCTTTCACATTTGATTCATCATCTGATACATAGGCAAGAGCATAGACAAATACACAATTAAGATCATCGCAGCAACAAATCCATAAATCATAGGCTGAAGGATGCCTGTCCATTTCTGCACCTTGTGTTCCAGCCGCTGCAATATGAACTGGCTGTATGTGAAAAGCTCCCTGTCTAGGCGGCCGCTCAGCTGGCCGTGAGATATGACTTTTGAAAAATCTGTTTCATAAAAAGGGCTGTCACAAATAGCGGCTTCAATAGATTCACCAGCTTTTAACCGTTCAATCACTTGCTCAGCCTCGCAGTGGTAGAAAGGGAGAAACGATTGATGTTTAAATGCATTAAGGCTGTCATAAATTGAGAGGCCTGATTTTAAAAGGCTGCTTAGCTGCAAAGAAAAAAAGTAGCTGTTAAACAGCCTGACAAGTTTTCCAACTAAAGGTATCCTGACACAAATAAGCATTTGCCGGACAGGTGACTTTTTCTTAAACACCAACGAATAATAAAGCCCGATACCTGCTGCAAAAAGAGCAGCCGAAACGACCATCAGATCACTATGCTGAAAACAAGCGAAAAGCATATCGGTTGAACGTGAGGTTTCCATATTCATCGATTGATAAATACCGGAAAACTGCGGAATGATGATGGACTGTAACATATAAAACATGACAGCGACTGTAAAGATGAGGAAAAGCGGATAGCGCAGCACCCTTTTCAGCTGGTCTGCCTGTGCGATTTTTCGTTCCAGCAGCTCTCCGCTCTGGATCATGGAAGCAGGCAATTCACCATGTGTTACAGCAAAATAACAAATACCTATGGCTTCCTTATGAAATGACAAACTCTTTAATACTTGATAAAACGGAGCCCCTTCCCTCAAATGAGTGACCGCGTCAGCCAAGTCGGCCACCTGCCTCTTCTTCATCTGAAGCTCCATCAGGCGTAATCCATCCAGAAGCGTATATCCGCCCGCCATCATTTCACCAAGCCGCTTTAATAACAAGGCTTGATCCTTTAGCGGCCAAGTTTTTCTAATCTGTTTCATGATAAACCCACCGGTCATAGTTGTTTGTCGTCAAGTAGCCAAGTGCAATTCCTTTTCTGATAATTTGACGCAGTGTTTGATATTGGTAATTTGCATGATTGCCTTTTGCCTCCTGAATACACTGCTGAAGGTTTTTTCCGTAAAGCAGCTCATAAACGCTTACTCTTCTGGTGTTTCGAGACTGGTGGCAATATACCGATGAACATCTGTTTTCACAAAACGGGCAAGCTAAATCAACCAAGCGCTGAGCCGCTATCGCAATGACGGTCTGTTCGATTTCATTCATATTGATGCCGAATTCAAGCAGCCTGTAAATCGCGCCCTTCGCATCTCTCGTATGAAGGCTCGTCAGCACTAAATGCCCCGTCATCGCTGCTCGCACGGCAATTTTAGCTGTTTCCGCGTCTCTGATCTCACCTAAAATAATCATATCCGGGTCATGGCGCAAAATAGCCTTAAGCCCTGCCGAATATGTCACACCGGCTTTTTCATTCACCTGCACCTGAAGAACATCCTCGTCCCTTGTTTCAACAGGGTCTTCCAGTGTGACAATATTTCGATTAAAGTGTTTTTTTGCATATTGAACGAGAGAGTATAATGTGGTGGTCTTCCCTGAGCCAGTTGGCCCGGTAAAAATGAGCATGCCGTGAGAATGTTTTAAAAATGAGAGTAAAGTGGCTCCTGTCTTAGGAAATAACGACAGTTTATGAATTGATGGGATATTGTATTGAGGCATCACTCTGATCACGAGGCTTTCTTCATTAATAGTGGGAAGTGTTGACATTCTTAAATGAACATTTCCCTTTCCCAGTTTTAACGTAAGCGAACCATTTTGCGGCTTTCTCCTTTCCCCTATGTCCATCGCTGAGAGAAATTTAAAATGTGAAATCAGTCTTACGCACTCTTCTTTTTTCATGTTCCTTTTTTTCAGCAAGGCGTGATCTACCCGAAAATGAATGATGGCGTCCTGCTCCCTCGGCACAATGTGAATGTCAGAAGCCTTTGTTGAATACGCCTCTTCAATCAAGGTTCTGCTTATCGTTTCTATTGAATCCAATTTGATTCCCTCTCCTTTCAATGCGTATTGTAGAAAAATAAGGACTGGTAATCAAACGGAGAAAAAGTGATTTTCCGGAGATGTTATATGCCGAAAAATCAATTTCTGCTGACAGAAAAGATTGTTTCAGCTGAATGTTCCTCCTTGATTTTATTATTTTTCTTAATAAAAAAGCAGGCATGATGACCATCATGCCTGCTTTCCTCTATCTTTCATTATGCTGATTTAGAAATTTCACTTAATGCTTCTCCGGCTTTTTGGTCTGTATTTTTCTCAACGGAAAGATCGCCTAATGCAACAATACCGGCAATTCGTTCGTTTTGAAGAATCGGTAAACGGCGGATTTGGTGCTCTGCCATAAGCTGACTCGCTTCTTCAGCAGACATATCAGGGTGGCCGGATACGATGTCAGCGCTCATGATGTCTCTTGCTTTTGCATCCATCTGATTCTCAGCTAAGCATCTCGTCACAATATCCCGATCAGAAACAATTCCCTTAAGTGTGTCGTTTTCACAGACTGGAATAGAACCGACATTGGAGTCTTTCATCTGTTTCGCTAGTTCTGTGATTGAAGCGGTTGGTTCACAGCATTCTACATTCTTCGTCATAATGTCTCTTATTTTCATTTCAATTCCTCCTTTACCGTGTTCTATTTATTTTTTATCCGCTGCACAAAAAATGAAACATCCTACAGTGTCTGCCTTTTTTGAGATTTCTTTTTCTTCTTTCCCTCCTGCAGCATATCTCCCGTCCAGCCTTTCTTCTTCAAATAGAGGTAGATCAGGACCGTAGACGTGCCAATCAATAAGAGCGATAAGAGATATCCGTATTTCCAATTCAGCTCAGGCATCACTGAAAAGTTCATCCCCCAGAGGGCCCCAAGTGCTGTAACCGGCGTAAAAAGCGTCGTGAAAATGGTCAGCGCTTTGAATATTTCATTTCCCCTGTGAGAGGTAATGACTTCCTCTGAATGCAGCAGACTATTAAGCTCCCCTTCAAATTCACTGATGTATGTAAACCCCCTGTCAATTTTGAGTTGTGTCCGCTGATAAACCTTTTTATCTTCATGTTGAGACAAGAAGGTTTCTTTCAATGCCATTTCAATTTTTTTAGTGTTTAGGATTAAGTTTTTCCAGATCATCAGCTCATGGTGCAAGAGATGGACACGGTTTAAAATGCTTTTGCTATTGTCGTCTTTGATTTGCCATCTGAGCTTTCTCAGCTTTACTTCAAATTCATCTAAACCGATTAGATACGCATTCATTAACTCGCTGAGAAGGATCAAAAATCCCTCCATGGTGCTATCTGCTCTTTCCATTTGCTGGACAACTTGTTTTCCCTTAATCCCATTCAAAATCGAAAAATCAAAGTTTATTGTAAAAAAATATTGTCTGGTAATATAAAAGTGAAAAACGGTATGGTCTTTTTCCTCACCCAGCCCCTGATCATATATAATTGAGCCAAATACTGCTTCATTTTCCGTTTCAGTTGTGTCCACACGCAAAAAGTTAATATGATGGTTATTTTCAAACCACTTTTCGCATTGAGGCCAGTGAGAAAAATGGATCAGATCTCTTGCCTTATCTCTTTCCTGAGGCCCCATTTGGTACCAAAACCAATCCTTTCCCGTATGTGCCTTCATGTCAAGCTCCTCCAAACTTTTATTCTTTTGTTCTTTAATTGCCCAAGAAAGGCCTCGCTAAACCAGTCAGCCGCTTCAACACATGTTTTGTGAGCATTTTCCTGTGGTATGGAAAAAAGAAAGACATCGGAAAAGGGAGGTGCATGCCTTCCTTGGAGAAGGCAGTTGTTTTGGAATTTGTCAATTTACTAGCAGTCGCTATTCTCATTTTGTTAACAGGATTTTTTGTTGCCGCAGAATTTTCAATCGTAAAAGTGCGGCGTTCCAGAATTGATCAGCTTGTCGCAAAAGGAAAGAAAGGCGCTAAAGCAGCAAAGCATGTCATCACTCACCTTGATGAATATTTATCAGCCTGCCAGCTGGGCATCACAGTGGCAGCTTTAGGATTGGGCTGGCTGGGGGAACCGACCGTGCAAACCTTACTTCGTCCCCTTTTTCATAAAGCAGGCTTGAATGAGTCGCTCACCCACCTTCTTTCACTTGTCATTGCCTTTTTAGCGGTGACGTATTTAAATGTCGTCATAGGGGAGCTGGCGCCAAAGAGCTTCGCCATTCAAAAAGCAGAAAGCATTACATTGATGCTTGCCAAACCGCTTATTTGGTTTTATAAAATCATGTTTCCATTCATTTGGCTGCTGAACCACTCTGCCCGGTTGATTACAGGGTTGTTTGGGCTGAAGCCGGCATCAGAGCATGAACTGGCGTATACAGAGGAAGAACTGCGGGTTCTTTTAGCTGAAAGCTATAAAAGCGGTGAAATCAGAAAAAGTGAATTAAGGTATATGGATAATATCTTCACCTTCGATAAACGAATGGCTAAGGAAATCATGGTGCCGCGAAATGAAATGGTCAGTTTGTCACTTGATGAAGACTCAATCCCAAGTCTGCAGGAAACAGTAAAGCAAACAAAATATACACGGTACCCAGTTGTAAGAGAGGATAAAGATAACGTTATGGGCGTAATCAATATGAAAGAAGTGCTGTTTTCAATGCTGGCGAAAGATTTTTCACTGAACAAGCAGCATATTGAACCTTTCATTCAGCCCGTTATCCATGTTATTGAGACAATTCCTATTTATAAATTACTGCTGAAAATGCAAAAGGAACGCACCCATATGGCGATTCTCATTGATGAATATGGCGGAACTTCCGGTTTGGTCACTGTCGAGGATATTATCGAAGAAATTGTAGGAGAAATCCGCGATGAATTTGACGAGGATGAGGTGCCTCATATCCGCGAGCTCGGAAAGAATCACTACTTATTAAATGCAAAGTTATTAATCAGCGATGTAAACAACCTGCTTGGAACAGATTTATCAGAAGCTGAAGTGGACACCTTGGGCGGCTGGTTTCTGACACAAAACATAGACGCCGAGGCTGAAAGTGTGATTGAATATGATGGCTACTCTTTTAAGGTAAAAGACATTGACAGCCATCACATTTTATTCATAGAAGTTAAAAAAGCTGAATAGCCCACGGGAGGCTGTCCAGCTTTTTTCCAGAATGAACATGGTTGTGATTGTTCAGGGTATTATGATTCTTCTATCTTAAATCCTTTATTGGCCAGGGCTTTAGCAAGACTTTGCTCGGTTTTTACATTCGAAAAATCCAGACCCAGCTTCACCACAGTTTGGGCAATTTCTGGCCTGATTCCTGAAATAATCGTCTCAATTCCGAGTAGTTTGGTGCTGTCAATCACTTTAAAAATTTGATAAGCCACCATTGTATCGACGATGGGAACGCCCGAAATATCTAAAAATAAATAGGAAAGTTTTAACGCTGAGCACTGCTGCAGCACCGACTCCAAAATCGTCCTCGCTCTGCACGTATCAATTTCACCGACAAGCGGAAGAATCCCTATCCCCTCAGAGATCGGCATAATCGGCGCACTCAATTCATTAATCATTTCTTTTTGTGCGTTTAATTGTATCATCGTGACCTGGGAATATTCTTCAGTAAACACTTCGATGATCTCATCAATGGTTTGATTCAAGATCCGGCTCCACTCATAAATGTCCTGAATGCTGATTTCTTGAGAAGAGGCTTCGCTGAATGTCTGAATCCATTTAAACATGATGTGCCTGAAGGCGTTAAGTTGGCCGACACTTTCTGTTACAGTCACTTCATGAACGGCACGGTCTCTGGCGCATTGAAGAGACCATCGATTGAGCTCATCCTTTACGTCTTCTGCTTTACTAAGGGGTTTCGCCACGATGGTCACTAATGATTCATGCTGGTCTTTTAACTTTTGTTCTAATTTCTTTTGATCTTGAGCGGAATGCAGCCCACTTCCTTTTGACATGCAAGTTTCCAGCCATTGTTTGATAATATCTTCTTTGTGCTCTCTTAAATACTGATCAAGAGCTATCATCTTAATGAGCTACCTCCTGTTTTTTTGAAAAATATATGTTTCCTATGTATAATGCGTCTTCCTCAGCACATACTATGTTTACATTCGATGGGCTATAGCCAAGCGGTAAGGCAATGGACTTTGACTCCGTGATCGTTGGTTCGAATCCAGCTAGCCCAGTTTCTGAACAGGTGAAAAACCGAAGATAAGCTGATTCGTAAAAATCAGCGGATCTTCGGTTTTTCATCATGCAGATTGATGAACCGTTTTCTTCTTCGATAGCTTCAACAGTTCTCCCGGATTATAACCGATCACCAGCTTTTTGTTGTCCACAAGAATCGGACGTCGCAAAAGCTTCGGCTTCTCGATTAAAAGTTCCAGCACCTCATTTACCGTCATCTCTTCGATGTTTAGATTTAAATCTTTGAAGGTCTGGCTTCTTGTCGCTAAAATTTCATCAATACCTTCTGTCGTTAACGATAAAATGTACCTTAATTCTTCTATTGTCGGGGTTTCTCTGAATAAGTGCCGTTCGTTAAATTCAATTTGATGCGCTTTAAGCCAATGTTTTGTTTTTCGACATGACGTGCAGCTTGGATATGAGTAAAAAATTAATTGTTCCATTCGTTTTTTCCTCCTAGTTAACCATCTCTTTGTAGAATAACTACCCGGATCATTTTTTATTTAAACCATTTAAAGAACTTTTTTTCGGCTTATTTTAAAAAAAACAGCCATATAATAGAAAACGCAATCAAAGGAACAAATTCCATTTGTATAACAACAATGAAAATGTTTACATTTCTAGGTGTGATCTATTATAATAACAGTCAGAGGTACTCTCGGGAGGGGATAAAAATGAATCGCATGTTCCGGGTGTTAGGATTTTGGACGGGAATTTTTGCAGTCATGTTTTATTTAGGTGATATGAAAGATGCTTCCCTATTATTTTTTGGACAGACGATCCTATTTGTATTTCTATCGTATTTGAACTTAACTGAACGCATGTATATTTATATTTTTGGCGCTTATTTAACGATTTTCTTTGCCGGCTTTACATATTACTCAATTTTTATTATGGTGCCCGGCGGCGGAGGCCATTAAATGCAAAAAGAGACAAACCTTATCGGTTTGTCTCTTTTATTACAATGAAAACCCATTTAAAAACGGATTTTGATCCTGCTCATTCTGCACGTCTGTTTCAGGTCCATGGCCGCTTAACACCAGCGTGTGCTCCGGCAGCGTAAGCAGTTTTTCATGAATGGACGTCAGCAGCGTCTCTTGATCGC
Source organism: Bacillus sp. SW14 (assembly GCF_047608225.1). Lineage (NCBI taxonomy): Bacteria > Bacillati > Bacillota > Bacilli > Caryophanales > Bacillaceae > Bacillus > Bacillus sp. SW14. The sequence goes on along the minus strand of NZ_JBLKRW010000001.1, from coordinate 1,679,157 downwards.
CGCCTATCAAATCCGTACGCCCTATGCCGCCTTGAAACAGGACATCTCCGGAGATCACCAAGTCTGCATCCTTCACGTAGTAAGAAACACTGCCTGGCGAATGTCCCGGCGTAAATAATGTTTCCAAATGAAACGGTCCGATATTGAGCTCACCGTCTCCTTCAATCAGATGATCTGCAGGCTTAGCTGTGATTTCTATCCCTCTCAGCATGCCGGAGCCGTTTAAGGAGGCATCCGTAAGCCAATTCTTTTCATTCTGATGCAGGTAAACAGGGATATCCCATTTTTCTCTCACTTCATCCAGCGCTCCAATATGGTCGAAATGGGCATGTGTAAGCAAAATGGCTAAAGGCGTCAGCCCTTTATCTTTTATGTATTGATTGATTTTATTTCCTTCTCCGCCTGGATCAAAAATCAGGCATTGATCATCATTGATGAGAAAATATGCGTTCGCTTGAATCGGCCCAACTGGCATTCGTCTCCATTTCACTATGATCACCTCTTTCTTTTTATGCTCCTATTATGAGGGTTTTTGAAAAAAGATTCAAACAATCGCAATGAAAACGCTATCGACAAACCTCTAAAAAACAGGTAGAATAAAAATGGAAAGAATTGCAGGTTTTTCAATGTAAAGGGGGCTGCGTAATGTTACTTGTCGTGATTTTCGGCCTTGTCGCTCTTTTCGCTTTATGGGGAGTCTTGCGTTCTGTTAAAAATAGAAATATACTTGGATTTTTAATGGCCGGAGCCACCTTATTTGTCTTTGGCTGGTTTACGGTGATGACCGTGATAAACAGCGGCTATCCAACCGCACATTAAAACCTGTATCCCATTGGATACAGGTTTGTTTTTATTGCTGTAAACGTTTATTGACACTTTCTATTTTGCTTTCAAGCGTCGTTTTTTTGTCACGTCTGTCATCAATTCGGATGTTTGTTGCCACTCTGTGCAGCCCTTTTTGAAACGGTGCTTCGTGAATTTCCTGAATAACTGTGAAAAGGTCACTGAGTTCTCCCTCGATCAGCGTGTTCATCGGTGTTAGCTGGTATTTGATTTTCCCTTCAGCTTGATATCCTTCTAAAATTTTTTGGACATCGGCCACGTAAGCACTCACACTAGGTGTTTCCGTTCCGATTGGGATAATGGTTACATCTGCGATAGCCATCGTTATTCCATCTCCTTTTGATCAATGATGAGTTGCTTCATTTCATGTGATTCCAATAAAATGATCTGTTCAAAATGAAAGCCGTATAGCGCATATTTCCCGTTCGGAGAAATTTGTATCGGCTCCATTTTCGGCAGGGAGAAAAGATCGCTTGCCTTTCCCGATGCCACATTGACAGCTGCGAGCTTATATGAATCGCCGCTTTCTTTAAACGTATAAAAAAGAGCTTTTGCTTCATCATAATCATACTCCATCGGAGCCAAATTTGTATATTTTGTTTGGAGCGGCCATTCCGCTGTAACTGGCGATTTTGTTTGCGGCGTATTAAACTGATACGTCCCTTTTTGTCCGGAAGCTGATTTGACAGTAAAACTCATTTGATGGAAAGAATCAAAGAAAAGAACATCATCCTCGAGCTTTTCTTCCGTATTGGAGGCCGTATCGAATGTATATAAAGGCCCTGACTTATCCTCTCTTCCCTCTTTTACATAACCAAATGTACTTTTGGATGTCCAATGAATAAATGGAACCTGTACCGGACTTAAGGAAGACTCGTCTTTTTTGGCATTCACCTGATATGTATGGAAATCCCAGTTTTCAGAGAATACCGTAACCATCATTTGATAAGGATCATACTGGTTCCAAGCAGCCTCGAGCTCATACGTTTCATATTCTTTTTGGTAAAGCGTCTCTCCTTTTGCATTAAGCAAAACCACTGCTGTCTTTTGGCTGTGCGTAACTTGCAGCAGAATCATCTGCTTTTTCGGATTGATTTGAACATCAACGATTTGGCCATCCGTCCGATAAAGCTTTTTCGCTTTGCCGGTATAGATGCGGTACGAAAAAAGCTCTGTTTTCGTCGGATCGGACCCAGTATATAAAATTGTGCTGTTATTCAGCCATCCTTCAGCTCCATCCGCTTTTTCCGCGGAAAGCGGAATGATGTCTTTTTCCTCATCTTTTGCCGCCGATGCTTGTTTTTGCTGCTGATGAGATGGTTCGCATGCCGTTAAACTAAACAGCAAAGCCGACAGCAGAATGAAACAAACTGATCTCATCAGCCTTCCCCTCCGATCATCTTTATTGTCGCATATTTGCTGCGGCAGAAAAAAGAAAAAGTTTTCAGTTACTCATGAAAAAATAGCGACCTCCATAAAATGCCGTTTGTCGCATTATAAATATGTGAAAACTGCTGAAACGGCAAAGGATTTTGACCTTTTCCAAGTTCCACCGTATATCCTTCTTTAAAATAATAGTGAATAAACCAATCGCGAAATCCCGCATAGCTGTCTATATCCCTTATCCCTTTATAAATGTTCCCGCTTAACTTCTCAAAATCCTTTATGACTGCAGCAGATTCTTCAGGTTCAAGGCCTTTGTAGCCCCAATAAATTTCTTCTCCCTGAGTATGGAGGGCCAGCAGTCTGTCAGGCGGATTCTCCGTTATCAGACGGTACATCGCGATGGATTCCGGTTCCGTAAGCGGAGTGATTCCCGGAAAATCGCGGTAGGTCGGTGCTGTCGGTTTGCGGTGTTTCTCAATTTCCCATAATGACGGAAATTGTTTATTTAAATCAACGCCGTTTATGTTTGCCTTCCATTCATTAAAATTCGGACGATGGCCATTTAGCCGTTCGAGCTCTTCTTTTCTGGTTTCCATGCCTTCTGATCCGTTCAAGACAAGATCAACGCCATCCGGATTAACAAGAGGAACGAGAGACAGAGATGTACTGCTGAACATCTTCATGGGAGAAAAGCCGAAGAAAGGCGAGTTGCAGCATAATGACATGCAATATTCCTTAAACCATTTTAGCAGGACAGACGTGGTGATCCACTCATTCGCATGAAACGAGGCGTTCATATGAACCTTTTTTACAGCATGCTCTCCACCTGCCTTCAGCTCCCAGATTGGTCTGCCAAGTACAGAACGGCCAATTTTTCGGCATGAAACAAAGGGAAATACATCAATAATCTTCTTTACTTCCTTTTCAACACCTGCATCATCATAGATTTTTTCTTGCTCTACCCAGTTATCAGAAAGATCAAGCTGCCGAGGCTGTAAAAAGCTCTTGATCTCCTGAATGGTTTGAAGCTCCTTATCGTTATTCTCTTCAATCAAATAACCAGGACAATACAATTGGTGCTTCTGTGCGGTGCGATTTGCGCTTTTAAGCAGTTCCTCGTCTATCTTCAGTTCTCTCGCCACTCTGGTCAAGTTGTGCTTGATCTCAGGTTTCACCGTAATAAACGCCATCATCATCCCCCTTTTTTGTTACTATATGACAGCGTGTTTATAAAAAGAAAGCCTCCCGCCACTTTGTTGGGGGAGACATTGTGATTACGATGCCTGATCGATCATTTGTTTTTCTTTTCGTTTGGACGAATGGTCCAGCCTTTTCTGATCATAAAAACGCAACAAATCACCATAGATGATTTCATCAGAAAGTGACAGCTCCTGTTTCGCTTTATCAGCAAATGCTTCACATTGTTTTGCCTCTTTTAGCGGCTTACCGGTCTCTTTGTCATAACAAACACCGTCAGTATATACAACCTGATCCGTGATAAAACTCCCGTCCCGGAGCACTGTAAAGTCCATTTTTTCCTCTGAAAGCAGATCGTTGCCAAATTGAATTTGATCTTTCGTTTCAATCCCTAAAAGATTCATCAGCGTCGGCCTGATATCAATTTGTCCGCCTACTGTTTCAATGGTTTGCGGCTTTTTATCAGTAATACCGGGAATATGAATGACAAGCGGCACCTTTTGGAGCTGTACTTCTTCAAATGGTGTAATCTCTTTCCCTAAAAATTGCCCCATCGCTTCATTATGGTTTTCCGATATACCATAATGGTCACCGTATAATACGATAATAGATTTGTCGTATAATCCGTCTTCTCTCAGCTTTTCGATAAACCGTTTCAGCGCCTCATCCTGATAGCGTACGGTCGGGAAGTATTTATTTAGCGTCTGGCTGCTTGAATCATATTCATCAATCAATTTGTCCTCTTCATCAAGATCAAACGGGAAGTGGTTCGTCAGTGTGATCAGCCTTGAGTAGAACGGCTGAGGCAGATTTTTCATCAGCTCTGAAGACTGCTCAAAAAATTCTTTGTCCTTCAGTCCCCAGCCGACTGAATTTTTGTCAGTAACATCATAAGAGTTAATATCTAAAAACGAATCATATCCAAGCGATTCATACATTAAATCCCGATTCCAAAAGCTTTTATTATTAGCGTGAAGGACAGCTGAATAGTAACCGCTGTTTTTCAGAATCTCAGGTGCGGCCCTGTATTCGTTGCCCGCATTTGTAAAAAACACGGCGCCTCTTCCAAGCGGATATAGTGAATTGTCCACGATAAATTCAGAATCCGATGTTTTTCCCTGGCCGGTTTGGTGGTAAACATTATTGAAATTGTAGCTCTGTTTTATAAAGTCATTCAGAAAAGGCGTGATTTCTTTTCCATTCACCTTTTCATTGACCACAAAGCTTTGCGTCGACTCTAAGGATACGAGAATGACGTTCCTGCCTTTTGCAGCGCCGAATAAACTTTTGTTGGCGTCTTTCGCATTAGCAGTTACGTAGTTTTCAATTTCCGTCAGGCTGTTGCTGTCAGCCAAGGCTCTTTGTGCAGACTGCTTCGACTGAAGAACACCGTCGTAAATATGAAAATTAAACAAACTGATGTTTTTAACAAGCATTTCTCTGTCAAATGAACGTGTCAATAGCTGAGGTCTTTCTGCTTCAGACAAGCCCAAATTGAAGAAATAAACAGAAGCAACAAACAGAAAATATGCCGCCCGTTCATTTTTCGTGGAGGGAATGTCCGATTGAAAAGCTTTTTGCCCAATGTGAAGCCATATTAAAACCGCAATATCTACAACCAATAGAAGGTCTGTCGGCTCTAGAAGTGTTCCGATGCTGCTTCCGAGATCACCCATATTGCTCGTTTGAAAAAGAACAGGAATCGTTAAGAAATCATTGTAAAAACGGTAAAAAACCATATTTGCCAGCAATACAAACGTGACAAGACAGCTCATCGCAATCATGTAACGATTTCTGTTTTTGCCTTTTAAAAACAGGCTGAAGCCAAAAATGAACAGCAAAAAGCTCAATGGGTTGATAAACAGAATAAATTCCTGCGTTAGATTGTCGATCTTAATATGAAAACTGGTTTTGTAAACAGCATACGTTTTCAGCCACATCAATAAAATGGCAATCAGCATAAATGAAAACTTCGAAAAAAACGTTTTTCGCATTTCAACCTCCTATGCAGCACGCTCGAAAAATCAGTCTATTCCTAACATTCTCATTATCACATCAATTTAAATCTTAACCTGAACATAACAAAAAATCAATTTCATTTATACAATTTTAACAATTTTGGTGTTTCATCCATTCGTTTTTAGCAATCCAAGCGCCGCCGATAACGCCGGCATCATTTCCAAGTGTAGCAATTGAAATATCAGCCGCTTCTGCCGCCCGTGGAAACGCGCATTTGCGGAATGTTTTCTCGACTTTTGATCTCAGCAGTTCTCCAGCTCTCGAAACGCCGCCGCCCAGAACGATTTTTGACGGATTAAGCGAGCTTGCCAAATTTCCGAGCACCAAACCAAGGTGTTCGGATACATAATCAATGACTTCAAGAGCAATTTCGTCATTTTCACCCGCCGCTTCAAATACATCCCTCGCTGACAATTGTTCAGATGCTTGTAAACGTGTCGTCTGCTTAGCATCTGCAATTTTCTCTTTTGCAATTCTTACAATTCCGGTTGCGGACGCTATTGTTTCGATACAGCCCGTCTTTCCGCAGTTGCAAGGCGCTCCGCCTTCAGGAATGCTGCAAATATGGCCGATTTCCCCGCCGGCGCCATTTATGCCATGTACAATTTCACCATTTACAATGATACCGCCGCCAACTCCCGTGCCAAGCGTCACGAGAATGACGTCTTTTGCGCCGTCACCCGCTCCCTTCCACATTTCCCCGAGCGCAGCAATATTCGCGTCGTTTTCTATCACAGCCGGGATGCCGGTTTCTGTCTCCAGATGGTTCTTTAAAGCATAGTTTTTCCACCCCAGATTTACTGTTTCATAAACGACTCCGGCTGCCATATCTACAGGACCTGGTGCGCCCATTCCGATGTATTTAATGATATGCTTCGGTTTTTGCAGCTCATCCAGCTTGCTGTCGATTGTTTTTGCAATCGCAACGGTAATGGTATCGCCGGTTTTATCAGTCGGGACTTCCCACTTATGCTGAATTTCACCATATTGATTAATAAAAGCGAGTTTAATCGTCGTTCCTCCCAGATCAATGCCTGCAAACCATATCTCGTCCATTTTTATCACCTTAGCCTTTACATCTTTCGTTTTTTTGTTTGTTCCAATTCTTTTCGAAGGACAGCTGCCGCTTTGGCCCATTGCTCTTTCTCAATCATATGGTTCATGTATAATTCCTTTAATTCATCCAGCATAAACTCTATTTCAAGCTCTCTGTCTCCAAAATAAACAATGTGGCCAAACGTTTTTAACAGCTGCTGCACATCATAAAATGTATTCATTTTTCCTCACCATTCTAGTTCTTAACTATCATAAGCGTATTCATATAGATGCAGCCGGTCAAGAAGAAAACGCTGACAAAAAAGCCAGTCTCCCTCCCCGGCATGTTCCATTCCTTATGATTCTTTATTGTTTTCAATTTGTCGCTGCAGCTCTTTATAGCGCTGCTCCTTCGGCTCTAGGTTTACAGCCGACTCGATAGCCTTTCCTGCTTGGCCAAGCTCGTTTTTTTCCGCATACAGCAAGGCTAAATAGTAATAGGAGTCATGGTCTTTAGGTTCTTTTTCCACTGCTCTTTCCAAAAGGGAAATCGCCTGATCATATTCACCGATTTGAATATCTGAAACAGCCAGAATTTTCAATAGATCAACAGAGGCATCTTTTTGCTCCGCTTCTCCGTTCAGCAATTCCGTTACTTCTTTATACTTTCCTTCCTGATACAGCTCTCTCGCCTGCTGTATCAGCGCCGACTCCTGATGGGACGGCGAATGCAATCCGTAGTATAAAAACCCGGCCGCCAAAGCAAGCAGCAAAACCGCTGACAATAATCTTCTTCCCAATGCTCGGGCTTTGGGCAATCCTAGTGCGGCAGCTGCGAAAAAGCCGCCAATCAATCCGCCGATATGTCCCGAATTATCAATATTCGAAACCGCAAAACCAAAGCCCAGATTGATGATAATAATGACGATAATATTGGTTCCGATCGTTCTAAAAAACATTTTCCGATTTGACAAAGCTATATACAGCAATGCACCTAAGCATCCGAATATGGCTCCTGAAGCGCCTGCTGAAGGATATGGGCTGAACACAAAGCTTGCGATCGAACCCGTGATGCCAGCAGCCAGATAAATCAGCAAAAATCTGCCCGATCCGTACATCCGCTCAACCGCTGTACCGACCGACCATAAAGCCAGCGTGTTAAACGCTAAATGCGCAATGCCGATGTGAAGCACAATCGGCGTCAAAAGCCGCCACCATTCTCCAGCTGCAATCAGGCTGTTTTCCTTTGCTCCAAAAGCGACAAGCGTCTCCGTATTTGTACTGCCCCCGTTTAATTCAAGCAAGAAAAACATCAAGATCTGAAGCGCGATGAATAAATATGTAAAGATTGGTTTTCCGTTTTGAAAAACCGCCGCTTCATTTTTTCTCTGTTCTTCTTGTTTCAGTACTAGCGAAAGGAAACGTTCTCTCGCCATTTGCGCGTCTTCAAACGAAGCGCGGGCTTCTGTGCATTCTTCTGCAGGAAATGATGGAAAAACAGCTTGAAGATCCTCACGGAGCATCGTTCTCCTCACGATCGCCGGCTCAACTGATACAGGCCCCTTCTCAAAAGGCTTTTCGGCGATCTCTTGCCAGTCATCAACAGGGGCTTCCGCTGAAATAAACACATTCAGCAGTTTCATCTGACGATTGCCCATCGACACCCTGATTCGTTCTACTCGTTCAGCCTGCTCTTCTATGTCTCTTGCCATTTCCTGGCGAAAATCAAAATCATGTTTATATAGGCGAACCAGATCATAAGAGGACTTGTCCGGTGCTTCCAGCCATATTTCATCTGACTCACCGGCTTGTATAACGCCATACCCGCTTTTCACTAGGTACGCCGCAATTTTCCAATATGTATACTCCAGCAAATACATGTTTACCGCTCCAATGGTTTTTTTTCATTATAACAGCTGATGCTCCGAACGCCTACCGAAAGCAAAAAATCCCGTTTTTCACGGGATTTTAGAAAGCTTGCTGTATAAACTTATTGCGGATAAACGGAATTCTTAAAAATAAATGAATAAAAGACCGCCTGATTCCCGGCTGGCTGAGTACGGTATTCATAAGACGGTAGCGGTTTTGATAAAACATGACGGCAGAAACAGCGAAAATGGCATAAATCATAAGTTTTTTCATCATATCCCTCCTGCCAATTAGGGTTTGTCATTCTTTCTTATTTATTCTTAAATAAGGAGCAGGAACGTTAGGGACAACAAAAAACGATTCGATCCTCTGTTATCAGCTGATGTACCGGGATGTCATGCGGCAGACGGGGAACGTGTGAAAACAGCTGGCACTCCAAAAGCAAAGAGACTGTCTTCCCTTCATAATCGCTTAAAAAACGGTCATAATAGCCGCCGCCAAAGCCGACCCTAAACCCGTCAGTATCGAAACAAACACCCGGAACGATTATCAAGTCAATTTGTGATGGTTCCACTTTTTTTGTTTTTTCGATTACCGGCTCAAGAAGTCCGGCGTAAACGGTTTCGAGCTGATCATCGGTCTGATATGTACGGAATTGCATGTTCTTCGATTTCGGGTCGCATTTGGGAATACAAACTTGTTTCCCTTCTTTCCAAGCCTGCTTAATGACGGGACGCGTCGGTATTTCCAGCCCTCTGGAGATGGTGACGGCAATGGTGCTGGCATTTTGCCACTCCGGCAGAGAAAACAAACGCTTGTACATACGCGCTGTTTTTTGAAGAAGATCTTCACCTGATACAGCAGATAGTGCCTCCATCGTCTTTTTTCTTAATTGTGATTTCATCTCTCATCCCCCTCGGAAAAGAAAAAAGCCAGAACCTTTTTTCAAAGCTCTGGCTTTTTTACACCTCAAACAGCTGAGCTGTTATTTTGTTTCACGGTGTAACGTAGATTTTTTATCACGTGGGCAATATTTTTTAAATTCAACGCGGTCTGGATTGTTGCGTTTGTTCTTTTTAGAAATATAGTTACGCTCACCACATTCAGTGCAAGCCAAAGTAATATTAACGCGCATTATTTTCCCTCCAAACTAAAATCATTTACTTATTCAGACTTATATATAATACCACTATAATGGACGGAATGCTAGGCTGTTTTTCAATGAATTATTGAATTATGAATAATACGCTCATAAAGCTGCAAATATGATTCCGTAATGAGCCGGGGATGGTGTAGTTTGATCACTTGTTCTCTGCCGGCTTCTTTTATCCGGCGGGCTCTTTCCCGGTCTTTTAAAAACCTGTCCAGCAGATCAGCCGCTTCCTGCGCGCGCGTAAAATCAACGGTGAATGCTGTTTTGTCGTGAAGGGCAAAGTCACAAAAACCGCCCGACTGAGAAACGGCAGTCAGCACACCTTGTTCCATGCTTTCTTGCGCGGCAAGCCCAAACGGCTCATAAAAACTAGGGAAAACAGCCATTTCACAGTGAGACAGAAACGTTCTGATGTCTCTTCTATGCAGAAACGGCAGGAACATAACACGTTCCTTCAAATTCAATGCTGCAGCCAGTTTTTCATAGGAGGAGAGAGACGGACCTTCCCCAGCCAGCACCAAATGCAGGTCAGGCTGACGCCGCCTCAGGATAGCAAACACCTTTAACAGCTGAGAAAAACCTTTTTCCGGAACAAACCTACCAAACGAAAATATGAACCTTCCATTCATGTTCCTTGGAACTTCCCCCTTTTCCACCTCCATAGATGCAGGGCTTGGGATGACAGTTATTTTTTCACGTGCTGCCTTATCAAGCGACCGTTTCATAAAAGAGCTTAGTACAATCAATTCATCAGCAGATTCTATCAGGAGCCGTTCGGTCTGCAGTCTGTATGGATGCGGGGCTTCTTGGCACACCTTCTTCCTTTCGCTTTCAAGACCGTGGATAGTCACTGCAAGCGGGATGCCAAGCCGTTGTTTCAAATAATGAGCAGCGGGAGCTGTCATGTCGTCATGGGCATGAATCAGATCGAAACGCTCATTGCAGGATAACACATGCTGAACCATTGTAAAGTTAGCATCAGCCATGAAATCTTCAAACTGCGCATATGTAAACAGCCGCCTGCTTGGAGTAAAAACAGTAATGTTGATATGCGGGTTTAAATAAGAAATAAGATGGTTTAAATGGACACCGAGCCCACTTTTCGGCTCATGAGGATGTTCAAGTGAAAGCATGAGAACGTTCATCTTTCTTTATCCCCTCCTCCATAACACGTGTAGGCAGAAAATTGCTTCTCCCACCAGGTGTACGCGTCCTCAGCCTGAAAGCTTTTTAGATCACTAACCCCATTTTCCGCAAGATAGATGTCCTCTGTATCCGCGAGCTTGAGAGAGACATTCATTGAGTTAACCATTCTGTATTCAGCCCGATATACAGCATCACCAGCTGCCTGTCCAATTATCCATTCCCCTTTATGATACGTTATGCGTTTCGTCCTGACAGCTTCGATGTTTTTTCTTTTGATGACAATGCGCAATTCTTTGATCATATCCCGCGGGCTTTCGAAAAGCACAGCTTCAGCCAGCCGCATTGTTTCTTCTGAGATGTCCCAGCGTACGGTCAAGGTGCGGGCGTTTTGAATCATCATATCGAATGTATCCCTAAAAAAAGAAAACTTATGTCGTATATTATAGAGAAATGGGTATTGATCCATGGATTTTTAACATTCTCCTTTCCTATCGTTCACTCGGTGTTCCTATTAAATCATTACATAGAGTGGAAGCAAAGAAAGACTTCTCGACAAAATCTCGTTTTTTTCGCGAATACCTTTAGAATCTATTGGTTTTATGGTATAAAAAAGAAGGATAAAAAAAGAATAGAAGGTGATGAAACGTGGAAATTGCTATTATTGCGTTGTTTATCGTCAGTATAGCGCTAATTGCATTCTCATATTCTCAAAGAGATCCGATGAAAGATGTAGAGCAAGAGCTCGAAACACTGCAGCTTTCTGCGATGCAGGAAATTTACAAGCTCAAAAAGAAAATGACAGTGCTTGAGGAAGAATTACTGGAAACAAACCTTGTCATCCGCAAATCAAAGCATAGCGATATCAATCAAAAGATCGCTAAACAAATACTTTCAAAATATAATAATGGCATGTCCGCTGAAGCGATCGCTAAAGCTGAGCATGTATCAGTGGAAGACGTAAATACGATTATCAAAGATAACGAGAGGGTGCTCGTATGACAAAACGGGGCATTCAGGCATTTGCAGGCGGCATTATTTTAGCGACAGCTGTTCTTGCAGCTGTTTTTTATCTAACAGACGAAGACCAGGCCGCTGCTGTAAAAGAAAATAAAACAGTAACCGAACAAGACGTGAGCAATTACCTTGATTCTAAAAAAATGGTTTCTGTTAACCGTGATGAATATCAAAAACTTCTTGATTCAAAAGAGAAATCCTTGAACGACGATGACAGCAGCTCAGACGCAAAAAAAGACAAAGTCAAAACATACAAGCTCACCATTAAAGACGGCATGAGCACCGCAGATGTATCAGCTATTCTTGAAAAAGAAGGCATCATTTCCTCGGCTCAAAACTTTAACGACTATGTCATTGATGCCGGATATCATAAAGAAATCCGCGCCGGCGAGTTTAAAGTAAAATCAGACATGAGCTTCAAAAAGATCGTAAAAACGTTAACACGATAAAAAAACAGGCTGACTGTCAGCCTGTTTTTTTATCCAAACTTTCCTGTGATGTAATCGAGAGTTCTTTGATCCTGCGGGTTAGAGAACATTTTATTGGTATTGTCGCATTCAACAAGCTCGCCCATGTAGAAAAAGGCGGTTTGATCAGAAACCCTTGCTGCCTGCTGCATGTTGTGCGTAACGATTACAATAGTATATTTATTTTTCAGCTCAAGAATCAGTTCTTCAATTTTTCTCGTTGAAATTGGATCTAGTGCAGATGTCGGTTCATCCATCAGCAAAATATCAGGATTTGTCGCAAGCGCTCTGGCGATACAGAGACGCTGCTGCTGGCCGCCTGATAGAGAAAGGGCTGATGAATGCAATCGATCCTTCACCTCATCCCATAACGCCACGTCTTTTAATGACTTTTCCACAATGTCTTGAAGCTTCTTTTTATTTTTGGTGCCGTGGACTCTCGGTCCGTAAGCGACATTATCAAAGATAGATTGCGGAAACGGGTTCCCTTTTTGAAATACCATGCCGATATTTTTTCGCAAATCCACGATATCCACTTTATCCTTTAAAATGTTGCTGCCATTATAATTCAGTTCACCTGCAAGCTTTACATTCGGCGTCATTTGAATCATTAAATTCAATGTTTTAATGAAGGTCGATTTCCCGCATCCTGACGGCCCGATAATCGCGGTGATCTCGTTTTCATGAATACTCAAATTGATATTTTTTAAAGCGTGATGCTGTCCATACCATAAGTCCATTCCATTGACTTGATAGACTTCCTGTTTCATTACAGTTTCGGTAGCAATACTCATTGCCGACCTCCTATCCGAATTTCCCGTTAATATAATCCTCTGTCTTTTGCTGTTCCGGACTGGTGAAAATTTGTTCAGTCTGCCCATATTCTACAAGCTCGCCGTTTAAAAAGAATGCCGTCCGGTCAGAAACCCGCAGCGCCTGCTGCATATTGTGCGTGACAATAATAATTGAGTATTCGCTTTTCAGTTGTGTTATTAATTCTTCTATTTTTGCATTTGAAATCGGATCTAGCGCTGAAGCTGGTTCATCCAGCAGAAGAACGGCCGGCTTCATCGCAAGCGTTCTCGCGATGCATAAACGCTGCTGCTGGCCGCCTGATAACGAAAGTGCAGACGAATGCAAACGATCCTTCACCTCATCCCAGAGTGCTGCTTTTGTTAAGCTTTCTTCCACAATCTCATCTAAAACAGCTTTATTGCGCTCTCCGGCATATTTCAAGGCATGTGTGATATTCGCATAAATCGATTTCGGAAATGGATTCGGTTTTTGGAAAACCATTCCGATTTCTCTTCTTAAGCTGACAACATTAATATGGCCGCCCAGTATATTTAATCCTTCATAAAGGATTTCACCTTCAGCCCTTGCAGAAGGAATTAAATCATTCATTCGGTTAATGTTTCTCAAAAAAGTGGACTTTCCGCACCCTGACGGTCCAATCAAAGCGGTCACCGCATTTTTTTCAATATCCATATTCACGCGGTGAACTGCCTGTTTATCTCCGTAAAAAATAGACAGATCTTTCACTTCGAGCACGTGGCGCTGTTTCGGAACGAAAACAGCACGTTCAGGCTTTTCTTTTACCATTTGTTCAGACATGTTTTTCGCCTCTTTCCGTTCTAATTTGCCGTAAGCTTTTTGTAGATCATCGTGCCAAGCCATCTCGCTGCGAGATTAAATACAAGAACAGAAATGACCAGCACCGCAGAACCTCCGTTGGCAATCGCTTCAGCATCCGGAATAATTCCTTGCGTATTTACGTTCCAAATGTGAACCGCAAGTGTTTCAGCGGGCCTGAAGATATTAAATGGCGATGTTTCAGAAAACGGGTTCCATTCCGTGAAATTAAGACGCGGTGTTGTCAGACCGGCTGTAAATAATAATGCCGCCGCTTCCCCGAACACCCTTCCTGACGCTAAAATCGCTCCGGTGATGATAGAAGGGATTGCACTTGGAATTAAAACCGTTTTTACGGTATGCCAGCGTGATACACCTAAAGCGAGAGAGGCTTCCTTCAAATCTTTAGGGACTGAACGAATCGCGTCTTCTGTCACACGCACCATGACAGGAAGGTTAAAAACAGTTAATGCAAGCGCCCCGCCTATGATCGTATATCCCCAGCCTGTTAAGTTAACAAACATCAATAATCCAAACATCCCAATCACAATTGACGGAAGAGATGAAAGCACCTCTATACATGTTCTGATGAAATCAGTCACTTTGTTATTAGGCGCGTACTCAGCCATGAACACTCCGCCGCCCACACCGAGCGGGATTGTAATCAGCATCGTGATAAACAAAATATAAAAGGAGTTGAAAAGCTGGTCGCGTATTCCTCCTCCAGCTGCAATGGCACTTGATTTTGTCGTAATAAAGTCGAAGCTGAGCTGGGAAACACCGTTAATAATAATATAGGAAAACAAGCCTACCAGAATTGCCGCGATAATGGCTGCGCATAAACCAAATATTCCAGTTGCCAGTTTATCTGTTAGTTTGCGGTTCATTACACTTTCCTCCTAGATGACAAGTAGCGGATAAACAGGATGAACAAGAATGACATCACCAGAAGCACAAGCCCCATTGACCACAGCGTATTGTTTTCAACGCTGCCGTATGTGGTATGCCCCATATTCAGCGTAATGATCGTTGTCAGGGTTCCGGCAGTGTCAAACAGGCTTTCCGGCAATACTCTTGTATTTCCAATGACCATCTGAACAGCCAAAGCTTCGCCAAACGCCCGTGCCATACCAAGCACAACAGCCGTCATTAATGTCGGAAAAGCTGCGGGTACAAGTACTTTTCTGATCGTCTGCCATCTTGTCGCACCGAGTGCATAAGAACCTTCTCTTAAACTCTTCGGAAGAGAAGCCATCGCATCAGCAGAGATCGATGTAATGGTCGGCAGGATCATAATGGAAAGAACAATCGTTCCCGCCAATAAACTGTGCCCTGTTCCGCTCGATTTGAACTGAGCGATAAACGGCACTAATACTGTAAGACCTATGAATCCATAAACAACAGATGGAATGCCGACTAAAAGCTCAATCACCGGCTGCAGTACTTTCTTTCCCCAATTCGGCGCAATTTCTGTCATAAAAATCGCACCTGCAATGCCGAGCGGCGCAGCAATGAGTGCAGAAAGAATCGTTACTGCAAATGATCCAAAAATAAATGGAAGCACTCCATATTTCGGATCCGTATCTGTAGGGTTCCAATTTAGGCTCGTTAAGAATTCAATTGGGCTTACACCATTTACAAGAAAAGATTGCAGCCCCTTCACGCCGAGGAAAATGGTGATCGCAACAGATGCCGCAATCATAATAAGCGCACAAGCTGTCACAATCATTCTTCCCCGAACTTCATCCAATTGCCGATTTTGCCTTGAGCTGATTAAACGCTCGCTCACAGACATATTTTCTCTATTGTTTATCATTGTTTTACACTCCTATGAATGTGTTAAGAGGAGAAACGGTTGCCACCGCACTCCTCTTTTTATAAAGATCAGCTTTGTTTCCCGTTGGCATCGCGTGTCACTTTCATATCAGTAACCGGAATGTACCCTTGGTCGGTAACAATGCTTTTTTGAATGTCATCACTCTTTAAATAATCAAGGAATTCCTTAGCTAAATCTGTCGCTTCACCTTTTGTGTAAGAATGCTGATAAGCCCAGATTGGATACTCGCCAGCTGCAACATTTTTCGCTTCAGGTTTTACACCGTCAATAGATAGAGCAGTTACTTTGTCATCTGTTAAATATGAGAATGCAAGATACCCAATCGCTCCCGAAGTATCAGCAATGATTTTTTTCACTGTGTTAGATGAATCTTCAGTAATGCCTTCTGCAGGTTCTTCTCCGTCAAGCGCATATTTCACAAATGTAGCACGTGTGCCAGAAGAATCAGGACGGTTTACAAGTGTGATCTTTTGGTCTTTGCCTCCAAGCTCTTTCCAGTTTTTGATTTTGCCGGTGAAGATTTTTTTCAATTCATCTTTTGAAATATCCTTCACACCGGCATCAGGGTTTACAGCTGCTGCCATACCGACTACTGCGACTTGATGATCGACTAGCGCTTTTGCATCAATTCCTTCTTTTTCTTCAGCAAAAACGTCTGAATTCCCGATCTGAACAGCTCCTTCAGAAACTTGAGAAAGCCCTGTTCCAGAACCGCCAGCTTGTACCTGTATATCTGCATCAGGGTTTTCTTCCATAAATTTTTCTGCGGCAGCGAGTACTAATGGCTGCATAGCAGATGAACCAGAAATGGTTAAAGATCCTGATGCCTTTTCTTCCCCTTTTGCAGAATCGCTATTCGATTTTTCACTTTCTCCTGCATTTCCGCATGCAGCTGCAATCATCATAAAAGCAGCCATTAGAAGCATAAGCACCCATTTGTTTTTTTTCATTTCCTGAATTCCCCCTGCATATAATGTGTAATTTGTCCTACACGTATAGAATAAAGGTTCTGTGTAAAAAGGGTTTGAATCGAATGTTAAGGTTTTGTAAATCAATGCGTTTTTTTGTATAAAAAAACGCCCACATCATGTGAGCGTTTCATTTTAGTCATTAGAAGACGTTGCGTTTTCTTCGATTTTGTCTTTATTCTTTTGCTGAGTATCTTCTTTGTCCTGCTTCGATTTCAGCTCAAAATATTTATCCAATACTTCTCTGCCGATTTCGTTTGTAATGGTATATTTAGCGCCATAATCAATATAAGCCCAAGGTACTACGACAGAGATCGCAATCTCAGGATTATCGGCCGGCGCATAAGCGACAAGTGTCGTATTATAAGCCGCTGTTCCTGTTTTTGATTTATCAGGCCCATCATAGAAAGACTGCGCTGTTCCTGTTTTGCCGGCAGGCTGATAGGAAGCTGAAGCAAATTGGGTCGCGGCTGTCCCTTTTGTCATCACTCGTCTGAACCCGGCCTGTACCTCTTTAATATAATCGCTTTTCATATCAATTTTATTCAGCACTTCAGGCTGAACAGATTGTACTACTGCTCCGATCCCTTTTTCAGCATTGGGTTCTCTGACTTCTTTTACAAGCTGAGGCTTCAAGCGATAGCCCCCGTTTGCAATCGTTGATACGTATTGCGCCAGTTCCAGCGGTGTATAAGTATCGTACTGACCGATCGCATAGTCAAGCAAAAATCCCGTCAATCTGTTTGTTCCTTTATAGCCTGTCATTTCATTTGGAAGATCAATTCCAGTTTTGACACCCAATCCAAACTGGCTAAAATGATTACGGAATGTATCAAAGGCCGCAGTATCAATCGGTAAAGCTTGATGTGGTTTATACTCGCCTTTACCGATTGCAATCGCAGTTTTAAACATAAATACGTTGGAAGACTGCTCTAACGCTCTTTGAATATTAACCGAACCTAAATTCTTCCAAGATTTTTTACCATTTTTATCTTGACCGATATATAACGGCTCATCTTGAAAAACCGTATTTAAGTTGATGGCGCCGGTTTGAAGACCCGTTAGTACGGTTGCACCTTTAACAGCTGATCCCATGGCATAGGATGAAGTCATATTTCCTAATGCATAATCATCAAACTTGTATGCTCCATTTTCTAGTTTAATCTGCTTGCCCGCCATTGTCAGCACTTCACCGTTTCTTGGATCCATCATGACAACGAAAGCGCGGTCTAACAATTGAGTGCTTGCTCTTGCTTTAGCTGATTTTAAATTCTTCTCAATGATTTTTTCAACTGACTTTTGCAAATCAATATCAATCGTAAGCACGAGATCTTTACCGGCTTTGCCTTCAGAAACGGTTTTCGTTCCCGTGACATTGCCGTTTGAATCTGTAATGTTTTCTACCTTTGCTTTTTGTCCTTGCAGAAGGCTTTCGTATTGGTATTCCAAATAGCTTTTTCCGACCCTGTCATTTCGGCTGTAGCCAAGCGACAGGTAATGCTCGAGCAAATTGGACGGCAATCCTTCATCAGAGCTGGAAACACTTCCGAGCACTGAGCGGAGAAGGTTTTTATACGGATAGTCACGTTCCCAATCGGACGTGACATCAACACCCGGCAGTTCGTCTAAATGTTCACTTACCACTGCCATTTCCTTCGCTGATACATCTTCATTTTTGATATATTGAGGGGTCAATGCGTACCCTGAATCCATCTGTCTTTTGATGGCGAGGATCTGCATGTCTTTATCCGTCAGGTCATTCATCTGCTTGTCAGTAATTCGTTTTAGCTGAAGCTGATATAAATCGTTATCGGATAATTTTTTGTCTTCTGCCTGCTGTCTTTCTTTAGAGGTAATCAGCTTTTTGGCTTCTTTCGGCCTAGTCAAAATCCAATAATCCTTTTTATCCCGTTCTGTTACTTTTTTTGTATCGACTTTAATCATCTCAGACAGCTTTTTTGCGATCTTTAAACGCTGCTCTTGCGAGGTCGATTTAGATCTGGTGTATGTGATTGCATTTAAAGCCTTATTTGTCACGATGGCATTAAAGTTTCGATCATAAATTTTACCGCGCGGCACTGCGGAGCTGACTTCACTTTGTTCCTGCTTATTGGCTTGATTTTTGTAATCATCGCCTTGCACGATCTGCTTGATCCCCAGTTCCACAATGATCCAGGTAAATATAACAAAGGCGGCCAAGAATAAAATATTCAGCCGGATCGGCAGCGACTTCTTTTTCTCTTTATGATTTTGTGTTTTTGGTTTATTTCTCCTCATAACATCACCTTTTTCTATTTACAGAAAGAAAAGACACTCAAGTAAGAGTGCCAGTTTTCATTTTAAAGGTTTTTTCGACTTTTTTCTACAGATAACCCCTTTTTGACAAAAAATTATCTTTCGCCTTTTAAAAGATTCGGTTCAGTGACCCTTTTTTGGCCATCCTCTTCCATGGTTTGATTTTCCTCTTCTTTCTCCTTAAAACGGATATCCTTGACAAAGTAATAAATCAGCGGATGTCCTACGCCCAAGATAGCAAGTGACAAAGGAATTCCCACATCTTCTTTGAGAAGAGCCACGATCAGGAGAAAGCCTAAAATGGAGACAATCCTGCCGGCGTTTAAAAACAATTCCCTCAGCACGATATATTCAATTCTTGCTTTTCTGGCATGTCTCGCCCGGCCTATCACATCATATGTAAGTGAAACATATGGCACGAGCAAAAGAGGATAGCCGATGGCAATAAATACGCCGTACGTCAATAATGTCGCAAAGCTCATATGAAACAGAATCAAAAACAGCGCTCCATACAAAATAAGGCCGCCCAGCAAAATCGATTTTTTTCTGGCCTTTTTCTTAATCAGCCTGGATGCAAAGTAATAGGCAAAGAAAGAAACAGCTGAGTTGACAAGGCCGAATGTGCCGAGGGCCAGTTCGCTGTTTGTCTCAATAAATACAAAAACACTGATTAAAAAAACAAAAATCCCTTCTCTTAAGCCTTGAAAAAAATGCGCATTCGTAATTCTCCGCCAATTCATATTGCTATGGCGCTCTCCAAATACTTTGCTCAGCATAAAACGGCCCTTTGATTCTCTTCGTTTTAAAAAAAAGCTCATCACAACAGCCAATGCAAACAAACTGAGGGAGAGGCTGAAAATCACTGTGTAACCCGTATTATTTTCAAGCCTTGAGATAACAAATCCCGCTACAATCGGGCCGATCATTCCTGCCGAGGAAGACAGAATGCCCATAAATCCGTTGAAAAAGTCTCGCGTATCCGGCTCTGTGATTTCAAAGGTCAGAACGTTAAACGCAAGCCAATAAAAGCCATAGCCCACTCCGAGCACCGCGCCGATCAGCACGAGCCGGCTGGCTGCCGTTTCTCCGGCTAAAAGCACACTTAAATAAAAGGCAGCTAAAAAAATGACGCCGAACCTTAAAATGAACACCCTGTCTATTTTTTTGGCTAACCGTCCAGCCAAATAAAAGGTTATCGGCTGCATTGTCACAATGGATAAATTATATATCGCCAAATCAATAAATTTCCCTGACTGCTTCCAAAGATACACATTAACAAATGTATTGGACAGTGCAATTCCCAGTGAGTAAAGCCCGCCAATAGTCAGCAGAAAGAGTAACCCTTTGTTTACGTCTACATCGCCAATCACTTTTTTTAGTTTGCTCATTACTGACTCCCCTTTACTATCCCTTAGTCTGTCTCACTCAAACCGAGATATGTAAAAAGAAGACATAAAAAAACAAGGCCCTGTATCGAGGACCTTGCTAGTGTCATTATTTTGCTTCGCTGTATAGACGAGCCACTTCGTCCCAGTTCACAACATTCCAGAACGCTGAAATGTAATCAGGGCGGCGGTTTTGATAGTTAAGGTAGTAAGCATGCTCCCAAACGTCAAGACCTAAGATAGGCGTTTTGCCTTCTGAAAGCGGAGAATCTTGGTTTGGCGTGCTTGTGATTTCAAGTTTGCCGTTGTTAACAACAAGCCATGCCCAGCCAGAACCGAAGCGTCCAGCTGCTGCAGCTGCGAATTGCTCTTTGAATTTGTCAAAGCTTCCAAATACACTATTGATCTCATCAGCAAGCGCGCCAGTCGGCTCGCCGCCGCCGTTTGGAGATAAAAGTGTCCAGAATAATTTGTGGTTTGCGTGTCCGCCGCCGTTGTTGCGGACAGCAGTGCGGATGTTTTCAGGAACAGAATTAATATCTGCAACCAGCTCTTCAACTGATTTGGTTGCAAGAGCAGTGTTTCCTTCAACCGCTTTGTTTAAATTTGTAACGTATGTGTTGTGGTGTTTCGTATGATGAATAGTCATAGTTTCCTTGTCGATATGCGGTTCTAAAGCATCGTACGCATAAGGTAATTCTGGAAGTTCGTAAGCCATGATAATTCCTCCTTTAATATATATATGTACTGAAATGCCGCTTCACAGCGAGCCTTTCTTCATTCAATGTAACAAAAGTATGCTTTGTAAGCAATGAAAAAGCTCACATCTTGGCTCATTTCAGCGAACATATTTCACTTTAACCGATAATTCGCCCCATTAAACATGCCGTCCGCAATTCTTATAGGACCGTCCATAAAAAATATCCGATCATCAAAAGCTGTATCATGCCCTTTGCAATAACCCCTGTTAAAAAGCCAATGAGTGAGCCGAGACCGATTTTAAACGCTGACTTGACGTCCTTTTGGTGGACGATAAGTTCTGCACAAACAGCCCCGATAAACGGACCTAATATGATTCCCGCAACCGGAATGACAAAAGGCCCGATTAATAAACCGATCGTGCTTCCCCATATAGCGGCTTTGCTTCCGCCGAACCTTTTTACTCCGAGCAGATTAGACACGTAATCCGCGGCGAATAATACTGCGGCAAAAACAGCTTCGACGAGCCAGAACATATAAGAATAAGGACTGAATGAAAACAAAAATCCATACAATACAAATCCGGCAACGATAAATATGACACTCGGAATAATGGGATACACCAGCCCAATAAAGGCGATGATAAATACCGCCCCAATCAACAGCCAATACAACATATCCATAGCATTCTTCCTCCCTTTTTCATCTGTTTTCTTCATGTCTTCCTTGTATTCACACGCGGGCAACGATACAATAAGCAACATATATTAGTATAGCTAGGAAGTGAAGATAGTGAATATATTTCAGCTTTTCATCAAAAGTACATACTCTCCCCGCGATATCGCAAAAACACGATTTCAAGGAATCGGTAAAGCGATTCTTTATGTATTTTTGCTTTCTGTCCTTTTTGCAATTCCTACCGCTTATTATGTAAGCTCAGGGACCGTAAAATCAATGAACGGCTTTAAAACCGTGTTAAACAAAGATTTCCCTGATTTCACAATTTCAAACGGCAAACTTCAAACGGATGAGAAAAAAGCGACGGAATCACAGGCAAATGGTTTCGTTATCGTATTTGATCCGACGGACGCTTACGGTACCAAGCAAATTGAAGCAAAGCAAAATGCGATCGGCATCCTCCAGAACAAATTTGTTTTGGCCATTGACGGACAGGCTCAGGAAATGCCTTACTCAATGATACCGTCAGAGTTAAAGAAAAAAGATGTCATCGCAGGTTTAAACCAAAATAAAACGATGATCGTAACTGTTCTCTCAGCTCTCATTTTCCTTGTAACTGCCGCAGGAAAATTCATTGAAGTATCATTTTTGGCGCTTATCGGATTAATCATTAAGAATTCACAAAGAAAGCATCTATCCTACCATCAGCTCTGGAAGCTTTCGGCCTATTCCATCACCCTTTCGACCGTATTCTTTACGATCATGCGCGCATTAGAAGCGGCAGTTCCAAGTGAATTTTTGCTGAACTGGTTTGTCAATATTGTCATCCTGTTTCTCGTGTTGAAAGAGATTCCGTCCAAAAAAGCTGCTGTATAATCCGAGACTGCATTCGCAGTCTCTTTTCTTTTGTCATGGATTAAAAAGGACAAGCATACGATGGTATAAAATCTTGTATGCGGGAGGAAAAGTGATGAAGCGTCTCACCTTTGTATGCAGCATTGTTTTTATTCTTTTTATTCTTTTTTATGATCTTAAAATTGGAACAATACCCATTCAGGACCTCCCTGTCTATGAAGCATCAGCAAAAACGGCTGCACAAGGACCAGCGTACAAAACGGTGAAGGTTAAGCCGGGTGACACGGTTATGTCAATTGTCGGATCAGCAGGTTCTCCTGACGACATTGTAAAGGATTTTGAAGCACTGAATCCGAATGTAAGGGCCAACGCCATTCAAGCGGGAACAGCGTACAAATTCCCGGTCTACCCTTAATTAACGTTAATTTCTTGTCAGTTTGGCGAAGACACTGTTACAATGTAATTTGTAAAATAAATTCACATAAACCATACTAGAATTGTTACATCTAGAAGCGGCAACTACAATTAAGGAGCGATTGCAAGTGAGTGAAATCACACATCGTACAAAAACGCGTCCCGTCAAAGTGGGACCTTTAACAATAGGCGGCAACAATGAAGTTGTCATCCAAAGCATGACAACAACAAAAACACATGATGTGGAAGCAACGGTTGCGGAAATTAACCGGTTGGCTGAAGCCGGATGCCAAGTCGTTCGGGTAGCATGTCCGGATGAACGGGCGGCAAACGCCATTGCAGATATTAAAAAACAGATTTCCATTCCGCTCGTTGTTGACATCCATTTCGATTATAAGCTTGCGTTAAAAGCCATTGAAGGCGGAGCTGATAAGATCCGAATCAACCCTGGCAACATCGGCCGCCGTGAAAAAGTCGAAGCGGTCGTTAAAGCGGCGAAAGAAAAAGGGATTCCGATCAGAATCGGAGTAAACGCCGGTTCACTTGAAAAACGGATTTTAGAAAAATACGGTTATCCGACAGCCGACGGAATGGTAGAAAGCGCACTTCACCACATTAAAATTCTTGAAGACCTTGACTTTCACGATATTATTGTCAGCATGAAGGCATCTGACGTCAACCTTGCGATCGAGGCTTATGAAAAAGCGTCGAAAGCATTTGATTACCCGCTGCACCTTGGGATCACCGAGTCAGGAACGCTGTTTGCCGGCACAGTTAAGAGCGCAGCAGGACTCGGCGCGATTTTAAGCAAGGGCATCGGAAACACCTTGCGTATTTCATTAAGCGCAGATCCTGTGGAAGAGGTAAAAGTAGCAAGGGAGCTTCTGAAATCTTTCGGCTTAGCCTCCAATGCTGCCACACTCATCTCATGTCCGACTTGCGGCCGTATTGAGATTGACCTCATCAGCATCGCCAATGAAGTGGAAGAGTATATTTCTAAGATAAAAGCGCCGATCAAAGTTGCTGTTCTCGGCTGTGCCGTAAACGGACCGGGTGAAGCTAGAGAAGCCGATATCGGAATCGCCGGCGCACGCGGTGAAGGACTGTTATTCCGGAAAGGAAAAATTGTCCGTAAAGTTCCAGAGGAAACAATGGTAGAGGAACTCAAGAAGGAAATCGACATTCTTGCTGAGGAACACTATGCAAAGCTTGAAGCTGAAAAAGCTAAATCAAAAGAAGAGACACAAAAAGCTTGACGGGAACCCGTCAAGCTTTTTATGTTAAAAAAACGGAATAATAAATATTCCAAGCACTAATGAAACGACACCGATACCCATCGCCCAAGCTCCCAAGCCCTGAGCACCTCTTCTTCTTGCGATATAGCCGACAATAATACCGGCAGCTCCCAATAAAACAGGCAGTACAAACAATGAAATAATGGACAAGGCTAACGCAATATATCCCATTCCCCGTCCTTCATTGACATTGCCGCCGCTGCGGTCATTGTCTCGATCATTGTTGCGATCAGCAGTACGGAAAGGCTCTGCGATTTCTGCAGCCGTTTCCTCAAAAAAACCATCATTGTCGCGGGTAATATTTGTTCCTTCAGAACCATGGTCAACATAGTAGCTGTTGTTGTCACGTTTTTCGTAATCTGCCACCTTCAATTCCCCCTTCTGTTTTATTAAAGGAGCTTTTATAGTTTGAACCATTTTACCCGTTTCATGTTTGCTAAACTTTTCTGGTAATGTTAATTGTTTATGTTACACTTGAAAGGATGAAACTGAAGGAGTGTGGGCATGTTACGCTTAGGAATAGATATTGACGGCACAATCACGGCTCAGGATACATTCGTCCCTTATTTGAACCGCTCGTTTAATCTTTCCATTTCATTAGAAGATATGACGGATTATGATTTGACAAAGCTGTTAAACATTACGCAGGAAGAATTTTGGGATTGGATGAATCAAAATGAAGCGATCATATATAAGGAAGCAATGCTTGCGCAGCACGCAAAACAGTCACTTGACCTCCTCAAAGAGGAGCACAAGCTTATTTATATTACAGCGAGGCGAACTCATTTAACTGATATTACCTATGAATGGTTTGACAGACAAAACATTCATTTCGACCATATCGAACTCGTTGGCGGCCATCATAAAGTTGAGGCAGTCAAAAATCATAACATCGACT
This sequence comes from Bacillus sp. SW14, assembly GCF_047608225.1. Classification (NCBI taxonomy): domain Bacteria; kingdom Bacillati; phylum Bacillota; class Bacilli; order Caryophanales; family Bacillaceae; genus Bacillus; species Bacillus sp. SW14. The sequence continues at coordinate 1,654,072 of NZ_JBLKRW010000001.1, read as the reverse complement.
TGTTTTTCGAGGATCATCACGGAAACGCAATGATGATTGCGAAAGAAGCCGATATACCGGTGATTTTATTCAATTCCCCTTATAATCAGCTTCCAATTGATTCGAACATCATCAGAGTCAGCAACTGGCTGGAAGCCGTTCAATGGATGAACAAAAACAAACATCATTTGATACGTGTCAATAACTGAAAAAGGAGCCCAGGGCTCCTTTTTCTCATATATACAATTACGCAGTCGTGTTTTCTTGATTTTCCGCTGTACAATCAGGGCATGTGCCGTAAATCTCAAATTTATGCCCGCTGACCTCATAGCCATCTAAATCATCATAAAGCTTGTCCATCGGACATGACTCAATTTCCTTTGTTTTGCCGCAGGCAAGACAAATAAAGTGATGGTGATGATGAGTAAACGAACACTTAAATCGGAAGAGCTTTTCACCAGACAGCTCAGTTGTTTCCAAAATGCCTAGTTCTTCATACAAAGAAAGGTTTCTGTAGATTGTATCAAAGCTTAAGCCGGGATAATCATCATTTAATGCAGACAGTACGTTTTTAGCGGTAAGATACCTGTCTGAATCAGCAAAAAGCTGCAGCATATCTTCCCGTTTATTTGTATATTTATACCCATTTTCTTTCAGTAGGTTCAACGCTTCTTGTACGTTCATGAAGGGTCCCCCTTTTCACTTTGCTTAAGAACACATGTATGAAAAAGAAAATGGCAGCTGTCTGACCAGCAAGCCATTTTCTTTACCGCAGATAAAATTATACCCATAAAATGAATAAAAGTAAATGAAAGCCTAGTGGATTGCGTTTTTGAATTTCCCGCCTCTCGTTTCATGGGTATTCATAATGGTAATGAAAGCGTTATGATCAACTTCAAACACGATCGTTTTAAGCTTTGTCACTTCCAGTCTAGTGACAACCGCGTAAATCACGTCCTTTTCTTCGTCAGTATATCCGCCTTTCCCCTTCAGCTTGGTTGTTCCTCGACCGAGACGGTGCAAAATCGCGTCGGAAATCTCATCATACTGATCTGACACAATAATGACAGCTTTTGTTTCATCAAGCCCTTGGATCACGGCATCAATGGTTTTCATCGCAATATAATAAGTCATGAAAGAGTACATTGCTTGCTCAGGACCGAACACAAACCCAGCCCAAATGAAAATGAATACATTGATGAGCATAACGAACTCACCTACTGAAAACGGCAGCTTTTTCGTCAGTAAAATCCCGAGAATTTCCGTACCATCCATTGAACCTCCGTTTCGAATAACGAGTCCGACGCCAAAGCCGAGTAAAAGACCGCCGAAAACAGTCGCCAAAATAGGTTGGTTTGTAATGGCTTCTACATGGTGAAGCGAGGATTCAATAACGGCAAGCCCGACAATCCCAATCATCGTAGAGACTAGGAAGGTCTTACCAATATATTTATAACCGAAGATCATAAAAGGAATATTTAAAATGACAACAAATATAGCGAAATTCAAAACGGGAGTTGACATGAAGAGATGGTCTAAAATAAGTGATACACCGATGATTCCGCCATCAATAAAATGATTGGGGATTAAAAATAATTCGATACTAACAGCCGCAGATGCAGCTCCTGCCAGAATCATGAAGACCCTGAACATAAAGTGGAAAAACGTTTCTCTCTTATGCTGTTTTGTTGGGGTCATAAAATCTCCTCTCCTGCAATAACTATTTTAAATATATTATAAATCTATTTTACCATTAAACACTGACACATTTTGATGATTTGCCCATACATTAAGTTTGGAGGTGGAATGGTCGATGATTTTATTTCAAAGAATTATTTTGCAGCGACTTAATCAGGCTACTGCTGACGATTTGCTGAAGTACTCAACACAATACGGAATCAGCCTAACAAGACCGCAGGCCATTGAAGTAGCAAACCTGTTATACGGGAAAAATGTGAACATCTTTAATGAAAATGAACGAATGCGGCTGCTGAAACAAGTAGAGGCAATTACATCAAAAGAAACAGCGCAAACCGTTAATGAACTATTCAAACAATTTACAAGCTAAAAAATGGGGGAGCTATCCCCCATTTTTTATTGCTGTAAAATCTTTTCGAGCAATGTGTCATCAAATTTTTTTTCTTTCAGCATGTCAATCTCAAAGCGGTATGGCGGTTTTTTATTCTTTTTATCTTCACCGACATACGGTGTTTCAAGGATTTTTGGAATGTCTTTTAACTGCTCATGATGAACAACATATTGCAGTGCGTCAAATCCGATTTCACCAAAGCCGATGTTTTCATGTCGGTCTTTTCTTGCGCCTTTGACATTTTTGCTGTCATTAATATGGAGCACTTTAATACGGTCAATGCCAACGATTTTATCGAACTCATTCAGCACTCCGTCAAAGTCTTCGACAATCTGATATCCGGCATCATGTGTATGGCACGTGTCAAAGCATACTGACAAAAGCTCATTGTGTGTAACGCCATCAATAATCTGTGCAAGCTCCTCAAAGCTTCTGCCGCACTCTGATCCTTTTCCTGCCATTGTTTCTAATGCAATCTGGACATTTTGATTCGGATCAATTACTTCATTTAAGCCTTCAATAATTTTTTTGATGCCTGCTTCAGCTCCCGCTCCTACGTGAGCGCCCGGGTGAAGCACAATCTGCTTCGCTCCGATGGCCGCTGTCCGTTCAATTTCAGAACGAAGAAAGTCGACACCCAGCTCAAAAGTGGACGGGTTTGTCGTGTTGCCAATATTAATAATATAAGGCGCATGTACGATAATCTCGTCAATTCCATTTTCTTGCATGTGTGTCCGGCCAGCTTCTATATTTAAATCTTCAATTTTCTTCCGGCGCGTATTTTGCGGTGCGCCTGTATAGATCATAAACGTGTTCGCCCCATAAGAGGCTGCTTCCTGGCTTGCAGCCAGAAGCATATGTTTCCCGCTCATAGAGACGTGTGAGCCTATTCTCAACAACAGGTTCCCCTACTTTCTTTTCTTAGATTGGTTTCTTCTCTGTTTTTTCTTGATTTTCTCCATCTCGTAGCTCATTTTCTTTTTATATCCAGGCTTAACCTTCTTCGGCTTTTTCACGAGACGATGCGCTATTTCATCCGCTTCATTCTGCGTTTTTTTGCGTTTTTTGCGGCGCTGGCGGTCATCGCCTTTTTTCCACTCGCCCTTTTCAAGCTCTAAGTAATCAAACTCGATGCCCATTTTCTCAAGTCTGGCTAATGCATCCTCATCAGAAAGCTCGTAAATGGTCATCGCTTGTCCTGATGAGCCGGCGCGAGCTGTTCTGCCCACACGGTGAACATAGAAATCGAGATCATCCGGCAGCTCATAGTTGATCACATGGCTGACACCTTTAATATCAATGCCTCGTGCGGCAAGGTCAGTTGCAATGACATAAGTGAATTCCAAATCATTAATCTGCTTCATGACTTTTTTCCGCTCTCGAGGCGTTAATCCGCCGTGCAGCAGCCCGATTTTCATGCCCTTGCCAGTCAGATATTGAGCGATATGATCAGCAGCGTTTTTCGTATTGGCAAACACAATGCCCAAGTATGGATTCAGATGAGACATGATGTCAAAAAGGAGCTTGTCCTTGTCACGATGTTTCGAAGGAATGAGAATATGCTCGATTTTCGCAGCAGTCACCTGTTTTGGCTCCACGTGGGCGTATTTTGGATTTTCCATATATTTCTTCAAAAATGGTTTCAGCTTTTCCGGAATGGTCGCTGAGAACACAAGCATCTGCAGGTCCTCAGGCATGCGGGAACCAATGTAATCTACATCCGCAATGAATCCCATGTCCAGCATTAAATCGGCTTCATCAATAACAAGGGATTCCGCTTTATGAACACTTAACGCCTGTTCTTTGATTAAATCGGCAATCCGACCGGGCGTACCGACGACAAGATGCGGCTGTGTCTTCAGTTTATCAATCGATTTTTGTTTATCTGTGCCTCCGATAAAACATTTCGAGCGAATCTGACTGCCTTCTTCACCCTCGGTGATTTTAAGTGCTTCCTGATGAATCTGGTTGGCAAGCTCTCTTGTCGGAGCCGTAATGACAGCCTGAACGACATCCTTAGCAGGATCGATTTTGTTTAATAATGGCAGTAAATAAGCGTGAGTCTTTCCGGTTCCCGTCTGTGACTGGCCGATGACGCTTTCTTTTTTTAACACTGCAGGAATCAGCCTTTTCTGAATATCAGTCGGTTCGTAAAAACCAAGGCGGTGTACTGCATCTATAATAAACGGTTTCAATTCATATACTTCAAATTTAGTTTCTTTCATTTTTCCCAGCTCCTTAAAGCGGCACATTATGTATCCATCATTACATTATACCCGATCTTGCTTAAAAACACCACGTTTGCAAGGCTTTTGTTTTATTCGGTTATGTAAAGCAAATCCGAAGCACATGCATATTCTAATAGCAGAGAGAGCTGAAAGGAGGTACAAGTATGTTTTCACCACAGCAGCCGATGAGAAATTACCCGCAGCCCGGACCGCCCCGCCCCATGCCAAATCAGCAAATGATGGGAAGAAGACCGCCTAATATGCGAAGACCTTCATTTGGACCGCAGCAGCAAGGTTTTCAGCAATCCGGACAATTTCTTCCTCAGGCAAATGCCGGGGCGAGAAATGGTGCGGGCGGAGGCATAAAAGGAATGCTGTCAAGGTTCTTACCCGGAGGAGGAGGCGCTGGCGGCGCCGGAGTTCCTGGAGCTGGCGCCGCAGCGAGCGGAGGCTCAAGTCTCCAAGGGATTCAAAATATCGCCAATCCTGCATCTTTATCCAGTATGCTCGGGAATGTGCAAAAAGTGCTCGGCATGGCGCAGCAAGTCACTCCCATGATCCAGCAGTACGGCCCGTTAGTCCGCAACCTGCCAGCAATGATGAAGCTGTACAGCCAATTAAGTAAAAGTGATGATACAGAGAGCAATGAGGAAAATGAAAAACAAACAGATTCGGAAGAAACCCCAGAAACAGAGAACGAGGCTGAAGTAAAGACCTCAGGCGGAAACAAAAAATCAAAACCAAAAAGTTCTTCTCTCCCCAAGAAATCAAAAAAACCTGACGGAGAAGAACACACATCAAAAACATCTGCCCCGAAGAAAAATGAAGCCGCCTCTCCTTCTTCAAAAAGAACATCAGGCAGTTCAAAGCCGAGATTATATATTTAACATTCTTTGATATCTGAAGTGAGATTGGCTATAATGAGATCAGAAGAATGCAAGAATAGAGCCGTTTGATTACGGCTTTTTATATTGCCTTTACTCACTTCAGTATTGGAGGACAACCGAAAATGGACGTAATTAAAATATCGCCGCGCGGCTATTGCTATGGCGTTGTTGATGCTATGGTTATTGCCAAGAACGCGTCACTTGATAAGAGCTTGCCAAGACCCATCTATATACTCGGGATGATTGTTCATAATAAACACGTCACTGATGCGTTTGAAGAGGAAGGAATCTTTACTTTAGACGGCGCTAATCGTCTGGATATCCTGAAGCAGGTTGACAAAGGAACTGTGATTTTTACTGCGCATGGTGTTTCTCCCGAGGTCAGAAAAATCGCCGACGAAAGAGGATTAGTCGCAATTGATGCTACATGTCCGGATGTGACGAAAACTCATAATTTAATTCTAGAGATGAAAGAAAAAGGATATCACGTAATCTACATCGGCAAAAAAGGGCATCCAGAGCCTGAAGGAGCCGTTGGCGTAGCCCCTGAGATCGTTCACTTAGTTGAAACAGAAGAAGATGTGAAAAATCTCGATATCCAAGCTGAGAAATTAATCGTGACCAATCAAACAACGATGTCTCAATGGGATGTTCACGACATTATGGAGCTTGTACAAGAGAAATATCCTCATGTCGAATATCACCAAGAGATTTGCCTCGCTACTCAGGTACGGCAAGAAGCTGTATCAGAACAGGCGAAAAAAGCGGATCTAACAATCGTTGTAGGCGACCCGAAGAGCAACAATTCAAATAGGCTCGCTCAAGTATCGGAGGAAATAGCAGGCACTAAAGCATACCGAATCGGCGACCTAAGCGAATTAAAGCTCGAATGGCTGAAAGGCGTTAATACCGTCGCTGTTACTGCGGGAGCTTCAACACCAACGCCGATCACAAAAGAAGTCATTCGCTTTTTGGAGCAGTTTGATCATGAAGATCCATCAACTTGGACAACTGAACACAGTGTACCGCTCAAAAAAATACTCCCGAAAGTAAAAGCAAAAAACTGAGGCTGTAAAAAGCCTCAGTTTTTTTTATAGAAATGCAAATGGATTTGTATCTGTTTCAGAAACAAAGATATTCACATCCAGTTTTTTATCATTGCACATGGATGTTAGTTTTCTCGTGACGCCTTCTTTCATAATTTTTTCCGCGTAATGGCCCGGATCAACAACATTCAGGCCAAGCATCATCGCATCATGGGCCACATGGAAGTATAAATCTCCTGTAACGTAAACATCGGCGCCCTTTCGTTTCGCATGATGAATATACTTGTTGCCATCCCCGCCAAGAACAGCCACCTTCTTCACCATGCTGTCAGCTTCACCCACCATTCTGACACCATTGACTTCAAGCTTGTCTTTCACAAATAAAGCGAATTCCTTGAGCGTCATCTCATTTTTAAGTGTTCCGACACGTCCAAGCCCTTTTTCAGCTGGAGACTGCTCGACAGGATAGATATCGTAAGCTACTTCTTCATATGGATGGCTTTTGATCATTGCATTTATAACAGCTTTTTCAATGCTTTTAGGAAACACAGTCTCCAGCCTAACTTCATGAACAAGCTCAAGCTCTCCCACTTCACCGATAAAAGGCTTAGCGCCGTCCAATGGCTTAAAGCTGCCGATTCCTTCAGACGAAAACGCACAATGGCTGTATTCGCCGATATGGCCGGCTCCCGCATTTCCGAGCGCCGCTCTGACCTGCTCTTCATATTCCTTCGGCACGTATACGGCCAGCTTTTTAAGAGGATCAGTATAAGTAGGCGCCAGCACCTCCGTCTCACTCAGCTCTAATGCTTCAGCAAGCAAATCATTCACGCCGCCGTCCGCAACGTCTAAATTTGTATGAGCTGCATAAACAGCGATATCATGCTTCATACACTTTTCAATTAACCTTCCGGCTGGCTGATCTGTTGAAATATGCTTTAGGGGCCTGAAAATAGGAGGATGGTGTGCGATAACCAAATCAACCTCTTTTTCAATGGCTTCATCGATAACGCTCTCCAACACATCAAGCGTAACCATTACATTTTTAATCGGTTTGTTTAAGGTGCCGATTTGCAAGCCGATTTTATCGCCTTCGACCGCATAGGCTTTCGGAGAAAATTGTTCAAACAGCTGGATGATCTGCTGCCCATTTACAGTTTTAGTCATGATCGATAACCTCCTTTAGCAACTCCATCCGATCGGAGAGCTCCTTTAATTTTTGTTTGTTTTGTTCTGTACCTGAAGCTCGGTTGATCTGTTTATAAATGCTTTCTGTATGCTGAAGCTCTTGTGTCCATTTTTTCAAAAATACAGGATTCTTTTCTTTTGCCAAGAAAGGGCCGACGAGCATTCCGGCTGATAAGGAAATACCGGCATAAGCCGAATCTCTGTCTCCCGCTTCGGCGACAAGCACCTCATAGCACTTTCCGTCCTCTTCAAGGATCACCTCATCTATCAGCGCATATCCTTCTTTATAAAGCCACTCCCTGATATGAACAGCATGAATATTCGGCTGTAAAATAAGCCGTTCCTTCCCTGTTAATTTGTCTTTACCCGCTTCTAAAATGTGCGCGATCAAAGATCCGCCCATTCCCGCAATCGTAATGGCATCGGCTTCACCTTTTTTAATGACTTCCAGGCCGTCTCCCTGCCTTACAGAAATGTGCGGGGCTAAGCCTGATTTTTCAACCTGTCGCTTGGCGGACAAAAACGGGCCGTCTGTTATTTCTCCGACAATTGCCCCGCTGGCTTTATGATTCAGCACCGCATAACAAGGAAGGTAAGCGTGGTCAGATCCGATATCGGCCATCACCGCTCCATTCGGTATGTACTCCGCTACTGTTTGCAATCGTTTCGATAATTTTAATTCGTTCACTTGTCATCACAACTTTTCTCAATCATTTTTTCCTTTTCTATCATATAAAAAATCAGCCCGGAATCCAAGCTGAGTGAATGATTTTCAGTGTTTTCTTTTGAGACGGCTCTGCACACGGCAGATAAAAATAAAAGGCTGTCGAGAATATCTCGGCGGCCTGAGAACGTATAAGGAGAAAGATAGATCTTTTATTTAATTTTTGACACCCACTCTGCCATATCATCCAGCTTATCGGGCGGAACAAGACCAGAAGGCATTCCATTACCGCCTTTTTCGATCTTGGTTTTAATGTCAGCGACATCTTTCTTATCGCCTACACCTTTTAAGCTCGGACCTGAAACACCTTCATAATTTTCACCATGGCACGCGATACAGTTTGCCTTGTAAATATCCTCAGGTGAAGCGTTTGCATCTTCTTTTTCAGCAGATTTGCTTTCTCCGCCGCTTGCAATCTCTCGAGAATCATCAAGCCCCTTTACTGCTAAAAAGAAAGTCAGACCAATACCTAAAACAGCGATCAGTAAAAATGGAATAAGCGGATTCCATTTCATTTCCCTTCCCCCTTTTTGATCCTTCCCCTATGTAAACACTTCTAATTCTAACTTAATTTTACAAAAAGTAAATGGATTGCTATACAAAATTTTTTTATTCACACTTTATACAAAATTGAATTGAAACATGCCTATTTCTCCGATATCTATTTTATTCTATTGTATAATGTATTGTATACGCTTACAATAGAAAATATGGATTCATATTTGAATTTTTTCACCACAATGTTCATTTGCAAATGACACCATTTTTCAGTAAAATAAAGGCATATTATCCATATATCTTTTTGATAAAAAAGAAGAACGGATCTACAAGACCCGTTCCATCTTATTCCAGGAAATCTTTCAAACGTTTACTTCTGCTAGGATGTCTAAGTTTCCGCAACGCTTTAGCTTCGATTTGTCGAATACGCTCTCTCGTTACTCCAAATACCTTGCCGACCTCTTCTAGTGTTCTTGTACGGCCGTCATCAAGACCAAATCGAAGACGCAATACATTTTCTTCACGATCAGTTAACGTATCAAGTACATCTTCCAGCTGCTCTTTCAACAGCTCATATGCGGCATGGTCTGAAGGTGAAGTTGCTTCTTGGTCTTCAATAAAATCACCAAGATGCGAGTCATCCTCTTCACCGATCGGTGTTTCCAGCGATACCGGCTCTTGTGCGATCTTTAAGATTTCGCGTACTTTTTCAGGTGTTAAATCCATATCTTCCGCAATTTCTTCAGGTGTCGGTTCTCTGCCTAAATCTTGCAGTAATTGACGCTGCACACGGATCAATTTATTAATGGTTTCAACCATATGAACGGGAATCCGGATCGTTCTCGCCTGATCGGCAATGGCGCGAGTAATCGCCTGTCTGATCCACCACGTAGCATACGTACTGAATTTATAACCTTTGCGGTAATCAAATTTTTCAACGGCTTTCATCAGACCCATGTTACCTTCTTGAATCAGGTCAAGGAACAGCATTCCGCGTCCGACATACCGTTTTGCGATACTGACAACAAGCCGCAGGTTCGCTTCAGCCAATCTGCGTTTAGATTCTTCATCACCTTCTTCAATCTTTTGAGCGTAGGCGATTTCTTCTTTTGCAGATAGAAGGTTAACCCGGCCGATTTCCTTTAGATACATCCGAACTGGGTCATTGATTTTGACACCCGGCGGTACACTTAGGTCATTAAGGTCAAATTCTTCTTCGGCTTTGGCAAGCTGCTGAATATTAGGATCTTCTGTTTCTTCATTCTCACTAATTAATTCAACACCTTGTTCACCTAAAAATTCATAATACTCATCCATTTGGTCTGATTCAATTTCAAAGCTGGACATACGCTCGGCAATTTCTTCATATGTCAAAACGCCACGTTTTTTACCAGACTCTGTTAATTGCTCTTTTACTTGATCGAATGTTAATTCTGTCTCGTGGGTTTGTTTATCAGCCATTATGGATCCCTCCTTCCAAAGCTTGCAACGAATTCTATAAGCGGTATGATTCTTATTCGGTCCATTCAGGCGTTTTCTATGTGAACTGCCTTTAATAATGTGCGAATAATGAAATGACAATTCATGATGAGGTCAAGCGATCTATTTGCTCCTCCGCAAGGAATCATTGCCAATAAACGCTTCTCACCAGTTTTTCCAGTTATTTTAAAGATCGGTTCAATGTAACGATTTCTTGAGCAAGAGAAGCAGCTCTTAAAAAATCTTTTTGCCTTTCGGCTTCGGCTCTTTCCGTCTCTTTTTCTTTTATCATTGACCAATTTCTGTGATTCAACACTTTTTTTACATAATCTGATAACTCGGCTTCACTGAGTTCTTGATTAATCTGAAGCATTAAAATATCAGACAAGAGCTGGCTTATATGATCATCCGTCACCCTGGCCATCAGATGCTGAGGCGTAAGCTCGGCTCCCTCCTCATAAAAAGCGTAAAGATAGGCGGCTAATGCGCGGTGCTCATCAATATTAAATTGAAAGCCTACCCGGTCAATCACTTTTTTAATGACGCTCCGATCTCGAAGCATGTGGGCGAGTAACAGCCTTTCTGCATTTTCATACGCCGGACGCAGACGTTTTTGCCTTGCCTTTGTGGTCAGATGCGCACGCCGTGTTTTCGTTTCACCGCCATTGTCAACAGGTTTGCTTTGCTTGCTGAAAACAGTCAGCTGCTCGGTTAAAGACTCCTGTGAAAGCGAAAACTCTGAAGCAAGCTGTTTTACATAGACTTCCTGCTCAAGCGATCCTTTAAGCGTGCTGATTTCTTTCAGTACAGCTTTAATGTAAGTCAGGCGATCGCCTTCATCGGACAGGTTCTTTCCTTTTCGGAAATATTGCATTTTGAACGCCATCACGGTGACACTGGCATCGATAATGTCGTTTTTGAATTTTCCCCCGCCGAACTTTTTGATGTAATCGTCAGGGTCCAATCCGTCAGGAATCATTGCAACTCTGACTTTGCAGCCTTTACTTTGGAGAAGCTCAGAAGCTTTTAAGGTGGCTTCATATCCGGCTTTATCAGAGTCGTAGCAAAGAATGATTTCTTCGACATTTCTTCTCAGGATCTTGACATGATCATCTGTCAGAGACGTTCCCATCGTGGCTATACTCTCTTTCACACCCGAGTTTACGGCCGATATGACATCGGCAAATCCCTCAAATAAGACCGCTCTTTCCTGCTTTCTGATATGAAGGCGGGCTTTATAAAAATTGTAAAGCAGTTTACTTTTATGAAAGAGCGGTGTTTCAGGACTGTTCATATACTTAGGCTGCTGGCTGCCAAGAGCCCTGCCTGAGAAAGCAACAACAGCTCCGTGATGATCATGGATCGGAAACATGACGCGGTTTCTGAAACGGTCAAAATATCCGCTCCCGTCTTCACGTCTGATCAGAAGACCCGCTCTTTCCATTTCCGCCTCACTATAGCCCCTCTTTACGAGAAACTTCGTGATGAAGTCCCAGGAATCAAGAGCATAGCCGATCTGAAATTCATCAATCAGCTCTTTCGTAAAACCCCTTGAAAGCAGATAATCCAGTGCCTCTTGACCTTCTTTTGTATTTATTAACAAATGATGGTAAAATTTCTTCAAGAGCTCATGAGCCTCTGCCATTTTTTGTTCTCCAGAAGATTCTGGCCGGGCTCCCGAATGAACTGTTATATCATCTGGAAAATCAATTTGGTATTTGTCAGCAAGGTGAGAAACCGCCTCAGCAAAAGAATAACCTTCCATCTGCCTTAAAAAAGAGAAAACATTGCCGCCCGCTCCGCAGCCAAAGCAATGAAAAATCTGTTTGTCGGGCGATACGGAAAACGAAGGTGTGCTTTCTCCATGAAAAGGACAGAGTCCAAAGTAGTTTCGGCCTTGCTTCTTTAATTGAACATAATCACCTATGACTTCAACGATATCTGCCGACTTTTGCACCTGATCCACAATTTCATCTGGTATCCGATTTCCCATCTTATAACACTCCGTCGTACATTATTCGATGCTTTAGTGCAAAATCCCTTCATCGTTCGACAGGATTTTTTGCAGCAGTGTAATAAATCGTTCTCGATCTTCTTTATTTAATTTTTTAGGCCCTTTGGCGTATATGCCTTTTTTTCTTTGTTTACCGGAAAAATGACGGCTCTCAAGAGCAAAATCAATCGTATCTTCTTTGTAAAGACGCCCTCTTTCCGACATAACTGAGACATTTCTGTTCAGTAGCAGGGATGCTAATCCGATGTCCTGCGTCACAACAATATCTCCCGTTTTTACGTGATTTGCGATATATAAATCAGCAGCTTCTTTATGAGGATCAACATACTTCCATATTTCTTCCTTGCTTCTGGAAAGCTGATAATGTTCAAATGAAGCGACAAAAAGAACTTGAACGTCATAATCGGATGCTGTTTGTAAAATTTCATCTTTTACCGGACAAGCGTCAGCATCGACAAAAATCGTCTTTTCTTGTTCATTAAGAAGAGTAATTCTCCATCCCTCCATTAAACTCCTGCATAAAAGCAAGCAAAATCGCACATCCTTTAGATCATTGCGGATGTATATGAATTTGTCGAAAAATTTCCGGGAGAAATTCTTGACATCTTACCCATAATAGTTTATTCGTATCACACGAACCTTAAACCTAAAATTAATCATTTTATCACAATTTTTTATTATAATACAAACTTCCCAAAGATGCTATTGTTTTTCATTATTCCCTTTTGGCATAGCCAAAAACCCAGGATAGAGCGTCCTGAGTTACATGTTTTTTGTTTTGAGATGATGAATAATATTCGCTGTTTCTTCAACCGCTTTATTTGAAACATCAACAACCTGGCATCCGATCCGGTCCACAATCTTTTCGAAATATTCCAGTTCCTCTTTGATTCTGTTGATATTTGCATAGATCGCTTTGTCATTAAGTCCGAGTGATTTTAACCGTTCTTTTCTGATATGATTCAGTTTATCCGGGCTGATCTTTAAACCGATGCATTTTTTCGGATCGACGTTAAAGAGTTCTTCCGGCGGGTCAACCTCAGGAACAATCGGAACATTGGCAACCTTCAGGCGCTTGTGGGCGAGATATTGAGACAGCGGTGTTTTAGACGTTCTCGATACGCCGATCAAAACGATATCAGCTTTTAAAATCCCTCTTGGATCCCGTCCATCATCGTATTTAACTGCAAACTCGATGGCCTCCACTTTTTTGAAATAGTCTTCATCAAGCTGGCGCACCCGCCCTGGTTCGTATTTCGCTGTTAAACCGTAGGCCGTTTCCATTTTATCAATTAACGGGCCGATAATATCATAATATAAAACATTTGCTTTTTCCGCTTCTGCAATCAAATATTCTCTTATTTCCGGCACCACGAGTGTAAAACAGATAATGCCGCCGTCTGCCGTGGCGAGTGAAATCACTTCATTGATCGTGCCTATATCTTCAACATAAGGAATTCTTCTGACATGTGTATCGTCCGCTGACCCGTTAAATTGGCTGAGTGCTGCTTTTACTACCAATTCAGCCGTTTCACCGACAGAATCTGATACGACATAGATGATGCGGTTATTCATATTATCCCCCCGTTAGTTTGCGATGTTATAGGATTTCATTTTCTGATAAACTGACAAGTATTTTTGTCATATTCGTTTTTGTCACTCTGCCGATCACTTCAAAGCCTTTATCGGTATCTTTGATAACAGGCAGTGCATCAATTTGTTTTTCTATCAAGTGCTTTGCAATGTCCATCACATAATCCTCGCGTCTGCACACCGTAATGTTCGGCATCCTTGTCATGATGATATGAACAGGGACAGATGTAAGCTCCTGCTGGCCAATGCTCGCTCTCAGCAAGTCTTTTCGTGAAAGCACACCGACTAAAACAGCATCGCGGTCCACCACAAACAGAGTACCTACATCTTCTAAAAACATGGTGCAAATCGCATCGTACACAGAAACGTTTTCGTGAATCACAACGGGGATAGATTGAAAGTCTTTCACCTGAAGCTTTTTGAGTTTATCTGCCAAAAGCTGGGTGCCGGTTTTCCCTGTGTAGAAATAACCGACTCTCGGGCGCGCCTCGAGGAATCCTGACATGGTGAGTATGGCTAAATCCGGACGCAATGTTGCCCTGGTTAAGTTCAGCTTTTCTGCAATATGCTCCCCTGTAATCGGCCCGTTTTCTTTTACAATCTGCAAAATATGTTCTTGCCGTTTATTTAGTTCGATCGTACTCACCACCTTTTCACTTCATATCTATGTAAAGAAATAATAATCCATATTATATCGTAAATATCTTGTAATCAAACAAAAAAACTTATAAATGGGGAAAAGACGATTACCGATCACACAGCAACCGCCTTTTCTATCTTTATTTTACAATAAGGGCATTCATATTCGCAAAGGACTTGATCTCATCCGCCAAGCTTATCATTTGCGCTAAACGGTTTGCCTTTAATGTCTCGTTATGTGCTATAACCATTGTATGGTCGAAGTAAGCATCGATTGGTTCTTTTAAGGCTGCAAGTGAAGCAAGCGCCGCTTCGTAATCTTTTTTGCTGAAGTTTTCCTGCAGGTTTTGCTTCGCTGTTTGGTAGGCATCAAACAGGTTTGCTTCGTATTCATTTTCAAACAGATCAGGCTGAATGTCTCCGCGGACTCCTTTTTTGCTGATAGAGATGACTCGGCCTAATGCTTCCGCTGTTTCCTTAAAGCCTGGTGCACCAAGCTTTTGTTCCAGCACTTGTGCTTTATGCAGCGCTGAGTACGGCTCAAGCTTAGAGCTTTCCAGCACGGCGTCGATGACATCGTGTCTGATTTGTTCAGCATTCAAGACATATTTCAGACGCTGAGTGAAGAAATCCAGCAGTTCATTTTCTTTTTCCGTTTGTACGAAAGTAAGCAGCTCTTCAAACGAAATTCCCCAGTTGCGGTCAAGAAGAATCGCAACAATACCGCTCGCTTGGCGGCGCAAGCCGTAAGGATCCTGTGAACCAGTCGGAATTACGCCGATAGAGAAGAATGAAGCGATTGTATCCAGCTTATCCGCCATTGCTACAACAGCTCCGGTGAAAGTAGAAGGCGTTTCTCCGCCTGCTGATCTAGGCATATAGTGTTCGTTTACTGCCGCAGCCACAGCTTCATCTTCTCCAAGCATTTTCGCATACTTTTCACCCATAATTCCTTGAAGCTCAGGGAATTCGTATATCATATGTGTGACAAGATCGAATTTAGAAATTTCAGCAGCCCGCTTCACATGTTTTAATGTATCTTCATCAGCCTGAAGACGGACGGCAAGCTTCTCTGCGATTGCAGTGACTCTTCTGACCTTATCAGCAAGAGAACCAAGCTCTTCATGGAAAACAATGTTTTCAAGCTTCTTCACATTTGCATCAATGTTTAATTTCTGATCTTCCTTGTAGAAGAATGAAGCATCAGATAAACGCGCGCGCAGCACTTTTTCATTGCCACGGGCTACATTTTCGATCGCGTGGCTGTTTCCATTTCGGACTGTGATAAAGTGAGGCAGCAAATCACCGTTTTTGTCTTTGACAGGGAAGTAGCGCTGATGCTCTTTCATTGTCGTGACAAGCACTTCCTCAGGAATTGTCAGAAACTCAGATTCAAATGAACCGTAAAGAGCTGTCGGGTATTCTACTAAATGATTCACTTCATCAAGAAGGTCTTCGTCTACTGGAATGTTCCAATTGTTTTCTGCTGCCATCGCTTCCAGCTGAGATTGAATCATATGTTTCCGGATGTTAGGGTCAGCGATGACATGCTGTTCTTTCAGCTGCTCTTCATAGGAAGAAGGTGATTCAATCGACACTTCATGTCCGAGGAAACGGTGTCCCTGTGTTGTCCGGCCAGACTCAACGTTTGTGATCGAAAATGGAATGACATCCTGTCCAAATAAAGCGGCAATCCATTTGATTGGCCGGATATAACGCAAATCTTCATTTCCCCAACGCATGTTTTTCGGGAAGTGCAAGCTCGTAACCAAACCGCTCAGTTCCGGCAGAAGCGACTTCGTTTCTTGTCCGGCTTGGAATTTTTGCACAAATACATACTCTGTGCCTTTTACTTCTTTGATGTACAGATCTTTCACGTCTGCGCCTTGGCCTTTTGAAAAGCCGATTGCCGCTTTTGTCCAGTTCCCGTCTGCATCAAGAGCAATTTTTTTCGCTGGCCCTTTTGCTTCTTCTTTTATATCATCCTGCTTTTCTGCTACATCCTTTACGAATACAGCTAGACGTCTAGGTGTATTGAAGAGCTTCACTTCACCGTGAGTGATATTTTTTTCTTTCAGCCAGCCTGTCAGCTTCTCTCCAAGCTGAACCATGCTGTCATTTAAAAAGCGCGCCGGCATTTCCTCTAATCCAATCTCTAAAAATAAATCCTGTTTACTCATGAGAAGCACCCTCCCCTTTAAGCATTGGGAACCCTAGTTTTTCTCGTTCCTCATAATAGGTTTTTGCTACTTTTCTCGCTAAATTCCGCACTCTTGCGATATAGCCTGTCCGCTCGGTAACTGAGATCGCACCTTTGGCGTCAAGCAGGTTGAAGGTGTGCGAGCATTTTAGCACATAGTCATATGCTGGATGAACAAGCCCGTTATCCATTTGTTTGATCGCTTCTTTTTCATACGTGCTGAACAATTGGAACAGCATATCGACGTCTGACGTTTCAAACGTATAAACGGAATGCTCGTATTCCGCCATCATGAATAAATCTTTTACTGTGAACCCTGACGTCCATTCCAAGTCGAACACATTCTCTTTATCCTGGATATAAGACGCGAGACGCTCAATTCCGTACGTAATCTCTACAGAAACTGGCTTACACTCTAGTCCTCCGACCTGCTGGAAATACGTAAATTGTGTAATTTCCATTCCGTCAAGCCATACTTCCCAACCAAGACCCGCGCAGCCTAAAGACGGGTTCTCCCAGTTGTCTTCAACAAAGCGAATATCATGTTCAAGCGGATCAATTCCAAGAGCGCGCAAGGAATCTAAATACAGCTCTTGAATGTTATCAGGAGACGGTTTAATAATGACCTGGAACTGATGATGCTGATACAGTCTGTTCGGGTTCTCCCCGTAGCGGCCATCGGCAGGCCGTCTGGAAGGCTCTACATAAGCCACTTTCCACGGCTCAGGGCCGATACTGCGCAAAAATGTATACGGGCTCATCGTGCCGGCCCCTTTTTCTACATCGTAAGCCTGCATAAGCACACAGCCCTGACTGGACCAATGCTGCTGCAAGGTTAGAATCATGTCTTGAATGTTCATTTCAAGCACCTCCACTTTACTTTTCCTTATCAGATGACTGCGGCGGCAACCAAAAAACTCCCGTCTCTATGCTTGCCAGCCGCAAACATAGGGACGAGAGTTCTCCCGCGGTTCCACCCTAGTTGCTGAGATCAAAATCCCAGCCTCTTTTTTTAAAATTGCTCAAGAATGCCTTTCGTTGCGTGCTCATCCTTAGCTTACACCGCCCTAAGGTCGCTTTCATGAGGTAAACGCAAGTACTTCTTTCTCTCACTGCAACATATTTTATAATAAATGATAATATAAAAAGATGGACCAGATGTCAACTTTTGTTTTCACCCATAAGATGTTTCATGCTCTCCATTTGATCTAAAAAGCGCTTTGATTTTAAATATAACCCTGAGTATTCTTCATAATATAAATCAATCACTTGCTTCAATTCAGCTTTTGTTTCCTGTTTTAAGGAGACATTGCCCAGCCTTGATAGATCGAAGTAATAAAACAGTCTCAACAGCCTTGCCGTTTGCGGTTTAATCGGAACCCTGTAAGGATCTTTTTCAAAACAGCGGTGGCAAATAAAACCGTTATCACGGATAGAAAAATGAAAGCTCCCATCCTGGCTTTTACAATGCACACAGTGATTGAGCTCGGGATACAGCCCCATGACACCGAGCATTTTCATTTGAACGATAAAGATGATAACATCCGGGTCTGTTCCTTCGTTCAGCTGTTTAAGCGATTCTAAAATAAATTCAAACAAATAAGGGTTTGGCTTTTTTTCTTCAGTGCCTCTGTCGACTAACTCGGTAATATATGCAGCATATGCTGTTAAAAACAAATCTTCCCTGATGCCTCTCATGCTGAGGATCATTTCACCCTGCTGAAGTGTTCCGAGGCCGGTTGTTTTTTGCATTAAGAATGAACCATACAAAAAGGGCTGGCTGACTGCTGATAAACGGCTGTTCGTTTTTTTGGCGCCTCTTGCCATAACACCTACTTTTCCGTGTTCTCTTGTCAGTAAAGTAACGATTTTATTCGTCTCTCCGTAATCATTTGTGCGAAGAACGATTCCTTCACATTTTGTCAGCATTTCCGCACCTTCCTAAAGCAGGAGCGGCCAAGAGGTTTATAAAATTGGATAATCAAATCGGGCTAGCTCATCTTCTAGTTCTTCGGGTCTTTCTATGTTCTCTTTTTCCAGTTCTTTAAAAAGAAGATACGTATCAACATTTCCTGTTTGAGAAAATACGTTCCAGGTAAAATTCAACACAAGAAACCCACCTTTCTGTAGTTAAACTAGCTTACCTAAACTCCAAATTCTTACCTTTATCTTGACCAGATGTCCTCCATTTCATGTTAAACAAAATTTGTTAATGTATCCCTGATCCTGTGAGATAATGACACAGCTAGAGATTAATATTCATCCTCTTTAAAGCCAAAATCGCGCAGCTGGGACATTTTATTACGCCAGTCTTTCTGCACTTTGACCCATAATTCAAGGTAGACACGGGAGCCTAACAATGCTTCAATATCCGCTCTCGCTCTTTTTCCGACCTCTTTCAGCAGGCTGCCTTTTTTCCCGATCACAATGCCTTTCTGGGAATCCCGTTCGACCACAATCGTCGCCGCTACGTGTACAGAACCATTGTCCTGCCCTTTGATTGATTCGATGGCCACCGCAATGCTGTGCGGGATCTCTTCTCTTGTCAAATGCAGCACTTTTTCCCTGATGAGTTCGGAAATGATAAAGCGCTCCGGGTGGTCGGTTACCTGGTCACTCGGATAGAATTGCGGTCCTTCCGGCAAATACGCTTCAATCTGAGTGAGCAATGTTTCGATATTATTTCCTTCTAGAGCAGAAATCGGAACAACTTCCTTAAAAGGATAACGCCCGCGGTATTCGTCAATTAACAGTAGCAACTGATCGGGATGAATTTTGTCAATTTTGTTTACGATTAAAAATACAGGCGTGGACATATTCTGCAATTTCTCAATGATGAATTCGTCGCCCTTCCCGTAGCCTTCCTCGGCGTTGATCATAAACAAGACCAAATCGACTTCTTTTAATGTATTTTGCGCCACTTTCATCATAAAGTCCCCAAGCTTATGCTTAGGCTTATGAATCCCTGGTGTGTCAATAAAGATGGTTTGTGATGCACCTGTCGTCAGAACTCCTTGCACCTTGTTTCTCGTCGTTTGGGGCTTATCGCTCATGATAGCGATTTTTTGTCCAATGACTCTGTTCAAAAATGTAGACTTTCCAACGTTTGGTCTTCCAATAATAGATACAAATCCTGATTTAAAGCTTTCGTTCGTCATGTAAATCCTCCGATGAAAATGCGCCTGGCAATAATTCTTCCACAGTCATTTCTTTTATTTGTCCTTGTAAATTAGTCATCACGACAATAACGTCCTTTGTGCAAAGCTCAGAAATCACCTGGCGGCATGCTCCGCACGGAGATACCGGACCAGGGGTGTCAGCCGCAACGGCCAGCATCTGAAACTCTGTATCCCCTTCAGAAACAGCTTTAAATAAAGCGGTACGCTCAGCGCAATTGCACATGCTGTATGCCGCGTTCTCGATGTTGCAGCCTCTGTACACTTTTCCATCTTTGGTAAGAAGAGCGGCTCCGACTTGAAACTTGGAATACGGCACATACGCCATATCACGTGCTTTTAATGCTTCTGTTATCAATTCCTGTCTGTTCATGTGTACATGTTCCTCTCTTACCTATAAAATGGTACCGCTATCACTTTATATTTTACATAATCGCGCGCATTTTTTCACGCCCATTTCTAAAAATGTAAAATAAATGTAAGAATTTTCAACCTTACAGCTTTGGCAAAAAAATAAGTAAACCAATGATACACGAAATGACGGCAAAAACGCAAACAGCCCCGGCGGCAGCGTCCTTAGCCGCTTTAGCAAGTGGATGATGTTTGTCTGTTATTAAATCAACCGTATGTTCAATGGCTGTATTTAAAAGCTCTAGCGAAAGCATTCCGCCGATCAAAAGGAAAATAATCGCCCACTCAATCAGACTGAGCCCCACGAGGAAGCCGCAAATGAGAACAGCACACACGGCTGCAGCATGAAACTGGAAATTACGCTCCGTCCGCGCTGTTTCCCGGATACCTCGGCCTGCATGCACGAAGCTTTTGAAGAATCGCTGCAGCTCATTTCTATGATCTCTTGAGTCCATAGGCGTCCAGCAAATCCTTTTGCTTTGTAAACATCTCCTCTTCTTCCTCTTTCGTCATATGGTCATATCCTAAAAGATGCAGAAATCCATGCACGGCAAGAAATCCGAGCTCTCGCTTAAAAGAATGGTTATATTCTTCGGCCTGCTCCCTTGTGCGGTCCGCACTGATGATAATATCACCTAAAACCGGGGGCATTTCCGCGCCCAAAATTTCGACCTCGCCCTCGCCCTCCTCTTCAAGAGCGAATGAGATGACATCTGTCGGGGCATCCTTTCCGCGGTACTCTTTATTAATCTGCTGTATGTCTTCATTGGTAACGATCGTGACAGAAACTTCAGCCTGATCCTGAACGCCTTCACGCTCAGCGGCAAATTGAAGCAGATGCTCTACTTCTTTGAGCATTTCTTCTGAGACACTCCCCGTTTCATCAACAATATCAATCAGTAAACTCATTTATTTCACCTTCTTAGTAGCCTCCGGATATTCGATCCGGGAGTGGAAAATTCCTTTTAATGTTGCACAGAGTGTTTTGGCGATTGTATCCAGCTCTTTAAATGTCAAATCGCATTCGCTGAACTGTCCGTCCTGCAGCTTATCGGATATGATACCCCGGACAAGCTTTTCAATTCGTTCTGGATTTGGATTATGCATGGATCTGACGGCCGCTTCAACACTATCAGCAACAGATATAATCGCAGCTTCCTTTGACTGCGGCTTCGGTCCCGGATAACGGAACTCTTCTTCTGTAATCTGGTCGCCTTTTTCCTTCGCTTTATAATAAAAGAACTTTAACAGCGAGGTTCCATGATGCTGCTCAGCAATATCGACAAGCTCTTGCGGAAATTTATAGCTTCTCAGCATGTTCGCACCGTCAGTGGTATGCGAGATGATAATATTTTTACTCAGCTGAGGAGACAGCTTGTCATGCGGATTGTCAATATTCATTTGATTTTCAATAAAATATTGCGGGCGCTTTGTTTTTCCGAGATCGTGATAATACGCGCCAACTCTAGCAAGCAAACCATTAGCCCCCACCGCCTCACAGGCTGCCTCTGACAAATTGGCGACCATTACACTGTGATGATATGTACCTGGTGTTTCTGTTAATATTTTGCGCAGCAGCGGATGGTTAGGATTAGACAGCTCGAGCAGCCTCATAGTGGATAAAATGCCAAAGCCTGTCTCAAAAAACGGCATCAGGCCGATGATTAATACAGACGAAGCAAACCCCGAGACAATCCCCATCAGCATTAACGTGCCGATTTCAAGACCCGACAGCGCAGTGTTTTGAATCAATAATAAGGAAAGAACGACAATCATATTAATAAACGCCACGAAAAGCCCGGTCTGCAAAATCTTTGATCTGGCATTGTGTTTTCCTAAAAATAAAACACCTGAAATCCCGCTGATCAAATAATAAATTCCTATGACATAATTGAAAGTTCCCGTCACACCCTGATTAAACATCATACTTCCGCAAATCGCAAGAATGATACTTCCCAAAATGGCAATGCGTTCATTCATCAGCAGCTTGATTAAGATCGCGCCGGCCGCAATAGGAACAAGATAGCCGATATTATTATATTCCATCTTCTGAAATAAACTGACAACCTCCATGATAACAAGCAAAAGCGTTGTGATAATGGAGAACAGCAGGATAGATTGTTTTTTAAACTTCAGGTTTTGTTTTTGTTTTTCAAAGTAGTATACAAGCGTTGCGATGAAAAGTCCGATCATAATTAATAGGCCGCTGATCGGTTTAAAGAGATTTGAGTTATTTAATAACCCGGTCAGCTCGAGTTTCCTGTACACTTCCCGGTCAATGAGGTCATTTTCTTCCACAAGCACCTGGCCCTGTTTGATCTGAACCTGCTGGACATTGTCTGACGCTTCCTGCCTTTTTGCCTCAGTCGCTTTCGGATTGAAGACGTAATTCGGAATAATAGCAAAACGCCCGATTTCTGTCGCAGCTGCCAAGTATTTAGACGGGATCGAATTGCTCTTTAGCTCTTTTTCTACAAGATCCTTTGCATCAGATAGTTTATCCGACGAAATTTCACTGCTCATGACTGTATTCACTGCCGTAATGACTGTATCTCTGACAAAAGAAAAGTCTTCACTGTCCGCTTTCAGCAATGTTTTGATGGTATCCTCTGATATGGAATCATTCACATCTGACGTTAGTTTGTTCTTAACGGACTTTACCATTGATTTTTCCGATGGTGATTTGCTGTCTTCTTCTCCTGATTTTTTCACTTCGCTGATACTGTCGAATATAGATGACACAAGGTCAATCCGATTATCTGTATATTCTTTTTTCAATGTATATTGATCTTCCACCGCGTCCTCAGCGGCTTGTTTTTTTTCTTCTGTGGCTTTTTGATCTTCGACGGTTGCCGGAGCATAAATGGTCTTGTCGCTGACTGAGAACAGGTCTAAATCAAGTGTTTCCGGCTTAACATGTACAAAGAGCAAAGCAAACATAATGGCAGCCAACAGAAGATACAGCAGTACATGCATGGCGCGGGCATTTTTAAAGCGGCTCCATTTTTTTGAGCTGCTTTTGGTCTTCCCCTTCTTTTTCAACACAAGAACCTCCTCTTGAAACATCAAGCCCATAAGCAATCATAAAAATGACCCGATAACGCGCGATCGGGTCATTCAGCATTAATTTTGCTTATCGTATGCTTCAATAATTTTCGCAACAAGCGGATGTCTGACCACGTCTGTCTGGTCTAGCTCAATCATAGAAATGCCGTCTATTCCTTTCAGCATCTCCTTCGCTACTGCAAGTCCCGATTTGACGCCTTTCGGCAGATCAATTTGGCTAACGTCACCTGTAATGATCATTTTAGAGCCAAAACCCAGTCTCGTCAAAAACATTTTCATTTGAGCAGGTGTAGTATTCTGTGCTTCATCAAGTATAACATAAGCATCATCAAGCGTCCGTCCCCTCATATATGCAAGCGGAGCAATTTCAATGACGCCTCTTTCCATCAGACGTTCTGTATGATCTGCCCCAAGTACATCATGAAGAGAATCATACAGCGGGCGCAAATAAGGATCTACTTTCTCTTTGAGGTCACCTGGCAGAAAACCAAGGCTTTCACCGGCTTCCACGGCAGGTCTTGTTAAAATGATTTTTTTGATATGTCCGTTTTTTAAAGCATGGACTGCTTTTACGACAGCCAGGTACGTTTTCCCGGTCCCCGCCGGGCCGATGCCGAATACAAGGTCATTCCGCTTCATGGCAGCCACGTATTCCCGCTGTCCCATCGTTTTTACACGGATTGGTTTGCCTTTTGCGTTTTTAGTAATTTCTTCTTCATACATGCTTTCAAAGTAATCAAGTTCATTCTTTTTTGCCATTTTGACGGCGTAAATCACATCACGTTCAGAGATCTCTATCCCCTTGCGAATTAAAGCGAGGAGCGATCCCAGCAGGCTATCTGCAACCTGAAACGAATCTTCATCGCCTGAAACATAGATCGTTTCACCGCGCGTAATGATATTCACATTCAGATCTTTCTCCATCAATTTCAAAAAAGAATCTTGGTTCCCGAACAGTGCAAGCGCCTCGTCCGGGCTTTTCAGTTTTTGATTCATCGCAAGTAAATGTTCTGTCATTCTTCAGTCTCCCTGACAATAGGTGTGGTTTGAACGATATCTTCTATAACTTGGTAAAGAATAATCAACTTTACTTTACCATTCTCGACAGTATGGTGCAAAACTTTTTCACTTTTCACCTCGCCGTTTTCGCCTATTTTATTCTCTACATCCTGTTTACCCATTTTAATGCCTTCTTGAACTGCTTCTTCTTTCGAATATTTTCGCAAAGCCTCTTCACTTTCTCTCGTTTGCTCTTTGATATAGGATACAGGGAGCTTAAATCCGAGAAAATTAAGCGAATGCTTTTCTTGTTCTGTTTTTGGGTGCTTCAATTTCTCTTTTTTAAACGTTATGCCCCAGATCGGGATGGCCAAAGAGCCAAAAGAAAGCTTGTGCTTTGTCCTTACTTTGCCCGTGTAAACGTTAAATAATGTTTCAAGCGGAACCGTCACTTCAGATTTGTACCAGGTTTCTCCGTAAATTTCTGCTTTTGAGGCGACTTCCTGCTGATGCTCTTCACTACCGATCAATCCTGAAACAAGCAGCTGCCCCTTTTCTACATGATCGTGTATTGCAGCCATTGGCTGTCCTTTTTGCACAAACATTCTTGTAATGGTCGCTTTCTTTTTGGCGACAATATCGCGCGGGCTTACATACTTTTCTTTTTCAGGCTCATTTTTCTCCACAACTTTCATATGAATGGTCGTCCCCTTTAAATCAACACCGACCCAAGTGATATTGTCTATTCCGTTGGTTAACGATTTTTGTATTTTTTCTGGAGACATCATTAAAAACTGCAGACGACCCTTTTTAACGCCGATTTCATTCAGATGCTGCATCATTTGATGTTCCGTTTCAGGCTTAGCGCCTGTCACATCAATTTTCCACACCATATTGGAAAGCAAAAACAAAAGGATGAAAAACATTGCAAAACCGATCGTAAACCCTATATTCAGCTTTGATTTCAGCAATAAGAAAGGAAATCCCTTCCGATTGATAAATCGGGCTTTACATTTAAATTTTCTTCTCACCCGCCGAAAGGCATGTACATCCTGAAGCTGTATATATAACGATACGGCTTCTTTCTTTTTTTTGACATGAAAGACTGGAATCCCCTGTCTAGTGCATTCATTCAGGAGCCGTTCAATCCCTCTTCCCGTCAATTCAAGCTGGACCTTACCCGAAAAAAAAGACAGCCATTTATTTTTCACAACATTTCCCCCCCGGCTTTATGACTCAACATATCGAACGACATCAATCGTACCCTCCAAAAGAATTTCTTCCGGAAGAATCGCCTTGATGACAAAATTTTTTCCTGATATGATGCACTGGCCCTGCTTTAGCATCAGCCTCACTTCATTCTCACTGAAAAGCAAAAGGCCTCTGTGGTTTTCTATGTAGATATGAAGTCTGCCAACCATTGTAATCCGCGGCAGATCCATCATAACGTCCGGGGGAATTTCCAATGCTCTTGTCAGCCAAGCTTTCACACGATTCTTTCTTTGCCCCATACAAAAAGAACCCCCTTTCATCTCATATGTATGATTTGAAAGGCGGTTCTAACACTTTAATTTTTACGGACCGTGCGCATCGTATGGTGAGGTTTTTTTGCCCTTGGAGGTCCGAATACCTCCCCTAAGACGATCCCCTGTACCACAGTGTCTTTATTAACCTGAAGCATTTTTTGTTTTGTGTATACTGCTTTTTGTTTAACTGCAGTAAGATCACGTTCCAGTCCTTTCAGGTTTCTTTCTGTTTCCCTGCGTCTTTCTTCCGCTTCCCGTCTTGCCTGTTCTATGCGGTTAGGAATAGGTACAGGAGCTTCTTCAGACTGCTTCTTTTGAGGAGAAGCCGTTTGCACCTGCTGAGGTTTTTTCCTGTTTTGGCTGTTTTTATTTTCCTCTTTGCTCTTTTTACCGAAAATCATAGATATGATTCCGATAACCGCTGCGATAATGAGCGGATTGGTCAGTATATCTTCCATCAGCGTTCTCCCTTCTTAGAGAGATTATGATTTACTGTCTTCATCAGACGAATCTTTCGTCAGCTTGCCGAATGAATCACGCATGTCTGTGTCAGCATCAATATTTTTGATATTCATGTAGTCCATGACGCCAATATTCCCTTCACGCAAAGCTTCTGCCATCGCAAGCGGCACTTCCGCTTCGGCTTCTACCACTTTCGCGCGCATTTCTTCTACGCGGGCGCGCATTTCCTGTTCTTGAGCGACAGCCATTGCACGGCGTTCTTCCGCTTTTGCCTGTGCGATGTTTTTATCAGCCTCGGCCTGATCGGTTTGTAAAATCGCGCCGATGTTTTTACCAATGTCAACATCAGCAATATCGATCGAGAGAATTTCAAACGCAGTTCCTGAGTCCAATCCTTTTCCAAGAACTGTTTGAGAAATCATGTCAGGATTCTCAAGCACTTTTTTGTGGCTTTCGGATGAACCAATTGTAGAGACAATCCCTTCTCCGACACGGGCCACAATGGTTTCTTCCCCTGCTCCCCCAACAAGACGGTCGATATTCGCTCTTACTGTAATTCTCGCTTTCGCTTTTACTTCAATCCCGTCCATAGCCACACCGGCAATGAACGGCGTTTCAATTACCTTAGGATTAACACTCATTTGAACGGCTTCCAATACGTCACGGCCGGCAAGATCGATAGCGGCACAGCGTTCGAATGATAGTTCAATGTTGGCTCGCTGAGCAGCGATCAGCGCGTTGACGACTCTGTCAACATTTCCTCCGGCGAGATAATGGCTTTCAAGCTGATTGGTGGCAACATCAAGCCCAGCCTTATGCGCTTTAATCAGCGGGTTCACCACTCGGTTTGGTATAACGCGGCGAAGCCTCATTCCTATCAGAGTGAAAATGCTGATTCTCACTCCAGCTGCTAATGCTGAAATCCAAAGCATAACAGGCACAAATGTAAAAAATACAGCTAAAACAATGATCCCTACTACGACAATAGCCAAAATCATTAGTGTTGATGGATCCATATCAATTCTCCTCGATTCTGTTTAAATTTCTCTGACGACGATGCGTGAGCCTTCCACTTTTACCACTTTTACTTTCTTATCTTTTTCTGTAAACGATCCCTCCGAAACGACGTCAAGGCGTTCATCTTCAATAATAACGGTACCAGCAGGACGCAGCTGTGTAAAGGTTACACCCACTTTACCTATTAAGTCCGTGCGCGTTTGATTTGATACGTAGCCGCTCTCCGTATTTGTAGAATCATTTAATACAAATTTTTTAAAGAATTTCATACGCTTTCCCAACACCCTTGTCAGTAAAATAAAAGCTGTAATAGAAACAGCTGAGGCGATCAAGAGAGAAATCGCCATGACAGTGAAGCTCCCCGCGGCTAAAAATAGGCTCGCAATAATCGCTCCTAAGCCCAGTAATCCAATGATTCCTCCGGGAAGGAAAATCTCAAGCAGGATGAGGATCACCCCTCCTGCAAAGAGAAGAACTGTCTCGTATCCGGCAAGGCCGGCTGCGAGATGCCCGTAAAAGAACAGCAATAACGCGATGAATCCAACCGTTCCAGGGATGCCGACACCCGGGGAAAAAAGCTCCACCGTCAGACCTAAAAAAGCTATCGTCAGCAGAATAGGCACAATAACCGGGTTTGTCAGCCATCTTGCTGTCTTTTCCGTAAAGCTTTCCTTTGCATAACTGATATGCGCATTTTCGAACCCAAGCTTCTCTACGAGTGTAGATAAATTGTCAGCAGTCCCCTCTGAATAGCCTACATCAATCGCCTTACCAGGGTTAAGTGTAAGCAGATCTCCCTTCGGCGCACCAGCTTCCTTGGCATCTATATCCGGGTCAGCCATAGCGAGCGCATATTTAGGATCGCGATTATTTTTCACTGCGGCATCCTCCAGCTCTGCCAGCCAAAGTGATTCAGCTTTTTGGTCAGCGGCATTGCCTTTACCGTCAATAATCGCGGCCGCTCCTATTTTTCCGCCGGGCGCCATATAAATATTATCGGCTTGCAGGGCAATATATGCACCAGCTGACAACGCGCGTTTGTTTACATATGCAGTTATAGGGATCTCGCTTTCGGTTATCGAGTCCGCTATATCAATAGCCGATTTGACCAATCCTCCAGGCGTATTGATATCAAGAATAATATGATCTGCATGCGCTTCTTTTGCATCTTGTAACGAACGGGATAAAAACGAGGCGAGTCCCTGTTCGACATTTTTCTCAACCGGGATCACATAAACCGTTTGTTTTTCTGCTTTGGCGTTCAGCTGTACGCCTAATAAAGAAAGTAAAAATATGCTCAAAAGAGCAGCACGAAATCCTTTGGTTTGAAGCAAGGGCAGTGTATCCCTCCTTCCTTTTATAATAAGTGCCTTCTCTTTATACGTAACAATGTATCAAAGGTTTCATTTTTTTATGTATAAAAAAAAGACATCTCTCTTAGAAAGATGTCCTTTTTTACGCCATTTAAGACAATTGATTGCTAACAAGCTTATTAATTAAGCTTCCATCAGCTTTACCTTTTACTTTAGGCATAATTGCACCCATTACTTTCCCCATGTCCGCTTTTGAGCTCGCACCAACCTCAGTAATGGTTTCATTTACGATTGTAAGCAGTTCTTCTTCTGACAGCTGCTCGGGTAAATAAACTTCTAAAATGTCCAGCTCTTTTTGAACTTTATCTACTAAATCTAAACGATTAGCGTTTGAAAATTCCTGGAGGGAGTCTTTACGTTGCTTAAGTTCACGAGAAAGGACAGTGAGTTCCTCATCCTCGGTCAAACTGTCTTTCTTAAGCTTAATTGCTTCATTTTGAAGTGAAGCCTTAACCATTCGAACGACAGTCAGTTTGTCTTTCTCACGGCTTTTCATATATAGCTTCATATCCTGGTTAAGACGCTCAAGAAGACTCATAAATCCACCCTCTTTTAGAATTTGCGTTTTCTAGCAGCTTCAGACTTTTTCTTGCGCTTTACGCTAGGTTTTTCATAAAATTCGCGCTTTCTTGCTTCTTGCAAAGTACCTGTCTTTGATACACTGCGTTTGAAGCGACGAAGAGCATCTTCAAGCGATTCGTTTTTTCTAACGACCGTTTTTGACATTCTCTTTCCCTCCCTCCGAATACACCAATCGACTACCTTTAAGTTACACATATAAACATGTACTTTGACATTATAATATAAGCCATCAGTCAGGTCAACTAAGTGAGTTCACTTTTCCGTCATGAGTACGACTGCCTGTCTATATAATGGTGGAAAGGGGTTGGTGAATAAGATGTTGATTCTGATCGGTTTTACTGCTCTTATATTATTCTTTCTCGCAGGCATGAACATGCTTCGAAAAGGCTTAATTTCAATGGCGTACTCAAAAATTGAAGAACGTTTGCTATTTTTTACGGACCATCCATTAAAAGCGTTCCTGATCAGTATTGTATTTACAGGGATTCTTCAGAGCAGTTCAGCCTTTATGGTCATTGTCATCGGTTTTGTAAGCGCGGGCGTCCTTCCTTTTAAACGGACAATACCGATGATTCTCGGAACAAATGTCGGATCTACCTTTACAACTGAATTTATCGCCATCAAAATGGATGTTTTGATTTGGATTCTTTTGATTGGCGGTTTATTGTTTTTTCTGACTGGCAGGTATCCCTTAAAACAGTTGGGAACAAGCCTCCTCGGACTCGGTATCATCTTTTTTTGCATCAGCGGGTTCAGCCACCTTGCAGGACCGCTTACAAAACTGAAAACGGGAGCCGACATTTTATACCACGTTAACGATTCAAACTGGTCCGCTTTGTTCATCGGTATGGCGCTAACTGCCATGATTCACTCAAGCTCCGTTTGTATCGGCATTTTGATGAGTTTTATGAATGAAGGCATTATCGGACTGACACAGGCGATGAGCGTCGTACTCGGGTCAAATATCGGGACCTGCATTACAGCTGTCATGGCTGCTGTATCCGGCGGATATGCAGCGAAACAGACAGCGTATGCCCATGTGGTGTTTAACATGCTGGGCGTGGCTCTCATATTTCCTTTTCTGGCGGGAGCGACCGGCTTTGTAGAACAGTTATCAGTTGACCCTGCACAAAGGATTGCACATTTCAGTCTTTTATTTAATGTGGTGACAGCTTTTTTATTTCTTCCGCTTACAAACTTGTTTTACCGCTTGATTCACTTTCTTATCCCAGCAAAATAAAAAACCGGTACATTTAAATGCACCGGTTTTTAGATTAAGAAGACAAACGCATGTGTTCAGTTATTTCGTCCTCAACAACACGGACGAATTGCCCTTCGTTGTAAGGATAGCCCGCTTTAAGGATTTTGACTTTCACGATTTTGCCGATCATCTCTTCCGTACCTTTGAAAACAACCTTCATATAGTTGTCTGTGTAACCGACAAACATGTTCTCTTCTTCTGTTTCTTTATACGCTTCCTCAGGGATAATCTCAAGCACTTCATTTTCATACTGAGAAGCGTATTCCTTCGCAAGCTGGTCGGACAGAGAAATCAGGCGATGCACACGCTCATTTTTAACGTTTTCATCCACTTGGTTTTCCATTCGCGCAGCCGGTGTGCCTGTGCGTTTACTGTAAGGGAAAACATGCAGCTCAGAGAATTTATGTTCTTTAATAAAGTTATAGGTTTCCATAAATTCTGCTTCTGTTTCGCCAGGGAAGCCTACAATGACATCAGAAGTTACAGCTAAGCCAGGCAATGCTTTTTTCAGTTTGCTTAAACGGTCTGCAAAAAATTCCATCGTATATTTACGTCTCATCCTTTTAAGCACAGTGTTTGATCCGGATTGGATAGGAATATGCAAATGATTCACTATCTTATCCGAGCGGTCTAAGACATCGATCACTTCATCTGTGATTTGGCTGGCTTCGATTGAAGAAATTCTGATCCGTTTAACGCCTTCAACACGAGTGTCTAATTCTCTCAAGAGCTTAGCGAAGCTGTAATCTTTCATATCTTCGCCATAGCCGCCTGTATGAATACCGGTAAGAACAATTTCTTTATATCCGGCATCGACAAGCTGCTGCGCTTGTTTAATGACTTCTTCAGGATCGCGGGAGCGGAGCAGGCCGCGCGCCCACGGAATAATACAGAATGTGCAGAAATTATTGCAGCCTTCCTGTATTTTCAATGACGCTCTTGTCCGGTCCGTGAAAGCAGGCACATCAAGCTCCTCATACACTCTTGCTTTCATGATGTTGCTGACACCGTTAATCGGCTGGCGTTCTTCACGGTATTGGTCGATGTAGCCGAGCATTTTTTCCCGGTCCTGCGTTCCAACTACAATATCGACACCAGGGATCGCCATAATCTCAGCAGGTGAGGTTTGCGCATAGCAGCCTGTGACACAGATGACACCGTCAGGATTTTGACGAATGGCACGTCTGATCACTTGGCGGCTTTTTTTATCTCCCGTATTGGTTACCGTACATGTATTAATGACATATACATCAGCTGTTTGTTCAAAGTCTCTTCTTTCGTAGCCCGCTTCTTTGAAAAGCTGCCAGATTGCTTCTGTTTCATAATGGTTGACTTTACAGCCAAGCGTATGGAAAGCAACAGTTGCCATTATTGATCACCTCTTAATAACTCTGTTTGATAAGAAATTGCACTCAACGCGTATAGCGGTGCGGTTTCTGTCCTTAAAATTCTCGGTCCAAGGCCGCCCGGCACACCGTCTTTCTCTGTGAGCCGTTCAACTTCCGCTTCTGTTAAACCGCCTTCAGGACCAAATACGATCAAAAGGGATGATCCTTTCGGAAGGCTGCTTACAATCGCGCTGAATGCGCTTATTTCTCCTTGCTTTGATGACTCCTCGTATGCAACGACACATTTATCGAAATCCTGCATCCTTTGAAGAAGCTGCTGAAAAGAATGGACATCCATCACTTGCGGCACTTCGTTACGGTACGATTGTTCAGCCGCTTCCTTCGCAATTTTCGTCCATCTTTCCCGCTTTTTCTTTGCCTTTTTGTCATCCAGCTTGACAACAGAACGAGCGGCTTGGAAAGGAATGAAGGCATGAGCTCCAAGCTCAGTCCCTTTTTGGATAATCCATTCAAGCTTATCTCCTTTCGGGAGGCCGCTTGCAATATAAACCTTTATCGGAAGCTCTCTGTTTTCATTCGTCCATTCTACCACAAGACAGGACACATGGTCCTTGGAAACAGATTGAAGTTCACACTTTGCCTCAAAGCCGTCCTGAGAGCAGCAGATGATCTGATCACCCTCATTCATTCTCATCACGTTCACAATATGATGAACATCTTCGCCGGTTATCGAAAAAGCCGGCGCTTCCTCCATTTGCTGCTTCGTGAGCTCGATAAAATATCGTTGCATACGCTGTGACACCTACTAACTGTTATTTTTTCGCAATAATGCTGACCCAATCTTCCATTGAAAGGATTTCTACAATGGTAAAGCCGGCTTGCTCCAGTGCTTCTTTTACTTCTTGTTTTTTATGAGCGATGATACCTGACGTAATAAAATGACCGTCTTCTTTTAACAGGCTGTACGCTTGTGAAGTAAAGCGAAGAATGACTTCAGCCAAAATGTTGGCAACAATCACATCATGTTCCCCTTCAATTCCGTCTAACAAATTGTTTTGCTTCACTTGAGCAATATCGCTCACTTTGTTCAGCTTGAGATTGAGACGTGCACTTTCTACAGCTACGGGATCAAGATCGTAGGCATGAACCGATTCAGCCTCAAGCATTGCAGCAGCAATACTTAATATTCCGGAACCTGTACCGACATCAATCACCTTATCACCCTTTTGCACAAAGCGTTCAAGCGCCTGAATACAGAGTACGGTTGTCGGGTGTGTGCCTGTGCCGAACGCCATTCCCGGGTCCATTTCAATAATCAGTTCATCCGTATGGACCGGCGTATATTCCTCCCACGTCGGAACAATTGTAAACTTTTCAGAAATTTTCACAGGATGATAATACTTTTTCCAGGCAGTCGCCCACTCTTCTTCATTCACTTCAGAAATCGTGATATGATTTCTGCCCAAATCAATATTATAAAGAAGCAAATTATTAATCGTTTCTTTAATGCCATCCACCGTTTCGCCAAGGAAGCTGTTGACCGGCAGGTATGCTTTGACAATGACACCCTCGTCTGGATAATCATTGGGGTCGAGCTGGTAGATTTCCCCGTACACATTCTCACGTTCTTTAA
The DNA here is from genome assembly GCF_047608225.1 of Bacillus sp. SW14. Lineage (NCBI taxonomy): Bacteria > Bacillati > Bacillota > Bacilli > Caryophanales > Bacillaceae > Bacillus > Bacillus sp. SW14. Next base: position 1,620,653 of record NZ_JBLKRW010000001.1, on the reverse strand, counting down.
TTAAATCAAGCGGGTCCTCTATCACAACCCCACTTGCACCAGCTTCATGCAATATATTTGAGATAGGTTCGACCGCTTCATGTGTTGTGTGAATGCTTAATTCGGACCATTTCAAAACTACCAACTCCTCATCCAATAATTAATCGCCTTTAAACGCGCGTTTTACCTTGTCGAAGAAACTCATTTCCTGTTCGTCAGGCAAGTTTCCGCTGACCTCGGCAAATTCGCGGATAATGTCTTTTTGTTTATCTGTCAGGTTTGTCGGCGTGACGACACGTACGACGATATGCTGGTCACCCTGTCCATAGCCTCTGACATTTTGAACACCTTTGCCTCTTAATCTGAATTTTGTTCCTGTTTGTGTACCGGCTGGAATTTTTAATTTCACTTTTCCATGCAACGTCGGAACTTCCACTTCATCTCCAAGAGCAGCCTGAGCGAACGTTAACGGCATTTCACAGTAAATATCATCGCCGTCACGCTCGAAGAACTCGTGAGCGCGCACGTGGAACACGACAAATAAATCCCCGGCAGGGCCGCCGTTTACTCCTGGTTCACCCTGTCCCGAGAGACGAAGCTGCTGCCCGTCATCTACACCGGCTGGAATTGTGACGTTGATTTTCTTGCGTTTTTTGACTTTTCCTTTACCGCCGCAATCCGCACATTTATTTTTAATGAATTTGCCCGTACCTTCACAGTGATGGCAAACCCGTCTGTTAACGACTTTTCCAAACGGCGTATTTTGCTCCACGTTTAATTGGCCGGAGCCTCCGCAGTGCGAGCACGTTTCCGGGTTTGTTCCAGGTTTCGCACCTGAACCTTTACATGTATCGCATGTTTCCTCACGCGGAATTTCGATGGACGTCTCTTTACCAAAAACGGCATCCTCAAACGACAAAGTCATCGTATACTGCAAATCGGCACCTTGGCGCGGGGCGTTTGGATCTCTTCGTCTTGTGCCGCCGCCGAAAATACTTGAGAAAATATCATCGAAACCAAAACCGCCGAAATCTCCGCCGCCAAAACCGCCGCCGCCGAAGCCTTGGTTAGGATCAGTATGGCCAAATTGATCGTAATGAGACCGTTTTTGGTCATCAGACAGCGTTTCATACGCTTCTTTTACCTCTTTAAATTTTTCATCTGATCCGGCTTCTTTGTTAATATCAGGATGATATTTTTTTGACAGCTTCCGATAAGCTTTTTTAATTTCATCCTTAGAAGCGCTCTTACTTACTCCCAGCACTTCATAGTAATCACGCTTACTCATCTCGCTTCACTCTCCCGAATTTATCACATAAATTAGATTGTATCATTTTGAATTATGATTTTTCAATTCCTTTTATCCCGGGCAAGAAAAAAAAAGTCAAAGCCAAGAGATGCCTGACTTTGACTTTCTAATCATTGAATCAGATTATGAAATGTGTTCTTTTCGGTCAGCCCCGGAAGCGGGACTGACTCGGAAAAGCACTTTATTTTTTGTTTTGGTCGTCGTTTACTTCTTCATATTCAGCGTCAACAACGTTGTCATCCGCTTTGCCTTCAGCATTTGCATCGCCTTGAGCTTGCTGTTGTTTGGCAGCTTCTTCATAAAGTTTCATAGAAAGCTCTTGAACGATTGTTTGAAGCTCATCTTTTTTCGCTTTGATCTCTTCAAACTCGTTTTTCTCAATCGCCGCTTTTAAAGCTTCTTTGGCATCATTGGCTTTTTTCACTTGGTCTTCATCCACTTTGCCTTCAAGATCTTTTAATGTTTTCTCAGTTTGGAAAACAAGCTGATCTGCTTCGTTGCGGACTTCGATTTCTTCTTTTTTCTTCGCATCAGAGTCAGCATTTTCTTCCGCTTCTTTTACCATGCGTTCGATCTCATCATCAGAAAGACCTGAAGAAGATTTGATTGTAATGTTTTGCTCTTTTCCTGTGCCCAAGTCTTTTGCTCTTACGTTTACGATACCGTTTTTATCAATATCGAAAGAAACTTCGATTTGAGGCACGCCGCGCGGTGCTGGCGGGATATCAGTAAGCTGGAAGCGGCCGAGTGTTTTATTGTCGGCAGACATTGGTCGCTCACCCTGAAGAACATGGATATCAACAGCTGTTTGGTTATCAGCAGCAGTTGAGAACACTTGGGATTTGCTTGTCGGAATCGTCGTGTTGCGGTCGATCAGTTTTGTGAACACGCCGCCCATTGTTTCGATACCGAGAGAAAGCGGTGTAACGTCAAGAAGAACTACGTCTTTTACGTCACCAGTGATAACGCCGCCCTGAATCGCAGCACCAAGCGCTACTACTTCATCTGGGTTTACGCCTTTATGCGCTTCTTTTCCAGTTTCTTTTTTGATTGCTTCTTGTACGGCAGGAATACGAGTTGATCCGCCGACAAGGATAATTTTGTCGATTTCGCTTGCAGAAAGTCCTGCATCTTGAAGCGCTTGACGGACAGGGCCCATTGTACGCTCTACTAAATGGGAAGAAAGCTCTTCGAATTTAGCGCGGGTTAATGTCAGTTCAAGGTGAAGCGGTCCTGCTTCTCCAGCTGTGATGAACGGTAAAGAAATTTGCGTAGAAGATACGCCGGAAAGATCTTTTTTCGCTTTTTCAGCTGCGTCTTTCAAACGCTGAAGCGCCATTTTGTCTTTTGACAAATCAATGCCGTTTTCTTTTTTGAATTCAGACACAAGATGATCGATGATGACTTGGTCAAAATCGTCACCGCCGAGACGGTTGTCACCGGCAGTTGAACGAACTTCAAACACACCGTCGCCAAGCTCAAGGATTGAAACGTCGAAAGTACCGCCGCCAAGGTCGTATACCAGGATCGTTTGATCTTCATCTGTTTTATCAAGTCCGTATGCAAGCGCTGCTGCAGTCGGCTCATTGATGATACGTTCTACTTCAAGACCTGCAATTTTACCAGCGTCTTTTGTCGCTTGACGCTCAGCATCGTTAAAGTATGCAGGAACTGTGATCACTGCTTTTGATACTGTTTCGCCAAGATAGCTTTCAGCGTATGATTTAAGGTGTTGAAGGATGATAGCAGACACTTCTTGAGGAGTGTAATCTTTCCCTTCAATTTCAACTTTATAATCAGTACCCATATGGCGTTTAACAGACATGATTGTGTTAGGGTTTGTGATAGATTGGCGTTTAGCCACTTCCCCTACTTGGCGTTCACCGTTTTTGAATGCAACAACTGATGGCGTTGTGCGGTTTCCTTCAGCGTTAGCAATAACTTTAGGCTCGCCGCCTTCAAGCACTGCCACACATGAGTTTGTTGTTCCTAAGTCGATTCCGATAACTTTACTCACTTGAATAACCTCCTGCTATGTAATTATTGATTCACTTTGACCATGGAAGGGCGAATGACGCGATCCTTCAGCTTATAACCTTTTTGCATTTCTTCAACAACAATGTTGGAGCCGTAATTTTCATCTTCAGCCTGCATAACGGCTTGGTGCAGATTAGGATCAAATTCCTGCCCTACAGCTTCGATGGCTTCCACGCCTTCTTTTTTCAAGGCTTCTACGAGCTGACGGTGGACCATTTCCATTCCCTGAAGCAAACTTTTCGTCTGTTCATTGTCGGCTTCAACCTGCAGCGCTCTTTCAAAGCTGTCAAGAGCCGGCAACAAATCAGCGACGATATTTTGAGAACGGTATTTTTGGGACGCTTCCATTTCTAAACGGCTGCGTCGTTTATAATTTTCAAAGTCTGCTTGAACACGCAAAAGTTTGTTTTCTTTTTCCTCAAGCAAACCTTGCAATTTGTTCATTTGATTTTGAAGAAGTTCGCTTTCATTTGTTTCTTTCTGCTGTTCTTCAGCAGCAGCTTGTTCCTCAATGACTTCTTGCTCTTCTATTTCGTTTTGTTCAATGGTTTGTTTTTCTTCTGACATTGTGTTCACCTCCCTCAAAGTGTAAGAAGAAGGGCGGGTGCTGCCCTTCGATAAAATTTGCCAAAATTCCCTTATTCATCATACAAACTTGTCAATGCTTTTGACAAGTCCGAAGTCACATGCTGAAGCAGACTGACAACCCTGGAATAATTCATGCGGGTCGGGCCGATGATCGCAATTGAGCCGATCTGCTTCTGATCAACAGAATAAGAAGCCGTAATCAGACTGCAGTTTTCCATCTCTTCATAGTCGTTTTCTTTCCCGATTTTAATCGAAATTCCCGTGTGCGGGGATTGAACAAGCTTTAAAACATCCTGTTCTTTTTCGATTAATGTGAGCAACGATCGCACTCTGGTGATATCATGGAACTCCGGCTGGTTCAGCATATTGATCTTTCCGCCAAAAAACAATTTTTCAACGTGGCTCGTAGAATGAAATGTTGAACGAAGCGCGTCAAGTATATTGTCATAGTTCTTAATGTGCTGTCTTAAATACATGACGACTTCCTTAAATATGTGCTCATTCAGTTCATCCATTGGAACGCCGCTTAAACGGCTGTTCAGTATATTCACCAGTTTTTCAATATCAGACAGATCCATTTTGGCTGGAAAATTAATCGTTTTGTTTTCCACGTGCCCTGTATTGGTAACAAGAATTGCTACCGCCTTATCAGGCTGAATCGGTATGATTTGAATCTGTTTAAGGTAATTCTCACTCAGCTTCGGCCCGAGCACGATGGATGTATAATTCGTTAAATCGGACAAAATTTGCGCTGATTTTTGAACTGTCTTTTCCAGCTCGAAAATTTTCTCTTTAAAGATCGAGTGGATTTGGTCCATGTCGCTTTTTGTCAATTTGACGGGTGACAGCAAGTGGTCAACATAGTACCGGTACCCTTTTTCTGACGGAACACGTCCTGAGGATGAATGGGTTTTTTCTATGAAGCCCAATTCTTCCAAGTCAGCCATCTCGTTCCTTATTGTTGCAGAGCTAAATGTGATTTCATCTTTTTTCGAAAGAGTTCTTGACCCTACCGGCTGCGCCGATTTAATAAAATCATTTATAATGACCTGAAGGATCAGCAGCTGACGATTTGTTAACATCATCATCACCTCTGTTAGCACTCTCAATAAGCGAGTGCTAATTCTATAACAAAAGTATCAAACCACAAGAAAAATGTCAATTATAACTCACCCAAAAAAGCGCCAAAAACTTCATTACCTAATAATTTGCCCTGATGAGTTAAGTAAACGGCAGACTCCGAATGGTGAATCAGCCCTTTTTCTACGAGGTCTGTTAATACGCTTGGGAACAGTTCATCAAGGGAACGGCCGTATTTTTCTGCAAATCGTTTTTTGCTGACTCCGGCTGTTTTTCTCAAGCCCAAAAACATTTCTTCTTCAATTTGCTCTTCTGTTGTCACTACATGAGTATCTCTGTATGGAAAGCCTTTTTCAGCTATCAGATCAATGTAATGTTTGACAGGTCCGACGTTTACATTGCGTGTGCCGCCGATATATCCGTGGGCCCCGGCTCCAAATCCGAAATATTCCTCGTTGCTCCAATACGTCAGATTGTGCTTTGATTCCATGCCTTGCTTGGCAAAGTTGCTGATTTCATACTGATGAATGCCGTGAGCTTCCATCCGGCCCATCACCATTTCATACATTTCGGCTTCCTGCTCCTGCGGCGGAAGATGAAGCTGCCCTTTTTGCATGAGATTATAAAATACCGTTTTCGGTTCTACAATGAGGGAGTACACCGAATAATGCTCAGCATCCAGCGATAAAGCAGTGTCTAAGGAATGATCCAGATGCTTGAGGGCTTGTCCCGGGAGTCCGAACATTAAATCAAGACTGATATTGTCAAAACCGATTTCCCGCGCCCTTTCAAAAGAGGCAAATACATCTTTTTGTTTGTGCACTCGGCCGATTTTTTCTAACAAGTCGTCTTCGAACGTTTGGACACCGAAGCTGAGGCGATTCACACCTGCTTCTTTTAATATTTTTAATTTCGCTGCGGACAGGTCGTCCGGATTCGCTTCAACCGCAAATTCCGATAATGCGCTTGAGGGCTTCAGCACTCGGATGATGATGTCCATCAGCTTTTTGAGCTGTTCCTCAGACAGAGAGGTCGGCGTGCCTCCTCCGATAAAGATGGTTTTGAGGTCAGGCTGCCCTGTTTTTGCAATTGTATTTATCATTTCCTGTTCGAGCGCGTTTAAATACTCGTCTACAGGCTGGCTTTGAATAAAATACTTATTGAAATCGCAGTAGTGGCAAATGTGCTCACAGAATGGGATATGGATATAGGCTGATTTCAATGAATTCACCTTCTTTACAGAAAGAAGCCGCAGTACAGGACTGCGGCGGCTTCTATTTATTTTTTCGGGCTGTCGTCCATTTTCAGGACCGCCATAAATGCTTCTTGCGGCACTTCAACTGAGCCGACCTGCTTCATTCGGCGTTTTCCTTCTTTTTGTTTTTCAAGAAGCTTCCGTTTTCGCGAGATGTCTCCGCCGTAACACTTAGCCAATACGTTTTTACGCATCGCTTTAATCGTAGAACGCGCTACGATTTTCTGGCCGATCGCCGCTTGAATCGGTACTTCAAAGTGCTGACGCGGAATGAGCTCTTTCAGCTTCTCAACGATCACTTTTCCTCGTTCATACGCGTAATCCCGGTGCACGATAAAGGAAAGGGCGTCGATTTTTTCTCCGTTCAGCATAATGTCCATTTTGACGAGCTGAGACGGTTTGTAGCCGATCAGCTCATAGTCAAAGGACGCGTAGCCTTTTGTGCTTGATTTAAGCTGGTCAAAAAACTCATAGACGATTTCCGCTAAAGGCATATCATAGACAATGCTGACACGGTTTGCGTCTAAATATTGCATATCAATAAAATTGCCCCGTTTTCCTTGGCAAAGTTCCATAACAGCGCCGACAAAATCATTCGGCACCATCATTGTCGCTTTAACATACGGTTCCTCGATCCTTTCGATCTTTTGAGGATCAGGCATGTTGGACGGGTTGTCAACAACAACCTTTTCGCCGTCTGTCATATATACATCGTAGATAACACTCGGCGCTGTTGTAATCAAGTCGATTTTGAACTCACGCTCTATCCGTTCCTGAATGATTTCCATGTGAAGCATGCCTAAAAATCCGCAACGGAATCCGAATCCAAGCGCCTGTGACGTTTCCGCTTCATACTGAAGGGAGGAATCATTCAGCTCAAGCTTTTCAAGGGCTTCTCTTAAATCATTGTATTTGGCCGTATCAATCGGATAAAGGCCGCAGTACACCATCGGGTTGAGCTTGCGGTATCCCGGCAGCGCTTCGTCTGCAGGATTGGCAGCGCTTGTTATCGTGTCACCGACGCGTGTGTCACCGACATTTTTGATCGCAGCAGTTAAAAAGCCTACATCTCCGACCGTCAGTTCATCTGTCGGAGTAGCTTTTGGCGTAAATACACCAACTTCTGTCACTTCAAATTCTTTGCCGGTTGCCATCATTTTGATTTTTTGCCCCGGCTTTACCGTTCCTTCAACGACTCTGATATAAGCCACGACACCGCGATAAGCGTCATAAAGCGAGTCGAAGATCAGCGCTTTAAGCGGCGCCTCCGGATCTCCAGTCGGTGCCGGCACCTTTTCTACGATCTGTTCTAAAATCTCCTCAATCCCGATACCGGCTTTTGCTGAAGCAAGCACGGCTTCTGATGCGTCAAGACCAATAACGTCCTCTACCTCTTGGCGCACACGTTCAGGCTCTGCGCTCGGGAGATCGATTTTGTTAATGACCGGCAGAATTTCAAGGTCATTGTCAAGCGCTAAGTAAACGTTGGCAAGCGTCTGCGCTTCAATTCCCTGCGCCGCATCCACAACAAGAATCGCTCCTTCGCAGGCAGCAAGACTTCGGGATACTTCGTATGTGAAATCGACGTGTCCCGGCGTATCAATCAGATGGAAAATATATTCTTCTCCGTCTTTTGCTTTGTATTTAAGCTGAACAGAGTTTAACTTAATGGTTATGCCCCGTTCACGTTCAAGATCCATAGAATCGAGCAATTGTTCTTTCATTTCTCGTTGAGTGATTGCCGACGTTTTTTCTAAAATACGATCCGCTAAGGTCGATTTTCCGTGGTCAATATGGGCAATGATAGAGAAATTCCGTATTCTCGACTGCCTCTCTAAACGCTTTTCTTTATCTGTCACAATCTATCACTCCTACTATTAAACGCAAAATACACTAGCTTAGATTATATCAATAGGATTGTTAAGATTCAATGTAAAACAAGAAAGAGAAAAGTTCCCTGTTAATCTTGGGCTTCTTTTCTCTTTCACACACCTATTGGTTCATATCACGTATCCATTCATACATCGACTGGGCAGTGTTGGTTACGGTGTTCGAAAGTGCTTTTCCGGCTTTAGAGAACATATTGAACGTTTCCACCTGTTCCAGCTCTTTTTGTTTTTCTTCTAAATCTTTCGCCGTGACTGTTTCTCCTAAGATTGAAGCTTCTTTTTCATTATTTTTTCCGTCGGTGAGCGTAAACGCGCCCTTAAGTGAAGGGTCTTGATAGCCTTTCATACTCAGCATTCCGTTATTCGCCTGCTGCATGCCGAACAGCACGCCTAAAAACATGATCGTGACAAGCAGCAAGCATTTGCCAAAGTAAGCAATCAAATCAAACCACCTATTTCTTATTGTTTTTTCGTCTCGCCGCTCTCCGCGTTGACCTTTTCAGCATCCCAATACATTTCGCTGAATACGTCTGCGGCGGCGTCAGCCGCACGCTGCAGCTCCTCGAGATTATTATCTACTCCGCCGAATTCGAGCAAAAGCGCTCTGTCGGATAAATCCTGATTATATACACCATTATCGCCTGGCGAGCCTTTCGAAAAGACACCTGTGCTGAGTCCAGGGTATTTTTTCTCCATCAGCTTATGGAGCTCGCTTGCAATTTTATAGTTTTCTTCGAAATTTTTGCTTTTTTTGCCGACGACAAAGGCCACCCGGGCATAGCTTTTCCCTTTAATCGTTGCCGTCGTATCTTTCTTTCGCCGTGAATCCCTATGGATATCAATGATATATTGCAGATTTTTGTTTGACCCGAGCGCCTCTTTGACGACCGGCCTTGATTCATCATACGATCTGGCATAGTTTAAGCCTTTTTTGTTCAGTTTTGCCTGTATATCGGTTTTATTCACTGTGGCTCCAATGCCTTGGGATTCAAGCGCCTTTCCGAACATAGCTCCTACGAGCGTGACGTTGGCTTTAGAATGGCGTGCCATATCAGGATCAGTCTCGCCTTTTAATAGAGGGAGATACGATTCCGTGTTGTGCGTGTGATAGATAAAAACAACCTTTTTATCACCGGTTGTTTGTTTCGGCGGATCTTTTTTCGCACGATCTGATTGTGTTTGCTGTTTTTCAATCTCTGCCAAGTTCGCTTCTCTTTCTTCCTCCATCACCTTAGACGGCGGCGGCGATTCCGCCGGCATATTCGTATAATCCGTGCCTTGTCCAGCTAACAGAATCTCGGTATCAAATTGTGCAAACCCCGGCAGCTCCCGGCCGAGAAAGCTCCGCGGATCTTCGAGGTTGATGCTTGTCGCCAGCTTTAAAGAAAGACGCGAAAGATGAAATGAGCTGTCGGTTTGAGAAAGGTCTGAAGCGAAATAATGGTTCTCCATCCGCAGCAAGTGTGCAAACACGTCACCCGGCATTTCTTCAGTAATCCCGTAAAAAGAGTCAGACGACGGCCTGAGTTCAGGCCGGAGAGACGTCAGCACACCGGATAGAACAAAAATCACGATAAGGCTTACGATAAATAGAAAGATGGCTTTTACCGCTTTCCCGCCATTTACCGCAACAACAATTTGTCTGTTTCTGCGTTTATTTCTCATTGAATCCCTCCAGCGCTTGTCTAGTAATAACTCTATGAACAAGCTAGAGGAAGTAGAACAGTTTAGTGATTGTAGGAGCCTTTGTTTTCTTGTGACACTTTTTCATGAAGCGCGGTGTTTAATCCGTTCGCCAGCACATTTGCCATATCGTCGATGAATGAATCAACTTCCTTCGGCGTAACCATTAAGTTGTGCCCTAAAGGCGAAAGCACCTCGTGAATGAGCTGCCGTTTTTCATCCTCTCCAAGGGTACCAACAATTCCGAGAAATGATTGACGCTGCTTTTGATCGGGAAGATCTTCTTCAGTGAGCACTTTCTTTTTCCCAAACGTCATGCCTGCCGGAACAAGAGATCTTGACGGCCTGTCATCTTTCATTTCTCTTCCAAAGTGTTTTAATATGTAGTCCACCGTGTCGCTGGCAATCGTCACCGCGTCAACGACTGTCGGCACTCCGATTGCAATCACCGGTACGCCAAGCGTGTCTTTGCTTAAATCTTTTCGTTTATTCCCCACACCAGATCCCGGGTGAATGCCTGTGTCCGATATTTGAATGGTTGTGTTAACCCTTTCCACCGCCCGTGCCGCCAATGCATCAATGGCAATGACAAAATCAGGCTTCGATTGCTCAATCACACCTTTAATAATGTCGCTTGTTTCGATTCCCGTAATCCCCATAACACCAGGCGCAAATGCGCTGACAGGCCTGTAGCCCTCCTGCACGTTTTCCGGCTGAAGCTTAAACAAGTGCCTTGTAACCAATAGATTTTCTACAGCCATCGGACCCAGCGCGTCAGGGGTGACGTTCCAGTTGCCGAGCCCGACGATCAAACAGCTCGCATCTTTTGAGATATCAAGGCTTTCAAGGAAAGCCGAAAATTCCTCCGCGAAGACAGCAGAGACCTTTTCCTGCATTTCCGAATCATTCTCTCTGATTCCTTGCGCCTCAAGCGTTAAATAGCGACCTTCTTTTTTTCCTGAGAGCTCCGCGCCTTCCTTGGTAATATCAACAGTGCGGATTTTAATGCCGCCGCGATCGCGTTCTTTTTCAATAAAACCTTTAATTTCTTTTGCCGGCACAGCCTGCTGATTGGCCATCGCTTCCTTCGTTTCAACTGCTAAATCGGTACGTATCAAATACTGATTTACATCCAGTTCACTCTTTTTCATAGAGGGGCCTCCTTCACATTCAGTACCTATATTGTTGCCATTTGCTGAATGAATCATGCTAAAAAGAGATCCTTCAATGAAAAATACTTTACATTTATATTGCAATCTAAAGGTGTGTTTGATAGAATACAATTTGTTCTATTGTGAAGAAGATTTAACCTTAAGACACTGTGCTACAGGTTGTATCTTAGGAGGTGAAACACATGCCAAACATTAAATCAGCGATTAAACGTACAAAAACAAACAACGAACGCCGCGTTCATAACGCGACAATCAAATCTGCTATGCGTACTGCAATCAAACAAGTTGAAGCTTCTGTTGCTAACAACGAAGCCGACAAAGCGAAAACTGCTCTTACTGAAGCAGCTAAACGTATTGATAAAGCAGTGAAAACAGGTCTTGTACACAAAAATACCGCATCTCGTTACAAATCAAGACTAGCGAAAAAAGTGAACGGACTTTCTGCATAATATAAAAACGATCCTCAATCATGGGGATCGTTTTTTTCATTTCTTTTTAACAGCTGTAAAAGGAACAGTTCGAGCAGGAGCTGCTTGTCCTTTTTCCCTGTTTTCATCTCGTAGTCCATGACGGCAAGCTGTTCAATAATTGACCGGAGCTCGGCCTCTGAAAAAAGCCTTGCTTGATCCATCGCCAGCTTTACCCGGAATGGATGGACTTTTAAATTAGAAGCGATTTGCTTTTGTCCGTAGCCTTGTTCCGCGAAATACTTTGTTTGCAGAATCAGCCGGAACTGATTCGAAATAAGCGCCATGATTTTGATCGGTTCTTCATTTTGTTTAAGCAAATCATAAAAAATTTGCAGGCTTTCTGTTCGTTTCCGGTTGACGATTTTATTGATCAGCTCAAATATATTTTGTTCAAGGCTTCTCGCTACAAGCATTTTCACATCATCCAGCGTAATTTCTTCACGATCTCCAATAAACGTGCAGAGCTTCTGAATCTCCTGAAAAATCGATGACAGATGTCCATTCACAAGCAGAACCAAATGCTCCGCCGCTTCAGTGCCGATTATTTTCAGCTCGGTTTTTGCAAGGTTGACAGTAAAATCTGTCGTCTCCTTTGCGTTTAATTCCTTCGCCTCCATCATAAACGCGTGCTTCTTTAATGCTTTCGTCAGTTTTTTCCGCTCATCCAGCTTTTCATACGGGGCAAGCAGGACAAAGACCGTATAAGGCGCAGGCGATTGTAAATATGATTCAAGCGCGCTGACGTTATGCTCAATTTTTTCTTTTTTCTTTTCACCTGTTAAAAAATATGGATTTTTCACAATAACAAGACGCCGCTCCCCCATAAACGGAAACGTTTCAGCATCTGCAATTGCTTTGTCCAGCGGTTCCTCTTCCAGATCAAAAACGGATAGATTGAAATCCTTTGTTTCCTGATCAATGACCGCCTGTCTGATCCTGCTAACGGTTTCCTGCAGCAGATACGTCTCTTTTCCGTATAAACAATAAACCGGATGGACATCTCCTTTTCTCAGGTTTTTCCACACATCAAATACCATTGTTGTACGACTTCCTCTCTTTCATCATCCCTTCTATCCTAAATTGAGTTTGCAAAATAGTAAAGAGGAAGCCTGACTGCTGCTTCCCCATTTATATTAAACGCCTGATCGCAAGCCCCCGGGACAGCTTGTAAAAAGGCGATAATCACCAGAACAGAAAACGTTACCTTAGCTTCTAGATTTTTCAAAACAATTCCATTATACTTAAATCAGTCAGGAGGGATTAAATTGAATGATTTTGAAAAAAACGTTCAAAGCAAACGAAATGATGCTGTAGATTCAGCTGTTGGTTTTGTTGTGTCCTTCGGATTTTTCGCCTTCTTGTTTGTCATGGCAACGGTTATTCACCTGGTTGGTTCATAACAGCGACTGCCCGGGCTGCTGATTTCTCGGCAGTCTTTTTTTAGTTCGTCTCTGTTATTCTGATGTATCATATGGGGGATAGACAGAAAAGGTTCCAACTCTGTTTTTATATCTATATTGGATCGTTCCGCTTTGATCGGTGCGCAGCACGCGGATGGAATGTCTCTGTAATATTTGCAGAACTTCTTGATGGGGATGATGGTACCGATTGTTTTCCCCTGCTGAGATAATGGCCATTTCCGGCTGAAGCTGTTTGATGAAATCTTCACCGGTAGAGCCTTTGCTTCCATGGTGCCCCACCTTTAACACGTCTGCTTTTAGATTCGGAAACACGCTTATAACCTCCTTTTCCCCTTCTTTCTCCAGATCACCTGTCAAGATCCAGCTCATACCGCCCGTTTTCATCCACAGAACGAGAGAAGAATTATTTTTGCTTGCCGGATCAGGTCCGTCCGGTGACAGTACATAGAACTGTAAATCCTTTATTTGCAATACATCACCTCGCTTCACCTCCTCAATTGTCACTCCCTCCTCTCTGGCTGCCTGCAGCACTTTCTCATCCTTCGGTTCAGAAACAAACCCTTTCGGAATCACGAGGCGCTTCACTTTATGATGCTTCAGCAGAGTCTCCGCCTCTCCGATATGATCTTGGTCAGCGTGCGTGAGAATTAACGCATCAAGCTGTTTGACCCCCTTAGCGGTTAAAAACGGAATCAGCACCTTTTCCCCAAGTGAAAACGGATGCTGTTTTTCCCGCCAAGGCTCTGACGAATAAGATAAAGTGCCGCCAGTATCAATTAAAACATGCCCCCGCTGATGCGGAGCACCTACATACATGCTGTCACCCTGCCCAATATCAATCATATCGACCTCTCCTTCAGAACTAAGACGAGGATATATAAAGAGAAGACAGAACATCGCGCAGCAAATGCCGCCAGTTACCATCAGCTGAGAAAAAGAGCGTTTTTCTATCGCCATAAACATTATAATGATTGTGACCGTGAATAAAAAGAGCAGAATAGGCGCGGGACGTGCAATGATAATTGTGAATACATCAATATCTGCGATTCTTGTGATCAGCCTGTTTGTCCAGCTCATCAAGAAATCAAACCAGCTGAAGAACAATCGGCCAGCCGAAGCAGAAAGGATTAATAAAAAAACACCTGCTATAGTCCCCGGCAAAACACAGAATGTATAAATAGGAACAAGCACCATGTTCATCAGGACGCTGATCATAGAAAACTGCTGGAAATGATGCAGGAGAATGGGGAGTGAACCCAGCTGAGCGATCAGTGATACCATTGTCAGCTGACCTAAAGAGGTTTTAACATGCTGAAAAATAGAAGAAGAAAGAATTAAAGAAAAACTCACGGCGAATGACAGCTGAAAACCGGCTTCAAAGAGATGGTAAGGATTGAAGAGCAAAAGGACGATGTATGAAGTGCAGATTGCCCCCGCAGCATGTACACGCCATTTAACGAGACTTCCAGCTAAGTAAATACCCGACATCAGAGCGGCGCGCAGCACTGAAGGAGCAGCGCCTGTCAACATCACATAGAGCGGCAGAAATAACAGCAACAGGATTGACGCCTTTTCTCTTGTTATTCCAATACGGATCATGATATAAAACAAGCCGGCTGTCAAAATGCCGACGTGGAGTCCTGAAATCGCCAAGAGATGGACGACACCAAGCTTTTGATACGCGTTAAGCACCTCGGCTTCCACGTAAAATCTGTCTCCTACTATAAGAGCTTGTACGATTCCTGCCGAATCAGGGGGCAGCAGGCTGTTTGTGAATGACACGATGTCTTTTCTTAAACTGAGCAGTTTATAACTGACATTTACAGGTTCGCTGCACTTTTGAATAGATGTAACAGAATAGTTCCAGTGAATATGCTGCCGGTAAAGATATTCGTTATAATCAAATGCGCCCGGCACGGTTGCGTGTCTAGGTTCTTCCAAGGCACCAGTCCATTCACATGCCATTCCTGGCTCTAGATATGACAGCTGATCTTTTTCTTCAGCAGACTGAATGCGGTACGAAGCGGCCCATTTTTCGCCATCAGGCGTCTTAACCACCATAGACATACGGTCGCCGTCAATTTTCGGAATGCTGTCAATTACTGCCTTGGCTTGATAGGTGCCCCGCTGATATACAGAGACATTCTTGGAATCTGCGACTGCATACAGTGAAAAAAACAATATAAAACAGAAGAAACAAACCAAAATGAGAACAGCGTGTCTCGTTTTGATTAAAATGATGAGGAGAAAGAGGAAGAAAAGAAAAACAGCGGAGAAATAAGCGGCGGCAGTAATTCCAGCCGTTGCTGAAGCTGCCGCCAAAGGCAATAACAAACGCGAATTACGCATTCATCACACGTAGCTCGTGAAGAGTGTATTCGCCTGTTCATGTATCTTTTTCAAATCTTCCTCTGCAAGACCCGCATCCGCCAGTTTCTCTAAAAGACCCGCTATAAATGAAAGCTTTTCCCTGTTTTTCAGATCAACGATCATTTCATCGAGTTCAACCTGTTCAACAGTTACACCCGCCTGTTCAAATAATTCCTGTGCGTACGGATTCGTTTTGTAATCCTCAGCATAATAAACCGTTTTGATACCCGCTTGAATGATAGATTTACAGCATTGTATGCACGGATAATGCGTCACATAAATCTCCGCTCCATCAGTCGGCACCCCGAACTTAGAGCATTGAAGAATCGCATTCATTTCAGCGTGAATCGTTCTTGCGCAATGGTCATCTATCATGAGGCAGCCTTCGTCTGCGCAGTGCACGCCGCCCGCGATTGACCCGTTATACCCCCCTGCAATCATGCGTTTATCCCTGACTATAGTTGCGCCGACAGACAATCTCGGGCAGGTGCTGCGCAGCGCCAGTAAATGGCTTTGAGCCATAAAGTATTGATTCCATGAAATTCGTTCCACGTTGTTCCCTCCAAATGTTGTGTTGCCTGACCTTTAGTTTACCTATCATTATGCATGACCGTCAAATCACTTTACTGTAATGGAAGACTTTATTTTCTCAAGCGATTTCTCACCGATTCCTGAAACCTTAGTGATCTCTTCAATTGTCTGGAAACGCCCGTTTTCTTCCCGGTATGCAATAATAGCTTCAGCCTTTGATGGCCCCACCCCTGAGATGCCTTGTAATTCCTCTAAGGTTGCTGTATTGATATTTACCGGTGCTTCCTTCCCTCCATCGCTTTTAACAGCGCCTCCGGATCCTTGCTGCATCGTTGTCTCTTCTCCCTTTTTCGGGATGTACACCACTGTCCCGTCCTGCAGCAGCTCCGCCAAATTCACTTGCATTTCATCTGCTTGTTCACCGGTCCCGCCCGCTTTCTCAATCGCCTGAGATACTCTGTCCCCTGTTCGCATTTCATACACGCCAGGATGCTGAACAGCACCTTTAATGTCAATCACAATTGTTTCATTTGACTCGTCTTTGACTGCCTCCTGCTTTACCTCCGTATTTTCTGTCTCAGTTGATACAGCCTGCTTCACCGGCTCTTTGTTTTCCCCGCTGGCCAAAACGAAAATAACCGCTATGAAAGCAGCTGCAGAAGCCGCTAAAATAATTGCTTTTTTATGCTGATACAACCAATTCATCGTGCATGTTCCCCGCTTTCGTCATAATTTATTTTCATCACACATATGGTTTAGAGGATAATAGCTCAAAGGAGGGGAAATCATTGAAGATTGGTTTTATCGGCACAGGAAATATGGGTACGATCCTTATAGAGTCATTTATTGAATCAAAAGCAGCCGATCCCTCAAACATAACAATCACAAACCGCACAATTGAAAAAGCGTTACACATAAAAAACCGCTACAACAGCATAAACGTAACAGAAAGCCTGGAAAAGCTTGTTTCTGAAAACGAGATGATTTTTATTTGTGTTAAGCCGCTTGATATATATCCTTTACTAGCAAGAGCGGCGCCTTATTTAAGAAAGGACCATATTCTCATTTCAATTACAAGCCCGGTTCAAACTCAACAACTCGAGCAATATGTACCTTGTCAAGTGGCGCGAGTAATTCCCAGTATTACAAACAGAGCGCTGGCAGGCGTTTCTCTCGTCACTTTCGGCACAAGCTGCGGAGAATTTGCAAAAACGAAAATCAATGAGCTCATGAAGCATATCTCTCATCCGCTGCAAATTGAAAGTGACATCACGAGGGTCGCATCAGATATCGTAAGCTGCGGCCCGGCTTTTATGAGCTATCTGATTCAGCGGTTTATAGATGCGGCCGTTTCGGAAACATCAGTGTCCAAACAGGATGCTATTCTGATGTGTAAGGAAATGCTTGTCGGAATGGGAAAACTGCTAGAAACCGAATTGTATACCCTGCCCGCGTTACAGGAAAAGGTTTGTGTTAAAGGCGGTGTGACGGGAGAAGGCATTAAAGCGCTGGAAAGCGGTGTGCAGGATATGTTTCACCGGGTATTCCAAAATACTCATATGAAGTACGAAGAGGATATTTCCGCAGTGAAGAAGCAGTTTCATGTGTAGACGAGTATGTCATACTTTTGTCTGCACTGCAAAAGCATAAAAAAGCATTTTAAAAAACCATCGTCTTAGGAAACGATGGTTTTTGATTTCTGCGCCTTGAAAAATAGGCGTTCTGATTGTGTTGTTGGTTCTGAATCTGTAAAATCAGCTGTCACGCCGTGCAGTTGAAAGCCGCAGTTCCTCAGCATTTCTTCATATTCATCCACCGGGAACGTTCTTTGCTCGTGCGTCTCATCAAAACGGTCATACGCCTCTCCGTTCCGCACAAAAAACGACATATCATGAATGACAGAAAGCTCTTCACTTCCGGCAAAGCTCTGCCAAATATAGCTGATATCTTCATCCTGGTCAGCAAATGTGCTATCCGGAAAGACTTCACCGACTTTATAAGATGAATGAACATCAAATAGCAACATGCCTTCAGGTTTCAACACCCGAAATACACTTTTGAAGGTTTCGATCACATCATTATTCGTTTTTAAATAATTTAATGAGTCACAGCATATCACAACAGCGTCAAACTGGCCGTCAAAGCCGGTAATCTCTCTCATATCCTGCTGAAGAAAAAGAATCGGCTGGTTACTGGAGACCTTTTGCTGGGCGTAAGCAAGCATTTCCTCACTGAGATCGATCCCCGTGACCTCGAAGCCTTTTTCGGCAAGCCGGACTGAGATTTCCCCTGTGCCGCATGCCAGATCGAGGATACGGCCTTTTTCCGGGAGAGCTGCTTCAATCCACTTTGTCCATTGATCGTAAGGTGCGTGCGACATTAACTCGTCATACACGCTTGCAAAGCCTTGGTAAATCATTGGTTCATTCCAAGCTCAAGATCTGCGAGCGGAGCGTCCCCCCACAGTTTTTCCAGATTGTAGTAGCTTCTTTCATCCTTGTGGAAGACATGCACAATCACATCGCCAAGGTCAACGAGCACCCATCTTGCTTCATCGAAGCCTTCCATCTTTTTGATTTGAATGCCGTTTTCTTCAGCCTGATCCTTGATTTCACGGGCAATCGCCTGCACCTGTTTATCTGAATTCCCGTGGCAGATCAGAAAATAATCAGCAACCAGAGATATGCCTTCCATATCCAGTGCTAAAATATCCTCTGCCCGTTTATCATCGCAAGCCGCAGCTGCGATCTTTAAAATGGACTTTTGATTCATTCACAAATTCCTCCTGTTCAGTTGCCGGACACAAGCCAGTTATACGTTGAAAATGTGTCTGGAAAAACCGGTTGATTTTTTTTCATAAGAAACATCATTGTATTTTTAATGGATTGAATCAGCGCTTGATTCAAATCTGTCTCGGCAAGTTTACGCACCTCATCGACACCGGGAAATGCCCGGTTTGGTTCAATGTAATCGGCAACGTAAATCACTTTTTCTAAAAGTGTCATGCCAGGCCGTCCAGAGGTATGATACCTGATGGCGTCAAGAATGTCTTCATCTTGAATCCCCGCTTCTCTTTGGACCAAATAAGCGCCGACCGGAGCGTGCCACAGCTCCGGATTATGATCCAATAAATGCGAAGGCATTTTTTCTCGCGCAATAATTTGTTTCATTTCTTCTTTCGGGCGGAATTTGGCATAATCATGAAAGATAGCCGCTGTTTCCGCTTTTTTAGGGTTGGCTCCAAAACGCTCCGCAAGTTCGATCGCCGTGTTCATCACACCAATCGTGTGGATATATCGGTGTTCGGTCAATTGCTGCTTAACGCAGGCAAGTGCCTCCTCACGATTCATATAAACCATTCTCCTCTACATACTTCTTCACTTTATCAGGGATTAAGTAGTCAGCGGGTTTCTTGCTTTTAAACCGTTCCCTTATCATAGTTGATGATACCTCAAATTCCGGAACGTCTGCAAAGAGAAGCGGATAAGGGGTTTCAACATGAAAACCAGGGCGCTTTACTCCAATAAATTGAATGAGGTTCAGCAACTCGTCCAGCTTATACCATTTCGGCAAATATTCAATCATATCAGCGCCGATAATAAAGAACAGCTGATCATTCGGATAACGCTGCTTCAGTAAAGAAACAGTATCAAACGTATAGGAAGGCCCTTCTCTTTCCATTTCAGCCAGCTCCAGCTTAAAGGACGGATTAGACTGAATCGCAAGCTTCAGCATTTCCACGCGATGAAAGCTGTCCGTATAGTTTTCTTTCTGTTTATGCGGCGGAATTTGATTGGGCATAAACCAAATTTCATCAAGCCCCGCCTGAAACAGCACCTCATTCGCCATTAAGAGGTGGCCGTTATGCGGAGGGTCAAACGTGCCTCCGAAAATACCGATTTTCTTCATTTCAACCACCTTTAAGGAAGCTCGATTTGTTTATTTTCCTTTGATTCCTTATATAACACAATCGTATTGCCGATTGTCTGCACCAATTGAGAGCGGCTTCCTTTTACAAGAGCTTCCGCAACATCGTTTTTATCTTCTTCACAATTCTGAAGAACGCTGACTTTAATCAGCTCTCTCGCTTCAAGCGCCTCAGCAATTTGTTTAATCATGTTGTCGTTTACTCCGCCTTTGCCTACTTGAAAAATCGGCGTTAAATGATGCGCTTTTGAACGTAAAAAACGTTTTTGTTTACCTGTTAACATTCTGTTCCTCCTAATTTTCCTATAACAATTGATCTCATTTTTTCAATATCAGGCTCTTGTCCAGTCCACAATTGGAAAGACAATGCTGCCTGTTCTACAAACATGCCCACTCCATCTAGTGTTTTCAGGCCTTTTTGGTTTGCTTCTTTTAAAAGAGCCGTCTGAATTGGATTATACACGATATCGCATACGACGGCACTGCTTGCGGCACGCTGTAATGAAAGCGGCACATCTTCCACGTTCGGATACATGCCCACAGACGTTGTATGGATAATAACATCATACTGCTCAAGCCGCTCTTCTGCTTCTTTTATGCTTAACACTTCTTTATTTTGAAATGAGGGAGTGGATTCTGTAAGCTGCTTTGCTTTTTCCAACGTCCGGTTGCAGATGTCAAACTTTATCGGAACATTGCGGGCAATTGCTGTGAAAATGGCTCTTGCCGCTCCGCCCGCGCCGATCATTAAGAATGACAGTTCAGAGATGGGCTTGTCCAGTACCTTCATTAATGACTTCACAAAGCCTTCCCCATCGGTATTGTATCCGACAAGCTTGTCTCCCTCTCTTCTGACCGTATTTACGGCACCGATCACTTTTGCACTCTCATCAATATGATCCAGGTAATCCATAATGGAAACCTTATGCGGAACAGTCACATTGATTCCTTGTACGCCAAGTGCTCTTATTCCTTTTACCGCATCTTCCAGATCATCCTCTTCTACCTTGAAAGCATGGTAATGTCCGTCTAGACCGAGATCTTTCAATGATGCGTTATGAATATCAGGTGACATGGAATGGCCAATCGGATTTCCGATAACTCCGTACAGCTTTTTCATGCTCCTCTCCCCTTTTCATTAAATTAATGAGCGCCGAACAAATACGTGAACGCCTTTTGGCGCGTAAGCAGTTACTTTTTTATCGGCGTCATGCACTGTTACCCAGCCTAACCCTGAGAAAACGATATCTGTCTTATTGTCTTTTATCGTAAACGTATGGGCGACCAATTCCGGAAACTCATCCATTTCATCTTTTCCCGGAGGTGTGAGCAATTCCCCTGCATGCTTTTCATAAAGCGCGTCTGCATTTTCCAGTTTTGTCCTATGAATCATCAGCTCATTCGGCATATAGCAGATAAAAGGAGCCCTTTCTCCGGACACATAATCGAACCTTGCAAGTCCGCCGAAATACAGTGTTTGCTGATCGTTAAGCTGGAATGTGCGAGGTTTCAGCTCCTTTTTAGGAGATAGTATTTTAAGATCCTTTTTATTGACATAATGCGCCATTTGATGATGGTTGATTATGCCCGGTGTATCATAAAGCGCTGAGCCGTCGTCCAGCGGGATTTCAATCGCATCAAGAGTTGTGCCAGGAAATTGGGATGTCGTAATGATATCTTCTTCACCTGATACTTCTTTAATAATCCGGTTTATAAAGGTTGACTTCCCTACATTTGTACAGCCGACAACATAGACATCTTTATCGTTGCGATAATACTCAATCGCATCAATTACTTCTCTGATCCCCTGGCCGCGTCCCGCACTAACCAAAAATACGTCAACCGGTTTTAAGCCAAGCTCTTTCGCTTCACGCTTCATCCACTGGATCAGACGCTCTCTTTTCAGTGACTTAGGCAAAATATCAGCTTTATTGCCAATCAATAAGATAGGGTTTCCCCCCACCAAACGCTGCAGCCCATTGATCCAGCTGCCGTTAAAATCAAAAATATCAACAATTTTAACAACTAGAGAATCGGTTTCCCCAATACCGTGAAGAATGTTTAAGAAATCATCATCCGTTAAGGAAACATCTTGTATTTCATTATAGTTTTTCAGTCTGAAGCAGCGCTGGCAAATCACATTTTCTTTCGTAAGCGATGCAGGCGGCGCGTATCCCAGACCTGTTTTGTCCTCGGTTTGGATTGTCACTCCGCAGCCGATACAAACAACCTTTTCCATTTCTTACTCCTCCCACTGAATGTGCCCTTTTCGTTTGAGAGCACTCAGTATTCTGCGTTCGACCTGGCGGTTAAAGCGCGTAATAAACCCGTCAGAGGAAGCAACAGGCACGACCAAAATCGTATGGTAGCCGTTTCGATTTCCCCCGAGCACATCGGTCATGAGCTGATCTCCGATGACCACGCAGTCCTCTTTTTTCAGCTCCATATTGCGCACAGCTCTGTTAAAGGCTTTGCCCATTGGTTTTCTTGCTTTGTAGATGAATGGGATTCCAAGCGGCTCTGAGAAAAGTTTTACTCTTCTTTCATTATTATTAGAGACAATCGTCACTTTAATGCCGTGGTCCTTCATTTCTTCAAACCACTCGATCAAACGCGGCGTCGCGTTCGGCCTGTCCCACTCAACAAGCGTATTATCCAGATCAGTAATAATTCCTTTTACATTTCGTTCCTTTAATTTCTCAGGCGTAATATGAAAAATATTTTTCACGAACTCGTCAGGTAAAAAAAACTTTTTTAACAAAACCCGCACCCTTCCCTTTTCTCTTTAAAATGATTGTCGAAAAAAATCGAACTTGTGCCTAAAGAAAAACTGAGCAAAAAAATTTCGACAAAAATTGGGTTTCTTCACCAGTTGTGGATAAAATTACACACACTATCCACTCTTATTACATCACTCTTTAGACAAATTATAAACACGATACTCACAGGTTATCCACTTTCTGGTGTGGATAACAGAACGATTGTTCTTATATGCATTTCATGGTAGATTAAAGATAACTTCAGCCTCAGATGTGCGCAACGTATCAATGTATGCGTTAAAATCATGAATGATTCCAACTTTTAAGGAGGTGCCACTCCCATTAATTGGGTTCCTAGCATGAGAAAACTGTCTGATGAATTACTAATAGAATCTTATTTCAAAGCCACCGAAATGAATTTAAACCGTGACTTTATCGAGTTAATTGAAAACGAAATAAAAAGAAGATCGCTCGGACATATTATTTCCGTATCTTCTTAATAGGAACTTGTCTATTTTTTCCGGGCGTATTTCCTTTTTTTACTCAGATGACTGATATTATATCACTTCGGTTGCGCGCTTTACTACTGTTTTCAGCAAAAAACACCCCTAAAAAGAGGTGTTTTCAAGGGACGGTAACTATGCTAACCAATATATGCCGCCCACAACCAGGAGAACAACAACTAAAACAACGATAAAAGCGTATCCATATGCCCTGCCTGCGCCATACATTGAAGCGCCTCCTTACATAAGGTTTATAACAGCCTATGTAGGAGAAATAAAACGGCTTAGGCCGTTGTCCGGCTCAGTACTTCAAAACCTGCCCATCTTGTATTCCTTCATATACAATCCTTGCCCCTTTAGGTGTCATATGATTGCCTGAAGGATCTATCAGACCGGATTGGATAAGCGCTTCATCAGTTGCTTTTCCGCCGTCTGCTTCTATAAAATGCATCCAGTTATCTACAAGAGGGACATCCAGGCGCTCCGACACATCTCTTGTAATATCGTTGTATGAATTGTGCCATTTTCTCGCCCCGCCCTTCGGTTCAAAAGCAGCTGCTTTATATCTCGAATAGTAAAACAGATGGTGCTTCCCGTTTCCTTCTATAATTGGGATACATGTCATTAGGATTGGTTTGATCCCGTCTTCTCTGCTTTCTTTAATAAAATAAACGAGATTTTCTCTAAAACGCTGCTTTGATACTCTCGGTTTCCCCTCAGTCAGTATCGCGGCGTCATTTGTGCCGAACATAATAAACAAATACTTCGGTTTTTGATCCAGCACATCTGTCTGAAACCGCAGACGTGCATCCTCTGTTGTCTGTCCGCCAATTCCCGCATTGAGTATATCAAGCTTTCCGCGTTCAGCCGTTTTTAACATATTAACCCACTGCTGTGCTTTTGGATAATCGCGGTAGTCCCAATTAGAGCCTCGCGTATTGCTGTCACCAAATGCTACAACGTCTTCGTATCCCTTACCCTCGCATCCTGCTGTAACGGACAGCAGAAGGAAAAGGATAAAAAAATGCTTCATCTTTACACCCCCAAAAGCCTCACCTTAATGTTATACCTCTGTTCCCCTTCGTTCAACGAAGAGTTTTTTTGTTGTTACTGTTTTTTCCTATTGTTAACGTGTCCCCCTTAGTGAAAATCATGCTGCTTTCATTACGGCAAAGGATGATTCTCTTAAAATTCCCTTCTTCTCAATCGAAAAAACACACAAACCACAGAGAAGAAAATAACCTGAATCCGCATTAGAAACAGGTTATCCCTTGCCCTGTGTTCACTTTAACTTCGATTTAAGCTTGGCCTTTGTTTTTGGTCCATAGATGCCGTCTGCAGTTAATCCGTTCACAAGCTGAAAACGCTTGACGGCATTTGCGGTTTTCGGTCCGTAGACTCCGTCAATTCCATTATTTTCAGCTCCCTTATCAGGGTAAAAATGAAGCGCGGCTAAAGCCTTTTGCAGCTGAAGGATTTTCGTGCCCTTTCGATAAGGCGAAGTGAGTTTTATCATCCCCGACGGCAGCGGGTAAGATGGAGATGACTCTTTTGGAGGTGTATCGGAGAAAGAAATTCCGTTTATAAAAGAACTCCAGTGCTCCAAGAGCTTGCCCGGACAGTCCTTCCCGGACCATTTTTTGTGGGGAACGACATGTTTCAACGGAATATTGTTTTCTTTCATTAGTTTTTGGATCAGCCACTGGGCATTTGCTGTTGCTTTTTCAAAGACGCCGTCAGCATTTTCGCAGATTTCAATCCCGATTGATTTGCGGTTCCCTGTCCCATTTGTGCCGTCACCCGCATGCCAGCCATTTTCATCTATCGGGAGATGCTGATAAATGACTGAATCATCAACTGATAAAATGCCAGTTGACAGATGTGCTTCGGTTTTTCACATAATTGGCGTGCATTTTCGCATCAGCGCCTTTGGCGGTATTCGCTGTATTATGAACTGTAATATAAGCAGGAGTCATCGCATAGCCCGGACGATTATCGTTCGATGCCGGAATAAAATCCTTTTTTATCGTGACCATTTCTATCCCTCCCTGCTATTAAAGAATGCAGAAAACATAGGGATGGACTGCCTATTTTACAAGATAAAAAAGAATTGTGTTCTAAATCCAAATATCAATTTTAGTTGAATCGCTGAACTGACACCAGTTATACTAACGTAGATGACGGAGGTTTTGGCTCCTGACATCACCTTAGTTGGGAGTGACCATAAACATGTTAAAAAAGATACTAGGTATCATCGTGATTATAACTGTCATTGCAGTCGGTTTTTTTCAGAAAGAAGCTTGGCTTGAGGCGATCAAAGCAGGAGGGATGTTTTCTGTTTTATTCAGTATGCTGCTGATTGCTGCCGATGTTTTTTTCCCCATTGTGCCGTTTGCTTTGGTTGCCGCTTTAAACGGCGCTGTGTTCGGAATCGCAAATGGGATCTGGATTACACTGACTGGCTCAATGCTTGGTACAATCATGCTGTTTTTTCTCGCCAGATACAGCTTTAGAGATTGGGCCAGAAAAAAAGTTCAGGCCTATCCCGCTATCCAAAGCTACGAGGCTTCCTTCAACAAAAATGCTTTTACCGCTGTTTTATTAGGAAGACTCATCCCCGTCATTCCTTCTCTTGTCATGAACGTGATATGCGGGCTGAGTCAGGTTCGCTGGCATGTTTTTTTCTTCGCGTCTCTCATAGGAAAAATCCCGAATATTGTCGTTGTTACCATTGCAGGTGCTAATTTTTCCAGCGACAAATTACTGTCTTTCAGCATTTACGGAGCCTACATTCTGATCATCATGATGATCATTTATAAAAAGTTCCCTCATCTGCTGAACGTGCAAAAAAAATAAGGAGGCGTGTTCGTCCCCTTACTTTTTTTCTGTCGCATGGCCTCCGAATTCATTTCGAAGCGCAGCGACGACCTTTCCTGTAAACGTATCATCTGTTAAAGAACGGTATCTCATCAGCAGCGACATGGCAATTACCGGAGTTGCTGTCTGCAGATCAAGCGCTGTTTCCACCGTCCACTTTCCTTCACCTGAGGAATGCATGATACCTTTGATCTGATCAAGCCTCGCATCTTTAGAGAAAGCTCGCTCAGTCAGCCCCATAAGCCAAGAGCGAATGACAGAGCCGTTATTCCATACTCTGGCAACCTTTTCGTAGTCAAAATCAAATTGGCTGTTTTCAAGCACTTCGAATCCTTCACCAATCGCGGCCATCATTCCGTACTCAATGCCATTATGAATCATTTTCAAGAAATGTCCGCTTCCCGCCTCACCAGCGTAAAGATATCCGTTTTCGACGGCAGTATCCCGAAACAGCGGCTCTGCAATCTCCCATGCTTCAGGGTCTCCTCCTATCATAAAACAGGCGCCATGGCGCGCGCCTTCCATTCCGCCCGACGTTCCGGCATCGAGATAATGGATACCCGCTTCTTTCATTTGATTGTGGCGGCGAATCGATTCTTTATAATGAGAGTTTCCGGCTTCAATGACAATATCGCCTTTGCTTAATAAAGGCGCCACATCACGCAAAACAGCATCGACAACGCCATGCGGCACCATAACCCATAGTATACGCGGCGTGTCTAATGAAGAAATCAACTCTTTTAGATTCGTTGTCCCCTCAGCGCCATAGGCTTTAAGCTCATCAACAGCCGCTTGATTCACATCATACCCGACAGCTTGATGTTTGCGGTCAATGAATTGCTTTCCTATGTTTATGCCCATTTTTCCTAACCCGATTAATCCAATTTTCATGTCAGTTCCTCCTGATTGTTTAAAAAGCCTTTACTCTTTATGTTCCCTGTGAACTGTAATGAGATACGTATAAAAACAAATGAGGCCAAAAAGGATTTTGCCGTTCCCTCATCCTTTGTGATTTGTATGTTCTTTAGCATCAGCTTTTCTTTTTCCGAAACAGCTTTAAGCGGTTTGACTTTCAGCTGCGTGCTTCGCCGAGACGACTGCGAATTCGGATGCGTGTCTTGTGTACCCCGGGCGCTATTGTTTCCGACTGTTCTAGGCCCATTTTTGAGCTTTTCTTTTATATTAAAAAACATTAATTCATCCTTGATTTCCCATCTTTTTAAGTTAAAATATGGGAAGATTTAATTTTTTCAAATAAAGAAGGTGACATGTTGCAGAATCAATCTCACACTATTATTGGAGTTACGAAAACAGCTGTTTACTTTTTCTACGCTGCACTTGCAATCATCGGCTTTACGATCGGGTATTTTATCCCGCAGTTTGCAAAATGGGCATTATCCCTCCCGTGGATTCCTTTTGAAGGACCGCTCCGGCTGGTCACCTCTTTTCAGGGATCACCAACTGCATTTATCACTGCGCTGCTTGGCGTGTCTGCAGGAATTTGGTTCGCTCATTCTGTTATTGCAATGCTGCTGTCTGTAAAAATTACAAATGACACAGTGGAATTAATCAAAGGAAAGAAAGTGCAAACGATTCGTTCCGACAGCATTGCTCTTGTGTTTATCGACCACAAACGGCTTGTCCTCCTAGGAAAAGCCGGATATGAATTGGCACGGGAAGAAATTGATGAAAAACCAGTGAATGTCGAGAAGGCCTTTAGAAAGCACAATTACGAATGGGCAGCAGATGGTGATCCATTTAAAGATCAATTTCGCCGGTGGATACCTGATGCACCAGACCTCTCGCCAGGCGCCCATGCTCTATTGAAAGCTCGTCACAAAGCGCTGAAAGACGAGGAAAAAGACGATGTTGAAGAATTTCGTCTCGAACTTGCACAGATGGGCATCGTTGTTCGAGACGAAGGCATACGCCAGTATTGGCGAAAAGCAGAAACCTATCCTCCGAGAATCCAGCAAAGCGAAGGATCGTAACAACTGAGGCTCAGGAAAGAGCCTCTTCTTGATTACTGCACAATAAACAGCACTCTGGTGCCGTCAGGATAACCGCTCATTTGATTCCCAACCCACGAGCCGGCCCCGCGATTATCAGAAGGCGTGACATATCGGACATCTGCCCCCGCGCCGCCCTCCTTACAAACAGCCATCGGCCACTCATCCCGGTCATAGCCCGGCTTCGTCGGAATTCCTTTTAATGATTCCTGCCGCCTTTTGTCCGCACCATCCCTATCGATGGTGCAAATATCAGAATGTCCCTCTGCAATCGCATCTCTAATATGATCCCCTGTTTCCGGATAACGAGACAGCGGAAAAGTCAACACTTTGTCATACAAAGAAGCGCCTTGGATCTGCTGCGGAACCATAAAACAAAGAAGAACTGCTGCAGCAAGAAACAGGCCTGCCATCCACTTTTTCATTCCCATCCCCCCATACACATTTTTTGTTCATTTCAATGTATGGGAGTCTGATAAAAATTATATTTAAAATTTGAAGTTCGTATGCTGCTCACAAAAGCCAAGCTCCCCTGCGAGAAATTTCCCGGTACAGACACAGACAGCCTCCCGCCTACATACATTTACATATAGGCTTTAGCCTACATACTTTTGTGGAGGTGACGATGGTGACAGGTGTTTTCGCAGCGCTCGGCTTTGTTGTTAAAGAGCTTGTCTTTTTAGTATCTTACGTGAAAAACAATGCCTTTCCACAACCGCTCTCAAGCAGCGAGGAAAAAAAATACTTAGAGCTCATGGCTAAAGGGGATGAACATGCCAGGAACATGCTGATTGAGCATAATCTTCGCTTGGTCGCCCATATTGTGAAAAAATTCGAAAATACAGGTGAGGATGCAGAGGACTTAATCTCCATCGGAACAATCGGGCTGATCAAAGGAATTGAAAGCTATTCCGCCGGAAAAGGGACAAAGCTGGCGACGTATGCCGCGCGGTGTATTGAAAACGAAATCCTCATGCATTTGCGCGCATTGAAAAAAACAAAAAAAGACGTCTCCCTTCATGATCCGATCGGGCAGGATAAAGAAGGGAATGAAATCAGCCTGATCGACGTTTTGAAATCAGAAAATGAAGACGTGATTGATACCATCCAGCTCAATATGGAGCTTGAAAAAGTGAAGCAATACATTGATATTTTAGATGACCGTGAGAAGGAAGTGATTGTCGGACGGTTTGGGCTTGATTTGAAGAAGGAAAAAACGCAGCGTGAGATTGCTAAAGAACTCGGTATCTCGCGCAGCTATGTGTCGCGGATTGAAAAGCGGGCGCTGATGAAGATGTTTCATGAGTTTTACCGGGCGGAGAAGGAAAAACGGAAGAAGGCGAAGGGGAAATGATTTAGAACAGGCCGGATCTAATATTCCGGCTTTCTCTATTTCATTCAATTTTCTTTGACAAGAAATAGAGAAAAAATATATAAAAGAGTTATAAACATCATTTTTTGTCATCGCTAATAAGCTCTCCGAGAAATGCGGTCTGGATCGTAGCAGATGAAAGCCCTTTACTTGCATCCTCCCTCAAGCGATTGTTAATGCATTTGTCAGCTTGCGGCCCCTCGATGATTATAACCTTCATAAAATGCATCACCCCTTGGGTAACGCTATGTAACAAGTGTTTGTTTTAATGAGGTGATTTTCAATGAGTGCGAAAAAGCACTTAAAAAAACCGACAGTTAAAACCATCGGTTTTTCGACACCCACTAGGCCCTCAACATAGTAAATCCAAATCATTGATTATGAAATCTTATTATCATTACATTCATTATATATTCACTTGCCATCAATTCTATATGTTTAAAAAATGGTGAGCCAAAACAATAAACATCCGTCCTAACTTTTTCATCTTATTGATTAAAAATTTTAATCTCTTTCTGTAAAAATAAAGTAGTGCTTTTCATTCAATAATGCCATGTCTCTTAGAGTGCCAGACTAAAGGACATACACAAAGTTTTTTTAACTATCATTGACTGGCAGCAGAGGGCGAGAAAGAATAGGCGATGACAATACGACAGATGTATTTAATTGACCATAAGGAATTAGGCGGTCTACTAAGGCTTCTAAATCCTTCATCGTGGCTACTGCTGCCTTTAGAAAGTAACTATTCGTTCCTGTAACTCTATGGCACTCTAGAATATCCGTTTCTGCTTTGATCAATTCCTCAAATCGACGACATTCTATTTTTAAATTTCCTATTTGTATAATCACAATTGTACCTTTTCCAATAGCCTCAGCTGAAACACGTGCGGTAAACCCCTGAATAACACCGTTTTCCTGCAAACGACGTAATCGTTCATTTACACTCGGACGACTTAAATTCAGTTTTTTCGATAGTTCAATAATCGTTATTCGTGCATCCTCTTGAAGCAGTTCTAATAATTTCCGATCTATTCCGTCCATTCCCATCTCTCCTTTTCATAATTGCATATAATTTTATTATTTTTCATCCATATCGTAAAGCATAAGAGAATAAAACATTCATTAGTTTATATAAACAAAGAGAATAACCTTCTATAATAAATATAAGTTCAGAAATGTAAGGAGAGAATATCTTTGACTCAGCCATTGAAGCAAACTATATCAGTTACACAAGGCACTGCTCTGTATGTAGGAGCCGTTTCGGGATCAGGAATTTTAATATTACCTGGAATGACCGCAGGAATTGCCGGTTCAAATGCATTAGTTTCATGGATCATTATGGTGCTGCTAAGTATTCCATTAGCGTGCACATTTGCATTCCTTTCAATTGATTTCCCTAGTTCAGGCGGAATATTAACTTTTACTGATAAAGCTTTTGGTCATTACGCAGGTGCTATTTGTGGATGGTTTTTTTTCATAGCAGGAAGTGTAGGACAAATTATTGTTTCATTAACAGGTGGGACTTATATATCTTTTGCGTTCAATTTACCGCATTTTTCTGCATATATTATTGCAAGCATATTACTCTCAATTGCTGTAATTGGAAACTATGTAGGTCTACAAACAAGTGGAAAAATTCAATTGGTATTAGCCGGACTTACTCTATTGATATTATTAGGTACATCAGTTTTAGCATTTCCAGCAATTGACCTTGAGAGCATAACACCACACATCACCAAAAACAGCATCATTCCAATCGGCCAATCCGCAATGCTCATTTTTTGGTCATTCTTTGGATGGGAAGCAATCTCTAGTCTGGCACCTGAATTTAAAAGTCCAAGAAAACAAAACATCATGCGATCAACATGGGGAGCCATTGTTATTATTGGTGTATTATACATAGGCATCGCATTAGCTGTCATTGGCACAAACTCTTATTCAACTGGGGAACAAACCGTTAATAGTGCTATGAATAATGCTTCAATAGCACAAGTCGTTGAAAAAGTGGCAGGGGTAAATGGCGCTTGGGCAACAGCAATACTTGCCTTTATCATATGTTTAGGAACTAACAATGCGTTTGTGGCAAGTATGAGCCGATTAGGTTATTCCTTATCTCATAAACGTCTTGCCCCCTCATGGCTGGACAACCTGAATCAAAAATATTTAACCCCTAGCCGTGCTGTACTATTAGTAGGATCAATTGCAGGGGTTGGCTTACTATTTAGTTTTATTTTTCATATTGGATTAGACGAGTTAGTGTTTATTCCTAATTCATTAGCGATAGCCACCTATATAGTTGGTACAGCAGCAGGAGTTCGGCTGATTACAAATGTCTTTGGTAAGTTTCTAGCTGTCATTGCCTGTCTATTATGTCTTGCCGCTTATCCTTTTATCGGCTCCTATATAGCAATTCCTATCATTGTTGCACTTTCATGTATTGGATACATCACCTGGAGAGCTAAAAGAGAAGCAAATTTTAAATAATGAAGGGTAATCTTTAAAATCGTGAGGTAGGCTGATGTATATTGCCTATCTCTTTCCCATGACATGAACTTGGTGCCATGTCTCTTAGGACACACATAAAAAACAATCTGACTTTACAATCAGCACAGACAGTTTGCTCGTTTAGCAACTTTATAGCTTACGCTGCCCAGCACCATCTCCTGTAAAGAATTCAATACCCAGTACAAGCAAAAAAAACCATACCAATCTTTGATATGGCTTTAAAATCTTGTATTATAAAAG
The DNA here is from genome assembly GCF_047608225.1 of Bacillus sp. SW14. Taxonomy (NCBI): domain Bacteria; kingdom Bacillati; phylum Bacillota; class Bacilli; order Caryophanales; family Bacillaceae; genus Bacillus; species Bacillus sp. SW14. Next base: position 1,588,677 of record NZ_JBLKRW010000001.1, on the reverse strand, counting down.
ATACTCTTTGCACACGTCCTTATTGCAACATAGAAGTACTTTTTATTCATTGATATTTCTTACTGTAATTTCGCCATGAGGATACATATGTTTAATGATGACTATGGTGTCCTTCATGTTTTTCATCATTAGTCTTCAAAGCATTCTTTTCTTCTTCAGATAGCTTTCCAACTATAACCTGTCTGGTGGGCATTACATGTATATCTCTTGTTTTTACATCCGCTTTGATATTGTATAAGCCATCATCAGTAAATGTCTTTGTAGCAACGTATATCCCATTGTTATCATACTCAGCTTTTACTACTTCTGAATGCTCTTTATGATTTTCTTTCCATATCTCAAACTTTACATTCGTTGCATTCTCTACTATTTTTCCTTCTTGCATCAGTTTAATCTTTAATTCTTGTTCTTTATTCTTTGATAAGCTAGAATATAAAATCATCTCTACATCAAGTGGTTTTGATTGTATATACTGGTCAGCAGCATTTGGATCAACAGTGCATGATGTTAATAGGAACATTAATATTATTAGGAAACAGAAAGACAATCCTCTTTTCAATTCAAATCGACCTCACTAATCAATTTTTATTAACTCATTATGCATTAAAAAATGCTTTCAACTTTGAAATCCTTTTAATGAGGAGATTATCAATTATCCAGACTAGCACAAGAGATATTCCTACCAAAGGGAATAGGATACCAAACATTATTATGATAAGTGTTAGGAATTTCATGGTTTTGAGTTCTGGTGATTTTGGTGCCCCTAACTTTCCGGCAGGTTTATGTTTCCACCAAAGAATAAACCCACTTATCCCAACTGCTACAATTCCAATACAGATCATTAAACCGATCAATTGGTTAATCAGTCCAAACTGTGTCCCTTTGTGCAAAGTTATTCCAAGAGCAATTATTTTTCCCATAGTGCCGTAGTTGTCATAACGATAATCTGCTAGGACAGCCCCGGTGTATTGATCTATGTGCATTGTTGCCTCATCTTGTGCTTTAGGCGGAAAAACAGACAGTGTATAAACTCCGTCAGTTTTTTGAGGAATGTAAATGTCATAACCAGGCGTAATGTTTTGTTCTTCTGCAATCGTTACAACATCATCAATAGACAGTTTCTTATATTGATGAACACTTGAAACAGGAACTTCTAAATTCTCAGCTGCCCAAGGGACATCGGCAACTTCTTTTGTTTGAGTTGATGTCGGAGCTTCTCCAACCCAAATAGATGGAGGATATCCAAATCCTGAATTTGTAGCTAATTGCTGAAATGTGTTTCCCCATAAACCAGACCATGGTAACCCCGTCAAAACCAAAAATAACATGCCTGCAGAAATCCAGAATGCAGGTACTGCATGTAAATCCCTAGTCAATATTTTCTTTCCTTTTGTAACTCTGGGAATCATGACACCCCGCACCTTCATTATATTTTTAGGCCACCATAAATAAATACCGGTCACAATAAGGATCAGCGCCCAACAAGCTGTTAATTCCACAATTCTGTCCCCTGCTGTTCCTGCCATTAATTCACCATGAAATTTTTCGATTTTATCCATTATTCGATTATCATCATCAAGTTGCCCAATTATTTGCCCATTATGTGGATTAACAAACACAGTATAGGAACTGTTTTTTAAATCAATGCCCACTTCGGCAGATCGTTTTGAATGATCACTGGGTCTATATCTTACTATTTCAGCGTCAGGATACCTTTCTTTTACTGCTTCAAATTGTGCTGATGGAGATACAGTTTTTGATTCTGCCTGAACCTCGTATAGATCTTTGTATAAATGATTTTCGATTTGAGGCTTAAACAAGTACACACCACCTGTGACAGCCAATATAAGTAAGAAAGGCAAAAAGATCAAACCCGCATAAAAATGCCATCTCCAAATTGTCTGATAAAGTGAAGTCCTCTCCGTTTTTCTCTTAGAATATTCCTTCTTTTTAAATGCAGAAAATTCTGATTTCATCATTCGTTTTCTCCTTTTATTTTCTAAACAGAAATAATGTCTTAACACAAAACCGCCACTCATATATTGACTCTACAATTTGAAACAATTAAAAGAGTATAGATTGAACGATCAAATAAATGCTGCAATAAAGATTACATAAGAACTATCGACTTATATAAACACCCTTGTTTTATAGCTCTCATTCTCATGTTCTTAAGCTCTTAAAAAAAGAATACTAAAGATGTCCCTGTAACAACAATACGATCATGTTAAAATCTGTGAACTTTTGTTGAATTTTGTTGTTTTATAACACACTAAAAAAAGACCTTTTAAGGTCTTTAAAACGTCAATGATTTTGGTAGTTCCCTTTCGAATCAATATTATCACTTGTACTAAATGCTTCTAAGGCTATGCTGCCCTGGATTTGATGTCATGTAAAAAGCCTGGATGAATAGCTTAAATCACCACAGGCTTAGTGCTTCACTTACAAAAATTCAGGTAACTTTATCATTAGATTCTTTGTTTTGTTTTACCTCTAAATAATGAATATGCCGGCCGTCTATTCTGCATTAACAAGTAAATTTTAATAAACTAATCTCCCAATACTGCTTAATTTCCCATTGAGATATTTGCCATGGAATCAAAAAGTTATTTCGGTCTCACCGAAAATTTAAATTGCGGTGCCCTATTGCGAAATAAAGAGCCGCCAGCGCTATTTGAATTTGTGTAACGGACACTCCTTTTCCCATCGGGCTTGTCAATTTAAAGTCACCAGAAGGAAGCGCATATGATGATTGCTGCTGGATGAACTGAAACCTTTCAGTTTCAACTTTTGGCCAACTGTGCAAAAAAATTTTTTTGTTCAAATCCACACACCATTTTTAAAGTAAAGTAATAATTTATAAAAAATGGAGGAAAAATCATGAACGATAATCAATATAAGGATTATATTATTGGGACTGTTATTTCGTTATTAGACATTCTAGTGATCATCCAAAGTAAAGATAATCAAATTTTTAAAATTGTACTTGTTGTCCTTTTAAATACGGTTACAAAAGATCATTTAATACGTATTTTATTAGTTTTGTTGACTATTATCTGGAGTGAGATTTCAGAGTAGAAGCAAACAAGATTGTGTACTATTTGTGCGATTTTTTCCATCCTAAGCTTCTTGCGCAAACATGCCCCGTTAATTGAATAACAAAAGTGCCTACAGTAGCAAACAAGGCTTTAACTCGTAGGTCGTGCGGCTTGAGTCTAATAAGCCTCATGGGATTCTTATTAAAATAAACTGTATAAAATAACTGCTCACTTGGGCTATTTATATAGATATGACATTTATGTACAAATGATTTTTATATAATAACTCATGGTACTGGTGAGGGATTATTTTATTAATAAATGTACACACAAGTTTTCAAATATACCTAGGTTTCGGTAATGTAGTTCTCATTGTCAAAAGGTTATTTTATGGAGTGTAATAGCATTGGAGATATAAAAAATAATCACCTCCTACTTAGAACATAATATCCAAGCAGGGGTGACATATAAAGAAAAAGGAGAAAGATATAAATGGTATTTTGCTGCCCTATTCTTCCTCTTAATTATTTCAAGAGAGATTCAATTTTCGTTTTAGTCTTAGGTCCATAAATGCCATCTTGAGTCAGCCCATACATTGACTGCCGTCTAACTGCATCGGCTGTTTTCGATGAAACGGCATTGAAAATGCAACAGCGAGGTATCAACTTGACTGTAGTGAGCAGGTGTATAGGATGATGTCCAAAACGTCTGAAATAAGTTTCCTTTTTAACCTTCTCGTATGTATCCGGAAACTGCTCTTTGAGCTTTTTCGTGTCAACTCGATTTGCGGCGCGAGCTTTTATAACGCCCGGCTTTGGATTGCTTGAGAGAGGATGCAAGTAAAGGGCTTATAAGTTAAGTCATCTGCTTCTCGGAGAGCTTATCAGCGATGACAAAAAATGATTTTCATAACTCTTATATATTTTCTTTCTCTATTTCTTTTAAAAGAAATAGAGAAAGCCGGAATTTTAGATCCGGCCTCTGCTAAATCATTTCCCCTTCGCCTTTTTCCGCTTCTCCTTCTCCGCCCGATAAAACTCATGACACATCTTCATCAGCGCCCGCTTTTCAATCCGCGATACATAACTGCGCGAGATACCGAGTTCTTTGGCAATCTCACGCTGCGTTTTTTCCTTCTTCAAATCAAGCCCAAACCGCCCGACAATCACTTCCTTCTCACGGTCATCTAAAATGTCAATGTATTGTTTCACTTTTTCAAGCTCCATATTGAGCTGGATCGTATCAAAATTCCATGTCCAACATGACTCCTTTGATTTCCATCTAATATTTCAAACAATTTTTTATACTTTGATATGATTTCTTGGTCCTCGATTTTATGACCAGAACGATAAAAGGTGATTGAACCCGATCCTTCACCAAGCTGGTTATGATCTGCAAGAATTTTCTTCAACTGTCTTGCAGTACCGATACTGCCTGAAATCATATCAACATTTATACCAAACAATTTTTCAAAACTTTTTTTGAAAAACGAAAAATGAGTACAACCTAACACAACGGTTCCGTATTGTTTTAAATCAAAAGAAGACAGCTCGTTCTTTAGATATTTAATGATCTTGTCTTCACTAAAATCAAAGTTCTCAGCAAATTCAACTATCTTGTTACCCCGTTTACAGCTATCACAGTTTGTCCACTTCGACTAGGATCATTAGGCACTGCAAACACGGACCAGATCATCATAACTGCAATCGGTAAAACTAATGTTAGAACATATTTAAAAAAACCATTAAAGTGGATCCATGCAAACACACCTATGAAAATGAGTGCAGCGATTTCAAGGGCGAATCTTAAAAATAAATTAGTTTGATTCAGATTTTCCAACTCCTCTGTATTAAAAAGCACCCCGCAGGAGATGCTCTTTCTCTACTTTATTTCAGCGTATAAAAGCTTTTCTGTTCTTCCTCTTTAGACTCTATTGGAGTTTTCGGAGAGATCATCTCCACTTTTAAAGATATGACACCGACTGCTGCTGTTACCAATGCTCCGATTAATGCAACAAATATAAGTATAATGAAATATGACAACTTTTCCCCTCCTATCCAGATAATTATCCAAATAATCAGGAAGTTGTCTACAATTCACGGAATTTGTCGAACGATACTATGAAATAAAACCATAATCTTTTGGTCCTCATATTAATAACATCTAATAGTAAAAGAACCAATGGCTAAAAACCCTTGGTTCTTCAGCTAACCAGAATATTCTAAGGATGTCGTTCGTTCACCTAGAATATTAAAGCACTTCCTTGACCTTACTTCCTTCTTCATCGTTTTTTATTACTTGATACTCTTTCTCCCAAAAATGTGCATTCTTTATCCCTAGTTTTTCCGGATCAAATACTGGATCTCTCCCCTCTTTTTTCGGACTCCATAGAGAAGTTGTAAAAACTAGTTTCCAATTTCCCTATTGTTTTTCGGAATATATGCCTCCTTCAAAGCTAAGAGCTGTTCCTGCTAGAAACGCTAATATATAAGAGAAATAACGCATTACATGATCCTTCTTTTCATTTTGTGAGGGAATGTTCTTTATGGACTTTGTTGATGAAAGAGAAAGTTGAAATACCTTTTCAGAGTGAGATGAATCGGGGCTTAGAAATATAAACCGCAAAGCTTTCTTGAAGAAGCATTGCGGTCTTAGGGTTTCTTTTTGCTTAGTATAAGTCAATGGATTTCCAGCGGAATCCACTGCACCCCAAGGCATAGTGGTTTTATGAGCATGTACGCCACGTAACAATGAATGTGGAGTAACCTGAATGTTTCAATCAGTTTTGGGATAAAAGTCGTGTTGACGTTCCTCTGCTCTACTATTTAGTATTCGATAGCTGGACTCTCCAATATGAAGCGGAATATCCAATTTTTCTAAATTTGGCATTCCATTTTTTAAGAAAAGCTCTTTATCTTGATATCTCTGTAATACTTCTCCCACAACCCACTCTTGATCGCCCAAAGTGGAAATACTGTGTACTTTACACTCATAAGCAAAATACCCATCTGTTAAAATCGGTATCTCAGCTTTTCGTCCTTTTTCGTATTGAATATGAAATGCTTCAAACTTATTTATATCTCTGCCGCTATGGGTGCCTAATGCTTGAATGAATTCCGAACATCTCCCTGGAAGAAAATTCACACCGAAAACACCGCTTTTTTCAATCATTTTGTAAGTATATGTCCCTTTTCCTATTGATACCCCATACATGCCAGGAGAAGATCCAATATGCGTGTGCCACCCAGAAGCCATTGCGTTTTTTTCACCTTCATATTGAGCCGTAACGACAGCTACCATTCCAGGGTAGGCGTACCAAATTGGTTCATCTATCGGCGCTCTCATATTCATCGCTCCTTTTGTTAGATTCATTTTTTATTAGAATTTGAAATACGATAAAACGTGTTTCAACGTCTTTTTGTTGATATCCTCCAATAATAGAAGTCATTGCAACATGTTTTGTAAGTTATACTCATCCCATGGAAAATGTTCTGTAATCCCAAGTCCTGCAACATCATAGGCTTTGGCTACATCCAGGCATTTCTTCAAATGGATCATTCGTTTTAGGTGCAAGCCAGTTAAATAAATGGGCTCCAAGTACATACGGAGGGTTGTTTCCGCCTTGCCATTGCCGCATAAGTAAGCGAAGCGTTTTACCTCTTTTATTTTTCATCTTATACATCCTCCCTTTTACAAATTCATAAGAACGATGCATAAATCATAAACCCTATAGCAACGATAGGGTCAAGGGGTTCGTTATTTTTTCCGCACTCTAAATTCTGTGAGGAAGTCTTCTTCTCTTAATGAGTCGTAGCTGTTTGGAAGAGAAATTTGATATACTTTTTCATCCGTTTGGATGCCATGAGATTCAATAAAATGGTACAGTTTTTGATAGTATGAAAAATAATTTGTTTCAGAGCAATCAAATGCGATACATACATATTCACCGGATGGGAAAGAATCGATCGTCATGTTTTGTCCTTCTATCTCTATCTTTACTCCATCATGAATGGTCGTATAAACACTGTTGCAATAAATATCACCGGAATCTTTATAAGGCTTTAAATCATAAATAAGTCCATAATAGTTATCAACCATATCCCCTCTTTCTTCAAGGACTTCAGCCAATTTTCGGTAATACAAATCTGATTGGTCATGAGGATTCACTTGAGGTGTCGCTGCTTTTAAAATGGTTTGGCCTTCTATATGTCGAACATAAACTAGACCTTCTTCTTTTTTAGTGCGTATCTCCACTTGTTCATGAAGCTGATTCTTTCTTCTATGAAGCAATTGCCTGGCACGTTCGAGTCTTTCCATTTCACGTTCAAGCACGCTTTCTTGCTCGTCAAGAAAGGTTTGCATCCGTTCAGGGGTACATGTATGTGAGATCATGCGCTTAATGTCTTCCAAAGGTGTTTTAATACATTTGAGATATTTTATGATATCTAAATAAAAGAACTGTTTAACATGGTAATAACGATAGCCGTTGTTCTGATCTGTATATTGAGGCTTGAAAATTCCGATCTTATCATAGTAGCGCAATGTTTGAATTGAAATGTGATTGAGACGGGCTGTTTCCCCAATCGAAAAGTATTCCTTCATCAAACTCATCCTTTCCTCTTTGTTCGTTCTTAAAAATTTCATTATGCACGATGACAGTCAAAATCCTAACTGAACGATCTCCGAGAAAAAAACCATTTTAAGACAATCTTCTTTTTTCTCCAGTTCGTTTTTAATCCTACGTCTAATCTTGTCTACAGATGATCTACCGTCAGATCTACCTGAGCAAAACCATCCCTTTCTTTACCACTTTAATATAATAAAATGACAACCCTTGATTTTAAAGATTTTTTAAGGCTTTGAAATAAAAAGCATCTCTAGAAACCCATTTTAGAACAAATAAAAAGAATCCATTTCGAAAAATGTTTGATCAAAATGGATGTCTTTTTTGTGAATTCGTATACATTTTTTATAAAAAGGTTGATCATTAATGACTTAAAAGTAAACCTATATAAATCAGTGTCTCTTTGTCATTATTATTTCCGCAAAATCTTCTCCATCGATTTCCCCTTTGCTAGCTCATCGATTAATTTATCCAAATAGCGGATTTCCCGCATCGTTGATTCTTCGATATCTTCCACTCGGACGCCGCAGACTACACCTTTGATCAAAGCCCGTAAAGGATTTAGTTGGGGGGCTTTCGCAAAGAAGGTTTCAAAGTCTGTCTGTTTTTCCAGTTGCCCTTCTAACTCTTCCTGGCTATATCCTGTCAACCAACGAGTGATTTCATCGACTTCTGATTTTGTGCGTCCTTTTTTCTCAGCTTTCGAATGCGACACTCATTGTATAAATCTGATGTTTCGTCATGATAATCCTCCTTTGTGGCTTGTTTGGGGAATAGTTACAATTCAGCTATTAACATAATTGTATCAAATTTTATTTCAATGCCACATATGTTTTTGACTTCAAAGCTTGATACAAAATAAGCACCACCTTTCGCTATAGAAAGATGGTGTTTTTATATTCAAAATCCTCATCTCTAAGAGTAAGATTCATATTCAGATGAGCAAGGATTTATTCACCGGATCATTTCCGTATAGTGGTAAAATTTTCACTAATTATGACTTTAGGAAAGATATGATGAATGCAGATCTATGGAGTTAACACGTTATTAGTTTCAAAATAATCAATACCTATATTCTTACATTGACAAGGGTATGATGCCTCCTTAAAATGAAAATGATTATCAACATCACTTAGGAGGAAATACAGATGCATAGCGGGAAGATTCGTTCGAAAATTAAAATTACTTTCTTATCCATGCTCATCTTTTCTATTTTATTAGCAGGATGTACTAATGCAGGAAGTTCAACAGAGACGAAAAATCATAACAATATGGTCACAATTGCTTGGCCTAGAGATATAGGCGAAATGAACCCGCATGTCTATAACCCTTCCCAATTGTTTGCCCAATCAATGGTATACGAGCCTTTGGTCACTTATGGAACGGGCGGGAAGCTTAAACCGCATTTAGCTGAGTCTTGGGATATATCTAATGACGGTAAAGTGTATACATTTCATTTGCGTAAGGATGTCAAATTCTCGGATGGAACAACCTTTAATGCGAAAACCGCGAAAAAGAATTTCGACTCCATTTTAAAACATCCTGAGTTGCATAGCTGGTTAGGATTTATAACAAAAATAGCTCAAACAAAAGTGATCGATGATCATACATTTCAATTGACAATGACTGAAGCCTATTACCCAACCATTCAGGAGCTGGCAGTTGTACGGCCTGTTCGGTTTTTAGGAGAGGCTGGATTCCCTAAGGATGGCGATACATCAAAAGGTGTCGCAAAACCGGTGGGAACGGGTCCATGGGTATTGGACGAATATAAAGCTGATGAATATGCGATTTTTAAACGCAATGAAAATTATTGGGGTGAAAAGCCTAAAGTCGAGAAAATCAAGGTGAAAGTCATCCCAGACGCAGAAACAAGAGTGCTCGCATTTGAAAAAGGTGAATTGGACTTAATTTACGGTGAAGGCGTCATCAGCTTGGATGCATACAAGCAGCTGCAATCGACAGGTCAGTATGAAACTAGTCTTTCCGAACCGGTAGCGACGAGACAGCTTGTCATGAATACGAAAAAAGACCAACTTTCTGATGAACGTGTGCGCCAAGCCCTGCACTACGGTTTTGATAAAGACGCCATGGTGGAAGGCATTACCTCCGGGTTAGAAGAAAAAGCAGATCATATTTTGCCGACAACTTTCCCATACACGTCTGATATTGATGTAAAGCCAGTAAAATATGATGCAGAAAAAGCGAAAGCGTTATTAGATGCGGCCGGCTGGAAACTTCCGAATGGCAAGACGGTGCGTGAGAAAGACGGAAAGCCTCTTGAATTTAGTTTAATGTATGATTCAGCGGAATCCATTCAAAAAGCAATGGCAGAAACGCTTCAAGCAGAGTGGACAGCGATTGGAGTGAAGTTGAATCTTGAAGGAGTAGAATTGGCGACTCAGGTTAAACGGTTCAAAGCGAATGAATTTGATATGAACTTCTTTAGCAACTATGGCGCGCCTTATGACCCGCATACATTTGTAAACATTGTCGCATCAAAAGGGTTTGGATTTAATGAAGCGATTTCTGCCTATCCAAACAAAGATAAGTTATTGAAGCAGATGGCAAAGGTTCCTCAAACAACTGATGAAAAAGAGCGTCAAAAGCTTTACTCATCTATTTTAACATCCCTTCAAGATCAGGGAGCCATCGTTCCGATCTCTTATATTAAAAAGACAGCGATCTACCAAAAGAATATGACAGACTTTACTTTCCCTGCCAACCGTGACGAACATCCATTTACAGGTATTCGCATGAAGCAGTAGGAGGCTTTTATGGGTATCTATATATTGAAACGAATCATGTCCATCATTCCAGTGTTTCTTTTAGCTGCGCTTCTGACAACTGGAATGATTCAACTCTCACCGGTTGACCCGGCTGAAGCGTATGTAGCCGCAGCGCATATCCAGCCAAACGATGACATTTTAGAACAAAAGAGACATGAGTTTGGCTTAGATCAACCATTCTTTATCCAATATGTAAACTCTATTTTGAAGATATGCCAATTCGATTTTGGCATATCTTATGTTTCGAATCAGCCGGTTTGGGACGAGGTTGCCCTCCGAATGCCAGCAACGATCGAACTTGCGCTTGGGAGTTTATTGATCGCGGTGCTTGTCAGTGTGCCTCTCGGCTTCTTTGCGGGAATCAAAAGAAATTACGCAATTGATCATATCAGTCGCTTCATTTCCTTTTTCGGGGCATCCATCCCGACTTTTTGGTTAGGGTATATATTGGTTTTTTTCTTTTCTGTTCAATTAGATCTATTTCCAGTAGAAGGAATTGGGACATGGCAGCACCTCGTACTGCCGTCAATGACGCTGGCGCTTCCTTTAATTGCAATGTATACAAGGCTTTTGCGCGCCAGTGTGATAGAAAACCTGCAAGAACCGTATGTCCAATACGCAAAAATCAGAGGACTGAAGAATAAAAGCATTATGGCTAAGCATGTATTGAAAATGGCCATTTCTCCGATGATTACAGGACTAGGAATGAATCTTGGCAAACTTCTCACCGGAACAATTATTGTTGAAGTGGTTTTTTCTCGGCCTGGCTTTGGGCGTTATTTTATTGAGGCCATTTTCAATCGTGACATTCCTGTCATTCAATGCTATGTGTTCATAGCCGCCGCCTTTTTTATATTGAGCAGCTTAATCGTTGATCTCATTCAAATGTATATTGATCCGCGCATTTCCAGGAAAGAAGGGCAGTATCGATGATTACAAGCATACGCAGGATATACAAAAGTCAAAAAGTGATAACGGCATGTATCACCATACTATCCATTCTGTTTCTCATCGCTGTATTTGCCCCTTGGATTGCGCCGAATAACCCTGTTGCTGTTCATTTGGCATATAAGCTGCACCCTCCATCCTTGGAGTTTCCTTTAGGAACTGATCATTTAGGAAGATGCAACTTATCCCGCCTTTTGTACGGAACACGGATTTCTTTGGGATTTGCAATGCTCATTTTTATTTCCTCACTCGTGATCGGTCTCATTGTCGGTACGATTTCAGGATATAAAGGCGGATGGGTTGATCAGCTGTTAATGAGATTTTGTGATGGTGTGATGGCCTTTCCAAACTTAATTTTAGTTCTTGGTCTAGTGGGCATATTCGGACCTGGACTTCCTCAAGTCATTCTTGCCCTCATGCTGGTGCAATGGGTCTATTATGCGAGAATCTTTAGAGGAATGGTGCTTAGCCTGAAAGAGGAAAACTTTATTAAAGCCGCAAAAATCAATGGATCATCACAATGGAAGATTCTGAAAAAACATATCATACCTAATGTGCTCCCTCCCCTCGTTGTCATGGGTACATTGGAAATGGGCTGGGCCATTATGGACATATCCGCTATGTCGTTTCTTGGATTAGGCGTCCAGCCCCCAGCTGCTGAATGGGGAGCGATGATTCATGAAGGTAAATCGTATATTCGGACGAACCCTGAGTTGATGATTTATCCAGGGATGATGATCATGATTGTGGTTGTAACGTTCAATTTATTGGGCGAGAGTTTATCAGAAAAATACGGAGTTAAACGTCGATGATAAAAAGGAATGAGGAAGTTGGGAACAGAACAATCACCGGTGCTCAAAGTGAGAGATTTGCATGTACAGGCCAAAACGCAAAAAGGAGTTTCAACCCTAGTGCAAGACGTCAATTTCGAACTGAAGCGAGGTCAAATCCTTGGTCTGATTGGTGAAAGCGGATGCGGAAAAACAGTAACGGGCATGTCCATTCTTCAGATGCTTCATCAGAAAACAACCAAGGTGGAAGGAAGCATTTCCTTACAAGGCCGAGAATTAAACGGATTGGCAGATCAAGAAATGCGCAAGATCCGCGGCAAAGATGTTGCCTATATTATGCAAAATCCGATGAACGCTTTTACACCCGTTTTTACGATTGGTCATCAAATGGTCGAAACGATTCGCTCTCATACGTCTTTTAACAAAAAGCAGGCGAAGGAGCTTGCAATCGAAGCATTGCATAATGTGAGCTTATCCAATCCTGTTAAACTTTTAAAATCTTACCCTTTTCAATTAAGCGGCGGAATGCTTCAACGGGTGATGATTGCAACCGCTGTTTGCTTACATCCGGCCATTCTGATTGCGGATGAACCCACAACTGCACTAGACGTCAATAATCAGAAGACCGTGCTGAAACATTTAGACGCCATGCGCTCTGAATGTGGAACGGCGATTTTGCTTATCTCTCATGATCTGGGTGTCATTGCTGAAATGGCGGACGAAGTCGCTGTGATGCAGAAAGGAAAAATCGCAGAAAAAGCAGATGTGTTTCAGCTGTTTGATGCACCAAAGCATGAATATACAAAGAAGCTATTGGGTGCACGTTTAACATTGCCAATAGATAAACGTTCCATTGGATCATGTTGACAGAATTTGATACGGGGTGATGAAGTGAGTTTATTACAAGTGAAAGGAGTCAGTCATTGTTATGGGGCTCGGACATTGTTTAAATGGCAAACCCAATCTAAACAAGTTCTTTCCGATGTCAGCTTTTCGATTGAGCAGGGTACATGCTTAGGCATGATTGGGCCAAGCGGAGCCGGCAAGAGTACATTGGGAAAAGTATTGCTTGGTTTAGAACGGCCGCAATCAGGTCAAATCCTTTTCCAAGGCCATGATATGTATAGCGCAAATAAATCGATCCGGCGAAAAATCCGTCGTGACCTTCAAGCTGTCTTTCAAGATTCATACTCGTCCGTCAACCCGCGAATGACAGCGGAACGGATTATCGCAGAACCATTAGAAAACTATGAAACATTTACAATAGCGGAACAAAGGCGAACCATTATCGAGCTGTTGGAAAGAGTAGGCTTAAGTGAACAGGATTTAACAAAATACCCGCACCAATTCAGCGGCGGTCAATTGCAGCGGATCAATATCGCTAGAGCAATCTCGCTCAAACCGAAGCTGATCGTATTAGACGAATCAGTCAGCAGTCTGGACATGGTAACCCAAATGCTTATACTCGATTTGTTAAAAGAACTCAAAGATGAGTTTGGGTTATCGTATTTTTTTATTACGCATGATTTGAAAGCCGCCTATCAATTGAGTGACACACTAGGTATACTGGATAACGGGAAATTAGTTGAACTTTACGAGTCCAAACATCAGTTCTTTGCATCAGACCATCCAGCAGTAAAAGAGATGAAAAGCTCCATACTTGCAGAACACCCGCGCTTTCGTTCGATAGGAACAAAAACGGTTCAGAGATAAACTTGCTTAAGCCCTTTCATTACGTCAACTAGCAATGCCTCTTTCCGATGACAAAGGCAATGAAATCGTTCTTCGGTCAGCCTGATCACCGGCGCAATCAATCAGCACGAACACTGATAAACATAAAAAAGCTGGCGCCAAACGAGCACCAGCTTGATACTCTTTATGGTATAAACCCCCAGGCATCAGCACACCACGCAAACTTAATTTCCCTTGACTTTTAATTGGATACTGTTGGACTGATAGACGAGCTTCACTTTGTACTTGCTTGGCAAGCCCGTGGTTTCGATTGAAGAAAAGGATCCATTACGCTTATGACAGGTAATGATCGCGGGTCCGTCCTCCGGTATATAATTGTCCGAAAAATGGAGACGTAATGTCCCTTTTAATTTTTCTTTGCCCTTGATTTTGAGCAGATTATGCTTAACGCTGAGATTGAGTTCAAGCATACCCTTGGCTGATTGTTTGTAGTCTCCGCCGATGATCAGTTTTCCTGAGACATCTTCCTTCAGGATGCCTCTGTTGTTTGAAACATCACCTCTCCCAAAAACTGTCTCGGAGCCGCCCTAAAGCGTACCCTGATTAATCCGCGTGCCGCAGAAGTATGTATTGTTCCCCTCCAGCTTTAACGTGCCTGTCCCCTTTATGGTCAGCTTTTCGATGCCGGAGATATCGTTGCGCCAGCGATCGAGTGCATAGAAGCCGCCTTTGGAAGAATCCATAAAAGCGCCATAGCCCTCAGCGCGGAAAAGAGATCAAGCCTTCCCCACCCTTCTGCATCATCAAGAACAGGATAGCCGGAAGAGGCGAAAAAGCTGCTGACTCCTCGTCAGCAGCTTTTTCAGAGACATCTAAGTAATCACTCTCTACAAAGGTAGACGTGTTTTCCCTTTCTATCTATTTTCACAGTGAAAAAAAGAAATAATACACTTCATGGGCATGTTACTCCCCAATTAATGCGCCATCATCTCATGGGCAATATCATGTCCGTCCATTTCTGACGGATAGTAGGTAGGCCAGTTTTTGACTTCATCAAGTAAAGCTTCACGGTCATCACCCCAATACAGATGGTAATGACTAGCTTTAGTCGGATAAATACTATGATCACTAAACTGAATATACTGAGGAAGGCCTTCAGCTTTTTTATCCAGTTTGAAGATGTATCTTACCCCTCTATTGCCCGCATCATATGTTAAAATTTCATACCCGTCATAAGTATACTTACCAGAATATTCTTTTCCGTTTTTGAAGAACTTTACAGTATCTTGCTGGATTAAGATACGGTCAACATCTGTTTTATACCCTTTTTTATAATACTCTTTATATTCTTCAGCTGTCTTGTCACCTTCATGTTCTGATTTATGCGAAAATACTTCATCAAGAGTGCCATCTTGCAGGTACGGATATACTGATTGCCAGTCTCCTTCCCAATCAGAAAGTGACCGATCCTTTACTTGGCTGTTTTTAAAATAGCCTTCATTAATTTTTTCTGTCTCTTTATCATGTGCATGTGCATGTGCATGACTATGATCGTGATCATGATCATGAGATTCAGATGTTTGCTCTTGGGTTTTAGAAGAGTTTTCTGCAACTGATGAACTTGTTTTATGAGACTCACCTTTTGATGAATCTGAAGCCTGACATCCTGCCAATACTAGTAATGAACCAATCGTTAATATACCTAACCTCTTACCAAATAAAATTCCCATTACAACACTCCTTCTCACTAAACCGAAATAATTACGATTTGTATTATACAACGATCTTGTTAAAATATCAAAGGGAAAATGACCGAATCATGACTGAGTGCACTTTCCAGCCCCTCTCTCCTTATAAACACCGTGCGTCTGACTTGCCTACATCCGATTAATTTGCCATAAATCAAGTCCTTTAAAAGTGGAATCATTCCTAAGTTTTCGTTTCAAAGATACCCTATCCTTATAGAAAACCCCCTTTTGATCAGTTGTTTGTATTCATTTCATTAACTTGCAGCAGGAGCCGTTAGGCCGACGTCACCACGTACAGACTGTTTATCATTCAATTTATATTGAATATGCAATTTTTCGCGGCGCAATGTTCTTTCTGTATGCTCAAATTCATTTAGGGAAAAGTAACGTTGATTAAAGGAGGTTAAATCAATATGGATCATCAAACATTAGCTGCTCACGAGGCTGTAGATTTACATGAAATCGTGAACTTTAAAACACTTTGTATAGCGAAATCGAAATTAATGCAGGGACTTGTGTTTGACCAAGACCTGAAGGACTTGATGCAAAAAGATGTGCAGCAAGCCATTCAAGATCTTACTGATTTACAAGCGGTTTATGAGCGTGCGCCATTTCAGGCCCCTGTCCCTCAAAGCCGCCCAACGCCAATCATCAATTGAAAGGAAGGTAAGCACCTTTGAACCATGATCATTTAGACCCTATTAATTCGCTAAATGTGCCTGAACTTGCAGACACTACATTTGCATTGGATTTTCTCATACGAGCAAAAGAAGGCGTGAGAAATACAGCTGTAGCATTGACTGAAACCGCATCACCTGATGTAAGAGCCTTGTTGCGGAAACAGCTGATGCAAGGAATCGCGATGCACCAAGAGATTACAGAACTGATGATAAGCAAAAAATGGTTCCACCCGTATGAGCTGAGCGAACAATATAAGCTGGATCAGCTCTCTGCAAAAAACACGATCATGGTCGGCAACATGAATCTCTTTCCTGTTGAAACAAATCGAAAAGGGATGTTTGACCGGACACCTGATGAACACTAACACTGGAGGTTTTACAGCATGAAGGCAGTAACGTATCAAGGCATTAAAAATGTTGTTGTCAAAGATGTGCCAGATCCAAAGATTGAAAAATCCGATGACATGATTATAAAAGTTACCAGTACAGCCATTTGCGGATCGGATTTGCATTTAATCCATGGATTGATTCCTAATCTGCAAGAAGACTATGTCATCGGCCATGAACCGATGGGAATCGTTGAAGAAGTTGGGCCGGGAGTGACAAAGGTGCAAAAAGGCGATCGCGTCATTATCCCTTTTACGATCGCCTGCGGTGAATGCTTTTTTTGTAAACACCAGCTGGAAAGCCAGTGTGATCAATCTAATGACAACGGAGAAATGGGCGCCTATTTCGGCTATTCAGGGGATACTGGCGGTTATCCAGGCGGGCAGGCTGAATATTTAAGAGTGCCATTTGCGAATTTTACACATTTTAAAATTCCTGAAACCTGTGAGGAGCCCGATGAGAAGTTAAGCGTGATATCCGATGCCATGACAACCGGTTTCTGGAGTGTAGACAATGCCGGTGTAAAAGACGGCGATACAGTTATTGTTCTCGGCTGCGGGCCAGTCGGCCTTTTTGCTCAAAAGTTTTGTTGGTTAAAGGGCGCAAAGCGTGTCATAGCGGTTGACTATGTTAACTACCGCTTACAGCATGCCAAACGAACAAATCAAGTAGAAATCGTTAATTTTGAAGACCATGAGAATACAGGGAGTTACTTGAAGGAAATCACCAAAGGCGGAGCGGATGTTGTGATTGACGCTGTTGGGATGGATGGGAAAATGAGCGACCTCGAGTTCCTTGCCAGCGGATTAAAGCTTCATGGCGGAACGATGAGTGCATTGGTCATTGCTTCCCAAGCCGTTCGCAAAGGCGGAACCATCCAAATAACAGGTGTTTATGGAGGAAGATATAACGGTTTTCCGTTAGGTGATATCATGCAGCGAAACATCAATATACGCTCTGGACAAGCTCCGGTGATCCACTATATGCCATACATGTTTGAATTAGTGTCAACGGGCAAAATTGATCCGGGAGATGTTGTAAGCCATGTTCTGCCGCTTAGTGAAGCCAAGCATGGTTATGACATTTTTGATACAAAAATGGATGACTGTATAAAAGTAGTGTTAAAGCCTTAAAAAAACGGAGGTTACAGAAATGGAATACGCCTTACATGAAGTGCTTGAGGTCCAAGAAATGACTGCATTTAAGACCCTTTGTTTGACGAAATCCAAAACAATGAAGGCGCTGGTGTCTGATCCGAAGCTTAAAGAAATCATGCAGCAAGACGTTGACATTACGACACGACAGTTACAGGAATTTGCTTCTATCTTAACTAATGCAAAGCATGAATGAGGAGATGAATGAATCATGAATCCTATCATTGAATATCTCACCGGCATGAACGTCTTAACAGACCAAATCATTGCCATGGACTTATTGATTGCAGCAAAAAACGGAGTCAGAAATTATGCGATGGCCGCAACTGAAGCTGGGACGCCTGAAGTGAAAGAGATCCTTACCAGGCATTTGGAAGAAGCTCTCGATATGCACGAACAAATCTCAAGCTATATGATGGAAAAGGGCTGGTACCACCCTTGGAACACAGACGAACAAGTCAAGCTGAATTTAAAAAATATCGAAACTGCGATTCAGTTGCCAACCCTTTAACATACATTAGCTGAGGAGCAGTATAGATTGACAAAACGGTTCCTCAGCTAATGTTTTTAAAAGTTGAATCATCTTTAAACTTTCGACATTTCATTTTATGTTTATCAATATATTAACTCTTCGTGAACCCGCCTCTTCCCAGCCGGTCTTCTATCGCCTGCAAAGCCTGTTCTTCGTCAATCCCTTCAGCTCTGATTTGAATATGGGTACCAGGTGTAATGCCTAATGACATCACATCAATAAGGGACTTGGGCGGATTTTTGAGATCAACGGATTTCTCCTCATATAAAAGAAATATATGAGAGCGAAATTTGCAGGCTGCACGAACCAACAAAGTTGCTGCACGGGCAAAACCTGTACTTGTAATAATCGTATACTGTTTTTCAATCATGCTTCCCTGCTCCTTATCACCATATTATCGGCATTTAATGGTGGCCGACTATCGGATGGGGTACATATGGTTCTTCGAGAAACGCAATTTCTTCAGGTGTTAACGTAACCGATAGAGCTCTGACAGCATCTTCGAGATGGGACATTTTCGTAGCACCAATAATAGGAGCTGTTACTGGTTCCTTCTGCAGCAGCCAAGCAAGCGCGATATGGGTTCGGGGAACACCGTGTTTTTCTGCGATTGCCGCAAGCCGCTCCACGACAATCCGGTCAGCATCAGCAGTCGCATCGTATTTGGATTTCTGGATTTGATCAGTTTCGGAGCGATGCGTTGTTTCAGTCCAATCACGTGTCAATCTCCCAGATGCGAGCGGTCTGTACGGAGTCACTCCAATTTTTTCTTCTTTGCAAAGCGGCAGCATTTCCCTCTCCTCCTCCCGATATATCAAGTTTAAGTGATTCTGCATCGAGACAAATTTGATCCATCCATGCTGCTCTGCAACATGTAACGCCTTCTGGAACTGCCACGCATACATCGCAGAAGCACCAATATACCTTGCCTTCCCATCCTTCACCACATCATGCAATGCTTCCATCGTTTCTTCAATAGGTGTATGGTAATCCCAGCGGTGGATGATGTACAGATCTACGTAGTCTGTTCCCAGTCTCTTAAGACTTTTATCAATTTCACTCATAATCGCCTTTCGTGAGAGACCGGCACCATTTGGGCCCTCATGCATTCGCTGGTGGACCTTCGTTGCAAGCACAATTTCATCTCGATTAGCATAATCCTTTAACGCTCTGCCAAGTATTTCTTCACTTGCTCCCATTGAATACACATTCGCCGTATCAAAAAAATTGATGCCAAGCTCAAGCGCTTTTTTGATGATGGGGCGGCTATTTTCTTCATCGAGTACCCATTGATGAACCCATTTTTCTGCTGCACCAAAGCTCATACACCCCAGACAAAGCCTAGAGACATCTAAACCGGAATGTCCAAGTTTTACATAATCCATTTCTTGATCCCCTCTTTCCTTTTATCTGCTTCTCATTATGCAATGAATGAAAAAGCAGCCGTTATCCCATTTATATCAAATGATTGCCTAAAACTCTCACTGCCAATGACACAATTTGCAAACAAGCCTTATAATGAAAAATATCAAGATGAAGGAGAATGACATATGTCTGTGCAAATAGCCCAACAACAGGAAGAGCTTACTGAACTCATTGAACGTTATTCATGCCGGGACGGTGTTCACAAGACTGCTGTTCCGTCTTTATTTTTCATCAGTGAATCTCATCCTTCCGAACCGGTTTATAGCGTTTACAAACCATCATTTTGTTTTATTGTTCAAGGTGAAAAAGAAGTATTGCTTGCAAAGGAGCGCATTAGGTACAGTCCTGCTGACTACCTTGTTGCATCTGTTAACTTGCCGGTTGCCGGGCAAGTGATAAAAGCCTCATCTGGTGAGCCTTATTTGGCTCTTAAACTTGAATTTACTCCGAGCCAAGTCTTAGAGGTTTTAAGTGATTCTGACTTTCAAGCAGGGATGAAAAAACACACGAAGAGGGCAATGTTTGTCAGTAAAATAGAGCCAGCTTTACTGGATGCAGTTCTCAGGTTGTCCTCTTTGCTGGACACCCCAAAAGACATCCCAGTACTTGCCCCTATATTTACAAAGGAAATTCTTTATAGAGTTCTGCAAGGGCCGCATGGACGCACCTTGGAGCAAATCGCAATTGAGGGGAGCTTTACCTATCGAATCAAAGATGTCATTGAACACATCATGAAAGACTTTGACCAGCCTCTTCGAATTGAAGAGCTTGCAGATATAGCGAATATGAGTATTTCTTCCCTGCACAGGCACTTTAAAGCTGTGACCGCTATGAGCCCGATTCAGTTCCAAAAACAGCTGAGACTTCAGGAAGCCAGACGCCTATTATTAATGAAGTCAACAGATGCCGCAGATGCTGCATTCCGGGTCGGCTATGAAAGCCCATCACAATTCAGCCGTGAATACTCCCGCATGTTTGGTTTGCCGCCTAAAGAAGATATCAAGCGGCTGAGGGGAAAATCTGACTAAATGAGCAACGGGGATCTATATTTTATACAAACGATACTAACTGTTTTTTTGATAAGTAACATTTCGACTTCCTTCTCATCTCTAAACAATAAAGGCTGAAGGGAATTTTCATTTTTAATCACCTTCAGCCTTAAACCATTTGTTTTTATGGCTGTTCCTCTTCATTTGGATAAAGGACAAACTCATATCGATCCCCCTTTATCTGGTCCTTATAGAATTCAATCTTTCGGTTTAATACCAGCAGGTTTGCTGTAGAGCTTGAATTTCTAATTCTACAAAGTGCTTACGTTTTTCAAGTAAATGCATTCTATCATAAATCGTTTCATCACCCATTTCTCGCCATGCTGTATATATTGTTTTAGCTCTGCTATCGACATTCCTGAATCTTTCAGATGGAGCAAAAATCGCATCCATCCGATATCATGATCCGTATATTCGCGTATATTATTATTCTCATTGCGATGGGGAGTCAGGAGCCCTTCCTTTTCATAATACCTAAGGGTACTTGTTGTCACACCGATGATGTTTGCAAATTCTCCAATCGAATAAGGAATCATAGCCACCTCTTTCGGTATCCATTTCTTAACGGGAACACACTTATTTTTAACCTGCCCCCTCGGACGCAAAGAATGCTACCTAGCGTCATTTATCCGTGAAGACTTTCCGTTTTAGGCCTGCTTTTGAGCTTAGCCTCATTTTCACGTAATTTCCCATCATAATCTTCAATTTTTGTATCTAATCTTTTAATTGTTTCATCAATTTCTTTCCGCTTCTCTATGAGCCGCTGTCTTTCATCAGCCAGGATATTTTTGCGGGCTTCTACCGTACGATCTCCTTCAGTAAATAACGATGTATATTCTATTAATGCTTCAATCGATAGACCTGCATTTCGCATGCATTTAATGAATTCAATCCATTTGATATCTTCTTCATCATAATCGCGAATGCCGCTGTCTTTTCGTTTTACCGGCGGGATTAATCCGACACGTTCGTAATATCTGAGTGTCGCCGCTGTGAGGCCGAACTGCTTTGCCACCTGCGCAATATTCATACTTTTCACCTCTCTGTCCTGCATGTTTTGAAGGTAACACTTAAAGTTAACTTTAAGTCAAGCAGAAACAAGTTTTAACAGCTGAATCTTTTTTCAAAAATTCAAGACTTGCCTTAAAGCACACTTTAAGCTCTATACTTCTCCATGCAATAAAAACAGTTTAGATGGAGGGATTGCTAAATGGCAAAAAAACAAACTGCTGGACGAGATATACTAGGAGAATTTGCGCCAAAGTTTGCTGAACTTAACGATGATGTCCTGTTCGGTGACATTTGGGCAAGAGAGGATGAACTGTCTCCGCGGGATCGCAGCATGATTACAGTTTCTTCGTTAATTGCCGGAGGAAACATCGAACAATTAGCTCCGCACCTTCACAAAGCGAAGGAAAACGGATTATCAAAAGAGGAAATGGCGGAAATCATCACTCACCTCTCGTTTTATGCAGGGTGGCCCAAAGCTTGGTCAGCATTTCAAATTGCAAAAGAAATCTTTAAAAATGATGAAAAGAAAGAAGGTCAACTGATGACATTTGATCAATTAAGCAACAGCACAATCTTTCCGTTAGGTGAAAAAATAGAAGCAAACTTTATCGGGGATGCATATTTACAAAAGATATTTACCGATGAGACGCCGCTCAATGCTTCAATCGGGAATGTCACTTTTGCCCCGGGAGCCCGCAATCACTGGCATTCTCATAAAATTGGGCAAGTTTTGTTAGTGACAGGCGGTGAAGGCTGGTATCAAGAAGAAGGAAAACCAGCTCAATTACTCAAAACTGGAGATGTCATAAATATCCCGCCCCATGTAAAACATTGGCACGGTGCGACAAAAGACAGTTGGTTTGCGCACTTAGCCATTACACCGGGGGAAACGGTTTGGTTAGAGCCTGTTCATGATGACGTGTACCATACCTTATAAAATGTTCTCGTTTTGAGTTCATCCAAGCTCGTTATCTATCAAATTCAATTAGAGATGAAGTTTTTTTCAAAAAACCCTTGCCTTAAAGCGGACTTTAAGGTTTATCGTTATGTTGAAGACACGATAAAACATAAATAAGTGCATGTTTTTACGAACAACCACTTATGATGAAGAAAGGGAAGGTTCATATGTGTAATCAACATCAAACTCGTGTATTAAGCGTATCACATGCAAAAGCCAAATTTGAGCAAACGACGATTGAGCGAAGAGAATTACAGCCGCATGATGTCTTAATCGATATAAAATTCAGCGGCATTTGCCATTCAGACATCCATAGCGCATTTGATGAATGGGGGGGAGGCATATTCCCAATGGTGCCCGGACATGAAATTGCCGGTGTCGTAACAGCTGTTGGATCAGAAGTGACTAAGTTTGCTGTCGGGGACCGCGTTGGTGTCGGCTGTTTTGTTGACTCCTGCGGAGAATGCGAATACTGTCTCAGCGGTGAGGAACAGTTCTGCACAAAGGGCGTTGTTCAAACTTATAACTCACTAGACTACGATAGAAATCCGACGTATGGCGGGTACAGCCAAAAAATCGTTGTCACCGACAGATTTGTTGTCCGAATTCCAGACAGTTTGGAAATGGATGTTGCCAGTCCGCTATTGTGTGCAGGTATCACAACGTATTCCCCGCTGAAACACTGGAATGTTGGGACTGGTAAAAAGGTTGCCATTGTAGGAGTTGGAGGTCTTGGACATTTGGCAATTCAATTTGCACATGCAATGGGTGCAGAGGTAACCGTCCTGAGCCGCTCTTTGAATAAAAAAGAGGAAGCTCTGGAACTTGGGGCAGATCATTACTTTGCTACAAGTGACCCAGCGACATTCACTGCATTGTCCGGGCGTTTTGACGTGATCTTAAATACAGTATCCGCGAATCTTGATGTAGACGCCTATTTATCAATGCTTCGTATTGACGGAACACTTGTAAATGTCGGAGCGCCCGCTGAGCAGGACACATACAGTGTGTTTTCCTTAATCATGGGACGCCGCAGCCTCGCAGGTTCTCTTGTCGGCGGTATTGCCGAAACTCAAGAGATGCTTGATTTCGCTGCTGAACATGGCATCGCACCTAAAATCGAAGTAATCCGCGCTAACCAAGTAGACGAAGCATACGAACGTATCCTCCAAAGTGATGTCCGTTATCGATTTGTGATTGATATTTCCACATTGTAATTCTAAAAAATGGGTTAGTCCTTAAATGGGCTGACCCGCTTTTATTTAAAAGAAATTCACGAAAAACGATCTTCTTAAGCAAATGTTTTGAAGGCTGGTCAATCTTCCTGTTATTCTATGGGCATAAAGAGGGTATAGGAGGTTTTTTATATGAGCAAAAAAATTGCAGTTCTCGTTACAGACCAATTCGAAGATATCGAATATACAAGTCCGGTAAAAGCATACGAGGAAGCTGGCTACAGTGTCACAGCTATCGATTTGGAAGCTGGCAAAGAAGTTACTGGTAAGCATGGCGAGAAAGTAAAGATCGATAAAGCAATCTCAGATGTGGATGCAAGTGAATTTGATGCACTTTTAATTCCTGGGGGATTCTCTCCGGATTTGCTCCGTGCAGATGATCGCCCTGGTGAATTCGTGAAAGCATTCGTCGAAAATGAAAAACCGGTTTTCGCTATTTGCCACGGCCCGCAAGTATTAATTGATACGGATCTCCTGAAAGGCAAAGATATCACAGGCTACCGCAGCATCCGCAAAGATTTAATCAATGCCGGCGCAAATTACAAAGATGCAGAAGTCATCGTCAGCCACAACATTGTCACAAGCAGAACACCTGATGATTTGGAAGCATTTAACCGCGAATCATTGAAGTTGTTGAAATAATGAGAAGGCACAGACTGTTTAGGTCTGTGCCTTTTTTTAAGAAAAAATGTTGCTAGCCAGGTAATCGCGTTTGCTATATCACATGAACCCCTCTATTTAAGATCCCTTATTTACATTCTGAAAGACAGCAGTTGCATCCCACACATTTAAGCCGAATTGACCTTCGGAGAATGTAGAATCATTCGTATCAATTACAAGACGATCATCTAAATAGATTTTAAAGTGATCACCCCGAGCCTCAGTTTTCAGATGATACTTTTTATTTACGTCTATCGGTGTTTTGTATTCGGCAATGACAGAAGCAGCACCGTTCTCAAATTTAAAGAATTTCACTAAGTCATGTTTCGCATCCACATTGGCAAGATAACCGTTTTGGGCATCTTTGTCAGAGCGAAACATAAGCGCTCCTGCCCCCCTTCCGTTTCCATCCTTAATAGTGATATCAGATTCATAGGTGAAGTCAGATCCGGATGCTGAAGACAAAATAAAGGAATCACCCTCCGATCTTCCTTGTTTTCCTTCAATTGTGTCGGCCCACGTGCCATTTACAGTCGTCCAGCCAGCCAAATTAGAGATGAAAGGTGATGTTCCCCATACCTTTTTTAAAGGGTATATCTTTAAAGATTTCATCTTTACACCGCCATTCGCCGCATATAATTCAAGACCGTTGCTTGATCGATCCGGGAGAATGATATCGGTTATGACCTGCTGTCCGTCATTCCCAAATACTTCAACTGAAGAGCGGTCGACAAAAATGCGCATCTTTACCCTTCCATTTACCGGTTTCAGCGGAGCTGTTTGTTTTCCGGTGTTAAAGGTCGGATTAAAGGTGACGTTCCCCGACTCGCTCCGGTCAACGAACAGTTTGGCATTTTTTCGATCATAGCCGACTTTTGTGAATTGATTTCTGCCTGTTCGAACTTTAAAACCAAATTCAGCAGCTGAACGTGGTGTCACTTGAAATTCTGCATGTAATTCATACGCATCTCCAGATAGGCCCGCTAACACATTTTGGCTTGTGGTCGATATAGTCTGATTCTTCCACTTTTTAGAGGTTCCGCGAATGGTTTGCAGCTCTTTTACTGGTGTTTGGACGACCCTGACTCCTCCAGTAAGCGTTTTCAATTTTATCTCTCTTGGAATGGACGCCGCACTTCTCCATGGGGAGGTAGGAACATCATTCGCATATTGCCAATTGCTCATCCACCCTAACCATAGCCGCCGGCCGTCTGAGGATGGAATATCGGACCAGGATACAGCCGCATAAAAGTCTTTGCCGTAATCCGTCCAGAGAACTTTGTTTGACGGATTTTCATTTTTAAAATGAGTTCCATCAAAGTCCCCTACAAAATATTGCATGCCTGATCCTCCCGAAACCGCTCCGTTTCCGACACTGACCTGCATCACCCATTTTTTTTGATTCGGATTGCCGTCTACCGGAAGCTCAAACAAATCCGGGCACTCCCATACTCCCCCATGGCTCCCTTGTCCCTGTCCAAACTCACTTGCATATGTCCACTGCTTCAGATTTTTTGATGTATAAATGAGGATTCGGTCACCGGCCGCAAGCACCATCACCCACTTGTTTTCTTTTTCATACCAAAAGACCTTTGGATCGCGAAAATCTTTTTTTCCCGGGTTCGGAATGACAGGGTTGCCAGCGTATTTCGTCCACGTTCTTCCTTTGTCATTGCTATAAGCAATGCTTTGCACTTGATGGCCTTCTCTGTCCTGTGTATAAACAGCCACAAGCGGCTTCTCTTCGCCTGTTTGAAAACCGCTTGTGTTATTTCTATCTACAACTGCGCTTCCAGAAAAGATCGTGCCTTTGTCATCCGGAGCCAGCGCAACAGGAAGGTGCTTCCACGTAACCAAATCTTTGCTCACGGCATGCCCCCAATGCATGGGCCCCCACTGAAGTCCGTATGGATGGTATTGATAGAACAAGTGATATTCTCCAGCATAATATACCATCCCGTTTGGATCATTCATCCAGTTTGCCTCCGGCGTGAAATGATATTGAGGACGATAATCCTCATCATAGTAGCTTGAATCAGCTGCCTCAACCGAAAATGCCATAGTGAATAGCAGGGTGAACATGATGATGACTTGAGAAAGTCTCTTTTTCATTTGTTTCTTCGCTCCTCTCTTCATGTTTGAACACTTCAAGAGAGACTCTGCATAAGTTGGTCAGTTCTGGCAATTCTCCTCTGTTTCGCTGTTATCCGAATGATTGATATATGATAGACTGCCGCAGTTTCCCTCTTCTTTCTTACTTCACACAGAGCTTATGCTAAGAATCCAGCCCAATACCCAAGAATCCCGATGATAAAGATGCCGCATATAATGAGAAGAGGATTCACCCCTTTCCGCAGCATCCATGCCACCAATAACGTTAACCCTAGAGGCAGCGCCCCCGGCATGATGCTGTCCAACACATTTTGTACGGTTTGAACATCCACTTTTCCGCTTTCATCCTTAATCCTGGACACAACGATGGGAATGTTGATGGTGGTCCATTTGGAAACGAGAGCTCCCATTACAAATAATCCGAGAATCGAAGCGCCCTCTGTCAGCTTTTGAATGCGATTCCCCGCTAAATCCTGCAGAATCTCCATTCCTTTCACATAGCCATACTTTAATCCGTAATATTTTGTGCTTAATCTTATGGCGTTCAGCAAGAAAAAGAATAGCAAAGGGCCGGCAATGTTTCCTCCTAAAGCAAGGGATGCCCCTAACGCAGCTAAGACCGGGCGAATCGTTCCCCAGAAAATCGGGTCGCCTACACCCGCTATCGGGCCCATCAAACCGATTTTCATTCCGCTGATCGCTTTTCCATCAATTCCTTTATTGTTCGCCATTTCTTCTTCCATGGCTGCCGTCACGCCAAATATAGGCGCTGTCAGCCACGGATGTGTATTAAACCATTCCAAATGCCGCTGCAAGGCTTCGTTTCTTTTCGCGCCGGGACCGTATAATTTTTTGATCGCCGGTATCATGACATAGCAATAACCCATGGCCTGCACACGTTCGAAGTTAAAGGAGCCGAGCAAAAAGTTTGAACGAATAAACATGCTGAAAATTTCTTTTTTCGTTAATCGCTTTTCTTTCTCCATCTTTTTCATCCCCCCTCATGGTTTAGGCATCAAGATCATCATCGTCATCATAAACACCGACTTGGCCACTGTCAGATGCGGCGGCCACCGCTCCGTGCGCGGTATGTTTTTGCATCATCTGCTGGTATAAAAGCGCCAGACAGAGACCGAGGGCTCCAAATCCTACTAAGTTGAAATCGGTAAACGCTGCTAATAAGAAACCAATATAGAAAAATGGCTTTAAATATGGAATATTCATCATATTGATCACCATGGCATATCCGACAACAACGATAATGCCTCCGCCTATTTGCAGCCCTTTTGTAATCACATCCGGAATATTGCCCAAGAACGCCTGAACAGCGCTGACACTGATCAATGCGACAATCAAAGTCGGTATCATGACGCGAAGCGCTTGAAACACCATCGCGGTAATATGCATAATTTCAATTCCTTTTATATTCCCTTCTTTTGCGTATTGATCAGCGCGATGAATGAAAAAGACAGTGATCGTCCGCACAAAAATCGTCAGCGCCTGACCAGCAGCTGCCAAAGCAACAGCTACGGCAATCCCTTCGCCAATTCCCTGATCAGCGGTAATGACTAAAATGGTTGAGATGACAGAGGCGATCGCTGTATCAGGCGCCATAGCAAGGCCGACGTTCATCCAGCCCAGCGCCATCAGCTCCAGTGTGCCGCCGAGAATAATGCCTGTTTTTAAATCCCCGAGCACCAAGCCAACCAGCGTGCAGGCCACAAGCGGCCGGTGTGTCTGCCCTTCATCCAATACACTTGCGATTCCGGTGATTGCTGCAATGATTAACAACAAAATAATTTGTAATGAAGACATATTCTCATCCCCTTGATTATTTTGTTACGTTCCGTAAAATCTGGACAAAGTCCTCGCTGGCATCTGAAGGCAGTTGCCTCAATTCCACTGTCACGCCCAGATCACTTAATGTTTCAAACGCCTTTATATCTTGCTCTGTGACGCTGACTGATTTTGTGATTTGCCTGCGATGATTTTCAAAACGCATCCCACCAACGTTTACTGTTTTGATCGGTACGCCTGCTTCTATAAGAGATACAATATCGGACGGATTTTCAAACAAGAGCATTGCCGTTACCCCTTCATAACGCGGACTATGAAACGCTTTTGCCATTTTTGAAACCGAAACGGCACTCGCTTTTACATTTGAAGGCGCAACAGAAAGGATCAGCGCTTTTCTCATGTCGTCCTGTGCAATATCATCGGAGACAACGATAATTCGGTCTGCCGCATGGACTTTAATCCACCTTGTCAGGATTTGGCCGTGAATAAAGCGGTCATCAATTCTTGCTAACACAATGTTCATCACAATTCATCCTCTCTTGTTTCTTGATTGGCTGTTTTTACTTTTTCTAAATGTTCACTGCACACTTGAAAGCTTTGCTGGCTCATTGCTTTTAAGTTGTTCAGCAAATCTTTAAGTGTCAGATGTTCTCTCAGGCTTAATACCTCCAGCAGAATCGGCAGGTTTACGCCGGCTGCCATATCCATTCTTTGATCTTCAGCAATGAAAGAAGCTGCCGCGTTATATGGCGTTCCTCCAAAAATGTCGACTAAAAAAAGCACTTCATTTTCTTCCGGAATGTCTTTGAGCGCCTGATGATATTTTTCTTGCAGTGTTTGAACTCCTTCTCCTTTAAAAAACGGCACTGCAATCAGGTTATTTTCTTCACCGAATATCATCCCTGAAGACTCTTTTAATGCTATGGGAAAATCTCCATGACCACTGATAATAACTGAAATCATATTCATTGCTCCTTTCCTGTTTTGTACATCCATATATAATGCAAGGATCGTGCCAACAAAGTTGTGTTAAGCGTTTTCATTAAGTTTTCAGCAAATGGCAGACTGTTGTTGAAACACTTGAAACCAAAAAAATAAACCTGTATTAAAATGGCGTTCCATTTAATACAGGTTCACATAAAAAAAACGCTTTTAAAACAGCTGGCCAGGCACTTCTTCAGCGAAGATGGCGGCTATAAATAATTTTTCATCATCACTGATGCGAAGTCCAAGCTTTTGTTCATATGGGGCTAATGTACGTTCTGTCACGTTCAGCATTCTTTTTAGCTGTTCATTTATTTCATCTTCCTCTGAGAAAGCTATCGGATTCTGCTTAATCACCCTCTCAAAGGCGAAAGCCGTATGCATGATGACTTTGATTAAAACAGCATTATTGAAAATGACTCCCAGCTCATCTTGAACGGTTTGCAGCCACTCTAATAACATCTCGATCATATGGTGGGGGTTCAAGAAGACAAGGTACTTTTTCAAGCTATCCTCGCAAAGCTCCCTGACAATGATATTCGCTTCGTTCAATCCATTGCTCAAGGGGGTGCTTCCTTTGGTAATCGCCTGTTGAATCAGCTTCTCTCCCTCCCCTTCAATTAACACTTCTAAAGATACATGCGGAGCATTGATTTTAGGATCTTTCGTTCCGACTGTCGCAAGGATCTCATACTCTTTTTCAATTTCTTTTATGTTGTTTGCCAATTTAATGGATGAAACAGTCAATATGTGAATCGGGGTATCAGAGGCCTTGTTTACGATCGTTGTCAGGATGTCTTCCAGCTTTTTGGCCGTCCCGCTGCCTGTCGTACAGATGGAAACCAATGCCTTCTTTTTGCCGGATGCTGCTGGCTGCCGCTCCCATAACTCAATAAAATCCTTCGTGACCGATTGATAGATCGCATGCAAATTTAAATTCAAATAGTTCACTTTTCTGACAGCATCCAGCACCATTGAGGTCGTCACATTGCTGATTGTTTTGATGGCAATGCCTGTCTTATCCTCCAGCTTGCTTTCCAGCATCGCAAGTGACCCCATATCTACCAGCATTAAAACACCTTCCCCTTCGTCAACCTGTTTCATTTTTTCCGCTACGCATTCGATAATGTCCGAAGGTGAAACAGAAAGCGGCATATCAACTGCTGCAATGGGAGTGCTTCCTAACAGTTCTGTCGCGACTTCAACCATTGAACTCGCCGTGCTATTTCCATGTGCAGCCACGATAATACCGACCCTTTTGTTCTCTTTTAACGATTTGATGGAGTGAATCAGCATTGTTAAGTAGATGACTTCTATTTCCGGGATGGCCACTTTAAAATATTTCTGAATTTGATCTTTAAATATCATCGCCACCCGATATTCTTTCACATGAGTGTCACGGATTTCATCAGTCTCCTGTGTATTTAAAACATCAATTTGTTTTCCGCGCTTTAAAAATGCGTCAATATGCATACTCAAGAAATAAATAAATTTACGGTCAAATGTGCAAGCCAGCTCATGCTCAGCTATTTCTTTTAACTGTTTGGTCATTTGAATCACGTCGTCTTCAACGAATGTCAGCAGGCTGTCCTTTTGAAACGCCCGATGATGAAAAAAACTTCTGACATGCAAATGGATATCAGTTAAGATGTACTGATTAATATCCTTTTTGGATAATCCTTCTTTCATAAGGGTTTTCACTTTTTCCTCGATCAAATGATACAAGTTAAATGAGAGGTCTTCGTCAATTTTTGTTGTTTCATCTTCTACAATCGGAGAGATAATCGTTGTAATATTGACATATTCAGAAATAGCTTTGCTTCTTTGCATGTTTTTGCTGCTGGACATCCATTCTTGCTTGATTTCATCCGGCAGATCCCGAACAGTCAGTTCAATAACCTCATTTTTTTCAAGGTTGTGCAAAAACCCGTGTGCACAAACTAACTGGACATTTGATTTCAGCTGTCCCACATTTCCAAATTTCGCAGAATGAATAAGCGCATTATAGACATCTATGTGCACACTCAGATTTTTCTTAATTCGCTCTGCTTCTTTCCCTAATAAAAACGTCGTCAGATCCACTCTTTCTTTAAGCG
Source organism: Bacillus sp. SW14 (assembly GCF_047608225.1). Lineage (NCBI taxonomy): Bacteria > Bacillati > Bacillota > Bacilli > Caryophanales > Bacillaceae > Bacillus > Bacillus sp. SW14. Next base: position 1,556,967 of record NZ_JBLKRW010000001.1, on the reverse strand, counting down.
ATCGTTCTTCAAGCGAAGGAATATGTATGGTCATTGGAATTCTTCGCAAAAATGTTTTCAATAAAGCAGAACTCGGATTTTCTGTTGTGGCGGAAATAAACAATACGTTCGATGTTCGTTTATGTTCCGATTCCCCAAGCCGGTTATAAGAACCGCTGTCAATAAAATAAAACAGCATTTCCTGCCCCTCAGGAGGGAGACGGTGGATTTCATCCATAAAAAGAATGCCCCCATCAGCCTGTTCGACTAAGCCAGCCTTATCCTCGCCGGCACCTGTAAATGAACCTTTTTTGTGTCCGAATAATTGAGATAGCAATAATTGAGGATTGTTGTAGTAATCTGCACAGTTAAATGTAATAAATGGTGAGCCGGCCTTCAAAATGTCAGAGTAAATGGCAAACTGGTAAATACGGTTCGCAAAAAGGGATTTACCGGAACCAGTCGGCCCTAGGAGGAGCATATGCAGGCCGTTCGGCGGATAAAAAACAGCTGCTTTTGCCTGGGAAATGGCTTTCTTCAAACTGCCTTTTGCCCCAATCATAAGCTCTAGAGGATTCGTAGAAATAGGTTGTTGTTTCTGTTTGGAATTCCCGGAAAACGGCTCCAGGCTTTTCACTTCCATCAACTCGGTATCCCATTTCTTGTTGCATAACCTTTCCGCTATTTCGACTGGGATGTATCGCACAGGAAACGATTTTATTTTTATGACCTTTTTGGACCGGACGAGATTGTTCAACTCAAAACTGACATTGGACCGCTCCATTTTCAGCTGCTCAGCAATTTCCTTTGCTGAACTCCCCTGTACTTCTAAAAGATGATCTAAACTGGAATCATGAAAATTATGCATAAGCTGATGGTATATTTTATCTATTCTTTTCACGTCTATCATCCTTTGTCCTTATTAGATAAGCCCTGAATATTCCGAATCTTCATGGCGGAAACATCTAATTCTACACTTCCAGAAAGGCCTCTATAGCAGATTGACATGCCGGCCTTTTATGCTTATGTGTTTAGAATGTTGAATCATTTACATCTCATATTAGTATTTTAGATTCGCGTTCCCCAGGGCTGGACTCCTTCCAAAGTAATAATCAGTAAACAGTTTATCATTCTTGAGGAATGTAATGATGCCAAAATCACGAATGACAAAAAATGAATCTTAAAGACTGGGTCAAATCACCTAAAATGCATCCAATTGAAACAAAGAAATGGCGGACACTCTATGTGTGTCCGCCGCAGTGATTCACGATAAAAAATCAGGATGCAGCAACTGCTCGATCTTTCTCTTTTCATTATGCAAAACTTCTTCATCTTTACAAAACATCTGGAAGGTCAGTGAATCTGTAAACATAAAAGCTTTATCTCCATCGGCAAAAAATAAATATTGATGATTTCTCGCAGCCATCTTGCCCAGAATTGAAAAATCTCCGATATGATCGATTTGATATCCCCTGCTGGTCTCAATCAAAGCGGGCGTATGATCATACAATCCGCTACCTATTAAAAAAGCCTTGTACGCTTCATAAGCAGCAGCAAACTCATCATCCAGATGACATTCACCCTCCCAGTCATTACTTAGAAATGGCGTAACAACTGTTTGTCCGAAAGTTGATAGATAAGGAGATATCCATTGAAAAAATAGATCCTCCATATGCACCCACTGTTTTTTTGAGATTTTTATGTTTGAATACGGATTCTCGACTGATTCAAAACCGAATGATTGATAAAAATCTTTTATTTCATGCTTATTCTCCGGGAGGCCAATCAGGATGCGATGTTTATTATTCTTTTGATGCTCCCAATCAAAAAACTGATATTCTGATAAGATTGTCAATAACTGTGCTGTATGTAAGTTCATTATATGTCCTGCCTCATGTCATTCATTTCGCCTGTATCCTTATTAATGAGCGGCCCTCATAAGCATACTGTTATCATCTATCCTAGCAAAACATCTTTTTATTTGCCATTACATATTTGTTACTGTTTTCACTCGGTCACGAATGACGGTTACGCCAGTAGGACGTTTTACCAAAATCTCTTTTCCTCACTGAGCATTTACCTTTTTTTCTACTATTCAATAAAACTGGAAGTGAAAATAGAGAGTGAGAGACATTTAGCACCTGTACGAACAAGCAAATGAAAATTATATTTTTAAAATTTAAAAAGTAAACATTGTATTCTTTTAGATGGTATAATATCCGATAAACTTTATTCATCTTTTATTATTGGAGGAAAATAAAATTGAGAGGCAATTCTAACAAAGACAATTTTGGACAACAACAAAAATTGTCTAGAGGCCTTAAAAACAGGCATATACAATTAATGGCGATTGGGGGTGCAATCGGGACAGGTTTATTCTTAGGATCAGGAAAATCCATCCACTTTGCGGGACCATCTATTTTATTTGCTTACATGATCACCGGTGTATTTTGCTTTTTCATTATGCGTTCGCTCGGAGAACTGCTCTTATCAAATACGGGATATCACTCTTTCGTTGATTTTGTAAGGGACTATCTAGGAGACATGGCAGCGTTTATTACTGGCTGGACCTATTGGTTCTGCTGGATTTCTCTCGCGATGGCTGATTTAACGGCAGTCGGGATTTATACGCAATATTGGCTTCCTGCGGTGCCTCAATGGCTGCCGGGTCTTCTTGCGCTTATCATCTTGCTGATCATGAACCTTGCAACCGTTAAACTGTTCGGAGAATTAGAATTCTGGTTTGCATTGATCAAAGTTATCGCCATTTTGGCTCTTATCGCAACTGGTATTTTCTTGATAGCGAAAGGTTTTTCCGCTGATTCCGGCACAGCCAGCCTCACGAATCTTTGGAGCCACGGCGGCATGTTTCCAAATGGATGGCATGGATTTATCCTTTCATTCCAAATGGTTGTCTTCGCTTTTGTGGGAATTGAACTTGTTGGATTGACTGCAGGTGAAACTGAAAATCCCCAAAAAGTGATCCCTAAAGCCATCAATCAAATCCCAGTTCGGATTTTACTTTTTTATGTCGGCGCACTTTTTGTCATTATGTGTATCTATCCTTGGAACGTTTTGAACCCAAATGAAAGCCCATTTGTTCAAGTCTTTTCTCTTGTAGGCATCGTTGCCGCCGCCAGTATGATCAATTTTGTTGTATTAACATCAGCGGCATCAGCGGCCAACAGCGCTTTATTCAGCACAAGCCGCATGGTCTATTCTCTCGCCAAGGATCATCACGCCCCTGGATTATTAAAGAAACTGACTTCTTCTAAAGTTCCAAGCAATGCGCTGTTCTTTTCAACCATCGCCATTCTGATTGGCGTTAGCCTGAATTATATAATGCCCGAGCAAGTCTTTACATTGATTACAAGTGTTTCTACCATATGTTTTATTTTCATTTGGGGCATTACGGTGATTTGCCATTTGAAATATCGAAAATCAAGGCAGGATGAAGCGAAAGCAAACAAATTTAAAATGCCGTTTTACCCATTATCCAACTATTTAACACTCGCATTTCTCGCGTTCATTCTTATCGTATTGGCACTGGCGAATGATACACGTGTTGCTTTATTTGTCACTCCGGCCTGGTTTGTTTTATTGATTATCATGTATAAGGTACAGACCACCAGGGGACATAAGATAAAATAACAAAAAGACAAGGGATACACACTCCCTTGTTTTTTTGTATTAAAAATGATATTGCCGGACTAAAAGAGGATTCGAAAGGCAAAACAACTGCTTGACTGATCTCCAATTCATGTAAGCTAATTTCAATTCACACCAGTTTTGATGCCGAAACCCACTAATATAATACCGGTTATTTTTTGAAACGCTTTCTGGAACTTCGAGTTTTTCAACCATTTCTTTGCGAAATCAATCATATAAACGAGAAAGAGGAACCACAAAACCGCTAATAAGGTTAGGATTGAAGCTAAAATGATGAGCTGCTGGTTTATATTTCCCTTTAGATTGATAAATTGGGGCATGATTGTAACATAAACCAAAACAGTTTTAGGATTGAGAATATTACTAAGTGATCCTTGCATAAAGGAAGTTTTATAATAACGTTTCGGAGAATTTTCCTTGCTTGCTTGAGATTGCGTTTCATCAAAAGAAAACATGCTTTTGGCAAAAAAACTCTTGATTCCTAAATAAATTAAGTATGCTGCTCCCAAATATTTGATCGTTGTGAAAAGAAATACCGACTTTGCAATAACCACTGATAAACCTAAAATGGCGATAACCGTCCAAAAGGAAAGTCCTGTTGCCAATCCAAGGATGTTATAACGGCCAGCCTTTGCGCCATATCTAAGGGTATTTTTCATCACAAGCATCGTATCTGCTCCCGGTATGATAACCATCATGGCAGCAATCGGTATGTATGTGAGTATGCTGTGCATTTCTTCTCCCCCTTTAAAAAATCTCCGCAATATATAGTGACTACGATAGTAACTACTTATAAAATTGTATCAATGCGTTTGGAATAAATCAATATGGTTTGTTAAAATAGCGATTACAAGGGCAGCGACTGCTCTTTATATTGGAGGATGTATGAAGGAAAATATGTTAGACATTTTAAAAAACCTTAATTTTACCGAATATGAATCAAAAGCATATCTTGCTTTATTGCAAGAATCGCCTTTAACAGGCTATGCCGTCGCCAAAAATTCCGGAGTGCCCCGTTCTAAAATTTATGAAGTCTTGGAAAGTCTTGTCTTAAGAGGAGATGTCTTTGTAAGTCATGGAAATACACCTCAGTATGTGCCTGTCCCCGCTAAAGAACTGATTAAAAACCGCCGGCTCAAAGCGGAAGAGCATTTTGATCAGGCTGAGAAATACTTTGAAAAATTCGAGCAGACCGCAAATGACCGGGAAAATATCTGGAATATCACCGGACGCAATGAAATTCTTGAAAAAGTGAAGGCTTGTATCTTATCCGCCAAAAAAAGAATTCTCTTGGAAATATGGGAAGAGGATTTTGAAGAAATAGAATCAGAGCTAAGACAAGCGGCAAATCAAGGTGTCATTGTCACCATTATTGCGTACGGAGACATCACATCTGATTTTGCTGCTGTTTACCTTCATGATATGAGCAGTGAAATTACAGAAGAGTATGACGGGCGGTGGCTTGTCTATAGCGGAGATGATTCAGAAGTTGTAGCAGGTATCGTCTCTCTTGGCAACGACAGCCGTGCTGCATGGACGATGCATGTAGGTTTAGTCATGCCTATTACTGAAGTCATCATTCATGATCTGTACCTCATGGAAATCCTGAAAAAGCATAGAGGGCTTTTAGAAGAAAGCTTTGGGAAAAATCTCATCCAGCTGCGCCGCAAATTTTCAATCCACTCTGATTTCAAAAAACATTATTTGGAATAGAGCAATAGTACAAAAAACATGGCTTGTTGATACAAGTCATGTTTTTTTATGCATTCCTTTCCTTTCTACAAAGTTTTTAGGCTCCTCCCCCTCTGATCATTTCTTTTAAAAAATGCGATTCTGCGCAAACTATTTTTCAGCCTTCCTCGTCTATCCTAGGTAACAGCCTATTATATACGTATATTCAAAAAGGAGCCCTTTATTGCAATGAAGAAAAAACAAACAACAAAAGCGTTGCTTGTCACATGCATAACTGATCATAAGCAAGATTTCTACAGGTTAGCTTTCAGTTATGTGAAAAATCAAGATGACGCATTAGATATTGTTCAGGAATCTATAAAAAAAGCGCTGAGCTCAGTTGAAAAGGTTAGAAACCCTGAGACGATAAAAAGCTGGTTTTATAAAATTTTAGTACGGACAGCTATTGATTTTTTGCGCAAACAAAAAAAGTTAAAAGTGATGGATGACGAAACGATAGAATTTTTAAGCAAAGGAAAGGAAGACCATTACAAGGACACTGATCTCCATGAAGCGCTTGACGAATTGCCGTACCGCTATAAAACCATTATTATTTTGCGTTTTTTTGAAGACCTCAAATTAGAAGAAATTGCGGAAATTACAGGAGAAAACACGAATACCATCAAAACGCGCCTCTACAGAGCATTGAAGCTGATGCGCATTCAGTTGACGAAGGAGGATCTTTCTTAATGGATAAGAGATTGCAGCAATTAAGAGAAGAATATAAAAATGTTCAGATTCCTAATGAACTTGATATCATTGTTGAAAAAGCCCTTCAGCAAGAACCAAAAAAGAAAAGAATCGTCATGTGGCCGACATCGGCAGCTGTCGCGGCGGCTATTTTATTCACTGCACTTGTCAACATCAACCCTGACGCAGCTCAAGCGATGTCGAGAATTCCTGTCATCGGCAAGATTGTCAAAGCCATCACTTTTATTGAGATCAAAGAAGAGAAAGATCAATCAAGCATCGATGTCAAAACGCCTGCTCTGTCCGGACTTTCTAATAAAGAGCTTGAAAACAGCATTAACCAGAAATACTTGAAAGAAAGCAAGCAGCTGTACAAGGAATTTATACAGTCCACATCCAAAAACAAAAAAGGGCATCTCAGCATTTATAGTGATTACGAGACTGTGACAGACACGCCAGATTTACTCTCTATCCGGCGAAATATTGAAAAAACACAAGCATCATCTTACACCCAAAGCCGTTATATCACAATTGACAAAAAGAACGATATCTTACTGACTTTAAAAAGCTTATTCAAAGATGAACGCTATATCAACGTCATCAGCCAAAACATTAAAGAACAAATGAAACAGCAAATGAAGAAGGATCCAAATAAAATATATTGGCTCACTGACGATGATGCAGAACCGTTCAAAACAATTCTTCCTGATCAAACGTTTTATATTAATGAAGACCATAAACTTGTGATCTCATTTGGTGAATATGAAGTCGCTCCCGGCTATATGGGCGTTACCGAGTTTGAAATTCCAACCAGCGTTATATCAAGCTTGCTCGTGGGGGATCATTATGTTCGATAATATAAAAAAACATCCAAATATTATGATGGATGTTTTCCCTCTTCTCTTAGTGAGATCGTAACCTAGCTATCAAAAACAACAAGAATATCTGCACATTATTGGAGGAATACCCATGTATCACAAGACACAACATCACCGATACATCCCTGGGCTCGATGGCCTTCGGGCTTTTGCCGTCCTGTCAGTTATCGCTTATCACCTAAACTTCAATTGGGCAAACGGAGGCTTCATTGGAGTTGATATCTTTTTTGTTTTATCCGGCTATTTAATTACATCTATTCTATTGCCGACACATGGAAATGATATCAGCCTTTATTTTCGGGATTTTTGGTTGCGCCGAATTCGGCGGCTTCTGCCAGCGGCTTACCTTATGATCTTTTCTTCTGTTATTTGGGTTGTACTGTTTGATAGGGAACTATTGCATACTGTACGCGGAGATGCCATTTCTTCTCTCTTTTATATAAGTAATTGGTGGTTTATTTTTCACAAACTATCATATTTTGATAGTTTCGGTTCCCCATCTCCTTTAAAAAACCTTTGGTCGCTGGCGATTGAAGAACAATTTTATATGATATGGCCGATGTTCTTGGTTGTTGGGATGTACATATTGAAAAGCCGCGCCAAATTGGCGGCGGTGGTATCATTGCTTGCGCTTTGTTCAGCCGTGATGATGAGCATATTGTATGAACCCGGCGCAGACCCGAGCCGCGTGTATTACGGTACAGATACTCGTTCGTTTGAACTTCTCATCGGATGTGCATTGGCTTTGGTTTGGCCTATGAAAAGGCTGTCTTCCAACAGGCTTCCAAGCAAACTGAAGTACACTTTGCACGCCACTGAACTTTCGGCATTTTGTATTTTAGTGTTGTGTGTCTATTTCACAGATGAATACGAGCCTTTTCTTTACAGAGGCGGAATGCTTTTGATTAGCATGGTCGCCGCAATCCTTATTGGATGTGTTTGCCACCCAAGCAGCTTTTTAGGCAATCTGCTTTCATGGAGGCCGCTCCGTTGGCTTGGAACAAGGTCTTACGGTATTTATCTTTGGCACTACCCTGTTATTGTGTTAAGCACGCCAGTTCAAGAAATCGGAAACTTTGTTTTTTGGCATATCGTGCTAAAGTTAATTGTTACACTTATACTTGCCGAGCTCTCCTATCATTTTATTGAGAAGCCGATACGGACACAAGGATGTAGATCCTTTTTCCGCCGTGTTTTTAAACATAGAATCAGGGAATGGAAAACGACAACTGTCCTCAGTAAAATGTCAATTGGTTTCCTCATTCTCGCTGTACTTATTTTTGCGGGAGGGCTGTCTGGACTGGCCGGAGAGCAAATGCACCCCACCAAATGGACGTATAGCTCACAAGAAACAAACGCTGATACCAACAACCAGGCTCCTGAGGACAGAAAAAATGCTGCAGTCAATAAAGACAAGGAAAACGATACCGAACAAAAGACAACAGACTCCGATCAAGATCAAAAGGAAAACAAAAATAATGGGCACGAGACTAGCAAAAATAAAGACACGCAATCCCAGCAGGAGAAAGAACCCGCAGACGCTGATAAAGAAGTATTAGCTATAGGAGATTCCGTCATGCTTGATATTGCCTCACACCTTCGTCAATCACTTTCACATGTTATGATTGATGGAAAGGTGGGGAGACAAATGTCTCAAGCTTTGGAGCTCGCAAGGGAGTACAAGTCTTTTAATCAGCCGAACAAAGCTGTCATCATTGAGCTGGGAACCAATGGTTACTTTACCAACAGCCAAATTGAACAATTGCTTCAATCTTTCTCAAAGGCTCATATCTACCTTGTCAATACCCGGGTCCCTCGCCAATGGGAAAGCAAGGTAAATGAATCTTTGAAACACCAGGCAAGTGCACACAAAAATGTTACGTTAGTTGACTGGCATACAGAAGCTCTTCAGCATCCAGAATACTTTACACCTGATGGCGTACACTTGGTTCCACAAGGGGCTAAAGCTTTGACAGGTCTTATTGTTGAAGCAATGGAACCGTTTTTGTAAAAAAAAGAAGTCCTATTTAAAAACGTTGCTGATCATTCTCTGACACTCCATTTCCCAAGGCAATTCTTATGTTTACATGTCGTTTACGTGAGGGTAAGCCAAAATAGAATGGAGGGAGAATAATGGCACCTAAAGAAGAAAATGATATCAAAAAAGAACTGAAACGATACGAGCAATTTTTCAAAAAACGATATAAGATTCTTTATACAGTAAATGATTTTATCATTGGTGCCTTGTTTCTTGTCGGAAGTTTTTTCTTTTTTTATGAGCAGTTCAAGTCGGCAGGGATATGGCTGTTTGCGATTGGGAGCTTGCTGCTGTTAATCAGGCCGACGATTCGGTTGATTCATGACTTTCATTACCGGAAACATGTGGAACGCCAATTTAAACATCGATCTTCAACAGATGGTTCATCTTAAGGCATAAGCGAGAGCAAAATGCCATAAAACTAATGCGCAAACCAAAAAACAAGACTTTCAGACTATTTATTTTTAAAAATAAGACAAAAGAACTAAACTTTTGCCCCTGTTTGACGATATGAACAATAAGGCCGGCGCGATACTCCCTATAACATCCTTTTCAGTAGATTTCATTATCGTGCCGGTTTTCTCACATGCAAAATTATCCCGCCAATCTGATGGCGGGATTTTATTTTTTACATTCCTGTCCAAACGTCTTTACCATATCGTTTTTGGTTTTGCAGCTTCTGCAGCCATTCAGCTGATTCTTCCCGGCTCGCTCCTTTTTCAGCTTCATACGCCAGACGCAGCGTATTCTCTACATCAGGAGCCATTTGCGATCCATCACCGCATACGTATATGTGTGCCCCTTTTTCAATGAGTGATATCAATTTCTGCGTATCTTGTTTGAGCAAGTGCTGGACATAATCTTTTGGTTCGTTTTCGACGCGTGAGTAGCATCGGCGGATGGTGACAATACCATCCTGTTCCGCTTGATCCAGCTCTTCTCTGTATAGATCGTCATGATCGGGGCGCCGGCAGCCGAAATACAAAAGAGCTTCACCAAGCGTGTTTCCTTCCTTCTTCAAAACAGATCTTGCCTGAATAAAGCCCCTGAATGGTGCAATTCCTGTACCCGGTCCAACCATAATCATAGGCGTTTCAGGGTCATCTGGCATTTGGAATCCGGATTGAGGCGTTCGGATGAAACAGGCTGCTGCATCACCTGTATTCAGCTCTGCTAAATAATTAGAAGCAACGCCCTGGTATTCACCACGCCCGCTCCAAGCTGAGGCTTTAACAACGCCTACTGTCATGCTCACGATATTGGCCTGGACCTTCGGTGAGCTTGAAATGGAATAATATCTCGGTTTTAATGATGGCAAAAGTTCTAAAAACCGCTCAAACGGCATTTCGCAAGCAGGGTAATCCTCTAAAAGATCAAGCATGGTGAGACGTTTTGCCAGTACCTGCTCTTTGTAAATGCCACCATCTGAAACGAGCTGTTCCAGTTCTTTTTTGTGCGGCGGACAGACTGTATAAGAAGCCAGCTCCCGAAGCTGAAGTCTTGAAGCCGGGTCCTGCAGCTCCACATAGGACGCCAATACATCCGCCACTTTAATCGGCCGATCCATCGGAAGATGAACCATATGGGGGCTTCCGCTCATTTTTATGACATGATTGGCTTCCAAACCGAATCGGCTGAGAACCCGCTGAACAAGCTCCCGGCTGTTTTTCGGCAATATTCCAATATGATCGCCTTCTTGATAGGTTTTGGCATCAGGAATTTGCAATTCAATATGGCGGGTAGAACGCGGACTATCTGCTGTCTGGAGCTCCCGATTCTCTAACACAATCCCTTCAAACGCGCCATATGCCTTAGCAAGCGGCGTTTCTGTCGCTTCACTGAGAAAAGTAATGGATAATGAAGGCCTGTCTTCTTTCTGAGATATTTCGTTTATATCAAATGCGTCCATCGTTTCCTTCCAGAAACGGTTTTCCCAAGACTCGCGATGGCTTTCAAAATCATCGGCGGCATCGCCTTCCCCAATCGCTATTAAACGCGTTGCCCCCTTTGCTTTCATCATGTCATCTATGAGTCGGGGAATTCGCTGATACGTGCTGACCCAGCTCCGGTTTCCGCAGCCGAATACCGCATAGGAAACACCTTTCAATCGGCCCTCCTCAAGCTCCTCCAGCCACTCCACAAAGCCGGCAGCATTATCAGGCGGCGTCCCATTATAAGAAGCCGTAACGATGACCACGGCACCTTGGTCAGGAAGCTTGCCAATATAATCGTCAAGCGGAGCGGTTTCGGCTGTAAAGCCCAGCTGGCGGCCGTAAGCGGACAGTTCACCGGCTATTCCTTCCGCTGTTCCAAGATTAGAACCGTAAAGAACAAGTAACTGTGTGCCGTGTTTAGGTTTTGTTTCTTTTGGCTTCGTTTCTGTTTTGATGTCAGCCTGTTCTTTTCTCTGTACGTTGATTGCTGCTGTTTTCCGCGGTTTCACAGTAATTTTAAATTCATCCGGCTTGATCGTTAATGCCTCTTTGATTTTCAGTTCGTATCCAGTATGGTTCATCAAATCAAAATGCTTTAATACAAGACCTAGAACCATCGTCGCTTCCTGGAGAGCAAACTGCATGCCGATACAAGCGCGCTGTCCGTTTCCAAACGGCTTATACGCATGGTGAGGAATGCGCGAAGGGTCTTCAAACCGTTCCGGACGAAAATCTTCCGCATCCTCTCCCCAAGCGTTTTGATCCCTGTGCAGTTTCGGAATCAAAATAGTGACAGGCTGCCCTTTACTGATCGGATATTCCCCGCCTAAAACAGTATCTTCCTTAGCGTAGAGAGAAAAGGCCGGAGCTGTTGGGAACAGTCTTAGCGTTTCATTTAAAACCATCCGAATGTATTTCAGCTGCTGGATTTGTCTATATTCCGGCGTGTCATCCGTTAACACGCGATCTGCTTCCTCTTGCGCTTTTTCCAGTTTTTCCGGATGTGTAAGCAGACAGTAGATCGCAAAGGAAAGCAAACCGCTTGTGGTTTCATGTCCTGCAATCAAAAACGTTATGATCTGGTATCTAATGTTTTCATCATCCAGCGTTTCACCTGTTACAGGATCTTTGGCATAAAGCATGAGTGATAAAAGATCCTTAATGTTTTCATCCGGGTTCGCTTTTCGCTCCGCTATCATTCTGTCGACAAGAGCGTTCATGACTTCAATATCCTTTTGGAACTGCAGCTTTGTTTTCATCATTACCTTATCTTGCAAACCCAGTCTTTTCGATTGATTCATCGCCTCTTTTAAGGCACGGAGCATACTGGTGATAAACGGATGCTGTGAATCACGGTAAAAGCTGTTGAAACGGTAGTTAAACCCGCATAACCCAATCGTATCAAGCGTCAGACGGGTCATGTCGTCCGCTACATCAATTTCTTCATTAGGATTAAGCCGGCTCCATTTTTGAATCAGCTGGGTTGCGATATCCAGCATCATAGAATGATAGCTTTTCATCGCTTTTTGACTGAAACTCGGCAGCAGAATGCGGTGGGCTTTTTGCCAATTCGGCTCATGCGTCCAGCTTGTAAATAACCCGTCTCCGCCAAACTCGCGCACCTTTAGCAAGCCTTTGCCAAGATTTTTATCAAAACGGCTTTCATCACACACTTCAGCCACAAGACTGTGGCCGGATACAAAAACACTGGATACCCCCGGAAAATCGAAACGGAAAATCGGCCCCAATTCATCTGCTATCTTCCATAATGATTGAGAAAGCTGCTCTTTTTCCAGATGCGGAAGGTTTTTTAAAGGTCCGTATGTTTTTGGCTGAGGTATTGTGCTTGCCTGTTTCATCAACATCTTCCTTTCCTATTATTTTTGTGAAGTAAATGAATGAAGCTTAATGGCGTCCCAGCAGCATTGTTCCAATTCAGTCCTTAAATCCATGTCCATCTCTACATCACCCGTTTGGACGAGCTGATATATCTTGAGAAACGCCCCTAACACAATCGCAATTAACACGTTTGAGGGCAGGCTGCGAATTACACCTTCCGCTTTTCCCTTATTAAAATAGTCATCAAGCATTTGAGTCAGATTTTCTATCATGGTTCTGCTTGTCGCATTTAAGTAGTGAGCATCTTTCTTCGTATCAAGAAAAAACAGCGCATAATCACTCTCTTTCGTAAATTGAACGAGACAGCAAAATACGTGGTGAAAGCCTTCTCTGACAGGCAATTCCGAAAAGTCTTGTTTCAGCTTTTCCATAAAGCGCTGAATGCTTTCTTGAAACAATACGTTGACGAGTGTTTCTTTGCTGTTAAAATAGCGGTAGATCGTTCCTGTCCCCACATGGGCTCGTTCAGCTATCATTGGGATCGTGGTAGCGTCAAATCCCCTCTCTGTAAATAGTGAAACCGACGCTTTCATAATCATGTCGTATTTACTGCTGGATGCGGATAACATGGAATGTTAGTACCTCCGATTCGTTTCGGAATGAATATTCATTCCTTTTGTTCATAATGAATATCCGACCTGTCTGATATCACCACTTTACCCTTTCTTATGATATCAGTTTATATGAAAAAAACTTTTTTTAATATAAAGTATATGCAAAAAATAAAAAATTAAGAAAATATACCCAAACCCCAAAATAAAGGCTCTGGATATATTTCCCGAGAAATGATTCTATTTAACAGCCACAATGCAAAGACAGGAATCACGCCTGATGATAGAAAGATCCCTGAAATGCTGGTCTTCCAGCAGTTGAATATACATGTTCTCTTTCTCACCGGTATTTGTATCAATATTGATGTAAAATTGGCCGTCAATTTGAAGCACACGGTAAATTTCCCTTAATGCAAGCCTAATATCAGTGCAGCTCTGAACCGTATGTAAGGAAAACACTTTATTAAAGGTACGGTCATCAAAGGGAATGTTCTCGGGATAGCCATGAAAAATCTCCCCTTTCCCCATGTTCTTTCGATTTGCGCGTGATATTTGCCTTACCTTTCGCTTTGAAGGGTCAATGCTTTTTAAGCTTCCCTTTTCTAGTTTCTCGGTTATGTTCTTAAAAACAGTGGCATTTCCGATTCCAATTTCTAAAATTCTGTCATTTTCTTGTATGTCTATAGAGTCAATCATCATATGCTCAATTGTTTTGGTTTGCTTATATTTCCGAGAAAATAATTTTAAAAGGTTCAATTGTTTATATAGTCTATTTTCTAGCATTTTAAACACCTGCTTTTGGTTTCCTATGTTTATTTATTATATTCGAAAAATAAACATCATCTTCATTTCCAAATGGGAATGAAGATATCAACTAGACGGCAATGTGTTTAAAAATGTTTCAATAGAACTGAACTTTTTCATTTTTTTCCGCAAAAAAAGCAGAAAACAAAATGTTTTCTGCCCTCTTTCTAGTGCCAATGATAAGGGAATACATACAACCTTTGCTGCTGCATGGCCATCAGCCTCTGCTGACGGAATGGATTTCCATAACCATGTTTGAAGGAATGCGGCATGGACGCATAACCATGGCCAATCGACGGCAGCCTTTTCTGATAATCGTTCATCATGCCATCACCTGCCTTACCGTAACGTTGATTTATCATATGCAGGCAGACATTTTCTTGACAGCTGTTTCGCTAAACTTGGTCCTTCTCCATCGTATAATGCATCAATAATTCCATTCTAAGCATATGTCATCTCCCCCTTCAGTTTTTTCATTGCTTTTTAGCGCCAGTTTGTTAAATAAAGATGCTTTAACTGAGACTCTTTCATTTCATCATAAATCTGCTCAATCTGCTGTTCTCGTTCGAATTCTTCCGGGTTTTTAAAACGTTTGTTAATCGTTAACGTTAAAAAGAATAGGTTAATCGTCATATCGCTCACCCCCTTTCAAAGTCCGCTTCAAGCGAAATAACCCGCGGCATCATTTCTTCTGCCGCGGGCAAATAAAAACCGCAGACAAAAGAAGACACCAAACCAATGCCTCTACTGCCTGCGGGGAGTTGCGTATGTCCGTCTATTCCGAATTTAATGCGTGCGATAAGCATCGGTTAAGGAAGGACACGAACTCTTCCACAGGCTGAATGAACCATGAATTTTTTCTTGTGTATCACGTACAGGTTGACGTCGTTGTCTCATTGTCATTTTGTTCAGCCTCCTTTGCTTTTTTCTTCCTTTGTAAGTATATCCACCAAATTCCATTTTGTAAACATCTTTTTCTAAAAATGGACTGAATTTGTACGTTTCATCGAGTGGATTTACCCTTTATTCATGATACCTGCTTCATTTCTTTTCTGGAGCGGTCTTTCTTATGATATCCAATAAAATAAATGAGACCGACAAACACGGCTCCGCCGATGACATTGCCGATAAAAGCCGGAATGATGTTTCCGATAAACTGCCCCCACGTGAACGAGCCAGCAAAAATGGCAGCGGGAATCACAAACATGTTGGCGACAACGTGCTGAAATCCGATTGCAACAAAAGCCATAATGGGGAACCAAATGCCAAGGATTTTTCCTGCTCCGTCTTGTGCTCCGAAAGAAAGCCACACTGCAAGACATACAAGCCAGTTACAGCCGATGCCGGAAATGAGAACCTTGCCGAAGCTCATATCAAGCTTTCCTTGCGCAACGGCGATCGTTTTTTCTAAATAAGGGCCTGTTTCAGTCAACCCAACCAAATGCCCGAAAAAGTAGGCAACAAACAATGCGCCGATTAGGTTCATAATCGTGACGATTCCCCAGTTAACCGCCAATTCTTTTACTGATATTTTTCTCGAAAATAAGGCCATCGCAACGGACATCATATTTCCTGTGATCAACTCAGCGCCAGCGAGCACCACAAGGATCAGACCGACAGGAAATACGGCAGCCCCGATAAGGCTGGAAAGGCTTCCCCATTCTTTCGGCAGGTCGCCGATTACCCTGATATCAAGCAAGTACCCGAGCGCGATAAATGCGCCGCCTAAAAACCCCAATACAAGCAGAGACGGCAGCGGAAGCTTTACTTTTTTCATCCCTGCTTCAATTGCTGCATCCGCTATTTCATCCGGTTTTCGAAAAGCCATACTAAAACCCTCCATTATTTCTTCTTTTCTCACAGTTATGGCAGAAAGGCAATAAAAAAAGGCAGCACTCAAATAACCTGTGTCAACCAGGCGTTTGAATGCTGCCTAACTTGTATGCATACCTATACAACAATATCAAGCAGAATTTAAGATATTGAAAGAGAATATATACAGTTCGTGCATACATTCCATTGCTTTTGCCTTCTATAACTGTAGCCACATCATATCAAATGTGACAAATTTGTGTCAATGACAAATGTGCTAGCTTTGCAGGGCTTCTTTTTGATCATCTATTTTTTGGTCAAAGACAAACACAGATACAGCGATATTTTCCTCAATTTTTATATCAGAAAACAAATGGACTAGCTTAGCCCCAATCAACTCTTCCATTCCCTCCGGCGTTTGTTTGGAATAAAGGTCTTGAATCAGGCTTGTCCGGGCCGCATGTACCATTTCTCTTCCTTCAGGTGTCCGGGCGATAAACTGCTCGCTTGCACTCAGATTTCCGTATAGTGTTGAGACTGCCATGTTTTCTACAAATACAGTATGAATTCGTTCAGGCCCTTTGCCGAACAATTCTTTACGAAGTTTTCGAATGATATCATTGAACTCATGAATTTTTTTAGACATGCTGATTACCCCTTCCGATATGGCCTCGTAAGGCTTTCCCCGGTTCCCCTCAGGACATTTCACTTGGTTAAAATTTTCCTGCTATATTGTATTATAATAAATATCACTTTATAATAAAAGCAGTGTTGATGGATTTGTAATAGGATTTTGTTATAAGTCTATCGTTTTATAAAAATCAAGGATTGGTCTGTTAGTAAGACTTGCTAGTGAACTATTCCGCCATGTGTGTTTACACCTTCTTAGCATTAAGGACAGGTGTATCTATACATGGCTTTTTTTGACTTCTTGAAAGAAAGATGGAGGGGAATATGAATATGATGGACGTTACGTCGATCAGTGTCCGTGTAGACGGAACAGAAATTCAAGCACGAGCAGGGGCCACAATTTTAGATATTTTAAATGAAAACGGGATTGAGTACCCGCAGATTTGCCACGTTCCAGAGGTTGACCCGCTTCAAACTTGTGATACTTGCATTGTAGAGGCAAACGGCAAGCTGGTTCGTTCATGTTCTACTGTCGCGGAAAATGGAATGTCAATTGACCTTTCCGGAAATCGGGTGAAAGAGGCGCAAACCGAAGCGATGGACCGCCTTCTTGAAAATCATTTGCTGTATTGTACGGTTTGCGATAACAACAATGGGAACTGTACGCTGCATAACACAGCGGAAATGATGGGGATCGAGCATCAAAAATACCCATACACGCCAAAAGAAGATCCGTCTTGCGCGGTTGATATGTCTCATCCGTTTTACCGCTATGATCCAAACCAATGTATCGCCTGCGGCCAATGCGTTGAGGTATGTCAAAACCTTCAGGTAAATGAAACCCTCTCAATCGACTGGGAACGCGAACGTCCTCGCGTGATTTGGGATGAGGGAGTTTCGATCAATGAATCTTCTTGTGTCAGCTGCGGCCAGTGTGTCACCGTATGCCCATGTAATGCGCTGATGGAAAAATCAATGCTCGGGCAGGCTGGCTTTATGACAGGCATCAAAGAGGATGTCATGGAACCGATGATTGATCTCGTAAAAAACGTTGAACCCGATTACGGCAGCATTTTTGCCATTTCTGAAGTCGAAGCGGCTATGCGTGACACGAGAACGAAAAAAACAAAAACTGTGTGTACGTTCTGCGGTGTCGGATGTTCTTTTGAAGTATGGACAAAAGGACGGGATATTTTAAAGATCCAGCCTGTTTCCGATGCTCCGGTTAACGCGATTTCTACATGTGTCAAAGGAAAATTCGGCTGGGACTTCGTCAATTCTGAAGAGCGGATCACAAAGCCTTTAATCCGTAAAAACGGGGCTTTTGTTGAATCTTCTTGGGAAGAAGCCCTCGATCTTGTCGCAAGCAGATTAGGATCGATTAAAGAACAGTACGGCAAAGGTTCTGTTGGATTTATTTCTTCTTCTAAAATTACAAATGAAGAAAACTATGTCATTCAAAAATTAGCGCGTCAGGTATTTGAAACAAACAACGTCGATAACTGCTCACGCTACTGCCAGTCTCCTGCTACAGACGGATTGTTCCGCACTGTCGGGATGGGCGGTGACGCCGGCACGATTAAAGATATTGCCAAAGCCGGTCTTGTCATCATTGTCGGCGCCAATCCAGCGGAAGGACACCCTGTGCTTGCAACACGTGTCAAACGGGCGCACAAGCTCCATGGCCAAAAACTGATCGTGGCCGACCTGCGCAAAAATGAAATGGCGGAGCGGTCTGACCTGTTCATCAGCCCTAAACAAGGTACAGACCAAGTTTGGCTGATGGCTGTTACAAAATATATGATCGACCAAGGCTGGCACGATCAGGCATTTATTGATGAGAACGTAAATTTCTTTGAAGATTATAAAGAAACACTTCAAACCTATACGCTTGATTACGCGGAACGCATCACAGGCCTTTCAAAAGAAAACATCATTCGAATTGCCGAACTGATTCGTGACGCTGACGGCACTTGTGTCCTTTGGGGAATGGGTGTCACACAAAATACAGGCGGTTCTGATACGTCAGCAGCAATTTCAAACCTGCTTCTCGCTACGGGCAACTATCGCCGTCCAGGTGCCGGCGCTTATCCTCTGCGCGGACACAATAACGTTCAAGGCGCTTGCGATATGGGAACACTACCTGGCTGGCTGCCGGGATATCAGCATATTACAGATGACAATGCCCGTGCTAAATTTGAAGAGGCTTATGGTGTCACGATTGACGGAAAGCCTGGTTTAGATAATATTCAAATGCTTCATTCCATTGAAGAAGGAAAAATGAAAGCTATGTATCTTGTTGGCGAGGATATGGCACTTGTCGATTCAAACGCGAACCACGTACATGATATTTTATCAAGCCTTGATTTCTTCGTGGTTCAGGATATCTTCCTGTCAAGAACAGCTCAATATGCCGATGTCGTCTTGCCGGCCACTCCTTCACTTGAGAAAGACGGCACATTTACCAATACAGAACGACGCGTTCAGCGTTTATATCAGGCGCTTCCGACGTTTGGTGACGCGAAACCGGACTGGTGGATTATTCAAGAGGTGGCAAACCGCTTAGGAGCCGGCTGGAATTACAGCCATCCTAGTGACATTTTCTCAGAAATGGCGAGCCTTTCCCCTCTGTTTGGCAAAGCAAGCTATGAGGTGCTTGAAGGCTGGAACAGTTTCCTATGGGGCAGCTTCTCAGGTGAAAGCACACCGCTTCTGTATGAAGACGGATTTAATTTCCCTGACAAAAAAGCCCGCTTTGCCCTTTCTGATTGGACTGAACCTGCCGCTTTTCCGGAAGAATATGATCTTCACATTAATAACGGACGTATGCTTGAGCATTTCCACGAAGGAAACATGACAAATAAATCGAAAGGCATTCAAGCAAAAGTGCCGAATGTATTCGTTGAAATTTCGCCTGAGCTTGCACAAGAGAGAGGTGTTTGTGATGGCTCGCTTGTACGGCTCGTTTCTCCGTTCGGAGCAGTCAAATTAAACGCGCTGATTACAGACCGCGTACGGAAAAATGAACTTTATTTGCCAATGAACTCAACAGACAAGGAGTCAGCGATTAACTTCCTGACAGGGCCTGCGGCTGATAAACGCACGAACACGCCTGCTTATAAACAGACGAAGGTACGCATGGAAGTGCTGGGAGGCTGCGAAAGCACACCGCTTCCTAAAACAAATCCGCGTAACAAGAAACGGAACCCGCAAAACGGCGTCGAGGCAGAAAGAAAATGGAATCGTCCGGGCTATGTTCATCTAACTGATTAAACGAAAGGGGGACAAAAAATGGCTACTCCGATTACAACGATCAAAAAAGAAACAAAAACAGCGGAGCAAATCAAGCTTGAAAAAATTGAGGAGCTGAAAGGGCTGCTGGCAGAAAATGAGGATGCTGTCTCGAAAACGATGACGTTAATGAGTGAACTGAATGAACTTGGAATCTTTGATGCGGCAACAAGTATGCTGAGGGCGAAGGAAGACATCGCCAAGATTGCGCTTGGCCAAGTCTCGCGTGAGCCTGTCACCAACCTCATCAACACGATGATGGCCGCCGGAGGCGCATTGACAAAAGCCGATCCTGAGTTTACAGGAAAGCTTTTAGAAAGCGTAATGGCAGGAACCGAACAGGCGCAAAGCTCTTTAAAAGAAGACAGGAAAGTCGGGATTCTCGACCTTCTAAAAGCAATGAACGATCCTGATATCAACAGAGCGGTCGGCTTTGGCCTTCAGTTTTTAAAAGGCATGGGAAATGAACTGCAAGAAAAATAACAAAAAACAGCCATCGCTGAGTAGATGGCTGTTTTTTTATTCGTCGGCTTCTTCCAAACGCTTCTTGTAAATCAATGAACGATCTACGCAAAAGAAGGCACCGGCTAAAAATACGCAATCCGCTAAAAGCATCATCGATTTTTGGCCTAACGTTAAGCCTTGATCGGGGAGAACTGCGCCTATATATAAAAAAGTGCTGACTGCAAGCAACGTAAAAGCAAAATGCTTGTAATCTTCTTTTAAAGATTTCATTCTATTTTTATTCAAATGAATCACCTGCCAGATTCGTAGTATACGACTATTATAATATAATCTGGCGGCTTACAGAGAAAGTAATTGTATCCATTTGTTATATATTTTTAAGCGCTTGCTCAATATCTTCCAGCAAATCTTCTGCATCTTCAATTCCTACAGAAATTCTGATTAAGCCATCCGTAATACCGAGTTCAAGCCGGCGTTCTCTCGGAATAGAGGCATGTGTCATTCTTGCCGGAACAGAAATTAAGCTTTCTACCGCGCCTAGGCTTTCAGCAATGGTAAACAATTTCAGATTTCCTAAAAATGCATCAACCCGCTCTTCACTGCCGATATCAAAAGAGATCATGCCGCCGAAGCCAGACCCTTGAGTTTTTGCAAGCTCATGTCCGGGATGATTTGAAGAACCAGGATAATATAACGTTTGGACAGCAGGGTGATTCTCAAGAAAACTTGCGATTTTCCGCGCATTTTGATCGATCGCTTCCATTCTGAGACCCAATGTTTTGATTCCTCTCATTAACAGCCAGGAATCTTGAGGGCCAAGAACGCCGCCTGTGGAGTTTTGCACAAAATGCAGCTCTTCCCCAAGCTCTTTCGATGCGGTCACAACTAAACCGCCGACGACGTCACTGTGCCCGCCAAGATATTTTGTCGCACTGTGAAGCACGATATCAGCCCCTAAAGTAAGCGGCTGCTGAAAATAAGGGGTGTTAAAGGTGTTGTCTACGATAAGAAGTACACCGGCTTTTTTCGCGATATCAGCCATGAGCGACAAGTCGGTGATTTTGAGCAGCGGGTTTGTCGGTGTCTCAATATAAATGGCTTTCGTGTTAGGACGAATCGCTTTTTCAACTTCTTCTCCGCTGCTTGTATCGACAAATGTTGATTCAATGCCAAGACGATTGAGCACCTTTGTCATCACGCGGTATGTTCCGCCGTACACATCATCAGTTAAAACAACATGATCTCCGCTGTTAAACAGCATCATAACCGCTGTAATGGCAGCCATTCCAGAACTGAACGCATAACCTGCTTCCCCGCCTTCCAGCTCTGTCACAAGTGCTTCGAGAGCGGCTCTAGTCGGATTGGCCGTTCTTGAATATTCATAGCCTGTATGCTGCCCTGCTTTCGGCTGCTTGTACGTGCTTACTTGATAAATGGGCACGGAAACTGCGCCTGTTTTCTCATCACCTGTGATTCCGCCATGAATCATCACTGTTTTTTTCTTCATATCAGATGCCTCCTTCGTATATTTGTTTGCTGATATACCGATCACTGCTGTCAGGAAATATCGTGACAATGTTTGTTCCTGCGGATGCCTTTTTCGCTTCCTCCAACGCTGCATAAAGCGCTGAACCTGAAGAACTTCCGATCAGCAGGCCTTCTTTTTCTGCCGCTTCTTTCACAAGTCTAAACGCATTCTCATCTGTTACAGTGTATATCTCATCAAAATGGCTCTTATTCATATATTCGGGGATGAACTCCATGCCGATGCCTTCTGTTTTATGGGCGTGGGGCTCTCCTCCGTTTAAAATGGAGCCCTCCGGTTCGACAATCACTGTTTTAACTGCAGGATTTCTTTCCTTTAAGAAGGAAGCAGTTCCTGCGAATGTGCCCCCTGATCCTGCCCCTGCGACAAACGTATGAACCTTGCCGTCAAGCGCTTCCCATATTTCAGGCCCAAGTGTCTTATAGTAAGTCGATGGATTTACTTGGTTTTTAAATTGCAAAACGCAATAAGAGTTTTCAATTTCCGTCTCCAGCTGAATGGCTTTTTGAATGGCTCCCTGCATTCCGTCATGACGCGGCGTATGAATGATTGATGCTCCAAGCGCTCGCATAATTTGCTGTTTCTCTGCGCTGAAATGTTCAGGGACACAGAAAATCGCTTTTAACCCATATTTTCTGGCACTCAGCGCTAGGCCGATTCCTGTATTGCCTGCCGTAGCTTCTATAATCACTCCGCCGGGATTCACCTTGCCTGACTCCAGCGCGTCACGGATCAGCATATCTCCCAGTCTGTCTTTAATGCTTCCGCCGGGATTCATCATTTCAAGCTTTGCATACACTGCGACTCCTTCAGGAACATCAAAGTTCTTCAGGCGAAGAAGCGGTGTGTTTCCAATCAGCTCGGTGATGTCCGTTATAACAGTCATATATGTCCTCCTCCTGGATAGAGGTTGTTTTTAGGGAAAACGGAGGAGAACACTCCCCCGTTTTTAATGAATTCGTTTGATCACCTTTAACACAAGCTCTGTTGAATTAACAGCAGCCTGCTCTAAAAATTGGTCAAATGACACATGTGATTCTTTTCCTGCGATATCAGATAACGCTCTGATGACGACAAACGGCGTTTTAAATTGATGGCATACTTGAGCCACTGCCGCAGCCTCCATTTCAAGCGCGTACAGATCAGAAAATTTCGCACGCACCTCTTCAACCCGCTTCGGATCGTTCATGAAAGAATCGCCTGTTGCGATCGTTCCTTTTGCAACCTGAATGCCGTCGAGTTCAGAAATCGCTTCTTCTGTAATGCTGATCAGCTTTTCGTCTGACTCATAAGCAGCGGGAAGACCCGGCACCTGGCCATATTCATAGTCAAAGGCCGTTACATCTACATCATGATGGCGAACGTCAGTTGAAATGACGACATCTCCTACATTCAGTGTATGATGAAATCCGCCCGCTGAGCCTGTGTTAATGACATAATCAGGCTTGTAACGATCAAGCAAAAGCGTTGTGCTGATGGCAGCATTTACTTTTCCAATTCCTGATTTTAAAAGAATCACTTCAGTTCCTTCATATTCACCTGTTGTAAATTCACAGTGTGCGATTGTTTCTGTTTTTGCATGTTCAAGTTTGCTTCTCAGGATCGTAACTTCCTCTTCCATTGCTCCGATAACTGCTAGTTTCATTTATTCACATTCCCTTCACTTTACCGTTTGATCGCCTCCATTATCCACACAAAATCGTTTTGCTGAGTGAATCGAACTGCAAAACCTTCAGCTGTAAACATCTCTTTCAACGCATCCAAAGTGGGATAATGCTCCGTCTCTAAATCATTTGCCAGCTGATAGAAGCCTTGAGAACGGGCTTTATCAATAGCCTGTTGATACGCTTGCGCATCTTCAAAGACGGTATCGGCAAACACTATTTTATCATGCAAGTGAAGGTATTTGCCATATTGCTTTATGGCAGCCCGCTTTTCTTCGTCGGTCAAATGATGAAAAGCATATGAACTGACAATTGTGTCAGCCTGAAATGGAGGCTCGTGAAATGTCAAGAAGTCTCCGTCAACGATTTCCACCCTGCCTGAAAGCTTGTCAGAAGCCAATTTGCGCATTGCGGGAGAGGGTTCGATTCCAAATACAGATTTGCCCGCCTCCAGCAGCTTAGCTGTCAAATTTCCGGTTCCCGGGCCAAATTCTAACACATGTGTTCCAGACCTGCCGACGATGGCCTGAAGAATATCATCATAGCCTCTGAACGCTTCTTTATACTGAATATCAAAACCTTGTACTGTTTGATCATAAGTTGCCGCCCAATCTTCAAAAAGAGGGATAAATTCACGTCCCATATTTGTCACACTCCATATTTTATAATTCCTATAAGTATACTATGAATTAATGATGGAACAGTTCCTATCATACCACATCTTCTGAAAAGGAGGTACTAAAACACTTTGTGTATTTTATGCCAACGATATTGCGCGTTTACGGCAAAAAAGCTTATACTTCATATGACTTGTGAAAGTAGGAGGGCCGAGAGATGAATTTTCAATTAGATTTGATAAAAGACAAAGTGGAATTTTTCGAAGCGGCTTCATTGCAGGAGCTTGAAAAGAAAATCAATACACAAATTGAAAACAATAAAGCCATCATGCTCCGGGTGAAGTCTGTTTCACACCAGACCGCTGTGGCAGACGGTAGAATATTGTACAGCGCGGTTGTTCATTTCGCAGCTGAAGCCTAAAACAAAAGCAGCCGGTTCTAGACCGGCTGCTTTGTTTATTTTAGTTTTTCTACTTTTGTCGGCTTCCAGCCTTTGTCATCAACCCATGTAATCGTGACTTGATATTTATCTCCGGTCGTCTTGTCTAAAATCTTGCCTTTGGCATCCTGAGGGCTGCCGTTATTCCCGAGCCAGAGCACCGTCATGTTATCTTTTGAAACACCGGTTGCATATGAAATGGCTTTCAGCATCTCAGCCCAGTCTTGTGAGCTTGAGTCATAAGTGGCGGCATGTTCGCCCGTCTGCTCAGTTCCGACTGCTTTCCAATCAGAATTTTCATACGTTTTTTCCACATCGCTTGATGAGCCGCCTTCTGTTACTTTTGCGTCTTTAAGCGGGTCATCTGAATCTGAGCTTGAGTCTGAATCGGAATCAGAGTCATCACCTTTAGAAGAATCATCTTTTTTCGAATCTGAGTCTGAATCAGAAGACTTCTCAGCATCCTTTTCGCTGTCAGATGTATCTTTCTTGCTGTCTTTTATATCCTCATCCGATTTCTTTTCCGTCTTTCCTGAAGCCGGAGATTCTTGTTTTTGCGCCGTTTCAGAATCCTTGCTGACATCTTTGCTAGAAGGACTGTTAATGAAGAGATTAGCTGCTACCACGACGATTAGTATGGATACGATTGCAATTAAAATGTTAAGCACTAAATTAGTTTTCCTGCGCTTATCACGGTTTTCATAACGAGATTGATTATTGCTCAATAATTCTGCACTCCTTTATCCCTCTTGGCTCAGCATATATTTTACCATGTGCTGAGAAGTTGTTCTATTTCTGATTGATTTCAATTTCGTGTACTTTTTTAACAATATCATAAAACACGGAATTTGTCAGAGCCTTATCCCCCGGCGTATCCATGTGTAAAACGACAAGAGCGTATTTCGGCTTATCCGCCGGAAAATATCCGGCAAACCATTTTTCATAGAGTGCTTTTTGCTCTTTTGAAAGCTTGCCTGTCTGGGCTGTGCCTGACTTCCCTGCTACAGTATACGGAAGATCCTGAAACCTTCTGCCCGTTCCGGAAGGAGATTCCACCACCCGCCGCAGCATTTTTTGAAGCTGCTGTGCCGTATATTTGTCTATCGTTTCTCCGCTGAGCTTCTGATCTTTAAACTTGGCGAGTGTTGTGCCGTTTTTATATTCAATTTGTTCAGCGATTTTCACCTGCCGCTTTTCTCCGCCGCGGGCGATGGCCGCCATCATATTGGCTACCTCGAGTGGCGTTACCTTCACATTTTTCTGCCCGATCGCTGTTTGCGCAATGGCTTTTTTGACTGATTTGTCTTTTTCATCCCCCCAAACCACGCCGCTTTTTTCATTATACAACTGTCGGAAATTTGATTCGTGATACAGTTTTCCTTCCCAGCCTGCCCGATCTGTGAGAGCCAGCTTTTCTGCCATATCTTCAATAACCGAGCTGTCTTTTTTCATTAATTGTTCTGCAAGACTCGTAAATGTGTAATTGCAGCTCTGGGCAAAACTTTCATCAAAAGACAAGGTTCCTTTGTCGTCGCCCGGTTCCCCATACAGGTTTAAATTGCAATTAAAGGTTTGACTCGGCTTCACCGTATCATTTTCGATTGCAGCTGCGGCAATGACTGTTTTAAAAACAGAACCGGGATAGATTGGCGTCAGCATGTAATTTTGAAGCGTGTTTTGCCGGGACACATCCGCATTCGGTTTGCTTACAATTCCCAGAACACTGCTATTTTCGATGTCCAGCAGCACAGCTCCTCCTTTTTTCAGCCCCTGTTCATCCAATACCTCCTCCATCGCTTTTTGAATGCTTTGATCAATCGTTGTTTTGACCTGGAGCGGATAAAACGTATTGGCTTCAGCTGTATATTTGACGTCCATGCCAAACAAAGGATTTCCTCTTCCGTCCACATGATATAAAAGTTTTGTATCTTGTTCTGGAAGCAAAAACTCATCAAATGTCCGTTCTAAACCGGTTGTTCCGATTTTCGTTGTAATCGGGAGGTTCTCCTGGTCCGGATATTTCTTCCGGAGAAGCGCCGGATCTTGATTTGTGTTTCCTATCGTATGTGAAGCAAGGCTTGGCTTGTCTTCATTCTCCATATATACGCCGTAAATGCCGGGATATTTCAAAGAATTGATTTTTGTAATGGATTGTTTCGAAAGTGTTTTGATTTTCCTTTGATGCAAAATGACCGGTTTTTTCGCTTTTGTGAGTGTCTGGTGCAATTCATCTTCAGACATGCCGATGATGTCCGCAACTTTTTTGATCGGCCAATCCTGCGTCAGCAGAAAAGGGAACAAAACAACTGCAGGCTCGCTTTTGCCGGTCAGCGCCTGCCCATTTCGATCTAAAAAGGAACCTCTTCCGTCAGAAATGAGCACTTCCTCCGTCCGCTGTTTCACACTTTCCTGGATCAAATTGATTTTCTTTTTAGAAAATGATTCGGTGAAAAACAGCTGGATTTCCGCCAGCCGCAGCAACAGCAAAAAAAACACGATCAAAAAAGCGATGACTGCCAGCTTCATTCGTTTCGATATCTTCATAAAAAAACACCTCACCCACATTGTGGACGAGGTGTTTATCCGCTAAACGGATATTATGAAATTTTCACAATTTTCACGAGCATTTCTCCGCCCGGTGTTTGAACTGTGACTTCATCATCGACTTTTTTGCCCAGCAGGCTTTTTGCGATCGGTGAGTCGTTTGAGATTTTCCCTTCAAACGGATCAGCTTCAGCGCTTCCAACGATTGTATATGATTCTTCTTCACCGTCAGGCAATTCGACGAAAGTGACCGTTTTACCCAAACCGACATCGTTAGAGCCGCCGTCATCTTCAATGATTTTCGCGTTGCGGATCATATTTTCCAGAGTCGTTACACGGCCTTCTACGAATGCCTGCTCTTCTTTTGCTGAATCGTATTCAGAGTTCTCGGAAAGGTCTCCGAAACTTCTCGCAATTTTGATGCGCTCTACTACTTCTTTTCGTTTAACCGTTTTCAAATATTCCAATTCTTGTTCAAGTTTTTGTTTTCCTTCTTCAGTCATAGGAAAAACTTTCTCTTGTGCCATGTCCCTTCACTCCTTCTGGTTGTCCCTCAACATCTTCGATTATGTATGAGAGCATAAACTAAAAAATACAAGAATGAGAACACAGGGCAGTCCTCGTTCTTCTCTCCCATATAGGTACTGTTTATCTTAAACTGAATCTTGTCGTTCTGCAAATATTTCGCGTTTATAAACAGGGAAAGAAGGGAATTCGCACATCCCCTTCCTGCCTATACATAATATGGTCAGAGTTATTTATGTCTATGCTATGGTATTACAAAATCGCGTTTTGTTCAAGGATGGTCTGTATTTTCGTGACCATCAGATCAATTGCGACGTGATTCTGTCCGCCTTCCGGGATAATAATATCAGCGTATCGTTTTGTCGGTTCAACGAATTGGTTATGCATCGGGCGGACAACTGACACATATTGTTCAATGACAGAATCAATAGAGCGGCCGCGCTCATTAATATCTCTCATAATCCGTCTGATGATACGCAAGTCAGCGTCTGTATCCACGTAAAGCTTGATATCCATCAGATCACGGAGTCTTTTGTCTTCAAGAACAAGAATGCCTTCAAGGATAATAACATCCTTTGGCTCTACGTGAACCGTTTCTTCTGAACGTGTGTGAA
This sequence comes from Bacillus sp. SW14, assembly GCF_047608225.1. Lineage (NCBI taxonomy): Bacteria > Bacillati > Bacillota > Bacilli > Caryophanales > Bacillaceae > Bacillus > Bacillus sp. SW14. Next base: position 1,528,647 of record NZ_JBLKRW010000001.1, on the reverse strand, counting down.
GCTTATAGTCGTAAATCGGCTTTTCAATCGGGCGGTAATTCAATAGATCTTGAATATGCTCGATTAAATAGTCATTATCAAACGCAAGCGGATGATCATAGTTTGTGTTCAGCCTTTCTTCAAATGGAAGATGGCTTTGGTCTTTATAATAAAGGTCTTGCTGGATCATTAAAATCGAGTGCCCTTTAAATTGTTCATAAATGGACCGTGTGACACTCGTTTTTCCTGAACCGGAACCTCCTGCGATTCCAATGACTACTGGATTCTTACCCATGGGTTGTTACTTCCCCTTTCTCATCATGTTGCTCGGATAAATCTTTTTGTCTAGTTTGAATTTGACAATTTGCAGGGGATGGCGGGCAGCATCTAGCTCATTTCCGTCTTCGTCCCAAATGGCTTCAATCGTATGTGTAAAGTTTTCAATTTCCGGACCGAAAAATTCCACTTCGTCGCCTTTTTTGAAGAAATTACGCTGCTGAAGCGTGACCATTTGTGTGTCTTCGTCATAATTCAGCACCAAGCCGACAAAATCAAACGTCGTTTTTTTGGCGTGCTCGCCGAACATTTGCTCTTCATAGCCTGGCGTTCCTTCAAAGAAAGCTGTCGCAGTGTCCCGGTTGGCGCACTTATCAAGCTCTTCAAGCCATTCTTTTTGAATCACAAAGTGATCCGGATCAGCGCAATAAGCGTCAATGACTTTGCGGTATACGCTGACAACTGTCGCTACATAGTGAATTGACTTCATGCGTCCTTCGATCTTTAAGCTGTCGATGCCCATTTCGATCATTTTCGGAATGGATTCAATCAGTTTCAAATCTTTAGGGCTCATTGCAAATGGTGCATCTTCTCCACCATACAAAGCGACGGCGTTGGCACCGTCTGTTTGATACAGATCATAATCCCAACGGCATGACTGGCAGCAGCCTCCGCGGTTGGAATCCCGCGCTGTCATGTGATTGCTCAACACGCAGCGGCCGGAATATGCGATACACATCGCGCCGTGAATAAAGGATTCGATTTCGATATCTACCTTTTCTTTCATTTCTCTGATTTCGAGAGCGCTTGTTTCACGTGCAAGCACAACGCGGTCAAGGCCTTCTTCCTTCCAGAACTGGACAGCCTTCCAGTTTGAAAGAGACTGCTGCGTGCTCAAGTGAACCTCAACATTCGGCGCCACTCTGCGGCATGTTTCGATAATAAGCGGATCTGCCACAATGATGCCGGCGACGTTGGCGTCTCCAAGCGCTTTTAAATATTCTTCTAGCCCGTCCATGTTTTCATTATGGGCGAAAATATTCGTCGTCACGTAAATCTTTGCGCCATATTGTTTCGCGAATTCTACGCCTTCTGCAATTTCTTCGATCGTAAAGTTATCGGCATTCGAGCGCAGACCGTATTCCTGTCCTCCGATAAAGACCGCGTCCGCTCCGTAATGAACAGCAATTTTCAGCTTTTCAAGATTACCCGCGGGTGCGAGAAGCTCGGGCTTTTTCGTAATCACACGCTTACCATTGACAATTTTGGATATCTTATCATTTACGGCAGTCATAGCTTAACCTCCTTTTGATTAATAAACCGTTTCTTTGAAGAAGAATCCGGTATCGATTTTTCTGTTTACTGGCTGGATGCTTTCAATGCGTTCGATCCAGTCTTCTTTTTTCGCTTCATATTCGTCACGGTTTTCCGCACACAGATCAATGGCTTCTCTGTACATTTTGGTGACTTCTATTAAGTATTCAGACGTTTTCAGGACACCGTCGATTTGGAAAGAATCAATGCCGGCATCTATCAATTCTTCGAGCTCATCAATGATGCACACATCGTTCGGGCTCATGATGTGCGTGCCGTTTTCATCTTCGAAAATCGGATATTTATTGTCACGTTCTTTATCGTGCAAAAACATGCCCGATTCCTTTTTCTTTCCTTCAATGTCCATGACTTTGCCTTGGTATTCAAAATAGTTTCCAATCAAAGAACGCTTTGATTGGAACATGCACGTCATTCCATGCACCTGGATTTCAATTTCGACTTCGGCGTTTTCTTTGATCTCCACCATACTGTCCATGTTTAACTCTCTGGCAAGCACAGAACGCGCCGCGCCTTTGCGTCCCCAGTAGTTGCATGTATAGTAGTTGGTGCCTGTCGTTTCTGTGCTCCAATGAAGCTTCAGGTCAGGCGCAGATTCACGGGCAGCCATAAGCACGGCAGGATCGCCAAACACGGCTGCATCGACACCGGTTTCCGCTAAATAAGCCAGATATTCGCCAAGCTCTCCCACTTTATCGTTATGGAAAATGGCATTTACAGCAACGTATACTTTTGCCCCTTCTTTGTGAGCGATCTCTACAGCTTTTGTTACATCTTCACGAGAAAATTCCCCGGCTAATCTCAAGCCGTATCTCTGTTCCCCAATTAAAAACGCAGTTGCCCCCGCCTGTATCAGCGGCAAAATGTCCGCCGTACTCGTCGGCGTTACTAAGAGCTCTGGTTTTTTCATGACGTTCACCTCTTCTTTTTACTAATCGCAAGTCCGTCCCCGACTGGAATAATCGCAGTTTGATAATCCGGATGATTCATCAGCCAATGATTATATTCATCAATTTTTGCTATCAGCCTGCGCCTTCTTTTCGGTTCTATTTTGCTGTAATCCTCTGCCACCAGACCTTTAAACAGCACATTGTCTGTTATAATCACCCCGTCCGGCGAAAGCATCGGTTCATATAAATGAAAAAAGTTTTGATACTGACCTTTTGCAGCGTCAATAAAAATGACATCGTAAGGCGCGGTTACATGAACGGCGGCGGCTAATTCAAGCGCGTCTCCGTAAAAAACATGAATCCGGTCATCAAGCTGAAACTCCTTGATATTGTTTACCGCTTCTTCATGCCGTTTCTCATTGCGTTCAATTGTATATATTTCGGCAGACGGCAGCTCCAGCGCCATACGAATGGCGGAATAACCAATGGCCGTTCCGATTTCTAGTATTTTTTTCGGCTGTTTCACAGACAAAATTTGAAGCAGCACCGCCATGCCCGCTTTTTCCATAATTGGGACATGATGTTCATCTGCATATGCTTCAAGCTTCTTCACGTTTTCCGGCCGAGGCTTCAATAATGCTTCTATATAGTCATTTATTTGTTCATACCGGTCAGTCACTACAAACAGCCTCCCGTTCTAAAAAGGAGTGCCCCCGTCTTTTTACACAGGACACTCTCTGAATACGTCATGATACATCGGTAAACAACCCGATATATTTTATCATAAAACCTTGCGGAAAGCGAACAAAAGGAGAGCTTTTTGCTCCCCTTTTATTGCTCATTTTTTGAGAAAATGTATTTTTCTTTTGCTTTATTATGCTCTTTTAACGTTTTTGTAAATACAACCTCACCACTTGATTTAGCCAAGAAGTACAGATATTCCGTTTGATCTGGATGCAACGCCGCCTCCCATGACGACATGCCGGCGTTGGCAATCGGTCCTGGCGTCAATCCCGGGTTTTTATACGTATTGTACGGTGAATCGATTTCCAAATCCTTATAAAGAACACGATCTTTATGCCTGCCTGCCGCGTACAGCACGGTCGGATCTGTTTGGAGCGGCATGTTCTTCTTCAGGCGGTTATAAAAGACGCTCGCAATTTTATGGCGATCGACTTTTTCAGTCGCTTCTTCTTCAATCAAAGAAGCCATCGTCAGCAGCTTATGCACGGAAAGTTTATTTTTCTTCATTTCTGCTTTGTATGTTTCGACATAAGAATTTGTCTGTTTAACCATTGCCGTGATGATGTCTTCAAGTGACGTGTCTGGATCATGAAAAGGGTATGTAGCCGGGAATAGGTACCCTTCCAGCGGATGCTTAATGTTTTTATTGAAAACATCGTTTGTAATCGTGTCCGGGAATTCTTTCTTCAGCTGATTGATAAATGTTTCATCGTCCAGCTTCGCCATGACTTGTTTTTTAGAGTATTTCGTTTCATCAGCAATAGCGGCCGCGATTTGTGTCAGCTGCGCTCCCTCAGTTGCTGTAATTTGAAATGCATAGCCTGTAGCCCCGCTCGTCAGCTTATGAATAATGGCATCTACATCCATTCCTTTATTCAAATGGTAGAATCCCGCCTGAAACCCGGAAGCGCCTTTATATTTGACATAATACTGAAATGCCTTCTCGCTTTTTATGACATCGTTTTTCTTCAATATCGATGCGATGGCCGAAACAGACGAGCCGCTCGGAATGTTGATGTTAACTGTCGTTTCACTGTCTTTTTCAACAGGTTCAAGCAATGTTTTCCCATATAAAAATGCCCCGCCAATGATGAGAAGCAGCACTATAATGGAAGACAGTATGATTCTTTTTTTATTGAAGAATGATTTTTTTTGCCGATTGATATACATTAGGTCCCCTCCCATCAGCTCTTATACTACATGATTCATTGGATTTCGGCAATTTATTACAAAACAAGGGTGAAAGAGGCCTTATACAGCATAAAAAAAGCCGGAGCAGTATGGCTCCGGCTTTGGCACGGTGTTTTATTCTTCGTCTTCGTCCGCTAAGAATGTGTTAAGGGTTTCTTCAATCATATCCCATTCTTCGTCAGTTTCGATCGGATGTAGCTCACCGTTTTCACTGCCTTCGTTTGGCGTGAAGCTGGAAGCAAGAATTTCTACTTCTTCATCATCTTTTGCTTCCATTGGGTAGTACAGCACATAAGACTTCCCAAACTCTTCGTTTTCAAATGTAAACAGCACTTCACAAAGCTGTTCATTTCCTTGATCGTCAACAATTGTAATATTATTTTCGCCGTGTTCCATTTTCTTCACCCCTGGCTTTAATTTAAACTGTCAAGATATCCTTGCAAAATCATAACAGCCGCCATTTTATCAATGACTTTTTTTCGTTTTTGCCTGCTGACATCAGCGGCAATCAGCATTTTTTCAGCCGCCATTGTGGTAAGACGCTCGTCCCACAGCACAACAGGAACATTGTACGTTGTTTCAAGCATTTTCGCAAATGTTTGGCTGGCTTCGCCTCTCGGGCCGACTGTTCCGTTCATATTCTTAGGAAAGCCGAGCACGATTTTATCTATAGTATACTCCTGAATCAGATCAGATAAACGGGAAAAACCATAATCGCCTTCAGCTTCATTGATCTTTATGGTCTCAATGCCCTGAGCAGTCCAGCCCATTTCGTCGCTCAGAGCAACACCGAGTGTTTTGGTTCCTAAATCGAGTCCTAATATTCTCATACTTTTTTTACGCCTCTTTATGCTGTTCTAAATAAGACTTCACCAATTCCTCGATTAATTCGTCTCTTTCAAGTTTGCGAATTAAATTACGAGCGTCACGATGCCTAGGAATATAAGCGGGATCACCTGACAGCAAGTATCCGACAATCTGATTGATTGGATTGTAGCCCTTTTCCTGAAGCGCGTCATACACTGTAATCAGCACTTCATTTACGTTAGTCTCAGCAGAATCATCGGAGAAATTAAATTTCATCGTTTTATCAAACGAGCTCACCGTTTTGCACCTCTTTCCCAAATTCGCAGGCAAAGTTCAGCCTGGGGTCCTAATCTTACCATCATTCTACACTACATGGGCAAATTATAAAACGGATTTCACCCAATCTTCTACAGAAGTCAAAGCTTCTTCTAATTTTTCCGGCTGTTTGCCGCCTGCCTGCGCCATATCCGGACGGCCTCCGCCGCCACCGCCGCAAACTTCCGCAGCTTGTTTGACCAACTTGCCGGCATGTAGGCCTTTCTCAATGAGATCCTTTGTTACGCCGGCGGAAATATTGACTTTATCGTTTTGTACCGCACCGAGCACAATCACCGCAGATCCAATCTTCGCTTTCAGTTCATCCACCATTGTGCGGAGATGATTCATGTCTTTCGCATTTACTTTTTCCGCAAGCACACTCACACCGTCAACATCTTTCACTTTTGACAGAATCGCTCCTGCTTCCACGTTGCCTAGTTTCGCAAGAAGAGATTCATTTTCTCTTTGTGCTTCCTTCAGTTCAGCCTGCAGAGCCGCAACCCGTTTCGGCACTTCTTTGATATTTGTTTTCAGCTCGTCTGCAGCGTGCTTCAATACTGAAATTTGGCTGTTCATTTCTTCGTAAGCGCCTTGCCCCGTTACAGCTTCAATCCGTCTTGTGCCCGCGCCGATTCCAGATTCAGAAGCCACTTTAAACAAGCCGATTTCCGCTGTGTTTCTGACATGGCATCCGCCGCACAGCTCTAAACTGTAATCTCCGACTTGAACGACACGGACAATATCGCCGTATTTTTCACCGAACAGAGCCATCGCGCCCATTTCTTTTGCTTCAGCGATCGGTTTTAAATCAATGCTGACCGGGATGCTCGCCCAGATCTTTTCGTTTACGATTCTTTCAATTTGTTCAAGCTCTTCTTTTGTCACTTGACCAAAGTGCGAGAAATCAAACCGAAGGCGGTTTTCAGTCACAAGAGATCCCGCCTGATTGACATGAGTTCCAAGAACGTCTTTTAGTGCCTGATGCAATAAATGCGTTGCCGTATGGTTTTTAATGACGCCGCTTCTCATATGGTCTTCAACTTCAGCCGTTACATGCAGGTCTTTTTGAACAGTGCCGCTCTCCACAACACCTTCATGCACATGCTGGCCGTTCGGCGCTTTTTTTACATCTTTAATTCTTACCACTGCCTGTTCGCTGCGGAGATAGCCTTTATCGCCGATTTGGCCGCCGCTTTCTGCATAGAACGGTGTTTCATCAAGAATCACTTGAACGCTGTCTCCTTCATGAGCCTCTTCAATGAATTGGCCGTCTTGAAGAAGCACAATGACACTGGCATCAGCTTTTGTTTGAGAGTAGCCGACAAATGTGCTTTCATCGGTCACGTCGCGCAATGCGCCGCCCTGCACCTGCATGCTGCCGACATCTTGGCGGGCGTTTCTTGCCCGTTCACGCTGCTGATTCATTTCTTCTTCAAAGCCTTCATGGTCAACCGTCATATTCTCGTCTTCGGCGTATTCTTCCGTCAGCTCAACTGGGAATCCATACGTATCGTACAATTTAAACACATCGGCCCCTGAAATTACGCTGCTGCCCTTGCCTTTTTCTTTTTTGATCATTTCTGACAGGATCGCAAGCCCTTCGTTAAGAGTTTCGTGGAAGCGCTCTTCTTCAGTTTTGATGACTTTTGCGATAAAATCCGCTTTCTCTTTTACTTCAGGATAGAAATCAGCCATGATTTCAGCAACAACCGGCACTAAGTCGTACATAAACGGACGGTGGATGTTGATTGTTTTGGCATAACGCACTGCCCGGCGCAATAAGCGTCTTAAGACATAGCCGCGGCCTTCATTGGACGGCAGCGCCCCGTCACTGACAGCAAAGGCGACCGTTCTGATGTGGTCGGCAATCACTTTAAACGCAGTATCTTTCACATTGTCTGTGCCATATGTTTCACCAGAAATGCTTTCTGTTGCTTTGATGATCGGAACAAATAAATCGGTATCAAAGTTTGTCGGAACATTCTGGATGACAGATACCATTCTTTCAAGCCCCATGCCCGTATCAATGTTTTTCTTCGGAAGCGGCGTGTACGTGCCGTCAGGGTTATGGTTGAACTCAGAGAACACAAGATTCCATACTTCCAGGTAACGGTCGTTTTCTCCGCCTGGGTAAAGCTCCGGATCTTCCGGATCGTTTCCGTATGCTTCGCCGCGGTCGTAGAAGATCTCTGTGTTCGGTCCGCTCGGTCCTTCACCGATGTCCCAGAAGTTCCCTTCCAGACGGATAATTCTGTCCTCAGGAACACCGATTTTTTTCGCCCAGTACTCATACGCCTCTTCATCCTCAGGGTGAACCGTAACAGAGAGAAGCTCTTTGTCGAAACCGATCCACTTGTCACTGGTTAAAAACTCCCAAGCCCATGTAATGGCTTCTTCTTTGAAATAATCGCCAATGGAAAAGTTTCCGAGCATTTCAAAGAATGTGTGATGGCGCGCAGTTTTACCTACATTTTCTATATCGTTTGTTCTGATCGCTTTTTGAGCGTTTACGATTCTTGGATTTTCCGGAACGACACGGCCGTCAAAATATTTTTTCAGTGTCGCAACACCGCTGTTGATCCAAAGCAGTGAAGGATCCTCATGTGGCACTAATGATGCGCTTGGCTCTACCGCATGTCCTTTTTCTTTAAAGAAATCCAAAAACATTTGACGAACTTCAGCAGAAGTTAAGTGTTTCATTGTATTTCCTCCTCTATAAAAATCGAAATTCTCTTCAGTGACAGCAAAAAAAGCCCTCCCCCTATGCAAACCACACGTTTACACAGGGACGAGAGCTGTCTCGCGGTACCACCCTGATTACGGGCTTTATTTATCATTCGCCCGTCACCTTTTACCCTGTAACGCAGGATGTGCGGCAGTGATTAACTGCACTCAGGATTAGCTTCCTCCGATCTTCTGATAAAGCTCCTTTCAGCTTTCGGAGCTTCTCTCTTTAACAGGGCTTCGGCATACTCGGATCCGTCACTCGAGATTCGTATGTATTCTACGAGAAATTATAGACAAGCTGCACGTCAATGTCAATGCTCCGTCCTCATCCGCAAAAAATGGATCATCATCACTTTTAAAACAGCCGTCGCAGGAACAGCCAGAATCATCCCGACGATTCCCGCAAGCTCTCCTCCGGCAAGCAGCGCAAGCATGATGACGACAGGATGCATTTTAAGGCTTCTTCCGACAATGAACGGACTGAGGATATTCCCTTCCATAAACTGCAGAGTAAACACTGTAATCACCACAACAAGAATCGCATTCACTGAGATCGTCATCGCAATTAAAAGCGCAGGAACCGCTCCGATAAACGGACCAAAATAAGGTATGACATTCGTTATCCCTGAAATCAGGCCTAAGATCAACGGATAGGGAAGCCCAAATATCCAGAATGTAACACCCGCCAGCACGCCGAGAATGAAACAGACCAGAAGCTGGCCGCGGACGTAATCGCCAAGAGAGTCATCCACATCCCGCAAGAAGGCGCTGCCCCGCTTTCTCCACGATTTCGGAGTCAAGTACCATACCGTCTTTTTCATCAACTCAATATCCTTTACCATATAAAACACGAGAAAAGGGATTGTTGCCGCAATGATGAAATAATCAAGCACGTTGCGAATTCCGCTGATTGCACCCTCGATCGCTCCCGCGAAAAACGCCTCCGTCTGGCGGATCATTTTATCTATCCGATGGTGCATGCCGTCCGGCCAGTCATCAGTATGGTTATGCACATGAAGAAGGAGCCCGTTATACGTATCGGCAAACATAGGTATATTCTCAGATAAATCCGTCAGCTGCACAATTAAAACAGGCACCCCTTTATACAGCGCCCAGCCAATTCCGCCAAAAAAAAGAACATAAATCACCAAGATGCTCAAGGTCCTCGGCAATCCTTTGCCGTGCAGCCACTCCGTGACCGGGAGCAATAAATAAGAAATAAAAATGGAAATGATCAAGGGAATAAAGATTGTTTTTATGACGAGCCAAAAGGGCGACCATAACACATCAAGCATAAAAAAAACGTAGACTGTTAACAGGACCAGCAAACAAATGGCCACCCACAACAAAAGCTGCACCGGTTTTTGAAGCATCTGCTTTCACCTCTTCTATATCTTTTGAGGAACGGTACGAATTATTCTCTCTCCTTATAACAAAAAGGATACTCTTCGGAGAGTATCCTTTTTCACTTAAAACATTTTCGTTATTCTTCTTCTCATCCGCTTCATGCTTCGATTATTCAGCATGTTGGATTGAGTCGTCATTCGGTACACGAGAGCCCCGGCTCCCAATGCCAAAAGAGAAGTCATCGTCCGATTCATCCTGCGCATCTCCCTTCATCATTAAAAATTGATGCTGCGTTCATCCTCAGAAAACAAATCATCTAAGCTGCTTAACGTTCCGTCTTCTTCCACCTGATGAGTTGCAATCTTCCCTTTGGCTACTGTCAGTTCAATAAAACAGCTCCAGCAATAATATTGGTTCACGCCGATTTTCCCGATATCCTTACTTTTGCAGTTCGGGCATATAAGCATATCTCACACCTCTATCCGTTCAGAACGATCTCGTCTTTCCGCACCTCCACAAGCGAATCCGCTCTTTGGATCTGATGCTTGCTTCCCGCCAGATCAGAAAAGAAACCGTCCGAGAGTTCATATGCTACGATTATGCCCCTGTCCAAACAAAAGTATACATCTTCCAGCATCCCCAATATATCCCCCTCTTGCGATTTTACAAGCTTCATTTTCATCTGCTCGTATGTGAAGCATGATTTCGGAAGAGGCAGAAGCTGGTCTGAACTGATCGAGACCAATATGCGGTCATCAAGAATGCAAGAAATATCACACGCCCGTAATAACGCGTGATGATGATGCAAAAACCGTTTTTGTGCAACAATAAACCCGAGACAATCTCCCTTAAGAGAAAAACAAATATCGGAAATTGTCCCAAGATAACAAGAAGTTCGTTCTGAGTATACTGGGAATCCTTCTATCTCATGGCATGTTCTCAAAGTGTGATCAACCACCTTTTGTTGAACAAGCTTAGGTTTTGCTTTGCACCTTAGACTCATACGATGAAATCACTTCCACCGCAAAATAAAAAAACTCCCGCAGCGCGGGAGCCTTTTACAGCTGTCCTTCTTTCATAAAATCGAATGGTGTAATGCCTTCCATACCAATATTGGCATCGTGTACGCTGAATGGGAGCTCTTTTTGCAAAGCCTCAAGCTCAGCATCCATTTCCTCAATCTGTATTGAAAGCCTGTTTCTCAAGGCGGTCTGCCTGACCGTTGCGTCATTATTTTTCACGCCCCACTCCAGCGCCTCCTCTTCTCCGCATAAAATGAGAAACTTCTTCGCTCTTGTAATCGCGGTATAAAGAAGGTTTCTTCTGAGCATTCTATAATAGCCTTTCACAACAGGCAAAACCACAATCGGAAATTCACTTCCCTGCGATTTATGAATAGAGCAGCAATACGCGTGTGTAAACTGGTTAAAGTCTTTTTTCGTAAACGTCATTTCATTCCCGTCAAAAGAAACGACAGCCATATCTTCTTTTTCTGTATTTTCCTTCGCATAAAATATCGACGTAATTTCGCCAATATCTCCGTTGAATACATTGTTTTCCGGCTGATTGACAAGCTGCAAAATTTTATCTCCGGTTCTGTAGACAACATCTCCGAACTTCAATTCCCTCCGTTTTTCTTTAGGAGGATTTAAAATGTCCTGCAGCATTACATTTAGTTCATTGATCCCGGCTTTTCCTCTGTACATCGGAGCGAGAACCTGAATGTCCTTTGCCGTATAGCCTTTTTTCAATGCATTGGCGACGACCTTTTCAACTACCTCTTTAATTTGCGATCCTCCGCAGCGAATAAAGGAACGGTCCTTCGTCGGGGCAGTCAAATAGTTTGGCAGCAAACCATTTTTCATCTGATGGGCAAGCTCGACGATTGATGATCCTTCCGCCTGGCGGTAAATATCTGTCAGTCTCACAGTGGGTATCACCTGAGATGCCAAAAGGTCTCTCAGGACTTGGCCCGGACCGACAGAAGGCAGCTGATCTTCGTCTCCGACGATGATGATTTGAATATGATCAGGGATCGCCTTGAACATATGGTTTGCAAGCCATATATCAAGCATACTCGCTTCATCGATGATTAACAGCTTCCCTTCGATCGGCTGATCCTCTGTATGGGTAAAGCCCTCTGCGCCATTCCAGCCAAGGAGCCTGTGAATCGTGACTGCCGGAAGGCCCGTTGATTCACTCATCCGTTTCGCCGCTCTCCCTGTCGGTGCGGCCAATACAATCGGAAAGACTTCATCCTTTTTATAAGCTGACGGGTCTAGCGACACACCGTGAAGCTCTCCGTACAGTTCGACAATTCCTCTGATTACCGTCGTTTTCCCTGTTCCCGGGCCTCCCGTTAAAAGCAGCATCGGTGAGGAAAGGGCTTTTTGAATCGCTTCCTTTTGGCTGGGGGCATACTGAACGTTCATCCGTTCCTCCAGTTCTCCCAAAGCGAGCAGAAATTCTGATTCAGGAAACTGATCGTCATATTCGGTTTGGCTTGCGATATGTTTCACGCGCTTTGCAACATTTTGTTCCGCGTAAAACAGCGATGGAAAATAACAGCGGCCATCTTCTATGACAATGTCTTTATTTTCTCCAAGGGCAATAATCGCGTTAGCTGCATCCATTTCTGTGATGCGCTGCCCTTCTTTTGCTGACTGATTTAACAGTGATTGGGTATCGATAATGAGCTGTTCCGTTTCTATGTACGTATGCCCATCTGACAGACAAGTTGTTTCAAGCGTGTACAAAATGGCGGCTTTTACCCGCTCAGGATGGTTACCTGAAAGCCCCATTCTGCTGCCCAGCTCATCCGCTTTCCCAAACCCGATGCCTTCTACATCTTTGACAAGCTGATAAGGGTTTTCCTGAATCTTGTCAAGCGTCTCCGATTCATAGGCTTGATAGATTTTCATAGACAGCTGCGGGCCGAATCCAAACTGATTCAGGGAAATCATGATTTGCTCCAGTCCCTGATGCCGCTGCAGGGCGCCAGCTAACGTGTCGGCTTTCTTTTTTGACAGCCTTGGAACATCGTAAAGCACTGAAGCGTCAGCTAGTATTTTATTAATCGCGCTGTCACCCAGTTTTTTCACAATTTCTTCAGCTGTTTTTTTGCCGATTCCCTCGAATAAATCACTCGATAAATAGTGAACGATGCCTTCTTTAGTCGTCGGAATCTCCTTTTTGAAATGCTCCGCCTGAAATTGGAGCCCGAATTTTGGATGGGTTACGATCTTTCCGTAAAACGTGTAGGTCTCTTCTTCTTGAAGCGCAGGGAAGTAGCCCGTCACGGATACGGCTTTATCTTCAATGGCTTCGGAGGTCTCTCTGACTTTCACTTTCAGAACCGTATATAAATTGGTGTCATTATGATAGATGACTGTGTTGACTGTCCCTTTTAAATAGGGCTCTTCCTCCTTGTTAAGCTGATCCGGATGCTGCTGCACGAGCTGTCCCTCCTCCTGTGCTGTTATGATGGATCGATCAGTTTTTTAGCATGAAGCGCAAGCATATGATCCGGCTGGATGGCGATCGCCTTGTCCAGCATTTCCAGCGCTTTTTTTCGATTTTCTTTATATGCATAAGCGACACCGGCATTGTAAAATGCATCAGCGTGCCCCGGATTCAGCTCAGTTACAGCTGTGAACTGGCTGAGCGCTTCGTCCAGCATGCCCTCGTTCGCTAAGCACATCCCGAATTGAAAGCGCGCTTCCGCATCGTTTTCATTCAGTTCGACCGCTCTTTGTAAATATGGCAGTGCAAGTTTAGGTTGTTCGAGTTTGACAAGAACCGTTCCGAGCATGTAAAACAGGTCGCCGTTTTCCATCCCGGCACGAAGCGCTTTTTCAAACATGTCTTTCGCTTCTTTGTACATTTCTTTTACAACATAGACATTTCCTGCCCCATAATACGCAGTGGCTGCGCTATTGTCTAATTCAAGCGCTTTATCATAAAACGCAAGCGCCCGTTCCAGCTCGTTTACGGATGAAAGCAGGTTAGCAAAGTTGATATACGGAATCGCGTCTTCTTTATTTTCTTCAATCGCTTTTGTAAATGCCTCTGCCGCTTTCTCGTAATCGCCTTCCTGCATCGCCTCTATACCGAGTTGATTATAATCCACCGACCATCTTCCTTTCATTAAAAAACCCCAACTCAGTGTTGAGGTTTTTCATCTTTTATACGTACCACAATTTTGTTCCATCTTTGTACACATCATCAATTGTTCCGCCGCCAAGGCATTCTTCGCCATCATAGAAGACAACGGCTTGTCCCGGCGTAACAGCGCGGACTTGTTCATCAAAGATGACTTCCGCTTCGCCTTCACCCGTCATGCGCACCGTCACTTTATGATCTTCTTGACGGTAACGGAATTTAGCCGTGCAGGAAATCTCTTCGCCCTTCATGATGTCCGGACGAACCCAGCTAATATTCGTTGCTGTAATTTTGTCGGAATAAAGAAGCGGGTTATGGAACCCTTGATCCACGTAGAGGATGTTCTTTTCAAGATCTTTACCGACCGCAAACCACGGCTCGCCGCTTCCGCCGATGCCAAGCCCGTGACGCTGTCCGATCGTATAGTACATCAACCCGTCGTGGCGTCCTTTTACTTCGCCGTCCATCGTCATCATATCACCCGGCTGTGCAGGGAGATATTGGCTGAGAAACGTTTTGAAGTTGCGCTCGCCGATAAAACAGATGCCCGTACTGTCTTTTTTCGCCGCCGTAGCAAGATCTGCTTCTTTGGCAATTTCACGCACACGGCTTTTTTGAAGCTCGCCGATCGGGAACATGACTTTGCTTAGCGTATCTTCTGTCAGCTGATTCAAGAAGTACGTTTGATCTTTGTTTTCATCAATGCCTCGCATCATTCTGACTTTGCCGCCGCTTCTGTCAACCCTTGCATAGTGGCCAGTCGCTAGATAGTCGGCGCCAAGTGACAGGGCGTGCTCCAAAAACGCCTTGAATTTAATTTCTTTGTTGCATAGCACATCCGGGTTGGGTGTTCTGCCTGCTTTATATTCATCAAGGAAGTATTGAAATACCTTCTCATAATATTGCTTTTCAAAATTTACGGCATAGTACGGAATTCCGAGTTGGTTGCAGACGCGGATCACATCTTCATAATCCTCTGTCGCCGTGCAAAAACCGTTTTCGTCCGTATCATCCCAGTTTTTCATAAAGATTCCGATAACATCATAGCCCTGTTCTTTTAACAGAAGGGCCGCCACAGATGAGTCTACACCGCCGGACATACCGACGACGACTCTTGTATCTTCCGGCCGTTTTTCCAATTTCATTCACTCCAATAACTAAGCCGCCTTATTGTGTCAGCCGTTTGACAACGTCGGCCACATGTTTGGCAGCAGTTTTCACTTGCTCAGCGGTATTGCCGAGGCCGAAGCTGATCCGAATTGAGGACGTCAGCCGGTCACTCTCTTCTCCGAACATAGCAGTCAGAACATGTGACGGCAGGACCGAACCGGCCGTGCACGCTGATCCGCTTGAAACGGCTACTCCCGCCATATCCAGATTCACCAGCAGCGCTTCCACTGATACACCGGGGAAATAAAGGTTCAGAACATGCGGCAGGCAATGCTCTTTGTCCCCGTTGATCTCGAATGCCACACCGGCATTTTCAAGCGTGTCGGCGATGATTGTTTTAAACGATTGATACTTCTCGTTTTTTTCGTCCCGTTCTTCATTTGACAGCTTGATGGCTTCTTTCAGCCCGACAATGCCGGGAACATTTTCTGTTCCGGCACGGCGTTTTCTTTCTTGCTCTCCCCCGAATAAGAGCGGGGAAAGCTTCACATCTTTACTTGCATATAAAAAGCCTGTCCCTTTTGGCCCGTTGAGCTTGTGCCCAGAAACAGACAGAAGGTCGATATGGCTGTTGTTCACATCAATTGGCAGCAACCCGAATGCCTGAACAGCATCGGTATGAAAATAAGCCTGATGTTCCTTCAGCAGCTCACCGATTTCATCGATCGGCTGCACTGTTCCGACTTCATTGTTTCCATACATCACTGTCACAAGGATTGTATCATCACGCAGTGCTTCTTTCACCTGTTTTGCACTGACTCTACCATTTTGGCCAACGTCCAGATACGTAACTTCAAATCCGTCTTCCTCAAGTTTTTCACAAGCGTGAAGCACGGCGTGATGCTCAATTTTTGTCGTAATGATGTGTCTGCCCGAATCTTTTCTTGCAAGCGCGGTTCCCATAATGGCCAAGTTATCAGCTTCCGTCCCCCCGCTTGTAAAAATGATCTCCTGCTCCGCCGCTCCGATTTCGGCTGCAATCTGAGTTCTTGCTTCGTCCACCCATTTTCGAGATTCTCTACCAAATGAATGAATACTGGATGGATTTCCAAAATTGCCGGAGAAATGAGGGATCATTTTTTCCAGCACTCGCTCATCCATCGGAGACGTTGCGGCATGATCTAAATAAATCCGTTCCATTATATTTGCACCTCTGATCTAAATATAGAACATATAAGCTTCTTGCTCTCCGTCTGTATAGCTGGCAAGATCCTCTAATGTTGTACTGTCTAAAACCTCTTTCACAGCATCACGTATACGAATCCAGAGCTCCCGCTTGGCAGGCTCCTCGTCTTCCAGCACTTCAACAGGACTGATCGGCCCCTCGAGTACACGGATAATATCTCCCGCCGTGATCGCATCCGGCTCGCTGCCTAATACATATCCGCCGTATGCGCCTCTAATGCTTTTCACTAAGCCGGCATTTCTGAGCGGCGATACGAGCTGCTCCAAATAATGCTCGGAAAGATTATTCGTCTGTGCGATGCTTTTTAATGAAGTCGGGCCTTCACCATGCTTTTTTGCAAGCTCGATCATAATGGTGAGCCCGTATCTTCCCTTAGTTGATATTTTCAACATGAACACCTCTGTTATTTCATGATTTTCCACATTTATAATGGTAATTTCTATATGATTCGTCCGTTTATTATCTAATAGACCAACTGTTATTATAACATACCTTCAGCGATTTTTCATTGAGACGGGGGGAAACGGGCTTCCCTCTTTCCTAATGTCCGGTTTTCCGTTACCCTGTAATTATGTAAGGAGAGATGATGATGAAGCCATTGGCATATCGGATGCGTCCGACAAAAATTGAGGATATTATCGGCCAGCAGCATCTGGTGGCTGAAGATAAAATAATCGGCAGAATGGTTCAGGCAAAACATTTGTCATCCATGATTTTGTACGGGCCGCCCGGAATTGGAAAAACATCAATCGCAACAGCAATCGCCGGTTCAACAAGTATCGCTTTTCGGAAGCTGAATGCTGTCATTAACAATAAAAAAGATATGGAAATCGTAGCTCAGGAAGCTAAAATGTCAGGCCAAGTGATTTTGATTCTGGATGAAGTTCACAGGCTGGATAAAGGGAAACAAGATTTTCTTTTGCCCTATTTAGAAAACGGGATGATCATTTTGATCGGAGCAACCACGGCTAACCCGTATCATGCCATAAATCCGGCGATCAGAAGCCGGACACAGATCTTTGAGCTTGAGCCGTTAACACCGGAACTGATTAAACAGGCTCTGGAACGGGCGCTTCATGATGAGCATCGTGGCCTTGGCACCTATTCTGTATCCATTGGTGATCAGGCGATGGATCATTTTGCCCGGGGATGCGGAGGGGATGTCCGCTCCGCTTTAAATGCGCTTGAGCTGGCCGTGTTGTCAACAAAGGAGTCACCAGATGGTGTGATTCACATTACATTAGAAACCGCGGAAGAATGTTTGCAGAAAAAGAGCTTTACTCACGATAAAGATGGTGACGCGCATTATGATGTTTTATCCGCTTTTCAAAAATCGATCCGCGGCTCTGATGCCAACGCTGCTCTTCACTATTTGGCAAGATTAATTGAAGCAGGCGATCTGGAAAGCATTGCAAGAAGACTGCTTGTCATCGCCTATGAAGATATCGGCTTAGCAAGCCCCCAAGCTGGCCCAAGGGTGCTGCACGCTATTCAGACTGCTGAGCGGGTCGGATTTCCCGAAGCACGAATTCCGCTGGCCAACGCAGTCATTGAACTTTGCCTCTCGCCGAAATCAAACTCAGCCATTCTGGCAATCGATGAGGCGCTTGCAGATATCAGATCCGGAAAAATCGGGGATGTCCCTAAGCATTTAAAAGACGCGCATTATAAAGGAGCTCAGGAATTAGGAAGAGGAATCGACTATAAATACCCGCATCATTACGACAACGGATGGGTCGAACAGCAATATCTCCCTGATCCTTTAAAAAACAAGCAATATTACAAGCCTAAACAGACAGGCAAGTTCGAACTCGCATTAAAGCAGGTATACGACAAATTAATGAAAAGAAAATAAATTAAAAACAGCCTTGAGCATCATCAAGGCTGTTTCTATGCGTTATTTATCCTTCACGCGTTTGATTTCAATGTCTTTTACAAGATCCATGACAACATGCCCGCCCATAATCAAACCGGCAACTGACGGCACAAAAGCATTAGAAGATGGCGGCATTTTTGCTTTTCGGATGTTCGCTTCGTCATTTCCCACTTCTTTTCTGACATCTTCCCGAATAACAATCGGGCTTTCGTCAGAGAAAATCACTTGAACACCCTTTTTGATGCCCTCTTTCCGTAATCTCGTACGGACGACCTTCGCAATGGGATCAGTGTGCGTTTTTGAAATATCAGCGATTTGGAAGCGTGTCGGATCTGTTTTATTGGCGGCACCCATGCTGGAGATGAGCGGAATATCCCGTTTCAAACATTCTTTCATTAAATGGATTTTATAATGAATGGTGTCTGACGCATCAATGACATAGTCAAGCTTATATTCAAAAAATTGCTCATACGTTTCTTCCGTATAGAACATTTTTAACGCGATCACTTCACACTCCGGGTTAATGTCCGCGATCCGCGCTTTCATTAAATCAACTTTCGGCTGTCCGACTGTTGAAAGAAGCGCGTGAAGCTGACGGTTTACGTTTGTAATGTCCACATCATCTTTGTCGACAAGCAAAATGCGGCCGACGCCTGACCGTGCGAGAGCTTCCGCCGCGAACGATCCGACTCCGCCGACCCCAAGCACAGCAACCGTGCTGTTTTTCAGCGTTTCTAGGCCTTCTTTTCCGATAGCTAATTCATTGCGTGAAAACTGGTGTAACAAGAACCTCACTCCACATTCGTATTCTGGTTTCATCTATTAAATGGCTGAATCATGTGCAGCCGTTTTTTCTGCGCACAAAAAATAAAGTCCCAATAGTGCCGTTGCAGCTTTCCTTTGTTTTGAACCCGCTCTCAGCAGGTGGGTGCCCTCTTTCAAATCTTGTAAGTCCTCTTTACCGAATGAAAAGAGGCATGTACGCCATTTAAAAATACGGGCTCCCAAATCAAAAAAATGTTCGGTCAAAACTAGGTGTACAACTAACACATCAGGACTTTATTTAACTTGTCAAAATCATATCATAGACGATTTTGATTTTCAAGAATCGAACTGCTCATTCAGCTCTTTACTTTTTTCTTGATAGAAAGGTGAAGCTCGCCCAGCTGGGCGTCGCTTACTTCGCCTGGCGCTTCTGTCA
This sequence comes from Bacillus sp. SW14, assembly GCF_047608225.1. Lineage (NCBI taxonomy): Bacteria > Bacillati > Bacillota > Bacilli > Caryophanales > Bacillaceae > Bacillus > Bacillus sp. SW14. Next base: position 1,509,442 of record NZ_JBLKRW010000001.1, on the reverse strand, counting down.
TCAGGCAGCTTGCACTTGCCGTTTTCGGGAATGCAATCGTATCTCTTAGGTTCGTACGTCCTGCGAGAAGCATGACGAGACGGTCTAAGCCAAGCGCGATTCCGCCGTGCGGAGGGGCGCCGTAATCAAATGCTTCCAATAAGAATCCGAACTGCTCAGCCGCTTCTTCTTGTGAGAAACCAAGAAGCGCAAACATTTTTTCCTGAATGTCCTTTTCGAAAATACGGATTGAACCTCCGCCAAGCTCATAGCCGTTTAAGACGAGGTCATAGGCTTGTGCTTTCATGTCTTCAGGCGCTGTTTCAATCAGTTCAAGGTCTTCACGGACAGGCATTGTGAACGGATGGTGGGCTGCGTAAAAACGGCCTTCCTCCGGATCATGCTCTAAAAGCGGCCAGTCGATAACCCATAAGAAATTGAACAGGTTTTGGTCAATCAGTCCGCGTTCTTTCCCAAGCTTTAAGCGCAGGGCGCCGAGCGATGCGGCAACCACTTCGAATTTATCCGCTCCGAACAGCAGCAAATCACCTTCAGCAGCATCAAGCGCCTCAATCAGCTTGGACTGCTTGTCTTCATCAAAGAATTTGGCGATCGGGCCTTTCACTCCGTCTGCCTCAACTTTCACCCAGGCAAGTCCTTTTGCCCCGTAGTTTGCAGCAAAAGCGCCCAGAGCGTCAATATCTTTTCTGGAGTAATCGCCCGCTCCGCCTTTTACGTTGATTGCTTTTACCACGCCGCCGTTTGCCACAGCTGATGAGAATACTTTAAACTCTGTATCCTTCACAATGTCAGACACATCTGTCAAAAGCATATCAAATCGGGTATCCGGTTTATCAGAACCATAACTGTTCATCGCCTCATCATACGTCATTTGAGGAAGAGGAAGCTTGAGCTCCACACCTTTTGTTTCGCGCATAATCTTTGCCATCATATCCTCAGCCAATGACATAATATCTTTCTGGCTCATAAAGGACATTTCAATATCAATTTGCGTAAACTCAGGCTGGCGGTCCGCACGCAAGTCTTCATCTCGGAAACAGCGGGCAATTTGATAATAGCGTTCAATGCCGGATACCATCAGAAGCTGTTTAAATAGCTGCGGGGACTGAGGCAGCGCATAGAACTCACCTTCATGCACTCGGCTCGGAACCAAGTAGTCACGTGCGCCCTCAGGTGTGCTTTTTGTTAAAATCGGCGTTTCAATATCAAGAAACCCTTTTTCATCTAAAAAGCTGCGGGCAGCTTTCGTCACGTTATGACGCATCTGCATTGTTTGAAACATAGCCGGTCTGCGTAAATCCAAGTAACGGTGTTTTAAACGGACATCCTCTGATACGTCTTCCGCTTGATCAGAAATCGCAAACGGAGGTGTCTTTGCAGCACTTAATACGGCCACTCCATCAGCGTGTATTTCGATCGCGCCTGTTTTTAAATTCTGATTGACTGTTCCTTCTTCACGCGCCACCACTTTTCCTTGAATGTCGAGCACGTATTCGTTTCTGATGCCTTCTGCAATAGCAAGCGCTTCTTTTGACACATCAGGGTTAAAAACGACCTGAACAATCCCCGTACGGTCGCGCAAGTCAATAAAAATCAGTCCGCCGAGGTCCCGTCTTTTTTGGACCCAGCCTTTCAGCGTTACAGATTCACCAATTGCTTTTTCAGTTATTTCGCCGCAATAATATGTTCTTCCAAACAATACATTCCACTCCTTATCCCTTTTGATTTGCCTTCATCACATGTATAAATTCATCAAGTGCCACTTCAATCTGTTCGCCCGTCTGTGCATCTTTTACATTGATTTTATTTAGGGCAAGCTCATCTTCACCCAAAATCGCAATAAATCTGGCATTTAGGCGGTCAGCTGTTTTGAACTGGCCTTTCATTTTCTTATTTTCATAATCGATTTCGCTGGAGATGCCTGCTTCTCTCAGTTTGTACACCAATGAAACAGAATAATCCTTTGCTTTCTCGCCGAGCGTGACGACATAACAGTCGATTCCCTGATCAACAGGCAGTTCTCTTTTTTCAGCATCAATTGCGGCAAGCAGGCGTTCAATGCTCATCGCAAACCCGATGCCCGGCGCTTCAGGCCCGCCGATCTGTTCGACCAAACCATCGTAGCGTCCGCCGCCTGCAAGTGTCGTAATCGCGCCAAAACCCTCCGCATTGCTCATGATTTCAAATGCGGTGTGGTTGTAATAATCCAGCCCTCTCACAAGGTTAGGATCAATTTCATACGCAATGTTAAGATCGTTTAAGTATTGCTTTACTTTCTCAAAATAAGCGGCTGATTCTCCATTTAAATATGTCAAAATCGAAGGTGCTGATTTCATCAGTTCATGATCGCGGTCTTTTTTGCAGTCCAAGATTCTGAGCGGGTTTGTGTGCAGACGTGACTGGCAGTCTGAACAAAACTCTTCGATGCGAGGCTCAAAATGTTTCACGAGCGCTTCTCTGTAGCTTTTGCGGCTTTCTTGGTCGCCGAGACTGTTTATGACAAGCTTGACGTTTTGCAAACCTGCTTTTTGATAAATACTCATCGCAAGCGCCATGACTTCGGCATCAATCGCAGGGTCACTCGAGCCTATTGCTTCAATTCCAAACTGATAGAACTGGCGGTACCGGCCCGTCTGCGGACGTTCATAACGGAACATCGGCCCGACATAATAAAGCTTTGTCGGCTGGACAGGATTTGCAAATAGCTTATTTTCATTAAAAGCGCGAACCGCCGCAGCTGTTCCCTCTGGTCGAAGCGTCAGGCTTCTTCCTTTGCGGTCCTGGAAGGTATACATTTCTTTTTGTACGATATCTGTAGACTCTCCGACACCTCTGGCAAATAGTTCTGTATGCTCAAAAATCGGTGTGCGGATTTCTTTATATTGATAAGTGCGGCAAGTGTCTCTCATAATTTGTTCAACAAACTGCCAGCGATCTGATTCTCCGGGCAGAATATCCTGTGTTCCTCTTGGAATGTTATATCCCATATGTAGACCTCCTTATGTATCCCTTATAAAAATATACAATGATCGTTAATGATGAAAATAAAAAAACTCCCGCCCCTACTATACATGTATAGTAGGGACGAGAGTTATACCCGTGGTGCCACCCTAGTTGGAATATGTTCATATTCCCGCTCGATCCTTTAACGCAGGTTCACGTTCACTGCCTAATGACGGGATTAACGCGTTCAGCAGGAAACCTCCGGAGTGTTGTTTCGAGAAAGACGCAATGGGATCCGCTTTCAGCCTGGGGCGGTTCCTCTCTATCCATGCAATCTGACCTACTCTTCTCCATTATTGGTTCAAATCTTTCATCATTTTGCTATGTACTCAATTTCTATTATAATAATGGGATTGAGGTTCTCTGTCAAGCTTTATTCCGGTTGTTTTTCCTCATCGCTGCTTCTTTGGACATAAGACCAAATTCAGATGCCGTTTCAGTAAGATAGCCAGTCGTATCAGGTTCAGCGTGATCGCTGTAATGCAGATTTGCTTCACCGTCGTGAAACGCGCGGCCCATTTTTGGATGATATTTCATGATTTGCACACCTTTTTGATTGTATTTACGCCTAGTATAAACAAATCATTTTATTTTTATTTAAAAATCAGAAAGGACTTTACGATATTAAGCAAGAAAGTTTTTTTTATGATCATCTGAAAGGAGGACACAATGAGCAAGAAATACTTTGTTCTTATTGTATGTATTATCGTCGCGGGGGCGCTTTTCCCGCCTTTTTCTTCCGTTACAGCCGCTCAGGGAGAAGCGGTCATCGCAACAGATGAAATGAACGTCAGAAGCGGCCCGGGGCTTAGCTACGGGATTACAGCGAAAGTAAAAAAGGGAGAGCATTACCCGATTTTAAAAGAAGAAGGAGACTGGATGCAGATACAGCTTGGTTCCGGAGACAAAGGATGGGTGGTGTCATGGCTTATTACAAAAGAAGATCAGGGCAGCTCAAGCTCTTCGGAAAGCAGTGATACTGTTACATCAACAGATCCAGATCTGCGAATGAGAACCGGACCCGGCACTTCATACGACGTCATCGGCAAATTCCCGCAAGGCAGCCAAGCGTCTGTCATTGATAAAGATTCGGGCTGGATCAAGATATCCTATCAAAATGCCACCGGATGGGTGTCATCTGAATATGTCACGTCAAGCGGCAGCAGTTCAGTATCTGATGGGAATGATGGGAATGATCAAACCGAATCTCCCGGTGCATCAACGGGCACGGTCGGTGTCTCCTCACTAAATGTAAGAGCCTCCGCCTCACATGACGCGGCGATTATAACGAAACTGGATCGCGGAACGAAAGTGACGATTCTCAACGAGAAAAATGGCTGGGCTCACATCGAAGTGAACGGGTTGAAAGGCTGGGTTGCAAGCCATTACCTTTTGACTAGTTCTGATCCAGCTGAAGATTCAGCAAATGCCGGCAGTTCCTCCTCCGCTAAAAAAGCCTATATCGTATACGGAGGAACGAACGTAAGAAGTGATGCGTCAACATCATCTTCGATCGTAGAACGTGCTGCCAAAGGCGATTCCTATCCGATAACCGGTTCAAAGGGCAGCTGGTATGAGATAAAGCTTGATAACGGACAGACTGCTTATGTCGCCAATTGGGTGGTCCAAACGTCTAAAAGTGCGGAAGAATCAGGAGAACCCCCTGTCGCTGATTCCCCGTCCGGAAACGGCTCTCTAAACAATAAAACGATTATTGTTGATCCGGGACACGGAGGAAAAGACAGCGGAACGATCGGCTACTCGGGTAAATTCGAGAAAAACCTGACGATTAAAACAGCAAAACTGCTCGCCGGCAAACTTAGATCGGCTGGAGCAGATGTGTATGTGACACGCCAGGATGATACCTTTGTCAGCTTACAGTCACGGGTCTCTACGTCTCACTATCGCAACGCTGACGCCTTTATCAGCATTCATTATGACAGCTATGCGGATGCTTCCACGAGAGGCAGCACCGCTTACTACTACAACCCTGCCAAAGATCAGGGACTGGCGTCAGATGTACATTCAGAAGTGGTGAAGCGTTCTTCCATTCCTGACCGCGGCGTGTTATTCGGAGATTATTATGTGCTTCGGGAAAACAGACAGCCCGCTATGCTGTATGAGCTGGGGTATTTAAGCCATCCGCAGGAAGAGGCCATCGTACATAGCAGCTCTTACCAAGAAAAAGTAACAGACGGTATCGAGAGCGGATTGGAGAAATATTTCCAATAAAAAAAGCTGCCTTTTGGCAGCTTTTTTATTTTGAATCCATCATGAGCGTGACCGGTCCTGAGTTTGTAAGCTGAACATCCATCATCGCTCCAAACATTCCGGTCTCCACTTTGATTCCTTTTTCACGAAGCAGGTCGTTCCATTTTTCATAGAGACCTAAAGCTTTATCAGGTTTTGCGGCGTTCATGTAGTTCGGCCGGCGCCCTTTTTTCGTATCTCCGTAAAGCGTAAACTGTGAGACGGATAAAATCTCTCCTCCTATATCTAAAAGAGACAGATTCATTTTCCCTTCACTGTCATCGAATATACGAAGATGAACCATTTTATCGGCCAAATAAGCTGCATCCTCTTCTGTATCATCGTGAGTGATGCCGACCAGCACCATGACGCCTTGTCCAATTTGACCGACAACCTCTTCATTCACTGTTACGCTTGCTTCAGTTACTCGCTGAACAACTAATCTCATTTTCTAACCCCTTTAGTTCATGACGCGGCGCACAGAATAGATATCTCTTATCTGTTTAATACGCTCGACGACTTTGTGCAAGTGATTGATGTTCTGAATAAAAATCGCCATATGAATAGTTGCCACTTTATTGCGATCCGATTTGCCAGAAACAGATGAGATATTTGTTTTCGTTTCATTCACTGCCTGAAGCACCTCGTTCAGCAATCCGCGGCGGTCATACCCAAGAATCTCTATCTCAACATTATATTCCTTGCGCTTTTGAACCTGCGACTCATGTTCCCACTCTACCGGAATCAGCCGCTCCAGGGCTTCATTCGTTTTGACATTCGGGCAATCTTCACGATGGACCGAAACCCCTCTGCCTTTTGTGATAAATCCGACAATATCGTCACCCGGTACAGGATTGCAGCATTTTGATAAACGGACAAGAAGATTGTCGATCCCCTTGACGCGAACGCCCGCTTCCCGTTTCCTGCCTTGCGGGTACGGCTTAGATTCCGCAGTGACTTCCTGAACGCTCTTTTCCTGTTCTTCCTGATCGCGCTGCTTTCTCTCTTTTTCCGTCAGGCGGTTTGCGACCTGCAAGGCTGTAATGCCGTTATAGCCGACCGCTGCGTACATATCCTCTTCATTTGAGAAATTAAACTTGTCAGCAACCTTCTGGATATTCTCCGGCGTTAAGACATCCTTCACTTCAAAATCCAGATTCTTAATTTCTTTTTCTACCAGCTCACGGCCTTTTTCGACATTTTCTTCGCGCCGCTGTTTCTTAAAGAATTGACGGATCTTATGCTTCGCCTGGGAGGTTTGGGCAAGCTTCACCCAATCCTGGCTCGGACCATAGGAGTGCTTAGACGTCAGAATTTCTACGATATCACCTGTCCGAAGCTTATGATCCAGCGTTACCATTTTTCCGTTTACTTTGGCACCGATTGTTTTATTGCCGATTTCAGAGTGAATCCGGTAAGAAAAATCAATCGGAACAGAACCGGACGGAAGCTCGATTACATCTCCTTTCGGTGTAAAGACATACACCATGTCAGAAAACAAATCGATTTTGAGCGATTCCATAAATTCTTCAGCATCTGTTGATTCATTTTGGAATTCTAAAATTTCACGGAACCAAGAAAGCTTTTTCTCAAAGGTTGCGCCTTCGGTGGCCGCTTTCCCTTCTTTATAAGCCCAGTGAGCCGCAACTCCGTATTCCGCAATTTCATGCATTTCAAAGGTGCGGATCTGCACCTCCAGCGGATCGCCTTTAGGCCCGATAACCGTTGTATGAAGCGATTGATACATATTCGGCTTCGGCATTGCGATATAATCTTTGAATCTGCCGGGCATCGGTTTCCAGCATGTGTGAATGATGCCGAGCACCGCGTAGCAGTCCTTTATGCTATTCACAAGAATGCGGACAGCCAATAAATCGTAAATTTCGTTAAATTGCTTATTTTGCAGCACCATTTTGCGATAAATGCTGTAAATATGTTTCGGACGTCCCGAGAAGTCAGCTTTGATGTGCACTTCTTCGACACGATTCTTCACTTCATCGACTACCTCTTCGACATAAAGCTCACGTTCTGCGCGTTTCTTCTTCATGAGGTTGACAATTCTGTAATATTGCTGAGGATTCAAATAACGGAGCGCCGTGTCTTCCAATTCCCACTTAATTTTGGAAATCCCGAGTCGATGCGCCAAAGGCGCAAAAATCTCCAGCGTTTCATTGGAAATTCTCCGCTGTTTTTCCTGAGGGAGATGTTTCAGCGTCCGCATATTGTGAAGACGATCCGCCAGCTTGATCAGTATGACCCGGATATCTTGAGCCATAGCGACAAACATTTTGCGATGATTTTCCGCCTGCTGTTCCTCTTGAGATTTATATTTAATTTTGCCGAGCTTCGTTACGCCGTCCACAAGCATTGCCACTTCTTCGGAAAATGCTTCTTTCAGGTCATCAAGCGTCACATCTGTATCTTCCACGACATCGTGAAGAAATCCGCCCGCGATTGTGGAAGGATCCATTTCAAGATCCACGAGAATTCCCGCAACCTGAATCGGATGAATAATATATGGCTCGCCCGATTTGCGGTATTGCTCGCGATGAGCATCCTCAGCGTACAGATATGCTTTTTCGACAAATGCGATATGCTCATCAGATAAATAGCTGCGCGCTTTATCAATAACTTGCTCGGCAGTCAATACTTGTTCGTTCGCCATGGAATCACCTTTTTTAGAATGTAAACTGTATTGTAGTTTATTATCAAGAAAAAAACGAAAGATGTAAAGAGCAGAAGTTCAAATCGCCAAATATTATATAAAATAAATGCAAAACAATAGGAAAAAAGCACCCTGACATGGAGTGCTTTTTCGTTATGCGATTATCCTTAGTATTTCATCAATGTTAACATGTCATAATCTTTAAGCTTTTCTCTGCCGTCAAGGTAAGAAAGCTCGATTAAGAAAGCGATACCAGCAACCACGCCGCCAAGTTCTTCAACAAGTTTGATTGTGGCTTCAATTGTGCCGCCTGTCGCAAGCAGGTCATCTGTAATGAGCACACGCTGACCCGGTTTAATCGCATCTTTATGGATCGTTAATACGTCTTTTCCGTATTCCAAGCCGTAATCCACTTTAACCACTTCACGAGGCAACTTGCCTTCTTTGCGGACCGGCGCAAAACCTACGCCAAGCACGTAAGCAACGGGACAGCCGATAATAAAGCCGCGCGCTTCAGGGCCGACGACCAAATCAATTTGTTTTTCTTTCGCATATTCAACAATTTGGTCTGTGGCATAGCGGTATACATCGCCTTTATCCATCAATGTCGTAATATCTTTAAATTGCACGCCCTCTTTCGGGTAATCCGGTACAATTGTTACGTATTGTTTTAAATCCATCTGTTTTATGTCCTCCTCGTACTTTCATAAGCCTCTGAATCTTGTTTCATCAGCTTATTCAGCCATTCCTTCAGCTCTTCAGCAGAAGAATAATTCAGCTTTTGATCCAATTCCATCAGCTGCTTCTTCGCCTGATAGGTTTGTGAGTCTGTTAAGTCGCGTTTCTTGACTCCGCTAATCACAGACAGCACACCATTCTCTATTTTAACAAAACCGAGATCAAAAAACACCTTTGTCATGAAATTGATTGTTTCAACGGACCAGCCCTTATGTCTCGCAAGCTCTGAGCCGTGTTGTTTCACGTCAAAAGAACCTCTTTTCAGAAGAAACCCATAATACCATTTAAAGTGGTCTCTTGCTGGAAAAGCTGATAAAAAGTGATCCTCTTGATTAAGAAAAATAAAATATATCCGCTCAGGCATCTTGCCTTCCAGCAAATGTGCGAGCATGTCCAACGAAGGCGGCGGATCCAGCAGTACAATATAAGCACCATCTAGATCTAACGCCTTCGCCTGATCTTCAGAACTGATGACGCGCACTTCGCGGCGAAGATCTTCAGTCTGAAGAAGTGTTGTTGAGTCTTCTTTGAAAGAGACAATGGCCCGTTTAGCAGATGGAAGGGCAGAAACTGTGTCTTCCCACATCCGTTTCCCCCTTAAATCAAACAGCTGCCATTCAGAAACAGCGGCATCCTTAATCATAAGCTGCGGTTTTTTTCTATTGTTCCATTCGTTGATAGACATCTCACCGACAATTGAAATTCTTGAGCCGCGGACGATGCCTTCTTCAAGCTCACCTTTATTAAAACCGACGCAATCAAGCTGAGATGACTCGTTTCTGACCGTCATTTTGACATGATTTTTATTTGCTCCAATCTTCCGGACGTCTTCCAGCACAGCGTTTTCTACGAGAACGTGCGGTTTCGGGTTCAGCATGCCAAAGGGGGACAGCAGGTTCATTTCTGTAATGCTATCAACCGAAATGTCCTCGACACCGCAGACGAGATCTACTTCCTGTACAGGAATGAAATCCTCTTCCGTAAGCGTATTGTCCGCTATTTGATTCAGCCTGTTTCGCAAATCCGGCACATCTTCGGCATTCAGCGTCATCCCCGCCGCCATTGGATGGCCGCCGAAATGAGGAAGAATATCTCTGCATTCAGAAAGGCTTTCGAATAAATTAAAACCCCTGATGCTCCGGGCCGAACCTTTAGCGATCCCTTTTTCTTCATCAATGCCAAGCACAATGGCCGGGCGGTAGAAACGGTCCACAAGCTTTGAAGCCACAATTCCGACGACTCCCGGATTCCATCCGGCTTTGGCCACGACGATTGCAGTTTGATCGAGGCTTTGCTGTTCAACCATTTCAATCGCTTCATCCGTCATTTTGCTGACCATCTTTTGGCGCTCTTTGTTCAGCTGGTCAATTTCAGCGGCAAGCTCTCCCGCTTCAAACGAATCCTCTGTCATGAGCAAATGAACAGCGGGATCCGCCTGTTCAATTCTTCCGACGGCATTCAGCCTTGGTGCAAGCTGGAATCCGACTGTTTCTTCGTTCGCTTCTCCGATGTCTCCGCCTGACAGCTTGATCAGCTCTTTTAAGCCCAGCCGATTCGTCTGACGAAGCCTTTCAAGTCCCAGTGTTGCAATTAATCTGTTTTCGTCATGCAACGGGACAAGATCGGCAATGGTGCCGATTGCCGCCAGGTCAAGCAATTCATCTGGGAGTTCGCCCAATAAAGCGTGGGCAAGCTTAAACGCGACTCCGACTCCGGCCAGTTCTTTAAACGGGTAGGTGCAGCCCGGCTGCTTCGGGTGGACGATCGCGTAAACATCCGGAAGTTCCGGTCCCGGCTCATGGTGATCTGTAATGATGACATCCAGTCCGAGTTCCTTTGCCACCTTTGCTTCATATACAGCGGCAATTCCTGTATCAACCGTAATAATCAGAGAGAAGCCCCTTTCCTTAATCGAACGAAATGCCTGTTCATTAGGGCCGTAGCCTTCTTTAAAGCGGTCAGGTATATAAAAATCAACTTGAGCCGACAGCTTTTGCAGTGTGTGCAACATCACTGACGTACTGGTAACTCCATCGGCATCATAATCGCCATATATCATAATCTGTTCTTGTTGTGAAATCGCCTGTTTTATTCGCTCTGCCGCTTCTTTCATGCCCTTCATTTCAAAAGGATCATTAAAATCGGCATCCTTTGTATGTAAAAACAGCCTTGCGCTTTCTGCTGTATCAAAGCCTCTTTTTACAAGCAGGGACGCAACAAGAGGTGTTATATGCAATTGTTCTGTGAGTGATTTGACCTTATCCTGATCTGGTCGCTGGATTTCCCATCGCATTTTTGACGCTAACATAAATTCACCCCTCAACCACCCTATTATACTAGAGCAGGCTGAGGGGTTTCAAATATTATTCGAAAACTAGTCTTTTTTCTCAAGTCTGGCTGATGCATCCTGTGTGTCATTCAGGTCAGCTTGCAACGTATCCTCTTGTTTATGTATCGTTCCTTGTACAGTTTTCTTTTCTTTCCGCAGCGCTTTTATTTCCCGCTTTAGTTTCATCACCTGAAAAACGCCGGCAGAAAATACGATCAGCGCGCCCATTAAAACTGAGCCCAAAATAACTAAAATAAGCGGCCACTCCGATCTGCCAAACAGGTAATCAACTTCTACCGATTTTACATTAATCACTGCAAAAATAGCGACAATTAAGGTAAAAATAAGTGCGAAAATAATGGTCCATTGTTTATTCATTCTCTTCCTCCAAAACTTCAGAATATTAGGCAACTTTCCCTGTCAAGGCTTGTTTTAAACATGGCTTGACACTAGGTCAAGCCTCATTTGCGGTTAATTTTTCCCGGATCAACCTCTTCAATCCGTTTCCCTCACCGGAAATCACAAGGGTATCTCCCTCATCAATAACTATTTCCGATCCCGGATTCAATTGTTTTTCCTGATTCTTCTTAATGATCGCAATGACAGTCACATGATATTCCTGTCCTGCGTTCAAATCACCAATTGTATGATGAATGGCAGGCGCTCCCGCCTCTGCTTTACACCACTCTATGATTAAATCATTAAGGGCTGCCTCGACGCTTTCTAATGCTTTCGGTTTATATGCCATTCCGCCGAGAATGGCAGAAATTTGCCTGGCTTCAGCATCGTCAAATTGGACGGAGGCCACACATTCTTCATGATCATTTTCGTCAAAATAGTACAACTCTCTCCGGCCGTCATGATGAATGATAATTGAAATTTTATCGCAGTTTCTAGTGATGATTTCAACTTTATGCCCTATGCCCGGCAGCACTGATTCACGAACCCTCATAGATAAACCCTCCCACATATCTGAAAACCAGCCACAAATACTCTTTAACACCATTTATATGTTTAAATGTAAGCGCATGTCATTATAGCAAATGTCTATTTTAAGTTCAATGAAACTTCAAAAAAACAAGCTGCCCTGCAAAGGACAGCCTGACATTTTTTTATTGCACCGAATCTTTTTTCAGTTCTTTCCCTTTCCATACAAGCCAAATTTGTGCGGCGATATAGAGGGATGAATATACACCTGTTAACAGCCCGATTAACAGTGCGACTGAGAAGTTTGTAATAGAGGCCGCTCCAAAGATCAACAGCGCCACTACAACAATAACTACAGTCAGTACAGTATTAACTGAACGCGTAAAGGTTTGCTGCAGGCTTAGATTTACGATATGGTTCAGGTCAGCAAACGTTTTCGGCTTACGTTTTTTCATATGCTCGCGAATCCTGTCAAATGTAACAATTGTATCGTTTATCGAATAACCGATAATCGTCAGGACGGCGGCAATAAACGTCACATCTACTTCCAGCCTTGTAATGCTGAAAATGGTGAGGATGAAGAAAGCGTCGTATAACAGTGAAGCAATAGCAGCAATCGCCATTTTGTATTCAAACCGGATCGAAACGTAAATAATGATACCGATAGAAGCGATCGCGACTGCGTACAGAGCACTTCTTGCCAGCTCTTTACCGACTGTCGGTGAAACTGTGCTGACATTCGGCTCTGTTCCGTATTTGTCTTTGAAATACGTTTTTACTTTGGCAATCGTTTCTTTATCTGGGACCCCGACAAAACGTGCAACCCCAATATTGCTCTTGTCACCAGAAAGAACAACTGTATCAGGGTCCATGCCAAGTGATGCAAAATCTTTCTCCACCTGCTCTGTCGTCAGCTTATGGTCGCTTTGCACTTCAATTCGTGCGCCGCTTGCAAAATCAATGCCCAGATTCAGCTTAAACACAAGCAGAATGATAATCCCTATAACAGTGATGGCACTGGATAATAAGAGGAAAAATTTACGTTTGCTTGTGAAATCCCATTTTTGGAACGGCGTATACGGCTCGGTATTTTCATCTGTATGCTGAATATCCATGATATGTTTCTTTTTGACGCCGAACCAGCCTTTTTTCCGATCAAACCATCTGCTCTCCACAAGAAGCGACAGCAAAAATCTAGATAAGAAAACCGCTGTGATAAAGCTTGTTAAAATCGACAAAATCAGCATTGTCGCAAACCCTTTTACAGAGCTTGTCCCAAAGATGAAAAGCACAACGGCGGCAATAATTGTTGTAATATTCGCGTCAAGAATCGTCGCGAATGACCGTCTGTTTCCTGAACGGAAGGCAGAGCGGACTGACTTTCCTAGCTTAAGTTCCTCTTTAATCCGTTCATAGGTGATGATATTCGCATCAACAGCCATCCCGACACCTAATATCAGCGCGGCAATTCCCGGAAGTGTGAGTACAGCGTTCATCCAGTCAAAGACCTGGAGAGTAATATAGATGTAAACTGACAGCGTAATCACCGCAATAAATCCAGGCAGACGATAATAGAAAAGCATAAATAAGAAAATAATTGCGATTCCGATAATGCCTGCAAACACGGTATCCTGCAGCGCCTGCTGTCCAAATTGCGCGCCTACTGATGTTGAATATTTTTCAGTCAGTTTTACAGGAAGCGCGCCGGCGTTTAAAATGCTGGCTAAATCTTTCGCTTCTTGAGCTGTGAAATGCCCTTCAATTTTTACATTAGTTGTATTTAGCTCCTGACTTACATTTGGAGCGGATACATATTTAGGATGCTCTTTTTGAACTTCTTTCTTAAAAGAATCGCCTTTTTCGTAATCCAGCCAAATGACAAGCTGGTTATTGGGCGCCATGTTCATGACCTTTTTGGTCACTTCGCCAAATTTGTCAGCATCTTTCAGTTTGATGGTGACAATCGGCTCATTTGTTGTGCCGTCATATGTTTGTTTAGCCCCGTTTTCGACGAGGTCAGCACCGTTCAGCAGTTCCTTATCATTTGCATCTCTGAAAGAAAGCTGCGCTTCAGTGGCCAAGATTTCACGTGCTCTGTTTTGGTTTGTCACCCCAGCGAGCTGAACGCGAATCCGGTTATTTCCTTCAATTTGAATGTTCGGTTCACTGACACCGAGAACATTTGCCCTCCGGTTCAACGCCTCTACTGTGCTGACCAGAACGTCTTTTGTGATTTTGTCACCTTTTTTTACGGGCTGTACATCATACAGCACCTCAAATCCGCCTTGCAAATCCAATCCTAACGTAATATTGTTAGCGGCAGGCTTCGTAAAGTAGCCCAAGCCCGTGCCGATCAATAAAACGAGAAGGAAAAACGCAATCAAGCGTCCTTTTTTCATTATGTATATCCTCCCTTAAACCTATGTGAATCAGCCTGCTATCTCAGCAGTTCTTCCAATGCTTCCTGGCCTTCTTCACTTCCCAGCCAATTAGACGTTTTAAATGACTCAACGGTTGCATAGTTCATAAATTCGCCAATTTTCACTGATAAAATATCGCTCGTCAGTTCATAAATGTGCAGTTCCGTTTTCTTTTTCCACTTCTTATGTGTTAAGTAAGACCACAAACTTTCGAGTTCAACATCATCATACCCGAGAATCTTAAACTCTTCCAGTTTGCTGTAAAGAAACGGCCTGACGTGGTCTTTATATAGATCGGCGGGATGCTTCTCCATGAATTCCACGCTCCTTTTTTTATTGTTTTTCAAGAAGACTTGTCATGCTTGGACGATATATACGCATATCTTTATTGTATATGATTACAGGTAGTTTGAGAAGGCAGGGGGTAAAAATGGCGAAACAGACGTTTTTAAGGGGCACTCTTATCCTGATCGCAGCAGGAATGGTTACAAGAATGCTCGGGTTTGTCAACCGGGTGGTTATCGCCCGTTTTATCGGTGAAGAAGGAGTCGGGCTTTACATGATGGCGGCGCCTACCTTCTTCTTGGCCACTACATTAACTCAATTCGGTCTGCCGGTCGCGATCAGCAAGCTTGTCGCTGAAGCAAGCGCGCGCGGGGATCATCAAAAAACAAAAAATATTTTAGTCATGTCTCTGACCATCACAGGAGTGCTCAGCCTGATCTTTACACCGCTGTTTCTGTTTTTCGCCCCGGTTATGGCGGAAACGATGCTGACAGATAAGAGAACACTGTATCCGCTCCTGGCCATTACACCGGTTGTGCCGATTATTGCCATATCGAGTGTGTTGAGGGGATACTTTCAAGGAAAACAGAATATGAACCCGCTTGCCGTGTCACAAGTTCTTGAACAGGTCGTCCGCATTTCACTTGTCGCTGTATGCACGACGATTTTTCTCCCTTACGGAATTGAATATGCGGCAGCGGGAGCAATGATATCCTCCGTCGCAGGTGAACTGGCATCACTTCTTTATTTGTTCATTTGCTTTAAGTATAAAAAGACAATTAAAATCAGAAAGCATTTTTTCCAGTCAATTAAAAACGGAACACAAACCTTTACCCAATTAATGAGCGTGTCCCTTCCAACGACCGGAAGCCGGTTTATCGGCAACCTCTCTTGGTTCTTCGAGCCGATTGTCGTCGCTCAAAGTCTTGCCATCGCCGGTGTGGCAACAGTTGCCGCCACGAAGCAATACGGGGAACTGACCGGCTTTGCCATGACGCTGCTGACCCTGCCCAGCTTTATTACATATTCTTTGTCGACTGCACTTGTTCCTGCGATCAGTGAAGGAATGGAACAGAAAAAACTGCAGGTGGTGGAATACCGGCTGGAACAGGCTATGCGTCTATGCCTGCTCAGCGGAGGCATTGCAGTTGTCATTTTATATGTTTTTGCGGATGAGCTGATGAGGGTGATGTATGGTTCCTCAGGCGCAGCTGTATTTATCAAAGTCATGGCTCCGTTTTTTTTGCTGTATTATTTTCAAGGCCCTCTTCAAGCTGTCCTGCAGGCGCTTAATTTAGCGGGTGCCGCGATGATGAACAGCTTAATCGGGGCACTTGTCAAAACAGGCCTTATTTTCGTCCTTGCCACCAGACCGTCCCTCGGCATCATGGGCGCGGCATTAGCCATCGTAACAGGCATGGTGCTCGTTACGCTTTTGCATGCGGCAACAGTGAGCAAGGTGCTGCCAATCAGTATCAAAATCAAGGAGTACGCGCTCAGTTTCGCTGTGATTGTGGTATGCGGATTCATCAGCTCCGCTATCAAACAATATGTCACCTTTGGAGCGTCCGAGGTTGTGAATGTCGCCGGATGGATTTCGATGAGCGCTGCCGTCTATATCATCCTCCTGCTTGTTTTCCGTTTAATTAAAAAAGATGAGCTTCGCCGCATTCCCATTATCAGACGGCTGATCGTCCGATAATGGTCACGTGGGAGGCCCATCTTTTTCATCAATAAATAATTCTCCGTCAGTAAACGAGCAAAATGAAATCTCTGAAGGATTTGTATATCCGTGTTTTCTTAATTTTTCAAGCAGCCATTGCTTATCTTTACCGATTCTGGATAGGTTTTCTGTTTGGATATCTCCGTCTATAATGAGCGGCATTTCGAGCTGCCGATGCTCGCCGCTCTTTTCTTTTTTGACAACTGTCAGTTTGCCTGACGGCTCCAAAATGGCAAATGATACATCAGCTACTCTGTCGATATTATTTTCTCTGAGCTGAACCATTAAATCATCAAAATTATAACGCTGTGATTTCATTGCGTCTTCATCAATTTTTCCATATTTAATAATAATCGTCGGTTTTCCGTCCAGAAGCTGGCGGATTTTTCGGTTTTTTAAAGAAAAGTATGCGAATGTCACTTGAATAATCATTAAGACAAGCATTGGCAAAATGGTGTGAAATAGATGATCTTCTACGTTTTCTATCGCTAAAACGGCAATTTCAGCCATCATGATAAAGACAACGAGGTCTAAAATGCTAAGCTCCCCGATCTCCCGTTTGCCCATAAAACGAAAAATGACCAATATCACAAAATACAATATGATTGTGCGAATCGTAATAGTGAGAAGCTCTTCCATATTACACCTCCAACTCATCATAGGATGCAACAAAACGAACAAATTATGTAAGATGAACAAGTTGATTTCATAAAGCTTTTACGTCTAATTATCGGGTTAAGGGAATACATTTTTACAAAGACGAGCCATCAGCATGTCTGACGGCTTTGTTCAAAAAGAACAGAGGCCTTTACATACAGGCAGAGAGGAGACATTCATGGAGGAAACGAAACAAGTTGGAAAAGGCATTCTTTACGGCTTAATCGCCATTTTCTCAGCCATGCTTCTGACGAGCTTAGCCGTTTCACTTTTACTGACGGCAACCTCGCTGGAAGAGTCATCATTCAACTGGCTGATCACTGCCATCTCATTTCTTTCTTTATTCATCGGCGGGTTTATTTCAGGAGGAAAAGGGAAGGAAAGAGGCTGGATGATCGGGGCATTAACCGCCTTAAGTTTTTCAGTGATTATTTTATTGTTTCAGTATTTAGGGTTCGGAAAAACATTTACAGCGGAGCAACTGCTCTATCATCTTGGATTTTTAGGGGTGTGCATGCTGGGCGGGATTTTCGGCGTGAACATGAGGGGAAACAGGTCTTCAACATAAAAAAGACGACAAAAAAAAGAGCGGGATCATCCGCTCTTTTTTTTGTTTGCTATGTACAGCTCCTGCTGTTATTCAGCAGCAGAAACTTCTCTGATCGCGCGGCGGTCGAACGTAAGACGTGTGTTTTCACCAGTCTTAACGACGACTTTGCTTTCGTCGATAGAGTCAACAGTACCGTGCAATCCCCCGATTGTCACTACTGAATCGCCTTTTTTCAGTTCCTCCTGCATTCGGCGTACTGCCTTTTGCTGTTTTTGCTGAGGACGAATCAGCAAGAAGTAAAGGACCGCAAACATTAAAATAATAGGAACCAATGTGCCTAAAGTGCCTGTCATGATTTTCACCCCTTTCTGTAAGCCTGTGATTTATTTTTATTTAGAAGCTTTTCGCATTTGGCTTGTTGTAGCCGTAACGCTCAAAGAACTCTTCTCTGAAATCACCCAGACGATCCTCACGAATAGCCTGTCTTACCTGCACCATTAAGTGTAACAGAAAATGAAGGTTATGGTAAGTTGTTAATCGAAGGCCAAATGTTTCGTTGCAGCGGATCAAATGTCTGATATACGCACGAGTGTAGTTTTTACATGTATAGCAATCACAGTCTTCATCAATCGGACGGAAATCTCTTTCGAATTTCGCATTTTTCATATTGAGACGGCCTTCAGCTGTAAACACCGTACCGTTTCTAGCAATCCGCGTAGGCAGCACACAGTCAAACATGTCGACCCCGCGGATCGCTCCGTCGATCAGCGCGTCCGGAGAACCGACTCCCATCAGATATCTCGGTTTATCCTTCGGCAAGAGCGGTGTTGTAAACTCAAGCACACGATTCATGACATCCTTCGGTTCACCGACAGATAATCCGCCTATAGCATATCCCGGGAAATCAAGAGAAATCAAGTCCTTCGCGCTTTGCGTGCGCAAATCTTCATATTCTCCGCCTTGCACAATGCCAAACAGCCCCTGTTCATCCTGACGGGTGTGGGCATTGAGGCAGCGTTCCGCCCAGCGGCTTGTCCGCTCAACTGAGCGCTTCATATAATCGTACTCTGCCGGATATGGCGGGCATTCGTCAAACGCCATCATAATATCAGAGCCGAGTGCGTTTTGGATCTCCATCGCTTTTTCCGGAGATAAAAACAGCTTGTCTCCATTTAAGTGATTGCGGAAATGGACGCCCTCTTCCTCTATATTACGAAACTTGCTTAAAGAAAAGACCTGAAAACCGCCTGAATCTGTTAAAATCGCGCGGTCCCAGTTCATAAATTTATGGAGCCCGCCCGCTTCTTTGACAATATCTTGACCCGGGCGGAGCCATAGGTGATACGTGTTGCTTAAAATGATGCCCGCATCCATTGCTTTAAGCTCTTCAGGCGACATCGTTTTGACTGTCGCCAGTGTGCCGACCGGCATAAAAACAGGCGTTTCAAAGGAGCCATGAGGCGTATGCACTTTGCCCAGCCGCGCCCCTGTTTGTTTGCATTCTTTTATAAATTCATAGCGTATTGGTTGTTCAGCCACTTTTGATGAGGCCTCCTGTTCTCGAATTATAGGATCAGCATCGCGTCTCCGAAGCTGAAGAAACGGTATTCCTCTTCCACCGCATGGTTATAGGCGCGCAAAACGTTTTCTCTTCCCGCAAGCGCGCTGACCAGCATAATCAATGATGATTTCGGCAAATGGAAGTTTGTAATCATTCCGTCAATGGCTTTAAATTCATAGCCCGGATAAATGAAGATAGATGTCCAGCCGCTTGATGCTTTAAATTGCCCATCATGCTCCCCGGCAATCGTTTCAAGCGTGCGGGTCGAAGTCGTACCGACAGAAATGATCCGGCCGCCATTTCCCCTTACTTTGTTTAAGACCGCAGCCGTGTCTTCTGACATTTGATAAAACTCCGCATGCATATTATGCTCTTCCACGTCATCGGCACTCACAGGGCGAAACGTTCCAAGGCCTACGTGCAGTGTGATGAACTCAATTTGCACACCTTTGTCTTTCAATTGCTGTAAGATTTCTTCGGTGAAGTGAAGGCCTGCTGTAGGCGCAGCGGCAGAGCCAATTTCTTTTGAAAACACTGTTTGGTAGCGCTCTCTGTCATCAAGCTGTTCTTTGATATATGGCGGGAGCGGCATCTCTCCAAGAGATTCCAGCACCTCGTAGAAAATGCCTTCATAGTGAAATTCCACTTTTCTGCCGCCATGCTCAAGCTCTTCCGTGCAGACTGCCTTTAACCTTCCGTCTCCAAACGTCACTACGGTTCCTTTTTTCACCCGTTTCGCCGGTTTGACAAGCGTCTCCCACTTGTCACCAGCTTCTTGTTTGAGCAAAAGAAGTTCCACTTTCGCGCCGGTATCCTCTTTTGTTCCGAATAACCGCGCCGGCAGCACACGGGTATTGTTCAGCACAAGACAATCTCCTTCTTTAAAGAAGCTGATAATGTGTTTAAACGAGCTGTCAGTCAGCTCTCCTGTATGTTTATCAAGCACCATAAGCCTTGAAGCATCGCGCTGCTCCAACGGCACTTGTGCAATTAAACGTTCCGGTAGTTCAAAATCAAATAAATCGACTTTCATGATGATTTCACCTTTATTCTAGTCTTTTGTTATTTCATTCTGCCGAAAAGATTAAGCAAAATTGATAATACCACACTTATGATGATACAAGTGACAACCGGGAAGAAAAACGTGACATTTCCCTTTTTCACAAAAATATCTCCCGGCATCTTGCCGACAAAATGCAATACTGCTCCGATGATAAGCAAAACAGCACCAAGAATCATAATGATCTTAGGGAATTCAATCATATCGTGGAGCCTCCATTTGGAAATGATGATACACGGCCGGTGTCACGATCCTTCCACGCGGCGTTCTTTGGATAAAACCGATTTGCAGCAGATACGGTTCGTATACGTCTTCAATCGTATGAGGTTCTTCACCGATAGTGGCTGAAATGGTGTCAAGACCCACCGGGCCTCCATTAAACTTTTCGATCATACCCATTAGCAGCTTGTGATCAATATGATCCAAACCGAGGCGGTCAACCTGGAGCCGCTCCAGCGCATCCTGTGAAATCTCTTCCGTGATCCGGCTGTCACCCAGCACCTGGGCGAAATCGCGGACCCTCCTCAGCAGGCGGTTCGCTACGCGGGGCGTACCTCTCGATCTCCTCGCAATTTCAAGAGCTGACGGATTATCAATTTCAACCTCGAATACATCAGCGGTTCTTGTGACGATATCCGCCAGCTCTTCTTGCGTATAGTATTCAAGGCGCGACATCACGCCGAACCGATCTCTTAACGGCGCCGTCAAAAGCCCTACCCTCGTCGTTGCGCCTACCAGCGTAAAAGGCGGCAAGTCGAGCCGAACCGAGCGGGCAGAGGGGCCTTTTCCAATCACAATATCCAGACAAAAGTCCTCCATCGCCGGATAAAGCACCTCTTCTATCGATCTGTGCAGCCTATGTATTTCATCAATAAATAATACATCACCCGGTTCCAGCGCCGTTAATATGGCAGCCAAATCACCAGGTCTTTCAATCGCGGGCCCTGATGTCGTCCGCAATTCCACTCCCATTTCATTGGCAACGATGGAAGCAAGCGTTGTTTTCCCAAGTCCGGGCGGCCCGTACAGAAGAACATGATCCAGCGTCTCCTGTCTCATTTTCGCCGCATCTATAAACACACGCAAATTTTCTTTCACCTTATGCTGTCCGATATACTGCGCCAGATTTTGCGGCCTCAAACTTTGCTCTATCACTGATTCATGGTTGTCTGCTTCACTTGAGACGAGCCGTTCATCCATGAACATCACCTTACTTCAATAGTTTTTGTAATGCTTTTTTTACATATTGGTCTGTTGTCAGCCCTACTTCTTCTTTTAAGTGAGGAAGCACCTTTTTGATTTCTTTTTCAGCATATCCTAGAACCCTGAGGGCCTCAAGCGCTTCTTCGAGAGCAGTTTCTGCTGTTTGCTTTTCAAGCCTTTCTTCATGATTAAACAGATTTTCAATCATTTCAGGCACAACATCAGCGAGCTTTCCTTTTAAATCAAGAATAATCTGGCGCGCAGTTTTCTTTCCTACACCAGGAAACTTGACCAAAAAGGCTTCATCCTCACTTTCAATTGCTTGGATAACCGCTCCCGGATCACCTGAGCCTAAAATAGCGAGTGCCCCTTTTGGACCGATTCCGGTCACGTTTAACAGCTTTGTAAAGAGCGCCTTCTCCTCCCTTGTTGAAAAACCGTAGAGCGAAAAAGCATCCTCTCTGATATGGTGGTACGTAAAAATCGTTTCTTGGTTTCTCTCCTTATATATAAACGGATTCGGCGTGAAAATCTGATAGCCAATGCCGCCGTTCTCTATCACAATATATTGGGGAGATACATAATCAATCGTCCCTTTAACAAATTCAATCACGCAAATTCACCTCTTTGACTGTTCTTCATTGTACCATAAAAACAGCCAAAGTCTTATAGAAAAGTTAACATACGTTCGCTTCTCTCTCATTCTCCCACGAAAAAAAAGACATGAATACATGTCTTCAATCAGCGGACGTCACCCGCTGTATGTCTTCATATGTTCTATGACGTCCTCAAACTCCGCTTTTGTCCGAAATGGAATGCCTCTCAGCAGATTTTTTTGCATATGGCTTTCCAGCCTTTCTAAATCAATTTGAAAAAAAGACTGAATCGGTTCGGAAGCTGACTCAGGCCGCCCATGAAAAGTGGAAATCACGCCATTATCCGATACACCGATATACCCGTTCACCTTGCTGAGCGGAGAAATATCGTCCATTTGCTTCCGGAAGAGCACATATCCCTTACTTTGTTCGACAAGCGTCCAGCCGGTATAAGCTGCCCAAAACTCATCCATAGAAAGCACTTTTTCACGCTTATGCTCAATGCTGACATCTCCGTCCAAATACACTTTTTCAAGCTGCACATGCACCTGCAGCGGTTCATAGTGCTCCACTTCCGCCCCTAGCGCGTGGGGAGGAGCACCTAATAGAAATGCTGCGGCTGAGCAAAGAATGCCCAGCAAAAGATACGCCGTGCTGAATCGTTTCACCCTCTACACCTCTTTGCACACGTTTATGACTAGTTTGACCAAAGAGGCTACTGCTTAACCGTTTTCTCGAAATTTGTTTGCATGTTTTCCGTGACAAGCCTTTCCTCCGTATACATATCAGCGTTTTGCTCAGAAATCGTCAAAAATTGTGTCAGAAAAGCGCTGAAAAAATACAATGCCGCAAAGATCCAAATGACACCGCCAGCACCGAGCGGTCCAATGAAAAGACTGACGATGCCCGGCGCGATAAACGCACATAAACCGGACCCTAAGTTCAAGACTGACATGGCAGCGCCTTTATTATCAGGTGCAAGTGTCGGCAAAAGCGCGCTCAATGGCACGTAGCCGGCCAATGCTGCACCGTAGCAGCAGGCGATAATCATCAGCACCCAATACTGATGCCCGATCAACTGAGGCGTGTAATAAAGCGCCAGCGTAAAAATACCGCACCCGACACCGCCAAACCACATCACGGTATTGCGCCAGCCAAGTTTATCTCCGACTGCACCGAAAATGATATTAAACACAATATTCACGAAAAACAGCGTTCCCCATATTTGCAGCCATTCTGAAACGGAATACCCGTAACGCGCTAAATAAGTTGGGAGAAAAATCGCAAATCCAAATTGTCCTATGGCATTAATTGTCTTGACCACACCGCCGATGCCGACTTTAGGGTTTTCAAACATAATTGTAAATGCCTTCGATAGTTCTTTCCATTTCGGCTGATCTTGTTGTTGTACCGGTGTGAATTGATCTTTGTTAACAAATAGGGCGAGGAATCCGCCTGCCGCGACAAACAGCAAAGCGCTCCAAAGCGTATTGATTTCTCCAAAGGCCGGAACCGCATAGCTGGAATAGAACGGACCGAGCACATTTAAGCCGCACGTAAACATAAACCAAAACCAGCCGACGGCTTTTCCGAGAATATGATGAGAAGTGCTGTATGACACCCACACGAGAAAAGAATATGCAAACAGCGGATATCCCAAGCCTCTAAGTGCATAGCTGCCCAGGAGAGCCGGATAATGCATATGAGGAATTGCCCAGCCGATAAAAGCCGCCGAACCGAGGATAAATGCAAGCAAGCCGACAATCATCGTTTTTCTCGGCCCCCAAGTTTGGACAAACGTGCCTGAAAGCCAAGCCGAGATGGTGACAGCAATGCCGTACATGGTAAATAACGAAGCGGATTGCTGCATGCTGAGACCATGTTCAACGAGAAAAGGAGACAGCCATCCTTGTTCGAGTCCGTCTCCAACCATAAAGATCACAACGCCAATATAACCCCAAATCATGTGAGAAGGAATTCCGATTTTATTCAAAAAATTTCCTTTATCTTGTGCTGTATCCATTTTCTCCACCGCCTACTTAAAGTATCAATGGAGGTTATATACCCAAGCTTTCTGAATTGTAATCCTGCTTGATCAAAAAGCGATTTTTTCATTGTGCTCGACACTGACAGGCATGCCGATAGCGAGCGACTGCTGAGCCGCTCTGGCGATCCGTTCCGCCTGAAAACCGTCGTTTCCGGTGCACGCAGTTTCCCGGTTTGTGCAGATCGCTTCCGCAAACCGAATCATCTCCTCCTCATACGCATCCTTATAGCGTTCAAGGAAAAAGAAATGCGGTTTATCTTTCATCACAAAATCAGCAGTTGACACTTCGACTGTCGTCGGCCTGCTGTTGTCCGCCGCTGCCGAGCCTTTCGTCCCGAAAACCTCGACTCGCTGGTCATATCCGTAAACAGCTTGGCGGCTGTTGTCAATCACAGCCATGGCACCGTTTTCAAAAGTCAGCGTAATGACAGCCGTATCAATATCCCCCAGCTCTGCAAAGGAAGGATTCGCCAAAGCCGCCCCTTTTGCATACACTTCCGCCACTTCGCTTCCCATAATATATCTGGCCATATCAAAATCATGGATCGACATATCCATAAACAAACCGCCAGAAGTGCGGACATAATCTATATTCGGGGGTTCTGGGTCCCGCGATGTGATTTTTAATAAGTGGGGCGTTCCGATTTCACCTTTTTCAACAATGGTTTTGATTCTTTTAAAATGAGGATCAAAACGGCGGTTAAAACCGACTTGAAGTGCAACCCCGTGTTTCCGTACGGCCGCAAGCGCTTCTTTTGTTTCATCTAAAGAAAAACTGATGGGCTTCTCACAAAAAATATGCTTTTTCGCCTCAGCCGCTTCTCTGATCATCTGTGCATGTGCGGCTGTCGGTGAGCAAATAAAAACAGCGTCAATATCAGAGTCATGCAATAAATCACGATAGTCAGAGGTTATGTATTCAATTTGATGACTGTCAGCCCAGCTTTTTATACGGCTTGCCTGAATATCAGAGACCGCCTTTATTTTCATATGAGGAATCCGGCGTATATTTTGAACATGAAGTTTGCCGATGCGACCTGCACCGATAATCCCTGTTACAATCTGTTTTGTCATAGCTTGTTCCCCCTTGAACATTTACGAAAGCGCTTTATTTTAAATTAATACTATCCCATTTGTAAGCGCTTTTCAAGAATGGAAATGATCGCTTTATGTCTCTTTTATCACAATCGAGGTTTATAGGTAGCCTTCTTCTTCAAGACCAGATACACTAGATATAGGCTCTTTTTCCTGAACAGTTTATGATTTTCCTATAAACAGCTGCATAAAATAGAGCAAAGAAGGTGAATGAAATGCTGACAAAAGCAGAGGCACTGGCCCATTCAGTCATATACCACAAAAACAGCAGATTTGATAAAGTGAAAGAAAAGCCCGGGGAATTGACACTCATCGGCAAGGGAAGAAGTGCTTATGTGTTTGCCTTAACAGAGGGCGATCGAAAATTGGCGCTAAAAGTATTTTTCCCAGAGTATCAAGCGACAGCCGTCAAAGAAGCCGCGATCTATGAAAAGTTAGCCGGGTCCGCGTTCTACCCTGACATCTACGAAACTGGTGATTCATTTATTCTCATGGAATATATTAAAGGTGAAACCTTTTATAACTGTCTGAAGAAAGGCATCGCGATCAGTGATGACATGATTCAGCAGGTTGAGGAAGCACTTTCTGACGCCCGGGCCGCCGCTCTGAACCCGTCAGACATTCATTTGCGGAATCTGATTCTGACAGAAACCGGGGCAGTGCGGGTGATTGATGTTGCAAGATTCGAACAGACCAAAACGTGCACCCAGTGGGACGATTTAAAATCAGCGTATCATGCACTCTACAAAAAACCGATATTCCCCAAAAAGATTCCGGGTTTTTGGCTGGAGGTTATCGCATTTTTATATAAGAAAGATTGGTTCCAAAAGCATTTCGCACAACGGAAAAAAATATTCTTAAAATGAAAAGGCAGCCGCACAAGCGGCTGCCTTTGTTGGTTTATATTTACTTTCTGACAGCAGAAATCAGTTTCATTTGTTCAGGTGACAGCTTAATTCGATAGCCTCTCACAGTTAAGTAAACCGCTTCTGAGTCTTTCTCCCAGGAATGACAAAATATTTTCTCCATTTCTGTCTCCCCCACCCTTTATTTGATTAGTCCATCATACCACCGCTTTATTGAGTGAATTTTAAGGAAATGTAAAGATCGTATGAACATGAGAGAAAAAAAGGGGAGCATTACATGTTACACGCAGTAAAATCCCACTCATCCTATTTGCACTTCTGATATTCTTCGGCCCGCCGTCTATTGAATGTTATTTTCACTGAAGAGCGTTCCGAAAGGCCATTTCGAACAATCGGTTGAATCGCCGGATGGCAGTTATACGTTACACACTTATGTATCCCGCAATACCTTTAGCTTAGATGCGGCCCGAGGAACTTGTGAATGAAAAAACACTTGTCAAGGAAACAACTTACTGGAATGATCCGGACAGCAGCCCAAGTCACATGGATCAATCACAATACAATGAAAATCGACAATCAGACTTTACACCTTGCTATTGATGAAACGTATGATTGGCGAAAGGTTGATCATTAGTTACGTGAAGAACTGCCGCAGGCGCCATTGAGATGATGAAATATGAATGATATGAACTGAACTAGTGAAAAACGAATCAACAACTGACAGAGCTGGGCCATTTGCTGCTAAAGAATCTTATGACAATCCCTCTCAGTTTGCCTCTATAAGACAAACGTGGCGTTTTCTTTTTTTCCTTCCTCTTCTTATTGATAATTACCCGTCATATAATGTGACAAACCAATTGTAGAAATAGTTCGATTAGCCCAAAATCCTTTTTATACATGTATTCGAAATGAAGTGAGGAGGAAGCTTGATGGAAGATTTTGTAACGAGCTTAAATGCTGTCTTATGGAGTACGCCCGTTATTTATATTTTATTGGGAATTGGATTGATTTTTTCTATTATGACTCGTTTTTTACAAGTCAGACATTTGAAAGAAATGATTGTTCTGATGTTCAAAGGTAAGAGCTCTGAAGCCGGCGTTTCTTCTTTTCAAGCATTATCGATTGCGCTGTCCGGCCGAGTGGGAACAGGAAACATCGCGGGTGTGGCGACAGCAATCGCCTTCGGCGGACCCGGTGCGGTGTTCTGGATGTGGACGATTGCCTTTATTGGTGCGGCGAGCGCCTTTGTTGAATCAACTCTTGCCCAAATTTACAAAGTGAAACAAGACGGCCAATATCGAGGAGGCCCCGCTTATTATATAGAAAAAGGATTAGGCATTAAGTGGTTTGCCGTCTTATTTGCCGCTGCTGCCCTTATCGCAATGGCCCTTCTGATGCCGGGCGTCCAGTCCAACTCCATTGCGGTCGGCGTCAAAAATGCATTCGGCATCTCTCCTGTCATTACAGGCGGTGTTCTCGTTTTATTGTTAGGATTTATCATTTTTGGCGGCGTCAAACGTATTGCCAATGCCGCGCAAATGATTGTTCCGTTTATGGCCATTGGCTATATCCTGCTGTCTTTGATCATTATTGTCATGAATGTTTCTGAATTGCCTGCTGTGATCTTATTAATTTTCAAAAGCGCTTTTGCATTGGATTCCGCTTTTGGCGGCCTGATCGGCATGGCGATTTCTTGGGGTGTCAAACGAGGCATTTACTCAAACGAAGCCGGCCAGGGAACAGGCCCGCATCCGGCGGCCGCCGCAGAAGTTTCCCATCCGGTCAAGCAGGGGCTGGTTCAAGCATTTTCGGTTTATATTGACACCTTATTTGTATGTTCGGCTACAGCTTTCATGATCTTATTTACCGGCATGTACAATACCCAGACTGCAGATGGTTCTTTTATCGTACATCACCTTAAAGGCGTAGAGGCTGGACCTGGTTACACTCAAGCGGCCATTGACAATGTCCTTCCCGGATTTGGCGCTGGTTTTGTTGCCATCGCTTTATTCTTCTTCGCATTTACAACGATTATGGCATATTACTACATCGCAGAAACAAATATCGCCTATTTAGCCCGAGGCAGAAAAAGCAAATGGGCAATGTTTGGTTTAAAACTGATTATTTTAGCCGCGACGTTCTACGGAACTGTAAAAACCGCTTCACTTGCTTGGGCATTAGGTGATGCAGGGCTTGGCATTATGGTATGGCTGAACGTCATCGCGATTGTGCTGCTTGCCAGACCGGCGCTTCTCGCTTTAAAGGATTATGAGCGCCAAAAGAAGCGGGGCTTAGACCCCGTCTTTGATCCGAAAGCGCTGGGCATCAAAAACGCTGATTTCTGGGAGAAAGAATACACACAAGAAAATGAGCGTGTCTCTTGAATACACCAAAACGGGCCCGATATGACATCGGTCCCGTTTTTTATGAGCGGTAATTTGTATATACTTCTTGAACATCATCGTCATCTTCAAGAATGTCGATCAATTTTCCCAGCTTCTCAACAGCCTGATCATCGGCATCCGTATAGGTTTTCGGAAGCATGGTCACCTCTGCCGAAGAAATTGGATATGTCGATTCAAGGGCTGTTTTTACGTCTTCAAAATGCTCGGGCTCCGTTAATACCACATATTGATCTTCTTCTGCCTGCATCTCTTCTCCCCCTGCTTCCAGCACATCAAGCATGAGTTCATCTTCATCTATTTGATGTTCTGTACAGTCAATTGTCATAAATCCCTTCCTTTCAAATAAAAAGGACACACATCCACTTTCCCCCAGACTCCCGCCATTTTTATTAAATGCTGTCCGCACATTTGATGCCGTACGATTTTTGTTATCTGTTACACATTCAACCATAACAGCAATCCCTGATGGGCCGTAGCCTTCATAGGTGATTTCCTCATAGCTGCTTCCGTCTTGGTTCCCCGCGGCTTTTTTAATGACGCGGTCAATATTTTCATTCGGCATATTGGCGCCTTTAGCTTTTTCGATGACAAGACGCAATGCTGAATTCACTTCAGGATCAGCTCCACCTTCTTTTGCTGCCACATAAATTTCTTTCGCAAGCTTCATAAATATTTTCCCGCGCTTTGCATCCTGCGCATTTTTCCTTTTTTGTATGTTTTTCCATTTGGAATGGCCTGCCATGCTTTCACCTTCTTTTGACATTTTCTATGTACACTTTAATAGGTATTTTTCGCTGATGCAAAGAAAAAGGCTGCCGAATATTTTCCGGCAGCCTGTCACTCCTAGCGGGTGTTCATTTTATGCAGTCTTTTGAACAGCCCTTTATCTGTGGACACTTGAACGTCACGGTCATTCGCATAGTTGCGTGCGGCTTTTGTAACGTTATCCCTGTCGGACTTTGTGAATTCTCTGTGGCTTCTGATTGCGACAACTACTTTTTCATCCGTTACCATTACTTGTGTGTCATTGACGTTTTTTACTTGTTTCACACGGTTGGCAATCTTCGCAGCTAGTCTTCTGTTTTCTTGGTTGTCATATCCGTTGTTTGTCACGTTCCGATTCATGTTTCTGTTATTCGTGTTATTATATGTTCCATCAGTTGCCAAAGGAACGCGATCATCAGCAGTAACACCGTTACGGTTATTCACATTAGCAGTGTTTCGGTTACCGTCGTTCTGGTCCTCCATTAATTCAGTAACAGGACCATCGTTGTCGATTCCTTCTCCCTGTCTGTCAGCATCATTTTCATTTGTATAATATCCAATTGGACGGGTATTGCCGTTATTACGCGTATCATTCTGAGCATTATCGTTTGCTCCGCATGCTGTTAAGCCGGCTGTCATTAGAATCAAGCTCGCGATCGTCATTTTTTTACCCAATGGAAAAACCCCCCGTGGACGAATTGAGCATGTTTGCTCTGTTTTATCATGTGCGTTCGAGGGACATGTTAAGCTTGTCAGTTCTGTCCATTTGGCGGAGATCTGCGCAAAACAAAAAAAGGAACGATTTGCATCGTTCCGAATCATCACTCATTTTCTTCTTCCGGCCGGCCAAACATTTGGTTGACAGAAGGCTGATTCGACATTGGCATAGAAGCTCCGGCCGCATATGGATTTGGGTTTGGATTTGGGTTTGGATTTGGGTTTGGGTTAGCTGCGCCGTAAGGCATATAAGGGCTTCCATAAGCTCCAAGTCCCGAATAGTCAGGTGCAGAGAAATATGGCTGATGATCATCGTCACAGCCGCAGTCGTCAGGATCTTTGTACGGCATGTAGCCAGGGGCCGCAGCCGGCTGGTATGCTCCCATCACTTGAGGAGTGCCATAATGAGGGCCATACGGCATTTGTCCATACGGAGATCCATAAGCGGGAGATGCGTATTGAGGCGCTCCGTATGAACCGTAATGTCCGTGGTGGCTGTTTTCATGGTGCTGGTTTTCATATTGACCCGGATCATACTGAGGCGATACAAAGCTTGGCTGGTACCCGTAAGGCTGGACCATTGGGTAAGCTTGAGCCGGATAGTACGGGTAGCATAATCCTGATCCTGGAAGGACCGGTGAAATAGGGACCGGACACGGTACGAAATGAGCTGGATAATGATAATAAGGTTGAGCAGCCGGCATATTCGGAACTGTGTGATGAATATTTTCTTCTTCCATACCGCCTACCTCTGGCGCCTTTGGCATATTAGGCATATTCGGATAATTTGCATTTTCCATATTACTCATAGCCTCCTGTTGTGGAAATTGATCTTGCATGTGATGCATATGATCCATATTTCCATCATGATGTTTTTTCGGCTCCTCCGGTTTAGGAGGCGACCACGGCTGGAAAAGCTGTTTCGTATCATAATAATCGTTCACATCAGCTTCAGGATACACATCTTCCTGCAAATTAGGCATCGGCGGGACATACGGCACAGACTTCTTTTCTTTCGGCTTTGTGTCTTCTACGTCAACAACGGATTTAGGTTTTTCTTTCGCATATGGATGCTCTTGCTTCATACTCCCGGCCGAAGCCGGACTTTTGCCTGCTTTCGGCTCTTTTCTGACCGGGACAGCTTCAGACGGCACTTTTATTTTCATTCCAGGCATGATTAAGTCTGGATTGCTAAGCTGCGTATTGAGTTTCTTCACTTCCTCAATATCAACTCCGTACTTTTCAGCTATTTTCCAGAGCGAATCGCCTTTTTGAACGATATGGATTTTCAACGTTTTCCCCTCCTATGCAAAACGTGAACAGTTCAGCTGAGATTACAATATGTTTCTTCACAACATATGCCCGAACAAAAGAAGTTATGAGTCAGGAGGAGAAATATTTCTGATTTACGTAATCAAAAGCATACGATTCAAGGCAAGGAGGGCATCTTGCTGAATGGCTTTTGGCACTTTAATCACGCCTGAAGGTTCTCCTTTTTCTATTTGTTCTAAAGACCATAGCAAGTGCGGCAAATCGATTCGGTTCATTGTCAAGCACGGGCACATGTTCGGATTGAGTGATTCGACTTGTTTATCAGGGTGCTCGTGAATGATCCGCTGAACAAGATTCATTTCTGTGCCGATTGCCCACTTGCTTCCCGCCGGAGCCTGATTGATCGTATCAATAATATATTTCGTTGATCCGCTGTCGTCACTTAGCGTCACGACTTCATGTGAGCATTCCGGATGCACAATGATCCGAATGTCAGGGTCACGTTCTTTCACATCATGGATATTTTTTACGGTGAATTTTTCGTGAACAGAACAATGCCCTTTCCACAAAATCACTTTCACATTCTTATGCTCAGATTCAGCCGCTAATTCATCTTTTATCGGATCCCACACAGCCATATCCTCAAGCGCGATGCCCAGATCATAAGCCGTATTTCTCCCTAAATGCTGATCAGGCAAAAATAAAATTCGTTTTTTCTGTGTAAACGCCCATTCAAGCACCTTTTTCGCATTCGAAGAAGTCACAGTCGCTCCGCCATGCTTACCGACGAAAGCCTTGATCTCCGCAGTGGAGTTTACATAAGTTAAAGGTATGATCGTATCTCCGAATGTATGCTGAAGTTTCTCCCACGCCCTATTGGTCTGCTGCATGTCAGCCATGTCAGCCATAGAACACCCCGCTCTCATATCAGGCAGGATGACCGTTTGTTCCTCGCCTGTCAGCATATCAGCGGTCTCTGCCATAAAGTGCACACCGCAAAAAACAATATAATCCGCTTCTTTGTTTTTTTCCGCTATTTGGGCCAGCTGAAGGGAATCGCCTGTTTGGTCAGCAAATTGCACCACTTCGTCTTTTTGATAATGATGGCCTGGTATAAAGAGCCTGCTCCCAAATTTTTTCTTAATGGCTGCAACCCGCGTTTCCATATCCTTTCTTGACATTCCTTTATAACCTTCAGGCATCATATCATTCGATTGTTTGATCACATCAAGAATTGACATAAAGGCATTCCTCCATAGATTCATTTGATAATGTAACATCCATGCTGATATCTAAACTTTTGACGGAATGCGTCAGGAATCCTAATGAAATATAATCCACACCCGTCCCCTTAAAAGCAGCCAAAGATTCTAACGTAATTCCGCCTGAAGCTTCAGTTTTTATATGGTCCGGTGTGAGATTTGCAAAATGGCGGACCGTATCAGGCGGACAGTTGTCAAACATAATAACATCTGCTCCTGCTTCAATCGCTTCTCGCAGCTGTTCCTCCGTTTCAATTTCCACTTCGATATTTACCATATGCCCGGCGGCCTGACGCGCTTTTTGGCACGCCTCTTCAATAGAGCCGCATGCTGCAATATGATTATCTTTAATCATGATGCCGTCATACAATCCGAATCGATGATTATATCCGCCCCCGGCTCTGACAGCGTGTTTTTCCAGCATTCTCAGCCCCGGTGTTGTTTTTCTCGTGTCACAGATTTTTATCTGTTCGTCATCCAGCCGCCGTACAGCCCCGCTTGTCATCGTCGCAATTCCAGACAGCCTCTGAATAAGATTTAATACAACCCGCTCTCCTGAAAGAAGTACAGCCGCCGGACCGCGTAAAACGGCAATCACTTCCCCTTTTCGCAACATGTCCCCATCTGTTTTATGTACATGGATTTGAACATTTTCGTCTAATAAAGCAAAGCCTTCTTTTATCACCGCAGCTCCGGCAAAGATGCCGTCTGACTTTGCAACAATCTCCGCTTCACAGCTCTGTTCTCCAAAGATAGCCTGCGATGTTAAATCCCCCGTACCTATATCCTCAAGAAAAAAGTGATTCAGCAATTTTTTCAGCTGTAAATGATTCATTTCTCCAAATCCCCCCGTTTTTTCTAATCTTCGTTCCTTTTTTTGTGTGGACAATTTGTCTTCCTTGCCAGCGCTCATCAGCTTGAGGAAAATCGGTGCGAAAATGCGCCCCTCTGCTTTCCTCCCGCAAAAGCGCAGAAAACGTCATCAGCTTTGCAGTTTGCCATAAATGAGAAAGTTCCAGCTGCGGTATTGTGATATCCTTCACATTCACTTTTTGAAAAGGCAGCGTATGGAGCCAGATGCTCAGCTCAATCAGACTGCCTTTTTCTCGTAAGATAGACATGTGGCTTGTCATTCTGCTTTTCAATTCATACACCTCTGTATTCGGCACCTCGTAGACGACGGTTTCTGGAGATGATTGATATTGGCAGTTATAAACCGGTTTTTGCATAATATGCTCTGCTGTTCTTTTTCCAAATACCAGCGCCTCCAACAATGAATTGCTCGCAAGCCGATTGGCTCCGTGCAAACCGGTGCATGAGGTCTCGCCAATTGCATAAAGCCCCGGCACTGTTGTTTCTCCCCATCGATTAACAAAAATACCTCCCATCAAGAAGTGCATTCCCGGGGCAACAGGTATTTTCCCGCTTTGAATATCAACCCCTGCTTTTTCACATATAGCGGTGATGGTAGGGAAACGCCCTTCGAAATCAGAAATCGCACTGCAGTCGATAAAAACGCGGTTTCCTTTTGTCATTTCTTCGTGAATAATCCGTGAGACGATATCTCTTGGAGCCAGGTCACCCAAAGGATGCCGCCCAGCCATAACCCGGCGGTCGCGTTCATCAACTAAACATCCGCCTTCCCCTCTTACAGCTTCTGAAACAAGCCCATAGGAAACACCGTTTTTCACAAGCAGTGTCGGATGAAATTGAGTAAACTCTAAATCAGTTAATTCCGCTCCGGCCCGGTAAGCTAAAGAAAGGCCGTCACCGGTGACGGATGGATCGTTCGTATGGTGAAGAAACAGGCTTCCGCATCCGCCGGCCGCCAGCACCACTTCATCCGCATGCCTTACCTTGATCCGCCCCTGGCTGTCTTTTGTCATGACGCCGATACAGCGTCCGTTCTCCATAAGCAAATCTGCCGCTGTTTCATGCTCGATTAACTCGATTTTGCTGTTGATCTGTTTCAGCAAATACTCGACAAGCAGCCTTCCTGTTGCGTCTCCGCCTGCATGAAAAATGCGGTTGTACGAGTGAGCCCCTTCTCTGCCAAGACAAAGATCGCCTTGCTCATTTCGATCGAATGGAAATTCACTCTCCAATAAGTTTTGAATCATAATTTTTCCATCTTGCAAAACGTCTGCTGCAATAGCTAGATCGTTATGTCCGCAACCTGCATATAACGTATCTTCCAGATGGGCTTCAATCGAGTCACTCTTTGCATAAGCCGCAGCAATTCCGCCTTGTGCATAGACTGAATTACTGTTTTTGGCGCTTTTCTTTGTGATGACAGTCACTTCATATGAGGGCGGGAACGCTGACGCTAAGGAAAGTGCCGCCGCCCCTGAACCGATGACTACAACCGTCTTTTTAGACATATGCCACCCTCCTGTTGTTTACACCTGTCTTGACACCTATATTTACACAAGGATAAAATAAACTCAAGAGTTTTTTATGGAGAACGGATGGAGGACGACCGGATGATTTATTTAGATTATGCAGCGACAACGCCTATTTGTGAGGAAGCCCTTAACGTATATCAAAAGCTCAGTATGGATATGTACGGAAATGCAAGCAGCCTACATGACGCAGGAGGAAAAGCAAAGCACATACTGGAGTACTGCCGTGAAAAAATCGCTGACATCATTGGCGGAGATGCAAGTGGCATCTATTTTACCAGCGGCGGCACGGAATCCAATTTTCTGGCCATTCAATCATTGCTAAACGGCCTGCCAAAAACAAAAAGACATTTTATTACGACTGCCATGGAACATCAGTCCATTCACAACTGTGCCGCTTTTCTGAAACAGCACGGATTCGATGTAACAATCATTGAACCGAATGAATACGGTCTTATTACCGAGGAAATATTAGCAGCTCATATCCGCCCGGAAACAGGCCTAGTTTCTATTCAGCATGCCAATTCTGAAACCGGGATTATTCAGCCTATTCAACGACTGTCTTCCTATCTGCACGAAAAGGACATTCTTCTCCATTGCGACGCTGTGCAAACGTTTGGAAAAATCCCGATTCATACAGAACAACTGGGGGTGGCTGCACTCTCAGTGTCCAGCCATAAAGTCCATGGACCTAAAGGAGTGGGTGCGGTCTATATTCGGCCAGGAGTGCCTTGGAAACCCGTTTACCCTCTTAGCGCTCACGAACAAGGATTTAGAGCCGGCACGGTGAATGTTCCCGGGATCGGAGCCTTCACTGCCGCTGCAGAGCTGATTATAAGCGAAATGGATAAACAGATATCCCGCAATGAGACACTAAGAACATACTTTTTAGACCAAATCAGTACTCGGTCTCTCCCTGTAACCCTTGCGGCTGACACTTCACAAACGGAATGTCTTCCCCATATTGTCGGGTGTTTTTTTCACTCATTTGAAGGACAATATGTTATGTTAGAATGTAATCGGAGTAATATTTGCATTTCAACGGGCAGCGCTTGTTCTGCCGGTTATCACGGGCCGTCTGAAGCGATGAAAGCATTAAGAAAAACAGAACAAGAAGCCTTGCAATTTATCCGCATCTCTTTTGGAAGGCATACAACGGCTGAACAGCTGGATAAGTTATTACATACGTTTACAGCGCTTTGGGAACAAAAGAAAGGAGAATTTGATATTGACCGAAGAATTAAAGCTCATGGGCGCCAACAGGCGTGAACAGCTTCTTCTGTGGCTGAAGGAATCCGTATCACCACTGACAGGAGGAGAACTCGCAAAAAAAGCGAACGTTTCAAGACAGGTAATTGTTCAGGATATATCGCTCTTGAAAGCGAAAAATGAACCAATTATCGCCACAAGTCAGGGATATGTGTACATGGATGCAGCCGCTCAGCAACATCAGCAGGCAGAAAGAATCATAGCTTGTCTGCACGGTCCTGAACGGACAGAAGAGGAACTGCAGATCATCGTGGACGAAGGTGTTGCCGTAAAAGACGTAAAAATCGAACATCCAGTATATGGAGATTTAACTGCAGCCATCCAAGTAGGCACTCGGAAGGAAGTTAGCCATTTCATTAAAAAAATCAATTCTACGAATGCCGCCTATTTATCACAGCTGACTGACGGCGTGCATCTTCATACACTGACAGCACCCGATGAATATCGTATCGACCAAGCCTGCCAAGCACTCGAGGAGGCCGGCATTTTAATTAAAGATTAAAAAAAGCCCTTTACTGGGCTTTTTTTATAATTGGTAAGACTGATATGCACCAAGAAGCTTCACTTTACAGCCGAGCGCTTCGAGCTCCTGCATGGCACCTGGAATCAATACCTCATCAAACGCTTTCTCAATATCAACAATAAAGAAATAATGGCCTAATCCGGTTTTCGTCGGACGTGACTCAATCTTTGACAAGTTTAAGTTTCTCCAAGAAAATGCAGACAGCACTCTGTGCAGCGCCCCAGATTGATCATCCTGCGGAAGCATTACCATCAGTGTCGTTTTGGGCCTTGAACTCAATTTTGAATTCACTTCAAATGATATGTTTTCATCAGGAGACAGGATAACAAATCTTGTATGATTATCCTTGTAATCCTGTATATCTCGTTTCACGATTTTCAATTCGTATGTAGAAGCGGCCATGTCATTGGCAATTACCCCGATATTCAGCTCGGGATGGTCACTGACAAATTTCGCTGCCGCTCCGGTTGAATTAGCGTATTCATAAGGTACGGAAGGAAATTGACGATGGAGAAATTTATGGCATTGCGCGATCGCGTGTGAGTGCGAGTAAATTCTGTCGAGCTCTTTCCATGCATTTTCTCTTGAAGGATGGACGAGCAAGTGCTGATGAATCGGCAACGTCATTTCACCCACGATTGGCAAGGGCTGTTCATGTATTAAATAGTCTATCGTTAAATTGACCGATCCTTCTAATGCATTCTCTAAAGGAACAAAAGCGAAATCAACTTCGCCTGCAACTGCCGCATCTATACACTCCGGTATGGTGCGGTAGGCAACATGTTCGGCGCCGTTTTGAAAACAAGAACTAACTGCTAGATGTGTGAATGTTGCTGCTGGACCTAAATAACCGACTTTCATGACGATATTCTCTCCCTTATGCCCCTGAACCTAATATTTCAACCTTTTCTACAAAATCAAACTTCCTGAGTTTATTCATTAACGTATGAATGTCCTCTTCCATTGCAGACGTACTGATAGACAGTGTCACATTCGCCCTGCCTTGAAGCGGTATGGTCTGGTGAATGGAAAGAACGTTGCTTCCAGAATCAGCTACCGCCTGCAGGAGCTGAGATAACGCGCCTGACCTATCCTCCAAATGAAAGAAAAGTGTGATAATTTGTTCTTTAACCATAGTGTAGAACGGAAAAACAGCATCTCTGTATTTATAAAACGCACTTCTGCTTAAATCCACCTTTTGAACGGCATCTGCCACTGAATCTGCTTTTTTTCGATCAAGCAGCTTTTTGACTTCCAATGTTTTTCTCATCGCATCGGGCAATACATCTTCACGGACAAGATAAAATGTCTCCTCTTTCATTTGCATCCCCCCTTTAAAATAGAGAGCCTGACATCCAGGCTCTCCTCTCAGTCATCATTAATCAATAAATTCAAATTCGAATTCCAGAAGCCTGATAATATCTCCATCCTTGGCTCCGCGTTCTCTGAGCGCTTCATCAACACCCATTCCGCGCATCTGTCTTGCAAACCGTTTAACCGATTCATCACGGGAGAAATCAGTCATCTTGAATAACCTCTCAAGACTGTCTCCTGAAAGCACAAATACACCGTCTGGATCCCGTGTAATGTTAAATGGCACTTCTTCATTCTCCATCGTGTACATGACACGGTTTTGTGTAAGCTCTTCCTCGTCATACAGCGGGAATTCCGGCGTGTTCTCCAGCTGATTGGCGACTTCAAACAGAAGCTCGCGAAGACCTTCTCTTGTCACCGCACTGATTGGGAATACCGGGTAATCATCCGTCAGCTTTTCTTTAAAGGCTTCCAGATTTTCCGCAGCCTGCGGCATGTCCATTTTATTTGCAACGATAATTTGCGGACGTTCAGTGAGACGCAGATTGTACTCGCTCAGTTCCTGGTTAATCGTGACATAATCCTCATACGGATCGCGGCCTTCCAATCCGGACATATCAATAACGTGAACAATAACCCGCGTCCGTTCAATATGGCGCAAAAACTGGTGACCGAGTCCGACGCCTTGGTGTGCGCCTTCAATCAGTCCAGGCAAATCGGCTATAACAAAGCTGCGTCCGTCATCCGTTTCAACCATGCCGAGATTCGGGACAAGCGTTGTAAAGTGATAGTCCGCAATTTTCGGTTTTGCAGATGAGACAACAGACAGCAAAGTGGATTTTCCCACACTCGGGAACCCGACAAGGCCGACATCCGCTAGCACTTTTAATTCAAGAACAATATAACGCTCTTTTCCCGGCTCGCCGTTTTCTGAAAGCTGAGGCGCGGGATTAGCCGGCGTAGCAAAGCGGGTATTCCCTCTTCCTCCTCTTCCGCCTCTTGCGATGACAGCCTGCTGTCCGTGCTCTGTTAAATCAGCAATGACCTGCTTTGTATCATCATCTGTCACAACGGTGCCTGGCGGAACTTTAATAACCATATCATCGGCATTTCGCCCATGCTGGTTTTTGGACATGCCGTGCTCGCCGCGAATCGCTTTAAAGTGTTTTTTGTACCTAAAGTCCATCAGGGTGCGGAGACCTTCGTCCACTTCAAAAACAACGTCTCCTCCATTTCCTCCATCACCGCCGGCAGGGCCGCCCTTCGGCACATATTTTTCACGGCGAAACGCAACCATTCCGTTGCCGCCGTCGCCACCTTTTACATAAACTTTCACCTGATCTATAAACATAATGTCCTCCGTTCTAAACCGTTAAAAACTCCGCTAGTCCAACCCAATTTCAACCATACATTCGTGACTTGTGATTTCAAAACGCATGATATCAATGTCCACATATTCATTTTGCCGAATATCGTCAAAAGCAGATGAATCGGCAAAAGCGCCGTGAAAATCAAGATACAGAATGAGCTGTCTGTCAGGATGATCCGTTTGCAGTGAAACCGTTAAATGATTTTCGCTCTCTCTGCTGACTGCTTGATCAAACAGATAGAACAGCTTTCTCATCAGTTTCGTCAGCTTTTGATCATAAGCCGATAAATCCTTAATTTCTCCAAGAACTTCATATTCAAGCGTCATATAATGGGTTTTCCAATTAAACGTAAGAAAATCAAACGCCAAGTGCGGTGTTTTCAGGTTTGAGAGCTTTGATTCGTGCTTTGCGTCTATAACCATTTCTTCAATCATTTCAAAGACGCGGTCATACTTCTGCAAGCTTAAGTTTCCTTTAATCAGCTGCAGCTTATTCATCCAATCATGCCGGGAATGGGCAAGCAGATGAATCAGTTCATTTGTTAATGCCGTGTCGTTTATATTTTCTTCTTGTTTTTTTGAAACATCCTTCATTTTCGCACTCCCAATCATTTAATTTCTTATTTAGGAGTCTGTATAAGTGTGTATTATGAATTATAACAGAGAAGGCTTTATTAGAAAAACAATTGTTTTTCCCAGAAATATCATGTTCCTTTTTTTCTGGCTAAGGTTGATTTGCAGCCAGGCAGAACATTTTATGTATTACTGCTTGGGGAACATATCCAGTGGGTTTGAGACGTTTATTCTCATTCTTGGCGGGGTCTGCTCGCACATACTCTGCATTTCATTCTTGGTGTTTACTCCGCATTATTGCAAAAAAAACTCCAGTCATCGACCGGAGTTTTTTGAATCATTATTGAGCTACAGGATATACGCTCACTTTTTTGCGGTCACGGCCGAAACGTTCGAATTTAACAGTTCCGTCGATTTTCGCAAATAGAGTGTCATCTCCGCCGCGGCCCACGTTTTCACCTGGGTAAATTTTTGTTCCGCGTTGACGGTAAAGGATAGAACCGCCTGTTACGAATTGACCGTCAGCACGTTTAGCACCTAAACGTTTAGACTCAGAGTCACGTCCGTTCTTTGTAGAACCTACTCCTTTTTTAGAAGCGAAAAACTGAAGATCTAATCTAAGCATGTAGCTCACCTCCTATATTATGTTTGTGGTCACACGCAAGTTATCTTTGTAATCCCGTTCAATTGTCTCCAACGAAACAATCATGCCTTCAATCAACAGCTGAGCTTTTTGGCGCGCCTCCGGATCAAGTGATTCAGGGAATTCAAAGTAAAAATAACCCCCGTCCTCCCCTATATCAAGAAGCGGCTCGAAGCCCGCGAGCACAATGACTGCGTTAACAGCTCCAAACACAACGGCTGTTACTCCGGCACAAACAAGATCTTGTCCATGTTCAGCAAAATTCGCATGGCCTGTCATTTCAAAAGACAATATGCCTTTATCATGAGACCTTCTGATTGTTGCCTGAATCATGCTTACGCGTTGATTTTTTCGATCGTCACTTTAGTGTAAGGCTGACGATGACCTTGTTTTTTATGAACGTTTTTCTTTGCTTTGTATCTGAAAACAGTGATTTTTTTCGCGCGGCCTTGTTTTTCAACTTTAGCCGTTACTGTCGCGCCTTCAACTGTAGGGTTGCCGACTTTCACGTTGTCTCCGCCAACAAACAAAACGTCTTCAAAAGTAACTGTTTCACCTGCTTCAACAGCAAGTTTTTCGATGAAAACAGTTTGGCCTTCTTCAACTTTGATTTGTTTACCGCCTGTTTTAATGATTGCGTACATTCTCTGCACCTCCTATTAGACTAAGACTCGCCAGATACCAGGGGGCTTTAAGCTCTTAACACCTGTACTGAGCGGTTGTAGCAATGGTGCTACATCCATAACATTAAAAAATATACCAAAACACAAGACGTTTGTCAATCCATTTTAGTAAAGCAGCAGTTCTTCCATGGAGGAATTCGTCCGCTTATCGGCAAAATAAGCATGCAGCACTTCATTCTCGTCAAGCTGACTTAGTTTCTGCCCTGATTTCTCTATAATAATCGGATGTTTGCAGCCGCGCTTGAACTCGGCCATCACATGATAGACTTTGTCCTCTGCCTTTACATTGAGCGGCAGCAGTTTTTCGAGCTCACGGTTTTTTCCGTAATACCGTTCAAGCAGAAATCTCACATGGATATAGTGCCTTTGCCTGTATTCCTCAAACAAAGAAACAGCCAGAAAGACAAACAAAATCCATGCACTGATTTGCAGAGGAACCACAAATAAAACCCAACACCCAAGCAGCAGGCAGAAGCAGAGCGATGTTTTTAAATTCAGCCTGTGAGCTCTTTGAAAGGGAAGCTGCTTGGAAAACAACAAAAATAACAGCTTTCCGCCATCAAGAGGCCAGATCGGCAGCAGATTAACAAATAAAATAGAAAGGTTATAAAAGGTGAAGAGTTCAAAGGTATGCTGATGAATCAATGAGAATTCTGCAAACATCCAGGCTGCAAGCTGAAGCCAGATGTGCTGAAGAGGACCGGCAATAATCACCGCAAACTCTTCCTTTAACGGCCGATTCCCGTGCTCTTCCACTTCAACCGTCCCGCCAAACGGCAGCAAAAAAACTCGTTTGATTCTCCAAGAAAAAAACACGGCCAGAGCAGCATGCCCCAGCTCATGGATCAGCACAATCAGAAGCAGGCATAACAATGCTTTCATATGGCCTGTGACTAGCCCCAGCGCAGCGATAATCCAAAGAAAAGGATGCACATGTATTTTCAAGATAAGGTCGAGCCATTTATTCAAATGAAATCACCTGAATCGGATCAATAAATTTATCGCCGTCTTTCATGGCGAAATAATAGACCCCTTTATTATGATCATCCAGTTTAATCGAACCGAGCTTTTTGCCTTTATCTACAAAATCATATAACGCAACTTCGACATCTTTGAGCTTGCCATAAATACTATAGGTGTTGTCAGCATGCTGCACCTTAACTGTCAGTCCCGTCTGGCTGTCTTTGCTGACTTCAACTACATAGCCTTCTTTTATGCTATCAATTGTATCGCTGCTTGTTTCAACTTTAATCCCTTCCCCATTGTCCTGAAAATCCTGCTGCACTTTCCCGGATGCAGGCGCGATCAGATCTTGACCCACTGTGATCTGCTGTTCCTTATTTTTATGTTCAGGAGCCAGAAAAGCAAGCGGATTGCCAAATTTCGTTTCAAACCAATGGCTTGCTGAGGCAAATTGAAATTCAGTTTCGAAGGTTTTGGCAACGACGGGTTTAATCTGGCTGACGGGTCCAATATTCGTTTTATAGACTATGGCGGAAACGAGAACAAGGCAGGCTGACAGAAGACATTTTAGGATAATTGAATCTGTTTTAACCAAAGGGTGTTTTCCGTTGAATTTCGAAATATTATCTTCATAGACCGGAAGAGTTCCATGCTTTTCCTGATCCGTTACCATCACCCAAGACGGGGGTTTCTGCTTTTCAGAAACTGTCTGAGTAGAGAAACGTTTTGAGCCGGAATGCTGTTTTCTTCTTTTCTCTAATCGTTTTCTGATTTCATCTGCTCTGTGACTCATTGCCATCATCCTTTGCATTCGTTGGGTTTGTACATCATATGTCTTGTCCATGGCAAATATTCATTTTACTCTTACTCAAGCACAAAGCAGACAAAAACAAAAAAATCTGACACAGCATTTGCTTTGTCAGATTCTTCTCTTTGATTCTATCACATTAAGATCTTACTCCGAAAAACGACTTAATCTTAGCCATCATTCCTTTGTTTTGCTCTTCAAGCACCTGCAAAGGAACAGATTCGCCTAAAATGCGGCGGGCAATATTGCGATATGCAATGGAAGCGCGGTTTTTCGGGTCCATTGCAATCGGTTCGCCATGGTTGGAAGCTTTAATGACTTCATCATCATCAGCCACGATTCCGAGCAAATCGATCGACAAATGCTGTGCAATTTCGTCGATATCCATCGTGTCACCGTTTTTCATCAGGTGATTTCTGATTCTGTTTACAACGAGCCGCGGTGGTTCAATGTTTTCCTCTTGCTCCAGCAGCCCTATAATACGGTCAGCATCACGAACAGCTGAGATTTCAGGCGTTGTGACCACAATTGCTTTATCAGCTCCGGAAACGGCATTTTTGTATCCTTGTTCAATTCCGGCAGGACAGTCTATGATGACATAATCAAATTCCTGTTTGAGCTGTTGGACCATATTTTTAATTTGTTCAGGAGCAACAGCCGTCTTATCGCTCGTTTGAGCAGCAGGCATTAAATAGAGCAGATCATCGAAACGTTTGTCTTTTACGAGCGCCTGATGCATTTTGCATCTTTCCTCTACAACGTCTACAAGATCGTAAATAATTCTATTTTCAAGCCCCATTACAACATCTAGGTTGCGCAGCCCTATATCAGTATCTACTAAGCATACACGCTTCCCTAAAATGGCTAAGGCGGTACCGAGATTCGCAGATGTTGTCGTTTTACCTACTCCGCCTTTTCCCGAAGTTATTACGATAGCCTCACCCAATTCACATTCCTCCCTCAAGCCTTGTTAGATCAGGTCTTAAATGAGCCAAATGTTGAAGGCGTTCAATGACCATATTTCCGTCTGTATCTAAGTAAGCACATTCCATTTCGTTCCCTTTT
Source organism: Bacillus sp. SW14 (assembly GCF_047608225.1). Taxonomy (NCBI): domain Bacteria; kingdom Bacillati; phylum Bacillota; class Bacilli; order Caryophanales; family Bacillaceae; genus Bacillus; species Bacillus sp. SW14. The sequence continues at coordinate 1,465,434 of NZ_JBLKRW010000001.1, read as the reverse complement.
TGAATGTGGTCTGGGGAGCGATTTAACACGTGATTGATTCTTAATTGTGTCGGCAGCATTTCAGAGGCGGCGATGACCGCTTGATTATTTCCGTTAAATCCCGCGTGCGCGACACCTTTCAATGAGCCCAGAACAAAAATGTTCCCTCCGGCCCTGACTGTTCCGCCGGGATTCACATCACCGATCAGAAGCAAGTCGCCTTTCACCTGCAGCACTTGGCCTGATCGGACAATTTTTGAAACAGAAATAATTTCAGCTTCCTCTTTCATACGCTGTGCTTCTTTTTTAGTAATGACTTCACTGTCAATAGAATGAACAAACAAATCCTTCTTTGACGCGATCAACTCGGTCAGCTGTTCCTCTTGCTCTTTATATAAAAAGCGATTTCCCAGCTTAACATGGACGCTGATTTTCTGGCCTTTACCATCCGTATATTGTTCAATTGACAGCATATTCTGAAGACCATCGAGAAGCTCATCAAAAGAACACGCATCATCCAGATGCAATGTTAACCCGTTCTTTGTTCCTTTTATTGTTACATATTGCTGCTTTTTGGTCTTCACAATATCACCTCAACAACATACTTATTTCGTCAAAAAAAGATAAAATCCTTTTTACTCATCTCTCAATTCTTTCTTTAGACTCATAAAAAATAATCTAAATGGCAGAACCAGAATAAGAGCGGCTGCAATATTTAATAAAACTGTCGGTATAAACCGGTCAAGCACAAATCCGTTAAACGTCATGATGTCTTTATGAATCAAAGACTGGATGCCGAACACGAAAAACTCGAGCACGCAGACAGCGAGAACAGCTATTAATATTACCACAAATGCGTTTGTATGCAGTACTTTAAACGCTTTTGAAGCCAAATAGCATAACCCGGCAAACCCAAACATATAAACGCCTAATAGACTTGTATAGTTCATGTCATATAGAAGGCCAAAAATAAATCCGTAAATCATCGCGTGTTTTTGATTGATGAAAGCCGACATGAATATCAATACTAGCATCAGAAAACGCGGGACAAGCACCTGATCATCTGTAACGAACGGAAAATGCACCATATCTGTAAAAATGCTTTCCGCAGAAAAAACAAGCATCATAACGAAAGGGAGAAGGAAACGTTTCACGATCCTTCCTCCTCTGTATCGACTGTCGGCACATCACGGTTAACAACGATCACATTATTTAAATCTGTAAGATCAGCCGCAGGTTTTACATAAGCAACTTTCGTTAATCCATAGGAATCTGACTCAATATCCGTCACTTCACCGATTGTCAGCCCCTCTGGGAAAACTCCGCCTGTTCCAGATGTTTCAATAAGATCGCCTTTTTTCACGTCTTGTTTATCCTTGCGCTCAATAATTGACATCTTAAGCCGTTTCTTGTCTCTGTCATAGCCTTCGATCAATCCGTAGCCTTTGCCGCCTTTTTTTCCGGAAATTTTCGTCGCGACTCTGTTATTGCGGTCAGTATCGCTTAAAAGCTGAACAGCAGACGTAAAATTGTTAAGTCCGGAGCTTTTGATCTTGCCGATTAATGCGCCTTTTTCGTTTGTAACAGCCATATCTTTCGCTACGTTTTGCTGAGTCCCCTTATTAATGGTGACCTGTTTCGCCCAATTGTCTGGGCTTCTGGCAATGACCGTCGCTAAAATCGGCTTGTAATCTTTAATCGAATTGACATGGCCAAGCTCGTCACGCAAGGATTTGTTTTCTTCTTCAAGTTCTTGAAGTTTGGCTTCATATTGTGTCTGTCCGTCAAGCTTCTCTCTCAGACGCTCGTTTTCTTTGTATGTGTTTTTTAAATCATTAATGTTCTCAAATATCCCTGCAAAAAATTCGGCAGGCGTATGAAAAATATTTTGAAATACTCCCGTCGTATCGCCGATCACTTTCTCAGGCCAGGTGGTATTGCGGCCGCCCTTCAGCGAAAATCCAATCATAGCCACCAATATGATAATACACAGAAGTAATAGCATTAACCGTTTATTCGGCATCGTGTTACACCTCTTCTATTGAACTCCCGATTATCTAGTTTTCCCTTTGAAAAGATGGATGTGCTCCAGTGCTTTTCCTGTTCCGATCGCTACACAATCAAGCGGGTCTTCGGCGATAAGGACCGGCATTTTTGTTTCTTCGCTGATGACTTTGTCCAAGTTGCGAAGAAGCGCTCCGCCGCCGGTTAACACAATGCCTCTGTCCATAATATCAGCTGCAAGCTCAGGCGGTGTTTTTTCAAGTGTGCTCTTCACCGCTTCCACAATTGTAGATACAGTGTCGCGCAGAGCACCAGAAATTTCTTTTCCTGTAATTTCGATTGTTTTCGGCAGACCTGTCAATAAATCGCGGCCGCGGATTTCCATTTTATCGGATTCTTCAGGAGCTTCTGCAGATCCGATCTCCATTTTAATCGCTTCAGCCGTACGGTCACCGATCATCAGGTTGTACGTTTTTCTGATGTAGTTGATAATCGCATCATCCATCTCATCACCGGCTACGCGGATTGACTGTGACGTTACAATGCCGCCAAGGGAAATAATCGCAACCTCTGTCGTACCGCCTCCGATATCAACTACCATGCTTCCAGTCGGTTCCCAAACCGGCAGATTGGCTCCGATTGCTGCGGCAAACGGCTCTTCAATCGGATACGCGTCACGCGCTCCGGCCTGTCTTGTCGCATCGATGACAGCGCGTTCTTCAACAGCTGTAATGCCTGATGGGACACAAACCATGACATATGGTTTTCTGGCAAACATGCCTTTATTTTTAATGGCTTGATTGATGTAATATTTCATCATTGTAGCCGTTGTTTCATAATCAGCGATAACGCCGTCTTTCATCGGGCGAAGGGCCACCACGTTGCCCGGTGTCCGTCCGATCATATTTTTTGCATCATTTCCGACAGCAACAATCGACTTCGTATCCGTTTGCAAAGCGACTACTGACGGCTCTCTCACGACAATTCCTTTTCCTTTTACAAAAACAAGCGTATTCGCAGTTCCAAGATCTATACCAAGGTCTCTTGCACCAATTCCAAACATATGTATGTATCTTCCTTTCTTAAAGCAAAAATACCCTAAAGGGAAAAACTCATAAACTCTATTATAGCTTAATTCGACGAAAAAAAAAGTGTTACAAATATCCTTTTTCCTTTAAACTCACAAATTTTTTATCCCCGATCACCAAATGGTCAAGCAGCTCGATGCCAATCAGGTTTCCGCATTCAAACAGGCGTCTTGTCACTTCAATATCTTCCCTGCTCGGCGTCGGATCTCCAGAAGGATGATTATGAACACAGATAAAGGAAGCGGCAGATCGTTTAAACGCTTCTTTAAACACCTCCCGCGGGTGGACAATAGATGAATTCAGGCTTCCGATAAATACGGTGCGTTTATGGATGACTTGGTTTTTTGTATTTAAGTATAAACAGACAAAATGCTCCTGGGTTAAAAAGCGCAAATCCTCCATGACAAGATTTGCGCCGTCTTCCGGGGAGCGAATGACGAAATGTTCTTCGTTGGCTAATTTATGAATACGGCTTCCAAGCTCAACTGCCGCCAGTATTTGAACCGCTTTTACCATACCGATTCCCGGGATGCTCGACAGCTCTTCAACTGATGCTTCTTTCAGCAGACGCAGTCCGTCAAAAGTGAGCAGGAGCCGGTTTGACAGGTCCATAACAGATTCGTGTTTCGTGCCTGTCCGTAATAATATAGCCAAAAGTTCATGATTGGCTAAGTTCTCGGCTCCGACTTTCAGAAGCCGTTCTCTTGGCTTATCTTTCGTTGGGAAATCTCTAAGTTTTAATGGCAGATCGTGTATGATCAAGCACTCCTTTTCTTTCCCTTCCCGTTTATAGAACCGTCATGCCTTTATATCAAAATGGCGAAGAGCTCTCATCGTTTTTGATATAGGCAGTCCCATGACTGAATAATAATCTCCGTCTATTTTCTTTACAAAAAGCGCGCCTCTTCCTTGGATGCCGTATGCACCTGCTTTATCCATCGGCTCTTTCGTTTCAATATAAGTCCAAACCTCTTCTTCACTGAGGGGCCAAAACGCAACTTCTGTCTTATCATAAAACGTCTCGCTGTGATTTTCAGCTTGTATACTGACCGCGGTGATTACTGAATGACTTCGGCCTGAAAGCCTCCGCAGCATAGAAGCAGCTTCTTCTTGATCTTGCGGTTTGCCGAGACATTCGCCGTCTAGGCATACCATTGTATCAGCGCCGATAACGATTGCATGCGGGTGGAGATCAGATACAGCCTTAGCTTTTTGTTTTGCCAACCATTGGACGTTTTCTTCTGGTGAAAAGTTTCGATTTAATTTTTCCTCTACTTCACTGACAATAATGGAGTAGGGCAGCTGGAGAAGATCGAGGAGTTCTTTCCTGCGTGGAGATTGTGAAGCAAGTATTAGCGGCTTTGTCATGTTCGTCATCCTTTCAGGGTTTGCTTAAGAAAAAAAGATACTCGTTTATCCTATCAAATCATGAGGCTTGTCACAATTTCAGAAAAATAACTTTTTCATGACAAAATAAAAAAAGCCTGTCGCTAAAGGACGAAGGCTCAGGTACTTTCTCTTATTTAATGACGGCTAATAGCTGCTGCTGAGCCTTCCACCCGGCTTCAGCACTTGGGTCCTCTAATTCCTTTAATGCCTGCAAAATCGCTTTTTTCTCTCCTTCTCCTGATGCTTCTGTTTTACCAAGCGACTTTTCTATTTTTTCTACACTCGCTTTTGTAATGTCTTCGCCGAGAATCGCCTTTGCTGCAAGCTCAGCTGTTTCCTTGAAAGAATCTGTCATATCTGACTCTATTGATAAGGAAAGCTCCTTGCCTCCCCAGGCTTCAAAATCACTGTCGATTAAAAGCTGCCCTAATTGCTGTGACACGTCCTTATCACTGGCTAAACCTGCGATGACATACGTATACCCGTCATCCTTTGACAGTGACACTGCGGAATAACCTTTTTCGGTCAGTTGTTCTGTTAACGTTTCGGCACCCTTTTCATTTGAGAATTTTCCGGCTTGTACAGCGTATGTTTCATATGTACCTTCAGCTGGTGCCGTCTGTTTTTCTGCGCCTGAGCTTTGTTTATCAGCAGAAGCATCTCCGGCTTTTGCCGTTTGGCTGCCTAGTGAATCATCTAAAGAGGCCGGGGCTGCCGCTTCTTTATTGCCCGAGATGTTCAACGCGAATAAGCCTAATCCGGTGCCTATAACAGCTGCAAAGGCAATCGTCGCCGCCACTCTTTTTACGGGTTTGGCCGTCCCCGCTTTTCCTTTTGCATACAGCTTTGTTTTCTTCTTTTGATAGGGCGGAACGACTTTTGGATCCTCTTTAAACACCTTGTCCTCTTCGGAGTTCCAGTTAAATTCATCTTCATCAGGATGTTCATGGGATGCCGCGACCTCTTGTTCTGCCTTTCTCTTTTCCTCCCAATTTGAAAACGTCATGTTTTTTTCCATCTCAGTTTCAGGCGTTTCTTGTTCGTAAACCGTCTCTTCTTTTCCATTAATCGTCACCTTGAGGGCTTTTTCTGCGGCTTTATTGTTTTTTTTATTCTTCCTTTTTTTCAATTCCGCTTCCTCCCTTCGTTTGCTTGACCGTTCTTGTCGGCTTTTCATGCTACACACTTTAGCACAGGCGAAAAAAAAAAGAACAAGACTTTTGTCGTCTTGTCCAAAAAACGTTCGTCAAATTTTTCAGCGGTCAGCCCAATGCCACCTTCATATAAAAAGAAATAATAGAGTCGCCGTATAAATAGGCTAAAATGCTCCCTGCCGCAATTGCGGGGGCAAAGGGAAGCGGCTGCCCTTTGGCGAGTCTTCCAGTCAGGACGGCGGCTGCTCCGTACAATGCACCTATCAAAATAGAAAAGAAAAAGGCAGCTGCTAGCACTTTCACACCAAGCACGAAGCCAATCACCGCAAATAATTTAATATCTCCTCCCCCTATTCCCCCATGGGTGAGTAAGGCAATTAAGCCCAGGAAAAGAAATCCGGCTGCCGCACCTAACAGGCCGGCATACCAGGAATCAAGCGGAGAAATCAATCTGGCTGCCGCTAAAAAGGGGAGAAAGAAAATCAATATTCGATTTGGAATCAGCATAAAATGAATATCTGTCACTGCAACAATGATAAGAAGAGAGGTAAACACAGCAGCGGGAAACAGCTCCGGAGACGGGCCAAAGCGTATTCCTGCAGCGGCAAATAAACACGCTGTCACAAGCTCTGCCGCGGGGTACATAAAAGAAATCCTATGCCCGCAGCTTTTACATTTGCCTTTTTGGAAAAGGAATGACAGGATGGGAATTAATTCTGCGGGAGTTAATGTCCGCCGGCAAAATGAGCATGCCGAACGAGGCTTGACAATAGATATACGCAAGGGGATACGGCACCCGGCCGTATAATAAAACGAACCAAGGATCAGCCCGAGGATAAATAGAATGGGAAGCATAGACAACACACCTTTACAAGATACTGGCATGGATTGTAGCAGAATGAGCGCCTAAACTCTAATCAGGAATTTTCGATTTTATGCGTAAAAAACCCCGGCAAAATCTCATTTTCGATACTGCCGGGGCTAGACCTATTATTTTAACCTTTTGCGAATGTCAGAAATAAAATAGAGCGATCCGGTAATCAGCACAATTTCATTTGAGCCCTTTTTGCTTTCTATGAATTCGATCACATTGTCCGGATCTTCATCCCAGCTTTTATTGCTGATTTCACTAACCTCATACAGATCTTTTGCAAGAGAAGCACGTGGGAAATCAAAAGAAGTAAAATGAATCGCATGCGCTATGGTTTCCAATTTCTTAATCATATCGTGATACGGTTTGTCCTTTAACGCGCTAAACACCACAGAAATGCGGGAATCGGGGAAACGCTGTTTCATCGTTTCCGCCAGCTTTTCAACGCCTTCTTTGTTATGTGCACCGTCTAAATATACAGGCGGATGTTCTCGAACAAGCTCTAACCGTCCCGGCCAAACAGCCTTTACCAGCCCGCTTCTTAACGCTCCATCACTGATATAAACAATCTTCTCCCTATTGAGGCACTCAACAGCCAAAATGGACAAAGCCGCATTTTGTCTTTGATGGGTGCCGATCAGAGATGTCCGAATATCGTCATAGCACTTCTCGCCCGTTTTAAATGAAAACTGTTCTCCGGCAGGCAGAGCCAGTTCATTGAAAATAACACATGTATCATGTAATGACTGAAACGGCGCAGCATGTCGTTCAGCTTCATGACGAATGACCTGTAAGGCTTCCGGCTGGGTAACAGCTGTAACGATTGGAATACCTTCTTTAATAATTCCGGCCTTTTCTCCTGCAATTTCTTCAATGGTGTTTCCCAAAATGTTCATATGATCGTGCCCGATGCTTGTAATCACTGTTAAAAGCGGCTCAACCACATTCGTAGAATCGAATCTACCGCCTAGACCTGTTTCAAAAATAACAAAGTCGACCTTATGAAACTCAGCAAAATATAAAAACGCACACGCCGTCATAATTTCAAATTCGGTCGGCTGTCCGTATTTCGTTTGATCAAGCGCTTCAACGTGCGGTTTCATCTGATTGACAAGTGCTGTCCATTCCTCATCTGAAATCGGTGTCCCGTTAACGCTGATCCGTTCATTAAACGTAATGATATAAGGTGACGTAAACGTTCCAACCGTATATCCGGCTTCTTGCAGTATAGAACGGATAAAAGCGACAGTTGATCCTTTACCGTTTGTTCCTGCGATGTGGAACGCGCGGATTTTCTTTTCAGGATGCCCTAACCGCGCCATCAGCTGCTCCATTCGGCCGAGTCCGGGCTTCACACCGAATTTCAGCCGCCCGTGAATCCAGCTGCGCGCTTCTTCATATGCACTAAACAATGATAATCCCCTCTTTTATAAGACAAGGCGGTTTCTCTAGAAACCGCCCCGGCTTTTCATTAGCCCTTCAGCTCGGCCATTCGTTTTTGAACAGCGTCACGCTTTGCCACATAATCTTTTTCTTTTTCACGCTCTTCATCAATTACGTGCGCAGGCGCTTTTTTCATAAATCCTTCATTTCCAAGTTTCTTTTGGACGCGCTCGACTTCTTTTGTCAGCTTATCGAATTCTTTTTGCAGACGAGCAATTTCTTCATCAATATTAATTAAGCCTTCAAGCGGAAGAATAACCTCTGCTCCTGAAACAACAGCCGTCATCGCCTTATCAACGGCCTCGATATCCGTGCCGATTTTAAGTACACTCGGATTCGTAAAGCGTTCAACGTATGAACGGTTCGCTTCGAGACGGGCTGCTATTTCGTCTGTGCTTGTTTTAATATACAGTTCAACCTGCTTGCTCATTGGCGTATTGACTTCACTGCGGATATTGCGCACAGAACGAATCAGCTCAACAAGAAGCTTCATGTCAGCTGCCGCTTCAGTATAGGTATGCTCCGGTACTGCAACAGGCCATTGGCTTACTGTAATGGATTCGCCTTGGTGAGGAAGGTGCTGCCAAATTTCCTCCGTTAAGAACGGCATAAACGGATGGAGCAGGCGCATCGTTTGATCCAGTACGTAAGCAAGGATGGAACGGGTTGTTTTCTTAGCCGCTTCGTCTTCTCCGTAAAGAGGAAGCTTCGCCATTTCAATATACCAATCACAGAAATCGTCCCAAATAAAGTTGTATAAATGGCGGCCGACTTCACCGAATTCATATCGATCAGCAAGCTGCGTCACGTGCTCGATCGTTTCATTTAATCGCGTTAAAATCCACTTGTCAGCAACTGATTTTTCGCCTGACAGATCAAGCTCATCGTATGTCATGCCATCCATGTTCATTAATGCAAAACGGGAGGCATTCCAAATTTTATTGGCAAAATTCCAAGTCGATTCCACTTTTTCATAGCTGAAGCGCAGATCCTGGCCAGGAGAGCTTCCAGTCGCAAGGAAATAACGCAGAGAATCGGCTCCGTACTTGTCAATGACATCCATCGGATCGACACCGTTGCCAAGAGATTTACTCATTTTCCGGCCTTGCTCGTCACGGATTAAGCCGTGGATTAAAACATCTTTGAACGGGCGCTCGCCTGTAAATTCAATGCCTTGGAAAATCATGCGTGACACCCAGAAGAAAATGATATCGTACCCTGTCACGAGTACGTCTGTCGGGTAGTAGCGTTTAAAGTCTTCAGCTGTTACATCAGGCCAGCCCATCGTGGAGAAAGGCCAGAGTGCAGAACTGAACCATGTATCCAGTACGTCTGTATCCTGTTCCCAATTTTCGCTGTCCTCAGGCGCTTCAAGCCCGACATATAACTCGCCCGTTTCTTTATGATACCAAGCCGGAATGCGGTGGCCCCACCACAGCTGACGGGAAATACACCAGTCGCGGATATTTTCCATCCAGTGTAAATACGTTTTTTCGAAACGGTCAGGCACAAAGTTGACTTTTTCTTCTTTCTTTTGCAGCTCAATCGCTTCATCAGCAAGCGGCTGCATGCGCACAAACCATTGTGTAGAAAGATATGGCTCAACAACAACCCCGCTTCGTTCACTATGGCCGACAGAGTGCATATGATCCTCGATTTTGAAGAGAACTCCTGCCTCCTGTAAATCTTTTACGAGCTTTTTGCGGCATTCAAAACGATCCATACCTTGATATTGCAAGGCATTTTCATTCATCGTTCCGTCTTCATTCATGACAAGAATGCGTTCTAAATTGTGGCGGTTGCCAAGCTCGAAATCGTTCGGATCATGAGCAGGCGTAATTTTCACAGCACCTGAACCAAATTCCATATCAACGTAGTCATCACCGACAATCGGGATTTCACGATTTGCAATTGGCAGGATCACCGTTTTTCCGATCAGGTGCTTATAGCGCTCATCTTCAGGGTGAACGGCAACGGCTGTATCACCGAGCATCGTTTCAGGACGTGTCGTCGCAATTTCAATTGAGCCTGAACCGTCAGCGAGCGGATAGCTCATATGATAGAACGCGCCCTGAACATCCTTGTAAATGACCTCAATGTCGGATAGGGCTGTTTTTGTCGCAGGGTCCCAGTTAATAATATATTCGCCTCTGTAGATCAAGCCTTTTTTATAAAGCTTAATGAAAACTTCACGAACCGCTTTGCTCAGGCCTTCATCCAGCGTGAAACGTTCACGGGAATAATCAAGGCCAAGGCCTAATTTCGCCCACTGGCTGCGAATAAAGTCAGCATACTCTTCCTTCCACTTCCACGTTTCTTCGAGGAATTTCTCGCGGCCCAAATCGTAGCGGGATGTGCCTTCTTCACGAAGTTTCGCTTCCACTTTAGCCTGTGTCGCGATGCCGGCATGGTCCATACCCGGAAGCCACAGCACATCATAGCCCTGCATGCGTTTCATTCTTGTTACAATGTCTTGCAGCGTTGTGTCCCACGCGTGGCCAAGGTGAAGTCTTCCTGTTACGTTCGGCGGCGGAATGACAACAGAATATGGCTCTTTTGTCTGGTCACTGCCCGCTTCAAAAAATTTGCCTTTCAGCCAAAAATCATATCGGTCTTTTTCAATCGCTGCCGGATCGTATTTCGTCGGCATTGTTTGTTCATTCGTTTCCATGATAACCCTCCAGCATGTTTAAAAATGACTGAGAACGAAAAAAGAGCTCTTCATCCCTGTAAAAGGACGAAAAGCTCTTTCGCGGTACCACCTTTTTTCATGAACTCTATCAGTTCATGCACTTACAACGGATAACGGGTGTTTCCCGAATTTCTCTACTCTTCTTTCAAGAAATTATGCTCCCGGGCGACCTTCCAATCAGACAACATAAGAAGCCTTTCAGCAAACGGCTTCTCTCTCTGCATGCGCCTTTTTTGTACTCTTCCCGTTCTAAGCAGGTGTATTTATCAGCTCATTATATACATTATTTATGTTCTTTATTATAGTAAAAGTGTTTTTGATTCGTCAATCATCTTTTCCAAAAACGCCGCTTTCTATACAGATAGGCAGGCACCTATTGCCCAAGTTTACATATGATGCTTGTAAATGCGTAGAGGAGGATGCACCGTGAAGAAACGTTTTAGCTCTTATTCGCTGCCGCCGTGGGTCAAGCAAATTCGGCTTGTATCCGCGCAAGTGATTATCCCCATTACAATTTTTCAAGGAATCAGAACCATTTTCTTTCCGACAACCTTTGATGTTTTGCTGCTCGCAATCCTAATCTTTTTAGCTTGCGCCCTTCATTTAGAATGGATATAAACAAACAAGTCCGCGCCATTAAGACGTGGACTCGTTTTCAGCCTGGAATTTTTTCTCTTGTTCAATCTGATGAATTTTCATCACAAAAGGCTCTATATTTTTCATTTGCCAGTAAGCCTTTAATAATTGCGTACATTCATTTTTTTCAAGTTGTCTTTTCCCTGTTTGATAACGGTTGAGCACCTTGTACATGGCTGCCGGGTATGCCATATAGCTAAGAAAAAGGCTGACTTCCGCTTCACGCAAAGGGAATGATTTCGTATATGCATAAAACCATTCGGCGCATTCCGGACAAGCTTTTGGAAAGCCCCTGAACATTTTTGTATAAAAACCGAGCAAATCGTTTTGCGGCGGGCCGACAGACGCTCTTTCAAAGTTTGTCAAATACCCTGTCCCGGCATCATTATATAGAAAATGGTGAATAGACAGACTGCCGTGGTTCATGACAACCCTTGAGACACCATTTTCTTTAGCCGACTCATACCAGTCCTCTATCCGCTCCAGTGCAAAGTTCACCGCGGAAATGGTTTCTGAAAAATAGGTTGCGGTCTGCAGTTCAAAAGGGGAAAGGTACCATTCCTTCTCAGCTCTGTCTACAAACTGTTCATAGAAAATTTTATCATGTTCCCACTTTTTTTTCGTTTGTCCGTAATAACGTTCAATATCATCACGTCTGACCTTCATTTCCTGCGCGGTTCTCTCGTGAAGACGGGCTGTTTCTCTAAATAAATAATCATGTTTCTGATCCCGTTCTTCCTCCTGGTCAAATTGAAGCCAAGGCATTAAATAATAGGAATCTCCTGATTGTAAGCCGGCTGAGAAAAACTCTCCGCTATTTGTTCTGTAAACGGGTACAAATGAACGAAAACCTTTTTCCTCTATCGCCACCATGTGATCTGTAAACTGTTTGCCGCGAACCGATTTCAATTTTTTCAGGGCAAATACGCCGTAGTCTGTATACACTTTCCACACAAGAGGACTGACAGGCTCAATAAATTGAGCAGTCAGTCCGTACTCCTGAAGAACCGATTGGGTATCTTCCATTCCATTCACCACATTTTCCGATCGCTTACAGCTTACGCATGGCTGTTGTTATATTGCGGAATATAGAGGATCTGTCCTGCTTTCAATTCATCGTCCAAGGCTAATGAATTCATTCTGATCAGCTGCTGGGAAGTAATTTCATACCGTTCGCATAAACGTTCGATCGTATCTTCCTGCTGAACAATGCATATTTTCATTCTCGAAAACTCATCCTCTTCTCTCGTAAAGAGTTTTGTTAAATAAAGAGAATTATCACTTTCCTTTGTTTGAGGTTCCTTTGTTTTAGCAGAAGGAGCAACTTTAGGAACATCATCTGCTTCCTTCCTTTCTGTCTCAGAGGTCTCAGGCAGCTGGAAGGAATGAAAAGGTGTTTCTTTCTCAGGCTCTTCAGCCGGAGGTGTTTTTCTCACTTCAATTTCAAAGCTTTCTTCCTCTTGTTCTTCCTTTTCCAGCAGTTTTGGCGCTGAATAAAAAGAATCTTCCTCTTCTTGTTCGGGCAGGAAGGTACGGTATACTGGTGTAAGCTCTTCTTGAGGTGTCTCCTCCGAGCTGTCTTTTTGATTGAAATGAAGGTGTGAAACGGATTCGTCATTCTCCACATATGCAGCTGACGCTGGTTCCTTCGTTCTGCTTTCTTCTATGGACAGAACGGTCTCAGACACAGTCTCCGGAGCTTTTTCCGTTTCTTGACGAAGTACAGGTTCAGTGTACTCCGCTTGGTCTGCTTCTTCCGGTTCTTGACGAAGTACAGGTTCAGTGTACTCCGCTTGATCTGCTTTTTCCGGTTCTTGACGAAGTGCAGACTCGTCGTGCTCCGCTTGGTCTGCTTCTTCTGTTTCTTGACGGAATGCGGACTCAGCGTGCTCCGGTTGGTCTGCTTCTTCCGGTTCTTGACGGAGTGCGGGCTCAGCGTGCTCCGGTTGGTCTGCTATTTCATTTTGAGCCTCTTGACGCAACGCATATTCAAGAATAGGAGCCACTGGTGTTTCTGCTTTTTCCTCAGCAATCACAGTCTCTTTATGTTGCTCAGCTTGCAAAGCCGGTGATTCTTCCGCTCCAGAATGTTCACGAAGCTGAGCCTCCGCTGGAGAGACCGCTTCTTTACGAACATCTGCTATTGCAGCTGCTGGCTCTGGCGTTTCTTTTTTGGCATTAACACTCTCTTGAACCTCTTTTCCCGATGCATCAGATTCTGGCTCAGCTTCTTCTGTTTCCAATTCCGCACGAGTCGCTGCTTCCGGCACCACAAGCTCTGGATCGTCTTCCCCTTTCACATCTTCTCGCGCCTCTGGTTCTAAAGCAACTGATTCCGGCGGTGCAGATTCTGCTTTTTCTGTTTCCAGCTCTTCACGGAGTCCCGCTTTCGAGACAAAAAGTTCTGGCGGTTCATCCTTTACAACGGCTTCCCCTGCCGGAGGTGCATCCGTTTCTAATACACTTTGAATCGGCGGTTCAGAAAGCTCTTCCTCCCTGAATGCCGCAGGAGCTTCATATAGAGGAATCTCCGGCTCTTTATCTGCCGTATCATCCAAAAGCCCTTCGATCGCTAAATCAGCCTGAATCGTTAAAATGCGCGAATCCGTTAATTGATAGTCAAATGCGTCAATAAAGACGAAGACATCCTGTAAATGGCTCACTTTATTTTTAGGAATGGTAATATCCACAGGAAAACAGTGAGTCAGTTCCGCGCTCCCATCCTCTCTCTTTCTGACTTCTTCAACAAACCGCTTATCGGTATAAAACTCTTCGGTATGTTTGTTTTGATCTATGTTGTACTCACCTGTAAGTTCAAGCGATCCTCTGATTGATACATAATCATTGACTTCCTGAACCCTAATATCAGGATCTAATGAAATAGAAAGCAGTTCAGAAACTTCCTGTCCTTTTTGGAAATAGATCGATTCTTCTACAGAAAATTGCAATCGATGATTTTGCGGCAAGTTCATATCCTCCTTTCATCTAATCCTTAAAATTAGATGTCACTAAAGGTGTATGTATGAACTGGGGGAAATATGAGTGGGCGAGCACAGAAAAAAACCGGTACAAGGATGTCCTTGATACCGGTTTTCACTTTATCCGCGGCTGATCTCAGAGAATACTTTCTCAGCTGCCTCGATTGTTTTTTCAATATCTTCATCAGTATGGGCCGTTGAGAGGAAAAGGCCTTCAAATTGTGAAGGCGGAAGAAATACACCTGCATTTGCCATCCCTTTATAATAGTTAGCAAACAGCTTCAAATCAGATGATTTGGCTGTTTCATAATTGATAACAGGTTCGTTTGTAAAGAAGAAACCGATCATTGAACCTGCGCGGTTAAAGGTATGCGGAATGCCATGAGCCTCGGCGGCTTTAGAAATACCTTCTTCCAGCCTGTCGCCTTTTTTGATGAAATTCTTGTAGGATTCAGGTGTCAGCTGCTTCAATGTTTCTAAGCCAGCCGTCATCGCAAGCGGGTTGCCTGACAATGTGCCGGCCTGATAAATCGGACCGCTCGGAGCGATCTGTTCCATGATTTCAGCCTTGCCGCCATAAGCGCCGACAGGAAGCCCGCCCCCGATCACTTTTCCTAAACAAGTCAGATCAGGCGTTACCCCAAAATAACCTTGAGCACAGTTATAATCAACCCGGAAGCCTGTCATCACTTCATCAAAAATCAGCAGGGAACCGTATTCCTCAGTGATATTACGCAGACCCTGCAAGAAACCTTCTTGCGGCGGAACAACTCCCATATTTCCGGCAACCGGCTCAACAATAACACCTGCAATGTCTTCACCGAATTGCTGGAAAGCAAGCTTTACACTTTCTAAATCATTGTACGGGACAGTAACGGTGTTTTTCGCAATGCCTTCAGGCACACCTGGGCTGTCAGGCAGACCGAGAGTGGCCACTCCTGAACCCGCTTTAATCAAAAGGGAATCGCCGTGGCCGTGGTAGCAGCCCTCAAATTTCACAATCTTGTTGCGGCCCGTATAGCCTCTTGCCAAACGGAGAGCGCTCATTGTGGCCTCCGTTCCGGAGCTGACCATTCGCACAATTTCTACAGATGGCACACGATCAATGACGAGCTTTGCCAGTTCATTTTCAACTTCAGTCGGAGCACCGAAGCTTGTCCCGTATTCAGCCACTTTTTTGAGGCTCTCTACGACGCGGTCATTTGTATGGCCTAAAATTAAAGGCCCCCATGACAAGACGTAATCAATATATTCATTTCCGTCAATATCGAAGATTTTTGAGCCTTTTCCGCGCTCCATAAAAATCGGGTCCATGTCTACCGATTTAAATGCGCGAACAGGACTGTTCACACCGCCCGGCATGAGTTTTTGCGCTTCTTTAAAAGCCGCTTTAGATTTTTCATAGCTTCTCATCTGCCTCAACTCCTGTCAACTGAATAAAATTACTCCGCAAGCCATTTCGCTGCGTCTTTCGCATGATACGTAATAATCAGATCGGCGCCTGCACGCTTCATGCTTGTTAAAATTTCTAACACAATTTCTTTTTCTTTGATCCAGCCGTTCTGCGCTGCAGCCTTCACCATTGAATACTCTCCGCTTACATTATAAGCGACGAGCGGCAAAGTAAATTCATTTTTCACATCACGCATGATATCCATATATGAAAGCGAAGGTTTGACAATCAAAAAGTCCGCGCCTTCCTCGACATCTGATTGGGCTTCGCGAAGGGCTTCCATACGGTTGGCAGGATCCATCTGATATGTTTTGCGGTCCCCAAATTGCGGCGTGCTGTTTGCTGCGTCACGGAACGGGCCGTAAAACTCACTTGAATATTTCACGGCGTAAGACATAATCGGAATATTGACAAACCCTTCTTTATCAAGCGCTTCTCTGATAACCGTAACAAATCCGTCCATCATGTTTGACGGCGCAATGATATCCGCACCTGCTTTCGCTTGACTGACAGCTGTCTGCGCCAAAAGTTCCAGCGATTCATCATTGAGGATGACTCCGTCTTTGACAAGTCCGCAATGGCCGTGATCTGTATATTCACATAAGCATGTATCAGCGACAACAACCATCTCAGGGAAGTGTTTTTTAATTTCTGTGATGGCTTCTTGGACGATGCCGTGATCATGGTACGCTTGTGTACCGCAATCATCTTTTTCTTCCGGGATGCCGAACACGATAACAGATTGGATGCCCAGTTTGACCAGCTCTGCCACTTCATCCTTCAATACATCCAATGATACATGGTAAACATCAGGCATTGACGGAACAGCTTTTTCACCTTCGAGCCCTTCAACGACAAAAATCGGATAAATAAAATCGGATGGATGCAAGCGTGTTTCCTTTACCATCTCTCTCATTGCTTTTGAAGACCGCAGGCGACGGTGTCTGTTAAATGATTGACTCATATTCTCTCTTCCTCTCTTGACATGCTGCACATTAACTCAAGCATGCCATCTATTGTAAATGTATCAGGCGTATGCGATGTGATGCCGTACGTCATCAGGGCGTCCCTTGTTAAAGGTCCGATGCTGATACAGGCCGTCCTGTTCATCTGCCACTTTTTCAATTCTTCTTTTAAGACATGCATAAACGTATGTACGGTTGATGAACTCGTAAAAGTCACATAATCAAATGAGTATTGACTCGCAGCCTCTTTCAGTGCCTTGATGCCTTCTTCATCCGGAATCGTTTCGTAGACAACCCATTCCTTCACTTCAAAACCAAGCGGGATAAGCTCTTTTTTCACCACATCACGTGACAAATTACCTTTAATTACAGTAATCCGTTCCTCGGGTTCAGCGTGCTGCTTAAGGGTCTCTGCCAATTGTTCAGCGATATAATCCTTAGGCATCACATCAACCGATACGTTATGCGTTTCCAACCGGCGGGCCGTTTTTTCACCGACTGCCGCAATGTTTTTATGCGCAGGAAGAATAAGCTGATTTTCCTTTAGGTAAGAAAAAAAGAAGTCCACTCCGTTCACGCTTGTAAAAACAAGCCAGCCAGGCGCGGCAAGATCCTCTTGCACCTGTTTCGCAACATCGTTTGGCAAAGCGCGGCGAAACGTAATTAAAGAGGTCAAAACCGCTTTTCCGCCAAGCGCCTCCACTTTTTGCTGAAACGATTTTGCCTGCGCCTTATTCCGGGTGACTAGCACTGTTTTTCCCTTCAGCGGAAAATCATTTTTCATCCTCATCAAGCTCCCGTTTTACACGATCAATTAATTCTTTGGCTCCTTTGGCAGCCATAAGAGCGGCACAGCGTTTTCCGACTTCTTCCGGATCGTTTCCTGTAACGGTTTCTTTATAAATGATTTTGCCGTCCGGAGAAGCGACAAGACCTGTCAATTCAATTTCATCCTGCTCGTTTAAGACGGAGTAGCCTGCGATCGGAACCTGGCAGCCGCCCTCCAACGCGTTTAAATAAGCACGTTCCGCCAACACAGTCCGTTTTGTATATTCATCTGTAAACTGTGAAAACAATGCCAATAGTTCGTCATCCGTTTCTCGGCACTCAATCGCCAGTGCCCCCTGGCCCACTGCAGGCAAACAGCGTCCAGGCTCGAGGAATTCGGTTACAACGTCTTGCTTCCAGCCCATTCTGGAAAGTCCGGCAGCGGCTAATATAATCGCATCATAATCCTCAGTTTCCAGCTTTTGAAGTCTCGTATCTATATTACCTCTAATCCATTTAATTGTAATGTCAGGACGCTCAATCAAAAGCTGCGCGCTTCTTCTTAAACTGCTCGTGCCGATGACAGCGCCTTCCTTCATTTCTGAAAGCTTTACGCGATTCTTTGAAATAAGGGCATCACGAGGGTCTTCTCGTTCAGGAATACAGCCGATCACAAGGCCTTCAGGCAAAACAGCAGGCATGTCCTTCATGCTGTGTACCGCCATATCAATCTCTTCGTTTAAAAGCGCTTGTTCAATCTCTTTGACAAACAGCCCTTTTCCGCCCACTTTTGATAGTGTAACATCGACGATTCGGTCGCCCTTTGTCACAATTTCTTTAATTTCAAAAGCAAATGAAGGATTGATTTCCTCCAGTTTTTGAATGACCCATTTGGTTTGAGTCATAGCGAGTTTGCTCCGTCTGGAACCTACTTTAATCGTTCTCATATTTTTCTTTCCTCCCGAATCTGCTTGGGACATCATTTAACTGAACCAATGGAATTGCGACAGGCTTCCAAGCAGGAAATAATTGATCATCAGCACAAGAAAACAAGCCGTATTCCACAGTGCAGCGACCTTTCCTTGCAGCTCTTTAATCAGCCTGATATAAAGATAATAGCTGTACAGCAGCAGGACGACAAACGAACCAAGCACTTTGGCGTCGAACCAATACAGCGTTTCTAGTGAGACATACGCCCAAATGACGCCGAGAATCAAACTCAGCAACAGCATCGGGACCCCGATGACATTCAGAACATACGCCATATAATCAAGCTTAGACAAATCTTCTATTCTCAACAGCCATTTCCCCCATTTTTTCTTTTTCAGCAGACGATATTGAAACAGATATAATACTGAAAAAACGAACGAAAGGGAAAAAGCGCCGTATGAAAGAATCGCCATTGTAATATGAATCACCAACAGCTCGGATACAAGCTGCCCGGAAAAAGCGGCTGACTGCTGCTCTGTCGGTGAAAATGTGTGAATGGCGATCATAGAAAATCCTATAACATTTGTGAAAAACACAATAAAGTCAACTCGTAAAAGCTTTGTCAGTACAAGTGACAGCGTGACAAGAACCCAGGCATAAAAATAAAGCGCCTCCGTCACATTTAATACCGGAAACCGCCCCGTCACCCACATAAAGTAGGCCAAATACACAGTTTGCAGAGTCCAGACAATAGAAAGCAACCAGAAGGCCATTTTTCCAGCCTTCCGGTTGTGTTGAAGAAAATCTATAAAATAAAAGAGTACACTTAATGCGTAAATGACGATTGTCCCCTCATTAAGTCTTGCCATTGCAGTATCAATCATTCAGCTTTCACTCACTTACAAGTGGGGCAAAGCCCGCTTTTGATTCAGCCTTTTTAAAAGAATGGACCTTTTGGCTGCTTTCAACAGTATTCATCATTTGACGGCCCGCAGCTTCCTCAATGTCAAAAATCTGCATAAACAAGGCCAGCTTTTCTTCAGAATCAGCATCTGCCGCAAGCTCTTTCACCTTTAATATCGGATCTCGAAGCATTTGGTTAATGATACTTTTGGTATGTTTGTTCAACAGTTTTTTCTCTCTCGTACTCAAGTGAGGCAGCTTCCGCTCGATGCTGTCCATCGTTTCTGACTGGATGGCAAGCGCCTTTTCGCGCAATGCGGAAATAACCGGAACGACACCAAGTGTATTCAGCCATTGTTTAAACTCCACAATGGTTTCTTCAATTAACAGTTCAACTTTTTCAGCGGTTTCTCTGCGCTCTTTCATGTTCGCCTCTACAATGCCTTCCAGATCGTCGATATCATAAAGGAAAACACCTTCTAGATCATTCAGCGCCGGATCAAGATCTCTAGGAACGGCAATGTCCACCATAAACAGCGGACGCCCCTTACGAAACTTATTCGCATTTTCCATCATCTCTTTGGACACGACAAAATCACTTGCACCGGTTGAACTGATTAAAATATCGGCCTCTGCCAGCGCGCTTTCAAGCTGATTTAAGCTTCTCGCCTCACCAGAGAAACGGTCTGCAAGCTCCTTTGCTTTCAAGTACGTTCGGTTAATGACAGTGACCTTGCCAATTCCCTGTCCGTGCAAGTTTTCCGCAGCAAGCTCGCCCATTTTTCCTGCACCAAGAATCAATATGTGCCTGCTTGAAAGGTTTCCGAAGATTTTTTTCGCAAGCTCAACGGCCGCATAGCTAACAGACACTGCATTAGAGCCAATGTCTGTTTCGGCGTGAGTCCGTTTACCCACTGTAACCGCCTGCTTAAACAACTCATTAAAAATCGTGCCGATCGTTTTTTCTTGCTGAGCTGTTTTAAAGCTGTCGCGCACCTGGCCGAGAATTTGCGTTTCACCGATAACCATAGAATCCAATCCGCAGACTACACGGAACAAATGCTCAACAGCCGCATCGCTTTCGTAAAATCTTAAAAACGGTGAAAGGTCTTCTTTGCTTAATTGAAACCAGTCAGCTAAAAACTTCTTTATATAATAACGGCCGGTATGGAGCTGGTCGACGACCGCATAAATTTCAGTGCGGTTGCAGGTTGAGACAATGATGTTTTCAAGAATGCTTTTCTCCGCTTTCAGCTGCATCATCGCTTCTGCCAGCTCTTCCTGCTGAAAGCTTACTTTTTCACGTATCTCAATAGGGGCGGATTTATAATCTACTCCCACAACAAGTATATGCATAGCTTAATTACACCCCCAACACCCAATCTTTATTTATAATCATTCTAACATAGAATTCATTATTTATAATAATTATAACATAGTTTCTTTCGCAAAATGTGAACAGATTTTAAAATTCTTATGCTATATTAGAAAAAGCTTCACGTGCAATAAGCATTCCTATTGACAATACCAAAAACAGCAGAAATTTACTACACATCAGCTCTAAAAATAAGAAGGTGATATGCATGAAACAAAAATCAATTTTATTCCCTTGTCTGCTGCTTGCCGCTTCTGTATATGCATGGCTTGAAAGCGGCCAAGCCGAACTGTTTTCAGGGCAGGATCAATGGCCTGTTCTCCTCATGCTGTTAGGCGCAGCCTTTATATATCAAGGAAAAAAAGAAGCCGTCACACCCCATTTTTTTATAGGTTTGCTTCTTTTGGGGATCGGTTTGCACTTTTTCGCCAAGCCGAAATGGGTATGGTGGCCGGATGATTTTGAAATGCTTCTATTTATGATCGGCTTCTCGCTCTTCGTTTCAGCCCAGAAAAAAGAATATGTATATGAAGCTGTATCAATGATTTGTTTTTCCCTGTTTTTGTACTTTTTCAAACACATTATGGCGTGGCTTGAGTCTGCACATATTCCGACAGCGCTTTTGAAAGAGTATTGGCCGTTTGTCTTTATTGGAATCAGTGTATTGTTATTATTGATAAAACGAAAAAAATCTATGCGATAAAACAAAAAACCGGCAGAGAAAACTCTCTACCGGTTTATCATTTTTTTGATCGCTCCCCAAGCCTCGTCTTTCCCCTTTTTCGTTTCTGAGGAGTAGAGAATCAGCTCATCTTCAGGATCAATATTTAATGTCTGGCGGACAACTTTTGCGTGTTTGTCCCATTTTCCTTTCGGGATCTTATCCGCCTTTGTAGCGATAATAATGACAGGGATGCCGTAATACTTTAAGAATTCATACATCTGCACATCATCATTAGACGGCGCATGCCGCAAATCAACGATCTGCACCACTGCTTTCAATTCCTCGCGTGACGTAATATAAGTTTCAATCATTCTGCCCCAAGCTTCACGCTCAGACTTTGACACTTTGGCAAAACCGTAACCCGGTACATCCACAAAATGCAAAACATCATTGATAATATAAAAATTCAGCGTTTGTGTTTTTCCCGGTTTTGATGATGTTCTCGCAAGATTTTTGCGATTGATTAACGAATTGATAAATGACGATTTTCCCACGTTCGATCTTCCGGCCAGTGCAATTTCCGGAAGTCCCCCCCCAGGGTACTGTTCCGGCTTAACCGCACTGATCACGATTTCTGACTTTGTGACTTTCATTTCTTCTCTCCTACTAAGGCATGTTCCAAAACTTCGTCTAAGTGGGACGCCAATATAAATGTCAGGCCCTCTCTGACGCTTTCCGGAATATCCTCTATATCTTTTTCATTCTCTTTAGGCGCAATAATGGTCGTTAATCCCGCTCTATGCGCGCCTAGCGCTTTTTCCTTTAATCCGCCGATCGGCAGCACGCGTCCGCGAAGCGTGATTTCCCCAGTCATGCCGACTTCACGTGAAACTGCCCGTCCAGTTAAAGCAGAAACAAGAGCTGTCGCCATCGTAATCCCGGCTGACGGACCATCTTTAGGCACCGCACCCTCAGGTACATGTATATGAATATCATACTTCTCATGAAAGTCAGGTTCAATGCCAAGTTCTTCTGTTTTTGAACGCACATAGCTGAATGCAGCCTGAGCTGACTCTCTCATGACATCTCCGAGCTTTCCTGTCAGGATCAATTTCCCTTTCCCCGGAGAAAGCGATACTTCAATCGACAGCGTATCTCCGCCGACGGTTGTATAAGCAAGCCCTGTAACTACACCTATTTGATCTTCTGTTTCAGCTTGTCCATATCTGAAAATGCGCTTTCCGATAAAGTCCTGAAGGTTCTTCTCAGTAACCGTAATCCGTTTTCGCTCTTCAGCAACAATGGTTCTTGCGGCCTTACGGCAAATCGCGGCAAGCTGGCGTTCAAGGCTTCTCACACCCGCTTCTCTCGTATAGTAGCGGATGATATCGAGAATCGCCTGATCACGCAGCTGCAGGTTGCTTTTCTTAAGCCCGTGTTCCTTGATCTGCTTCGGAAGCAGGTGGTCTTTCACGATTTCGAGTTTTTCTACTTCTGTGTAACCTGCAATATTAATAATTTCCATTCTGTCTCTGAGCGGACCCGGAATCGTCGCCAAATTGTTTGCCGTTGCGATAAACAGCACTTTTGATAAATCAAAGGTTTCTTCAATATAGTGATCACTGAAGGTACTGTTTTGCTCTGGATCAAGCACTTCAAGCATAGCAGATGACGGGTCGCCTCTAAAATCAGATGACATTTTGTCAATTTCGTCTAATAAGAAGACCGGATTCAGCTTGCCGGCTTTTTTCATTCCTTGAATGATGCGCCCAGGCATTGCTCCGACATAAGTTCGTCTGTGTCCGCGGATCTCTGATTCGTCACGCACTCCGCCGAGTGAAACTCTGACAAATTTCCGCTCCAAGCTTTTTGCAATTGATTTCGCTAAAGACGTTTTCCCGACACCTGGAGGTCCCGCCAAGCAGAGAATCGGGCCTTTTAGGGATTTTGTCAGCTTCTGGACAGCCAAATATTCTAAGATACGCTCTTTCACTTTTTCTAGTCCGTGATGCTCTTCGTCCAAGAGGCGTCCTGCCTCTTTCAAATCAAGCTTATCATCTGTCTCATCCGTCCACGGGAGAGCGATCAGCCAGTCGATATAATTGCGGATCACAGAGCTTTCCGCGGAACTTGACGGAATTTTTTCGTATCTGTTCAATTCCTTTAGCGCGGTTTCCTTCACATGGTCAGGCATGCCCGCTTCTTCGATTTTTTCCGTCAGCGTTTGTACTTCACCTGTTTTGCCTTCTTTATCGCCAAGCTCTTTTTGGATTGCTTTCATTTGCTCACGCAAGTAGTATTCCTTTTGCGTACGCTCCATCGAACGTTTAACGCGCTGGCCGATTTTTTTCTCGATCTCCAGCACTTCTTTTTCATTATTAATAAAATCAATAACTTTGTTCAGTCTGTCTTTGACGTCAGACGTTTCTAAAATATCCTGCTTATCCTTTAGTTTAAGGGGCAGGTGAGAAGCAACGATGTCTGCCATTCTCCCTGGCTCTTCGATATCTGTAACCGCGGCGTATGTTTCGGCAGAGATTTTTTTAGAAATTTTTATGTACTGATCAAAGTGGTCTAACAAAGTCCGCATCAATGCTTCGTCTTCTGTATCTTTTGATTCATCTTCATGAATCAGCTGAATGTCGACCGACGTGTAATCCTCATACTCATTGTATTTGACGATTTGAGCGCGTTTGAGGCCCTCAACCAACACACGAATCGTACCGTTCGGAAGTTTCAGCATTTGCTTAATTTTTGTATAGGTGCCGACAGTGAAAATCTCGTCTTCACCCGGTTCGTCTATCGAAATATCCTGCTGAGTGGCTAAAAATATCATATGATCATGCATCATTGCCTGTTCAAGGGCTTGAACCGACTTGTCACGTCCTACATCTAAGTGTAAAACCATCGTCGGGTACACTAATAAACCTCTTAAAGGGAGGAGCGGGATGCTGCGTTTTATTTCTTCTGCCATATGACTGACACCTCCGTGACTTTAGTATGAACCATTATAATACAACTTTTTCATCCTTGTACAATAAACGGCATGTTCTATTTTCTATAATACAGTCTCCTCGTAGTATACCCTTTCTTTCCGATATGAAAAAGGAAAAGATGTCCTTCATAGAAAAAACCCTATTTTACAAATAGGGTCAGACGGATTCCTTATTGATTTGCATATTAAACGGTTTTTGTTCTGTTGGCGGATTCACTAAAATTTCATCAAGCACTTCCTGGAACGTCTTCACTGCAATAATTGTGATTCCGTCAATCTGCTTTAGGATCGTCTGCTGATTTTCATACGGGATGATCACTTTTTTCGCACCGGATTGCTTAGCTGCTTTTATTTTCGGAATCACGCCCCCAATGGGTTTTACAAGACCATTCAGGCTGATTTCGCCCGTCATGGCAACAGTATTGTCAATTGGGATTTTGTGAATCGCCGAGAAAATTCCTGCTGCCATGGCGATGCCTGCCGACGGCCCGTCAATCGGAATCCCTCCTGGGAAATTAACGTGTATATCATAATCAGACGGCTTCATTCCCATTGTCCGGAGGACGGTTAACACGTTTTCAACCGACCCCTTTGCCATGCTTTTTCGCCGGATTGATTTTGATTGGCTGCCGATACTCTCTTCTTCAGCTATTCCTGTGATATTAATGGATCCTTTGTCCTGAGCCGGGCTTACACTCACTTCGATTTCCAGCAGCGATCCGCTATTAGGTCCGTATACTGCAAGCCCATTTACGATGCCGATTTGCGGTTCAGCGCCGATTTTCTGCTCGTGCTTCGGAATAAGCTGGCTGGAATGAATAACCCATTCAATATCCTCAATCGTAATGTCTTTCCGATTCTCTGTTACCGCCATTCCCGCCGCG
Source organism: Bacillus sp. SW14 (assembly GCF_047608225.1). Lineage (NCBI taxonomy): Bacteria > Bacillati > Bacillota > Bacilli > Caryophanales > Bacillaceae > Bacillus > Bacillus sp. SW14. The sequence goes on along the minus strand of NZ_JBLKRW010000001.1, from coordinate 1,440,263 downwards.
ATTTGAATCATGTTAACAGCTTCCCGCCCGTTTCGCGTAAAGCTGGTCAGCAGATCCAGACCTTCAGCAGAAATGTTTTTTTCAATTTTATCTGCTGCTGTTTTGGCAACTGTTTTCAATTCATCCTTTTCAAGCTCACGGAAAAATACCTCTAAACAGCGGGATCGGATAGCTGGCGGAATTTCGTTCGGCATTCTTGTCGTTGCACCAATCAGGCGAAAATCAGCTGGCAGCCCATTTTGAAAAATGTCGTGAATATGATTCGGGATTTGTGTGTTTTCCTCGCTGTAATACGCGCTATCTAAAAAGACTTTTCTGTCCTCAAGCACCTTCAGCATTTTATTCATTTGAATAGGATGCAGCTCACCTATTTCATCAATAAACAGCACACCGCCATGGGCATGGGTAACAGCACCCTGCTTCGGCTGCGGAATCCCCGCCTGTCCCATCGCTCCTGCCCCTTGGTATATGGGATCATGGACAGAGCCGATGAGCGGATCGGCAATTCCTCTTTCATCAAAACGAGCTGTTGTCGCATCAAGTTCCACAAATACAGCCTGCTCTTTAAACGGCGATTGTTTATGTTTTTTCGCTTCTTCTAACACAAGCCGTGCAGCAGCTGTTTTTCCGACGCCCGGAGGCCCGTAGACAATGACATGCTGAGGATTGGGCCCGCACAAAGCGGCCTTTAATGCTTTAATGCCGTCTTCCTGCCCAACAATATCTTGAAAGCTTTTGGGGCGGACCTTTTCAGATAATGGCTCGGACAAGCTGATGGCACGCATTTTCCGAAGCTGCTCCATTTCCTTCTTCGATTCCTTATCTATCGTGACCTTTTGTGTCCTTTGATTTTTAAGCAAATTCCAAAAATACAAACCGATGATGATCCCAAAAAACAGCTGAATAAATAACGCGATCCCTGTCCAACTCATGATGGTCCCTCCTGAAAAAACAATTTATGTATCCAATTCATTCCTCTGAATGCTAGTATCTCCCACAGAAGACGGGAATAAACGTTTTTCCGGAAGAGTTTGCACGACAAAAAACCTCCTGAATGTCACCACTCAGGAGGTTTGTGCTTATCTTTATGCAGATGTTTTATCTTGGCTTACCTCAGTGCCGTCTTTTAATAAGAGGCGGGGAAGCTCTCCGTGTGTCACAGTTGCCCCGGTAATCACACATTTTTCAATGTCATCACGAGAAGGCAGATCAAACATCACATCAAGCATGATGCCTTCAATGATAGAACGGAGTCCACGCGCTCCAGTCTTACGTTCAATTGCTTTTTTAGCAATTTCAGAAAGCGCTCCTTCTTCAAACTCAAGCTCAACATTGTCAAGCTCAAGCATTTTCTTGAATTGCTTAACAAGAGCGTTTTTCGGTTTTGTTAAAATCGCAACCAATGCTTCTTCGTCAAGCTTTTCAAGGCTCGCAATAACCGGAAGACGTCCGATGAATTCAGGAATTAACCCGAAGCGGAGCAAGTCTTCAGGAAGCACTTTTGAAAGAAGATCTTCTTTCTCAAGATCAGCAGCTTTATTGTCCCCACCGAATCCAATCACTTTTTGACCTAAACGGCGTTTGATGATTTGCTCGATACCATCGAAAGCACCGCCGCAAATGAACAAAATGTTTGTTGTGTCAATTTGAATGAATTCTTGATGAGGGTGCTTACGTCCTCCTTGAGGCGGCACGCTTGCCACTGTACCCTCAAGAATTTTAAGCAATGCCTGCTGTACACCTTCACCTGACACGTCACGTGTAATAGACGGGTTTTCTGATTTTCTTGCCACTTTATCGATTTCATCAATATAAATAATGCCTTTTTCGGCTTTTTCTACATCATAATCAGCAGCTTGGATGAGCTTCAAGAGAATATTCTCTACATCTTCACCCACATATCCAGCTTCAGTCAAAGACGTAGCGTCCGCAATCGCAAACGGCACATTTAAAATGCGGGCCAATGTTTGCGCCAGAAGGGTTTTACCGCTTCCTGTTGGACCGATTAATGAAATATTACTTTTTGAAAGCTCAACATCATCAACTTTACTGTTGGAGTTAATACGCTTATAGTGGTTATACACAGCAACAGCGAGTGATTTCTTCGCTTGATCCTGTCCGATGACATATTCATTTAGAATTTCGCGAATTTCCTGAGGCTTCGGTACGTCTTTAAATTCTACTTCTTCTTCAGTTCCGAGTTCTTCCTCCACAATTTCAGTGCAGAGTTCGATACATTCGTCACATATATATACACCAGGTCCGGCTACAAGCTTACGAACCTGATCTTGTGTTTTTCCACAAAACGAGCATTTTAATTGTCCTTTTTCCTCGTTAAATTTAAACATTCTTTCACCCCTTAATCTTGTCTCACTTTTTCTTTTACCGGCAGAGCAAAAGAAAATGATTCTTGAAACGAACGAGTATGTATTGCATTTTACCATACTTTCCAAAAAGACGGTAACAATGTGTTTCTGACTTGCACATTCTATATGTATGACAAAAAACAGCCCTGCATTAACTATCTTGCCCCAAGAAAAAGAGATATATCATAATTGTACAAAACAAGGCACGAATGATTCGCGCCCTGTTTTATTATTACTATTATTATGCACCATATTAACGGTTTTCTACAAGAAAATCAATTGCTTTGCGAACTTTTAAATCTTCTTTCATCGCGTCAGTAGAACCGATGGCTTGTTTAATATTTTCAACAGGCATGTTGTATGCTTCAGCCATTTTAGAAAGCTCAGCATCAACTTCCTCATCTGATACTTCAAGGTTTTCCGCTTTCGCAATCCCCTCAAGAGTCAGGTTAGATTTAACGCGTTTTTCAGCATCTTCTTTCATTTGCTCTTTTAACGCAGCTTCATCTTGTCCAGAGAATTGAGTGTAAAGCTCAAGGTTCATGCCTTGCATTTGCAGACGCTGTTCGAATTCCTTCAGCATGCGGTCAAGCTCAGTGTCGACCATTGCTTGCGGTACATCGATTTCAGCATTTTCAGAAGCTTTCAGAACAAGCTCTTCACGCAATTTAGCGTCAGCTTCGTTTTCTTTCGCTTCTTCTAAACGTTTCTTTGTTTTTTCAGTTAATTCAGCAAGTGTTTCCACTTCTTCATCGATATCTTTTGCGAATTCATCGTCAAGCTCAGGAAGCTCTTTCGCTTTGATTTCGTGAATTTTCACTTTGAACACTGCTGGTTTGCCAGCAAGCTCTTCAGCGTGATACTCTTCAGGGAATGTCACTTCAACATCCTTCTCAGCGCCTGCTTCAAGGCCGACTACCTGCTCTTCGAAGCCAGGGATGAATGAACCAGAACCTACTTCAAGAGAGTAGTTTTCTGCTTTTCCGCCTTCGAACGCTTCGCCGTCAACGAAACCTTCGAAATCAAGAACAACTGTGTTTCCTTCTTCAACAGCGCCTTCTTCTTTTACAACAAGCTCAGCTTGACGCTCTTGAAGCGCTTTTAGTTCGTTTTGAACATCTTCGTCAGTTACAGTTGCATCGTCTTTTTCAACGCCCAGGCCTTTGTATTCGCCAAGCTTCACTTCAGGTTTCACCGTTACTTTCGCAGTGAAGATTAAGCTTTCGCCTTTTTCGATTTTTTCAACATCGATTTCAGGACGGTCTACAGGCTCGATTCCAGCTTCTTCAACCGCTTTAGGGTATTCTACAGGAAGAAGAATATCCAAAGCATCTTGGTAAAGAGCTTCTACGCCAAAGCGCTGTTCGAATAATCCGCGAGGAATTTTTCCTTTACGGAATCCAGGAATTGAAACTTGTTTTACTACTTTTTTAAATGCATCATCAAGTGCTGTTTTAAACGTTTCAGCATCAACTTCAACCGTTAAAACGCCTTCGTTGCCTTCTTGTTTTTCCCATTTTACAGACATGTGTTTCCCTCCAAAAATCTATTCAGGTTGTGTCGGTCTTCCATTCTAAAGCAATCATTCGGCTTCGTCCAACAAAAACAAAGCTGCCAAAGATCAGAATCATTATGTATAGATGTTAATAATGAACTCAAAGCCTGTCCAACCGTATTTCTTATAACCCGTTATACACAAATACAACCATTATATTATAACATAACACATACCGCTTTCAACTATATGGCGCGATTTACAAATAAGAAATTTCTTCAATATCTTTTATCATCGTGCACGCTTCATCGAGTTCTCTGTCGGTAAACTCATACATCATATGAAGTTCTTCTCTTTCAATTTCAATCCCATGCATCTCGTAACCGACTTTATGCAGGGCAGCCGCCCAAAGGTCAGCCGAAAGCAATTTCGGCTGGAACGGATATAAAACATATAAATGTCTTCTCCACAGTTCTTCAACTGCCGCATATAAGGTTGGATTTTCATTTCCAAGTGTCTCATCCAGCACCCGAAGAACACCGTGTAAAATCGGTGCGGCATCAGGCGGGACAATCTCAGACGGTTCAATTGTCAGCGACTCGCCAAATTTAGTAATGTGCACGGGTTTGCTATACTCATGCTCAGCCAACAGCATGACGATCATCGTTTTGATATTCGGGTGAGCTGAGGGGTCTTGAAGGATTGTTTTGAGCAGACCTGTATACTTCGCTACGTTCCGGTCTTTTAAAGAATGAATTAAATTCATTTGCTCCTCAGGGCTTGCCAGCACTTTCTCCGTGTCAATTGTATCCTCATATTCCTCGGCCCAAGCCTCGTCTTCACGTTCCGGATCGGTCATTTTCCGGCTGAAATCAAGCAGCTTATAAAATTGTTCGGCACTTTCCGCAGGCAGCTGGTTTTCTTCCAAAACAGCTTCAATCGTGCTTTTGACTTCTTCGTATTTTTTGAGCTGAATTAAGATGGTCATGTACACCTGTAAAACCGTAAAATAATGGCCGTAACCTTCTTTGAGCATCTTTTCGCATACGCTTTCTGCCTCTTCCAGTTCGCCCAGCTCTAAAAAGCAGATGGCCATCCCTAAGTGAAGATCGGATTCAGTATCATCATATTTCATCGCTTCTGAAAACAGATCAAGCGCTTCTTGATACTTTTTTTCCTTCAGTGATGACATCCCTTTTTCCACAAGACGGTCTTTCAGATGAGGAAAAGGAATAATTTTTGCGTTTTTCTTGTCATGCGTCATACCTATATTCCTTTCAGGCATTTATTTTGTTCAAGTGTATCAACACCTGCGAACAAAAACAAGGAATGAAAGGTTTCGCCAGGCGAAAAAAGCCGCCGGACAAATGCCGGCAGCTTTTTCAGGCTTGAAGCCAAGAGCTTCTTTGTGATTCAAACTGCTTGATTTCATCTTCCAGCAAAAGCGTTAATGAAATTTCATCATAGCCGTTGATGAGCATCTCTTTCCAATGCGGATCAACTTCGAATGAAATTTGATTGCCTTCACTATCACGAATAAGCTGATTTTCAAGGTCAACAGTCATTTGCAATGACTGGTTTTCATACTGACCGACAAGCGTTCTCCAATTGTCATGTGGCATACGAATCGGCAGCATACCGTTTTTAAAGCAGTTCTGGTGGAAAATATCAGCAAATGACGGCGCGATAATGATTTTAAACCCATAATCATCAAGCGCCCATGGAGCGTGTTCACGTGATGAGCCGCACCCGAAGTTTTCTCCTGCTATTAAAATGGAAGCCCCTTGATATGCAGGCTGGTTTAATTCAAATTCAGGGTTCGGGTCACCTTTCGCATCATATCTCCAATCAAAGAATGCAAATCGGCCGTAGCCTGTTCTTTCAATCCTCTTCAAAAATTGCTTAGGAATAATCTGGTCTGTGTCAACATTGATTCGATTTAATACGGCCGCTTTCCCCGTATGTGTTTTCAAAGGTTCCATCTCGCGCACTCCTTACACAACTGTTTTTTCCTGATAAAACTTTCTGACATCAACGAAGTGTCCGTGAATGGCAGCCATCGCAGCCATTGCCGGGCTGACGAGATGTGTTCTTGCACCTTTTCCTTGTCTGCCCTCGAAGTTGCGGTTAGAGGTTGACGCACAGCGCTCTCCCTCAGGAACAACGTCATTATTCATGCTTAAACACATACTGCAGCCTGACTCTCTCCATTCAAATCCAGCTTCCAAGAAAATCTGGTCAAGCCCTTCTTTTTCAGCCTGAAGCTTTACGCTTTGAGATCCGGGAACGACGATGGCTCTTACGCTGGCAGCTACCTTCTTCCCTTTGATCATATCAGCAGCCTGGCGAAGGTCAGTCATGCGGGAATTTGTGCAGGAACCGATAAATACGTGATCCACTTTGATGTCTTGAATTTTCTGATGGGGGGTCAGCCCCATATATTCATAAGCGCGAATCGCTTCTTTTTTGTCATCTTCTGCGGAAAAGCTTTCCGGCGCAGGAACTTCAGAATCGACAGGAAGAACCATTCCCGGGTTGATGCCCCATGTCACCATAGGAGAAATTTCGTTGCCGTCAAGGACGATAGATTTATCGTAAACAGCGCCAGAATCTGTGCGCAGCGCCTTCCATTCCTCTACGGCCTTGTCAAATTCTTCGCCTTTTGGCGTGTATTTGCGGTTTTGGCAATATTCAAATGTCACTTCGTCAGGTGCAATCAACCCTGCTCTTGCCCCTGCTTCAATTGACATGTTACACACGGTCATTCGTTCATCCATCGTCATATTTCTGAATACTTCCCCAGTGTATTCAATGACGTAGCCAGTGCCGAATTTCACCCCGTATTTACCAATGACAGCAAGAATGACATCCTTTGCCGTTACCCCTTTTTGAAGCGTTCCGTCTACGCGCACTTCAAGTGTTTTCGGACGCTGCTGCCAAAGTGTCTGTGTGGAAAGGACATGCTCAACTTCACTTGTCCCGATCCCGAATGCAAGGGCGCCGAATGCGCCATGGGTTGATGTATGGCTGTCGCCGCATACGATCGTTTTCCCCGGAAGCGTTAAGCCCAGTTCAGGACCGACGACATGGACAATCCCTTGATCCACACTGTGAAGATCGGCAAGGCGCACGCCAAATTCTTCACAGTTTCGTTCAAGCGCCGTCACTTGGCGTTTCGCAACTTCATCCTTTATCTCAAAACGATTGACGGTCGGGATGTTGTGGTCCATTGTCGCAAATGTGTTTTGGGGTCTTCTGACCTTTCTTCCCTTTTGTCTCAACCCTTCAAATGCCTGAGGAGACGTCACCTCATGAATAAGATGCAAATCAATATAGAGAAGATCCGGTTTCCCCTCACCACGTTTGACAATATGCTGATCCCAAATCTTTTCGATGATTGTTCGAGGCATCATCTTTTATTTCCTCCCTCTACCTATGAACTAAGACCGCTTAACGTAAGCTGTCACACATTAGAAATTGTATTTTCACTCATAATTAATGTCTTAACTTCCTTTGTAATGGCCTGAGTGCTGCTGAACTCTTCGCCTCGTGCCAAGTCTCTTGTTCTTTTTCCGGAAGCCAAGACTTTATTAACCGCATCTTCTACAGCTTTCGCTTCCTCTTCAAACCCGAAAGATGTCCTCAAAAGCATTGCCGCTGACAATATGGCCGCGAACGGATTTGCCATCCCTTTACCGGCTATGTCAGGCGCGGATCCATGAACAGGCTCAAAAAGATGAAGACCTGAACTTGACAGGCTGGCTGACGGGAGCATTCCGAGTGAGCCTGTAAGCATGGACGCTTCATCGCTTAAAATATCGCCGAACATGTTTTCAGTCACCACGACATCAAATTGATTCGGTGCATAAATCAGCTGCATGGCCGCGTTGTCCACAAGCATATGCTCCAGCTTCACATCAGGAAAGTCTTTTGCAACGTCCTCTGCCACTTCACGCCACAGCCTGCTTGATTCAAGAACGTTCGCTTTATCAACAGAGGTCACTTTGCCTTTTCTGGCTGCCGCCATTTTAAAGCCCTCTCTGATCACGCGCTCAATTTCCGTCCGCTTATAAAACAGTGTGTCTACAGCTTCCTGCTCACCTTCAGTGTTTACATAACGTTTGCTCGGCTGGCCGAAATACAAGCCGCCTGTCAGCTCACGGACGATAACGAAATCAACGTTATCAATATATTCTTTTTTCAAAGGTGAAGCGTCAGAAAGGCTTTCAAACACCTTCACAGGCCGCAAATTCGCAAATAAATCTAGCTGTTTTCTGATGCTGAGCAGCCCTTTTTCCGGTCTCAGCTCCGAAGGATTTTGATCCCATTTCGGTCCGCCCACAGCGCCAAGCAATATAGCGTCCGCATTTTTACAAGCCGAAACGGTTTCCTCCGGGAGGGGGTTGTTATGTTCATCAATCGCCGCCCCTCCGATCAGGCCATATTCAAATTCAAAATCATGTTTAAAGCGTTCGGCAACACTTTTCAGTACGTCTGTCGCTGATTCTAATACCTCAGGGCCGATCCCGTCTCCGGGCAATAGAGCAATACGTTTCTTCAAGTTAACCGTTCTCCTTTCTTTTATGACCCGACAGCTGTATGGTTTTTAAGTCCACTCATATTCGACTGGAAAACCAATTGACGGTTGACTGCGTTCAAATAGGCTTTCGCTGAAGCTTCTAATACGTCTTGCGCTATGCCCCGCCCTGCTGATTCTTTTCCGTTCAATAAAACTCTTACATACACCTGGGCAAATGCGTCTTCGCCTTTTCGATTGGACTGAATGCGGTAGTCCAAGAGCTCCACGTCTTTATCGATGCAGCGCTCAAGCGTGTTGTAGATCGCTTCCACGCTTCCTGCTCCAGTTGCCGCTTCCTGAATAAGCTCTGCGTTTTCTTGATTTTTCAAAGAAAGGGTTGCCGTAGGAACCTGGCTTGTTCCGTAATGCACTTGTAAGGAAAGAAATTCATACCCAATCTTGCGGTCTGTTACTTTTTCTTCTAAAATAAGAGAAACAAGATCCTCATCAGTGATTTCTTTTTTCTTCTCAGTCAACTCTTTGAACATCGCAAAGAATTTATTAATCTCTTCACTATCAAATTGGAATCCTAAAGCAGTCAGCCGGTCTTTAAATGCGTGGCGTCCGGAATGTTTACCCAGGACCAGCGCATCAGCTGTTACACCGACAAGCTCCGGTGAAATAATTTCATAAGTCGATTTTTCTTTTAAGAAGCCGTCCTGATGGATGCCTGATTCATGAGCAAATGCATTATCGCCCACAACCGCTTTATTGCGCGGAACAGCCATACCTGTCAGCTTGCTTACTAAATCGCTTGTTCGCTTAATCTCGTTCAATGTAATGCCTGTTTCAACTTGATAGAAATCTTTTCTGATATGGAGGGCAACGGCAATCTCCTCTAATGCCGCGTTTCCGGCTCTTTCACCGATCCCGTTCACAGCGCATTCGATTTGATCAGCGCCATTTTCAATCGCAGCAAGAGAGTTTGCGACTGCCATTCCCAAATCATCATGACAGTGGGCTGAAAGCTTTGCTTGATGAATGTTCGAAACGTTTTCCTTCATATATTTAAAGATATTTCCGTATTCCGCTGGAGCCAGGTAGCCGACCGTATCTGGAAGATTGATAACACTGGCGCCTGCGTCAATGACTTTCTCGACGATTTCCGCTAAAAACGGCAGTTCAGTTCGGCAGGCATCTTCAGCTGACCATTGCACAACCGGAAAACGCTCTTTTGCGTATTTCACCATTTCAACCGCTCTTTCGATGACTTGCTCACGAGTCATTTTCAGCTTGTGTTTCAAGTGAATGTCCGATGTGGCGATAAATACGTGAACTCTCGGGTAAGCACCGTCCTTTAACGCTTCCCAAGCAGCATCAATATCACCTTTTACACAACGGGCAAGACCAGTCACTGAACAATTTTTAATGGTTCTTGCAATTTCCTGAACAGCTAAAAAGTCACCTCGGGACGAAGCGGGAAACCCCGCTTCAATGATATCTGCCCCGAGTCTTTCGAGCTGCTTTGCTATGGCAAGTTTCTCCTGTGTATTTAAGTTCACGCCAGGGGACTGTTCACCATCACGAAGCGTCGTGTCGAAAAAATTAATTTTGCGCAACGGAGACCACCGCTTCCTTCTTCTTGCCTTGTTTCACAAACGGCATCATTTCACGAAGCTTTCTTCCCACCACTTCGATTTGATGTTCGTTTTCGCTCGCATTGATCGCGTTGAAACGAGGACGGTTTACTTGGTTTTCGACGATCCACTCTTTTGCAAATGTCCCGTTTTGGATATCTTTTAATACTTCTTTCATAGATTCTTTTACTTTAGCGTCCACAACGCGCGGCCCTGATACGAAATCTCCCCACTGTGCTGTGTCAGAGATTGAATATCTCATGCCTTCAAGTCCTTCTTCGTACATAAGGTCTACGATTAATTTCAACTCGTGCAGACACTCGAAGTACGCAAGCTCAGGCTGGTAACCTGCTTCAGTTAATGTTTCAAATCCAGCTTTTACAAGCGCGCTTAATCCTCCGCAAAGAACTGCTTGCTCACCGAACAAATCTGTTTCTGTTTCTTCTTTAAATGTCGTTTCCAAAACGCCCGCTCTAGCGCCGCCGATTCCTTTTGCATACGCAAGGGCTTTGTCTCTTGCTTCTCCAGTCACATCTTGGTAAATCGCGAACAATGCCGGCACGCCAGCTCCTTGCTCATATGTTCTTCTTACCAAGTGTCCCGGACCTTTAGGCGCTACCAAGAATACATCTACATCCGCAGGAGGAACAATTTGATGGAAATGAACGTTAAATCCGTGAGCGAACACCAATGATTTTCCAGCTGTCAATTCATCTTTGATTTCAGCTTCGTATACTTTTTGCTGCTGTTCATCCGGAAGCAGAACCATGATGATTTCAGCTTGGGCTGCCGCTTCTTTTACTGAAAATACTTTATGTCCGTCTTCTTGAGCTTGCGTGAAAGATTTCCCTTGTCTAACACCGACGATCACGTCAACTCCGCTTTCTTTAAGGTTCAGGGCATGCGCGTGACCCTGCGAACCGTACCCGATAACCGCTACTGTTCTCCCACTCAATACGTTTTCTTTGATATCACCGTTATAATATACTTTTACCATTTCAATCTCTCCCTTGTTATGTTTTATACAATAGATATTGTTTTATTGGATGACGCCTTTTGCTGGGTTCCCCTCGCAAAAGCCGTTGTACCTGTTCTCGCGATTTCTTTAATGCCATAAGGTTTTAACAATTCAATAAGCGCTTCAATTTTGTTAGATTCGCCTGTCACCTGAACAACGATGCTGTCTCTGCTGACATCAACGACAGAGGCTCTGAACGGTTCTATAATTCCATTAATCTCTGATCTCGTTGACGGTGCGGAAACGACCTTGATTAAGGCCAGCTCCCTCTGGACAATCGATTGATTCGTGATGTCTGTGACTTTCAGGACATCAATCTGTTTGTTGAGCTGTTTTGTCAGCTGTTCAACATCATTTTCTCCTTCTACGTGAACGACAAAGGTGATTCTGGAAACGCCGGTTGTTTCTGTGTGGCCAACTGTAATGCTTTCAATGTTGTAATGTCTTTTTGTAAATAGACCGGTGATCCGGTTTAATACGCCGGAACGATTCACCACAGTCAAAGTGATAATTCTTTTCAAGGTTTCACCCCCACCATTTCATGCAGCCCTTTCCCCGGAGCCACCATCGGGAATACTTTTTCTTCTCTGGCAACCCGCACGTCAATGACAACCGGCTCTTTTGATCTTAATGCCTCTTCCAGCTTTTCTTTCGCTTCCGCATCCGATGAAATTCTGATGCCTTTAATGCCGTATGCTTCTGACAATTTGACGAAGTCAGGCTGAGAAGCAAATTTAGATTCTGAATAGCGTTCTTCATAGAAAATTTCCTGCCACTGTCTGACCATTCCGAGACAAGCGTTATTTAAAATGATGACTTTGACCGGAAGATTCAATTCGCGAATGACATCGAGTTCTTGGAGCGTCATTTGAAAACCGCCGTCCCCGAGAACCGCCACTACAGTAGCATCTTTATCCGCCAGCTGTGCGCCAATCGCTGCCGGAAGGCCGAATCCCATCGTTCCAAGTCCGCCTGATGTGACCCATTTATCTGCTTTTTGGAACGGATAGAATTGCGCTGACCACATTTGATGCTGGCCGACATCCGTTGCGACTATAGCCTCGCCATTTGTAAATTGATGAATATATTCAATTAATTTCTGTGGTTTAAAGCCTTCTTCTTCATTATCTACATACCAGAGCGGGTACTCTTCTTTCCATTCGGCGAGCTGTTTTTTCCATTCGCCTGAATCGCTTTGTCTGCCGTCTTGTTTGATTAGCTCCTGCAGGACAATTTTGCTGTCTCCGACTACAGGAATCTGTGTTTTCATGATTTTTCCGATTTCAGCCGGATCAATATCGATGTGGGCAATCTTTGCGTTTTTTGCAAAGTGCTTCAGGTTTCCTGTGACGCGGTCATCAAAACGGGCACCGATACTGATTAAAAGATCACAATCATGAAGGGCCATATTGGCTGTATACGTTCCGTGCATTCCCGCCATCCCTAGGAAAAGCGGGTGGTCAGCCGGGAAGCCTCCGAGCCCCAAAAGGGTGTGTGCCACTGGGATTTGCTGCTGTTCTGCATAATTTTTTAATTCTTCTGACGCTTTTCCGTGCAGTACGCCCGCCCCCGCCAAGATCACCGGTTTCTTTGCGCCGCTTACGGCTTCCACAAGCTTGCGGACCTGCAAATAATTCGGCTCGATAGTCGGCTGGTATCCCGGGAGATTCATCTCATGATCATAGTTGAATTCTCCTTCAATTGTTGCTACATCTTTCGGAATATCAATCAATACAGGTCCGGGTCTTCCAGTTGTTGCAATATGGAACGCTTCTTTAATGATGCGCGGCAGATCTTCCGGCTGGCGAACCTGATAGCTGTGTTTTGTCACCGGCATGGTAATTCCTAAAATGTCCGCTTCCTGAAATGCATCACTCCCGATAACGGATGTGGCTACCTGCCCTGTAAAGACGACTAATGGCAATGAATCAATCATGGCATCCGCCAGGCCTGTAACAAGGTTTGTCGCTCCCGGGCCTGACGTGGCAATGACGACACCCGGTTTTCCGGAGACTCTTGCGTATCCTTCCGCTGCATGGATCGCACCTTGTTCGTGACGGGGAAGGATATGTACCAACCCTGAATTGTAAAGCTTATCGTAGATCGGAAGCACAGCCCCGCCCGGATAACCGAATATCATGTCTACTTTCTCTTTTTTCAATGATTCAATCAGCATTAATGCTCCGCTCATCGTCTGTGTACATTTGGCAGACGCCGAATCCACCTGTACATTAGTCCCCATTTTAGTTCCTCCTTTTGGATTTTCATCCTCTAAAGATCAATCGTTTTATTAGTTTGATAGCTGACTATTCAATAAAAAGAGCCTTTCCACCCACAATCAGCCGCGCAGTGATGCGATAGCTAAAAGGGGCGAAAAGGCTCTTCTTTCCGCGGTACCACCCTTGTTTACGGCCTATTGAATTAGCCGTCTCATGGATATTTCTATCCGCTTTAATAACGAGTGAATCAAGTTCACCCGGCCAAGTCCTACTATGGTTTCAGACTGGCACTCTGAGGCGAGTTCACCTTGTAAAGCTTTGCCGGTTCTCAGCTAACCCGGTTCTCTGTGGAAAGCTTTATCAAGGCTACTTATCCTCATCTGCGCTTTTCATATTCAGTCTCCGGAACAGCTTTTCAGCTGTTCAAGAAGGTCGTTTGTTTTTTCATTTTTCAGCATCACATTGCGATCATTTTCGCTTGTGAAGCTTGCGTTTATCTTTTGTTGAACTCATATTACGCCGCTTTGGACGCAGTGTCAACAGCATTTTTTAAAATTATTAGACAATTTTGATTAATCAATCTATATTGTATACGCTTTCATTATTGGCGCATAAGGAATTGTAACTATTAAAAGTTTTTATAATTTTTTTATTAATCTAATAAGAATACAACAGAATTTTTCAATCTGATAGAAAACTGTCATAAAATATGACGCGCTATCGTTTTTGATGGAATATATGTATGAAAGATCGGATAGGCACTTCCATTATTCCTCCGGCATACATTGGTGGTATCTTGTAAAGAAAAGGTGATACGATGAATAAATCATTAGCTGACATGCAAGGGTTCCCAGCGGGCTTTCCCACCTTTCCGCAGCCATATTATCCGACAGCTCCTTCCTTTTATCAGCAAAACGATCAGCCTTTTGGAGGCTATGGATACGGACAGCCGTACAGTCAGGCGTACAGCCCGATAAGCACCCCCTCTGCCATGTACTCCTCATTCCCATACGCATCCGGATTTTATGGGCAGCCATTTGCAGGCGCAGGCTATAGCGGCCACGGGGTAGGTTTCAGTATCCCGGCGACGCACGCCGGCGGATTCAGCAGAGCACCTGGCGCTCACGGAGGGTTTCGATATTAAAGCCGAATATTGTTTTCGGCCTCTTTTTTTTGCCTTGAAACGCCTTTCACAAATCAAATCATTCCAAAAATGATTCATACCGGCAGATTTTCTGTCTTTCTATTTGGAAAAAAGACGGAATATGATTATGATGAAATGAAATATGTTCTGATAACCTGCAAGTTTTTGAGGAGGAATAGAATTGCTTATAAAAATAGATAATGTAACTGGACACGAAGTGATCTCATTTGTGAATGAGCATTTACATAGCATGACGCTCATGTCCCCGCCAGAAAGCATCCATGCCTTAGATGCAGAAAGGCTGAGAGGGCCTGAAATGACATTTTGGAGCGCATGGGAGGGCAATGAACTAGCCGGCTGCGGAGCGCTTAAAGAACTGGACAGCCGGAATGGAGAAATTAAGTCGATGCGGACCGCTGCATCCCATTTAAGAAAAGGCGTTGCCAAACAAGTTCTCAAGCACATTCTGAGTGAAGCTAGGAAGCGAGACTATGAGCGGGTAAGCTTAGAAACGGGCTCAATGGCCTCATTTGAGCCTGCAAGAAAATTGTATGAAAGCTTTGGTTTTCAGTACTGTGAACCGTTTGCTGACTATGTTGAAGATCCAAACAGTGTGTTTATGACGAAGAAGCTGTGAACATTTTTACAGGATAGGTAAGTGCAGAGGAGGATCTGACTTATCTATCCTTTTTTGTCCCTTGAAACTCCCCAATGCTTTCAATTTTGTTTATTTCAAAGTTCAGCGGGAATTAAAAACGACATGAACGATAAAATGCAAAATTGATAAAGGAGGAGATTAATATGAAAAGCATAGTTGGTGTATACGAAACGCCGCAGGAAACCATTGCAGCGATTGAAGGCTTAATAACAAAAGGTTTTGATTCTGACGATATTTCGGTTGTGACAAGCCGGTGAGATACAGATTATCTTGAGTCACGCACAGGAACAGAAGTCAATCAAGCCGTCGATGCACATGAGGATGAATCCGAATCATTTTTTGATAAGCTGAAAGATTATTTTACAATGGATGATACTGCCGCACACAGCAAGACATTATCAGATTTGGATATTACGACTGGCGAAATAGAAAATTATCAAGAGGATCTGGATGATGGGAAACTCCTTGTGGCTGTTGATACAGATGCAGAAGTCAATCCACCTATTGATAACGGCAATGCTCTTTCAGGCGGCTTTTCAAGCACAAACGACATGGCGGATTATACAACGAAAGAAGAAAAAACAATGCCGCTGAGGGAAGAACAACTGAAAGTCGATAAGGAAGACGTTCAAACTGGAGAAGTAGAGATTGGAAAAGAAGTGAAAACAGAACAAAGAGATATGGACATCCCGGTGAGACGCGATGAAATTTATGTTGAACGCCGCCCAGTGGATGAAAATACAGCGGACGCTTCTCCCGTCAATGATTCAGAAACGGTTAGAGTTCCAATCGTTGAGGAGAAGCTGGAAGTGACTAAAAAACCGGTCGTCACTGATGAAGTGGTTGTCGGAAAACGGACTGTCGAAGAGAATGAGCACATTTCCGACACCGTGAAAAAAGAAGAGCCTCGTCTCAATAAAGAAGGAAAAGTTGACAGCTTGGATAATGATACGTTAAATAACAAATAAAAGATCATCAACCGACAACAAAAAACCTCAAATCCTTAAAGGATTTGAGGTTTTTCTTTTGGTACGTCCCAGGAGAGATTCGAACTCCCGACCGACGGCTTAGAAGGCCGTTGCTCTATCCAGCTGAGCTACTGGGACACGGTTTGTGTTTTCGTTTTTCGCTTTAACTATCAGCGACAAGATTTATTATATATGGGATGAAGCAATAAGTCAACGGTTTTTTAGTATTTTTTTCATGAGGAAGAAATATTTCTTCCTCATGACATTTTCATAGTGGGACACGGTTTTGCAGATCGTCAATTTCATGACCTGCTTGGTCGTAAAAACGCACTGTTTCGGCGTCATTTTCTAAAGTCAGTATAGCATAGCTTTCTGTCCTGCGCACCCTTGGAAGCCGGATGCTGCCTGGATTAATCATTAGTTTTCCGCGCAGCACTTCGCTTCCCGCGATGTGCGAATGCCCGAAACAGATAATATCCGCTCCGAGCTCCTCTGCACGATAGTATACGTTTAACAAGGTCTGTTTTATACCGTGAAGGTGGCCGTGTGTGACCAGTATTTTTTTTGAACCGGCATTCAGAAGAAGCTCGTTCTTAAAATCGCCTGTAAAATCGCAATTTCCTTTTACAACCTTATAAGGATCCAATGCCGGATGCCCGGTCTCGAGTTCAGAGTCTCCGCAATGAATCATGAGATCAACTTCCGCTTCATGCCGTTTCGCGATGGTTTGGAGTTCTTCTTCAAGCCCATGGCTGTCACTGATAATCAGCACGTTCATGTACAAGCTTCCTCCTTATGCCTCTAAAAGCTTCGACAGCTTTTTAAGCGCGTCAGCCCTGTGGCTGATTTTATTTTTTTCATCACTTGTCAGTTCGGCCATTGTCTGATCTTTATCTTTTACGATAAAGATCGGGTCATAGCCAAAACCGTATTCTCCTCTCGGCTCTTCAGCGATATACCCCTCAACATGACCTTCGACTGTTTTTGTTTCCTCACCGGGGTTACTCACAGCCAGCGCGCATCGGAAACGGGCCGTACGCTGTTCTTTTTCAATTCCTTTCAGTTCGCCGAGCACTTTAACGATATTTGCCTGGTCGTCTTTCTGTTCCCCCGCATAGCGCGCGGAATAAACGCCGGGGCTGCCGCCAAGATTATCGATGGACAGGCCGGAGTCATCCGCAATCACCATTTTATTCACTGCTTTTGCAACAGCTTCCGCTTTCAAAACGGCATTTTCTTCAAACGTATGGCCTGTTTCCTCGATCTCCTCTGTGTATCCGATGTCAGCTAACGATTTGACATCATAGTCTTTTGGTTCAAGGATTTCTTTAAATTCCTTCACTTTTCCCGGATTATGTGTCGCAATGATTGCCTCTTTCATGATGATCAAGCCTTTCTATCATTATTTCAAATCTGGCAGAGAATCACCTAACACTTCTTTTTGTTTATCAATCAGTTCCTGAATGCCTTTTTCTGCAAGACCGAGAAGACCGTTTAGATCATCTCGTGAAAACGTCGCCTCTTCTCCTGTTCCCTGCAGCTCTACAAAACGGCCGCCGCCTGTCATAATGACATTCATATCCACTTCAGCGGAAGAATCTTCTTCATAATTTAAATCTAACAAAATTCCCTGTTCCTTATCAATTCCGACAGAGATCGCAGCAAGAAAATCAGTAATCGGATTTGCCTTGATCGTTCCCGCTTTGAGCAGCTTGCCAATCGCAATTGCCATTGCTAGAAATGCTCCTGTAATAGAAGCAGTTCTTGTTCCGCCATCAGCCTGTATGACATCGCAGTCAATCCAAATCGTCCGTTCACCGAGCTTTTCTAAATCAACGACTGCCCGAAGCGCGCGGCCGATCAGGCGCTGGATCTCCATTGTTCTGCCGGTAATTTTCCCCTTAGAAGACTCTCTGATTGTTCTTTGGTTTGTTGCCCGCGGCAGCATGCTGTATTCAGCTGTAATCCAGCCTTTTCCCCCACCCCGCAAAAACGGCGGCACGCGATCCTCAACAGACGCGTTGCAGATTACTTTTGTATTTCCCGCTGTTATTAGAACAGAACCTTCCGGATGGCTGATAAAATCCAACTCAAATGTGATTGGACGCAGCTCATCATGTTGTCTTCCGTCATGTCTCATGTTTTACCTCCGATTGTATGTACATAAACCATTTTTGTTCCGGAATTGAATAAAGAAAGAGGCAGCCGGAACGCTAACCTCTTTCTTTCTAGTATATCAAAAATTTCAATTTAAAAACTACCCGTATTCACTTGAGATGGTCTGGAGACCGGTTCAGTGAGCTTTTCGCCTTTTTCATTTACAAGCTCTGATTTCCCGTTTACTTTGACGGAAACGCTTTTTACATTCGGCTGCTCCGTTAACGTCAGTACAATGCTGTTCAGCACTTCTGAAGAAATCATTTTTGTCTTTTCATCAGCGCTGCCAAATATGGATTGATTGAAATCTAACGTCACGCGTCCGTCTTTGATTTTCGGCTTGCTGACCAGCTTTACGTCATCACTGAAATCTGTTAACAGCCCGCTCACTTTGCTTGGGCCTTTAGCCAATTCGTTGATCGCTGCAGAAATATCATCTTTTTCAGTATTGTCGATCCGTTTCGTCACAGGCACATAGTACTCACTGTCTTCGTTTTCCGCCAAATAATAAACGGTGAGCGGATGTGTTGCGGTAAGATCATTTACGCCTGATGTTTCCATATTAATCCCGTCTTTACGGCTTAAATCATCCGAGATCGGCGTGCCGCCTACAGGCATTTCCTTCAATTCATGGCCGTTTATTCTCAGCTTCACTTTATCTATCGAACTGAATTGCGTAAGCGTCCACGTCACGGATTGAACAATTTTCTGTTCGTCTTCTTTCTTATAATTTTTAAATTCATTAGAGAAGTCGGCGATTGCAGTTCCATCTTTTTTGATGTCAACGTTAACGGTTGTGTCAGCCGGCAATACGGCTCTGAAGCCATTCGGAAGAATTTCTGACACAGGTCCGCCCTGAACGAGGTATTCAAGCGCCTGCTTAGCCGTGCCTTCACTTTTTGGAAGAGGCAGCGTTTGCGCAACGACATACCCGTTTTTATCAATGAGATAAAGCTCCCTCATGATTGTAGATGCGGCTTGATCCGCTTTGGCGGTATCGTTTTTTTCACTTTCTGTTTTTTCGGCTGCTGTTGTATTTGAATCGGCCCCCGCTTCATCGTTCACGTATGCAACGTCTTGAGGCGGATCAATTTCCTCGGCTGCCTTATCAGATTGAAACAAACCGCATCCGGATAAAAGCAGGGCAGAGGTGAGACAAGTGGCACCAATGACTGCAGGTCCTTTTTTCAGCATACTTTTCCCTCCTAAGGCTGTTTGTACTATTATGTATACGAGCCCTTATCAGGAAATAGACCGAAGAATTCCGGCAAAACAGAAAAAACCCGCAACATAACGTTGCGGGGCAAAGCTATTTTCTAATCGGTTCTTGCAGTGAAGTGCATTCTACATGGCCCACCTCATGGCCAAACCAGTCATTTGCGATTTTCGCAAACTGATCACGTGCTCCTGTTGTCAGGAACTGATGATCCGGAATAATCGGAGACTGGTTCAGCAGCCCTTTATATGAGAGAATCGTGCTGACTTCCCTTGCTGTTTCATCGCCGGACGAAATAATGTTTACGTGCTCTCCCATATATCTCTGAATGGATTCTTTTAAAATAGGATAGTGGGTGCAGCCTAAAATCAGTGAATCAATCGATGTGTCTTTTAACGGATACAGGGATGTTTTGACAATCTCGTCTGCTGTCTTGTCAAGAAACTTTCCGCTTTCTACAAAAGGCACAAGCAGCGGGCAGGCAAGGTTCTCAACCTTCAGGTCAGAATTTAATGCCAAAAGCGCCTCTTCGTACGCATTGCTCTTAATTGTATTCTCTGTGCCGATGACTCCGATATGCTGATTTTCCGTCACTTTTATCGCTGCTCTCGCACCCGGCTGGATCACTCCGACCACCGGTATACCGACGTTTCGCTGGATGTCTTCCAATGCGATCGCTGTTGCTGTGTTGCAGGCGATCACGAGCATTTTAATGTGGTGGTTTTCGAGTAAATAATTCGTCAGCTCCCACGTATATTGAAGCACTTCTTCTTCAGGACGCGGCCCGTATGGACACCGTTTCGTATCCCCGACGTAGATAATATTTTCTTTTGGTAGCTGTCTCATGATTTCCTTTGCAACGGTTAAACCGCCAACCCCGGAATCAATGACTCCTATTGGTTGCCCCAACAAAATCGCCTCATTTTCTCTTCATTTCATGCTGCAGTTTCATCAATGATTTTTCGAAGATGGCTATTTCTTCATCTGTAAACGTTTCGAACATATCACGCAGATATTCCTGCCTTTTTGTAATGACCTCTTGAATAATCCGTTCTCCTTCAGGCAGCAGATGTATCCGGACCACACGTCTGTCCGCCGGGTCCTTGACCCGCTCGACAAGCTCATTTTTTTGCATGCGGTCGATTAAATCCGTTGTCGTGCTGCATGCCAGATACATTTTGCCCGATAGTTCGCCGATTGTCATATCTCCTAGTTCATAAAGCCATTGCAGGCCGACAAATTGCGGCGGCGTAATTGCATATTGGTTAAGGATTTCTCGTCCTTTTTGCTTAATGATCGCGGCAATGTGGCGGAGTGACTTTTCAATATCCGCAACATGCTCCAAAGGTTTTGATGTCATTTGTCCATCCCTCACTCAAGGATCTCTTACGCACAAAAGCGTTCCGTGTCTATTTTCCTTCTTTTTTGAAGAAAATGCAAGACTCGCGCGAGAGAATTAGAGGACTTTAGGCAAACAACATCAAATAGCAAAAACTGTTTTAAGCTTGCCATCCAAGTTTTGCATAGCATTCCAAATATGGTTTCAAACGTTCCAAACAAACAGCAATAACCGGCTCCTTCCTGAAAAGAAGGAATACCGGCAAGGATTAAAGCTCTAGCTCACCCATTCTAAGAAGCTCAACAACGGCTTGCGAACGCCCTTTCACACCCAATTTCTGCATGGCATTTGAAATATGGTTTCGAACGGTTTTCTCACTGATAAATAGCTCGCTTGCAATCTCCTTTGTTGTCTTATCTTGAACGAGCAATTCGAACACTTCTCTTTCTCTTTTCGTTAGCAGCGGCTTCGATTGAAATTCTTTCTCCTTCAAGTATTGTAACCCTCCTTGCTAAGGTGAGAGCGAATCAGAAACGAATGGGTTTTGATATAGTCAAGATATCTTATGTAAGAAGGGCACAGGAGGTGACGTTTACAAGAGAATTAGTTTATGGTGTATGGAGGAGCATTTCTTTCTCCTCATCCGTCCAGCTGACAGTCTTGCCGCTTTCCTTTGAAACTTGGACCATCACAACTGCTCCGGTGAAGCAGGGCTCGCCTTCCCGATTTTCTCCGAGATAATGCAAGGTAAGGGATGAGCTGCCGACGGCGCTTGTTTTCACATAGATACGCAGCTCTTCATAAGGCATGACTTGCCGCAGATAATCGCATTGCTGGCTTGCCACGACCGTCATAGTCTGTTTGTTTTGATTCATCATATTCAGCTTTTTAAAATAAGAAATCCGCGCCTCCTCAAAGTATATAAAAGGCGTTACATTATTCATATGTCCAAACATGTCCGTCTCGGAAAATCGCACGGATACTTCATTAAAAAAAGAAAAGGACGCTTTCCATTGTTGAAACGGCATATCAATATAAGCGGGAAGCTTCATCTTTACTCATCTCCTTATGGTTAAAAAAACCTCTCCCATGCGGAAGAGGTTTTTTCTTCTTATACTCTGTCGCTTCCGAAGAAATTGCGGAATGCTTGTAAGTTTGTATCTCTGTTTAAGGCTGCAATCGAAGTGGTGAGCGGGATGCCTTTCGGGCAAGATTGAACGCAGTTTTGCGAGTTGCCGCAATCTCCAAGGCCGCCTTCATCCATCAGTGCGTCTAACCGCTCAGATTTATTCATGGCGCCTGTCGGATGTGCGTTAAACAGGCGGACTTGAGACATCGGTGCCGGCCCCATGAACTTCGATTTGCTGTTCACATTCGGGCAGGCTTCGAGGCAGACGCCGCACGTCATGCATTTTGATAATTCATATGCCCATTGACGGCGTTTTTCCGGCATTCTCGGCCCTGGTCCCAAATCGTGCGTACCGTCAATCGGTATCCACGCTTTTACTTTTTTCAATGAATCAAACATTCTGCTCCGGTCAACCTGCAAATCACGCACGACCGGGAACGTTTTCATTGGTTTTAAGCGGATCGGCTGTTCAAGCTGGTCGATAAGCGCCGTACAAGACTGGCGTGGCTTTCCGTTTATGACCATTGAACATGCGCCGCACACTTCTTCAAGACAGTTCATGTCCCATGTAACAGGGGTTGTCTTTTCACCTTTAACGTTAACCGGATTCCTGCGTATTTCCATCAGAGCGGAAATGACGTTTAGGTTCGGGCGGTATGGAACCTCAAATTCTTCATCGTAAGGCGTGCTGTCGGTTGTATCTTGCCGTGTGATAATAAATCGTATGGTTTTTTGTTCACTCATGATTATTTCGCCACCTTCTTCTTCGAGTAATCCCGTTTCCGAGGCGTTATCAGTGATACATCGACATCCTGATACTCAAATTCTGGCGCTTCATACGGGCTTACATGTTTAGCCATTGTTGTTTTGAGCCATTCATCATCATTACGTTCAGGATAATCCGGTTTATAATGGGCGCCCCTGCTTTCATTGCGGTTGTAAGCGCCAAGGGTAACCACCCTCGCAAGCTGAAGCATGTTCGAGAACTGGCGTGTGAACATCGCCCCCTGATTGCTCCATTTTGTCGTATCATTGATGTTAATCTTTTTAAACCGCTCCATTAATTCCTGAATTTTGTCATCCGTTTTCAAAAGCTTATCGTTATGGCGGACAACCGTTACGTTTGCCGTCATCCACTCACCGAGCTCTTTGTGAAGGACATAGGCATTTTCGGTTCCGTCCATGCTCATAATGTCAGCCCATTTTTCTTCTTCTTTTTTGACGTGAGCGTCGAATAAAGAGGAAGACATGTCTTCTGCTGAAGATTCTAAGCCATTTACATATTTCACGGCATTCGGTCCGGCCACCATTCCCCCGTATATCGCGGAGAGCAGGGAGTTCGCTCCCAAACGGTTGCCGCCGTGCATAGAGTAATCACATTCCCCAGCCGCAAACAGTCCCGGGATGTTTGTCATTTGATTGTAATCCACCCATAAACCGCCCATTGAGTAATGAACCGCCGGGAAGATTTTCATTGGAAGCTTCCGCGGGTCATCTCCCATGAACTTCTCATAAATTTCAATGATGCCGCCGAGCTTAATGTCAAGCTCTTTGGGATCTTTGTGGGACAGATCAAGATACACCATGTTTTCGCCATTAATGCCGAGCTTCTGGTTGACACACACATCAAATATTTCGCGTGTCGCAATATCACGCGGCACCAAATTTCCGTAAGCCGGGTATTTTTCTTCCAGGAAATACCACGGTTTCCCATCTTTATATGTCCACACGCGTCCGCCTTCACCGCGCGCCGATTCACTCATCAGTCTTAGTTTGTCATCGCCCGGTATGGCTGTCGGGTGAATTTGAATGAATTCTCCGTTTGCATAATACGCTCCCTGCTGATAAACGATCGACGCAGCAGATCCTGTATTAATCATGGAGTTAGTCGATTTTCCAAAAATGATTCCCGGTCCGCCCGTCGCCATGATGACAGCGTCTGAACGGAAGGATTCAATTTGCATGTTTGTCAGGTTTTGCGCAACAATTCCGCGGCAGGTTCTGTCATCATCCAATACAGCGCCAAGGAATTCCCAGCCTTCGTATTTTGTAACCAGACCCGCAACTTCGTATCTGCGCACTTGCTCGTCCAGTGCGTAAAGCAGCTGCTGTCCCGTTGTCGCACCCGCATAAGCTGTTCTGTGGTGCTGTGTACCCCCGAATCGGCGGAAATCCAGCAGGCCCTCAGGCGTCCGGTTAAACATGACGCCCATCCGGTCTAATAAGTGGATGATAGAAGGCGCCGCGTCACACATCGCTTTGACCGGCGGCTGGTTCGCAAGAAAGTCTCCCCCGTATACAGTGTCATCAAAATGCTCCCACGGAGAGTCGCCTTCCCCTTTTGTGTTGACCGCTCCGTTTATGCCGCCTTGCGCGCAAACCGAATGAGAACGTTTGACAGGAACGATGGAAAAAAGCTTAACCGCCATTCCTGATTCCGCTGCTTTAATTGTCGCCATGAGGCCGGCAAGACCCCCGCCGACTACGATAATGCTTGATTGACTCATGATAGCCCCTCTCCCTCTAGTAATCTAGTACTCTTATACAAATGCGAAAATCGCTTTTAAGCCTACGTATGACAGTGCAACAAAAATAATCAGCGTAACGTATGTCGAAATTCTTTGAGAACGAGGCGTTACCGTAATGCCCCATGTAACAGCGAAAGACCATAAACCGTTCGAGAAGTGGAAAATTGTTGATAAAACACCGACAATGTAGAAGCCAAGCATAGCCGGAGAGCTCAAAATATTCGCCATCATGTCGAAATTGACCTCAGCGCCCATTTGTGCTGCAATACGGGTTTCCCACACATGCCAACTGACGAAAATGAGGGTGATGATACCGGTTACACGCTGCAGGACGAAGAGCCAATTTCTCATATAGCTGTATTGACCTGCGTTATTTTTTGCAGTAAACGCTATGTACACACCATAAACTGCATGATAAATTAATGGTAAGAAGATAATAAAAATTTCCAATGCATACCTGAAAGGCAAACTATCCATAAAATGAGCAGCACTATTGAATGCTTCAGCGCCCCTTGCGGCAAACTGGTTGACGACTAAATGCTGAATGAGAAAGATGCCGACCGGTATGACGCCAAGCAAGGAATGCAATCTTCGAAAATAAAACTCTCTGTTCCCAGACATTACTTTACCCCCTGTTTGATAAGTGCGAAATGTGCTAAATCTCTTCCCCCACTTCTTTCAATTGTAAGCACTTTATTAAGATTTATTGACAATTTCATTTTACTCCTCCCTCAAAAGGGCGTCAAGAAAACGCGTACATAAATTACAATTTTCCGAATTAATTAGTTGATTTAAAAATTTTATTTTATCAATATATATTTCTCCCTTAATTTTTCATAAGAATTACAGGATCATTCTGTAATCCTCCCCCCTCTTTGGGCTATAATATACGAAGGAGAGAGGGGAGACAGCTATGAAGTCTAAATTTGAAGGATCTATTGACAATCTAAAAGAAATTGAAATGAACGCCTATGCCTACGAACTAATACGAGAGATCGTTCTCCCAGATATGCTTGGCCAAGATTACTCTTCCATGATGTATTGGGCAGGGAAACATCTCGCCCGTAAGTTTCCTCTTGAATCATGGGAGGAATTTCCGGCCTTCTTTGAAGAAGCGGGCTGGGGAACCCTCACTAACACAAGCGCTAAAAAACAGGAGCTTGAATTTGAACTTGAAGGGCCGATCATTTCCAACCGCCTTAAACATCAGAAAGAACCATGCTTTCAGCTTGAAGCTGGTTTTATCGCTGAACAAATTCAATTGATGAATGACCAGATTGCCGAATCATATGAACAAGTGAAAAAGAGAGCCGATAAAGTGGTTCTGACTGTGAAATGGGATATGAAAGACCCTGTGTAACCAAAAAGGCGGTGACTGCATAGTCCCGCCTTTTTTGATTACACAGCTGAAGGGTGTTTTGAAAGCTCAAATGCATCGTGCAGCGCTTCGACCGCTTTCACCATGTCATTTTCGCTTACGACTGTTGACACTTTGATTTCAGATGTGCTAACCATCTTGATTAAAATGTTTTTTTCCGCCAGTACAGCAAACATTTCAGCCGCTACACCAGGATTTGATACCATACCTGATCCGACAATGGATACTTTAGCCAGCTTGCTTTCTGTCTCGATTTTCTCAAATTCCAGCGCGCCTTTGTACTCTTCAAGCACCTCAACAGTCTGGTCCGCGTCTTCAGATTTAACAGAGAAGGAAATCCCGGCATCATGGTCTCCCGCCTGCGTTTGGATAATGATATCCACGTTAATATTTCTTTTGGCAAGCGTTGTAAAAATGGTAGACAAAGTGGTTAGGCCGCTTGTCAGCCCGTAGATTGTTACCCTTGTGATTTGATCTTCGAACGCAATGCCTCTGACAATTAAATTCTGCTCCATGGATGATTCCTCCTCAATTAATGTCCCCGCTTCTGTTTCTGTACTTGAACGCACTTCTAACGGCAATTGGTAATTTTTCGCGAATTCAACAGCTCTCGGATGAAGAACGCCGGCGCCTAAATTGGCAAGCTCAAGCATTTCATCGTATGAGATTCCGGCAAGCTTTCTCGCTGATTTCACATACCGCGGATCGGTTGTAAACACGCCGGGCACGTCGGTGTATATGTCACATTTATCCGCTTTTAATGCGGCAGCCAAAGCGACCGCTGTTGTGTCTGAACCGCCCCGGCCCAATGTCGTGATTTCACAATCCTCCGTCGTGCCTTGGAATCCCGCGACAATCACAACCTTTCCTTGCTCAAGCTGGTCTGCTAAAACTGTAGTGTCGATATCTGTAATTCTGGCGTTTCCGTGTACGGATTCCGTGCGGATTCCCGCCTGCCAGCCAGTATAGGACACCGCGTCATAGCCTTTTTCCTGCAGCGCCATTGAAAGCAGGGAAATCGTGACCTGTTCGCCTGTCGCCAGCAGCATATCCATTTCGCGTTTGCTCGGCTGATCGGTGATGTCTTTTGCAAGGCTGACCAATGCGTCAGTCGATTTCCCCATAGCTGAAACGACTACGACGACTTGATGGCCTTTCTGTTTTTCCGCGATGACGCGGTTTGCCGCATTATTAATTTTTTCGACTGAGCCGACGGAAGTACCTCCGAATTTTTGTACGATTAGACCCATGAATGACCACCCTTTACATTTTGGTTCGTGCGGGTGAGGAGAAAGAGCGCTTTGTCCATAATAAAAAAAGCAATGAGAGGAATTTGCTCTCATTGCTTATCAATTAATCATCATGAATGATTATGAACAACGAGATAGCCCTCCAAGAAAATGATTTCTTGACAGCCTTACATTTATTCAATGCACGGCCAGCAAATAACACCGATGGGATTTTATTTGCTTCGGCGACCTCCCCTTTCAGCCTTTTTCACGGAATCCATCTTTCTCCAAAGGCTTACTCTTGAAGTTCGCACCTCTATCTTCACCATATAACACGATCTAACTATGAAATTAGTTCACATTTTATCAGATCTTTTTTAAAAGGACAACATTATTTTTGCAATTTGTCGTAAAGGAGCTGAGCCGCCGCTGCGGGAACACCCGCTTTTTTGAGGTCCTCAAGACTTGCTTCCTTCATTTTTTTAACAGAACCGAAATGCTTTAACAGCATTTTCTTTCTTTTCTCTCCGATACCCGGGATGTCGTCCAATACGGATTGAAACGCGCTTTTACCGCGGATTTGCCTGTGAAAGCTGATCGCGAACCGGTGCACCTCGTCCTGGATGCGCTGCAGAAGATAAAATTCCTGGCTGTTTCGTTCCAGATACACCGCCTCCAGCGGATCCCCGATGAGTAAATTTGAGGTTCTGTGTTTTTCGTCTTTCGCTAAACCGGCGATGGGAATATCCAGACCGAGTTCATTTTCAATGACATCCCTTGCAGCGTTGATCTGCCCTTTTCCTCCGTCAATGATGATCAGATCAGGCAGCGGCAGGTTTTCACGAAGCACTCTTGAATAACGCCTTCTGACGACCTCTCTCATTGAGCCGTAATCATCAGGGCCTGTAACGGTTTTGATTTTATATTTGCGGTATTCCCTTTTGTTCGGTTTGCCGTCGATAAACACGATCATCGCGGAAACCGGGTTTGTCCCCTGTATGTTTGAGTTATCAAACGCTTCGATTCTGTGAGGCGTATAAATATTCAAGGCTTCACCGAGTTTCTGCACAGCCCCGATTGAGCGCTCCTCATCCCGTTCGATTAAGGAGAATTTTTCTTTCAGCGCGATTTTCGCATTTTTATGGGCCAGCATGAGCAGTTCTTTTTTCGGGCCTTTTTTCGGCTGGTGGACGTTTGTTTCCAGCAGCTGCTCAATCATGGATTGATCTACGCTGTCCGGAACTAAAATTTCCTTTGGAAGGAAGTGGTTGTTTTTTGAATAGAACTGCCCGATGAACGTAAGGAACTCTTCATCAGCTTCCTGATAGAGCGGGAACATGCTGACATCGCGTTCAATGAGCTTTCCTTGCCGGATGAAAAAGACCTGTACGCACATCCAGCCCTTATCGTATGCGTAAGCGAATACGTCACGGTCGACTAAATCGTTCATCGTCATTTTTTGTTTTTCCATCGTTGAGTCAATATGGGCCATTTGGTCGCGAAGCTCTTTTGCCCTTTCAAACTCAAGATTCTCCGCAGCCTCATGCATTTTCTCTTCAAGCTCTTTTTTGACATCATTATAGCCGCCCTTTAAGAATCGAGTGATGCTCTCAACCAGCTCTCTGTTCGTCTCTTCGGAAATATCCTTTACGCAAGGAGCGAGACATTGGCCCAGATGATAGTAAAGGCACACTCTGTCCGGCAGTTTGGAGCATTTTCTGAGAGGATACAGACGGTCGAGCAGTTTTTTTGTTTCCCTTGCTGCTTGCACATTCGGGTACGGTCCGAAATAGCGCCCTTTGTCTTTTTTGACATTGCGGGTGACAACCAGCCTTGGATGGCGTTCATGGGTGAGTTTTATAAAAGGGTAGGTTTTATCGTCTTTCAGCATGACATTGTATTTCGGATCATGCTTTTTGATCAAATTCATTTCTAAAATAAGCGCTTCGAGATTAGAGGACGTCACGATATATTCAAAATCCTCGATTTCCGTCACAAGCCTTTGTGTTTTCGCATCGTGAGAACCGGTGAAGTAGGAGCGCACTCTGTTTTTCAGCACTTTCGCTTTTCCTACGTAGATCACAGTCTGCTGTCGGTCCTTCATCAGATAACATCCGGGCTGATCAGGAAGGAGGGCGAGTTTTTCTTTCAGTTGTTTGTTCATATGTTACCCTTCCTTATATTTAGTCCTTTGTTTCCAGTTTAACACGAACGTTTGTTTTTCTCTATGGTTCACAATTGGCGAATAAAAAAAGCGATCCCTCAATCGGAATCGCTCTGGCATGTAAGCAGCCGTAAATTAAAGATGTTTGTTCACAAGCTCTTGAAGCGCTTCTTTCGGTTTGAAGCCGACAGAAGTTTCAACAACTTCTCCGTCTTTTAACACAAGAAGTGTCGGGATGCTCATAACGCCGTATTTTCCGGCTGTTTCTTGGTTTTCATCCACATCGATTTTTACGATTTTCAGTTTGTCTCCCATTTCTTGATCCAGTTCTTCAAGAACAGGCGCAATCATTTTACAAGGTCCGCACCAAGGAGCCCAGAAGTCAGCCAGTACGACGCCTTCGCTTGTTTCAGCTGGGAAAGATTGATCAGTTGCTTTTACGATAGCCATTATTGAATTCCTCCAATTGTGAATGATGATTTTTAGTATAGCATCTCCCATTCGTTCACGCTATTTTAATGCTTACAAATTATTTTTTCCTGATCACAATCGGTTTACTCATTTTTATCTGGATTGAATGGGATATGTCACTTTTATTAAAACACGAATCTGATAATTGCCCCGATCACTACAATAGCCCCGATGATCATTAGAATTGTACGAAGCATAAGCTAACATCTCCTCTTCACTGTCATGTACTTTACCATGCCCTCCCGGAGCTGTTTTAAAACCTGAAAAAGAGCGCCGGCATGAAGCTCCGGCGCTCTTGCGCGATTAAGAATCCGCACGCAGCGTGAGTAAGACGACCGACATGGGCGGCAGTTTTACTTTCAGTTTGTTTTTGTTGAGGGTATATCGGCTGAAAGATTTCGGTTTGACGTGATGAGGATCGTCAAACGTGTTATGCGCATTCATTTTTTCTGCCGTGAGAATGACTCCGGAATGGTCCGCAGCCTTGTTAAGACCTCTCAGCTCAATTTCGGCCTCCGCTTTGTTTTGATGGTCGATGTTGCAAATCGTGATATTGATATCACCTTCCGCATGTTTCGATGCTGAAATACTGATTTGCGGCAGCGTTTCCCCCTTCCATTCATAGTCAGCAGAGATTGTTTCAGTGTCTAAAAGAGAAGCATTCTGGTGTACCTTGAACATATCAAATACATGGTACGTCGGTGTCAAAAGCATCCGCTCTCCCTCAGTCAAAATCATCGCTTGAAGAACGTTTACCGTTTGGGCGATGTTGGTCATTTGCACCCTGCGGCAATGCTGATGGAAAATGTGGAAATGAGAAGCCGCGACCAGTGCATCACGAATGGTGTTTTGCTGATAAAGGAATCCAGGGTTCGTGCCTGGCTCAGGATCAAACCACGTGCCCCATTCGTCAATAATCAGCCCGACCCGCTGCTCCGGGTCGTACCGGTCCATAATTGTACCGTGTTTTTGAATCAATTCATCGATGTATTTGGCTTTTTTCATCGTAATGAACCATTCATCCTCCGTGAATTCTGTCGCTGATCCTTTGCCCTTCCAGAAATCACCTGGAATCGTGTAATAATGAAGGCTCAATCCGTCCATCAGGCCGGCGGCTTTTTTCATGAGCACGTCCGTCCAATTAAAGTCATCTACATTTGCACCGCCTGCAATTTTATAGATTTCATTGCCGCTGTAATTGCGGACATAGGTTTGAAAACGCCGGTACAGATCAGCATAGTATTCAGGGTGCATGTTTCCGCCGCAACCCCAGTTTTCATTGCCCACACCGAAATATTTCAGCTTCCAGGGCTCCTCTCTTCCATTTTGTATTCTCCAGTCTGACATCGGCGTGCCTGCATCAAACGTCATATACTCGATCCATTCCGCCATTTCCTGAACGGTTCCGCTTCCGACATTGCCGCAAATATAAGGCTCGCATTCAAGCAGCTCGCAAAGCATCATAAATTCATGCGTTCCGAATTCATTTGATTCAACTGTTCCGCCCCAGTGCGTGTTAAGCATCGTCTTTCGGTCACCGACACCGTTTGCCCAATGGTATTCGTCCGCAAAACACCCGCCCGGCCATCTGAGGATGGGAATATGAAGCTGCTTGAGCGCTTCCAGCACATCCTTTCGTATTCCGTTTATATTGGGAATGCTTGAGTCCGATCCGACCCAAATCCCCTCATAAATCCCTCTTCCTAAATGCTCCGCAAAATGACCGTATATATTTTTGTTAATGGTTCCTTTTACAATATCTGTCTGGATCACTACTTGATGTTTAGACATGCCTGATCATTCCTTTCATACGAATATGAAAAGCACCACAGTCAAATATGTGATCTGTCTTTTGCCTGAGGAGTCAGCATGAATGTAAGCGCTTTTAAAGTAACCATATTATATATGTTCGTACATGTCAACACTGTTTTTCATTATATATTTATTTGTACGTACGTATTTAAACATATAAAAACCCCGAACTTCAGCAGTCCGGGGTTTCCTTTACGAGTGAATATTTAATTGTTTGAATTCCTCAGTTAATAATGGAACCACTTCAAATAAATCGCCTATGATGCCATAATCCGCTATTTTAAAAATATCGGCTTCAGGATCTTTATTGATGGCGACAATGACCTTGCTGTTTGACATGCCGGCTAAATGCTGGATGGCGCCGGAAATGCCGCAGGCGATGTACAAATCCGGGGTGACGACTTTCCCGGTCTGTCCGATCTGGAGAGCGTAATCGCAATAGTCAGCGTCGCACGCTCCGCGAGAAGCTCCGACTGCGGCTCCCAGCACCTCGGCAAGCTCCTGCAGCGGCTGAAATCCTTCCTTGCTTTTGACTCCGCGGCCGCCCGCAACGATAATTTTGGCTTCGGAGAGATCAACGCCGTCCGCTGTTTTTTTCACGATCTCTTGGATAACGGTGCGGAGGTCAGTAAGAGAAACATCAACGCTTTCGATACTCCCCGACCTGCCGGCGTCTATTTCTGAAGCTTGAATGTTATTGGGACGAATCGTTGCAAAAATCATGGGATCGGTTGAAATCACACGTTCAAATGCTTTTCCCGAGTAAATCGGCCTTGTGAATACGACATTTTCTCCGGTAACGCTTACATCTGTAGCATCAGAAATTAAGCTTGTTTGCAGCCGGGCCGCAAGCTTTGGTGAGAGGTCCTTGCCCATTGCCGTGTGCCCGCATATGACCGAATCGGGCTTTTCTTGGTCAATAATGACCCTCATGACCTGGCTGTATCCGTCTGCCGTATAGGCTTTCAACTTCGGATCCTCGGCTGTGAGAACTTTATCCGCTCCGTAATGGATAAGCTCCTGTGCAATGTTTTGTACATTTTCTCCGATGAGAACACCGATGACTTCTCCATCGCCTGAAATGGTTCTTCCTGCAGCTAATGCTTCAAAGGTGACATTCCGCAATTCTCCATCGCGAATTTCTCCGAGTACGATCACTTTTTTTCCCATTCTAACATCCCCCTGTTTCTTTGAATGTCTAAGCTTTAAATGACTTTAGCTTCGCTGCGGAGCAATGAGACGAGCTCTTTTGCCTGTTCGGCAGGATCACCTTGGAGAAGCTTCCCGGCTTCTTTTTTCGGCGGCAGAAAACGTTCAATGGTTTTCATTTTTGGTTCGGCATCCTCTTCGTCAAGATCAAGATCATCAAGCTCTAGCTCTTCAAGTGGTTTTTTCTTGGCCTTCATGATTCCCGGAAGCGATGGGTAACGCGGTTCGTTTAAACCCTGCTGAGCTGTGACAAGCAATGGAAGTGTGGTTTTGATTTTCTCAACATCCCCTTCGACGTCCCTTTCTGCTTCTGCATCAGTGCCATTGATTTCGAGTTTGGTGATCGTAGTGATGCACGGAATATCCAGCAGCTCGGCAAGCCGAGGCGCGACTTGTCCTGATCCTCCGTCAATGGCAACATTTCCGCCGAGAATTAAATCAAACTCTTGATCCTTCATATAGTGGTATAAAACTTGAGAAATGGAATATTGGTCGGGTTCTTCGAGATCATCTTCTATGTTGATTAAAACGGCTTGGTCACATCCCATGGCAAGCGCCGTACGCAATTCCTTTTCCGCTTCTTCACCGCCGACAGTGACGGCGGTGATCGTGCCGCCGTGCTTTTCCTTCAGCTGGATGGCTTCTTCTATCGCGTACTCGTCGTATGGATTAATGATCCATTCCGCTCCGTCATCCTGAATCTTTCCTGCTTCAATGACGATTTTTTCTTCTGTGTCAAACGTCCGTTTCATCAGTACAAATAGATTCATGATCATATCCCCTTTTATTCGCCTTTGAACTGAGGCTTTCTTTTTTCGAGAAATGCCTGGATGCCTTCTTTGGCGTCCTCTGACTCAAATGCTTCTCCAAACCGCTTTGCTTCAAGCTTTAAGCTGCCATCATAGGAATACACCTTGTTTGAATAAAGAAGCTCAAGCAGTGATGCCAGCGTTTGCGGGCTTTTTTGCGCAAACTTAGCGGCAAGCGCATTTGCTTTTTCAAGCACTTCCGCTTCATCCTTTGCTCCAATTGAAACAAGTCCGAGATCAAGCGCTTCTTTTCCGGATATCGGTTCTCCTGATCCAATGAGCTCTAATGCTTTGGCTATACCTATATATCTCGGAAGACGCTGTGTTCCCGCAAAACCCGGAATGATACCGAGGTTAAGTTCCGGGAGCCCCAGCTTGGCATCTTCTGCGGCGATTCTGATATGACACGCCATCGCAAGCTCAAGACCGCCGCCAAGTGCCGCACCGTGAATCGCTGCGATAATCGGTTTAGAGAAGCCTTCAATTCTTTCCATCAGCTGCTGGCCGCGCTCAGCCAGCTGTGAGGAATCCTCATTGCCTTTTAGCGATGTAAATTCTTTAATATCAGCGCCCGCTGAGAAAAATCTTCCCTCACCGTGAATGATAATGCTTCGTACGCCTGCATCTGTCTCACACTGATCTAGACAGGAGGAGAGCTCTTCTAAAATCCGGCTGGAAAGCGCATTTGCCGGCGGATTGTGAATCGTCAAAACTGCCACAAATTGATCAACTGCCAGTGATATTGCATTCATAGGACAGAACTCCTTTACTTATTGTGAATTCCGGACACCAACAATTCTAAAACGCTGTCTGATAAGGCAGCTATATCGTACTTTTGGTCATTCATAACCCAAGTTGTCACGGTTTCGTCAATCGTTCCAAAAATCATCTGCCGGGCGAGGCGGACATCGAGGCCGTTTTTTAATTCGCCTGATTGTATGCCTTCCGTCAAAATGCCCTCTAAAATAGTTAAGTAGCCCTTTAATATTTCATTGATCTTCTGGCGCAGCTCCAAGTTGGACTGGCGGAGCTCAAGCTGAGTGACAATCGCGAGATTATGGTCATCCGCCAAAAGGGAAAAATGCTTTGAAATCACAAGCGCTAATTTCTCTTTGGCTGTCTCCTTGTCTTTTATGTCCTCTTCCATCCGCTCAATAAATTGGCCCATTTTTTCTTTAAAAAGAGAAATTAAAATGTCTTCTTTGTTTTTGAAATAGAGATAGATGGTGCCGTCCGCTACTCCGGCTTGTTTGGCGATTTTGGATACCTGTGACTGGTGGTAGCCGTTTTCCGCAATGACTTCTACTGCTGCATCAATAATCTGCATATACTTTGGCCGTTTTTGCTTCAAAGTTCATCGTTCCTTCCTATTGAAATGAATGACTATTCATTCATAATTTCATGATAAGGAGGATTTTCGACTTTGTCAAGTTTATTCATAGGTGTTCTCTTTTTCTTATGTCATGAGTTATTGATATGATGATTTTCGGCATCTTCTTCAAGTAAACGCCTTCTTAAAATTTTTCCTACCGCCGTTTTCGGCAGCTCTTTTCTGAATTCATAGGCCTTCGGCACCTTGTAGGGAGCGAGGCGGGATCTGGCAAAAGCGTCCAGTTCTTCTGCATCGGCTTTTGCGTCTTTCTTCAACACGACAAATGCTTT
This sequence comes from Bacillus sp. SW14, assembly GCF_047608225.1. Lineage (NCBI taxonomy): Bacteria > Bacillati > Bacillota > Bacilli > Caryophanales > Bacillaceae > Bacillus > Bacillus sp. SW14. Next base: position 1,405,136 of record NZ_JBLKRW010000001.1, on the reverse strand, counting down.
TACTGTTTCCCCTCTGTAGGAATCCGGCACACCTGCAACGACAATTTCCCGGACGGCTTCATGTTCATAAAGCGCTTCTTCTACTTCACGCGGGTAAATATTATAGCCGCCGGCGATGATGATGTCCTTCTTCCTGTCGGCAATATAGAAAAAGCCCTCTTCATCCATATAGCCCATGTCTCCGGTGAACAGCCATCCATCTCTCAGTACAGCGGCGGTTTCCTCCGGTTTGTTCCAATATCCTTTCATGACCTGCGGACCTTTTACAATGATTTCTCCATGCTCATACGGAGCGGCAAGCTCACCCGTCTCTTCAGAATAGATCGCGGCGTCCGTACTCGGCCAAGGACAGCCGATACTGCCCGGCTTGTTCTTCCCCCAGATAAAATTGGCATGCGTCACAGGGGATGCCTCAGACAAACCATAGCCTTCCACAAGCTTTCCCTCAGTCACCTTTTCAAATTTCTGCTTTACCTCAACAGGGAGTGCGGCTGATCCGCTAAGACAGCTTTTAATGGATGACAGATCATATTGCTGTAATTCGGGGTGATGCAAAAGGCCAATGTAAATCGTCGGTGCGCCTGGAAAGAGCGTCGGTTTTTGTTTGTCGATGATTTTAAGCGTTTCGAGCGGGTCGAACTTAGGAAGAAGAATCATTTCGAAGCCTTGCTTCATCGAATAATTCATCACTGCCGTCAGTCCGTAAACGTGAAAAAACGGTACGATGGCAAGCACTTTTTCAGCACCTTCCTTTACATCGTACATCCAAGCCGCGCACATTTCGGTATTGGCCAAGATATTCCGGTGCGTGAGCATGACCCCTTTTGGAGCCCCCGTTGTTCCTCCGGTATACTGGAGAACAGCGATATCATGCTCAGGCTCGATCTTTGGGATTGTCAGGAGCTCCATTTTTTCCTGTTTCACGCTGGAGGCGAACGTGTGAATGTGATCTTTTTTGTCAAAATCAATTTGTACTTTTTGTTTTTGCGTCAGTGGATAAAGAATATTTTTCGGAAAAGGCAAATAGTCTTTTATGCTGGTTACTAAAATCTGATCCACTATTGATAACGTTTTCATTTTTATCGCCTTCGGAAAAAGCAAATCTAAGGTGATGATCACGCTTGCCTTAGCATCTCTCAGCTGGTATTCAAGCTCGCGCTCGGTATAGAGCGGATTCGTCTGGACCACGATACCGCCGGCAAACAAGACGCCATAATAAGAAATGACTGATTGCGGGCAATTGGGCAGCATGACAGCCACTCTGTCTCCTTTTTGCAGGCCATTGGACTGTAAAAAAGCTGCGAGTTTAAGCGCATCCGTCAGAATGTCATGAAAGGTGAGTTTTTTTCCATAAAAAGATACGGCGGTTTTGTCAGGGAATCGTGCGGCGGAGTCTGTCAGGATGGATTGCAGGGTTTGGTTCGGTAACGGAAGCTCATGCGGGATATTGTCAGGATACTCGGCAAGCCACGGCTTTTGAGACTGCATAAAACCTCCCCTTTCGGTTTTAGAGTTCCACCCTATCATTATAGCAGATGGACGGCAAAAAAAAGAAAAAGAAAGGTAAATCTTTCTTTTTCTCATGATACGAACAGATATATAAGACCGATTAACAAAAAGATTCCCGCCGCGGCGAGCAGTACCTTTGCAAGCTTTTCCATCGATTCTCCGTCCCCTTATATTCCGGCTGCCACCACAAATGAAAGCCCGACAGAAATGACAAATGAAATAAAACCGACAGCCCGGTTATCATTTTCAATTTCTTTATCAATTTTAAACCGCGGAGTCAAAAACTCAAAAATAAAGTAGCTGAGCAGAAGCATAACAAACCCGTACACGCCCCAGCCGATCATTTGCAGCAGAGAATTGTGCTGGGAGATGGAATGCTGAAATACGTTTGCGATCCCCAAAATTTTTCCGCCGGTCGCCATTGCCACCGCAAGATTTCCTTTTTGAATTTCTTCCCAGTTTTTATAAGCCGTCACCAGTTCAAACACAGTCAAAAAGAGGACGAGGCAGAGAACCGCGACACTGTAATACGCCGCGATTTCCACAAGCTCGTTTTCCCAAAAATCACTCATGGCCATACTCCCTTTTATTTTAGTTCAACAACCGTAACGCCTGATCCTCCCTCACCTGCTTCACCGAAACGGGAGCTTTTGACGCTGCGGTGGTTTTTCAGAAGATCCTGCACGCCTTTTCTCAAAGCGCCGGTTCCTTTTCCGTGGATAATTGACACTCTTGGATATCCGGCTAACACTGCATCATCCAAGTATTTTTCAACACGGCTAAGGGCATTTTCATAGCGTTCACCCCGAAGATCAAGTTCAAGCGATACGTGGTAATCCTTCCCCTTGACCGCCGTAATGATTTTTTCTATTTTTGGTTCCGGAGCTGATTTGATAAACTCCAAATCTTTTTCTTTTACTTTCATTTTTAATATGCCGATTTGAACATTCCATTCATTGCCGCCGGTTTTTTCGAGCAGTGTTCCTTTTTGCCCGAAGGTGAGGACTTTCACCTCATCACCAGGCTTGAAATCACGTTTTTGCGTTTTCGGTTTTTCTGGTTTTTTGGACTTTTCAAAAGTAGGAACTGCGCCTTCTAACCTTTTCTTCGCGTTGATCAGCTCGTGATCCTTGAAGGATTTGTGTTCTTCTTTGATTGAGCGCAATTCATGAATAATGTCTTCGGCTTCTTCCGTTGCAGCTTTTACTTTTTCAGCCGCTTGCTGTTCAGCCTCCTCGAGCATTTTGTCTTTTTTGCTGTTGAGCTCGATGATTTGCTGCTGGAGCTCTTTATGCAGCTTTTCTGCTTCTTTTCTGATTGATTCTGTCTCAGATAGCTCTTCTTCAGCGCGTTTTTTGCTATGTTCGAGCGACGCAATCATCGTATCGACTTCGTTATGCTCGGCTGTCATTTCTGACTTCGCCTGCCCGATAATATGAGCTGGAAGTCCAAGGCGTTTTGAAATTTCGAAGGCGTTGCTTCGTCCCGGCACACCAATTAAAAGTTTATAAGTCGGTGATAGCGTTTCGATGTCAAATTCGACGCTGGCGTTCATGACGCCTTCTCTGTTATAGCCGTACGCCTTCAATTCCGGATAATGCGTCGTGGCTAACACTCTAGCATTAGTGCGATGCACGTCATCCAGGATGCTCATGGCGAGGGCCGCCCCTTCTTGAGGGTCTGTCCCTGCGCCCAGTTCATCGAAGAGCACCAGGCTGTTTTCATTGACCTGCTCTAAAATGCCGACAATGTTCACCATATGGGATGAGAACGTACTTAAGCTTTGCTCAATCGACTGTTCATCACCGATATCAGCGAATACATTCTCAAATACCGCCGCTTCTGATCCTTCATCTGCCGGGATATGCAGACCGGATTGCGCCATCAAGGTTAATAGCCCTAACGTTTTGAGGGTTACTGTCTTACCCCCGGTGTTTGGCCCTGTAATGACAATGGTTGAAAAATCACCGCCAAGCTCGATGTCATTGGCAACAACCTGATCAGCCGGAAGTAATGGGTGGCGGGCTTTTTTCAAACGGACAAAGCCGCTGTCGTTCATGATCGGTTTTGTCGCTTTGACCGCTTTTGAGTATCTTGCTTTTGCAAAGATAAAATCAAGCGTCTGCAGCACTTGCAAATCTTGAAAGAGTTCTTCTGTATGCTCCGCCGTATGCTCTGTCAGCACGCGTAAGATCCGTTCAATTTCTTGCTTTTCTTTCACTTTCGCCTGCTGAAGCGAGTTGTTCATATCTACAATCGCCTGCGGTTCAATGAACAACGTCGCGCCTGAGGAAGAGGTGTCGTGCACGATTCCTCCGTAGCTCGATCTGTACTCTTGTTTGACCGGAATAACAAAACGGTCATTCCGGATCGTAACGATCGTATCGGACAGCATTTTTGAAGCGGAAGAGGAGCGCAGCATTGACTCTAATCGGTCTCTGATTCTCGATTCGAGTGTTCTGAGCTGTGTCCGGATTCCTCTTAATGTTTCTGACGCATGATCAAGCACTTCTCCGTGATCATCGATGCAGGAATTAATGTCCCGCTCTAAATCCGACAGCGTAATAAGCTGTTCAGCATGCTGATGAATCAGCGGGATGTCGACGCCATCTTCAGCCATTTGGCTGATAAAATGTTTCATTTGTTTAACTGCGTAAAGCAGGCCTGAGATTTCAGTGAATTCTGAGGGACTGAGTACGCTGCCGATTTCCGCCCGTCTTAACGCTCCTCTGATATCAACAAGGCCGCCAAATGGCGCCCGGCCTCTTAGCCGGATAATGGCAGAAGCTTCATCTACTTCATCCAGCTGTTTTTTGATTTCGTCTATAGAAGCAGAAGGCTTAAGCTGGAGAAGCATTTCTTTTCCGAGCGATGATGCGGCGTGCTCAATAACCTGTTCTTTCACTTTATGAAATTCAAGTGATGATAATACTTTTTGCTGCACGATTGTGTGAGCCTCCTTACTTAATCGTTGCGCTTCAGGAATGCCTCTACGTCTTCAAGCGACCGGGCATTCAGAACGTTTTTCGTTTCCGTCCATCCTTTGCGCGCGGCAGTAACGCCGATTTTCATATCGTCTAACATCTCACTATTATGGGCATCGGTATTAATCACCAATGTAACCCCTTGTTCGTTTGCTTTGATTAAATGCTCTGTGCGCAGATCGAGGCGCGCAGGGTTGGCGTTAAGCTCAAGCGCCGTATTTGTTTTCTTCGCTAGCTCAATCAGCTTGTCAATATCGATTTCGTAACCGGCCCGTCTGCCGATCAGGCGTCCGGTCGGATGTGCGATAATGTCAACATGCTTGTTGGCCAGTGCCGTCTCAAGACGTTTCATAATGACGTGTTCCGGCTGATTAAAGCTGGAATGAATCGATGCAATGACAATATCCATTTCCGCCAGTACGTCGTCATCATAATCGAGTGTACCGTCAGGCAGGATATCCATCTCGACACCCTTCAAGATCCGGAAATTCTCGAATTCCGCATTAAGCGTGTCAATTTCTTTTGCCTGCTGCTTAAGCCTTTCTGCAGTCAGTCCGTTGGCGACCTTTAAATATTGCGAGTGATCAGTGATAGCCATGTATTGATAGCCCTTTTTCATGCATGCTTCAGCCATCTCTCTGATCGAAAACGCGCCATCGCTCCACGTTGAGTGCATGTGGAGATCTCCTTTGATTTGCTCGGGCTCTATCAGTTCAATGCTGTCGCTGTAGGTTTCCACTTCTTGCCCGCTTTCACGGAGCTCCGGCGGAATCAGCGGCAGGCCGAAATGCGCATAAAATTCACGTTCACTAGGAAATGTTTTAATGGCTCCGGTTTCAACTGTCTCGACGCCGTATTCACTGATCCGCTCGCCTCGTTCTTTAGCGATCTGGCGCATCTTAATATTGTGATCTTTTGATCCCGTAAAATGATGGAGTGTTGTCGGAAACTGCTCTTCCGTCACAAGGCGGAAATCTACGCTTGTCTCATATTCAAAAGAAAGGATGACAGATACCTTCGTATCTCCGCTCGCAATGACGCTTTTGATGTTTGGCAGTGCAAGAAGCTGCTCCCTTATTTCAGCCGGATGATCTGTGGCAATAATATAATCCAGATCCTTCACCGTTTCCCGGGCTCTGCGGAGACTTCCGGCACGAGAAAATTTGATGATATCCGTAAATTGACCAAGATGCTCTTCAATATCCCGGGCAATCCGGAGGGCGTAGCCGATCGGGAACCGTTCAGGCTGTTTTCCGGCTTCTCCGAGCGCCTGTAATATTTTTTCTTCTGATTTTTTGCCAAAACCCGCAAGGCCTTGTACTTTTTGCTGTTCACAGGCTTCCTTCAGAGATTCTGCATCATGTACGCCGAGCTCCTTATACAGCTTTGCGATTTTTTTGCCGCCGAGCCCCGGCAGTTTCAATAAAGGCACGAGCCCTTCCGGCACTTCTTTCTGCAGCGATTCGAGCGTGCTTGACTTTCCCTCATCTATATACTCTTTAATGACGCTGTACGTTCCTTTTCCGATGCCGGACAGCGACATCATATCGTCCATTTCTGATAAACTGCGGTCGTCCTGTTCCAGGGCTGCCGCTGCTTTTCGGAAGGCAGATATTTTAAACGGATTGTCCCCTTTGAGTTCCATGTAGACTGCAATGGTTTCAAGCAGCCTGATAATATCTTTTTTATGCATAAAATAACCCCCAGACGTTCACATATGTTTCCATCATACTCGAAAAAAACTTCTCCGGACAAGAGAAGTTTTTTATGCCCCGTACTGTGTCCACAGCTCTTGCAGGAGCCCTGACAAATACGGTGTATGGTTAATGATCACATTTGCGAGAGACGATTGCCCCATCATTTGCTGTAAAGCATCTACCGGAAGCACGGATGCGACATACAGCAGCACAAATGTAAATAAATAGACTTCTAGAAAACCGAGAACGGCGCCCAGCACCTGGTTAATTTGTTTGATCACCGGAATGCCGGCGACAATACTCAGAAAGGACCCGAGGGTTCTCAGTAAGATTTTAGCGATGATAAATAAAACGATAAACGCAATCGCATTATAGTAGGCCGCTTCCAAATTTCCCGTAAAAAAAGAAAGTGCCGGCTGTCCTGCTGAGAAGTCGGGTGCAGGAATCCACTTTAAATGCGGCGCCACATTTTTATAGAATAAAGCCGCAAAGGCGATCGATAAAATAAAGCTCGTCAGGCGGATAAACTGCAGAATAAAACCGCGTTTTAACCCCAGTAAAGTCCCCATCAGGAGCAAGATTAAGATGATGATATCCAGCATAGTTGTTCAATCCTTTTCTTTAAGCTGACGCTCCAGTTCCTCATATTTCTCTTGTAATTTGACATAATCGTGCACCACATTTACCGCTGTCAGCACTGCAAGTTTATTTATATCAAGGTATGGATTTTGTTTATTGATTTCTCTCATTTTATCATCAACAATTCCGGCGACATACCTCATATGGGCTTTGCTTTCTTCACCGATCATCGTGAAGTGCTGGCCGTAAATGTCAACGGTTGTTTTTGTTTTTTTGCCGTCAGACAACGTTTCTCCTCCATTCCGTGAGAATCCTAGTACTTATCATAACACGTTTATTAAATGAATGGAAAGACGAGCCTCCCGCTGTTATGATACACTGGTAGATACAGCGAAAAGTGTAAAAAAAGGAGATTATTACGTGTCCCATTCTGTGATAAAAGTATCATTGTCTGCGATTAATCAAATGAAAATGACGTACAGCGGTTCGCTTACTGCCTCTGTTCCGCAGGGAGCCGTTTTTCAGGCGAAACCGCCAGGCTGTACCATTACAGCATATCAATCCGGCAAGGTCTTGTTTCAAGGCAAAAACGCAGCGGCAGAATCCGCGCGCTGGGGAACAGCGGAGCCGCAGGAAAAGAAGAAAACGGCCAAAAAGCCGGCCGATCCCCGTTATGCCCCTCCGGCAAATATCGCCGGGATGTCTGTTATCGGCTCTGACGAGGTGGGAACCGGAGATTACTTTGGCCCGATGACGGTTGTTTGCGCGTACATTGACAAAACAATGCTCCCTTTAATGAAGGAACTCGGTGTTAAGGATTCAAAAGACTTAAAGGATCCGCAAATCATTGAGATCGCCCGAAATCTAATCAAAACCATTCCGTACAGCCTGCTGGTGTTAAAGAATGAAAAGTACAACAGCATGCAGGAAAAAGGGATGAGCCAAGGGAAAATGAAAGCTTTGCTGCACAATCAAGCCATCACCCATTTGTTAAGAAAAATGGACGGGGTAAAGCCAGAAGCCATTTTGATTGACCAATTTGCTGAGCCCGGTGTCTACTTCAATCATTTAAAGGGCAGAGACATTGTGAAGGAGCGGACCTATTTCAGCACGAAGGCTGAAGGCATTCACTTGTCAGTTGCAGCCGCTTCCATCATTGCGAGATATTCGTTTTTAATGGAAATGGATAAACTGTCACGCGAGGCAGGAATGACACTTCCAAAAGGGGCCGGTCCGCATGTCGATGAAGCGGCTGCCAAGCTGATCCTCAAAAAAGGGGCACCCGCTCTCAGAACCTTTACAAAATTCCATTTTGCCAATACACAGAAAGCGCAGCGCCTTGCTGATAAAAAACGTTCATAGAAAAAAGCTTGCAGAGAAATCTGCAAGCTTTTTATTAGCCTCTCAAAACAGCCTGATACGTGTCTTCCAACGCTTTCAGCACTTTGCTGTGCGCCTTTGTCACTTCTTCTTCTGTCAGCGTTTGTTCAGGATTTACATATTGGAGTGAGAAAGCGACTGACTTTTTCCCTTCCTCCATATGCTCGCCTTCGTATACATCAAAGACGGATACGTCTTTCAGAAGCTTGCCGCCAGCCTCTTTAATGACGCTCTCGAGCTGGCCGCTTGTGACGGATTTTTCTGTGACAAGCGCGATATCACGTGTCACAGACGGATATTTTGGAATCGCTGTGTAGATAAGCGGCGCTGTTTCCGCTGCAAGCAGCGCATGTAGATCAAGCTCAAAGACGTATGTCTCTTTGATATCAAGTTCTTTTTCCAATGAAGGATGGACTTGGCCGATGAAGCCGATAAGAGAACCATTCAATAGAATGTTCGCTGTTCTGCCCGGGTGCAGCTGTTTGCGTTCAGATTGAACAAATTCAATGCAGTCCAGGACGTTCAGTTTGTCTAACAGTCCTTCCACAATTCCTTTGACGACGAAGAAATCAACCGGTTTTTTCTCGCCTTGCCACAGATGCCTGCGCCATAATCCGGTAACAGCTCCCGCCACGCGTTCTGTTTCAACAGGTTTTGTGTCCTCTTCTTTTGTCAGGAAAACGGAGCCGACTTCGTACAGCGCGACTGAGTCAGTCTGTCTCGCCAAGTTATAAGAAACAGAGTCAAGCAGATTCGGAACAAGGCTGTGTCTGAGAATGCTTCTTTCTTCACTCATCGGAAGCGCAAGCACAGTGTTCAATGATTTTTCAATCGCAAACGCTGCCGCTTTCTTCTCATTTGTCAGTGAGTAAGTGATGGCTTGTGATAAGCCCGCTCCTTCAAGGAAACGTCTGACTTTACGGCGTTTTACTTGATATGGCGTTAACCCGCCTGTTGTTCCCTCTGTCTCAGGAAGCGCAGAAGGAATGTTATCGTAGCCGTACAGTCTTGCCGCTTCTTCGATTAAATCCTCTTCGATTTTAATGTCGCCGCGACGTGATGGAACTGTCACAACGAGCAGTTCATTCGCTTCACCGACAGTAAAGCCCAGACGGTTGTAAATGCTGATCAGTTCTTCTTTGCTGATTGTCATGCCGAGAACGCTGCTCACTTTGTCGGCTGATATGTGAATGTTATTTGCTTCGATTGTCAGATGATCTTCCTCAACCGTTCCAGCGAGCACTTCACCGCCGGCATATAAATGGATCAGCTGTGCAGCCCGTTCTGCCGCAAGACGTACGCGCGCAGGATCAATGCCTTTTTCAAATCTTACGCTTGATTCACTTCTCAATCCAAGGTCTTTGGAAGCCTTGCGAACCGTCTGTCCGTTGAAATACGCAGCCTCAAGCAAAATCGTTTTTGTATCTTCCTGAACCTCTGACTCTGCTCCTCCCATCACACCGGCAACGGCCTGCGCTTTCGTTCCGTTTGTAATGACAAGGTGATCAGCAGACAGCTTACGTTCTTGATCATCAAGGGTTACGATTGTTTCATTTTCAGCTGCTTTTCTTACTACGACTTCCTTGGACCCGAATTTGTCATAATCAAACGCGTGAAGCGGCTGGCCGTATTCAAGCAGGACAAAGTTTGTGATGTCAACGACGTTGTTGTGCGGGCGAATGCCTGCGTTCATCAGCTTCGTCTGCATCCAAAGCGGTGACGGAGCAATCGTGACGTTTTTAATGATTTTTGCAGTGTACATCGGGTTCTCTTCTTGATCTTCGACTTTGACAGCGATGTAATCAGACGCTTGTTCTGCAGCAGCCGGATAATCCGTTTGCGGAAGTTTTACCTCTGTGTCTAAAATTGCCGCAACCTCGTAAGCAACACCAAGCATGTTCATTGCATCCGCGCGGTTTGGCGTTAAACCAAGCTCAAGAATCGCATCATCAAGCTGTAACGCCGCTAAGGCATCGCTTCCTGTTTGTGCGTCATTCGGGAATACGAAAATGCCTTCAGCATACTCCTGTGCCACAAGTTTGCTTTCAATACCAAGCTCCTGCAAAGAACAGATCATGCCGTTAGATTCTTCACCGCGAAGCTTTGCTTTTTTGATTTTGAAATTTCCCGGCAGCATCGCTCCGACTGTTGCAACTGCGACTTTTTGTCCTTTATCGACATTCGGCGCGCCGCAAATGATCTGTACAGGTGCTTCCGCTCCGATATCCACAAGGCACTTATTCAGCTTATCAGCATTCGGATGCTGCTCGCGCTCCAGCACATGGCCGATGACAACGCCTTTGACGCCTTCTCCTTTGTATTCAATTCCTTCAACCTCAATACCGGCTCTTGTAATTTTCTCAGCAAGAACAGCCGGGTCCATGCCTTTTATATCAACATAATCCTCTAACCATTTATAAGAAACAAACATCCTAGCATCCTCCTCTTACGCCTGTTTAAACTGCGAAATAAATCTGACATCGTTTGTATAGAAGTGGCGGATATCATCAATGCCGTATTTCAGCATCGCGATGCGCTCAACCCCCATTCCGAATGCGAAGCCCTGATATTCCTTCGGATCAAAGCCAGCCATTCTCAGCACGTTCGGGTGAACCATGCCGGCGCCGAGGATTTCGATCCAGCCAGTTCCTTTACAGACTGAGCAGCCGTTTCCTCCGCATTTAAAGCATGTCACGTCCACTTCTACTGAAGGCTCAGTAAACGGGAAGAAGCTTGGGCGGAGTCTGATTTCACGGTCTTGCCCGAACATTTTTTTCGCAACGAGTTCAAGCGTTCCTTTTAAATCACTCATGCTGATGTTTTTGTCAACGACAAGCCCTTCAATTTGCATAAATTGGTGGGAGTGCGTCGCATCATCATTATCACGGCGGTATACTTTACCCGGACAAATGATTTTAACCGGCCCTTTGCCTTCATGCTTTTCCATCGTCCGTGTTTGCACAGGAGACGTTTGCGTTCTCATCAGCATTTCCTCTGTGATGTAAAAGCTGTCCTGCATATCGCGCGCAGGGTGTTCTTTCGGAAGGTTGAGCGATTCAAAGTTGTAGTAATCCGTTTCAACCTCAGGTCCTTCTTCGACTGTGTAGCCCATGCCGATAAATAAATCTTCTATTTCTTCTATGACAACAGTGAGCGGATGGCGGCCGCCGACTGCGACAGGGTTGCCCGGCAGCGTGACGTCGATTGTCTGTCCTGCGAGCTTCTGCTTCATTTCCTCTTCTTCAAGCTTCTCGTTTTTGACAGCAATCGCATTGGCGATACGCTCTCTTACTTCGTTCGCGAGCGCGCCCATTTTCGGACGTTCCTCAGCAGAAAGTTTGCCCATTCCGCGCAGCACTTCTGTGATCGGCCCTTTTTTTCCGAGATATTGCACCCGAATATCATTGACAACCTTTAATGAGCTTGCCGCTTCTACTTGTTCTAAAGCTTCTTGTTCCAGCTGTTTCAGCTTTTCTTCCATTTTGCATCCTCCTTTTATGTAAACAAACCGTCATATGTCTTTGGAAAACAAAAAAACCCGCCCCTTATACAAGGGACGAGTTGTGGCCGCGGTACCACCCTTATTTCAGACAGACTGATGCTGTCGTCAGCTTCATTGACATAACGGAATCAGATTCCGGTTCACCTTTACGCGCAGTGTACGCGGTCCCGGCGACAACTCAAGAGGTGAAGCCCATTTCCGGCTGCGTTTAAAAATGCTCTCAGTCAGCGGCATTTTCTCCCTGGAAAGCAGTTGATCAGAAATTGAGGTCCTCTGTCACGGTTTTTCAAATATTATGTTCTATTATAGATAAATCCATCGCTTGGCGCAACACTATCCTCGCAAGTGGTACACAAGGATGGCAGCCGCAATCGCAACGTTCAGTGATTCAGCTTGTCCATAAAGCGGCACGTACAGGTTCAAGTCCGTTTTTTCCAGCAGGGCGGCATCGACCCCTGCTCCTTCATTTCCTACAAGAAGCGCGAAGGATTCAGACTGATGTATTTCCCGGTAAGGCGCCCCGTTTTGCAGCGCTGTGCCGTACACTTTTACGCCCTTTGCCTTCAACTCATCCACGTATGTATGCAGATTTCTTCTTATAACAGGAATATGAAAATGAGACCCTTGCGCGGATCGAAGCGTTTTGCCGTTAAATGCGTCTGCCGTGCCGTCACCAAGCACAACCGCATCTAAACCGGCCGCATCAGCCGTCCGAATCATTGTTCCGAGGTTTCCCGGATCTTGAACAGCATCAATCAGCAGCACACGCTGAGGCAACCCCAGTTTTTCATCAGGCATATGGCACACAGCGACAATCTGCTGCGGCGTTTCTGTTTCAGTAACAGCTGCAAACGCATCTTCACTCAGCACATAGCACTGGATGCTCACATCAAGAGCTGACGGAATTTTCGTTTCATCCTTTACAAGAATTTCTTTCACCGTGCCCTCGCTCTTCAGCGCCTCTTCAACAAGATGTTCTCCCTCTATGAGGAATGTATTCGTTTTTGTCCGTTCTTTTTTTGTGTGAAGCTTTTTCCAATCCTTCACTTTTTGGTTTTTTGCCGATTCTATTTGTTTCACTGTCTGTGTGGCTCTCCTTTTTTTAACATGATGTTATTATATCGCAAGAACAGCACATAATAAACCAGGTGCAGGGTTAGAATATGCGTATCACATTTTAGAAAAAGGAGCGTTTCACATGGATCTTAATTTACGTCATGCCGTCATTGCCAATGTTACCGGCAATAATCAGGATCAGCTTGAGCATACAATTGTGGATGCGATTCAAAGCGGTGAAGAAAAAATGCTTCCGGGGCTCGGCGTTTTATTCGAAGTCATTTGGCAGCACGCATCCGAAAGTGAGAAAAACGAAATGCTAAAAACGCTTGAAGGCGGATTAAAACCCGCCCAATAAGAGAGATGAAACCGGGTGACAGCGCCCGGTTTTTTTCTTATATAATAAAAACATGATGAGGGGGATCGCCATGTTTCTACAGCCGTTATTAGCGAAAAAAATTATTGCTGAAGTTAAGAAAATGTATGAACGTGAAGTCATTATTGTGAATACAGACGGACTCATTATGGCAAGCACAAATGATGAGCGTGTGGGACGGTTTCATGAAGGAGCGCTCATCTGCGCAAAAGAGAAACGGAATGTCATTATTACAGTAGAAGATGAAAAAAAATTAAAAGGAGTAAAGGCAGGCCTGAATCTTCCTGTATTTTCCGACCGGGATGTAATCGCCGTCTTCGGGCTTACAGGTGAGCCTGCTGAGATTCAGCCTTACGGGGAGCTGCTTCGAAAAATGACAGAGCTGTTCATTAAGGAATCGCGGCATTTAGAGCAATCCCAGTGGCGGGAGAGAATGCTGGAGTCCTTTACGGTCGATTGGCTGCAATTAAAAGAGTGGTCTCCCGGTTTTCTTGAGAAAGCCCAGCTTCTCGGTGTTGATCTTTCCTCCCGGCGCCAAATGATTCTCATTCAAGGATATGAGTGGTCATCTTATGACATTGAGCAAATGGAACATATCTGGAAATCCGCGTACTCTTCTGATTTGTTCATCAGGTGGGGAAATGAACGGATTCTGATTAATCACGAAGTGCCAAAGCATGAACAAAGGGATCGGCTTTTGCGGCAGCTCCTTCACATTTGTTCATTTGTTCATACTGCAAACAGCCGTGTTGCAGTTGGCGCCGGAAGGGCTGTCGCAAGCTCCAGCCTGACAGACTCCTACGGGCAGGCTGAAAAAGCGCTGGCTGTCAGCCTTAAGCGAAAAACACCCATATTCGAAGAGGATCTGAAGCTTGATATGTGCCTGACGGAGATCAGCCAGGGCACCCGAAATGAATTTCCGCAAAGAGTATTCCAAGAGGCGCTTCAGCATCATGAGCTTATGAATACGATACGGACTTTCTTTCATCACGATTTGTCTTTAAAACAAACCGCTGAAGACATGCATATTCACATCAATACATTGCGCTATCGTTTGTCTAAGGCTGAACAGCTGACGGGTTTGCGTTTTGACTGCACAGAGGATATCGTCACGATGTATGTTGCACTCTATTTTTTAGATCAAGATATAAAATAGAGAGTGTTTTAGTTTCATTTTTTGTATGTTCCTCCATAGAAAACATTGCTTTTTTTCTTTTACAATAGATTGAAAGCGTTTTGACAGGGGGATGGGTGAAATGATCACCAAAGATGTAAAAGAACAGCTGGTCCAAATCGTCGGCAAAGAAAACTATGATGACTCGAATGCCGGCCGTCTCGTCTATTCGTATGATGCGACGCCGCAGTTTCAGTCTATGCCTGATGCCGTGATTGCTCCGAGGAGTACAAATGAAGTATCACGAATTTTAATGATTTGCAGCGGTCATCGAGTGCCGATCGTTCCAAGAGGATCAGGGACAAACCTATGCGGCGGCACGTGCCCGACTGAAGGCGGACTTGTTCTTCTCTTTAAGCATATGAACCGGATTCTTGAGATTGATGAAGAAAATTTGACCGCCACAGTCCAGCCGGGCGTCATTACATTAGATATGACCCGCGCGGTTGAAAGCAAAGGTTTGTTTTATCCGCCTGATCCGAGTTCTATGAAAATATCAACAATGGGCGGAAACATCAATGAAAATTCCGGCGGGCTCCGCGGATTAAAATACGGCGTCACCCGCGACTATGTCATTGGACTGGAGGCGGTGCTCGCAAATGGAGACATCATCCGCACCGGCGGAAAGCTCGCAAAGGATGTGGCCGGATACGATCTCACACGTCTTTTTGTCGGTTCAGAAGGAACACTTGGCATTGTGACAGAGGCAATCGTCAAACTTGTTCCAAAGCCGGAAACGAAGAAGACGCTGCTTGCCCTTTATGAAAATATCGATGCCGCTGCTCAAACAGTATCAGATATCATTGCCGCCAAAATCATACCCGCCACGCTTGAATTTCTCGACCAGCCCACACTTTTAGTCATTGAGGATTATGCTAAAATCGGACTTCCGACAAATGCAAAGGCGGTTCTGTTAATTGAGCAAGACGGACCGCTTGAAACCGTTGCACGGGATATGGAAAAGATTGAGGCGATCTGCAAAAAAGGCGACGCCGTTTCCGTTCAGACCGCCCAAACCGAGGAGGAAGCATTTGCCCTGACTGAAGCCCGGCGTTCTGCACTTTCTGCCCTTGCCCGCCTCAAGCCGACGACGATTTTAGAGGACGCGACCGTTCCTCGCTCAGAAATCGCCAATATGGTAAAAGCCATTAATGATATTGCCGCTAAATACGGGCTTTCTATTTGCACCTTCGGCCACGCGGGAGATGGAAACCTTCACCCGACATGCACGACAGACATAAGAAATGAGGATGAGATGGAGCGTGTCGAACAGGCTTTTGCCGAGATTTTTGAGAAAGCGATTGAACTTGGCGGCACGATAACCGGAGAGCACGGGGTCGGGGCCATGAAAGCGCCTTACTTGGAGATGAAGCTGAAAAAAGAAGGCATTGCCGCGATGAAAGCGATGAAAGCGGCATTTGATCCCCGGAACATATTAAATCCGGGCAAAGTGTTCGCGAAAGACGCCAGAAAACGTGTGGTGACGAAAAGATGACAACAGAAAAAGAAATGAACCAGATCCAAGATGAATTCAAAGAGCGCATGGATGAAGGCGAGCTTTTGAATTGTATGCGCTGCGGCTTCTGTCTTCCTTCTTGCCCAACCTATATCGAATCGGGATTTCAGGAAACTCACTCTCCGCGCGGGCGCATCGCCTTAATGAAAGCTGTAGCTGACGGTATGATTGAACCAGATGAAGATGTCGAGCGTTCGCTGTCACTTTGCCTCGGCTGTCGCGCCTGTGAACCTGTATGCCCGTCAGGCGTGAAATACGGACAGCTGCTTGAGGAAGCCAGAGATATTATCCACCAAAATAAAAAACACTCGCTCGGCGCTCGTGTCATGCGAAAAGCCGCTTTTCATGAGCTGTTTCCGCATCAAAACCGCATGCGCTCAGCTGTAAGCCTTATCGGTTTGTATCAGCGGTCTGGACTGCAAACCGCTGTTCGCAAAACCGGTATGCTTCGCGTCCTGCCTGAGCATTTGCGGACGATGGAAGCCGTTCTTCCTGATATTCCTAAAAACAAAGAAATGAAGCATCGGAAGCGTTTGCTACCGTCAATTGGCCCCATGAAAAAACGGGTCGCCTTTTTTTCGGGCTGCTTAATGGATACCATGTTTTTACCGACCAACAATGCCACACTGAAGCTGCTGCAGCTGGCGGGCTGCGACATTGTCATCCCGCCTGACCAGGCTTGCTGCGGGGCGCTGCATGGGCACAGCGGGGAAAAAAACGCGGGGAAAGAGCTCGCGAAACAAAATATCGCTGCTTTCGAAGCGTTAGACGTCGATGCTGTCATTACAAACGCAGGGGGATGCGGAGCCTTTCTTACTGAATATGATCATTTGCTGAAGGATGACCCCGAGTGGTCGGAGCGGTCTGCTGCATTTGTTCAGAAACTAAAAGATTTTTCGTCCATTTTGGTTGAACTTGATTTTCATCAAATGGACTTAGCGCTCGAGATGCCGCAGGTCATTACCTATCAAGATTCATGCCATCTAAGAAATGTGATGCATACGTCGCTTGAGCCCCGCCAGCTTCTTCAAAGCATCAAGGGGACCGAATTCAGAGAAATGGATAAAGCGGATAGCTGCTGCGGATCAGCGGGAATTTATAACATCGTGGAAGCTGAGATGTCTATGAAAATACTGGACAGTAAAATGGCTGCCGTCAAAGCGAGCGAAGCGATCGTCATTGTGACAGCAAATCCCGGCTGCCTGCTGCAGATGAAGCTAGGCATTGAACGTGAAGGACTAAACGGTAAAGTCAAAGCCGTTCACCTGGCTGATTTGCTGCTGGAAGCAGCTGGACACCAAACATCATAAGAAAGCCCAAAACAGAAATTGTTTTGGGCTTTTGTGCATTATTCCATCGGACTGCAAATTTCAATATAATGTCCATCTGGGTCGGAGATATAGGCAACCGTCTGCCCCCATGGCTTCACTTTCGGCTCCCCAATAATTGTGACACCCTGTTCTCTTACCCTTTTGATAACCGCTTCTACATTTTCAGTGACAAAACCAATTTCAAATGTGTTCGAAGCAGATGTATCTGGAATGTCTAGCGGCGTGATTTCTCTGGCGCTTTGTCGCGTATTAAGCGCCAATATCGCAGAGCCTGTTTCAAATTCAATATACGTGCCGTGCTCAGCACGAATCGGCAGTCCTAAAATATTCTGATAAAAATGAATAGCCCGCTTGCTGTCCGAAACGTATAGAATCAGATATTTCATTGATAATTTCATCGCCAATCCTCCTCAACATTTCATTAGTCCTTCTATCCCGGTATAGATGCTTCCATCCTTAAGCCCGGATCTCTCCACATCTGCGCCCATTTTTTCACAGCCGCCACGATAATGATGAAGCCTAACAGCAGCATGATGATCGATAGTACGCCATTCAATACACTGTAGCCTGCTGCTTCAGGATTGAGATACACATTGCGCACCATCCAATAGCCCGCATAATTGACAGTGACATATAAATAGGCAAGCGGGATAAGGCAGGTCAGAATGTAACGGCGTTTATCGGCGATTTTCAGCACGATGGTCGCTCCAATAATCAGCCCCACTGAAGCCATCAGCTGATTGGACACGCCAAACAGCGCCCAAATGGAACCGATATCCCCTGAATACAGCAGATAGCCCCACATCAGGCAGGCGAGCGCGCTGGCAAATACAGATCCCGGAATCCAGTCTGTTTTCTTCAGCGGTTTATACACCTCTCCGAAGAAATCCTGAATCAGATAACGAGCAACACGTGTGCCGGCGTCAATCGCTGTTAAAATAAATACGGCTTCAAACATAATGACAAATTGGAAAAAGTATGAGGCCAAATGGCTGAAAAACGGCATTCCGGTAAAAATATAAGTCATTCCCACCGCAAGCGTAACGGCTCCCCCTGTTCTTCCTTCTAAGTCCAAACCGATTTCCCTGCTCAATTCAGGCAAATGGACGACATTCATGCCGAGCGTACGGAAAACCTCAGGCGTGCTGTTAATCGCAAAGTAATCAGCAGGCTGCAAGGCGGTCGCTGCAATCAGCGCCATAATGCCGACAAGACACTCGACAAGCATTGCCCCAAACGCAACCGGCTTCATATCACTCCATTTATTCAGCATTTTCGGGGTCGTACCTGAACCGACAAAGGCGTGAAATCCCGAGATCGCACCGCAGGCGATAGTGATTGAAATGAACGGCCAGACGGGTCCTGCCAGCACCGGCCCGCCCCCTTTTACGAATTCTGTAAACGCAGGAAACGGGATGGACGGATTGACGACAAATACCCCGGCAATCAAAGCGATAAAAACACCGATTTTCATAAAGCTGCTTAAATAATCACGCGGTGCGAGAAGCAGCCAAACGGGAAGCGCCGCTGCAAAAAATGCATAAATAGGAAGTGCGATTGCAAGCGTTTTCGTATCTAGCGATAAAAAGTCACCGAGCGCGGTAGTCTGCACCCATGGGCCAATAAAGACTCCTGCCATTAAAAAGAGAAAGCCGATCGTTGACGCAAGCTTTAAATTTCCCGTTTTCTTATAAAATAAGCCCACGCCCATCGCAATCGGAATTGTAATTCCTACCGCAAATGTGCCCCACGGATTGCGTTCAAGCGCGTGCAGCACAACCATCGACAGCCCCGCCATCGTAATCGTGATAATAAACAGCATGGACAGTCCCGTGCAAAATCCGGCAACAGGGCCAAGCTCATCCTTCGCCACTTCTGACAGCGACTTTCCATTTTTGCGCATTGATGCAAACAGCACAACAAGATCATGGACGGCTCCCCCGATTACCGCCCCGATTAACAGCCATAATAACCCCGGCAAATAGCCGAACTGCGCCGCCAAAATCGGTCCGACCAGCGGCCCGGCCGCTGCGATCGCTGCAAAATGGTGGCCGAAAGAGACCCATTTATTTGTAGGCACATAGTCTTTTCCATCCTCAAACGCGTGGGCAGGTGTCGGCTTGTCATCGTTCACTTTGAGGACCTTCACCATCATAAATGTTCCGTATAAACGATAGGCGATAGCCAAAATACACATTGACGCTATCACAATTGTAACCGCATTCATTTTCTCTCATCCCCTTTGCTGTTTTTCATAAATATATCATAATTTCATGGTGATAAGCGGTCATTTTTTCCTATACAGAAAAGCCGGCTGGAATTGGCCGGCTCGTCGCAGTTAGTTTAGTTCAATGTCTCCAGAGGTTGTGCGAATGTTTAAATGATTAGAGGTTTCGCTATCACCTATATATCCTGTAATGCGCTTCTCTGATTTTTCTTGATACATAATTTGATCTAGGTTAACTGACGTCTCACCTGAGTCAGTCTGACAATCCATTGCTAAGGCTGCAGGTTCTTTCTGATATTCTACGGACACACTTCCGCTCGTTGTGACGATGTCAATTTCTTTGTTCTGACTCTCCTGTAGAAGGTCAATATCTCCGGAGGTTGTCTTATAATTCACCTTTCCAGCTGTTGTGCGGCTGCTTTCTATTAATCCACTTGTTGTCTTTACCACACCTTGGCCGAATGAATTTTGGTTTTCTTGAATATCTCCGCTCGTTGTTTTTAGCGTCAACTCGTTTTCGATGCGTGCATGCTTCAGCTCAATATTTCCTGATGTAGAGTCAACAGCAGTTTGATCCGCGTGCACATTTTCAATGAGAATATCCCCAGAGGTTGTCGTTACCGTTAACTCACCATACTTCTTTTCCGGAATAATGATTGTGATTTTCATATCCTTTTCGCTGTCCCACGGTATAAAAGAGATGATATTCTCGCGTGCTATTTGATTGATTTTTAATGACTTGCCATCTTGGCTCACATCGAACAGCTTTTTGCTTTTATCACTGACTTTCCCTTCAGCCGCTACCTGAATATCATCCGTTTGCCCAATTTTGACCTCTGCATTCATCGAGCTCGTTGTTACCTCAATTTTTTTAATATCTGTGGCAGAATATGTTTCAGCAGCTGTCACCTCGTCTCTTGTAAAATCAGAAGCAGCTGCAGTGATGACAGCTCCGATGACCCCGACTGCAAATACTGCGATTAATCCTATTATGATTTTTTTCATGTCCGCGCCCCCGTCACCAGCTTTAGATTATATCTGATATATCGTAAACCCATGCCATACAGCAGCTTTCCTAAATGCGACAGCCCTATACAAGATAGTAGCCCCAGACTGCCAAACACGAGTGATAAAAAGAACTCCAGCATCATGTGCGTATTCGTTTGAAACATCAACATGCCGATAAAAATAATCGGTGACACAGAAAGTGCAAGCGCCGCCCCGCATAACCCCACGTACACTCCTAAAATGCCAATAGCCGGTCCCAGCACGAAAATCATATTTAAGAAGCTTATCGCTGCTGCTGAACATGCCATGTGAAAAAGATTCTTTTTAGGGCGTTGCTCTGCTGGAGCAGTTTCCGTGACATCTTGCATCAATTCCTTTGCAATTTGTTTTGGAGAGCCGAGTTCCCTGATGATGTCCGCTTCCAGCCGGCCTTCTTTCATCCCTTCGGTCATATGTTCTTCAAAATCAAATAAGATCTCATTCCGCTCTTCTTCTGAAAGCGGCATTAATGCTTTACTTAACTCCTGCAAAAACAGTTCTTGATTCATTGTTCTCCTCCCCTTGCCACGTCGATGATTTGATTGACAGATGCTGTGAACTGTTCCCATTCTGCCAGCAGCAGTTTCATTCGCATGGAACCAAGCTTTGACATCGTGTAATATTTTCTGGCAGGACCTTCGGTAGACGGCGCCATATATGTTTCTAAATACTCTTCTTTCGTCAGTCTTCTTAGAAGAGGATATAAGGTGCCTTCAGCAATCGCCATGTGCCTGGAAATGTTTTGAGAAAGCTCATATCCGTATTGGTCTTTTTCAGATATGAATACAAGCACACATAGCTCTAATGCTCCCTTTTTGAATTGAGCATTCATCATAAAATCCTCCCCGAAGCTCGTTAATTTTGTTTATATTTTCCACTATTTATTCATATAGTAACATCCACTACTGAACATTACAAGGTACTGAATCATATCTACCTCCAAAAAAAGAAAAACCGGAGAGCGATCTCCGGCTAATGTTTCACTTTATGACTGTTTTTTCAAGCGGATCACATTCCAGGAAAGCGGCGTGAAATGCGCGGTTAAGCCGTTTTCGCTGACAGATGATGTTCCGTTGGAATGCGGGACGACATTTTTTCTGTTTTGCTGGTTTGTCGCTTTGATATCCTGATGCTCGAGTACAATGTGCTCTGCGATTTGGAAGGATTCAAAGCCTCTGAGCGAAATCTCCGTCTCCATCTGATCTTCAGCTTTGTTTACCGCAAAAATCGTGAGTGTTTCTTCCTCTTCGGCATACACAACAGCGGCATCAACATATGGCACATCCGTAAAATCTGAGCAGTCGTACTTCGGAGAAGAAATAAGCGGCTTCAGTGACTCGCCTCTTCCGTAAACAGAAGCATGCATGTATGGATAGAAGATTGGCTGTCTCCATGCTTCCCCGCCTTTTTCCGTCATGATCGGCGCGATGACATTTACAAGCTGTGCAAGGCACGCGATTTTCACACGGTCTGCGTGCTGCAGCATCGTAATAAGCAGAGAGCCGACCAATAAAGCATCTTCAAAATTATAAATATCCTCTAAAATCGGACGCGCAGTAATCCAAGGCTCGACTTTTTTATCCGCCTCATTTGAGTGATACCAGACATTCCATTCATCCAGAGAGAGATTGATTGTTTTCTTGCTGCGGGTTTTTGCTTTTACATAGTCACAGGTTGCAGCGACAGATTTAATAAAATGATCAAGATCCATGGAACGGGCCAAGTAGTTTGGCAGATTGTTATCCCGGTTTCCGTAATACGTATGGAGAGAGATATAGTCGACATGCTCGTACGTATGCTCCAGCACCTTCGCTTCCCAATCGATAAAGGTCGGCATGCCGCTGTTTGAACTGCCGCAGGCAACAAGTTCAATTGTTGGATCAACCCACTTCATGACCTTTGCAGTCTCTGCGGCAAGCCGTCCGTATTCGTCAGCTGTTTTATGGCCGATCTGCCACGGGCCATCCATTTCGTTTCCTAAGCACCATGTCTTGATGCCGTACGGCTGTTCATAGCCATGCGATCTTCTTAAATCACTCCAGTAAGAGCCTTTCGGGTGGTTACAGTATTCAACGAGATTGCGGGCGGCATCTATGCCTCTTGTGCCAAGGTTGACTGCCATGTTGACCTCAGTGTTCACCTTTTTTGCCCAAGATAAAAATTCATTTGTCCCCACTTCATTCGTTTCTGTCGTTTGCCATGCCAAGTCAAGCCGTCTTGGGCGATTTTCAACAGGTCCGACACCGTCCTCCCAGTTGTATCCGGATAAAAAGTTTCCGCCCGGATAGCGGATGAGCGGAACCTGCAATTCTTTGATCAGCGACTGGACATCCTTTCTAAATCCGTCTTCATCCGCTTGAGGGTGATCAGGCTCATATATGCCTTCATAAACCGCACGCCCCATATGTTCGATAAACGAGCCGTAAATCCGCTTGTCTACTTCACCGATTTTATATTCTTTGTCTACAATCACTCGCGCTTTTTTCATCACACGTTTCCTCCTTCATTAACCTTTGACTCCCCCTACCGTTAGGCCGGAGATAAAGTATTTTTGGAAAAACAAGAAAATGATAATGACCGGCAAAATCGCAAATACTGAGCCGGATATGAGCATGTCATAGTTGTTTCCGTAAGGGCTCAGCAAGCTGGACAGCCCAATTGGAAGCGTAAACATTTCTTTCGAACGAAGCACAATCAATGGCCATAAGAAGTTGTTCCAGCTGTTCAAGGACTGGAGGATAATCATCGCGCCGAAAGCCGGTTTCATCAGCGGCGCCATAATCCGGAAAAAGATCCCGAATTCCGTACAGCCGTCCATCCTTGCAGAGTCCAGCAGATCTCTTGGAAGACCGAGGGCATACTGCCTGAAAAAGAAAACAGCTACCGGCGAAACGATGAACGGCAAAATGACACCGGTATATGAATCAATCAAGTGCAGTCCTACGGTCAGCTTAAACAACGGAAGCATCATCACTTCAAGCGGAACCATCATAATAATCAGCACAAGAACAAAGATGATATTCCTGCCCTTAAACTCGTAAACCGCAAGTCCGTACCCAATCATCGAAGAAAAAAACAGAGTGAGCACGGTCGTGAAAATCCCAAGCACAAGACTGTTAAAAAACCATTTGAAATAAATGCTGCCGCCATTAAACAGAAATGTGTAGTTATCTAAACTCATCACTTTTGGATCAATATCAACATTCAGCCCTACACGCAAAAGCTCAGATGACGGCTTTAATGACCCTAAAAGCAAACAGAAAATCGGAAAAATATACAATAGGCTCAGCATGATAAAAAACAGGGTAAGCGCGATTTTGTAAACGCTGTACTGAGGACTGTGCCGCAACATTTATCCCTCCCCCTTAAACGAGCCTGACAGCTTTAACGAAATCAGGCTGACAACAAGTATCACAATCAAAAGCACAATGCCGATGGCCGCTCCGTATCCCATTTCGTTGTAGGCAAGCCCCTGCTGATACAAATATCCGACAAGCGTCAAGCCGATATTACCCGGGGAATTATTTTGCCAAAGGACGTAGCTTTCCTCAAACATCCTGAATCCGCCGATGATACTGATGGTTAGCACATAAACCGTTACAGGCTTGAGAAACGGCAGCGTAATGTGCCGGAATTTTTTCATCGTATTCGCGCCGTCAATATCGGCGGCTTCGTACAGCTCTTTCGGCACATTTTGCAAACCGGCCAAAAAGTAAAGGATGTTGATTCCCATCCATCTCCACGAAGCAAGCAGCACCATTAAAAACATGCCGGTATGTTCATTGTTCATCCAGTTCTGAGGTGAAAAGCCGAGTTTGAGTAAGATGGAATTGGCCAGCGACGTTTCCATTTCTCCGAAGATCAGCCGAAAAATGATCCCCGCCACAATGGTGGAAGTCAATGCCGGAATAAATAGCGCTGATTTGAATATATTTCTGAATTTGACCAGCTTTGAATTCAGGAATATGGCCAGCAGCAATGGGACAGGAATCAGCACAATCAGTGTCCAAAAGGTGTATTCCAGTGTATTCCAAAGGGCGGTATAGAACGTCGGATTGTTTAGTGCAGTGTAATTCGACAATCCGACAAACGTCACCTCTCCCGGCAATATTCTTTGAAAGCTCATGATGAAGACGCTAATGATGGGGTATAAAAAAAATACGAGAAAGGATAAAACGAATGGCGCTGTAAACAGATAGGGCGCCGCTTTTTTCGAATAAAATAGATCTCGCCAGCCTGATTGTTTCGCAGCTGAGGGAACGGGACGAACCGTTCCCGTTTTCACAGGTTTCATGAGAACCTCCCCGCTTTCACTTTTTGAATGGGATTCTATTTCTGTTTCAGTTCACCTGCCGCTCTGTCCAAGGCTTGCTTAGGCGTTTTTTGCTGAGATTTAAGTGCGTCGAACAATACGCTTCTGTTGACAAGGTCTGAAGCCTTGGCAAAATCCTCGTGTAAATAAATCGGATTGATTTCGTCCTTGATATCGAGCAGCATTGAAAAAATGCCTGTTCCGTTTTGGAAGTAATCCGTGTATTTGTTTTTCTCCTTCAATTCCTGAGAACTCCAGACATCCCAGCGAAGCGGGTCAAACCCGAGTACGCTCCAAAGCTTTTTGTTTCCTTCTTTAGAGCCCTTCGCAAAGGCCAAAAACTCTTTTGCTAACTCAACATGCTTGGATTGCTTCGGCACAACAGTTGCCGTACCGCCCAAACCTGCCGAACGGTCGCCCCCCTCTTTCCACGCCGGAAGCGGCCGGATGGCAATCTTCCCTTTCAGATCAGGCATATAATCTATGAATCTTCCCATATACCAAATCGGCATCAGAACCGACGCTGCTCCGCCTTGGTTCATAAAGCCGTAATATTCTTCACTGTGATGCCCGCCGCCCGGTGCGGCAATCATCGATTTATCATTAATCATGTCCTTTAAAAATTGAATTGTTTTTACATTGGTGTCATTATTAAGGATCAACTTGCCGTTTTTATCAAAATAACCTGATTTTTGCTGTGAAATCATGGATAAGAACGTTGCGGAATCATTTGTTTCCACCGTTCCCATCGGCTTTCCGGTCACTTTGCGCACTTTCTGCCCGGCTTTATGGTAATCATCCCATGTTTTGATATCATCAGGATTGACGCCGGCTTTTTTCATCACATCCATGTTATAAAACATCACTGTCGTTCCTACATGCGTATCCAGCCCGTAAAGCTTGCCGTTTTTGCTGTACAAGGTAAGCCGCGCCTCAACGAATTTATCGCGGTCCTTTTCAATCAGCGGAGTCAGGTCGGCAAGCGGTATGTCAGAGCCCTTTAAAAAGTTTGAAAAACGGGCCAATTCGACATCGGCAATATCAGGGACGCCTTCTCCCGCAATTAAGGAGATAGACAAATTATCGTGCATTTGCCCATATGGATAAACGACCGTATTCAGTTTAATTTTGCGGTCAGGATATTTTTTGTTCCATTCCTTCACCATTTCCACATAAAACTGCTCATGAAGTCCATTAAATGTCCAAAAGGTCAGTTCGGTTTCACCCGATTTCCCGGATGATCTTTCTGCTGAACACCCAGCAATGAATAATGTCAGCAGCATCATGAGCACAAGAAAACAGGCAGTCATTTTTTTCATTTGCGTTACCCCTTCCATTCGAGGTGCGGGCTATTCATATAGACCATGATTGATCAGCGTTTTGTTTTCATTGATGATTCTTAATCCGGTGCAGCGGTCTCTTAAGGTGTGCGCGTGTCTGAAGGCATTCTTGACGGAATCCTGCCCGACACCGATTTCGTCAAAAAACGCAGGGCCTCCTGCTGATCTCAGCCAATCGGCAAGCACTTCTCCTTCCGGGAGCGTTTCATAAGCCGATTGAATGGCTTGCCGCCGGCGCGGAGAAAATTCGTTCAGTCCGTCATCCTGGGCGAGCTTTCTGTATGTGTCAGTTAATAACACAGCGGCACAGCCCACCTTTGTCCCATGGAGAATTTGAGGCCGGTTTTTCTTCATTAATTCCATCTCAATCCAATGAGAAATATGATGTTCTCCGCCTGATGCCGGGCGGGAATGATCTAAAGCCAGCATGACAAGACCTGATACAATTAAAGATTCCATTAAAACCTGTATGCCTGTTTCCGTTTTCATCGCAATGTCTTCTGTGTGTGCGATACAGGCTTCCAGCGCCTCCTGAACGATCTTAGCCCCCGTTGGAGAATAAGGCTCGCCGGCAAGGTGGCGGGATATTTCCCAATCAGCTAAAGATGTGATTTTCCCGAGCATGTCGCCAAATCCAGCCGCAACCATTGACTGGGGTGCCGCTTTTAATAGATCCAGATCAGCGAACAGCGCGGACGGAGCCTTCGTTTGGATGGTTGTTTTCGTACCGTATAAAATAAGCGGCGCCCCGGCTGACGTAAATCCGTCTACAGATGGAGCAGTCGGATAGGAAATAAACGGAAAATCCCTCTGAAACGCTGCGAAGCGCACGATATCATGAATCGTGCCCGAACCGACCGCGATCATAACATCTGTTGTTTTTTTCGTATGGATCAGCGCATGAATGAGCGAGCGTTCATCAGCTGTCACATCTCCGGCTTCATTTCCCGGAATGATCAGGCACTCAGCCTGAAACCCTTCTTGATGCAGGCGTTTTTCCAAATCAATTCCCACAATGCGATGTGTATTCGAGTCGCAGACAAGGACAATCTGTTTGTTGTTTTTTCTTTTTACATAATCCAATAGCGAATCAGCTGCTTGTTTGCCGATAACAATTTCTTCAACTTCTATAGGAAGTGTCTTTTCTCCGGCGAGTTCAAAAGCTTGCTCAACGTCAGCTGCGATACGATTCATAACAGAATCCCCTCCTCAGCCAATTTGGTTATATCCTTAATGGATTCCAGCACATAATCAGGCGTGTACAAACGCTGCTCACCCGGTTTCGCAGAACCAGTAAGCACTAAGGCGCTTTTCATGCCATAAAGCTTTCCCATCGCAATGTCAGATTCAATACTGTCTCCGATAATCAGGCATTCATGTGCGGACAGCCCCATTGCTGTACAGGCAGCCTCCGCCATCAGCCATGACGGCTTTCCGACAACAAGCTCTGTTTTTGCTTGAGCGGAAGCCTCTATCGCTCCGATCATACCGGCCACATCGATCGCATTGCCGTCTTCATTCGGAAAGGAGCGGTCTTTGTTCGTAGCCATGATACGAGCGCCGCCGGCGGCAGCTTGAAAGGCCAGATTTAAATCTTCGTACGTGAGTGTTTCATGAAGGGAGATCACCAGCCAATCCGCTTCCTTCGGTTCGTTCGCGTGCTCTACACCGGCCAGTCTCAGCTCGTCTGCCAAGCCTTGTTCTCCAAGCACCCACACTTTTGAAAAACGATAATGTTTCTTCAGAAAATCTGCTGTGACGCTTGACGACAGAACAATGTCGTTTACATCAGCTTCAATCCCCGCGCCGAGAAGTTTTTTTCTGCACATGGCACGGGAAATATTCCCCCGATTGCTCAAAAAGACGATTTTCTTCCCCATTCCCCGAAGCGTACTGATCGCTTCTCTTGCCCCTTCAATCAATTCATTTCCTCTGAATACAGTACCGTCCAAGTCAATCAGAATGCCGGCCGGTGACACAGCGGAATCATGACTGGCCATAATACGCATTTGCTCCGTGTTTTCGATAAAAATGCTTTTCGTGAAGGACTGTATTGATTGGGTTTACATCCTTGTTCAGCATAACGGAGTGATAGGCCATTTCCGCAACTGTTTCTAATACAACTGCGTTATGGATGGCATTTAAAGCGTCCGTGCCCCAGCAGAACGGGCCGTGGTTATTCACGAGCACGCCCGGCACCTGTTCGTAGTTATGGTGCTGAAAGGTTTCAGCTATGACTTTTCCTGTATTCAGTTCGTAGTCATGAATGATTTCTTCATCGTACATTTCTCTTGTACATGGAATCGCACTGTCAAAATAATCAGCATGTGTCGTGCCTAAAGGCGGTATGTCTCTGCCCGATTGCGCCCAGCTTGTCGCCCATTGAGAATGGGTATGGACAATTCCCCCGATGTTCGGAAAGGCTTTGTACAAATAAACATGAGTAGGTGTATCTGAAGAAGGCTTGAGCGAGCCTTCGACGACCTCTCCTTCAAGGTTCAAAACAACCAAGTCATCAGCTGTCAGGTCGCTGTATTCGACTCCGCTAGGTTTGATGACAATTCTTTCTTTCTCACGGTCAATGCCGCTGACATTTCCCCACGTAAAGGTTACCAGCTGATGCTCTTGAAGCTTCAGGTTGGCTGCCAGCACTTCTTTTTTTAATGTTTCAAGCATGCTCCATCACCCTTTATGAATTCTTTTTGGCGGCAGATGAAAATTGAAGATTTTTGATTGTTTTCAGACGCTTCATCACATGATTTTCTTTTCCAAAGTAGTGAACCAGTTCTTTATATTCAGCGTACAATTTTTCATACACCGCGGCGTTTTCGGCGTTTGGCGTATAAGATATATCTTTCAGTTTCCCCATGTGCGCCGCTGCCTCTTTGATGTCATTGTATCCGCCGTTTTCTTTACCTGCGGCAAGCGCGCCGAAAATGGCAGATCCTAGGGCTGGCGCTTGCGGGGAACCAGAGATTTTAATGTCCATATTTGTCACATCCGCATAAACCTGCATGACAAACGGGTTTTTCTCAGCAATTCCGCCGGCTGCGTACAGCTCCTCAATCGGAACCCCGCTTTCTTTGAACGTTTCGATAATCATCCGGGTTCCGTAAGCTGTCGCTTCAACTAAAGCTCTATACATCTCTTCAGGCTTTGTCAGCAGCGTCATCCCAAGCAGCATTCCTGTTAAATCAGCATCAACAAGGGTTGAACGGTTTCCATTCCACCAATCCAAAGCAAGCAATCCGCTTTCACCCGGCGCTTGAAGGTTTGCTTTTTCACTCAGCAGCTCATGAATGCCAATGTTTTTTTCCTCTGCTTCCTTTTGATACGCTTGCGGGACACATGTCTTCACAAACCAGTCAAAATGATCGCCGACACAGGACTGCCCGGCTTCATAGCCCGCGTAGCCCGGAAGAATTCCGTTGTCCACAACACCGCACATACCGGGCACGATATGTACGTCTTCGCCTAGAAGTACATGGCACGTCGAGGTTCCCATAATCATCAGCATTTTCCCTGGCTCTGTGATGCCGACCGCTGGTACTGAAACATGAGCGTCCACATTGGCAACCGCAACAGCTGTCCCTGGAAGAAGGCCTGTCAGCTGTGCCATTTTTTCAGTCAGTCCACCGGCTCTTTCCCCTACTGAGTGAATAGAACCTGCTAATTTGTCCTTTGTAATCGTTTTCATTAAAGGATTTAATTTGTTAAAGAAATCATCCGACGGATAGCCCGCTTTTTCACTCCAAATCGCTTTATATCCTGCTGTACAATTACTTCGCTTGAGCGAGCCGCACAGCTGGTACACGATCCAGTCTGCAGCCTCGATGATCCGGTCAGCCGCTTCATAAATGTGAGGCGCTTCTTCGGCAATCTGCATGACCTTCGGAATCATCCATTCTGATGAAATTTTTCCTCCGTACCGCTGTAAAAAAGCTTCTCCTTCTTGTTCCGCGATTTGATTGAGCCGATCAGCATGTTTTTGAGCCGCATGATGCTTCCAGAGCTTCACATAGCTGTGCGGCTCCTCTTCATATTCCGGCAGCATGCATAACGGCTGTCCTGTACTGTCAACAGGCAGGATCGTACATGCCGTAAAATCAATGCCGATCCCGATAATGTCTTTCGGCTCAACACCCGTCTGTTCGAGTAAAGACGGAATGGTTGTTTCCAAGACTTCGAGGTAATCAGCCGGATCCTGCAGCGCCCAGTCCCGCGGCAGCTTATGACCCGTTTTTGGAAGGACTGTATCGATGACAGCATGCCTGTATTCTTTTACAGCAGCCGCCAGTTCCTCCCCTGTTTCGACATGAACGAGCACCGCTCTTCCTGATAAAGTTCCAAAATCAACTCCTATAGTGTAAGCCAAGTGGCATCCCCCTTCCTACTTTTGAAGCCGGTAAAGCGCCTCGTTCCATTTTAATTCGTGTTTCAGCTTGTGAATTGTCGTATCACGGGAAATGAGAACACTTTCGATTCCCGCCATTTCTGCCCAATCGAGCATTTGCTCCACTGTCAGTTCATAAGACAAGCAGGTATGGTGTGCGCCGCCGGCTAAAATCCATGCCTCCGCCGCTGTTTTCAATGATGGCTCCGGCTTCCAGAGAACACGGGCCACTGGCAGATGCGGCATATCTTTTTCAATTTCTTGTCCGTTAACTTCATTCAAAACAAGGCGGAAACGCCCGCCGATATCAACAAGGCTTGCTTGAATAGCTGAACCGCTGATGCCGTTAAATACAAAACGTGCAGGGTCCTCTTTTCCCCCGATAGAAAGCGGATGAACCTCAATTTTCGGTTGATCCAAAGCGACAGTCGGACACACTTCAAGCATGTGCGAACCTAGTATCATTTCATTACCCGGTTCAAAATGGTACGTATAATCTTCCATGAAGGACGTTCTTTTTCCTTCAGCCATGATTTTCATCATTCGTACAAGGGCCGCCGTCTTCCAATCTCCCTCACCGGCGAATCCGTAGCCCTTCTCCATCAGGCGCTGAACGGCAAGCCCCGGCAGCTGTTTCATTCCGTGCAGCACTTCAAACGATGTCGTAAACGCCGTGTATCCGCCTTGTTCAAGAAAAGCGGTTAATCCAAGTTCAATTTTCGCCTGTTCTTTAATGGACGCTACCTTTGCTTCGTCACGTTTTGTTTCCTCGCTGATCACATAGAGCCTGTCATACTCCGCATAGAGCGTGTCAACCTCGTCGTCGGTGATGCGGTTCATCACCTCTACAAGGTCTCCGATGCCATACCCGTCAACCTGCCAGCCAAATTGAATATGCGCCCCCACCTTGTCTCCGTCCGTTACTGCGACGTGACGCATGTTATCTCCGAATCTGGCAACCTTAATATGTCTGCTTTCATTTAATGCAGCCGCCGTATCCATCCACTGGGAAATCTCTTTCTTCACTTCTTCATCATCCCAGTAGCCTGCAACGACTTTCCGGCTCAGACCCATTCGCGAGTTGATGTAACCGTACTCACGATCGCCATGTGCGGATTGGTTGCTGTTCATAAAATCCATGTCAATCGTCCCCCAAGGGATATCGCGATTATATTGAGTATGCAGATGCATGAGCGGTTTTTGATAAGAAGAAAGACCTTCTATCCACATTTTTGCGGGAGAGAATGTATGCATCCATGTAATGATGCCGGCGCATGTCTCACTGTACTCCGCTTCTCTTAACAGCTGTCTGATGGTTTCCGATGAAGTGACGACAGGCTTGTGAGTGATTTTATATCTGGAAGAAACCCCGCTGAGCCCCTCGCAAATGCTTTTCGCATGCTGATCCACCAGTTCCAGTGTCTCTTCCCCGTATAGATGCTGGCTTCCTGTTACAAACCAGAATTCATAATCCTTTGTCTGAAGCATGTAATCTGCCCCTTTCTTCCTATAGTAAAACGCTTTCAATTACCCAAACAGATACGGACTAATAACAAAAAATAAACTATTAACAATTAATTTGTACGAACAACTTCATTATATTAGTAGGTTTATTTACTGTCAATCATTTTTGTATTCTTTTACAAAAAGAAATGATTTGTTACTAGGTTTTTAGGTGAAAAAATGCGTTCTTAAAACTATGATTTTTCTGTCAATTAATCTTCCGATTCCTCTTTCCATTAGAAAAAGCCCTGATGTATCAGGGCTAAACAAAGAGAATCAGATGTGAACGATTGGCTTTATCTTAATAAGAGGGCCAGCCTGAGCTCCAATTCAAATCATTGATTAACATCTTTGGAGTTCCGTTGTCTTTTGCATCATAAGCATGGCGCACGAGTATGTTCCCGTTTACGATATCCTGTCCGCCCGGCCCTCTCCACTGTTCATTGCCGGCATCAAGAATCGTACCTCCTCCATTCATCATGCTTCTACCGTTTCTGTCTACATAAGGACCTGTAATATTTTTCGATCTGCCATAAGCAATTTTGTACGTACTATTTACGCCTTCACAGCATTTATCGAATGAAACCATTAAGTAATAGTAGCCATTATTGTATGTTAATGTAGGGGCTTCCAGAGCGCCGCCGTTATTTGGTCTGGCCGCTATTGAATATAATGAACCGGTTGGTTTCATCGTATCTTTGTTTAATTTCGTTAACTTAATTCCGCCCCAAAATGAACCGAATGCAAGCCAAGGGTTTCCATCTTTGTCAATGGTTAATTCAGGATCAATGGCATTATAATTATTGGCACTTGTTGTCCGAGTAACAAGCCCTTCATCCTTCCAGCTGCCCGAACTGAGATTAGTTGCTGAAGCAAGCCCAATTAAAGAGGTATTGCTTCCAAACGAAGAAACCGAATAGTAAAGCCAGTACTTTCCGTTGTAGTATGTCACATCCGGCGCCCATTGGTTTCGTTCGAAATTAGGCACATATTGACGCCACCACGATAAAGGACTGGTAAAAATTGATTTTTGAACTCTCCATACCCCGTTGCTGTCCGCTTTCAGTACACGAAGTCCGTTTTCCTCTGCAAGCCCAGTCCCGAAAGCATACCAAGTATTTCCTTCCTTTGCCATCGTCGGATCATGCAGAAGCTCGTTCGATGCTCCCCAAAAAGCGGCTGATGCCGGTAAAGCGGACAACATTAAAGCACCAGCTGTTAAAGCTGCGCAAGAAAAACGCAATAATCCAGAAAACGCTTTCTTTTTCATATTCATTAAATCCTCCTTTTTTTGAGATATAGAAAACTTGCTTATCAACCAGACTAGCACATATTTTCTATATATATCCTTATTGTAGAGTTACTTATTGAATTTGTACAGACAAATAAATAGAATCCGCCTTTTATAGCGGATTCAAATGATTTTTATTCATATGTGATTTGGTCAACTGTCTTTCGGTCTAATTTCTTAATCACTTCTGTAATTAATTTGACCGCATTTTCATAATCGTCACGATGCAGCATAGCCGCGTGTGTATGAATGTAGCGGGTTGCAATGGTAATGGACAGCGCGGGAACACCATTTGCCGTCAAATGGATGGCTCCCGAATCAGTTCCGCCGCCGGCAATGGCATCAAATTGGTACGGAATGCCCGCTTCCTCCGCCGTAGCGACAACGACATCTCGCAAACCTTTGTGAGAAACCATGGATGCATCGTACACGATAATCTGGGGCCCTTCGCCCATTTTACTTTGCGCTTCTTTCTCAGAAATCCCAGGCGTGTCTCCTGCTATCCCTACATCAACACCAAACGCAATATCAGGCTGAATGGTGTATGCTGCTGTTTTCGCTCCTCTCAGGCCGACTTCCTCCTGCACAGTTCCCACGCCATACACAATGTTTGGATGAGCTGTGTTTTGTAAATTTCTTAACACATCAATGGCAATCGCACAGCCGATGCGGTTGTCCCACGCCTTCGCCAAGAGGAATTTTTCATTGTTCATGACTGTAAATTCAAAATGAGGAACGATCATATCTCCCGGAAGCACACCCCATTCCAAGGCTTCTTCTCGGCTTGAAGCTCCAATATCAATAAACATCTCTTTTATTTCCACTGATTTTTTTCTCGCTTCAGGAGATAAAATATGAGGCGGCTTTGAGCCGATAACCCCTGTGATTTCCCCTTTTTTCGTCACGATGGTTACACGCTGGGCCAGCATCACCTGAGCCCACCAGCCGCCAACGGTTTGAAAACGGATAAAGCCTTTATCAGTGATTTGCGTCACCATAAAACCGACTTCGTCCAAATGCCCGGCAATCATAATTTTCGGGCCGTTTTCCGCACCTGTTTTTTTGGCGATTAAACTGCCCAGACGATCTGTTGTCACTTCATCAGCAAATGGTTCTATGTATGATTTCATCACTTGCCTTACTTCTCTTTCATTGCCCGGTATGCCTTTTGCATCTGTTAAATCTTTCAGCATGGTCAATGTTTCATCTAATTTTGCCATGTTCCATAACCTCCTTCATCAGTCCTGCATTCTTATTATACAAAACCTGACGCTAACCATACGACTATTTCACTTGAAAATCGGGTATATGTTTTTAGAACTTTTTTTTAAAAAAAGTGAAACCTTTTTCTATGCTCTTCGTATTACATCAGATCATCACAATAAGGGAGGTGCCTTCACACAATGTTTGTCATGGTTCTAAGGATTATATTACTTGCACTTTTTGCTTATTGTATTTATGCCGCGGTCAAATATGTCGCCAGTCCAAAGAGAAGGCTCAAACTGGCCCAATCAAAAGAACATTTTTATATTATTGATGAACAGAACAATGCCCGTAAGAACTTTCAACTGACGTATAAAGGCGTGCTTTTTGAAGGAGAAAAGCATATTCCTTCCAAAGATCATCCGCTGTTTATCCATACCATTTTTGTCTGGACAGAATCTCCTCAGAAGCTGAAGCATTTGTCTGCAAAAGATTTTGAGAACATTGAAGAAAAAGTGCTGGAACGCTATCCGAATTGTAAGATTGACTGGGACCAGCCCATTAAACTCGCCAAAAAAGCAGAAGAGCGCTAAAACGCTTTTCTGCTTTTTATAAATCAAACGGGCTGTAATAAATGCCAATCAAGACCGCTTCAATCAATAAAAGAAGCGGCACTCCATACTTAAAAGAGGCGTGCTTCGTTTTATGTCTGAAGGTTTGCATGCCAAGCCAGACACCGAGCGCTCCAAACACGATCGCTATCAGCCACAGCCGGTCTTCAGAAATTCTCCATTTGTGCTGCTGCGCTTTTCGTTTGTCAGCCCCCATCACCCAAAAACCGCACAGATTCATCAGCACCAAATAAACAGCAATAACCATGTTGCCCCCATCCTTTATATAAAAAAGCCGCTCTGCTGGAGAGCGGCTCTATGTGATTACTTGTTTAATTGAGTTTTAGCAGTATCAGCAAGCTGATTGAATGCAGTAAGATCGTTTACAGCAAGATCAGCAAGCATTTTACGGTTTACTTCGATACCAGAAAGCTTAAGACCGTGCATTAAACGGCTGTAAGAAAGACCGTTCATGCGAGCAGCTGCGTTGATACGAGTGATCCAAAGCTTACGGAAATCACGTTTTTTCTGACGACGGTCACGGAAAGCGTAGTTTCCAGATTTCATGACCTGCTGGTTTGCTACTTTGTATAATCTATGTTTTGAACCGAAATAACCTTTTGCTAATTTAAGAACTTTTTTACGACGCTGACGCGACACAGTTCCGCCTTTTACTCTTGGCATTAAATTTCCCTCCTAATTGTTCCTTGTCCGATTACTTGATGTTAGCAAGCTGTTGTTTGATGCGTTTGAAGTCTCCTGCGCTTACAACAGCACTCTTGCGAAGCTTACGCTTTTGCTTTTGAGATTTGTTGGCGAATAAGTGACTTGTATATGCGTGAGAACGTTTTAACTTCCCAGAACCTGTCTTTTTAAAACGTTTAGCAGATCCGCGGTGAGTTTTCATTTTTGGCATGGGATTTCCTCCTTATTGCTTTTCGTTTTTCGGCGCGAGCATTAAGAACATGCTGCGGCCGTCCATTTTTGGTTTTGTTTCGACAGTCGCAACGTCAGCACAAGCTTCAGAAAAACGGTCTAACACACGCTGGCCGATTTCTTTATGAGTGATTGCGCGTCCTTTAAAGCGGATAGAAGCTTTCACTTTATCGCCTTTTTCAAGGAATTTAATCGCATTTCGCAATTTCGTGTTAAAGTCATGCTCATCGATTGTCGGACTTAACCGAACTTCTTTTAAGTTAATGATTTTTTGATTTTTGCGTGCTTCTTTTTCCTTTTTCTGCTGCTCAAATCGGAACTTACCGTAGTCCATGATTCGGCAGACAGGCGGTTTTGCATTCGCTGCAACTAACACAAGGTCAAGATTTGCGCGGCCGGCGATTTCAAGTGCTTCCTGACGGGACTTGATTCCAAGCTGGTCGCCATTTTGTCCGATTAGACGGACCTCACGTGCACGGATACCCTCATTAACCAATTGATCTTTGCTAATAATGAGCCACCTCCATAGTTTCTTCGAATTGATTCACAACTCATTTTGACTGCATTCTGCAGGCAAACAAAAAGTGCGGGCATTATAAAACACCCACACTACGAACATCTGTATCAATAAAAATGTACGGTCAACCTGCCAACTACATGCATGTGTCAATCAGGTGAGAAGCGGGTGCTTCTGCTTGTGATTTATATTCAATTCAATAACTATTCTACACAATGCCGGATCTTTAGTCAAGGATGACTTCTCCGGAACAACTTTCTCATTGTAACATGGGTTTTCTATGAGTGCAAGAAAGAAAAAGAAAATCTTTGCATTCTCATCCAGAATGTAAAGTGTCCGAACAGTCAGCTACACATCAAGTGTTTTGTTGAATAACATCGATTCAGCCAGCGAATACTCCATGGCCGATCCCCCGAAATGCTGAAAATAGCTGATTTGCTGTACCGCAACCAGCCGCTGATACCCCCGCCATGAATAAAGACCGTGAGCCGAGGGTGGTGCACACCTGATTCTGTTAGATGAAGAACCAATAGTCTCCCCCATCCTTCTCCTTATTTCGCAATTTACCACGCAACCACTGACAGGAAAAAATGTAAAACAAAGTTAATCTCTAACCGATATAAGAAGCAGAAGGGAGTCTGATGTATGAACAAACTGATACAGCTTGCTTTATTTTTCACATTGATATTGACCGGTTGCTCGAATAGCAAAAGCACACCTTCCGAACCAAAAGCTGAAACTGTTAAAACAGCCGCAGCATTTCATCAAAAGGAACTGGAGAAAGAGCTGAAAAAACTAAAACCCGTTTCAATGAAAATAAAGTTTGAAAATCCGCTCACTGCTGAATTAGGAAAGCTGAAAGCAAAAGAAGAAGCAGAGAAACAAAGACAAATCGCCGCCGCAAAAAAACGAGAAAAAGAGCGAGAGGCGAAACGAAAGAAACAGCAGGAGGAAGAAGCGGAGAGACAGCGATTGGCAGAAGCTGAAAGACAAGCTGAACTTGAAAGACAGCGGCAGGCAGCAATCCAAAAAGAGCAGGAAGCAAATGCTGAAAAAAAGCGGCACTCGCAGGCACAACGACAGCAGACCGAGGCACCCTCATCTAATAGCCAACATTCACCGTCATCCTCGAACCAGACAGATGGTACCGTTCAACAGCCGGCTTCAGAGCTTCCTGATGACGACGGCTATGGTTATGAAGAACGAAAAAAGTGGCATGATGACCAAGTCGAATGGGGCATTAAACAAGGATATATCGATCCCGAAGACGCACCATAAAATAGACAAATCCAAGGCTATCAGCCTTGGCTTATCCTCCGATCAGCTGCACGAACACAGGGATGACCAGAACCGTTACAACTCCTACTACGACAACAGCAATACTTGCCATCGCCGCTTCGACCTCTCCCATCTCGATCCCGACAGCTACACCGAGTGCATGCCCGGACGTTCCGAGAGCCAATCCTTTAGAGATGGGATCCTTTACTTTAAACACCTTCAAGAACAACGCTCCGAGCGCATATACAATGACAGCGTTAAAGATAACCGCAAAAGCTGTGATGTTGCTGATGCCTCCGATGTCTTTTGATAAAGGTAGCGCAATTGCCGTTGTAGCCGCCTGCGGAAGCATGCTTTTCATCACTGACGCATCGAGGTGAATGCCTTTTGCGAGCAAATAAACAATCGTGACAGAGCAAATAGAGCCAACGATAATAGAGGACATGATTTGCCACCAGTATTTTTTCAGCTTATCTCTTTGTTTGTACAAAGGAATGGCAAAAGCGATCGTCGCCGGTTCAAGAAAAAACTTAATGATTTCTCCCCCGTTATTATAGTCCGCGTAGGAAAAACCGCCGATTTTTAAAAATGCGATCCCAAGCACCATGGCAACAAACAAAGGAGTGAAAAGGAAGAAGCCTTTCGTTTTCTTAAATAAAAAAGTGCCGATGCCGAATGCAGCCAGTGATACGACAATTCCGAAATAAGGACTCATTGTGCTTTCCATCTGTTGAACCTCCTGTTTCCTTAATGGTGAACGAGTTCGTTATTGTTCTGCGGGCTTTGCACTGTTTTTGTTTTCATGTCCGCTGCGGATTTGCGTTTTCCGCTTAGCGAAAGAATCAGCTGAGAAAACAATCCTGTAGCCCCCAGCAATATAATCGTTGCGAGCAGAATGACAAGAACAATTTGCAGGCCGTATTGCTGCATCACACCAAGCGAATTCATAACAGATATACCTGACGGGACAAATAAAAATCCGATCAGAGAGGTTAAAGACGCTCCGAGCGTTTCTACTTGTTCCAGTTTAATCACTTTTAAACATAATAGGAGAAATAATAAGACTAACCCTACAACCGATGCCGGGATAGGAATTGGGACAATAGCGGCAATCATATTGGAAACCAGCATAATGACGGCAAAAATAAATGCTTGTGTTAAAAACCCGTACACTTTTTTAGCACTCATTTTCTTCACCTCTTTCTCTTTGGTACTCCCATTATAAATAACAATCCTCTGTTATGAAGCGCTTACAAGATAACATGCCGAATAGCGGGACTGAGTTGCAGAATGAAATGGCTGAAATGCAAAAAGCCGCCCATCAAATATGGAGCAGCTTTTTCAATTCCTTCGCATATGTCCGGCTGACCGGTATTTTCGATCCGTCTTTCATGATCAGATTATATGTAGAATTAAACCATGGCTGAATTTCTTTAATATATTCGGTATTGACGACAAAGCTCCGATGGACGCGGATAAAATCAGCATCAGGCAGCTTTTTCTCAATGACAACGAGCGTATCGCTGACTGTATAAGAATTCTCGAAGGTTTTTACATTGACATGACCATCTTCCGTTCCGGCATAGACAATGTCCTTCGTATCTACGATCACAATTGATTCACCAACAGATAACGCCAGTTTGTGCTGGCCGGCATGGCTGCTCTGATCTGTTTCAACAATATCCCGATTGACTTTTTTATATTTTTTTAACGTTTGCTGAATTCTTTCCTCATCGAAAGGCTTGGTTAAATAATCTAAAGCGTCCACCTCAAACGCTTTGAGCGCATATTGGTCATACGCCGTCGCAAACACAACAGCAGGAGGATGCTTCATTTTCTTCAATCGCTTAGCGATATCAAAACCGTTTTCTCCCGATAAATCAACGTCTAAAAACAGCAAGTCAGGTTTTTGATCCATCATTTGGTCAAAAGCAGATTCGATATTTTCCGCTTCATTGATTTCCATTTCCTCATTGGTCCGCTTGAGCAAGTAAGCCAATTCATCCCTCGCCAGCATCTCATCATCAACTATTAACACCCTGAGCATGTTCTTCTCCCTCTTTCATCTGTTGCGTTGGGACTTGAAAGGACACCTCTGTCCCTTTTTGAACCTCACTCCTGATATTCAGCGCGGCCTGCTGTCCGAATAAACCGATCAGCCGCTGATTCAGGTTATAAAGCGCTGTACCGGTACCCTCCTTAGACGGAAACGGTTTCTTTCCGAGTTTCGGCAGGACGTCCGGCGGAATTCCACGTCCGTTATCCGTCACCTTCATATAGACGGAAGTATCATCAGATAAGACACAAACCGTAACTTTGCACATGTCTTGTTTTTTTGGAAATGCGTGCCGAAGCGCATTCTCCACAAGCACCTGTAAAACAAACGGAGGGATTTCAACCTGCTCCAGTTTGCTGTCGATATTGAGCTCAATCTTATATTTCCCGGGAAAACGCGCCTGTTCTAATGACAAATAGGCGTGAAGGTGGTTCAGCTCCTTTGAGAGCGGAATCAGCAGCTGTCTCGCTCCTTGAAGGTTTGAACGAAAATAAACACTGAGCTGCAATAAGAGCTTACGGGTTTTTTCAACATCCGTGCGGCATAACGCAGAAATCGTATTGATCGCGTTAAATAAAAAATGCGGATTCACCTGCGCCTGAAGCGCTTTGATTTCAGCATCTTTGAGAAGCTTGCTTTGCAGCTC
The DNA here is from genome assembly GCF_047608225.1 of Bacillus sp. SW14. Taxonomy (NCBI): domain Bacteria; kingdom Bacillati; phylum Bacillota; class Bacilli; order Caryophanales; family Bacillaceae; genus Bacillus; species Bacillus sp. SW14. Next base: position 1,364,672 of record NZ_JBLKRW010000001.1, on the reverse strand, counting down.
TGCTTCCCCAAGCTCCAGCTGTGTCGAAAACAGCATGGCCAGCCCCTCAGCAAGCTCCTCCTCTACCTGACTCAGGCCTGCCGGGCTTTTAAAGTACATTTTTAAGGTGCCGATTGTATTGCCGTTTGATGTCAGCGGCAGGACAATCGCCGCGTGCAAGGGACATTCAGCATGCGTGCATTCAATCTCTTCCTGAGTAACCGCCTTCATGATTTCTCCTGTTTTGATCACCTTTTTGGACAGGCCGGTGATCAAGCTTTTTGATGGAATGTGATGATCTATTCCCGCGCCGACATGCGCAAGGATCTTCTCATTATCAGTGAGAGAAACAGCATCTGTTCCGGTCAGCTTATGGATAATAGCCGCCACACTTTTACAGGAGCTTTCATTTAATCCTTGGCGAAAAAACGGAAGCGTCTGGTCAGCAATCGTCAGCACTCTGTGCGTTTCAAGCGCCCTTGCCTGCTCTTCCTTGCGAATGATCGCTTGAATGATGGATAGGAAAATAAAACTGCCTGTTCCATTGATGAGTATCATCGGAATCCCGATCATGCTGACAAGCTCCCAAGCGTCACTGAACGGCTTCGCCATCAGCAAAATAATCACCATCTGCAGTGACTCCATACCGATTCCCACAAGAGCGGCGATTCGAGGTGTCGGCATTCGGTAGCGCTTCGTAAAATACCGTCCGATCAAACCTGCTAGAACACCCGCTAAAACCGATGATACCGCACAGCTTATGGCCGTGCTGCCGCCGAGCGAAAAACGGTGAAGGCCCGCCAGTACACCGATTCCCGCCCCTACAAGCGGACCTCCGAGAAGGCCTCCGATTTCCACGCCTAAAATACGGGTATTCGCGATAGAGCCCGACGGATCTATCGCAAACACCCAGTCATTGTTTACAATCATATTTTTTTGAATTTCGATGCCTGTATAATTGCTGATGATGCTGAAGAGAGAAAAAATAGAGATTAAAACCGCTTTTCCTTTATAGCCGTCCTGATTTTGCAAAGCTTGTCTGAAAAGCTTCGTATGGGCGAGAATAAACCCCAAAATCACAATAATCCCTACCCTTTCAAGCATCATAATCATTAAATGAATCATGCGTGTCACCTATTCTTTCCGTTTTCATTCTAGCATGTTTTCAGTCAATGAGCTTTACGGCTGACTGTTTTTTTAAAATCATCTGAAAACATATTTCACAAGGCTTTTATCTATTGTAAAATAAAACATGAGCCTTTTGGCTGAAAGATTTGAATCTGAAGCAGAGGAGAAGATCATGAAAGCCGTATTTTTTGATTTAGACGATACACTACTTTGGGATGAAAAAAGTGTCAGAACAACATTTGCAGAAACTTGTTTACAGGCGGAAAAAAAATATGGCCTTGACCCGCAGGCATTTGAAGAAGCTGTTCGCGAAGCGGCGAGAGAATTGTACATGTCATATGAGACGTATCCATATACAGTGATGATCGGCATTAATCCGTTTGAAGGACTATGGTCCAATTTCTCAGAACCGATCAGTGAAGGCTTTCAGAAGCTGAACAAGATTGTGCCGGAGTACAGAAGAAACGCATGGACAAACGGACTAAAGGCGCTTGGCATTGATGATCCCGCATATGGCGAATACTTGGGAGAGTTTTTCGCGGCAGAGCGCAGAAAACGCCCATTTGTATATGATGAAACATTTGCTGTACTCGATCAATTAAAAGGCAAGTATGAACTCCTGCTTTTGACAAACGGCGATCCGAGCCTGCAAAAAGAGAAGCTCGCCGGCGTGCCAGAACTCGCCCCTTATTTCAATGAAATCGTCATCTCGGGCGCTTTTGGCAAAGGGAAACCGGATGTTTCCATTTTTGAACATTGCCTTGAGCTGATGAATATTGAAAAAGACGATGCAATAATGGTCGGCGATAACTTGAATACCGATATTTTGGGCGCTTCAAGGGCCGGCATCAAAACCGCTTGGGTCAACCGCACGGATAAGAAAAATGAAACCGATGTGACGCCTGATTACATCATCAGCAGCCTTCATGATTTGTTTCCTATAATAGAGAAATAAAAAAAAGCATGATCTCTTCAACGAGATCATGCTTTTTTAGCTTATTTTTTCGCTTCAGCTACTGCTTTTTTCACAAAATCATCGAGCGAAATGGTTGCAGAGTTCTGCTCTCCGTACTTACGGACGTTTACCGCTCCGTTTTCTGCTTCTTGATCACCGACCACAAGCATGTACGGGATTTTTTGCATTTGCGCTTCACGGATTTTGTAGCCGATTTTTTCATCACGGATGTCGACTTCTACACGAAGGCCTTCACGCTGCAGACGTTCCTGCACTTTTTTCGCGTAGTCTAAATGCACAGCAGGAGAAACCGGGATGACTTGGAATTGAACCGGTGCAAGCCATGTTGGCAGCGCGCCTTTATGTTCTTCAATTAAGAAGGCAACAAAGCGTTCCATAGTTGATACGACACCTCTGTGAATCACAACCGGACGGTGCTGCTTGCCGTCTTCACCGATATAAGTCAGATCGAAACGTTCAGGCAATAAGAAATCAAGCTGAACCGTAGACAATGTTTCTTCTTTGCCGATCGCTGTTTTTACCTGAACATCAAGTTTAGGGCCATAGAATGCCGCTTCACCTTCTGCTTCGTAATAGTCATGGCCGATTTCATCCATTGCCTCTTTCAGCATGGATTGCGCCTTGTTCCACATTTCATCGTCATCAAAATATTTCTCCGTGTCTTCAGGATCACGGTAAGACAGACGGAATGTGTAATCACTTAAGCCAAAGTCTTCATATACGTCCTGAATTAAACGGACTGTACGGATAAACTCGTCCTTAATTTGATCCGGGCGCACAAAGATATGTGCATCGTTTAATGTCATGCCGCGCACGCGCTGAAGGCCTGACAGCGCACCTGACATTTCATAACGGTGCATCGTTCCCAGCTCCGCAATCCGAATCGGAAGTTCACGGTAGCTGTGAATGTCTTGTTTGTAAATCATCATATGGTGCGGACAGTTCATTGGACGCAGCACAAGGGTTTCGTTGTCCATTTCCATCGGAGGGAACATGCCTTCCTGATAATGCTCCCAGTGCCCTGATGTTTCATACAGTTCTTTGCTTCCAAGCACTGGTGTGTATACGTGCTCATAGCCGAGACTGATTTCTTTATCGACAATGTAGCGCTCGATGACGCGGCGGATTGTCGCCCCTTTTGGCAGCCAAAGCGGCAAGCCTTGTCCGACTTTTTGAGAATTCGCAAACAGCTTTAACTCTTTGCCGAGCTTTCTATGGTCACGCTCTTTCGCTTCTTCAAGCATGCGAAGATGCTCTTCCAGATCCGCTTTTTTGAAGAAAGCTGTGCCGTATACGCGCTGAAGCATTTGGTTATTGCTGTCACCGCGCCAGTATGCGCCTGCAAGGCTTAACAGTTTAAACTCTTTGATTTTTCCTGTTGAAGGAACGTGTACGCCGCGGCACAGGTCAAAGAATTCACCTTGCTCATAGATCGAAACGGTTTCTCCTTCCGGAATCGCATCCAATAATTCAAGCTTCAGGTCATCGCCGATTTCAGCAAAACGGGCTTTCGCTTCTTCGCGGCTGACCTCTTTTCGAACGATCGGGAGGTTCGCATTAACGATTTTTTTCATTTCTTTTTCAATTTTCGGCAGATCCTCCGGCGTAATCGCTTCTTCCATTTCTACATCGTAGTAAAAACCGTTTTCGATGACCGGACCGACACCGAATTTGACATCTTTGTAAATGCGTTTAATCGCTTGAGCCAGCAAGTGAGCCGTACTGTGGCGCATTATTTGAAGGCCTTCTTCGGAACCTTCTGTAATGATTTCCACTTTACCGTCTTCATTGATCGGCATTTTCAAATCGATTTCTTCTCCGTTCAGTTTTCCGGCTAATGATTTTTTCTTTAATCCCGGACTGATGGATGCCGCGATATCCTCTGTTGTTGTTCCTTTCGCAAACTCCTTGACTGCTCCATCAGGAAATGTGATTTTTACCATATCTGACATCTATGTCACTCCTTTTTTTGCATATAAAAACCCCGCCCCCTATGAAAGGGACGAGGTTGAATAAACGGAATCGTGGTTCCACCCTTTTTTCCGCAAAGCCAATATTCCGGCACTTGCGGCTCTAATCTCTGTAACGGGAGTTCCCGTCAGCCATTACTGCTCCTTAACAAGGAGGGGTTCACAGCTGAAGTTCAAAGGCGGTAAAGCGAATGGTCCTTAGCTAGGAAGCTTGCAGCCGGGGCTTCCCTCTCTTTGAGCCGGTATCATTCCTTCATGTCCTTATCAATACGTGTGTCTTTCTTAATCTCCTATGTATTATAAATTGTTCATTCCAAAAAATCAACACGATCGCATTTCCTTTTTTCCAAACCGACAGCCCTATATATACAGGCTGCCGGCCCTTATCCTTCTGAGTGCTCTACCGGTATTTCTGCGTCTGAAAAAGCATGCAGCGGAAGCAGTTCCAGTCGTTCTTGAAATACGTTTTGAATGGTCCTTGCCATCATATGCTCGGGCTGGTCGGTATAAAGCACCACTTCATCAGGCGCGATGGAGATCAGCGGCGCGAGCAAATGAGAATCAATGTACATAGGATGATCCCGGACAAATCGCCTGTCTATGTATTTCATTTTTTCCCGTTCCTGCACATAACGCAGCTCCCAAATTGTAAATGAACCGTCATGGACAATATGCACCTTTTTGATTCGCGGCTGTTTGGCCATTACATATTCTCTGAGTGTTTGAATAAAGTTTTGATATTCCTGTTCCATTTTATATTCATCTATCGCCGCTTCCGTAATGTCTCTCAGCTGCTTGTAGTATTGTCCGAGCCGGAAGGTCTGAAAGGAACGAATGGAAAATAAGCCTTCCTCTAAACGAATCGTTTGGAGTTCATCCAAAATTGATTGTTTCCGCGAAAGCTTTAGCGGCTCAAACGGAAGATCGTCCGCTTCTCCTTCAATAATACTATGGGCAAGCTGAAGGATTTGCTGCTGTTCATCCTGGTCCGTGAAGCAGTATGTTTCCTCAATCAATGACAGCATATGTTCGTCTTCTTTGCACTCTAAAAAAAACTTGACCAGAATCGGCTCCATAAAACGCTGAATAGAGATAGCCGGCTTAGCTTTTTCAATCCCGATTTTTCGTATGCCTTCCCGGACAATGATATAGTTCCGATCGTCCGAATGCTGAATGAGATGTAAAAAAGCGGCTGCATCATGGTCATCTTCAAAGATTATTTCAAGCATGTTTGTCCCCCCTTACGGCATCTGTTACAAGTATATGGGGGATGTTTTTAAAATAGACGTAAAGGTCATTGGCAAATGTTAATTTGACTCTTGGAACAAGTTTTGCATTTTCTTTCTGAAGATAAACGGCAGCGAGATAAAAACGCTATACAAAGCGAGCACCATAAAGAAAGCGGGCAGATTTCCAGTTGAAAAGCTCGCTCCCAGCACATTCAGCGCGATGGTCCCAGGAATGATTCCCGCGGCCGTCGCCGCAAAATACGGCAGCGCTTTGACATTGGAAAGGCCTGCCGCATAGCTGATGAAATCAAAATTGATCGGCATGATTCTTAAAAGAAAGATATAAAAAAATCCGTTATCTTCCATCTGCTTCTGAATGGCTTCAAGCTTTTCGTAATGGCCGTTCTTTTTCGCCGCAAACAAACCTGCGGCAAAAAACGAAACAGCTGAAGCGCACATTGAACCGAATAACGTGTAAAGCGTGCCGAGAAGCGGGCCAAATGCGAGTCCTCCCGCTATAGAAACAACAGATACGGGAAATAAAATAAGAGGCCTGACGATGGATATCCCGATAAACATCAGCGGTGCAAAGGCCCCGAATGACAATACCCATATCCTGATCTCTTTCGGCGATAAATTCAAATACGTTTTATTTCCCCAAAAGATTACACCTGCACCTGCAAGCACTGCCAGCCATTTAACAGCTGTTTTTCGTTTCATACCCTCAGTTCCTTCCCCTTTGAACCGCAGCAGTTACGGATGTCGGCGGTTTTCTCCGTCCAGGCGGATTGGAGCAGCTAAATATAAAATTCGCTCCATAAGTCTTGCCGCTTTTACTTCTTCCTTTTCTCCCCTTTGCGAATACGTAAAATGATGCTTCAGCTCATCAGGTGAGAAATTAGACGAAAAGAAAGTCGGCAGCTGCTGGGACATTCTGTGCTGGAGCACTGTTCCGATGACTTCATCCCTAACCCAGCTCGTCATTGATTCCGCTCCGATGTCATCAAGCATCAATACGGGTGTTGATTTTACCATATTGAGTTTCTCTTCCAATGACTTGTCTTGCAGCGAATTCTTAAGCTCTCTCACAAATTCGGGCACATAGACGATCATCGAGGAATACTCTTTTTCCGCCAGCTCATTGGCAATCGCAGCGAGCATAAACGTTTTTCCTACCCCGAATTTCCCGTGTAAATACAGCCCTTTCCCTTTTCCCGTCTCATTATAGCTTTTCAGAAAATCCGTCACATGCTGGAACATCGCGAGCCTGCTCGGGTCACTGATATCAACTTGCTGGAAAGTCGCTCCGAGAAGATCCTGCTGGATATACATGCTTTTCATAAGGGACTTCTGTTTTTTCTGCTTATCGAGTTTCCGTTTAACCGAACATTCATAATACTCAATATCAATAGATTGGCCATTGACAACAAGCTTCGGATGGTAGCCCTCCAATAAATTGTTGCAATCTTTATCTTCCGAACAATAGGAGCATTTCTTGCTTTGGCCGATATATTCATAAAGCTTGTTTAAGCTCTTTTCGATCATTTTTTGATCAATCACTTCTTCGTTTTCCTTCAAAAATGCCTGAACATCTTGATCCTTCATGACTTTTTCCTTCATTTGTTCAAGACGTTTTTGGAAATCCGGCCTGCCGGTTACGCCCTGCAGGGAACGGCCGATTGGTTCCATCTATTCCTTCACCCCGCATCTCTGTCTTTAATAGGCAGAGTATTTTTTCAGTTTTTTCATTTCTTCCATCATCTTTTTCTTCTGTTCTTCCAAGTCCTGCGGATGCAGCTTCTCCTGTCCGGATTCTGACTCGGAGGCTGTCTCTTTTTCTCCCATCCAGTCAGGAAGTTTTTCTTCGCGAATCACTTTTTGGTTTCGTTTCGAAGGCTGATTTGCTTTTCCTTCAGCCCATTCAAGGTATTGGCGGTTTTCTTCTATCGCGAGCTTCATCGCTTCTCTGACCGTTTTTACCTTTTTACGCGCCCAATGCGAGGCGATCTTTTGGATATAATTTTTCGACAGCTTCATGTCGGTTTTCAGCATGACATAATAAATTAACACATTTGTAACGCCTGGCTCGAGCTTCTGTTCAAACATAATTTCTTCTATGATTTTCAGGTCAGCTTTTGACGGCTCTGTTCCGTCGGCAATGTCCTGCAGAAGCTTCTTCGGAGAAATCGTCTCCAGCAATGCGATCAGCTTCCCGTCCAGCGAATCCTCTTTTGCCGGTTTTTCGCCTTCTCGCAGATGCACCGGCTGTGTTTTTTCAACGACGTCTGGCAGCTGTCCGTTTCTTTCGATTTGATACCAGTCGCTGGCCGCTTTTCTTAAAGCTTCCGACGTAATTATGTCACGCTCATCAATTGCACTCATCACGACATTTTGCATCTGCAAAGGGTCTATACCGTACAGATAAGAAAGCTTTTTGATGGTGTCCCGCACCTGCTGGGTCATCGCTTTTCTCGGAATCATCGTCTCAGAAAGTCCCGCTAAAAACAAATCAAAATCAAACACATCCTCTGTTATGGTGTAGGACGGAGCCTGTCCGACAGAAGTATATTCTGTGCCCTCCGCAAGTCTCACCGTTTCCTCCATGTCAGATGTAAGCTTCCATTCACTCGGCTGCAGCGATTCAAACGCATGATTAAACGGCCGCGTAATGTCCTTCGCATCCTCTGAAATGGCCGGATGCGTGAAAAATTGTTTTAATTGCTGGTATTTTGTTTTTCCGACTCTATTGTACAGAAAAACATTCAGCATTCCGTCTTCAAAAAACTCATTTGGCCTGAGCGGCGGAAGGAGTTCATATATAAAGAGGCGCTCCTGCCGCTCGGATTCTTTCATATATACTTTTAGCAATCCGATGCCCTCGAGCTTCCCTTGTTCCTGATGGATCGTTTTTAAATTAGACTGTGTCATCCCCATCAGCTGTCTATGTGTGGACTCGCCGCCCCACAGACGGTTTTGTTCCAGCTCTCCCCACAATGTCATATAAAGTGAGAATGCAACAGGGCCGATTAAGGGCTGGTACAGTTGTGTGATTATTTGTCTGTCTATATCCTGAAGCATCGATCTGCTTTTGACCGCATAAGGATCTACAGGCAGTACATCTTTCCAATAGTCAGCCATACATTCTCAAACCTTCCGAATTTGTTTCTACCTTTCATTTTACACCGTTTCTTATATCTATCAAATGCCAATTTTGCACATGAGAAAAGAGCTAGAAGAATCCTCTTAGCTCTTTTAACGCTCTTTCTTTATTAAGTCTTTTAATTCGTCGATAAAGACGTTTATATCTTTAAACTGCCGATAGACAGACGCGAACCGCACATATGCGACTTCATCAATCTTAGCCAGCCGATCCATGACCATTTCTCCGACGAATTCGCTTTTCACCTCAGAGCAGCCTTGATTGCGAAGTTCTTTTTCAATATCAAAGCACATATCTTCAAGCGTTTTGAGTGGAACGGGTCTTTTTTCGCATGCTTTTATGAGGCCGCGCAGCATTTTTTCCCTGCTGAATTCCTCCCGCACGCCTTCTTTTTTCACGACGATAAGCGGGGTTTCCTCCACTTTTTCAAAGGTGGTAAACCGGTAATGGCAGCATTCGCACTCGCGTCTTCGGCGAATGGATTTCCCATCATCCACAGGCCGTGAATCAAGGACCCGCGTTCCGTTATGCTGGCATGAAGGACATTTCAATAAAATCAGCTCCCAACTATTTCGTTCCCTGGAATGTATTTTCGGCAGCCTCCGCCTTTTAAAAATAAATGTGACAGCCATCTGTCAGGAGAGCCGTTGTGAGTAAAGCTGTATCTACAGCATCAGGTGGTTTGTGAAAATCTCTTTCTATTTTACAAAAAAAATGAAAAAAGAAAAAGCTGACCGCCCTTGTTTGTTTATAAAAATAAAAGGAGCATAAGCTAAAAAGCGCATAACGGCTTTCTAGCTTCAGCTCCCTTTGTGTTCGTGTTTACTTTATAGTACTTTCGCTTGCGCCTGTTTAATTTGCACAGGCCCCATTCCTCTCGGTATTTCAATGTTTTCTCTTGTATCAGCATGTAATGCCTCTGCGATATAGTCAGCAGCGACATTAGGATCTAAGTCTCCACAAGTATAAACATCAATGCTCGCATATCCGTGCTCAGGAAAACTGTGAATCGTTAAGTGTGATTCAGAAATAATCACAACTCCGCTTACGCCTTGCGGTGCAAATTTGTGAAATGCAACCTCGCGCACCTCAGCACCTGATTTTAGAGCAGCATTTACAAACGTTTTTTCAATAAAATCCATGTCATTCAGCTTATCAAAATCGCATCCCCATAGCTCGGAGATAACGTGACGCCCCATTGTTTCCATAGTCATGGACCCCCCTTAACAAGAATTAAAAAGTGAAATTCCAACAACTGGGTCGGCCATTTACCACGGGGGAAAGTTAGTCCGGAGAGGTCCTAACCCTTTAAGTAATTCCGAAACAGTCTCAAGCAAGAAGTTCACGAAAAATAGTATACTGTGTTTAAGTCTAATTTGCAAGGTGCGTTTTTTTAGAAATATGCTGTTAAGGGTTTTTTCTTCAAAATATGTCCACGACCTTATTTTATACAGCAGACGGATGTTTCATTCGTGCCGCTACATGGCGGATCAGATCCACGACTCTGCACGAGTAGCCCCATTCGTTGTCATACCATGCGAGCACCTTTACTTTACTCCCTTCCATTACCATTGTTGTCAGCCCGTCAATGACCGCAGAATGCGGATTCGTATTATAATCAGTCGAGACGAGCGGTTCATCTGAATAATCAAGCACGCCGTACATCGAAGTTTTGGCAGCCCGTTTAAATGCCTCGTTTACCTCTTCAGCCGTCACATCCATTTTCAGATCGACAACGAGATCAACCAATGAGACATTCGGAACCGGGACACGCAAGGCGAGGCCGTGAAGCTTTCCTTTCAGATGCGGCAGCACAAGCGAAAGCGCCTTTGCCGCTCCTGTTGTCGTCGGAATGATGGATTCACCGCATGCCCGCGCCCGTCGCAAATCTTTGTGCGGATTATCAATATTTTTCTGGTCATTCGTATACGCGTGAACTGTAGTCATCAGCCCGCTCTCAATGCCAAACTCTTCATCCAGCACTTTTACAACAGGCGCAAGGCAGTTTGTCGTGCATGATGCATTTGAAATAATGACATGGCGGTCAGCGTCGAATTGGTCCTCATTTACTCCCATCACAATGGTAACGTCTTCATTTTTTCCCGGAGCAGTCAAAATGACTTTTTTTGCGCCCGCTTCTATATGGCCCATCGCTTTATCTTTTGAATTAAACTTCCCTGTTGCTTCGACGACTATGTCAATATCATATTCCCGCCAAGGCAGCTGTTTTGGATCACGGCTGTTTAACAAAAGCACTTTCTTTCCATTTACAATCAGGCTGTCTTCACCGGCCACAACCTCTTTGTCGTACCTGCCGTGATTTGTGTCATACTTTATTAAATGAGCCAGCGTTTCTGCGGAATAGCTGGCGTTTATGGCCACTACTTGAATTTGATCGTCTAACATCGCTTTTCTAAAAACCATTCTTCCGATTCTTCCAAACCCGTTGATCGCTACTTTTACCTTCATGTTGGACACCCCTTATCAATTATGCCATCCTAATTTGTTGTTATCTGAAATTAGTATAACACATTAAAACGAATTCGCCAGTACATATTGATAAAAATCAACGATTATAACGCTAATTTATGATGCATGATATCTTTTCTTGCACACAATTTCAGTCCTAAGAATCAAAAAGCAGCCAGCGCTCCGCACTGACTGCCATTATTTTTTATGATTCCTGTTTTAACTTATCATTGAGCACACTTTCTTCTAACACTGAAAATGTATACCCGTACACTTTGTTAATATGATTCGCTCCCCAAGCACACACTCCACTTTGGGAGGAAACTGATTATATACGATCTGGTTAATGACACCGTCCGTTTCCAGCTCACGAAGCTGCTGAGTCAGCATTTTTGGCGTAATGTTGGGCATCAGGCGCTTTAATTCACTCGTGCGTTTTTTTCCGTGCGTCAGATGGCATAAAATGACGCATTTCTATTTCCCGCCGATTACTTCAAGAGTCGCTTCAACAGAAATGTTATATTTTTTCTTCTCCTTACAGGCACCAAAAAGTGACTATAGCACTTTAAAGTACGTACTTTTCTTTCTTGGTGATATCTTTCATAATCACATTTGCCGGCTGGTTTGAATCTGCTCTTTTTTATTTATACGGCACATCACACAAAGGAGGAATATGAGATGAAGGCTTGGTCACATTTAATGCAGGGACAGCTGCTTGACCACTCTGTACTGGCAGGCATCGCTCAAACATATAACAAATCTGCAGCATGGCACGATTCCTAAATCAACGAAGGAACAACGCATAAAAGAAAACGCCAGCGTATTTGACTTTGAATAACACAGGATGACATGAATCGCATCGATGCGCTGAATGAAAACCTGCGCGTCAGTCCTGATCCGGACAACTTTGATTTTCAATCACAAAAAACACCGTTCATATTGAACGGTGTTTTGCATTATGCCCAGCTGCTGATGGTGTCATCAAGCTGCTGTTTGGTCTCTTCGAGCGTGCCGCTGTTATCGATGACTTGATCTGCTCTTGCTGTTTTTTCCTCTAATGGCATTTGAGCGCGGATTCGGCTGACCGCTTCTTCCTTCGTCAGCTGGTTGCGATTCATCAGACGCTCAAGCTGGAGCTCTTTTGTGACACTAACCACAATAATTTTATCAACTAAAGATTCCAATTTGCTTTCGAACAATAACGGGATATCTAAGACAACAAACGCTTCCTGATTTGCAATGGCTTCATCACGGCGCTTAAGCATTTCCTGCCTGACTGCGGGATGAACAATTGCATTTAAAGCAAGGCGCTTTTGTTCATTTGTAAATACCAGTGCCCCAAGCTTTTTTCTATCTATATCACCGTTTGGGAGCAGAATGTCTTCACCGAATTCGTCAATGATTTGCCGGTGGGCAGGCGTCCCTTTTTCTACCGCTTGTTTGGCGATGATATCTGCATCTATAACTGTTATTCCTTTTTCAATCAGCATATTGGCAACCGTGCTTTTGCCGCTGGCTATTCCTCCCGTTAAACCAATGACTAAGGTCAAGAGATCCACTCCTTTTTACAATTTCCAGAGCCCAATCGTGATCAGCAGAAGCCCCGGCAAAAACGCCATTTTATCAATCCATTTCCACTTAGACAGAAAATGGCCGGCGTTAATTCCGATTGATACAAACAGCGAACTCATGATTGCCACGGCGATGCTCATCATAATCGGTGAAAAACCGAGAATGGCTGCGCCTATACCTGCTCCGAAGGCATCAATCGATAAGGCAAATCCCAATAAGACCGCCTCGATTCCATTAATCACGCCCGATTTGTCGATATCCGCACTCATAGGTTTTCTCAAAATATGAATCACAATCCCTAATGACCGAACCTCTAAATTAAGCAGCGTTTTTTCATGCAATAAGTATTCTTTGTCTTTTGCCGGTTTGAAAAATTGATACAGAACCCATACACCAATTCCGACCAATATCAAACCGCCAAGCTTCTCCGTCACATATACAGGAAAAAACTTTGTAAGAAAGCTCCCGATCAGCATGGATATAAACATGACAGCACCGGAACAGCAGGCGATAACCAAAATCGCTTTAAACGGTATTTTCATTTTTCTCAATCCGTACGTAAATCCGACTGAAAAACTGTCCAAGCTGACAGCCAACGCCAGCAGCAGTATAGAAACCATTTGCATATCCGTTTCTTCCTTTCTGTTGGTGCTCTTGTATCAGATGTGAAATGCCCGGGATTCATCACAATCATGTATATGGTAAAGTGAAAAATCCGTGTTTCGAAAATGGCATCCTCTATTACAGAGATACTGATATATGCACCGACAGCTTGGACGATGAAGCATTATGCTACTATTTTTTCTGGCACTCCGCGCAAAAATGCGTGCCCCTGCCTCCGACAACAATTTTTGAAATCATCGTTCCGCAATTTTTGCACGGCTCGTCTTTTTTTCCATACACAAAATGCTGCAGCTGGAACATTCCGATTTCCCCTTGGGAGTTGATATACGAACGGACTGTGCTGCCGCCCGCGTCAATCGCCTCCTGCAGGGTGTTTTTGATTTCAGCGTGAAGTGTTTTGATTGTTTTGTCTGACAATTCATTTGCTTTTGTCTCAGGATGGACACCCGCTCTGAAAAGAGCCTCGTCTACATAAATGTTCCCCAGTCCGACAACTGTTTTCTGATCCAACAGGGCGGTTTTGACAGCACGGTTTGTTTTGGCAAGCCGTTCTTTCAAATACACACTCGTAAATTCTTCTGCATCCGGCTCCGGCCCTAACTGAGAAAGCGGGAGCTCGCCCGCTTCCTCTCCCGGTTTAAATAAATGCATGGTCCCAAACTTCCGCACATCCCGGTAACGAAGCTGGGTTCCATCTGTCATCGTGAATATGACATGCACGTGTTTATCGTCCGGCTCCTCCGCTTGATGAAGCCCGTATTTCCCTTCCATTCGCAGGTGGGAAACCATAACATAATGATTTAAATGAAACAGTAAAAACTTTCCCCGTCTACCGATAGACTGTATCGTTTCTCCTGCTAGATTTCGCGCAAATTCCTCCGGTTCGGCAGGACGTTTGATGATATTCGGCCATCTGATCTCTACCGATTTGATTGTTTTTCCCTTTACAAGCCCGGTCAGAGTGCGCCGGACCGTTTCAACCTCTGGTAATTCCGGCACATCCATCACTTCCTATCTCTGTTTATTTCGCATCATACCAAGATGGTCCTGATGAAAAGTCCACCTTTAACGGGACATCTAATGCAAGCGCATGCTCCATCACTTCAGGAACAAGCTTTTCAAGGATTTCAATTTCTTCCTGCGGCGCTTCAAAAATCAATTCATCGTGCACTTGAAGCAGCAGTCTTGTTTTCAGCTGTTTTTCTTTCAGCTTGGCAGCCATATCAATCATGGCTTTTTTGATTATATCAGCGGCGCTACCTTGAATCGGCGTATTCATTGCCGTCCGCTCCGCAAAACTGCGGATATTAAAGTTTCGGCTCGTCAGCTCAGGAATGTAACGGCGTCGATGCATAAGCGTTGTCACGTAGCCTTTTTGCTTAGCGTCCTGAACCGAGTCCTCCATGTACGCCTTTACGCCTTGGAAGCTTTCCAAATAACGGTCGATGAATGCTCCGGCTTCCTTTCGGGTAATGCCAAGGTTCTGTGACAGCCCGTAATCGCTGATGCCGTATACGATGCCAAAGTTGACCGCTTTCGCCTGGCGTCTCATCGCGGATGTCACTTCATCCTTCGCGACATGAAACACATCCATTGCCGTTTTTGTATGAATATCCATATCATTTGTGAAAGCTTCGATAAGATTTTCATCCTTTGAGATATGGGCTAGCACCCGCAGCTCGATTTGAGAATAATCAGCTGCAAAAATGAGCCAGTCTTTTTCAGACGGAACAATAGCTTGGCGGATTTTGCGCCCTTCTTCAAGTCTGATCGGAATGTTTTGCAGATTCGGATCAGTAGAGCTGAGGCGGCCTGTTTGCGTTAAAGCCTGGTTAAACCGTGTGTGCACCTTGTGTGAATCCGGTCTTGTCACCTTTAGAAGCCCTTCAATATATGTCGATTGAAGCTTGCCAATTTGTCTGTACTGCAAAATGTAGTCGACAATATCATGCTTGTCAGCCAGCTTTTCAAGCACGTCGGCAGACGTTGAATAGCCTGTTTTCGTTTTTTTCACGACAGGCAGGCCGATCTTTTCAAACAAGATGACACCAAGCTGTTTAGGAGAATTGATATTAAACGGTTCTCCCGCAATCTCATGGATTTTTTCTTCATATTCTTTCAGCTTCGCGCCCAGTTCATCACCCATCCGTTTTAAACGGTCAACATCAACCTTGACGCCAGTTGATTCCATTACGCCCAGAATAAGCGCAAGCGGCATTTCAAGCTCTTCAAACAGTTCAAGCTGATCGTTGTTCTCCAGCCCCTGAACGAGTTTCTCCCGAAGGCTTTGAATGGCTAACGCTTTTCTGACAAGATGCTCAGACAGTTCGTTTTCTGACGGCACTGCCCGTTTTGCTCCTTTGCCGTAAACTGATTCATCGCTTTGAACGATATGCAAGCCGTAATCCTTAGCCACGCTTGCGACATCGTCATATGAATTGCCGGGGTTGATGATATAAGCCGCAAGAAGCGTATCAAACTCCGCCCCTTTCAGTTCAATGCCCTGCCAGCGCAAAGCGACAACAGCCCGCTTACTGTCGAAAACCCATTTCTTCTGCTCGTCATTTTCCACCCATTCTTTAAACACCTCAGACTCCACGGCAATGTCTTTCGGAATAAAATAAGATCCCGTTTCATTTGCGATCGAAAATCCGAGAATTGGCTCTTCGTGATAATTGTCGCCAATCTGTTCAACGACAAATGCGGATGGAGAAACCAATATACCGCTTGTTACGTCTGTGACGGTTTCGACATTAATTTCTTCTAACGCCTGATCCTGCTCCGCTTCTTCACTGTCTTCCCCAAGACGTTCAAGAAGCGTGCTGAATCCAAGATCTTTAAAGATGGAAATGACCTGTTCACGATTAAAGCCTTGATATTCCAGGCCGGAAACGGATACCTCAATCGGCGCATCCGTCATGATCGTCGCAAGCTCCTTGCTCATCAATGCCTGATCCTTAAATTCCTCAAGCTTTTCCTTCAATTTCTTTCCGCTCACCTCGTCAATGGACTCCAGCAGCTTTTCAACGGAGACGAACTGTTTTAATAGCTTAATCGCTGTCTTTTCCCCTACGCCGGGCACACCCGGAATATTATCTGAGGAATCGCCCATCAGACCCTTCATGTCAATGATTTGTTCAGGCGTAAGCCCGTATTTCTCTTTGACGTGCTCCGGTGTGTAAAATTCAACATCGGTAATTCCCTTTCTCGTAATGGCAACTGTCGTTTTGTCTGTTGCCAGCTGAGTTAAATCCTTATCTCCTGAGAAAACCTTTACTTCAAATCCGTCTTTTTCAGCCGATTTGGCCAATGTGCCGATAATATCATCGGCTTCGTATTGTTCCAGTTCGTAGCGGCTGATCTGATACGCATCCAGCAGCTCACGGATAAACGGCATTTGTTCGGAAAGCTCAGGCGGGGTTTTCTGTCTGCCGCCTTTATATTCTTTAAATGTGCCGTGACGAAATGTTGTTTTCCCGGCATCAAATGCAACCAGCATGTGCGTCGGTTTTTCATCCTCAAGCATCTTCATCAAAATCATCGCAAAGCCGTAGACGGCATTCGTATGAACACCTTTATCATTGCTTAACAGCGGCAAGGCAAAAAACGCTCGGTAAGCCAAACTGTTTCCGTCTACAAGCACTAATTTTTTTCGTTCCGTCATTCAATATCCTCCTAAGAAGCCTCAGGCTTCCGTTCATCTCTTACATAGTCATTCGCTCCTCTTATTTTAACAAAGTTCAATTTGAAAGGAAAATGACGTGAACTAAAGGAGAAAACACAAAAAAGGACGGGAACACAAAAAGGTTCCCGCCGTCAAAATTGGCTCCTTGGATGAAGGGGTTCTACTACATCCTACCAGCATAGGTTTAACAGTGCATGAAGATATTGTTAAACCTTTGTAAACATTAGGCGGATTTTTCAGCAGCACGTTTCAGCGTCACGGTAAAGACGGTTCCCCGTCCAGGCTCGCTTGTGACATCGATTTTCCCTTCATGAGCCTCTATTAAATGCTTGACGATCGCAAGGCCTAAGCCTGTTCCGCCAGAATTCCTGCTTCTGTCTTTATCTACACGGTAAAAACGTTCAAAGATACGCGGAATTTCTTCTTTCTGAATTCCGATTCCAGAATCGGCAACTTGAATTTGAATGTCTTTTTCTCCGGGCTTTACATTGATAGCTACAGAGCCCCCCTCAGGCGTGTAGGTTAACGCATTGTTTACGAGATTAAGAAATACCTGTTTCAGCCTGTGCGGGTCACCCGATACATAGAGCGGATCTTTCGGGACATTCAGTTGTAAGGAGATGCCTTTCTCATCGGCCTTATGCTTTAGAAGCGTTTCAATTTCACTAAGCATTTTGGTCGACTCAAATTTTTCGATGCTGAGTGTGAAATTTTGCTGCTCTATTTTTGAGAGATCGAGCAGATCCTGAACCAAAGACTGAAGCCTTTCGCTTTCCTTTAGAATAATAGAGAGAAACTCAGAAAGCGCCTCTTTGTCCTCCATCGCCCCGTCCAATAACGTCTCTGTAAACCCTTTAATAGACGTAATCGGCGTTTTCAGCTCATGAGATACATTGGCCACAAAATCCTTTCTCATCTGCTCTAATTTCTTGGTCTCCGTCATGTCATGGAAAACGAGCACAATTCCTTTCCATTCATCGTCCGGTCCCATAATCGGAACGCCGTCAACCTCAAAATAACGCCGTTCAATCTTGATCGTAAGCCTTAACAGCTTGCATTTCTTTGTCTCCGTCATAAAAATGTCTTCGACAAGCTGGATCACTTCTTCATGTTCAAATGCATCATGATAAAGACGGCGCAGCATCTGATTCGGATTGATATGGAACTGCTTGGCGTAAGACCTGTTCACGAGATTAATAAAACCTCTTCCATCAATCATAATCAGCCCGGAGCCGATATTTTCAATGACTGTTAACAGCCGGTCTCGCTGCATTTCTTGCGTTCTCGTCATTTCCATCAGATCAACGGCAAGGCTGTTCATCGCACGGCCGAGCTTATCAGAGCGCCTGATATAGCCGCCGTACGTTCTGGCATCGTAGTTTCCCTTGGACAGTTCTGTTGCTACATTTGTCGCTGCTTCAATTGATCTTTTGTAACGTGAGGTCATGCTGGAATAAAAATAAATAATGACGATAAATGCGGTACAAAGACTGGCCGTCAGCATCCCCCACATTTCGCCTTTCAAGCCGTAGCTTTTTTCAGAGGCAGAAAGCAGCACATATCCTGTTTTTTCACCTTCACTTCTAAGCGAAAGTCCGTAATAAAGCTTGTTATTTGCTTTTGAAAGAACACCCTCATGGCCAGAAACAAGCGCCTGCACCTTTTGAGAATCTGCCGCTACCCCGTTTGACCCGTACAGCACCTTGCCGTCTGTATCGATAACGGATGCGCTCACATCGAGCGCGCCGCCTGCATCTTTAATGATTTTCTTATTTTCTTGATCATTCAGATTGCCGGCATCAAGAAGCGAAGCCATGTATTTGGCTTCTTTTTCAATGTGTTCCTCTGCTTTCCTTTGACCAGTTGTTTCAAAGAGCTGCTGCAAAAACAGTCCGAGGACACTAAACACCAGAATCATACAGACTACAAGTACAGAAAAAAGGCGCACACGGTATTTATTCATTCATTTTTGGCTCCTCCAGTTTATAGCCCAATCCCCTAATCGTTTTGATATAGATCGGTTTTTTTGTATTGCTTTCAATTTTGTCGCGGAGATGGCTGATATGCACATCAACAATTCTCGTATCTCCGGCAAAATCATAATTCCAGACAGCGCTCAGCAGCAAATCTCTCGTCAGCACTCTGCCTTTATGTCTGCCCAAATACAGCAGCAGTTCGAACTCTTTCGGTGTCAGCTCAAGCTGATTGTCTTTAAAGTACGCTTCATAATGATCAGGCAGAATTTTCAGTTCGCCAATGACGATCTGGCCTTCCATTTCATCATTCTTCATTTCACTAGAGGGCGCAGCCATTTCGGAACGCCTTAAAATCGCTTTGACTCTTGCATTCACTTCCCTTGGACTGAACGGCTTGGTCATATAATCATCAGCACCGAGCTCGAGTCCTAATACTTTGTCGAATTCCTCATCCTTCGCTGTCAGCATTAGAATCGGAAACATCAGTTTTTGCTGTCTCAGCTGCTTGCACACTTCGATTCCGTCCAGTTTTGGAAGCATCACATCCAGCACAATCAAATCAGGCTTCTCTGTTTCCGCTTTTTTGAGTGCTTCTTCCCCGTCCGAGGCGGTAATGACATCATAGCCTGACCGTTCCAAATTGTACTGCAAAAGAGTAACAATAGATTCTTCATCATCCACAACTAAAATTTTCTTGTTCATGCTGTGCCTCCAGTATTAAATTCCCCGACATCCTATTTCTCTATTTTATGTCATCTTAACATGTTTCATGATTTTATTTTAGCGAAAGCAAGATATTCCGGCAATTCGCCTTTTATATCATTTTTAAACGAAATAAAGAATTGTTTGATAACGCTTACATTTATAACAAAAAGAGAAAGGCTCTATCAAGCAAGCCTTTCTCTCTTTTACTAAGATAATACTTTCATGACATTTTTGACAGATTCAACTGATTGATTCAGCTGTGCTCTTTCATAGTCTGTCAGTTCAAGTTCAATGATTTGCTCAAGACCGTTGCCGCCTACAATTGTAGGAACACCAAGGTAGATGCCTTCATAGCCGTATTCTCCCTCAAGATAAGCAATTGTAGGAAGGACGCGGCGCTGATCTTTCAAGATCGCTTCGACCATTTCTGCCAGAGAAGCCGCAGGCGCATAGTACGCGCTTCCGTTTCCAAGAAGATTCACGATTTCGCCTCCGCCTTTTCTTGTGCGCTCCACAATGGCGTCAATCCGTTCTTTCGGGATAAGAGTTTCAAGCGGGATACCGCCGGCATAAGAATAACGCACAAGCGGCACCATATCGTCACCGTGTCCGCCAAGAACGAAACCTGTCACGTCTTTGACTGATAGGTTTAATTCTTCTGCCACAAATGTTCTGAATCTTGCCGTATCAAGCACACCGGACTGGCCGATGACGCGCTCTTTAGGGAAACCTGATTCTTTGTACACCGCGTATGTCATTGCATCAACAGGATTTGTCAGCACCACAATGATAGACTCAGGAGAATATTTCACGATTTCTCGTGTAACGCTTCTCATAATTTTTTCGTTTGTAGAGACTAGATCATCTCTGCTCATACCAGGTTTTCTAGCGATACCTGCTGTAATGACAACAATGTCAGAACCCGCTGTATCCTCATAATTGGATGTTCCAGTAACTTTCGCGTCAAAGCCTTGAACAGGGCTTGCTTCAAGCATATCAAGCGCTTTTCCCTTTGTCGGGTTCTCCAATTGCGGAATATCAACAAGCACAACGTCTGCCAATTCTTTTTGAGCGATTAAAAATGCGGTTGTCGCTCCGGTAAAACCTGCTCCGATAACAGAAACTTTTTTACGAGTATTTCCCATGTCTCTCTTCTCCTTTATGGCTAATTTTAGGCTGTTTCCTTGCTTAGTCCATGTTTTTAATCAGTTCTTCACCGAACTCTGAACATTTCACTTCAGTCGCGCCGTCCATTAATCTGGCAAAATCGTAAGTTACGACTTTAGAAGCGATTGTGTTTTCCATAGATTTGATAACCAAATCAGCCGCTTCATTCCATCCTAAATGCTCAAGAAGCAGAACGCCTGAAAGAATAACTGAAGATGGGTTTACTTTATCAAGGCCCGCATATTTAGGAGCCGTTCCGTGCGTCGCCTCAAAAATCGCATGTCCTGTTTCATAGTTAATGTTTGCTCCAGGTGCAATACCGATTCCGCCGACTTGTGCAGCAAGAGCGTCAGAAATATAGTCTCCGTTAAGGTTCATTGTCGCAACAACATCAAATTCGCTTGGACGTGTTAGGATCTGCTGAAGGAAAATATCAGCGATGCTGTCTTTGATAATGATTTTGCCTGCTGCTTCTGCTTCGCTTTGCGCTTTATTAGCGGCATCTTTTCCGTCTTTTTCAGCAATGCGGTCATATTCAGCCCATGTGAAGACTTTATCGCCATACTCTCTCTCTGCAAGTTCATAGCCCCAGTTTTTGAAGGCGCCTTCTGTGAACTTCATGATGTTTCCTTTGTGAACAAGCGTTACAGACTTGCGGCCGCGCTCGATCGCATAATCAATTGCTGCTCTGACCAACCGGCTTGTTCCTTCTTCAGAAACAGGCTTAATGCCGATACCTGATGTCTCAGGGAAACGGATTTTGTTGACGTTTAACTCATTTTGCAAGAAGCTGATGAGCTTTTGCACTTCTTCAGAACCTTTTGCGTACTCGATGCCTGCGTAAATATCTTCTGTATTTTCACGGAAGATGACCATATCAGTATCTTCAGGGCGTTTTACCGGTGACGGCACCCCGTTAAAGTATCTTACAGGTCTTAAGCAGACGAATAGGTCAAGCTCTTGTCTGAGCGCTACGTTCAATGAGCGGATACCGCCGCCGACAGGTGTCGTTAACGGCCCTTTAATCGCGATGAAATATTCACGGATAACATCTAATGTTTCAGCTGGCAGCCACTCACCTGTTTTATTATAAGCCTTTTCTCCGGCATAAACTTCTTTCCACGTGATTTTCTTTTCGCCTTTGTATGCTTTTTCAACTGCTGCTTCCAAAACCTTTGAAGCAGCGTTCCAAATATCAGGACCGATTCCGTCTCCTTCGATAAACGGGATAATCGGATTGTTTGGTACGTTTAATACTCCGTTAGAGACTGTAATTTTTTCACCTTGTGCCACAATAAAAACCTCCCAGTATGTAATTCATATTTAGAAAACATTTTATTTTTCTTCTATAAAAAACAAAATGATTTTTCCCAATATTCAATTTAAATTGTAAACCACTTTTGCTGTTCTGAACAAGAGGCTAACTTCATTAACGCAAGCCAGCCTCCAATGGTTCTTTAGGCTCTTTCTTCAACCGGAACGAAAGTTTGTTTGTCAGGGCCTGTGTAATCTGCGCGCGGGCGGATCAGACGGTTGTTGTCATACTGCTCAAGAATATGAGCGATCCAGCCGGACATTCTGCTTACAGCAAAAATGGGTGTAAACAAATCATGGTCAATGCCGAGGCTGTGGTAAACAGAAGCCGAATAGAAATCAACGTTAGGCGGCAGCTTTTTCTCTGATGTGACGATCTCTTCTATACGAATCGACATCTCATACCATTTGCTTTCGCCTGTCAGGTTGGTCAGTCGCTTGCTCATTTCTTTTAAATGTTTGGCGCGCGGATCGCCATGCTTATAAACGCGATGGCCGAACCCCATTATTTTTTCTTTCTTTTCCATCTTGGTGCGAACGTAAGGTTCTGCATTCTCCACTTCGCCGATCTCTGTCAGCATTTTCATGACAGCTTCGTTTGCACCGCCATGAAGCGGCCCCTTAAGTGCGCCGATCGCTGCAGTAATTCCTGAATAGATATCCGAAAGTGTTGCAACGCAGACCCTCGCTGTAAACGTTGACGCGTTCAGCTCGTGATCGGCATGTAAAATCAGTGCTTTGTTGAAGGCTTCGATCTCAATCGGCGAAGGCTCTTCCCCATTTAATGTGTAGAGAAAATTCTCGGCAATGCCGTAGTCTTCTCTTGGCTCAACGGGTTCAAGACCCTTGCGGATTCTGGAAAACGCTGCGACCAAACCAGGCACCTTTGCCTGAAGGCGGATCGCCTTTCTGTAGTTGGCTTCCGGGTTCATGGTATCAGCCTCGCTGTCAAACAGGCCTAGTAAAGAAATCGCTGTCCGAAGAGCAGCCATGGGATGAACATTTTCGAGGGAATAAGATTTGAAGTGCTCAATAATTTCTTGCGGAACGGCAGCTTCTTTTGCTAACTGCTGTTTTAACTCATCAAGCTCTTTTTTGTTTGGCAGCCTTAAGTGCCAAAGTAAGTAAATGATTTCTTCAAAGCTTGCATTCTCTGTCAAATCATCGATATCATACCCCACATATGTAAGGGTATCATCAATAATAGAACTCACAGATGATGTTGTTGCTACAACCCCTTCAAGACCGCGTGTCGCTGTCATATATAACATCCCCTTTTCAATAAATTTCCCCTTTAAGAGTGTTGTAAAAACATGAGGCTAACTTAAAAAGCATGGTGTAAGTATTTCTCCCCCCAAAAAAGTAAATGCTTACATTTTAATGCCTGCTGGTACTGAAACCGCTTGCTTATGAAAGACCATAACAAATTCTTATAAGCTTATTTAAGTTTATGCCTATTCTCATTATAAACAATAATCAGACATTTGTTAAATGTTTACCTATAATTTTTTTTTCATTCTGTGATTTCCCCGAAAAAACGCCTTTATTTGCGGGTTTTTGCATATAAAAAAAAAGCGGCTTTCGGGCCGCTTTTTTCATGAAGAGAACAGTTTTACAATCTGCATGGCAATATAAGCAATCCCCGCTCCGATCAGCGGTCCCACCGCCACACCGCCAAAAAGCGCGACTGCGAGAATGGTCCCGATCACGAGAGCAGTTGTAATATGCGGGTCATTTTCCAGCAGAGTCAGACCGTTTTTGGCAATCAGCGCCACTGCGATTCCCGCTCCCAAGGCGATCCATGCATATGAAGACCGCATTGCTTCTCCAAGCTGCTTGAACCCGATTTCTCCCGTCGCAATCGGAACAAGAACGGCGATGGTAATAACGGTCACACCCCAGTTAATGCCTTTTGACTGGATGGTTGGTAATAATTTCTGATCAAGTCCAACGATTTTGATAATCAAAAGGACGGATACAGCAAAAAGCAATGATTGATTTTTTGCGATAAGTGCGATAGCCAAGAGTAAAATTAAAAATAAATTCGCTTGTGTAAACACATGCCATCCCTCCTTTAAGATGTATGTATTCATATTCAGCCGGAGCGTGAATATATATATAAATAGGACATGCTGACGGGAGGAGGACCGTTTTCGTGAACCAATCTTATATCACTATTTTCTTCAGAACCCTCTTTGTCATATCAATTACCGCAGGATCGATAGCTGCGGCATATTATTCGTTTCCGTTAACTTATCCGTTCCTGATCGCCCTTATTCTTTCATCAGCGATTCATCCTGTTGTCGATTATTTGGACAAAGTGACAGGATTCCCGCGAACGATAAATGTTCTGGGCGTGCTTGCTTTTTTTCTGCTCGCAGCCTTTGGTGTACTCACCATTCTGGTAGCCGAAATCGTCACGGGAACAGCCTATCTTGCAAAAACGCTGCCTCCGCATATCAGCACGTTTATCTCATATTGCGAAAAATTGTTTACGACTCATATCCAGCCGCTCTATAACGAACTGACCCTTTTGTTTCAAGAATTGGAGACCAATCAGCAGGCTTCCATCGTCACTCATATTCAGACACTCGGTGATTCCGCGGCTAAAAATGCCGGACTGCTGCTGTCCCACATATTAGAAATGATTCCGAGATTTTTCGGACTTCTTCCAAATACAGCGGCTGTTCTCGTTTTTTCTCTTTTGGCAACTTTTTTTATGACAAAGGATTGGCACAAGCTGAAAACCATGTTCGTTTCGATTCTGCCGGATCGGGTTACAGCCAACAGCAGAGCGATCAGCAATGAATTAAAAAAAGCAATGACCGGTTTTATCAAAGCGCAGGCCGTTCTCGTTTTCATTACGATGATCATTGTATTTATCGGCCTTGCTCTCTTAAAAGTTGAACATGCCGCAACAATTGCTTTTTTAATAGGACTTGTTGATCTTCTCCCTTATTTGGGGGCGGGCTCCGTATTTGTGCCGTGGATTTTGTATTTATCGATTACAGGCCAGCTGCCTCAGGCAATCGGAATCGGCATACTGTACCTTGTTGTTCTTATTCAGCGGCAGCTGACAGAACCTAAAATACTTAGTAAATCAATCGGGATCGATCCGCTGGCAACGCTCATCGCCCTGTTTGCCGGTTTTAAATTATTCGGGTTTTTAGGACTCATTGCCGGGCCGGCTCTTCTCGTCATGATCCAGGCTTTCATCACAACAGGCACATTAAAGGAAATATGGTCCTATATCACCGTTCAGCAAAAATAAAACAGCAGCCCATATTTATGGCTGCCGTTTTTTATTTGATGATGATCCGTTTGTTCTTCGACATTCCTTTCAGCCACTTGAACAGAATCGGCTTACACCAGCTGCGGGTAAGCGGGATAAGCAAACAGGCGCCGGCCAAATCTGATAAAAAGCCCGGAAGCATCAGCAAAAGACCGCCAATGAAAATGCACAGGCCGTCAGCAATCGCTTCCCCCGGCATCTGGCCATATTGAAGATCACGCTGAACCTTGTAATACACTTCGGTTCCTTGTTTTTTTGCAGCTGCTGCGCCGATAATGCCCGTCAGAATCATTAAAAAGACCGTCGGCAAAATGCCGATCAGCTTGCCTGAAAATAGGAATATCCCGATTTCTAATGCCGGAAACACAATAAAAAGCAAAAATAAAAATCTCATATCCGGGCCCCCACACGTGTAACACACCTCTGTTCAACATAAGGCAAGATAAAGAGAAAAGGAAGGGATTCCCCTTCCGTTTTCACCTGTGACTAAAGAACGCTCGCACGGCCTTGGTAGACTGCGCCTCTGGATGCGTCAACTGTAATATCCTGGCCGTCTGTTAAAGTAGATGTCGCATTTTCCAGCCCAACGATAACCGGAATGCCGAGGCTTAATCCGACTACCGCAGCATGGCTTGTCAAGCCGCCTTCTTCTGTAATAAGAGCAGACGCTTTTTCAAGAGATGCAATCATATCACGGTCAGTGCTTTTTGTAACAAGTACCGCACCGTCAGTCATTTTTTGCTCAGCTTCTTTTGCATTTTGTGCAATGACAACCGGACCGAAAGCTGATTTGCGTCCGATGCCTTGGCCTTTAGCAATGATGTCACCGACAGTGTAAACTTTCATTAAGTTCGTCGTGCCAGACTCACCAACAGTGCCTGCTGTAATGACGATCAGATCGCCATTTTTTACAAGTCCGCTGTTCAATGATTTTTGGACAGCATCCTCAAGCATCTCATCTGTTGAGTTCGCATTTTGGCCGCTTTCCGCGAATACGCCAGATACGAGCGCAAGTTTTCTGGAAACAGAATCATTTACAGTAACCGCAATAACCGGCGCCTGCGGACGGTATTTCGCGATCATGCGCGCAGTATGGCCGCTTTCAGTCGGCGTGACAATCGCAGCTGCCTCCAGATTGATCGCCGTGTGCGCGACAGATTGTCCAATTGCGTCTGTTATCGTCATGCCTACTTGGTCTCTGCGTTTTGAAAGAATTTCTTTATAATTTAAAGCTTCTTCAGAACGGGACGCGATGTTGTGCATGGTTTGAACCGCCTCAACCGGATAGCTTCCGGCAGCTGTTTCACCAGAAAGCATGATCGCATCTGAGCCGTCGAAGATCGCGTTTGCAACGTCACTTGCTTCCGCACGGGTCGGACGCGGGTTGCGCTGCATGCTGTCAAGCATTTGTGTCGCTGTAATAACAGGCTTTCCAAGCGCGTTGCACTTTTTAATCAGGTCTTTTTGCACAAGCGGCACTTCTTCAGCTGGGATTTCCACACCTAAGTCTCCGCGTGCAACCATTAAGCCGTCAGACACTTCAAGAATAGAATCAATGTTGTCAACGCCCTCTTGGTTTTCGATTTTAGGGATGATTTGAATATCCTGAGCATTGTGCTCTTCTAGAAGCTCACGGATTTCAAGCACGTCAGTAGAACGGCGTACGAAAGACGCTGCGATAAAGTCTACTCCTTGCTCAATACCGAAAACGATGTCTCGTGCATCTTTTTCAGTGATACCAGGAAGGTTGACACTTACGCCCGGTACGTTAACACCTTTTTTATTTTTGAGTGTTCCGTTGTTTAATACTTTTGTTTTGATTTCGCGTTTAGCGGCATCAACATCAAGTACTTCAAGGCCGATAAGCCCGTCATCTAACAGAATCGTTGAACCTTGTCCAACGTCATCGACTAAACCTTCATATGACACTGAAATTTTGTCTGTTGTCCCTACAACCTCGTCCATTGAAACGATAAGCTCTTTGCCTGTTTCAAGCTCAATGCCGCCGTTTTCCATCGTATGTGTGCGGATTTCCGGACCTTTTGTATCAAGCAGGATACCAACGTTTTTGCCAAGTTTTTTGCTTGCTTCACGGATATTTTTAATTCTTGCGCCGTGCTCCTCAAAATCTCCGTGAGAAAAGTTCAAACGAGCCACGTTCATTCCTGACTCCATTAATTTCGTAAGCATTTCAATACTTTCACTTGCCGGACCGATGGTACAAACAATTTTAGTTTTTCTCATTTGGTTCACTTCCTTCTGAAATCTTCAGCCTTCAGCTGCACATTAAATAGACAGTTCTTTTGAAAGCTGATACATGTTTTGCTCTACTGTGTGTTTTGTATTCAGTATTTCTATAATATCATGGTCTACAAGCTTATTGTTTTGTATACCCACACAGCGTCCGCCTTTTCCTTCAAGCAGCAGTTCAACTGCATATGCGCCAAGACGGCTTGCCAGCACGCGGTCAGCAGCGCTCGGAGAACCTCCGCGCTGAATATGGCCCAATACAGATACCCTAGTTTCAAGATTTGTTTCTTCTTCAATGCGTTTTCCGAATTCAACACCGCTGCCTACACCTTCGGCAACAATAATAATACTGTGCTTCTTGCCGCGTTCGTGGCCGCGTTTTAAGCGGCCAATGATTTCGTGCATGTCGTAGTCTGCCTCAGGGATTAGGATTGATTCCGCACCCCCTGCAAGGCCGGCCCACAATGCGATATCACCGGCATGGCGGCCCATTACTTCAATCACATATGTACGTTCATGAGAAGTCGCTGTATCGCGGATCTTATCAATTGCGTCAATTACTGTATTTAAAGCTGTATCGAAACCGATTGTAAAATCAGTGCCCGGAATGTCATTATCAATTGTACCCGGTACACCTACACACGGAAACCCATGTTCCGTTAATTTTTTCGCACCCATATAGGAACCGTCTCCGCCGATGACAACAAGACCTTCAATACCAAGCTTCTTCAAGTTCTCTATCCCTTTTTCACGGCCTTCAACCGTTTTGAATTCAGGACATCTTGCCGTATAAAGCTTTGTTCCTCCGCGATGTATAATATCGCCTACAGATCCGAGTTCAAGCTTTTCAATCTTTCCGCCGATCAATCCTGAGTATCCGTTGTAAATGCCGTAAACTTCAACGTCATGATAAATCGCTTTTCTGACTACTGCGCGAACTGCTGCGTTCATTCCCGGGGAATCCCCGCCGCTCGTTAATACCCCTATACGTTTCATTCTCCATTCACCTCAGCAACATATATGATTAAACATAACATGATCATTGCCCTAAAAACAATGAAAAGGGATCTCCATCCTCCCTATGAAACCTTACCTATTATACAATTAAATAAATTGTTTTTAAATAAAATTTAAAGAATGTCACAAAAAATAAACGTGAGCCAAAGGCTTCACGTTTATTTAGTTTACCCCGATATATTGGTCTTCATTCGAGACTTTGCCAATTGCTTTATATTTTTCATAGCGTTGCTGAACTAATTCTTCTTCATCCAGCTTCAGCAACGTTTTTAGCGATTGCTTAAGGGTTTCGTCCATATAGCTTGCCTGCAGCTTAACATCGTGGTGCGCTCCGCCTTTTACTTCTTTTATCATATGATCTATAATACCTAATTCTTTTAAATCCGGCGCAGTGATTTTCATTGTTTCTGCTGCTTTTTTAGCAAGACTGGAGTCCTTCCATAAAAGTGCCGCGGCACCTTCCGGAGAAATAACAGAATAAGTAGAGTTTTCCAGCATATGCAAGTGGTTGCCGACACCGAGACCAAGGGCTCCGCCGCTTCCTCCTTCACCGATGACGATGCAGATAACAGGCACTCGAAGGCCGGCCATCTCAAAGAGATTTTTGGCAATGGCTTCGCTTTGTCCTCTTTCCTCCGCTGCTCGTCCCGGGTATGCTCCCTTCGTATCAATAAAACAAATAATCGGTCTGTTGAATTTGTCAGCCTGCTTCATGAGACGAAGCGCTTTTCGGTAGCCTTCAGGATGCGGCATCCCAAAATTGCGGACAAGGTTTTCCTTCGTGTCTTTACCGCGCTGATGCCCGATTACCGTTACAGGAAGGCCATGGAACTTCGCGATGCCGCCGACAATGGCTTCATCGTCTCCGTAAGCTCTATCTCCGTGACATTCAAAAAAGTCGGTAAACAGGTGTTCAATATAATCAAGCGTTGTCGGACGGTCCGGCAGACGCGCGATTTGAACACGGTCCCAAGGCTTCAGATTTTTGTGGATTTCATCCTGAAGCTTAGCGAGACGGTCTTCGAGCCGTTCAATTTCCGCACTCAGATCCATATCTGAATCCTGGGTGAATTTTTTCAATTCAGCGATTTTCGTTTGCAGTTCAATCACCGGTTTTTCAAATTCTAATCTTACAGCCACTCAAAGTCACCTCCCACTTGATGCATATCCAGCAGATTTTCTAACGTTTGTTTCATGTCCTGGCGGTGAATAACCGCATCAAGCTGTCCATGTTTTAATAAAAACTCTGCCGTTTGGAAGTCCTCAGGCAATTTTTCACCTATTGTCTGTTCAATAATCCGTCTTCCTGCAAAACCGATGAGCGCGCCAGGCTCAGCAAAATTATAATCGCCGAGTGAAGCAAAGCTAGCCGATACACCTCCGGTAGTCGGATGGGTCATAATTGAAATAATAAGGCCCTGTTCTTCACTGAACAGTTTTAAGGCAGAGCTTGTCTTAGCCATTTGCATCAAACTTAATACGCCTTCCTGCATTCTCGCACCGCCTGAAGCCGTAAAAATAATAAACGGAACTTTATCAGCTTTTGCTTTTTCAATCGCAAGCGTGATTTTTTCACCGACGACTGAACCCATGCTGCCCATTCTGAATGAAGAATCCATGACGGCGACAACAGCCGGGTATCCGCCAATGGCGCCCTTGCCCGTCACAACAGCCTCGTTTAAGGATGTTTTCTCGCGGTCTTTTTCAAGCTTTTCCAGATATCCCGGGAAACCTAGCGGGTTTTCTGATAACATTCCCTGGTTAAATTCCTCAAAGGATTGTTCATCCATCAAGCTTTCGACACGCTGTTTTGCGTTCATCGGGAAATGATAATCGCAGTTCATGCATACCCGCATATTTTTATCCAACTCTTTAGTGAGCATGATTTTTTTACACTTAGGACATTTTGTCATAATGCCTTCCGGAACGTCGTGCTTCGCTTGCTCAGACGGTACGGAAGCATACTTTTTCTTTTTCGTGAATATATCCTTTAACACATGATTACCTCCCTTTTGTGAAGGGTTCTCTTCACCGCATGTCATCAAACAGATAGACTTGCTAATAACTTTACCGAAACTATTGTACTTTTTTTGTCAAACGCTGTCATCCTCAATTCGACAACTTTTTATTCAATGACGCAGTCGGGACGACTCGTATGAGATCAGATAAGACGTTGAACTGACAAGGTTGGTAACGCATTCAAAAATAATGTTAAACCCAGATGAAATTTTTTTAAGTCCAACCCCTAAAAAAATTTCAGCCGCCAGTTTAACTTGAGAACAGCGCGCCGGTCTCGTCCAACGCGCTGCCATTTTTGGAATGAATTAAAATGATTAACCAATAATCGTAAGTTTTCTCGTTTTTTCAGCAACTTCCTCAGGGTCAACAGTGATTCTTGCGACACCTGTTTCCATCGCCGCTTTAGCGACAGCCTTCGCAACAGCAGGTGCAACACGTTTATCAAACGGGGCAGGGATAACGTAGTCTGCGCTAAGCTCATCTTCTGAAACCAATGAAGCAATAGCTTCAACAGCTGCGATTTTCATTTGTTCGTTAATGTGAGTGGCGCGAACGTCAAGCGCTCCGCGGAAAATACCAGGGAATGCAAGAACATTGTTTACTTGGTTCGGGAAGTCAGAACGGCCCGTTCCAATAACGCTTGCGCCAGCTTCACGCGCATCTTCCGGCATAATTTCCGGATTGGGATTTGCCATCGCAAAGATAATCGGATCTTTTGCCATGCTTTGCACCATTTCTTTTGTTAACGCTCCTGCTACAGATACACCGATAAATACGTCAGCATCAGCGATGACATCTTTCAGAGAACCGTCTTTGCGGTCTTGGTTTGTGAATTTCGCCACTTCGTTTTTGACATCGTTCATGCCTTCCGGACGCCCTTCATAAATCGCTCCTTTTGAATCGCACATCACGATGTCACGTACGCCGTAATGGTGAAGGAGCTTGATAATCGCAATACCAGCCGCACCGGCGCCATTTGCGACAACTTTAATGGATGACATTGATTTTCCAGACAGTTTCAGCGCGTTTACAAGACCTGCTACCGTTACAATGGCAGTACCGTGCTGATCATCATGGAAAACCGGGATGTTTGTTTCCTTTTTAAGGCGCTCTTCAATGATAAAGCAGTTTGGCGCTGCGATATCTTCAAGGTTGACACCGCCAAATGTCGGTTCAAGCAATTTAACTGTTTCGACGATCTTATCAACATCGTTTGTGTTTAAAGCAATCGGGAACGCGTCTACGCCTGCAAAGCTTTTGAATAGAACAGCTTTCCCTTCCATAACAGGAAGCGCGGCTTCAGGGCCGATATTTCCAAGGCCAAGAACAGCTGTACCGTCAGTCACAACTGCTACCATGTTCCCCTTCATTGTATAATCATATACTTTGTTAATGTCTTCATGAATATCCTTACACGGTTCTGCAACACCCGGAGAATACGCAAGGCTTAAATCTTTCGCGTTTCTGACTTCTACTTTCGATTTAGACTCCAGTTTCCCCTGATTGACTTTATGCAGGTGTAATGCTTCTTCTCTTAATGACATTCTCCTAAACACTCCTTATGGATATTTTTGATTCGTATACTGGTGCGTTGATTGCTGCATTCTGCGGAGTTAATCTATCTAAATATTTAAACAGGATGACATAATTGCTCCAATTGTATAACAAAAAATGCATCGTTACCACTGTTTTAAAACGACGTTTTTTTGACCCAACAGCTCTTTTAAGCGATATAACACCTGGTAATCCGCATTGATATGAAACGACTCAGGAAGCTTAATCGTCTGTTTTTGCTTTTCATAATAAAGATAAACACCTATTTCCCCTTTATGCTCCAGCAAAATGCGCTTAATTTTTGCCAGGATCTCCTGGCTGTGCTGACTGCTTTCTATTTTTATATACACCGATGGCGCATTTTCCGCATCCATATTTTCTAATAATTCTGCCCGGGACATGATGAACTGGACCTTATCCTGCCTTACTTCACATTTGCCTGCTGTGAATAAAAGAGCGCCTTCTCTTAAAACAGGAGAAAGCTGTCTGAATTGTTCAGGGAAAACAACGGCTTCTATTTCACCGGTTTCATCACTGAGCGTTAAAAACGCCATGTTTTGACCTGTTTTCGTCCGAATCGTTTTGATCTTCGACAGCAGGACCCCGAGAGAAAGCTGCCTTTTGACCGTCTGCTGGGCCTGCAGAATGGTCGCTGCTCCGTGTACAGCCAGCTGTTTTCGGAAGGCAGAGAGCGGATGATTTGAAAAATAAATGCCGAGCGTTTCTTTTTCAAACGCAAGTAAATCCACAAGCGGAAGCTCCTCTGTCTCCACATACTTCGGCTTAATCGAGAATGATTCATCTAAAAACAATCCCATTTGGTCATCGTCCGCGGCGAATAGCTCTGCATGTTCCAAAGCAACGTCAATGGATGCGAGCAACGTCGCCCGGTTTTGGCCGAATTCGTCCATCGCACCAGAAAAAATAAGTGCTTCAAGCATTTTGCGATTTACGTTTTTTGACGGCACACGAAAACAGAAATCGAAAAGATCTTCAAATGGTTTCTCTTTTCTCGCTTTATATATATCTTTGACTGCTGAGACGCCTACACTTTTTATCGCGCGGAGGCTGTATCTGACAGATCCGTCTTCAACTCTAAACGGAAAACTGCTTTTGTTCACTGACGGAGGAAGGATACGAATCCCGCTCCCCTTTGCTTCGTAAAGATATTGAGCTATTTTGTCCTCATTGCCAATGACGCTTGTCAGTAATCCGCACATAAAATATAACGGATAATGAGCTTTCAAATAAGCAAGCTGGCAGCCGATCATGCTGTATGCCACCGCGTGGCTTCGGTTAAAGCCATAGTTTGCGAATTTGACGATTAAATCGTAGACTTCAGTTGCAGTGTCTACAGAATACTCCTTTTTTAAGCACCCTTCAACAAAATGGCTTCGCTCTCTATCCAGGATTTCTTTTTTCTTTTTGCTGACCGCCCGTCTCAGCAGGTCCGCTTCTCCTAAAGAAAACCCTGCCATACGGGAAGCTATCATCATAATTTGTTCCTGATACACAATGACGCCATATGTATCTTCCAAGATGCTCCTTAAATCTTCATGGGGATAGTGAACAGGCGCCTGGCCGTGTTTACGGTCGATAAATAACGGAATATTTTCCATCGGACCAGGCCGGTACAGCGCATTGACCGCCACAATATCCTCCATGCCTGAAGGCTTAAGCCGCTTCAGGACGCTTCTCATCCCTGTAGATTCAAGCTGAAAAATCCCTGTCGTATCCCCTTTCGACAGCAAGGAGAACGTTTTGTCATCCCTGTAGGAAATATTCGAAAGATCTATTTTGATGTTTTCTTCTTTTTCGATCATTGAAGTGATGGACTCAATGAGCGTCAGGTTGCGTAAGCCTAAGAAATCCATTTTTAAAAGACCCAAGTCTTCAAGATGATCCATCGCGTATTGCGTCAAATATATCCCTTCATGCCCTTCCTGAAGCGGAACAATATCTGTTAACGATTCTTCACTCAGGACAACGCCGGCTGCATGGGTCGAGGTATGCCTTGGCAGCCCTTCTATTTTTCGGGCAATTGTAAAGACTTGCTGAAGCAGACTTGACTCCCGAAGCCGCTTATTCAGCTCCGGCGATTGCTGTCTCGCTTCATCCAGCGTCAAGCCCGGCCTTGAAGGAATGAGTTTTGCAACCTGATCTGCTTCCTTCGGGCTGACACCGAATACTCTGCCGACATCCCGAAGCGCCGCTTTTGCCGCAAGTGTTCCAAAGGTGATGATCTGCGCGACGTGCATCGCACCGTATTTCTGCTGAACGTATTGAATAACTTCATCCCTTCTTGTATCCGGAAAGTCAATATCAATATCCGGCATACTGATACGTTCTGGGTTTAAAAAGCGTTCAAACAGCAGGTGATGTTTAATCGGGTCAACATCTGTGATATACAGGACATAAGCCACAAGAGATCCTGCCGCAGAACCTCTTCCCGGTCCTGTAACGATCCCTTTTTCATGAGCGTGCTTCATAAAATCCCATACGATCAGAAAGTAATCGCTGAACTTCATCCGTTTGATGACATCAAGCTCATATTGAAGACGGCGGAGGTATCGTTCATCAGGCGTGCCAAAGCGGCTGCGAAGACCTGCCATACAGATGTCCGTTAAATAATCGTCAGCGGACGTTCCGTCTGGAGTTGGGAAGGACGGGAGACGGGTCTGCCCGAGGCTGACGTCAACCCGGCATTGTTCCGCGATCTCAACAGATGCTTGCAGTGCTTCGGGATGCTCTTGATAAATGTTTTGCATTTCTTCGATGGGTTTCAAATCGAGATCAGGCAGATTTTCGGCGGGGGCATCCGTCAGTTTTTCACCTGCTTTAATCGCTTTCAGACAACGGTAGGCAGCCTTATCTTCTTTCCTTATGTAATGCACATCACCTGTTGCCGTAACAGGGATACCTGTTTCTTCAGACAGCAGCAGAATCTGTTCAGATAAGACTTGATTCTCTTTAAAAGGCTGATAGGAAAAATAAAAGGCCCCCTCTCCGAATATAGACTGAAATTCAAGTGCTGCTTGAGCGGCCTGTTCAAACAGCCCTCCTTCAAGCAGCGTTTCAATATATCCTTTGTCGCCGGGCGTTATCGCGATAATGCCTTCCCGATAACTGTGAAGCCATTTGGGCTTTAGCCCGCCTTTTGATTTCGATTGCAGGACGCTGCTGATTTTCAGCAGGTTTTGATAGCCTGTATTTGATTTGGCCAGCAGGACAAGCGGGTAGGCTTCAAGCTCGTTATCATCTGTAAAAACAGAAGCCGTCAAACCGATTATCGGGTTGATCCCTTTCGCCTTGCATGCTTTATAAAATTGAATAGCTCCGTACATGACATGATCATCTGTCAGCGCCAAAGACGCATATCCGAGCCTGTCAGCTTCCTTGACGAGCTCTTCCACAGCCGCGGCGCTGTTTAGCAGGCTGTACCCGCTATGCACTTGCAGGTGAACAAAAGACATGCTATCACCTCTTTCTCCATTACGATCCGTTTCTTTCTTCATTATAAGTCGGGTTTTCAAAAGAAACAAATGTTCTTTTTCGAGTCGGCATCATACTTGTCCTGAAAGCTCAATATGATATAAAAGGTGAGGTGATCAAGATGGATCAGGAAGCTGGTTTTATGGTAAATTTCATCAACAGTTATTTTATCGCATTAGGGGTGCTGATCGGAGGCGCACTCATCGGAGGCCTCGGAGCATATTTGGCAGGCGAAGCCCCGCTTACGGTCATTACAAAGCTTGCCAACAGATTAAAAATATGGGCGCTGGTCGCCGCTATCGGCGGTACATTCGATGCGGTATACAGCTTTGAACGAGGCATTCTTGAAGGCAATACGAGAGATTTATTCAAGCAGATTCTTCTCATTATCTCGGCCATGGGCGGGGCGCAAAGCGGCTGGCTTATTATTTCATGGCTGACCCAGGAGCATATTTCTTCATGAGGGTGCCACAGCATTACAAAAAACCGGGGTGGCAGCGTTTTTTTGCGGGAATGATGTGCGGAGCCGTGATCAGTTGGTTCTTTTTCCTGTTTACTTACGGTACATTCCAAGAGGAGCAGGTCAGCCTCATTGAAAAACAAAAAGAGCATGTCAAAGACTTAAACAATCAAATTTCGATCTATCAGGAAGACCTCCATAAACTGAACGAAGATAATAAAAGAAAACTGCTGATCCAAAGCGTCAGCGTTAAATTACAGAATGGGGATAAATATAAAATATCACAGCCGGATAAAACGAAATTCGAGGAGCATGTAAAGGATAATATTTCAGAGGTGATTACAAAAGACATAGAGAGCGTCTATCAAACAAAGGATCTTTTAAAACGGACAATCGAAAATAAAGTCTATATGATCAATGAAAAAAAATACGAGGCAACCGTCAAAGAATTAATTATTTATACGAGACTGACAGTAGAACTTGAAATATCATTTGCGGCGTAATTATGGATTTTTTTTAAATTCTCTAAACTTCTGTCGCTTTTTCCCATTCTTTTTTATAAACTATATGTGAGAGGCTTAATGGCAAAAGGAAGGAGGAAGGGAAATGGAGGTTTACAGTGACCGTCAGTTAGCAAAAGATCAAGCAGCCCGGCTCAGACAAGGTTTTTCTGCATATGCCGAAACAAACTCACTCGCTTCCCTCATAAAAAAAGAACTTCAATTTCACAATCTCCAAGTCTACGAGGACCTTACTGATTTCGGCTGCTGGTTCATCCCCGTCACAGATGAACACTAAGAGAGAGGGTCTCCCCTCTACTTGTGTTCTTTACATAGTGTTTCCAGATCAGCTAAAATCCGATCAGCTTCATCCCAGCTGTAAATAGAGGCGCCTGAAGCAAGCGGATGGCCTCCGCCGTTATATTTCCGGGCAAGTCCGTTAATGACAGGACCCTTCGAACGGAATCTGACTCTGATTTGATCATCTTCTTCTACGAAAAACACCCAAGCGCGAATACCTGAGATATTGCCGAGCGTCCCGACAAGCTGTGACGCTTCAGAAGCCGTGGTGCCGAACTTTTCAAGCGTATCCTTTTTGATGAAAACAGAAGCGGCGCCGTTTTCGGACAATGACACATTTTGAAAGATAAAGCCGTTAAGCTTCACCACATTCAGTTTTGTTTCATACAATTGATTAAACAACTCTGAGGAAGAGAATGGATACTGAATGAGCTCGCCTGCATATTTTAATGTTTTTTCCGTTGTATTCGGAAATAAGAAGCGTCCGGTATCTCCGACAATGCCGGCATAGATCAGCTCTGCCGCTTTCGTATTCAGCTTCCAGCCGTGCTCTTTTCCTTCTAAATACAGCTCGTAAATCATTTCACTTACTGAGCTGGCGCTTGTATCGACCCAGAGAAGGTCACCGTATGGATCTTCGTTCGGATGATGGTCGATTTTCATCAGTTTGGCGCCTGAAGGATAACGCTGATCGTCGACTCTTTCCTGATTTGCCGTATCGCAGACAATGACCAGTGCGCCTTCATATGTTTCATTGTCCACCTCATCAAGGGAATATAGGAAAGAGAGGGACGGTTCAGGCGTGCCGACCGCAAAAATATTTTTTTCTGGATACGTTTCACGCAGGATTTCCGTAAGCCCGCACTGAGATCCATAAGCATCCGGATCAGGGCGCACATGTCTATGTAAGATAATCGTGTCATATAATGATATGGTTCTGATTAATTCTGTTTTCATTTGATACTCCTTTATTGTTTTTATTCATTAAATCACATTCTCTGCCGACGGAAAAGAAAAATAACGTCAAAACCAAGCCCGTTTTTGTATAGAATGGGTTTGTAAACTTTTACGATGGAGGATTTCATTTATGCTGGTTCTTGTTTTTTTGATTGGGCTTTCAGCCTGCTTTTATGTGTACTATAAAGTAAAAGGCGTACGGACAAAGCAAGCTTTGGAAAAAGAAATCTGTTCGGCAAAATCAAGCATGGCCTTAGGGTCACTGGTCCTGTTCTACGGGCTCAACCAAATGATATTATTCCATTCAGTATTAACATTAGTAATCGGCGGTATCTTTATCGTCATAGGAGCAGGAAGCGCTTGGGCAGGTTATAAAGCCTACAGGCATTACAATCCCCTTCACGCCAAAGAAGCTGAAAGAGATCACGCGTAAGGGGCGCCTGAACGTCCCTTAGCTTCTTTCCATCAGCTGAACCATCAGCATCGCTTTAGACGCGATATGGCCTTGGCTGTGCACTTCAACTTCCATTTTTCCAAACTTTCTGCCGGCCTCCAAAATGCGCGGTTTGACTTCGATGACCGATTCCATCTGCACAGGCTTTAAAAAGAAAATGGTGATGCTTTCTATTACGAGTTCACCGCGTTTTTTCGAGCGCAAAAACCGGTTTGCCGCTTGCGTCAAAATGGTTGTAAACACACCATAAGAAATTGTTCCGAGCTGGTTTGTCATCTGCGGCGTGACTTCATACTCGTAAACCGTTTGACCCTCTTTATCATCATCCTCATCTTTAAATCCCCTTGAAACGATATCATCAAGCTTTTCCCCGACCTGCGGCTGCTTTTGAATCATTTGAAGGGCTTTTAACACGTCTTGGCGGCTGATCATGCCGATCAGTTTTTGGTGGCCATCAGTAACGGGAAGCACTTCAATCCCTTCCCATACCATCATTTGCGCCGCCGAGGCGACAGATGTTTTCCCAATAACCGTGACGGGATTTTTGGTCATGACCTTTTCGATGGATGCGTTTCGCTCATGGCCGGCAATATCTTTCGATGTCAAGATGCCGTGGATTTTCATCTGATCGTCGACAACTGGGAACCGGCCGTGCCCCGTTTCAAAGTTTTTCTCATACCATTTTTCAAGTTTATCCTTAGGCGAAAGATATACCGTACGGTCAGCTGGCGTTAGAATGTCCTCCACCAAAACGATTTCTTTTTTGATCAGCTGGTCATAAATCGCCCGGTTAATCATTGCGGCTACTGTAAAGGTGTCATAGCTCGTGGATAAAATCGGCAGCTCAAGCTCATCTGCCAGCTGTACAATACTGTCATCCGTGTTGAAGCCCCCGGTCACCAATACAGCCGCGCCCGCTTCAAGCGCCTGTCTGTGCGCATTGATTCTGTTTCCGACAATCAGAAGATTCCCCGCTGCGGTGTATCGCATCATCGCGTCCAGTTCCATCGCGCCGATGACAAATTTATTTAATGTCTTATGGAGTCCGGCCCGGCCCCCGAGCACCTGTCCGTCTATGACATTTACAACCTCTGCATAGGTAAGCTTTTCAATATTCTCTTTTTTCTTTTGCTCAATCCGGATTGTGCCCACACGTTCAATCGTGCTGACAAACCCTTTATTCTCTGCTTCCTTGATCGCTCTGTATGCGGTCCCTTCGCTTACTTTCATTTCCTTTGCAATTCTTCGCACAGAAATTTTTTCACCGACAGGGAGTGAATCAATATACGTTAAAATTTGTTCATGCTTCGTTGCCAAGCCTTTCACCTCTAAGGACAGTCTTCTGCTTTTATTATAAGGGCTCGGAGGATTTGTACGCAATGAGCGGGAAAAATAAAAAAAACATCTCCTGATGAATCAGGAGATGTTTTCAGCCGGTTAAAGCTCAATCGTCTCACCGACCGCCATGACTTTACCGACTCCGCCCGGCAGGCTGTCAGCGAATGCCTCAGGGTCTTGTTCGATGACCGGGAATGTATTGTAATGAACCGGCACGACCTGTTTTGCCCGCAGCCATTCAGCGGCAAGCTTGGCGTCTTCAGGCCCCATCGTAAAGTTATCGCCAATCGGCAGGAAGGCAAGGTCAATATGATTCAATTCGCCAATCAGCTTCATATCAGAGAAAAGAGCCGTATCGCCGGCGTGGAAAATCGTTCTATCTTCCACAGTCAGCAAAATACCGGCTGGCATGCCTGTGTAAGTGATCGTTTTGTTTTCTTCATCTGTGATGGCTGATCCGTGAAAAGCCTGTGTGAGCTTCACTTTTCCAAAATCGAACTGGCGGGAGCCGCCGATGTGCATTGGATGAACATTCAAGCCTTTCCAGCCTAAGTACACGGCGAGCTCGTTCGGAGCTACAACCAGCGCGTTGTTTTGCTTGGCAATTTGTTCTGTGTCGCCGACATGATCATTGTGTCCGTGCGTCAACAAGATGACGTCTGCTTTTACATCCTCCGGCTTTAGATCCGTTAACGAATTCCCTGTCAAAAACGGGTCAAATATCATATGATGCTCCTTCGTTTCCACTGTGATAACAGAATGTCCGTGATATGTCACTTTCATTTCTTTCACCTCGTCACATTATGTTGATTTTATATTTTCCCTTTTCAAGAAACTGAAAAACTTATGTCGATTGATTCTTATTAATGACATTGAGGCCTCCGGTGGCTTCAATGACAGTCCCTGTCACAAGGTCTGAGTTCCCTTCACACAAGAAAGCGATAATCCGGGCGATATCCTCGCCTGTGCCCGACCTTCCTATCGGCGTTTTTTCTTTGCCAATTCGCTTTCTGGCTTCCTCTATTGACGCTTCCTTCATATCGCCCACAATATCTCCCGGGCAAACCATGTTGGCGGTTATGCCGAATTCGGCTTCTTCAATGGCAATGGTCTTCGTCAAAGAAGCCAAACCCACTTTCGCAGCGCCAAATGCCGATCGGTGAAGCCAGCCTGGCGCGTGCGCCGCACCTTGAAATCCGTATGTGATGATGCGTCCGAACTGTTGTTGTCTCATGGTCGGAATAACCGCTTTGAATAAATGAAAGACGGCGCTTAAATTCCCTTCCAGCATACCGTACCATTCATTATCAGTATAATCGGCTAACTTTTTACGTTCAAATATGTATGGTCCCGCGTTGTTAATCAAAAAGTCGATCCTTCCGAAGCGGTTTAAGGCAGCCTCTGCAATACGGAGCAGATCTTCTTTTTTGGTGACATCACCTTTTACAAATTGCAGCCGGTCAAGGCAATCAGGACAGGCTTCCTTCAGGCGGCTGACAGCCTCCTCATCCCGCCTGTAATTGACTGTTACTGAATACCCCTTTGCAAGCAACATCTCAG
Source organism: Bacillus sp. SW14 (assembly GCF_047608225.1). Lineage (NCBI taxonomy): Bacteria > Bacillati > Bacillota > Bacilli > Caryophanales > Bacillaceae > Bacillus > Bacillus sp. SW14. The sequence goes on along the minus strand of NZ_JBLKRW010000001.1, from coordinate 1,323,525 downwards.
TCACTTTTCGGCCTAAACCCTTCGAACCGGCAGTAATTAAAGCATGTCGCACATGAATACCTCCCAAAGCAACGTCGCCGCTTTCAATAAAGTGTTTCTTCTTCTACTTTACTATAAAAGGCCTTCAATATCACTTTTTACACTTTGACATACAAAAAAAGCTGCCTGTACAGACAGCTTAATCCTCAGAAGATGAAGGCTCCTGATCAGACATACCCACATAACCGCTTTGATATGCTTCTGAAATGAGCCTTGTTGTCTCCTGACTTTCTTGATCATCATAAATATAGCGTTCCGGTTCTTTTTTCATCATCCTGCCTCCCATCATTATAGAAATAGGTTGGCTATAATGACGGGATTTTATGAAGGAAATTTTAACAAACGCCTGCTGCCACGCAAGCTTTCGCTTTTCCAAGCGCCTGCTCTACCTGTTTGAACCCGGTGCCTCCGGCGCTCATTCTTTTTTCTACTGCGTGGTAGGGGTCTAACACAGTGTAAATATCTTCTTCAAAGAGCGGGCTCGCCTGCTGAAAATCGCCAAACGGCATATTGCTTAAATAGATCCCTTTTTCGATGCATGTGTACACAAGTTTCCCGACCACTTCATGCGCCTCTCTGAACGGCATTCCTTTTTTCGCTAAATAATCGGCCAGTTCTGTCGCATTTGAAAAGTCTTGTTTTGTCGCTTGCTTCATATTCTCTTTGTTTACAGTCATTGTTTCGATCATGCCTGTGAAGATTTGCAGGCTCCCCTCGACCGTTTTCACCGTGTCAAACATGCCTTCTTTGTCTTCCTGTAGGTCTTTGTTGTAAGCGAGCGGAAGGCCTTTCATGATCGTAAACAGCCCCATCATATCGCCGTATACGCGTCCCGTTTTGCCGCGGATCAGCTCTGCCATATCAGGGTTTTTCTTTTGCGGCATCATGCTGCTTCCCGTTGCGTACGTATCGTCAAGCTCGATGAATTTAAACTCCTGAGAGCACCAGAGAATGATCTCTTCAGAGAAACGGGATAGGTGCATCATCAGCGTACTGCTGTTGCTTAAAAACTCCAAAATGAAATCTCTGTCGCTGACGCCGTCCAGGCTGTTTTCATAGATGGAATCAAAACCGAGCAGTTCTGCTGAATAATCACGGTCGATCGGGAAGGTTGTTCCCGCGAGCGCTCCGCAGCCAAGCGGAGATTTGTTAATCCGCTTCATTGAATCCTGAAAGCGCTCCTTGTCGCGCTCCAGCATCCAGAAATACGCAAGCAAATGGTGAGCGAATGAAATCGGCTGGGCGCGCTGCAAATGTGTGTAGCCCGGCAGAATCGTTTCGACATTCGCTTCCGCCTTTTCGATCAGCGCGTTTTGGAACGCCTCAATCAGCTCAATGATGTGATCGACATGATTTTTCAAATATAAATGCATGTCAGTCGCCACCTGATCATTCCGGCTTCTTCCGGTATGCAGCTTGCCTCCGAGAGGGCCGATTTCGTCAATAAGCATTTTCTCAATGTTCAAATGAATGTCCTCATAATCGACTGAGAATTGCAATGCCCCCTCCTCTGCTTTTTGCAGAAGGGTATTTAGTCCCTCACGGATTTTCAGCTCTTCTTCCGCTGTAAGGATTCCGCATTTTTTCAGCATGGCAGCATGTGCGAGAGACCCTGTAATGTCTTCATTCACTAAATTTTGGTCAAATGATATGGACGCGCCGAACTCGTCGACCCATTTTTCCGGTGTTTTTTGGAATCGGCCTCCCCAAAGCTTTTTCATGCTTTCATCTGCTCCTTCTTTTTCACGATGCTGTTCACTTTTGTCGGAAGTCCCCAAAGCTCGATAAACCCGATTGCCGCATGGTGATCAAACGCATCGTCTTTTGTATATGTTGCAAGTTTTTCATCATATAGAGAGTATTCTGATTTGCGTCCTTCTACAATCGCATGGCCTTTAAACAGCTTGACGCGAACAATGCCTGTGACATGCTGTTGCGTTTCTTTTAAGAAAGCGTGCAGCGCGTCTTTTAACGGAGAAAACCATAAGCCGTTGTAAATGATTTCTGACATTTTTTGCTCGATGATCGGTTTAAAGTGGGCTACCTCTTTTACCAGCGTCAAATCTTCCAATTCTTTATGCGCTTTGATCAGTGTCATTGCACCTGGGCATTCGTATACTTCACGGGATTTAATGCCGACAAGGCGGTTTTCCACGTGGTCGATACGACCGACACCGTGAGCGCCTGCCATTTCATTCAGCTTCAAAATCAGTTCAGAAAGCGAGTAGGCTACGCCGTCAATGGATACAGGCACGCCTTGCTCAAACGCAATTTCAATCACTTCCGGCGTGTCCGGCGTTTTTTCCAGCGGAGCTGTTAGATCGTATGCACCTTCAGGCGGAGCCGCCCATGGATCTTCTAAAATGCCGCACTCGTTTGCGCGTCCCCATAGGTTTTGGTCGATAGAATATGGGCTGTCAAGATTGATCGGAATCGGAATGCCGCGGCTTGCCGCATATTCAATTTCTTCTTCACGTGACCATTGCCATTCCCGAACCGGCGCGATGACTTCAAGATCAGGATTTAATGATTTAATAGAGACCTCGAAACGAACCTGGTCATTCCCTTTCCCTGTGCATCCGTGCGCAATCGCCTGTGCATCTTCTTTTTCAGCGATTTCAACCAGTTTTTTCGCAATCAGCGGCCGAGATAATGCGGAAACGAGCGGATATTTTCCTTCATACATCGTATGAGCCTGCAAAGAGATAAGCGCGTAGTCCTGTGCGAATTCTTCTTTTGCATCGATCACGTAGGAGTTTGTCGCGCCTACTTCCAGCGCTTTCTGCTGAACAAATGCCAAATCCTTGCCTTCACCGACGTCCAGGCAGCAGGCGATCACATTATACCCTTGCTCCTGAAGCCATTTTATTGCAACGGAGGTATCAAGGCCTCCTGAGTATGCTAATACAACTTTTTTCTGTTCTGACATGATAAAAATCTCCTCTCAGCCATGTTTCTTTTTTGTATAAAAATAAATTTTATTTAATAAAAATACATTTTGTATGTATACACTTTAACAAGTACTTTTCGTTTTTTCAAGCCTTTTATTAAAAAAACTTCACCTGAATTTCCAGGTGAAGTTTTTTAGTATTTATTCATTTACTTGTCTTTTCTGATTTCTCTGACGACATGTGCAAGTTCGGGAATAATCAGCTTATTCATTGCCAGCTTTACCGCGCCGCTTGAGCCTGGTGTTGAGAAAACAGCTGTATGCTGGATAACGCCGGCAGTCGCTCTCGATAGGATTGCGGCTGAGCCGATATCCTCTGTATAACTCAGCATTCTGAATATTTCTCCAAAGCCGGGCAGTTCTTTTGAAAACAGCGGCGAAATGGCTTCAATGGTGACGTCCCGATTTGCTATGCCAGTCCCTCCGTTTAAGAGTACCGCGTCTGTCTGTTCATCCATGCAGCCGGCAAGGACAGCCCGCTGCAAAGCATCCTTTTCATCTTTTACAATTTCATAGGCGGCAATGTGATGACCGGCTTCTTCTAAAAATGAGATCATCAGCTTGCCGCTTTTATCCGTTTCTTTCGTCCTCGTGTCACTGACTGTGATCACTTTGCACCGAACGATATCGGGCGCTTCTTGTTTATGCTCTTGAACGCTCATCAGCTCACCTCTTTTATTTTTTCTGTCATTATCATGCATGAACAAAAAAGCACATTCAAGTGAATGTGCTCTTTAAAAACGATTTATTTTGCTAAACGGGTAACGTCGCGCGCAATCATGACTTCTTCATCAGTCGGAATGATCATGACTTTTACTGGAGAATGCGGATAGCTGATGAAAGCTTCCTCGCCGCGTACGTTATTAAGCGCAGTATCCCAGTAAACGCCCATGAATTCTAAGCCGCGAAGAACGCGCTCTCTGACTTCCACACTGTTTTCACCGATACCGGCAGTAAAGATGATCGCATCGACACCGCTCATTCTTGCAGCGTAAGAACCGATGTATTTGTGGATTCTGCTCGCGAAGACTTCAAGGGCCGTTTCTGCACGCTCATTTCCTTCTTTGGTTGCTTCAACGATGTCACGAAGATCGCTTGAGAAACCGGAGATGCCGAGCAGTCCGCTTTTTTTGTTTAATGTATTCAGTACTTCGTCAGCTGTCTGGCCTGTTTTCTCCATGATGTATGGGATCAGGGCGGGGTCGATGTTTCCAGAGCGTGTACCCATTGCCACACCGGCAAGCGGCGTAAAGCCCATAGATGTATCAATTGATTTTCCGCCTTCAACAGCAGCAATACTAGCGCCGTTTCCAAGGTGGCAGGAAATCAGGCGTAAGTCTTTTAACGGACGGCCAAGAAGCTCTGCTGCACGCTCAGTCACATATTTATGTGAAGTGCCGTGGAAGCCGTATTTACGGATGCCGAATTTTTCATAGTATTCATAAGGCAGGCTGTACAGGTAAGACTGTTCAGGCATAGTTTGGTGGAATGCCGTATCAAAAACAGCAACCGCAGGAACATTTGGAAGCACTTCTTTGAACGCTTTAATTCCAACGATATTCGCCGGATTGTGAAGCGGTGCCAATTCAGAAATATCTTCAATTTCTTGAATGGTTTCATCACTTAATAAGACAGAATCGCTGAATTTTTCTCCGCCGTGCACGACACGGTGGCCGATTCCGTCAATTTCATTCAAATCTTTAATAATGCCGAATTCCGTTAGCTTATTCAGCAGCATTTTAACCGCTACCGCATGATCCGGAATATCAGTTACTTCTGTATTTTTTTCGCCGTTTACAGATATCGTAAATACACTGTCGGCGATACCAATTCGTTCAACTAAACCCTTCGTTAAAACCGTTTCTGAAGGCATTTCGAAAAGCTGAAATTTCAAAGACGAGCTTCCTGCGTTAATTGCAATAATTTTGGACATGATTGACGCTCCTTTATACTCTGTATCAACAACTTCTTTTTTTCGTACTTTTTTCCCGGTGAATATCATCTTCTTCTCCGAAAAATATCTGACTTTTCCATTTAAACATTGTCATGTCGGCATTTCAAGTCAACTTGTATATTGATAACGCTTACAGTGAGAAGTCGTTATTTTCAGACATATTACCTATAGGTTTTGAATTGACAAACGCTTACATCTTGCGGTTTTCCCTTCTATATTTTGTGTTTCAAAACTTGATTCAATTCGCCCGTCCGGTCATCAAGTGCCACAATAAAAACAGCTTAGGCATCCATCGTATGACGGCCGCCTAAGCTGCTATTCGACATCTATTTTTCTTTTCCAACCCACGCATCTATTTGAGCCATCATATCAAGCATCGCCTTCTGATTGGAGAAAGACGGAAGATTCGCAAGCAGAATTTGCCCCGGCGTTTTCGTCCCCTCTCCTTTTTTCTGGAGCACAAGGATGCTTTTGGCATGAGCCTCTTCTTTAAAAATAGACTTTGGCAGCTGCAAAAGGGCGTTGATATGAACCTTTTCTTTAAAAAACTGTTTCAGCTTGTCGCTTTGGGAGCTCTCAAACAAATGATTCGGGATCATAAAAAATAAATAGCCGCCCGGTTTGGTATGTTTGAGGCTCTGTTCTATAAACAGATGATGTGCGAAGGAATGGCCTTCGTCCGCTTTGAGCTCAAACGCTTCTGCTCCTTCGTCATTCGGATAATAGCCGACCGGCAGATCGCATATGACCGTGTCAACAGGATCGATAAACAGCGGCTCAAGGCTGTCCTGATGGAACAGCTCAAGCTCTTTTTTCAAAAGGTTCGCTTGGGCATACGCGATCTTCAGCAGTACGTCATCAATTTCAATGCCAAAGCTATTCGCCGTTTTTTCAGACAGCTGGTTCAGCACGGTGAACAGAAGGTTTCCCGTTCCGACAGCCGGATCAAGGACCGTAAGTTCCTTTTGGCCCGCCATAAACTTATTCACCAAATAACTGATGAAAAGCCCGATCGTGTCCGGCGTCATCTGTCTGTTCGGATGAGAGATATCTTTCAGGCCTTTCAGGACAGACAGCTGAAAAGCTTTGCGCACCCACTCGTGCTCATATGTGCCGAATTCCGCTTTTTCAAGCAGAGCCTGAAGCTGTTCGGTTTTCTCATCAGACAGTTTCAGCTGATTCGTTTTTTCAAGAAAATACATTTCTCCCGCTTCAGCCAGCGCCTCTATATATGAAATTTGCCATTCATTCTTTATGATGATCGCGGCTTCGTCTAACAGCTCGTACACCGCGCCCACATGGTCTTTTTGCATATGTGTTCCTCCTTGCCATAAAAAAAGCTCCGGCGGCAGCCTGGAGCTTCTTCCCTGCTTACTTCACTAATGCCTTGGCAGCCTCGATTGGCTCTTCATAGTTCGGGTGGTTTGTTGCTTCACTTACATATTCTGCGTAAACGACTTTTCCATTCTCATCAAGGACAAATACGGAACGCGCAAGCAGACGAAGTTCTTTAATATACACACCGAACGCTTCGCCAAATGACATGTCTCTGTGGTCAGACAGCGTTTCTACTTTGTCAATTCCGTTAGCGCCGCACCAGCGAGCTTGTGCAAATGGAAGGTCTGCACTGATTGTGTAGACGTTGACATCTCCAAGCCTTGCTGCTTCTTCGTTAAAACGGCGTGTTTGCGCATCACAAACACCTGTGTCAATTGAAGGGATAACAGAAATAATCGTTACCTTTCCTTTCATATCAGCTAACGATTTTTCTTCAAGGCTGTTAGTCAGCACTGTGAAATCAGGAGCTTGATCCCCTACTTTCACTTCTTGTCCGACAAGTGTAACCGGACCGCCTTTAAATGTAATTTCAGCCATTATAATTCCTCCCTTTTGTATGTATGTCTCTATCATAGTAAAGTTTCCTGCAAACTGCAAAGTTTATGCCAAAAAAAAGTTAACTGCGGCGGCCGCAGTTAACCCTTCTTTAATAATTCATATTGTTCATATTGTTCATTTGATTTGGGTTTTGGTTTTGGTTTTGGTTTTGGCCTTGGTTCTTGTTGTTTTTCTTAAACATTTGCTGGATGCGCTCTAGTGTTTGAGGAGCTGCGTCTAAAATTTTCTCGATCAAATGAGTGTTTTCATCTAAATGAAGCATTCTGATGCCGGTCGATCCGACAATTAAAAACGCGATCGGTGTAATGGACACACCGCCTCCGCTTCCGCCTCCGAAAGGGAGTTTTTGTTCTCTTGTCTCATCGTCTCCGGATTTCTTTTCTGCCGGCTTACCGCCAAACTCACTTCCGCCTGCAGCGAATCCGAATCCAACTTTAGAGACCGTTAAAATCACGCTTCCATCCGGCGTTTCCACCGGGTCTCCGATGATGGTGTTAACATCAATCATTTCCTTCAAGTTTTCCATTGCGGTTTTCATTAAACCTTGAATGGGATGGTCTGCCATATACGCTTCCTCCTTAAACTGATGAATCATTCTTTGAAGTCATTCGAGACGACGGATTCTTCTTTAATGCGGATAACTCCCGTCCGTATTTGACGAATTTGAAAGCTGCAAGCATAGCATGTCCAAAGCGAAAAAAGAATATACACTGAAAATGGGTCTTGGAGACAGGGACTTGAAACGACGGGATCACTTCATAGACGGGTTTCTCCACAAAATCCAGATGCTCATACAGCATCGCAGCGATACCGCCTTTCACACCCCATACAGCACCTGTTAACACGCCTGTTACTGCTGCGTCATGAATTCCCACGATTGTAACCCATTCGAGTTTTGTGATATGTAAATGCGCCAAAAAAGTCGCGTTGATTTTCCGTAAATTTTTGACCTGGTGCAGAAGCATTTCGATTTTATGGATACTTTGCTGCACATCATCAAATGTGATTTTTTGCTTGCCGCTGCTTTCTTTCACTTTGGATTTTGATTTTTGTTTGATGTCAACTGTTCCGTCAGCTTTGTTCACCTTAATGGCCGGGATTGATTTTTTGACCCGGATCAGGCCAAACAGCGTCGTAATCTTCAAGGTCAGTTTGTCGTTATCCTCGGCATGAAGATACTCGACCGCAACATGTACTTTCATTCTGAGAAGCAGCACGATACCTATAAGAATAAGAATGGCTGTCAGCACATATACCATATTCTTCACTTCCTCTAGGAGCATTATCGCCAATCCAGAAAAAAATAAACCCGGACGAGGTCCGGGTTTATCGGTTATTTGCGATATAGTTTTTCATGCACCACAGTCGTGTCCGCGATGTAGTCATGAATCCCCTGTTTTGTAGGTGAAAAAGCAACGACGATATATAAAATCCAAATCTTATCAATATACCGTCCGACTACTTCACGAAAAATCACTGTACTCCATGTCAGCTTATGGTCCGGTTTCACAGAAACCACTTTGAGGCCGAACACCATTTTTCCAAGCGTCTGCCTGAAGAACTTTGTCAGCAGGGCAAAATAGGCAAGAAACACTACAAGCGTAGTCACACTGTAGGCCGAGAAGGTAAACATGCCGGATGTTTTCGGCAGATCCAATACGGTAAAGAGGGGAGAAACAAGTAAATGGTTTAATCCCCATACAACGAGCCAATCAAGCAGGAAAGCCCAGAAACGAACCCAAAAGCCCGCATAAGCATGTGTCAGCTGCTCCGCTTCTTGCGGGCCTTTGATGTCATTGCGCTCAAACTCTTCATATGTCACATCCATTATTGATCCCTCCTACTTCGCATAGAGATACATCATTCTCGGCGAACCGGATTGTGAAAGAATTTCTCTCATATTAAGAAAATCGATTTCACTCTTAAACATTTTGTTGGCGCCCATGGAAAACAGCGAGCCTAATCCTAAGCTTTCCTCGTAAGAAATGACAGAGGCGTTTTTTAAATCCTTATGATCCTTTTTCATCGCTGAAATGGTATCGTCATAAAAACCAAGTTCATCAACGAGCTTCAGTTTTTTCGCCTGCCGTCCGTCATACACACGTCCGTCCGCAATTTTCTTTACCTCCGCTTTCGACATGCCGCGGCCTTCAGAAATGACATCAACAAATCCTTCATAAGAATGATCAACCATAGATTGCATGATGTTCTTTTCTTCTTTCGTCATCTCACGGGAAGGAGACATAATATCCTTATGGGCCCCGCTCTTAATCGTTTCAAAAGAAATTCCGAGCTTATCAGAAAGCTTAGAATAATTAACACTTTCCATAATGACGCCGAGTGACCCAGTTAAGGTTTCCGGGGTCGCAAAAATCTTATCAGCCGCCGTCGAGATGTAATAGCCGCCGGATGCTGCCATCGATCCCATTGACACGTAAATCGGTTTTTTTGTTTCTTTCTTGATCTCTTCCAGCTTCTTATGTATTTCAGCACTTTCATATACTCCGCCGCCCGGAGAATTCACTTTCAGAACGATGCCTTTAACTGTCTTGTCTTCTTTTGCACGCTCAAGGTTTTTTAAGAACGTTCTGTGGTTATATCCGCCTGATCCGAGCAGACTGCTTGAATCCCCATTATCCTGAATGGTGCCGCTGACCTCCAATACGGCAATTTTACTTGAGAGACTGCCGTTTTCCAGCGTCTTTTCCTGCGATTCATCCGTCAGTGATGAGAGATCCGTTTGAGCGCTTTTGACGCTTTCAAAGAAACTCATTGAGATACTGACGATGATGGAAACGCCGAAAATCCCCAGGGCAATCACTAATGCGATCCATCTTTTTGCATTCATTTTTTTCTCCTCCTTTTTCCCAAACTCTCTCATAATACGATTCAATATCAAAAATGTTTCAATCAATGAGAAAGCTCTGGCTTAACGGGCTGCCGCCAAACGTGGTACACTTATGGCCAAAGGTATTTTATCACAAATACTAAATGACAGAAAAACTTAAATATGACAGCTAAAGGGGAAATGGGATATGACCGATCAACGCCGTAATGTTTATTTTTTTCACAAACAGGACCAGAAAACAAACGAACAAACCAGCATGTTAACACAATTGGCTGAAGAGCATGGATTTACGGTTGTGAATCAGCCTTCAGACGCCAATATTATCGCAAGCATTGGCGGGGACGGCACATTTTTGCAAGCAGTCAGAAAAACGAATTTCCGTGACGATTGCTTGTACGTCGGCATTACCAAAAAGGGGAAAGCTCATTTATATTGCGACTTTCATAGTGATGATCATGGAAAAATGGTCGATGCAATGACGTTTGAACAAATAGAAGTCAGAAAATATCCGCTGATTGAAGTGACAGTGGATAACGCCAGCCCTTTTCACTGCTTAAACGAGGTTTCCATCCGTTCAAGCATTATTAAAACCTTTGTGATGGACGTGTTGATTGATGATCTGCACTTTGAAACGTTTAGAGGAGACGGTATGATCATCTCAACGCCGACAGGCAGCACCGCATATAACAAGTCTGTCGCAGGAGCAGTTGTTGACCCGCTGCTTCCGTGCATACAGGTATCTGAGCTTGCATCCCTTAACAATAACACCTATCGGACACTCGGCTCGCCATTTGTCCTCAGCTCTGACCGAAAGCTGACCCTTCGTGTAATGCAAGACGGCAATGAGCACCCGATCATCGGTTTGGACAATGAAGCACTCAGTACGAGAAACGTGAAAACGATCGAAATCAAACTGTCTGACAAAAAAATCAAAACAGTCAAACTAAAGGACAATTCATTTTGGGAGAAAGTGAAGCGTACTTTTTTATAGAAAATGAAAAGGACAGGCTGCCCGCCTGTCCTTTTATGACTTCTCATATACAATCTGGCCGTTGATCACGGTTTTTTTAATGTCCAGAAGATGAAGCTGTGCAGGATCAATTGCAAATGGATCATCGCTGAGAACCGTAAAATCCGCGTCATAGCCCTCGGCAATTTTTCCGCGTGAATTGTCTTTATAAATGATCCCGGCGCTTCCTTCTGTATAGAGCTTAATCGCTTCATACACCGTTAAACATTCGCTTTCATTATAGCTTGGCCCGTTCTGTTCACGGGTGCTTTTTCGGAGCACCGCGGACTGGATGCCAAGAAGCGGGTCAGCAGGCTCAATCGGGGCGTCTGAGCCGCCCGCGCATAAAATGCCTTTGGACATCAGCGTTTTCCATGCAAAGGCAGTTTTCATCCTGCCTTTTCCGAGACGGTCAATGACCCAAGGAAAATCACTGGTGACGAAATGAGGCTGAATATCAAGTGCGATCGGCATGCGTGCCGCTTTTTCAATTAATTCGTCATTGAGCACTTGAGCATGAATCAGCCGATCATGCCGGCCGTTTCGGGGCGGTTGCTTTTCAATTGCGTTCAGCACTTTTTCAAACGCAAGATCGCCGATCGCATGAACGGCAACCTCCATGCCTTTTTCTCTCGCTTTTCGAATAAGCCGGCCAAGGGTTTCATCATCATGAACCTGAACACCATTAGTGGATGGATCGTCGTGATATGGTTCTTTCAATAAAGCCGTTCTCCCGCCAAGCGCCCCGTCAGCAAATATTTTCATGGCACCGAATTCCACATACGGGCCCGACGGCTTCTCCAGCTGCTCCCATCGATCGACCGCTTCATGATGAACGAGCAAATGACAGCGAAACGGATACTTTCCGCTAGCGGCAGTTTTCTCATAAGCTTTCATCGGCACCGAAACATCACCATAATAGGACAAGTCTTCCGAATGTCCGCCCGTCAGGCCTTTTGACCAGCAATCCTCTATCGCAGCTGTGAGCGCCTCATCAACATAGTGCTGGGAGACTGGCGGGACAGCCTTTAGAATCAGATCCTGCGCCTTATCAAACAGAAGCCCGGTCGGCTCTCCATTTTCATCTTTTACGATGACTCCGCCGTCAGGGTCAGAAGTGTTTCTTGAAATCCCTGCCGCTTGAAGAGCCGCAGAATTAACAGTTATTGCATGCCGGCATACCCGCTTAAGCAAGACGGGCCTGTCTGGAAATAAACGATCAAGATCATGCTTGGTCAAATAGTCCGGTGTCTCAAATTGATTTTCATTCCAGCCTTCTCCAATGAGCCAATCGCCTTCAGGATACTGACGCTCTCTTTCCTTGACAGCCTGTAAAACAGCTTCTTTCGACGTCAGCGCAGACAGATCGAGCTGAAGCTGTTTCTCGCCGTGGCCGATCAAGTGTAAATGGCTGTCGACAAATCCGGGAAACATCACTGCCCCGTTCAGGCTGATTTCTTCTGTGTCCGGGGACCCGTATTTTTTCTTCAGACGCTCATGGCTGCCGGTGCCTTTTATGACACCATCCTCAACATAAACCGCCTCTGTCCGATCGCCTTCTTCGAGCATCGTATAAATGAAACCGCCGTGCCATATCGCCTTCACTTCACGTCCACTCTCTTTCTTTACGCCTTTTTATTAGCTTTGAGCTGTTCTTCACGTTTTCTTAATTCCACTCGTCTGATTTTTGCAGAAGCCGTTTTCGGCAGGCTTTCCACAAATTCAATTTCTCTAGGATATTTGTACGGAGCGGTAATGGTCTTCACATGATTTTGCAGGACTTTGACAAGCTCATCACTGCGTTTTTCGTGATCCTGCAGGACAACATACGCCTTAACGATGGAACCTCTGATTTCATCAGGGCTTGCGACAACAGCACATTCTTTTACTTCGGGGTGCTTAACGAGCGCGTCTTCCACTTCAAAGGGCCCGATCGTGTAGCCGGAGCTGATAATGATATCGTCGTTTCGGCTTTCAAACCAAAAGTAACCTTCTTCATCTTTTTTTGCTCTGTCTCCTGTTAGGAAATAATCGCCGCGAATTTGTGTTTTCATTCTTTCCGGGTCTTTGTAATATTCTTTAAAGAGCGCCGGCGTGCTGAGGTGGACAGCGATATCGCCAACCTCACCAGTTTTACAGATTTCACCGGCTTCATTAATGATCTCCACCTGATTTCCCGGTGTCGGTTTTCCCATGCTTCCTGGTTTAATATCCATGTCTTTTAAGACACCGACTAAAAGCGTGCTTTCTGTTTGGCCATATCCGTCCCGCACCTTAATGCCGAAGTGCTTTTGAAAAACATCAATGACTTCACGGTTAAGCGGTTCGCCTGCGGAAACGGCACTGTGCAGGGCGGAAAGATCATAGCGGTCCAAGCCTTCAACCTTCGCCATTAAGCGGTATTCCGTCGGCGTACAGCAGAAGACATTGATTTTGTAGCGGCTTAAAAGTTCTAGATATGTTTCTGCTTTGAATCTGCCTTGGTACACAAAACCCGTTGCTCCGCTGCCTAGCACAGCTAAAAACGGGCTCCATACCCACTTTTGCCAGCCTGGTGCAGCAGTTGCCCAGACAGTATCCTTTTCAGAAATATCAAGCCAAGCGCCGGCCGATGTTTTTAAATGAGCAAATGCCCAACCGTGCGTATGTACAACACCTTTAGGCTGACCTGTTGTTCCGGAGGTGTAAGATAAGAAGGCCATATCTTCTCTTGTTGTGTCAGCTGTTTGGAATCGGCTTCCGTCCGCTTCAATCGATAAGAGATTCTTCCAGCCGGCATCGTTTTCGCCAATAGACAGCTTAATCAGTTTGTCAGCAGTACTGACATCACGGAAGGCGCCGATAAACGCAGAATAGACAATAGCGCCTTTCACTTCTGCATGTTCAATTCGGTATTCAAGATCTTTCGCACGAAGCATTTCGGAGCACGGAATGACAACCATGCCTGATTTCAGGATAGCCAGATAAACCGCATATGCTTCAAGCACCCGCGGAACCATTACAATCAGCTTGTCGCCTTTTTTAAATCCAAGATCAGCCAAAGCCGCTCCGATTTTATTTGTTTCTTCCATCAGCTTTTCATATGACCAAGATTCTTGCTTGCCAGACTCATCCTCCCATAGAAGAGCGGTTTTTTGTCCAGCGGCACTGAATTTTTCAATCTCATTCACTAAATTATATTGCATAGGGGCAATTAAATCTTCTCGTTTTAACACGAACAACTCCTCACTTTCTCCTCCCATTATACATAAATACAGGCTCTTCCCGTAAGGATTTGCCTAAAAACCAGCTCGATAAACATATGTTTTTATAGGTCGGATGGTCCTTTTTTATATATAAAAACGAAAAAGAGTGGGGGAAAACCCCACTCCTAAGCCATTATGTGAAATTGTAAATTAGAATTGTCCTCCGCCCATGTTTTGTTGAGCAAAAGAAACAAGACGTTTTGTGATCTCTCCTCCAACAGAACCGTTAGCGCGAGAAGTTGTGTCTGCTCCAAGGTTTACACCGAATTCAGAAGCGATTTCTAATTTCATTTGGTCGATGGCTTGAGCAGCTCCTGGTACTAGGAGTTGGTTACTGCTGTTACCGTTTTGACTGTTTTGTGCCATGTGTCTCACCTCCTTGTGAGTATAGAATGTGTTAAAACACATGGCTTCATACAGAAAAACTTTGGTAATTACAGACAGAAGCTTCGGCTGGTTAAAAGAGTTCCGCGAATTTATCGTTTGCTTCTTGTTCGCTATACAGCGTCATTGTCTCAATGTTTTCAACAGCTTCTTGGATATACGGCTCAAAATCAACAAAGCTTTCATAGTGTTCAATTTTTTCTTTTTTAGGACGTGTTTTCGGGCTTGGCGGCGTAAAGATCGTGCAGCAGTCTTCAAACGGCTGAATGCTTGTCTCATATGTGCCGATTTCCCGTGACTTTTCGATGATGTCTGTTTTATCCATGCCGATCAACGGACGCAAAATCGGTGTTGACGTCACCGCGTTTATCGCATACATGCTTTCAAGCGTTTGGCTCGCTACCTGACCGAGGCTTTCTCCTGTAATGATGGCAAGTCCGTTTCTCTTTTCTCGGATTCTGTCGGCAATTTGAAGCATGAGGCGGCGGGTTGCCGTCATTGTGTAGTTCTCAGGAATTTGTTTTTGGATGAGCTCTTGCGTTTTTGTAAACGGAACGATATGAAGCGTCATGCTTCCCCCAAAGCGGGACAGGCATTTTGCCAGATCCATTACCTTTTGTTTTGCGCGCTCGCTTGTGTATGGCGGGCTGAAGAAATGAACAGCTTCTACCGACAGTCCCCGTTTCATCGCATAAAAACCGGCCACAGGGCTGTCAAAACCGCCGGAAAGCATGAGCATTGCTTTGCCTGCTGAACCGACTGGCAGGCCGCCTGCACCTTTTTCATCGCGAATCGTCAAAAAGGTCGCTTCCTCCCTGATTTCGATTCTGAGCGGGATGTCAGGGTTGCGGACATCGACCGTCAATCCTTCTGTATTTCTCAAAATATGGCCGCCGATTTCAGCGTTCATTTGGTTTGTATCTAACTCAAATTGTTTATACGCTCTCTTCGTCGCGACTTTAAACGTATCACCAGGCTGATACTGATTCTTAATAGCATGGAGAGCAGTTGCCTTAATATCATCAAGGCGGCTGTCACACTTAATCGCCAGGCTGAAGCTTTGAATGCCAAACACCTGCTTTAAAAGAGGAAAAAGAGCCTCCGGATCTTCTCCATTTAATGTAATCGTCATGCGGTCACGATTGGAAAAGTATTTTAAGTTCGGATAGTCTTTCAAAACGAGTCTGACGTTTTGCTTTAAACGCGCAATAAAACTTTTTCTGTTTTTGCCTTTGGTTGATATTTCCCCAAAACGAATTAATATATGATCGTAATTCATGTTCTACCTCATCATTTTCTTTAATTTTTTGATGCCGGGACGAAGCGCGTTCATAAACGGTTCTGCCACATCGCTTGTCTGGCTGTAGTTTAAGCTGATTCTGATGCTGCTTCCGGCAATTTGCTCTCCCTTGCCCATCTGTAAGAGAACTTTGCTGGGCTTATGTTCTTTTGCTGAGCAGGCCGATGTTGTTGAGACGAATATATCCTGTTCTTCGAGCATGTGTAAAAGCACCTCTGCTTTAATCCCAGGAACCGAGAAATTAATAATGTGCGGCGCACTATCTATTTGCGGCGTGTTGACAACGACGCCTTCAGTTTCACTCAGCTTTTTCATAAACCATTCTTTTGCGGCAGTCATCGTGCCAAGCCTCGTTTCAAAATCGGCAGCCGCAAGATTAATGGCTTTGGCAAGCGAAACCGCACCCGCAATATGTTCCGTCCCGGCCCGAATGCCTTTTTGCTGAGAGCCACCCGTTATCAGCGGAATAAGGCGTGTTCCTTCTTTTACGATAAGCGCGCCTGTCCCCTTCAGGCCGTGAAATTTATGCCCGGAAATCGAACAAAGATCAATGCCGGCCTTTTCAATGGCCAAAGGCACTTTATAGATGCCCTGCACATAATCGACGTGGAACAAAATGTTCGGGTGCTCTTTCAGCACTTCCCCCGCCTCTTCAATCGGCTGCACGGAACCGACTTCATTGTTCACATGCATCATGCTGACAAGCACGGTATCCGGGCGGATGGCTTGTTTCAGTTCTTCAATTGAAACAAATCCGTCTTCATTCACCGAAAGATAAGTGACGTCAAACCCGAATAACTCTGTCAGCTGTTCTAACGATTCCGCCACAGACGGATGCTCGATAGAAGTGGCAATGATATGTTTGCCTGCTTTTATTTTTGACAAAGCGGCTCCTTTTAAAGCCAAATTATTAGCTTCTGTAGCGCCTGACGCAAATACAATATCATAATTCTTTAGACCTAAGGCCCTTTTTATCTGATGTTTAGCTGCCTGAAGCAGCTGTTCCGTTTCAGCTCCATACCGGTGCAAAGATGAAGGATTTCCAAAATATCGTCTGCTTGTTTGTTCATATGTATTCAAGACTTCATCGTAAGGTTTAGTCGTTGAACTATTGTCTAAATATAACATCTTTTTACTCCTTTAATATGAAAGCGATACAAAACTAATTTTATATGTTACCATAACAAATTAGTGCTGAAAAAGTAAATAAAATTACTATTGACTTCTTCATACATTCACCTATAATTAAATTTGTTACTTTCGTCATATTATCTGACAATTAATTGACAGAATATTCTACCATAGTGAAATTAGGAGGATTTATACGTTATGAAATCAACACTATCAGCCAAGGAAACGATCGCCATCGGGCTTATGCTCTTCGCTTTGTTCTTTGGCGCAGGAAATATGATATTTCCGCCGGAACTTGGACAAGCGGCCGGCGAAAATGTTTGGAAAGCGATGGCAGGATTTCTCGTGACGGGTGTCGGTCTGCCGCTTTTAGGTGTTGTCGCTGTTGCATTAACAGGTACGGATGCCAAAGGCCTTGCTGATAAAGCACATCCGGTCTTTGGAACTATTTTTACAGTTGTTCTTTATTTAACAATCGGACCGCTTTTTGCGATTCCGCGAACAGGCACTGTTTCTTATGAAATTGCGGCTGTACCTTTTGTAGACGGCATGCCGTCATGGCTCACACTTCTTCTGTTTACGCTCATTTTCTTTGCTATTACGTACTATCTAGCTTTAAACCCTACAAAGCTTGTTGACCGGATCGGCAAGGTATTAACACCTATTTTACTTGCTGTTATCGCAATTGTAGTCATCAAAAGCATCGTGACGCCGATGGGGGGCATTCAGTCACCGCATGAAGCGTATGTTTCCGGATCATTGTTTAAAGGATTTTTAGAAGGCTATAAAACAATGGATGCACTTGCTTCTATCGTGTTTGGAATTGTCGTTGTTAATGCCGTTAAGGACAGAGGCATCACCAATCGTAAATCAGTTGCTTCCGTATGTATTAAAGCGGGACTTGTTGCAGCAGCAGGACTCGGTCTTGTTTACGTTTCACTCGCATATTTAGGGGCAACAAGCACAGAATCTATCGGTCTGCTTGGTGCGGGAAGCAAAATTTTATCAGCATCATCGCAGCACTTGTTCGGGTCTTTGGGAAATATCATTTTAGGTGTCGCTATCCTATTCGCGTGCTTGACAACAAGCATCGGCCTTGTCTCTTCATGCGGAAATTATTTCTCAAAGCTGATTCCTTCTTTATCTTATAAAACCGTTGTAACGATTGTCACTGTGTTCAGCTTTATTATTTCTAACTTTGGGCTGTCAAATATCATTTTATTCTCAGTTCCTATTTTATCAGCTATTTATCCATTAGCAATTGTTATCATTTTGCTTTCGTTTATTGAAAAATTATTTAAAGGCAGACGTGAAGTATATATTCTTTGTTTAATCGCCACTGGTATTTTCAGTATTATCGACGGCCTGAATGCCGCAAGCATTCCGCTTGGTTCTTTAAATAAAGTTCTCAGCAATACGCTACCGCTTTACAGCTTAGGATTCGGCTGGGTCATCCCTGCTATCATTGGAGGCATTGCCGGTTATCTGATTTCTCTTATCAGTTCGAATAAAAAACCAGCTGATATCAACTAGTGAAAACGAAAAGCCTTTTTGGATCTAAATCCAAAAAGGCTTTTTTATATTCTCAATACATACAAAAGGCCAAGCACTTATGCTTCGGCCTTTTGTATACACTTTATTGATATTGATGCTCTTTAGTCTTTTGTGATTCTATTTTTTGAACAGCACCCGGAGCCGCTTTTTCAACCGTGGATGCTGCAATTTCATACGCTTCACTGTAATCAAATTCATAAAAACGTCTTTCCGCTTCTTTCAGCTGTTCAGATAAAATATGATTCTGGCTTCTGAACCGGTTTCCAAACTGAATGATTTTTTCAATGAGGATGACCTGCTCGACAAGTTCCTCTGATTCCCGGCTTGCCCTGTTGACGATCTCTTCTGCTTGCTTCAAATGGGCTCCGGCTTCTTCCATATTTAATGGAAGATCGTTTAGTTGGTTGACTGTTTCTTGAATGTGATGATGCGCGTTTTCCAGCATTTCTTGAATATGACTCGGAATGCCTGGAATATTGCTTGTCTTCAGCAGTCTTGCTGTCTCAGAAATTGTTTTTTTCAAATTGCTGAGCGTCTCTCTCGCTTGAAGCTCTTCTTTTCTCAGCGCTTGCAGCTTTTCACGGTATTCAGCATGCTCTTTTTTCACTTCTTCAATCTGCTTCTCTATTGAAGCAACTTCTTCTACTAAGAGTGAGTAGGCGACATGCTCTGCATCGAGCTTATCTTTAACCGAGGAGAGCAGCTTGCCAATTTCATCAAGGCGCTTTTCAAAAGCCTGCTGTTTGCCGAGCTCGCCGGCTGTCAGTCTGTAGCTTTCCTTCACCAGCTCAGTTTCCGCCTTTGTATGCTCTTCATCCTCTTTCAGCTTGTCATAAGCAATGATCAATTCAGGCATTTTGCTTAGCACAGATTGGCCGGCATCGACTTCACCTTCCAACTGCTGGTACACAGATTGAATATTTTCGTCTATGAGCTGCAGGATCGCGGACGCTTCATCGATATCCAGCTCAGTCATCAAGACATGCTCCGCCCGTTTCAACTGATTTGACAGATTTTCTAATTCCTTATCAAGCTGGATATGCTCAAGCTTATACCCTTTCTCTTTCATTTCGCGATAGCCGTCCTTGAGCTTTGCAATCTGGCCGGGTACCGTCTGCTTGCAGTCAGCCAGCAGCTTCGGCACGTCATCTATATATGACTGAAGCCGTTCAAGATTGCGGTCCTGCTCAAGCAGCACTTTTCGTGCGGTAATATAGTTTCCGCCTTCTGTTTCTTCTTCATATTGTTTGATTCCGCTCCAAATTTCGTCAAGATCCTTTTCAAGACTGTCATAAAGCTCCCCGTAAAGGTGGCTGTAAGCCAACAGGTTTTTTCGCGATTTTGAATAGCGCTCTCTCACCTGTTCAATCTCTTCGCGGCTCTTTTCCTCACTTGTGACAAGGTCGCTGATTTCCCGCAGAATCTTTTCAATGTTTGATTCCGCCGCGGTCAGCAGGTCGTCGATATGAACGAGCACTTGATTGGCCTTTTTAAATCGGTATTTGTCTGCATTTTCCTCAGCATCATAAAGGAGCTCTTCAACTTTCGGCATGTGAGCTGTGACAATCTCATCCCATTCTTCACGCCACTTTTCAAAGAACTCTTCTGTCTGACCCGTCATTTTTAAATGTTTAATTTTGGACATTTCTTCCACAATCGACCGGTTCAGAATTTCAATCTTCCACGATTCCAGCCGGTCAATATCAGCGTAGATTTTTTTCCTGAAAAAGTAGCCTGCCGCAAACAGGGCAAGCAGTACAATTAATAATCCAATGACAAACTCCATAATGAGCCCCCTTGCTGTTAACCTTAATCTGTCAGGGTGTTTTATTTATTCAGAAAGATTTCAGGATATGTATTGAGAAAAACTGTCGTTTTCATTGTTATTATGATACCATGTAACCAACATTTTTTGACCAGAATTCAAAAACTTTTTGTGCAAAATCGGCAGGATTTGACTATTTTTTCACGGGGTGACGCCAATGCAAAAGCGAGACGGGCATATTCACACACCATTTTGCCCTCACGGCTCAAACAACACACTCAGACAATATGCAGAAGAAGCCTTAAAAAAAGGCTTTGAATCGATTACTTTTACCGAACACGCCCCATTGCCGCCCTCTTTTACTGATCCGACGCCGCAGAAAGACAGCGCGATGGCGCAAGCCTCTTTGGAACGCTACATCGATGACATTTCCGGATTAAAAAAAGAATATCGCGGGCAGCTTGCCATACATACGGGGCTTGAGGTCGATTATATTGCTGAATTTGAAGATGAAATTAAATTATTACTGGACACATACGGGCCATATTTAGATGACAGCATCATATCCGTTCATTTTTTGCGCGCAGGTTCTTCCTATCTGTGCCTTGATTATGATGAGCATACCTTTAAAGAGCTGATTTCAGCCTGCGGAAGCATCGAAGCTGTATACGAGCGGTATTACCGCAGCATCTATTCCTCCATTGTATCATCTCTTGGCAGCTATAAGCCAAAAAGAGTCGGTCACATCACACTCGTCCAAAAATTCATCAAGCTGTTTCCGTACAGCATGTCTGAACATATTCGCGGAATCGTTTTTCAGTGTCTGGATGCCATTGCAGAAAACGGAATGGAGCTCGACTTCAATACTTCCGGCTTAAGAAAAACGTACGCAGGAGGCATTTATCTTGAGGATTGGATGATGAATGAAGCGAAGCAAAAGAAGATCCCGCTTGTGTTCGGGTCTGATGCCCATCAAGCGGGAGATGTCGGATACGCATATGAGGCGTTTGCGGAGCAGGCTAATTGATAAGCGCCACGTCCCCTGTCCGGAAGACGCTTCTGATCCAAATCTTGATTTCTTCAAAATACATTTTATAAAAGTACGGCTCGTGCGGCTGCATGTAGAGCACTTCTGAAATATATTGAGGCTGGAGATAGGGCATCATCAAGAGAGATTTTAATTGGAGAATAAAATGGGGCAGCGGCAGCGTTAAATGTTCACGCTGTTTTTCTCCTTCCTCAATGATCAGCTGGAAGATATACTTTTCCTTCATTAGATATGTCGACATAATTTCTCTGATTAACGTGGAGTCAATCGTGACTTCCCGATAGACAAAACGAGTTAATTGACGATGATTGTGCTGATAGGATAAAATATCGAAAACCAATTGAAGAAGCTGTTCTTGCGTGCTTTGAGAAGAGATATTGCCTGCCGCTGTTTCAAGCGTTTTACTGTAGCCTTCGTAAAACTCTGAAACTAAGTGTTCCATCAAACCTCCCTTGCCTTTAAAATAGTAGGAGATGTGCGCAACATTTACATCAGCTGACTTTGCGATTTCACGGACAGACGTGCCAGAAAATCCTTTTTGGTTAAAGAGCATGACAGCAGATTCAATAATTTTGTCTTTGGTGCTTACTTTCATTCGGCTCACTCCTTCCTCTTGATACAATTCAAGCAGAAGGCCGCTGTTCCTGTAAGAACTTATCGACAAATGCCGGCAGAAAAGCCGGAACTTTGTTTTATATTATAGAAAAAGTGAGGGTTTTCCATGTTCCATGTCGAAAAACAATCTGGAGATAAAGAAAAAGACTATCAGCTTCTGCTAAAACAGCTCGAAGCCATGACCGAAGACGAAACAGATCAAATCGCAAACTATGCGAATGCCTCAGCGCTCCTGTATCATTCGCTGCCTGAAGTCAACTGGGCGGGTTTCTATTTTGCCAAAGAAGAGGATGGACAGCTTGTGTTAGGACCGTTCCAAGGTCTGCCGGCATGTGTTCGGATTCCTTTCGGCAGAGGCGTTTGCGGCACAGCCTATGCAAACGGAAAAGTGGAGCGTATAGAGGATGTAAACGCGTTTCCGGGACATATCGCCTGCGATGCAGCGTCTCAATCAGAAATTGTGCTTCCGATTCATGTAGGCGGAAAAGTTGTCGGCGTCTTGGACATCGACAGCCCAGTGAAAAACCGTTTCGACGAAATCGACGAAAAGTATTTATCACAGTTTGCCGAAAAGCTTGAAAAAGCGTTAGCACAGTAATATAAAGGCCCAAAACTCATAGTGTTTTGGGCTTTTGTTATTTTATTGATTCGTGTATCATCAAGCGGTTTTTTCCGTTTCGTTTCGCGCTGTAGAGGGCTTCATCAGCCTCATGCACAAGCTCTTTCAGTGACTTTCTTGTTTTTGCCGTCCAGCAGGAGATACCGCATGAAATGGTCACCTCGGGTTTCGTGTTTTTTCTGACTGCATAAACCAGTCTCTCAGTAATCCGTTTCCCCACCGCAACCGTCACATTCGGCAAATAAATCGCCAGCTCCTCGCCTCCCCAGCGGGCGCCGACATCATGCTTTCGGATGTTGCTTTTAATAACCGAAGCGACTTGAATTAAAATCTCGTCCCCAGTCTGATGACCGTACGTATCATTTACATTCTTGAAATTATCAATATCAACAAGTATAAAAACACCCTTTTGGTGGATCTTCATACTGTATTGAATTTTTTCATCTAAATACACCCTCGAATACAGCTCAGTCAGCTGATCTGTTTTGACGAGATGCTCAAGGCGGTCGCGGAGCATTGAGTTGGTTACAGCCAGAGTTGCGTGCCGAATCAGCGCCTGAAACAGCTTGTACATTTCAAATGTAAAAGCGTACATTTCCTCTTTCAATAAAACCGCGAAACCTAAAAGCCTGTCATTCTCAATCATCGGAACAGCCATCAGCGAGCCGTAGCCGGCCTTTCCGAAAACAGACTGGCCATTTCCGATGAAAACTCCTATTTCCCCTTCATACAGCTTTTCTTTCATTTCATTAAAAAATTCAGACGGCTTCGCTTCCTTAAAAAACGCTGTGCTGCCGGGGAGCAATGTCAGGTTTTCAAAATGGTCTATATGAAAAAAACCCACTTCTTCCGCCTGAAACGATTCTGCCATTCTCACAGCCAGGTCATTCATCGTATCGGCCAGTGTCAGCCGCTGATTCAGGCGGCGTGACGTTTCATTAATCAATTCCAAATTTGCGATGCTTGCTTTGGATTGCTCATAGAGCTGAGCGTTTTCAAACGCTTTTCCCGCCGCGTTTGCTATCAGCGACATTTCATCAAGATAGGCGTCATTAAGAAAACTGCCGCCCGTTCCTTCAGCCTTCAACACCCCGTACGTTCCCTGCTGTCCTTTGATCGGAATATAAGCGGCAGATTCATTTTTCCGCAAAATATCCCCGGATAAATACACTTTGAGAGCAAAGGAATCGGATTTTTCCCCTTCCATATAAAGCTCTTTTGCAGGAACACCTAAACATTGATCTTGATCGTGCGATATATATAGAGAAAACTCAAACATAGAAAACGTGCCGGTTAAGCTTTCTAAAAGCTGCTTCAGCACTTCTGTCTGATCAAGCAGTGAATGGAACAGCTCTGTCATTTTGTATATCTTTTTTTGATAGATCGTTTTGATATAGAGTTTTTCCTGTTTCATTGACTGGTTTAAAAATGATGAAACCAAGTCGGGAAGCCCTTCAGGTATCTCTACCTCCTGCCTGCATGTCAGATGATAGCGCCTGCCGCCGGTGTCCTCAATCAGGTAAGATGAGGCGTTTATTTTCGAAGCGGAAAATCGAACTTCATCATCCGCCTGTTTTGAAGCAGAACCGACGGATGGTGTCGGTGTAAGCGAAACACATAGGGATGAAAAATAAGTTTGAATAGCCGAAGTCAGCCATATGAAAGAGTCGGTGAAAGTGACTTTTTCAGATTTGGTTAATAAGAAATCGAGCATATGATAATGAAAGGCGGATAATTGTTCTTTTGTTTGTTCTACCATGTTTTTATCACCTGAAAGTTTACCACTAATTTTTGTTTATTATATCATAAACGGCGAAGCAATAATGAAGGAATGGTTGACTTCAAATCAAATAAATTATATAATGACCTTTGTGTGAAATATTGCAGCCTTTTTGTTCAGCTTCTATGTTTTCATTTTGTTCCTTATTCATAAGGTGTATCGTGTAACTCTCTGCTGCTGGAGCGAGGATAC
Source organism: Bacillus sp. SW14 (assembly GCF_047608225.1). NCBI lineage: Bacteria > Bacillati > Bacillota > Bacilli > Caryophanales > Bacillaceae > Bacillus > Bacillus sp. SW14. Next base: position 1,299,196 of record NZ_JBLKRW010000001.1, on the reverse strand, counting down.
ATGAAAACAAAATGTACATGGTCGAATAGAGCAGACGGTTTTTATTTTCCACAAAAATAAAACCAAAGGAGGAGTCACATTATGGCTCGCTATACAGGTCCATCTTGGAAACTGTCCCGCCGTCTAGGAATCTCTCTTAGCGGTACAGGAAAAGAATTAGAAAAACGCCCTTACGCTCCAGGTCCACACGGTCCAGGACAACGTAAAAAATTATCAGAATACGGTTTGCAATTGCAAGAAAAGCAAAAGCTTCGTCACATGTACGGTGTAAACGAACGCCAATTCCGCACTTTATTTGACAAAGCTGCTAAACTAACTGGTAAACACGGCGAAAACTTCATGATTCTTTTAGATTCTCGTCTTGATAACGTTGTGTACAAGCTAGGTTTAGCACGTACTCGCCGTCAAGCTCGCCAATTGGTTAACCATGGTCATATTCTTGTTGACGGAAGCCGCGTTGATATCCCGTCTTACCAAGTAAAACCTGGTCAAACAATCGGTGTTCGCGAAAAATCAAGTAACCTTTCTATCATCAAAGAATCTGTAGAAGTGAACAACTTCGTTCCTGAATACCTTACTTTCGACGCTGAAAAGCTTGAAGGTACATTCACTCGTCTTCCTGAGCGTTCTGAACTTGCTCCGGAAATTAACGAAGCGCTTATCGTTGAGTTCTACTCTCGTTAATCGTTTTAAAAACCCCTGCCGCTATGCGGTCGGGGTTTTTTTATCGTCTGTTTCGTCTGGTGCCTCTTGCTGGCCAACACTATCTCGCGTCTGATGCTCCCAATAATCCCGCTGGAGCCTTTCTTTTGCAATCGTACACATAAGATTCATGGTCAGCGCTCCTTTCTTAAAAGGTGGTGCTTGGAGGTGCTTGGAGGTGCTTGGGAGGTGATTGGTCGTGTTTGCCCTATCTAATATACTCTTTTCCTGTCATTCCTATGCGATAAACCAAAAAAAGATCCTTTGCCCATATCGGCAAAGGATCTTTTTTTATTTATACGTCAAAAGAAAGTATTTTTTCTTCCCGCGGCGCAGGACAGTAAATTGGCCTTCGATACGGTCTTCAGCAGATAAGAGATAATTGATTTCCGTCTGGCGTTCGCCGTTAATGTAAACAGCTCCGTTTTGAATGTCTTCACGGGCTTGGCGTTTTGAAGGAGATAATGCAGATTGCACCAATACATCTACAAGTGAAAGCTCCTGGCTGCTGTCAGCTTCCATGGAAGGGACATCCTTAAAGCCCACTTTTACGTCCTGGGCAGAAAGCTCTTTAATATTGCCGCTGAACAACGCTTGGGATATGTTGATGGCTTGCTCCAGCGCCTCACGTCCATGAACGAGCGCTGTCACTTCTTCTGCGAGGCGTTTTTGCGCTTCCCGCTTTTCTGGCGCTGTTTCTGTTTTCTCAGCGTATGCTTCAATTTCTTCTTTTGATAGGAATGTAAAGTATTTTAAGTATTTGACAACGTCACGGTCATCTGTGTTGATCCAGAATTGATAAAATTCATACGGCGATGTCTTTTCCTTATCAAGCCAGATCGCGCCGCCTTCCGTTTTTCCGAACTTCGTGCCGTCTGCTTTTGTGACAAGCGGAATGGTAAGGCCGAACGCTTTTGCCCCTTCTTCTTCTGATTTTCTGATCAGTTCAAGGCCCGCTGTAATGTTGCCCCACTGATCGCTTCCGCCAATTTGCAGCTTACAGTTTTTCTCTCTGTACAGATTTAAGAAATCATAAGATTGAAGAATCATGTAGCTGAATTCCGTGTATGAGATGCCGGATTCAATTCTCGAGCTGACCGTGTCTTTTGCCAGCATGTAATTGATACCGAAGTTTTTACCGACATCACGAAGGAAGTCGATCACATTCATTTTGCCGATCCAGTCAAAGTTGTTCGCGATGACAGCAGGGTTTTCTGCTGCATCAAAATCCAGAAATCTGGACAGCTGGTTTTTGATTCTTTGGGACCATTCGGATACGATGTCAGCAGTGTTTAATGTACGCTCCGCTTTTTTTCCGCTCGGATCGCCGATGAGGCCCGTCGCCCCGCCCACAAGCGCAATCGGATGATGGCCCTCAAGCTGAAAACGGCGAAGTGTTAAAATAGGCAGCAAGTGTCCGATATGCAAGCTGTCCGCTGTCGGATCAAAGCCTGAGTACAGGCGGATTTTTTCTTCATTCAGCTGCTTATTTAATCCTTCTTCATCCGTCATTTGCTGAATCAATCCGCGGAAGGATAAGTCTTCAAGTAAGTTTGTCATAAGATAAAGCTCCTTTTTGATTAAAATAAAAAACGCCCCTTCGTTTACACGAAGGGACGATTGATTATCGCGGTACCACCCTACTAATAAGAGAACGCAAAACATTCGTCTTATCACTTTGCCTGATAACGGATCAGGTCCGTTCTTTCACTACTGGAAGCCTGGCCGGCTTTGTTTGCAAAAGCGGTTCATGAGTGTATTCGATATATCCGTCTGTGCTGATTTTCACCGGCCATCAGCTCTCTGGAACGTAAGGATAGTCTACTTGTCTCAATCTTTACCTTTTCATATGAAGCTATATCATTTTTAACATAAATAAAATCCTGTGTCAACGTCGCCTTTTAATCCTCCATCGTTGACAGATCTCCTGCCGGCAGATTAAGCTCCCATGCCTTCAGCACCCGTCTCATGATCTTTCCGCTTCGGGTTTTCGGAAGCTTATCTTTAAATTCAATCTCACGCGGAGCCGCATGGGCTGCAAGACCCTGCTTTACAAATAGGCGAATCTCTTCTTTCAGTTTATCGGACGGCTCATATCCTTCTCTGAGTGCGATAAAGGCTTTAATGATTTCTCCCCGCACCGGATCAGGCTTACCGATCACGCCTGCTTCTGCAATGGCCTGATGTTCGACAAGCTTGCTTTCCACTTCAAATGGGCCGACGCGCTCACCAGAGGTCATAATGACGTCATCGACTCTTCCTTGGAACCAGAAATATCCCTCATCATCCATGTAAGCAGAATCCCCGGACACATACCAGCCGCCCGGCATAAAATACGATTCGTACTTTTCAGGGTTATTCCAAATGGTATGCATCATGGAAGGCCAGCCCTTTTTAATGGCGAGATTGCCCATTCGGTACGGCGGAAGTTCATTGCCCTGGTTGTCAACGATTGCCGCCTCCACACCGGGAATCGGCTTACCCATTGAACCCGGTTTGATATCCATGCAAGGATAGTTGCAGATGAGCTGGCTGCCCGTTTCTGTCATCCACCATGTATCATGGATTCGTTTGTTAAAAACCTTATGCCCCCATCTGATGACTTCCGGGTTTAACGGCTCACCGACACTGAGCACGTGCCGGAGTGAGGTTAGATCATATTTCGCAGCCATCTCATCTCCCGCTCCCATCAGCATTCGAAAAGCGGTCGGCGCGCTGTACCAGACGTTGACGCCAAGCTGTTCAATTGTTCCATACCAGCTTTCAGGGCTGAAACGCCCGCCGACGATGACATTTGTCGCTCCGTTCAGCCATGGTGCAAAAATGCCGTATACCGTACCTGTCACCCAGCCCGGATCTGCTGTGCACCAGTATATGTCTTCCTCCTTTAAATCAAGGACCCACTTTCCTGTCTGATATTGCTGAATCATCGCTTCATGGACATGCAGCACACCCTTTGGCGTTCCAGTAGAACCCGATGTATAGTGAAGCAGATAGCCGTCTTTTTTGTCCATCCATTCGATATCCAGTCTTGTGCCCTCCTGTTTTGCTGCTTCATCGTAATTGATGATGTTTGCGCCGCTTTCAGCCTTTCCGCCGACTACGAATATATGCTGCAAGTGAGGCAGTGTATCAGCCGGTATTCTCTCCAGCAGCTCAGGCGTCGTGACAACTACCTTCGCCTCGCTGTTTTCAAGCCGGTCTTTCACCGCTCCCTCCATAAATGCTTCGAACAGCGGCCCGGCGATGGCGCCAATTTTGATAGCGCCAAGCATTATAAAATATAGCTCGGGTGATCTCGGCATAAAAATAAAAACGCGGTCCCCTTTTTCCACATTTCCATACCGTTTCAGCACATTCCCTGCCCTGTTTGTTTCTTCCTTCATTTCTTTAAATGTGTATTTTTCATCCCGGTTTGCGTCTTTATAATAAAGCGCTACTTTGTTTTTTCGAAACGATTCGGCATGGCGGTCAATCGCTTCATACGCCGCATTCAGTTTCCCTGTCTCATGCCAGGAGAAATGTTTCTCTGCCTCGGCCCAATCAAAATGCCGGTACGTTTCTTCATAATTTTTTAAATGAAAATCCCCTTCTACTGCTGGTAACGCTTTCAAATTCATGCCCAAACATCCCCCTTTGCTGAAGTTGTCACAATTATTATATTATATATTCATATTGTTCTCAATTTTTAAAATATAAACCATATTGAAAACGCTTTAAAATTTGTTATTCTTAAAGAAGCATGTATTTTTATAAGAATTGATGGGACGGTGGATCAGTGGAACATCATAAAACATACCATTCAGCAAACATCAAAACAGCAACCGGCTCCTTACTGATAGAAGGGCCTGTCTCTCCAGAGGATCTGGCAGGTTACGAGTTTCATACAGATTTAACCGCATTTCGCCCGCCCCGCGAGCAGCATGAAGCGCTAGTCGACATTGCCGGCCTTCCCGAAGGGCGTATTATCATTGCCAGAGACGGCAGAACCATTATCGGCTATGTGACGTATTTATATCCTGACCCGCTCGAAAGATGGTCTGAAGGAAATATGGAGGATTTGCTTGAGCTCGGGGCCATCGAGGTGGCGCCGGCCTATCGGGGATGTTCTGTCGGAAAGACGCTTTTGACCGTCAGCATGATGGATGAACAAATGGAAAACTACATCGTGATGACGACGGAATATTACTGGCATTGGGATTTAAAAGGGATGAAAAAAGATGTGTGGGAATACAGAAAGCTCATGGAGAAGATGATGAATGCAGGCGGATTGGCCTGGTTTGCGACGGATGAGCCAGAGATCAGCTCCCACCCTGCAAATTGTCTGATGGCACGCATCGGAAAAAACGTCAGCCAAGAATCAATTGAACAATTTGACAGACTCCGTTTTTATCATCGCTTTATGTATTAACTGACACTGACAAAGGGGAAAAAATAATGATTGTTGAGCAGATCATGAAAAGGGATGTCATTACATTAACAAAGACGGATACGCTTGAAACAGCAATATGCAAACTGAAGGAATTCCATATCAGGCATCTGCCTGTTGTAAATGAAGACCGCCATGTGATCGGCATGATTACAGACAGAGACATGAAACAGGCCAGCCCGAGTATTTTTGAAGAAAGCAAACGAAGCCGATTTCTTACACGAAGCGTAGATTCAATTATGAAAAAAGATGTCGTGTGCGCCCACCCGCTTGATTTTGTTGAAGAAATTTCTGCGGTGTTCTACGAACATGGCATCGGCTGTCTGCCCGTGGTGCAGCACCAAAAATTAATAGGCATTTTGACAAAAACCGATTTGTTGCGGACATTTGTCAAATTGACAGGCGCTGACCAACCGGGGTCACAAATTGAAATAAAAGTAAACAACATCACCAAAAGTCTTGCGGAAATCAGCAGCCTTTGCCAAGACCTCCAAGTGAAAATATTGAGTGTGCTCGTCTATCCGCATGAAGATCCCGGTGTGAAAGTGCTTGTCTTCCGTGTAAAAATGATGAATCCGCTGCCGTTTTTGCAGGCATTACAAAGAAATGGGCACCACGTCGTTTGGCCGTCAGAGCAAAGGGATTTGCTATGAGAGACAGTGTATTTATTTATTCTCCATCCTATCAAACCTATATGTTTCATCAGGAACATCCATTTAATCAGCAGCGGGTTCTGTTAACATATGATTTGCTCAAGACGATCAATGCCTTTGATGATGGAGACATTATCAGCCCGAGACTCGCGACAGAAGAGGAACTTGCCCTTGTCCACACGGACGATTACATTCAGGCGGTAAAGCTTGCGGGTGCCGGTAAACTTCCCGCTGAAGAAGGAGAAAGCTATGGGCTCGGCACTGAAGATACACCTGTCTTTGCCGGCATGCACGAAGCGGCATCACTCTTAGTCGGCGGCACCTTAACGGCCGCAGACTGGGTGATGTCAGGACAAGCCCTGCATGCTGCCAACCTTGGAGGAGGCCTTCATCACGGATTTCGGGGAAGAGCTTCAGGATTTTGCATTTACAACGACAGTGCTGTGGCGATTCAATATATCCAGAAAAAATACAGAGCCAGAGTGCTTTATATTGATACGGACGCCCACCACGGGGACGGTGTGCAATTTACGTTTTACGATACCCCCGGCGTATGCACGCTGTCTATCCATGAAACAGGAAGGTATTTATTCCCCGGAACCGGCCAGATTCAGGAAAAAGGAAGCGGAAAGGGATATGGCTATTCCTTTAATATCCCGCTTGACGCTTTCACAGAGGATAATTCTTTTCTCGAAGCTTATCGGACAGCAGCTTCCGAAGTCGCCGCTTATTTTCAGCCGGATGTGATTATCAGCCAAAACGGTGCCGATGCCCATTACTATGACCCGCTAACGCATTTATCTGCAACGATCAACATCTACGAAGAAATTCCGCGGCTTGCACACACGTTAGCGCATCAATATTGCGGAGGGAAATGGATTGCCGTCGGAGGCGGCGGATATGATATATGGCGTGTAGTGCCCCGCGCCTGGGCCAGAATATGGCTCGAAATGAAGGGAATTGATCCGGGGCACGATATTCCTCCTGAATGGATCGCTAAATGGCAAAAACACTGCCCTGTCACCCTTCCGTCCAGCTGGAGCGATCCGGCCGATTTATATCCTCCGATTCCCCGCAAGCCTGAAATCACAGAAAAAAATGCCCAAACCGTCAGCAAAGCATTATATGCAATACGATCCGAGCAACAGCAAAGAACGAAGTAAAAAAACGACCTTCACGAAGAGGTCGTTTTTCATTTTTTGATAACAATTTCCACACGCCGGTTTTCCTTCATGTGTTCGTTTGTCTTGTTATCCTTTACAGGTTTTGTATCCGCATAACCAACAGCGATAAAGCGCGTTGAGGGAAGTTTCTCTTTTGATGTGAAGTATTGAATGACTCCGCTTGCGCGTGCTGCTGACAGCTCCCAGTTAGACGGATATCGGTATGTCGCAATATTTCGGCTGTCTGTATGGCCCTCCACCTGAATGTCATTTGGAATGGTTTTCAGAAGAACGGCAATTTGGTGAAGAAGTGTTTCAGCATTTTTCAGCACCTTGGCCTCCCCCGAATCAAACAGCACAGACTCCTGCAGAACGAGCACGACACCGCGTTCATCCCGTTTAGCTGTCATTTGGGCCTTCAGGTGGTGGTCTTTTATATATGTATTTACTTTCTTGAGAAGCTGATCCTGCTGATCCTTTTGCTTCTTTGCATTGGCTGGCGATGTGTTCTTTTTTTCTATGGACGTTTGGTCAGGCTGGATCCCGCCGCCTTCCTTTTGGATCGATTCGACTGCCGCTTTAAATTTTTGCAGATCGATTTGGGACATCGAAAAAAGTAAAATAAAGAACACAAGGATCAAAGTGATCAGATCTGAAAAGGTGACCAACCAGCTGGATGAAGATTGTCTTTTTTTCCCGCTTCCTTTCCTTCTTTCAAACCGTTCTCTTCTAAGCTTCATGTATAGATCCCTTTTTTGTTTTTACTTGATTTGGCTGCTTCCGCCATTCTTCCCGGGAGCTGAAAACGACGAGCTGGCTTTCGAGGTTACGAGGGTTTTTTCCGGATTGGATTCCGATAATGCCTTCCACCATTACTTGCTTGATGAAGATTTCACTTTCTGTTTTTTCTTCGAGTTTGGCGGCAATCGGGTTGAATACCATGTTTGCCAGCAATGAACCGTATAAGGTTGTTAAAAGGGCAACGGCCATATTCGGTCCAAGCATGTGCGGATCATTTAAGTTTTTAAGCATCAGCACGAGCCCGACGAGTGTTCCGATCATTCCCCATGCCGGAGCGAATTCACCCGCTTTTTCAAAAACACGCCGTCCTTTGCGGTGCCGTTCCTCCATTGCCGCGATCTCTGAATCCATGACGAGCCGAATCGTTTCTTCATCCCAGCCATCAATTGCTAAAAGCAGCCCTTTTTTCAAGAATGGATCTTTGATTTCCCGGGCCTGATCATCCAATGATAAAAGCCCGTGTTTTCGCGCGTGATCCGAAAGAGAGACAAAGGTTTTCACAAGATCTTTCACATTGTCTTCCTGGCGGATAAATGCCTGCTTTAGCACAGAGGGCGCTTTTCGCAGCTCTCTCGGCGGAAAACTGATAAAAACTGCAGCGCATAGCCCCCCTGTAACGATGAAGAAAGAGGTCAGATCTAGAAAAGAGCGGAAACCGCTTATTCCTGATCCCGAAATTATTCCGATCACAATCATAATCGTTCCTAACACAAAACCAACAGGTGTAAGATAATCAAAACGTTTCATCATTTCTCCCCATGAAAAAAGCAAGAATTCACCTTAGAGGTGAAGCTTGCTTTCTAGTTTTTCTTATGACTTGGTTGACTGCCTTAGCTCTATACGGTGCGGCAGTTCGACAATATGCTCTTCAACCGGCTCTTTATTCATGAGCTTCGTCAGCAGTCTCATCGCAACGGCGCCAATATCGTATGTCGGCTGAACCACTGTTGAAAGCTGCGGACGAACCATAAGGCTTAATCTCGTATTATCAAAGCCGATAATGTCGAGATCCTCAGGAATGGATAAGCCTTGATCCTGAGCCGCATGGATAATGCCGAGTGCCATTTCATCAGTTGCAGAAAGAATGGCTGTCGGTTTTTTGTCCAGGCTCATCAAATGCTGCAGCGCTTCAAGTCCGGAATCGTATGTGTAATCCCCTTCAGCAACAAATTGTTCATTAAACGGAAGATTCGCTTCTTGAAGCGCACGTTTATAGCCTTGAAGTTTTTTCGAGCGGTTGATCGGTTCTGTCATTGGTCCGGAAACGAATGCGATGTCTGTATGTCCTTTATCAACCAAAAGCTTCACTGCATCATAAATCGCCTCTTCGTAATCGATCGCGACTGACGGTGTTTCCTCCTGCTCTTCTACAGAAGCGGCAAGTACGATCGGCACTGGGGAACGCTTAAATTCCGCAACATGCTCGTCCGTAATGTTTCCGCCCATAAACACGATGCCGTCCACTTGTTTGCCGAGCATTGTGTTTAACAGGTGCAGCTCTTTCTCCATGTTTTGGTCCGAGTTGCTCAAAATGATGTTGTATTTATACATTGTCGCGATATCTTCAATCCCGCGTGCAAGCTCTGAATAGAAAATGCTTGAGATATCGGGAATGATGACTCCTACTGTTGTTGTTTTTTTGCTTGCCAGTCCTCTTGCCACCGCGTTTGGACGGTAACCGAGACGGTCAATGGCTTCCAAAACTTTTTTCCGCGTTGTCGGTTTTACATTCGGGTTGCCGTTCACGACACGGGAAACAGTTGCCATGCTTACATTAGCTTCTCTCGCTACGTCGTAGATCGTAATATTGCTCATCCTAAAACCACTCCTTTTACTGGATACACTTATCCTTATCTATAGCATAAACACTTTATGTAGAGAAATGTCATAATGTCCAAATTTATGTCGTTTATGATTTGTAAGCGTAAGTCAGTAGTTTACATTATTTTTCATTATTCATCAAATTTAAATACTTCTCATGAAATTATACACGTTTTTATAGATGATGAAAACGTATACTTGGATTTTATAACTAAATAAACGAGAAAACACAAAAAAAGGCCGCAGACGCGGCCTTTTTATTGTTTACTAAGCGTTGACTTTCACCATTGGTTTCAATTCATTCAGCCATTTTTCGAATTCAGGAATCGCCATTTGCTGAGCAGAGTCAGAAAGTGCGACTGACGGATCAGGGTGAACCTCAGCCATTACGCCGTCTGCGCCGATCGCTAAAGCAGCTTTAGCTGTCGGAAGCAAGAGGTCGCGGCGGCCAGTTGAATGCGTCACATCAACAAAGACAGGCAAATGCGTTTCTTGTTTCAAAATCGGTACAGCAGAAATATCCAGCGTGTTTCTCGTTGCTGTTTCATATGTTCTGATACCGCGTTCACAAAGAATGATTTGATCGTTTCCTTGTGACATGATGTATTCAGCGGCATTGATGAATTCAGAGATCGTTGCAGCAAGTCCGCGCTTCAGAAGCACTGGCTTTTTCACTGAGCCGGCCGCTTTCAGCAATTCAAAGTTTTGCATGTTGCGCGCTCCGATTTGAACCACATCAATGTAGTCCAGCGCTTCTTCGATATGAGCCGGAGTTACGATTTCACTGATCACTGCCAGATCAAATTCGTCCGCTACACGTTTTAAAATTTGAAGGCCTTCAACACCAAGACCTTGGAAATCGTATGGGCTCGTACGAGGCTTAAAGGCTCCTCCGCGCAAAATTTTAATTCCTTGTTTTTTCGCAGCTGCAGCCACTTCAGCCACCTGCTCGTAGCTCTCTACCGCACATGGCCCGACAATAAATCTTTGCTGGCCGTCTCCGATTTTTTCACCTTTAATATCTACAATTGTATCTTCAGGTTTTTTCTTGCGCGAGACAAGCAGCGCTTTGCTGTGATCTTCTTCTTGAAGCTCTAAACCGGCTTTGAATATCTCTTTAAAAATGTGCTGGATGGTGGAGTTTTCGAAAGGACCATCATTGTTTTCAATGATATTGTTTAACATTGTGCGTTCTCTGACAGGGTCAAATCGATTGACACCCTGTGCTTCTTTCGCTTTACCGATCTCTTTTACAACATTTCCGCGTTCGTTGATTAATTTTAAAATTTGTAGGTTTAATTCGTCTGCTTTCTGCCTTAAAAGCTCTAACTCTGTGTTGCTCATTTTTTTCATCCTTTCCCTGCACATTCATTTTTTATTTTGTAGTTATCATGCATCTTACTATAAGTAATTCCAAATGGAAATACTGAAATAAAAAAAATTTTATAAAAACTCCTCTTTATTACCCAAACGCTTTTAAGTGATAAAGTGATCTATGAAGCTATCCTACATCATGTGAGGGCAATGTTCAAGGGTTTTTTCAAAAAAAAAGCGCCAGATTGAATCTGGACGCTTTTTTCTATGACAAATGCTGCTTGATGCCCGCTTCTGTAATTTGTGAATGTGAGGTATGCCATTTCACTTCACCGTTTTGGATGACGAAAACCTGAGGGCTTTCGTGCTTTACGCCGTATGTTTCTGCGATGAAATTTGACAGCGGCCGGGCTTCTTGTACTTGCAGATAGTAAGCCGGCACATCCTCATGCTGATTTGCAAAGGCAACAAACTCATGAAATGCTGCCTGGCTGATCGGGCATGTGGTACTGTGTTTAAAGAAGACGAAAGTGCCTTCCTGTTCTGCAATCCGTTTAAATTCTTCCTCAGATTGAATAAGCTGTTTTGCCATGGCTCAAGATCTTCCTTCCCGGCTCAGCGATTGATATGCTCAGCCTGTTTTTGCGCATCTTTCAGTTCGTCTTTTACATCTTCTTTCGTTTGAAGGACCTGATCTTTTGTTTCGCCGGCCGCCTGCATCGCTTCTTCTCTCATTTCTTGCATATCAGTTGATGAATCCGTTTTTGCAGATTTAGACCGGTCTCTTAAATCCTTCACCTTGTTCATGATCTGCCCTGACTGATCCGCTACAAGCTGTGTGATGTTCGATGTTTTGTCTTTTGCGATGCTGACATATTGCGTGCCTTTTTCCTTCGCATCTGCCGTCATTTTGTCAGTTTTGTCCCGCAAAGCAACAGCTTGGCTGCCAAGATCGTCACGAAGTTCTTTGCCTGATTTCGGCGCTAGAAAAAGAGCGGTAGTGGCACCGATGATTCCCCCGATTAAAGTTCCGATTAAAAAATCTTTACTATTAATTCCATCTTTGCTCATCATTATTCCTCCTCATAGTGTTTTTTCTCTTACAGAGCCGACTTTTTCTTTTGCTTCCATTTCTCCCAAATTTCCATTGCTGCTTGGCTCCATGTGACAACTTGATTGATCTTGTCTTGATTTTCTCTTACTGATGCCGATACAGACCCCGCCGCCTGTTTCATGGATGTATTGAACTGCTGTACAGAAGTGCCCACTCCTTGAACAGCATGGACGACCGTGTTCAACTTTTCTGATTTTTCCTGAATATCTTCAGCCAGGCGGTTGGTCTTATGTAAAAGCTCGGCTGTTTCAGTTGTGATGCCCTTCATTTGTCCCTCCAGCCCTTCGAGAGTGGATGCGACATGTTTTAGGGTCAGCTGCAGTGACTTCAATGTCTTAGACAAGTAGATCACTAATACGAGAAATGCGACTGCGATGAGTGCAACGCTTAAATAAAGAATAATAATCATCTTAAACCTCCTTGCTGCAGGATATACTGCTGTTTACCCGTTTTCATAAATCATAAACATGTATACTGGGCTGTATACATAGTATTCTCCATTATGTAAGAAAATCCTTTAACAAGCTTTCCATCAGATAAATAAAAAGCAGTGAGAACACTGCTTTTTTATTATGCCATGACGTTTTCGTAGGCTCTCATATATTTTTGAATATCTCCTGCTCCCATAAAGATGAGAACGGCTTTTTCATGAGCTTTTAAAACAGATGTATCATGTTCTTCAATGAGCTTTGCATTATGAATTTTTCCCTGCAGGTCACCGATCGTCAGCTTTCCTGCATTCTCCCGGGCTGAGCCGAAAATATCGCATAAATACACACAATCAGCCCCGCTCAGGCTTTCTGCGAATTGGTCAAGGAATTGGTGCGTCCGCGTAAATGTGTGAGGCTGGAATACCGCGACGATTTCACGATCAGGATATTTCTGTCTTGCCGCCTCAATTGTCACTTTTATTTCTGTCGGGTGATGAGCGTAATCATCAATCAGCACTTGATCCCCGAGCTGCTTCTCATTGAATCTGCGTTTGACGCCGCCGAATGATTTGAGGGCATGCTTAATGATGTTGGAATCAATTTCCTCATAATGGCATAACGCAATGACCGCCAATGAGTTTAATACATTGTGGTGGCCGTACGCAGGAATATAAAACGTATCATAGAATGTATTGCGGACAAATACATCGAAAGTTGTCCCTTCCGTGCTTTTTACGATGTTTCTGGCTTGAAAATCATTTTCTTCCCCAGTGCCGTAATACACAACCGGGACGTTCGCATGAATTTTCGGCAGATGCTCATCATCTCCGCAGGCAATAATGCCTTTGTTGACTTGAAGAGCCATCTCTTGGAAAGCGTCAAACACATCGTCAATGTTTGAGAAGTAATCAGGGTGATCAAAATCAATATTCGTCATGATCGCGTAGTCAGGCTGATAGCTTAAGAAATGGCGGCGGTATTCGCACGCTTCAAATACAAAGTATTCGCTGTTTTCATTTCCCTGGCCCGTTCCGTCCCCGATTAAGAAAGAGGTCGGTTTTGCGTTTTGGATCACGTGAGCCAGCAGGCCCGTAGTCGACGTTTTTCCGTGTGCGCCCGTAACGGCAACACTGGTGAATTTTTTCATATAGTCGCCTAAAAACTTATGATAACGTATCACCGGAATTCCTTCAGACATGGCTTTTTCAATCTCTGGATGCGTGTCTGGGAATGCGTTTCCGGCAATGACTGTCATGTCGGGTTTGATATTATCCGCGCTAAAAGGAAGAACCGTAATATTTCTTTTTTCAAGCGCTGTTTGCGTAAAAATAAACTTTTCGATATCCGATCCTTGGACAGTATATCCATTATCATGAAGTATTTGGGCAAGCGGACTCATACCCGTCCCTTTTATTCCAACAAAATGATAAACAGTCATAATTGTACCTCCAACAAACGTCTATCTGTTCCCCAGTATATGACGCTCATTTCAATTTGCGACCGCGGCGGCGAAAAGCCGCCCTTAGCGGCGTATTTTTATATGTTTTGTTATGTTCAGTATCCGGTTATTTCTTTCCGATTAAACCTAGATATCAAGATTTGTCTATGCGCATCTCCTGTAAAGCGGCATAGCTGTTAAATGCTCTAAACACTATCATACCATGTTTGGTGTGAAAATGAACCCATATTATTCGTTTATTAAATCACTTGCTGTGATCAGCACCTCACGAGGTTTGCTTCCTTTTGCCTCAGAGATCATGCCTTCCGCTTCCATCATATCAATCAGCCTTGCCGCGCGATTGTATCCGATTCTGAATCTTCTTTGCAGGCTTGAAGTGCTCGCGCTGTTTTGCTCAACCACATACTCACACGCTTCGTCAAACAGTTCATCCTCTTCTTTCAGGGCTGAGCCTTGTCTTACCAGCTCTTCTTGTTCAAATAAATAGGTTGGCGGCATTTGATTTCTGACGTGGGAAACGACGCGGTCGATTTCGCGGTCCGATACAAAGTTGCCTTGCAGGCGGACCGGTTTTCCCGAGCCGTTTTCCAAAAAGAGCATATCGCCTTTTCCGAGAAGCTTTTCCGCACCGGCTATATCAATAATTGTTCGGGAATCAACCTGGCTTGAGACAGAAAATGCGATTCTCGTCGGGATATTCGCCTTAATCAGACCGGTAATGACATCGACTGACGGCCGCTGAGTTGCGACGAGCAGATGGATTCCGCACGCTCTGGCTTTTTGGGCAATCCGCGCAATGCTCTCTTCTACATCATTTGGAGCCACCATCATCAAATCAGCAAGCTCATCAATAACCACAACTAAATAAGGCAGCTTTTCGCCCGTGTGATGATCTGCAGTTAATTGATTAAACCGGTCAATGTCGCGGACTCCCGAATGGGCAAACAGCTCATAGCGCCGCTCCATTTCCTCAACGACCCATTTTAAAGCAGCCGTAGCCGCTTTGGCGTCAGTGATGACCGGGCTGACGAGATGAGGAATTTTATTGTAGGGAGCCAGCTCTACCATTTTCGGATCAATCAGCAGCACCTTTACTTCACTCGGATCAGCTTTATACAGCAGGCTGACTAATATTGTATTGATGCATACGCTTTTCCCCGAGCCCGTAGCACCGGCAATCAAGCCATGCGGCATTTTCTTCAAGTCGATGACGACAGGATTTCCTGAGATATCCAATCCCAGTGCTGCCGTAAGCGGTGACTTGCTTGTCCTGAAAGCTGAGCTGCGAATCATCTGGCGTAAATCAACCACCTTGCTCGTGCGGTTCGGAACTTCAATTCCGATCGTGTTTTTCCCCGGAATCGGCGCTTCGATCCGAATATCTTTTGCGGACAGGCTGAGTTTAATATCATCAGACAAGTTGGTGATTTTATTCACTTTTACGCCTGGCTCAGGATGCACTTCGAATCTTGTGACAGACGGCCCCTGAGTCACATGGACGACATTGGCGCGGACATTGAAATTTTTCAGGGTCAAATCAAGAAGCTGGCGCTGTTCTTCGATCCACGCAGTATCATCTTGAACTTGCGCTGGCGGGACGTCAAGCAGTGCAACATTCGGAAACACATAGCTGCCGCGGCGCTCCTCTGCTTTTTGCTGTTTGTGCGTATCTCTTTTCAGCATCATGACATTAAAAGGAACGGACGGCCCTTTTTGAGGAGATGCGCTTTGTTCAGTATGTTTCTCCTGCATGACAGGCCTTTTTTGCGATTCATCTGCAGCTGCATGTGTCTCTTCTTCACGGATCTCCCTCGGGTTTTCACGGGCTTCAGAAAACGGTCTGGAACCCAGTTCCATGTTGTCATCGTGCTCCGATTCTATATGATTGTCTGGCTGAACATCTATCTTCGTGTCCTCAGTTTCTATTATGCTGCCTGATGGCTCTTCTGATTCTTTGGCTTCTGTTTCTGCTTGAGTCAGAGCCTCAGATGCTGAACGCCCATAGCCAGCATGCGAGAAAGGCTCTTCCTGTTGAATTTCTATTTGCTCTTCTCGAACAGCAGGGGTCTCAGCAGTTTCTGGCGCGCTTGCGCGTTCATTATTTACTGCGCTGTCTGACGGCTCTTCTGATAATTCAGCCTCAGATACTGCCTCTGTCAGAGACTCAGGTGCTTTTTGTTCCTCATCATATTCAGCTTGGAAGACAAGTTCTTCTAATTTCTCAGGCTGTTTTACTGCTAGTTCTTCTTGATTCTCAGCCGTTTCAGTGTCTTCAAGGTTTACCCTGCTGTCTGACGATTCTTCTTGTCTCTCGGTCACGGTATTTGTCAGTGTCTCAGGCTTTTCATCAGGTTCAGCAGCGAAGAAAGACGCCTCTTTTTCTGGCTGCTGAATGCCGGATGCAGCTGGCCCTTTGTTATCTGACGGCTCGGCTGGGTTCTTCGCCAACACTTCATCACACTCTGCAGACTTTCCGTTTAAGACACCAGAAGGCTGTTCTTCAAATTGGGTATCCCGGAGGAAAGACCCTTCTTTTACGTGCTGTTCCGCTCTGTCAGCAGCTGGATCTGTATAGAAGCGTTCACGTTCAATTTCTTCAGACAGCAGTGTTACCTTCTCTTTTTCAACAGATTTGTCCGGTGCCTTCAATGCGTCGGAAGGCTGTTTCGGCACATCCTTATTGACGGATGGTTTTTGATTGAATCCATATATAGGCGAAGGGATGTTTGTCGGTTTAAACGGTTTCTTCGCCGGCTCTGATGTTTGATATGTATGCTGCTCTTTTTCATTTTTCGGGCGGTCCTTGTGCGGTGCGGCGCTTGGTCGGGGCGCGGATTGCGGCTTGTCCGATGGTGCGCGGCGCCTTCTCAGCTCATGATTGTTGTATCCATCAGGCACGACTGGAAAACGGAACTTGCCGTTTGGATATTCATAATATATTTTAGGATCTTCCAATCTTTTTAATTGTCCTTCGGAATGATGTACTTCTTGTTGCTGCGGAATTTGAGCGGGTTTTGTTTCCCGTTCAGCATCCTCTTTGCTCTCGCCTAAAAACAAATCAAAAAATTTATGAAGCCAACTCATAATTTATCTCTAACTCCCTTATAGTTTTATGGGACGTTTTTTAGTATACCATTGCTGGTCTGCCCAGAAAAGATTAAGCTTTCAGCAAAACAAAGCCGCTAAACAAGGGCTTAGCGGCTTTTCACATGATTCGTTTTTTTGGGCGGATTTATGGGAGTCTAAAACTGAAATGCGTCTCCCGCCTCATGGTCTCCTTCTAACACAAGGATTCCTTTTTCAGCCGGGGCATCCGGCAAAGCGAGCTCTTTTGCTGAACAGATCATTCCGCTTGACGGAACGCCGCGAAGCTCAGCATCCTTAATGACAAGTCCGCTCGGCATCACAGCTCCGACTTTGGCAACGACCACTTTTTGTCCTTGGTCAACATTAGGCGCGCCGCAGACGATCTGAAGCGTTTCTTCTCCTACATTGACTTTACATACGCTTAATTTATCCGCGTTCGGATGTTTTTCTTTTGATTCCACATATCCAACAACAAACTTCGGAGATAAATCAACGACTACTGTTTCTTCAACGCCGTTTCGGTTTAGAATCTCATTTACATCTTGCACGAACGTTTCTGAGAGCGCAACAGGGCCGTTTTCATCAATGGTCAAGTAAGAAGACGCGTTGAAAATGTTGAAGCCCGTTGTTTCCTTTGTTTCGTTATTAAAAATCTTAACGACATCGCCGTGTTTTTCATAGCCTATTTGTTCGCGTGTCACATCTTGAAGAGAGATCAGAAGCGTATCTCCCACACCTTCATTATTATAAAATGCGTTCATAAGTAAAAATCCTTTCTAATCCTTTTTCGGACGGCTTTTCGCCAGGATAAACACCGGTTCCAGCTTTCCTTCATTGTACAAAAATGAAAGGGCTGTAATGGGAACGGTGCCGCCAGCAAAGAAGCTCATCGACATTTGCCCTAGAATATCATACCCCGATTCATTCCGGATGTCAGCAAGAATCAGAACGTCCTGATGCGGAACAGAGATCGCCAGCTCACCTTCTGCACGTTCCTTGTACTCATTTAAAATCGCTTCGTTCAGAATCCGGCTGGCGTCGTAACCGTCGTTTGCTCTGAAGAAATAAAAGTGATTGCCCGCAACTGTATCCTCTTTGACAACCGCCGGCAGGGAACGGAGATTAAATGCAGCCGTCTCTCTGATCCGCTCTTTTGTCCAGTTTTCTTTCTCAAGCATGCGCTGATCGATTAAACGGTAGGTTTTCCCGAGGTCAAGCGCGTAATAAATTCTTGTCTCTGCGGTATGATCATCATAAATGAGCGGAATATCTTCGCTGGACTTGTCCGGGAAAGAAGTCGAGCGGATCACCGGGTAAATACGGCTTTCTTTTCCGGACATTCCCTGAGCCTTCCCTTCCATTGCCGTCATTGCTTCTGAGACGTAATACACAATTTCATCAATGGCTTCGTCTTTTTTCAGCTCCCATTTTGCAATAATCGGCGGCAGGTCGAGCGTAATTCCTTTTTTGGTTGTTTGATCCTCAACACGGAGGGTGTCTTTTTCTCTGTCAAACAGAAAGGAGCGATTCACGTGCTGAAGGCGCTGTTTCAGGATATCTGACAGCTTCCTTGAGGTCATTTTCAAATCGATGTCCTCCTTTACGCTTTAGCGAGAGAGTCTGTTAAAAATTGTTCAATTTCTTCTTTTGTTTTGCGGTCTTTGCTCACAAAACGATTCACTTCTTTTCCTTCATTAAATACAACAAAGCTTGGGATTCCGTAAATTTCCCACTCTGCACACGTATCAATGAATTTGTCGCGGTCTACGTAGTAGTAAGTGAATTCAGGGAAGTTCGCTTCCAGTTCAGGCAGAAAAGGCTCTACAAAACGGCAATCAGGGCACCAGTCAGCTGAAAACATAAATACCGCCCAATCATCCTTTACCGCTTTTTCCAGCTCTTGAGTTGATTCAATTTTTTTCATTTCTTATCCCTCCAGTTGTTATTCTTACATGTTGGTTTATCGATACTCGTCCATTTGGATCATACCAAACTGCTTGCGGCAAAACCACCTATATGCAACGAATGAATATGTAAGATTGGCTTTCTCATTATCATTATCATATTTTATTTGCATTATCAAGCTCGTTTCGTTTAACATCGTGTTCATGAGGGTCAAATTTACAGCTGGACATACATAAGGAGGGATTCAGTATGAAGTTTATCGTCTATTTAGCTGGAGAAATCCACAGCAATTGGCGGGAAGAAATCAAAGAGAAAACAAAATCACTGAAGCTGCCGATTACGTTTGTCGGCCCGATGGAGAATCATGACCGCTCAGACAATATCGGAGAAGAAATTGTGGGCGTTCAGCCAAATGCCGTTTTGAAGGATGACAAAGCCTCTGACATGAACAACTTCAGAACCGCTGTCCTGATGAATAAAGCAGACTTTGTGATCGCTCTGTTTGGCGAAAAATACAAACAGTGGAATACGGCAATGGATGCCTCATATGCGATTGCAAAAGGAAAACCCCTGATTATCATCCGGCCGGAATCGCTCCATCATCCTTTAAAAGAGCTTTCCAACAAAGCAAATATAACGGTTGAAACCGTGAATCAAGCCATTAAAGCCCTTTCCTATCTATTTGAAACAGAATAAGAAAAAAGCTTGTCGAGCCGGGCTTACTGCCCCGTTCAACAAGCTTTCATAAAATCTTACATATTTTCTTTAATCGCATCCACCGTCTGCTTATCGCAGGCTGTCACAAGTTTGATGAGCATTTCTTTAGCAGCAGCATAATCATCAATATGAATGATCGAAGCGTTCGTATGAATGTAGCGTGAACAAATTCCGATAACCGCTGACGGAACGCCGCTGTTCGAAATATGAACTCTGCCCGCATCCGTTCCCCCGCCGGATACAAAATATTGATACGGAATGTCATGCGTTTCCGCCATATCAAGAACAAATTCTCTCATTCCGCGGTGCATGACTGTCGTTCTGTCAAGAATGCGAAGCAAAAAGCCTTTTCCAAGCTGGCCAAATTCGTTTTTGTCTCCGCTCATATCGTTTGCCGGGCTGGCGTCAAGGGCGAAAAACAAGTCCGGTTTAATCATATGGGAAGCCGTCTGCGCGCCCCTGAGCCCTACTTCTTCTTGAACGGTCGCACCCGCATAGAGCGTGTTCGGAAGTTCTTTTCCGTGCAATTCCTTCAGAAGTTCAATGCTCAAGCCGCAGCCATATCGGTTATCCCATGCTTTTGATAAAAGTTTCTTTTCATTCGCCATCGTCGTAAACGGACACACAGGCACAATCTGCTGTCCCGGTTTTATGCCGATTTTAATAGCGTCTTCCTTATCATCCGCTCCAATATCGATCATCATGTTTTTGACATCCATCGGGCGGTTTCGCTGAGCATCTGTCAGCAGGTGAGGCGGTATGCTTGAAATCACACCCGGAACCGACCCGTTATCTGTTTGAATTTCAACTCGCTGCGCCAGCAGCACCTGGCTCCACCAGCCCCCAAGCGTCTGAAATCTGAGCAGCCCGTTGTCTGTAATGGATGTTACCATGAAGCCGACTTCGTCCATATGCCCGGCTACCATGATTCTCGGTGCGCCCTCTTCACCCTTTCTGACTCCGAAAACACTTCCCAGTCTGTCCTGAACGATGTCATCGGCATATTTGGCCAGCTCCTGCTTCATAAAAGCACGAACCTGATGCTCATTGCCCGGCGCGCCGGGAAGCTGCGTCAGTGTTTGGAAAAGCGCTTTCGTTTTTTGATTCATGTTTTCCCCTCATTTCTATGTAGTCCCTTTATTTTATTCGAAAAAATCTAGTTTTCCAAGCACCGTGACCGAATCTGCTCCATCAGCTGCGTATTGCTTAACAGGATTTGGCGGTTTCTGTATAATGAAAAGTACGATCAACCAGGAGGTGCTTTATTATGAAATTGCGTCATCTTCTTTTAGGAGCAGGACTCGGCATTTGTACGGCCGTCGTTGTGAAACAGTATGTGATGAAGCCTTATATTTCTTCAGAAAAAGCGCTTCGAATTGTAAAATCCGCTTTTAAGCAGCGGGGACCGATTGACGGATCATGGATTTACACCCAGCCGGAGCCTTATAATATGAACGGAGAAACGGTACAGGTATACAAAACCGGCATTACACGATCCGCTTTCGGAGAATTAGAGCAGTATGAAGTCATGGTGGATGCGAAAACAGGGGAAATTGTAGATGTCATTGATACAATCGCCTCCTAACGCCGGACAAGCATAAAATAGAAGCCGCTGCTCATGCAGCGGCCTTTTTTATGATATCGCGCGGATCGGTTTATATACCGGATACCACATCGCATCCTGCACAGCCTGTATGATGTCTTCAGGCTCTTCCGTCGCAACGCCTTCCTTAATCGCGGTTTTAGCCACTTCCACCGCAACAGTTGCCGATACAGTCCGCAAATCCTCTATCTTCGGCAGCATCGGCGCGCCCGGCACTCCGACATTGACCATACTTGCGATCGCCCGGGCACATGCTTCAAACATGCCATCGGTTATTAATTTTGATTTGGTGACAATCGTTCCAAGCCCAAGTCCCGGGAAGACAAGCGCGTTGTTTGCCTGGCCGATATGGTACGTCACGCCGTTATATTCCACTGGCGGGAACGGGCTTCCTGTCGTGACAAGCGCGCGGCCTTCTGTCCATTCGATCAAATCCTGAGGTTTCGCTTCAGAAAGAGCTGTCGGATTCGACATTGGCAAAATGGCCGGCCGTTTCACATGTGAAGCCATTTCTTTTACAATTTCTTCAGTAAACGCGCCTGAAACAGTTGATGTCCCGATCAGAATCGTCGGTTTCGCCTGCCGGACCACTTCAAGGAGATCAATACCTCCGCCTTCTCCCTTTCGCTGATAATCCTTGACCTCATCAGCCGAACGTGCGTATGGCTTTTGGAAATCAAAAAGCTGTTCCATATCATCTGTTAACAATCCGTTTCGGTCTATGCACCAGAAGCGTTTGAAAGATTCTTCCTCACTCAATCCTTCTCGCACCAAAGCCTCGCGCAGCTGTTCAGCAATCCCGATACCTGCCGTACCCGCTCCGAAGATGACGACTCTGTGATCTCTCAGCGGCACTTTAGACGCTTTTGCACAGGATAAAACGGCCGCCAGTGAAACAGCGCCTGTACCTTGGATATCATCATTAAACGTACAAATCTTATCTTTATACCGTTTCAAAATGCTGCGCGCGTTTTTCGCTCCGAAATCTTCCCAGTGCAGCAATGCATTCGGGAATGTCTCTCTCGCCAGCGCAACATAATCGTCAATAAATTGGTCATAGCGTTCCCCGCGCACTCTGGAATGCTGGTTGCCGACATAAAGCGGGTCGTTCAAGAGGCTCTCCTGGTTTGTCCCCGCATCTAAAACAACAGCCAGC
The DNA here is from genome assembly GCF_047608225.1 of Bacillus sp. SW14. Taxonomy (NCBI): domain Bacteria; kingdom Bacillati; phylum Bacillota; class Bacilli; order Caryophanales; family Bacillaceae; genus Bacillus; species Bacillus sp. SW14. The sequence goes on along the minus strand of NZ_JBLKRW010000001.1, from coordinate 1,276,841 downwards.
ACTCTGCTCGGATCTATGCCGGCAGCCGCCGTATAAACCGCTAGCTTGCCGATAGAAATCGCAATCCCGCCGACACCCCAGTCTCCGATTCCTAAAATACCTTCCGCATCAGTTGCTACAATTAAATCGATCGTATCGCGTTGATCTTTATACTGTTTAAATGCTTCTCTCATACCGTCCGGGTCATCGATTGACAAATAAAGCCCTCTTGGCTTTCTGTATTCATGGCTGTATCTCTGGATCGCCGTTCCCACTGTCGGAGTATAGACAATGGGAAGCATTTCCCCTAAATGGTCATTTAAGAGTCGGTAAAACAGCGTTTCGTTCCGATCGTGCAGCGCGGTTAAATAGACATTTTTGCTCAAATCATCAGGCTGTGCGGAATATTGTTCGTACGCTCTTTTCGCTTGATCTTCAATCGTTAATACCTTTGGCGGCAGAAAGCCTTTTAAACCTAGTTCTTTTCTTTCTTCCTCAGTAAAAGCAACACCTTTGTTCAAAAAAGGAACAGAGAGTACTTCAAGGCCTCTTAACGTTGTTTGAATGTCTCCTTCGTTTGTTACTTTGAATTGTTTCACCCTGCCTCTTCCTTTCTGAGCATAATTAGTACTAGGTTTGCATTATTAGCCGGAAAACATGCAGGGCAAACATTAAAATATGCTATGGCTTCTTGCGCTTGACTGCATCTTTGATGCTTCCATCCTCATCCCATTTCAGCGCGTGATACTGGGCGTCATGGTAAAAAATAAACCAAGCGTCTTTTTCCGCCGCAAATGCCTGCCATTTCTGCTTTTGCGGTATAGAGGTCATTGGATAATCATCATAAGCCAGCACCCATAGCGGATTGCGGTGGGCGTGTGTCGGCATTAAATCTGCCATATGTACGGCGGTTTCACCCGCATCCTCGCATATTAGCACACTGTGTCCGTCACTATGTCCCCCGGTATGATGCATTGTAATCCCCTCTGTGATCGTTAAGGTGTCTTCAAAGGTTTTGACTTGGCCGGCAATAGCCTCCCAGTTTTCTTTCCAATACGTATTTTTCGATCTGATATTCGGATGGCGCATTTCATTCCATTCAACAGCCGATGCATAAATCACTGCATTCGGAAAGACAGAGACGAGCTGTTCTCCTTCATATTCTGTTAAACCGCATGCGTGGTCGAAATGAAGATGTGTCATAGCAATCACGTCTATATCATCAACCGTTAATCCGAGTGCCGCTAATGATGGTTTCACATTCGACTCTTGTGTCACGCCATAGTTTCGTTTTTGTTTTTCAGACATCTTTCCGGACCCGATTCCTGCGTCGACGATGATATTGAGCCCGTCCTTTTGAATGAATATAGGGTCTGTCCTTAGTTCAATCTGGTTATTTTCATTGACTGGATATTTTTTAGACCATAACGGCTTTGGAACGACGCCAAACATGGCGCCTCCGTCCATATGTGTCACGCCTCCGTCAAGCCAGGTCAACGTGATATTTCCAATTTTCATTGTTTTCATTTTCATCCCCCCTGTCATCATGGTAGCAAACGGCCCATAAAAAAAACAGACTCCTGTCAGAGTCTGTTTTACGTTCTCCATTCAACCTCAGCCCGATAGATCGGCTGGCCAAGCGCTGAAAATTTTTCTTCATATTCTGTCATAATGTTGCCTTCCAGATTGCTGTTATGCAAATCGAGACTGACATATGTCAGCAGCAGGCCGTATTCAGAGAAGCTTTTCAAAGAGTACTCAAACAAGCCGCGGTTGTCCGTTTTAAAATGAATCGCTCCGCCTTTTCCCATCACTTCTTCATATTTTTTGAGGAAGTGGGAATACGTCAGACGGCGTTTTTCATGACGGTTTTTCGGCCAAGGATCAGAAAAGTTCAAGTAGACCCGATTGACTTCACCCGGCTCAAATACATCCGTCAGCGTGTCCGCATCTATATTCAGAAGCTTTACATTCGTTGCTTCGCTATCTTTTACTTTTTGGACGGCTGTCACGATGACGCTTTTAAATAACTCAATCCCAATATAATTGATGTCTGGATTTTGTTTGCCCATTCCAGAAATGAATTGCCCTTTTCCTGTCCCAACCTCGATATGAATCGGATTGTCGTTGCCAAACACTGTGTTCCATTTCCCTTTATAATCAGCAGGGTTGCTGATGGCAATATGTGCGTTTTCAGCCAAAAAGTCATCAGCCCAAGGCTTGTGGCGCATTCTCATATGATTGACACCTCTATCTATTATTTCGACTAACAACATACCATGAATTAAAAAGACCCGCAAGCTCGTTTTTTAAAGCGTGCCCGCTAAAGCTGAGTATATAAAAAAAAGAGGTTTCCGTCTGCCGGAACACTCCTTTCACATGTATAAAAACGCTCTGTTTTGAACAATTTAACCCGTATGATACTGAAGGGATGTGTACCGCTATGGGTTTACATTATGAGCATCAAGTTCATTTATTAAAGGATATATTGACTGACCATCAATTGGACTGCTGCGGAACCGTCGCAGAGTACGAACAGCTTGAGCGTGTGATTAAATCGCTGATGGCAAACACCGAGCTTGATTCAAACTTCAAAAACGTGCTGGAAGATGTTTACCGCTATAGCCAATCAGGAATATCGTCGAAATCCATCGACTCACACATACAAGAGCATCAGAACAGCCTGTCTCAATGGGTAGAGCAAATGAATTCGCATTCCTGATTATTCAACGATGCGTTTCATGAGAATATGCAGTTCTTCCATTGCATCATGAAATTCTTTATCATTGCCTTTTGCTTTATGCCAGGCAATGAAAGTGATTGTTTCAGATAACACATACCAAGCCATTCGTAAGCGCAGGCTCTCTGTTAACTCAATGCCGTACATGCTCAGCCAGCTCTCCCAAGCTGGCTTTTCGACGTAGTGGTACAGCAAAGGCCCTAGATCCATCGCCGGATCAGCGATCATGGCGCCGTCCCAGTCAATTAAATACAGCTGGTTGTCTTCAGACAACAGCCAGTTATTATGATTGACATCACAATGGCAAACGACTTTCTCACCGAAATGCACTTCATGCAGATGTTCTTCTAAATACTTGATCCCTTCTTGAATCAGCGGTGAAGATTGCTGCACAGCAAATACAGCCTGCTTGAGCTGAGACAGAAGAGCCCCCGGGTTCAGCGGTTCTTTTCCAAGTCTCTTCAGCATGTCCAGCAAGGCTTTTGATGTGTGTATTTTACGAAGCAATTCAGCAACGGGCCGTCCGCTCATATCTTTAGGCTTCAGCTCTCTGCCGGTCATCCAGTGCTGGGCCGTAATCACGTCCCCATTTTCCATCCGTTTTGTCCAAACCAGCTTCGGAACAATGCCTTCGGCGGATAAAACAGCTAAAAAAGGTGAGCTATTACGTTTTAAAAAAAGCTGCTGCCCGTTATGTTTCGCATAATATGCATCTCCTGTAGCTCCTCCGGCGGGGAAGATCTCCCAATCGCTACCTAGTAATTGTCCCAACCAGTTCATATCAATGTTCAACCCATCATTTCTTAAAATATTTTAGAATAAAGGCTAATCGTCTCTAGTCTATCCAGCGAGTGCCTTTTTCGTACGAATCGTATGAAAATAAAAAAGACAGCTATTGAGAGTCTCATATGCTAATCAATAGCCGTCCTTTAAATTTTAGCGCTATAGCACAAACTTCGTCAAGCAAAACTCTTAAGATCTGATGCTAAATATAAGATAACCGTTCCGATGCCGTTTACCGCAACCGCTTTCTTGATTTCTTTCGGGTCATGCCGAAAACCTGATGTATCACTTAAAAGCCGGTACGTTTTGTCGTTTGGCAGCTTCCATTCAACAGTTTCCGGACTCGCGTGGTGGATAACGATGATGTCTTCCCATTCATCAACCTCGCCGAGATCAGAAAGCCTGAATGCAATGAGGTGTTCTTTTAGCGTCAAACATTCAAGATGGCGCTGGATATCTGCAGCCGACCTGAGACGGAACGCCGGATGCGTTTTTCTCAGCGATATCAGCCTGCTGATATAGTCAACATCTTTTTTGAATGTGTCACGGCGATCCCAATCCAGCTGGTTAATGCTGTCACTGGATTGATAACTGTTTTCCACTCCCTGCTTCGTCCTGAAAAATTCCTGGCCGCTGTGTATGAACGGCACTCCTTGGGCAAGCAAGATAACCGCGGCTGCAAGCCTTTGCCTGCTCCTCTTAAGGCTTTCAGTTTCTTGAGGAAGCGCAAGGGCCATTTTATCCCAAAAAGTGTGATTGTCGTGTGACTCAACATAATTGATGGACTGGCTGGGTTCAGGAACAATTGGTGCAAATGCCTTCCATCCCGAAGACCCGGCAATTCCGTGCATAACGGCTTTCGCTGCTTCACCGCCGCCGAGCGCAAAGCCCGCTGCCGTAAGGTGAAAGGTGTTCCCTTTCACAGCATCACGAAACGTATCATTGAAAAAGCCGATGCCCGGCATTTTTGAAGCGTTCGCCAAGGTCGCTTTCTGTTCATGCGGCAGCGGTGTCGCCAAATCCCAGCCTTCCCCAAAAAGCAGGATTCCGGGCTTTACCGCAGTTGCTTGTTCTTTGATGTAAAGCACGGTGTCAATATCTAAAATACCGAGCAGATCAAAGCGGAAGCCGTCGGCATCGTATTCCTCAATCCAGTAGATGACGCAATCCGCGATGAATTTTCTAGCCATCCGCCTTTCTGAGGCGATGTCATTTCCAACACCGGTGCCGTTTGACGGCATCCCAAATTCGTCATGCCGAAAAAAATAACCGGGCACTGTCTTTTCAAACGATGACTTCTCCCGTTCATACACGTGGTTAAAGACGACATCCAGAATGACTCGCAGGCCATGCTGGTGAAGGGTGTTGACCATATGTTTTAGCTCTGTTTTTCTTGTTTGAGGATCATGAGGGTTTGAGGCATAGCTTCCCTCCGGGGCAAAGAAATGGAGCGGGTTATACCCCCAATTGTAAGCATCAAGCGGCTTCTCTTCATCAACTCCGGCAAAATCATTCACCGGCAGAAGCTCTACATGTGTAACGCCGAGCTCTTTTACATACGCCAGTCCGGAAGAACAGCCATTTGCGGTTTGCGCTTCTGTTTCCGTCAGCGCTAAGTATCTCCCCTTGTTTTTCATGCCGCTGTTTACATGGATGGAAAAGTCGCGGATGTGCATCTCATAGATCACGGCATCCACAGGGTTTGAGAATGGTTCGGCCGAATCAGCCCATTTTATCTCCTCCGGGCGCAGGACGACGCCCTTCTCTCCATTTACCGTCACGGCCTTTGCATACGGATCAACGGTTTCCGTCCATTCTGAATTGTTGCAGATGCAGAACACATACTCATATCCGTGGAGGTCGCCGGTGACCGTAACGGTATAAACGCCTTTTTCCATCCGAATCATTTGGAAGGTGCGCCCGTTTTTTTCAGGATGAGAAAGCTTGACAGCAGCTGAGGCTGCGGCAGGCGCCCATACTTTAAATTCAGTATAATCCGCAGTATAAACAGCCCCCAGCTCTCCGTCATAATAAAATGCATCATCAAACGCGTCCGTCCGGATGACCGCGCCTATTTGGAGATCCGTTTTGTCGCCGCTGGACGCTCTCACAGCATGTGTTGTTCCGAGAGTCACTGGACGGTCGGATACGCAGACATACTTGTATTTTCCTTCAAGCGGATATTCCTCTCTGACAGCCAGAGGAATATCTGTTGTTTCTGTCTCAAGCCGAAAAGGCGGTTTCATGATGCCTTTTTGTTCAGCAGGAATTAGAACGGTAATGATATTCATGTCATCGACATACGCTTCGAAGCTGCGGCGGATGCTGACCATCGGAAGCTCTCTCCTCCAAACACGTTTTAAGTTTTGATCCTTAGGGGTGAAGGACTCGATGCCAAACGAAACGGGGTGGTGCCCATGATTTCTCCGTCAGCATGAAACGGAATTTTGTCCTTCGTGTAAAACGTAATGTCCTTTGCTTTAAACATCGTAACGCCGTCCATTTTGATATGCTTACCAAATGCCATCAGACATAATAGCCAATATTTTTTTAAAAACGGCTGATTTTCAACGATCACGATATCAAACGCTTTTTCGCGCGGATTTGCAAGAGGTGCCGCCTTCATGCCGCCCCTGTAGAATGGGTGGTTGGATACGACCGCAAACCAGACATCATGAAATTCTTGTGTTTCTCCTTGAACTGTACAGGCTAACGAAAACGGCTTAAAGGTGGCGGAGGCGCGCAAATGGGAAAGCGGATAAACAAGAAATCGAAGGCGCAAAAAAAGAAAAACCCGTCTTAACGGAAATTCCAGCGCCTTTTTATTGACATATGCGTCAAACCCGATCCCGATATGATTCATAAAATAAAGAACCTGCGATTTATCCTGAAAGAAATTGACGCTCCCTAAATGAAAGGATCGGGTTAACGGGCGCTTCTGCTTCCTGATTTCGTGCATCAGATCCATTTTTTTGATAGAGAATCCCCGCGAAAAATCATTATACGCGCCCGCCGGCACAAAGCTCAGTTCAATATCGTCAACATCTTTCAGCCCGTTGACAACTTCATGCATAGTTCCGTCTCCGCCAATGACAATCAGCCGCTTCAGCTTATATTCCTGTATCGTTGAAATCTGCCTGGCGAGCACCTCGGCGTGCCCCGGATGTTCAGTTAAAAATGAACGATGCTCAACCTTGCGTTTGATCAGTTCCTTTTGAATGGACTTCCAAACACGCAGGCCGTTTCGGCGGCCTGCTGTCGGATTAATAATAAAAAACCAATGGCTCATCTTTCTCACCTGCTTATGTTATGAGAAAACCGCTCATATCGTTCTCTTTCACTCCAGCCACTCTTGTCTGCGATAGGAGTCAGACATGCAGTAAGACAGCAGAGCCTTTGCAGCCTTTACCTGATGATGTTTAATCGGGGCAGTGTTTTTCTTCTGCCGCTCAATCCATTCTTCCGCGCCCCGCTTATCCGCTATTTCTAAGCCGTATGGCGGCTCCGGATAATCGATGTACGACGTTCTGCTCAGAAGCAATTTTCGAACCGGAATATCAGCCTGTTTTTCCTTTATGATCTTTGAGACAACGGATTCCGTACGAAACAGGCTCAGCCCCGGATTTAACACTGATGCAGTCTGAGAAGCTGTTTTCTTCTCCCAAAAACGATTTTTAGACCCTATGTACACACTGTCTTCCTCCGCCTCTAAGAAAGAAACGCAATAAATCTCAAGGGGAGAAATAATCACAATGCTTAATTCAACCGCCGCCTGCTGAATTTTCAGCACAGGCTTATACATAACGAAATAAGAATCAGGCAGCTGCTGGGTCAGATAACGCAAAATGCGGTCCTGCTTCACCTGGTTTGAGAGATGGGATATTTCTGCAAGAGTAGAGCTAGCCCATTTGAGCTGAAATTCATATAAATGTCTTTTATAAAAGGAAGCAAGCGCCATCCTGCTCTTCGGCAGCCTTACATGTAAATTGTCTTCTTCCTCAAACCATTGGTGTCTCTCTTCTTGTATATCGGCTTTTATCTCTTCTTTTCTTCTTTTCAAAGAAAATTTTTTTCGTTTCTGCACCGGTTCCGGCTCTTCGGCACTGGCTTGTTTTTCTTCATGCTGGCGCTCCGCTGCCTCTAATAGTGAAAGCCAGCGCTCTTTTTTCAGCCGTACAAACTGGTTTATATAATGGTACGGATCAAGCTCATATCTTGATATATAATCATGAATTTTGATGATTTGTGCCATGTTTGTTTCTCCACTCCGCAATGAATTAAGTTAAATGAAATTTGAATAGTTCCTCATACTTTGGTGATTGATTCAAGTGTATTTGAAAAAGCGAGAATCGTTCAGCCATCATCGAAACCTCGCCGCTTTCAAACGGGACATGTGCCGGAAATCCTTCTTCGCCTGTCCATTTTCTGGCCAGCGTCATATGAGGGTGGTACGGTCTCTTTTCCACTTGAAAGCCGGCTTGAAGAACAGCCTGTTTTGTATGTTCCCGCAGCATTTCAAGTGTTTTGTTTTTCTTTGGCTCGAGGTGTAAAACACGCGGCCTTCTGCGGTCGCCGAATACATCAATTTTGCCAAACTCAATCGGAAACGGATCGGTTTCTGAAGCAATCGCAGCTAGCGAGCCTTCAAGCTGCTGGATTTGTGTCTCATCCGCCGCTCCGAGAAAAATCAACGTGATATGATAGTCAAGCGGGTGCACCCATTTTTGAAACGTTAAAACCGGCTCGTTTTTCGCAGCCTGGTCAATCGGATTCGCAATTCCTTCAGGAATGGGAACGCCGATGAAATAATGAGGCCGTATATCTGGCATCCGTCTGACACTCCCTTCAGTAACAGCTATTATTTTATCAATAAAGAGGCTGTGCGGATAGAGGAACAGTGTATGAAAACACTCTCGCACAAACGTTTATTATGTTAGGATATTATACGACACTTGTTTTATTCAGAAAGGAATGACAATGTTGAAAATCGTTGAAAATACAGCTGATCTGATTGGAAATACACCGCTTGTGAGATTGAATCGGCTTCAGCCGGAAAACGCGGCACAAGTCTATTTAAAGCTTGAATTTTTCAATCCGAGCGGCAGTGTGAAAGACAGAGCTGCTTATCATATGATGATAGAAGCAGAACAAAACGGTTTGCTCAAACCGGGATCAGTGATTATCGAGCCGACAAGCGGAAATACCGGAATCGGACTCGCCATGAATGCGGCCGCGCGCGGCTATAAAGCGATCTTAGTCATGCCTGATACGATGACGAAGGAACGGATCAACCTTCTTAAAGCTTACGGCGCAGAGGTTGTATTAACACCCGGAGTGGAAAGAATGCCGGGCAGCATCAAAAAAGCGAAGGAGCTTGCCGAACAAATTCCGAACAGCTATATCCCAATGCAGTTCGATAACACCGCAAATCCTGACGCGCACCGAAAAACAACGGCGCCTGAAATTGCCCGGGCAATAGAGGAAATCGGAAAGCCGCTCGGCGCTTTTGTCGCCTCTTCCGGAACGGGAGGAACCATTACCGGAACAGGTGAAGCGCTCAAAGAGCTTTTCCCGGATATCACGGTTCATGTTGTCGAGCCCGCGGGTTCGCCTGTATTATCCGGAGGAAAACCCGGCGCACATAAGCTTGTAGGGACGAGCCCAGGCTTTATTCCTCCGATTTTAAATCAAGACGTCTATGACGAAATTATCAAAATATCTGATGAAGACGCCTACACGACGACAAGACGCCTTGCTGCAGAAGAAGGAATTCTTGTCGGGCCCTCATCAGGTGCTGCCTGTTTCGCGGCAATCGAAACAGCGAAACGCCTCTCTCCTGACCAAGTCGTGGTCTGTATGACAGCCGATACGGGAGAACGGTATTTATCAACTGATTTATGGTCATTTGTTTAAAAAAGGACGGGCTTCAGAAAAAGCCCGTCCTTTTATTTTGCAAGTTCGTAGATCGCCTGCGCATATAACGCTGTCGATCTCAGCAAATCATCGATTTCAATATATTCATCCTTTTGGTGTGCGCTGTCAGGACGTCCGGGGAAGAGCGGGCCGAACGCGACACCTGCTTTTAAAGATCTGGCATAAGTCCCCCCGCCGATTGAGATTAAATCAGCTTTTCTGCCCAGCTGGCCTTCATAAACCTTTTGCAGGGTTTTGACTAACGGATGGTCTGCTGACACATGATGCGGCTTGCTGTCTTTGAATTCTCCCAGCTCAAATTCAGATGCGCTTTCGAATGCATCGCGGATCACTTTGCTTTCCGCGGTCACAGGATAGCGGATATTGATCCCGAGTTCGCCTCCTTGCCCTTCCGTATAGCGGAGTGTTCCCACATTTAATGTCAGCTCGCCGCTAATGTCATCTTCACAATCAATATTCAGTTTCTTTCCTCTCGTATCGCCTGAAAACTTGTCTGTGACGACTTGCACAAATCGCTGTCCTGCTTCGTCAAGCTCAGCCTGCTGCAGAAATTCACACAACAAAATGCCGGCATTGATTCCATTGTTCGGTTCCATCGCATGGCAGGAAAGCCCGTACATACGCAAAATGAGCTGTCCGTTATTGATGTCAGCTTCCCCTTTTTGATCCGTCGTGCGAAGCATGTCTTTAAACGAAGCAAGAATCTCTTCTTGTTTCGGCCCTTCAATGACAGCTTCCGCAGCGTCAGGCACCATGTTCAGGCGAAGGCCCGACTGAATTGAGACAAGCATTGCCTCAGAATCGGTTTGGTTTGAGTGGGGCGGGATAAGTAAAGACGCATCAATGATCCCTTTTTCCGCGTTAATAATCGGAAAATCGGCGTCAGGGGCAAATCCCAGTGTCGGCATTTCTTCATGCTTGAAATAATGCTCTACACATCTCCAATCGCTTTCTTCATCTGTTCCGATAATAATTCTGACGCGCTTGGACAGCGGCAGATTCATGTCTTTCACGATTTTCAGCGCGTAGAATGCGGCCATTGTCGGACCTTTGTCATCAATGGCCCCCCTTGCATAAATCCGTCCGTTACGGATATCAGCTGAAAACGGATCACTCGTCCAGCCGTCTCCGGGCGGCACGACGTCAACATGGCATAGTACGCCGACAATGTCATCGCCCTCGCCCCATTCAATATGACCTGCGAAGCCGTCAAGATTTTTTGTTGTAAAGCCTTCTTTTTCTCCAAGCTCCAGCAAGGAAGTCAGGCTGGCGTTTACTCCTTCTCCAAACGGTTTGCCGGTCACTGCGGTTGTTTCATCCATTACACTGTTGATTCTCAAAAATTCCTGGGTATCACGAATTAAATCCTCTTTTCTTCTGATCACTTCAACTTCCCAGTTCATAACGTTCCCCTTTCCGCAAGAAATCACTTGCAAAAACCAAATAAAACGAATAATATTAATGGTGTTTTGTTAAAACGTTCGTAATTGGAGGATACTATGTTTCATCTAAAAGAGCAGAAAACATCCATAAAGCAAGAAATCATAGCAGGGCTGACGACCTTTTTCACAATGGTCTATATCGTCGTGGTCAATCCGGTCATTCTGGCTAACGCCGGGGTTCCTTTCGACCAGGTTTTCACCGCAACGATTATTGCCTCCATTGTCGGAACGCTGTGGATGGCCCTGGCAGCAAATTATCCGATTGCTATTGCGCCCGGCATGGGCTTGAACGCTTATTTAGCCTTTCATGTCGTAAGCGCCAGCGATGGCGGCATCACATACGCGACAGCTTTCAGCGCCGTATTTACAGCAGGGGTTCTCTTCATTATTCTATCGTTAACGCCTTTAAGAAAACAACTTATTGAGGCGATTCCAAACAATTTAAAATACGGAATCACAACAGGCATCGGGCTGTTTATCGCTTTTATCGGTTTGCGGCAGGCGGGAATTGTGGCAGCTGATGAGTCAAACTTGGTTACTCTCGGCGATTTGCATTCACCTGGTGTGATTTTAACGCTGATCGGGCTTTTGATCAGTGTGGTCTTGATGGTCCTGAACGTAAGCGGTGCCTTATTTATCGGAATGGCAGCGACCGCTTTGATCGCCTTTTTTACCGGCCAGCTGCATTTACCGAAGGGGTTAATGTCGCTTCCTCATTTGCCAGACGGCCTGATCATTTCAAATCCGTTTTCCGCTTTTGGCGATGTTGTACATCACGGCCTGTACGCTGTTGTCTTTTCTTTTCTTCTGGTCACGATATTTGATACAACAGGCACGATGATCGGTGTTGCTGAGCAAGCCGGGCTGATGAAAAATAACAAGCTGCCGAACGTGCGAAAAGCGCTGCTGGCTGATTCAACTGCGACAACAGTAGGAGCGGTTTTCGGCACAAGTCCAACGACGGCATTTATCGAGTCATCCGCTGGTGTCGCAGCCGGGGGAAGAACGGGGCTTACAGCTTTGACTGTTGCGGTGCTGTTTGCGGTTTCAATGTTTTTCAGTCCGCTTGTCAGTGCCTTATCCGGCATAGCCGCCATCACCTCTCCTGCTTTAATTATCGTCGGCAGCCTGATGATGCGCTCGGTGTCCAATATGAACTGGAAAGAGATGGACGAGGCATTCCCTGCGTTTCTCGTCATTCTGTCGATGCCTTTGACATCCAGCATTTCTACAGGAATCGCGCTTGGCTTTATTTCGTATCCGATTGTAAAAGCAGCGCGGGGAAAATGGAAAGAGATTCATCCGCTCGTTATCGTTTTCGCTATTCTGTTTTTCATCCAGCTGTTTATTTTATAGCACATACAGAAAACCCAAACGTCAGCCGTTTGGGTTTTTTATGTAAACAATAAAGAGACAGCAGCCGCTAAAAAACAGCATGCGGCAAATGGATAGTGCAGGGTGTTGATACAGCTTTTTCTGGCCCGGTAATACTCATCACTTTCCTTATCGGCGCCAATTAAAATAGGCGCATCCATCACTTTGTCAAAGATAAGCGTAAGGATATAACGGCAAACACCTATATATACCAAGAGCGCAATCAGCTTCAGCCAGATCGGGGAGACAAAGATTAGAACGGCGAAAGCTGACAACAGCATACACATCCGTCTTATATACTCGCCATTCCTCAGCAAAACTTTGAAAAACAATTCCTTATAGCCTGTGTAGATTGTTCTTTTTTTAAATATCCTTCTTGAATTCCGGAATAATAATGGTTTTCTTCTCATCCTGTCTTTCACTTTCGGCATTCCCGCCTCCTGGCTCATCATCATCACAAGCCCGGCAAGCGCCAGCCTGCTTTTTTTCTCTTCAGTCACCTCTGCTTCAAAAGCCGAGAACGAAGCTGTCTTTTTCAAACTGCGGACGAATACGAAAATGAAAAACAAAATGCCAAAAAGCGCAAGCAACCCCCACTCAGTGAAAATGATTAGGCCAGCAGAACCAGCAAAAAGAACGGCTCTGACAAGAATTTCAGCAACACGCCCCGAAATGGAACGCGGCTTTCTGATTCTGTCTTGCTTTAAGGATAAGAAGAACATATGAAGGCCAAACAGATAACATAATAAAGCCGCGCTTTCTGCCAAGGTGATGTGAACAGAATGACTGATAAAGGGAAGAACAATAAAAAAGAGCAGCAGCCATTTGCCGAGCGTGACCAAAAAAGAATACACCAGCGCGTACCGTTTTAGCTGGTAGATCAGCTCTTTCTTTTGCAGCAAAAACACGTTGTCCGCTTCCATTAAAAACGTATGGATCGAGCCTGTGCACACGATCAGCACACACACGGCGTACAGCCATCTCCATTCCATCACCTCAGACCACTCATAAAAAAGGCCTCTTCCGTTCATCAAATCGATATACTGATAGATGACAAAAGCAAGCGCCGGCAAAACAATGTAGAGAGCGACTGTCCAGTCAATGACCGCATGCAATACTTTAAACTGATACCTGTAATAGTCAAACAGCCTGCGAAAAAAGAGCGATCGCCCGTTCATGGCCGGTCACCTTGGACCGCCTTATAAAAACAGTCAAGCAATGACTGCCCCTCTGATCCGGTCTGTTCCTGAATATCTTGTAACGTGCCCTGGAGAAACAAAGAACCTTTCTCAATCATGTAAAACCGGTCGCAGATTTTTTCTGCGGTATCGAGTACATGTGTGCACATGAGAATGCCGGCTCCCCTTTGTTTTTCATCCTTAAGCATGTCCACAAAACGTTTCGTTGATATCGGATCAAGGCCAATAAATGGTTCATCAATCACATACATATCCGGCTTAGAGAGAAAAGCTTGGATAAGCATCAGTTTTTGCTGCATGCCTTTTGAAAAGGTGATTGGCAGCTCATGCATAACGTGATCAAGCGAAAATGTCTGCAGCAGGCTTTCTGCCCGAGGCGCAAATTCACGCTCATCAATACCGTGCAGCGTGCTGACCAGATCCAAATGCTCCCACAGCGTCAGTTCTTCGTAAAAGGACGGGTGCTCCGGAATGTAGGCAAATGAAGAGTCATTCCAAGCAATATGGCCTTTAAAGTCTTCTGAGAGGCCGAGTATCGCCTTGATTGCGGTGCTTTTCCCGGCGCCGTTTGCTCCGATCAGCCCGACTATCTCCCCTTTTCCGACTTCCAGAAAAACATCGGTGAGCACTTTTTTTCGGCTCGTATACCCCGCCTGTTCTATTGAAGCCTCAAGCATTTTTGCCAAATCTCACTCCTCCTCCAAAATTTACTACGAAACAGAATAAAAAAAGTTTCTTTAACCATAATAATATTGTGCCGAAATACATAGTAATCCAACAAGGATGGCTGCACAGCTCAAATTGGAAAAAATTAATAGGAGTTATCCCTAGATTCATCACTGCGATATCGTGTATAATGAGGGCGAATTATCTAAAAACTATAATATAAAATGTCTGCCTTTGTTGCTATTTCGTACGCAGTTGATAGTCGTGAGTTGTGGTTAGTCAAGTCCATCCGATCTTATGATAGGGAGTGGTTTTTTGAAACCTTCAACAAACCGTATGCTAACTCGAATTAAATCAGTTTACATGTTTATCCAAGAAAAAGGCCTTGTGACAACACAGGAACTGGTTGACGAATTCGGCATTACACCTAGAACAATTCAAAGAGACTTAAATGTGTTGGCATATAATGATCTTGTTCATAGTCCAAGCCGTGGCAAGTGGGAGACAACAAGAAAGAAAGTAAAGATTACATCATAAACATTGAAAATTACATAGGGCCGCCTGAGAGCTGCCTGATAGATACAAGGCGAAGAACCTTCTGAGCCTTGTTTTTGTGTGCTTACTTATATATAAAAAATCCCGCATTAAAATGCGGGATTTCATTTTGTCATCTTTTCAGCGTGATTGAAAACCCTTGAAGTCTAGGAAAGGCGAGCATGGGAGCAGAGCGAATGTTTTAATTCGTGAGCACCAACACGCAGACTTGACAACGAATGCGAGGGTTTGTCGACACGCTGAAATCCCGTATTTAATGCGGGATTTCTTCATGCCTGCGGTTCATTCAGCCAATGAAGTTCTTCTTCTGTAAGCTCACGGTATTCTCCCGGTGACAAGGCAGGATCCAAGGAAACACGCCCCATTGATAACCGCTTCAGATAAATCACTTCATTGCCGACCGCCTTTGCCATCTGCTTGACCTGATGGTATTTTCCTTCCGTAATCGTCAGGAATATCACGGTATCGCCGTTGTCGTTTGTCTTGATTTCCGCTTTTGCCGGCTTTGTTTGATAGCCGCCTTCTATGTAGACACCCGCTTCTAAATCCGAGATATCTTCCGGTGAAATCTGTGATTGTAAATGGACTTCATACGTTTTTGGAACATGCTTTTTAGGCGATAGGAGCCGATGTGCCAGCTGGCCGTCATTGGTGAGCAGTAAAAAGCCTTCTGTATCCTTATCAAGCCTGCCGGCGGGAAAGGGTTCAAATCTCATCTCTTCCGGCGTCAGCAGATCGACCACTGTTTGCTGACGGCTGTCCTCAGTCGCCGACAGCACTCCCTGCGGCTTATTCATCATGAGATAAATGAACTCGCGGTAATCAACCGGTTCTCCGTATACGGTAACCTCTTGCGTATCAGGATCAACGTGCGCCTTTACATCTTTGGCCGGTTTGCCGTCGACCATGACGGCCCCCGCCTTCACAACGGCTTTGACTTCTTTTCTGGAACCATATCCGCTGTTGGCAAGCAGCTTATCAATTCTCATTCCCGATCTCTCCTTTATAAAAGAAAGCCCGCAGCATGCGAGCCCTCTGTTTCTTGATTATCTAGTTCATCAGCCCGCATGTCTGCCTTTCTTTAAGAACCCGGGCAAACGGCGGCCTAATATTTTCTGCAAAAATCCTATTCGGTAACCGCAATACAGGTAGACAGCTCCGCCGACAGCGGCCGCAATGACTACAACGATCGCAGCTTGCACTTGACCATCCTGGTAGGAAATAAAGAAGCTTAGTACCCACTGTACGATTTTCACAGCTATCCCCATAATGGCTGACAAGACCAGCATCAAAACAGCCCGTTTGACTAATATTTTATACGAATAGCCCGCGTGGCGTTTGATCATGATAAATCCGTATAAAAGCGACGCGCTATATCCAAGCGCCGTCGCTAAAATCGCGCCGTCAGCCTGCATCAGCTTGATCAGCGGAACATTCAGCACAAGTTTGATCACGACGCCGATCACAAGGCTGACAACCGCAAATTTTTGTTTATTGATGCCCTGCAGAATCGCTGCGTTGACCGTAAATAAAGAGAACAAAATCGCGACTGGCGAATACCAAAACAGAATGTTTGCCCCCAGTTCAGGAAGAAGACTCTCTGATCCGTAAAAGAACGTATACGTCGGTCCTGCCAACACTGAAATCCCAACAACTGCCGGAATAATTAAAAACAGGATCGTCTGCATCGTTTGATTAATCTGCTGATTCAACAGCTTATAGTTTCCGCTAGTAAACGATTCAGTAATCGTTGGAATCAATGTCAATCCAAAAGCTGTTGCAAGGGAGACCGGAATCATCACGAGCTTCTGCACATACAAGGTAAGAATCGCCATCATGTCCTGGCTGATGGCTTGATGGCCGGCTTCGATCATCGCTTTGTTAAACGTATTTGTATCAATATAGTTATACAAAGGGATGGCTAGTCCGACAAAAACGTACGGAGCGGCATAGCTGAACAGCTCGAGAAACATTTTCTTGTAGCTTAAGTTTGCTGTCGGCCCCGTATTCGGCATCATCGCCAGCAGGCTGCCCTTCCGTTTATTCCAATAAATATACAGTACGATCAGTCCTCCGAAGGCGCCGATCAGCGCTGCGAAGGTCGCATAACCTACAGCGATCACAAGGCCGCCGTTCAAAACCTTCAAGATCAAGAATGTCGCACTCAATAAAAAGATGATGCGGACAATCTGTTCAACAACTTGGGAAACAGCCGTCGGCCCCATCATTTGGTGCCCTTGAAAGAATCCGCGGACAAGGCTCATAATCGGCACGACCAAAAGCGCTAAGCTGACCATGCGGATGACATAAACGACATGATCAATTGTCAGGCCGTTATTATCCTTGCCTCCCAGCGATATTTCCGCAAAAAACGGAGCTGATAAATACAGAATGAAAAAGGCAATCATACCGGTGACAAGCATAATCGACATACCCGCCTTAAGCATTTTTCTGCTTGTTTCATAGTCCCCTTTGGAATTATATTTGGAAACAAATTTAGAAACGGCGGCTGGAAAGCCCATCGTGGCAATATTCAAAAATAATGTGTATTGGTTGTATCCATATTGAAACAATGCACCGCCTGTCGCCCCGACCATAATGCTGAAAGGAATTAAATAGACCATTCCAAGAATCCGCGATATATATGTACCGAGCGTTAACACAAACGTGCCTCTTAACAGTTTGCTTGACATGTTTCTTCATCACCATTTTCTACGAAGATTCAACTTTTCTATTTTACCACAACTGGGCATTTAGACGGTAATAAATACAAAAGCAATCTTGTGAACGATTCAGGTTCGCGGCAAAAGACGTTTAAGGAGAGGCTTTCTTTCGCTATAATAGTACTGCGGGCGGGGTGTCCGCAGACGAAACAGAAAAAGAAAGTTGATGATAAAGATGAAACAGTATGACGTTATCGTAATCGGCGGAGGCCCTTCAGGTTTGATGGCCGCAATTGCAGCAGGAGAACAGGGCGCTGATGTTTTGCTGATAGATAAAGGAAATAAGCTAGGCCGGAAACTCGCGATTTCCGGGGGCGGCCGCTGCAATGTGACGAACCGCCTTCCTGTGGAAGAAATTATTAAGCACATTCCAGGCAACGGCCGTTTTTTATACAGCGCGTTTTCTGAATTTAATAATGAAGACATTATCAAGTTTTTTGAAAATCTCGGCATTCAATTGAAGGAAGAGGATCACGGCCGGATGTTTCCTGTGACAGACAAAGCGCAAAGTGTCGTCGACGCGCTGTTAAACAGGCTGAAACAGCTGCGCGTAACCATCCGAACGAACGAGAAAATTAAATCTGTCATCTATGAAGATGGACAGACAGCAGGGATTGTGACGAATAACGGCGAAATGATCCATAGCCAGGCAGTCATTATCGCTGTCGGCGGTAAAAGTGTGCCTCATACCGGAAGCACGGGAGACGGCTATGAATGGGCTGAAGCTGCAGGCCATACGATTACAGAGCTGTTCCCGACAGAGGTGCCCGTCACATCTTCCGAACCGTTCATTAAGCAAAAAACACTTCAGGGCTTATCACTTAGAGATGTTGCCGTCAGTGTGTTAAATAAAAAAGGCAAACCGGTCATCACACATAAAATGGACATGCTGTTTACCCATTTCGGCCTCTCAGGACCGGCCATTCTCAGATGCAGCCAATTTGTCGTGAAAGAGCTGAAAAAACAGCCGCAAGTGCCAATTAAAATTGATCTGTATCCTGATATCAATGAAGAAACGTTATTCCAAAAGATGTATAAAGAACTGAAGGAAGCACCGAAAAAAACCGTTAAAAACGTGCTGAAGCCTTGGATGCAGGAGCGCTATCTTCTATTCTTGCTCGAAAAAAACGGCATCTCTCCGAACGTATCGTTTTCCGAGCTGCCAAAGGAGCCTTTCAGACAATTTGTAAAGGACTGCAAGCAGTTTACCGTACTTGCAAACGGCACACTGTCTCTTGATAAGGCATTCGTCACAGGCGGCGGGGTATCTGTAAAAGAAATTGACCCGAAAAAGATGGCTTCTAAAAAAATGGAGGGGCTGTATTTGTGCGGTGAAATTCTGGACATCCACGGCTACACAGGGGGATACAATATTACCTCCGCCCTTATCACAGGAAGGCTTGCGGGGCTCAATGCCGGTCGCTTCGCCCGCTCTTGACCAGACCTTTCAATTTTTTACAAAACGCTGAACATTTGAAAATTCTCCGCATTCATGGTACGGTGAGACTTGTTTTGTTTCACCTGATTGCGGGGTAATTTTAAGAGAGGAATGATTTGCCATCGTACGACCATACTAAGCCTGCGAGCAAGATATAGGCGTACACAAAAAATTTAGAGGGTGAGAATATTTGAAAAATATATCTAGTGTATTTTGGATTGTGATTGTGATCACAGCTGCTGCTGTATTGTGGGGCGTTGTGTCTCCTGACAGCCTGCAAAACGTAACCCAATCCGCGCAAGCTTTTATCACCAATTCGTTTGGCTGGTATTATCTTTTAGTTGTGTCATTATTTGTCGGGTTCTGTCTGTTTTTGATTTTCAGCCCGATCGGAAAAATTAAACTCGGTAAGCCCGATGAAAAACCGGAATTCGGGTTATTATCATGGTTTGCCATGCTGTTCAGCGCAGGCATGGGAATCGGCTTAGTATTCTACGGTGCGGCTGAACCGATCAGCCATTACGCAATTAGCTCTCCATCAGGTGAAACAGAAACCCCCCAAGCCTTCAGAGATGCGCTCCGTTATACGTTTTTCCACTGGGGTCTGCACGCTTGGGCCATCTATGCCGTTGTGGCATTATGCATTGCATATTTCCAATTCCGAAAAGGCGCTCCTGGATTAATCAGCAGCACGCTGTCACCGATTCTCGGTGATAAAGTAAACGGCCCGATCGGAAAACTGATTGACTGTATCGCTGTTTTTGCCACAGTCGCCGGGGTAGCGACAAGCCTTGGTATCGGGGCAACTCAAATCAACGGCGGATTGAATTACTTATTTGGTATACCAAATAACTTTCTCGTTCAATTTATTTTGATCGCTGTTGTTACGATCCTTTTCTTGGTTTCTTCGTGGTCCGGACTCGGAAAAGGCATTAAGTATTTGAGCAACACCAACATGGTATTAGCTGGACTGTTAATGCTGTTTGTGCTGTTTGCCGGGCCTACCGTATTGATTATGAACTCTTTTACAGATTCTATCGGACAGTATATACAAAACATCGTGCAAATGAGCTTTAGACTGACGCCGTACGATCCTGAGAAACGTGAATGGATTAACGGCTGGACGATTTTCTATTGGGCATGGTGGATTTCCTGGTCTCCATTTGTGGGCATTTTCATCGCCCGGGTATCCAGAGGACGGACGATCCGTGAATTTTTAATTGGTGTCTTGGTAACACCATGTATTCTCGCGTTCCTATGGTTCTCTATCTTTGGCGTATCGGCTATGGATATTCAGCAAAAAGGCATCTTCAATGTAGCGAAACTGTCAAGTGAAACGATGCTGTTTGGAACACTCGACCACTATCCGCTGACGATGCTGACATCTATTATGTCATTGATCCTGATCGCCGTGTTCTTTATCACGTCTGCCGACTCCGCAACATTTGTGCTCGGTATGCAGACGACATACGGTTCATTGAACCCGGCCAATTCAGTAAAATTCAGCTGGGGCATCATTCAATCTGCCATGGCTGCTGTCCTCCTTTATTCCGGCGGACTTTCCGCTTTGCAAAACACAGCTATACTCGCGGCGCTGCCGTTTTCTATCGTCATTCTGCTAATGATTGTCGCTCTTTATAAATCATTGGCAAAAGAAAGAAAAGAGATCAGAAAAGCAGAGAAGCTTCAGAAACCGAGAAGCCCGAGAGTGAAAAAAGCTTAATCACAAAAAAGATCTTTCCGCTTGTGCGGGAAGATCTTTTTTATTTGCGATATAGAATAAGGGCGGAAAAACAGTAAAGCTGCTCGCCGTCTGGGTCGCACGCCGCCGAAACCGTATATTTGATATCAATCAGCTGTTCCTCCGCTATCCCTTTTAAAAACGAATTAATTTCCGTCTGTAAGTCTTTTTCATGCTCTTCATCAAATACCGCCACCTTCAGCATCTTATCCGCTCTCCTTTCTCTATCAATCTATTCCGCTTGGGACAGCGTTATGATAGAGAAATCTTGATTATCTCGTCTCCGGATAAAAAGCCTGTGTATGGCGTTTCTTCTGCGGCTCATCTTCTTGCCGCTCCACTTTGAGGAGCACGGCATAAACAATTCGCATATGACAGTAGCTGATCAGGCTGACGCTGAAAAAAGGGACAATGCCGGGCAGGTACGCAAGCAAGAAAAAGAGAGCGACAGTCAGCGCCAGCATGACGAGCGTATATTGCAAATACGCCACACTGAGCAAGAGCGAAAACTTCACATACAGACGTTTTTTCCATTCAAAATGGACAAGCAGCGGAAACACATAAAAAAGCATGGATACGAACAAAAATCCAAATATCATAATGGCAAAGCGGAGGACATGCAGAAGGAAATGGCTCGGATAAATAAAAGCCAAATCGATATAGATGATCAAACCGATGATCACCAATACTGCGCCGATCAGATTTGAACGGAGAAATTCAGCCTTGTATTCTCGCCAAAACGTTTTTAAAACAGGGACGTTGTCCTGCCCCTGAACCCATTTCCTCATGACAGCGAATAAAGCCGTGGTCGCGGGCATGATGCCGAACAGCCCGAGACCGATCAGCGTAAAAAACAGCCAAAGCAAGTTTGTATACGCAAATCTCATGATCCACTCACAAAAGCGCAGCACCCGCCCCATTGAACCATCATGCTCCACGGAGGTCCCTCCTTTTCGCATTATACATTTTGCATCTGAAACAGCCTCTTAATGTTGATCGGCTTCTTTTCGGCAACCGAGCGCCACATCCCCTCACCAACCGCGATGGAGTAGGCTCCTGCTTCAGCTCCGGCTAAAATGTCATAGCGGCGCAGCGGGTCTTTTCCTAAAAAAAAATCCTCAAGCAATAACGGATCACCCCCGCCGTGCCCGCCCTCGTTTTTGACCACTTGTATCGTCTGCTTTGATTCAAAAAGCGGATAGTATTCAATTGTCTGCTCAGGAAAAGCAAACGGAATTCTGGAAGGTTCGTGAAATTCATTTGATTCGATACGCCCTTTTGTGCCATTGATCGTCAGCCGGTAGCCTTCATACGGGGCGGAAAATATGATCGAGTAGCTTAAGAGCGCACCGCCGTCATATTTGACAGCCGCCACGTACGTATCCTCAATGTCAATCTCCTCGTCAAAAATACACGCGTCAGGCCTGTACGCTGTATACAAGCTGGACTGGTCTCCCGCTTGAAGATGATCATCCTTTACAGAGGCTATAGAAGAACGGGAATGCCATCTTGAATAGTAATGACATTTTTCTTTGACACGGCACGTCCCGCAAAAACGCCCGTCTTCTTCCGGCAGCGGGTTCCACTCACTGTCCGCCCCATAGTAATTCAAGGCGCCATAAGCAAATACCTCAACCGGTTTTTGCCCAAGCCACCAATTGACGAGATCAAAGTGATGTGTTGATTTATGGACAGAAAGACCGCCGGAAAATAGCCTCGACCGGTTCCAGCGTTTAAAATAACTGGCGCCGTGATACGTATCAATATACCAATTCAAATCAACAGAGGTGACCCTACCTATTTTTCCATCCAGAATCATTTCTTTCATTTTCCGATGAAACGGGCTGTAGCGATAGTTAAACGCGACGGTGACTTTCCCTTTGCTTTTCGCCTCCGCCTCAAGCACCCGATTCGCATCCCGCACCGTCGTCACCATTGGTTTTTCTGTCATCACATCCGTATCCCACTGAAGGCTTCTTAAGATATATGTGACATGTGTGTCATCCCTGCCTGCCACAATGACAATATCAGGCTTTGAAACACACATCATCTCATCAAAAGTGTCTTCGTTGTACTCCGGTACGTGGGCAAGCTCGGGAAACCTCTTCTTGCAAACGGCAAAACGTTTTGGATCGGCATCCAGCAATCCCGTAATCTCATATTGTGTTGAAAACCGCTCCAACAGCGGTTTGATAAACATACTGAGCGCTCTGCTGCTCACTCCGCAAATGACGATTTTCTTCAATGTCCTCACCTCTATCGGGCTTCAGTTAGTTGGGAAATCAGCTGCAGCGCTTCCTCTGTTTTTTTAGCGTACACAGGGATAAACGCCGCCATATTGCGATTCAATCGAAAAGAATAGCCGTTCAGCTGTTTTTTCCCTTTTTTGATCTGAACGGCATAGACCGTTTTTTCTCCTGTTTTTTGATCAACAGTTGTATAGGGAGATGTTTTTTCAGGCGGCAATCCATCTAACGGCTGAAAATTTTCCGGATCATCATACGCTTGAAACATGTCTTCAGGCACGATGAAAACATCTCCCTCACGAGCGGTGATTTCAGTCAGCAGTTTTTCCGGAAAGGCTGGAAAGATATCCACCTTCCCGGCCTTCTGCCCAGCGGCCTCTTTTATGTTTTCCTGTACGCCAGCCTGCATATCAGAAAAGAGGATGACATGCAATCCGTCCTTCCTGCTTGAGCATGATGCCAAAAAGAGCACTGAGACGATCACACACAAAGCCGTACGTATAGATGTTGTCATTTCCCCGCCGACCTAAAAAGAGGCTCCAGCTCTGTCATGGCCAAAATAAACGCGCCGGCCCCATGCAGGTCGTTTATGCTTCTCTCGCGGCTGACATAATAGTCATAGAAACCGGCCGACGTGCCGACACATATATCTTTGACGAGAAACGCACCATCTTCTGTTGTTTCAGTTTTCTGCTGAATCAAACCTTGATACGCTTTTAACAGTGTTGTTTCGTAAGCTCTGTCAAGATATCCTTTTTTGATTCCTTTCGCGATTGCGTACATGTACAGACAGGAACCTGAGCTTTCCAGCCAGTTATCGGCTCTGTCGCCTTTGTCAACGATCTGGTACCATAATCCTGACTCCTTGTCTTGATAGCGGCAGATGCTTTCGATCATGTCCTGCAGCGTTTTTTTCCACACGTGACGGTTTGGATGCTTCTTCGGCAGCTCTTCAATCATGTCAGCAAGAGACATCACGTACCAGCCGATAGAACGCGCCCAGAATTCCGGAGAACAGCCTGTCTCTTCATTGGCCCAAGGCATTTTTTTCGCCTCATCCCAGGCGTGATAAAAGAGCCCGGTTTTTGGATCCTTTGTATGCTTTCTCATCAGCGACTCCTGGAGCACGACCTGATCAAACAGCTCCGGCTCCTGCTTCAGATTGGCATATTTCAGCGCGAACGGCCCGCCCATGTATAAGCCGTCAAGCCACATTTGATAAGGATAGCCGTCCTTGTGCCAAAAACCATCCTCAGACGTCCGGTTCAGTGTCCCGTACAAGCCGCGCAGTCTTTTTGCCGCGTTTACATACCGCTCATCCTTCGTCGTTTCGTATAATGGAAAAAGAAGAAGACCCGCTTGAATGGCGTCAAGCTCATCTCTTCTAAATAATAGATTGCCATAATCATCAATTAAGAGATCTGCGTAGGCCTTTACATACTCAAAATACCGCTTTTCCCCGGTTGCTTCCCACAGCCGCAATACCCCGCATAAGAAAACACCCTGATGGTAGTGCCAGCGGTTTGCAGGCGGCAGCTCCTCCACTGTGTACGTGTCCATAATGGTGTTTGCCAATGCCTCCGCGTACGTAAGAGGCGATTTTACAGCGATTGATTGATCCATTGATCCCATCCCTTTCTTAATAGATTCCTTCCTCGCCAAATTTCTTCGCCAAACGATTCGCAAGCATAACCAAAATCAGCCCGACCGCCGCTTTAAATACGCCGACTGCTGTACTGTAGCTGAATTGGCCCTGTTTCAGCCCCGCAGTATAAACGTACGTATCAAAAATTTCGGCCACTTCCCTGTTTGTCGCATTTAACAGTAAATACACATGCTCGAAGCCAAGCTCCAGCGTGTCCCCGATTTTTAAAATCAGCAAAACGACGATGACACTTTTGATGGCGGGCAGCGTAATATGCCACATTTGCCGCAGCCGTCCCGCTCCGTCCATTTTCGCCGCTTCATACAGCTGAGGGTCAACCGCTGTAATGGCCGCAAGATAAATGATCGTCGACCAGCCCGCTTCCCTCCAGATGACCTGCAGAATATACAAGGGCCGGAACCATTCTTCATTCAGCAGAAAATTGATTTTTTCACCGCCAAAAAACACAATCAGCTCATTAATCATGCCTCCGTCTACTGTTAAAAGCACAAACGAAAGCGATACAACGATGACCCAAGACATAAAATGCGGAATATAAATCAGCGTTTGAACAAATTTTTTAAAGAGAGCCAGCCGCACTTCGTTTAATAGAAGCGCCAGCAGAATCGGCACCGGGAAAAATATAACCAGGTTTAAAGCAAATAACACGAGCGTGTTTTTTAACAGGAGAAAAAAGGTAGGCTCTGTAAACAGCCTGATAAAATGCTTCAGCCCGACCCATTCGCTGCCCAAAATGCCGAGAAACGGCTGATAATCCTGAAACGCAATCACAATTCCCCACATCGGGACATACTTGAATAGAAAAAAATAAATACAACCCGGCAAAATCATCAAATACAAATATTTCTGCTGGACCAGCTTATTTAGTAAGCGCTTTCTTTTTTCTTTTTTTAAAATGACTGCATCAACAGCCGGCACTTGCGCTTCTGCTGTTTTCATCTTTTCCAAGCCTCCTTTCACGGGTTCTTGCATTCACTGTAGCGCAGCAGGCAAAAGTCCGTCTACAATCATATGATCACATCCTGTCTTAGCCCTTTATGATCAAGGATTCAGCCGTTCCATCTGAAAAAAAGACACCAATATTAGAAAATGATTATTGACAATATCTATCAATCTTTGGATTAATTGTATTAAGATGAAAGCCGATGTTATGAAATGGGGGGTTTTATGAAAAGAAGCCAATACAAGTTTTATGACAAACTGATCACGTTTTTCTGTCTGCTCAGCACCATTCCGGTCATTCTGGTCGGATTGTTTTCGTACGAGCACTCGCAGAAAACGGCTATCTCCAACGTTTCGGAGGAAAAACTCGACACACTCCAGCAGACCCAGCAAAGCATCGAGCATATATTAAAAACCGTTGATCACTCTTTAACCCACTATGTGAGTTCGCCGCCTCTCCTTCGCACACTGTCCGAGCCTATGCACTCTGATCAATTTCAAATCTATAACCAAGTGAACCAAGAGCTCAACTACCTGCAAAGCTTCGATACCGACCTGTCGAACATGACGCTAGTCAGCTATATGAAACAATGGTACATGAACAATTCCGGCTTGTACCGTTTGAATACAGACTCTCTTCATGAAGCAGCCGCAGCATACACAACACACAAAGCGAGCCGCTCGTATTGGACGCTTGACGAAAACAATCATTTAATTTCGACAAAGGAAGGGACCTCAGAAAACTGCCGCTACAATATCAATTTAATTAAACAGCTTCCTCTGAACAGCACAAATACAAAGGGATTGGCCGCCGCAAGCATCCCGAGCTGTTCGCTTGTCAAAAACATGCCCGACTATTCAAATGCCAATAACCTGTTTATCATTAATGAAAAAGGCCGCATCATCCTGCATAACAACATGTCTGACATCGGTGAATCTCTTCAGAACGACGACTTTGTCCAAAAAATGCTGGCGCAGACCGCCAAAAGCGGGCAGTTTGAAACCGTTATTGACCGGATTCATTATAAAGTCACCTATCAAAGATCCGACTATAACACATGGACTTATTTCTCTCTCGTTTCCTTGCCTGAACTAAAAAAAGAAGCCAAGTCAATCGGCTGGATCACTTTTACGGTATGCTTTATTTTGTTAGCGCTTTCATTATTATTCTCTTGGCTTGGCTCCCGCCATTTTTACAAACCGATCCGTCTGCTTTACGAATCATTCGCAAGGCATGGTGCCATACCAGAAAAACAGCCGCCTCAAAATGAATTTGAGTTAATTGAACAGAGCTTTATGCAGCTGAAGGACAGAAATGACGACCTTGAAGAAACGATGAAACAGCAGGCGACTCATCTGCAGCAATATTTTATGGTCAGGCTCATGCTTGGAAAACTGACGGATGAGGAGGTCAATAACCGTTTTGAAAGCCTTGGTTTAGAGCAAAATTGGCGGAATCTTGCCCTGCTCGTGCTTCAAATTGATTCGCTGAATCATACGCCTTATGAGAAAAAAGATATGGATCTGCTTTTGTTTGCCGTCAACAGCATGATTGAGCGAAACATCCCGTCGGACAAACATCTCGCACCCGCTGTCGTTGACAAACAGCAGGCAACGATTTTGATCAATCAGAACGGGACAAAGGAAGCATTCATGGCTGAGCTGAATGAGACTGCAAGGATGGTACAGGATAAGGCGGAAGCGGAGCTGCAACTGTCTGTCAGCATCGGCATCAGCCAGCCGTTTGATGCGCTGATAAACGCGAAAACAGCCTATACAGAAGGATCAGAAGCGTTGAAATACCGGCTCAAAGCGGAAAACAAATCGATTATCTTTTACGAAGACCTTGACCAGAAAAAAACCTTCAACACCCATTTTCCAAAACAGCTTCAGCATGAGCTGTTTGATGCCATAAAAGAGGGGGACAAGGAGAAAGCGGACATATGCCTGCACGCAATTTTGCAATCGATCTTCACCCAAAACACCAATCCGTACCAATTCCAAATCGCAATCGCCCGCTTTTTGAACCATGTGATTGAACTAATGCATGTACTCGGGATCGAATTGTTTGAGTTTGAAGAAAATAAAATGCTGTACGATCAAATTTTCGAGCTGAAAACGTTCGAGGATACCGAAAACTGGCTCAAGAATGAGTTCATTGATCCGATGACAGACAAAGTGAACGCCCGCGCGGATGCCCAGTACAAAAACATTTCCGACAATATCATTCATATCATCCACCATGAGTTTGAATCCGATTTGACATTGGATGAAATCGCCCGCAGGCTGCATTACAACCCAAACTATTTAAGCAGCATATTCAAAAAAGAAATGGGCATTTCATTCAGCGATTATGTCTCCGGCTACCGCCACCATATGGCGAAAAGCTGGCTTGCCGAAACCGACATGGCGGTAAAAGACATTGCCGAAAAACTAAAATACAAAAACTCGCAAAATTTTATCAGGTCATTTAAAAAGCTGGAGGGGATTACACCGGGAAACTACCGCCAG
The DNA here is from genome assembly GCF_047608225.1 of Bacillus sp. SW14. Taxonomy (NCBI): domain Bacteria; kingdom Bacillati; phylum Bacillota; class Bacilli; order Caryophanales; family Bacillaceae; genus Bacillus; species Bacillus sp. SW14. The sequence continues at coordinate 1,248,902 of NZ_JBLKRW010000001.1, read as the reverse complement.
CAAAAAAGAAGCATGTAAAAAACCCAAAACCGTGTTTTGGGTTTTCACATGTTATTTTGCCTGTTTAAACGCTTCTTCGTATTCCTGAATAATCTGCTTCCCGCCGCTTGATTCCCATTTTTCCACTTCTTTATCAAACTGGCTTTCTGTGATATCTCCTATTATATATTTATAGGTCGCGTCATCAATAATTTTCTTCAGTTCATCTCCCCGTTCCGACTCCGCGGCGGAATACAAGCTTTCAGCAGGGTTTGAGACGATGATCTTTTCATTATCTTTTGTCAGCTCCTCGTACGCCGTCCGAAGCGGATCCCCAGTGTTTTTTAAGTAGGCTTTATCAATAGCGATTAAGGCGGACAGTGGCTGAATATCAGTCTGCCAGTCTTTCACTTGGCTTTCCTTGCGTGTGAACGTTTTGCCTTCTCCTTTGTTGTAATGAACGCCGTCAATACCGTAAGTCATCAGGCTATAGACGTCTTCTTCAGCGGCTCGGTCGAAAAACGCCAAAATCCTTTTAAGCTCCGCTTCTGTTTTCACACTCGTTTTCGGGAAAGCAAACACGCCGTTATGGCCCCCTGATGCCCACACCCGCTCTTTCCCATCCGGGCCTTTTATGCGGTTGATGATCTCAAGGTCCATAGACTTATCAGAGGCATGGTCGCGAAGATTGACCGCATCTACCATATTGCCAATGTAGATGCCGGCTTTTCCTTGAGAAAACAGCTCCTGCTGCTGGGTTTTGCTTGTGACGGGAAAATCCTTATTCATATAGCCGTTATCACGCAGTTTTTTCATGTAGTTCATTGTGTCTTTGTATTCCTGCGTCATGAAATCAGGCGTGAACTTGCCTCCTGATTCCTTCCAGTCTGTCGGCATGCCTTCATACGAGCCAAGTGTTTTAAACGCGCCGTAAATGAAGTCATTGCGGTCTGTCAGTCCGAATGTATCGTCTTTCCCATCCTTATCCGGATCATCCTCCGTAAACGCTTTGGCCACTTCATAAAGCTCATCAAGCGTTTCCGGCGTTTTCAAATTCAAATTGTCCAGCCAGTCCTTCCGAATGACGATCCCTTGTCTGGAGAGCGGACGTTCTCTGTATACCCCGTAGAGCTTGCCGTCGATCGTCACGTTTTTATTAATAAGTTTGTTCATTTTGCTTAAGTTGGGGTAATCTTTGATATAATCGCTAATTTCCCAAAACATTCCTGATCTGAAGGCATTCATGACTGACGAATTTTTAATATCCTGGATGGTCACGATTTGCGGAAGATTGCCGGCTGCAAGCGCCGCATTCAGCCTGTCTTCTTTCACCGCGTCAGGAACCCAGGTGATGTCCAGTTCTGTATTTGTCAGCTTTTCAATTTCTTTAATCGCCCTGTCTTTCGGCGGCTGCTGGTGATACAAAATCGCCATCCAAGACAGCTTTACCTTTGAATCCGAGTCAGCTTTACCCTCAGCCGAAGACTGATCAGCCCCTTTACAGCCCGCCATCACTCCGCCGAGTGCAAATACAAGCACAATCAAAAGCACCCTCCATTTGTTTCCCATCGTACCCCTCCGTTTCATATTCTTTATCCTTTGACAGATCCCAGCAAAGCTCCTTTTGCAAAATGCTTTTGTATAAAAGGATAGACAAGCAAAACCGGGATGGTCGCCACCACTATGACCGCCATTTTGATAGTTTGCTCGGGCGGCGGGCTGCCCGACCCCATTTCTGACATATCCCCCTGCATCCCGCTTGATACAATTACGATTTGGCGCAGAAGCACCTGAATCGGCCATTTTGCTGAATCATTTAAGTACAAGATCGCTGTCATATACGTGTTCCAATACGTGACCGCATAAAATAGTGATATCGTTGCGATCGCAGGAAGAGACAGCGGCAGCACAATTTTAAAGAAAATGCCCAGGTCATTGCACCCGTCAATTTTCGCGGACTCTTCCAGACTTGACGGGATATTTTGAAAGAAGTTTTTCAGAATGATCAGGTTAAAGGCATTAATGGCTGTCGGCAAAATGAGCGCCCAGTAAGAATCGAGCAATCCTAGCGATTTGACCACAAGGAAAGTCGGAATCATGCCGCCGCTGAAGAGCATCGTAAATACGACGAGAAACATGAGCGGCTGCCGGCCGATTAACTCGCGGCGGGATAACCCGTAAGCCATCAGGGAAGAAAGAAACATGCTGGCCGCAGTGCCTATCACTGTCACAAACACAGAAACAAGCAAACTCTTATAAATAATATCTGTTGAAAAAATGTAACGATAAGCATCTAGCGAAAAAGTAGACGGTATTAAAATGAATTTTTTCGACACAACTTCTTCTACTGTGGCGAAGGATGCCGCGATGACATGAATAAACGGAAGTACGCATATTAAAGCGAACATCAGCAAAAACCCGCAAATCAAAATATCAAACAGGCGACTTTTCAGTGAATGTGCGATAGCTCCCACCTCTTTTTTGTAAGCGTTGCCATTGTTTTTTAAACGAGCTGCAGCACGTGACGATATCGTGTCTAAAATGTAGCAAATCTGTCATTATCATGTCTATAATCATTTGAACAGAGTCCCCGGTCTGGCGGGGAATCTCGTGAAGAAAAAGCCGATGATAAAAGAAAAAGAGCATCATCTTAGAAAATGATTATGCTCCGTTCTCTTCCTCTTCCAGAAGTTCGGATGTATTGATTTGGGGCGAAAAACCGAGTTCGTTAACAGCGGATGCAATAGACCACGGCCGGCCCTGGTTGTCAGAGACGGCGTAATACGTGCCGTACCGGATATTGGTTTCAATGGCGGCTTTGAAAATCGACAGCAGATCAAGATGAGAAAGCAGTGTCTTTTTCGTCCGTTCTTTTTCATGCAGCGTATCCACTTCATCTGTGACGACTGTTCCTATTCGAAGGTTGATTACTGAAAGCTTATTTTCCAAATAAAATAAATGGCCGATCTGTTCAGAGGTCAGCTTTAATACACCGTACAAGTTTTTTGACAGCGGATAATCGCTTGTTGTGATCTCACGTCCTAAGAGCGAACGCCCGTCTTTTTCATACACATCTGTCACATGATTGCTGCTGGCGAACACGAGCTTTTGAATGCCGAGCTCCGCTGCGGCGCGGCACAAGTAATAGCTTGCCCTATAGAAAACATCCGTCATTTTCTCAAATTCATTGATGTCCATGACATCGTATTTGATTTTAACAGCCAATAAATTCAAGATCACATCTGTATCTTTCGGAATCTTCTTCAACAGCTCCCCATAATTTGCCGCGTCAGCCTGAATGGAAGAAGCTTTGCCATCGAAATGATCTTTATCAAGCACTGTCACTTCATAATCTGCTGTAAGCCCTTCAGCCAGCAGTCTCCCAATCACACCATTTCCGCCGGCGATCAGCACTTTTTTCACTGTGTTCACTCCCCTTTTTTATAGATTGCCCATTTTCGGCGGGGCTGACACTTTTTTCACTCACAGGCTGGTTTAGTCAAAAGTCACCGGCAGCTCTTCAAGCGCCCGAAAGCCAAAAAGCGGCCGGTATCGGCATTCAGAAACAGCGAGCTTAAGACCGGTCATTCGCTGCAGCAGGGTATGAATCGCAATTTGTGCTTCTAATCGTGCCAGCGAGGATCCTAGGCAAACATGATGGCCATGTCCGAATGAGAGGTGCGGATTAGGGCTTCTGGTTATATCGAAGACATCTGCCTGCGTGAATATGTTTGGATCTCGATTGGCAGCCCCTAATAAAAGATAGATTTGTTCCCCTTGACGGATCGTCACCCCGCTGATGTCAATATCTTCTGAGGCAACTCTGGCTGTCATTTGCGTGGGGCTCTCATAGCGTAAACATTCCTCAATTGCGGTACCGATCAGATCAGGGTTTTCTTTTAGCTTCAAAAGCTGTTCTGGATGCCGCAGCAGACAAAGGATTGAATTGCTGATAAGATTGACCGTTGTCTCATGTCCGGCAATCGCCAGGAGTATGCACGTAGATGCCGCTTCCTCTTCCGTCAGCTTATTCTTTTCTGTCCCATTCAAAAGCATGCTGATCATATCCTGTTTAGGATGGCGTTTCCGCTTTTGAATCAGCTCTCTAAAATATGCCATAGCCTGTACAGCGATATGATTGCCCTCTGTTAAAGCCTTTCTTGACCGGGTAAAATCAATCGTTTGAACGAGACTTAAAGCCCATTCTTTTAATTGCTCCCTATCTTCGGCCGGCACACCTATCATGTTAGCAATGACGTAGCTTGCCAAAGGAAAAGCAAAGTCCGAAATGACCTCCATCTTTTTTTCACCTTGCACTTGATCAAGCAAGTAGTGGACAGTTTCATCGATATACGGGCGATAGCACGCTGACATTCTCGGGGTAAACGCTCCGCTGGCCATCGTCCGCAATCGCCTATGATCAGGCTGATTCTGAAACAGCATCATTTGATTTTGTACATGTTTAAGATCTTGATATTTGATTGACGTTTCCGGCAGCGGAGCACGAACTTTGAATCTCGCATCTTTTAAAATAGCTGCCGTTTCTTCATATCCTGTGACATACCAGCCCGGATATTTCAAGAAACTCCCTTTATATATAGGATGGACAGCGCGCATTGTTTCGTAAAAAGGATATGGATTTTTCAAAAACTCAGATGGTGCAGCTGTAAATGCAATTGTCATATGATCTTTTCTCCTTTCTGTCTAAAAATAAAAGCAATCGACATTACACCGACTGCTTTTATTGATTCTTTTAGCTTTTCACGCTTAAACTAGCCTTCATTTCTTCGACTGATTCGACTTCAAAGCCTACATCACTCAGCATTTTATGGTCCTCCGTCTCCTCCTGTCCGGCAGTTGTTAAGTAATCTCCGACAAAAATGGAGTTAGCGGCGTAAAGACCCAATGGCTGCAATGAGCGTAGATTGACCTCTCTTCCTCCGGAAATGCGGATTTCTTTTGACGGGTTGATAAAACGGAACAGCGCCAGCACTTTTAAACAATACAGCGGATTTAATTCGTTAACGCCTTCTAATGGCGTGCCGTCAATCGCATGTAAAAAATTCACCGGAATGGAATCCGCATCAAGGACCTTCAAGCTTTTGGCGATGTCGATGACGTCCTGTTTCGTCTCCTTCATTCCGATAATGGCGCCTGAACACGGAGACAGCCCTGATTCTTTTGCCACTTCAACCGTATTGACCCTGTCATCGTATGTATGTGAAGTCGTGATGTTGGAATGGTTTCTCTGTGACGTATTCAAATTATGGTTATAGCGGTCTACTCCGGCTTCTTTCAGCCGCTTCGCCTGCTCCGGCTTTAACAGCCCGAGGCACGCACAAACCTTCAGTCCATACGTCTCTTTAATTTCCTGCACCGCGTCTACGACCTGATCCACTTCTCTGTTGGACGGCCCCCTGCCGCTTGCCACGATACAATATGTGCCAATATTCAGATCGTGCGCCCGCTTTGCGCCTTCGAGAAGCGTATCCTTATTCACCATCCGGTAAGCCTGAATCGGCGCTTTCGAAATCGAAGACTGTGAACAATAGCCGCAGTTCTCCGGACAGAGTCCCGATTTCGCATTCATAATCATATTGAGCTTTACTTTTTTGCCGTAAAAGTGTTTTCTGATTTGAAAAGCTCCATGCATCAAAAGCAAGATGTCTTCATCTGGACAGTTTAATATCGAAAGCGCTTCTTCGTTGGTCACTTCTGTTCCAGCCAGCACCCGGTCTGCGAGTTCCATCCATTGATTCATTCTCATACCCCCACTTGATTCATCAGTAATGATAGATTGATATGGTCTTTTACCATATGTAGAACGGTTTCTTTCGTCACATTGGCAAGCTGTGGCGTAACCCCTAAAATCGGCACACCGCATAAGCGCTCAATCATTTCAGGATTGGTTTTTTCATCATCAGCAGGAGAAGCACTGATTCCATTGATGACAATTCCGGCGATTGGCAGACCCATGCTTTTTGCATATTGGACAGTTAAAAATGTATGATTAACCGTCCCAAGATGAGGACGTGCCACAATGATCATGGGAAGCTGCAGCGCTTTTATGACATGGCTGACTAAAAAATCCTCTCCCAACGGCACAGAAATACCACCCGCACCTTCTACGATGAAGCATTCATGTTTTTCTCTTATCCGCTCCCAATGGCTTAAGACCTCTTCCATGGTGACAGCCTTTCCCTCCAGCTTCCCTGCAACGTATGGTGCAAGCGGCGCTTTGAAGGCAAAAGGTGTAATGTCTTCCTGAGAAAGACTCGTCTGCGACATGGACTTCAGCAGACTTGTATCGCTATCCGGATGATGGCGAGATATGCCGCTTAAAAATGGTTTAAACACCCCGACATCTCTGTTATGTTCTCGTAATAAAGCGGCAAGACCGCTAGATATAACCGTTTTCCCCACTTCTGTATCTGTTCCTGTCACAAAAAAACCCCTCAAATGATGTGCATCTCCTTTCCAATTGAATGAAATGATGTCAGCAAATGATCAATATCACTCATTCTGTGGTCAGCGGTGATTGTTAATCTGATCCGGCTTTCACCTGGCGCAACGGTCGGCGGCCGAATGGCCGGGGCATAAATTCCCTTGTCCTGCAGCTTTTCAGCAAATGTGACCGTTTTTCGGGCATCGCCGATGACCACAGGAATAATCGGCGTGTGATCCCCTTTTACCAAATACCCCATGTCCTTCAGACTAGTTCTGATCATGTTGATATCAGAAAATAAAAGCTGCCGTTTTTCCCTGCTGGCTTCAATGATGTTGAAAGCTTCATAAGCAGCCGCACAGCTGGCTGGCGGAATGGCGGTTTGAAAGATAAATGTTCTGGCATGGTTGAGCAAGAAGTCGATGGCGACCGCTGAACCTGCGGCGAAACCTCCCTCTGCGCCAACCGCTTTGCTTAAGGTGCCGATCACAATATCAGGACAAACGCCAAAGTATTCACTCGTTCCCCCTCCCGAATCACCCAAAACACCTGTGGCGTGGGCATCATCAACGATCACGAAGGCATGATAGCGTTTCGCAAGCGAGATGATCTGATCAAGAGGGGCAATCGTGCCATCCATGCTGAAGACCCCGTCTGTTACGATAAAACGGTGCTGATAACGCTGTGTTTCGTTCAGCTTGTTTTCAAGATCATCCATATCAATATGCCGATAAACAACTGTATCAGCCTTAGACAGCCGGCAGCCATCAATAATACTCGCATGATTTAATTGATCACTTAAAATGACATCTTCCTTTTCCGGCAATGATGAAAGGACACCGGCATTGGCCAAATAACCGCTCGAAAACAGCAAAGCCGCTTCCGTCCGTTTAAAGCCGGCAATCTTTTTTTCAAGCTTTTCATGCCAAACCGAATTGCCTGTCGTTAAACGTGATCCGCTGCTTCCCGCCCCATATTGCTGCAGTGCTTCTTGGGCCGCAGAGATCAAGCGGCTATGGCTTGCGAGTCCTAAATAATTGTTTGAGGACCAGACCGTTTGATTCTTGCCGTTCATTTTCCTCTCTGGAAACGGAGCCCCATTCATTGCCCGCAAATTACGGTATACGCCGGCTGCCTTCACTCTGTCTAACCGCTCGTTTAACCAGGCGTCAAGCTTCAAGGCTTGTAACCTCTTCGATTGCTTGTTTCATAATGTCAATCATTTCAGCGAGCTCTTCAGTTGTGCTGGCGAGAGGAGGCAGAAATGCAATCACGTCCCCAAGCGGCCTTGTCAGCATGCCAAGCTCTCGCATTTTTAAGGAAACTTTGTATCCGACCCGCCGATCAGCAGGATAAGGCTTTTTGCTTTCCTTTGATTGAACAAGCTCGGCGCCGCACATAAAGCCCAGCTGCCGAATATCCCCCACATGAGGAATAGCGTACAGATCTTGAAGAAGGAAATGGAGTTTTTCACTTTTTTGCGCTACTTGTTCAACAATGTTTTCAGATTCAAATAATGCCAGATTTTCAAGCGCTACCGCACAGCCAAGCTGATTTCCCGTATAGGAATGGCCATGGAAAAAAGTTTTTTGGTTTTTATAATCATCATAGAATGCCTTATAGATGTCTTCAGTGGCAAACGTAACGGCGATTGGCAAATAGCCTCCCGTAATGCCTTTGCCGGCAGCCATCAGATCAGGCTGGACATGCTCGTGCTCACACGCAAACATTTTTCCGGTACGGCCAAAACCTGTAGCGACTTCATCAACGATCATTAACACATCGTGTGTTGTACATAGCTCGCGCACACCCGCCAAATATCCTTCCGGCATCACAATCATACCGGACGCTCCTTGAACCATTGATTCAATGGAAAGCGCGGCAATTTCCCCGTGATGTTCCTCGAGCAGCTGTTCAAGCTCTCGCAGGCATTCATCACGGCACTCGTCAGGATCGCCGCTTTCAGAACGGTACACATAAGGAATCGGAGCTTTGTAGCTATCAAACATTAACGGGCCGTATACGTGGTGGAACAGCTCAATTGAACCGACACTGACGGCGCCAATCGTATCACCGTGATAGCCATTTTTCATTGCAATAAATGTTTGTTTCTCAGGCCTTCCGATGTTTTTCCAATATTGAAACGCCATTTTCAAGGCGATTTCCATCGCTTCTGCACCGCTGTCCGAATAAAAGACCCGCGTAAGGTTTTTCGGGCTGATGTTGATTAATGTTTCGGCAAGCTGGGTTGCAGGAACATTGGTCATGCCCAATAACGTGGAGTGCGCGATTTTTTCGAGCTGTTTTTTTATGGCGTCATCTAATTCCTTTTTGCGGTGCCCATGGACATTAAGCCAAACAGAAGAAAAACCGTCATAGTATTCCTTGCCGTTTATGTCTTTGACTTTGATTCCATTGCCGCTTTCGATGATTAATGGGTTTTCATCATAATCTTTCATTTGGGTAAATGGCAGCCAAAGGTGCTTTTTACTGTTTTCTATCAAATCATGAGTCATGGTCTTCCTCCCACTCTATCAAAATAGGCTGTTTCTCCAGTTCATGTATGTACGTGTTGACATCTTCAGAGCCATCAATAAAAAAGATGCGGCAGCCCTCTTCAATCCCGTATTCTTTCATTGCTGTAATACGCTGATAGCCCATTTTTTTACCCGCAACGTAGCCTGTTATGTAATCAGGGTCATCTGACCAGCATAATTCCGCAATGGTTATCGGGTGCCGGCTAACCTTTGAAGCAAGTGCAAGAGCTTCTTTTATTCTTGGATGTGCCGGCACGTGAAAGCGAATCGCCCATTTTTCAAAATTGGCGTCCGTCCAATCTATTCTGGACACCCGCGTTTGATCAACCCGCTTCCCTGAGTGAATATCAAACACAACTGCTCCTCTGACACCCGACCATTCAGGGATTTGTTCATATGCTTTTTCAATCATTTCCCGTGAAACGCCTTCTCTTTCCAGTAACAATCGGGCAAGCACTTGTCCCTCTTCCGGGGAGCTCACTTCGTGTGTATGAACTGGCAATGGCTGAATAGCTTTAATCGGTTCATGAACCTCTTCGAATTGTATTTGCATAAAATCCGGTTTTCCTCTTGAATGGGATAATCCTTTTTCTAATAAGGCATTGACTGTGCGCTTCATCTCATGAAATGGAATAAGCCGTTCTCCGCCGGATATATGCTTTCCGCCATCCTCATGAGATCCATTCATAGAAGCCCTCATTCTGACACTATAAAATGTTTCTTCTTGCATCCCATCTCGCCCTTTCACTGATAACTGAAGAACGTATATCCTATCCTATTCTAATTGTTAACCTATTATAAATAAAAGTTAACAATTAGAATATTATTATTCACATATGATTCTGTCAATATAAGAAATCTTCATTTTGTTTTGAGACTGATTGTTGAAACGAGCAAAAAGACCGTTTTACAGTAAAACGGTCCTAGCCTTAAATGTCTATTCCTCTTCGTTTTTTACGATTTTTATACTTAATGAACAAGCCGATCCCATTTACCATCACCAGCCCAAAAATCGTATTGCCTAACGGCGCCCAGCCATTCTCGCCTGTGAAAAATAAGGAGAGGGCCACCTTCCCAGCGAGTGTCACATTCAATAGGATTAAACCAAATACAAGCGACCGCTTCCAGAAAGCAGCCAAAATAAAACCGAGAAAAACCATCATGAAAGAAATTGTTAAAACAGCCGAGACCGGACTGCTTAAAAGTATTTGCTCGAATTCGAGCACTTTTTGCATTTGCAAGTGAATCTTCTTAGGTTCTGGAAACCAGACCATACTGCTCATCATCAATACAAAAGTGATGATGATGCCTTTCCAGCTGCGCTTATACGCAGCATAAACCAGTACTAGTAAAAAGAGGGGACGAATATACCAGCTTAATGGATTAAGATGCCGCCGGAAAGCCCAATCCAAAATATCTTGTACTTCCATTGGTTCCACATCCCTCGCTCAAGTCTGCGTCTTTCTGCCAGTTTCCCGTAACCGTCACAGCCGCTTTTGCAAAAACCGGACAGCTTCATGCCTCATGACGGCCGTTTCGAAATGCCCTGAAGCGGAACGGGCCACCCGATAACAATCAGTAGCTCCCTGTTCAGCATATACAGCTGACAATTCTTTTTCGATTTTGTTCACACCCTCAGCCGGCGTTAACAGGTCGTGTGCACCCACAAGGCTAAGGTGCGGGCGCGGCGCGATCAGGCTTTGGATTTCAGATGCGGAAAAATATTTTGCAAGCGACGGGACATAATAATAAAAGCCGTGCCGGTCAAGATTTTGTGTTTTCATCAGCACATGATGATCTACCTGGCTGCACAAATCCACACACACCTTGATCCGGTCATCAAGCGCCGCTGTCCACCACGCCATCAATCCTCCCATAGACATGCCGATGGTTCCGATTCTGTCAGGCTGAACATCAGGGCGAGACTGCATATAATCTAGCGCTCTTAAACTGTCATAAATCATCATGCCCCACATCACTCTTCCGGTAAGAAGCATTTCTTTAAAAATCTCGCTTTCCGCTTTTCCCCGCCGATCCCCAAACCCCCAATGATCAATCGCAAGCACGCTATACCCGAGAGAAGTCAGCTCACTGGCAAAAGAAGGTGCTTTCAAGTAGTCTGCTCCTTCAATCAGTTCACTTTTTCCCTTGTCATACCGCCCCCCATGCGAATGCTGAAACAATACGGACGGACACGGTCCATCTGCGGACTCCGGCTTCACAAAATAAGCAGGCACCTTTTCATGTCCGTTTAAGTCGAGCAGGAGCGTTTCAATGATATTTCCTTCTCTTTCTTCAATACGCAAGGTCTCCGCCCTCATTTGCCTCCGATCAGGCAAATCTCCAAGCAATCGAAACAGCTGCTTTCTTCTTTCCTCTCTCATTCCATCATCCTTCCTTATTCGCTTACTTCACATTTACGAGACAGAACTGGTTTCCCCTTTATTTTTTCAAACTAAATCGCATTATTTACTAAATGTTTAGTAAATATAACGAAATATTCCGAAGATAATTATTGTAACCGCTTACTTTCACATGATAATATCAATTTATCAAAAACAGACGAGTTCATATTTTACTAAATAGATGAGAGGGATTACCATGGTTCGGATTAAAGATATCGCCTTAAAAGCTAATGTTTCCAGTGGGACTGTTTCCAGGATTTTAAATGAAGATGAGTCGCTTTCTGTTGCGGGCGAAACGAGACAAAGAGTCATCAATATCGCTGAAGAGCTCGGCTATCAAACGGTTGCTAAACGCCGGAAAGCCCGCGGGCAAAAACAGCGGACCCAACCACTGATCGGCGTACTGAGCTGTCTGTCCCCTGATCAGGAACGGCAGGACCCTTATTTTTCTTCGATTCGCAAAGGCATTGAAAAAGAATGCTTTGAACAGGAAATATTCATTACAAATTCGATTCATCTCGGTTCCTTTCAGGAGCATATCTTTCGGGAACTGGATGGTGTCATTGTCATCGGCCGTGTTCATGATGAAGCAGTTAAGCATATCAGCGGAAGGCTGGAGCATGCCGTATTTATCAATCATTCTCCTGATCCGCAAACATACGATTCGATTGGCATTGATTTTGAATCCGCTTCACGCCAAGCGATTGATCACCTTTTCGGCCTTGGTTACAAACGGCTAGGTTACATTGGCGGACAGGAAAAAGAGCATACGCTGAAGGACGGCCAAAGCATCCGCAGAACGATTGAAGACAAACGGCTGACCGCCTTTTTGGAGTCCGCCGTCCCCCAGCCTGAGCATGTGCTGGTCGGAGAATACAGTATGCGTGAGGGTTATCGCCTGATGAAGAAAGCAATCGCTCAAGGCAATCTGCCGGAAGCATTCTTTATCGCCAGCGATTCCATGGCGATCGGCGCATTAAAAGCGCTCCAGGTAGCCGGACTGCAAGTGCCGCGGGATACAGCGATCGTCAGCTTTAACGGCATTGAAGAAGCTGAATTTGCCAGCACGCCATTAACAACGGTGAAGGTGTACACAGAGGAAATGGGCCGTACAGGCGTAAAACTGCTGCTTGACCGCCTCAATGGCCGAACGCTTCCTCACCATGTCACCATGCCCACAACATTAATCGTGAGACAAAGCTGCGGCTGTACAACTAAGGAGGTGACATAAGAAAACAATCATCACGATGATAAGGAGGAAAAGATGAAACACACTTTTGTTTTATTTCTCTCTCTTATTCTAGTTATTCTGCCCGGCTGCTCAGCAGAGAAAAGCTCAGCAGATACCGAAAAAAAGACGTTAACCATTTATTCTACAATGTCAACGGACAGTGAAAGAGCTACGTTCAGAAAACTGGCGGCAGCGTTTGAAAAGGAACACAGTGACATTCGTGTCAGCCTTCATTTCCCAGGCAATGACTATGAAAATATGATGCGTGTCAGAATGGCAGCCAATGACTTGCCTGATCTTTTCGATACACATGGCTGGGGGAAAATCAGGTACGGAGAATATACAGCGGATCTCCGGGATATGGAATGGACTCAAGGTCTCGATCCCAATTTAAACAGTATCCTAAAAAATAAAAGCGGAAAGGTGTATGCCTATCCGATCAATCAGGCAAAAGACGGTCTGGCATATAACCGCAATATGTTAGACCGTTACGGCATTGCCCCGCCGGAAACGATGGATGACTTTTTGAAAGCACTGAGAACGATTAAAGAAAAGAGCAAAGGAAGCATCGTTCCCTTCTGGTTTGCCGGATATGACAAAAGCTCATTTGCCCAATATTACGACCAATTCGCTACGCCTCTTCTCATCACAGATCCTGCCCATAATGAAAAAAAACAGCTCATCAACGGCACCTTTAATTGGAGCAAATTCACTTATTTATCAGACATCCTTAAACAAATGCAGAAAGAAAAACTGATTAATATTGACGCTGTAACCGCAAAAAAATCACAACTCATTGAATTAATGGCTCAAAACAAAATCGCCTTTACAATGCAAGGCGGCACACTCGGCCAAGACGTTGCCCAGATCAATCCGAACGTCAAGGTTGGCATGATCCCGACACCTGCCATACATGCCGGAGATGATCCGATATGGATCGGCGGTGAACGCTATACGCTTGCAACCTGGAAAGACTCGCCTCATGTAAAAGAAGCGAAAGAGTTCATCGCATTTATGGCCCGTCCGGCCAATGCCAAACAAATGGCTGAAGCCACATCGCTTCCATCAGGGCTGACCAATGTAAAAGCTGATATTTTCTACGCAAATGACTATGAGCATTATCAAGATGTCAAAGTCGAGCCTTACTTCGACCGTTTATACCTGCCAAACGGAATGTGGGACGTTCTGGGCACGGCCGGGCAGGAACTTGCTGCTGACATTTTGACGCCTCAAGAGATTTCAAAGAAGCTGGGAAGAGAATACAAACGACTACGGGAGCAATCGGAAACACAGGGAGCTGAAAACAATGAGTGATATCGCAAGAGACGTTCATGTGAAACAGGTTAAGCCGAAAAAGCAGTCCTCACTTTGGTGGATGTACATTCCTGCTTTGCTCTCCGTTCTGGTCTTTATGATTTATCCGTTTGTGAAAGGCGCATTGATCACCTTTACAAACTGGAACGGCTTTTCACAAATCTACCAATGGGTGGGATTCGCGCAATATGAAAGGCTGTTTTCTGATCCCGATACTTGGCACATCTTAAAAAACACGCTGCTTTACGGGCTCGGCAGCACCTTTTTTCAAAATGTGGTCGGACTCCTGTACGCCCTGCTCTTGAATCAAAGCATTAAAATGAAAGCGATAACAAGAACAATTGTCTATTTACCGGTCATGATCAGCCCGCTCATCATGGGCTATATTTGGTACTTTTTCTTCTCCTACGACGGAGGCGCGCTCAACGATTTGCTCGGTGTATTTGGCATCGGCCCGATCAATGCGCTCGCCAGTCCGTCGCTCAATCCGTGGCTCATTGTCATGATAAACACGTATCAATATGTCGGGATTGCTATGGTTGTCTACTTAGCCGGCCTGCAAAGCATTCCGAAAGACTACTATGAAGCTGCGCAAATGGATGGCGCGAAACAAGGCCAGCAGTTTTTCAGCATTACACTGCCGCTATTAATGCCCTCGATCACAATTAATATGGTCATCAACATTATCGGAGGCTTAAAGCTGTTTGATGTTATTATCGCGCTCACCGCGGGCGGCCCCGGAAATGCGTCACAATCCATGTCCACGTTTATGTATGATTTGTATTTCAAACGGCAGGATGCCGGTTATGCCGCAACGCAAGGCATATTTATGGCATTTGTCATTTTGATCATCAGCTTTTGCGCGCTTGCGTACTTTAAAAGAAAGGAGACGGAAATGTCATGAAAGCCGCCCGTTCAAAAAAACTGCGGATCGTTACGCTTTTTGCCGCCATTGTAGCCTGTGCGCATTTTATTCCTTTTTACATCCTGCTGACCACTTCATTGAAAGCAAAAGGAGACTACAGTTCAAAATGGCTGTTTCCAGCCGACATCTCCTTTCACAATTTTTCAGAAGCATGGGAACGCGCTTCATTAGGAAACTCTTTTATAAACACCATCATCATCACAAGTTTTTCTGCCTTGTTATTGATCATATTCGGCTCTCTTGCCGCCTACCCGCTTGCCCGGCGGGAAACGAAGCTGAATAAAGCCGTTTTTACCTTGCTGATTTCCATTATGATCATTCCTCCGTTAACATCCATGGTCCCCTTGTACAGAATGGTTGTGGACGCCGGCATGGTTAATACACACGCAATCGCCATTTTGATCAATACAGCGGCTTATATGCCGTTAACCGTATTCTTGTATTCAGGCTTTATCCGTTCGACCATTCCAAAAGAGCTGGAAGAAGCCGCACGAATAGACGGCGCAGGCATGCTGAACATCTTTTTTACGATCGTGTTTCCTCTGCTGAAACCGATCACTGCGACCATCTGTATTATTTCTTGTGTCTTCATATGGAACGACTATCAATTTGCGATTTTCTTTTTACAAGATCAAAAGGTTCAGACATTAACAGTGGCCATGGCAGGGTTTTTCGGAGAAAACGCCAACAATCTGCATTTAGTTGCCGCAGCTGCGCTTATGGCAATGCTGCCGATGGTTATTCTGTTTTTGGCGCTGCAAAAATACTTTATTGCCGGCCTGTCATCCGGAGCGGTAAAGGGATAACATTAAAGGGGGAAGCCATATGAAAAAGATTACATTTATCGGTGCAGGGAGCACCATTTTCGCCAAAAATGTTTTGGGAGACTGCTTGTTAACAGAAGCGCTGAATGGATTTGAATTCGCCCTTTACGACATTGATCCGAAACGCCTGAAGGAATCCCAGCTGATGCTTGAAAATCTGAGAGACCGTTATAACCCGAGTGTGGCCATCAATAGCTATGATGATAGAAAACTCGCCTTACAGAACGCAAGCTATGTCATCAATGCCATTCAGGTTGGAGGATATAAACCGAGCACAGTCATAGATTTCGAGATTCCTAAACGGTACGGGCTGCGCCAGACGATTGCCGACACAGTCGGCATCGGCGGGATCTTCAGATCACTCAGAACCATCCCAGTCTTATTTGATATCGCAAAAGATATGGAGGACATGTGCCCGGATGCGTGGTTTTTAAATTATACAAATCCGATGGCCTCTCTTACAGGCGCCATGCTTCGCTATACTAGTATCAAAACAATCGGGCTCTGCCACAGTGTCCAAGTGTGCACGAAGGATTTATTCAAATCTCTTGGAATGGAGCATGGCGGAATCGAGGAGCGCATCGCGGGCATCAACCATATGGCTTGGCTTTTGGAAGTCAAAAAAGACGGCGTAGATCTATATCCAGAAATCAAAAGGAGAGCAAAAGAAAAACAAAAAACAAAACATCATGATATGGTGCGGTTTGAATTGATGGATAAGTTCGGCTATTATGTCACGGAATCGTCCGAACACAACGCAGAATACCATCCATACTTTATTAAACGGAACTATCCCGAGCTGATCAGCGAGCTGCAAATCCCACTCGATGAATATCCAAGAAGATGCGTCAAACAGATTCAAAATTGGGAGAAAATGCGGGATGAAATCGTCAATAATAAAAACCTTACGCACGAACGCTCAAAGGAATATGGTTCAAGAATTATAGAAGCAATGGAAACGAACGAGCCGTTCACCTTCGGGGGAAACGTCTTGAATACAGGGCTGATCACCAATCTTCCTTCAAAAGCGGTTGTGGAAGTGACATGCGTCGCCGACAGAAAAAAAATTACCCCGTGCTTCGCCGGAGAACTGCCTGAGCAGCTTGCGGCCTTAAACCGGACGAATATTAATACACAGCTGATGACAATTGAAGCCGCTGTCACACTGAAAAAAGAAGCGGTTTACCAAGCCGCAATGCTTGATCCGCATACAAGCGCGGAACTTTCCATGACTGACATCATCTCCATGTGTGACGATTTATTCACAGCACACGGCGATTGGCTGCCGGAATACAAATAAAAAACTAGGGGACCGCTCTCCCCTAGTTTTTTGGTTTTGTTTCGCCTTCCCAGGCCATCATGCCGCCTTCAACGTTGACGGTTTTAAAGCCCTGCTCATCCAAGTACCTGCAGACATTCATGCTGCGCATTCCTGAGCGGCAGATAAACACGTACTCTTTGCCTTTATCAAGGGTGTCCATTTTTTCAGGAATATCCCCCATGCGAATATGAACAGCTTGCGGAATCATGCCTTCCGCCACTTCTTCATCTTCTCTGACATCAATCAAATATAACTCTTCCTCCGCCTCAATTTTTTCTTTTAAAGCGGCTGTGCTGATTTCTTTTATCTCCAAAGAAAACACTCCTATTCACAATGATCATGTTCAGTATAGCAAAGTCAGCCGGGCGATTGCTATTCAGAGACTGATGAAAAAAATCCCCTTTTGATAAAGGGGATTTTTTCTCAGGCTTAGTTTGCCACAATATTGACAAGCTTGCCAGGCACCGCGATGATTTTTCGAATCGTTTTGCCTTCAAGCTGCTCTTGGACCTTTTCATCTGCTTGAGCAAGCTGTTCCAGCTGTTCTTTCGTCGCATCGGCAGGAACCTGTAATTTCGCTTTTACTTTTCCGTTCAGCTGAACAACGATTTCAACTTCATCATCCACAAGTTTTGTTTCATCATATACAGGCCAAGCTTCGTATGCAATCGTGCCGGAATGGCCAAGCTTCTCCCATAGCTCTTCCGCTAAGTGAGGGGCGATTGGAGAAAGAAGCTTTACGAAGCCTTCCATATATTCTTTTGGCAGATCTGACGCTTTATAAGCTTCATTAATAAAGACCATCAGCTGGGAAATACCCGTGTTGAAACGAAGGCCTTCGTAATGATCTGTGACTTTCATGACCGTTTCATGATATACGCGCTCCAATGTTTCACCAGCGCCTTCAACGATTTTGCCATTAAGCTCACCGCTTTCTTCAACAAACAGGCGCCATACACGGTCAAGGAAGCGGCGCGCGCCGTCTAAGCCTGATTCAGACCAGGCGATTGAAGCATCAAGCGGTCCCATGAACATTTCGTACAATCTTAGCGTATCAGCGCCGTGAGAGGCAACGATTTCGTCAGGGTTGACAACGTTCCCTTTAGATTTACTCATTTTTTCGTTGTTTTCGCCGAGAATCATTCCTTGGTTGTACAGCTTTTGGAATGGTTCTTTCGTCGGCACTACACCGATATCATAAAGGAACTTATGCCAGAAGCGGGCATACAGAAGGTGAAGCACGGCATGTTCTGCGCCGCCGATATACATATCAACCGGAAGCCATTTTTCCAATTTCTCTGGTGATGCCAGCTGATCCGGGTTACGCGGATCAATATAGCGCAAGAAATACCAGCAGCTTCCCGCCCATTGCGGCATTGTATTCGTTTCTCTTCTTCCTTTTTTCCCTGTCTCAGGGTCTGTGACTTCCACCCACTCTTTGATGTTCGCAAGCGGTGATTCGCCTGTTCCGCTCGGTTTGATTTCATCCGTTTTCGGCAAAATCAGCGGCAGCTCCTCTTCCGGCACAGCCGTTGATGTTCCGTCTTCCCAATGAATGACCGGAATCGGCTCGCCCCAATAACGCTGGCGGCTGAAGAGCCAGTCGCGCAGACGGTATGTCACTTTCTTCTCGCCGTTTTTCGTTTCTTCCAGCCAAGCGATCACTTTCGCAATTGCTTCCTGCTTGTTAAGGCCGTTTAGAAAATCAGAGTTCACGTGTTCGCCGTCGCCAGTGTACGCTGCTTCCTCAACGTTTCCGCCTTTCACAACTTCCTTCATCGGAAGGCCGAATGTTTTGGCGAATTC
Source organism: Bacillus sp. SW14 (assembly GCF_047608225.1). Taxonomy (NCBI): domain Bacteria; kingdom Bacillati; phylum Bacillota; class Bacilli; order Caryophanales; family Bacillaceae; genus Bacillus; species Bacillus sp. SW14. The sequence continues at coordinate 1,230,115 of NZ_JBLKRW010000001.1, read as the reverse complement.
AAAATCACGCTCATCGTGACCAGGAACCGCCATGACAGCACCTGTTCCGTATGATGCAAGAACGTAATCCGCAATCCAGATCGGCAATGTTTCTCCGTTTACAGGATTGATCGCATAGGCTCCTGTGAAAACGCCTGTCTTTGTTTTCGCAAGATCTGTACGCTCAAGGTCACTCTTTGATTGAATTTCTTTGATATATGCTTCTACAGCTTCTTTTTGCTCTGTCGTTGTGATGTGTTCCACCAATGCGTGTTCCGGAGCAAGTACAGTGTATGTAGCGCCAAACAGCGTATCTGGTCTTGTCGTAAATACCGTAAAGGATTCATCATGTCCATCTACAGCAAAATGAACGTGCGCACCTTCAGAACGGCCGATCCAGTTGCGCTGCATATCTTTAATGCTTTCCGGCCAGTCAAGCTCTTCCAAGTCTTCGAGAAGCCTGTCCGCATAGGCGGTGATTTTCAGCATCCACTGCCTCATCGGGCGTCTCTCTACCGGATGGCCGCCGCGTTCGCTCTTGCCGTCAATGACTTCTTCATTGGCAAGAACCGTACCTAAAGCAGGGCACCAGTTTACAGGCACTTCGTCAACGTAAGCAAGGCCTTTTTCGTATAGCTTTAAGAAAATCCACTGCGTCCATTTATAGTATTCAGGGTCAGTCGTATTGATTTCACGATCCCAGTCATACGAGAAGCCAAGCGACTGAATTTGGCGGCGGAAATTATCGATATTCTGCTTCGTAAACACAGCGGGATCGTTCCCTGTGTCAAGTGCGTATTGTTCAGCCGGCAAGCCGAATGCGTCCCACCCCATTGGATGAAGGACATCGTGGCCCTGCATACGCTTCATTCGAGACAGGATATCCGTGGCTGTATACCCTTCAGGATGGCCGACGTGCAAGCCCGCTCCTGACGGATAAGGGAACATGTCCAGCGCGTAAAATTTTTGTTTTTCATTATGATCAAGAGTGGCAAATGTTTTGTTTTCAAGCCAGTATGTTTGCCATTTCTTTTCTATCTCTTTGTGCTGAAAACTCAAAGTGAAAACCTCCTTCTGATTGAATACGGCGTGTATGGTTCAAGTATTGACGGGAAGGAGAGAATTATATTCAGAATATTCCCAAACTAAAAAAAACTCCCTCATCCCAAAAAGGGACGAGAGACTTTCGTTTTCCCGCGGTACCACCCTCGTTAGCGCGGCATGCGCCGCACTCACTTGATACTTTTAACGCAGTTATGCGTCAGCGGCTTTTCACCGCTGCAACTCTGAGGTGAGTTCGGAAACAAACTTGATTGACTTTCACCAGCCGTCAACTCTCTGCACAATATCTGTTTCTTACTGCTCCTCTTCATTGTTCTTATCGCAACCGTAATCTTAACTGTATTTTATAGAATTCTGTTCATAAGTGCAAGCAGGTTTGTATACAATGGGAATGTACCCTGAACGGGCGGAGATTGAGGACAATTATTCGGGTGGAGTTTTGGTTTGACGTTTGGACTCGGCCGGTTCGCCGCCGCTGTTCATTTCTCTCACAAAGTCAAAACTTCTGAGAACAGCTTCACCGCCGTAGCCTGAGATAATGGATAAGATGACAAGTTGAATTCCTGAATCGGGGTCAGCGGATAATACAAGTAAAATGGAAGCTGTCATTCCGATAAACCAATCTTCCAAAAATCCAAGGTAGATAAACCGCTTCGTCATTCTGGGTTTCTCCAGTCTGCCTCTCTTTTTCACATGACCGAGAATCCCCATGATTCCTCCAATTACACAAGCAATGAGTACCTGATGCAGCATCTTCATCATCACCTTCCTAAAGCCCTTATTTCGTAAAGCGACTTCAGGCCATCCAGCCCCCTTAAACGATTCCGATGATTTTCGATATCTACATACTGGCAAATCTGAAAAAAGCTTGTTTCTTCCATTATATGTGAACACATGATCGGTAAGCTTGATGCATTGGATTCATTTTTCACCCAGTGACATTTACCTAGTCACTCATTAAGCTTCTATAAACTTTCCGTTCATATGTTCAATTTCTGTTCTTATTTTTAGTGTATACGAGGACAAGCCTTGATGACAAACAACAAACTACACGCTTGCTTGAATCAGAACATGTGTTGTGCTACGGTTACTGTATAATTCATTGTAAAAAGGGGAATACAAGGCTTTCGCACAGTAAGCTGGCGGCCTAAGGGGGATTTATATGGCTAGTTTTCAATCATTTGGAATACAAGGACAGCTGGAAGTCATCAAAAAAGCGCTTGATCATGCGCGAGTCGGTGTGGTCATTACAGACCCCGCACTTGAAGATAATCCTATTGTCTACGTAAACCAAGGCTTTGTTCAAATGACCGGCTATGAAGCCGGAGAGATTTTAGGAAAGAACTGCCGCTTCTTACAGGGGAAACACACAGACCCCGCTGAAGTAGAAAACATTAGAACCGCTTTACAACATAAAGAGCCGGTTACCGTTCAGATCCAAAACTACAAAAAAGACGGAACGTTATTCTGGAATGAATTGAATATTGACCCGCTCGAGATTGAAGGCAAGGCCTATTTTGTCGGCATTCAAAAAGATATCACCCAGCAAAAAGAGTATGACAAGCTTCTCGAGGATTCCCTCACAGAAATCACTGCACTTTCAACGCCTATTGTCCCGATTCGCAACGGCGTTTCGGCTCTTCCGCTAGTCGGCAACCTGACAGAGGAGCGATTTAATTCCATCGTCTGCACATTGACGAATATCTTATCAACATCCAAAGATGATTATTTGATCATTGATTTATCAGGGCTGGCACAAGTGAATGAACAAACCGCCGATCAAATTTTCAAGCTGAGCCATTTGCTGAAATTAACCGGGACCGAATTAATCATTACCGGCATTAAACCCGAATTGGCCATGAAAATGAATAAACTGGACGCCAATTTTTCATCGCTGCAAACATATTCAAATGTAAAGGATGCCGTTAACGTGCTTCCGATCATGTAAAAAGATCCCGCTCATCCGGCGGGATCTTTTATTATTAAGAGATTGATGCTTGTTTATTTGTTTCCTTAGCCGGTTTTATCCGTTTGTCATATAAAAGCGTTGTGGCGATACTGATCATCAGCAAAACCAAAAGAGACAAAACAAGAGCCTGAATGCCGAAATGATCGACAAGCAAACCGCCGAACAACGGACCAATCATTCTGCCGCCTGTCGCCGCGCTGTTGACAAAACCTTGATAAAATCCTTCCTTCCCTTTAGGGGCAAGCTGGTTGGCTATTGTCGGCACCGCAGGCCAGACAAGCATTTCCCCGATGGTCAGGATCACCATGGCAGCCAGAAACATCGGGAAGTGCTTTGCCGTCAGCAGCATACTGAAGGATACAATAAAAATGATAAATCCGATGACCATTTGCGCCTTCAGAGACTCCGCCCACTTTTTCACCACAAAGCTGACAAGCGGCTGGCCAAATACAATTAAAATTCCGTTGACCGTCCACAGCACACTGTATAAGGAAAGGGATATCCCAATGCTTTGCGTGTACGAAGCAATCGTGGTAGACCATTGAGAATAAGCCAGCCATCCGAGTACGTAGCCGCTGCTTAATATGATGAGCGCGGCAAATTTCGCTTTGCTGTTTACAGCATCATAATCAAGCACAGACGTTTGGGACGCATCCTTCGTCTGAATATTTCGAAATCCGAAATATACGATAAAGAAAAAGGCCATATACAATACAGCATTCGCCAAAAATACATATGAAAACGAGAAAGAAGCCACGGCACCGCCAAGTGCTGAGCCGACGGCCACACCCGCGTTTTGTGCGACATAGATCGCATTAAATGCCTTTCTTCCCCCTTCAGGCCACACCGATCCAGCCATTGCATAGCTTGCCGGAAAAACAACGCCGGAACCAAATCCCACAATGGTCAGCAGCACAATGTAGGCCGGCCAATCATGTAAAAAGACAAGGCCCAGCAGGCTTGCCAACGTAATCGCAATCCCGAGCATAATTGATTTAAAGCCGCCGATTTTATCAAACAAAAAACCGCCGCTTAAATTCCCGACCACACTGGCGCCTGAATTCAGCATCAAAACAAGCCCGGCTACTGTTAACGACTTCCCTAAATGATTATGGATATAAATCGTATTCAGCGGCCATAAAAAAGAAGCACCCGTCACATTAATAAACATTCCAATAACTAAAATTTTAAGAGCACGCGGCATACTCATCCCCCTTTCTCGCCTAAAAAAGCTCATGAAAAAAACGAAACCTAAAACGGCTCCGTACGAATCGAGTGATCATAGCACATTCATTCTATCTGTCTATTTCACATTTTTCAACTGATGAGCGTGAAAAAATCTAACAAATATTGTTTAAAAAATGTAAAATAAATAGAAAAAGGGGTAATGTTATGGAAATGGTATTATTATTCTTAGGATTTCTTGCATGTCTCATTTCGCTTGGCTATGGATTGTATCATCTTGTCAGATATGTGCTAAAAAAGGAAAAATGTTTCTCTAAGAGACTCTTTTGGCCGCTTTTGATAGGAGGCCTGGTGCTGCTCGTCACCGGAGCAGCATTGACAGACCCAGACGCTGCAGCAGCAAATGCCGAGAAAAAATATTCAGCGCTAAACGCCGAATATAAAAGCCTTACAAAAGAGCATGAAGCACTAGAGAAAAGAATATGAAGCGGCCAGTTCTAAAGCAAAGAAGTTGAAGGACAACACAAAAGACCAAGACAAACTACAGCAGCTTGAAAAAGAAAATAGTGATCTAAAAAAGACTCAGAAATCATTAAAAGCAGAAATGAAAGAGCTTCAAGAAAATCAAAAACAGCTCAAAGAAGATACAAAAACAGTAAAGGCTGAAAATGAAGCACTGCAGCAAGATAAAACACAGCTTGAAAAGCAATTAAAAGAGACGAAAAGCCAAACTGCAAGTTCACAAGAAAACGCTGGAAGTTCTTCTAGCAATACGAATAAAAGTAATGAAACCAAAACAGCTGCCACAGCAGAAGGCTGTAATATAAAAGGCAGCAAAAGCGGCATCTATCACACACCGGGCAGTACATACTATGACCGGACAACCGATCCGGCTGAAATGTTTTGCTCAGTTGAAGAAGCTGAAGCCGCCGGTTACCGGCCGCCAAAACGATAAACGAAAAGCTACAGAACCTCTGGAGCTTTCAGATTGTTGACAAAATCCTAAAACGGTTTAGTTTTAGGATTTTGTCATCTTTTCAGCGTGGTTGAAAACCCTTGAAGTCTAGGAAAGGCGAGCATTGGAGCGGAGCGAATGTCCTAATTCGTGAGCACCAACGCACAGGCTTGACAACGAATGCAAGGGTTTGTCGACACGCTGAAAGCTCCAGAACCTCTGGAGCTTTTGCTGTTTCACAACGACGATTTAATAACCTTCTTATAATAAAGAACGGACAGAAAGCCAAAAATGGAGTAGAGCGCAGTGTATAACACCATCACCAGAATCATCGGCGTCCACACCTCAGATCCGAATAAGAACCAGCCGGATTGGACGGCAAAATAGCTGTGGAAAAGCCCGACAACCAGCGGAATGCCGAAGTTATACATTTGTTTGATGCGTATCCCCCTTATCAAGTCGCCTTGTGTAAAACCTAGTTTTCTCAAAATCGTATAATTCGGTTTTTCATCTTCACTTTCACCCATTTGTTTAAAATAAAGGATACAACCTGATGTAATCAGAAACGTTAAGCCTAAGAAGCCGACGATGAACATCACGATACCAAACAGTGATTTTTGCGCAATGCTTGCATCCAGCCTTGATAAATGCTGATCTTTCTTGTTCACCTTTTGAAAAAGCTCATTCGCTTTTTCCAGCTGGTCTTCATGTTTCACATTGATGCCGATAAATTCAGATTGGGTGAGCTGAATACGGGGATCTTTGTTTTTGTTCAGATATTGAAACAGGCTGTCATCCACTATGACAGCGGGCAATCCCCCGCTTGTAAACGGAAAGGATAGAAGAAACTCTTTTCTTAACCCTTTGTATTGTAGAGATGTCGTCTTATGCTCGCTTTTCACTTTAATGCCGCCTGCATCTTTTAATACCATGATTTTTTGCAGAATATCGTTATACCCCGATAAAACGGCTTCCCCTTCTGGCACATCGACCTGTTCCACCTCTTTGTCACTCACAACCGCAAGCTGCATGTTATGGGGGTCACCCTGCATTTCCTTCGGGTCTCCATCCATAATATTTGCAATGTCAACATTCGCTTGCAGGAAAGGGGTTTCTTTTTTCACATATGAAATATTGCGTTCATTCAAACTGCTTTCAAATGTTTTGGCATCTTTCTCATTCATAAATGAAAAATCAGCCGCTACATTTTGTTCAGCGGTCTTTTCGGCCGAGTAATACGAAATATAAGCAAGTGATAGCAGCCCAATGGCGAGCGCTGAAACGGTTGTAATAATCGTCAATAACAACGCGTTCGATTTCATTCTGAACATAATTGATGACAGTGACAGGACTTCGGAGATATTTAAGTAGCCGCCCTTGCTTTTTCGGATGATATTCGAGATAAAGGTCACCGAACCTTTATAAAAGAGAAACGTTCCGACAATGACAGTCCCCAGAATAAAGCTCATCGCGCCGAACAGTTCATTCATGGTCTTAAATTTACCGCCAAACAGCTCTGAAGACACATAGTATCCTGTCAAAATCAGCACAATGCCTAAAGCGCCGATCAGCATCTGGAAAAATGATATTCTCTTCACTTGGTCTTCAGTAGATGACGTCACTTTAAACAAAGATAAAATACTTTGTTTTTTGATAAACGTATAATTCATCACCATGATTAAAAGGTAAATGCCGCAGAATACAATGATCGTTTGGATCAAGGCCTGACCGGAAAAATGCAGTTTCGCATCAGCTTTGACGTCGACAATTTTGAACAGAATCATCAGGACAAGCTTCGATATCGAAAACCCCGCAGCTACCCCGATCGCTAAGGAACTGAAATACAGCATAATATTTTCCGCACTTAAGATGCGAAAGATTTTATGCTTCGTCATTCCGATTAATTGAAAAAGCCCGATTTCTTTACTCCGTCTCTTAATAAAAATCGTATTGGCATATAATATGAAGATCGACACCACGACCACAAGCAAAATCGAAGCGGTTTTAATAGCAGCGGCTCCCTTGATTGAAGACTTCACTTCATTAATCGCAGGATCATATTGGAGTGTGACAAAGGCGAAATAAAGCGCCACGCTAAAAATCAGCGCAAACACATACAAATAGTAATTCCGAAGATTCTTTTTCAGATTTCTTAGGATGAGCTGATTAATGTTCATGCTGCACCCCGCCTAACACGCCTTGCGTTTTCATGATGTCCTGGAAAAACGTTTGTCTGTCTTGGTCTCCTTTATTTAGCTGTGTATACATTTGCCCGTCCTTAATAAAAATCACTCTTCCGCAGTAGCTGGCAGCGACAGGGTCATGGGTGACCATGATAATCGTAGCATTGCGTTTCTGATTGAGCTGGCTCAGCTTGTTTAATAGATCAGAGGCTGATTTTGAATCAAGCGCGCCCGTCGGCTCATCTGCGAAAATAATGCTCGGTTCATGAATAAACGCTCTCGCGGCAGATGTGCGCTGCTTCTGGCCACCGGAAATTTCATTTGGGTACTTATCACGGAGTTCATCAATGCCCAGCTCTTTCGCCACCTCTTCGAACTTGCGAATCGCTTCACTTTTGGGCATTTTTGTAATCGACAACGGCAGGAGGATATTCTCTTTTACTGTCAACGTATCCAGCAGATTGTAATCTTGAAAGATAAAACCTAAATGCTGTTTTCTGAATTCAGCCAGCTGCTTTTCCTTCATTGATGTCATGTCATTTCCGTCAATGTTAATGGTTCCGTCACTGACCTGATCAATGGAGGACAGAACATTGAGCAAAGTTGTTTTCCCAGAACCTGACGCCCCCATAATACTGACAAATTCACCTTTTTGAATATGAATATCAATGCCTTTGAGTACTTCTTGTTTATTCAGCTTGTTTCCATAGCTTTTTCGAATTTTATTTGCTTGTAAGATCATCATTCCTATAATCTCCTTTATATTGGATACTCTCATTATAAAAAGGATTGCCGGGCTTTTCCTTCGATACGGCGAACAAAAAAGAAAAGCATGTGACATTTTCGTCACACGCCTATGACTCGTTCAAATTGATTCCGTTTGGGGAAAGTTAATGTAAAAACGGTTCCCGCACCGGACTCCGAACGTACATCAATATGGATCATTAACGGGGCCGCGGCTTTTTTCGCCAAGTACAGCCCCATGCCAGTGGACCCTTGATTATGGTGGTCCGTTGTGGATGTAAATCCTTTATCAAAAATGCGGGGCACATCTTTGAGATCAATGCCCCTGCCAAAGTCCTTCACTTCAAGCTGCGTCTGCTCCCCTTTTTGAACGCTTTTGATTTCAATGTCGGAGGCTTCGCTGTATTTCACCGCGTTTGTCAGCAGCTGCCTGATGATAAACGCCAGCCACTTTGCATCGCTCAGCACTTCCTCAGCCTCCAGCTGAATATCAAAGCCAATCCCTTTTTGGATACACCACGACTGTAAATCTTTGATCTCCTTGAAAATTAGAGGCTGAAGCTGAATGCATTCTACAGACAGATCGTTTTCAATAAATGACATGCGCTTTTGATGAAGCTGTTGATCTAGAAGCAGGTGAATTCGCATCCATTCATACGATAGCTGGGCTTTCAAGGCTTGGTCTTCCATTCTGTCAATGATTAAATGCATCGCTGTTAATGGGGTTTTGACCTCATGGATCCATGCCATCAGCTCATCTTTTTCATTTTCTAATGCCAAGCGATGCCGGGCTGCGGTTTGTTTCAAATGCTCCGTTTGTCCGGTAATGCTTCTATCAACCATCGATTCAAACGGCGTTTCCGGTTCATTTATGGCTGTCACATCAAGATTGTTCTCCCAAGTTTTCAAGCTTTTATAAAACGCCGTTTCTTTCAGATAGCGGACCCAAATGAAAATGATAAAAAACAAGACACACAAATACACCATATAAAGAACATTTTTAAATGAAATGGAGGAATCAACAAAAGCAATGAAGAGCATCAAAACCTGCTGAAACAAAAACACGGCAATCCAGCTTCGCCTTTCAGTAAGGAATGCTTTAATCATAGAAATGATCCTCTTCCTTCGCCATGTAACCTTGGCCGACTTTCGTCTCGATATATGTGCCAAGCTGCAGGGCGTCCAGTTTTTTTCGCAGGCGATTGACATTGACGGTCAGCGTATTATCACTCACAAACCGCTCATCGTTCCACAAGCTTCTGATCAGCTCTTCACGGCTGACAATCTTGTTTTTTTGTTCTATTAATTGTTTGAGAATGAACATTTCATTTTTCGTCAGTTCAACAGAGCCTTTGTCATTGCTGACGAGATTCTGCTCCGCGTCTATGGCAGCCCCGCACCACGTTTTGAGCGTGCTCGGCTCTGTATTATAATGATACACACGCCGGAAGATCGCTTGGATTTTCGCAATCAGCACATCAAAATGAAACGGCTTTTGAATAAAGTCATCTGCCCCGAGCTGCATGGACATCACCATATCAGCAGGATGATCCCGGGAGGATAAAAAGAGAATCGGAACATTTGACCGGGAGCGGATCAGCCGGCACCAATGAAACCCGTCAAATTTAGGCAGCTGAACATCAATAATGACACAATCAGGCTTAACCGCTGCAAATTCCTGCAGTACTTGACTGAAATCTTGAATGCCATATACATCATAAGACCATCCCGTTAAACGATCCTTGATTTCATGAAACAGCGATTCATCATCTTCAATCAGCAAAAGTTTAAACATCAACTCACCGCGCTTTTTCCTTTTTTTATTCAAGTGTATAGCAAAACACCATCATACGCCATAGAGAAAGCCGGCTGTCTCAGCCGGCTCGTACGCATTATAATTCTCTTCTTAACGCTGTCAGCACGTTGGTTTTGGTCGCTTTTCTTGCCGGGTTCATCCCGGAAATCACCGCAACCCCTCCGCAAATCACAACAGCGATGATCACAAGGCTGGCCGGGATGTAGGAGAAGGTGTAGTTCAAATCGCCCGCATCACTTCCGCTTGTCGCCGCGAGAATCATCGGGACAGCCAGATTGACAAGGAAGCTTACGCCGTAAGAAATAATAATCCCAATCACACAGCCTAAAATTCCGATATACGCGCTTTCCATCAGGAACATTCGGCGAATGATGGACGGACTCGCCCCAATCGCTTTCATAATGCCAATCTCCTGCGTTCTTTCTGTCACCGCCATCGTCATCGTGTTAAAAATGCCGATTGCTGAAATGATAACCGCGATACATCCGACAAAGATCAGGCCGATTTTGAAGACCATGAAGAAGGTGTTGGCTCCCTCAAGCTCGGTAGTAACTGATGTGACATAGTATCCATCATCTGTCAGATCATTTGTCAGCTGTTCCACGTTCTCAAATTTATCAGCAAAAACGCCAGTGTTTTTTTCAACATTTCCGCCTTTGAAATCTAAGAATTCCGAAAAATCCTTCTTGAATTGATCACTGATGAAAATGTTTGAGTCCTCCATCCAATCTTGAGATGGCTTTTTTGTAATACCGACAATTTTAAAATCATATGTTTTTGTTTTTTCAACATCCCCTGTTTTAGGATTTGTTTTTGATACACTTAATTCAATCGTTTTGTTCAGAATATCTTTCGTATAGCCATCTGGTTCTTTTATATCTTCCGGATTTCCTTTTGCTTCCTCAATTTTTTTGTTATACGCTTCCGATTCTTTTTTCGTCAATAATCCCTTTGCAAAGTCGTATCCTACTACAATTTCATTTTCCGACTTTGCGACTCTTCCTTTTTCCAACTCCATATTGGCCTTTAGTTCATCGTTCATATTGGTAAAGATGAGATTAGAGCTTTCATTTGTGCGATTGCCTAAAGTTGCTTTGTTTGGTTCATACACTTGTGTTCTTTCTACAACTGACCTCACATGATCATACTTCTCTAAATCAGCTTTTTTAATGGGCTTATCGCCTTCCTTTCCCATTACACTGACTTTCGTCACAACCTGCTGGCTCATCGTCATATCCGTAATCGTCTTTTGAATCCCGAATCCAACCGACGACAGCACAACCAAAAACGCACACGCCATTGTTGTCGCAAGAATTGTCATAAAGACACGGAGCCTGTTTTTCTTCATATTTCTTCTGATAAAATGAACCTGATCCTTAAACCTCAACCGTAATTCCTCCTTTTAACACACCGTCATGAAGCTGAAATTTTGAATGTCCAATAGAAGCGACTTCATCATCGTGGGTAATGATCACAAATGTAATGCCCCGCTCGCGGTTCAGCTGCTGAATCAAATCCAGCACTTCCTGTTCCGTTTCTGAATCAAGGCTTCCCGTCGGCTCATCCGCTAAAATAATGGATGGATTTAAAATCAACGCTCTCGCAATACTGACACGCTGCTGCTGTCCGCCTGACAGTTCATTCGGATAATGAGCGGCGTGATTCTCCAGACCGACGCGTTTCAGCATGTCCTGCACCTTTTGCTTGCGCTCAGACGGTTTGATCCCTTTTAACGCCAGCGGCATTTCAACATTTTCATATGTTGTTAACCCCGGGATGAGCTGAAAGCTTTGAAAAATAAACCCAAAGTGTTCAAGGCGGAACTGAGCCCATTCCTTTTCATTAAAGCCAGTGACATCAGTTCCGTTAATGACAATCCGCCCTTTTGTCGGCGATATGTAGCCGGAAATTAAATTCAAAAGCGTTGACTTCCCCGACCCGCTTCGTCCGACTATACAGGCGATTTCACCTTTCGCCACGCTTAATGAAACATCTTTCAATACTGGCACTTCATTCTCACGGCCTTTTTTTCCGATCGTGAAAGAATGGTCGATATGCTGAACATCAATCATATTTTTCTCTCCCTTACACATGTTTTGTTTTTTTATAAATCGCAAAATAACTGATGAAGAAACCAATTACCGCGCCTGCAGCCATGCCAATGAGATAGCCTGCAAAGCTCTCGCTGGCAGAAAATCCAAAATAGCCAAATCCCATGATTCCTATGATAATAACGATGATCTGCACCGGACGGTCAAGCGGCTTCCATAAGAAGAAGTACCCGTTTCTTTCATTAGACAGTTTGACAAAACTAATATAGCCGATGATGTAGAAGATGATAGTCATGATAGCCGGAATCACTAAATAATGAGGTGAATTCTCCACCCATTTCGAGTCTACATAGGTTATTGGAATGAAATACTGCACCCATTTAGGTATTGGACCATGGATAAAATCAATTGATCCGCCAAAAAGGATCTCGAGGTTGATCGCAGGCAGGCTGATGAGTAAAAATGGCGAAATGGCCACGGTAAATGAGACCAAAAGCTGTGCAAAAATATTGCCTGTCAGAGCTCCTCCTGCCATAACAAGCGAATAAGCCAGCATGCTGACAATGATCATTCCAAGGCTGTAATTGTGAAAATAAACGGCCTGATCTGGCTTCAAAAGCATGATCAGCAAAACAGACAAAACATAACCTATGAGCTGCGGCACCACAATCACCATTCCGCCGGTAAGGAACTTCGCATTAAATATCTGCCCGCGTGTATAAGGAAGACTTAATGTAAAATCAAAGAGACCCTTGCTTCGTTCGATCCCAAGCTGGCTGACCGCCAAAACGACTCCCCAAATCCAAAAGAATGAAATGAATGTGCCGTTTAAGTAATCAACACTGAATACGCAGGGGCCGACCCAACTTTCTTTTCCGGTGACACAGCCTTGATAGGTAAGATACATATTGAAAATCGATAAAGGATTACCTAGAATAGAAACCAAAATAGCGATTACTAACAGAGCTTTATTTTGCCTCCACTCTTTATAAAGCAGGCCGTAATACGGCATTTGTATTCCCCTCCAAACTCTGAGCCGTTTCTAATGTCTTATTTTTTTATAGATGGAAAAATAACTGATCAAAAACCCTATGACTCCCCCGATAATCATTCCGATAATATAACCCACTATGGATTTGCCTGTAGAATACCCCACTAAACCGAAACCAAGGATACCTAACACAATGACAAGGATCTGTATAGGCCTATCCAATTTTCTCCACAAAAAGAAGTGTCCATTTCGTTCAATATGATTTTTTTTAAAACTGATGGATGCAATGAGATAAAAGAGAATACTCATCACTGCAGGAATAAGCAATAAATATTTACTCTCCGACACCCAACTTGAATCCGCATAAAAAATTGGTGTAAAGTCCATCAGTTTATGGTCAAATTCATAAGAGAAAAAATTCCAAGCTTGAATCCCTGAAAGGATGCCTATATGATAAATCGGCAACGTGATAATTAAGTATGGCAATATCGCAGTTGCAAAAGCTGTCAACAACTGAGCAAAAGCATTCCCAGCTAATGTCCCAGCGGCCATTACTAATGAATAAAACATAAAGCTGGTGATGATCATACCAATGCTTCCATGTTCAAAATAGTTTACCTGTTCGGGTTTTAAGATTAAAATAAGCAACCATGCCAATAAAAACCCAATTAATTGTGCAAATACAATAACAACAGCGCCTAACCAAAATTTCGTTTGAAAAATTTTACTTCTTGTATACGGTAGACTTAACAAGAAATCAATTGTGCCTTTCGAACGTTCAAGCCCGATCAAGCAAACTGCTAATATAATTCCTATCACCCAATTGATTTGAATGTTACTGTTTATGTGGTAATTTAGGGTGAAAGCACAATATTGTGGATCTGAATGCGCTAGACATGCCTGACTGATTGAATATGTGTGATAAACCGTTAAAGGATTTGCAAACACTAAAAACACAATACTAAGCAAAATCACCACTTGATTCTGTTTCCACTCTCGATAGAGGAGACCTCGGTCTACCATCTCCGCTTCCCTCCAAACTTCGCAATGAACACTTCTTCCAAGTTGACAGGAAGCTCGTTCCACACTTTTGGCTTCAGTTCTCTTAAAAAGCTCATTTTCTCCTCGTCACTTTTCGGAATCAGGACCGTATAGAACACGCCGGCTTGATCGAGCATCGGAATGTTTTGTTCTCTGATCTCCAAGTTGACATCTGTATCAAACGCCATTTGAATTTTGATGTATTCTTCTTTTAGCTCATCAAGATCCATCACATTCGTCAGCCTGTTATCTTCGAGAAAACCGATTCGGTTGCACATCCGCTCTATGTCCTCAAGCCGGTGGGAGGTGATAAGGATGCTCGTATCACGCTCCGCCACTTCATCGACCATCAGCTGGAGCACATCATGCCTTGTCACCGCGTCTATTCCATCCGTCGGCTCATCAAGGAGAATCAGCGCCGGTCTCGCCGCAAACGACAGAACGAGCGACAGCTGTTTTTTCAGGCCCGTCGACAGCTCACGGTACTTTTTCGTTTCTGGAATTTCGTATCTATTCATCAACTCATTCGCGTACGTGACGTCAAATTTCGGATAAATTCTTCTCAGGATGTCGACAAGCTGCTTATATGTATACTTGTCGTAGAAAGGGTTTTGAACGGGCATGTAGATCATATTTTGTTTGACCTTCGGATGCTTTTTGATTTCTACGCCGTCAAACAAAATCGTCCCGCTGTCTGCGAAAATGATTTGCTGGATTAAACGGAGCATCGTCGTTTTGCCTGACCCATTGCGGCCGAGCAGCCCGAAGATTTCTCCTTTTTCAATCGTTAATGAAACATCTTTTAATACTTGATTGCCGTCAATCGTTTTTGACAGCTGCCGTAATTCAATCATCCTCTTGCCCTCCTTTCACATCCATGCTGATTTCCTTCATCCATTCCTGCAGTTTTTCCAGCTCAACCCCTGCATAATGGGCATCGATGATGAGCTGTTTAAGTTGCTCTTTAATCATCGTCATCTTCCCTTCAACCAAAGTTGTTTTCGCTTGCTCCGAAATATAGGTCCCTCTGCCCCGCAGCGTCTCGATAATCCCTTCACGCTCAAGCTCTTTGTACGCTTTGCTGACAGTGTTCGGATTCGCAATAATGATCGTCGCCAATTCTCTGACAGAAGGAAGCTTATCACCGGGCTCCATGATCCCTTTTAAACAAAGCTCTTTCATTTGCTGAATGATTTGTTCGTAAATGGGTGTTGAGCTTCTTGGATCGATTTGAATCATTTACTTCCCTACTTTCTATACGATCTGAACCTTTTATAAATAAAACTGATCAATTATACTTTTTTGCCATTCAAAACCGATCATCACTAGAACAAGAAAAAAAGAACAAGCGATCACAGATGCCGCGATCAGCATCGGCAAGTTACGTTTGTTTCGTTTTTTATGTTTCATAACTGCCTCCTTCATTTCAAACTAAATAAATGACTAATCTATCTTGAAGTGTCTATAGTGTATTACATCAATTAGTACACTCAATACAATAAATACTTTTACGCCTAAAGTCAATCCTTTTTTTACAAAAAAACGGACCCTTAGTCAAAAGGGTCCGTTTCTTACACATCAAGAGGGTGATGCAGGATCATATTATTTTGTAAAGCTTGAAGCTGAAGCCTCATTCTGTACAGCTGTTCTCTCTGCTGGTCATTTGACGACAGCCACAGCTTATTTAAAGCATTTACCGCATTTTCAAGCTGCATTTGCGCGTCACTGTATTCTTGGTCGTTATAATGCTCTTGTTTTGAAGCGAGTTTAAGCTGTTCTTCAGCATCATCATACGCCTGCATACATTGCTGGAGATGTTCATCTACTGATTGTCTTGTTGCCACAGTAACCCCTCCTAAGAAGAAGAATCACCTATAGTTTGCTTCCAAAAAATTATGTCATGAGCAGTTTTTCTAGGTAAACAACCCAATTCTTTATTTACATATAACGAATTGATCATGGTTTTGTGGATAGCCTAATATTAATCATTTACCATCAGGCTATGATGCAAATCATGCAATAGCAAACGAACGGTTTCTGCGTCTAAATAATAGTAAGTTCTATTTTGTATTCGTGTTGTATGAACCAATCCATGAACAGCCAATATTCTCATATGATGTGAAATTGTTGCGTTTGACAGCTGTAAGGATTCAGCTATTTCGTTTGCGTATAATTTTTTATTCCTCAGGAGCATAAGAATTTTAAATTTACTTTTATCTGAAAGTAGTTTCAAAATACCAATCATTTTTTCAACAGTTTCATCATTTTGGGTTATAAAAAATGTATCAGCTGAGTAACCAAGTCCTAAATAAATTACATTTCTATTTTTTGCAACAATCGCAGTAAATGGATTTAGAATAGGATACATATAAACGTCACAATTGTCCAAATAATGCTTTCCTTTGATGGTTTCAATAATATGTATCGGAAGGTCCTTTTCCATTTTGTTTAACTGAGCAATCCACTTTTTCTGTTGAGAGCTCAATTTTGATAAAGCTTTATCAAGCTGTTCATTGATTTTCAATAATGTTTCACAAAAAGATTGTATATAAGCTGTTGGCTGCTTTATAACCTCAAATACATTCCATTTTGATTCACTGGTAATCGCTAGTTTTTTTAGCAAAAGAAAAAATTCCTCTTGAGTTTCTGCATACCCCTCCTCACCTGCACTTGACTGTCCCTCTAAGTATAAGAGTGACTCGGCGATATTCATTCTTATCTTTTCTTCAGGGCTTTCTCTCAACATCTGAATAATGTCATAAAAGTTTTTATCATAAAGATCAGAAATTCTAAAAAAAGTTGTTGCTAAACAAAAAATATTGCCGTTTACAACATCCCCATACTGACGAAAACTACTGAAATAAAAGTCCAAAAACTCACTGTAATCTTTTTTAATTCCTTTTAATTCTTCTAATGCTTGAAAATACTCAACCTCTATTTTCACATTTAGTTTTTGCCAGTATTCCTTATAAAATGATTCATGTTTAACAAAAAGTAAAGCAGATATTTTATCTAAAAACCCTGACACTGTGTCATTCACTTTTACCTCCATGTGTAAAACTCCTTTCGAACCCAGTTATATTATTATAAATCATTCATTCGGTTATTCCGAGCGATTGACAAATACAAGGAGATTTCCTATTATTAGATGATGATGAAACAACAGTTAGATCATAATCTAAATTAGGAGGCACAGATGAAATTTAAAAATCAATTATCATTAATATCTTTATTGATAGGCACATTTATTTCTGTAATGGATACAACGATAGTAAACATCGCACTGCCTGAAATGTTATCTGATTTTTCCTGCACACTATCTCAAGTGGCCTGGGTTGCTACAGGCTATACACTAGCATTCGCTGTTATGTTAGTTGCTGCATCTAAATTAGCTGATCATTTTGGAAGAAAAAAAGCATTTATATTTGGGCTAGCCCTTTTTATTTTCACATCATTTCTGGCGTGTATAAGTGGGTCCATTGAAATGCTGATTGCAGTTCGAGTCATTCAAGGCTTATCAGCTGCTTTTATTGTTCCAGTAACAATGCCAATTGCTCTCGAAATTGTCCCCGAAGAAAAAAAAGGAATGATTATTGGAATTTGGGGAGCTTTTTCAGGGCTTGCCGCGACATTAGGCCCTGTTCTCGGTGGATTGTTAACTGAAAATTTTAATTGGCAATCTATATTTTTCATCAATATTCCTCTAGGCATTATCGCTATCTTTTTTGCTGCTATATTCATAACGGAAAGCTATGATAACTCAGTCAATAAAAAAGTTGATTATATTGGTATGCTCATTTTATCTGGAGCTCTATTCTGTTTAACATTTGGTTTTGCTAAAGTATCAGATTTAGGCTGGACATCTTCCACATTTCTTATTTTTATGAGTGTATCAATGTTATTACTGATATTATTCTTCTATATTGAATCAATAATAAAATACCCAATGATCCCTTTATCAATGCTAAAGGTAAAGACATTCACTTTTAGTTCATTAACACTTTTTATGCAAGGGTTAGGACTAACGAGCGGAACTCTTATCATCACTTTACTGCTTACTAATCTAATGGGAAAAACAGAATTAGAGGCAGGTCTAATTGTATCTGTTTTAGCTTTATCTTCTATGTTTACCTCTGTTCTATCTGGAAAGTTATCGGATAAACTAGGAGGCGCTTTATTTTCTTGTTTAGGTATGACGGGGTTAACAATATCTACTTACTTCTATAGTTATATAAGATATGACAGTTCTATTTCATTTGTAATCATTCTTCTATGTATATCCGGCTTAGCTTTAGGACTTATCATTGGGCCTGCTATGGGTTCAGGAATTCGGTTAATTCCCACAGAAAAAATCGGTATCGCATCAGGGATTTTAAATATGATGAGGACTGTAGGACAAGCAGTTGGGATCGCTATTCTTACTAGTGTCCTAACAACAAGCATCAATCATCATGTAGATTCCGCGACAAAAGAAGCTGTAAAAATTACTGAAGATAATCCTGCATTTGATGAAATGGCCAAAAAAGAAATGATCGCCCATTTGCGCCAGTCAGACAGTAACACATTTGACCAGGAAAAAACAATGAAAGAACTAAATCAAAAAGAAGAAGAACTTCTCTCTAAAACACCCAAGCCATACAAAGATACAGTTAAAGAAACGTTTAAAAAGCAAAGAGAGCAAGTCATCATTCTTCAGGACAAAATAGCAGGACTTTATAACGAGAAAATCAGTGACAGCTTCAACTTTACGTTTAAGATTGGCAGCATTATTCTTGTACTTGGAATTATTTTTTCTCTATTCAGTGATATATCTCCAAGAAAACAAAGAGTGAAGCAAGAAAAAACAAGTTCCTTATAACGTTTACGTATGGAATTAGTTTGTCCCGTATCTTCTTTCGTGCTACAATTTTAGGATGCAATTGTACGCAAGGAGGCACATGAATTGTGATGCAGAACAATCCTTTTCCTTATTCAAATACGGAAAAACGCTATCATACATTGAATTATCATCTTAGAGAACATTTCGGCCATAAGGTGTTTAAAGTGGCGCTAGACGGCGGCTTTGACTGTCCGAATCGGGACGGCACCGTTGCCCACGGCGGCTGCACTTTTTGCAGCGCAGCAGGTTCAGGCGATTTTGCCGGAAACCGGGCCGATGATTTAATTACGCAATTCCATGACATCAAAAACCGCATGCACGAAAAATGGAAGGACGGAAAATACATCGCTTATTTTCAGGCCTTCACCAATACTCACGCGCCGGTTGAGGTGCTTCGTGAGAAATTTGAATCTGTCCTGGCCCTAGACGATGTGGTCGGCATTTCGATCGCCACACGTCCGGACTGTCTGCCCGATGATGTCGTTGACTATTTGGCAGAACTGAATGACCGCACGTATTTGTGGGTAGAGCTTGGGCTTCAAACGGTTCATGAACGGACTGCTCTTCTGATCAACCGCGCACATGATTTTAACTGTTATGTGGAAGGCGTCAATAAGTTAAGAAAACACGGCATACGTGTCTGCTCCCATATTATCAACGGACTGCCTTTGGAAGACCGGGACATGATGATGGAAACCGCAAAGGCCGTCGCAGATTTGGACGTCCAGGGCATTAAAATCCACCTGCTGCACCTATTGAAAGGCACGCCGATGGTCAAGCAATATGAAAAGGGAAAACTGGATTTCCTTTCTCAAGATGAATATGTGCAGCTCGTTTGTGATCAGCTTGAGATCATTCCGCCGGAAATGATCGTCCACCGCATTACAGGTGACGGACCAATTGAGTTGATGATCGGGCCAATGTGGAGCGTCAACAAATGGGAAGTACTAGGCGCCATTAATAAAGAACTTGAAAATCGCGGCAGCTATCAAGGGAAGTTCTTCCAACATCTTGAGGAGGAATCAGCTCTATGATTTTGAAAAAAATCCTTCCTTACAGTAAAGAACTGCTGAAAATGGCAGCGGGGGAAGGAGATATCGTCATAGATGCAACGATGGGCAACGGCCATGATACGCAGTTTTTAGCGGAGCTCGTCGGTGAAAACGGCCATGTGTACGCTTTTGACATCCAAGGATCAGCCGTGTCCAACACGAAGGAACGGCTCGGTAAGACATATCAAGGGCGAACAACGTTATTTCACAAAAGCCATGACAAAATCGCTGAATCCCTCCCTCCTGAAACACATGGCAAAGTGGCTGCCGCTGTGTTTAACCTTGGCTATCTGCCGGGCGGGGACAAGTCGGTTACGACCAACGGAAATTCAACCATCAAAGCGATTGAACAGCTTCTAAGCATCGTGAAAGATGAGGGCTTGATTGTTCTGGTTGTTTATCATGGCCACCCGGAAGGCAAAGCTGAAAAAAACGACGTGCTCGATTTTTGCCGAGACTTGGATCAGCAAGCAGCCCGTGTGTTAACTTATGGATTTATCAATCAGCAAAATGATCCGCCATTTATTGTCGCCATTGAAAAAAAAGCTCAAATCAGCAAATGATTTGAGCTTTTTTCTTTGAGTTTTTCATCCAAGCTATTTTTTGAAATTTTCGATAGGCTCTGCCGTTGATATAAAAGAAAAAGGAGGTTTTTCCGCTGGCTTTGATCAGCTTCTTCGCGAGCCGGCCCATTTCCTTTTGGCCCGCCACTTTATCATCTGACAAATAAACGCCCAGCAAGCCGCGATTGATTAAACGATGGAAGTTTTCATGCGGAATGCCGTGCAAATGTTCATCGGCTTTTCGGATAAAGTGTTCAAGCCGCTTCATCATTTCTTCATGCGACTGATAATACGAGCAGAAATTCAAGTCCCCTTCCAGCAAGTCCTCCTCCTGATCAATCAAATAATCGAGCAGAATGTGAAGACCTTGTATGTAAGGAAAATAACTATTGTGAATTTTTTTAGCGGTTGTTTCCGTGAAATCAGGCTGGAATGAATACGCAACAAGACAGAAAATGCCTAATGTAGAGCCTGCACAAGCCGAAAATTCATACCATTCCATCTCAGGAAGCTCTGATTCATATTGAGTAAACCACTTCTCAAGCCTCGGAACACGTTCATGCTCAATGACGTGCTTATGCACCTGCAAATCGCAATAATAGCCGCATAGTTCAAGCAGATACGGTTTAATCATGTCGTAGTGCTCAATTGAACCAAGAACACGCTGACACGTTTTGACCAATTCATGCAAATACCCGCTGTCATCCTGTTCTTCTCTGAATTGATAATAATTGCGCGGCTCCGCTCCCACTGTCAGTGCGTCCTGCATTGAGGCGTGGAGCATCCGAAAATCCTGCGGGTCAAGTGAGGTGCTGCGGTCGCACAGATTGTCCAGATAATCACTGATCGTTTGATACGCGATGATAAACTCGACACATTTTTGCTTTTGATTGCCTGATAATAACGCCAGTATGCCGCCGCCTTCACAGTGGAATGTTTTGTCTCGAATACTTGCGGTTGCCTGTGCTTTTAATTCACTGTTATGAATTGATTCTGATTTTCGCTTCCATATGTCCAGCTCTTGATGAACGAGCGGAAAAATATCTCGATATACTTTTGCCATCAGTCCAAAAGGATGTTCCGGTACTGTCAACACATGCACCCCCAATTCGTTCAAATATATTGATCAGTAAACACTCTTGCTGCTTTAAAGACATCTTCTCTTTCAGGTTCATTAAATATTTCATGATAAAGTCCTTCCCACTCTCTGTACGCTTTATTTCGGGAAGCAACACCTGAAAACCACTTGATCACCATCGTTTTGTCAACAAGCTTGTCGTCACCTGCCTGCATCACAAGAAGCGGCACTCTCAAAAACGCATCTGTCGGCACCATCGCTGACTCAATTGTTTTCAATAGTTCTCTGTACCACCTGACAGATACTTTCCTGACGTATAACGAGTCGTTTTGGTCGGCCTCGATGACATCCTCATTACGCGTCGCCATATCAATTGATAAACCCGAATCAACCCTAAGCGACGGAGCGATGACATTTAGGCCTCTTGATGCAAGATCAAGCGCTTTATTGACTTTAATTTGCAGTCCGAGACACGGTGATGATAAAATAATTCCCGTGATCCGGGGATTTCTTTGCCGTTTAAACCATTCAATCGCGATCAGGCCGCCCATGCTGTGTCCAAGAAGAAAAACCGGCAGCTCAAAGGTTCGTGCTTTATCTATCCAAGTATCTACTTCATCAATGTATTCTTGAAATGAGCGAATATGACCTCTTGCCCTTGTCGTTGTTCCCTGACCCGGCAAGTCGCCCATGACAACGTGATAACCCGAAGATCTCCACATTTCAATCAGCCATTTATATCGTCCGTGATATTCACTTGCACCGTGAATCATCACAATGACTGCAACAGGTCTGTCTGCTTTCCAGGTCCACATGCTCTTCACCTCATACGAAATTTAAATAGAGAAAGAAGGATGAATATTATGATCTACCCTTATAAGAAACACATGCCAGATATCCACCCAACAGCCTTTGTAGCTGATAACGCAACAATTACCGGTGATGTTGTTATCGGAGAACAGTCCAGCATTTGGTTTTCTGTTGTCATAAGGGGAGATGTCGCGCCGACCAGAATCGGAAACAGAGTCAATATTCAAGATTTAAGCTGCCTCCATCAAAGCCCGAACCGGACGCTTCTCATTGAAGATGACGCCACGATAGGCCATCAGGTTACACTTCATAGCGCTATCATCCGCAAGAACGCCTTAATCGGCATGGGCTCAATCATCTTGGACGGAGCCGAAATTGGCGAAGGCGCCTTTATTGGTGCCGGCAGTCTTGTGCCGCCGGGAAAAACCATTCCGCCTGGCCATCTCGCCTTTGGCCGTCCTGCAAAAGTCATCCGCCCTTTGACGGAAGAAGACCGGCAAGATATGCAGCGAATACGGTCGGAATATGTAGCAAAGGGCCAATACTATAAATCACTTCAATAAACATAAGACCTGCTTCGTCTTACTTTACCATTTTTCAAATTATGTTTGAAAGCAATAACCATCGGTTACCCGGGCGTAATGACCGTTCGGGTTTTGATTTTTCCATAAAACATTCACATATGGCATCAAACGTATGACTTTTATCTTATCATAAAACATGATTCACAACTGTAGGCAGCCGCTCAAAAACACATTCCTATTCTTTCCTGTTCTTGATTTTCTATGAGCACACACAAAAAGAGCTCACTGTGAGCTCTTTTTGTCAACTGATATTTCGTTCGCTGGCAATAGACATTTTTCTTATGGAAACCTTTTGCATAATACAGTAAGTAAGATGAGAAACCAAACCGGTCCGACAATCACGGATCCTCCTGTATCAGAACTGTAAGCCATAAGAATAAAGATAAATGCTAAAAATGCCAATGATATTTAAGACGCAAACAGAAAAAAACGGATTGGTAATCAATAATGATGGAGAAATAAAGGTATCATAACAAGGCTTTCGACAAATCGAAAGCCTTGTCTGTTACACAAAGATGACTTCTTTAGGCTGATGGTTCAGCTCTTCAGGCATATAGCGTTTTTCGATATTGATGCTATGCCAGATCATAAAGATCAGTACAGTCCAGATTTTACGGCTGTTATCTGCCTTGTCCGCACAATGGTCTTCAAGAAGCTGCAGGACATACTCCTTGTGGATATAAGCATCCGTTTGGCTTTCCTGAATAATATTCCGCACCCATTCGTTCATTTCGTTTTTCAGCCAATGACGGATCGGTACAGGGAAACCGAGCTTTTTGCGGTTTAATACGTGTTCAGGCACAATTCCTTCAGCGGCTTTGCGAAGAAGATACTTCGTCGTGCCGTTCTTCGTTTTCAGCTCATCAGGAATTTTCGAAGCAACATCAAATACAACTTTATCCAAGAATGGCACACGGAGTTCTAAAGAATTCGCCATCGTCATTTTATCCGCTTTTAACAGAATGTCCCCGCGCATCCAAGTGTGGATATCGACATACTGCATTTTATTAATATCGCTGTATGAGCTGCTCTCTGTAAAGTAAGTCTTCGTCACATCGCGATATGAAAGGTTCGGATTATAATGCTTCAGCAGCTGTTTTTTGACAGACTCTTCGAAGATCTTCGCGTTACCGATGTAACGATCTTGAAGCGGTGTGCAGCCGCGTTCAAGCAGGCTCTTTCCTCTCATGCCCTCAGGCATAACAGCCGCAACGTGCAGAAGCATCTTTTTCAGGCCGGACGGAATGCGTTCAAACGGTTTAAGGGATAGCGGCTCACGGTAAATGTTATATCCGCCGAAGAGCTCGTCCGCACCTTCACCTGATAAAGCAACCGTTACATGTTTTTTCGCTTCTTTTGCAACAAAGTACAATGGAATCGCTGCCGGATCAGCAAGCGGATCATCAAAATGCCATACGATCTTTGGAAGCTCGTTCATGTATTCCTCAGGCGAAATGACTTTGCTGATATTCTCAATGCCTAACGCCGCGGCGGTTTCTTTCGCTACATCAACTTCACTGAAGCCCTGCTGCTCAAATCCGACAGAGAATGTTTTTAAGCTCGGATGCAATTCCTTCGCTACAGATACAATAAAGGAAGAATCAATTCCGCCAGACAGGAATGAACCGACAGGAACGTCACTTCTCATATGAACATTTACAGAGTCATAGATCGCATCTCTGACTTCTTTCACAAGCTTATCTTCTTCAGTCTGAACTGGTTTGAAGTTCGCTTTGAAATACGTTTTGAATGTGATATCGCCATCTGGGCGGATTGTAAACTGTGAACCCGGCTCTATTTTTTTCACATTGGCATCAAGCGTGTTTGGTTCAGGAACGAATTGGAATGACATGTACTGCTGCAATGCCTCTTTATCTATTTCAATATCATTTTGAGCAACCATTAAACTTTTTCTCTCTGAGGCAAAATAAACCTGATCATTGATCGTTGTGTAATACAATGGTTTAATGCCGAACGGATCTCTTGCTCCATACAGCACATGATCGTTTTTATTCCAAATCAGAAAGGCAAACATACCGCGCAGTTTGGACGCGGCTTCTTCTTTGTAGTGACGATAAGTCGCAAGAAGAACCTCTGTGTCCGAATCCGTGTTGAATGTATACCCCTTTGCTTCAAGTTCTTCTCTCAGTTCAATATAGTTATAGATTTCTCCGTTAAAGATAATCCAATAGGTTTCATCTTCATATGATAAAGGCTGTCCGCCATTTTCTACATCAATAATGCTGAGCCGTCTGAATCCGAATCCAACGTGCTCATCATGGAAATATCCATCACTGTCAGGACCGCGGTGAACGATCATTTGGTTCATTTGTTTGATTAGTTCTTCTTGATCAGCGGTTTGAGCTAACGGATGCTTGTTAAAAACCCCGACAAATCCACACATAGTATTGCCTCCATAATTAAAATTGTCATCATTGAACCCCTATTTATAGACGCTGTGAATAGTATTTGGTTTCACAGTTATGTAAAAATATAAACATGAATACAACGATAAAAAAAGGAAAGCCGCTTAACCAGTAAGCGGCTATAAAATTATTCTCCTAACGCTTCTTTGCGCAGCTGCTCCGCTTTGTCTGTACGCTCCCACGGAAGATCAACATCGTGACGTCCGAAGTGGCCGTACGCAGCAGTTTGTTTGTAGATCGGACGGCGTAAATCAAGCATTTTGATAATGCCGGCAGGTCGTAAATCAAAGTTATTGCGAACAACTTCAATCAGTTTTTCCTCAGAAGCTTTTCCGGAACCGAATGTGTTGATTGAGATTGACACAGGCTGTGCAACACCGATCGCGTAAGCAAGCTGCACTTCGCAAGAATCCGCAAGCTCAGCCGCAACGATGTTTTTCGCAACGTATCTCGCTGCATAAGCAGCAGAACGGTCTACCTTCGTCGCATCCTTGCCTGAGAACGCGCCTCCGCCGTGGCGTGCATAGCCGCCGTACGTATCAACGATGATTTTGCGTCCTGTAAGTCCCGCATCCCCTTGAGGGCCTCCGATAACGAAACGTCCTGTAGGGTTGATGAAATATTTTGTTTCTTCATCAATCAGCTCTTCAGGAACAACCGGATTGATAACATGTTCTTTAATGTTGCGCTGGATTTGCTCAAGCGTAATTTCAGGGTGGTGCTGAGTTGAAATAACAATCGCGTCAATACGGACAGGTTTGTTATTTTCATCGTATTCAACGGTTACTTGTGTTTTGCCGTCAGGGCGAAGGTACGGAAGAATATCTTCTTTACGGACTTCACTCAGGCGGCGGGCCAATTTATGAGCAAGTGAAATCGGAAGAGGCATAAGCTCTTTCGTTTCGTTGCACGCATAACCGAACATTAAACCTTGGTCACCCGCACCGATCGCTTCAATTTCTTCATTGCTCATTGTGCCTTCACGGGCTTCAAGCGCTTGGTCTACACCCATCGCGATATCAGCAGACTGCTCGTCAATTGATGTTAAAACCGCACAAGTTTCCGCATCAAATCCGTATTTCGCACGTGTGTATCCGATTTCTTTAATGGTTTGACGAACCGTTTTCGGAATGTCAACATACGTAGATGTTGTGATCTCTCCGCTGACAAGAACCAAACCGGTTGTCACTGACGTTTCACAAGCCACACGCGCGTTAGGGTCTTTCTTTAAAATTTCATCTAAAATGCTGTCAGAAATCTGGTCGCAGATTTTATCCGGATGTCCCTCCGTAACAGATTCTGATGTAAATAAACGACGATTTTTACTCATGATTTGCTTCCTCCTGCACAAGGCCTCCCGATAGACCTTGTATATATGATACGGAACTCGCTCCCTCTTATACAATGTAACGTTATATTAGAGAATGTTAATTGGCATATTTTATGAAATAAAAAAACCTTTTCCATCGAGGAAAGGGTTTGGTCTTTGTGCCTTTCACTCTTATCGCTCAAGGAATCATACAACCTTGCAACAGGTTAGCACCTTGGTTGTCTCACACAGCTGAACCTAATAAATAACAGAGAAACCGGTTGCTGGGCTTCATAGGGCCTGTCCCTCCGCCAGCTCGGGATAAGAGTATCCGCTCAATGAAATATCTTATCGTAAAAGGGTTTGCAATGTCAATATGATTCAGAAGAAATAGGCACCTATATCAAGGGAAAACAATGGAAACGCACACACAAAAAACGATAAATAGTATAGACTATTTGAAAATATATGTTATACTAATTCACAATTAGCAAAACACAAAAAACGATAAAGGAAGGTTTCATATGAACTCAGTTGATTTAACCGCTGATTTACAAGCCTTATTAACAAGTCCAAATGTGTGTCATAATTTATCAGCAGCACAGCTTACAGAAAAAGCACTGTCCCGAAACGAAGGCATTTTAACATCCACGGGTGCCGTTCGGGCGACAACAGGCGCTTACACAGGACGTTCGCCTAAAGACAAATTCATCGTGCAGGAAGAAAGCACGAAAAATAAGATCGATTGGGGTACGGTGAATCAGCCGATTTCAGAAGAAGCGTTTGAGCGGCTGTACACAAAAGTTGTCAGCTATCTGAAACAGCGGGATGAGCTATTTGTTTTTGAAGGATTTGCCGGAGCAGATGAAAAATACAGACTGCCGATTACCGTCGTGAATGAGTTCGCTTGGCACAATTTATTCGCCAGACAGCTGTTTATCCGCCCGGAAGGCCATGATAAGAAAACAGTTGAACAGCCGTTTACCATTCTTTCCGCTCCGCATTTTAAAGCAGATCCAAAAACAGACGGCACACATTCCGAAACGTTTATTATTGTCTCTTTCGAAAAGCGGACGATTTTAATCGGCGGAACAGAGTATGCCGGAGAGATGAAGAAATCCATTTTCTCTATTATGAATTTCCTGCTCCCCGAAAGAGATATTCTATCCATGCACTGCTCTGCCAATGTCGGTCAAAAAGGCGATGTCGCCCTTTTCTTCGGACTATCTGGAACAGGCAAGACCACCCTGTCAGCCGATGCTGACCGCAGGCTGATCGGCGACGATGAACACGGCTGGTCTGACACAGGCGTCTTTAATATTGAAGGCGGGTGCTACGCCAAATGCATTCATTTAAGCGAGGAAAAGGAGCCTCAAATCTTTAACGCGATCCGCTTCGGGTCTGTTCTCGAAAATGTTGTTGTTGATGAAGAGACACGCGAAGCCAATTATGATGATTCCTTCTATACCGAAAACACGCGGGCGGCTTACCCGATTCATATGATTGAAAACATCGTCACACCAAGCATGGCAGGCCATCCTTCAGCCATTGTATTTTTGACGGCTGATGCATTCGGAGTCCTGCCGCCGATCAGCAAACTGACGAAGGAGCAGGCGATGTACCATTTCTTGAGCGGTTATACGAGCAAGCTTGCTGGAACCGAACGCGGTGTGACGTCTCCTGAAACGACGTTCTCCACATGCTTCGGCTCACCATTCCTGCCGCTTCCTGCTCATGTCTATGCTGAAATGCTAGGCAACAAGATCGATGAACACGGCGCAGACGTTTTCTTGGTCAATACCGGCTGGACCGGCGGCGGCTACGGCACAGGCGAACGTATGAAGCTTTCTTACACGAGAGCGATGGTCAAGGCAGCGATTGAAGGCAAATTAGAGGATGCAGAAATGACGACTGACGATATTTTCGGCCTGCATATTCCGGTTCACGTTCCCGGCGTACCTGATCAGATCCTTCAGCCGGAAAACACATGGAACAACAAGGAAGAATTCAGAGAAAAAGCGATCTACCTTGCAAATGAATTCAAAGAGAATTTTAAAAAGTTCGCACATACAGATGCCATTGCACAAGCAGGCGGCCCTCTCGTTTAAAAAGCAAAAGCCAAGAGCATTTACGCTCTTGGCTTGTTTTAATTGACAGAATGCAGGGACGTCAGCTTGTACGTAATGATGGTCCGGCCGTCTTCCCATTGAAGCTTCTGCACTTCAGCTGTGCCCGACTTTTCGCCGAACTTTGTTTTACGCACGTCCATCGGAATCTCCATCGGACACACACGATATCCATCTTTTTCCAACGTGAATATATTTTCATCTATGCGAACTTCTTTTCCTTTTGTCACAATCAGTGTATTAAATTCAACAGGCATTCCCAAAGTGAAATCCCCTTTCGTTCTCTTTTTTCTTTATCATAACATATTTCACCGTCAGCGGTTTTTCATCCATTGTGTCAGCTGCCGCACGATACGCCGGTTTTCTTTTGGCGGAAAATAATGTGTGAATTTACTGTAGTACCACGTCTCCACCGGCTTATGCAGCTGTTTTAGCTTCTCTTCAAATAAATAGGAATGCCGAATCGATACATTTTGGTCTTTTTCTCCATGGATTAACAGCACGGGAGCCTGAATTTTGTTTATTTGGTCAAACGGTGTTCTCCATTTATATGCCTCAGGCACCTTTTTCGGTGTTCCCCCGATGACTCTTTTCATCATTCGCCGCAAATCGTGCCGCTCCTCATATGTAAGGATCATATCGCTGACGCCTCCCCAGGAAACGAATGAAGCCGCATGCCGGCCCATTTCAATCGCAGTGAGCATTCCCATCATTCCGCCGCGGGAAAAGCCGAAAATATGAATTCTGTCCTTTTTGACATTCGGATGCTGCTGGAGCAGGCGAAAAGCAGAAAAAGCATCCTCCCTGTCTTCTCCGGCAAAATCCTCGTTGCCCTCGCCTCCTTGATTTCCTCTGTAGAACGGAGCAAACACAACAAATCCTTGGGACGCAAACTGGATAATCCGGCCCGGCCGAACCATGCCCACGCTTTTAATCCCGCCGCGCAAATATAAAAATCCGTCATACTGTCCCGGTGCCGCCGGCTCAGCAAGAAGCCCCTTTATCCGTAAGCCATTTGAAAGATAGCAAATCGTATACAGACGCACATGCTGACTTGGCGACGGAAATCTCCTTTTCTCGACAATCAAAGCAAGCCGCCTCCTTTTCTATATGTTTTCCTTACTCTAAACTTACATCCGGCGAACCTGATTAGGCATTCACACATTTTTATACCCATCATACGATATGTAAAGCAAAAAAGGATATTAACTTGATGCTAAATAAGGAGGTTGTCTATGTGAACAAATGGTTAAGGCTGGGATGCGCCTGTGTTGGCAGTATATTTCTGATGATCGCTCTGGCAGCTTGCAAGCAGGAAGAAACACTCACCAAAGTCAAAGTAGCCGAAGTGACCCATTCGATTTTTTACGCGCCTTTATATGTCGCTGAGTCTAAAGGATTTTTCAAGGAAGAAGGGCTTGATGTCAATGTAAGCACGACATGGGGCGGCGACAAAACGATGACCTCGCTTCTTTCAAACGGCTCCGACATCGCCCTTGTTGGATCAGAAACATCTATTTATGTCGAAGCGCAAGGAGCTAAAGACCCCGTCATTAATTTCGCCCAGCTGACTCAGACAGACGGAACGTTTCTTGTCGCGAGAGAAGATGCTGAACACTTCGACTGGGATCAGCTGAAAGGAAAAACGTTTCTCGGCCAAAGAAAAGGCGGCATGCCGCAAATGGTCGGCGAGTATGTACTGAACAAACATAAGATTAACCCGCATAAGGATGTTGATCTCATCCAGAACATAGACTTCGCCAATATCGCCAATGCATTTGCTTCTGGAACCGGCGATTATGTACAGCTCTTTGAACCGCAAGCTTCGCTGTTTGAGAAAAAAGGCATCGGCCATATCGCGGCTTCGTTCGGAGAAGAATCAGGCCAGGTTCCTTATACGACTTTTATGGCGAAACAAAGCTACCTGAAGAAACATGAAGACACAGCAGTCAAGTTTACAAAAGCCATTTATAAGGCACAGCAATGGGTGGAAAATCACTCTGCGAAAGAAATCACAGAAGCCATTAAAGGTGAATTTGATGATACTGATCCAGAAGTCATCGAAACATCCATTGACCGCTATAAAAAACAGCATTCGTATTCGCCGGACCCTCTGCTCAACGAAAAAGAATGGGAGCTGCTCCAAACCATTATGGATCAATCGGGAGAACTGCCGAAGCGCATTCCATACAATCAGCTTGTAAATAAACAAATTGCCGAAAAAGTCACCTCGGAAAAATAGGAGGCGCCATCTATGTCTTTCTTACATGTCGACCATGTAACCCATACTTATTTTTCTATTAAAGAAAAAACGACGGCCGTGCGGGATATTCACTTCGAGGCCGAAAAAGGTGATTTCATCTCATTTCTCGGCCCAAGCGGCTGCGGAAAAACAACGCTGCTTTCCATTATCGCCGGCCTGATTGAGCCAGCGGAAGGCAGAGTTCTGATTGAAGGCAGTGAGCCGAATCAAAAAGAACATAACATTGGCTACATGCTTCAGCAGGATTACTTATTTCCCTGGAAATCTATCGAGGAAAATGTGCTTCTCGGTTTAAAAATCGCTGACACGCTGACGGAAGAAAGCAAGGCTGCTGCACTCGGCCTATTGTCTGGGTTCGGTCTCATAGATGTGGAGAAAAAATATCCGAAAGAGCTGTCAGGCGGTATGCGCCAGCGGGCCGCGCTTGCAAGAACTCTTGCGCCAAATCCAAGTCTGCTTTTGCTGGATGAGCCATTTTCCGCGCTTGATTTTCAGACAAAGCTTTCATTGGAAAACCTGGTATTCCGCACATTAAAGGAGTATCAAAAAACAGCGGTGCTAGTCACTCATGATATTGGGGAAGCGATAGCGATGAGCGATACGATCTTTTTATTTTCAAATCAGCCGGGCAGCATTCACCAGATTTTTACGATCCCTAAAGAATTGGCCGCGATGATGCCTTTTGACGCCCGTCAGGAGCCATCCTTCC
The DNA here is from genome assembly GCF_047608225.1 of Bacillus sp. SW14. Classification (NCBI taxonomy): domain Bacteria; kingdom Bacillati; phylum Bacillota; class Bacilli; order Caryophanales; family Bacillaceae; genus Bacillus; species Bacillus sp. SW14. Next base: position 1,198,340 of record NZ_JBLKRW010000001.1, on the reverse strand, counting down.
AAACGCTGTTTCAAACGATATGGAAGGAGCTGAATTCTCTTGAGAAACAGCAAAGAAACCATTGATCTGCTTCACGAGCAATATCAATTCAAACAGAAAAAGGAAAAACGGAATGTCTATTCCTTTCAGCTTGCCATATTTATTCTCTTTTTCTCGGGGTGGGAAATCTCCAGCAGGCTCGGCTGGATCGATCCGCTGATCTTCAGCTCTCCTTCAGCTGTATGGAACTTATTGCTGGAGAAGCTCGGTGACGGGTCTTTACTGTCACATATCGGCGTCACTTTATTTGAAACAGTGCTTGGCTTTTTGCTTGGGACGTTTATGGGTACGTGCCTCGCTGCTTTGTTATGGTGGTCCAACCGGCTTGCGAGGATTTTAGATCCGTATCTCGTTATTTTGAATGCAATGCCGAAAGTGGCGCTGGGCCCGATTCTGATTGTCGCGCTCGGCCCCAGTTTGATCAGCATTATTGCGATGGGGGCCATCATCAGCGTCATTATCACAACCATCGTCGTGTACACCGCCTTCCAGGAGGTTGACGAAAACTATATAAAAGTTATGAAAACATTCGGCGCAACGAAATGGGGCATTTTTAAAGAAGTGATTCTGCCCGCATCCTCCCCCGCTATTATCTCAACTCTGAAAGTAAACGTCGGTTTATCATGGGTTGGCGTCATTGTAGGCGAATTCCTAGTTTCCAAGATCGGATTAGGATACATGATTATTTACGGTTTTCAGGTCTTCAATTTTACGCTCGTCTTCTTAAGCCTGCTGATCATCGCCATATTCGCCACTCTGATGTATCAGGGCGTAGAGCTGCTGGAAAAGAAATGGACGAAGGGCAGGACATAAAAAAACCCGGCACATGTGCCGGGTTTTCAGCGTGTCGGCAAACCCTCGCATTCGTTGCCAGGCCTGCGCTTCGGTGCTCACGTAAAAAAGATCATTGGCTATACGCTAGAGCGTCCTTCCTATACTTCAAGGTTTTCAATCACGCTGAAAAATGACAAAATCAGAAAACCTGATACTGCCGGGGTTTTTATTCAATCCATCCAGCTTCTTTCAATTTTTTTAAACTGATCGGAAGAACGGAATCCTTCATAATAAAGCTGAATTTTTTATTACGGGAAAGGTTTTCCGGCAGCTGATGAAACAAAACCGGACCTTTCGTTTCAAAGTAATCAGCTTGCTTTTCAAGCTTTTCTACATCTGCAAAATATATATTTTTCACAATTACTTTTTCTTTACCGAGAACTTTATACTGTCCGAGGTACTTGAGGCTTTTCACTCTCGCACCCGTCTCTTCCTTTACTTCCCGGAGCGCCGCTTCTTCTGCGCACTCCATCGGCTCTACTTTCCCGCCTGGAAACTCATAGCCTCTGTCCTCATGCTCTGTTAAAAGCCATTTGCCGCCAAAACGGCAAATCACCCAGACATGCTTCGGGCTGTCCGAGAAAGGCTGATCGTCAAAGGAAAGCTGAACAGTATTCTGATAATAATCTTTAAACTCGTACATGTTTATCCCTCAAATCCGTTCCTAGCTATCTTCCATACATCATACCACAGTTATGTTTCTTCGGAAGCCCTTTAACAAAAAATAAGGGAAACCCAGCACGCCATCAGGGTCTAAAAGCATACAGACTAGCTCGTACAGATTTTGCCTTGCCTTTTGCCAAGATGTGCGACTGACGCTCTGGGCTTTATTATGACCTGTGAATAGCTAAAAGTTACGGTTTGCGCTTGAATTTATTTTTTAACGTTTCTAAAAGATCGACAAGCATTTGAGGAACCGGTATGCCGAGAGAGCTGGCTGTCACTACAATTTGCACAGATTCATAAAGAATATAAAACATAATAGCCAAGTCACGTATTGACCCCTGTGTATTCAGCAGCTGATCAAAAAAGTGGCATACAGAGATCAGAGCCAGCGTGACTAATTTTTTAACAAGCCGAGCAAATACCTTTTTAAACGCCAATTTGTGAATAATCGTTTCCTTCAAGGTTGTACTGATAAATTCAATTGCCATAAGAGAGAGCAAAATCAGGAATGAATACTGAAAACCGCCAAAGAAAAAACCCGCTGCTGAAACGCTGACTGCTAAAAACGAAAAGATGCCAAAGTCTCTATCCATTATCCCAACATCCTTTCACAGAAACGGCCTTACGATATTCTATGGAAAACAAGCCGAACGGATTGGATTTTTCAGAAAAATGGACTGGTTGTCGCCTATTTTTTCAGATACAACATCAAAAGCCGGACGTCTTTTATAAGACATCCGGCCTTTCTTTTTTTGAATTTATCCTAGGTAAGCTTTCAGCATCCAGTTGTGTTTTTCAATATTTTGATGGATCGCAAGAAGCATATCCCCTGTTGTTTCGTCACCAACTTCATCAGCTAAATCCATGCCGCTTTTCAGCTCTTCCGCGATGACTGTGAAATCATCATATACACTCTGAACCATTTGTTCAGCTGATTCATTTCCTTCCGCTTCTTTTACAGAAGCCGTTTCCAAGGATTCCTTCATTGTCGCAATTGGTTTTCCGTTCAGCGCCAAAAGACGTTCTGCCAAGTCATCAATATAAGTTGCTGTTTCGTTATACAGCTCTTCAAACTTTTCATGAAGAGTGAAAAAATCTTTCCCTTTCACATACCAGTGATAATTATGTAGTTTCACATACATGACTGTCCAGTTGGCTACTTGTTTGTTCACTGCTTGAATCAATTGTTCTGACATGATTATCTTCCTCCTTGTTTATATGAATATGTATACCCTCTATATCGTACGCTAAAACCTCTTTTTTACCCTTATCCGTTTTCACTATGTTACAATTGTTAAAAAACGGGAGGTGGAATATCATGACGCTTCTCATTACGGTAAGTATGTTGATTGTGCTGGCTGTTTTGCTTATAACCATTTGGTCGACTGTGAAAGCCTATAATGTAAAGCACACCATTGATCCTCCGCAAGAAACTCGTTCGGATTCAAAAAATCAATGATTGTGTGAATGCTCGTCTTCAGACTGATTGCCGGCAGCATCGGCGTTTCCGACTTGGACTTTTATGGTCGGCATGCTATGCTGTTTTTTTGCTGTGACATGGGATTGGACAGTGTATACACCATCTTCCTTAAACGTTGTTTCCAATCGGTATAAGCCTTTTTCTTGCTTTGCTTTAAACATGTGGCTGGCGTCTTTTTCTCCTTCTTTCCACACTTCAAACTCCACTTCATCGGCATCCGTCACCGCTTCGTCGCCATATGATACCGCTGCTTCATAAGCGGCGCTTTCTCCTGCATTTACTTTTTCAGGTCCGGTCAGTTTGACATCCAATACCTCGGGCGTCTCATCAGTATTTGCTTTGTTTTCACCAGATCCGCACCCGTTAAGCAGAAAAGCAGAAAAAAGCAGAACAATCCACATCTTTTTCATGCCATCACCCTTTCATTGTTTACCTAAATAGTAGCAAACGCTTACAGCAAATGGTACACAAAATATGAGACGTCACAAAAAAGACCTTTTTGCTTAAGCGCAAAAAGGTCTTTTTATATTTAGCCAAATACTTTTAGCAATTCTTCTTTATCCTGTGACAGCCAGAAACGCATTAAACGTTTAGCGCCTTCCAGATCATGAAGCTTCGCCTGTCCGCACTGCTTTTCGTTCGCAGCCGGAATTTCGGTAATCTCTACCGCTTCCTTCATTGTGTCTTCAAGCAGATCAGCAATTTCCGCAGGTGTCGGCTCTCCGCTCACAACAAGATAATAGCCTGTTTGGCAGCCCATTGGAGAAATATCAATAATATCAAAATGATCATATTTCTCAGCGTGAGAACGAATCGTAAACGCGAGCAAATGCTCAAGTGTGTGAATGGTGTCAGGTTTCATCGCCTGTTTATTTGGCTGGCAAAAACGAATATCAAATTTATTTACAACGCCGTCTGTTCCTACTTTATGCACGCCGCAATGTCTTACGTATGGAGCAACAACCGCATTATGATCAAGCTCAAAACTTTCTACTGAAGGCATAATGGCACTCTCCTCTTTTTTTAAAATGTAATTTCATTATAACATACCTTTCCGATGAGAATTATCGAATAACTTTTCAATCTGTGTTTTTTTTCTTATACTTGCATCAGAAAGGTTGCTGAAGACATATGAAAACCCTATTTATCGCTCTGATCAGAGGATATCAAAAATTCATCTCGCCGCTAACGCCGCCAACATGCCGCTTTTATCCGACTTGTTCCCAATATGGAATCGAAGCGATTAAAACGCATGGCGCTTTAAAAGGCGGATGGCTGACCATCAAACGGATTTTGAAATGCCACCCGTTCCATCCGGGAGGAGTCGATCCTGTTCCTGAAAAGAAACGAAAACATTAATCGTTATAGCCGTTTACGACAAGATCCAGTTTTCCGGTTTTAGGATCAATGACTAATCCATGGACAGGAACGTTTTCCGGGAACAGCGGATGATGTTTAATAACGTCTACGCTGTCTTTCACACTCGCTTCCACTGAATCAAAGCTTTTAAACCATTGATCAAAGTCCACACCGGAGTACTTTAATGTTTCGATGCGTTCTTCCGTAATTCCTCTTTCTTTGATTTTATCAAGCATGCTTTTGCTGCTGATTTTGCTCATGCCGCAATCGTGGTGCCCGATCACACATACCTCATCGGCGTTCAGCTCGTACACTGCGACAAGCAAACTTCTCATGATGCTTCCGAATGGGTGTGTCACAAGCGCACCGGCACTTTTAATGATTTTCACATCACCGTTTCTCATATTCATCGCATGCGGCAGCAATTCTACCAAACGAGTGTCCATACAAGAAAGAATCGCCACTTTTTTATCTGGAAATTTTGAAGTCTGATACTTTTCGTATTCCCTTTGATCAGTAAATGTTTTGTTAAAGTCGAGAATATCATTTAGCAGGCTCATAACTAGTTGTATCCTTTCTGGTCTTTTTACTCATCAATATATCACAGCATTTGTCTTTTCGTCATCTTATCGAAAACAAACGAGGACAGAAAAAAAGACAAACCCTCAGGTCTGCCTCATTTCCCCATGTTATAGCGTTTTTTGAACTGCTCCACTCTTCCGCCTTTTTCATTAAATTTCTGGCGGCCTGTATAAAACGGATGCGTATCAGAACTGACCTCTACTTTAATGACCGGATATGTGTTGCCGTCTTCCCACTCTGCCGTTTCATTGGATGTTTTAGTAGAGGTGCTGAGAAAACGGTAGCCGCTGTTGACATCCTGAAAAATGACTTTGTGGTTCTTTGGATGAATACCTTCTTTCATATCTATCTCCTTCTTTCAAATCGTAATAATTACGTTTTATTCTATATTATCAAAAACGTTTTGTCAATCTTCTTACATCCTTCCCTGCGTTTCCATATCGTAAACCTCATGGGCATTTAAGAACAGGAAGAATAATCTAAACGAGGAAGCAAATAATAAACCCAAAATACATATAGAACGTCTTTTGAGAAAGGTGGTTTACGATTGTGGATGATTTAGTTTTGGCCAGAAGCCTTTTTGGCACGACAATGGGCTTTCATATCATTTTCGCAACGCTTGGAGTCGGTCTGCCGCTCATGATTTTAGTGGCTGAATTGATCTATCAAAAAACGAAAGATGACCATTATGCGATCATGGCGAAAAGATGGACGAAAGCACAAGCCGTTTTGCTGGGGGTCGCCATACCGACCGGGACGATTGCGGGCACCCAGCTCGCGCTTTTATGGCCGGGATTTATGGAAGTCATCGGCCGGGTCATGTCTCTGCCGTTTCAAATTGAAATCTATGCTTTTTTTGTGGAAGCCCTATTCATGTCGATTTACGTATACGCCGCAGACCGCTTATCACCGGCTATGAGGATTGTTGCCGTTTTCTTTGTATTAGTCGGAGCGGCAGCGTCAGCTGTTCTAATCACGAATGTTCATGCCTTTGAAGGCACACCTGCGGGTTTTAAAATGGAAAATGGAAAAATTACTGATGTTGATCCGTGGGCCGCGTTTTTCAACCCGAGCTTTTTTATCACCGCCGGCCATGTCGTGGTGTCCGCGTTTATGACGGGGGCCTTTATCGTCGCTTCTGTTGCCGCATACAAGATGATCCGGTCGCAAAAAAAGGAAAACATCTATCGCTTTCACCGGAAAGCGCTTTTGCTTTCATTGACAATCGGCGGTATTTTTTCATTGTTGACGGCATTGAACGGCCACGAATCAGCTCAGATGCTGCACGAATACCAGCCCGAAAAATTAGCCGCGGCCGAAGGTTTGTTTGAAACAACGTCTCACGCCCCGCTTGCGATCGGCGGTTTTACCGACCCGAATGAAGAAAAAGTAAAATGGGCCATCGAAATTCCATGGGCGTTAAGCTTTTTGGCAGCCGACCGTTTTGACACTGTTGTGAAAGGATTAAACGCGTTTCCAAAAGACGAATGGCCGCCGCTGTTCGTTCACACGCTGTTTAATGCGATGGTCGGAGTGGGTATGCTGCTTATTCTCTATTCCATTATCGGTGTGGTATGGAAAAAGGTGCTGAAGAAAGACCGTTTCCCAACGTGGCTTTTGGTCATTTTTATGACGGCAGGCCCTTTTAGCATCATCGGCATTGAATTCGGCTGGATTTTCGCCTGTACGGGGAGGCAGCCATGGGTCATCTATCATCTCCAGAAAACTTCGGATGTGGTGACGACGACCGGCTCGATCGGGATCCTCTTCTTATTTTTCACATTCGTTTACGCCGTGTTAGGCGCGGCTGTCGTTTACGTGCTGCTGTACTATTTCCGCAAACACCCGGTTGACGAAGATTTAAATACAGCGGATTCGTAATGGCTCCGCAAAAAGGAAACCAAACGGAAGGAAGATCGACAAATGGACATTACAACTGACGCTCTGATCGCCATCTCAATTATCTGGGGCTTTGTGTTTATCTACGCCGTCATGGCGACAATGGATTTTGGAGCGGGATTTTGGTCTATGATCTATTTAAACAAGGAGCACATGAAGGCCACCGATATTGCGAACCGATTTCTGTCCCCGACTTGGGAGGTCACAAACGTCTTTATTGTGGCCATCGTCGTGGCGCTTTTCAGCTTTTTTCCGGGCGCGACATTTGTGCTCGGAACTGTTTTATTAATTCCCGGCAGCATGATTTTACTGTTTTTAGCGATCCGAAGCGGCTTTCTCGTTTTTTCAAACACAGCGAAAGAACGAAAAACGCTAAGATATATTTCCGGAATCTCCGGTTTTCTCATCCCGGCTATTTTAATTTTGGTTCTCCCTGTGACACACGGAGGGTTTATCGAAAAAACGGGCGGAATCTATCATTTGAATATGTCTAAAATCTTTTCAAGCCCGAACGCCTATTCATTCATGGGGTTTGCGATTTTAAGCACTTTATTTTTGTCCTCGCTTCTGCTTGCTGATTTTTCAAATGTAGCGGAGGAACAGGATGCGTACAGCGCTTACAGAAAAAGCGCCTTGATTACCGGCCCGATTTCACTCCTGTTTGCTATATGCATTATGCTGACAATGCGAAATGAAGCCAACTGGCTGTATAGCGGCATGATGAATGATCTCTCCTGGATGATTGCATCGTTTATTACATTTGTCATTGCGGGAATCGCTCTTTTTCTGCCTAACAAGAGCTTTGGCCAAAACATCGGCAAGCCGCGGCTTGCACTTGTCGCGATTGCGGTACAGTATTTTCTCGCCAGTTACGCGTACGGGCGGGCGCATCTTCCGTACATGATTTACCCTGATGTGACAATTATGTCTGGTTTTACAGAGCCGGCAACGTTCAGAGCGCTGTTTGCGACGTATATCGTTGCATTTATCATCCTTTTTCCCGGCTTCTTTTTCTTCTGGAAAATGTTTATGAGGGATAAGCGTTATATCCGCCAGGAGGAATAGAGGACAAGTCTGCCGGCTATACTAAGCCAGAACCTTTATAAGGAGGGGATGGCATGGAGCAGAAAATTCTATGCGAAGTCAACAACTGTTCTTATTGGGGCAAAGGAAACAAGTGCACCGCTGATGCCATTTATGTTGTCAGCCATACTGGTGATACGGCTGACAACAGCCGGGAAACGGACTGTAAAACGTTTAAGCCGCATGATTTGTAATCAAAAGAAAGAGCTGCATCAGCCAGCTCTTTCTTTTCGTATGTTTTGTGTCCTTATCTTTTGTGTCACGACCCCGTTTGCAGGTGAGAACAATAAGGCGCCTGCATACCATACACCTGTCATGGCCGCCATCGCTCCGGAAATTGAAACATTAAGCCACGTTGCGAAGAAATAGCCCATGACAGCTGACAGCCCTCCAATCACAGCGCTGAGAATCAGCATATACAGCAGCCGGTCTGTCAGCAAATGAGCCGCAGCAGGCGGGACAATCAGCATAGCCACAACCAATACAGCACCCACCGAATCAAAAGAAGCGACGGTCGTGAGTGAGAGCATGCCCATTTGCACATAATGAATCAGCAACACGGGTATTCCCAGCGCTAAAGCCATTTGCGGATCAAACGAAGCGATTTTGAACTCCTTATAGCACACACTGATCAACACTACATTTAAAACCAAAACAGATGCCAGCATCCAAAACGCTTTCGGCCCGATGTCAGCTCCGAATACCGTGATCGTATTCCACGGCACAAAAGCGATCTCTCCCATCAACGAGTGCTCAATATCGAGATGGACATTCGCTCCATACACAGATAGCAAAATGACGCCCACCGCAAATAAAGATGTAAAAACAACGCCTATAGCGGCATCTGATTGAACCCCCTTGCTGTGGAGAAGCTGAACCAAAAATGCCGTTAACAGTCCAGATACGGCCGCGCCGATAAACATAGGTATCCCGTCAAGACTTCCTGTCACAAGAAAAGCACTGACAATGCCAAGCAACACTGTATGGCTGATCGCGTCGGCCAGCATCGCCATTCTTCTCAACACAAGAAAGGTGCCGATCAATGCGCAGCTTACACCGACTAATACACCAGTAGCTATTATCCAAGCTTCAAAACTCATTTGCGATTTGTCCCTTCTCTGAATCAGGAGATGCTTTTTTTTGAAGCTCAGGCATCCGTCCATACAGCTTTAAGAGTGAAAAAAGCCGTTCTCTCGTTTCCTCAGGCAAACGATCCGGGACAAAATGATCCTGATCGAATTCTATATTCGCTAGCTCCATTTCATGCATGAGGTACACTTCATACATTCGATGCTTCAAAGCGATGTGATAGCCTTTTTCTATTCCAGCTCGTGTCATTTGCCAAATCCCATTTTCAACACGCACGATGCATCGCTCTTTTTCTAATTCATTCAATACCTTATGGCATAATGAAGGGGATAGCCGCCTTTTCTTTCTTACACCTTCATCCGTTACATAAAGATCGTTCTTTTCATACTGCTCGTAAATCGTCAGCAGCACCTGGTCCCGGCTTGTTTTGCGCCGCAGCCTGATCAGCCTTATTGCTTTTGCTGCCAATCCCCGCTTTGGCGCGCAGATCATTGAAAATAGAAAGATCATCGTTGCTGATAAGATCATTAATGGCCCTGTCGCCATACCCTTCATCGTCGTGCTAAGCAAGGTTCCGGCTACGCCGCTTACACCGCCTATGAAACCGGCAATGACCATCATTCGGGTTAATCGCTCGGTCCAATATCTTGCAGCTATGGCAGGCGTAATCAGCATAGCAGCCATTAAAATCACCCCAACTGTCTGAAGCCCGATAACAACAGCACAGACGATCAGGCAAGACAAAAGCCCGTTTAAAAAACGCACCGGCATTCCCAATCCCTTTGCAAACGCGAGATCAAAAGTAATCAATGTAAACTCCTTAAAGAAAACAATACAAAGAAGCAATAAAACTGCGGATATTCCTGCAATCAGCATGATATCCCGCCTGACCAATGAAGCCGCCTGGCCGAATAAAAAAGAATCAAGCCCGCTTTGGCTTCCCGTCCCTTGTTGCTGAATATATGTCAGCAGTATGATTCCGACGCCAAAAAACACAGAGAGAACAATCCCGATCGCCGAGTCCTCTTTTGTTTTTGAAAGCCGCGGAATCAGCTGAATACACCACGTTCCAAGCAGCCCGGCAATTGCTGCCCCGAGCAAAAAGAAAGGCAGTGATTTTTGCCCGGTGAACTGAAAAGCGAGACACACTCCCGGCAGAGCTGAATGGGCCATCGCATCACCGATTAAACTTTGCTTTCTCAGCAGCACAAAACTGCCCAAAACCCCGCTTGCCGCTCCGAGCAAAAGCGTACCCGCCAGCACCCACTGTGTATTCGGATGCTGGAGCTGCAGCCACAAACTTTCAAACAATGCGCTCACCCCTTAAGTCCTTCTGCCAGCACTTTATCTTTTAGAAAAGTCAGCCTTCCTCCATACGTTTTTTGCAGGTTTTCGATCGTAAAAACGTTCTCCGCCGGCCCGAAAGCGATTTTTCTTAGATGCAGCAGTAAGATCCAATCGAAATAATCCTCGGCAGTCTGCAGATCATGGTGGACGACAAGCACTGTTTTCCCTTTTTCTTTGAGTTCTGCCAAAAGCGTCATAATTGCCCGCTCCGTCGCTGCATCAACGCCGGCAAACGGTTCATCCATAAAATAAACATCGGCGTCTTGGCATAGCGCCCGGGCAAGAAACACCCGCTGTTGCTGGCCTCCTGACAGCTGGCTGATCTGCCTTTTCGCATAATCAAGCATTCCTACTTTGTCTAAAGCGGCTTTCGCCATTTCCACATCAGCTTTTTTGGACCTTTTCAATAAGCCAATCCGGCCGTATCGCCCCATCAGCACGACATCGAGCGCGTTTGTGGGAAAATCCCAGTCAACTGATCCGCGCTGCGGAACGTATCCGATTCTTGTCCGTTGATTCTTATAGTCTTTGCCGTAAATAGAGATGTCTCCTGAAGCCCGGGGCACAAGACCGAGAATGGTTTTGATCAAGGTTGATTTTCCCGCGCCGTTTGGACCGATAATGCCAATTAGCTTTCCTTCGGGCACCTGCAGTGAAATGTCCTGCAGAACAGGCTTTTTATGATAAGCGACCGTTACATTTTCGAGCTCAACAGGGAACATATCCATCACCTCTTTTCTTTATTTAAGCGCTTTGGTAATTGTATTGATATTGTGGCGGAACATCCCTTCGTATGTGCCTTCTTTTGTGCCCTTTTCACCCATGGCATCCGAATAGAGCTGGCCGCCGATTGTGACTGTATGGCCCTTTTCTTTAGCCCCTTCCGCCACTGCATTTATTGATTTTTCAGATACGCTGCTTTCGACAAAAACAGCTTTTATTTGTTTTTCTGTCAGGAGATCGACCAGCTCCTGAACATCCTTCAATCCGTAATCAGAATCTGTGCTTAGCCCCTGCAGGCCTTTCACTTGAAATCCGTACTCTTTCCCAAAGTACGCAAAGGCATCGTGAGCGGTGACCAGCACACGGCTTTTCTCCGGAATGTTCGCAATCTCTTGACGCGACCACTTATCTAAATATTGCAAATCCTCTTTGTACTCTTTGGCCTTTTTCTTAAAATCTTCCGCATGCTCAGGCATCGCTTTGCTGAATTGCGCTTCAATTTCATCCACCGCATAGATCCATAACGGAATGCTGAACCAAACGTGCGGATCAAACATTTTGCCTTCTCCGGCAGAAATAAGCTTGTTTTTCGGTATGGCCTCAGTGACAGCCGCTGCTTGTTTTTGTTCGCCGATCTTTTGAAGAATGTCCTCCATTTTCCCTTCCAAGTGCAATCCGCTGTACAGAACGACATCGGCTGACATCAATTTTTTCGTGTCGCCTTGTGACGCTTTATAAAGGTGCGGATCGACTCCCGGTCCCATTAAAGCGGTCACTTTCACATGTTTTCCTCCGATGTTTTCGGCTGCATCGGCAATTTGGGATGTTGTTGCTGTTACCTGCAGGCGCTTGTCAGCGCTTTTTCCGGCTGAATCCGTCTCGCATCCCGTTAAGGCAATGCAGGACAAAAGCACTGCTGCCATCAGTCCCTTTTTCATATTTTCCCTCCTCTTTGCCATCAATGTCAGATTGTATTATCTTATGTTTTCATTTCTTAGACATGTGACATAAAATTAGACAAAAGCATATTTTGTTTAAACGAGACAAAAAGTTTCCTTAATGCAAAACTATCGCGTTTGTCCACTTTTGTCAAGCGTAATTTACATACAAAAAAACCGGCTGGGTCAGCAGCCGGTCCAAACGAGAAGGGATGTATTCAACGAACGCTTTTACTATAACAGCACATTGACATTCTCTCAAAATGTCAAAATGCTTTTTTCTTATCCATGCTGCGTGAAAACATCCATTTTGGTCACATATGTTCGCATAATGTCCTGATTCACTTCAACCCCTAAACCAGGCTGTTTGGACACAGAAATAAATCCATTATCAATACGGATATCCGGGGTCACAATATCCTCATCCCAATAGCGTGAGGATGAGGATATATCCCCAGGTATTGTGAATTGCGGCAGTGAAGCCAGCGCCACGTTCTGCGCTCTTGATATGCCTGTTTCCAGCATTCCGCCGCACCAAACCTGCATATGATGCTCTCTGCATAAATCATGAATTTTTAAGGCTTCTGTTAAGCCGCCGACACGGGAAGGTTTAATATTAATGATTTTGCAGCTTCCGAGCTCAATCGCCCGTCTCGCATCATCAAATGAACAAATACTTTCATCAAGGCAAATGGCGGTTTTCAAATGTTTCTGCAAGTGGCGGTGGTCAACGATGTCATCAGCTTGCAGAGGCTGCTCAATCATCATTAAATGATATTCATCAAGCTCCTTTAACCGGCTGATGTCCTTCAGCTCATAGGAAGAATTAGCGTCGGCCATGAGCGGAATGTTTGGGAACCGGCTGCGGATGGCCTTGATTAATTCAACATCCTGTCCAGGCTGAATTTTAATTTTTATTCGTCGATAACCCTCTTTTTGATAACTTTCAATTTCCTTCAGCATATCGTCAAGTGGCGCCAAGCCGACAACCACCCCGGCAGGGACTTTATCTCTTGTCCCGCCCAATGCCTCGGCGAGAGACATGCCCTTCTTTTTCGCATAGATATCCCAGACAGCCGATTCAAGTCCCGCTTTTGCCATCCGGTTGCCTTTATAGCGCGCCAGGCTGTCCGGCACGTCGGAAGGGTGACTGAATTCACGCCCGACAACATTGGGAATAAAAAAATCCTTAAGCATGTGCAAACATGTTCCAATGGTTTCCTCGGTGTACCAAGGCGAAGAGAACGCAGATACTTCTCCCCACCCTGTGACACCGGATGTATCAATGGCTTCCACGATCAGAAATTTACGCTCTTGAAGCGTTTCAATACTGCTTTTAAATGGTTTCTTTAAATTCATACTCAAATGGTAAAGCGTAATTTTCTCTATTTCGATCATAACAGTTCTCCTTTACGCGCATCCTTCAGCTGGTTTCGCAAGAGCTTATTAGACGCATTGCGCGGCAGGCGGTCAAGTTCAAAAAATTTCGCCGGAATTTTATACTTCGCCAAACGTTCTTTGCAGTAGGCGGTCAATTCTTCTGCGCTTACAGGCTTGTGCAGGACAAGATAGGCGTGGGGCACTTTCCCCCATTTTTTGTCCTCAGCCCCAGAAACACCAGCTTCGGCCACAGCGGGGTGTGAAAGCAGCACTGATTCCACCTCAGCCGGATAAATATTTTCTCCGCCTGAGATGATCAGGTCTGAACGCCTGTCTAATACATATAAAAAGCCTTCACTGTCCAAATACCCAAGATCACCTGTTTTCAGCCAGCCATTTTGAAAGGATGCTTCATTTGCGCTCTCCCGGTTAAAATAGCTTTTCATGACATTCGGGCCTTTGACCAAGATTTCACCGTGTTCAAACGGTTCACATGCCTGTCCGTCCCGTTCTATTTTGATCTCACATGAAAACAGCGGTTTACCCGCAGAGCCGAGCTTTTCCATACTGAATTCCGGTGACAGGGCCACAATTTGCGAACATGTTTCTGTCATTCCATATGACTGAAAGACAGGGAATCCTTTCTCACGGCATTCCTCAAGCAATGGCCGCGGGGCAGGACCTCCGCCTAGCAGAATACATCTGATGGATTCAGGACAGCGGCTTGTTTCGGCCAAAAGACTGGCCAGCATCGTCTGCACTGCAGATATCATTGTCACTTGATGCCTGTTGATAGAATCCAGCACATCGCTTACTGAAAAACGCTGGTGAAGCACGACGGCCATTCCGTAGATCACAGATTTAAATAACGCGGACAATCCGCTGATGTGAAAGAGCGGCAATGCGATAAGCCAGCGGTCTTGTTCTGTTATACCCAAATTAAGCGCGGATGACACCGCACTGAAATAATGGTTTCCGAATGTCTGCTGAACCCCCTTGGGCTTGCCTGTCGTACCTGATGTATACATCAGCGTTGCTGTTTCTTCCAATTTCATGTAGGCCTGGATTTCAATTTCCTCTGCGGCTTCTTTGGCAAGCTCGTCCACATCAATGATTTGAACAATGTGCTCATAATTTTGCTTGTCAAAGCTTGAATCTGTCAGTAAAAAGCGGGCGTCGGAATCCTCCAGCTGAAACAGCCTTTCATGTGTTGACAGCTTCGTATTCAGAAGCACCGCCTTAACACCAAGCAAAAAACAAGCGTGAACGGCGTATACCATTTCTGCACGGTTTTGGAGCAAAATAGCCGCGGTGTCTCCTTTCCGAACCGAATAAGCAGCAAGCTGCGCCGCCATTCGCTTAGACGCCGCAAACAATTCTGCAAATGTGACGGTTTGGTCTCCATAGATGAGAGCGATTCTCTCAGGTGTCAGCTGGGCCCGCTGCATGAGCCAATTGGGCTGTTCTGTCAGCATGTCATCATCTCCGAGGTAAAATGTCTGTATTGAAAAGAAAACAGCTTGGACCGCAAAGTCTCAAGCTGTTTGTTGACTAAGTATTGCTGATCACGGGAAACGAGGGAACTGTCCGAAATCAGGTTTGCGTTTTTCCTTAAAGGAATCACGGCCTTCTTTTGCTTCATCAGTTGTGTAGTAAAGAAGGGTAGCATCCCCTGCAAACTGCTGAATTCCAGCAAGTCCGTCTGTGTCCGCGTTAAACGCAGCTTTAAGAAAGCGCAGTGCGGTCGGGCTTTTTTCAAGCATTTCTTCACACCATTTAATCGTTTCTTCTTCAAGCTGTTCCAAAGGAACGACTGTGTTGACAAGACCCATGTCCAGCGCTTCCTGTGCGTTATACTGACGGCACAGATACCAGATTTCACGGGCTTTTTTATGTCCTACGATTCGAGCCAGATAGCCAGAACCGTAACCAGCGTCAAAGCTTCCCACTTTAGGGCCTGTTTGTCCAAAAATCGCGTTGTCGGCAGCGATTGTCAAGTCACATACGATGTGAAGCACATGGCCTCCTCCGATCGCATATCCGGACACCATCGCGACAACCGGTTTCGGAATGACGCGGATTAAACGCTGAAGATCCAGTACGTTTAAGCGCGGAATTTGGTCGTCTCCTACATAACCGCCGTGACCGCGCACTTTCTGGTCCCCGCCAGAACAGAAGGCTTTGTCTCCTGCACCGGCAAGCACGATAACGCCGACATTTTGATCGTCTCTCGCGCGAGCAAACGCATCAATCATTTCAGCAACCGTTTTAGGAGTAAACGCGTTATGTACCTCAGGGCGGTTGATTGTTATTTTTGCAATACCATTATACGTTTCATACAATATTTCATCGTATGTCCGTTCAGTTTTCCATTCTACAGCCATGATATGACCTCCTCTATTTTCCATGTGAACGAGTTATAAGCTTGTCAAAAACTCACTCACTATTTTACCAAAAATACGCGGCTGTTCCACATGTACCGTATGTCCGGCTTCAGGAACAATCTCTATTTTACTAGATGGGAGCTTCTTATGCACCTCTTGATTGATGGCGCAAAACTTTTCGTCCCACTCCCCGCAGATCAGAAGCACAGGCACGGCTATTTCTTCTACACGGCTCCACAAGGAAGGCTGTGAACCGGTGCCCATACCGGTTAAACTGTTTGCAAGCCCAACCTTATTGTTTCGCAGACGGCCCGACCGTATCCTGTGCCGAATATCTTCAGCCAGCCGCTGCTGGGATGAAAACAAAGGGATACCCTCCCAATACTGCATAAAAGCTTTGATCCCGTTACGCAAAATAAAATCAGCAAGCTTCCGGTCCCGTATGATCCGATCCCGCCGTTCCTCAAGCGTTTTAAGCCCCGGCGTTGTGCTTTCAAGCACAAGTGCCGATACCCGTTCGGGATAAGCCGCCGCAAACGAATAAGCAAGCCTTCCTCCCATAGAATACCCAATCAATTTCACTTTGTGAAGTTTTAATTGATCAAACATCTCGACAAGATCAGAAACTTGCCGGCTTGTGCTGTATCTTTTCCCATTCAGCGGGGCATCTGTTTCACCATGCCCTAAACAATCCATTTTGATCAAACGGGAATCAGGTAGCATCCCATCAAGAAAAGTCCATGATTGTTTGCTGCCGGTAAACCCGTGCAGACAGACGACCGCTTCTGAAGCGTTCGGCCGGTCGTCTGTCATAGCATATCGGACACCATCTGAAACTGTTATGTTTACAGTTTCCATTGTTTTTTCACTTCCCGCACAGCCTCATTCAGCATATCGCGATGAAGCTGGACTCTTGACTGGCGATCCGTTTTGATTTCTATCAAATGGAGTCCGGGTTTGTCTGCCTGCGGGGCGTAAGCTGCTTTGAATTCATCCCACGAGGCCGGACATGAATACGTTCCGCCGTATAGTGCAGCCGCATGCTTGAAATCAAGCCCTGTCGGCGTGCCGAACAAATCTTCAAAGTGTGCCTTCTCAGAAGCCTGCGGCAAAAATGAGAAAATCCCCCCGCCGTCATTATTCACGAGAATCACAGTAAGAGGAATACCCAGCTTTTTGGCCGCCAGCAGTCCGTTTAAATCGTGATAAAAAGATAAATCGCCAATCACGAGGGTAACAGGCGCTTTTGTTCCTTCACATACCCCCATGGCAGAGGAGACAACACCGTCTATCCCATTTGCGCCCCGGTTTGAATAAATCCGGAAAGGGCGTTCCTGCTTTTCAAAAAACGTATCAACATCTCTGATCGGCATGCTGTTGCCGACAAACAACGAGCTGTTTTCAGGCACAAGATGCTGCAGGATTCGATAGAGATTGCCTTCAAACGAAACCTCTTCACTGCTGATTGTTTGCAGATGCGCACGGAACCTCTCATTGACAAACTGCCACTTTTCCAGCCATTCTGGTGATCTGATCATGTCAGCATGTTCGGTCATGATCGCTTCGGCAAAAACGGATGCATTGCAGTGAATCATATGTGCGCTTGCCTGTGTCGGATCTCTCCATCCTCCATCCTCGTCAATCACAATCTGCTCGATCGACGGGTCATCCTTAAGCCATAAAAAAACCGGTTTTGTAACAGGCATCGGTCCAAAACGGACGACAACATCAGGACGCAGTTTCGACTTCAGCTCATCATCTTTTAAAAATGAATCATACGCATCAATGACAGTGCTTTTATCATGAACACCGTTCCGCAGATTAGACAGCGGGTCAGCTAAAATCGGATACTGAAGCGCCTTAGACAGCGCAATAATGCTTTCCTTATCCGTATCACTGTGGAGTTCTCCGCAGACGATTATTCCTTTTTCAGCCCCAGCCAGCATCGCAGCCACATCAGACAGAGATTCGCGGTCAACAGATTGTATACCCGTTTTCACAGACACGTGACGGTCTGTTTTCATTCTTCCAAACGGCTCATCCGAAAGATCGGGCATAAGCGGTTCGCGCAACGGCACATTCACATGCACAGGCCCCATCGGGCGCTTTTGTGATTCTCCGGCGGCGCGGCCGGCCAGCGTTCGGATATATCTCAGCATATGAGGTGACGCTTCTGGAAGAGCTGAGTCTGTGAAAAACTTAACAAAGTTACCGAATAAGAAGTGCTGATTTATAGCCTGCGGCGCGCCTACTTCGCGCAGCTCGTGAGGCCGATCAGCAGTTAACACAATAATGGGCACTCTCGAATAATGGGCTTCAATCACAGCCGGATAAAAGTTAGCCGCGGCTGTTCCTGATGTGCAGATCAAAAGAACGGGATGCTGCTTCGCTTTTGCCAGCCCGAGAGCAAAAAACCCGGCAGATCTTTCATCAATTTGAACATGGACGTTGATATCAGGATGCGCGGCTGCAAGAATAGCCAGCGGTGTAGACCTTGAGCCCGGACAAACGACGGCGTCCGTAATCCCGGAAAGGGCGAATTCATCAATAAAACTTCCGATATAGTGAGTAATCGGGTTGGCTGTCAACGCCTCACACCTCCTAATGCAGAGATCATCGGCTTCAATTTAATCTGCGTTTCTTCATATTCAGACTGCGGGTCCGAGTCTTCCACAATGCCGCACCCAGCAAACAGCCTAGCTGTGCTGCCCTCGATCAGTCCTGAACGGATGGCTACTGCGAATTCCCCGTTATTCTGGCTGTCAATCCAGCCGATAGGAGATGCATACCAGCCGCGGGACATCGGCTCGATCTCTCTGATCACTTCAACAGCTTTTTTCTGAGGTGCCCCCCCAAGCGCCGGTGTGGGATGCAGTTTCTCAATTAAGTCAAAAAACGAATCAGACTCTCGAAGCTGACCGACAATCGGCGTAAATAAGTGCTGGACACTTTTTGTTTTGTACAATACAGGTCCGCTAGGCTTTTCAACATCCGAACAGCTTGATACAAA
This sequence comes from Bacillus sp. SW14, assembly GCF_047608225.1. NCBI lineage: Bacteria > Bacillati > Bacillota > Bacilli > Caryophanales > Bacillaceae > Bacillus > Bacillus sp. SW14. The sequence goes on along the minus strand of NZ_JBLKRW010000001.1, from coordinate 1,179,527 downwards.
AGCGTCATGGATCATGCCGACCACAATATCATGCTCCAGCAGGTTTTTCTTATCGTTTAATAATTCAAGGCCTATGAGGCGGTCTTCTTCTTCATCCTCGCCGCGTCTAATGGAACCGGCCAGACAAGAAGACATGACAGTGCTGCCGTCTTTTTTGATCAGCCTTTCCGGAGACGCGCCGACAAAGGTTTTTCCTTCCTGCTCGATTGCAAAAACATAGCTTGTCTGCTGATCGTTCAGAAGCGTTTTAAGCACCGGTTCAATTTGGACCGGGCCGTCAAACGTGAGCAGCAGCTCTCGGGCAAGAACCACTTTATCGTATTGTTTCTCTTTCATTTGGCTTGTTGCCGTTTCAATCGCTTTGAGCCAATCATCCTTATCCAGCTCTTCTGATGCCGCCATCACAGCCTGATTTCTTTGATCTAAATCTGAAACCATAAATTCCGCTGCAAAAGCAATTAAGCCTTCCAAAATACCTTCTGCGTCTTCCTCTCCGCTTACCCATCTGTTGACTGTTAAGAAAGGGCCATCAGCAGTCATCGTCAGCATAAGCGCAGGCACAAAGAAATCCCCTTCCGAGAAATGGTCCCATTGTGTACCTCTTTCTTCGCAAGGGTCAAAAGAAAATCCTCCGAATAACACAGGTCCCACTGCAGAATGCTGCAGCTTTTCTTCTTCACAAATATGAAAAGCCGTCTTTTTAAAGCGCTCCCATTGGTCAAAAACCTCGCGATATCGCTCGCTGTTTTTTTGATTTGTCTGGAAAATCGCTTCTTTGCCAAGACCGACTATTGTCAATTCACTTTCAGGATCTGACCAAAAAAATCGATTGCCTGTATATTTTTTTGCTCCGTAATTGAAAAATGATAGAGGGTCAAGAGACTCGATTTGTCTCGAATAGCTTATTAAGACAGCATGGTTGACTTCTTTGGCTTTATGTAATGCATGTAGAACTCCTTTTCGGAACGTACGCTGCACCGTTGTCACCATGAGGCATTCCTCCATAATCCTTAAAATGCTTTTAATACCATACACCTGTGTCTCCTTTGTGTCAAACACACAGATCATGCAGTCCAAATGGCCTGCCTTACCTATTATAAACCTAATTACAGAAATGAAAAAGAAACAAACCTTAAAATTATTTCTCCGCTGAAAGCAAAGGTTGTATCCGCTTACCATATAAGGGAAATCTCCTAGATTCCTCCACCCGTCATTTATGAAAGTTCTCAGGCGATCTGTTCATACTAAAGGTATGCATCACAGAGAAACGAGGCGATTACAATGCTTACAAAAGACCAGCTTCAGCATTTGAAACATGAACTGGAACAAACAAAAGAGGATATCTTAAACCGTTTCAAAGACAATGACCATTTTCAGCTCAATTCAGCCTTTCCATATGATTCAATGGGGGAACTTTCGGCTTACGACAACCACCCCGGAGATCATGCAACCGAACTTTATGAGCGGGAAAAAGACATCGCTCTCGACTTGCATGAACGAGAGCATCTTCGGGACATTGAGCATTCATTGAAGGCGATAGAAAACGGCACATACGGTATTTGTGAAGTCAGCGGAAAGGAAATTCCATACGAACGTCTTGAAGCGCTTCCGACCGCCACGACGCTCGCAGAGTATTCGTCGCAGGATATCATTTCTAAAGACCGTCCGATCGAAGAAGAAACACCTTTCGGGCAATTTGAGTTTGACAATGATGAAGAAATCAGAGCTCCATATGACAGTGAAGATTCTTACCAAGACGTCGAAAAATACGGAAATTCATCAACACCGCAGGATATGGAAAACCCGCCCCTCAGCTATGATGATATGACGATGAATGCCGAAGAAAATATCGGCAATACAGAGTCGTACGAAAATTTCATTGCTACAGATATCACAGGCAAAGAAATTACCGTTTATCAAAGCAGAGCCCATGAGCGTTATGAGGAAGAACTCGACGAAGAGGGAATCATGACAACTTTCGGCGATCTCCACGCTGATTGAACCCCCAGTTATGGGGGTTCTTTTACGTTTTCAGCATATCTGTGATCAGCTTCAGATAATCCTTTTGCAGTCCGATGTCATACCGTTTGCCCTCCAAAATTTTTCCGTAAACGCTCGAAATCCCGAGTGAAGATTTAATCGCATCCGTTACCTGCACTTCTCCTCCGGCATCAGCTTCCAATGTCTCCAGCTTATCAAAAATATCAGGTGTGAAAATATAACGCCCTGCTGAGGCAAAATGAGATGGCGGGTTTTGTTTAGGCTTTTCCACAATATCCTGAATACGATAAAGCCCTTTTTCTACAGATTCCCCTTTTATCACACCGTAATGGTGCAAATCCTCCGTTTTTGTTTCTTTTAAACCGATCACACTGCACTGATATTTCGTATACGCCTCAATCAGCTGCCCCAGGGCCGGCTGATTAGCGGAGAAGATCAGATCATCCGGCAAAACGACGGCAAACGGCTCTTCGCCTGCAAATTGCTTTCCAAAAGAAATCGCGTCGCCAAGACCTTTTGCATAAGGCTGGCGCACATAATGAATGCGTATATCCGGAACCGGATGTTCGCTGAGTAAATGCAGTTTGTGCCGGGAGGCGAGAAAAGCTTCAAGCGCTAAAGAAGAATCAAAATAATCGACAATCAGATTTTTATGGCTCGATACAACCATCAAAATATCTTCAATGCCTGACTCCTTAAGCTCTTCCACAATATAATGAATGACGGGTTTAGATCCTACCGGAAACATTTCTTTCGGAATTACCTTCGTCACCGGCAGATTCCTCGTTCCGAATCCGCCGGCAGGAATGATTGCTTTTTTTATCATGTTATTTTCCCCTCAGCTCATGTTTATTACATGATATTCCAAGACCGCACCCCGATGTTTGTACACCTGAAATTAGGCAGATGCAACTGGGCTGAAAACGGAATCACGAACCAGCCCTTTTTTAATAGGATATTGATATATGACCAGTAATCTTGTAAAGGAGCTCAGGTGATGAAAATTTGCGTGGTTGGCGCCGGATATGTCGGTTTAACCCTATCAGCGGCACTGGCATCCATCGGACATGACATGATATGCACAGACAAAGACGTCAAAAAAATCGAGCAGCTGAAAAATGGAGACATTCCCTTTTACGAGCCTGGGCTTTCAGATGCAGTACATCATTGCGATAATCTCTCGTTTTCTTCCGAAGTGAAATTAAGCATGGAGGAATGTCCCGTCATTTTTATCGCAGTCGGAACCCCTCCGCGCTCGGACGGATCAGCAGATACGAAAGCGCTGCAGTCCGTTATCAGCGATTTGAGCCAGACGATCCGATCGTATAAAACCATCATTACGAAAAGCACTGTTCCCCCCGGGACAAATGAAAACATAGCAAAACAGCTGATTGCCTCCGGCGTTTCAGCAAATTCATTTAACATCGTATCCAATCCGGAGTTTCTGCGGGAAGGCAGCGCTTTGCATGACATGCTGTATCCTGACAAAACAGTTATCGGTATTCAGAAAGGAGATCACGTATCGGCAGCAATCGTCAAATCCATTTACAAACACATTAACACTCCTTATATCATCACAAGTTTAGCAGGAGCAGAGCTGATCAAATATGCCAATAACTTCTTTTTAGCAGCAAAAATTTCGTTCATTAATGAAATGGCCCGCATATGTGAAGCCTACCAATCAGATATCACAGATATTTCCCGCGCTATCGGACTTGACCCGAGAATCGGGGAGCACTTTTTGCAGGCCGGCATTGGATACGGCGGCTCTTGCTTTCCAAAGGATCTGCAGGCGCTGCAATTCGCTGCCATTGAAAAAAACACGGAGACCTACCTGCTTCAAGCCGTTCAGCACATCAATGACACCCAGCTCGGCCTGTATGTCAAAAAAATAAAATCTTTCTTCGATACACTTCACGGCAAAAAAGCGGCTATACTCGGCATTTCCTTCAAACCTCATACCGATGACATTAGGAATTCTCAAGCCGTCAGGCTGATGGAAAGGCTGACGGATCTGGGGTGTGATGTCCATGCTTATGACCCTGAAGCTGTTCTACCAGAACATTTGCGGCAACATGTGACCCAGCATTCTCAAGCTTTTGACGCGATAGAAGAAAGTGACTTTTTATTTTTGGCCACAGAATGGCCCGAGTTTTTAGCGATTGATTGGAAAAAGGCCGCAGGCACCATGAAAGGGCGTCTGGTGATCGACGGGCGCAACGTATTGAAAAAAGAATCTCTGGAGGCTTGCGGTCTGATCTGCACGGGGGTTGGCCGCCCATGAAAATACTCGTCACAGGAGCAGCGGGATTTATCGGCTCCCACCTCTGCGAAGAATTGCTGAAGGATGAAACACATCACGTTATCGGAATCGACGACTTTATCGGACCGACACCATTTTCATTAAAATTAAGAAACCTTGATGCCCTGCTGCCAGAAAAACGATTTACGTTCATAAAGGAAAATCTGCTGACAGCAGATCTTTCTCCTTTGCTGGAAGATGTGAACGTCATCTTTCATTTGGCAGCCATACCGGGTGTCCGTTCAAGCTGGGGCGATCATTTTCACCCATATGCCGCACATAATATCCAAGCGCTCCAAAGGCTCCTTGAGGCATGCCGAAAACATCCGGTTCAAGCGTTCGTCTTTGCTTCCACCTCTTCCGTCTATGGCGAAAAACAAGGGAAAGTCAGTGAAGATGCGGCGCTTTATCCTTTATCTCCGTACGGGGTAACAAAGCTGACGGGAGAAAAGCTTTGCCATGTATATCAACAAAGCTTTGGCATTCCAATTGTGATTCTCCGTTTCTTTACCGTCTATGGGCCGAGACAGCGGCCGGACATGGCATTTCACCGGCTCATCAAACAGCACCTTCTGAAAAAGCCGCTCACCATCTTCGGTGACGGACAGCAGTCAAGAGATTTCACCTATATCAGCGACTGTGTCAAAGGCATCACCGCTGTTCTTGGGAACCCCCATCTTATTGGTGAAACAGTGAATATCGGCGGCAGAGAACGTGCCTCAGTCTTAAAGGTTGTTTCCCTCATTGAAGACATTTCCGGTAAAAAAGCAACACTGCACTTCTCGGACAAAGTAGCAGGGGAACCAAGCAAAACGTGGGCGGATATTTCAAAAGCAAAACAGCTCTTGCATTACGATCCCGCCACATCCTTAAACGATGGTTTGGCTAACGAAATCGCCTATTTATCGTCGCTGTATCAGGGGGAATGAAAATGAAACTTGCCTTTATCTGTACAGAAAAGCTGCCGGCGCCAGCGGTACGCGGCGGCGCTATTCAAATGATGATTGACGGTGTCACGCCTTATTTCAGCAGCCGGTACGATCTGACCATTTTTTCAATAGAAGATCCATCACTTCCAAAAAGAGAAACGAAAGACGGCGTACAGTATATCCATTTGCCAAAAGAGCATTACCGCGAGGCGGTAGCCGAAGAGCTGCGGGCCTCTTCCTTTGATCTAATCCATGTGTTTAACAGGCCTTTAAATGTCTCTTTATATAAAAAAGCTTCACCAAACAGCATGATTGTTTTGAGCCTGCATAACGAAATGTTTTCTGAAAAAAAGATGACCTTCGCGCAAGGAAAAGAAGTACTCGACAATGTCACCATGATCACAACCGTCAGCGAATTTATTAAACAAACGGTCATTGATCGTTTCCCGGAAGCCGAGGACATCACAAAAGTCGTATATTCCGGCGTTGATATCCGCTCCTATCCGCCTGTCTGGACGATGCAAGGTTCGGCTGTCAGAGAAACATACAGGAAAAAGTACGGCATTGAGGATAAAAAAGTTATTTTATTCGCCGGCCGTTTAAGCCCAACCAAAGGGCCCCACCTTCTCATTCACAGCATGAAACGGATTTTGCAGCAGCATCCCGACGCTGTGCTGGTCATAGCAGGCGGAAAGTGGTTCAGCGATGACGGCGAAAACCAATATGTAACCTATCTGCGCAAGCTGGCGCTGCCATACAGAGAACACGTGATCTTTACGAAATTCATTCCCGCAGACGACATTCCAAACCTCTTTCTGATGGCGGATGTATTCGTGTGCAGCTCTCAGTGGAATGAACCTCTGGCCCGTGTGAATTATGAAGCAATGGCAGCTGGCACCCCCTTAATTACCACAAATCGTGGCGGAAACGGAGAAGTCGTAAAACACGAAGTCAACGGACTTGTCATCGACAGCTATAACAAACCTTCTGCATTTGCGAAAGCAATTGACAGAGCCTTTACAGATCAACAATTAATGAATAAAATCACAAAAAACGGCCGGCACCGTGTAGAATCTTTATTTACCTTTACCCATGCTGCCAAACGGCTCAATGCTGTTTATCAATCCGTTCTGACACCGGAAAACAAACAATTTCCGCCGCCTCTTCTGACGAAAAACCTTGATTTATCATTTATAAATCAGCTTTTTGTGAAAGCAAAATCATAATTCCTACAGCTCGTGTTGCAGATACGAGCTGTTTTTTTGCTGCAGGTACGCATAAAAAAGGCATAAATGTGATTTTATGCCTTGCGCTTTACAGTTTGAGAAATCCATGGGGCTGGTGCGGATTTACTTGGAAGAACAATGATTTCTACATTAGCTTCCTCCGCTGATTCTTCATCCTCTTCTTCAATTGGAGGCGCTGATCGTTTAGAATCACGCTCTTCATCAAGCTCTCCAATGGTTTTCAATTTCGTCTTTTCATCATCCATGACTTTGTGGTTTGTTTCCGTTTCCTTTGTTTCTTCTTGAGAATCTCTCGGTGCAGTGATGTTAGGGAGCTCTCGGATCCGGCCCGCAGCCAAATGCTCCTCTTCTTCATTGTCAGCCGTGCTTTTGTCATGAGCCTGCCATCCCATCGATCCGGGCGGTGTAAATACGAATTGGTCGAGATCGAGTTTAGAAATGGAGGCTTTTTGTCTCGATGACCTCATGTCAATTCGCCTCCCGATACGCTTTTATTTTTTTATACAGTTCCGGCAGTTTATCCAAAAACGCGTCTTTAGATTCTTCAACGGAAATCATATTTTGCAGCGCCCAGTTGTACTTCTCATCTGACCATGTTTTCTTTTGCTTCAAATAATATTTATGGCCGATTGCACAGAACAAATGCGGAAACGCCAGATCAATCCATAGCACTTCGTACTGTTTTTCTGTGAGCGGATACACTGCATCATAGGCTGCAAGCAGCGCAATCATGAAATCCGCATCCCATACAGAAAGCTTAACCATGACTTTATTCAGCAAAATGCGCAGATCTCTTGACGGCAAATCGTACGTAATCGAGTGAAGCTCCTTTAAAAAAGGCTCTCCGTCTACCTCAGTTAACCGCGCCAATGTAAAATCCTGAAAACAGAATCCGCCATGTTCATGCGTTTCTTTCGTCCAGTTTTCATACTCTGACTCATCAAGTGCTTGCAGTGCTTCTTTACCTCTGGCCAGCATTTTATCAGCATGTTTTAAGAAAGTTTGTGAAAATATGTCTTCAGGATAAGAGGCCGCGATCTGCATATTCCCTTCTAATTCCTGCAGCTTCCAGCGATACAATTTATGCCATTTGCCGAGCCTGCTTCTTTTCTTGCTTTCATCTGTGCAAACATATCCTTTTGACGCATGATGAAAATGGCCGGCAAATGACATGACTTTTTTCATTTGCTCTGCATCATAGTAAATCATTTCTTTACCTGTCACTTTGTCATATAAACTGTAAGAGACCCGATCCGTGCCTAAGCAGCTTCCGCCATTTTTTGTTTGATGAATCGGCGCTACCGGCAGCCCTTTCTCCTGTAAATGGGCATGTGCCTGAGTGATAAAAAGCATCCGCTCCGGCTTCATCTGCGCTTCTTTTAATAGCTTTGGGCCTTGATCAGTTTGTATCTCCCAGATTTTGCGCCCGCTTTTGTTTGATTTCAGTGCCACATGTTCGAAATGGAACGGATAATAGCTGAGAATATCGGATACAATCTGTTCTTCATGCTCTTTTTGGTACACTCTGTTCACCCCTTCTATCTGTTTCTTTCATACACACTGAGCAGATTTTCCGCCACCCTCTGCCAGCCAAATTGGCTTTCTGCCTCACGGCGGCTGTATTTCCCAAGCCGTTCGCGTTTTTCAGAACTGCTGAGCAAATCATTGATATGTTGGGCATATTGTTTAGGATTTTCAAAGTCATGAATGATATAGCCGTTTTTCCCTTCTTCTATGACTTCTGGATTGCCTCCTCGATTGCTTGTGATAATAGGCAGTCCAGCGGCCATCGCTTCATAATGCACCCTCGCTAAAGGCTCCTGCCATTGCGAAGAGCACACAAATACATCTGACATGGTATAAAGGCGCGGGATGTCCTTTGGCTTCACAAATTGAATAAATGTGACATGATCCTTTTGCATCGCACCGAGTGTATGAAGATGTTTGACATAGTTATTTAATTCATTATCTCCGAACCATTTTGACCCGATAAACACCATCATGACATCGGGATGCTCCTCGATAATGTCCGGCAAAGCCTGCAATAAAATGTGCGGGCCTTTGACTTTGCTGAGCCGGCCGACAAACAGGGCGATTTTTTTGCCGTGAAGATCCAGCTCGCTTCGCATATCATCACGAGCCCGCTGCCCTTCTTTCGTCCAGCGGGGATGGTACGCTTTCAAGTCCACACCGGAATACACGGTTTTTGTTTTTGATCGTGCTGACGGAAAACGGCTTGTGATCGTCCGGCCGATATAATCGCTGACCGTAACAATCTGCGCTACAGAATCAATGCAAATCTCGCCTTCTGTCTGGCTGATTTTATCGTAAGCGAACATTTCATTGTGAACGCTTAAAATAAAAACAGCGTCTGGCGCCTTTTTCTTCAGTTTCTGCACCCAGCTTGGGCGATTACAAACATGCACAAGATCAAAACGGCTCTTTTTCAGCTCTTCCCCAACAGCTTCTTCATAACGGTCTTCATCCAAGTGCACATAATGGACTCCGTCTGCCGTCTCTCTATCAGCAAGATTCGGATCTTTAATCGAAAACACCGTCACCTCATGTTTTTTGGCAATCAAAGGGGCAACCGCTTCTAGGTAGATTTGAATGGCGCCTCCTCGAACCGAGGGGACAGGAAGCTTCTCTGTGGCGATCAGTGCTATTTTCATACATAGCCTCCATTCCTGCATGTTTTTTAACTAGTTAAAATCATGATACGGCTGAACAACCAACTTGTGCGGAATAGGACTGCCCCAAAAACAAAACGGGTAAACAACCATATTCTTTTATACATATAGTCAAATATCTCAATCACTTTTTTCATTTGATTCATAAGGTAGGAGTAAAACAGGTAAGGATGTGTCCTTTAATGGCAGAAAACCAAGAAGTCATGGAGGAGGGGAATTCATCAGAGCTTCCTTTATCAGCAGAAGATGAAAGAAAATTAACGGAGCTGGCTGAAAATGTGCTTCAAGGATGGGATGTTCAGGCTGAAAAAATAGACGTCATTCAGGGTAACCAGATGGCGCTTGTGTGGAAGGTTCACATAGGATCCGGTGCGGTTTGTCTGAAACGAATACACAGGCCCGAAAAGAAAGCCTTGTTTTCCATTTTCGCACAGGACTATTTGGCAAAAAAAGGCATGAATGTTCCCGGCATACTCCCAAACAAAAAAGGCAGCCTATATTCCAAGCATGGCTCCTTTCTATTTGTCGTATATGACTGGATCGAAGGAAGACCGTTTGAGCTGACTGTAAAGCAGGATTTGGAGTTTATCATGAAAGGCCTTGCTGATTTTCACACAGCTTCCGTCGGGTATCAGCCGCCAAATGGCGTTCCCGTATTTACGAAATTAGGGCGCTGGCCGAATCACTACACGAAACGGTGCAAACAAATGGAAACGTGGAAGCTGATGGCGCAGATGGAAAAAGAAGATCCTTTCTCACTGCTTTATCTTCAGGAAATAGACAGCTTTATTGAAGACGGACTGCGCATCAAAGACCGGCTTTTGCAATCGTCCTATGTTCCATGGACTGAACAGCTGAAAAAAAGCCCTAACCTCTGCCACCAGGATTACGGAACAGGAAATACACTCTTAGGGGAAAATGAACAGATTTGGGTTATCGACTTAGATACCGTATCATTTGATCTGCCTATTCGAGATTTGCGCAAAATGATTATCCCGCTTTTGGATACGACAGGCGTTTGGGATGAAGAAACATTTCATGTCATGCTGAACGCTTACGAATCCAGAACCCCATTAACTGATCAACAAAAACAAGTCATGTTTATTGATATGCTTTTTCCTTATGAGCTTTACGATGTCATTCGCGAAAAATACGTCCGCAAGTCCGCTTTGCCAAAGGAAGAGTTAGAGTCAGCGTTTGAATATGAACGCATTAAAGCAAACGCATTGCAGCAGCTAATTTAAAATAATCATTCCCCCTGCATATCGGGGGTTTGATCTTTATAAGATAAAGGGGAAGGATAAGTATAAATGTAAAATAAATACATACGGAGGTTGCAAATATGAAGAAAATTCTCGGCGCCATAGCGGTTTTTGTGATTACATACGCACTGTTTTCAGCCGCAAACTATCTGTTTCCAATTGACCAAGAATGGTACAATTCACTAAAAAAACCGGACTGGACGCCACCCGGCTCCGCGATCGGCATCATTTGGGCCATTCTGTTTGCGCTGATCTCCCTTTCAGCTGCCCTTGTGTATGCCGCGTTTTCATTTAAAGACGCGAAAAACTTTTGGTTTATGCTTTTGATTAATTATGTGCTTAATCAGGCATTCAGCTATTTTCAGTTTACGCAAAAGAACCTGCTGACTGCATCGATTGACTGCCTGCTTGTCGCCATTACAGCATTCATATTAATGATCATAGCAAAAAAATACAGCAGAGCCGCAAGCTATCTTCTGCTGCCTTATTTTTTATGGAGTGCATTTGCGACGTTCTTATCCTTTACAATCTATTCAATGAACCTGTGAACAAAAAAAGCCGCTCTTACAGCGGCTTTTTCACATCATCGGCTGGATTCCCCAAATGTCTTTCGCATATTCCCGGATCGTGCGGTCACTGGAAAAATAACCTGAATGGGCAATGTTTACAATCGACCGCTCAGACCATTTCCGCCGATCGCGATAATCAGCTTGAATACGCTCCTGCGCATCCGCATATGAGCTGAAATCCTTGAGCACAAAATACTCATCATTATGCGGAAGCAGCGAGTCATAGATCGATTCAAATTCATCTGCTTCCCCTTCAAAAAAACCATTAATCAGCTGATCCGCCACCTGTCTGATTCTGCGGTCATGCTGATAATATTCCCTCGATCTATAGCCGCCGTTTTCCTGATACGATAGAACGTCATCCGCCTTTAAACCGAATGTGTAAATACAATCTGATCCCACCCGCTCAAGAATCTCAATATTTGCGCCGTCATGTGTGCCGATCGTCAAAGCGCCGTTCATCATGAACTTCATATTTCCTGTACCAGACGCTTCCTTGCTTGCGGTTGAAATCTGTTCACTTACATCCGACGCCGGAAAAATCCGCTCAGCCATAGAAACTCTGTAATTTTCCAAAAAAACAACCTTAATCAGCTGTTTGACTGCCGGGTCATAGTTAACCTTTTCTGCGACAGAATGGATCAGCTTAATGATTTTCTTGGCATAATGATAGCTTGGTGAAGCCTTTGCCCCGAAAATAAAGGTTTGCGGATAGATAGAAAATCCCGAGTCCTCCTTTAGACGGTTATACAAATACATAATATGAAGAACATTCAGCAGCTGCCGTTTGTATGCATGAAGCCGTTTTACCTGTACGTCGAATATGCTGTCAGGGTTCACAACCACCCCAGCCTTACAAAAAATCAAATCAGCAAGCTCTTGTTTTTTCCTGCTTTTGTTGTTTTGAAACTGCTCAATAAACGAGGGATCTGAGGCGTACGGTTCTAAGCGGATCAGTGATTCCGGCCGTTTTACCCATTCATTGCCGATCGCCTCCGTGATGACAGCAGACAGACCTGGATTCGCTTTTAGAAGCCAGCGTCTGTGGGCAATTCCATTCGTTTTATTGTTAAAACGATTCGGGAACAGCAAATGAAAGTCGCGCATCTCCCTTTCCTTTAAAATATCAGAATGGATTTTGGCAACGCCGTTGACACTGTAGCTGCCCACTATGGCCAGATGAGCCATTTTGACAACACCATGCGCCGTAATCGCCATGTCCTCTATCCTTTTCCAGTCTCCGGGATACTTTTCCCAAACCGCACGGCAAAACCTTTCATTGATTTCTTCAATAATCATATACATTCGCGGAAGCAGCGGCTTAAACAAATGAATCGGCCATTTCTCAAGCGCTTCTGACAATGTCGTGTGATTTGTATAAGAAATCGTATGTACGGTGATATGCCAGGCCTCTTCCCAGCTCATGTTCTCTTCATCAAGTAAAATCCTCATCAGCTCAGGCACCGCAAGCGCAGGATGGGTGTCATTAATATGAATGCTTACTTTTTTATGCAGGCCGGACATCGATTTATTCGTTTTGCGGTAATTGTTCACAATGCTTTTTAAGCTTGCGCATACTAAAAAATACTGCTGCTTCAGCCGTAAAATTTTCCCCTCGTCATGGGTGTCATCAGGATATAAAAATTCTGAAACGGCTTCTGTTTCCCGCTTATAAGACAAAATATTGCCGCCATGATAATGCGCATAGGGCTCGGCATTCCATAGCCTCAATGTATTGACGGTCCCCGTTTCATAACCGATAATCGGAATATCATAAGGAACAGCGGTAACGATTGTAGCTTGTTCATGCCGAAAATGCAGACGCCCGTTTTTTTCTGTCACATGCACCTCGCCCCAAAACGGCACGTCAACAGCCTGATCCGCATTTCTTACTTCCCATACGTTTCCGTTTTTCAGCCATTGTTCAGGCAGCTCCACCTGATGCCCGTCTACAATTTTTTGCTCAAACAAGCCGTGCTTATAACGAATGCCCATCCCGTGTCCCGGCAAGTTCAACGAAGCGAGAGAATCTAAAAAGCAAGCGGCCAAGCGCCCAAGCCCGCCGTTGCCCAGACCTGCATCGCTCTCTATCTGAAGGATCTCCTCTAAATTGATGCCGATATCTTTCAAGCCTGCTTCTACCACATCACGAACACCAAGATTCATTAAATTTTGTTCAAGGAGCTGACCGAGAAGAAATTCGATTGACAAATAATATGTCTGCTTTCCGGAATTGGACCTGCTCTTTTCATTCGTCTGGATCCACTCAGCGCTGATATACTCTCTGACCATATTGCCCAACGTTTTATATTGGTCGAGCTTGGCAGAGTCTCTAAAGCTTTTTCCGCACGTCATTTCCAGACGCTTTAAAAATAAGGCTGCAAATCGTTCTTTACTCGAGAACATCCCGTCCACTCCTTGTCACATGCTCAAAAATGCGCTGATACTCTTTCGCTGACTGCTCCCAGCTGTAATCTGCGTTCATTGCGATCTTCATGAGGCTCTTCCATACATCCTTTTGGCGATAAAACGACAGCGCCCTTTCAATCGTATATTTCAGATCATGCGCATTGAAGGCGGAAAACGTAAACCCATTGCCCGATCCCTCTTCCTCCTGATAGGAATGAACAGTATCATAAAGACCGCCCGTCTCCCTGACAATCGGAATGGCGCCATATTGGAGAGCAATCAGCTGGCCCAAGCCGCACGGCTCAAATTTCGAAGGCATCAAAAACAAATCAGAGCCCGCATAAATTTGATGGGCAAGCGGCTCATCAAATCCAATATACGCTCGGCACTTCTCATGAAAAGCAAATTCTGCATACCGGAAATAGTCTTCAAATTCACGTTCCCCTGTCCCCAGCACAATCAGCTGTATGTCCTGCTCCTCAAGGAGTTCGTGCATAATCCTGCGCACAAGATCAAGTCCCTTTTGCTTAGTGAGCCTAGTCACCATACTGATCAGCGGAATATCGTTTCGCTCTGGAAGCCCCATCCGCCGCTGAAGCTTCGTTTTATTTTCTTCCTTGCATGCAAGATGCTCCGAATCGTAATGCACAGCTATATAAGGATCGCTCTTCGGCTGATATAAAGAATCATCAATGCCGTTTAAAATGCCGGTTACATCATTTTCCCTATATCGCAAAACCTGATCCAGCTGTTCACCGTAATAAGGCGTCAATATTTCATTTCTGTAAGTCGGGCTTACAGTTGTCACATGATCAGCCGCAATGATGCCCGCCTTCATAAAATTAACGAATCCGTTGCATTCTAACTTTTCATAATGAAAATGATCCATCTCAAGCCCTAGCAAGTCATGTGTGACATCAGGCGGAAAAATGCCCTGAAACTGCAGGTTGTGGATCGTGAGCACACTTTTCATCTGTTCATAAAAAGGATGTTTCCCGTATTCCTCTTTCAGCAAATAATTGACCATCGCTGTATGCCAGTCGTGAGTATGAACAATATCGGCTTGAATATTTACAGCTTCGACGGCCTCCAGCACAGCTCTAGAAAAAAAAGCAAAGCGTTCACCGTCATCATCATACCCGTACAACGAATCCCTGTTAAAATAATATTCATTGTCAATGAAATAATAATTCACATCATCTGCGGCCATATGTTCAATTCCGCAATATTGCTGACGCCAGCCGACGGCTACCGTACACTCAGCCGCTTTTCTCATGCGCTTTTTCCAGCGTTCAGGTATTTGGCTGTACTTTGGCAATATCACAGCTACTTCATTGCCTAATCGCGCAAGTGCCTTTGGCAGAGCGCCGGCTACATCGGCAAGACCTCCTGATTTAACAAACGGGGTGCATTCAGATACAGCAAACAATATCTTCAAGAATTCATCAGCTCTCCTTGCACCAAACCTTTTCTTAATACAAGCGGCTGCTCGGCTGTTCCCGCAGCCTCAGTCGAATTGCCGATTTTAACGTCCTTATCAGAAATAACCTGCTCAAGCAGACACTCCTCGCCAATCTGCGTTTTTTGCATAATAATGCAGTTTTTTAGCTTCGTTCCCTTTCCGACATGAATCCCCCTGAACAAAATGCAGTTTTCAATCTCTCCTTCAAGCACACAGCCATTTGCCACCAAGGAGTTTTTAACAGTGCTGTGTTTTCCGTATTTCGTCGGCGGCTCATCTTTCACTTTTGTATAGATCGGCTGCTGCGGCAAAAACACCTGCTGCCAAAACCGAGGCTGAATGAGTTCCATACTGTGGGTATAATATTTTTCCACCGAATCAATAACAGCAGCATAACCTGAATATTCATAAGGGCAAATGGTCAAGGCGGCTGATTCTTTTTCAACAGCCTCCTGAATGGTTTTATAGCCTTTTTCACAATGTCCATAGATCAGATCCTTCAAAAGCGTTGTAGACATGATATAGATTTGCAGCGACTGGCCGTCCTGAAATACCTCTGTGATGTCGCAGCCAACCTCCTGATGGCGTTTCAGCACAAATTGAAATTGAATGTTGCAAACGGTATGACTGTTGGAGATGACAGCATATTGCTGTGTGCTTCTGTGGAAGTAATCAAGATGGTCTGAAAACTGGCGGAAAGAACCGAATTCATCATATTCTTGATGAAGGTGGGGCGACGGGAAAAAAAAGAGACCATCCTTTTTTCGATGCAAATCCCATTCCTTACCCGCTCCAAGATGATCCATAAGCGAACGGTAGCGATACTTCGGAAAAATCGCGACACTCCTAATATCCGCATTTACCATGTTGGAGAGCATAAAATCGATCAGACGGTACCTGCCGGCAAAAGGAATTGCCCCCAGCGACCGCTGTGCCGTTAAATCCTGAAGAGAATGCTTATATGTGGTTTCATCTATAACACCTAACATTTGATTATTAAACACTGACTCTGCCCCCTCTTCAGTATTAGATCCATTCTTTTTCTACAAATTCCCCGGAAACGAGCAGCACCTCCTGAATGTCTTTTTCAGACTGAATTACTGCACCATCCGGAAGCACCAAACCGTTAGGAACAATGGCATTTTCAATCACTACATGCTCGCCAATCGTCACATCCGGCATAATAACCGACGACGTGACAGTCGCATGCTTACCGACAGTAACACCTTGAAAAAGAACGGAATGAGTCACATTTCCATACACAACACACCCTTCATTCACAAGCGAATCATGAACCTGTGCGTCAGATGAAATAAATTGCGGAGGCTGATTCGGATTGACGGAGTAAATTTTCCATTTCCGTTCAAAAAGCTTCAGCTCCGAGTCCTCTTGTAACAAATCCATATTGGCTTCCCACAAGCTCTGCACTGTTCCGACATCCTTCCAATATCCTTTGAACGGATAAGCAGATAGCTTCTTTTTCTCCTCTAAAAGCATAGGAATAATGTCTTTGCCGAAGTCGTGGCTTGAATAAGGGTTTCGGTCGTCCATCTCAAGATACTGTTTTAAAAGCGGCCAATTGAATATATAAATTCCCATTGAGGCAAGATTGCTCTTAGGGAATTTGGGCTTTTCATCAAAATGTGTGATCGTCCCATCTGCATTGGTCTTCATGATACCGAACCGGCTTGCTTCCTCCCAGCCCACTTCGATGACAGAGATCGTTACATCCGCTTTCTTTTCAATGTGAAAATCAAGCATTTTGCCGTAGTCCATTTTATAGATGTGATCTCCTGATAAAATCAGCACATACTCAGGATCATACTGATTCAAATAATTGAGATTTTCATAAATGGCGCTTGCCGTCCCTTTATACCATTTGACTTCTGATGACTCGGCATAAGGGGGTAAAACCGTCACGCCGCCATTATGTCTGTCAAGGTCCCACGCACTGCCGATTCCAATATAGGAATTCAGCTCAAGCGGCTGATATTGTGTTAAAATCCCGACTGTGTCTATGCCTGAATTGGAACAGTTGCTGAGGGTAAAATCAATAATTCTGTATTTTCCCCCGAAAGAAACAGCCGGTTTGGCCATATTTTTAGTTAATCCGCTGAGACGGCTGCCCTTCCCGCCGGCAAGGAGCATGGCTACACATTGTTTTTTCATCTTTTTATCTCTCCTCTTTTTTTAACCGCCCGTAAAATCGAAATGCCGTAAGGGGGAATGGTCATCGTGATATAACCCGGTTTATGATGTAAAGCTCCCTTTTTGGACGCTAACGGTTTTTTGTTGATTTGTCCTGAGCCTCCATATGTTTCACTGTCGCTATTCAGCACTTCGATGTATTGGGTAAGAAAAGGAACTCCAACATCATATTGATGATAGACCGCGGGTGAAAAATTACAAATGATGACAAGCGCCTCACCGTGCCTTTTGCCATATCGAATAAAAGAAAAAATCGATTGTTGGTCATTATGGACATCAATCCATTCAAATGACTGTGCACGATGATCATGTTCATAAAGGATTTTGCTTTTTTGATAAAAACGGAGAAGATCTTGCGTAAAAACGCTGGCTTTCCGA
Organism: Bacillus sp. SW14; assembly: GCF_047608225.1. Taxonomy (NCBI): domain Bacteria; kingdom Bacillati; phylum Bacillota; class Bacilli; order Caryophanales; family Bacillaceae; genus Bacillus; species Bacillus sp. SW14. The sequence continues at coordinate 1,162,070 of NZ_JBLKRW010000001.1, read as the reverse complement.
TGCATGGGGAAGGAGTCCAAAAACCAATCAAGCTGCTCTGTGTCTTTCCATTCATCAAATTGGGCAAATTCTGTTCCCATAAAAATCAATTTCTTTCCGGGATGAACCGTCATATAACCGAGCAAAAGCCGATACTGGGCAAATTTCTGCCAATAGTCGCCAGGCATTTTATTAAGAATTGATTTTTTTCCGTAAACGACTTCATCATGAGAAAATGGCAATACAAAATGTTCACTAAACGCATACAGTAATGAAAAAGAAATAAGCTGATGACAATACCGCCGTTCTTCTGGCCGCGTCTCCATGTATTTCAGTACGTCATTCATCCAGCCCATATTCCATTTAAAATGAAAACCGAGCCCCCCTTCCTCAGCGGCACCTGTCACTTGAGGCCATTCCGTCGAATCTTCCGCAATCATCATGACATGCGGATATGCCTCTCTCATCGTTTGATTGAGTTTTTTTAAAAACTCAACAGCATATGGATTCGTGTGGCGTTCATGCTGATTTGGCCAATACAGGATATTAGCCACTGCATCAACCCTAAATCCATCTATATGATAGAGTTCCGCCCAGTACAACGCATTAGAAATTAAAAAACTATGAACTTCCGGTTTTCCCAAGTCAAAGTTTGCCGTTCCCCATAGCCAGTTCTCCCGATCACGTTCATCTTGATATTCATAAAGAGGCCCTCCATCAAACATATAAAGGCCATGTGCATCTTTACAAAAATGTCCGGGGACCCAATCCAGAATGACTCCGATGTTTTCTTGATGGCATTCATCGACAAACCTCATCAAATCATGAGGCGTGCCAAACCTGCTTGTCGGGCTGTAGTACCCCGTTCCTTGGTATCCCCAGGAACGATCATAGGGGTGTTCATATACCGGGAGCAGTTCGATATGGGTAAACCCATGCTTTTTGATATAAGGAATAAGCGACTGACTTAAATCTTTATAAGAGTAAAGCCTGCCATCAGAATGTTTCTTCCAAGAACCGAGATGAAGTTCATAAATAAAAAGTGGTTTCTCATACAGCGTCTTAACCTTTTGTTTCTTTTGCCATTTTTGATCTTGCCAGCTGTATCCTGCCAGATCATAAGTCAGTGACGCTGTATGAGGCCGGACTTCTGAATAAAAGGCGTATGGATCTGCTTTCAGCCTGATCTCACCGCTACGAGTCACGATTTCATACTTATATCGTTCCTGTTCTGCCAAGCCCGGAATAAATAAAGTCCAAATACCATTATCGTTCACTCTATGCATCACATGCTGTTCTCCTGACCAGCTGTTAAAATCCCCAGCTACTCGAACTTCTGACGCATGAGGCGCCCACACACAGAATTCATATCCGCTTTGGCCATTCAGCTCACGATAATGCGAGCCAAATAGCTGATAGCTTCTAAAGAGACTGCCTTCGTGATAAAGATAAACATCATGTGCTGTCGGGCTGGCAGCGGTCATGTAATCATCCTTTCTGACATCATAGTTTTTATATATAGTATTTATTCGAAGAAATAAAAAAAAGCCCTTTCATGAAAGCGCTTATACTTATTGACATTTAAATTCATTTTCTGAAGAAAAACGAAATATATGGAGATTTTTGTTGTTTTTATAGAATAAAGCATGAAATCTATCATGAATTATATAAAATAATGATCACCCGTGATAACGGGTGGTTTTCTCTGCGACTGAAAGCCTTGTTACTGACCAAATCCTAAAGGGATTCTGAATGGTTCGCCATATGTACTACTTATGCTGGCCAGACCTCAAAGGCCTTCTCCCTATTTCCTTTTCTTTTTCTTGACCTCTTCACCTGTGAATGGATCGATATATTCCATCATTGTTAATTGTTCTGCCACGATATCGTCTTGTATCTGATTTCGTATATATTCTTCGATTACCTTTTTGTTTCTCCCAACCGTATCTACATAATATCAAGTACACCAAAATTTCCGGTTCCCATATCTGTATTTCAAATTTGCGTGAGGATCAAATATTATTAAACTACTTTTTCCTTTCAAATATCCTATGAATGCCTATTCACTTATCACTGGCGGAATGCTCACTAACATATGGATGTGATCTTTGCACGCTGTTGCTTCGATAACCTCGACACCTTTTCTTTCACGTAGGGTACCGAAAATTTCCCCTATATCTTTTTTGATTTTCCCATAAATGACTTGTCTTCTGTACTTCGGGGCAATTACGATGTGATACTATGTGTGTGCTAGACTATTACTGTCTTTTGACATTATAACTCCTCCGTATGCTCATATTTTGGTTGGCGATCCAAAAATATTTAGCACCTCGGAGGAGTGTTTTTTATACCACGCTGGAAGCTTTTTGGAATCTCAGGCCTAGCCGAGGGTTTTCTTTTCCACAATAAAAAACCTTGCATATTCTGCAAGGTTTTTGGATGACCCGTACGGGATTCGAACCCGTGTTACCGCCGTGAAAGGGCGGTGTCTTAACCGCTTGACCAACGGGCCGATGATTGAGAATTTCTAACTGTAATCATATGGCGGAGAAGGAGGGATTTGAACCCTCGCGCCGCTTACACGACCTACACCCTTAGCAGGGGCGCCTCTTCAGCCACTTGAGTACTTCTCCATTTGGCTCCACAGGCAGGATTCGAACCTGCGACCGATCGGTTAACAGCCGATAGCTCTACCACTGAGCTACTGTGGAATATAAATCATGGTGGGCCTGAATGGACTCGAACCATCGACCTCACGCTTATCAGGCGTGCGCTCTAACCAGCTGAGCTACAGGCCCATGACAATATAAAAATGGAGCGGGTGATGGGAATCGAACCCACGACATCAGCTTGGAAGGCTGAGGTTTTACCACTAAACTACACCCGCAATTTTTATTTGGGGCGATTGATGGGAATCGAACCCACGAATGCCAGAGCCACAATCTGGTGCGTTAACCACTTCGCCACAACCGCCAAAACATATATATTGATAAATGGTGGCTCGGGACGGAATCGAACCGCCGACACACGGATTTTCAGTCCGTTGCTCTACCAACTGAGCTACCGAGCCTAAGTATTATTTAAATGGCGGTCCGGACGGGACTCGAACCCGCGACCTCCTGCGTGACAGGCAGGCATTCTAACCAACTGAACTACCGGACCATTTTTTGGTTGCGGGGGCAGGATTTGAACCTGCGACCTTCGGGTTATGAGCCCGACGAGCTACCGAACTGCTCCACCCCGCGATGATTAAGAATATATATGGCGGAGGAAGAGGGATTCGAACCCCCGCGGGCTTTGACACCCCTGTCGGTTTTCAAGACCGATCCCTTCAGCCAGACTTGGGTATTCCTCCGTATAGTGGTGGACCTTGTAGGACTCGAACCTACGACCGGACGGTTATGAGCCGTCTGCTCTAACCAACTGAGCTAAAGGTCCATTGGTAGCGGCGGAGGGGATCGAACCCCCGACCTCACGGGTATGAACCGTACGCTCTAGCCAGCTGAGCTACACCGCCAAATATTTATTAAAACCAAGTGGAGCCTAGCGGGATCGAACCGCTGACCTCCTGCGTGCAAAGCAGGCGCTCTCCCAGCTGAGCTAAGGCCCCAAGAATGGTCGGGAAGACAGGATTCGAACCTGCGACCCCATGGTCCCAAACCATGTGCTCTACCAAGCTGAGCTACTTCCCGATTACATGTATATCATGGCGCGCCCGAGAGGAGTCGAACCCCTAACCTTTTGATCCGTAGTCAAACGCTCTATCCAATTGAGCTACGGGCGCAAAACTTAATGCCGAGGGCCGGACTTGAACCGGCACGGTAGTCACCTACCGCAGGATTTTAAGTCCTGTGTGTCTGCCAATTCCACCACCCCGGCGTGGATGGTTAGTTGGAGCGGAAGACGGGATTCGAACCCGCGACCCCCACCTTGGCAAGGTGGTGTTCTACCACTGAACTACTTCCGCAGAAATGATGCGGATGAAGGGACTTGAACCCCCACGTCTGTAAAGACACTAGAGCCTGATTCTAGCGCGTCTGCCAATTCCGCCACATCCGCAAGATGTAAATGGTGAGCCATGAAGGACTCGAACCTTCGACCCTCTGATTAAAAGTCAGATGCTCTACCAACTGAGCTAATGGCTCTTCTTACAAGAGACTTGAATATTATATCATATAAAAGTGGTGCCGGCAAGAGGACTTGAACCCCCAACCTACTGATTACAAGTCAGTTGCTCTACCAATTGAGCTACACCGGCATATATGTAAAACCGATATGTATAATGAAAAATGGTGGAGGATGACGGGCTCGAACCGCCGACCCTCTGCTTGTAAGGCAGATGCTCTCCCAGCTGAGCTAATCCTCCATAATTGCACTATCGTGCAATTGCTTGGCGGCGTCCTACTCTCACAGGGGGAAACCCCCGACTACCATCGGCGCTGAAGAGCTTAACTTCCGTGTTCGGCATGGGAACGGGTGTGACCTCTTCGCTATCGCCACCAAACAAATGCCTTCAGGATGAAGGTACTGGGCGTTTCTCACAGGATGTGAGAGCCCTTAGCGGAGTTTCCTTGCTTTTCCGCCTTTTAGA